>NZ_CP058273.1:4340893-4341494 GCF_024760485.1 Streptomyces thermocarboxydus
CGGCACGCCGAGCACCACGGCGCCCGAGGCCCCGGTGACCGGGTCGACGCCCGGGCCGGTGCCGCCCGCGACCACCCCGCAGCGGCCGGCGCCGTCGCCCTCGGGGGCCGGCGTCACCTCGTCCTCCAGAGCCGACGCCACCTCGTCCTCGGGGACCGGTGAGCCCACCACGCCCGCGGGGGACGGGAGTCCGGAGCCCGTGGGGGAGGAGAGCCCCGCGTGGCCCGAGGTCTCCGTCTCCTCCTCGGCCGCATAGCCGTATAAAGGCGACATAAGTTCCGGCGTCGGTCACGGGTCTGTGACCGGTGGCCACCCGCTGTGGAACGGCGGTGGTCCGGCACGGTATGCATGAACCCATGAGCAGTGACGGGGGAGCCCGCAACGGGGCAGACGAGCCGACCAGTTTTGGTCTGCAACCGCCCAACCCGAACCCGCCGGCGGCCGTGCCGCACCCCGGCAATCCGTACGCGGCGCCGACCGTCATGGTCCCGCCGCAGGGGGACGACCCGGCGTACGCGCACGGCCGGGCGCCGCACCCCGCGCCGGACGGCGCACGCGGACGGGACGGCGCGCAGGGGAGCGGTTCCCGGCAGGCCGCGCC
>NZ_CP058273.1:4341827-4541062 GCF_024760485.1 Streptomyces thermocarboxydus
AGGCCGCGCCGGCGGGCCACCCGGGGCAGGCCGGCGTGTCCGCGCCCGACCCCGGCGCGGGACGGGTGATCGCGGGCCGCTACCGGCTGCTCGCCAAGCTCGGCCACGGCGGCATGGGCACCGTGTGGCGGGCCAAGGACGAGACGGTGGACCGTGAGGTCGCCGTCAAGGAGCCCCGGGTCCCCGACCACCTTCCCGAACGTGAACAGGCCAATGTCTTCGAGCGGATGCGCCGTGAGGCCCGCGCCGCCGCCCGGCTCGACCACCCCGCCGTGGTCAGCGTCCACGACGTCGCCGTGGTCGACGGCCGGCCGTGGATCGTGATGGAGCTCGTCCAGGGCCGTTCGCTAGGCGCGGTGCTCCAGGAGGAGGGCACGCTCTCCGCGCGCGAGGCCGCCCGCGTCGGCCTGGAGGTGCTCGGCGCGCTGGAGGCCGCGCACGCGGCGGGCGTCCTGCACCGCGACGTCAAGCCGGACAACGTGCTGCTGGGCCGTCACGACCGGGTCGTGCTCACCGACTTCGGCATCGCCCAGATCGAGGGCGAGACCAACCTGACCGACACCGGCGGCTTCGTCGGCTCGCCCGAGTACATCGCCCCCGAGCGGGTGCTGGGCCAGCGCCCCGGCCCCGCCTCCGACCTGTGGTCGCTCGGCGTGGTGCTGTACGCGGCGACGGAGGGCGTGTCGCCGTTCCGCCGCAGCAACACGCCCGCCACCCTCCAGTCCGTCCTCAACGCCACGCCGGCGCCGCCCGCCTCCGCGCAGGGCCCGCTGGCCGAGATCATCACCGCGCTGCTCCAGAAGGACCCGGCGCGCCGCCCGAACGCCGCCCAGGTCCGCGCCGCCCTGGAGACCGTCGCGAACCCGCCCGTGCCGCAGCCCACCCAGATGGCCATGCTGCCCGTGCCGGGCCGTGCGGGCGGCATCCGTGTCGGCCGCACGGCACTGCTGGGACTCGGCGCCGCGGTGGTCGCGGCGGCCGTCGTGGTGGGCCTGGTGATCGCGGACCCGTTCGCGGGACCGCTGCCCGACGGCTGGAAGACGCACGACCTCGGCGACCGGGTGGGCGTGTCCCTCGCGGTGCCGGAGGGCTTCGTGAAGGACAAGCCGGCTGAGGACTCCGACGGCACCGTCGCCTCCTTCACCGACCCGAGCGGCATGGTGCGGATCGAGACCGACCGCGACCTGAAGGCCGAGGACAAGGGCAACGCGATCCCGGCGTCCGCGTCCGAGCAGGCGTTCGCCCACTGGAACGAACTGAAGGACGGCGAGTTCTCCTGGGGGATCGCCGACACCCCGGCGCCGAAGGGGCGGCCCAGGGAGACGACGTACAAGGAGCAGGACGCGGCGACGAACACGATCGTCTTCACGACGACCACCACACCGCCGCTGGAGCGCGAGGCGCAGGTCCTGTACTACCGCAACAAGGACGGCGACATGTACCGGCTGTGGGTCGTCTACCCGGCGAAGGGCTACTTCGCGGAGGACGGCCGCGAGATCGCCCGCACGGTCTTCGACGCCTACGACGTCCACAAGCGCTGACGCATGCCCGCACGGTCACCGGTGCGTGAAACGCCGGTGACCGCAACGCGCTGATCAGCGGCTTCGTTGCCAGCGTTCACTGGCAATGTGTGAGCCCTGGGTGAATCTGTTACCGACGGGTACACAAAGCGTGCGCCCCGGCATACTCTGCGCCTCATGACGGACGCGCAGACCCGGGAAACGACCGGCACCAACCCCTTGGCCCCCGCACCCCAGGGCGTACGCACCGCCGCCGACGTGGTGACGCCGGAACTGGTCGCCCAGCTCACCAAGGGCGTGGCGGGTTCCGGCCGTACCGCCAACCACACGCCGTTCACCGGCGAGAAGCTGGCCGACCTGCCCGAGTCGACGCCCGAGGACGTGGCGAAGGCGTTCGAGGCGGCCCGCGCCGCCCAGGCCGTGTGGGCGCGGGTGCCGGTCCGGGAGCGCGCCGCCGTGCTGCTGCGCTTCCACGACCTGGTGCTGAGCCGACAGGCCGAGGTGCTGGACCTGGTCCAGCTGGAGACCGGCAAGGCCCGGCTGCACGCCCACGAGGAGGTCCAGGCGGTCGCCGTAGCCGCCCGCCACTACGGCCGCCGCGCCGCCGCCTACCTGCGGCCCAAGCGGCACACGGGCGCCGTGCCGGTGCTGACGAAGGTCACCGAACTCCGCCACCCGCGCGGCGTCATCGGCCAGATCGCGCCCTGGAACTACCCGCTCGAACTGTCCGTCGGCGACGCGCTCCCGGCGTTCGTCGCGGGCAACGCGGTCGTCATGAAGCCCGACACGGAGACCTGCCTGACCGCGCTGTGGGCCCGCGACCTGCTGATCGAGGCCGGGCTGCCCGCCGACGTGTTCCAGGTCGTCCTCGGCGAGGGCCCGGTCGTCGGCCCCGAGGTCGTCCGGCACGCCGACTACGTCTCGTTCACCGGCTCCACCCGCACCGGCCGCGAGGTCGCCCAGGGAGCCGCCGCCCGCCTGGTCGGGGTCTCCCTCGAACTCGGCGGCAAGAACGCCATGCTGGTGCTGGGGGACGCCGACCTGGACAAGGCCGCCGCCGGCGCCGTCCGCGCCTGCTTCTCCTCCGCCGGCCAGCTCTGCATCTCCATCGAGCGGCTCTACGTCCACGAGTCGGTCGCCGACGCCTTCCTGGAGCGCTTCGCCGCCCGCACCAAGGCGCTGCGTCTGGGCACCGCCCTCGCCTACGGCGCCGACATGGGCTCCCTGGTCGGGCAGCGCCAGCTGGACGCGGTGACCCGGCACGTCGAGGACGCCGTCGCCAAGGGCGCCAAGGTCCTCGCCGGCGGCACCGCCCGCCCGGACATCGGCCCCTACTTCTACGAGCCGACCATCCTCGACGGGGTCGAGGCCCCGATGAGCGTGTGCACGGAGGAGACCTTCGGCCCGGTCGTCTCCGTATACCGCTTCTCCTCCGAGGACGAGGCGGTCGAGCGCGCCAACGGGACGCCGTACGGGCTCAACTCGTCGGTGTGGACGAAGAACGCCCGCCGCGGCCGGGAGATCGCCGCCCGCCTGCGCACCGGCACGGTCAACGTCAACGAGGGCTACGCGCCCGCGTACGGCAGCGTGCAGTCCCCGATGGGCGGCATGAAGGACTCCGGTCTCGGTCGCCGGCACGGCTCGGAGGGCATCCTCAAGTACACCGAGGCCCAGACCGTCGCCCAGCAGCGGCTGCTGCCGATGGCGCCGTCGCTCGGCATGGACGACGAGAAGTACGCGGCCTTCATGAGCCGCAGCCTGCGCCTGATGAAGGCGTTCCGTTTCCGCTAGGCCCCCCGCCGGGTCCGTCCCCTTCCGCCAGGTCCCTCCGCCGGGTCCCCGTCCCGGCGGAGCGCGGCAATGAACGAGAGCTTTCGACGAGGAGAGCACGTGTCACAGGAGAACTCCGCCCCCGCCCCGGACGACGACGGCTACGACTACGACGTCCTCGTCGTCGGCTCCGGCTTCGGCGGTTCCGTCTCGGCGCTCCGGCTGACCGAGAAGGGCTACCGCGTCGGCGTGCTGGAGGCCGGCCGCCGCTGGACCCGCGAGTCGCTGCCGAAGAACTCCTGGGACCTGAAGAACTACCTCTGGGCGCCCAAGCTCGGCATGTACGGCATCCAGCGCATCCATCTGCTCGGCAACGTGATGGTGCTGGCCGGCGCGGGGGTAGGCGGCGGCTCGCTGAACTACGCCAACACCCTCTACGTGCCGCCGAAGCCGTTCTTCGAGGACCCCCAGTGGGGGAACATCACGAACTGGCAGGAGGAGCTGGCGCCGTACTACGACCAGGCGCGGCGCATGCTCGGCGTGCGGCTCAACCCGACGATGACCCCCTCGGACGTCCATCTCAAGGCGGCGGCCGAGAAGATGGGCTGCGGCGACACCTTCCACATGGCGCCCGTCGGGGTCTTCTTCGGCGACGGCGAGGACGCCGACGGCAAGGTCAAGGCCACGCCGGGGCAGGAGGTGCCCGACCCGTACTTCGGCGGGGTGGGGCCCTCGCGGCGGGCCTGCTCCGAGTGCGGCGAGTGCATGACGGGCTGCCGGCACGGCGCGAAGAACACCCTCAACGAGAACTACCTGTACCTCGCCGAGAAGGCGGGCGCGGTCGTCCACCCGATGACCACGGCCGTGTCGGTCACGGAGGACTCGCGCGGCGGGTTCGCCGTCGCCACCCTGCCCACGAACGACCGGCGCAAGGGCCAGGGCCGTATGTTCACCGCCCGCCGGGTGGTGCTGGCCGCCGGCACCTACGGCACGCAGACGCTGCTGCACCGGATGCGCACGGGCGGGCAGCTCCCCCACCTCTCGGACCGGCTGGGCGAGATGACCCGTACCAACTCCGAGGCGCTGGTGGGCGCGCAGACCGACGACCGGCGCTACCGCAAGGCGACCGGCGAGGCGAAGGCCGACTTCACCCGCGGTGTGGCCATCACGTCCTCCATCCACCCGGACGAGAACACCCACATCGAGCCGGTCCGCTACGGCAAGGGCTCCAACTCGATGGGCTCCCTGTCGATCCTCCAGGTGCCGTACGCCGACAACGCCTCCGGCGCCGTCCGGGTGCTCGGCTGGCTCGGCAACGCGGCGCGCCACCCCTTGCTGATGCTGCGCTCGCTGTCCAACCGGCGCTGGTCGGAGCGGACCATCATCGGCCTGGTGATGCAGTCGCTGGACAACTCCCTGACGACGTACCTCAAGCCGTCCGGGCCGGGCCGCGGGCTGCTCACCGCGCGCCAGGGGCACGGCGCCCCCAACCCCAAGCAGATCAAGGCGGCGACCGACGGCGCGTCCGCGCTGGCCGAGGAGATCAACGGCTTCCCCGGCTCCAACGTCGGCGAGCTGACGGGCATGCCGCTCACCGCCCACTTCCTCGGCGGCTGTGCGATCGGCGACTCCCCGGAGACCGGCGTGATCGACCCGTACCACCGGCTGTACGGGCACCCCGGGATCACGGTCGTCGACGGTTCGGCGGTCTCCGCGAACCTCGGGGTGAACCCGTCGCTGACCATCACCGCGCAGGCGGAGCGGGCGATGTCGTTCTGGCCCAACAAGGGCGAGGAGGACCCGCGTCCCGCGCAGGGCGAGGAGTACCGGCGGCTGAAGCCGGTGGAGCCGAAGGCCCCGGCCGTCCCGGCGGACGCGTTCGGCGCGCTGAAGCTGCCGTTCCTGGGGATGCCGGCGGTGCCGCCGAAGAAGTAGCGCCCACGCGGCGCACGACTCAAGGGGAAAGGACCTGTGCCCCCCTCCGAGCTCAGGTCCTTTCCCCTTGTCACGGGGGCCGCCGCGAACGGGCGGCCCAGGTCACGCCTGCGCGCCGGCCTTGCGGCGGCGTACGACGAACAGCGCACCCGCGCCGGCCACGACGGCGGCGCCGCCGACCAGGCCGATCACCGGCAGGGCGGAGTTCGAGCCGGTCTCGGCGAGGCTGCCGGTGACCTTCACCTCGCTGACCTTGTCGAGCTCCTTGACGCCGCCGGTCTGCGGCTTGGCGTCGTCGGGGTCACCGGCGTCGGAGCCGGCGGCGAGGATGTCGAAGAAGTAGATCCAGCCGTTCGGGTCGTCGGCGATCCAGCAGCCCTCGGTGTCCGAGTACTCGGCGAAACCGCCGGTGAGGCCCAGCGCGTCCGGCACCTTGCCGCTGACGGAGAGCCGCAGCTGGTAGGAGACGGACTGGCCGGCACCGAGCGAGAACGCGGCGAACGTGGCGCCCTCGCCCGCGGCGTCCGCGAGCGTGTTCCACCTGCCGGTCGCCTTGTCGTACGCCTGGACCGTGATCTGGCCGGAGTAGTCGCGGACGTCCGCCCAGCCGATCGCGGCGACGCCGATCAGCGGCTTGATGTTCTTGATCTCCTCGTCGCCGCGGTTGCTGACGTCGAAGGAGAACGTGGTCCAGCCGCTGCCCGCGACGATCGTCTCGGGCAGGCCCGACAGACCGCTGCGCAGGTCGTCGCTGAGCTCGGCGGTGCTCTCGCCGTCCTCGTCCAGGCAGAGCTCCGGGTCCTCCTCGGCCGGGGTGCTCTCGCCGGCGCTCGGCGAGGGGGAGGCGGTCGCCGAGGGCGACGAGGTGGAGGAGGGGGAGGCGGAGTCGTCGGCGCCGTCCTCGGCGCCGTTCCCCTCCTCGCCGGTCCCGTCGCCGTTCTCGGTCCCGTCGGTGTTCTGCCCCGGCTGTCCGTCCTGCCGGCCGGCGCCGGACTCCGTGGAGTCCGTCTCGGCGGGGTCGGTCGTCGGGGTGGTCGTTGCCGTCTCCGTCGACTGGGACGCGGAGGCGGCGGACGCGGGGTCGGTCGCGTGGGCGGCCGGGGCCGCGAGGAGGGCGGCCGGGACTATCGCTGCCGTCGCGGCCGCTGCGGCCAGGGCGCGGCGAAGCTTCATGAAGACCTCGGTGAGTCCGGCGTGCCGCACGCTCGCGGCACGAGTCGAAGGGCGCCTCCGTGTGGGGCGCACGGGTCTGGTCCCTGTTGTCGGTGAGTTCGATCACCGAGGCCCCCGGATGGTTGTCCCGCAACTCACAGAATCTTTACGTGACGTGGATCACGTGCCCGCGGAGGTCTGTGGATCCGGGACCACGCGAGTGAGATCGGCAACGACGACTGCCGGTGGGGCGACGGGCTGATCAACCCCTCCTTCTCCGGCGACCTGCGGACCGAGCCCCCGCGGCACGGCGAGACCCGCGACCCGTACGACCGCAGCACGGGCGTGTCCCGCGACGGCGACCCGGACGAGTGCGGGGTCCTCACCCGTACCTGAGCGCTGCGGGTCCCGGACGCGCGTCGGCCGGCCCCGGGCGTCCCCGGGGCCGGCCGATCTCTCGCGTGACCGGGGCGGCTGTCCCCTGCCTCCCGGTCACCGGTACCGGAACGAGGTCCCACGACGCACGGCACGAGCCGTACGTCTCATCGCTCCGGCGAGCCACGCGTGTGCTGCTCCGGTCCGCCCCTGGCTGGCGCGGACACCGGGACCAACGACCGGCCCGGCCCGCCGGTCACGCACCGGACGGGTGAGAGGCGATCCGTACCTGGGTGACGCCGTCCGTACGCCCGTGCCCGGGACGCGGACTCAGATCTTGCCCCGGCACAGCTCCAGCAGGGTCATGGCGAGCGCGGTGCCCGGCTTGCCCAGGGCGTTCCGGTACGTGGCGAGGATCTCCATCTCGCGGGAGAGATTCACACGGCGGCCGCCGGAGGCGATCCGTTCCTTCTGGATCACGGCGGACACCGCCATCCGTTCCTGCACCAGACCGATGATCCGGTCGTCCAGCGCGTCGATCCGCTCACGGGCGTCGCTGATCAGCTCGGCGGCCTCAGGGGTGCGGGCGCCGGTCTTCTCGGTGGGCTCGGTGGTGGTGGCGGCGGTCATGTCGGGGCTCCTCGGTGGACGGGGCCCCGGAGCGACACGGTCCGGTGAAACGCCAGGCGCCCCGGACCTGTCGGCCCGGGGCGCCTGGGAAGTCGCTTGTCAGTTGCTCAAGCAGCACGACCATGGCAGCCGGCGGGCCGGGTGCCATAGGTAAAGAGGAAGGTCGGGTGCGTGAGCATGGGGCCAGTATGCCCGGTCGGCCCGGTCCGTCCAACGCCCGGCCCGCATGGTGAGACGTGGCGTGGGACGCCGGCCGGCTGCCGGGCCGGGACGGACCTTCTCGTCGTCTCGGTAGAATCGGGAGGCACAAGACCCCCTCCCCACCGCCGGAAGGCACCTCGTGTCATCAGCGACTCCCGCTGCCAACGCGCCCGACACCGTCCTGGTCGTCGACTTCGGCGCGCAGTACGCCCAGCTCATCGCCCGTCGCGTCCGCGAGGCGCGGGTCTACAGCGAGATCGTGCCGAGCACCATGCCGGTCGCGGACATCCTCGCCAAGAACCCCGCGGCGATCATCCTCTCCGGCGGCCCCTCGTCCGTGTACGAGGAGGGCGCCCCCCGCCTCGACCGCGCGCTGTTCGAGGCCGGCGTCCCCGTCTTCGGCATGTGCTACGGCTTCCAGCTCATGGCCCAGACGCTGGGCGGCCAGGTGGACAACACCGGCGCCCGTGAGTACGGCCGCACCGACCTGCACGTCTCCAAGAACTCCTCCACCCTCTTCGAGGGCACCCCCGAGGAGCAGGCGGTCTGGATGTCGCACGGCGACGCCTGCTCCGCCGCCCCCGAGGGCTTCACCGTCACCGCGTCCACGGACGTCGTGCCGGTCGCCGCCTTCGAGAACGACGAGAAGAAGCTCTACGGCGTCCAGTACCACCCCGAGGTGATGCACTCCACGCACGGGCAGCAGGTGCTGGAGCACTTCCTGTACCGCGGTGCGGGCCTCACGCCGAACTGGACCACCGGCAACGTCATCGACGAGCAGGTGGCCGCCATCCGCGAGATGGTCGGCGACAAGCGCGCCATCTGCGGCCTCTCCGGCGGCGTCGACTCCGCCGTGGCCGCCGCCCTCGTCCAGAAGGCCATCGGCTCCCAGCTGACCTGCGTCTACGTCGACCACGGTCTGATGCGCAAGGGCGAGACCGAGCAGGTCGAGAAGGACTTCGTCGCCGCGACCGGCGTCCAGCTCAAGGTCGTCGACGCCGAGGAGCGGTTCCTCAAGGCGCTGGCCGGGGTCTCCGACCCCGAGCAGAAGCGCAAGATCATCGGCCGTGAGTTCATCCGGGTCTTCGAGCAGGCCCAGGCCGAGATCATCGCCGACGAGGGCCCCGCGGTGGAGTTCCTGGTGCAGGGCACCCTCTACCCGGACGTCGTCGAGTCCGGCGGGGGCACCGGCACCGCCAACATCAAGTCCCACCACAACGTGGGCGGCCTCCCCGAGGACCTTGAGTTCAAGCTGATCGAGCCGCTGCGCAAGCTGTTCAAGGACGAGGTCCGGATGGTCGGCCAGGAGCTCGGCCTGCCCGAGGAGATCGTCCACCGGCAGCCCTTCCCCGGCCCCGGCCTGGGCATCCGCATCGTCGGCGAGGTCACCAAGGAGCGGCTCGACCTGCTCCGCGAGGCCGACGCGATCGCCCGCGAGGAGCTGACCGCGGCCGGCCTCGACCGCGACATCTGGCAGTGCCCCGTGGTGCTGCTCGCCGACGTCCGCTCGGTCGGCGTCCAGGGCGACGGCCGCACCTACGGTCACCCGATCGTGCTGCGCCCGGTGTCCTCCGAGGACGCCATGACCGCCGACTGGTCGCGGCTGCCGTACGACGTCCTCGCGAAGATCTCCACGCGGATCACCAACGAGGTCCGGGACGTCAACCGGGTCGTGCTGGACGTCACGTCCAAGCCGCCGGGCACCATCGAGTGGGAGTGATCTCCCAGTAGTCGCAGGTCATGTCCGTTTGAGCGTGCGCACCGGCGCTCCGGGCCTCCAGACCTGCACGACGAGATACTTCTCGTCCTCCACGGAGGTCCGCACGACCTCCGTGACCTCGGTGCGGAAGAGGTGGAACGGCTCCGGCGGTTCCACCTCTTCGGCGTACCGGGCGCGGGTCTCCGTGTCGTCCTCCGGCACCTCGACCGCCCGGCCGGCGATCCGCACGTCGCCGCCGCCCATGGTCGTGCCCTCGCCCGGGTTGGCCTGGAGCGAGAAACGGGGGTCGCGGCGCAGGTCCAGCGCCTTCATCGACCCCGGCATCATCCCGAACCACAGCTCGCCGTCCAGGAAGCGCACCTCCAGCCCCGAGGTACGCGGGGAGCCGTCCTTGCGGAGGGTCGCGAGGACGTGGTGCGTGTGGGCGGCGAAGCGGTCCTCGACCGTCCGCGCCAGGTCGGGCTCGGCAGCGGTGAACGCTCCCCAGGTGACGCCGGCGTCCTTCCGGCCGTCCATGTCCGTGTGCGTGCTCATGGAGCGAGTGTGACCCCGAAAACCGACACCCTCTGTCGGGTATCCGGGTGGTCCGCCGGGTATCCGGCGGATGTCCGGTGTTACGGAACAGAGCTGTCGTACGGCGCGCCCCACGGGTAACTTCCGCCCCGTACGCGAACCCCCCGCGGGAGGACTCATGCACGGGCCCACTCCGCCCCTGCCGGTGCCCACCGACAAACTGCAGTTCGCCATGCCGCCCATGCACGAGTCCCTCGAGGACGAGCGCAAACACCGCAAGGAGCGGCTGGCGGGCGCGCTGCGGCTGTTCGGGCGGCTCGGCTACGAGGACGGCGTCTCCGGGCACATCACCGCACGCGACCCCGAGTTCAGCGACTGCTTCTGGGTCAACCCGTTCGGCATACCGTTCCGCCACGTCACCGTGAGCGACCTGGTGCTCGCCAACCAGGACGGCCAGGTCGTCGAGGGCGGACACCACGTCAACCAGGCCGCCTTCGCCGTCCATGCCCAGGTGCACGCGGCCCGGCCCGACGTCGTCGCCGTCGCCCACTGCCACTCCGTGCACGGACGCACCCTCGCCGCCCTCGGTGAGCTGCTCGACCCGATCACCCAGGAGAGCTGCGCCTTCTACGAGGACCACGCCCTCTACGACGCCTACACCTCCGTCACCGTCGACCCCGAGGAGGGCCGTCGCATCGCCGCCGCCCTCGGCACCCGCAAGGCGCTGGTGCTGCGCAACCACGGGCTGCTGACCGTGGGCGACTCGGTGGACGCGGCGGCCTGGTGGTTCATGACCATGGAACGCTCCTGCCAGGTGCAGCTCACCGCGCGGGCAGCCGGCCGCCCCGTGCTGATCGAACACCGCCAGGCGGTGGCCACGCGGGAGCAGCTGGGCGGGGACCTGGTGGCGTGGATCAACTACCAGCCGATGTGGCGGGAGATCACGCGGAGCGAGCCGGATCTGCTGGACTGAGCGCCTGTCTTCCGGTTGAGGAGAGTGCGCGTCAACCTGACGCCTCGAGATTCACCCGCGGCGGCCGGGCCCGGCGGACGGGACGGGCTTGGTGTAGGGCACAATTCGCTTCCGGTGCGGGGGAGTTGTCCGGTGGCCGCCGAGGGCGGTCGCGGTATGTCGAGTGGTGTCGGGTAGTGCGGGAAGGCGGCTTCGGGCGTGGCGGTGCAGGAGGCTAGGCAGGGCGGAGCGGACCCGGCTGCCCACGAGGGCGGCTGCACCTGCGGGGACTGTCCGCACGGGGCGCGTGAGGGACATCGGCGCGCGGTCGCCGCGTTCCTGGTGAAGCGGGACGAGTACGCCACCGGCCAGGGTCTCCCGGCCGCCGTGGCCCACTCCGCCTCCGCTTCCCGGCAGTGGGTCTCCGAGGAACTCGCCCAGGCCGCCGAGGCGGTGGCCGAACGCGGCCGGGCCGAGGGCGCCGCCTGGCTGGCCCGCCTGTGGCAGCGGACGGCGGTCGTCGTCTGGGCCGGGGTCCTCGCGCTGCTGCTCGTGCAGGCGCTCACCGCGATCGGCGCGGGCTGGACCTCCGCGCGCACCGCCGGGCTGCTGGCCGCGGTCCTGGTGGCGGGTGCGCTCAGCGGGGCGTCCTGGTTCCACCGGGCGCGGGGCGGCGCGCTCGCCCCGGTCATCGGCGAGGACAACCGGCTCTCCACGTCCCGCGCCGTGGCCGGCTCCTGGGTGCTGCTCGTCGCGTTCGCCGTGCTCGTGCTGGTGGGGCGGCTCGCGGCCGCCTCCGACCCCCGGGAGCGGGACGCGCTGATCGAGGGCCTGGAACTCGCCCGCGGCGCCGGTGTGGTGACCGTCCTCGCCGTCGTCTGCGGGATCGCCGTGCTGGTGCGCCGGGTGGTCGGGCTGCGGGTGCAGGGGCAGCGGCTGCAGAAGGTGCGCGCCCACCGGCCCAGGGCGGCCGACCTGCTCACCGACGACTCCGGACGCGGCAGCTTCGCCGACATCCAGTACGTCGTCATCAACGCCGTCGCCCTCGCCTTCGCCGCCGTACGGCTGGCCCGCCGCCCGGACCAGCTGCCCGACCTGCCCTGGGGCCTCGCCGTGGTGGTGCTGGTGTCGGCGGGCACCTACCTCGCGGGCAAGTACGCCGAGGGCGGGCGCCCGGTGATCCTCTCCGTGGTGCGGGCCCGGGAGGCCGGCGACCTGGACGCGCCCATCCGCACCGGCGACGACATCGAGATCCGCGGCACCGGGTTCGTCCCGGCCGGGGCGCAGGGCGCGGACCGGCTGGCGCGCATGGTGGTGCGGGTCGGCCCGGTGAACGTCCATGTGCCGCTGGTGCCGGTGGTGGGCGGCTTCGACAACCCGACCGACGACCTGCTGACCGTGCCGGTCCCCGCGGACGTGGAGCCCGGCCGGGTCGACGTGCAGGTCGTCACCGCGGCCGGGGTGGAGACCAACCGGTACACCATCGACGTCACGGAGTGACCTCACGAGCGGACGTACTGGCGGGTCGCTGTCGCTTCCCTGAGAAAACGCTGTCGTCGGGGTGCATCCGGCGCCGATTGCCGTACGTTCGGTCTGTCCAGGTGGGCCCGGAGTCGAGAGGCGGCGGCGACATGACGCACGGCATGCGCGCAGACAGTTACACCCCACGTCCCGACGGCGACGGCGGGCTGCGGGACAGGGCCGCCCGCTACGCCCTGCTGCCGCTGCGGATCTTCCTCGGCGTCACCTTCGTCTACGCCGGCCTGGACAAGCTCACCGACAGCGCCTTCCTCAAGGACTCCGGGGCCGGGTCGATCGGCGACATGATGCGTGCCGTGCGTGACTCCTCCGCCATCCCCGCGCTGGTCGACATGGCGCTGAAGAGCCCCGTCGGCTTCGGCTACGCCATCGCCTTCGGCGAGCTGGCCGTCGGCATCGGCACCCTGCTCGGGCTGCTCACCCGGATCGCCGCCCTCGGCGGGGCGCTGATCTCGCTCAGCCTGTGGCTGACCGTGAGCTGGGCGGCCGATCCGTACTACTACGGCAACGACCTTCCGTACCTCATGGCCTGGACCCCGCTGATCCTCGCCGGGGCCCCGCTGCTGTCCGTCGACGCCGCCCTCCGCGCACGGCGCCGACGCGGAACCTTCTAGTGACCTGAGTCAGAGATTCGTCGGCAGTAGGCGGCGAATCTCTGACTCAGGTCACTAACCCCCCGGATTCCGCGCATGGCCGGCGGCGTCCGCCCCTTCCGGGGCCGGGCGGACCCGGCGGCGGCGCACCTGGCCGGTCACGACGCCCACCGCGCCGGCCAGGCAGAGGCCGCCCACGACGAGCGGGATCACCACGAACCACGGGGTCTCCCAGGCCCCTCCCGCGTCTCCCCCGTAGATCACCGCGGCCGCGAGCAGGGCGGTGCCGGCGACCAGCCGGCCGGGCTGGAACTCATGACGCAGCACGGCTCACCTCCGCCTGGCCCGCGCCGACCCTGAGGTCGAGCCGCAGCGTGCCCGCCTTCTCCGCCCCCGGGGGCGGCTGCAGGGTCATCTCCTTGTACTTGCCCGGTGCCACGTCCACGTCCTTCCGTCCGTCGCCCGGCACCTGGATGTCACCCAGCCCCACCTCGACACGCAGCCGCACGGTCGCGTCCCGGGGGACGATCACATGGATGCGGCCCAGCCCCACCTCGACCTCGGTGGAGACCGTGTCCCCCGCGGGGACCCGGACCGCCGACAGGTCCAGCTCGCCCTCGCCCGCGCCCAGGTCGTACATCGGGCGTATCTGCGCGACCGAGGCCGGCCGCCAGCCCGTGCGGGTCCAGTCCGTGCCGATGTCGTGGGGCACGGCGGTCGACCCGGCGAGCAGGCCCGCCGTGAGGATCGCGAGGACGATCGACCCGGCGCCCGTGCGGCCCAGGAAGGCACTGACGGCGATCCCCAGACCGATCACGCCGAGCGCGCACGCCAGGCCCGTCTGCAGGCTGATGCCGAGAGGGTGCGTCTCCCACGTGAGCCCCGTGCCCAGACCGGCCGCGGCAAGCGCGAACAGGAAGACCCAGCCGCCGATCCCGCGGGGTCCTCTCGGCCGGGGCGGGCGCGCCTGCTGCGGGCGCCACACGTCCTTCGCCCCGCCGCCGCTCCCGGGGCGGACGGCGACGCCGGCCGCGGTGGCGATGTCCAGGTCCCGCGCGTCCTCGGGGCCCCACAGATACCCCGTGCCCCCGACATACGTGCCGTCCTTGACGATGGGCTCGCGCCACCACGACGGGTACGCGGCCGGAACCGGCGGTGCCTGTGGCTCCGGCGGGGCGTCGGCGGCGGCCTGCGCGGCGATCGGGTCCGGGCTCGGCGTGCCGCGCCGCCGCGACCAGTAGGCGGCGCCCGCGAGCAGCAGGGACAGTATGACGGCGAAGCTCAGCACCCCGTCGTTGCTCAGCATCGACAGAAAGACACCGCAGCCGACCAGGGCGAACAGCACCGCCGCGAGCGTGTGGCCGTCGACCCGGCCGGTGAGCAGCCGGCGGACCTGGTTCTCGTCCTCGTCGTCGTACGGGACGAACAGCCAGGCGAAGCCGTAGAAGATGAGGCCGATGCCGCCGGTCGCGGACAGCACGGCGAGCGTGATCCGGAAGATCACCGGGTCCATGTCGTACTGCCGGCCGAGACCGGCGCAGACCCCGCCGAACATCTGGTGCCGCCGGTCCCGCCGGAAGTGCCGGCCGGGGTCGACGAGCCCCGCCGGAGCGCCGGCCGTCCCCTCCTTCCCCGCGCTCGCACGGGAGGGGCCCGCGGCGGGCGCGCCCGGTCCGGGTCCGGGACGCGGTCCCGGACCCGACGCGGCGTGCTGCTGATCCGTCATGGGTCCATGGTGACGGCCGAGCCGCGCCGACGGCAGTCGGGACGACCCTGGCCGGACCCTGATATCCGCCCCTGATCCCGATGTCGGGGGGCCGACCCCGAGACCGGGATCAGGGGAGTCTCCGGGGCGGACCCTGATGCCCCGGACTGCTCGGCGTGTGACCATCGTTGGCATGTCGGAAGCCGCAGCAGCGCCCCTCGCCGAGCCGCGGCCGCCGCGCAAGCTCTACCGCAGCAGTGACGGACGCTGGCTCGGGGGAGTGGCACGGGGGCTCGCCGGACATCTCGGCCTGCCCGTGATCTGGGTGCGCCTCGCGTTCGTCGCCCTGTTCATGGCCGACGGTCTCGGGGCCCTGCTGTACGCCGCGTTCTGGTTCTTCGTGCCGCTCGGGGTGGGCGGCGTCGACGCGCAGAAACCGCCCTCGCCGGTCACCGCCGAGACCACCCCGGACGGCCGCCGCAGACTCGTCACGCGGAAACCGGACAAGGGACAGATCGTCGCCCTGCTCCTCATGGTCGTGGTGGCCATGATCTTCGTGGGCAGCGTGGACCTCACCAACGGCGCCCGGGCGTACCTCTGGCCGACCGTCCTGGTCGGCGCGGGCGTGGCCCTGGTGTGGCGGCAGGCGGACAACGCACGCCGGGCCCGCTGGATGGAGGTCGGCCGCCGCAGGCGGACGGTCACGCTGCTGCGGGCGGTGGCGGGTGTGCTGCTGGTGACGGCGGGCGCCTCCGGCATCTTCGTCCTGCGCGGCTCCGGCAGTCACCTGGGCGCGGTGCTGCAGGCCGCCCTGGCGGTCCTCGTCGGCGTCGCCCTGCTCGCGGGTCCATACCTCGTTCGTATGACGCAGGACCTCTCCGAGGAGCGCCTGATGCGCATCCGCGCCCAGGAGCGCGCCGAGGTCGCCGCCCATGTCCACGACTCCGTGCTGCACACGCTCACGCTGATCCAGCGCAACGCGGACAACCCCGGCGAGGTGCGCCGCCTGGCCCGCGCCCAGGAGCGCGACCTGCGCGCCTGGCTCCACAAGCCGGAGGGGAACGGCAAGGACGAGGACGAGGAGCCCGCCACCCTCGCGGAGGCGGTCAAGCGCAACGCCGCCGAGGTCGAGGACAAGCACGGCGTCCCCCTGGAGGTCGTCGTCGTGGGCGACTGCCCCCTCGACGAGAGGATCGCCGCGCAGATGCAGGCCGCGAGGGAAGCGATGGTCAACGCCGCCAAGTACGGTGGCGAGGGAGGCGCGGTCCAGGTCTACGCGGAGGTCGAGGGGAGGACGGTGTTCGTGTCCGTCCGGGACCGCGGTCCCGGGTTCGACCTCGACTCGATACCCGCCGACCGTATGGGCGTCAGAGAATCGATCATCGGCCGTATGGAACGCAACGGCGGCACGGCGCGGCTGCGCGCGGTGCCGGACGGGGGAACCGAGGTCGAGCTGGAGATGGAGAGGGCGGAGAAGACGTCATGAGCGAGCCGACCGAGGCGAACGCAGCGGCGGAGGCGGCGCCGGCGGACGGGACCGCGGAGCCGGCCGGCGGGGCCGGGCGGCGCCATGTGCGCGTGGTCCTCGTCGACGACCACCGGATGTTCCGTACGGGGGTCCAGGCGGAGATCGGACAGACCGAGCAGACCGGTGTCGAGGTGGTCGGCGAGGCCGCCGACGTCGACCAGGCGGTCACGGTCATCACGGCGACGCGGCCCGAGGTGGTCCTGCTCGACGTGCACCTGCCCGGGGGCGGCGGCATCGAAGTGCTGCGGCGCTGCACGTCGTTGATGGGGGATCCGGAGCGGCCGGTGCGTTTTCTCGCGCTGTCCGTGTCGGACGCGGCGGAGGACGTCATCGGCGTCATCCGGGCCGGTGCGCGCGGCTACGTCACCAAGACGATCACGGGCGCCGACCTGGTCGACTCGATCTTCCGGGTGCAGGAGAACGACGCGGTGTTCTCGCCGCGGCTGGCCGGGTTCGTGCTGGACGCCTTCGCGTCGACGGACGCCCCGCCGGTGGACGAGGACCTCGACCGTCTCACCCAGCGCGAGCGGGAGGTGCTGCGGCTGATCGCCCGGGGCTATGCCTACAAGGAGATCGCCAAGCTGCTGTTCATCTCGGTGAAGACGGTGGAGTCGCACGTCTCCGCGGTGCTGCGCAAGCTGCAGCTGTCCAACCGGCACGAGCTGACCCGCTGGGCGACGGCCCGCCGCTTGGTCTGAGCCGCCCGGCCGAGCTCGGTCACACGACGCGTGTCGCCCCCGCGAACGGCATCTGGTCGACGGGGGCCACGCGGACCGGGGCCGAGGGGTTCGGGGCGTGGATCATCTGCCCGTTGCCGATGTACAGGCCGACGTGGCTGATGCCGGAGTAGAAGAACACCAGGTCCCCGGGGAGGAGTTCGGAGGGGGAGACGCGACGGCCGGCGTCGATCTGCGCGTACGTGGTGCGCGGCAGGGAGACGCCCGCGGAGCGGTACGCGGCCAGCACGAGGCCCGAGCAGTCGAAGGCGTCCGGGCCGGTCGCGCCCCACACATAAGGGCTGCCGAGCTTCTGGCGGGCGTAGGCGACGGCCTGCGCGGCGCGCGCGTTCGGCGCCTGCGCCAGGGCGGCGTCCCGGGCCGTACCGCCGGCCGAGCGGGCGGCGCGGAGGGAGTCGCCGGTGATCCGGGCGCGCTCCTCCGGTGACATCCGGGACAGCGCCTCGCGGGCGGCGGACAGCTTCTCGGTGATCGTCCGCCGGTGGCGCCCGAGTTCGTCCCGGCGGGCGGTGAGCGTCCTCACCTCGACGCGGGCCGCGCCGCGCAGCTTCTCGATCTCGCGGAGCTGGGCGCGGACCCGGCCCAGCTCGGCGTGGTGGCGGCTGCCCGCGCGTTCGGCGAGGGCCGCGCCGTCGAGGTAGGCGTCGGGGTCGTCGGACAGCATCAGCCGCAGGGCGGGGTCGAGGCCGCCGGAGCGGTACTGCGCCGCCGCTACGGTCCCCAGGGCCTCCCGGGCCTTGTTGAGCCGTGCCTGGGCGCGGGCCGTCTCGTCCTGGAGGTCGCGCAGCCGCCGCCGTGCCGAATCCGCCTTCTCCTTGACGCCGTTGTACTTCTCGGTGGCGACCTCGGCCTCGCGGTACAGACGGTCCACGTCGGCGCCGGAGGGCGTCGGCCGGGGCGCCGCGTGCCCCGCTCCGTCGAAGCCGGCCGCGGTGGCCGCTCCCGCGAGGACGACGGTGACGGCCGCACGGGCCGTGGTGCCGCCCACCGGACGCTGCCGTGACCTGCGGTGCGCTGCCACCCTCGGTGCCGTCCTTCCCACTGGCGTCCGTCGGGGCCGGACGTCCGTCCGGTGGTCCGGCGGCGGGGTGACAGGGGAGCCGTCCGCCGCCGGACCCTTTCCTCGGCGGTGGTGTCCGGCCGCCGCTCCTGGCCCGAGCGGCGATGCGGAGCCGGTCACCTGGGGCAGGACGCTAGGCCGGGCCGCGCGGCGCGGGATGCGGGTTGTGCGGAAGTGTTGCCCACGGACCGCCGGGTGACCGTAAGTGACCGTTGGGTCGTGCATGGCGCTTCGTTCTCACTCAGAGTGATGACCGATGTGGTGAAGGCGGGAAGGCCGAGGGCGGCGGAATGCTATGGGACGCCCCTGGTTAGGCTCCGGCCTCATGGACGTACTCATCCACCTCTTCGTCGGTCTGCACATCATCGGCATCGCGTCGCTGCTCGGCGGCTTCCTCACCCAGATGAAGGCGATGGGCGCGGGCACCGCCCGCTTCGTCCCGGCGATGCTGCACGGCGCGCTGACGATGCTGGTCACGGGCGTGATCCTCGTGGGCCTCAACCAGGCGCAGGACTACTCCGTGGACAACATCAAGATCGGCGTGAAGCTGGCGCTGCTGGTCGTGATCCTCGGCCTGGTCTACGTGAAGCGGGACGAGGAGAAGGTGGACAAGGGCGTCTTCGGCCTGGTCGGCCTGCTGACCGTGGCGAACATCTTCATCGCGGTGCTCTGGACCTGAGCCGCGACCCCGGAACGCCGGGGCCTGCCCTCGACACGGAACCGCCGACCGAGCCTCTCCGGCCCGGTCGGCGGTTTTCGTATGTGCGCCCTCTGCGTCCTCTGCGCCCTCTGCGCCCGTGCCGTCAGGCCGGCCGGACGACGCTGTGGATCGCGGAGTCGCCGTCGTAGTAGATCGACTCCTCGCGGACGTACGCGCCCGGCTTCGGGGCGTGGATCATCATGCCGTTGCCGATGTAGATGCCCACGTGGGTGACGTCGTCGTAGAAGAAGACCAGGTCGCCGGGCTGCGCCTGGGACACCGGGACGGTGGTGCCGGCGTTCACCTGGTCATAGGTGGTGCGCGGCAGGGAGACGCCGGCGGCCTTCCAGGCGGCCTGGGTCAGCCCAGAGCAGTCGTAGGAGCCGGGGCCGGTCGCGCCCCAGACGTACGGCTTGCCGATCTGCGCGCGGGCGAAGGCGAGGGCCTTCTCGGCCTTGATGCCGTACGACGAGTCGGCGGGCGGGGTCTCGGTCGAGCCGGTGGAGCCGGACCCGGAGCCCTCCGAGGCGCCACCGTCCTGCTGCGCGGCCTCCTCGCGGGCCTGCTCCTGCTCCGCCTGCTGCCGGGCCAGCTCCGCGGCCTTGCGGGCGGCCTCCTCCTGCTTGCGCTTCTCGATCGCGGCGAGCCGCGCCTTCTCCTCGGCGGTCAGCTTCGACAGCAGTTCACGCGCGTCGGCGAGCTTCTTCTGGACGGTGGCCTTGGCCGTCTTCAGGTCGCCCTGCGTCTCGGTGAGCGTTCGGAGGCTCTCGGTGGCCTCCTGCCGCTTCTTCATCGTCTCGGTCTGCTGGGTGACGTAGTCGTCGACCGCCGCCTTCTGGCGGCCGGTCATCCGGTCCAGCACCTGACGCTGGTCGAAGATGTCCTGCGGGGTCTCCGCGAGCAGGAACGTCGCGGTGTCGGGCAGGCCGGCGCCGGTGCGGTACTGGGCGGCCGCGTAGGAGCCCAGCTCGGCGCGCGCCTCGTTCAGCTTCTGCGTGCGCTGCGCCACGTCGTCGAGGAGGGTGTCGACGCGCTTGCGCTGCTTGGTGGTCTTCTCCTTGGCCGCGTTGTACTTCTCGGTCGCCGACTCGGCCTGGCGGTAGAGGTCGCCGACCTTCTTCTCCACCTCCTCCAGGCTCGGCCGGTCCTCGCCGGGAGAGGCGTTGGCCGTCTGGGAGAGCAAGGCCACAGAGGTGAGCGCGGCCGTGGCGAGGGCCGGGGTGCGTATGCCTGCCACGCGCGTGCCGGGGGTGCGCGACTTGCGGTGCGACGCCAAGGGAGGCGACTCCTTCCGGTGCTCCGCCTACCGGGTTAGCTGTCGGGTTCGGGCGGGTGGAAGGGTTGCCCTACGGCCTCTCCGAAGAGTGGGCCGATTCACCCCAAGTCTCGGTGGGTCCCCGGCTCCGGCTGCCCTGGCGGACAGTGACGGACTCGGCGGGGGCCGCGCGGCCCGGCGAGGTTCGCCGGCGGGGGACGAGCGGCCCGGACGGCACGGTAGCCAACTGGTGTGGCCCTTGTGAAGGTTGATGGGTGATATGCCCGATACATTTTCGTGACCTTCTTGTGGATGTCACGCACGGTGAGGCGCTGACCGTGGAGGGTGCCCGCCGCGGCGCCCCGGGGAGGGGCCGGGGATGTTTCCGGGGCGGGCCCGGGTTGTCGGTGGAGCGCCCTAGACTCGGAGAGCGATGAGCAGCCTCTTTGACGACAGCTTCCTGGCGGACCTCCAGGCCCAGCGCGGCCCGGCGGACGACCCCCCGCCGCCGCCCGAGGACGAGCACGCCCCGGAGCCCCTGCCGGACGACCTGTTCGGCGGGAAGTTCGACGTGCCCCCGGAGCGGGACTCCTACTACCGGGACGGCGCCCCGCGCCCGGTGATCGACTCCGCCGCGCTGCTCGAGGGGCTGAACGACAACCAGCGCGCCGCGGTCGTGCACTCCGGCTCCCCGCTGCTCATCGTCGCCGGAGCCGGGTCCGGCAAGACCCGTGTGCTCACCCACCGCATCGCCTACCTGCTCGCCGAGCGGGGCGTCCACCCGGGCCAGATCCTCGCGATCACCTTCACCAACAAGGCCGCGGGCGAGATGAAGGAGCGCGTCGAGCAGCTCGTCGGCCCCCGGGCGAACGCGATGTGGGTGATGACGTTCCACAGCGCGTGCGTCCGCATCCTGCGCCGCGAGTCCAAGAGGCTCGGCTTCACGTCGTCCTTCTCGATCTACGACGCCGCCGACTCCAAGCGTCTGATGGCCCTGGTCTGCCGCGACCTGGACCTCGACCCGAAGCGCTTCCCGCCGAAGTCCTTCAGCGCCAAGATCAGCAACCTGAAGAACGAGCTGATCGACGAGGAGGACTTCGCCGCCCAGGCGACCGACGGCTTCGAGAAGACCCTCGCCCAGGCCTACGCGCTCTACCAGTCCCGCCTGCGCGAGGCTAACGCGCTGGACTTCGACGACCTGATCATGACGACGGTCAACCTGCTCCGCGCCTTCCCCGACGTCGCCGAGCACTACCGCCGCCGCTTCCGGCACGTCCTGGTCGACGAGTACCAGGACACCAACCACGCCCAGTACGCCCTGGTGCGCGAGCTGGTCGGGGGCGCCTCCGAGCCCCACGTCGACGTCCCGCCGGAGGCCGAGGTGCCGCCCGCCGAGCTGTGCGTGGTGGGCGACGCCGACCAGTCCATCTACGCGTTCCGCGGCGCGACCATCCGCAACATCCTCCAGTTCGAGGAGGACTACCCGGACGCGACGACGATCCTGCTGGAGCAGAACTACCGCTCCACGCAGACGATCCTGTCCGCCGCCAACGCCGTGATCGAGCGCAACGAGTCGCGCCGCCCGAAGAACCTGTGGACCAACGCGGGCGAGGGCGCGCGCATCACGGGGTACGTCGCGGACACCGAGCACGACGAGGCGCAGTTCGTCGCCGACGAGATAGACCGCCTCACGGACGCGGGCGAGGCCAAGGCCGGCGACGTCGCCGTCTTCTACCGGACCAACGCCCAGTCCCGTGTGTTCGAGGAGATCTTCATCCGCGTCGGCCTGCCCTACAAGGTCGTCGGCGGCGTGCGCTTCTACGAGCGCAAGGAGGTCCGGGACGTCCTGGCCTACCTGCGGGTGCTGGCCAACCCCGAGGACTCGGTCCCGCTGCGCCGCATCCTCAACGTCCCCAAGCGCGGCATCGGCGACCGCGCCGAGGCCATGATCGACGCGCTCGCCCAGCGGGAGAAGATCAGCTTCCCGCAGGCGCTGCGCCGCGTCGACGAGGCGTACGGCATGGCCGCCCGGTCGGTGAACGCGGTCAAGCGGTTCAATACGCTGATGGAGGACCTGCGTACGGTCGTCGAGTCGGGGGCGGGACCGGCGACGGTCCTCGAGGCCATCCTGGAACGCACCGGCTACCTCGCCGAGCTGCAGGCCTCCACCGACCCGCAGGACGAGACCCGCATCGAGAACCTCCAGGAACTCGCGGCTGTCGCCCTGGAGTTCGAGCAGGAGCGCGGCGAGGGCGAGACCGGCACGCTGGCCGACTTCCTCGAGCAGGTCGCCCTGGTCGCCGACTCCGACCAGATCCCCGACGAGGAGGACGGCGACGGCGTCATCACGCTGATGACCCTGCACACCGCCAAGGGCCTGGAGTTCCCGGTCGTCTTCCTGACCGGTATGGAGGACGGCGTCTTCCCGCACATGCGCGCCCTCGGCCAGACCAAGGAGCTGGAGGAGGAGCGCCGCCTGGCCTACGTCGGCATCACGCGCGCCCGGGAGCGGCTCTACCTCACCCGGTCGGTGATGCGCAGCGCCTGGGGCCAGCCGTCGTACAACCCGCCGTCGCGGTTCCTGGAGGAGATCCCGGCCACGCACGTGGAGTGGAAGCGGACCGGGGCGAGCGGTCCGGTGGCCTCCGGTGCGGTGTCCGGGGTGGCGGCGTCGCTGTCGTCGTCCCGTTCCCGCTCGTCCGCGTCGGGCGCCTCCGGCTTCGCGACCCGGCGCACCTCGGAGAAGCCCGTGGTGTCGCTGGCGGTCGGGGACCGGGTCACCCACGACCAGTTCGGCCTGGGCACGGTCGTCGCGGTGAAGGGCACGGGGGCGAACGCGGAGGCGACGATCGACTTCGGCGACGAGAAGCCCAAGCGGCTGCTGCTGCGGTACGCGCCGGTGGAGAAGCTCTAGCAGTCGGTGGACCGGCGTGGCCTGTCGTGGCCCGGGGTTCGCCCCGGCGCCGCGGCGGGCGCCGGATCACGGGCCGGCCTGCGTGGGTTCGTTTACGTCGGTTCCAGGCCGTGGCTGCGGAACCAGGGCAGGGGGTCGATCGACGAGCCGCCGCCGGGACGGACCTCGAAATGCAGGTGCGGGCCGGTCGAGTTGCCGGAGTTGCCGGAGAACGCGATCTGGTCGCCCGCCTTGACGGTCGCGCCGGAGGGCACCTGGTAACTGGAGAGGTGGCAGTACCACGTCTCCGTGCCGTCCATGGCCGTCACGATCAGCATGTTGCCGTAGGCGGAGTTGTACTGCGTGCGTACCGTGCCGTCGGTCGCCGCCAGCACGGGCGTGCCGTACGAGACGGGGAAGTCGATGCCGGTGTGGAGGGACATCCAGTTGATGCCGGACTGGCCGTAGAAGGCGCTGAGTCCGTGCTGCGCCACCGGGAGCGCGAACTTCGGGCGGAGCCGCTCCTTGCGGGCCGCCTCCTCGGCCGCCCGCTTGCGCTCGAGCTCCTGCTGGGCCTTGAGGTCGATGCGGCCCTGGGCGCGGCTGGCCCGGTCCGCGAAGTCGTCGGCGCCGGCCGCGAGGCTCTCGAGCTGGGTGTCCAGCTTGACGTTGGCGGCGGACGGCTGGACCGGCTGGGCGTCCGCGGCGGTCGTCCGGGCGTCCTGGCCGCCCTCGTCGGAGAGGTCCCCCACCGAGGCGGCGGCGATGCCGGCGACGCCCATCACGCAGGCCGAGGGCACGGCCACGGTCAGCAGCGCGGAGCGCTTGGGCGGGGTGCGGCGGCGGGAGCGGGACCCGGAACGGGAGGCGGCGCGCGGTGCGGGGGTGACCTCCTCCTGCTCGTCGAGGAGGGAGACGGCGGGCAGTTCGCCGGTGTCGGCCGGTTCACCGGCCCCGGGTTCGTCCGGACCGGGCTCCCCGCGGTAGGCGTCCTCCGCGTAGGGCTGGTCGGGCGCGTCCTGCTCGTAGGGCTCCCGGGAGAAGCTCTCCCGGGTGAAGTCCTCCTGCGCCGCGAAGTTCTCGTGCGCCGCGAAGTCCTCCTGGGTCCCGAACTGCTCTTGCCCGTACGGCTCTCCGCCGTACTGCGCGTCCGGTGCGGGTGTCTCGCCGCCGTCGGAGTTCCACTGGGTGGCGTCGTAGACGCCGCTGTCGAAGGTCTGCGTGCCCCAGTTCCACTGCTGCGTCGGGTCCGCGGGCTGCTCGGCATGGTCGGGCTGGAGCCACGCGCTCGCGTCCCACTGGCCGGTCTCGGGGGACCCGCCCTGCTGGGGGGTCCCCGCCATCGGCTGCTCGCCCGTGGTCCAGGCGGTCGCGTCCTGGCCGCCGGTCCCGTACGCGGCCTGCTGGAAGGCGTAGGCGTCGTAGTGCCCGGTGTCCTGCGCGCCGGCCGTCCACTGGCCGGTGGTCCAGGCGGCCTGCGCGGGGTCCTCGCCCGGCATGCTCCCGAAGAGGGGGTCGGCGGCGAAGGTGCCGGCGGCGTGCTCGCCGGTGCCGTAGTAGGTGGCGTCGTAGCCGCCGTAAGAGGTGACGTCCCCGTACGGGACCTCCTGGCTGCCGTACGACGCGTAGGGCGCCGAGGCGGCATCGGAGGCCGGAGCCGGGGTCATGGTCCCCGACGGGTGACGGTCGTTCACCAACTTCTCTTTCGCCTCGACAACAGGGGCTGCCAGAGCAGTGCGGCGACTGTACCCGGCGGTATGCGGGCGCGACAATCTTCCCCAGGTTTCGCGGCCGCAGGAAACGGGCATTCGGTCGGGTTTTGGCGGTCGGCGGGCGCCGTCTTGGCTCTTTGTTCGACGGGTGTTCGAAGTTGTGGCGCACGGGCGTCGGCAAGTGGGCCGTACCTGACCGATGTTGTTCGCTTGTGGACGGGAAAGATCGTGCCGTCCGTGAGGGGAGGCGCGGGCGTGTCGTGCGCCTCCGCGTCTCAGGCGACCGTGAGGCCGTTCGCCCGACCGCCGGACGGTTCACCCGGATGCGCCGTGTCCAGCGCCTCCCGGATGCCCGTCGCCACCGCCGGGTGCACCGGCAGCGCCAGGTGCCCCACACCGCTCACCCGCACGTTGACCGCCTTGAGGTCCGGGTGCTCGATGCACGCGTTCTCCAGCGGATCCATGATGTGGTCGAGGTCGCTCCAGAACGCCACGAAATGCGTACGGCACCCGGGCGCGGGCCGGGCGAGCTCCTCCAGCACCGGGGAGCCCGGACGCATCTGCCGCACGATCGGATGGGCGTTGGCCAGCGGCGCCACCCGCGTGCCGGAGTGCGGGGTGCCGAGCGTGACCAGCGTCCGCACCCTCCGGTCGCCGCCCAGCCGCTGCACGTAGTACCGCGCGATCAGCCCGCCGAGGCTGTGTCCCACCACGTCCACCCGCTCGCTCCCCGTGCGCTCGCACACCTGCTCGACATGGCGTCCGAGCAACTCGGCCGCCGTGCGGATGTCGCAGGTCAGCGGGGAGTAGTTCAGCGACTCGATCTGCTGCCGGCCGTGCTGGGCCAGGCTGCGGCGCAGCAGGACGAAGACCGAGCGGTTGTCGATGAAGCCGTGCAGCAGCACGACCGGCGGCTTGGCCTCCGTCGGCAGCTGCGCCGTCCCCTCCGGGGCGGTCAGTGCGGAACGGTCGGGGCCGCGCCGCTCCTGGATGATGCCGGCGGGATAGAGGAGGACATGGCCCGCCAGGATCGCCAGCTCCAGTGCGGTCGCCTTCAGCAGGCTCACGGAGAGATCCGCCAGCCGGGCCGGCAGGAGGCGCCGGCAGAGGGGCAGGAACGGAAGAGCTGCCTGGGTGACCTTCATGGCCGACCTCCTGTCGGCACGCGAAGGGACAGCCTCGTCCCCCGTGTGCCCTCGTGGAATGGCGCTCCGAGTGCGGTCGACGGTGCGCGCCGGTGAAGCGCGGACGGTGCGCGGTGGTGGGTCGACCTCGAGGCGCATCCCTTATGCGCATGTTCCCACTGTTGTCCGTGTGTCGCACGAGCACTCGGCTGCGGGGCCGGGCCCGGGAACGCTGCGCGACGGACGTGTCCCACCGTGTGATTTCCCCCTCCCTGTGCACCGTGAAACTGCCGGTTGCGGGATGCTGGAGATAACGTTCGTTCACTTCTACGGCCGGTTCGGGCCGGGGAATCCGTGCGATGTGTGCGGTACTGGTCGATACGGATGGATGTAGTCGCTTCATGGAGGCAGTGATGGGTGTGGCAGCCGGTCCGATCCGCGTGGTGGTGGCCAAGCCGGGGCTCGACGGCCACGATCGCGGGGCCAAGGTCATCGCGCGGGCCCTGCGCGACGCCGGTATGGAGGTGATCTACACCGGGCTCCACCAGACCCCCGAGCAGATCGTCGACACCGCGATCCAGGAGGACGCCGACGCGATCGGCCTGTCCATCCTCTCGGGCGCGCACAACACGCTCTTCGCGAAGGTCATCGACCTGCTGAAGGAGCGGGACGCGGAGGACATCCTCGTCTTCGGCGGCGGCATCATCCCCGAGGCGGACATCCCGCCGCTGAAGGAGAAGGGCGTCGCGGAGATCTTCACGCCGGGCGCGACCACGGCGTCCATCGTGGACTGGGTACGGGCGAACGTCCGGCAGCCCGCGGAGGCATAGACGCGGGGGCGCTGCGGCGGGCGGGCGGTGTTGCTCCGCCGGGGCGCCCGAGGCGGGCGGGACGGGGGCGTCCGGTGCCGATGGAGCGAGGGCGTCGGGTGTCGGGGCGGCCGGGGCGGCGCGTGTCTGCGCGGCGAGGGCCGCGGGCGCCGGTGCCGCCGGTGTCCGCCGTGCGGGAGTTGCTGCCCGCGTGACGGCGGGCGGCGGGATGCCGGTCTCCGGGCGTCGGCGCTGAGGGCGCCGTCCGCCGGCGTGTGGGCCGCCGCCCCGTCCGGCTCCGGCGGTGGGCCGGGAGGTGGCCGGGTCGACCGGTCCGGTCAGGGAGCCGGCTCCTCCGGAGCCAGTTCCGCCAGCATCGCGCCGCGCAGCCGCAACGTGGTCACCAGGCGCTGGAACGCCTCCGACCAGTAGCTCGTGGCGCCGGGCGCCGCGTCCTCCGGCTCGTCCGGTATCGCCAGCAGCGCGTCCAGACGGCTCGCCTCGGACGGGTCGAGGCAGCGCTCGGCCAGGCCCATGACTCCGCTGAAACTCCATGGATAACTCCCTGCGTCCCGCGCGATGTTGAGCGCGTCGACCACGGCCCGCCCGAGCGGCGGGGCCCAGGGCACCGCACACACCCCGAGCAGCTGGAACGCCTCGGACAGGCCGTGCGTCTCGATGAACCCGGCCACCCACACCGCCCGTTCACCGGCGTCCAGGGTGGCCAGCAGCCGGGCGCGCTCGGCCAGGGACACCGCCCCGGGACCGCCCGCCTCCGGCGCGGACGGCTCCCCGAGCAGCGCGCGCGACCAGGCCGCGTCCCGCTGCCGCACCGCCGCCCGGCACCAGGCCGCGTGCAGCTCGCCCTGCCAGCCGTCGGCGACCGGCAGCGCCACGATCGCCTCCGGGGTACGCCCGCCGAGCCGCCCCGGCCAGGTGCCGAGCGGCGTCGCCTCCACCAACTGCCCCAGCCACCACGACCGTTCACCGCGGCCGGTCGGCGCCTTGGCCGCCACGCCGTCCCTCTCCATCGCCGCGTCGCACTCGTGCGGAGCCTCCACGACGATCGTCGGCACGTCCCGCGTACGGTCCACCGCCACGCACGCGGCCGCCCGCACCGCCATCCGCGCGGCCAGCGCCGACGCGGGCAGCGCCGACAGCAGCTCGGCCGCCGTCGCCCGTACGTTGCGGCTGCGGTCGGCCAGCGCCCGCTCCAGGAAGGGCTCGTCGTCCGGGCCGAGTCCGGCGCGCAGGGAGTCCAGGAACATCAGCCGGTCCTCGGCCCGCTCCGTCGCCCACGTCTCCTCCAGCAGGGCGCGCGCGGCGGCCGCGTCGCGGGAGCGCAGGGCGGTGAGCAGCGTGACCCGCTCGGCGAAGAGGCCCTCCTGCCAGAGCCGCCGTATGCCCTGAGGGTCGCGGAGGTCCGGCGCCGAGGGGCCGCCGCCGGGGGCCGCGCGCAGGGCGAACCGCCAGTCCGGGTTGAGCCGGGCCAGCCACAGCGCGCGCGGGCCCGCGAACCGCCCGCGCGGCGTCGAGCAGGCGGGGAGGTGGGCGGGGCGCCGCGTAGCCGTGGGCGTCGCCGCCTGGAGCCACTGCGCAGCAGCTCCATCAGGTCCGGGACGCCCCGCGCCGCCGCGGACGCGCCGGACGGTCGGCGAGCAGCACCGCGAGCCTGCGTGCGGCGGCGGCGGCAGCGGAGGCCGCGGGTCTCGGGGGCGGGCGCAGCCGCTCGCGGCCGCGCGGCGCAGCCCGCCCGCGCCGTACGGTCGCCGCGGCGACCGCGTCGAGCAGGGCCGACGGCGCCCGCGGTCCGGGCGCCGCGCCCGGCGGGGTGCGCCGGTCGGTGCCCAGCAGAGCCGTGGTCACCAGCTCCTCCCAGTGGTCCGGGAGGGACGCGGCCACGGTGGCGGTCGTCCTGCTCATGAGCTTCCTCTCCGACGGGGGTCCCGGTGCGGTCGAAGCCTCACGCGCACCGAGTGTCCAGCGATGTCCGAAAGATGCACGGGGGTGGCGGGGCCGGTGTGGGGCGAGTGAGGAAAGTGGCTGGTCAGCACAGGATCACCGGCTCTCCCGGACCCTGCGGCCAGGCCGCCAGGGGAGTGAATCCCCGGGGGCCGCACTCGCCGAAGACACGGACCGGGGCGCCTCCGGACAGGGCGACCAGCCGCCACAGCCCCGGGCGGGACCGGGCCGCCGCACCGACCGGCAGGGCGTGGTCCTCGTCGGCGTCGGCCAGCTGCCAGCCGTCACCGTCCGGGACCGGCACCACCCGGTCCAGCGTCACCGGGACCGACTCCCGCCACGGGTCATCGCGCAGCGCGGCGCCGTAGCGGGCGAGCGCCCCGGACGTCGTCGTGCCCGGCGGGCGCACGGCCGTCGGCGCGGGCGCCCCGAACCGCCCGGTCAGCGCCATCCGCGGCTGCCCGGCGCCCGGATAAGGCGTCAGCTCGGCGTCGACGGCCAGCCCGGCCGGGAGCGTCAGGTCGGGGGAGCGGCCGGCGGCGCCATAAGAGAGGAGCAGTGCCGTACGGCCGGACGTCGTGCCGTGCAGCCATATGCGACGGGTGGTCAGGCGGCCGTCGGAGGTGTCGTACTGGGCGAGGACCAGCCAGTCGTCGCGGAGCGCGGGTCCGACCGGCGACGCGGTCAGGCCGACACGGGAACGCACCGTCGCGGCGAGCGGCTCGGGCAGCCGGTCGCGCCGCAGCCACGCCTGGGCCAGGAGATGGAGCAGGGCGCACTCCTCCAACAGGCGTACGGGAGCGTCGGCGCCGGTGCTCGCGAGCGAGCCCAACTCCCGCGCCTTGCCCGCCAGTCCCGGAGCCTGCGCGTCGACCATGCGGGCGGCGGTCTCCTCCCACAGGGCGGGACCGGACTGCCCGGCGGAGATCAGCCCGCCGCGCAGGAGGTCGGCCAGGCGCTGCTCCAGCTCGGTGGCCCCCGCCGTGATCCGCTCCGCCCGGCGTCCGGCCCGGCGCAGGGCGGCGGGGGACGCGGGCGGAGGGGGAGCGGACGCTTCACCCCCCGCTGTGCCGGACGCGGGCTCGCCCAGCCGCTCCGACGCTGCGTCAAGTGCCGCTGCCCGCATTTGCGTCACGGTCCGGCGTCCCCCCTGATCAGTCATGTCTTCGACGGTAGGTCCCGCCACTGACAGTCGGGGTCGTCAGGGCATTTGTGCAGGTCGGGGGCGATTGTCAGTGGGGTGGTGCACGGTGGGTGACAGATCCGAACCGGCCGAGCTGGAGGGGGGACCCAGCCATGTCTGTGTCCGCAGAACCGACGTCCGTCGACCCGCGGCGGAACGGCTCCGTGCCCGCGGACACCGGCGCCGCGAGGACGGACACCCTGCGTCCGCACGCCGAGCACGCCTTCGCGGACGAACTGACCGCGCTGGCCGCCCAGGACGACCGCCCGCGCCCGGCCCGCTGGCGTCTGTCGCCGTGGGCCGTCGCCACTTACCTTCTCGGCGGGACGCTGCCGGACGGCACGGTGATCACTCCCAAGTACGTGGGCCCGCGCCGGGTCGTGGAGGTCGCGGTGACCACCCTCGCCACCGACCGCGCCCTCCTGCTGCTCGGCGTGCCCGGCACGGCCAAGACCTGGGTCTCCGAGCATCTCGCCGCCGCCGTCAGCGGCGACTCGACGCTGCTCGTGCAGGGCACGGCCGGCACCCCGGAGGAGGCCATCCGCTACGGCTGGAACTACGCCCGGCTGCTCGCCCACGGCCCCAGCCGCGACGCCCTCGTCCCCAGCCCGGTGATGCGGGCGATGGCCGAGGGCAGGACGGCCCGTGTCGAGGAGCTGACCCGGATCCCGGCCGACGTCCAGGACTCCCTGATCACGATCCTGTCCGAGAAGACGCTGCCGATACCTGAGCTCGGGCAGGAGGTGCAGGCCGTCCGCGGCTTCAACCTGATCGCCACGGCCAACGACCGCGACCGCGGCGTCAACGAACTGTCCAGCGCCCTGCGCAGGCGGTTCAACACGGTGGTGCTGCCGCTGCCCGAGACACCGGAGGCGGAGGTCGACATCGTCACGCGCCGCGTGGAGCAGATCGGGCGGTCGCTCGACCTGCCGGCCGTGCCCGACGGCGTCGACGAGATCCGCCGGGTCGTCACCGTCTTCCGTGAGCTGCGCGACGGCGTGACCGCCGACGGGCGGACGAAGCTCAAGTCCCCCAGCGGCACGCTGTCGACGGCCGAGGCGATCTCGGTCGTCACGGGCGGGCTGGCCCTCGCCGCCCACTTCGGCGACGGCGTGCTGCGGGCCGGCGACGTCGCCGCGGGCGTGCTCGGGGCGGTCGTCCGCGACCCGGCGGCGGACCGGGTCGTCTGGCAGGAGTACCTGGAGACCGTCGTCCGCGAGCGCGACGGCTGGTCGGACTTCTACCGGGCCTGCCGCGAGGCCGGCGTATGAACGGAGGTCAGGCACAGGACACCGGCCGGCCGCTGCTGCTCGGCGTGCGGCATCACGGGCCCGGGTCGGCGCGGGCCGTGCGCGCCGCGCTGGAGGCGTCCCGGCCGCGCGTCGTGCTCATCGAGGGCCCGCCCGAGGCCGATCCGCTGATCCCGCTGGCCGCGGCGGAGGACATGCGCCCGCCGGTCGCCCTGCTCGCCCATGCCGTGGACGAGCCCGGCCGCTCGGCGTTCTGGCCGCTCGCCGCGTTCTCCCCGGAGTGGGTCGCGCTCCGCTGGGCGCTGGAGCAAGGGGTGCCCGCCCGCTTCATCGACCTGCCGGCCACCCACACGCTCGCCGGGGAGCGGGACGAGGAGGACGAGAAGGAGGACACACGAGGGGAGGACGTCCCGGACGAGGACGTGCGGATCGATCCGCTGGGGGTGCTCGCCGACACCGCCGGGTACGACGACGCCGAGCGCTGGTGGGAGGACGTCGTCGAACACCGGGGCGCGGGAAAGGGGGACGCGCTCGCGCCGTTCACCGCCCTGGAGGAGGCCATGACGGCGCTACGGGAGACGTACGGCAGCGGCGGGCACGGGCGGGACGAGGTCCGTGAGGCCCATATGCGGCTGCGGATACGGGACGCGCAGCGGGAGTTCGGCGGCGGCGTGGCCGTGGTCTGCGGGGCGTGGCACGTGCCGGCGCTGCGGCGGCGTACGGGCGTGACGGCCGACCGGGCGCTGCTCAAGGGGCTGCCGAAGGTGAAGACGGACGTGACGTGGGTGCCGTGGACGCACCGCAGGCTGTCCCGGGCCGGCGGGTACGGGGCGGGCATCGCCTCGCCCGGGTGGTACGCGCACCTGTTCGCCGCCCCGGACCGGCCGGTCGAGCGGTGGCTGACCAAGGTCGCAGGGCTGCTGCGGGCCGAGGACCGGCCCGTGTCGCCCGGACATGTCATCGAGGCGGTGCGGCTCGCGGAGACCCTGGCCGCGCTGCGCGGACGGCCGCTGCCCGGCCTGGGCGAGGCCACCGACGCCGTACGGGCGGTGATGTGCGACGGCTCCGACGTGCCGCTGGCGCTGGTGCGCGACCGGCTGGTCGTCGGCGACGTGCTGGGGGAGGTGCCGGACACGGTGCCCGCGGTGCCGTTGCAGCGGGACCTGGAGCGGACGCGGCGCCGGCTGCGGCTCAGACCCGAGGCGGACGAGCGGGAGCTGGACCTCGACCTGCGCGAGGAGACCGGCGCGGAGCGCAGCCGGCTGCTGCACCGGCTGCGGCTGCTCGGCATCGACTGGGGACGCCCGGCCGTCCCGCGCTCCGGCACCGGCACCTTCCGCGAGACCTGGCGGCTGCGCTGGGAGCCCGAACTGGCCGTGCGCACCGCCGAGGCGGGGGTGTGGGGGACGACCGTGCCGGCCGCCGCGACCGCCAAGGCGGAGGCGGACGCGATCGCCGCGCGCGGCCTCGCCGACGTCACCGCTCTCGCGGAGCACTGCCTGCTGGCCGCCCTGCCCGACGCCCTGCCGGTGGTGATGCGCGTCCTCGCCGACCGTGCCGCCCTCGACACCGACGTCGCCCACCTCGCGCAGGCGCTGCCCGCCCTGGTCCGCTCGCTGCGCTACGGCGACGTCCGTGGCACCGGCACGGCCGCCCTCGCCGAGGTCGCCGCGGGTCTCGCCGAGCGGGTCTTCGTCGGACTGCCCCCGGCCTGCGCCGGGCTGGACGCCGACGCGGCCGAGGAGATGCGGAGCCATGTCGACGCGGTGCACGGCGCGCTGGGCCTGCTCGGTGACATACCCGCAGCGCGCGGCGGGAGGCTGCGCGCCCGCTGGCGGGCCGTGCTGCGGACGCTGTCCGCACGGGACACCGTGCCGGGGGTGCTGCGCGGGCGGGCCGTGCGGCTCCTGCTCGACGAGGGCGAGCTGCCGCAGGACGAGGCGGCGCGGCTCATGGGCCTCGTGCTGTCACCGGGCACGCCCCCGGCGGACGCGGCCGCGTGGATCGAGGGGTTCGTCGGCGGCTCCGGCGGCGGGCTGCTGCTGGTGCACGACGAGCGGCTGTTCGGCCTGGTCGACCGGTGGCTGACGGCGGTCCCGGCGGAGGCGTTCACCGATGTGCTGCCGCTGCTGCGGCGGACGTTCTCCGCGTACGAACCCGGGGTGCGGCGCACGCTCGGTGAACTGGTCCGCCGTGGACCGGGACGGCACGACCGCACGGACAACGCGGCGGCCGGGGCGCCCGGCTTCGGACCGGGTGTGGACGAGTCGCGGGCGGACGCCGTCCTGCCGGTGCTGCGGCTGCTGCTGGGGCCTGACGGTGACGGGGAAACACACGGGGAGCGGACGGAGGTGCGGCGATGACGGAGGACGCGGCGGGGGAGCGGCTGCGCCGGTGGCGGCTCGTGCTCGGCGGCGACACGGCCGACGGCACCGGACACGCGTTGTCCGGGCAGGACGCCGCGATCGACGACGCCCTCACCGCCCTCTACGGCAAGGACGACACCCCCACGAGGGGGCGCGAACGGGCGGGCGGGCTCGGGGCGTCGGCGCCGTCGGTGGCGCGCTGGCTCGGCGACATCCGCACGTACTTCCCCACCTCCGTCGTCCAGGTCATGCAGCGCGACGCCATCGACCGGCTCGGCCTGGGCACGCTGCTGCTGGAGCCCGAGATGCTGGAGGCGGTCGAGGCGGACGTGCACCTCGTCGGCACGCTGCTCTCCCTCACCAAGGCGATGCCCGAGACGACGAGGGAGACGGCACGGCAGGTCGTGCGCAAGGTCGTCGAGGACCTGGAGCGGCGGCTCGCCACCCGCACCCGGGCCACCCTCACCGGCGCCGTCGACCGCAGCGCCCGCGTCCGCCGTCCCCGCCACCACGACATCGACTGGAACCGCACCGTCGCCGCCAACCTCCGGCACTACCTGCCCGAGCACGGCACGGTCGTGCCCGAGCGGCTCGTCGGCCACGGGCGCGCCTCGCGGTCGGTGAAGAAGGAGGTCGTGCTCTGCGTGGACCAGTCGGGGTCGATGGCGTCGTCGGTGGTGTACGCCTCGGTGTTCGGGGCGGTCCTCGCGTCGATGCGGGCGGTCGCCACGCGGCTCGTCGTGTTCGACACGGAGGTCGTCGACCTGACCGAGCGTCTGGACGACCCGGTCGACGTCCTCTTCGCCACCCGGCTCGGCGGCGGCACGGACATCAACCGGGCCCTCGCGTACTGCCAGTCGCGCATCACCCGGCCCGCCGACACGGTCGTCGTGCTGATCAGCGACCTCTACGAAGGGGGGATACGCGACGAGATGCTGAAGCGGGTGGCGGCGATCAAGGCGTCCGGCGCGCAGTTCGTGTCGCTGCTCGCCCTCTCCGACGAGGGCGCGCCCGCATACGACAGGGAGCACGCGGCGGCCCTCGCGGCGCTGGGCGCTCCGGCGTTCGCCTGCACCCCCGACCTGTTCCCGGAGGTGATGGCGGCGGCGATCGAGAAACGGCCGCTGCCGATACCCGACGCCGGGGCCGCCGGACCGGACTCCCCGCTTTGAAAACGGACATGAGTGCGCATCGGTGACACGGGGGTTGCGGAACTGAGGGCGTCGCGTGCAAGGATCGGGGGCGTTCGATCGAGGACCCGTGAAGGTGTCCGGTGGTCCCCGCAGTCCTGAGAGGGAACGCCCTGTCGACCTGGTCAGCAACAGCCGTGCCCGAGGCCGCCGCGTGCGTGGTGCGCGCCGCGGCCCGCAGGCGTGCGGTTCGGCTGGCTCTGGTGGTGGGGGCGGTGTTCGCCCTGGGGGTGCTGTTCGGGGAGCAGGCCGAGGCCGCGGACGGCCGGCCGGCCGTCGGAGGGGTTGTGCGGGTCGACGCCGGGGGCGTCCGGTCCGTGCTGGGCGGCCTCACGGCGGCGGGTGACGGGCCTGCGGCCCGGAAGACGGCCGGGAGCGAGGGGCGCCTCGCGAACGAGCGAGGGTCGCAGTCGGCCGCGCAGCCCCCGGCCGAGTCCGGAACGCGGCACGCAGAGACGCGGGTGACGCACGCGGACGGTGAGCTGGGCTCGCGGTCCGGTCGGCAGGCCGTGGCCGAGTCGGGCTCGCGGTCCGTGGGCGCGCTGGGCACGGTGTCCGGCGGCGAGCGAGCGGCGTCCGGCCAGGGCGCGCTCCCCCGGGCCGAGTCCGGTGCGCGGTCGGCGAAGCAGCCGGGCTTGCCGTCCCTCGGCGAGGCGGTGCGTGGCGCCGGCGAGCGCGTGGGACGGCCCGTCGTCGAGCGGGTTGTGCAATCCGTGGTGAGACCGTCGGCCCCCGTGGAGGCGCCTCTCGAGCGCGTCGTCCGGCCCGTCGGCCGGCTGGTCCATGACGTGACCCAGGAGCTGGGCACCATCGCCTCCACCCTGCCCGCCGTATCGCTCCCCGTGCTGGAGCAGCCCACCGCGCTGCCGCCTCAGGTGCTGCCGGGGCTTCCCACCCTGCCGACGACGCTCCCCGCGCCGGCGGGAGTCCCCGCACAGCTCCTGCCCGCTGCCGACGCCCCCGCCGCCCGCGCCGGTCAGGCGCCCGCGCCCCCGCCGGCCCCGGCAGACATCTCCGCCGTACCCGCACAGGCGGCCACGGCCCCGACCCTCCGTAGCCACCCGCAACCGCCCCCCGTCCCCCCGCCCCCGGGCGGTCACCGGCGACCCCCGCACGCCCCAGCGCCCCCCCCCACCCCCACGGCGGGGGAGAGCGACGGCCCCCTCGGCAGCCGGTCCTCCGCGGACCCGGGCACCGCCCGGCACGCCGACGCCGGTGCCGTGCCCGCCGCTCACCGGGCCCTGCCCCGGCTCCTGCCGGGCGCCGCCGCGCCCGCGGAGACGCCCCGCACGCGCGAGCACAGCCGGGACGTCCACGTCCCGCCCGCCTAGGCCGTACGGCGAGCCCTCCGCGCAGGCGCGCGCAGCCGTCCGTACGGACACAAGCCACCTCCCGGCCGATACCGCCGGGTTCCGGCCGTCCCGGTGTTCTCCGGCGCGCACCCGCCTGTCACCCGTTACTGACTCACGGGTAACAAAGGACTCCGCGGGGCATGGGACCCGGACAGCCGAAATCCGTCGGTTCGTCGGGCCGCGACCTCGCGGAGGGGAGGCCGGCCGCCATTGGGGAATGGAGGCCGGCCGCCCCGCAACCCCGGACCACGGGCGTCACCGTCCCGTCCGGGTTGTTCGGCAGGGCCTCACCGGGCCAGCCCCAGCCCGGTGAGGCCCCTCACGCGCGGCACGGGGTGCCGGAGAAGCCGACATCATGTGACAGGTATCACCGCTCACGTGTGACTCGCGATTTAGAGGCTCCCCCCATGCGGCGATAACCTGCGAGACGGACATGCCGCGCGCTCGGACACCGTGTGCGCCTCCCTTGTGACAGAGCGGACGTCACGTTGCCCTTCGCGGCACGCCCACGCATCCAACGAACCGCGAGATCACTGATAGGGACGGAAGCGCGTGGACCTGTTCGAGTACCAGGCGAGGGACCTCTTCGCCAAGCACGATGTACCGGTGCTGGCCGGTGAAGTCATCGACACGCCTGAGGCGGCCCGCGCAGCCACTGAGCGTCTCGGTGGCAAGTCCGTCGTCAAGGCCCAGGTGAAGGTCGGCGGCCGCGGCAAGGCCGGCGGCGTGAAGCTGGCCGCCACCCCCGACGAGGCCGTCGCCCGCGCGACGGACATCCTCGGCATGGACATCAAGGGCCACACGGTCCACAAGGTGATGATCGCCGAGACGGCCCCGGAGATCCTGGAGGAGTACTACGTCTCCTTCCTCCTCGACCGTGCCAACCGCACCTTCCTCTCCATCGCGTCCGTCGAGGGCGGCATGGAGATCGAGGAGGTGGCGGCCACCCGCCCGGAGGCCGTCGCCAAGATCGCGATCGACGCCATCGACGGCGTGGACGAGGCCAAGGCCCGCGAGATCGTCGAGGCCGCCAAGTTCCCGGCCGAGGTCGCGGACAAGGTCGCCAACGTCCTGATCAAGCTGTGGGACACCTTCATCAAGTCGGACGCCCTCCTCGTCGAGGTCAACCCGCTGGCGAAGGTCGCCTCCGGCGAGGTCATCGCCCTGGACGGCAAGGTGTCGCTCGACGACAACGCCGAGTTCCGTCACCCCGAGTACGAGGAGCTCCAGGACAAGGCCGCGGCGAACCCGCTCGAGGCCGCCGCCAAGGAGAAGAACCTCAACTACGTCAAGCTCGACGGCGAGGTCGGCATCATCGGCAACGGCGCGGGTCTCGTCATGAGCACCCTGGACGTCGTCGCGTACGCCGGTGAGAAGCACGGCAACGTCAAGCCGGCCAACTTCCTGGACATCGGCGGTGGCGCTTCCGCCCAGGTCATGGCCAACGGTCTTGAGATCATCCTCGGCGACCCGGACGTCAAGTCCGTCTTCGTCAACGTCTTCGGCGGCATCACCGCCTGCGACGAGGTCGCCAACGGCATCGTCCAGGCCCTGAAGCTGCTGGAGGACCGCGGCGAGAAGGTCGAGAAGCCGCTCGTCGTGCGCCTCGACGGCAACAACGCCGAGCTCGGCCGGCAGATCCTCACCGACGCCAACCACCCGCTGGTGCAGCGCGTCGACACCATGGACGGCGCGGCCGACAAGGCCGCCGAGCTGGCCAACGCCGCCAAGTAAGCACTCAGGACGAGGACACAACACACCATGGCTATCTGGCTCAACAAGGACAGCAAGGTCATCGTCCAGGGCATGACCGGCGCCACGGGCATGAAGCACACCAAGCTCATGCTCGGTGACGGCACCAATGTCGTGGGCGGCGTCAACCCGCGCAAGGCGGGTCAGACCGTGGACTTCGACGGCACCGAGGTACCCGTCTTCGGCACCGTCAAGGAGGCCGTCGAGAAGACCGGCGCCAACGTCTCCGTCATCTTCGTGCCGGAGAAGTTCACCAAGGACGCGGTCGTCGAGGCCATCGACGCCGAGATTCCGCTGGCCGTCGTGATCACCGAGGGCATCGCCGTGCACGACACGGCCGCCTTCTGGGCGTACGCCGGCAAGAAGGGCAACAAGACCCGGATCATCGGCCCGAACTGCCCCGGCATCATCACCCCGGGCGGCTCGAACGTCGGCATCATCCCGGGCGACATCACCAAGCCGGGCCGCATCGGCCTGGTCTCGAAGTCCGGCACGCTGACGTACCAGATGATGTACGAGCTGCGTGACATCGGCTTCTCGACCGCCGTCGGCATCGGTGGCGACCCGATCATCGGCACCACGCACATCGACGCGCTCGCCGCGTTCGAGGCCGACCCCGACACCGACCTCATCGTGATGATCGGTGAGATCGGCGGCGACGCCGAGGAGCGGGCTGCGGCCTTCATCAAGGAGAACGTGACCAAGCCGGTCGTCGGCTACGTCGCGGGCTTCACCGCGCCGGAGGGCAAGACCATGGGCCACGCCGGCGCCATCGTCTCCGGCTCCTCCGGCACCGCGCAGGCGAAGAAGGAGGCCCTCGAGGCCGCCGGCGTCAAGGTCGGCAAGACGCCGACCGAGACCGCCAAGCTGGCGCGCGCGATCCTCGCCGGCTGAACCGCCGGCGTGACAGCGCATCGTACGGGTGGGCCCGTTCCCCTGGTGGGGGACGGGCCCACCCGTCGTTTCCCTTACGCGGTGTGGCGGCTCAGCGGGCCTGAGGGGTGAGGCGTTCCGGGCCGTCGAGCAGGGACTTGCGCAACTGGTCGCGCAGCTCGCGCTGCTCGTCCGAGAGCGGGCCCGGCGCCACCCGGGGCGGTACGCCCCGCACCGTCTCGCCCGGCGGCACGGGCGGCTCGTAGTGCGTGGGCGCCGTGTGGAGGGTCATCGCCGTGCTGCCGATCAGGACGACGGTCATGGCCGCCGCCGTCCGCGTCCACAGACGCGCCCGGCGCTCGCTGCCGACGCGTACGGCCGCCGGTTCGGCGGCCCGTGTCCGCCCGGTGGTCGCCAGTTCCGCCAGCCGGTCGTGCAGCTCCTCCGGATCGGCCAGCTCCGGCAGCCGCTCCGTGAGGACCTCGCGCGCGTACATCAGCCGCCCGGCCGTGGCCCGCGTGCTGGCCTCCGTCTCGGCCGCCGTCTCGGGCAGGTCCAGGCCGACACCGTCGTACAGCACGAGCGTGCGGCGGTACGGCGGCGGCAGGCTCAGCAGCGCGTCCAGCAGCGCGCGGTCGTCCTCGACGGGCGGCGGGGGCTCGGGCTGCCGGTAGCGGCGGCGGAAGCGGTGCCAGGGGGAGAGCGCCCAGTCGTGCGTGGCCGCCCGCACCCACCCGGCCGGGTCCGGGTCGCGCGCCACCTCCGGCCAGTGGTCCCACGCCCGCTGGAAGGCCCGCTCCACGGACTCGTGCGCGAGGTCGCGGCGCCCGGTGAGCAGGTACGCCTGTCGTGCGAGGGCGGGGGCGCAGTACGCGTACAGCGCGTCGAAGGCCTGGGCGGGCGTCAGATACGGGCCCGCGTCCCGCGCGACGGGGACGGGCCCCGATCCGCGCTCCCGTCCCGACGGGCGCAGGCGCCGCGCCCACGACGGTCGTGGCCGCCCGCGCCGCGGCGAGGAACGCCGCTCAGACGCGGGGCCGCTCTCGTCTTCCGGCGTTGGGTCACCTTCTGACGGTGTGTCCGCCCTCGGTGGGGTCAGGATGAATTCCGTGGGGTCAGGGGCCGCCGTGTCCTGGGACGTCACCTCACCCGCCTCGTCCGGCGTCTGACGGGCCGTCTCCGCCGCCGGCGTGGACAGCAGCTCCGCGTAGGCGTCCCTGGTGCGCCCCCGGGGTGTACCGCGCCCCGACTCCCAGGCGCGCACCGTGCCGGGGCGCACCCCGAGGCGCTTCGCGAGCTGAGCGCGTGTCAGTGCGCGGGCCTCCCGCAGGCGTCGGCGTTCGTCCGGCGGGGGGAGCGGAAGGGCCGGGCTCCGCGTCACTGGGCGTCCCTCAGTACAGAAAAGTACATAAACGTATATTGAGCGACACAGCCGAGCTTCGCCCGTTACGCCCGTGAAGCGCGTGTCGTTGGGAGCATGGCGGGCGTGATCCAGACGACCGTACGCCGATCGATGCCGGCTTCCCTTCTCGTCCGCGTGCGTCACCGTTCGCCCGGGCTGGCCTCCGGTCTTGTCGGTGGCGCCCTCGCGGCCGGGCTGGGCCTCGCGGCGTTCACCGTGCTCGTGATGCTGCTGTGGGTCAGCTCGCCCTACCCGGACAGCGGACCCGGCGGCGCCCTGCACGTCGCGGCGGCCCTGTGGCTGCTGGCGCACGGCGCCGAACTGGTCCGCGTCGACACCCTCTCCGGCGTCCCCGCCCCGATGGGCGTGCTCCCGCTGCTGCTCGCCGTGGTGCCGGTGTGGCTGCTGCACCGGGCCGCGCGGGACACCGCCGAGGGAGGCGCCCGCGACAACGCCCCGCTGATGCCGGGCCGTATCGCCTGGGCGGGCGTCGTCCTCGGCTACCTCGCCGTCGCCGCCCCCGCCGCCCTGTACGCCGCGGGCGGCGCCCTGCGTCCCTCGTGGACGTCGGCGGTGGTGCACGTGCCGCTGGTCGCGGTGGCGGCCGCCGGGGCGGGGGTGTGGACCGCGTACGGGCGGCCCAGCGGACCGCTGGAGCAGGTGCTCGGCGCGGTGCTGCCCCGGGGTGTGCGGCACCTGGTGCTGGGCCCGGACGGCCGCCCCGGTGTCGCGGCGCGCGCGGCGGCGGCCGGGGCGACGGTGCTGGTCGCGGGCGGTGCGGTGCTGCTGACGGTGTCGCTGGGGCGGCACCTCGGCGAGACCCACAGGGCGTTCGGGCGGCTGACCGAGGGCTGGTCGGGGTGGCTGGCGGTGCTGCTGCTCTGCGTCACGCTGCTGCCGAACGCGGCCGTTGTGGGCGGCGGCCTACGCCCTCGGCCCCGGTTTCCTGCTCGGCGCCGGGACGCCGGTGACGCCGCTCGGCGCGCGGGCCGCGCCGCTGCTGCCGCCGTTCCCGCTGCTGGCGGCGGTGCCGGACCCGGGCGCGGGCACGGCGCTGCACGGGACGGTCGCCGCGCTGCCGCTGACGGCGGGGGCCGTGGTGGGGTGGTTCGTCGGGCGGGGGTCCGTGACGGGCGGGGGCCGCTTCGGCATCTGGACGATCGGCCGGACCGCCGGTGCGGCGGCGTTCGCGGCGGGGCTGTGCGGGGTGCTGCTGGCGGTGCTCGCCGGGCTGGCAGGCGGCCCGCTGGGCACGGCCACGCTGGCCCGGTTCGGCCCGGTGTGGTGGCAGGTGGGACTGGCGACGGCGGTGTGGCTCGGCGTGACGGCCGCGGTGACGGCCCTGACCGTACGGGCGTGGCGCCTTAGGCGGTCGTACGGGCGGGGTGGGCGCGAGCGCCGTCCGGACCGTGTGATGCCGCCCCGGCGCCGTCCGGTCGTCCCCCGCCCGTCCCTGCGGACGCGGCTGCCTCGCCCCGCCTGGTTCAAGCGGAAGCCGGAGCGGAACGCCCCCGCCGCGGCTTCCGGCGCCGACGACGAGCCCTACCTGCTCCTCGACGCGGACGCCGACGACGGTCCTTTCGGCAACGGCCCGGACCCCCTCGGCCTCCCTCCGCACCCCGACCTCTTGACCGGCCTCCCGTCCCCCGGAACCACCGAACCCCGTCCGCCCGGGTGAGCGCGCCAAGCACGGCTGCCGCCCGCCCGGTCGGCAAGGACGACGCGTCCCGAGGCACCGTGAAAAGCACCGACCCCCGCCCACCCGCGCAAGCGGGCGGACGGGGGTCGGCGGGGAGCCGAAGGCGTCAGCCGTCCTCGTCCAGCAGGCCCCGCAGCTGTTCCGGCAGATGGTCGCCGCAGGACTGGCGTGCCTCCTGCGTGAGGGCGTCGCTCGTGCACTCGTAGTAGTCGCTGTAGACCAGGCGGGCGCCGAAGACGCCGGCGACCAGGAGCAGCGCCAGGCCCGCCGTGACCAGGCCGCTCACCGCCGCCGTGGTCTGCGGTCGGCCCTTCTGCTCGGACGCGGGGACGTCCGGGTCCTGCCCGCGCGGCTTGGCGCGCAGGGCGCTGATGCCCCAGTACAGGGCGAGCGCGCCGAGCAGCAGCGCCAGGTACGGCCAGTTGAAGAGGGCGAAGAAGAACGCCCACATGCCGCCCAGCAGGGCGTACCGCGCGCGGCGCTGGGCCGGGTCCGTGGGGTCCCAGCGCATGCCCGGGCCCTGCGGGCCGCCGCCCTGGCCCTCCGGCCCGCGCGGACGCTCGCCGAAGCCGCCGGGGGAGCGGCCGGGCTGCCGGTCGCTCCAGTTGCGGCCCCACGGGGAGCGGCCGCCGCCCTCGCCCTCGCCGCCCGAGGGGTGGCGGGGCTGCCAGGGGCGGTCGGGCGTGCCCTCCGGCGGGGGCGCGAACGGGTTGTCGTCCTGGCCGTCACGGCGGTCGTCGCCGCCCTCGCCGCCCTCGCCGCGGGAGGGGTCGGTGGACGAGGAGGGGCGCTCCCGCAGCAGCACGCCGGCACGCTCCCCTCCCTGGGCCGACTGCTGGGGGAACGTGAGGAGTCGCAGGCTGCGGTCCGGCATCAAGTGAGCGTCTTCCCCTTTTGTGAAGCACGGCGTGAGTGCGGTGTGACCGCCTTGCACGACGTATCGACTACGAGTGAGCGGTGAGCTGGTGCGTTCCCGTCAGCTCCGCGCGGCCCGGGTCCGTCGCCCTGTGAACGAACGGTGCGCGGTCGGCGTTCCCGTGCGCCCCGGCGTCCAGGACCCTGCGTACCCCGGCCGGCTCACACCAGACGCTACCTTCCGGCCAGGCCCCCGTCCCGTGGGGGCCCGTCGGCAGTGCCGGTATCGTTGCTGCCGGTCGGCCGCTTCGTAGGCTTCCCCGTATCTGGGGGCGCGAAGCATTCGTAGGAATGTACAAAGCGCTGTGCCGCCGGCCGTACAGACGCTCCCCGAGAAAGGGCCCCACCGTGGCCGCCAAGCCCGTGGCCGAGCGCGCCAGGCGTCGTCTCGTCGTGCTGGTCTCCGGATCCGGCACCAATCTGCAGGCGCTCCTCGACGAGATCGCCGCCGCCGGACCCGACGCCTACGGGGCCGAGGTCGTCGCCGTCGGCGCGGACCGCGAGGGCATCGAGGGGCTGGCCCGCGCCGAGCGCGCCGGGCTGCCGACCTTCGTGTGCAAGGTCAAGGACCATCCGACCCGTGAGGAATGGGACGCGGCGCTCGCCGAGGCCGTCGCCGCGTACGAGCCCGACTTCGTGGTGTCCGCCGGGTTCATGAAGATCGTGGGCAAGGAGTTCCTCGCGCGCTTCGGCGGGCGGTTCGTGAACACCCACCCCGCCCTGCTGCCCAGTTTCCCGGGAGCCCACGGCGTGCGGGACGCGCTCGCGTACGGCGCCAAGGTCACCGGCTGCACCGTCCACTTCGTCGACGACGGCGTCGACACCGGGCCGATCATCGCGCAGGGCGTGGTGGAGGTCCGGGACGAGGACGACGAGAGCGCTCTGCACGAGCGCATCAAGGAAGTCGAGCGAAAGCTGCTCGTCGAGGTCGTGGGGCGCCTCGCCCGCAACGGCTATCGCATCGAGGGACGAAAGGTAGTTATCCAGTGACCGCCGAGAGCAACAAGCGGGCCATCCGACGGGCGCTCGTCAGCGTCTACGACAAGACCGGCCTCGAGGATCTCGCGCGCGGCCTGCACGAGGCCGGGGTGGAGCTGGTCTCCACCGGGTCCACCGCCGCGAAGATCGCCGCCGCGGGCGTCCCCGTGACCAAGGTCGAGGAGCTCACCGGCTTCCCCGAGTGCCTGGACGGCCGGGTCAAGACGCTGCACCCGAAGGTGCACGCCGGCATCCTCGCCGACCTGCGTCTCGCCGACCACGAGCAGCAGCTCAAGGACCTCGGCGTGGAGCCGTTCGACCTGGTCGTCGTGAACCTCTACCCGTTCCGTGAGACCGTCGCCTCCGGGGCCACGCCCGACGAGTGCGTGGAGCAGATCGACATCGGCGGCCCCTCGATGGTCCGCGCCGCCGCCAAGAACCACCCGTCGGTCGCCGTCGTCACCAGCCCCGCCCGCTACGGCGACGTCCTCGCCGCGGTCCAGGGCGGCGGCTTCGACCTCGCCACCCGCAAGCGGCTCGCCGCGGAGGCCTTCCAGCACACGGCCGCGTACGACGTGGCCGTGGCGAGCTGGTTCGCGTCCGAGTACGCGCCCGTCGACGACTCCCAGTTCCCCGACTTCCTCGGCGCCACCTGGGAGCGCAAGAACACCCTCCGCTACGGCGAGAACCCGCACCAGCCGGCCGCGCTGTACGTCTCCGGCACCGGCGGTCTCGCCGAGGCCGAGCAGCTGCACGGCAAGGAGATGTCGTACAACAACTACACGGACACGGACGCCGCGCTCCGTGCCGCGTACGACCACGACGCCCCGGCCGTCGCGATCATCAAGCACGCCAACCCGTGCGGCATCGCGGTCGGCGCGGACGTCGCCGAGGCGCACCGCAAGGCGCACGCCTGCGACCCGCTGTCCGCGTTCGGCGGCGTGATCGCCGTCAACCGTCCGGTGTCCAAGGAGATGGCGGAGCAGGTCGCGGAGATCTTCACCGAGGTCGTCGTCGCTCCGGACTACGAGGACGGCGCGCTCGAGGCGCTGACCAAGAAGAAGAACATCCGCGTGCTGCGCGCCCCGCAGGCGCCGTCCGCCCCGGTCGAGGTCAAGCCGATCGACGGCGGTGCGCTGCTCCAGGTCACCGACCGGCTCCAGGCCGAGGGCGACGACCCGGCCACCTGGACGCTGGCCACCGGCGAGGCCCTGTCCGAGGCCGAGCTGGCCGACCTGGCCTTCGCCTGGAGGGCCTGCCGTGCGGTGAAGTCCAACGCGATCCTGCTCGCCAAGGACGGCGCCTCGGTCGGCGTCGGCATGGGCCAGGTGAACCGCGTGGACTCCGCGAAGCTGGCGGTCGAGCGGGCCGGCGCCGAGCGCGCCCGCGGCTCCTTCGCCGCGTCCGACGCGTTCTTCCCCTTCCCCGACGGCCTGGAGATCCTCACCGAGGCCGGTGTGAAGGCCGTGGTCCAGCCGGGCGGTTCGGTCCGTGACGAGCTGGTCGTGGAGGCCGCGAAGAAGGCCGGCGTGACGATGTACTTCACCGGGACGCGGCACTTCTTCCACTGATCCCCGGAGCTGAACGGCGGTGGCCCCGGTCCCTTCCCGGACCGGGGCCACCGCCGTCCTGTCCCGCGCCCGCGAGGGTCACCTCCGGCCGGGCGGGGTGTACTCCTTCAGGTCGTGGGCGACACGGTCGGCGTAGGAGCGGTACGTGGCCGGAGCGCCCCCCCGCCTGGCTCACCCGGCGCCACGACGTGCGGTAGGCGGCGGCGATCAGCACCCGCCGGTCCTCCCGCCAGCCCGTCGTCGGGGAGGGGCGTCATCCAGTCACAGGTAGCGGCCCATCGCGGGCACCGACTCGGCGGGCGAGAACGGCGGTTCGGGGACGGTCTCGCCGGGTGTGCCGGTCGCCCGGTCGACGCCGTAGCCGAGGACGGGCACCGCGCCGGTCGCGAGGGCCGCCGAGACGGCGACCGCCCGCCGGGAGCGGCGCCGTGCGGGCAGCAGCCGGAACGGGCGTCCCGGGCCGGCCGCGTCCCGCACCCGACGCAGCAGCTCCTCGACACCGATCCGCTCCGTGTGCGGACGAAAGGCGCGGTTCGCCCCGAGACGCACCGAGGCCGTGTCCCCCTCACGGGGCGGACACGGCCTTGAGGTGGTACGTCGGCGGGACGGCTGCCGGGGTCAGTACTTCGGGCGCCGGAACCACTCGGCGCTCGCGCGCTTCGCGCAGAACACGATCACCAGGATCGACACGACCCAGAGGACCAGGCCGAGCAGGTAGATGGCCAGCGCGAACAGGCCGCTGACGATCGCGAAGGAGGCGTACACGATCGAGCAGACGCGGACCGAGGGGCCGCCCTTGGCGTACTGCAGCAGGAGGACCAGGCCGAGGATGGCGAAGACGGCGGCCAGACCGGCGAAGAAGACGATGACGCCCTTGCCCAGGTCGGCGTACCGCTCGACCTCGGCGTCGCCCGTGATGCCGGCCTCGCGCATCGACTCGTCCCACTTCGCCAGCGCCACGCCGTACACGGCCGCGATGATCACGTGTGCGAGCGCGATCACGCCGACCAGGATCTGCGCGGCGCGCGTGATGCCGGGCATCTGGGTGGGGACGTAACCGCCGCCGTAGGGCTGGCCCACCGGGGGCGCCGACGGGTAGCCGTAACCGGGCTGCGCGGGCTGGCCGGGCTGCTGGGGGTAGCCGTAGCCGGGACCGGCCGGGGGCTGCTGGGGCGGCTGCCCGTAGGGGTTGTTCGGGTCGCCGAAACTCATGGCGGTTCTTCCTCCGTTGCGCTTCTGGTGCGGGGACGACGCGAGGCACGGCGCGGAGGAAGTACTACAGATGCGGTCCGTCCCCCCGGTTCTGCCCGCGGCACTGTGCGTTCATCGTTCTTGACCGTTCCTTTCCTTGTCCAGCCGTACGACATATGTGTTGTGCAAGTGCAACATCGCGATCTTGCTCGTATTGCGGCCGATGGTGGGTGAATGCCCGGTACGGGCGCCGCGGCCGACCGGAATGCGGGCTGATTGGAACAGGGGCCCGGTCATCCGCGAGGATGGGGGTCATGACCGCCCAGATTCTCGATGGCAAGGCCACCGCAGCCGAGATCAAGTCCGATCTGACCGCCCGCGTGGCGGCGCTGAAGGAGAAGGGCGTCACGCCCGGCCTCGGCACGATCCTCGTGGGGGACGACCCCGGCAGCCAGAAGTACGTCGCCGGCAAGCACCGCGACTGCGCCCAGGTGGGCATCGCCTCCATCCAGCGGGAGCTGCCCGCCACCGCCACGCAGGAGGAGATCGAGGCGGTCGTCCGCGAGCTGAACGAGGACCCGGCCTGCACCGGCTACATCGTGCAGCTGCCGCTCCCCAAGGGCATCGACGAGAACCGCATCCTCGAGCTGATGGACCCGGAGAAGGACGCCGACGGCCTCCACCCGATGAACCTCGGCCGCCTCGTCCTCAACGAGCCCGCCCCGCTGCCCTGCACGCCGAACGGCATCATCACCCTGCTGCGCCGCCACGGCGTGGAGATCAAGGGCGCCGAGGTCGTGGTCGTCGGGCGCGGCGTCACCATCGGCCGTCCCATGCCGCTGCTGCTGACCCGGCGCAGCGAGAACGCCACCGTGACCCAGTGCCACACCGGCACCCGCGACCTGTCCTCCCACCTGAGGCGCGCGGACATCATCATCGCCGCGGCCGGCAGCGCCCATCTGATCCGCCCCGAGGACGTCAAGCCGGGCGCGGCCGTCCTGGACGTCGGCGTCTCCCGCAGCGCCGAGGGCAAGATCGTCGGCGACGTCCACCCGGGCGTGGCCGAGGTGGCCGGCTGGGTCGCGCCCAACCCCGGCGGCGTCGGCCCGATGACCCGGGCGCAGCTGCTCGTCAACGTGGTCGAGGCGGCGGAGCGCAGTGTCGGCTGAGCGGAAGGCACCGGACGCCCCCGAGGCCCCCGCGGCGGCGGAGCAGTCCCCCGAGGACGTCACCGTCCGCGACGCGGTCAGCGCGCCTGACGCCGAGGGCGCCCCGCGCCGCGCCACCCGCAGGTTCCCGCTGTTCACCCGGGACACCGCGCGCCCCGAGGGCGGCGGACGCGCGGCCCCCGGCGACGCCCCCGCGCCCGCCCGGCAGTGGCCGATCCTGGCCGTGCTGCTCACCGTGGGCCTGGGGCTGCTGCTGACCGCGCTGGACGTGTTCCGGGTGGGGCTGCTGATCATCGGCGCGGCGCTGATGGCCGGGGCGGTGCTGCGCTGGGTGGTGCCGGACGTCGGCATGCTCGCCGTGCGCTCCCGCTTCACCGACATCGTCACCTACGGCGGGCTGGGCCTGGTGATCGTGCTGCTGGCGCTGATGATGCAGCCGGACCCGCTGCTGCGGTTCCCGTGGCTGCAGGACATGCTGCACTTCACGGTCGACAGCTAGGGCCTGCGGATCACCCCGGCGTCGGGCGAGAACGCACCGCGCCTCACAGCCGACCTGATCCGAACGAAAGGCCCCAGCCGCCCGAGCGGCAGACGGAACGGCGGCCCGTCCACACCCCCGTGAGAGGACGGGCCGCCGCCGCGCACCACGTTCCTGCACGGCGGACGGCCCGATCAACGGCGGCCCGGCCGCTGTGGCACGGAGGTGACCGTTCCGGTACGCGCCCCGGAATCCCCGTACACCCTTGCGATGACTCCGGCACCTGCTCGCGACACGGGTGTCCGCGCAGGGTGATGTGGCCATGGCCGACTCCGAGTTGGGCAGCCGGGGTGCCAGGGCAGGAAGACGGTGGGACGGTCATGGCGGTCTGGTGCACCGGTCCGCTGAATCCGGGGTTCCGTGCGGCCGGGCGGCCGACCGGTGGGACACTGGAGCGCAAGCGACTGGGCGTGCAATGCCGCACGCGCCCTGTTGCTCCCGTGCGCCCCCACCCCGGGAACTGAGACCCGTCCCGGTGGCATCCCTGTGGGTAGCCAGACGGGACGTGGCAATGGGCACCATGCGCGAGGGAAACACGAGCACGAACCGGGGGAAGAGGGGGAGAGCAATGCCTCGTTGGAAGGCCTTGCCTGATGAACTCGATCCGCAGATCAGGGAGTTCACCAGTCAGCTCAGGCGGCTGGTGGACCGCAGCGGTCTGAGCGTCGCGTCGGTCGCCGACCGCACGGGCTACAGCAAGACGTCCTGGGAGCGCTATCTGAACGGCCGGCTGCTCGCGCCGAAGGGCGCGATCGTGGCGCTGGCCGAGGTCACCGGGACCAACCCGGTGCACCTGACCACCATGTGGGAGCTCGCCGAGCGCGCCTGGAGCCGCTCGGAGATGCGGCACGACATGACCATGGAGGCGATCCGCATCTCGCAGGCGCGCGCCGCGCTGAGCGAGCTGGCCGGGCCGCCGTCGGGCGGAGGCGGACGCTCCCGCGGCGGCGGCACCCGTACGGGGGTCGCAGGGCCTGCCGGGGTGTCGCCGAGCGTGCCGCCCCAGCCGACCGCCACCGACGTGCGTGACGCGTCGGGCAGCGGCAACTCCTGGGGGGTCGCGAATCCGGAGGCGGGTCACGCGGGGGCGTACGGTCCCGGGGCGCCCGCGGCCGGCGGGTACGGCCCGCCGCCCGCGGAGCCGTCGGGTCCGGGCGGCGGTTCCGGCCGTCCCGCGGGCAGGCGGCGCACGGCGACGTTCCTCGTCGGCGCGCTCGGCGCGCTGGTGGTGGTCGCCGCCGGGCTGTACGTCACCCAGACCCAGGGCGACACGAAGGGGGCCACGCCCTCCCCGTCACCCACCGTCACCAAGGAGGCGCCGCTGCCTCCCGGCGTGAAGTGCAGCGGGAAGAGCTGCGCGGGCAAGGACGCCGAGGTCATGGGGTGCAGCGGCGACCTGGTCACCACGGCCGGCTCCGCGGTCGTCGGCGCCACCAACGTCGAGGTGCGCTACAGCAAGGTCTGCGCCTCCGCGTGGGGGCGCATCACCCAGGCCGCGCAGGGGGACACCGTCGAGATCACCTCGGGTACGTCCCAGCAGACCGACTCCGTCGACGCGCCGGGCGACACGGTCGCCTACACGATGATGGTTCCGGTCGCCTCCGCGACGGATGCGAAGGCCTGCGTGGTGCTGGCCGCGACGGGCGAGAAGGGCTGCACGGACTGACGGCCCCGCCGCCCTTCGGCCCGTGCGCCCTTCGGCCCGTGCGCCCTTCGGCCCGTCCGCCCTTCGGCCCGTCCGCCCTTCGGGGCGGCGGGCTGCCGGGCAGCGGGCCGTGACGGGCCGACGGGGCGGTGGGCTGTGAAGGGCCGTGGCCGGGGTGGCGGGCTGTGACGGGGCGTCGGGGCACCGGGCTGTGACGCGCCGTCAGGGCGGCTGTGACAGGGCGGTCGGGTACCCCGGCCGAGGTCGTCAGGCTGTGGCGGTTCGGAGCACCGGGCCGTCGGCCTGGCTGTGGCGCAGTGGCGCAGTGGCGCAGTGGCCGGTTGCCGGGTCGCCGGGCCGGGCTGCCGGGGTGCGGGCGGCTGCCAGGGCTCACCGCCGGGCGGGCACCAGGTCGCCGGGCGGTGCGTGGCCGATGATCCCCGCATGCCCTCGTCCGCGTAGGCCGTACGGGTCGTGACATGTGAGGGAACCGTGGGGACATGAATGCGGCCGTCAGGGGCGGGCAGGCGAGAAGTACCCCCACGGGATACCGGCATGGTCGGTCCCGGACGGCGGCCGCTCCGTCCCCACCTCTCCCGGACGGAGCGGCCGCCCCCTCTCCTCGCCCTTCCGCCGTGCGCGGCTGCCCGCGTGCGCGCGGGGTCACTCTGTGGGGCGGGCCACAGGGAGCCCGGCCGTGCGCGCCGCCGGATGCGCGATAGCCTGACCGCTGGATCTCTCTTGACGCCAAGAGATCGATCATCCGAACCGGTGATCGATCATCGTGGCGGGCACCGGTCACGAGCCGGAGCGGGGATCCCGCACCAGGGGGCAGGGACCGCCCCACCGCCAGCTGTCATACGGAGAACGCCATGACCCGCACTCCCGTGAACGTCACCGTCACCGGCGCGGCCGGCCAGATCGGTTACGCCCTGCTCTTCCGCATCGCCTCCGGCCAGCTGCTCGGCGCGGACGTGCCGGTCAAGCTGCGCCTGCTGGAGATCACCCCGGCGCTCAAGGCCGCCGAGGGCACCGCCATGGAGCTGGACGACTGCGCGTTCCCGCTGCTGCAGGGCATCGAGATCACGGACGACCCGAACGTGGCCTTCGACGGCGCCAACGTCGCCCTCCTCGTCGGCGCCCGCCCGCGGACCAAGGGCATGGAGCGCGGTGACCTCCTCGAGGCCAACGGCGGCATCTTCAAGCCGCAGGGCCAGGCCATCAACGCCCACGCCGCGGACGACATCCGCGTCCTGGTCGTCGGCAACCCGGCCAACACCAACGCCCTGATCGCCCAGGCCGCCGCTCCGGACGTCCCGGCCGAGCGCTTCACCGCCATGACCCGCCTGGACCACAACCGCGCGCTGACCCAGCTCGCGAAGAAGACGGGCTCGACGGTCTCCGACATCAAGCGTCTGACCATCTGGGGCAACCACTCCGCCACCCAGTACCCGGACATCTTCCACGCCACCGTCGCCGGCAAGAACGCCGCCGAGGTCGTCAACGACGAGAAGTGGCTGGCCGAGGAGTTCATCCCGACCGTAGCCAAGCGCGGCGCCGCCATCATCGAGGCCCGCGGCGCCTCGTCGGCCGCCTCCGCCGCCAACGCCGCCATCGACCACGTCTATTCCTGGGTCAACGGCACCCCGGAGGGCGACTGGGTCTCCATGGGCATCCCGTCCGACGGCTCCTACGGCGTCCCCGAGGGCCTCATCTCCTCCTTCCCGGTCACCGTGAAGGACGGCCAGTACGAGATCGTCCAGGGCCTGGAGATCAACGAGTTCTCCCGCACCCGCATCGACGCCTCCGTCAAGGAGCTCGAGGAGGAGCGCGAGGCGGTCCGCTCCCTCGGCCTCATCTGAGCCCGGCCCCCACGGCCTTCGCGGGGCCCCGTACCGGTTCGTCCGGTGCGGGGCCCCGCGCGCGTCGTGGCCCCACCGGCCCCGGTCGTCAATTCGGTTCGCACCAGACCGCCCTTGCCCTATTCTGATGCCCCGTCACTCCGCGTGGTCGTGACGTCGATTGCGTATCGGGGGATCCGCGTGAGCACTGCCTTCGTACCCCAGCAGCCACAGCACCCGGGAGGGACGCAGGACGGCCCGCCGCCCGTACCCCCGTACGCCAGTGAGGCGTCGCGGCTGCTGTGCGCGGGGACCTATCTGGACCCCGGCTACCGCGACCGGGTCATCGAGCAGCTCTACCTCCACGAACAGCGGTTCGTCGCGCCCTCGCTCGGCTTCGACGCCGCCCGCGTCCTCGCCCACGCGCTCCGGGCCAGGCGGCTGGAGATGCTGTGGTCGGCCGCCGTCGTCGGCCTGTGGATCGTCGGCACCCTGATCAGCGGCAACCTGCTCCTGTACTTCGTGTGGCCCAGCGTGATGCTCGCCGTCGCGCCCCTGCTGCGCGGCCGTGACGCCCGGCCGCCGTGGTACCGCTCGCTCATCGCGTTCCTGGCCCGCTGGGGCGGACGCGTCCTGACCGTGTTCGCGTTCTCCACCCTGTTCTCCGTGGCGCTGGGCGAGGGCGGCGAGGGGTCCTCGTACTCCTCGTACTCCTCCTCCTCGTCGTACGGCTACTCCGGCGACGACGACGTGCTGGGGGCGCTCACCGGTGACCTCTCGGGGAACGCCGAGCCCTGGCAGGCGTGGTTCGGGATCGGCGTGCTCGTCGTGATCGGCCTGTGCGTCGCGGGGCGCCGTACCCAGTTCGCGCGGGTCCTGTCCGCCGAACTGTCCCCGGCCCGCTTCCCGGACGCGGCCGGCGACCCCGCCGAGCGGCACGACGGAACGCGGCTGCGGCGGCTGTCGCAGCGGATCCGGCTGGAGCAGCACACGCCGCTCGTCATGTACCACGAGGCGCGCCCGTTCTGCGGGGCCGGCTCGGCGCACGACACCTGGGTGCTCGCCGTCGAACTGCGTCCCGACGAGGACGCGGACCAGCAGCCGCTGAGCAACCGGGCCATCCTCGACCGGGTCCGGCCCCTCATCGAGCAGCTGCGGGTGCCGGCCGAGCACGCGGGCCCCGGCGTACGGGACCGGCTACGGCGGCTGGAGGTCGACGAGTGCGTGTTCCTGCCCGTCGAGGGGCTGCTGCGCCGCGACCAGGCGCCGTACGGGCCTGCCGACTTCGACCAGCACCGGGCGAGGGCCGTCGAGGAGGGCGGCGAGAAGCGCCGGCACTTCCTGCGCGTCCGCGTCGCCGGCTGGGAGGAGGAGCTGGTCGTCACCGTCTTCGTCCGCGTCCACACCCAGGGCCGGATGCTGATGCTGGAGATCGCGCCGCACGTGCTGCTGCCGGTGCGCGCGGACTTCAAGGACGCCGACCGGACCGCGCACCAGTTCCTGCACGACCTGAAGGGCCGCATCGCCGGCTCCGCCGTCCTGGTGCCCCGTTCCGCCGGCGACTCGCTCATCACCCTCGGCCGGGGCGCGGCCTACCTGTGGCGGCTGCTGACCGGCGGCCACGCGCACGCGCTGCCCGACGGGCCCGCCCTGTCCGTGCGGGAGCTGGCGGCGGCGCCCGCCGGGTCCACGTTCCAGGACATGGACGTCGCCCGCTACCTGCGCAGCGTGCAGGACCGCATCAGCCGCGGGGTGCGGCTGGCGCTGGGCGAAGCGGGCTACGAGACCGGCGAGTTCGTGCAGAAGATCGTCAACATCAGCAGCGGCGCGGTGCACATCGGGCGTGCCGACAACTCGTCGTTCGCCTTCGGTGAGCACGCGCGCGCCGAGACCACGACCGGCGGCCCCGGGCTGCGGAAGGGATCCGACTGACCATGGCATCCGACGAACCGAACGTCAGCATCGGCCGCGCCGACAACTCCTCCTTCGCCTTCGGCGCCCACGCCCGCGCCGAGACGCACAACACCGCGGCCCAGGCGCGCGACGAGACGGCGGAGCAGCTGCTGGCCGCCGTTCAGGAACTGCGCGCGGACCTCGCCCGGCTGCGGGAGAACGAGCAGGTAGCGAGGCTGGACTCCACCCTCGCCGACACCGAGGAGGAGATCACGCGGACCGGGACGGCCGGTGAGGGGCGGATGCAGCGGCTGCGGGAGGCGCTGACCGACGCGCAGAGCATCCTGACGCTGTTCTCGTCGGCGGGGGCCGTGGCCGGGCTGCTGGGGATGTGAGGGCGTCGTGACCGGGGGAGAGCGGTACTGGAACGAGGACGCGCAACGGTGGGAGGACGGTGCGGGCGGGGGTACCCCCTCGGTGACTCCGCCGCCGCCTCCTCCGCCGTCCTTCCAGCCGACGGTGCCCGAGGCCGGCCCGGGCGGGGTGACCGATCCCGACGCCCCTGCGGGCGTGGCGCACGCGGCACCCGGCGGGGGCTGGTCCGTCCTGGAACCACCGGGCCCCGGAGCCGGACCGCAGGGCGGCCGGCGGCGGCTGGTGTGGGGCGTGCTCGGCGGGGCCGCGGCGGCGGGGGTCGCGGTGGCGCTGGTCCTGACGACCGTGCTCGACGGGGGCGCCGGCGCGAACGGCGGGGACGACCGGCCGAGCGGGACGACGTCGGCCGGTGAGTCGCCGACGGGTGGGACGGAGCCCGGACCCGCGAGCGGGGAGCCCACCGGGCCGGGACCGTCGTCGTCCGGGACGGCCTCGCCGTCCGCCGGTCCGTCGGAGCTGCCCGAGGGGTACGAGCTGTACCGCGATCCCGAGGGGTTCACCGTCGTGCTGCCCATGGGGTGGGAGCGGGACACGGTGCCGTCGCAGCACGGGTTCGACGTGGTGAACTACCGGAGTCCGGACGGGTTCCGGCGGCTTCAGGTGTACGAGGTCGCGGAGGCCTCGCCGGAGGAGTCCTTCGAGCTGTACCTGTCGGACGAGACGCCGAAGCCGGACGGGTTTCAGCGGGTCGAGCTGGTGAGGCTGGACGGGGACGTCGACGGGTTGCGTCTCGAGTACCTCGCCGATTCGCTGCGGGGCGAGCCGGAGGTCGGCAGCTGGCACGTCCAGGACGTTCGCTTCCGGTCTCCGGAGGACGGGAAGGTGTACGCGGTCGCGGCGTACGGGGCGCCGACGGATGGGGCGGACCCCGAGCTGGAACTGGCGCTGGCGGCGCTGACTTACTTCTGCCCTCCGTCTGCGACGTGTGCGACACCGTGATCCGACGTTCCGTCGGTTGGAACGGGCCGGGGGCATCTGCGCACCTCGGTGCCGACGAGATGCCGCCTGCGCCCACCTCCCAGGCCCTTGAGGCACTGGGGGAGGCACGACTGCCCGCAGTTGCGGAGGCGCCCCGAAGGGGCGCGGGGAACTGCGCGACCAGCCACGGACGACCCGCACCAGGCGTTGAAGGGGTGCCGCTGCGCCAGCGTGGGGCGGCGTGCCGACGGCGGAGGCGCCCCGAAGGGGCGCGGGGAACTGCGCGACCAGCCACGGACGACCCGCACCAGGCGTTGAAGGGGTGCCGCTGCCCCAGCGTGGGGCGGCGTGCCGACGGCGGAGGCGCCCTGAAGGGGCGCGGGGAACTGCGCGACCAGCCAGGGACTGCCCGCACCCGGCGTTGCAGGGGTGCCGCTGCCCCAGCGTGGGGCGGTGTGCCGACTGCGGAGGCGCCCGAAGGGGCGCGGGGAACTGCGCGACCAGCCAGGGACTGCCCGCACCCGGCGTTGAAGGGGTGCCGCTGCGCCAGCGTGGGGCGGTGTGCCGACGGCGGAGGCGCCCTGAAGGGGCGCGGGGAACTGCGCGATCAGGCACGGACGACCCGCACCCGGCGTTGAAGGGGTGCCGCTGCCCCAGCGTGGGGCGGCGTGCCGACGGCGGAGGCACCCCGAAGGGGCGCGGGGAACTGCGCGATCAGCCAGGGATTGCCCGCACCCGGCGTTGAAGGGGTGTCGCTGCGCCAGCGTGGGGCGGCGTGCCGACGGCGGAGGCGCCCCGAAGGGGCGCGGGGAACTGCGCGATCAGCCAGGGATTGCCCGCACCCGGCGTTGAAGGGGTGCCGCTGCGCCAGCGTGGGGCGGCGTGCCGACGGCGGAGGCGCCCCGAAGGGGCGCGGGGAACTGCGCGATCAGCCAGGGACTGCCCGCACCCGGCGTTGAAGGGGTGTCGCTGCGCCAGCGTGGGGCGGCGTGCCGACGGCGGAGGCGCCCCGAAGGGGCGCGGGGAACTGCGCGACCAGCCACCCACGCCCCGTACCCGGCGTTGAAAGGCCCCGCAGGCCACTGCGTGACGAAGCGCACTCCGTGCAGAGATTCCGCATGACTTCCGCCCGGCAGGGCAGGCGCACCCGGTCTCGGGGGTAACAGGCATGTGACCCACGGGCGCGGAAGAGAACGGAAGGCAGTAACCGATCATGGCGGACAGCACAGATTTGCGGGCGCGCGACACCATTTACGCGGGAGGCGAGTGGCGGGCCGCCGTCTCCGGGGCCACCCGGGAGATCCTCGACCCGGCGGACGCCCGGCCGTTCGCCGTGGTCGCGGAGGGCGACGAGAAGGACACCGACCTCGCGGTGGCGGCGGCGCGCCAGGCTTTCGACGAGGGGCCCTGGCCGCACACCCCCGTCGCCGAGCGGGCCGCGCTGCTGCGCCGCGTCGCCGACCTCCTGGTCCGGGACCGCGAGGAACTGGGCCTGCTGGAGGCCCGGGACGCGGGCAAGACCGTCGAGGAGGGCCGCGTCGACATCGACTGCGTGGCCGACGCCTTCCGTTACTTCGCCGATCTGGTCGCCGCCGAGGCGCCCGGCCGGGTCGTGGACGCGGGCTCGCCCGACATCCACAGCGTGGTCGTGCACGAGCCGGTCGGCGTCTGCGCCCTGATCACCCCCTGGAACTACCCACTTCTGCAGGCCAGTTGGAAGATCGCCCCGGCGCTCGCCGCGGGCAACACCTTCGTGGTCAAGCCCAGTGAGATCACCCCGCTGACCACCGTCGCCCTGATCGGCCTCCTCGTCGAGGCAGGGCTGCCCGCCGGAGTCGCCAACATCGTCACCGGCCCCGGTCACACCGTCGGCGCTCGGATGGCCGAGCACCCCGACGTCGACCTGGTCTCCTTCACCGGCGGCCTGGTCAGCGGCACCAAGGTCGCCCAGGCGGCCGCGCCGACCGTGAAGAAGGTCGCCCTCGAACTCGGCGGCAAGAACCCCAACGTGGTGTTCGCCGACGCCTGCGCCACCGAGGAGGGTTTCGACACCGCCGTCGACCAGGCCCTCAACGCGGCCTTCATCCTCAGCGGACAGGTCTGCTCGGCCGGCGCGCGCCTCATCGTCGAGGAGTCCGTGCGGGATCGTTTCGTCGCCGAACTCGCCCGCCGCGCCGAGAAGATCAGGCTCGGCCGGGGCACTGAGGACGGCGTCGAGTGCGGTCCGCTCGTCTCCGCGCAGCAGCGCGAGAAGGTCGAGGCGTACGTCGAGTCCGCGCTCAAGGAGGGCGCGGTGCTGCGCTGCGGCGGCAAGCGGCCCGAGGCGGCGCCCGAACGCCCCGCGTCCGGCTACTTCTACGAGCCGACCGTCCTCGACCGCTGCCACCGCGAGATGCGCGTCGTACGCGAGGAGGTCTTCGGGCCCGTCCTCACCGTCGAGACGTTCCGCACCGAGGACGAGGCCGTCGCCCTCGCCAACGACACCGAGTACGGCCTGGCCGGCGGTGTGTGGACGGCCGACCCGGGCCGCGCCCGCCGGGTGGCCGGACGGCTCCGCCACGGCACCGTGTGGATCAACGACTTCCACCCCTACCTCCCGCAGGCCGAGTGGGGCGGCTTCGGCAAGAGCGGCACGGGGCGCGAACTGGGCCCGGCCGGGCTCGCGGAGTACCGGGAGACCAAGCACGTGTATCAGAACCTGGCGCCGGCGCCGGTTCGGTGGTTCCGCGGCTGAGGCCGCCGCCTCCCGGCGGCGCCGCGTTGCCCCGTGGGCGGGTGCGGCGCCGTGGGGGCCGATCGCGCAGTTCCCCGCGCCCCTTCCGGGGCGCCCTTCCCCGGGCGCCTGTCATCTGAGCCTTTGGAGTATCTCCATGACCCAGGACACACCTGTCTACGACTACGTCGTCATAGGCGGCGGGACCGCAGGTTCCGTCATCGCCTCCCGACTCACCGAGAACCCGGACGTCACCGTCGCCGTCATCGAGGGCGGTCCCAGCGACGTCGGCCGGGACGACGTGCTGACGCTGCGCCGCTGGATGGGCCTGCTCGGCGGTGAGCTCGACTACGACTACCCCACCACCGAGCAGCCACGCGGCAACTCGCACATCCGGCACAGCCGCGCCCGTGTCCTCGGCGGCTGCTCCTCGCACAACACACTCATCGCGTTCAAGCCGCTGCCGTCCGACTGGGACGAGTGGGAGCAGGCGGGCGCCAAGGGCTGGGGCGCCGTGCAGATGGAGGCGTACTACGCCCGGCTGAAGAACAACATCGTCCCGGTCGACGAGAAGGACCGGAACGCCATCGCCCGGGACTTCGTCGACGCCGCGCAGAACGCGCTCGAGGTGCCCCGCATCGAGGGCTTCAACAAGAAGCCGTTCAACGACGGCGTCGGCTTCTTCGACCTGGCGTACCACCCGGAGGACAACAAGCGGTCGTCCGCCTCGGTGGCGTATCTGCACCCGGTGATGGACGAGCGGTCCAACCTGACGCTCTGGCTGGAGACCTGGGCGTACAAGCTCGAGCTGAACGGCACCCGCGCCGAGGGCGTCCATGTGCGCACCAAGGACGGCGAGGAGGTGCTGATCCGCGCCCGCAACGAGGTGGTGCTGTGCGCCGGCGCCGTCGACTCGCCGCGGCTGCTGCTGCACTCCGGCGTCGGGCCCCGTGAGGACCTGGAGGCGCTCGGCATCCCCGTGGTCCACCATCTGCCGGGTGTCGGCGAGAACCTGCTCGACCACCCGGAGTCGGTGATCGTGTGGGAGACGAACGGACCCATCCCGGAGAACTCGGCGATGGACTCCGACGCCGGTCTGTTCGTGCGCCGCGACCCCCAACACGCGGGCCCGGACCTGATGTTCCACTTCTACCAGATCCCGTTCACGGACAATCCGGAGCGACTGGGCTACCAGCGGCCGGAGTTCGGGGTCTCCATGACGCCGAACATCCCCAAGCCGAAGAGCCGCGGCCGGCTGTACCTGACGAGCGCCGACCCCGAGGTCAAGCCGGCACTGGACTTCCGGTACTTCACCGACGAGGACGACTACGACGGCCGCACGCTCGTCGACGGCATCCGCATCGCCCGCGAGATCGCCAGGACCGAGCCGCTCGCGCACTGGCTCAAGCGTGAGGTGGCGCCCGGTCCGCACGTCACCGGCGACGAGGAGCTGAGCGAGTACGCCCGCAAGGTCGCGCACACCGTCTACCACCCGGCCGGCACCTGCAAGATGGGCGCCGCCGACGACGAGACCGCGGTCGTCGACCCCGAGCTGCGCATCCGGGGCCTCCAGGGCATCCGCATCGCCGACGCCTCCGTCTTCCCGACCATGACCGCCGTGAACCCGATGATCGGCGTGCTCATGGTCGGCGAACGTGCCGTCGATCTGCTCGGCGGTGATGCCCGATGAGCGCCTCGACCGCGGCCGTTCCCGCCGCCGAATCCGCCCCCGCGTCCGACGTGGGGGCCCCGCCCGTCTTCTCCGTCGAGGGACTGTGGAAGGTCTTCGGGCCCCGCGCCGACAGGGTGCCCGCCGACCCCGAACTCGCCTCCCTCGACGCGGCCGAGCTGCGCGCCCGCACCGGCTGCACGGCCGCCGTGCGGGACGTCTCCTTCGACGTCCGCAAGGGCGAGGTCTTCGTCGTCATGGGCCTGTCCGGCTCCGGCAAGTCCACGCTGGTGCGCTGTCTGACCCGGCTGATCGAGCCGACCGCGGGCCGTATCGCCATCGACGGCGAGGACGTCCGCGCGATGGACAGGACGCGGCTGCGGGAACTACGGCGCCATCGCGCCGCCATGGTCTTCCAGCACTTCGGCCTGCTGCCGCACCGCACCGTCCTCGACAATGTCGCCTACGGCCTGGAGATCCAGGGCATGGGCCGCGCCGCGCGGCGCGAGAAGGCCGCCGAGGTCGTCGAAAAGGTCGGCCTCGCCGGCATGGAGCAGCGTCGGCCGGCCCAGCTCTCGGGCGGTCAGCGGCAGCGGGTCGGGCTGGCCCGCGCGCTCGCCGTCGACCCCGAAGTGCTGCTGTTCGACGAGCCGTTCAGCGCGCTCGACCCGCTGATCCGGCGGGACATGCAGGACGAGGTGGTGCGGCTGCACCGTGAGGAGGGCCGCACGATGGTCTTCATCACGCACGACCTCCAGGAGGCGCTGAAGCTGGGCGACCGCATCGCGCTGATGCGGGACGGCCGTGTGGTGCAGCTCGGCACGCCCGAGGAGATCGTGGGCGCGCCGGCCGACGACTACGTGCGCGCGTTCGTCCAGGACGTGCCGCGCGAGCAGGTCCTGACCGTCCGTACGGCCATGCGCCCCGCCTCGCCGGCGGAGCAGGACGCCGCCGGCCCGACGGTCGCCCCCGACACCACGGTCTCGGAGGCCATAGAGACGGTCGCCACGGCCGGCTCCCCCGCCCGCGTGGTGGACGAGGGCGCGTGCGTGGGCGTCGTGGACGCGGAGTCCCTCCTCAACGTGGTGGCGGGCCACCCGGCCCCTGAGACGCCCGGCGCGTCCGCGGGCCAGAGCGCGGGCACGCGTGCGGGCACACCCGCCGCCGCGCTCTCGCCGGAGGCGGACGCCCCCGGCGCCGACAAGACACCGGCCGCCGCCGCCGGTGCCGGTGAGGAGCCCGTCTGATGGCGGCTCTCACCGCTTCCGCGACCGAGGCCCCGGCGCCCGGCGTCCTCCGTAAGCCCGCCGTGCGGAAGCTCGGCGTGCTCCTGCTGCTCGCCGCCGTCCTCGTGCCGTTCGCCGTGAGCCGCTGGGGGAGCGGGGCGTGGCCCGGGGCGTTGACCGTCGACCTGTCCGGGCCGCTCGGCACCGCCAGTGACTGGATCGTCGACAACCGCGACTCCCACCCCCTGTTCCTCTACTTCCTCGGCCACGTCAGCAACGTCGTCGTCATCGCCGTACGCGCCGTCTATCTCGCCCTCCTCGCCGTCGGCTGGGCGGGAGTGACGGCCGTGGCCGCGCTGACCGCCTGGCGTGTCGCGGGTATCCGGGTGGCGCTCGGGACCGCCGCCGCGTTCCTCGCCTGCGGGCTGCTGGGCATGTGGGTTCCCACCATGCAGACGCTCGCGCTCATGGTGGTCGCGGTCGCCGCGTCCGTCGTGGTCGGCGCGCTGCTCGGGCTCGGGGCCGGACTGTCCGACCGTGTGCACCGAGGGCTGCGTCCGGTGCTCGACACCATGCAGGTCCTGCCGGCCTTCGCGTACCTGCTGCCGGTGGTGCTGGTCTTCGGCATCGGCGTCCCCGCGGCCGTGCTCGCCACGGTCGTCTACGCCGCCCCGCCGATGGCCCGGCTCACCGCGCTGGGGCTGCGCGGCGCGGACAAGGAGGTGCTGGAGGCCGTCGAGTCGCTCGGGACGACCGCGCGCCAGCGCCTGCTGACCGCCCGTATCCCGCTGGCCCGCAAGGAACTGCTGCTCGGCCTCAACCAGACGATCATGATGGCGCTGTCCATGGCCGTCATCGCTTCGGTGATCGGCGCGGGCGGCCTCGGCGACCGCGTCTACCAGGCGCTCGCCTCGGTCGACGTGGGCGCCGCGCTCGCCGCCGGCATCCCCATCGTGCTGCTGGCGGTCGTCCTCGACCGCGTGACCGGCGCGGCCGGCGCCCGCCTCGGGGACGCGCCCGCCCCGCACGCCCGCCTGCTCGGCGTGTGCGCGTTGGCCGCCGCGGTCGTCGTCGCGGCCGCCGGACGGACCGCGGGCCGGCTGGAGTGGCCGGAGAGCTGGGTCGTCGGCATCGCCGAGCCCGTCAACCGGGCCGTCGACTGGATGACCGCGCACCTGTACTCGGGCGTGCCCGTGGTCGGCGGCACCGCCGACTGGGCGGGCCGCTTCACCACCTGGGTGCTCGACCCGCTCCGCGACGGACTGCAGTGGCTGCCCTGGTGGAGCGTGCTGCTGATCGTCGCCGCGCTGGCGTGGCTGATCGGCACCTGGCGCACCGCGCTCACCGCCGTGCTCGCGATGGCCGCCATCGGCGTGCTGGGCGTGTGGGGGCCGTCGCTGGACACGCTGTCGCAGGTCCTCGCCGCCGTCTCCGTGACCCTCGTCATCGGCTTCGCCCTGGGTATCGCCGCCGCGCGCAGCGACCGCGTCGAGCGGCTGCTGCGCCCGGTGCTGGACGTGTTCCAGACGATGCCGCAGTTCGTCTACCTGATCCCGGTGGTCGCCCTGTTCGGCGTGGGCCGCGCCCCTGCGGTCGCCGCCGCGGTCGTCTACGCGCTGCCCGCCGTCGTCCGCATCACCGCGCAGGGTCTGCGCCAGGTCGACCCGGCCGCACTGGAGTCGGCGCGCTCGCTCGGCGCGACCGGCGCCCAGCAGCTGCGGCAGGTGCAGCTCCCGCTGGCCCGCCCGGCGCTGCTGCTCGCCGTCAACCAGGGCGTCGTCCTGGTCCTGGCCGTGGTCATCATCGGCGGCCTCGTCGGCGGCGGCGCCCTCGGCTACGACGTCGTCTTCGGTCTCGCGCAGGGCGACCTGGCGACCGGTCTGGTGGCCGGCGCCGCGATCGTCTGCCTGGGCCTGATGCTCGACCGGGTCACCCAGCCCACCGGACGCCGTGCGACGAAGGGAGCGTGACATGAGGATCCGTACGATGCCCGCCGTGGCGGCGGGCTGTGCGCTCCTGTTGCTGACCGGCTGCGGGGCCGCCGACATGACCAAGCAGTCCTCGCCGTTCGCCAACGCGCACGGGGCGAGGACGGTCACCCTGTCGGTGCAGTCCTGGGTCGGCGCCCAGGCCAACGTGGCCGTCGCCCAGTACCTGCTGGAGCACGAACTCGGCTACCGCGTCGACACCGTGCAGGTCGACGAGGTGCCCGCCTGGGACGCCCTCAGCCAGGGCCGCGTGGACGCGATCCTGGAGGACTGGGGCCACCCCGAGCAGGAACAGCGGTACGTCGAGGACAAGAAGACCATCGTGGGCGGCGGCGACCTGGGCGTCACCGGGCACATCGGCTGGTTCGTCCCGACGTACTTCGCGAAGCAGCACCCGGACGTCACCGACTGGAAGAACCTCGACAAGTACGCGGATCAGTTCCGCACCCCGGAGAGCGGCGGCAAGGGCCAGCTCCTCGACGGCTCCCCCTCCTACGTCACCAACGACAAGGCGCTGGTGAAGAACCTGAAGCTGGACTACTCGGTGGTGTTCGCCGGCTCCGAGGCCGCGCAGATCACCCAGATCCAGCAGTTCGCCAAGGAGAAGAAGCCGTTCCTCACCTACTGGTACACGCCCCAGTGGCTGTCCGAGCAGGTGCCGATGACGGAGGTCAAGCTGCCCCCGTACAAGGAGGGCTGTGACGCGGACCCGGACAAGGTCGCCTGCGCCTATCCGCACACCCCGCTGCAGAAGTACCTCAACGCGGACTTCGCGCGCGGCGGCGGCAAGGCGGCGGAGCTGCTGCGCAACTTCGAGTGGACGACCGAGGACCAGAACGAGGTCTCCCTGATGATCGCCGAGCAGAAGCTGTCGCCGGACGAGGCGGCGAAGAAGTGGGTGGACAGCCACCGCTCCGTCTGGGAGAAGTGGCTGCCCTGAGACACGGCTAGTGGTGCTGTCCCGGCTGGTAGTGGCCGGGAGTCATCCGGCAGGTCACGCCGAACCGGTTCCAGGCGTTGATCACCGCGATGGCGGCGATCAGCTGGGACAGCTCCGCCTCGTCGAAGTGCTTCGCGGCCCGCTCGTACACCTCGTCCGGCACGAAGCCGTCGGTCAGCACGGTGACCGCCTCGGTCAGCTCGATCGCGGCGATCTCCTTCTCCGTGTAGAAGTGCCGCGACTCCTGCCACGCGGAGAGCTGGATGATCCGCTCGACGCTCTCGCCGGCCGCGAGGGCGTCCTTGGAGTGCATGTCCAGGCAGAACGCGCAGTGGTTGAGCTGTGAGGCGCGGATCTTGACCAGCTCGGCCAGTTTCGGGTCAAGACCCTTCCGGGCCGCGACGTCCAGCCGGACCATCGCCTTGTAGACCTCGGGGGCGTGCTTCGCCCACTCCATGCGGGCGGGCTCCTCCGCCGCGTAGGGGACCGTCCCGGTCGTGTCGGTGTTCGTCATGCCGTCGACCCTAGGAGCCGGGCAGCCCAGGAGTATGGTCCAGTTCCATGGCGGAACGCTGGGCCACTTTCGGCATCGACCTCCATCTGGACCCGAGCGGGCCCGGGCTGCGGCGCGGGCTCACCGACGCCCTGCGGGAGGCCGTCCGCGGCGGCCGGCTCGCCCCCGGCACCCGGCTGCCCTCCTCCCGCGCCCTCGCCGCCGACCTGGGCATCGCCCGCAACACCGTCGCCGACGCCTACGCCGACCTGATCGCCGAGGGCTGGCTCACCGCCCGCCAGGGCTCCGGCACCCGCGTCGCCCCGCGCGCGGTCCCCGAACGCCCGGCCGCCCCCACCCCGAGCCGCGTCCCCGGCCGGCTCCCGTACAGCCTGATGCCCGGCACCCCCGACCTCGCCTCCTTCCCGCGCGCCGAGTGGCTCAAGGCGACCCGCCGCGCCCTCGCCGCCGCACCCCACGACGCCTTCGGCTACGGCGATCCGCGCGGCCGCCCGGAACTTCGCGAGGCCCTCGCCGGCTACCTCTCCCGGGTGCGGGGCGTGCGCGCCGACCCCGGGCATGTCGTCGTCTGCTCCGGCTTCGCCCACGGCCTCCAGCTGCTGGCCCAGGTGCTGCGCGCCCGCGGCGCCCGCACCCTCGCCGTCGAGCCGTACGGCCTCGACGCCCACTGGGACATCGTCCACCGCGCCGGCCTGAAGACCGCGCCGCTCGGCCGGGACGCCCTCGGCACCCGCGCCCAGGACCCGGGGGACGCCGACGCGGTGCTGCTCAACCCGGCCCACCAGTTCCCGCTCGGCGGGGCGCTCCTCCCGGAGCGCCGGGCCGCCGTGGTCGAGTGGGCGCGCCGCACCGGCGGCCTGATCCTGGAGGACGACTACGACGGCGAGTTCCGCTACGACCGCCAGCCCGTCGGCGCCCTCCAGGACCTCGACCCCGGCCGGGTGGTCCACCTCGGCACCGCCAGCAAGTCCCTCGCCCCCGGGCTGCGGCTGGGCTGGATGGTGGTGCCGCCGTGGCTGCTGCCGGACGTCGTCGACCACCGGGGCGGCATGACGGTCAGCGTGGTCGAACAGCTCACCCTCGCCGAGTTCCTGACCTCCGGCGCCTACGACCGCCAGGTCCGCGCCGCGCGCCTGCGCTACCGGCGCCGCCGCGACGCCCTCGTACAGGCCCTCGCCGCCGGGGCGCCTCACGTCCGCGTCACCGGCATCGCGGCCGGACTGCACGCCGTGCTCGAACTGCCGCCCGGCACCGAGCAGTCGGTCCAGCGGTCGGCCACCTGGCAGGGCCTCGCCGTGAAGGGCCTGGACTCCTTCCGCCACCCCGGCGTCGCCGACCCCGTCGGTGACGCCCTCGTCGTCGGCTACGCCACCCCACCCGACCACGCCTGGACCGGCACGCTGGACGCCCTGCTGCGTTCCTTGCCGTGACGCCGGCCCCGGTGCCCTCACGCGACCGGGATCCGCCGGCCTCCGCGCCGGGAGTCCATGGAACCCGCCGCTTCCCGAGGCGACCCGTCGCCTGTGGATCTTCCGTAAGCCCCGACCGGGCATACACCACCGCACGGTGACAAACCGTCAGCGGTGTCACGGGCCGGGCCGGGGCCTCCCGTGCGGTCCGGTCCGGCGGTCTCTAGGCTGTCCGCCGCGAGCCGGGGCGACACGGGACCGTCCGGCGCGACACAAGGGGGAGCGAACGGCATGGCGCAGACACGGCGACGGCTGCGGTCCAGCACGGTGGTGCTGGGCGGCATGGGCGTGCTCGCGGCGGCACTGTCGGCCTGCGGGTCCGACCCGGACCGGCGGTGCGTGGACCGCAACAGCTACACCATCGACGACGGGTACAAGATCGTCTCCGACAAGAACTGCTCCGGCGGCTCCTCCGGCTCCCTCGGCAAGAGCAGGTCCCGCACCACCGACGCCGACTGGTACTACGACGCCGACGTCAGCAACGGCTATGCCGACTACGGCACCTTCAGCCGCAGCGAGGCCGTCGACCGGGGCGGCTTCGGCTGCTCCGGCACCGGCGGAGGCTGAGCCGCCGTGGAACGGCGCACCGTCGAGCCCCGCCCCGGCTGGCAGCGGACCGTCGAGGAGCAGGGGCTCATCTACCCGCTGACCCGCTACCCCGACGACTCCCTGCGCCCCTACTGGGACGAGAGCGCCTACTACGTCTTCGATCTGGACGAGGTCGAGACGCTCGAGGAGACCGTCGAGGAACTGCACGCGATGAGCCTGGCCGCGGCCGAGTTCATCGTCACCGAGGACCGCTTCGCCGACCTAGGCATCACCGACCCCCGGGTCGTGGACGCCGTCACCGAGTCCTGGCGCCGCAGGGACGAACTGCCGTCCCTGTACGGCCGCTTCGACCTCCGTCACGACGGCGACGGCCCGGCGAAGCTCCTCGAGTACAACGCGGACACCCCCACCTCCCTGGTGGAGGCGGCCTCCCCGCAGTGGTTCTGGATGGAGGAGCGCTTCCCCGGCGCCGACCAGTGGAACTCCCTGCACGAACGGCTCGTCGACGCCTGGAAGAAGCAGTCCGCGCTGCTCCCGCCGGGCAGCCCGCTGTACTTCGCCCACACCGCGGGCGACGAGTGCGGCGAGGACCTGATGACCGTCGCCTACCTCAAGGAGACCGCCGAACAGGCGGGCCTGGAGACCGACTGGCTGTCCATGGAGGAGATCGGCTGGGACCGTCTCTCCGGCCGCTTCGTCGACAACCGTCTGCGGTTCATCCGCAGCATCTTCAAGCTGTACCCGTGGGAGTGGCTCACCACCGACCGCTTCGCCGGCCACGTCCTCGACACCCTCGACAACGGCGGCGGCACCGGCTCCACCCTGTGGATCGAACCCGCCTGGAAGATGCTCCTCAGCAACAAGGCGCTGCTGGCGATCCTCTGGGAGCTCCATCCCGGCCACCCCAACCTCCTCCCCGCCTACCTCGACGGCCCCCGAGACCTCGCCGACACCACCGGCTGGGTCTCCAAGCCGCTGCTGGGCCGCGAGGGCGCCGGCGTCACCGTGCACGAGCCCGGCAGCGCGCCGGAGCTCCGCGACGAACCCTGCTGCTACCAGCAGCTCGCCCCGCTGCCCGACTTCGACGGCAACCGCGTCGTCCTCGGCACCTGGGTGGTGGAGGGCGAGGCCGCCGGCCTCGGCATCCGCGAGTCGTCCGGCCTGGTCACCGACGGGTACGCCCGCTTCCTGCCGCACGTCATCCTCTGACCGGCGGCCCCGCCGCCGGTCAGGGCGCCGGGCACTCCCGCATCGCGGACACCCGCCGCGCCGGTCCGGCCCACCCGGTAACCTGGCCCGCGGGCCGTGACTGGCGCGCTGGGATGGGACCAACCATCGGGGAGCGGCCCGCGAGAAACGTGCCGTGCGCCTGGGCCATCCGTACCGTGAACGCTGAACGCTACGTCCGGAGGTCCCCATGTCTGCCGAGCACTCGCTCACCCCCGAGTCCACCGCCTTCCGCTCCGCCCTCGACGTGATCCGCGCCGTCGAGCCGCGCGTCGCCGACGCGATCGGGCAGGAGGTCGCCGACCAGCGCGAGATGCTCAAGCTGATCGCCTCCGAGAACTACGCCTCCCCGGCCACCCTGCTGGCGATGGGCAACTGGTTCAGCGACAAGTACGCCGAGGGCACCGTCGGCCGCCGCTTCTACGCCGGCTGCCGCAACGTCGACACCGTGGAGTCGCTCGCCGCCGAGCACGCCAAGGAGCTCTTCGGCGCCCGCCACGCCTACGTCCAGCCGCACTCCGGCATCGACGCCAACCTGGTCGCCTTCTGGGCCGTCCTCGCCGACCGCGTCGAGGCGCCCTTCCTGGAGAAGATCGGCGTCCGCCAGATCAACGACCTCTCCGACGCCGACTGGGCCGAGCTGCGCCAGGCCTTCGGAAACCAGCGCATGCTCGGCATGTCCCTGGACGCCGGCGGCCACCTCACCCACGGCTTCCGGCCCAACATCTCCGGCAAGATGTTCGACCAGCGCTCCTACGGCACCGACCCGGCCACCGGCCTGATCGACTACGAGGCCCTGCGCGCCACCGCGCGCGAGTTCAAGCCGCTGATCATCGTCGCCGGCTACTCCGCCTACCCCCGTCTCGTGAACTTCCGGATCATGCGCGAGATCGCCGACGAGGTCGGCGCCACGCTCATGGTCGACATGGCGCACTTCGCGGGTCTCGTCGCCGGCAAGGTCCTCACCGGCGACTTCGACCCCGTGCCGCACGCCCAGATCGTCACCACCACCACCCACAAGTCGCTGCGCGGCCCGCGCGGCGGCATGGTGCTGTGCGACGACTCCCTCAAGGACCAGGTCGACCGCGGCTGCCCGATGGTCCTCGGCGGGCCGCTGCCGCACGTCATGGCCGCGAAGGCCGTCGCCCTCGCCGAGGCGCGGCAGCCCTCCTTCCAGGACTACGCCCAGCGGATCGTGGACAACTCCCGTGCCCTCGCCGAGGGCCTGATGCGCCGCGGCGCCACCCTGGTCACCGGCGGCACCGACAACCACCTCAACCTGATCGACGTCGCCACCTCCTACGGCCTCACCGGCCGGCAGGCCGAGGCGGCGCTGCTCGACTCCGGCATCGTCACCAACCGCAACGCCATCCCGGCCGACCCCAACGGCGCCTGGTACACCTCCGGCATCCGCATCGGCACCCCCGCCCTGACCACGCGCGGGCTCGGCACGGCGGAGATGGACGAGGTCGCCGGTCTCATCGACCGCGTCCTCACCGCCGCCGAGCCCGGCACCACCAAGTCCGGTGCGCCGTCGAAGGCGTCCCACGTGCTCGACGAGAAGGTCGCCGACGAGATCTCGCGCCGGGCCACCGATCTCGTCGCGGGCTTCCCGCTGTACCCGGGGGTCGACCTCGGCTGAGGTGGCCTGCCGGCTCCGTCACACGTCCAGGAGCTGCCGGCGGGGGCCGTCGTCCCCCCGGTTCCTGCGGTCGCGTACGGCGGCCGCGCCCCGGAGCGCGTACGGGCGCAGTACCAGGGCCAGGACGGCTCCCGCCGCCAGGCCCGGTACCGCCCACCACCAGAGCGCTCCGTCGCTGCCGTCGTCCGTGGTGGGGGCGGCCGCCGGCGCGGGGGCCATGTGCAGGTCCTCACGCGGGGCCGGCTGCGCCGCGGGCGCGGAGGCGCCGGTGGCTGTCACGCCCAGCTGCGCGAGCAGCGCGCGGAGCCTCGCCGGCTGCTTCGCGGGGTGCCAGGCGCCGTCGCCGCCGTCGGTGATGCGGGTGGAGGTGTGTATCCAGGCGTCCTGACTGCCGTCGGGGAGGGCTATCTGGTCCACCCGCCACGGGGTCACGTCGTGGATCATCCACGTCACGTTGATCTGCTGTCCGGAGGCGGTGGCGAGGCGGGGCGGCTCGGTGCGGGTGCCCTGGTGCATGGGGCCGAGCAGGCGCTCGAGTTCTGTGTAGCGCTTGTCGGCGTAGTACAGGCTGGCGGTTTTGCCGGTCGTTGCCGAGACGATGAGGACGCTGGTGGGGCCTCCGGCGGTGGCGGGTGGGGTGGCCCAGGTGAGCAGGGCCAGGGTGGCGATCAGGATCGCCGTCAGGTGGTGTCTGGTGCCGTCCTTCCAGGTGTGCATGGTGGTCCCCCCACAGGGATGGTCGAACCTCGTGCGGCTCTTCCCGCGAGCCGCCTGTCACTTTTGATACACCGGTCGGCGCGGTGGGGTTCCCATGAGGTTTTCGCCCCCGCCGCCCCTTCCCTTCCCGTCCCGTCCCGTCCCCGGGGGCTGCGCCCCAGACCCCCTCATCGGCCCTGGCGGGCCTCGTCCTCAAACGCCGGACGGGCTGAGATCAGCCCCCGCCGTTGGTGACCGACATCGCGATCTCCCTCGCCCGCACGCGCGACTGCACCCCCTCCAAACGGAGAGTGACCCGGCCCGCCGGGCTCCACAGCAGTGTCGGTCCCGCCGTTCGTTCCTCCCGTGTGAAGCGGCGTCCCTCCGCGTCGAGCATCCAGAAGGTCAGGACGTGTGGCCGGGGGAACCACAGCCCTTGGCCCCCCACGTCCAGCCACTCGGGCTGTTCCCGCACCGTCTTCGTGAACGTGAAGTCCAGGCGGCCCGGGAACTGGTCCAGGCGGATCGTCCGGCCGGCGGTGTCCCTCCAGCACAGGCTGATCAGCGTGCGCCCGTGCGGCAGCGCGGTCACCGACACCGTGTCCGGCGGGCCCAGCGCCTCCGGGACCACGGGCGTGAAGCCCGCCCGCCGGGCCGCCTCCTCCAGCCGTACCGGAGCGGCGCAGCCCGGTACCCGGGCGTCCGGGGACGGGGCCGCCGACGGGTCGTGCCGGACCTGGACGCCGTGGAAGCCGAACCAGTCGCTCACGGTCGCCCGCACCGGGGGCGTCAGCACCAGCACCGTCAGCAGACCGCACAGGGCGGCCAGCAGGGAGCGCCGACGGGTGCGCGTCCAGTGCCGGATCGCCCGCACGCGGGGCCGAGGGGCCGGCTCCGGGGCGGGCAGCTCTTCGGCGAGTATCCGGGCGAGCACCCGCTCGGCCATCGTCTCCCCGCCCGGCGACCCGTCCAGCGAGCGGCCGTAGGCGCGCAGCTCCTCGCGCAGGCGCCGCAGCTCCTCCTCCTGCCGTCCGCTCACGCCGGCGCACCCCCTTCCGGGAGCAGCCGCCGGAGCCGGCGCAGGGCGCGGTTCAGACGGGACTTCACCGTGCCGCGGGGCCAGCCCAGGGCCTCGGCGGTCTCCCGCTCGTCCATCTCCAGCAGATAGCGGTAGGTGACGACCAGCCGGTGCTCCTCGGTCAGCTTCTCCAGGGCGGCCAGCAGGGCCGCGCGGCGCTCGGTCTCCAGCGTGGCGACGGCGGGGTCGGCCGACTCCGGTATCACCGGCTCCGCCCCGACGAGGGCCGCCTCCCGGCCGGCCAGGGTCGTCCTGCGTGCCGCCGCGCGCACTGTGTTCCTCGTCTCGTTGGCCACGATCGACAGCAGCCACGGCCGGAAGGCCGCGCCGTCCCGGAACCGGCCCAGCGCGCAGTACGCCTTCACGAAGGCCTGCTGCACCACGTCCTCCGCGTCCGGTCCCGCCCCCAGCGCGGCGGCCGCCCTCAGCGCGATGCCCGTATGGGCGCGCACCAGCTCCGCGTACGCCTCCGGCTGCCCGGCGCGCACGCGAGCGATCACCGCGGCCTCATCGACGATGCGGCCCCCCTCCCGCGTCCTCACACTCTTGTTACACCCCGCGGAACGGATCGGTTCCCATCTGTTCCGGACTCGTTCCGGACCGCCCCGGGGAACCTGAGAGAATGGGGGACATGGCGACTGACCGACCCCGCGTGCTCTCCGGAATCCAGCCCACCGCAGGCTCCTTCCACCTCGGCAACTACCTCGGTGCCGTCCGCCAGTGGGTGGCGCTCCAGGAGACCCACGACGCCTTCTACATGGTCGTCGACCTGCACGCGATCACGGTCCCGCAGGACCCCGAGGAGCTGCGGGCCAACACCCGGCTCGCCACGGCCCAGCTGCTGGCCGCCGGCCTCGACCCGGACCGCTGCACCCTCTTCGTGCAGAGCCATGTGCCGGAGCACGCCCAGCTCGCGTGGGTGATGAACTGCCTCACCGGCTTCGGCGAGGCCTCCCGCATGACCCAGTTCAAGGACAAGTCCGCCAAGCAGGGCGCCGACCGCGCCTCCGTCGGCCTGTTCACGTACCCGATCCTGCAGGTCGCGGACATCCTGCTCTACCAGGCGAACGAGGTGCCGGTGGGTGAGGACCAGCGCCAGCACATCGAGCTGACCCGCGACCTCGCCACGCGCTTCAACGGCCGGTTCGGCGACACGTTCACGCTCCCGAAGCCGTACATCCTCAAGGAGACGGCGAAGATCTACGACCTCCAGGACCCGGCGGTCAAGATGAGCAAGTCGGCGTCCACGCCCAAGGGCCTGATCAACCTGCTCGACGAGCCGAAGACCACCGCGAAGAAGGTCAAGAGCGCCGTCACCGACACCGACACGGTGATCCGCTACGACGTGGCGGAAAAGCCCGGCGTCAGCAACCTGCTCACGATCTACTCGACCCTCACCGGCACCGGCATCCCGGAGCTGGAGGCGAAGTACGAGGGCAAGGGCTACGGCGCGCTCAAGACTGACCTGGCCGAGGTCATGGTCGAGTTCGTGACCCCGTTCCGGGAGCGCACGCAGCAGTACCTGGACGACCCCGAGACGCTCGACTCGATCCTCGCCAAGGGGGCCGAGAAGGCGCGCGCCGTCGCCGCCGAGACCCTCGCGCAGGCGTACGAGCGGGTCGGCTTCCTGCCCGCCAAGCACTGAGAGCGCCGCGCCGGGCACCACACCGGCGCGGTGAACGGGCCCACGTGCCCCGTCCGTACCACCGCACAGCGCTGTACATCACTCCGTCTGCGCCTGCCCGCATCCGGGTCGTGGTCGTACAGTCGAGAGACGGGTGACCGCTCCGGCGGTCACCCTGATGCGCAGCCGTTCCACCACCGCGCTTCACCACCACAACGACAGGAGACGACGTGGGGACCGTAACGATCGGCGTGTCGATCGCGGTCCCGGAGCCTCACGGCAGCCGGCTTCAGCAGCTGCGCGCGGGCTTCGGCGACGCCGCCGCCTACGGCATCCCCACGCACGTCACCCTCCTGCCGCCGACGGAGATCGCCGACACGGCCGTCCCGGCCGTCGAGGCGCACCTCGCGGAGGTCGCCGCGGCGGGCAGGCCGTTCCCGATGAGGCTGTCGGGCACGGGCACCTTCCGGCCTCTGTCGCCGGTGGTGTACGTCCGGGTCGTCGAGGGCGCCGAGGCCTGCACGCGACTGCAGCAGCAGGTCCGCGACCCCTCCGGGCCGGTCGCCCGCGAGCTGCAGTTCCCGTACCACCCGCACGTCACCGTGGCGCACGGCATCGACGAGGCCGCCATGGACCGCGCCTACGAGGACCTCGCCGGGTACGAGGCCAAGTGGCCCTGCACCGGCTTCGCGCTCTACGAGCAGGGCGCCGACGCGGTGTGGCGCAAGCTGCGCGACTTCCCCTTCGGGACCGTCGTGGTGCCCCCGCAGGCCGGACACGTCGACCGGGGCTCGGTCTCCGCGCGGTGACCCGGGCCGCCGGGCCTCACACCGGCAGCCGGCGGAACACGCCGCGCGGCAGATGCCGCAGCGCCGACATCACCACACGCAGCGCGCCCGGCACCCACACCGTCTCCGAGCGGCGCCGCAGCCCCAGCTCCACGGCCGTCGCCACCGCCTCCGGGGTGGTCGCCAGCGGCGCCTTTGGCAGCCCCGCCGTCATCCGTGTGCGCACGAACCCGGGGCGCACCACCATCACGTGCACGCCCGTGCCGTACAGCGCGTCGCCCAGGCCCTGCGCGAACGCGTCCAGGCCGGCCTTGCTGGAGCCGTAGATGAAGTTCGCGCGGCGGGCCCGCTCGCCCGCCACGGACGACAGCACCACCAGCGAGCCGTGTCCCTGCGCCTGGAGCGCGCCCGCGCAGACCAGGCCCGCGGAGACCGAGCCGGTGTAGTTGGTCTGCGCGACCCGCACCGCGGCCTGCGGGTCCCGCTCGTCGCGCGCCTGGTCGCCGAGCGTGCCGAAGGCGAGCAGCACCATGTCGACGTCGCCCTCGGCGAACACCTTGCCGAGCGCGTCCTCGTGGCCGGCCGGGTCGAGCGCGTCGAAGTCGACGGTGTGCACCTCGGCGCCCAGCGCGCGCAGTTCCCCGGCCGCCTCGTCGAGGCCGGGGGAGGGGCGGCCGGCCAGCCACACCGTGCGGGTGCGGCGGGCGATCAGCCGCCGCGTGACCGCCAGCGCGATCTCGGACGTACCGCCGAGCACGAGCAGGGACTGGGGGAGGCCGAAGGCGTCCTTCACGACAGCTCCTCAGGGGGCCGGGAGAGGGGAGGGGGTCACAGGCACAGGCGGCGGGACAGGTCGGAGGTGAACACCCCGCGCGGGTCCAGCTCGGCGCGCAGGGCGCGGAAGTCGTCCAGCCGGGGGTACATGGCCGCGAGCAGGTCGGGGCGCAGCCGGGAGTCCTTGGCGAGGTAGACACGGCCGCCGGCGGCGGCGACCTCCTCGTCCAGCTCGTCGAGGAAGGCGCCGAGGCCGGGCAGCGACGCGGGGATGTCCAGCGCCAGGGTCCAGCCGGGCACCGGGAACGACAGCCAGCCCGGGTCGGCGTCCCCGAACCGCTTGAGGACGGCGAGGAACGACGGGCAGCGGCGCTGCGAGATCCGGCGCACGATCCGGCGCAGGGTGTCCTCCCGGCCGTGCCCGACGACGAACTGGTACTGCACGAAACCGCCCCGCCCGTAGATCCGGTTCCAGTGCGGCACCCCGTCCAGCGGGTGGAAGAACGCGGGGATCCGCTGGAGCTCCCCGGTCCGCGCGCGGGGCGCCTTGCGGAACCAGAGTTCGTTGAACAGCCCCACCGTGGTCCGGCTGAGCAGCCCCTCCGGCACGAAGGAGGGCGCGGCGGGCAGCCGGGAGGTGCGGAACGACAGCGGCTCACGGCGGGCGGCGTGCGGCAGGGCCTCGAGCGGGGCGTGGTCGCCGCGGGTGAGGACCGCGCGCCCGGTGGCCCTGCCGCGCGCCAGCAGGTCGATCCAGGCGACCGAGTAGCGGTAGCGGTGGTCGGTGTCGGCGAGACGGGCCATCAGATCGTCGAGGTCGGAGGCGCGTTCGGTGTCGACGGACATCCAGGTGGTGCGCACGGGCTGGAGGCGGACCGTCGCGGTGAGGATCACCCCGGTCAGCCCCATGCCGCCCGCGGTCGCCTCGAACAGCGGAGTGCCCGGCACCACCGTACGCACCTGACCGTCGGCGGTGAGCAGCTCGAACGACAGCACGTGGCGCGAGAAGGACCCGCTGACGTGGTGGTTCTTGCCGTGGATGTCGGCGCCGATCGCCCCGCCGACCGTCACGTACCGGGTGCCGGGCGTCACCGGCACGAACCAGCCGAGCGGCAGCAGCACCTCCATCAGCCGGTGGAGGGACACGCCCGCGTCGCACAGGACGGTGCCGCCGTCGGCGTCGATCGTGTGGATCCGGTCCAGGCCGGTCATGTCGAAGACCTCGCCGCCCGCGTTCTGCGCGGCGTCCCCGTACGCCCGGCCGAGGCCGCGAGCGATGCCGCCGCGCGCCCCGCACCCCCGGACGGCGAGGGCGGCCTCCTCGAACGTCCGCGGACGGACCAGCCGGGCGGAGGACGGAGCGGTGCGGCCCCACCCCGTGACGGAAACGGTGTCGGCAGGCATGACGGCGACCGTATCGCCCCTCTGTGAGCCGTTGGTTTTGAAACGTCAATCCCGTCCCCGAAACGGGTGATTAATGGGATGTCGCCCCGAAGCGATGGAATTCCGGTGCGCCGGGGGTGAACAGTGAGCCACATGGACGACCAGCCAGACCTCTTCCGGCCCCGCGGTCTCCACGGGGTGGACCACCGGATCGTCTCCGCGCTCAGGGCGTGCGGCTCCGACCCGCGGGTGGCAGGCGCGGCACGCGCCCTGTCCTGGGCGGGGGAACACGGCGCCGTGTGGGTCGCAGCGGGCCTCGCGGGCGCCGTCGTGGACCGCCCCCGGCGCGGCGCCTGGCTGCGCGGCACCGCGCTCACCGCGGGCGCGCACGCGGCGAGTTCGGTGGTGAAACGGGTCGTGCGCCGCCCCCGCCCCGCGCACGTCGAACCGCTGGTCGGCACCGTCGGGCGGCACTCCTTCCCCAGCTCCCACGCCACCTCCGCCGCGGCCGCCGCCGTCGCCTTCGGCGCGCTCGGCTCCCGCGCCGTGCCGCCGCTGGCCGCAGCCGTGTGCGTGTCCCGGCTGGTGGCCGGCGTCCACTACCCGTCGGACGTGGCCGCCGGAGCCGCCCTCGGCGCGCTCACCGCGCGGCTCGGCGCCCGCTGGATGACGGGAGACACGGCGTGACGCTGCTGCGCGAGCGCTCCGACCGCGGGCAGGCCCAGCCGTCCGCCCGGGGCGGACTCCTCACCGGTCTGCTGCGCACCGCGCGCCCCAAGCAGTGGGTCAAGAACGTCCTGGTGGCCGCCGCCCCGGCCGCCGCCGGCGACCTCTTCACCGCGCACGCCCTCGCCCAACTCACGCTGGTGTTCGTGCTGTTCACCGCCTGCGCCGCCGCCGTCTACCTCGTCAACGACGCGCGCGACGCCGAGGCCGACCGCGCCCACCCCGTCAAATGCCGCCGCCCGGTCGCCGCCGGACAGGTCCCCGTGCCCGTCGCCTACGCCGCCGGCATCACCCTCGGCGTGCTCGCCCCGGCCGCCGCCGCGCTGCTGTGCCCGCCCGAACTGGCCGCGCTGCTCGCCGGCTACCTCGTGATGCAACTCGCCTACTGCGTCAGCCTCAAGCACGTCCTCGTCGTCGATCTCGCGGTCGTCACCGCCGGGTTCGTGATGCGCGCGACGGCCGGCGGGCTCGCCCTCGGCATCCCGCTGTCCCGCTGGTTCCTCATCACCACCGGCTTCGGCGCCCTGTTCATGGTCGCCGCCAAGCGCTACTCCGAGGCCGTGCAGCTCGCCGGGAACGGCGGCGCCACGCGCGCGCTGCTCACCGAGTACACCACCGGCTACCTGCGGTTCGTATGGCAGCTCGCGGCCGGGGTCGCCGTCCTCGGCTACTGTCTGTGGGCCCTGGAGGAGGGCGGCGTGCCGCACACCAGCGTGCTGCCCTGGCGTCAGCTGTCCGTCGTCGCCTTCGTCCTCGCCGTGCTGCGCTACGCCGTCTTCGCCGACCGGGGCACCGCGGGCGAGCCGGAGGACGTGGTGCTCGGCGACCGCGCCCTCGCCCTCATCGGCCTGGTGTGGGCGGCGATGTACGCCGCGGCGGTGGCCGACTGGTGAGGGACCGTCTGCGCCGGCACCGGCGGGAGCTCCTCGGCTTCGCGACCGCCGGACTCCTCGCCTACGCCGTCGACCTCGCCCTCTTCACCTGTCTGCGCGGCCCCGGCGGACTCGGGCCGCTCACCGCGAAGGCGCTGTCCTTCGTCGCCGGCTGCACCGTCGCCTACACGGCCAACGCCCACGGCACCTACCGAGACCGCCGCGTGCGCGGCGCCCGCCCGTACGCCCTGTTCTTCGCCGTCAACCTCGCCGGCGCCGCCGTACAGCTCCTCTGCCTCGCCGTCAGCCACTACGGGCTCGGCTACACCTCGCAGCGCGCGGACACCGTGTCCGGGGCGGTCGTGGGCATGGCGCTCGCCACAGTCGTCCGTTTCTGGGGCACCAGGACATGGGTCTTCCGGGACGCGGGCAGAGTCGGTTCGTGGACTGGCTGAAAAAGCTCCCGATGGTGGGGCCGTGGGTGACCCGGCTGTCGCTCACGCACGCGTGGCGGTCGTTCGAACGGCTGGTCCGGGTGCACTGGACGCGGCTCGCCGCCGCGATGACGTTCCGCAGCTTCGTCGCGCTGTTCCCGCTGCTCACCGTGGCCGCCGCGATCGGCGCGGCGACCCTCGGCAAGGAGCGTCAGGACGCCCTCCAGGACACCATCACCGACCAGGTGCCCGGCATCTCCGACCAGCTAGACGTCGGGGAGCTGGCGGAGAACGCGGGCACGATCGGCCTGATCGCCGGAGCCGCCCTGGTGTTCACCGGGATCAGCTGGGCCGGCTCCATGCGGGAGTGCCTGCGCGCGGTGTGGGAGCTGCCCGACGAGGACGAGAACCCCCTGCTGCGCAAGGGCAAGGACGCGGGCATCCTCGTCGGCCTCGGCGGGGCGGTCCTCGTCACGCTGGCCGCCTCCGCCGTCGCCACCGCCCTGGTCGGCCGGATCAGCGACGCCGCCGGCCTCGAGAAGGGCGGCTGGGGCGGGGTGGTCCTGCAGACCGCCGCGTTCGCCGTCGCCGCGGGCACCGACTTCCTGCTCCTGCTCTACGTCCTCACCCTGCTGCCCGGAGTCCAGCCGTCCCGGCGCCGGGTGACCGTCGCCGCGCTCACCGGCGCCGTCGGCTTCGAACTGCTGAAGCTGCTGCTCAGCGGCTACATCCAGGGCGTCGCCGCGAAGAGCATGTACGGCGCGTTCGGCGTCCCCGTGGCGCTGCTGCTGTGGATCAACCTCACCACGAAACTCGTCCTGTTCTGCGCGGCCTGGACGGCCACGCCCAGCAAGGAGGACGAGGAAGACGAGGCGGACGGAGTCAGGGGCGAGGACGGCGGCGCACCAGGTCCGGCAGCGGCCAGCGCCGGTTGACCAGGAACGCGCCGCCCGCGAGGAGCACCAGCACCCCGCCGGCGATGCCGAGCGCCACGCCCATGCCGTCGGCGCCGCCGCCCGTGTGCGCGCTCGCCACCGGCTTCGACCCGGCGCCGGTGCCGCCGCCCGCCTGACCGGGGGACGCGGACGGACCGGCCGCCGCGTTGGCCTCCTCGACGCTCTTCGGCGGCACCAGCTCGCCCACCGGCTCGACCTTGCCGGCCGCGGCGAAGCCCCAGTCGAAGAGGCGCGCGGTCTCCTTGTAGACCTCGTTCGACTCCTTCTTCTGCGGGTTCATCACCGTCACCAGCAGCACCTTGCCGTCGCGCTCGGCGACGCCGGTGAAGGTCGCGCCGGCGTTGGTGGTGTTGCCGTTCTTCACCCCGGCTATGCCCTGGTAGACGGGCACGTCGTAGTCGCCGCTGAGCAGCCGGTTGGTGTTCTGGATCTCGAAGGAGCCGCGGACCCGCTTGCCCTTCTTGTTCTTCTTCGTCTCACCGGGGAACTGCGCCCGCACGGTCGAGCAGTACTCCCGGAAGTCCTTCTTCTGCAGCCCGGAGCGGGCGATCAGGGTCAGGTCGTACGCGGAGGACACCTGGCCCGGGGCGTCGTAGCCGTCGGGGCTGACGGCGTGCGTGTCGAGGGCCTGGAGTTCAGCGGCGTGCTCGTTCATCTCCTCGACGGTCTTGTCCACGCCGCCGTTCATCGCGGACAGCACGTGCACCGCGTCGTTGCCGGAGCGCAGGAAGACACCCAGCCACAGGTCGTGGACGGTGTACGTCTCGTTCTCCTTGACGCCCACCATGCTGGACCCGGCGCCGACACCGGCCAGGTCCGACACCTCCACCCGGTGCGTGGTGGTCTGCGGCCACTTCGGCAGCAGCGTGTCGGCGAACAGCATCTTCAGGGTGCTCGCGGGGGCCAGCCGCCAGTGCGCGTTGTGCGCGGCGAGCACGTCGCCGCTCTCGGCGTCCGCGACGATCCACGACCGGGCGGACAGCTCCTTCGGCAGCACCGGCACCCCGGCGGCCAGATTCACCTGGGTCCCGGGCTTCGCCAGCCGCTCGCCGCCCACGACCGACGTGTGCGCCGGGGGCGTGGCGGACGGCGCCGGCCTGGGTGCCGCGAGGGCGGCCGGCGCGGTCAGCGCGGTGGACAGCAGGACGGCGGAGGCGACCAGCGCGGAGCGCCGGACGGTCTTCTCGGTAGCGGGCACGGTCCGCAAGGTACATGCCATCTCTGTGGACGTCCCGGCCCGGTCCCCACCCCGTGAGGGGAACCGGACACCGCGCGGCGATACTGGACGTATGAAGCTCAGCCGCCCCGTCTCCTGGTTCCTGCTCGCCTTCGGGGTGTGGAGCTGGGTCATCTGGATCACTTTCGTCAAGAACCTGGTCAAGGACAGCAGTGGACTCGCCTTCGACGACGGGCACCCCACGGCGTACTTCTTCGTTCACCTGACGCTCGCCGTCGTCTCCTTCGTACTGGGGACGGTCGTCGGGGGCATCGGGTTGCGCGGCCTGCGCGCATTGAGCCGGACGTCACGCGCGTCGTGACGCCGTAACGGGAAACAGGGGAAGTCCGCCTCGTGGCCATCGTCTTCGTACTCGTCGCACTGCTGGTCCTCGCCGTCCTGGTGACGGGCAACTGGTACGTGTGGCGCCGGCTGTTCCGGGACACCACGGCGGGGCCCGGCCCCGTGCGCCGTGTCGGCGCGGCGGTGATCGCCGGAGGGTGGCTGCTGTTCATCGGCGCGATGGTCACCTCGCGCACGGAGGCGCCGTTCACCCTCACGCGCGTCCTGGCCTGGCCGGGCTATCTGTGGCTGGCCCTCACCCTGTACCTGCTGCTGGCTTTGCTGGTCGGCGAGCTGGTCCGCCCCGTCCTGCGCAGGGTGCTGGAGCGGCGGGCGCGTGCGTCCTCGCCCGCGCCGGCGCCGGCGCCGGCGCGCGAGCCGATACCGGCGGGCCGGGCGGAGAGCGAGTCCCCGGAGCCCGCGGAGGAGCCGGAGACCACGGACACCACCGCCGGCGCCGGTGACGGCCCCTCCCGGCGGCTGTTCGTCTCCCGGGTCGTCGCCGGAACGGCCGCCGCGGCCGCGGTCGGGACCGTCGGGTACGGGACGTACGGCGTCCTGCGCGGGCCGAAGGTCAAGCGGGTCACCGTGCCGCTGGCCAAGCTGCCGCGCGCCGCGCACGGTTACCGGATCGCCGTGGTCAGCGACATCCACCTGGGCCCGGTGCTGGGTCGCGGCTTCGCGCAGAAGGTCGTCGACACGATCAACTCGACGCAGCCCGACCTGATCGCGGTCGTCGGCGACCTGGTGGACGGCAGCGTGAAGGACCTCGGCCCGGCGGCCGCCCCGCTGGCCCAGCTGAGGGCGCGTCACGGGTCGTTCTTCGTCACCGGCAACCACGAGTACTTCTCCGGCGCCGAGCAGTGGGTCGAGGAGGTCCGCCGGCTCGGCCTGAACCCGCTGGAGAACGCCCGCACGGAGCTGCCCCACTTCGACCTCGCGGGCGTGAACGATGTCGCGGGCGAGGACGAGGGCCAGGGCCCCGACTTCGCCCGTGCCCTCGGCGACCGGGACCGCGCGAGGGCCTGCGTGCTGCTCGCGCACCAGCCGGTGCAGATCCACGACGCCGTGGACCACGGCGTGGACCTCCAGCTCTCCGGCCACACCCACGGCGGACAGCTCTGGCCGGGCAACCTGATCGCCCGCGGCGCCAACCCGACCGTGGCGGGCCTCGACCGCTACGGCGACACCCAGCTCTACGTCAGCCGGGGCGCCGGAGCCTGGGGCCCGCCCACCCGGGTGGGCGCCCCCTCGGACATCACGGTGATCGAACTGGCCTCCCGCCAGGCGTAGAAGCGGGCCGGAGGCGGTCACCCCGCGTCGGTCGCCGCCTCCCCGCACGCCGGCAGCGTCACCGTGATGCTCAGCCCCTCACCGGGCGCCGTGTCCACGGTGACCTGGCCGCCGTGCGCCCGCACCACACCCTGCACGATCGCCATGCCCAGCCCGCTGCCCGCGCCGCCGCCCGCGCGGAAGAAGCGGTCGAAGACCCGGGACGCGTCCTCCGGGGCGAGGCCCGGGCCCTCGTCCGTGACCCACAGCCGCACCTCGCCGCGCAGTCGGGCCGGGTGTGCTCGGTGAGGGCGAGCGCCTCGCGGACCGTGCCCGCGCCGGAGGAGAAGGCGGGGGACGGAGCCGCCTCGGTGGTGCACGGCTTCGTCCGCACTCCGGAGGGCGAGCCGGTGCGGGGAGCGGCCGTCACCCTGCTCACCCCCGGCGGACGTCAGCTGGACCGGGTGGTGTCCCTCGCCGACGGGGCGTACGTCGTGGCGGTCCCGTCGCCGGGCACCTGTCTGCCGGCGGTGTCGGCCTCGTCGCACGGGGCGCGGGCGGCGCACGTGACCGTGGGGGAGGGGCCGCACGTCCACGACGTGGAGCTGACGCCCGGCGGGGTGGACGTCGTCAACTGACCGCCGCGTCAGCTGGTGGCGGCGGGGCGCTCCCCGCCGTCGTCCTCCGCTTCCTTGCCCCGCCGGCCGGAGCTCTTCCGGCCGGCGGGGTCGGGCAGCGCCCGGGTCATCCCGGGCAGGAACTCCGTGAACAGCTCGTGCACGTCCCGCACCAGCGGCCGCAGCACCCGGAACCGGGCCAGGGTGACACCGCGCGCGGTGAGCCGGGCGCCCCGCTCGGCGAGCCGGTAGCTGCGCTCACGGCCCTCGGTGCGGTCGAAGATCCAGTACAGGCACAGCCCCATCTGGGACAGCCACATCAACTCGGGCAGGATGTCCCGCAGTTCCTCGGGCACCTTGGTCTTCGTCCCGGCCAGCACGGCCCGGTGCACGCTGATCGCCTCCTCGCGCGCGTGCTCCGACTCCGGCGAGAACGGGCTGAGCGGGCTGTCCGGGTCGGCGGCGTTCTTGAAGAACTGCACCGCGAACTCGTGGTAGGGCGTGGCGATGTCCAGCCACGCCTTCAGCACGCCGGCGAGGCGCGCCTCCAGGTCGGTCTCCCGGGCCAGCACCTCCCGGACCGCCGCCTGGTGCTCGGCGGCGATCCGGTCGTAGAACCCCTGGATCAGGTGTTCCTTGCCCTCGAAGTAGTAGTACGCGTTGCCGACGGAGACCCCGGCCTCCTTGGCGATCGCCCGCATGGTGGTCCGGTCGTAGCCGCGCTCCTGGAACAGCCGCATGGCCGTCTCCAGGATCAGGGCGCGGGTCTGCTCGGACTTGCTGAGGTGGGCGCCGGGGTCGGGGCCGTCGTTCTTCTCGGGCACGGGAACAGAGCCTAACGTCCGCCGCGTGCGGGCTACGGGGCGGCGCAGGCGTCGGAGCCGCAGCCCGGCGGGGTGTAGTGCCAGCCGTCGCGCGGGTCGTACGCCCACCCCTCGCCGGACCGGTGGACGCGGCCGCCCCTCGCGGTCGTCGCACCACGCCACTTGGCGGCGGCCAGCACCGCGCCCTTGGCGAACCGCATCCCGGACGGGGTGCTCAGCCGGTGCGCGAGCCGCCGGTGGTCGCGCAGCGCCCACAGGGTGACGATCCAGGCGGCGGCGCCCCGGTACACCTGGCCGCCGTCCCCGACCACGGTGATCTCGTCGAGGGTGGTCCCGTGGTCGAGTCCGGGGAAGCGGGTCCGGGCGGCGGGCGACCCCGCGGGGACGAAGTCCAGGGGGACGAGCTGGGGACGCTGCGCGAGCCACTCGCGGACGTACGTGCACAGGGGGCAGTCCGCGTCGTACAGCACGGTCAGCTTGCGGACCGGGACGCCGTACCTGCGGCCGACGGGGTGCCTCGCGTTGTCGTACGCCGGGTGCGGGCCGTCGGGGGCCGGTCGCGCAGTTCCCCGCGTCCCTGAGGGGGGCGACTCGCCGGGGGCCGGTCGCGCAGTTCCCCGTGCCCCTGGGGGTGTCGGCCCGTCGGTGACCGCGTTCATGCCTGGGCCGCCGGGGTGGTCCAGGCCTGCGGGGGGACCGGCGGGTTCTGCTCGCGCTCCATCACCCCGCGCCGCCGGATCCTGTTCAGCACGTACACGTTGGCCAGGTGCATCACGCCCAGGACCAGCAGCACCACGCCCAGCTTGGCGGAGAGCGCCTCGAAGATCCCGCGGGTGTCGGTGACGGTGTCGTCGTCGCTCAGGTAGAGGGCGACGAAGCCGAGGTTCACCAGGTAGAAGCCGACCACCAGGAGGTGGTTGACGGCGTCCGCGAGCTTCTCGTTGCCGTGCAGCACGTCGGCGAGGAAGACCCGCCCGTTGCGGCTGAGCGTGCGGGCCACCCAGACGGTCAGTCCGATGCTGACGACCAGGTAGATGACGTAGGCGATGACGGTGCGGTCCATGCCCCACCCCTTCTTGAACGCGTTCAAAACGCTGACGGGGATGACTGTAGCGCCTTCTTTTGAACATGTTCAACTCGCCTGCCGGGGGCGGTACGTGTCGTGTACCGGCACCAGGGCCGCGCCTCAACTGGTGCGTACGCACCAGGCGAAGACGGTGACGGGCGACGATGCCCGCGAGGGGTGCCGGGCGGAACCGTGGGACGTGCTCACCGATCCCTACGAGAACGGGACGTCCATGTCCGACACCCTGCTCCCGCCGCCGCGTCTGCGGCGGCCCGCGATCGCCGCCCTCGGGGTGCTGGCGCTCGCCCTGGGCGCGCTCCAGTCCGTGGTGGAACCCGCCCTCCCGCTGCTCCAGCGCGAGCTGGGGCTCGGCCCCTCCGAGGGCGCGCTGGTCGGCAACACCCTGCTCGTCACCGGCGCGGTCCTCACCCCCGTCGCCGGAAAGCTCGGCGACCGCTACGGCGGCAAACGCATCCTGCTCCGGCTGACGGCCGTGGTCGCCGCCGGCGGACTGCTGGCCGGGGTGGCGCCCGGACTGCCGCTGCTGCTGCTCGGCCAGGTCCTCCAGGGCGCCATGGTCGGCGTGCTGCCGCTGTCCTTCATCCTGGTCCGCGCGCATCTGCCGGCCGGGCGGACCCAGGCGGCGGTCGGCGTGGTCGTCGCCCTGTTCACCGGCGGGGGCATGGCCGGCATGCTCGGCGCCGGACTGATCGCCGAGCATCTGTCCTGGCACTGGATGTTCGTGCTGCCCACGCTCGTGGTCGTCGCGGCGGCCTTCTTCGTGGCGCGGCTGATGCCGTCCGACGCACCGGTCCGGCAGGGCGAGCGGATCGACTGGCCCGGCGTGGTCCTGCTGAGCGCCACCCTGCTCGCCTTCATGCTCGGCCTGGTCCTGCTGACCGGCGGCGGTCTTCCGCCGCTCGCCGCGGGCGCGCTGCTGGTGCTCGTGGCCGTGCTCGCCACCGTCTGGGTGCGCGTCGAGCGCCGTGCCGTCTCCCCGATGGTCGACCTGCGGATGCTCGCCCGGCCCGCGATGTGGCAGGCGTGCCTGCTCACCCTGCTCGTCACCGTCACCCTCGGCATGGTCACCCTGCTGCTGCCGCAGCTCCTCGCCGTCCCGGGCGACGGCTACGGCTTCGGTGCCGACACCACGGAGATCGGGCTGTACCTGCTGCCCGGCGCGGTCGTCGGGGCCATGAGCGACGCGGTCGGCGGGGTCGCCTCCCGCCGGTTCGGCGCCCGCGCCGTGGTCGCCGTGGCCGCCCTGGCCACCGCCGTCACCATGTTCGCGCTGGCCGCGCAGCACGGCTCCGCCTGGCAGCTCGCCCTCGCCAAGACGCTCACCGCGTTCGCCGCGGGCATCGCCACCACCGCACTGCTGGCCGGCACCGCCACCGCCGTCGACCAGGGCGACACCGGTATCGCTACCAGCCTGCTCGTGGTCACCCGGGTGATCGGAGTGGTCGTGGGCGCCCAGATCGCGGGCGCGCTGCTCGCCGCCGGGACCGCGGCCGGTACGGACGTGCCCGCCGAGGCGGCCTTCACCACCGGCTTCGCCGTCACCGGCGTCACCGCCGCGCTCGGCCTGCTCCTCGTCCGCGCCACACGCGCCTCGCGTTCCCCGCACCCCGTCGAGCCCGTGCCCGCCCCCGTGAAGGAAGGAACCCGTTCATGACCGCCCCGCGCACCGTCCTGATCTCCGGAGCCAGCGTCTCCGGACCCGCCCTCGCGTACTGGCTCCGCCGGGCAGGGTTCGCGGTCACCGTGGTGGAGAAGGCCGGCGCCCTGCGCGGCGGCGGCTACCCCGTCGACATCCGCGGCACCGCGACCGAGGTGGTCCGCCGGATGGGCCTGTGGCCGCGGCTGCGCGAGGCGCACGTCGGCCCGCGCCGCGCCACCTTCCTCGACGCCGCCGGCCGCACCGTCGCCTCCCTCCGGGCCCCCGCCGACGAGGGCGAGCCCCGCGACCTGGAGATACGGCGGGGCGACCTCGCCGACGCCCTGTACGGGCTGGTCCGCGACGACGTGGAGTTCCGCTTCGGCGACTCCGTCGCCCGCTTCGACCCGGCCGCGCACGGCGTCGACGTCACCTTCCGCAGCGGGCGGCAGGGCACGTACGACCTGGTGATCGGCGCGGACGGCATGCACTCGGCCACCCGGGCCGCCCTCTTCGGGCCCGAGGACCGCCACCACCGCTATCTCGGCTACTGCTTCGCCCTCTTCACCCTGCCGAACCCGGCGCGCCTCGACCGGGAACTGGTCCTCTGGAACGCCCCGGGGAAGGCCGCCGCCCTCTACGCCACCGGCGCCGGACCCGAGGTGCACGGCTTCCTCACCTTCCACCGCCCGGAACCCCCGCGCGACGCCCTCCGCGACACGGACGCCCAACGCGCGCTGGTGGCCGAGGTGTTCGCGGGGGAGGGCTGGGAGATCCCCCGCATGGTGGCGGCCGCGCGCGGCACCGGCGACCTGTTCTTCGACACGGCCGGACAGATCCGCATGCCCCGCTGGACGCACGGCCGCGCCGCCCTCGTCGGCGACGCCGCGTACGCCCCGTCCTTCCTCACCGGGCAGGGCACCAGCCTCGCGCTGTCCGGCGCCTACGTCCTCGCCCACGCCCTGGCCGCCCACCGGGACCACACGGCGGCCTTCGCCGCGTACGAGGACCGTATGCGCCCGTACGTGACGGCCAACCAGGCGCTCGTCGACGAGGGCGGCGCCACGCTGTTCCCCGTCACGGCCGCCGCCCTGGCCCAGCGCGACGCCCGGCTGCGCACCCTGGACGCGCTGCCCTCGGCGCGGCCCCGCCCGGCCCACACCGCGCTGACCCTGCCGGACTACGAGGAGCGTCCGGCCCCGTCCTCCGGGGTGACCCGCGCCAGGCCGGTCCGATAGGCGATGACGACGAGCTGCGCGCGGTCGCGGGCCTCCAGCTTCGTCATCGCGCGCTGCACGTGGGCGCGCACGGTGAACGGGCTGAGGACCGTCCGCTCGGCGATCTCCTGGTTGGACAGGCCGGTCGCCACCAGCGCCACCATCTCGCGTTCGCGCGGGGTGAGCACGTCCAGCCGGCCGGCGTCCTGCGCAGGGGCGCCGGCCGGCGCGGCGAGGAACCGGGCGACCAGGGAACGGGTCGCGGCCGGCGACAGCAGCGTCTCGCCCTCGGCGACCGTCCGCACGGCGTCCGCCAGGTCCTCGGCGCCGATGCCCTTCCCCACGAACCCGGCGGCCCCCGCGCGCAGCGCCCGCGCCACGTTCTCGTCGGTCTCGTACGTGGTGAGGATCAGCACGCGGGTGTCCCGCAGGTCCGGGTCCGCGCAGATCTCCGTGGTGGCGGCGAGACCGTCCGCCTCCGGCATCCGGATGTCCATCACCACGACGTCCGGCCGCAGTTCACGGGCCAGCCGCACGGCCTCCCGCCCGTCCCCGGCCTCGCCCACGACGCGGATGTCGTCGGTGCTCTCCAACAGCAGCCGGAAGGCGCCCCGCAACAGCGCCTGGTCATCGGCGAGCAGCACCTTCAGCGTCATGGGGTCCGCCTTCCGTCCGTGACCGTCTCCTCGGCGTCAGTGTTCGGCACGGGCAGGGGGTGTCCGTGCGGGCGCAGTTCGCGGGTCAGCCGTGCAGCCGCCCGGTGGTCGGGGAGCAGCACCTTCAGCGTCATGGGGTCCGCCCTCCGTCCGTGACCGTCTCCCCGGCGTCAGTGTTCGGCACAAGCAGGGGGCGTCCGTGCGGGCGCAGTTCGCGAGTCAGCCGCGCAGCCGCCCGGTGGTCGGGGAGCAGCACCTTCAGCGTCATTCCGTCCGCCCCTCGTCCGTCGGCTCCGGACGTCCGCCCCGCCTCCTCGGCGTCCGCCGCGTCCCACGGGAGCGGCAGGAGGCGTCCGTCCGGCCGCAGGTCGCGGGGCAGGCGCGCCGCCTCCTGGTCACCGGCGAGCAGCATCCGCAGTGTCATGCAGGCCGCCCCTCGTCCGTCGCTTCCGGCATGTCGCCGTCCCGTACGGGCGGCAACGGCAGCCGGGCGGTCACCAGGAAGCCGCCCTCCGGGCGGGGGCCTGCCGTCAGCTCTCCGCCCACGGCCGCGGCGCGCTCCCGCATGCCGATCAGTCCGTACCCGGGCGGCCGGTCCGACAGGGCGGGCGGCCCGGCCGGGGCGCCCCCGTCGTCGGACACGGTGACGGTCAGCCGCCCGCCGCCCCAGTCGAGCCCCACCCGGACGCCACGGCCCGCCGCGTGCTTGGTCACGTTGGTCAAAGCCTCCTGCACGATCCGGTACGCGGTGAGGTCCACGCCCGGCGGCAGCGCCCGCGCCCGGCCCTCCTCCCGCACGGCCACCTCCAGCCCCGCCCGCCGGAACGACTCCAGGAGGTCCGCCAGCCGCGCGAGACCGGGCGCCGGGCCCTCGGAGGCCATCGCGTCCCCGGCATCCCCGGTCTGCCGCAACAGCCCTACCGTGGCCCGGAGTTCGTCCAGGGCGTGCCCGGTGGTCGCGACGAGTTCGCGCAGACTGACGCGGGTCTGCTCCGGGCGGCTGTCGAAGAAGTGGGCGGCGACCGTGGCCTGCGCGTTGGCCAAGGTGATCTGATGCGCCACCAGGTCGTGCAGCTCCCGCGCGATCCGCACCCGCTCCTCCGCGACCCGCCGCCGCGCCTCCTGTTCCCTGCTCTCCTCGGCCCGCCGCGCCCGCTCCTCCACGGCCGCCAGATACGCCCGCCGGGTCCGCACCGCGTGCCCGATCAGCCCCGCCACGAGCGGCGCCGCCACCACCGTCCCCATCCGGCTCGCGTCCCGCCAGGAGAGGTCCCCGGACAGCGGCACGGACCCGGCCAGCAGCACCAGGGCGGCCAGCGTCACCGCGCCCGCCGCCCGCCGTTCGCCGGGCACGTGCAGCGTGCAGGCGTAGGCGGCGACGAGGGCGGGTGCGATCACGGGCGGGCTCAGCACCAGACCGAGCGGCTGGGCGGCGACACCGGCCACGGTGGTGGCGGCCAGCACGGCCAGGGGACGCCGGTGCCGCGCGGGCAGCACGGCGCAGGACACCAGGGCGAGGAGCCAGGCGGCGGGCGGCGGCGCGGTGAGCGTGTCCTCGACCCGCACGGTCCCGCCGAGCAGACAGACCACGAACGCCGCCGCCACGACCACGCCCTCCCGCCCGGGACGCGGCACGGCGGTGTCCGATGCCGGCAGCACGCGGCCCAGCTCAGGGTCCCCGTTCACAGGAGTACGCATGCTCCCACCTTCGGCCCCCGTCCCCGCCCCGGCATCGTCCTCCGGTACCGGCCCCCTCTGGTGCGCACGCACCAGCCGGACACCCCGCCCTGGTGCACACGCAGTACCCACACGCCCGAGGGCCCCGTCTCCGGGGGCGGGAGACGGGGCCCTCAGGACCTTGCGCGGGGTGCCTCAGTAGCGGCGCGTGATGAGCGCGCGCTTCACCTCGGCGATCGCCTTCGTGACCTCGATACCGCGCGGGCAGGCGTCCGTGCAGTTGAACGTGGTGCGGCAACGCCACACGCCGTCCTTGTCGTTGAGGATCTCCAGGCGCTGCTCGCCGGCCTCGTCACGCGAGTCGAAGATGAAGCGGTGCGCGTTGACGATCGCGGCCGGGCCGAAGTACTGGCCGTCGTTCCAGAACACCGGGCACGACGAGGTGCACGCGGCGCACAGGATGCACTTGGTCGTGTCGTCGAAGCGCTCGCGGTCCTCGGCGGACTGCAGCCGCTCACGCGTCGGCTCGTTGGTGTCCTTCGTGATCAGGAAGGGCATCACGTCCCGGTACGCCTGGAAGAACGGCTCCATGTCCACGACCAGGTCCTTCAGGACCGTCAGGCCCTTGATGGCCTCGACCGTGATCGGCTTCTCGGGGTTGATGTCCTTGATCAGCGTCTTGCACGCCAGGCGGTTCTTGCCGTTGATCCGCATGGCGTCGGAGCCGCAGATGCCGTGGGCGCAGGAACGGCGGAAGGTCAGGGTGCCGTCCAGGTCCCACTTGATCTTGTGCAGCGCGTCGAGGACGCGCTCCTTGGGGTCGATCTCCAGCTGGAAGTCTTCCCAGGTCGCGTCCGCGGAGACCTCCGGGTTGAACCGGCGGATCCGCAGGGTGACGGTGATGTAGGGGGAGTCGGCGAAGCCGGGCTCGGGGGAGCCGGCCGCGTCCGCCTTGTCCAGAACAGGGGTAGCCATCAGTACTTACGCTCCATCGGCTGGTAGCGGGTCTGGACGACCGGCTTGTAGTCCAGACGGACGGTCTCGGTGCCGTCGGCGCCGACCTCGCGGTACGCCATCGTGTGGCGCATGAAGTTGACGTCGTCGCGGTTCGGGTAGTCCTCGCGGTAGTGACCGCCGCGGGACTCCTTGCGGGCCAGCGCGGACACGGCCATGACCTCGGCCAGGTCCAGCAGGTTGCCCAGCTCGACGGCCTCCAGCAGGTCGGTGTTGAACCGCTTGCCCTTGTCCTGGATGGCGACGTTCTTGTAGCGCTCGCGCAGCTCGGCGATCTTCTCGACCGCCGTCTTGATCGTCTGCTCGGTGCGGAACACCATGACGTTGGCGTCCATGGTCTCCTGCAGCTCGCGGCGCAGCTCGGCCACCCGCTCGTTGCCGGTGGAGGACCGCAGCCGCTCGATCTGCCCGACGACGAAGGACTCCGGGTCCTCCGGCAGCTCGACGAAGTCCGCGCTCTGCGCGTACTCCGCGGCCGCGATGCCGGCCCGCTTGCCGAACACGTTGATGTCCAGCAGCGAGTTGGTGCCCAGCCGGTTGGCGCCGTGCACGGACACGCAGGCCACCTCGCCGGCCGCGTACAGGCCGGGGACGACCGTGGTGTTGTCCGCCAGCACCTCGCCCTGGACGTTGGTCGGGATGCCGCCCATCGCGTAGTGCGCGGTGGGCTGGATCGGGATCGGGTCCGTGTAGGGCTCGATGCCGAGGTAGGTCCGCGCGAACTCCGTGATGTCGGGCAGCTTGGCGTCCAGCTGCTCCGGCGGGAGGTGCGTGAGGTCCAGGTAGACGTGGTCGCCCTCGGGACCGCAGCCGCGGCCCTCGCGGATCTCCGTGTAGATGGAGCGGGAGACGACGTCGCGGGAGGCGAGGTCCTTCATGACGGGCGCGTACTTCTCCATGAAGCGCTCGCCGTCCTTGTTGCGCAGGATGCCGCCCTCACCGCGGGCGCCCTCTGTGAGCAGGATGCCCATGCGCCAGATGCCGGTCGGGTGGAACTGGAAGAACTCCATGTCCTCCAGCGGCAGCCCGCGCCGGTACACGGCGGCCTGGCCGTCACCGGTCAGGGTGTGCGCGTTGGACGTCACCTTGAAGAACTTGCCGGTGCCGCCGGACGCGTAGATCACGGACTTCGCCTGGAAGATGTGGATCTCGCCGGTGGCCAGCTCGTACGCCACGACGCCGGCCGACTTCCGGACGCCGTCGACCTCGGTGATCAGCTGGTCCAGGACGTAGAACTCGTTGAAGAACTCCACGCCCTCCTTGACGCAGTTCTGGTACAGCGTCTGGAGGATCATGTGGCCGGTGCGGTCCGCGGCGTAGCAGGACCGGCGGACCGGGGCCTCGCCGTGGTTGCGGGAGTGGCCGCCGAAGCGGCGCTGGTCGATGGTGCCGTTCGGCGTGCGGTTGAACGGCAGGCCCATCTTCTCCAGGTCGAGGACGGAGTCGATGGCCTCCTTCGCCAGGATCTCGGCGGCGTCCTGGTCGACCAGGTAGTCACCGCCCTTGACCGTGTCGAAGGTGTGCCACTCCCAGTTGTCCTCCTCCACGTTGGCGAGCGCGGCGGCCATGCCGCCCTGCGCGGCGCCCGTGTGGGAGCGGGTGGGGTAGAGCTTGGTCAGCACGGCGGTGCGGCTGCGCTTGGTCGCCTCGATGGCGGCCCGCATACCGGCGCCACCGGCGCCGACGATGACGGTGTCGTACTTGTGGATCTTCATGATTCTCGCAGCCCCGTGCCTAGCGGATGTTCGGGTCGAAGGTGAAGATCACCAGCGTGCCCAGCAGGATGGTGAACACCGTGGCCGTGTAGAGCAGGCCCTTGAGCCACAGGCGGGTGTTCGGCCGCTCGGCGTAGTCGTTGATGACCGTGCGCAGGCCGTTGGCGCCGTGCAGCATCGCCAGCCACAGCATCGCCAGGTCCCAGACCTGCCAGAAGGGGCTCGCCCAGCGGCCCGCCACGAAGGCGAAGCCGATCTTGGAGACGCCGCCGTCCAGCACCAGCTGGATCAGCAGGTGGCCGATGACCAGCACCACCAGGACGACACCGGACAGGCGCATGAACAGCCACGCGGCCATCTCGAAGTTGCCGCGGGTGCTCTTCGGGGTCTTCTTGGTCCGCTTGCGCGGCGGTTCGATGACCGGCGCCGGGTTGTCGACGGAGTACGGCGAGGCGCCTTCGACGGGGCCGACGCCCGAGGCGGAGGTTTCAGTCGTGGACATCTGCGTCAGCTCCCGAACAGTTCACGAGCGGCGTGGCCGAGGACGGGGTAGATCGCCCCGAGCATCAGCACGATCCACACGGCGACGACGGTCCAGAGCATCTGCTTCTGGTACCGGGCGCCCTTGATCCAGAAGTCGACGGCGATGACACGCAGGCCGTTGAGCGCGTGGAAGAGGATGGCGGCGACGAGGCCGTACTCCAGCAGCGCGACGATCGGCGTCTTGTACGTGGCCACGACGTCGTCGTAGGCCTCCGGGGACACCCGCACGAGAGCGGTGTCCAGCACGTGAACGAACAGGAAGAAGAAGATGAGGACGCCGGTGACTCGGTGAGCCACCCAGGACCACATTCCTTCCCGGCCGCGGTACAGCGTTCCAGCCGGCACGGAAATTTCCTCCGGGAGCGGGGATTGGGGCCGCGCCGGCTTTCCTTGTCGGTCGGGCCCGGCCGGGTACGGTCCACCGGCCCCCAGCATGGTAGCGACGGTTGCCTGCGGCGCTTACGGGGGGCCTGCCGGTGTGATCAAACTTGCACCCGAAAAGGGGGGGCCGGGTTGGGACGCGGCTACCGGAATGGGTGGTTTGCGGTCATTTGCCGGGTGCGGCGAGGTGGGGTCGACCGCGCCCACGCGGCGGAGCCGCACTTCGTCACAGTCCCCCGTCCCTGAGGGCGTTGTTCAGGCGTTCCCTGGCCAGGAGGCGGAGTTGGTCTCTCGTGACCGTGTGCTCTTCCTCCGGATCGTTCGCCAATCGTGACCGGATGTTCTCCAGGACGCGGTCGAGGATCTCGTCCTCGGGGACGCCGTCGAGGCAGAGGACGAAGACGTGGCCGAACTTGGCCTCGTAGGCCGCGTGCGCGGCGTTCAGGGCGGTGTGGGCGGCCGAGTAGGTGTCCTCGGGGAGCGCGGGGAGGGGCTCGGAGGCCAGGGCCTCGGCGATCTCCTCCGGGGGCAGGTCGTACACCGCCTCGTCCGCCGCGGCCAGCAGGGACGCCGGGTCGGGGTAGGGGCGGTGGCCGGCCAGCAGGCGGGCCCAGCGGGGGCTGTGCAGGCAGGACAGCAGGGCGCGCTCGGCGTCGGGCCCGGGAGCGGCGTTGAACCACTCCAGCGGGGGCGGGGTTCCGGGCGCGCCGCGGGACTGTTCGGGTATGGCGACTCGGCCGGGGAGGTCTGGGAGTCGGTGCGCAGACAGCGTGGGTCCTCGTGGGCGTCGCGTGAGTGGTGTGGCAGATGCTGTGAGAGTTGTGACGTCACGTTATCGAGTGAGTCCGAGACGTGTCCGATCGGTACCCCCATTTCACCCGGACGGCAGAGTTTGGGAACGCCTTGTGGACGCCTCTCACCCGAACGGGTCGTACGTTGGCAGGGTGAGTCGGCACAGGCAGCACGGTCAGCGCAGGCGCGGTCCCGGCGCGGAGGCGACGGCGAGGCGGCGGAGGGTCACCGCCGTCGCCGTGGCCGTGGGGGCGGTGGTGGTGGGGTCCGGGGTGGGCCTCGGCCTGTGGGCCTCGGGGGACGACGGCGGCCCGGCGGCCGCCCCCTCCTCGCCGTCGCCGACGCCGAGCCCCACCCGCAGCTACCCGCTGTCCGAGGCGCCGCGGACCATACCCGCCGTGCGCGAGCACACCGCCGAGCGCGGCCCCGGCTGGCGGCCCGCCTCCGACCACCGGGTGGTCGTGTCCGACCCGGCGCTCGAGGACGAGGGCAAGCTCACCGCCCAGGAGCTGGGTCTGAGGTACGCGGGGGAGAAGGACGACGAGCGGCCCGGTGACGTACGGCTGGAGCTGAACCGGGACGGGGGCGCGAACCCGGAGTCGTACACCCTGACCGTGCGCGGCGGGCGGGTCACCGTCAGCGGGCCCGGGGAGGCGGGCGTCTTCTACGGCACCCGCACCCTCAAGCAGGAGATGTCCGGCACCGGCGCCGCCCCCGAGGGCGTGGTGCGCGACGAGCCCGCCAAGCCGCGGCGCGGCATGATGCTGGACATCGCGCGCAAGCACTACGGCGCCGGCTGGATAGAGGACCGCATACGCGAGCTGGGCGACCTGAAGTACAACGAGATCGGTCTGCACTTCTCGGACGACCAGGGCTTCCGCATCGAGTCCGACTCGCACCCGGAGATCGTGTCGAAGGACCATCTGACCAAGGCGCAGGTCCAGAAGATCGTCGACCTCGCGGAGAGCCGGCACATCACCGTCGTCCCCGAGATCGACTCGCCCGGACACCTCGGCGCCGTCATCGACGCCCACCCCGACCTCCAGCTGCGGAAGACCAACGGCGAGGCGGTGCGCGGCGCCGTCGACATCGCGAACCCGAAGTCCGCCCAGATCGTCGACGACCTGCTCGACGAGTACGCCGGGCTCTTCCCCGGCGACCAGTGGCACCTCGGCGGCGACGAGTACCAGGCCCTCGTCGTCTCCGACCCCGAGGCGACCTTCCCCGGCCTCGCCTCCGCGGCCCGCGACAAGTACGGCCCCGGCGCCACCGTCGAGGACCTCACCACCGGCTGGCTCAACGACCGCGCCGCCACCGTCCGCGCCCACGACCGCGTCCCCCGCGCCTGGAACGACGGCTTCTTCCCCGGCGGATCCGTCCAGGCCGACGAGGACATCCGGGTCGCCTACTGGACCGGCAAGGAGATCGGCGCCCGCAAGCCCGCCGAGTACCTGGCCGAGGGCCGCGAGGTCATCAACTACAACGACGAGTTCCTCTACTACGTCCTCGGCGAGCCGCTGACCTTCGTCTATCCGACCGGCGAGCGCATCTACGAGCAGTGGACCCCGCGGGTGCTGCGCGGCACCACCCCCGTCCCCGCGAAGTACGACCGGCAGATCCTCGGCGGCTCCTTCGCCATCTGGGGCGACCTGCCCCGCTCCCAGACGCAGGAGCAGGTCGCGGCGGGTATCCGGATGCCGCTGCGGGCCCTCGCCCAGAAGCTGTGGGACGCGCGCGAACCAGCGCTGTCCTGGGCAGAGTTCCGCGCCCTGGCGGACCGGCTCGGCTGACGGATTGCCGCGAACGCCTGCGAACCCCCGTACGGCTGTGGTGATGTTCTGGGCGAGCCGACGGCTCGGCGCGCCGGGCCGGGAACCGACATGCGGGGGGAACACCGGCACATGGGCTACTGGGGTTATGTCGTCGTGGGCCGCGCCGGGCGGCCGCTGGCCGGACTGGACGCGCTGGCCGGCGCGGGCGGGGAGCTGACCCTGCGCACCGAGGCCCCGGACGGCTGGCAGGTGTGGGAGCTGCCGGGCCGTGAGGGCGAGCTGGGCAGCATGAACGCCCTGGCGGAGGAGACGGGCGCGCCCGCGCTGTTCGGGTACGTGATGAACGGCGAGTGCGTGGCCGTGGAGGCCGCGTCCCCCGAGAGCGGGGTGTGGACCGCCTGCCTCGGCCGGGACGCGATGGCCGGGTACCTCGACGGCCGCCAGGAGGGACTCACCGTCGACGACTACTTCCTGGAGCCCGCCGACGCCGCCGAGCGGGCCGTCTTCTGGGCCGAGGAGGCCGGGCGCGAGGTCGCCGTCGAGGACGTGCTGGAGGTGCTGACCGCCGACCCCGGGCCGTTGGCCGAAAACGGCTTCTTCCGGCTGCTCGACGTGTTGCGCGTGGTGCCCGAGTGACACTCCCGGCTTGTCGCACGCAGTAAGGGGAAATGCGGGCTCCGTGAGCGACGAGGCCCGTCACGGCCTCATCAGGGGGCCTGCGGACCCGCGGGAGGGAGGCGTGGATGAGCCTGGAGGAACTGATCGCACAGGCCGACGAGCGCGGACTGGCCGCCAGCGGGGTGGCTTGTTTGGATCGGTGCGTGCCGCTGCTGGGCGGTGACGACGAGGCGCTGCGGCCGCTGTGGGGCACCCTCGCCGAGGGACCCGACGACGGCGACTGGGGCGAGGTGCTCCGGCAGACGCGCGAGAAGCTGGACGCGGCGGCGGGCGAGGCGGCCGGCGGCTGCGCCGGCGAGGCGGCGGAGCTGGCACGGGGCATGCTCGCGACCGCGCCCCTGGACCGGTCCGGGTCGGCGCTGCGGCAGTGGGCCGACGGCTGCTCGGACGGCGCGCTGCGGATCCATCTGCTGCTGGACGGCGCGGGCGACGTGGATCTGGACGCCGCCCGCCGGGAGGGATGCGCCGACGGGCTGTCGCCGCTGCTCGCCGCGGAACTGCGGCGGCAGACGGCCGTCCTCGAACTCGTCGCCGCCCACGGGGCGGCCGGGCTGCGCAGCGCGCTGGAGGTGTCCACGGAGGGACGCCGGGTGCTGCGCGCGGCGGTCTCGCGCCGCAGCCGCCGGGATGCCTGACACCCTGTCGGAGGTCCGGGTCGAGGACATGCGGCGACGGCCCTGTGAGCATCCTGGGGCGGTCGTGCACCCGTTGTGGAAAGCCGCCGGATCGGGGTGACGAAACGCTTCGCCGCAGCGCTCTCCAGAGTGTGACGACTGCGACGACTGTGACGACACAGCAGGAGACCAGGCCCTCGGCGGCGACGAAGCCGGTCCGCTGGGCGGCGGACGCGGTGGCGGCGATGCGTGAGGGCGCACGGATGCGCCTCGACTACTCGGCGCGCAGTCTGTGGAGCGTCGACCGGATGATCGAGGACATCCGCCGCGAGTCGGCCCCGTACGCCGCCGTGGAGCTGGTGCTGCGCGGCTTCGGGGCCTACGCGGGCGAGGTGATCGTGCGTCAGGCGGGCGGCGAGTGGTGGGCCTCCGGCGGCGACCACTGGGTCCGCACCCCCGACGGCCGTCTCTGGGACCCCATCGAGGAGGCCCGCCGCTGCTACACCGCCGACGGCTCGCTCCGCCTCATGTGCCGGGACGCGACGGCGGGGGCGCGGCGGGACTGAGTGCCGCCCGGGGCGGGCCGCCGGTGCGTCCGGGGGAGGTGTGCCGCCGGGGTGCTCGGGAGGCATGGGGCGACTGGGACCCGCGTTGACCTGTGACACTTTGGGCGCCGCGCACGCTGAGGTCGCTGGGGGTGTGGCACGGAAAGACGTGCACACGTCATGCGAGGCGCATCGCGCTCGGTACGGACGAGGACGGTTCTTGGGTCACGGAGGGGAATCCCGTCGCACGCAGGCGTCCGACGGGGAGCTGGGTGACGCCGTCGCGCGTGCCCAGCAGGGCGACGAGGCCGCGTTCGCCGTGGCCTACCGGCTGGTGCAGCCCGGACTCCTCGCGTACGTCCGGGGACTGGTCGGCGCCGACGCCGAGGACGTGACGTCGGACGCCTGGCTGGAGATCGCCCGTGACCTCGGACGGTTCAAGGGCGACGGCGCCGGGTTCCGCGGCTGGACGGCCACCATCGCCCGGCACCGCGCCCTGGACCACCTGCGCCGCCGGCGCGTACGCCCCCGCGTGTCCGCGCTGGAGCAGGACGTGCTGGAGCTGCCCGCCCCGCACAGCACGCACGACCAGGCGATGGAGGCCCTGTCCACCGAGCAGGCCCTCGCCCTGCTGGGCGGGCTGCCCCGGGACCAGGCGGAGGCGGTGCTGCTGCGGGTCGTCGTGGGCCTCGACGGGCCCGCCGCGGCCCGTGTGCTCGGCAAGCGGCCGGGCGCCGTACGGACGGCCGCGCACCGGGGTCTGCGGCGTCTGGCGAAGCAGCTCGCGGCCGACGGTGTGACGGAAGAGGCGCCCAGGACGCTGGGTGAGTCGACGTGACCGTGGGCCGGGACGGCGGTCACGCCGGACGGCACGGCCTCCGCGGCCGCCCCGGCGGCTGAACGGGCCGGGCGGAATGAACGTATCCGTTTGTCGGGGCCGGACCGGGCTCCCTCCTGGTGGGAGGGGCTGCGGCGGTCACCGGGCCCCGGATGCGGGGCCGTAGGGCCACGGGCGGAACCGGACAGGCCGGACAGGCCGACACGAGTGCAGGGACGGAATCGGACATGGGTGAACGGCAGAGCGACGGCGGGCGGGCCGGCCGCCGGCGTGTGCACCCGGGGCGTTCCGGCCGTCCTGTGGGCGTGGCGGCCGGCGCCGGCCGTGCCGCGCCCGTCCCCGTCGAGGGGCCGGCCGGTGACACGGCCCGGCTGGAGGCGCTGCTCGTCCACGCCCTGGTGTCCGACGCCGTGGACACCGGGGCCGAGCAGCGGGCCGTCGCCGCGTTCGTGGCCGCCCGGGAGTCGGGGGCGCATGGCGCGCGCACCCGCCGCCAGGACGACTGGCGGGTCTCTCGACGGCGGTTCGGCGGGCGGTCCCTGCGGGTGACGCTGGGGGCGCTGGTGGCGGGCTGTGCGCTGAGCGGGGTGGCCTGGGCCGGGATCCAGGTGGCGGGGGCGGGGGTGCCGGGCGGGGAGCGGTCCGAGGAACCGCGGCCGAGCCGGACGCCGTCCGCCGGTTCGGCCCCTGCTGCTCCGGTCGTTCCGGACGTGTCCGGTGACACCGGTGCGGCTGAGACTCCGGAGGCGTCGCCTTCGGCGTCCGTCACGGCGGAGAAGGACGGGGAGCGGCGCGGCTCGGGGCGGGCGGAGCCCGGTAAGTCCGTCGAGGCGCATTGCCGGGCGTACGAACGGGTCGCCGGGCGGGGTCGGGTCCTGGAGGCGCCGGTCTGGGAGCGGCTCGTCGCGGCGGCGGGGGGTGCGGGGCGGGTCGAGGCGTACTGCGACGGGCTCGGCGGGGGTGTGGCGCCCTCGGCTTCCGCGTCGGCGCCGGTGAGCGTGCCTCCGGTGGAGGGTGAATCGGTCGGCACCGGTGCTTCTGACGTGGTCAGGGAGGGTGTGGGGGTTGGGCGGAAGCCCTGAGGGGTGACGTGGGTCACCTGGACGGGGGGTGTTCCGGAGCCCGGCGTCTGCGGGTTGCCGCTGCGCCCACCCTCCCCCACTCTCGGCTTCGCTCGATCGGGAGGTACCCCCATCGCCCTGGGGGTGTCTCCCAGGCCCTTGAGGCACTGGGGGAGGCACGACTGCCCGCAGTGGCGGATGAGCCCCTTAAAGGGGTGCGGGGAACTGCGCGATCAGTCACGGACTGCCGGCACCCGGCGTCGGCGGGGTGCCGCGGCGGCGGGTGCTTCAGGGGCGCGGGGAACTGCGCGATCAGCCACGGATCACCCGCACCCGGGCTCGCGGGCTGCCGCCTTCGCGGAGACGGCCGGGGCCGCCACCCCCCACAGGAGAGGCCCCGGCCGTCGCGCGGTACGGGCCGCGCGCGACCCGTATCTTCTACAGCGCCGTGCATGCGTTTTCTGTCACACGTCCCGTGTCACGGGTTAGTTGCGTCTTGTACGGTCATGGACGGCGAACGGTTTCAGGTCGTAACGTGCCTTTCGCGCCAGGCCGCGGGAGACAAACGACCTCAACCTCCAAGTGCGGCCTAGAGTCCGCAACGACCGATTGAGCAATGACGACGGCGAGCAACCCGGTCCGCGAGAGCGGCGCCGGCTTAGGCGCAGAAGGGCGCACGCGTGCTGGGGGACGACGCGGAGCTGACCGCCGCGGTGCGCGCGGCACAGGACGGGGACGAGACCGCGTTCCGGACCGTGTACCGCGCCGTGCACCCGCGGCTGCTCGGGTACGTCCGGACGCTGGTCGGCGAGCCCGACGCCGAGGACGTCACGTCCGAGGCCTGGCTCCAGATAGCCCGTGACCTGGAGCGGTTCTCCGGCGACGCGGACCGCTTCCGCGGCTGGGCCGCCCGTATCGCCCGCAACCGCGCGCTCGACCACATCCGCATGCGCGGCCGCCGCCCGGCGATAGGCGGCGACGAGACCGAGCTGACCGGGCGGCCCGCCGAGTCGGACACCGCGGGCGAGGCGATCGAGGCGCTCGCCACCGACGGCGCCTTCAGCCTGATCTCCCGGCTCCCGCAGGACCAGGCCGAGGCCGTCGTCCTGCGCGTGGTCGTCGGCCTCGACGCCAAGACGGCCGCACAGACCCTGGGCAAGCGCCCCGGCGCCGTACGGACGGCCGCCCACCGCGGCCTGCGCCGGCTCGCCGAACTCCTCGGCGACGATCCGGACGGACATCCGGAATCCGCAGGAGTGCTCGACGCCCTTCCGCCCCAAAGAGAACCACGCCGTCGTACGGTGACGTCCGCGAGTGTGACGCAGTTGCGAGCGCGGACGCAGAAGGATTTGTGATGGCCGATGAGCGGTACAGGTGGCTGGACGCGGAGGCGGCGGAGCGCCTGCTGAACGGTGAGCCGCTCCAGGCTGCCGGTCCACCCGCCGGTGACCAGGCCGAACAGCTCGCCGGAGTGCTCCGCGCGCTCTCCGCGCCCCCGCCCACGGCCGAGGACGAACTTCCCGGGGAGGCGGCCGCGCTGGCCGCCTTCCGCAAGTCCAGGGACGCACGGACAGGGCAGGCCGACTCGGCCCCGCACACCGGTCACGGCACCGGCCCCGGGGACCCCGACGTCGGCCTGATCCGTCTCGCCGCTCCGCGCACCGGCCGTACCGGAACGCCCGGCGGAGCCCGAGGACCGCGTCCCGCCCGGCTCGTGCTGGCGGCCGCGCTGGTCGTCGGCATGGTCGGCGGCACCGCCGTGCTCGCCGGCACCGGGCTGCTGCGCACGCCGTTCGACGACTCCCGCTCCGGTCCCGCGGGCGCCACCACGGCCACGCAGCCCCAGCGCCCGCTGATCTCCCCGCCCGCGCAGGGCGCCACCCCGGGCGACGGACGCCAGGGCGACTCCGTCGACGGAGGCCGCGACGGCGGCGAGGACCCCGACCGCACCCCCGAGGGCTCGGTGAACGGCGACGGCAAGACCGCCCACGGCGCACGCTGGAAGCTCGTCGTGTCCGCCTGCCGCTCCTGGCACCAGGGTCGTCCGGTGAACGGCGAACGCCGCCGCGCCCTGCACGAGGCGGCCGGCGGCGCCTCCCGCGTCGCCGCCTACTGCCGTGGCGTCACCGCCGAGGAAGACTCCGGCGTCAAGGACGGCAAGACCGACAAGCGCGGCAAGAACGACAAGGGCGACAAGGGCGACAAGGGCGACGGAAGTGGCGTGCCGGACGCCGAGACGCGCCTCGACGGCGACGAGGGCGAGCAGCAGAACACCCTCCCCGACCAGGGCACCGGCGCCCCCGACACCGACGACAGCGGTGAGGACAAGGGGAACAACGGCAACGGCAAGGGCAACGGAAAAGGCTCCGGCCGCGGCCACAGCGGCTCCGACGCCGACGACAGCCCGTCCAAGGGCAACGGCAAGGGCAAGGACAAGACCAAGGACGACGGGAACGGAAGCGGCAAGGGCAACGGGAACGGCAAGCAGGACTAGGCGGACGGGCCCGGACACCCCCAGGCGCCCGGACACCCGCTGACCTGCGAAAACTCACCGCTTCCACATTCACGTACCGACCGGTGTGACACTTCCGGCCCTTGTGACGCAGTACTGAGTGAGCCGACTGGTCATCGGCCGTAGCACTGAGCCGGGGTTCCCCCCGTACCCGTGGCTCGTGCACATGGCGCGGGCGGGACACGTTCCCCCGGTCCCGCCCGCGCCCCTTCTCCTCGGGTCTCTCCCGGTCTCACCAGTGCACGACGACCTTGTCGCCGTTCTCCACCTGCTCGTACAGCCGCGCGATCGCGTCCTCGTCGCGTACGTTCACGCAGCCGTGCGAGGCGCCCGCGTAGCCCCGGGCGGCGAAGTCGGCCGAGTAGTGCACCGCCTGGCCGCCGCTGAAGAACATCGCGTACGGCATCGGCGAGTCGTACAGCGTGGAGACGTGGTGCCGGGACTTCCAGTAGACGCGGAAGACGCCCTCGCGGGTCGGCGTGTACTCGGAGCCGAAGCGGACCGGCATCGTCGACACCGTCCGGCCGTCGATCATCCAGCGCAGGGTGCGGCTGGACTTGCTGATGCACATCACCCGGCCGGTCATGCAGCGCGGGTCGGGCGCGTCGGCCTCCTGGCCGCCCATCAGATACAGCTCCCAGCGGCCCGGCTCCCGCGTCATCGCGAGCAGCCGCTGCCAGGTCACCGTGTCCGTCACGCCCGTCTTCGGCAGACCGCGCTTGCCCTGGAAGCCGCGGACCGCCTCCGTGGTCAGGTCGTCGTAGGTGCCGGTGGGGCCGTGGAAGATCCAGGCGATCTGCCGCAGCCGCGCCTGGAGTTCACGGACGTCCCGCCCCTTGTCGCCCGGCGACCACAGCACACGCGCGGGCGTCGGACGACTCGAAGGGGTGACCGACGGCTTCGCGGGCGCCTCCGGTGTCCGGCTCGGCGACGCCGGCTCCCGTGACGCGTCCGGCGTCCCCGACGGCACGTCGATCCGTACCGGCGGCGCGCCCTTGCCGTCCGTCCCGGCCGGCTGCACCGTGCACCCCGCCGCACCCACGGCCATCGCGCCCAGCACCGCCAGGACGCCTATGCCCTTCCTCCCCATGCCGCTCCCGCGCACCGCAGCCCCCCGTCGTCCCGCCGCACCGGACCTGCCCGGCCGTCACCCCAGGTTCTACCCCGGACGTGACCGGAGCGGAACAAGGAGGCATGGTGGGGAGTGACCGGACGCGACGGCCGCCGGGGAAAGGCCTTGTGAGCGGGGTCCCACGGAGGCTGTGAGGAAGGTCCCAGCGTGTGCCCCTCCACCGGGCCGCACGCGCACCGCTACAGTCCGTCGAAGGGTCGGCCTGTACTGGTGAGTAACTGACGGGTGACCGGCGATCGGATCGAGCAACGCTGCTCAGCGGGAGGCATGCACATCATGGCGCGCGAGTCGGAGTCCGGACTGCCCATCGAACCGGTCTACGGGCCGGAGGCTCTCGAGGGCTGGGACCCGGCCGAGAAGCTGGGTGAGCCCGGTTCGTACCCCTTCACGCGGGGCGTGTACCCGACGATGTACACGGGCCGCCCCTGGACGATGCGCCAGTACGCCGGTTTCGGCACGGCGACGGAGTCCAACGCCCGCTACAAGCAACTGATCGCCAACGGCACGATGGGTCTGTCGGTCGCGTTCGACCTGCCGACGCAGATGGGCCACGACTCCGACGCGCCGATCGCGCACGGCGAGGTCGGCAAGGTGGGCGTGGCGATCGACTCGATCGACGACATGCGGGTGCTGTTCGGCGGGATCCCGCTGGACAAGGTGTCCACGTCGATGACGATCAACGCCCCGGCCGCGCTGCTGCTGCTCCTGTACCAACTCGTCGCGGAGGAGCAGGGCGTCAGCGCGGACAAGCTGACGGGCACGATCCAGAACGACGTGCTGAAGGAGTACATCGCCCGCGGCACGTACATCTTCCCGCCGAAGCCGTCGCTGCGGCTGATCGCCGACATCTTCAAGTACTGCAAGGCCGAGATCCCGAAGTGGAACACGATCTCGATCTCCGGCTACCACATGGCCGAGGCGGGCGCCTCCCCGGCGCAGGAGATCGCGTTCACCCTCGCCGACGGCATCGAGTACGTCCGCACGGCCGTCGCGGCCGGCATGGACGTCGACGACTTCGCCCCGCGCCTGTCGTTCTTCTTCGTGGCCCGTACGACGATCCTGGAGGAGGTCGCCAAGTTCCGTGCGGCCCGCAGGATCTGGGCGCGGGTGATGAAGGAGGAGTTCGGCGCGAAGAACCCCAAGTCGCTCATGCTGCGCTTCCACACGCAGACGGCCGGGGTGCAGCTGACGGCCCAGCAGCCCGAGGTGAACCTGGTCCGCGTCGCCGTGCAGGGCCTCGCGGCGGTGCTGGGCGGCACGCAGTCGCTGCACACCAACTCCTTCGACGAGGCGATCGCCCTGCCGACGGACAAGTCCGCCCGCCTCGCCCTCCGTACCCAGCAGGTCCTCGCCTACGAGACCGATGTGACCGCCACGGTCGACCCGTTCGCCGGCTCCTACGTCATCGAGAAGATGACCGACGACGTGGAGGCCGCCGCGCTGGAGCTGATGGAGAAGGTCGAGGACCTCGGCGGCGCGGTCAACGCCATCGAGCGCGGCTTCCAGAAGAACGAGATCGAGCGCTCCGCCTACCGCATCGCCCAGGAGACCGACTCCGGCGAGCGGGTCGTGGTCGGCGTCAACCGCTTCCAGCTCGACGAGGAGGAGCCCTACGAGCCGCTCCGCGTCGACCCGGCCATCGAGGCCCAGCAGGCCGAACGCCTCGCCAAGCTGCGCGCCGAGCGTGACCAGCAGGCGGTCGACACCGCGCTGGCCGCGCTGAAGAAGGCCGCCGAGGGCGAGGACAACGTCCTCTACCCGATGAAGGACGCCCTCAAGGCCCGCGCCACGGTCGGCGAGGTCTGCAACGCCCTGCGCGAGGTGTGGGGCACGTACGTCCCGAGCGACGCCTTCTAGGCTTCGCCTGCGGTCGTTCTCGCAGGTCGAGACGGGTACAAGGAGTGTCGCACGGCGTGCGACACTCCTTGCCATGTTCGGTGTCGTCGACCTTCCCACCTACCTCGCGGGCCTGGTGCTGATCATCCTGCTGCCCGGCCCCAACTCGCTGTACGTCCTCTCCGTCGCCGCCCGTCGCGGGGTGCGCTCCGGCTACACGGCCGCCGCCGGCGTCTGGTGCGGGGACGCCGTCCTGATGACGCTGTCGGCCGCCGGGGTCGCCTCCCTGCTCCAGGCGAACGCCGTGTTGTTCGGCATCGTGAAGTACGCCGGCGCCGGCTATCTGGCCTGGCTGGCCGTCGGGATGCTGCGCGCCGCGTGGGGCATGTGGCGCGGGCGCGGGGAGGAGAGCGCGGAGGAGACCGCCCCGGCCGCCGCGCCCGGTGAGCGTCCGTTCCGCCGGGCGCTGGTGGTCAGCCTGCTGAACCCGAAGGCGATCCTGTTCTTCATCGCCTTCTTCGTGCAGTTCGTCGACCCCGCCTACGCCTATCCGGCGCTGTCCTTCGTGGTGCTGGGCGCGCTGGCCCAGATCGCCAGCGTGCTCTACCTCAGCGCGCTGATCTTCGGCGGCACCCGGCTCGCCGCCGCGTTCCGCCGTCGTCGCCGGCTGTCGGCGGGCGCCACCTCGGCGGCGGGCGCCCTGTTCCTGGGCTTCGCGGCGAAGCTGTCGACGGCGAGCGCGTAGGGCCTGTCCGGCGGTTCATTCCGGGGGTGCGCCCTCCCCACGCCAGTGCTCCCGGCCGCGTGCGAACCGAGTCCCGAGGGCGTCGGCCCGCTCCTCCGCCCCACGGCCGGACCCCGGACGCGGTGCACCCGGACGCGCCGTCAGCGCGTCCCGAAGCGGGCCAGGTAGGCGCCGAGCCCGTCCGGGGTGTCCCCGGTCCAGCCCACGTAGCCGTCCGGGCGGACCAGGAACAGGCCCGTGCCGTACGTCCGGTGGGACGGGCCGGTCACCAGCCGCACGCCCGTGGGCGGTTCGGGGGCGTCCGTGCCCAGCGCCAGCAGGGTCCAGTGCGGCCCGCGGAAGGCGTCGAAGAGGCGGGTGCCGTCCACGCGGCCGTCCGGGGCGCGGTCGCCCGCCCGCACCCCTCCCGGCTCGGCACGGGTCTCCGCGCTGAGCGTGGAGTCCCGGTAGCCGAGGTCCAGTTGCAGGGTGGCCCCGCCGCGCTTCGCCTCACCGCGGTGGATGCGGGTGGACAGGCCGAGCATGTCCGCGGCGACCGCCCGCCGCTCCTCCTCGTAGCTGTCGAGGAGGGACGCGTCCGCGCCGTCGGACAGCACCGCGGCCAGCTTCCAGCCCAGGTTGTAGGCGTCCTGCACGGAGGTGTTGAGGCCCTGGCCGCCGGCCGGGGAGTGCACGTGCGCGGCGTCGCCCGCGAGGAACACCCGGCCGGCCCGGAAGCGGTCGGCGAGCGCGGCGCGCGGCCGGAAGTCGGAGGCCCACAGGACCTCGGTGACGTCCTCGGCGGCGAGGTGCGTACGCGCGGCCACGACCTGGCGTACGGCGTCGGGGGAGAGGTCCACCCGGGTGCCCTCGGTGAACCGGGCGACCAGCTGGAAGTCGTCCGTGCCGGCGAGCGGGCAGAGGGTGACGAACTCGTCCCGGCCCTCGCTGGGCGGGAACATGTGCCACCAGTCCCGGTCCAGACCCTCGATCCGTACGTCCGCCACCAGCATCGGCAGCGGATCGACCGCCTCGCCGGTCATGCCGGTGCCGACCGCCCGGCGCACCGCCGACCGCCCGCCGTCGGCGGCGACGAGGTACCGGGCGCGCAGCGGCGGCCCGGCGGCGAAGTGGGCGGTCACGCCGTCCTCGTCCTGCGTGACGTCCGCGAGCTCGCGGCCGTAGGCGATCTTGCCGCCCAGCTCCTCCAGCCGGTCCCGCAGGATCCGCTGGGTGCGCCACTGCGGGATCATCAGGCCCTCGTACGGCGCCTCCTCGGTGGGCTCCACCGGGTCCATCAGATGGTGCTCGCCCAGCTGCCTGCCGTTCCGCCAGAGCATGCCGACCGGGTAGCGGCCGCCGCCCGCGCGGACGGCGTCCAGCACGCCGAGGTCGTCGAAGACCTCCATGGTGCGCGGCTGGAGGCCCTTGCCGCGTGATCCGGGGAACAGTCCCTCCTCCCGCTCCACGACCAGCGCCGGGACCCCGCGCCGGGCGAGTTCGATGCCGAGGGTGAGGCCGGTCGGCCCCGCGCCCACGATCAGGACATGGGTGTCGCTCATGATCCGTCTCCTTAACAGCGTTAAGTGGCCCGTGGTCCGAGCGTCCCCCTAACGGTGTTAAGTTGTCAAGCGTGAGCACGGAACGACGCACGCCGCTGGATCGCCGACGGGTCGCCGACACGGCGCTGAAGCTGCTGAACGAGGTCGGCCTCGACGGGCTGACCCTGCGCGCCATCGCCAGGGAACTCGACGTCAAGGCGCCCGCCCTGTACTGGCACTTCAAGGACAAGCAGGCGCTGCTGGACGAGATGGCGACGGAGATGTTCCGCCGGATGACCGACGGGGTCGAACTCGACCCCGAGGACACCTGGCAGGAGCGGCTGCTCAGGAGCAACCGGGTGCTGCGGCGGACGCTGCTCGCCTACCGTGACGGCGCGAAGGTCTTCAGCGGCACGCGCTTCACCGGCCTGGAGCACGCCGAGCAGCAGGAGGACAACCTGCGGCTGCTCACGTCCGCCGGCCTCACGCTCCTCCAGGCGGCCCGTGCGCTCCAGACGACGTTCCTCTACACGCTCGGCTTCGTCGCCGAGGAGCAGGGCGTCGAGCCGATGCCGGGCGAGCGGCGGGAGGGCTTCGACGTCGAGGCCCGCGCCCGCCTGATGGCCGACCACCCGCTGGCCGCGGAGGCGGGACGCGCCTTCTTCGGCGACTACGACGCCCACTTCGAGGAGGGCCTCGCCCTGATCATCACGGGGATCGAGACGCGGTACGGGGTGAGGTGAGCGGGGCCCGGGCCCGCTGAGGGGGCGACGCGTCGGGCCCGGCCGTTCGCGCAGTTCCCCGCGCCCCTGAGGGGGTCGGTCCACTGCCCGCCCAGGGGCTGCGGGCCGGCTGAGAGGGATACGCGTCTGACCTCTCCGTTCGCGCAGTTCCCCGCGCCCCTGGGTGGGCTGCCGGCCGACCCCTTGCAGGGGCGCGGGGAACCGCGCGAGAAGCCCCCACCGGCCCGCGGCCGACGTCGTGCCTACCGCCCCCCGCCCCGCCGCACCACCCTTCCCACCTTCCGCCTGGCCCGCGCAGCCCGCACCCGCGCCCGGGTCGCCGCGCTGCTGCCCGGCAACCCCAACTCGGCCAGCCGCAAGGCCGGAAAGTACCCGGCGGGGCTGCCCGCGAGATGCCCCCGCAGCCACTCCTCCGCCTCCCCCCGCAGCGCGGGATACGTCCGCGGCTGCATGCAGAACCCCATCGCCCGCACCAACGCCCCCAGCGACGCCGGCGCAGCCCCCAGCACCGCCGGTGTCTCGTCCCGTTCCAGGTCCGGCACCAGATGGTCGACCAGCGCCAGCGGGATGCGGTTGCTGTTCTGGTAGGGCCGCAGCCGGTCCAGCACCAGCGCCGTCCCCACCCGCGCCACGGGCACGCCGTAGTACGCGGACGCGGTCACCATGGCCGTGGAGAAGCAGCCGACGACCAGCTCCGGGCGGGCGTGCTCGTACAGCGTCTCCGCGAGCAGCGGCGCGTCCTGCACGGTGAGCCGTACGCCCGCGTCGGCCGCCGCCTTGTGCAGGGCCGCCGCATAGCCGGCGGGGGCGGTCGGATGGGGCTTGAAGACGAGCGAGCGGTGCCCGGCGCGCACCGCCCCGGCGAGCATGCGGACGTGCAGGTCCTCCTCCTCGTCCGCGCTCAGGATGTTGATCGCCGCCAGGTACTGCCCGAGCAGCACGGCCGTCGGCCGCTCCTCCCGCACCGGCGCCAGGAGCGGATCGTCCGCCGCGTCCCGGGCGACCTCGTCCAGCACCGCGCGGAACGCCCTGTCCGGCACGACCACCGGCTCCACGCCGTACTCGGACAGCAGCAAGGGCCGTAGACCGGGAAGGAGATCAAGGTGCAGCAGCCGCCGGACGCGCCGGCCGAGGGTCAGGGGCAGCTTCTCCCTGGTCGGGCCGTAACTCATCAGCCCGTCCGCGTACACGTCGACGGACGCCTCGGAGAAGATCGCGACCAGCGCGCGGGCCGGGTTCGCCTGGATGGACTCGACCGCCAGGTCGACCCGTTCGTCCTCGCCGATGTCCCACAGCAGCCGCAGCGCCCGCTGCCACAGCACCGTGTCGGAGCCGCGCGGTCCCCAGGCGCTCGGGTGGTACGGGCTGATCGCCTCGTTCCAGCTGACCACCTCGTCGAAGCGGGCGGCGAGCGGCCCGTAACCGTGCATCTCGTCCAGCCGCAGCGCGGTCTCCGGCACGGCCGCGTTGTGCGAGACGAGCAGGATCCGGCGGGCCGCCCCGCCCGGTCCGAACAGGCCCGCGTCCAGCGCCGCGGCCAGGGTGGCGGCGCCGTAGAGGGTCGAGACCTGGAAGATCTGGGTCGTGCGGTGCATGGGTCAGGCAGCCTTCCGCCCGTCGCGCAGGCGGCCGAGCAGCCTGCTCCGGGTGCTGTCGAGGGTGGCCAGGGTCTCCTCCAGCGCGTCCTGCGGCATCCGCAGCAGCGCCGCGCGCGCCTCCTGCCGCAGCCGCCGGGCCGCCGACGGCTCGTACGCGTCCGCCTTGCCGAGATGGAAGGCGATCATGGCGCAGTAGGTGCGGACCGCCTTCGGCAGGAAGCGGTCGCACTCCGGGTCGTCCTGGACGTCCCGCAGCAGCAGGTCGTACGCCGGGATGAAGTCGAGCTGGCGGGAGTCCTTGATCTGGGTGAGGGACGTGGCGACGCCCCGCCGGTAGAACACCCCGTGCAGGCCGAGTGAGGCGTAGCTGCGCGCCGTGAGGTGCAGCCGCCAGACCCACAACCGGTCCTCGGCCGTGCGCAGTTCGGTGACGAAGCGCATCCCGCCGTCGGCGAAGAGATGCCGGCGGTAGACGCCCGCCCAGACGAACGGGTAGTCGACCATGGTCTCCGTGTCGGCGGGCGTGATCCCGTCGCGCGGGTCCATCACCGCGTTCCGCACGGGTGCCGGGGGCCGTTTGATCACCCGCTCCGTCCCGGTGACCTGGACGTGGTCGGTGCGGGCGAAGTCGCAGCCCAGCTCGTCCATCGCCCGGACCAGCGCGGCGAGATGACCGGGCCCGTACCAGTCGTCGCCGTCGAGGAACGCCACATACTCGCCGTCCGCCGCGTCGATGCCGGAGTTCCGCGCCTGGGCGATCCCCTGGTTGGCGTCGTGCCGGATCACCCGCGCGCCCGGCAGTTTCTCCGCCCACCGGTCGATCACCCAGGGCGTGGCGTCCGTGGAGCAGTCGTCGACGATCAGGAACTCGACGTCCGGGTGCGTGTTGGCGGCGAGACTGCGCAGGGTGCTCTCCGCGAACGCCTCCACGTTGTGCATCGGGACGACGACGGACAGCTTGGGCACCTGGACCTCTTTCTCTGGTGACGGGCAACGGGCAACGGGCGACGGGGACCGGGGGACGGGCGACGGGCGACGGCGACGGGGACCGGGGGACGGACGACGGGGGACGGGGGACGGGGGACGGGGCCTGGCGCGGCCGGGCGTACACGGCCCCGGACAGCGAATGTGCCCCGGCAGGGCGGTGGACCGGTGGCGCCCGGATGGACATGAGGTGAACAGCCCTCGGCCAACGGCCGACCGGTGGCCGGAGCGTCCGTCGCACCCGGCTGCCCGCCAGGCGTCATCAGCCCCTCACGGCCCGCCGCACCAACCGTGCCGCCCGCCGGGCGACCCGGCTCCGCGGCAGGGACGCGAGCTGCCGCGGCACACCCCCGGGCAGCCCCAGCGCGGTGAGCCGCCCGCGCGGGAACCACCGCCGGTCCCACGCCCCCGCCATGAGATACCGCTGGGCGTCGGCGCGCAGCGAGGGGTGCACTTGCGGCCGCATGGTGAACGCGAGGGCGCTCAGCAGACCGGGCAAGTCATCAGCCGCGGCCGCGTCTCGCACCGCCTCCGCCAGCACCAGGGCGACGCGCTGCGGATGGTGATACGGCGTCAGCCCGTTCAGCAGCCGCTCCGCGCCGACCCGGGCGACCGGGAGGCCGTACAGGGCGGACGCCGTGAACAGGGCGGCCGACGAGCGGCCCACGACCAGCGCCGGGCGGGACGCCTCGTACAGCGCCTCCACCGGGACGGGCGTGTCCAGGACCGTGAGGTCCACGCCCAGGCGCTCCGCCTCCGCCCGCAGCTCGGCGGCGTGCCGAGACGGGGAGGCGGGGTGGGGCGCGAACACCACGCGGTGGTGGCCGCGTCCGGCCGCCGTCCGCACCATCTCCGCGTGCGGCGCCTCCGTCGAACAGCGCTCCCCGACGACCAGCGCCGCCCCCTCCAAAATCCCCGTCACAGCCGAGGCGATCTCACCCGTCACCGCACGGAAGGCGCCCACCGGGATCACCCGCGCCGGCGCCCCGAACTCACGCAGCAGCAACGGCGACAGACCTGGTATCAGGTCGAGGTGCATCACCTGCCGTACGCGCGTGCCGATCAGCGGGTCCAGCTTCCCCCGCGTGGGTCCGTAGTCCGCCGGCCCGCCCGCGCACACATGCAGGGGCGCGCCCGTGAACACGCGGGCCAGAGCCTGCGCGGGCGGGGTGTCGGGTGCGCCGAGGACCAGCTCCACCCGGTCGTCCCCGAGCCGCCACAGCCGCCGGAGGTGCCGTTCGAGGAGCGGTACGTCCTCCGCGCGGGGTGTCCAGGCCGCCGGGTGGAAGGGCCGTATCGCCTCGTTCCAGGAGAGCACCGCGTCGAAGCGGGCCCGCAGCCGCGCGAACCCCGGCACCTCGTCCCACGGCGGGGCGGCCTCCGGGACCGGTGCGTCGTCGCACACCAACAGCATCCGCCGCCCCGTACCGGGCACCAGCCCCGCCTCGACCGCGGCGGCCATCAGCACGACCGCCGAGGGACTCGTCGCGCAGTAGATCCGCGTGCGCGCGGAGTTCACGCCGCCCCCTTCCCCGCACGCAGCGGCGCTCTCCGCAGCCGGCGCAGCCGCGCCGCCCGCGCCGCGTCCATCGAGTCCAGCACCTCGTCCAGCACGTCCCGGGGCAGCCTTCGCAGCGCGTCCCCGCACACCGCCCGCAGCCGTGCGGCCACCGCCGGCGCGAACTTGTCCCGCTCGGCCAGATGACGGTCGATCACCGCGCAGTACGTCCGCACCGCCTTGGGCAGCAGCCGGTCCGCGTCCCGGTCCGCCGCCGTCTCCGCCACCACCCGGTCGAAGGCCGGAACGAAGTCCAGCTGCCGTTCGTCCCCGACGCGGGTGAGGGAGGAGGCGACACCCTTCCGGTAGAACACGCCCAGCAGGCCCACCACGGCGAACGACCCCGCCTGCCGGTGCAGCCGCCAGATCCACGGCCGGTCCTCCGCCGTGCGCAGCCCGTCCGGGAAGTGCAGCAGCCCCCGCTCCAGCAGCCGCCGGTGGTAGACACCCGCCCACGCCTGCGGATAGTCCACGGCGGTCGTCCGGTCGGCGGGCAGGATCACCTCGCGCGGGTCCAGTACTTCGTCCCGCAGGCCCACCGGCACACGGCGCACGGTCCGGGCGCGTCCGGTCACCCGGACGTGGTCCGTGCGCAGGAAGTCGCAGCTCAGCCCCTCCGCCGCCGCCACCAGCTGGGGCAGATACCCGGGCGCGTACCAGTCGTCGCCGTCCAGGAAGGTCAGGTACTCGCCCTCCGCCGCGTCCAGCCCGGCGTTGCGCGCGGCAGCGATCCCGCCGGGGCGCTCCCGGCGGAGGAACCGCACCCGCGCGACGCGGGACAACTTCTCGGCGGTCCGCTCCACGAGATCCGGGGTGTCGTCCCGCGAACCGTCGTCGACCAACACGAACTCGAAATCCGGGCGGGCATTCGCGCGCAGACTTCTCAGCGCGTCCGGGGCGTATCGCCGGACGTCTCGGAAGGGCACGATCACGGAAAGCTTCGGCACCCGGAAAACATTAGAGAAGCGTCCGTCGTGCTCTCTTTCCGTCGGCCGTACGGACGGTGAACTCGATGTGTCGGTCCGGTGGACCGCTTCTACCTCGGGTCTTTTCCCAGGCCGGTTCGGGTCTCGGTGGGGTGTTGTTAACTTTTCGTTGAGGCGCGGTTGGGCCGTTCGCGGAATTCGCTTTCTAGCGTCCACGACGTGCCAGCAAGTGCAACGAAGCCCCTCAGGGTGGCGGTCCTCGCGGATTCCGACACCCGCTGGAAATGGGGCACGCTCACCGCGAAACGCGTCGCGCCGCGCGACATCCGCCTCGACGGATATCTGCTGCGGGGCCGCGCCACGCCCACCGCCCGTCAGCTCGGCGAGGTCGGGGTCCGCGCGGACTCCCTGCGGGAGGTCACCGCGGCCGAGTTCCTGCGCGCCATGGACGAGGAGGCCTGCGACGTCCTCGTGCTCGCACTGGTCGGCGGCGGGGTGCAGGCGATGCTGCACGGGCTGCGGCGCGTCTGGGAGGACCGGCCCCGCCGGCCCGTCGTCGTCACCGGCTACGTCGGCGTCGTCTACGAGAAGCTCACCGACGGCCTGCTGCTGCGCCACGGAGCCGACCTGGTGCTGGCCAATTCCCGCCAGGACGCGGAGCGTTTCCGCGCCGTGTACGAGGGTGTCGGAGCCGACGCGGGCGCGGTCACCGAGGTCGCGCTGCCGTTCCTCGGGGGAGCGCCCCACACCGGCGGCCACACGCCGTACACGGTGGTGTTCGCCGCGCAGCCGTCCGTGCCGGACACCCGCGCCGACCGCACGTACCTGCTGAACCGGCTGGTGGAGCACGCCCGCCGCCACCCGGAGCGCGAGGTGCTGCTGAAGCTGCGCTCCCGGCCCGGCGAACACACCACGCACATCGAGGAGTTGCCCTACCAGAGGCTGGCCCGCGGCCTCGGCCTTCCCGCCAACCTGCGCCTGGTCCACGGGCACATGGGCGAGGTCCTGGACCGCACCGACCTCCTCGTGACCGTCAGCTCGACGGCCGCCCTGGAGGCCCTGCACCGGGGCGTCCCCACCGCGGTCCTCACCGACCTCGGCATCCGTGAGGCGCTCGGCAACCACCACTTCGTGGGCTCCGGCTGCCTCGCCTCCTGGGACCAGCTCGACGCCGGACACCGCCCGGAGCCCGACGAGACGTGGCTGGCCCGGCAGGGCGTCGCCGCGGACGGCACGTTCGCGACGGCCTTCGACACGGCCCGCGCCCGCATCGCCGAACTGCTCGACGAGCCCGGCGGACTCCCGCCGCTCACTCCGTACTACACGCCCGTCACCGCGCCCGGCTATCTGCCCGGCGTCCTCGCCCGCCACCACCTCGCCCCCGACGGGAGGCCGCTGCCCGGCGCGCCCGCCGCGGACCGGGAGCCCGGCCCGGTCCGGCGGATCGTGCGCCGCACCGCGCGCGGCGCCTACCGCCACGGCGTGCAGCGCGTGGCCCCCGTGATCCGCCGCATGGGCGAGCTGTGACCGCCCCCATCCCCTTCCGAGGAGCTGACCCCATGTCCCACTCTCCGGCCGAGCGCCGGGTGCTCGCCGTGATCCCCGCGCGCGGCGGCTCCAAGGGCGTCCCCGCGAAGAACCTCGCCCCCGTCGGCGGCGTGCCTCTGGTGGCCCGCGCCGTCCGGGAGTGCCGCGCCGCCCGGCACGTCACGGACGTGGTCGTCTCCACCGACGACGCGGCCATCGCCGAGACCGCGCGGCAGGCGGGCGCCGAGGTCGTCCTGCGGCCCGCCGACCTCGCCGGGGACACCGCCACCTCCGAGGCGGCCGTGCTGCACGCCCTGGACGCCCACGAGGCGCTGCACGGCGCACGCGTGGACGTCGTCCTGCTCGTGCAGTGCACCAGCCCCTTCCTCACCCGCGAGGACGTCGACGGGGTGGCCGCCGCGGTCGCCCACGGCGACGCCGACACGGCGGTGACGGTCGCCCCGTTCCACGGCTTCGTCTGGCGGGAGACGACCGCCACGACGGCCGCCGTGTCGGCCACCGAACTGGCCGAGACAGCCGCCGAACTGGCCGAGACGGCCGCCGGGTTGGCCGGGACCGCCACCGGGTTGGCCGGGACCGGCGTCGGAGCGGCCGGGACCGCCGCAGGGACGGCCGGGACCGCCGTCGGAATAGCCGGGCAGGCGGCCCGGACTGCTGGGGCAGGAGCCGGGACCGGCACCCGGACGGCCGGGGGAGGAGCCGAGACCGCCGGGACCGCCGCCCGGACCGCCGAGCGAGCCGCAGGGACGGCCGGGACCGCCGTCGGAATAGCCGGGCAGGCGGCCCGGACGGCCGGGGCGGGTGCCGGGACCGGCACCGGGACGGCCGGGGGAGGAGCTGAGACCGCGGGGACAGCCGCCTGGACCGCCGAGCGAGCCGCCGGGGCGGGTGCCGGGACCGGCACCGGGACGGCTGGGGGAGGAGCCGGGACCGCCGGGACCGCCGCCCGGACCGCCGAGCGAGCCGCCGGGACGGCTGAGACCGGCGCCCGGACCACCGGGGGAGAAGTCCCGGCAGCCGGGCGATCGGCCCGGACCGCCCGCGGCGGGCACGGCGTGAACCACGACAAGGCCGTCCGCCCCCGCCGTCAGGACCGCCCCCAGGACTTCCTGGAGACCGGCGCCGCCTACGCCATGGACGCCGCGGGCCTGCGCGAACACCGCCACCGCTTCTTCGGCCGTACCGAACTCGTGCGCACCGACCCCGCGCGCGTCCTGGAGGTCGACGACCCGCACGACCTCGCCCGGGCCCGCGCCCTCGCGCCGCTCCTCGACGCCGGCCGCACCGGCCTGCCCACCGCCGCCGACATCGACGCGGTGGTCCTCGACTTCGACGGCACCCAGACCGACGACCGGGTGCTGATCGACGCGGACGGACGGGAATTCGTCTCCGTGCACCGCGGCGACGGCCTCGGCGTCGCCGCCCTGCGCCGCAGCGGCCTGAAGCTGCTGATCCTGTCCACCGAACAGAACCCGGTCGTCGCCGCCCGCGCACACAAGCTCAAGATCCCCGTGCTGCACGGCGTCGACCGCAAGGACCTCGCCCTCAAGCAGTGGTGCGAGGAGCAGGGCATCGCGCCCGAGCGCGTGCTCTACGCCGGAAACGACGTCAACGACCTCCCGTGCTTCGCCCTCGTCGGCTGGCCCGTGGCGGTCGCGAGCGCCCACGACGCCGTACGCGGCGCCGCCCGCGCGGTCACCACCCTCCCCGGTGGTGACGGCGCGGTCCGAGAGATCGCCGGCTGGATCCTCGGTCCCTCTCTCGATTCCCTCCCCCAGTAAGGAAACCCCTGGTCATGAGCGACTCCCGCATCCGCACCCTCGGCGCCCGCGAGGCCGGCCCCGGCCGTCCCGTCTACGTCACGGGCGAGATCGGCATCAACCACAACGGCGACCTGGACAACGCCTTCCGGCTGATCGACGCGGCCGCCGACGCCGGCTGCGACGCCGTCAAGTTCCAGAAGCGCACCCCCGAGATCTGCACCCCCCGCGACCAGTGGGACATCGAACGCGACACCCCCTGGGGCCGGATGACGTACATCGACTACCGGCACCGCGTGGAGTTCGGCGAGGACGAGTACCGGCAGATCGACGCCTACTGCAAGGAGAAGGGCATCGCCTGGTTCGCCTCCCCGTGGGACACCGAGGCCGTCGCCTTCCTGGAGAAGTTCGACGTGCCCGCCCACAAGGTGGCCTCCGCCTCCCTCACCGACGACGAGCTGCTGCGCGAACTGCGCGCCACCGGCCGCACGGTCATCCTGTCCACCGGCATGTCCACCCCGAGGCAGATCCGCCACGCGGTCGAGGTGCTCGGCAGCGACAACATCCTGCTCTGCCACGCCACCTCCACCTACCCGGCTAAGGCGGAGGAGCTGAACCTGCGCGTCATCAACACCCTCCAGCAGGAGTACCCGAACGTCCCGATCGGCTACTCCGGCCACGAGACCGGCCTCCAGACCACCCTCGCCGCCGTCGCCCTCGGCGCCTGCTTCGTCGAGCGGCACATCACCCTGGACCGCGCCATGTGGGGCTCCGACCAGGCCGCCTCCGTCGAGCCGCAGGGCCTGGCCCGCCTGGTCCGCGACATCCGCACCATCGAGGCCTCCCTCGGCGACGGCGTGAAGAAGGTCTACGAGTCCGAGCTCGGCCCGATGAAGAAGCTGCGCCGGGTGGCCGGCGTCGTCGCCGAGGCGGAGATCGCCACGGCCGCCGGCGAGCCCGTGTCGGTCTGACCCGCCCCCACCCACCCCTACGACGGGAACGGTCGTACGTCGATGAGCCCCCGCGCCGGCCGCACCGGCCCCCGCACGCTCGCCTTCGTGGAGAGTCCGGTCCAGCTGCTCAACGTGCTGGAGTGGGCGCACGCCCACGCGCCCGGCGCGGGACTCGCCCTCGTGGTGCTGTCCCCGGTCGACCCGATGACCCGCGGCCAGCTCCGCCGCATGGCCGAACTGGCCCGCGAGGAGGGGCACGACGTCCGCTGGGAGGAGGCGCGCGGGGGAGCGTCCGCCCCGCTGCGCACCATCGGCGGCCTCACCGTGCCGCTGCGCCGGGCCGGCCGGGTCGTCCTCGGCGACCCGTTCTCCCGGTACGTGCAGCTGCTGCTGACCATCACCCGGGCGCCCGAGGTGGTGGTCGTCGACGACGGCACGGCGACCATGGAGTTCGCCGGGCAGCTCGCGCGCGGCGAACGCCTGGTGCGCTGGCACCGCAAGGGCGGCCGCCCCGGCCCCCGCGACCTGGCCCTCGCCCCCGTGTCCGCCGCCGCCCGCCGCCGGCTCACCCCCGGCGAGGGCCGCACCGTGGAGGTGTTCACCTCCATGCCGATGGCGGACGTCCCGCCCGGCGTCACCGTCCGCGCCCACACCTTCGCCTGGACCCGCGACCGCTTCGGCCCGCCCCGCGTCACCCGGGGCGCCGACCTCGTGGGCACCTCCCTGGTCGAGACGGGCGTGGTGGACGCCGACGCCTACGTACGGGCGGTCGGCGCCCTCGCCGCCACCCACGGCGCCCGCCGCTACTTCGCGCACCGCCGCGAGACCACCGAGAAGCTGCACCGGCTGGCCGTCGAGACCGGCCTGGAGATCGTCCGCCCCGAACTCCCCCTGGAACTCGTCGCCCGCCGCGGCCCCGTGGGCCGTACCGTCGTCAGCTTCCCGTCCACCGTCGTCCACACGCTGCCGCTCGCGCTCGCCGGAACTGATGTGCGGATCGCGGTGTGCGACATCGACCCGGCGTGGCTGACCGCTCACGCCTCCCCACGCGCCCGTGGCTTCCTCGCGGACGTCGTCGGCACCGCGCGCGGCGCCCACCCCCTGAGCCCCGCCGCGCCCCCGGACACCGGCCCGCTGTCCGCCAGATGAACCGGTCAGCGTGGGTTGGGCCGGACGTGGTAACCGTGAAGGTACGGAAGGCGCCGACGCCCGCGCGGGGGCTGTGACCGACCTCATGGCCCGGCAGGCGGCGCGCTCCTACCCTCCCGAAAGGGCGGTGAGTGTACCCATCTCGCTGAACGGCTATGCGTAGGGCAGCCGGATTTTCTCCCTCCAACGGGCTGATTTTTCTTGATCAGGGGTCGGTGGAGCGCTTCGGAGCCCTACTCTTCAAAGGGTGAAGCCACTGATGTCACTGGAGTCCGAGATCGATCTCCCCGGGGGAGCGGTGCTCCCCGGCGCGCTGCCCGAGGCACTGCGCGCGGAACTCGTGGCGTTCCGGCGAGACCTCCACATGCACCCGGAACTGGGCAACCAGGAGTTCCGCACGACCGCCGCGATCAAGGAGCGCCTGCAGCGCGTGGGCCTGCGCCCCCGCGTACTCTCCAGCGGGACCGGGGTGATCTGTGACATCGGGGCGGACGAGGAGGCCGGCACCGACGCCGCCATGCTCGCCCTGCGCGCCGACATCGACGCGCTGCCCATCCCCGACATGAAGGCCGGCTGCGCCTACCGGTCCACCGTGCCCGACCGCGCCCACGCCTGCGGTCACGACGTCCACACCACCGTGGTGCTCGGCGCCGGCCTGGTGCTGGCCGAACTGCACCGCCAGGGCCTGCTGCCCCGTCCGGTCCGGCTGCTCTTCCAGCCCGCCGAGGAGGTGCTGCCCGGCGGCGCCGCCGACGTCATCGCCGACGGCGCGCTCGAGGGCGTCGGCCGGATCCTCGCCGTGCACTGCGACCCGCGCGTCGACGCCGGCAAGATCGGTCTGCGCCAGGGCGCCATCACCTCCGCCTGCGACCGGCTGGAGATCGCCCTGGAGGGCCCCGGCGGCCACACCGCCCGCCCGCATCTGACCACCGACCTGGTCACCGCCGCCGCCCGCGTCGTCACCGACGTGCCCGCGCTGGTCGGCCGCCGGGTGGACACCCGCAGCGGCCTCGCCGTCACCTGGGGCCGGGTCGAGTCCGGCCACGCGCCCAACGTCATCCCGCAGCACGCCGAGCTCTCCGGCACGGTCCGCTGCCTGGATCTGGAGACCTGGCGGCAGGCCCCGGACCTCGTGGTCGCGGCCATCGACGAGGTGGCCAATCTGCACCGCGCCAAGTCCGAGATCAACTACGTGCGGGGCGTCCCGCCGGTCGTCAACGAGGCCGGGGCCACCGAGCTGCTGCGCGACGCGATGATCGCCCGCCGCGGCACGGAGGCCGTGGAGGGCACCGAACAGAGCCTGGGCGGCGAGGACTTCTCCTGGTACCTGGAGCGCGTCCCCGGCGCCATGGCCCGCCTCGGTGTCCGCACCCCCGGCGAGCGCATCGTGCGCGACCTGCACCAGGGCGACTTCGACGTCGACGAGCACGCCATCACCGTCGGCGTGGAACTGTTCACCGCGGCGGCCCTGCTGGACGCGCTGCGGTAGCCGGCGTACGCATGCGCGCGGTTCCCCGCACGGCTGAGGGGCGTACCGCCCCAGCTGCGGGCAGTCGTGCAGCGGGGCGGCGGCATGGGTGAGCGCGGCGGCACCGTTTCAGCGCCGGGTGCGGGCCGTCCGTGGCTGAGCGCGCGGTTCCCCGCGCCCCTTGGGGGTGCTGATCGCGCAGTTCCCCGCCCCCCTGAGGTGGTGTGCGCCCAACGGTGCCCGGAGGCGCCCTTTCGTGTCGCACCTCCCCGGGGTCCCGCCGCCCGGCCCTTTCCGCTTGCGGCCGGGTCCCCGGGGGTGCAGCGTGGGGCCCGTGCAGACGCGTATGCCCGTTTCGCCTCCCTGCGACCCCCTGGTTCACAAGGGCGTAACCGGCCATCGGCACGAATGGATAACGGCCCCGCTCGACCCCGTTCCCAGGAGTGTCTACGCGCGTTAATGTGCGCCGAACCGAGCACCCGCTGCGGGGCTTTGGAGAATGGGGAACTTCAGATGCGTCGGATATCCAAACTGACCCGCGTAGCGGTGGGGGTCGCTTCGCTCGCGCTCGCCGCCACCGCGTGCGGCGGAACCAGCAGTGACAGCGGTGACGGCGGCAAGGACGACCTCGGCGTCGCCATCGCCTACGACATCGGCGGCAAGGGCGACCAGTCCTTCAACGACGCCGCCTTCGCCGGCCTGGAGAAGGCCAAGAAGGAGTTCGGCTTCAAGACCGCCGACGTCGAGCCCACCGAGGGCGAGACCGACGCGGACAAGGAGCAGCGCCTCGCCTCGCTGGCGAAGCAGGGCTACAACCCGGTCATCGGCATCGGCTTCGCCTACGGCCCCGCCATGGAGGCCGTCGCGGCCAAGTACCCCGACACCACCTTCGGCATCGTCGACTCCGTCGTCGAGGGCGACAACGTCGCCTCCCTGGTCTTCGCCGAGGAGCAGGCCTCCTACCTCGCCGGTGTCGCCGCCGCCAAGGCCACCAAGAGCAACACCGTCGGCTTCGTCGGCGGTGTGGACATCCCGCTCATCCACAAGTTCCAGGCCGGCTACGAGCAGGGCGTCAAGGACACCAACGCCAAGGTCAAGGTCGTCTCGCAGTACCTGACGCAGACCGCGGAGGAGGGCGGCTTCTCCAGCCCCGACAAGGGCAAGGCCGCCGCCGAGGGCCAGATCGAGAAGGGCGCGGACGTCATCTACCAGGCGGCCGGCCTCTCCGGCCAGGGCGTCATCGAGGCCGCGGCCAAGGCCAAGGTGTGGGCGATCGGTGTCGACTCCGACCAGTACAACCAGGAAGCCCTCGCCGGCTACAAGGACTTCATCCTCACCTCCGCCCTGAAGGACGTCGGCGGCGCGGTCTACACGCTGACCAAGTCGGTTCAGGACGGCAAGCCGCTCACCGGCACGCAGGTCTTCGACCTCAAGGTCAACGGCGTCGGCCTGTCCGACAGCAACCCCAAGATGGCCGAGATCCCGGGCCTGAAGGAAGCCGTGGACGCGGCCAAGAAGGGCATCACCGACGGCACCATCAAGGTCAACACGGAGTGACCCCGCCGCCGGACCCGGTCCGGCACCGGCACCTCCCGTACGCAGCGGGCGGGCGCACCTCGCGCCCGCCCGCTGCGTCGTACCCGCGCGAAAGGCCCGTTCGAAGGCGCGCGGCGCTCACCCACCGCCACCTTCCGTTCGCAAACAGCAACGCCTCGTCCCGGCAGGCGGAACCGGCTTGAACACGGGCGCATAACAAGGTGGACAGAAGGGGTTTTCAGGCAGGTCTACGCGCGTTAATCTGCGGCGAAGCCAGCGCCGTAGCCCGTACCGTTTCCCGGCGCTTGTACGACTTAGGAGCACCACACATGCGCCGGATTTCCCGGATCACGGTCGCAGGCGCAGCGACCGCCTCCCTGGCCCTCGCCCTCTCCGCCTGCGGCGGCACCTCGACCTCCTCGGGCTCCTCGGAGTCGAAGGAGGGCAAGGGCCTCGCCATCGCGTACGACGTCGGCGGCAAGGGCGACCAGTCCTTCAACGACGCCGCGTACGCGGGCCTGGAGAAGGCCAAGAAGGAGTTCGGCTACGAGACGGCCGACGTCGAGCCCACCGACGGTGAGACCGACGCCGACAAGGAACAGCGCCTCGTCTCGCTGGCGAAGCAGGGCTACAACCCGATCGTCGGCGTCGGCTACGCCTACGCGACCGCCGTCAAGGCCGCCGCGGAGAAGTTCCCCGACACCACCTTCGGCATCGTCGACGACGCCACCGTCGAGGCGGACAACGTCGCCGACCTGGTGTTCTCCGAGGAGCAGGCCTCCTACCTGGCCGGTGTCGCCGCCGCCAAGAGCACCAAGACCGACGTCGTCGGCTTCGTGGGCGGTGTGGACATCCCGCTGATCCACAAGTTCCGCGCCGGCTTCGAGCAGGGCGTCAAGGACACCGACCCCAAGGTCAAGGTCATCTCCCAGTTCCTCACGCAGACCGCGGAGGAGGGCGGCTTCTCCAGCCCCGACAAGGGCAAGAGCGCCGCCGAGGGCCAGATCGAGAAGAAGGCCGACGTCGTGTACGCGGCCGCCGGCCTGTCCGGTCAGGGTGTCATCGAGGCCGCCGCCGCCAACAAGGTGTGGGCGATCGGTGTCGACTCCGACCAGTACAAGCAGGAAGCCCTCGTCAAGTTCAAGGACTCGATCCTGACCTCGGCGATGAAGGACGTCGCCAAGGCGGTTTACAACCTCGCGAAGTCGGTCGAGGACGGCAAGCCCGCGACCGGTATCGTCAAGGGCGATCTCAAGACGGGTGAGGTGAGCCTGTCGAACTCCAACCCGAAGTTCGCGGACGACGCCGAGCTCCAGAAAGCCATCGAGACGGCCAAGGAGAAGATCATCAGCGGCGAGATCAAGGTCAAGTCGAGCTGAGTCACACCCTGAACCACCGCGGGGTCGCGACCGCTCGACGGGGTGCGAGGAGCCAGGCTCCTCGCACCCCGTCGGTCAGGTGTGCCACCCCTTTGTATGCCGAAGGGGCGCTACGCGCGTAGACGGCCCCCGTCCCCAGGAGAGTGCGTCATCAACGCGTCCAGCAGCCCTCCGGCCGGAGCGGCGGTCCACAAGACGGTGACCGCCGTGGAGCTCGCCGGGATCACCAAGCGCTTCCCCGGTGTCGTCGCCAACCACGACATCCACCTGACCGTCCGCAAGGGCACCGTCCACGCCCTCGTCGGCGAGAACGGCGCCGGCAAGTCGACCCTGATGAAGATCCTCTACGGCATGCAGAAGCCGGACGAGGGCACCATCACGGTCCACGGCGAACAGGTGAACTTCTCCTCGCCCGCCGACGCCATCGCGCGCGGCATCGGCATGGTGCACCAGCACTTCATGCTGGCCGACAACCTCACCGTCCTCGAGAACGTGGTCCTCGGCAGCGAGAAGCTGTACGGCATCGGCGGCAAGGCCCGCCGCCGCATCAAGGAGCTGTCCGAGCGCTACGGCCTGGAGGTGCGCCCCGACGTCCTGGTCGAGGAGCTGGGCGTCGCCGCCCGCCAGCGCGTGGAGATCCTCAAGGTGCTCTACCGCGGCGCCACCACCCTGATCCTGGACGAGCCGACCGCCGTGCTGGTCCCGCAGGAGGTCGACGCGCTCTTCGACAACCTGCGCGAGCTCAAGGCCGAGGGCCTGTCCGTCATCTTCATCTCCCACAAGCTGGGCGAGGTGCTGTCCGTCGCCGACGACATCACCGTCATCCGCCGCGGCACCACGGTCGGCACCGCCGTGCCCTCCGAGACCACCCCGCGCCAGCTGGCCGAGCTGATGGTGGGCAGCGAGCTGCCCACCCCGGAGACGGCCGAGTCCACGGTCACCGACCGGCCCGTCATCACCGTCGACAAGCTGCGTCTGGCCGCCCCCGGCGGCAAGGCCCTCCTCGACGACATCTCCTTCACCATCCACGAGGGCGAGGTCCTGGGCATCGCCGGCGTCGAGGGCAACGGCCAGACCGAACTGGTCGACGCCCTCATCGGTCTGCGCCACGCCGACTCCGGCGTCATCCGGCTGGCAGACGAGGAGATCACCGCCTGGCCCACCCGCAAGCGCCGCGTGGAGGGCATCGGTTACATCCCCGAGGACCGCCACCGCCACGGCCTGCTGCTCGAGGCGCCCCTCTGGGAGAACCGCATCCTCGGCCACGTCACCGAGAAGCCCAACGCCAAGGGCGTCTGGCTGGACCCGAAGGCCGCCCAGGAGGACACCCGCCGGATCGTCGAGCAGTACGACGTCCGCACCCCCGGCATCGACGTCACCGCCGCCTCCCTGTCCGGCGGCAACCAGCAGAAGCTGATCGTCGGCCGCGAGATGAGCCACAAGCCGCGCTTCCTGATCGCCGCCCACCCCACCCGCGGTGTGGACGTCGGCGCGCAGGCCGCGATCTGGGACCACATCCGCGAGGCCCGCCGCGAGGGCCTGGCCGTGCTGCTGATCTCCGCCGACCTGGACGAGCTGATCGGCCTGTCCGACACCCTCCGCGTGATCTACGAAGGCAAGCTGGTCGCCGACGCCGACCCGGCCACCATCACCCCGGAGGAACTCGGCACCGCCATGACCGGCGCCGCCGAGGGCCACCTCGAACACGAAGAGACCCCTGCCGAGACCCAGGCCGACGTGTCCAAGTCGCCCGAGTCTCCGGAAGACGAGGCCCGCTGATGAAGAAGTTCGACAAGGAGCGCGTGCTCCTCGCCGTGGCCGGCCCGGTCATCGCGCTCGCCGTGGCCTTCGTGCTGAGCGCGATCGTGCTGGTCGCCTCCGGCAAGAACCCCGTCGAGCCGTTCGCCCTCATGTTCGAGCAGGCCGGGTACTCGGACGTCCAGGTGCTGATCCTCAACCAGGCCTCGATGTACTACATCGCCGCCCTGGCGGTGGCCATCGGCTTCCGGATGAATCTGTTCAACATCGGCGTCGACGGCCAGTACCAGCTCGGCGCGATGATGGCCGCCATCGTCGGCGCGCACGCCAGCCTGCCGGCCTTCCTCCAGGTGCCGCTGCTGCTGCTGACCGCCGTGTGCACCGGCGCCTTCTGGGCCGGCATCGCCGGCGTCCTCAAGGTCACCCGCGGCGTCAGCGAGGTCGTCGCGACGATCATGCTCAACGCGATCGCCACCTCGCTGATCGTCTACATGTGGAAGCCGGACGTCTTCGGCGTCAAGATCGGCAACAACAGCACCACCGGCGAGATGCACGAGTCCGGCTGGATCCCCGGCATCGACCTCGGCGCGGCCGGCGAGATCTACGGCCTGGTCGTCCTCGCCGTGCTCCTCGGCATCGGCTACTGGGTCACCCTCAACCGCACCCGCTTCGGCTTCGACCTGCGCGCCTCCGGCGCGTCCAGTTCCGCCGCGGCCGCCAGCGGCGTCGACCCGAAGCGCATGGTCCTCACCGCCATGCTGCTCTCCGGCGCCATCGCCGGCCTGGCGGGCCTGCCGATCCTGCTCGGCGACTCCCACACGTACAACCTGAACTTCCCCACCGGCATCGGCTTCCTCGGCATCGGCATCGCCCTGCTCGGCCGTAACAGCCCGGTCGGGATCGTCTTCGCCTCCCTGCTGTGGGCCTGGCTCGACAAGGCGTCGCCCGAGCTGGACTTCCACGGCTACGACAAGGAGATCGCGGTCATCATGCAGGGCCTGATCGTCCTCTCGGTGGTCGTCTCCTACGAGGCCGTCCGCGAGTGGGGCCTGCGCCGCCAGCAGCGCCGGGTCGGCGCCGAACTCGCCGCGGGGCACGTCCTGGGCGCCAACAACACCACGAAGGAGGTGGCCGGCCGATGACCGCTCCGACCACAGCGACCGACGTCAACCAGCCGTCGCTGGAGCACGCCCCGCCGACCGGCCGCCGCATGTCCTGGCCCGTCCTGCTGCTGGTCATCGCCGGAGCCCTGGCGCTGACCTCGATCGTGCGCCTGGTCACCGGCGCCGACGGCATCACCAACGTCAGCCAGATGTCCACCGCCCTCCAGCTCGCCGTGCCGATCGGCCTCGCCGGTCTCGGCGGTCTGTGGGCCGAGCGCGCGGGCGTGGTGAACATCGGCCTCGAGGGCATGATGATCCTCGGCACCTGGTTCGGCGCCTGGGCCGGATTCCAGTGGGGTCCGTGGACCGGCGTCCTCGTCGGCCTGATCGGCGGCTGCCTCGGCGGCCTGCTGCACGCGATCGTGACCGTCACCTTCAACGTCAACCACATCGTCTCCGGTGTGGCGATCAACATCCTCGCCCTCGGCGCCACCCGCTACCTGGCCCCCCTCGCCTTCGAGGGCCACCAGGGCGGCTCCGCCAAGCAGTCCCCGGCGGTCGAGTCCCTCGGCCACTTCACCGTGCCCGGACTGTCCGACTGGCTGAGCGAGCTCAACGCCAAGGGCTGGTTCTTCGTCTCCGACATCGCGGGCCTGCTCGGCGGCCTGGTCACCAACGTCTCCTGGCTGACCCTGATCGCCGTCGCGCTCGTCCCCGGCACCTGGTGGATCCTCTGGCGCACCCCGTTCGGGCTGCGGCTGCGGTCCTGCGGCGAGAACCCGGTGGCCGCCGAGTCCCTCGGCGTCAACGTCTACAAGTACAAGTACCTCGCCGTGATCATCTCCGGCGGACTGGCCGGCCTCGGCGGCGTCTTCCTGTCCATCGTGGCGAACCCCTTCTACCTGGAGGGCCAGACCAGCGGCCGCGGCTACATCGGCCTCGCCGCGATGATCTTCGGCAACTGGATGCCGGGCGGCCTCGCCATCGGCGCCGGCCTCTTCGGCTACACCGACAGCCTCAACCTGCGCGGCGGCTCCACCAATGTGCACGCCCTGCTGCTGCTCGGCGCGCTGCTGCTGGTCATCGGCGCGATCTGGCTGGCGATCCGCAAGAAGTTCGTCCAGGCGGCCATCACCTTCGTGGTCGGCGCCCTCGTGTTCGCCTGGTACGCCGGCACCAACGAGGTCCCGAGCCAGGTCGTCGCCGCCACCCCGTACGTCGTCACCCTGGTCGTCCTCGCGCTCTCCGCACAGCGGCTGCGCATGCCCAAGGCGGACGGCATGCCGTACCGGAAGGGACAGGGCAAGTGACCGCGGCCGCCGACGTCGACTGGGACGCCCTGCGCGCGGCGGCGCGGGACGCCATGTCGTGCGCCTACGCCCCCTACTCGGGGTACCCGGTCGGCGTCGCGGCCCGGGTCGACGACGGACGCACGGTCACCGGCTGCAACGTCGAGAACGCCTCGTACGGACTGGGCCTGTGCGCCGAGTGCGGACTGGTCTCGGAGCTGCAGCGCACGGGGGGCGGCCGGCTCACGCACTTCACGTGCGTGGACGGCGGCGGCGAGATCCTCGTCCCGTGCGGCCGCTGCCGCCAGCTGCTGTACGAGTTCGGCGGCCCCGGACTGCTGCTGGAGACGCCCGAGGGCATCCTGACCCTGTCCGAGATGCTGCCCCAGGCCTTCGGCCCCCAGCACCTCGTCAAGTAACTCCCGTGCGGCCCCTCCCGACGGCGCCCGGCATCCCGGGCGGCGCCGAGCGGAGGGGCCGTGCTCTTCGCACCCCGGAAGGAACGCCAGCCATGGCCATGGACGTCATCTCCGTCATCCGCACCAAGCGGGACCGCGGCGAACTCACCGACGAGCAGATCGACTGGGTCATCGACGCGTACACCCGCGGGGAGGTGGCCGACGAGCAGATGTCGGCCCTCGCCATGGCGATCCTGCTCAACGGCATGAACCGCCGGGAGATCGCCCGCTGGACCGCCGCGATGATCGCCAGCGGCGAGCGCATGGACTTCTCGTCCCTGTCCCGCCCGACCACCGACAAGCACTCCACCGGCGGCGTCGGCGACAAGATCACCCTGCCGCTCGCCCCGCTGGTCGCCGCCTGCGGCGCGGCCGTCCCGCAGCTCTCCGGCCGCGGCCTCGGCCACACCGGCGGCACCCTCGACAAGCTGGAGTCGATCCCCGGCTGGCGCGCCCTGCTCTCCAACGAGGAGATGCTGCACGTCCTCGACACCACCGGCGCGGTGATCTGCGCGGCCGGTGACGGACTCGCCCCCGCCGACAAGAAGCTCTACGCCCTGCGCGACGTCACCGGCACGGTCGAGGCGATCCCGCTGATCGCGTCCTCGATCATGTCGAAGAAGATCGCGGAAGGCACCGGCTCGCTCGTCCTGGACGTGAAGGTAGGCTCCGGCGCCTTCATGAAGACGATCGAGGACGCCCGCGAGCTGGCCTCCACCATGGTGGGCCTCGGCACCGACCACGGCGTGAAGACGGTCGCCCTGCTCACCGACATGTCCACCCCCCTCGGCCTCACCGCGGGCAACGCCCTGGAGGTCCGCGAGTCCGTCGAGGTCCTCGCGGGCGGCGGCCCGGCGGATGTCGTCGAGCTGACGATCGCGCTGGCCCGGGAGATGCTGGACGCGGCCGGCCTGAAGGACGCCGACCCGGCGAAGGCCCTCGCCGACGGCTCCGCGATGGACGTCTGGCGCCGCATGATCGCCGCGCAGGGCGGCGACCCGGACGCCGAGCTCCCGGTCGCCCGCGAGCAGCACGTCGTGAAGGCCCCGGCGTCGGGCGTCCTCACCCGCCTGGACGCCTACGACATCGGCGTCGCCGCCTGGCGCCTCGGCGCGGGCCGCGCCCGCAAGGAGGACCCGGTGCAGGCGGGCGCGGGCGTCGAGATGCACGCCAAGCCCGGCGACCAGGTCACCGAGGGCCAGCCCCTCCTCACCCTCCACACGGACACCCCGGACCGCTTCGACTACGCGCTGCAGTCCCTGGAGGGCTCCTTCGACATCGGTACCGGTGCGGACTTCACCGCCACGCCGGTGGTCCTGGAGCGCATCGCCTGACCAGGGCTTTCCCCCTTCGGGTGAACGGGACCGGTGGACCCCCGCCGGTCCCGTTCGTCATGCTGTACTCGGCGACGTACCGAAGGAGACCGCCATGAGCGCACTCACCGTGAGCCAGGACCCCGAGCAGAGCTGGGACGACCTCGTCCGGTTCTGGGAGGAGATGGAATGGCCCGAGGGCAGCAAGGTGGAGATCATCGAGGGGATCGTCACCGTGTCACCCGCTCCCGCGTATCGCCACAACGTGATCGCGGCCCGTATTCAGCGCCGCCTCTACTCCGCGATCCCCGAGGACTGGGAGATCTTCCAGACCCTTGCCATCGCTGTGCCGTCGCGCCTGGGCATGCTCATTCCGGATCTCATGGTCGCGCCCGTGCACGACCACACCGAGTCCGAGACCCACATCCCGGCCGGTCTGGCCGAACTGGTCGTCGAGGTCACCTCGAAGTCCAACGCCCGCCACGACCGCGTCAGCAAGCCCGCCGCCTACGCGGCCGCCGGCATCCCCCTGTACCTGTTGGTCGACGCCTGGGCCACCGACGGCCCGACCGTGACGCTCTACGGTGAGCCGAAGGACGACGTCTACCGGCCGTTGAAGAGCGTGAAATTCGGCGAGCCGATCGAGCTCCCCCCGCCCTTCGACCTGGTCATCGACACGGCCGAGTTCCCCGAGGCCTGATCACCCCAGCACCGCCGCCACTGCCACCAGGACGGGGACCGAGAGCGCCGTCGAGATCAGGATGGACTCGCGGGCCAGGCGTTCACCGACGCCGTAACTGCTCGCGTAGGTGAAGAGGTTCTGGGCGGCCGGGAGGGCCGAGGTGACCACCACGTCCAGGAGGTGGGCGCCGTGGAGGCCGAAGACGCCCGCCGCCAGTGCCCAGGCGACCAGCGGCATGCCCACCGCCTTCAGGCCCACGGCCAGCAGCACCGCCCCCCGGTCGCCGCCCCGCAGCGGCAGGGTGCTGCCCCGCAGGGAGATGCCGAAGGCGAGCAGCACCGCCGGGACCGCCATGTTGCCGATGAGCCGCACCGGGTCCCACACCGGGCCGGGGATCTCCACGCCCGCGGCCGACACCGCGACCCCCGCGAGCGACCCCAGCGCGACCGGGTTGCGCAAGGGCGTGAGCAGCCGCCACCACAGGGGCCGTCTCCCGCCCGTCGTCGACAGGTCGAGGATCGTCAGCGCGACCGGCGTGACCCCGACCAGCTGGAACAGCAGCACCGGCGCCACCAGCGAGGCGTCGCCGAGGACGTACACGGCGATCGGGATGCCCAGGTTGCCGGAGTTGACGTAGCTGGAGCACAGGGCGCCGATGGTGGTGCGGCCGACGCCCCAGCCGCGCGCCGCGCCCACCGCGACGAAGACGCCCGCCATCGCCGCCGTGCTCAGTGCGGTGACCAGCAGACGCGCGGAGAAGACCACCGACAGGTCCGCGCGGGCCAGCGTGGTGAACAGCAGCGCCGGGGACGCCACATGGAACGCCAGCTTGGTCAGCACCTCGCTGCCCTGCGCGCCGAGATTCCCCCGCCGTCCGATGACGTAGCCGACGCCGATGACGACGGCGATCACCAGGAACCCGCTCAGCACCCCCTGCACGGCGGCTCCCCGTGGCGGAGGACGGTACCGGGCCCCGGGGACGGCGATGATCTATGGCGCATACAGGCAACCCTCCGGGGCGGGCCACGCCCCGGTCAATGTGATCCTCGGCGCCGCGCGACGGACCGTCCCGCGATGAGTTGGCGGCCCCCGCCCGGTCTACCGCTCGTGGACGCCATGACACCGCCCGTGCTCGTGCTCAGCGGCCCCCTCACCTCGGGCGAGGTGAGCGGGCCGTGCGAGGCGCTGCGCGCCCTGCTGGACGGCGAGGGGCGCGGCCGTGTCGTGGTGTGCGACGTCGCCGGGCTGGGACCGCCGGGCCTGGCCGCCGTGAACCTGCTGGCCCGGCTGCAGCTCACCGCCCGCCGGGCCGGCGGGCGGATACGGCTGCGGGACCCCTCACCCGCGCTCTGCGCCCTGCTCGACCTCGTCGGTCTCCGCTTCGAGACGGAGGGGCAGCCCGAACAGCGGGAACCACCGCTGCGTGTCCAGGAAGCAGTGGAACCCGGTGATCCGGCCGTCTGAGATCTCCAGCGCCTGGATCGCCCACGGCGTGTACCCGCCGTTCTCCGGGTCGGGCTTGTAGTGCGCGAAGCCGGGCAGCCCGTTGACCTCGACGGGCACCAGCCTCGAGTTGGCGCAGGAGGCGCCCATCGTCGTCATGAAGCCCGTGATGTCGTCGGCGCCCGTCAGCCACAGGTCGAACGGCGGCATCGTCATGATGGCGTCCTCGTGCAGCAGCGCGGTCAGCGCCGACATGTCGTACCCCTCGAAGGCCGCCACGTACCGGTCGAGGAGCTTCTTCTGGTCCTCGTCCAGCGGGTCGGCGACCGCCGCGTCGGCGCCCGGCTCCTGCCGCTCGGCGAGCGTCGCCCGGGCCCGCTGCAGCGCGCTGTTGACCGACGCGACCGACGTGCCCAGCAGCTCGGCGACCTCGCTCGCCTTCCACGCCAGCACCTCGCGCAGGATCAGCACCGCCCGCTGCTTGGCGGGCAGCCGCTGCAGCGCCGCCATGAACGCCAGCCGCACGGACTCCTTGGCGACCGCGGCCTCCGCCGGGTCGGCGGGGGTGGGCAGCACCCGGTCGTCGGGCATCGGCTCCAGCCACGTGTGGTCCGGGCGGGGGGACAGGGCGGCCCGCGCGAGCGGCGTGGACTCCGTGAGGTCCATCGGGCGGGCGCGCTTGTTGCCCGCGGACAGCATGTCCAGGCAGACGTTCGTCGCGATGCGGTAGAGCCAGGAGCGGAGGCTGGAGCGTCCCTCGAACTTGTCGAGGCTGCGCCAGGCACGGATCATCGTGTCCTGCACCGCGTCCTCGGCCTCGAAGGACGAACCGAGCATCCGGTAGCAGTACCCGGTGAGCTCCACCCGGTACTGCTCCAGCGTGGCGTCCAGGTCCGTCGTCGCCGTGCCGTTCGTCATCGTCCACCCACCCCAAGCGGCCTCGTGGCGGCGCCTCTTCGCGCCCACCACCTCGGAAGCTACCGCAGCCCACCGACAACGGCCCCCCGAGTGGACGAATCCGCAGGTGAAGGACGATGCGGACGCGCCCCGCCGACGCTGAGCGCCCCCGCAGCCGTCAGGCGGCGCGGGCCGCCTCCCCGGCGCGGCCCGCCGCCCGGGTCCCGGCCAGGGTGATCGCCGCGACGCCCGCCACGGCCACCAGGCCGACCGCGACCGTGCCGGACCAGCCGCCCGCGTGGAACGCCAGCGCGCCCACGGCGCTGCCCACGCTGGACCCGATGTAGTACGCGGACTGGTACAGCGCCGCCGCCTGAGCCCGGCCCTCCGTCGCGGTCCTGCCCACCGCCGACGAGGCCACCGCGTGCCCCGCGAAGAACCCGCCCGTGATCAGCACCAGACCCAGCAGCACCAGCGGCAGCGTGTCCGCCAGCGACAGCAGCAGCCCGGCCGCGGTGGTCGCGCCGCCCGCGTACAGGGCGCCCCGGCGGCCCAGCCGGCCCACAAGGCGTCCGGCCGCGGACGCCGACACCGTGCCCACCAGGTACACCAGGAACACCGACCCGGCCACACCCTGCGGCAGCGAGAACGGCTCCTCGGTCAGCCGGTACCCGATGACCGTGTACACGCCCCCGAACACCGTCATGAACAGCGCTCCGATCGCGAACAGCCGCCGCAGCAGCGGGTTCCCGAGGTGCCGGCGGACCGTGCCGGCCAGCACGCGCGGCCTGAGCGATCCCGCCGTGAAGTGCTTCGGCACCGGCAGCAGCAGCCGGAACGCCACCGCGCACGCCACCGCGACCAGCCCGATCACGCCGACGGCGGCCCGCCAGCCCCACTCCTGCGCCACCCAGCCGGTGATGACCCGGCCGCTCATCCCGCCGACGCTGTTGCCTGCCACGAACAGCCCGATCGCCGTCACCAGCGCCTTCGGCGTGACCTCCTCCGCGAGGTACGCCGTCGCCGAGGCGGGCAGCCCGGCCAGCGCCGCGCCCTGCAGCGCCCGCAGCGCCACCAGCGCCCCGAGCGACGGGGCGAACGGCACCAGCAGTCCGAGGGTCACCGCGACGGCCAGCGAGGCCGTCATGACCGTACGCCGTCCGAACCGCTCGGACAGGGCGCTCATCGGCAGCACGAACAGCGCCAGACCGCCGGTCGCCGCCGACACGGTCCAGCTCGCGTCGCTCGCGCTCACCGCGAAGTCGCCGGAGACCAGCGGCAGCAGGGCCTGCGTGGAGTAGAGGAGCGCGAAGGTCGCGACGCCCGCGAGGAACAGGGCGAGACTCATCCGGCGGTAACCGGGACCACCCGGCGACATCCGGGTCTCGTGGGCGGACAGCGGGGAGGGGGCGGATGCGACGGCGTCCACGCGGGTGGACGCCCCGGTACTGGCGGGAGTCATGCCTTGAACGTACGGAGGTCTCCGCTGATCCGTCCAATGCATGGAATCGCCATAATCGTTCCTATGGAGCATCAGCAGAGGTCAGGCGCTCGGCTGTCACAAACCGGTGACACACGAGACAGAGAAGAGATGGCCCGGCTGCTCGCGCCGCGCCTCGCCCACTTCGCCGGGGTGGCCCGCACCGAGCACGTCACGCGGGCCGCGCAGGAGATGCAGGTGCCGCAGTCCACCCTCTCCCGGGCGCTGGTCCGCCTGGAGGAGGACCTCGGCGTCGAGCTGTTCGCCCGGCACGGCCGCACCGTCTCCCTCACTCCGGCGGGCCGCACCTTCTACGCCTCCGTCGACCGTGCCCTGGACGAGATCGGCCGCGCGGCCGAGGCGGTCCGCGCCGACGCCGACCCCGCCACCGGCAAGGTCGCCTTCGGCTTCCTGCACACCATGGGCGCCGAGACCGTGCCCGGCCTGCTGCACGCCTTCCGCGCCGGCCACCCCGGCATCCGCTTCAGCCTTGTCCAGAACTACGGCGAGGCCATGCTGGAGGGGCTGCGCGGCGGCGAACTCGACCTGTGCCTGACCTCGCCGGTGCCGTCCGCCCCCGACCTGGTGGCCCGCCGCCTCGACGAGCAGAAGCTGCGCCTCGTCGTCCCGCTCGACCACCGCCTCGCCGGGCGCCGCCGGGTCCGCCTGGCCGAGGCCGCCGAGGAGGCGTTCGTGACCCTGGAACCCGGCTACGGGCTGCGCCGCATCACCGACGACCTGTGCGCCCAGGCCGGCTTCGCACCGCGCATCGCCTTCGAGGGCGAGGAGGCCGAGACCCTGCGCGGCCTGGTCGCGGCGGGCCTGGGCGTCGCCCTGCTGCCCCCGCCCCCGTTCCCGCGCCCCGGCGTGGTCGAACTGACGGTGACGGCCCCCAGGGCGGCCCGGGAGATCGGCGTGGCCTGGCTCGCCGGCCGCCCGGACACCCCGCCGGTGGCGGCGTTCAAGAAGTTCCTGCTGTCGAAGCGGGGGAACCTGCTGCCGGGGTAGCTCCACCCGGCTCAGCGCCGTAACGACCTGCCGAACCCCGCCGCCAGCGGCATCCGCAGCCCCAGCGGCGGGGGAGCGGCCAGCGCGTCCTGCACCGGGCGGGAGAAACCCCGCCCGAACAGCACACCCATCACGAAGTCCTCGGCCAGCGCCAGCACTTCGTCCCGGTACTGGTTCAACCCGTGCCCGTCCGCGTGGACCTCGAAGCGGCACACCTCGCGGTTCGCCTTCTTCGCGCGGGCCGCCAGGCGGAACGACAGCTCGGGGTCGGTGCGCGCGTCGTTCGTGCCGTGCACGATGAGCACCTGGCGGCCGGCGAGCTGTCTCACCGGCTCGGCCGGGGCGGTCCCGTCCTCCTCCGGCAGCCAGGGGGCCAGCGCCACCACGGAGTTGACCGCCTCGTGTCCCGCCGCGCGCAGCGCCGCCCTGCCGCCCATGCCGAGACCCACCAGGCACACGGGCACGTCGCCGTAGCGCCGTACGGCCTCGTCGGCGGCCCAGGCGGCGTCGTGCGCGAGATGCGCCTCGTGGCCGTTCCAGCCGCGGTAGCGGTAGTGGACGACATGCGTGGCCAGCTGCTGCTCGCGTCCCGCGCGGGCCAGCCGGCGCCCCAGGCCGCGTACGGAGACCGCCGACAGCGGCGACGGTCTGCGGGCGGAGGACTCCTCGCCGTTCGGGAGCAGCAGCGCCACCCCGTTCACCGTGGCCGGCTCCGAGCCGAGCGCCCTCCCCAGCCGGGCCGTGCGTTCCGGCGTCGCTTGCTGTGCCATGGCAGAACATTCTCAGAAGACGCGGTGGACGCGACCCGTCCGTGCGGTCACCTTTCCGTATCGGCGTTTCCGCGCACCGGGTGATCTACGCGCGTAGGAGTTATGGTGCGGAAATGACGAGCCAGACCATCGCGAACGCCCCCACCTCGGACCAGATCCGCCGGGCGCCCAAGGTTCTGCTGCACGACCACCTCGACGGCGGACTGCGCCCCGGCACCGTCGTCGACCTGGCCCGCGAGACGGGCTACACCGACCTGCCCCACACCGACCCCGACAAGCTCGCCCTCTGGTTCCACCAGGCCGCCGACTCCGGCTCCCTGGAGCGCTATCTGGAGACCTTCTCGCACACCGTCGGCGTCATGCAGACCCGTGACGCGCTGGTCCGGGTCGCCGCCGAGTGCGCCGAGGACCTCGCCGAGGACGGCGTCGTCTACGCCGAGGTGCGCTACGCGCCGGAGCAGCACCTCGAAGGCGGGCTGACGCTGGAGGAGGTCGTCGAGGCCGTCAACGAAGGGTTCCGTCAGGGTGAGCGGCGGGCCAGGGAGAACGGCCACCGGATCCGCGTCGGCGCCCTGCTCACCGCGATGCGGCACGCCGCCCGCGCCCTGGAGATCGCCGAACTCGCCAACGCCTACCGGGACCTGGGCGTCGTCGGCTTCGACATCGCGGGCGCCGAGGCCGGCCACCCGCCCACCCGTCACCTCGACGCCTTCGAGTACCTGAAGCGGGAGAACAACCACTTCACCATCCACGCCGGCGAGGCGTTCGGGCTGCCGTCCATCTGGCAGGCGCTCCAGTGGTGCGGCGCCGACCGGCTCGGGCACGGGGTGCGGATCATCGACGACATCCAGGTCCACGACGACGGCTCGGTCGAGCTGGGCAGGCTCGCCGCCTACGTCCGCGACAAGCGCGTCCCGCTGGAGCTGTGCCCCAGTTCCAACCTCCAGACCGGCGCCGCGTCCTCGTACGCCGAGCACCCGATCGGGCTGCTGCGGCGGCTGCACTTCCGGGCCACGGTGAACACCGACAACCGGCTGATGTCCCACACCAGCATGAGCCGTGAATTCGAGCACCTGGTCGAGGCTTTCGGATACACGCTCGACGACATGCAGTGGTTCACCGTCAATGCAATGAAGTCCGCATTCATTCCTTTCGATGAACGGCTGGCCATGATCAATGACGTGATCAAGCCCGGATATGCAGAACTGAAATCCGAGTGGCTGTTCCGTCAAACCGCCTCGACCAGCACTTCTTCCCTCACGGAGGGCTGACAGGGGCGTCACCGGTAAAGGTGAACGCGCACCGCCTTCACCGTCCGTCCGCATTTCGATGTTTGCGGGGGACGGGGACGCGTGATTACGGTCGCAGCACCGCTCACATCCCCGTATCCCATTTCGAGGACGCCTTTCATGAAGCAGTCTGCTGTCAAGACCCTCGGTGTCGCCGCTCTCGGTGCCGCCTTCGCCGCCGCCGGTGCGGGCGCCGCCCAGGCGGCTCCGTCCCTGCCGGACGCCCCGGGGCTGGACACCGTCACCCAGGCCGTGCCGGCGGACCAGGTGACCGGCGCGGTGCCGGCCACGGCCGAGGTGCTGTCCACGGGCCAGGACGTGGCCGGCAAGGGCCTCGGCACCGCCGCGCCCGTCGCCGGTCAGGCCGCCCCGCTGCCGGCCGCCGGTCTGCTCGGCGGCCTGCCGGTGAACCAGCTGCCGACCCAGGGCGTCAACCTCAACGGCCTCCCGCTGGGCGGCGGCCGCTGACCCTCCGGGCCGGAGACGGACCGATGGGGCGCACCCGGAAACGGGTCGCGCCCCATCGGCGTACTCGGAGGTCCACGGCCCCTGCGCGAGGCCTCAGGGAGATGATGCCGCGCAGGGGCCGGGAGGCCGGCGTCGCACGGCGCCTCGGGGGTGAGGGCGCCGCGCGGGCCGCCCTACCAGGCCGTGCGGGCCTTGTCCTCCGAGGGCATCAGCACCCACAGTGCCAGGTACAGCAGGAACTGTGGACCCGGCAGCAGGCACGAGACCAGGAACACGACGCGCATCGTCTTCGCGGAGGTGCCGAACCGCCGGGCCAGCCCGGCGCAGACACCGCCGATCATGCGGTCGTCGGTGGGGCGGACGAGGCTGCTCATCGCGACTCCTTCGTGAACGGTGCGAGGCATCCTGTCCGGCTGCCTCCGTACCTTCCACGTTACGGAGACGAAGGGGGCAAAGCGTCGCTCCACGGGGCGATCCCGACCCTGGGAATCGTCGGGGTACGCCCCTGAGGGACCTCCTCCCGGCGGACAACCCCGTCCGTCTCCGGGAGGAGCGTCCGCCGGCGCAGCCAGGCGCGCCCGGCGGGCACCACGGCGGCGTGCGCGAGCGCGGCGCCCGCCGTGTTCAGCAGCAGCGAGTCGACGTCCACCACCTGACCCGGCACCGCGGTCTGCAGCAGCTCCACGGCCAGCGACACCAGGGCGGTCGCGGCCATGGTGCGGATCAGCGAGCCCAGCCGGGACACCGCCAGCCGGCCCCCGGCCATCGGCAGCAGCACGCCCAGCGGCGCGAGCAGTGCCATCGACTCCCCGGTCCGGCGCAGCCCCGTCGCGCAGCCCAGTGCGAAGTCGGCGCGGATCCCGTCCAGCGGCCGCAGATTGGCGGGCATCACCCACGGAACGTCCAGGGGGCGCAGCGTGTACCAGGCGACGAACGCCAGATGCGCGGCCAGGAGGATGCCTCCGGCCGCACGGACACGGGCTGCGGCGGTGCCGCCGATGACGCCTTGACGCTGCACGGTCCCCAAGACGCGGCGTGCGCCTCGGCCGGTTCCGGGATGTCACCCGTTCAACCGCTGAGGCGTGCACCACACTGCGCCGCCGTCCCTCCGGGCGCCCGCCGGGTCAGCTTCCGGTGGCCTCGGTGGACGGCGGCTTCCCGGCCGCGGGACGGGCCCGTACGTCGTCGGTGCAGCGGTAGCGGCGCGGAGCCGCGTCGTCGGGGCCGCCCAGGATCACCGAGCCGTTGCCCTCGGCGGCCGCCGAGTCGGAGAAGGTGCAGACGATCTGCGCGAGTGCCGTCGCCGACAGCTCGGCGGGCGGCGTGGACAGCCGCAGCGTGTCCTCCGGGTCGCCGGCCCGCGGCCCGGTCACGGTCGTCCCGGGCCGTACCCGCGTGGTGTACCCGGCCTCCCGCTCGGGCGTCGTCGGCTCCCGCGTCAGCTCGTCCATCAGGCCCTGCGCGACCAGCACCCGGCGCGCGTCCGTGGCCCCGTCGGCCACCCGCACCGCCCGGTCCACGGCCACCAGCGACGGCCCGCACACCAGGAACACCTGCACCGGCAGCCCGCGCTCGCCCTGCCCGGCCCCCTCCGGCTCGCCCAGCGAGCAGCGCACCCGGGACGGCGCGGGTCCGAAGTCGGTCGGCACCTCGGTCGCCCGGATACCGCACCCGGACAGCAGCGCGCCCAGCGTCACGAGCCCCGCGAGGGCCGGCAGGGCGGCCCGGTGTCGTCCGTGTCGTCCGTTCATCAGGCGTCCCCCTCGGCGCCCTCGGTCCCGGCGTCGCCGGCCTTCTCCCCGGACTCCGCGGCGGACACGTCCCGCGGCAGCCGCAGGGTGAAAACGGCGCCGCCCTCGGGCGAGTTGGCCGCGGTGATCTCGCCGCCGTGGATGTGCGCGTTCTCCAGCGCGATGGACAGACCCAGGCCGCTGCCCTCGGAGCGCGGCCGGGAGGCGCTGGCCTTGTAGAAGCGGTCGAAGACGTGCGGCAGGACCTCCTCCGGGATGCCCGGACCGTGGTCCCGCACCTGGATGACGACCGAGCCGCCCGGCATTCCCGAGTCCTCCGCGGACTCCTCCCGCACCGACACCCGCACCGGCGAGCCGCCGTGCTTGAGGGCGTTGCCGATGAGGTTCGCGAGGATGACGTCCAGGCGGCGCGGGTCGATGCGGGCGTGGATGCCGCGCGCGGCGTCCAGCTCCACCGCGTCCAGCCAGGCGCGCGCGTCGATGCAGGCGGTGATCTGGTCGGCGACGTCGACGTCGTCGAGGACCAGACGGGCGGTGCCCGCGTCGAAGCGGGTGACCTCCATCAGGTTCTCCACCAGGTCGTTCAGCCGCCGGGTCTCGCTCACCACCAGCCGCACCGCGGGCTGGATCATCGGGTCGATGCCGCCGCCCTCGAACTCCAGCTCCTCCTCCAGGACCTCGGTCACGGCGGTGATCGCGGTCAGCGGGGTGCGCAGCTCGTGGCTCATGTCCGCGACGAACCGGCGGGACGCCTCGTCCCGCGCCGCCATGTCCGCGACGCGCTTCTCCAGCGCCTCGGCGGCCTTGTTGAACGTCCGTGACAGATCGGCCAGTTCGTCGGTGCCCGACACCCTCAGCCGGGTGTCCAGCTTTCCCTCCCCGAGCCGCCGCGCCGCGGTCCCCAGCCGCTGCACCGGCTTCAGCACGGTCGTCGCGGCGGCGTGCGCGAGGAGGGCGGAACCTATCAGCGCCAGACCGGTGGCGATCCCCAGCGACCAGGCCAGCGAGCCCAGGTCCTTCGCCTCCGGCCCCAGCGACTTCAGCATGTAACCGGTGATGCCGCCGCCGATCAGCTTGGTCCCCGCCACCAGGTACGGGGTGTCGTCCTCGACGATCCGCTGCCAGTACAGATGGTGCGGGTACTTGTTGTTCGACGTGACCTTCTGCCGCTCGGTCACCGCCTCGCGCAGCGACTCCGGCACGTCCCCCAGCGAGAAGCTGTTCAGACCGCCCGAACTGCCGTACACCGTCTGGCCGTCGGGGTTCTCGGCGACGAGCAGCACGGTGAAGCGCTGGCTGCTGTTGGCCATCTGCCCCGCCGTGCGCTGCAGTTCGTCCTGCGTGGGGTGCTCGGGCAGCGCGCCCGCGCGGTTCTGCATCTCCTGCTCGAAGGCGCGCAGGACCGCGTCCTGCGTACGCGTCAGCACCGACTCGCGGTTCAGCCAGTACGCGATCCCGGACGCGGACACGGCCGCCGTCAGCGCGACCAGGCCGAACACGACGACCAGCCGCAGGCGCAGGCTGGTGAAGCGCAGCCGCGACCAGACTCCCTTGCGCGCCGCGGACCAGCCGCGGCCTCCCCCTTGGTGCTCCTGTGTCACTGAGGCGGATCCAGCCGGTAGCCGACACCGCGCACGGTACGGATCAGTGTCGGGGACGACGGCACGTCCTCGACCTTGGCGCGCAGCCGCTGGACGCACGCGTCCACCAGACGCGAGTCGCCCAGGTAGTCGTGCTCCCACACAAGGCGCAGCAACTGCTGGCGGGACAGGGCCTGTCCGGGCCGCCGGCTCAGCTCCAGCAGCAGCCGCAGCTCCGTCGGCGTGAGCTGGAGGTCCTCGCCGTTCTTCGTCACCGTCATCGCCGAACGGTCGATGACCAGGCTGCCGAAGGTCGCCGAGTCGCTGGACTCGCGTTCCCCGCGCCGCAGCACCGCGCGGATCCGGGCGTCCAGGACCCGGCCCTGCACGGGCTTGACCACGTAGTCGTCGGCGCCGGACTCCAGGCCGACGACGACGTCGATGTCGTCGCTGCGCGCGGTGAGCAGGATGATCGGCAGCTGGTCGGTGCGCCGGATGCGACGGCACACCTCGAAGCCGTCGATGCCGGGCAGCATCACGTCCAGCACGATCAAGTCCGGCCGCTGCTCGCGCAGCAGCTTCAGACCGTCCTCACCACTGGCAGCGGTCGCCACGCGGTGACCCTGGCGCGTCAGTGAGAGCTCCAGGGCCGTCCGGATGGCGTCGTCGTCCTCGATCAGCAACAGGGAAGGCACGCGCTCATTCTGGCCCATGGAGGGCTTCCTGTACGACCCGTGCGCGGCTGGTGCCCTTTGGGCCCGGATACGTGGTGCTTCGCGCACGCCCAAGCCGTGAAGGGAGTGTGCGGTCACGGTGACCGGCCCCTGTGACACGTCTGTGACAGTCGGCGGACACGGCCATGAAAGTGGCGCGGCAAGCTTTTCGGCACAGCACAACCGCAGGCGAGAACACCGGAAGTCCACGACGGGGGGCGCGAGATGAACACGCTGCACGGCACCAGCACCAGCGCAGTTGTCACGCGTCTGCACGACGTGCACCGGGGTTCCGAGAAGTCCGGCGCCGCGGGCATGCGGGGGTGCGCTCGCGGCGCCGGGCGTCAGCACACCGCGATCATGGCGGTGGTTGACGCGTCCACGGGGGACACCGACGGGGGAACCGCGTACAGGGAGGAACCGGGGGAGCGCCGCTCGGTGAGCGAGGCGGAGTTCACCGCCTACGTCCAGGAGCGCCGCGCCTCCCTGTATGCCACCGCCTACCACCTGACCGGCGACCGCTTCGAGGCCGAGGACCTGCTGCAGAGCGCGCTGTTCTCGACCTACCGGGCGTGGGACCGGATCAGCGACAAGGCGGCGGTCGGCGGCTACCTGCGCCGCACCATGACCAACCTGCACATCAGCGCGTGGCGCCGCCGCAAGCTGAACGAGTACCCGACCGAGGAGCTGCCGGAGACGGCCGGCGACACGGACGCGATGCGCGGCACCGAGCTGCGCGCGGTCCTGTGGCAGGCGCTGGCCCGGCTGCCCGAACTCCAGCGCACCATGCTGGTCCTGCGCTACTACGAGGGCCGCACGGACCCGGAGATCGCGGACATCCTCAACATCAGTGTCGGCACGGTGAAGTCGAGCATCTGGCGGTCGCTCCGCCGGCTGCGCGAGGACGAGGTCCTCAGCTTCGGCCGTGACGAGGAGAACGCCTTCGGGGAGCTTGTCGCCTGAGGGTGGGGGAACGGGGGAGCCGCAAGGACGTCGGGGGGCGTCCGCGCGGTGAACGGGGATCGGGGGATCCGGGGGAACACGGGGAAACACGGGGGGAGCACGGGGGAACAAGGAGGGGGAGCACCACGGGGGGTGCGGAAACGGCGGGACTGCGCGGGGCCGGGGGGCCCGTCACGCGGTCCCGCTTTTTCGTTCGCCGACCCACTACACACTCTGCGTATACGTCGAGTGTAGAGTGCGGTCCATGACGACCGTGACCGCGTCCCGCAGAGACACGCCCGCCGTCGCCCTCGCCGCGGTGACGGCCTTCGGGCTGCTGCTCGGCTGGGCGACGTACACCCTCCACGGCACGACGCCGCTGCTGGAGCGGGCCACCAACTCGGTGTCCACCTGGATCGTCTGGACCGCCCTGGCCGGTGCGCTCGTCCGCACCCGGTGGCTCGCCGTGTGGAGCGGCGGCGTGATGATGCTCGCCACCTGCGCCGGCTACTACCTCACCGCCGGGGTCGGCGACACCCTCGGGACCGCCGTCGTCTGGTCCGCGGCCGGAGTCGCGGGCGGCCCGCTGCTCGGCTGGGGCGGCTGGACCGTACGGCACGGGCAGGGCGACCGGCGGGCGGTGGCGGGCGCGGCTGTGACGATGGTCGTGCTGGGGGAGGGCCTCTGGCTGGGGGTGAAGCTCCACTACTGGGGCGAGGCGACGGTGTTCCTCGCCGTCGGCGCGCTCCTCACCGCCGGTCTGAGCGCGTACCTCGCGCGCGCCGGGGTGCGCCGGTGGTGGCTGTGCGCCGTGCTCGCGCCCGTGTTCGCCGGCGCGTTCTACCTGGCCGAGTTCTTCGTCCTGGACCGGCTGATCGGCGCGTTCTGACGGACCCTACGGCCGCCGGGCCGTCAGGGCGTCGTCGTCGGCGCGGGCCGTCCGGCGACCGCCGCCGAGGCCAGGCGGCTCAGCGCCTCGTCGCGGTCGCAGGCGTACGCGCCCAGCGCCGTCTGACGGGCGATGATCGAGCGCTCCAGACGCATCAGCCGCCAGCCGCGCCGCAGCAGGAACGGCACCGACTTACGGCCCTCCTTGAGATCCCGCAGGAACCGGCGCCGGAACGTCCGCACCGGACCGCGGCTCAGGCACAGCGCGTCGGCCAGCAGCCCCAGCTCGCGGCAGCGGTCCACGAGTTCCGCGGCGAACACGCCCTCGGCGATGAACAACGGCGTCCCGCCGATGCCCACGGTCGTCTCACCGGTACGGGCGCTCAGCGAGATGTCGTACACCGGGACCGGCGTCGTGCGCGTCCTGCACAGCCGCTCGATCGCGGCGACCGCGGCGTCCGCGTCCCACGAGGCGGGGTCGTCCCAGTCGATGTCGGAGGTGCCCGCCACCAGCGGCAGCGTCGGGTCGTCGCCCTCCTTGTAGAAGTCGTCGAGGCGCAGCACCGGAAGGCCGGAGCGGGCCGAGACGAGGGACTTGCCGGAGCCGGAGGGGCCGCAGAGCAGCACGACTCGCGCGGATATGGGCGACTGGGAACTCACAGGACACCAGTGTGAGGCATCGCGCGGGTGGCGTACGACCCGGCGGACCGACTTTGAAGCACGCGTCACATCTCCACTACGCTGCGCGTCCGACGGTTGACCCTGCGAAGTCAAGAGGTGGCACAGCGATGGCCCGACACAAGGCACCCAGGACGCCCGTCGTCCGGCGCTCCATGGCCGTACTCGCGACGGCGGGAGCGGCGCTCGGCGTCGCGGCGGCGGCAGCCTCCGCGGCGGAGGCGCAGGTGCTGCCCGACGACGCCGGCCAGGTCGTCGGGACGGTCGCGGACCTCAAGCCCAACCCGCTCGCCGGCACGGGCGTGGACCCGCTCGACAACGGCCTCGGCACCCAGGTCGCCGACTTCCGCGGGGTGGAGTCGCGCGAGGTGACCGGGCCGGTGGCCCAGGCGGAGTCGGTCGGCTCCATCCCCGGGGTCGCCGCGGTGACCGACACGCTGAGGCGCTGAGGGCGGGCACGACACGGCGGAGCGCCGGCCCCTCCCGGACGGAGGAGGGGCACGGCGCTCCCGTCGTGAGGCCCTGTGTGCGGCTCAGTAGGAGGAGCCGGACGCGCCCAGCGAACCCGTGGGGTGCCAGACCGTCTTGGTCTCCAGGAAGGCAGTCAAACGGTCCGTGCCGGGCGCGGCCGCCCAGTCGTCCACAGGCTGTGGACGCAGAACGCGCTTCAGGTTGTCCGCGGCCGCGATCTCCAGCTCCTTCGCCAGTACCTCGTCGGCGCCCGCGAGGTCGATCGCGTTGACGTCCTGGTGCGCGGCGAGAGGCGCGGCGATCTCCGCCGTACGGCCGGAGAGGATGTTGACCACACCGCCGGGCAGGTCGGACGTGGCCAGCACCTCGCCGAGGGACAGCGCGGGCAGCGGAGCCTTCTCGGACGCGATGACGACCGCCGTGTTGCCCGTCGCGATGACGGGGGCGACCACGGAGACCAGGCCCAGGAACGACGACTCCTGCGGGGCCAGCACGGCGACCACGCCGGTCGGCTCCGGGGAGGACAGGTTGAAGAACGGGCCCGCGACCGGATTGCCGCCGCCCACCACCTGGGCGATCTTGTCGGTCCACCCGGCGTACCAGACCCAGCGGTCGATCGCCGCGTCCACCTGCGCCGCCGCCTTGGAACGCGACAGGCCTTCGGCCTCGCCGACCTCCCGCACGTACTGGTCCCGGCGGCCCTCCAGCATCTCCGCGATCCGGTACAGGATCTGGCCGCGGTTGTACGCCGTCGCGCCGGACCAGCCGCCGAACGCCTTGCGGGCCGCGACCACCGCGTCGCGGGCGTCCTTGCGGGACGACTGCGGTGCGTTGGCCAGCCACTTGCCCTTGGCGTCAGTCACCTCGTACACCCGGCCGCTCTCGGAACGCGGGAACTTCCCGCCGACGTACAGCTTGTAGGTCTTGAAGACGGAGAGGCGCTCGTTCTTCTCGGTCTTCTCGTTCTTCTCAGACATCGAGGTACGCCTCCAGGCCGTGGCGGCCGCCCTCGCGGCCGAAGCCCGACTCCTTGTAACCGCCGAACGGCGAGGTCGGGTCGAACTTGTTGAACGTGTTGGACCAGATCACGCCCGCGCGCAGCTTGCCTGCGACGGCCAGGATGCGCGAGCCCTTCTCGGTCCAGATGCCCGCCGACAGGCCGTACGGCGTGTTGTTGGCCTTGGCGACCGCCTCGTCCGGCGTGCGGAACGTGAGGACGGACAGGACCGGGCCGAAGATCTCGTCGCGGGCGATCGTGTGCGCCTGGGTGACGTTCGTGAACAGCGTCGGGGCGAACCAGTAGCCGTTCTCCGGGAGTTCGCAGGCCGGGGACCAGCGCTCGGCGCCCTCCGCCTCGCCCTGCTCGGCCAGTGCGGTGATCCGCGCCAGCTGCTCCGCGGAGTTGATCGCGCCGATGTCGGTGTTCTTGTCCAGCGGGTCGCCGAGGCGCAGCGTGGACAGCCGGCGCTTCAGGGAGTCCAGCAGCTCGTCGTGGATCGACTCCTGCACCAGCAGACGCGAGCCCGCGCAGCAGACCTGGCCCTGGTTGAAGAAGATGCCGTTGACGATGCCCTCGACCGCCTGGTCGATCGGCGCGTCGTCGAAGACGATGTTGGCGCCCTTGCCGCCCAGCTCGAGCGTCAGCTTCTTGCGGGTGCCCGCGACCGTGCGCGCGATCTCCTTGCCGACGGCGGTCGAGCCGGTGAAGGCGACCTTGTTCACGTCGGGGTGGGCGACCAGCGCGGCTCCGGCGCGGCCGTCACCGGTGACGATGTTGACGACGCCCTTCGGCAGACCCGCCTGACGGCAGATGTCCGCGAAGAACAGCGCGGAGAGCGGGGTCGTCTCGGCGGGCTTCAGCACCACCGTGTTGCCCGTCGCGAGCGCCGGGGCGATCTTCCACGCCAGCATCAGCAGCGGGAAGTTCCAGGGGATGACCTGGCCGGCCACGCCGAGCGGGCGCGGGTTCGCGCCGTAGCCGGCGTGCTCGAGCTTGTCGGCCCAGCCCGCGTAGTAGAAGAAGTGCGCGGCGACCAGCGGGAGGTCCGCGTCGCGGGTCTCCCGGATCGGCTTGCCGTTGTCCAGCGTCTCCAGGACGGCCAGCTCACGGCTGCGCTCCTGGATGATGCGGGCGATGCGGAAGAGGTACTTCGCGCGCTCCGGGCCCGGCAGCGCGGACCACTTCTCGAACGCCTTGCGGGCCGCCCGCACCGCGCGGTCGACGTCCTCCTCGGACGCCTCGGCGACCTCGGAGAGCACCTCCTCGGAGGAGGGGGAGACGGTCTTGAAGACCTTGCCGCCGGCCGCCTCGGTGAACTCGCCGTCGATGAAGAGGCCGTAGGACGGGGCGATGTCGACGACCGAGCGGGACTCGGGCGCCGGGGCGTAGTCGAAAACAGGTGCCATGGTGATCAGTCCACCGTCACGTAGTCGGGGCCGGAGTAGCGGCCGGTGGCCAGCTTCTGACGCTGCAGCAGCAGGTCGTTCAGCAGCGAGGAGGCGCCGAAGCGGAACCAGTGGTTGTCCAGCCAGTCCTCGCCCGCGGTCTCGTTGACCAGGACCAGGAACTTGATCGCGTCCTTGCTGGTGCGGATGCCGCCGGCCGGCTTCACGCCGACCTGGATCCCGGTCTGCGCACGGAAGTCGCGCACCGCCTCCAGCATCAGCAGGGTGTTCGCCGGGGTCGCGTTGACGGCGACCTTGCCGGTCGAGGTCTTGATGAAGTCGGCCCCGGCCAGCATGCCGAGCCAGCTCGCCCGGCGGATGTTGTCGTACGTCGACAGCTCGCCCGTCTCGAAGATGACCTTCAGGCGGGCGTCCGTCCCGCAGGCCTCCTTCACGGCGGTGATCTCGTCGTACACCTTCATGTAGTTCCCCGCGAGGAACGCGCCGCGGTCGATGACCATGTCGATCTCGTCGGCACCGGCGGCGACGGCCTCACGGACGTCCGCCAGCTTCACGGAGATCGGGGCGCGGCCGGCCGGGAAGGCGGTGGCGACGGAGGCGACCTTGACGGTCGAACCGGCGACGGCCTCCTTCGCCGTGGCCACCATGTCGGGGTAGACGCAGACCGCGGCCGTGGGGGGCGCCGAGCGGTCGGTCGGGTCGGGGCGGACCGCCTTCGCGCCGAGCGCCCGGACCTTGCCCGGGGTGTCCGCGCCTTCCAGCGTCGTCAGGTCGACCATCGAGATGGCGAGGTCGATGGCGAACGCCTTCGCGGTCGTCTTGATCGAGCGGGTGCCGAGGGAGGCGGCACGCGCCTCCAGGCCGACCGCGTCGACGCCGGGCAGCCCGTGGAGGAAACGGCGCAGCGTGCTGTCGGACGCGGTGACGTCGCTCAGAGCGTGGGGTGCAGTGGTGGGCATGGTCACCAGACGAGCATATCTACGCGCGTAGCGGCTGTACAGCCCCGGATCGGATCCGGGGCCGCGGGTTTCCAGGGGGAGACGGTGCGAGCTGGGGCTGGGTGAGCGGCCTTCGGGCCGGGGACGGGGGTCGTGCAGAATCGGGGGCATGACGACCCCCGACCCGTCGCGCGAGCCGGAGCCCACGAAGCCCGCCGGAACCGCGACGACCCCGTACAAGGACCGCGTCTACCGCTCGCCCGCAGGCGTCGTCGGTGGCGTGCTGGTGCTCGCCGTCATCGCCTGGCTCGGCATCGACGCGGTCGTCGTGGGCGAGGGCCGCACGCCCTGGCTCGCCCTCGCCACCATGCTCTTCCTCGTGCCGCTGGTGTTCGCCTACACCCTGCGGCCCGCCGTCTTCGTCAACGACGACCGGCTGCGCATCCGCAACCCGCTGCGGACGATCGTGCTGCCGTGGGGGCAGGTCGCCTCGCTGCGGTCCGGGTTCTCCAACGAGGTCGTCGACGACTCCGGCACCAAGTACCAGCTGTGGGCGCTGCCCGTCTCCGTTCGCGCCCGCAGCAAGGCGGCGCGGCAGGAGGCGCGGGCGGCCCGTGCGGCTGCCCGCGCCGGGCAGGGTGAGGCGGGGCGCGGTCGTGGAGCCGCTGGTGCCTCCGGAGGCGTGGTGGGCGCCGCCGACCTGGGTGCTGGTGCCGCCGCCGCGGCGGGCGGGCCGCGCCGGGCCGAGACGGACCAGGCCATGGACGAGCTGCGAGAGCTGCACGAGCGGCGGCAGCAGGAGGCCGGGGCGCAGGGGGAGGCCGGCGTGAAGTGGGCCTACGAGATCATCGCGCCCGCGGTGGCGGGCGCTGTGCTGCTGGGTGTGCTGTGGGGGCTGGGCTGAGGGTCCGGCCGTGAGAGCGGTGGGGGCGGCCCGGTTTCGGGCCGCCCCCGTTCGGTTCGGTTTCGGGCCGCCCCCGTTCGGTTCGGTTTTCTGGACGCCCTCAGATGCCCGCGGCTTCGGAGAGGTCCTGCTTGATGGCGGTGAGGAGGGTCGTCGCCTTGGTGCGGGCCTCGGGGAGGTTCTCCTTGGTGGCGACCGGGATCACCACCTCCAGGTAGCACTTCAGCTTCGGTTCCGTGCCGCTGGGGCGGACCACGACGCGGGCGCCGTCCAGCGTGTAGCGCAGGCCGTCCGTGGGCGGGAGCTTGTCCGTGCCCTTGCTGAGGTCCTCGGCCTTCGTGATGCGCAGGCCCGCCAGCTCGGTCGGGGGCTGCTCGCGCAGCCGGCGCATCGCGGCGGCGATCAGACCGAGGTCCTTCACGCGCACGCTGAGCTGGTCCGTGGCGTGCAGGCCGTGCTCCACGGCGAGGTCGTCGAGGAGGTCGAGGAGCGTGCGGTTCTCGGACTTGAGCTCGGACGCCAGTTCCGTGAGGAGGAGGGCCGCCGTGATGCCGTCCTTGTCGCGTACGCCGTCCGGGTCCACGCAGTAGCCGAGGGCCTCCTCGTAGCCGTAGCGCAGGCCCTCGACGCGGGCGATCCACTTGAAGCCGGTCAGGGTCTCCTCGTACGGCAGGCCCGCCTTCTCGGCGATACGGCCGAGGAGGGAGGAGGAGACGATCGACTCGGCGAACGTGCCGGTCGCGCCGCGGCGGACCAGGTGGGCGGCGAGGAGGGCGCCGACCTCGTCGCCGCGGAGCATGCGCCAGTCGCCGCCGTCCTTCACGGCGGCGGCGCAGCGGTCGGCGTCCGGGTCGTTGGCGATGACCAGGTCCGGGTTCGTCTCGCGGGCCTTCGCGAAGGCGAGGTCCATCGCGCCGGGCTCCTCCGGGTTGGGGAACGCGACGGTCGGGAAGTCGGGGTCCGGCTCGGCCTGCTCGGTGACGAGGTCGGGGGTGGGGAAGCCCGCGCGGGCGAAGGCGGCGAGGAGGACGTCCTTGCCGACGCCGTGCATGGCCGTGTAGACGGTGCGGGCGGTGCGGGGGGAGTCCTTGGAGAGGACGGCGTCCGTGCGGGTGAGGTAGGCGTCGAGGACGGTGTCGTCGAGGGTCTCCCAGCCGGTGGTGGGGCGGGGGACGTCGTCCAACGACGCCACGGCGTCGATCTCCGCGGCGATCTCCGCGTCCGCCGGGGGGACGATCTGGGAGCCGTCGCCCAGGTACACCTTGTAGCCGTTGTCGCGGGGCGGGTTGTGGCTGGCGGTGACCTCCACGCCGGCGACCGCGCCGAGGTGCCGTATGGCGAAGGCGAGGACGGGGGTGGGGAGGGGGCGGGGGAGGACGGCGGCGCGGAGGCCGGCGCCGGTCATGACGGCGGCGGTGTCCTCGGCGAAGGTCTGTGACTTGTGGCGGGCGTCGTAGCCGATGACGACGAGGCCGGCCGTGTCGTCCCCGTGGGGGGTTCCCTGCTTCTTGAGGTACGCGGCGAGGCCGGCGGCGGCGCGGATGACCACGGAGCGGTTCATGCGGAGGGGGCCGGCGCCGAGTTCGCCGCGGAGGCCGGCGGTGCCGAACTGGAGGGTGCCGGCGAAGCGGGCGGCTAGTTCGGCGTGGTCGCCGGAGTCGATGAGGCGGGCGAGTTCGTCGCGGGTGTCCGGGTCGGGGTCCTCGGCGAGCCATGCCTGGGCCTGTGCGATGAGCGCGTCGTTCTCCACGGTCGGTCGGCCTCTCTCGGTGGTCGTGTTGTCAGGTTCGCATGGGGGCGGGGCTGGGGTCGGCTTCGTGCCCTGCCCGGTGGGGGTGGGGGCGCGTGCCTGCGACGCCCGGTGGGGCTGGGGTCGCGTGCCTGCGACACCCGGTGGGGCTGGGGCGGGTGCCTGCGGCGCGGGTTCCGCCCGGTGGGGCTGGGGAAGCGCGCTGTGCGTCCCGTCGGTGGGGGTTGCGGTGTGACGCCTGCGGCGCATCCACCTGTCCGGTGGGGGCGGGTGTAGCGCCTACGGGCGGTGGGTGGTGCGGGGCCGCGGTGGGGGCGGTCGTCCTCGGTCTGGCGCGAGAGTGCGTGTTTGTACGTGCAGGGCGCGGACGCGCCAGCCGCTGCGGGCGCCCACCCCCACCCCGTCCCCTCCCCGCCGCGAGCGGCTACACCGACACCGGTGGCGCGGGCACGCGCCCCGCCATCCGCGGGCGCGCGGCAGGCGGGCGGCGGCCGCCAGTGTCGCCGACCGCGGGCAGTCGTGCCGCCGGGGCGGCACGGGTGGGCGCGGCGGCACCCTGCTGGCGCCAGGTGCGCCGACACCCCCTGGCCCGCACCGACGCCGGTGCCTGCTCACCCCGGGGCGCCAGCTCCCGTAGATGCACCCCGGGTGTCGTGCAGCCCCGCTGCAAGAGGGGGTTACAGGCGGCCCAACACCTGTGTGAGCAGCGCGCCCATGCGCGTCGCGCTGTCCCGGCCCGCCTGGAGCACCTCCTCGTGGTTCAACGGCTCGCCCGTCATACCGGCGGCGAGGTTGGTCACCAGGGAGATGCCCAGAACCTCCGCGCCCGCCTCGCGCGCGGCGATCGCCTCCAGGACCGTGGACATCCCCACAAGGTCCGCCCCGATCACCCGGGCCATACGGATCTCCGCGGGCGTCTCGTAGTGCGGGCCGGGGAACTGGGCGTAGACGCCTTCCTCGAGGGACGGGTCGATCTCCTTGCACAGCGCGCGCAGACGCGGCGAGTAGAGGTCCGTGAGGTCGACGAAGTTCGCGCCGACGATCGGCGACGTCGCCGTCAGGTTGATGTGGTCGCTGATCAGGACCGGCTGGCCCGGGCGCATGCCCTCGCGCAGGCCCCCGCAGCCGTTGGTCAGCACGATCGTCTTCGCGCCCGCCGCGACCGCGGTGCGGACCCCGTGCGCCACCGCGGCGACACCGCGGCCCTCGTAGTAGTGGGTGCGGCCCAGGAAGACCAGGGCACGCTTCGCCCCGATGCGGTAGGAGCGGATCTTGCCTCCGTGGCCCTCGACCGCCGGCGGCGGGAAGCCGGGCAGCTCGGTGACCGGGTGCTCGGCCTCGGGGGTACCGAGCGCGTCCGCGGCCGGGGCCCACCCGGAGCCCATCACGAGGGCGACGTCGTGGGTCTCGGCGCCTGTGAGTTCGCGCAGGCGGGCTGCGGCGGCGTCGGCTGCGGCGTACGGGTCGCCCTGGATGTCGTCCGGAAGAAGAGAAGCGTTCACGTCGACGAGGGTAGCCGCAATTCGCCTACGCGCGTAGATGTGGGAGGTGACGGGATGGCGATCGTTGTCGTGTCGTTTCCGTCAGCAGGGGCGCTTGCGGAGCTCCATCACATAGTCGTGGGGCGCCCCGGCGGACTCCGCCGCGTCGGCGATCTCGCCCAGGTAGCGGGCCGAGGGCAGGCCGCCCTCGTAGGAGTTGAGGACGTACGTCCACGCGTGTTCCTCGCCGTCCAGGGTGTGGACGCGGACGCGGGTGCGGCGGTAGATGTCCAGGCCCGTGCCCTCCCAGCGGTCCAGGGACTCCTCGTCCATGGGCGCGATGTCGTAGAGGGAGACGAAGACCTGCGAGATCGGGTCCTCGACGAGGGTGGCGAGTGCGCCTTCCCAGCCCATGTGCTCGCCCCCGAACGTCAGCCGCCAGCCGTTGAGCCAGCCGGTGGCCCGCAGCGGGGAGTGCGGGGCGCGGCGCGACATCAGCCGGGCGTCGAGGTTGCCGGCGTAAGCGGCGTAGAGCGACATGGGGGAAGGGTACGGCAGGGGGTGCCGGGACGGTCGTGGCTCCGGGGAAGCACCCCCGGGCGGTCGCACGGTGAAGTGTGCGGGACAATGGAGTACGTGACTCGGATCGTGATCATCGGTGGCGGACCCGGCGGATACGAAGCGGCGCTGGTCGCCGCGCAGCTCGGCGCGGAGGTGACCGTCGTCGACTGCGACGGCCTGGGCGGTGCGTCGGTGCTGACCGACTGCGTCCCGTCCAAGACCCTGATCGCCACGGCCGAGGTGATGACCACCTTCGACTCCTCCTACGAGGAGCTGGGGATCATCGTCGCCGACGACACCCCGCCCCTGGAGCAGGCCGCCCGGGTGGTCGGCGTCGACCTGGGCAAGGTCAACCGGCGTGTGAAGCGGCTCGCTCTGGCGCAGTCGCATGACATCACTGCGTCCGTGACGCGCGCCGGCGCGCGTGTCATGCGCGGGCGTGGGCGGCTCGAGGGGATGCAGGCGCTCGACGGGTCGCGCAAGGTCGTGGTCACCGCTGCGGACGGGGCCGAGGAGACGCTCACCGCCGATGCCGTTCTGATCGCCACCGGTGGGCATCCTCGTGAGCTGCCCGACGCCCGGCCCGACGGTGAGCGGATTCTCAACTGGACCCAGGTGTACGACCTCGACGAGCTGCCCGAGGAGCTCATCGTCGTCGGTTCCGGTGTCACGGGTGCCGAGTTCGCCGGCGCCTACCAGGCGCTCGGGTCGCGGGTCACGCTGGTGTCCTCCCGTGACCGCGTGCTGCCGGGTGAGGACCCGGACGCCGCCGCCGTGCTGGAGGACGTCTTCCGGCGGCGCGGCATGAACGTCATGGCACGGTCGCGCGCCCAGTCCGCCAAGCGGGTCGGCGACCGCGTCGAGGTCACGCTGGCCGACGGGCGGGTCATCACCGGTTCGCACTGTCTGATGGCCGTCGGCGCCATCCCCAACTCCGAGGGCATGGGCCTGGAGGAGGCCGGCGTGCGGCTGCGCGACTCCGGGCACATCTGGACCGACAAGGTCTCGCGCACCACCGCTCCGGGCGTCTACGCCGCCGGTGACGTCACGGGTGTGTTCGCGCTGGCCTCGGTGGCCGCCATGCAGGGGCGGATCGCCATGTACCACTTCCTCGGTGACGCGGTCGCGCCGCTGAATCTGAAGACCGTCTCCTCGAACGTCTTCACCGACCCTGAGATCGCCACCGTCGGGTACTCCCAGGCCGACGTGGACAGCGGGAAGATCGACGCCCGTGTCGTGAAGCTGCCGCTGCTGCGCAACCCGCGCGCCAAGATGCAGGGCATCCGCGACGGCTTCGTCAAGATCTTCTGCCGTCCCGGCACCGGCATCGTCGTCGGCGGTGTCGTCGTCGCGCCGCGCGCCTCGGAACTCATCCACCCCATCTCGATCGCGGTCGACAACAACCTGACCGTCGAACAGATCGCGAACGCCTTCACCGTGTATCCGTCGCTGTCGGGCTCGATCGCCGAGGTTGCGCGGCAGTTGCACACACGCAAGGCGGGCGGCGAGGCCTGACCCGGCCCTATACCACTTGCTGTGGGGCCGTGCGAACAACTTCTGCTATTCAGCGCAAACTGCTGAAACCAGACGGTCGTCGGCGTTACTGTCAGTTTCGTGTTCGCTGCAGAACGTCGCCAATTGATCCTCGAAATGGTGCGAGCGAACGGGGCCGTGTCGCTCCGTGAGCTCGCCCGCGTCGTCCAGACCTCCGAAGTGACCGTACGGCGGGACGTGCGCGCGCTGGAGGCAGAAGGACTCCTCGACCGCCGGCACGGCGGTGCGGTACTGCCGGGCGGTTTCACACGCGAGTCCGGCTTCCCGCAGAAGTCGCATCTCGCCACCGCCGAGAAGACCGCCATCGCCGACCTCGCCGCGAACTTCGTGGAGGAGGGCGAGGCCATCGTGGTCGGCGCGGGCACCACCACGCAGGAGCTGGCCCGCCGGCTGGCCCGGGTGCCCGGGCTGACGGTCGTCACCAACTCCCTGCTGGTCGCCCAGGCGCTCGCCCACGCCAACCGGGTCGAGGTCGTGATGACCGGCGGCACGCTGCGCGGCTCCAACTACGCCCTCGTCGGCAGCGGCGCCGAGCAGTCCCTGCAAGGGCTGCGGGTGTCCCGGGCCTTCCTCTCGGGCAGTGGCCTGACGGCCGAGCGGGGGCTGTCCACGTCCAACATGCTGTCGGCGTCCGTCGACCGGGCGCTGGTGCAGGCCGCCGCCGAGGTGGTGGTCCTCGCCGACCACACCAAGCTCGGCACGGACACCATGTTCCAGACGGTGCCCACGGACCTCATCACCCGTCTGGTCACCGACGAGCCGCCCGCGCACGACGACCGTGCCGCGACCGAGCTCCAGGCCCTCGCCGACCAGGGCGTGCAGATCGCCGTCGCGGGGACGCCGGGGGGAAACGGCAGCGCGGCGGGTGACGGCCCGCCGTCGGCGCGCCAGCGCCGTGACGTCCCGCTGCCCGGCCCGAGGCGGCAGGGCCCCGGACTGCGTACGGCCGTGGCGCTGGGCGCCGCGTCCGACCAGGGCCAGGGCGCCGAGCGGGCCGCCCGGGTGGCGGACATGCGACGGCGCTGAACGGCGTACACGAACGCGCCCGGCACCCCCCGCTCGGGAGGGCGCCGGGCGCTGTACGTGCGCGTCAGTCCTTGATCTCGCAGATCGCGGCGCCGGACGTGACCGAGGCGCCGACCTCCGCGTTCAGTCCCTTGACGGTGCCGGAGCGGTGGGCGTTGATGGGCTGCTCCATCTTCATCGCCTCCAGGACGACGACCAGGTCGCCCTCCTGGACCTCCTGGCCCTCCTCGACCGCGACCTTCACGATCGTGCCCTGCATCGGGGAGGCGAGGGTGTCGCCCGAGGCGGCCGGGCCCGACTTGCGGGCGGCGCGGCGCTTCGGCTTGGCGCCGGCGGCCAGGCCGGTGCGCGCCAGGCTCATGCCGAGCGAGGCCGGGAGGGAGACCTCCAGGCGCTTGCCGCCGACCTCGACGACGACCGTCTCACGGCCCGCCTCCTCCTCCGCGTCCGCGTCCACGGACGAGGCGAAGGGCTTGATGTCGTTGACGAACTCCGTCTCGATCCAGCGGGTGTGGACCGTGAACGGCTCGGAGGAGCCGGTCAGCTCGGGGGCGAACGCCGGGTCCTTGACCACCGCGCGGTGGAACGGGATGGCCGTGGCCATGCCCTCCACCTTGAACTCCTCCAGGGCCCGCGAGGCGCGCTGCAGGGCCTGCTCACGGGTGGCGCCGGTGACGATCAGCTTCGCCAGCAGGGAGTCCCACGCCGGGCCGATGACGCTGCCGGACTCCACGCCCGCGTCCAGGCGCACACCCGGGCCCGACGGCGGGTCGAACGCGGTGACGGTGCCGGGGGCGGGCAGGAAGTTGCGGCCCGGGTCCTCGCCGTTGATGCGGAACTCGAAGGAGTGACCGCGCAGCGGCGGGTCGTCGTAGCCGAGCTCCTCGCCGTCGGCGATGCGGAACATCTCGCGCACCAGGTCGATGCCGGAGACCTCCTCGGTCACCGGGTGCTCCACCTGGAGGCGGGTGTTGACCTCGAGGAAGGAGATCGTGCCGTCCACGCCGACGAGGAACTCCACCGTGCCGGCGCCGACGTAGCCGGCCTCCTTCAGGATGGCCTTGGAGGCGCGGTACAGCTCGGCGTTCTGCTCCTTCGACAGGAACGGCGCCGGGGCCTCCTCGACCAGCTTCTGGTGGCGGCGCTGCAGCGAGCAGTCACGCGTCGACACGACGACCACGTTGCCGTGGCTGTCGGCCAGGCACTGGGTCTCCACGTGACGCGGCTTGTCCAGATACCGCTCGACGAAGCACTCGCCGCGCCCGAAGGCGGCGACCGCCTCACGGACGGCCGAGTCGTACAGCTCGGGGACCTCCTCGAGGGTGCGGGCGACCTTCAGGCCGCGCCCGCCACCGCCGAAGGCGGCCTTGATGGCGATCGGCAGGCCGTGCTCCTCGGCGAACGCGACGACCTCCTCCGCGCCGGACACCGGGTCGGGCGTGCCCGCCACCAGCGGGGCGCCGGCGCGCTGGGCGATGTGCCGGGCGGCGACCTTGTCACCGAGGTCGCGGATGGCCTGCGGCGGCGGGCCGATCCAGATCAGGCCCGCGTCCAGCACGGCCTGGGCGAAGTCGGCGTTCTCCGAGAGGAAGCCGTAGCCGGGGTGGATCGCGTCCGCCCCCGACTCCCGCGCGGCCTTCAGCACCTTGTCCATGTCGAGGTAACTGGTGGCCGGAGTGTCACCGCCCAGGGCGAACGCCTCATCCGCGGCGCGGACATGCAGAGCGTCCCGGTCCGGGTCGGCGTAGACGGCAACGCTCGCGATTCCGGCATCCCGGCAGGCCCGGGCAACGCGGACAGCGATTTCGCCACGGTTGGCGATGAGCACCTTGCGCACGATTGAGGCTCCCTCCTTGAAACAAGCCGAGTTTAGGGACTGCCGACACGGCACTTCGACCCGTCCCCAGTGGTGAGCTTGCCCACACGGAGCGTGATACGAGGCTCGCTCGACCCGCGAAATCCCTTGTCGCACCTCGGTACGCAGGACTCCTCCCGAGAACCCTAGCCCCGTCGTGTGGCCAAGGTCTCTGTGAGAGCGTGCTGCGGCCCACTTCGTTTCTTTGTGGAGTCCCTACGAATGGCCCAATGATTCTTTGCCCGCCGCACGCCCCTTGTACCGAGGTTTACCTCTCAGTAGCCTTCGCCTCGTCCCGAACGTACTCGGGGTAACCAGAGTCGTGCTCGAAAGTGGGTGGGGGCCGGTGGTCCGCAGACCGGTGGCGTGGATCGTCGCGCTCGTGCTGTTCGCCGAGGCGCTGGGCGTACTGGCGGTGAACTGGTTCCTGGGGGTCGTCGTCGACCGGCAGGACATGTCGCTGGCCGGTCTCGACCCGGACATGATGTCGGTGTCGTCGAAGGCCGGCGGGGTCGTCTTCGGGCTCTACTTCGCCGCGTGCGGCCTGGTGGCCCTGCTGGTCGCCCTGCGCGACCGCGCCCCGGCCGGGTTAGGCCGGGTGCTGCTGATCAGCGCCGCGGTCGTGCACGCGCTGCTGGGCGCGTTCGCGTGGGGGCTGATCGGCTGGACGGCGTTCCTCTCCATGGTCGTCGTCCTCGCGCTGATCGTGCTGCTCCTGATGACGTACGACGGGCGGCAGGAGGAGCCCGGCGAGGCCGGTGAGCCCGGCGGGTCCGACGGGCCCGTCGACGCCGGGACGCCGCCGTTCAGTCCTCCTGCGGCGCCCTCGGCTCCCTGACGGCCGTCAGCTCTTCTGCGGCGCCCACAGCTCCGTGATGCCCACGCCCAGCTCGGCGAGCAGGCGCCGTACGAGCGGCAGGCTGATGCCGATCACGTTGCCGTGGTCGCCGTCGATGCCGTCGATGAACGGCGCCGAACGGCCGTCCAGGGTGAACGCCCCCGCCACGTGCAGCGGTTCGCCGGAGGCCACGTAGGCCGCGATCTCCTCGTCCGAGGGTTCGCCGAAACGGACCACCGTGGAGGCGGTGGCGGAGGCGTAGCGGCTGCTGAGGGTGTCGTAGACGCAGTGGCCCGTCTGCAGCGTGCCCGCGCGGCCCCGCATCGCCTTCCAGCGCGCGGTGGCCTCCTCGGCGTCCTCCGGCTTGCCCAGGGCCTGGCCGTCCAGATCCAGCACCGAGTCGCAGCCGATCACCAGCGCGCCCTTCACCTCGGGCTTCGCGGCCACCACGGACGCCTTCGCCTCGGCCAGGGCCAGCGCCAGCTCGGCGGGGGTGGGGGCGGAGACGGCGTCCTCGTCGACGCCGCTGACGATCACCTCGGGGGTCAGCCCGGCCTGGCGGAGCAGTCCGAGCCGGGCGGGGGACTGGGAGGCGAGCACGAGACGGCGGCGCGGCTGATCTGTCATGCGGTCAGCGTATCGGCGTCGCCCGTCCGGCTCATCCCGCATCACGGGAGGCCCGTGCCGGGCGGGAGGCGCGGCTCACCGCAGGCCGATCACCACCATGGCGACCACCATCGCCAGAGCCATGAGAACGCCCAGCCGCCGCAGCATCTCCTGCGTGTCGCGCAGTTCCTTCGGCGGCTTGTTCTCGGGGTCGGACCACAGCATTCCTCCAGCGTGCGGCGGAGGTGGCGGGGGGCGCCTGAGTACGCGTACTCAACTTGGCGCCGGACGCCCGTACGCGTGCGAACGGGCCGCACGCGGTGCGTACGGCCCGTTCAGGACGCGGTGGGGCTTCAGCCGCCCGGCCAGTACGTCCGTGACCACGACGCCGGGCCCGGCTGGGGCACACGGCGCGCGGCGATGCGGGACGGGTCGGACCAGGCGTCGGGGATCGTGGGCGCGCCGGACGGCTGCGCGGCCGCCGCCGCGGCGCGCGCCCTGACCACCGCCAGTGCGGCGGCCAGCTCCTCCGGGGTCGGGTTGCCCCGTACGACCTTGATCGTCACAGCGGCTCCTTACAGGGGGATGTTGCCGTGCTTCTTCGGGGGCAGGCTCTCGCGCTTGGTCCGCAGCTGGCGCAGACCGCGCACGATGTGGCGGCGGGTGTCGGACGGCATGATCACCGCGTCGACGTAACCCCGCTCGGCGGCGACGTAGGGGTTGAGGAGCGCGTCCTCGTACTCCTGCATCAGCCGCGCGCGGGTCGCCTCCGGATCGTCCGACTCGGCGATGGTGCGGCGGTGCAGGATGTTGACGGCGCCCTGCGCGCCCATCACCGCGATCTGGGCCGTCGGCCAGGCCAGGTTGAGGTCGGCGCCCAGGTGCTTGGAGCCCATGACGTCGTACGCGCCGCCGAACGCCTTGCGGGTGATCACCGTGATCAGCGGGACGGTGGCCTCCGCGTAGGCGTAGATCAGCTTCGCGCCGCGGCGGATGATGCCGTCGTGCTCCTGGTCCACGCCGGGCAGGAAGCCGGGGACGTCGACGAAGGTCAGCACCGGGATGTTGAAGGCGTCGCAGGTCCGCACGAAGCGGGCCGCCTTCTCCGACGCGGTGATGTCCAGGCAGCCGGCGAACTGCATCGGCTGGTTCGCCACGATGCCGACGGGACGGCCCTCGACACGGCCGTACCCCGTGAGGATGTTCGGCGCGAACAGGGGCTGCGTCTCGAAGAACTCCGCGTCGTCCAGGACGTGCTCGATGACCGTGTGCATGTCGTACGGCTGGTTCGCCGAGTCCGGCACGATCGTGTCGAGTTCGCGGTCCTCGTCGGTGACCTCGAGGTCGGCCTCCTCGGGGAAGGCCGGGGGCTCCGAGAGGTTGTTGGACGGCAGGTACGAGAGCAGCTGCTTGACGTACTCGATCGCGTCCTTCTCGTCGCCCGCCATGTGGTGCGCCACGCCCGACGTCGAGTTGTGGGTGCGGGCGCCGCCCAGCTCCTCGAAGCCGACGTCCTCGCCGGTGACCGTCTTGATGACGTCCGGGCCGGTGATGAACATGTGGCTGGTCTGGTCGACCATGACCGTGAAGTCGGTGATCGCGGGGGAGTAGACCGCGCCGCCCGCACAGGGGCCCACGACCAGGCTGATCTGCGGGATCACGCCGGAGGCGTGGGTGTTGCGGCGGAAGATCTCCCCGTACGCGCCGAGGGAGGCCACGCCCTCCTGGATGCGGGCGCCGCCGGAGTCGTTGATGCCGATGACCGGGCAGCCGGTCTTCAGCGCGAAGTCCATGACCTTCACGATCTTCTGGCCGTAGACCTCGCCGAGGGCGCCGCCGAAGACGGTGAAATCCTGGGAGAAGACGGCGACGGGGCGGCCGTCGACCGTGCCGTAGCCGGTGACGACGCCGTCGCCGTACGGGCGGTTGGCGTCGAGGCCGAAGTTGGTGGAGCGGTGCCGGGCGAACTCGTCCAGTTCGACGAAGCTTCCCTCGTCGAGCAGGAGGTCGATCCGCTCACGGGCCGTCAGCTTGCCCTTGGCGTGCTGCTTTTCGACGGCACGTGCGGAGCCGGCGTGCGTCGCCTCTTCGATACGACGCTGGAGATCCGCGAGCTTGCCCGCGGTGGTGTGGATGTCAGGCTGCTGCTCTTCCGGCTCGGACATCGGGATGCGGCTCCCTGCCTGCTCAAAAGGGGGGGACGGTTACTCATCCGTAGCGTAGTGGGGGGCTGAGTGTTCGGCAGTGCGGTGTTTCCCACACCTAGTGTGGGTTGCATGACACCCCGAGATGACTCCGAGTCCCCTGAGCCGCGTCGTAGCCGGTGGTCCGACCTTGACCGGCCTCCCTTGAACGCCGCTGCGTTGCGGCGGGCGCTGGTGCGGCAGGGGGGTTTGTGGCGGGAGGTGGACGTGGTGCAGCGGACCGGGTCCACGAACTCCGATCTTGTCGCTCGGTCGGCGGGGTCGGCGGGGTCGGCGAGGTCGGCGAGGTCGGCGGGGTCGGCGGGGCGCGGTGGCCGGTTGGAGGAGGGGGTTGTGCTCGTCGCGGAGGAGCAGAGCGCCGCTCGGGGGCGGCTGGACCGGAAGTGGGTGGCTCCGGCTCGGTCGGGGTTGTTCTTCTCCGTGTCGCTGCGGCCTGGGGATGCGGGGGTGCCGATGGAGCGGTGGGGGTGGCTGCCGTTGCTGACGGGGGTTGCGGTGGCTGCGGGGCTGGCGCGGGCCGGCGGGGTGGATACGGCGTTGAAGTGGCCGAACGATGTACTGGTGACCGTGGGGGGAGAGGAGCGGAAGGCCGGGGGGATTCTGGCGGAGGCCGCTGGTGACGGGGGTGTCGTGGTGGGGGTCGGCGTGAACGTCAGCCTGCGGGCTGAGGAACTGCCTGTGCCTACGGCGGGGTCGCTGGCGTTGGCGGGGGCTGTGAGCACCGATCGGGATCCGCTGCTGCGGGCGGTGCTGCGGGGGCTGGAGGACTGGTACGGGCGCTGGCGGGCGGCGGAGGGGGACGCGGGGGCGTGCGGGCTGCAGGAGGCGTACGCGGCGGGGTGCGCGACGCTGGGGCGGCGCGTACGGGCGGAGCTGCCGGGGGAGCGGGCGCTGGTGGGGGAGGCGGTCGCGGTGGACGGCGACGGACGGCTGGTGCTGGCGACGGAGGCGGGGGTGCAGGAACCGGTGGGGGCGGGGGACATCGTGCATCTGCGGGCGGGGTGAGGTGGTGGTCGCCGGTGGGCGGAGTTCTGCCGGTGGGGGTTGCGGTCTGACGCCTGCGGCGCATCCACCTGTCCGGTGGGGGCGGGTGTAGCGCCTACGGGTGGTGGGGGGTGCGGGGCCGCGGTGGGGGCGGTCGTCCTCGGTCTGGCGCGAGAGTGCGAGCTTGTACGTGAACGGGGCGGACGCGCCAGCCGCTGCGGGCGCCCACCCCCACCCCGTCCCCTCCCCGCCGCGAGCGGCTACACCGACACCGGGGGCGGGGCCCCCGCCAACTGCGGGCATTCGTGCCGCTGGGGCGATGGGGGTACCTCCCGCTCGAGCGAAGCCGAGAGTGGGGGAGGGTGGGCGCGGCGGCACCCTGCAGGCGCCAGGTGCGCCGACACCCCCCGGCCCACACCCACGCCGGGTGCCTAAGAAGCTCCGGGGTGTGCAGCAGCCCGCCCGACGTCCCGGCTCCGGGTACGGATGAAGCTCCAGGGTGTGCAGCACCCCACCCGCCGCCCCAGCTCCGGGTGCCGACGAAGCTCCGGGGTGTGCAGCGCCCCACCCCACCCGCGCCGGGCGCATACGTAGGCGCCGGGTGTGCAACACCCAGCCCTGTCCCACAGCCGTGGCCGAAAACGCACCCCCCGCCCGTAAGCAAAGGCACGCACCCCCCACCTCCCCCACGGCCCAACCTGACGGAGTGAGCTACCGCACACCTGCCGTAGAGTTGAGCCCGGTCGAGACATGGCCGTGACAGATCGGAAGGGCAGCAACGCGTGAGCGTCGACGACTCGGGTTCCGGTGCGGACGCGCAGGGCGACGGCGAGGATCCGCTTGCTCTGCGCCTCGAGCAGCTCATTCTGGGCGCCGAGCGCCGTTACACGCCGTTCCAGGCGGCCCGCAGCGCCGGCGTCACGATGGAGCTCGCCACCCGCTTCTGGCGTGCCATGGGCTTCGCCGACGTGGGTCAGGCGAAGGCCCTGACGGAGGCGGACGTCCTCGCCCTGCGCCGCCTCGCGGGTCTGGTGGAGGCCGGCCTGCTGAGCGAGGCCATGGCCGTCCAGGTCGCCCGGTCCACCGGCCAGACCACCGCGCGTTTGGCCGAATGGCAGATCGACTCCTTCCTCGAAGGGCTGACGGAGCCGCCCGAGCCCGGCATGACCCGTACCGAGGTCACGTATCCGATCGTCGAGCTGCTCCTGCCCGAGCTGGAGGAGTTCCTCGTGTACGTGTGGCGGCGGCAGCTCGCCGCCTCGGCCGGGCGGGTGGTGCAGGAGGCCGACGACGAGGAGATGGTGGACCGGCGGCTCGCTGTCGCCTTCGCCGACCTCGTGGGCTTCACCCGCCTCACCCGGCGGATGGAGGAGGAGGAGCTCGGCGAGCTGGTCGAGGCCTTCGAGACGACCGCCGCCGACCTGGTCGCCGCGCGTGGCGGGCGGCTCATCAAGACCCTCGGCGACGAGGTGCTGTACGCCGCCGACGACGCCGGGACCGCCGCCGAGATCGCCCTGCGGTTGATAGAGACCATGGCGAACGACGAGACGATGCCGGAACTGCGCGTCGGCATGGCCTTCGGCACCGTCACCACCCGGATGGGCGATGTCTTCGGCACAACCGTGAATCTCGCCTCCCGGCTGACCTCCATAGCCCCCCGCGACGCGGTGCTCGTCGACGCCGACTTCGCCCAGGAGCTCATCCGCACCGGTGACGCGCCGGCCAGTGAGGCCGCCGCAGCCGAGGCGGCCGCCGCGGCGGAGAAGGAGGGTGAGGAGCCGCCCCAGTACCGCTTCGCGCTGCAGCCGATGTATCAGCGGCCCGTCCGTGGTCTCGGCGTGGTCGAGCCCTGGCTGCTGTCCCGGAGGACTCCCCCGGAGGAGGCCCCCGCCGACTGACCGTCGGCGTGGCCTTCAGCCGCCCAGGCAGATGTTCAGCAGCGGGAGGCAGAGGCCGCGGTCGTCGTCCTCGTCCTTGCTCTCGTCGCCGGGCGGCGGGGGCGGGGGTGGAGGCGTCGTGGCCGGCGGAGGTGGTGTCGGCGGCTGCTCCGGCGGGGGTTCGGATGCCTGTGACGTCTCGGGTGCGGGCGGGGGCGTCACCGTGCGGGTGCTCGCTGGTGCCGATGGCGTCTGTGGCGGTGCCGACTGCTGTGTGAGCGGCTCCTGCGCCTTCCCGCCCTGCGCTTTCGGTGACGTCGGGTTCGGGTTCGGACGCGGGGCCTGCGGGGGTGTCGTGCCCCCGGGGGGATCCGCTTCCCCCGGTGTGGTGGCGGCGCCGCTCCTCTCCGGCGAGGGGAGGGCGGCCGCCCTCGTGTCCCGTGGTGGGGCGTCCGGAGTCGACAGGTGGATCAGCGTCGCCGCGCCCGCCGTCAGGGTCAGGGCGCCCGCGGCCAGGAGGGCCCGGCGGCGACGGGTTTTTCGGTGGCGTCCTCGGGGGACGGTGCGCGTCTCGTCCGGTGTCATGGTGTGTCTCCCCCCTGCGGTGTGCGCACGGTACGCGCCGGGGGCTGTGTGGCTCAGGCGAGTCGGTCGTATGTCACTCGAACGGGTGGACCCTTTTCCTCGGCGGCTCCCGGCTGCCATGATCGGGGCGAGCCAAGTTAACCCGCGTTAACCGGAGGGTGTCATGAGTGAGGAACGGTTCGGGGAGTTCGTGCTGGTGCGGCGGCACGAGCGGGGGCATGTCGCGGAGCTCGTCCTCGACCGGCCGAAGGCCATGAACGCGGTGTCGACCGAGATGGCCCGTTCCGTCGCCGGCGCCTGTGCGGCGCTGGGCGAGGACCGTGACGTACGGGCGGTGGTGCTGACCTCGTCGCACGAGCGGGCGTTCTGCGTGGGGGCCGATCTGAAGGAGCGGAACTCGTTCAGCGATGCGGATCTGGTGCGGCAGCGGCCTGTGGCGCGGGCCGCCTATACCGGGGTGTTGCAGCTGCCTGTGCCCGCCATTGCCGCTGTGCACGGGTTCGCCTTGGGCGGTGGGTGCGAGCTCGCTCTGTCGTGCGACGTGATCGTGGCCGACCGTACGGCCGTGATGGGGCTGCCCGAGGTGTCCGTCGGGGTCATCCCGGGCGGCGGTGGTACGCAGCTGCTGCCCCGGCGGGTCGGGTCGGCTCGGGCCGCCGAGCTCATCTTCACCGCGCGTCGGGTCGAGGCCGAGGAGGCCCGGGAGATCGGGCTCGTGGATGAGCTGGTGGAGGAAGGGCGGGATCGGGAGGCGGCGCTCGCCATGGCCTCGCGGATCGCCGGCAACTCCCCTGTGGGGCTGCGGGCCGCCAAGCGGGCGCTGCGGCTCGGCCACGGGCTCGATCTGCCGGCCGGGCTCGAGGTCGAGGACGCCGCCTGGCGGTCCGTGGCGTTCTCCGGGGACCGGGCCGAGGGTGTGGCCGCCTTCAACGAGAAGCGGCGGCCGGAATGGCCGGGCGAGTGACCTCGATGTCTCGATAAGCGGAAAATCTCCCTAATCTGGGGGAATGGGTGAGGAGAGCCGGCTGGCGGCCGTGGTGGCGCTGGCTCAGGGCATGGCCGCCGCGCACAGTTCGCGGGAGGCGTGGCGGGCCGCCGCCGGCGGGGCCCGCCGGGCCCTCGGCGGGAGTTTCGCCGCGCTGTCGGTGTGGGAGCGGGAGCTCGGACGGCTGCGGGTGCTGGTGAACGTCGGCGAGCTCGCCGAGGGGGAGGAGGAGTTCCCCGAGGACGAGTCGTACCCGGTGCACCAGTTCGCCGAGATCACCGAGTTCCTGCACGAGCAGTGGGCCGGCGGGGGTGAGCCCGACGCCTGGGTGGAGACCGCGCAGGGCCCCGAGGAGGGGCGCGCCGGGTACTGCCATCAGCGGGTCGCGGCGCTGCGGCGGCGCGGGCGCGGCTGCTGCGTGGTCGCGCCGATCGTGCTGCACGGGCGGGCCTGGGGCGAGCTGTACGTGGCCCGGCCCGTCGGCGAGCCCGTGTTCGGGCGGGCGGACGCCGACTTCGCGACCGTGCTGGCCGCCGTGGTGGCTGCGGGGATCGCGCAGACCGAGCGGCTGGAGGAGGCGCGGCGGCTGGCCTTCACGGACTCGCTGACGGGGCTCGCCAACCGGCGGGCCGTGGACACCCGGCTGGACGAGGCGGTCGAGCTGCACCGGCGCGACGGGGCCGTCGTCAGCCTGGTGGTGTGCGACGTCAACGGACTGAAGCGGGTCAACGACACCCTCGGGCACTCCGTGGGGGACCGGCTGCTGGAGCGGTTCGGGACCGTGCTGTCGCTGTGCGGCGCGCGGCTGCCGGGCGCGCTGGCGGCGCGGCTCGGCGGGGACGAGTTCTGCTTGCTGGCGGTGGGGCCGCCCGCCGACGAGGTGGTGAAGGCGGCCGACGAGGTGTGCCGGCGGGCCGTGGAGCTGGGCATCGGCGACGGTGTCGCGTGCGGGGTGGCGTCCACGGAGGATCCGATCGGGCCGGTGCGCTCGGCGCGGCGGCTGTTCCGGCTGGCCGACGCGGCGCAGTACCGGGCCAAGGCCGAGCGGGCCGCGCACCCCGTGGTGGCCGGGCGGGAGGGGCCGGACGACCCCGTGGTCCGGCTCGCGGACGAACCCTCGCGGGAGGCCGACGGGGAGCGGCGCCGGTTCCGCGGGCGGCACGCGCCCGGGTAAGGGGCGCGGCCCGGGTCCGGTGGTGACAGTGAGGCATTCACTGCGTAGGCTCCTGAATATGGATATGCACACAGTGGTGGTGGGGACGTCGGGCGTGACCGCGTCCGACGTGCTGGCCGTGGCGCGCGGCGGCGCCCGCGTCGAACTGTCCGAGGAGGCGGTCGCCGCCCTCGCCGCGTCCCGCCGGATCGTGGACGCCCTGGCCGCCAGGCCCGACCCGGTGTACGGGGTGAGCACCGGTTTCGGCGCCCTGGCGACCCGGCACATCAGCCCCGGCCTGCGCGCACAGCTCCAGCGCAACATCGTCCGCTCGCACGCCGCCGGCATGGGGCCGCGGGTGGAGCGTGAGGTCGTCCGCGCGCTGATGTTCCTGCGGCTCAAGACCCTCTGCTCCGGGCACACGGGCGTCCGGCCCGAGGTCGCGCGGACCATGGCCGACGTACTGAACGCCGGGATCACCCCGGTGGTGCACGAGTACGGCTCCCTGGGCTGCTCCGGCGACCTCGCCCCGCTCTCGCATTGCGCGCTCGCGCTGATGGGCGAAGGGGAGGCGGAGGGACCCGACGGCGCCGTGCGGCCCGCCGGCGAGCTGCTCGCCGAGCACGGCATCCGGCCCGTCGAACTGCGCGAGAAGGAAGGGCTCGCCCTCCTCAACGGCACCGACGGCATGCTCGGCATGCTGGTCATGGCCCTCGCCGACCTGGACCTTCTCTACCGGTCCGCCGACGTCACCGCCGCGCTGAGCCTGGAGGCGCTGCTCGGTACCGACAAGGTGCTCGCCCCCGAGCTGCACGCCATCCGCCCCCACCCCGGTCAGGCCGCCAGCGCCGCCAACATGCTGGCCGTGCTGGAGGGTTCGGGCCTGACGGGACATCACCAGGACGACGCGCCACGGGTCCAGGACGCCTACTCGGTGCGCTGCGCCCCGCAGGTCGCCGGCGCCGGACGCGACACCCTCGCGCATGCCCGCCTGGTCGCCGAGCGGGAGCTCGCCGCCGCCGTCGACAACCCGGTCGTCCTGCCTGGGGATACCTCCCAGGCTTTCGGCTCCGGGGGAGGCCGGGTGGAGTCCAACGGCAACTTCCACGGCGCTCCGGTCGCCTACGTGCTGGACTTCCTCGCCATCGCCGTCGCCGATCTCGCGTCCATCACGGAGCGCCGTACCGACCGGCTGCTGGACAAGAACCGCAGCCACGGGCTGCCGCCGTTCCTCGCCGACGACGCCGGCGTCGACTCCGGGCTGATGATCGCCCAGTACACCCAGGCCGCCCTGGTCAGCGAGCTGAAGCGGCTCGCCGTACCGGCGTCGGCGGACTCCATCCCGTCGTCCGCGATGCAGGAGGACCACGTCTCCATGGGCTGGTCGGCGGCGCGCAAGCTGCGCACCGCCGTCGACGGGCTGACCAGGGTGGTCGCCGTGGAGCTGTACGCCGCCGCACGGGCCGTGGAGCTGCGCGAGGGCCTCACCCCCGCCCCGGCGACCCGTGCGGTGCTGAAGGCGCTGCGGGAGGCCGGTGTGGGCGGTCCCGGGCCGGACCGGTACCTGGCGCCCGACCTCGCCGCCGCGGAGAGCTTCGTACGGGACGGGCGGCTGGTCGAGGCCGTGGAAGGGGTCACAGGCCCGCTGAAGTGACACGGCCGCCGAAGTGACACGGCAGGGGCCCCGCGGACGGATCCGCGGGGCCCCTGTGTGCTGTGGGACGGGCGCTCAGAACTCCAGGCGCTCCCGGCGGACCGAGTAGACGACGAAACCGGCGCCGAGGGCCAGACAGGCCGTGCCGCCGACGATGTACGGGGTGCTGTCGAAGCTGCCGGTGTCCGCGAGGCGGACCTCCTGGCCGGTGCTCTGCAGCTGGGCCGACGTCGCGCTCGACACGCCTCTCGCCTGCTCGGTGACCTGCGGGGACGGGCTCGCGGACGGCGTGGTCCGCGCGGGGGCGTCCGAGGTCGCGTTCGCGGACGGGACGAACCACAGGGCGCACAGCAGGGTGCCCGCGGCGGTGGCGGTCAGCAACGGACGGAGCGCGGATGACACGGAATATCGATCCCCTTGTGGCGCTGGCGAATTGGCCGTGTGGGCTGATGGTAGTGAACCGCGCGGGTCACGGGAAAGTCACGGGAGCCTCTCCCTGTGCGCTCCGGGCGCGAGTTCTGGGGGGATGTGACGGTTTGTACGTTTTCGCCCTGTGGGGTGGATGTGGCAGATGCTGAACGGGCTTGTGCGCAAAGGGTTGTGACCGAGGGCACAGTAAGAATCGCGTAGCTCTCTTACGTGCCCGTTCGTACTGGTCGGCGGGGGTGACGGGGAGGTGGCCGGGGCGGATCGCGTGCGGTGACGGGTGGTTGGATCACGACCGGTACTCGCGTGACGGGGGGAGCGGCGGCGATGATGGCGGCAGTTCGAAGAGGGCTGCGAAGACGAGTCCGACGACGAAGAATCCCCCACATATGACGACGAAGAATCCCCCACATATGACGACGAAGAAGCCCCCACATATGACGCGTCCCCCGACGGCGGTTCCCGCGGCGGCCGAGACGACTTGACGAAATATTGACCCCGGGAGGCAACCGACGCCCCCGGACGGCACGTCTCAATCGGCGCACTGACCGGCGTTCCCGCGGTCCGCAACGGCGGACGTGGTGAGTCCCACACGCGTAGGACTCGGGAACCGGATCACCCGGTCGTAGCGTTGAAGCTTGTGGACGAGGCGCCTCGGCTCCTGCCAGGGGCCTCGTGGGGTTGGGATTCTGGCAACGATGGAGAAGCGTGTGATGACGGACGGTAAGCGGCGGCGCAGGGGTCTGGCGGCCGCGTCCGCTCTGCTCGGCGGGGTGCTGGTGCTCTCGGCGTGTTCCGGCGGGGACGACGACGCCGCGGGATCAGACGGCAAGGACACCTCGCAGGCGCAGGTCGACGAGGCAGCGGCCAAGAAGTCCTCCGCGGCGCAGATCAAGATCACGCCGAAGGACGGCTCGACGAACGCCTCCATCAACAACTCGGCCACCGTGACCGTCGAGAAGGGCGAGCTCACCGAGGTCACGATGACCACCGCCGACGGCACCGCCGTCGAGGGCCAGATATCGCCCGACAAGAAGAGCTGGAAGCCCAGCGGCCAGCTCGAGCGCGCCACCACCTACAAGCTGTCGGCCTCCGCGAAGGACTCCGAGGGTCTCATCGCCCACGAGAACGCGTCCTTCACGACCGTCTCCCCCTCCAACAGCTTCATCGGCAACTTCACCCCGGACGACGGCACCACGGTCGGCGTCGGCATGCCCGTGTCGATCAACTTCGACAAGGCCATCACCAACAAGGCCGCCGTGCAGAAGGGCATCGAGGTGTCCTCCAGCAGCGGCCAGGAGGTGGCCTGCCACTGGTTCAACGGCAACCGCATGGACTGCCGCCCCGAGCAGTACTGGCAGGAGGGTTCCACCGTCACCCTGAAGCTGGCGCTCGACGGGGTCGAGGGCGCCGAGGGCGTCTACGGCGTCCAGCAGAAGACGGTCACGTTCAAGATCGGACGCAACCAGGTCTCCTACGTCGACGCCGAGACCAAGCAGATGAAGGTCACGCAGAACGGCAAGACCGTCAAGACCATCCCGATCTCCGCCGGCGCGCCCGAGAACAAGACGTACGAGGGCCAGATGGTGATCTCCGAGAAGTTCAAGGAGACCCGGATGAACGGCGCCACCGTCGGCTTCACCGACGACGACGGCAAGGGCGAGTACGACATCAAGGACGTGCCCCACGCCATGCGTCTGAGCAACTCGGGCACCTTCATCCACGGCAACTACTGGGGCGCGAAGTCCATCTTCGGCAGCGTCAACACCAGCCACGGCTGCGTGGGTCTCGCCGACGCCAAGGGCGCCAACGACCCGAGCACCCCGGGCGCCTGGTTCTACAACAACTCGATCATCGGTGACGTGGTCGTCGTGCAGAACACCGGCGACAAGACCATCGCCCCGGACAACGGCCTCAACGGCTGGAACATGAGCTGGGAGCAGTGGAAGGCCGGCTCCGCGGTCTGACGCCCCTTCCGCCACGAAACACCCCACCACACGGCCGGTGCCCTCGTCCCCTCCCTCGGGAGCGGTGACGGGGGCACCGGCCGTTCGGCGTCCCTCTCGCCCCAACCGCGCGATTCTGTAACGGAGTTCCTGCGGCCACATCACAGTCACCCGGCGACTTCCCGACCACTTCCGAACCCCCTTGAGCCGCTTGATCACGTGTCGGCATACTCCGAGCACCGGGGGGTGCGCGCAGGCGTACGAGACCACCCCCGGCCGGGTGATGCTTTCGCCGCCCGGCGACTTCGCTAGGGGGAACCTTGCGCAGACAAGTCAAAAGAGCATGCGCGGCCACGATCGCGACGGCGACCGCCGTGGCGCTCGCGGCGGGCATGGCCGGCCCCGCGTCGGCCGACGGGGAGAACAGCACGGCCGCCGGCTCGTCCGTGAGCGCGGCGGCGCTCAAGGGGAAGCACCGGGTCACCCTCATCACCGGTGACCGGGTCGCACTGGACGCCAAGGGCCGTGTCGTGGGCGTGGAGCCGGCCGAGGGCCGGGAGCACATACCCGTCCAGGTCCGCCGTGCCGACGGCCGCACGCTGGTCGTCCCGGCCGACGCCGCCCGGCTGGTCGCGACCGGCACGCTGGACCAACGCCTGTTCGACGTCACCGAGTTGAACAAGACGGCGACCCGCACCGCGCACCGCGGCGGTCTGAAGGTCATCGTCGGCTACCGGGGCGCCGCGAAGGCCGCCAAGGCCGACGTCCGCGACGCGGGCACGGTCCGCCGGGCGCTGACGTCCCTGAACGCGGACGCGGTGCAGACGCCGGACGAGGCCACCGCCGAGCTGTGGGACGCCGTCACCGACGGCGACCGCACCGCCTCCGGTGTCGCCCGCGTCTGGCTGGACGGCGTCCGCAAGGCGTCCCTGGACACCTCCGTCGGGCAGATCGGCGCCCCGAAGGCGTGGGAGGCCGGCTACGACGGCAAGGGCGTCAAGATCGCCGTCCTGGACACCGGTGTGGACGCCACCCACCCGGACCTCAAGGGCCAGGTGGCCGCGGCCAAGAACTTCACCTCCGCGCCCACCACCGGCGACGTCGTCGGCCACGGCACCCACGTCGCCTCCATCGCGGCCGGCACGGGCGCCCAGTCGAAGGGCACGTACAAGGGCGTCGCGCCCGGCGCGAAGATCCTCAACGGCAAGGTCCTCGACGACTCCGGCTTCGGCGACGACTCCGGCATCCTCGCCGGCATGGAGTGGGCGGCCGCGCAGGGCGCCGACATCGTCAACATGAGCCTCGGCGGCATGGACACCCCGGAGACCGACCCGCTGGAGGCGGCGGTCGACAAGCTCTCCAAGGAGAAGGGCATCCTGTTCGCCATCGCGGCGGGCAACGAGGGCCCCCAGTCGATCGGTTCGCCCGGCAGCGCGGACTCCGCCCTCACCGTCGGCGCCGTCGACGACAAGGACAGGCTCGCCGACTTCTCCTCCACCGGCCCGCGTCTCGGCGACGGCGCCGTCAAGCCGGACCTCACCGCCCCCGGCGTGGACATCACGGCCGCCTCGGCGAAGGGCAACGAGATCGCCAAGGAGGTCGGCGAGAAGCCGGCCGGCTACATGACCATCTCCGGCACCTCGATGGCCACCCCGCACGTCGCGGGCGCCGCCGCGCTGCTCAAGCAGCAGCACCCGGAGTGGACGTACGCGGAGCTGAAGGGCGCGCTGACCGCCTCCACCAAGGACGGCACGTACACACCGTTCGAGCAGGGCTCGGGCCGCGTCCAGGTGGACAAGGCGATCGCGCAGACCGTGATCGCGGAGCCGGTGTCGCTGAGCTTCGGCGTCCAGCAGTGGCCGCACGCCGACGACAAGCCGGTCACCAAGAAGCTCACCTACCGCAACCTCGGCACCGAGGACGTCACGCTGAAGCTGACGTCGACCGCGACCGACCCGAAGGGCAAGGCCGCCCCGGCCGGCTTCTTCACCCTCGGCGCCTCCACCCTGACCGTCCCGGCGAACGGCACCGCCTCCGTGGACGTCACCGCCGACACCCGCCTCGGCGGCACGGTCGACGGCGCGTACTCGGCGTACGTGGTCGCCACCGGCGCCGGCCAGAGCGTGCGCACCGCGGCCGCGGTGGAGCGCGAGGTCGAGTCCTACACCCTCACGCTGAAGGTCCTCGACCGCTCCGGCAAGGCCACCGCGAACTACACGGCGGGCCTGACGGGTCTCACCGGCCTGGGCAAGGACCGGTCGTACTGGCCGTACGAGGCCGACGGCACCGTCAGCGTGCGCGTGCCCAAGGGCGGTTACGTCCTGGACGCCGGCGTGCTCGTGGGCGCCGACCCGGAGAAGTGGCAGGGCGCCGACTGGCTCGCCCAGCCCAAGCTGGACGTCACCAAGAACACCACGGTGACGCTGGACGCCCGCAAGGCCAAGCCGGTCAAGGTCACCGTGCCGGGCAAGGGCGCCAAGCCGCAGTTCGCCTCGGCCGACTACACCGTCGAGACGAACGACGGCGCGGTCTCCTTCGGCTGGTGGCTGGACAGCTTCGACGGCTTCCGCACCGCGCACCTCGGCCCGCAGATCACCAACGGCACGCTGAGCCAGCAGTGGGACGCCCACTTCAGCAACGGCGCCAAGGCGCAGTACAGCGCCGTCAGCGGCGGCACGGTGAAGAAGCTCGCCACCGGCTACACCCGCGCCTTCAAGGCCAAGGAGTTCGCCACCGTCCAGGTCGGCATGGGCGCCGCGGCGAGCGGCAAGAAGGGCGCCGTCACCGCGTACGGCTGGCTGCCCGGCGGCTCGGGCGCGTCCGGCTTCTCCCAGGAGCAGAAGCTGCCCAGCACCCGCACGCTGTACCTGTCCACGGCCAACGGCGTGACGTGGGACCTCGACTTCGAGCAGCTCGGCGGGGTCGACGAGGACGGCTGGCCCGTCTACGACGCCGGGTACTCCATCGGCGCCGGCAGGACCTACAAGGGCGGCAAGACCTACAAGGAGACCGTGAACACGGCCGTCTTCGGCCCGCGTCTCACCTCGGACTACGGCGTCTTCCGCGACGGCAACAGCATCTACGGCCTGATCCCGCTGTTCGCCGACGGCAAGGGCCACGTGGGCTCCTCGGACTACTCCTCCGCCGTGACGACCCTCTACCGCAACGGCAAGAAGGCCGGCTCCATCAAGGACCCGCTGTTCGGCGAGGAGAGCTTCGCCGTCCCGTCCGGTGACGCCGCCTACCGGCTGACCACCACGGTCCGGCGCAGCGCCAAGGTCGCCGCCACGTCCACCCGCATCGACGGGAGCTGGACCTTCCGGTCCAAGAAGACGTCGGGCGAGAAGCACCTGCCCGTCTCCTCGGCCCGGTTCGCCGCGGTCACGGGGCTGGACAGCAAGGTCGCGGCCGGCAAGAAGGCCACCTTCCCGGTCGTCGTGGAGGGCGCCGCCCAGGGCAAGAACCTCAAGTCCCTCGCGGTGTACGTCTCCTACAACGGCGGCAAGACCTGGAAGAAGACCACGGTCACCAAGGGCAAGGTCACCGTCAAGAACCCCGCGAAGGGCAAGGCGGTCTCCCTGCGCGCCAAGATCGTCGACAAGAAGGGCAACGCGTCCCTGATCACGGTCTACAACGCCTACTACGGCAAGTAGTCCGGCACGGGTGACGGCCCGTCGGAGGCAACCCGCCTCCGACGGGCCGTTCCCGTTCCCGCCGTCTCCCGCCTCTCAGGCGGCCGGTGTCCGCGATCCGTCCGCCGGCGCGTCCGCGTTCCAGCTGCCCAGCAGGCGCAGCGCCTCGGCCGACGGCGATCCGGCCTCCGCGAAGTACGTCACCAGCGACTGCTCGTCCTCCCCGGCCGGGCGGAACGACTCCCACAGCAGCGTCAGCTCACCGACCAGCGGGTGCCGCAGCCGCTTCACGCCGTGGCTCTTCTCCTTGACGTCGTGCCGCGCCCACAGCGTGCGGAACTCCTCGCTCTTCACGGACAGTTCGCCCACCAGCGCGGACAGCGCGGGGTCGTCCGGGTGCCGGCCCGCGTCCATGCGCAGATAGGCGACCATGTCGCAGGCCTTCTGCTCCCACTCCACGAACAGCTCACGCTGTGCGGGATCGAGGAACACCATCCGCGCCCAGTTCCGCTCCTGAGCCGGCAGCGCGCCCCAGTCGCCGAAGACAGCCGTCGCCATCCGGTTCCACGCGAGGATCTCCGACCGCCGGCCCACCACGTACGCCGGGACCGTCTCCATCGCGTCCAGCAGCTGCCGCAGCGCCGGACGGGCCTGGCGGGTGCGGGGCTCCGGCCGCTTGCGGCGCCGGCCCGGCCGGGCGAGATGCGTCAGATGCGCGTGCTCGGCGTCGCTCAGCCGCAGCGCGCGGGCGATCGCGTCGAGGACCTCCGCCGACACGTTGCGTCCGTTGCCCTGCTCCAGGCGTGTGTAGTACGCCACGGACACCCCGGCGAGCTGCGCCAGCTCCTCCCGGCGCAGACCGGGCACCCTGCGGTGCCGTCCGAGGTCCGGCAGTCCCACGTCCTGGGGTTTCAGCCGGGCCCGACGCGTGCGCAGGAACTCGCTCAGCTCGGCACGCGGGTCCAGGCCGCCGCCCTGGGGGCCCATCCGCTCGTCCATATGTCCATGGTGCCCGTTCGTACGCACATCGTGCCTGTCCCCGCCAGTGGTAGGCACAGCGTGCGTAGGCAACCAGGAAGTCTGGGTACGCGCCGGCCGTTGTCGCAGGCTGGACAGCGTGCGGGCCCGGGCGCAGAGATTCCGGGCGCACGACCCCCTCAGGAGGAGAAACTTCGTATGACCACTGTCGCCGCGTACGCCGCGCCCGCCGCCAAGGCACCGCTGGAGCGCACCACCATCGAGCGGCGAGCCGTCCGCGAGCACGACGTGCTGATCGACATCAAGTTCGCCGGGATCTGCCACTCGGACATCCACCAGGTCCGCGAGGGCTGGGGTGAGGCGATCTTCCCGATGGTCCCCGGCCACGAGATAGCGGGCGTCGTGTCCGAGGTCGGCCCCGGCGTGACCCGGTTCAAGGTCGGCGACCGGGTGGGCGTCGGCTGCATGGTCGACTCCTGCCGCGAGTGCGAGATGTGCCGGGCGGGCAAGGAGCAGTACTGCCTGAACGGCCAGACCCCGACCTACAACGGCATCGGCCGGGACGGCGAGGTCACCTACGGCGGCTACTCCGAGAAGGTCGTCGTCGACGAGAACTTCGTCGTGCGCATCCCCGACGGGCTCGCCCTCGACGTCGCCGCGCCGCTGCTGTGCGCGGGCATCACCCTGTACTCCCCGCTGAAGCGCTTCGGCGCGGGCCCCGGCCGCAAGGTCGCCGTCGTCGGCATGGGCGGCCTCGGCCACATGGGCGTGAAGATCGCTCACGCGATGGGCGCCGAGGTGACGGTGCTGTCGCAGTCCCTGCGCAAGAAGGACGACGGGCTGCGCCTGGGCGCCGACCACTACTACGCCACCAGCGACCCGAAGACCTTCGAGGAGCTGCGCGGCTCCTTCGACCTGATCGTGTCGACCGTGTCGGCGCCGCTGGACTTCGGCGCGTACCTGTCGCTGCTCAAGCCCGAGGGCACGCTGGCGAACGTGGGCGCCCCCGAGGAGCCGGTGTCGCTGAACCTGTTCTCGCTGATCGGCGGCGGACGGTCGCTGGCCGGCTCGATGATCGGCGGCATCCCGGAGACCCAGGAGACGCTGGACTTCTGCGCCGAGCACGGCATCGGCGCGGAGATCGAGCTGATCGCCGCGTCCGAGATCAACGAGGCCTACGAGCGCGTCGAGAACAACGACGTCCGCTACCGCTTCGTGATCGACACGGCGACGATCTGAGCCCTCCGTGCGCGGACCGTCGCGGCCTTCCGGCCGCGACGGTCCTGTGCCGGACGGACTACGAGGCCGTCGCCCGGGAAGGAGTCAGCGGTGACGACCAGCCCGCGGACAGGGTCCGCCCCGATGGAGGAAGAGCCCCCCGTGCCCGCCCCTCCCGGCGCGGAGGAGGACCTGGAGGAGGAGGGGCTGTCCCTGGACGCACTGCCGTCCGCCTGGACGGCCTGAGCCTTTTCCTGGACGGCCTGAGTGTTCCTGGACGGCCTGCGTCCTTGCACGGACGGCCCAAGCCTCTTCACGCGTCCGTGTACTCCACGTACAACGGGCTCGCGACCAGCAGCCCCGGCGGCTTCGTTGCGGGGATACCCGTGGTGACGCGGGCGTAGCCGCGCATCGTCGCCGCCGTCTCCGGGTGGGTCTGGGCGTCGATGCGGGCCAGGAGGGCGTGGAGGGCGCCCACCAGGGAAGGGCGGCGGCCGTCCGGGCCGGCGCCGAGGTCGTCGGAGAGGGCGGCGAGCAGCGCGCCGGGCGCGCTGGCGTCGGAGCCCAGGAGGTTCCGCACGAGCGTGCCGGACCGGCGGGTCTCGTCGGTGACGCGGGCCGGCGGACCCGCGATCAGGTGGTCCACCGAGCCGTGCAGCAGCAGCCGGACCGGGTGGTCCGGCTCCGGGGTGTCCGGGGTGTCCGCGAAGAACACCATCGTCGGGTCGGCGCCGTCCAGCGCGAAGTAGTTGAGCGGCGCCTCGAAGGCGATCCACTGCCCCGGCCGCGCCCCCGCCTCCGTGTACCAGCGCGCCGACTCCTCGACCCGGCGCACCACCCGCAGCAGATGCCTGCCCCACAGGTCGGACGCGGGGCCGGGCGACGGGTCCACCTCCACCCCGCCGAACGGCGTGGAGACGCTGACCCGCTGCCGGGGCCACGCGGACCGCAGTCCGGGCAGAAACTGCGAGAGTTTCCGGTCGGACAGGTAGATGACTTCCTGCACTCCTGCTCCGTTCTTCACACGTCCTGGAGGCTTCACACGTCCTGGAGACCGAGGAACTCGAAGGCCGCCGGCGGCAGCAGCTCCGAGGGCCGGTACAGCCCGTCCGGGCCCGGCTCCATGTCCCGCACGATGCGGTCCAGCAGCTCGTCGAGGCCGGGGCGCCCGTCCGGGTCCGGCCGCAGACAGGACGCGGCGACGTCCACGAAGGGCTCCGGCACCCCGCCCAGGTCGGGCGCCTCGGTCTGCATGCGGAGCATGGTGCGCACGGGGTCGCTGCCCGGGTACGGGCTGTGCCCGGTCGCGGCGAACACCAGCACCGCGCCCAGCGCGTACACGTCGCTCGCGGACGTCACCTTCCGCGCGTCCAGCGCCTGCTCGGGCGACATGTAGGCGGGCGTGCCCAGCGTGGTGTGCGCGACGGTCAGCTTGCTGGCCGCGGCGGCCGCCGCCAGGGCGAGCCCGAAGTCGATCACGCGCAGACCGTCCACGCCGACCAGCACGTTGGACGGTTTGAGGTCGCGGTGGACGATGTCCGCCGCGTGCACCGAGCGCAGCGCCTCGACCAGCTGCGCGGCCACCCAGCGCAGCGCCCTCAGCGGCAGCGGCCCGCACGCGTCGACCAGGTCCTTCAGGGACGGCGCCGAGACGTACGCGGTGGCCAGCCAGGGGATGTCCCCGGTGGTGTCCGCGTCCACGACGGGTGGTGCGTAGAAGCCGTTCACGCCTCGCGCGGCGGCCACCTCACGCTGGAAGCGCCTGCGGAACTCCAGGTCGTCGGCCAGCTCCTCCTTGACGACCTTGACGGCGAGCAGCCGCCCGGCCGGCGTGCGCCCGAGGAACACCCGGCCCATCGACCCGCTGCCGATCCGCCGCAGCACCGTGTACGGCCCGACCCGGCGCGGGTCGAAGGGCTGCAGCGGCTTCCAGCGGGACGTGGGGTCCCACTCGTGGTGCGTCGGCCGCAGCACCGAACCGGCGGGCGGCGCCGCGGGCGACGGCACCCGGGGCAGGGACGCGGCCGTCTCCTGCACGACACCCAGCGCGTCGATCAGCTCCCGGACCACCGGTGCCTCGACGGTGGCCGACGCCGACCGTACGAAGTGGCCCAGCTCGGTCATCTTGTCCAGGACGACCTTGCTGTCGACCCCGACCCTCTTGGCCAGCTCGTAGACCCGTACGTTCGCCACACCCGACTCCTCGACCGGAGGCCCGTCCTGGCCTCGCAGGGGTCAAGAATATGGGTGCGGACGGGTCAAAATACGGACAAACACCGGGGCGTCGCGCGGGTGTTGACGTCAGTGCGGCAGCGTGGCCGGGCTGCCGCCGTTCGCCTCGTAGCCGGCGACCGCCAGGGCGCGGTACACCGCGAACTCGGCGGCCGGGTCCGGGGAGAGCGTCCACGGCAGGGCGCCGACGTGCCCGTCGACGTGTATGAGCTGGTTCATGGCCTCCGCCCAGCGCTCGGAGCGCACCAGGAAGAAGACCAGCATGTGCCGCACATGCGCGAGCATCGGGTCGTCCGGGCGGGCGGAGTGCACCGCGTGCAGCGCGCCGTGGATCGCCTTGGTGACGACCTCGCTCTGGTAGAACCCGCTGACCAGGTTCACCTCGGGGAGGTGCTCGAACACCGCGAACAGCGGCATCGCGGCCAGCAGCGACCCCTGGGGCGCCCGGGCCGCCGCGGCCTCCGCGAAGTCGTACGCCTGCTGCCGCGAGCCGTGCCACTTCTCGCACCAGTAGTGCAGCGCGGCCAGATGCGCCCCCATGTGCGCCGGGGCGCGGTCCAGGATCTTCAGCCAGACCTGCTCGAACTCCTGCTGGGAGTAACCGAGTCCGCGCGCCACGGACAGCTCCACGATGTACGGAACCGGGTCGCCGGGGGCGAGCAGGGCGGCCTCGCCGCATGCCGCCTTGGCCTCCTCCATGATGATCCGGAACTCGTCCGAGCCGGGCGCGGCCGTGCGCCACGCCTGCTGCACCAGGAACTCCGCGTGCACCGCGGCGCCGCCCGCGTCCTTGGGCGCCTCGGTGCGCCACACCCGCAGCCACTGGCCGCCCGGCGCCTCGGAGACCCCGCCGGGCCGCTGCGCCAGCTCCAGGGACGCGGCGCCCGCGAAGGCCTGCACCCGCTGCCAGCGCTGCTCGCCGTCCGCGGGCGTGCCCGCCAGCAGCTGCTGCGCCGCGCGGTAGTCCTGGGTCCGCTGCACCACGTCGAGGACGTCCAGCAGGTCCTCGTCCGGGCCGGGCAGGCGGATGTCCAGCTCCTCCTGGCGTGCGAAGCCGTAGTTCGCCGGGTCCGCCGCGTCCGGGTGGCCGGGCGGGACCAGGCCCACGGCGCCGCGCCGGCGCCGCAGGAACGGCAACGCCACGGCGGCGAGCATGACGAGGGCGATCAGGACCCACAGAATCTCCATGTCACAAGCGAACCAGACCGCGCGCCCGAATGGCCAACGAGGTACCCGAACCTGTGGAAAACTCCCGCCGGCCGCCCCCGGCGAGAGCGCGCACGGGCCCAGCCGCCCCGCCCGGACGGGCCGCGGCCGTCATCACACCCTTCCGCGCACTACCCTCGGGCGCATGAGCGACAGGCACATCAGTCAGCACTTCGAGACGCTCGCGATCCACGCGGGCAACACCGCCGACCCCCTGACGGGCGCGGTCGTCCCGCCGATCTACCAGGTGTCCACCTACAAGCAGGACGGCGTCGGCGGCCTGCGCGGCGGTTACGAGTACAGCCGCAGCGCCAACCCGACCAGGACCGCCCTGGAGGAGAACCTGGCCGCCCTCGAGGGCGGCCGCCGCGGGCTCGCGTTCGCGTCCGGACTGGCGGCCGAGGACTGCCTGTTGCGCACGCTGCTCGCGCCCGGCGACCACGTGGTCATCCCGAACGACGCCTACGGCGGCACGTTCCGCCTGTTCGCGAAGGTCGTGGCGCGCTGGGGAGTGGAGTGGTCGGTGGCCGACACCTCCGACCCGGCGGCGGTGCGGGCCGCGATCACCCCGAAGACCAAGGTCATCTGGGTGGAGACCCCCTCCAACCCGCTGCTCGGCATCACCGACATCGCCGCCGTCGCCCAGGTGGCGCGGGACGCCGGCGCCCGGCTGGTCGTCGACAACACCTTCGCCACGCCGTACCTCCAGCAGCCGCTGGCGCTCGGCGCGGACGTCGTCGTGCACTCCCTGACCAAGTACATGGGCGGCCACTCGGACGTCGTCGGCGGCGCCCTGGTCACCGCCGACGCGGAGCTGGGCGAGGAGCTGGCGTTCCACCAGAACGCGATGGGCGCGGTCGCCGGGCCGTTCGACTCGTGGCTGGTGCTGCGCGGCACCAAGACGCTGTCGGTGCGCATGGACCGCCACAGCGAGAACGCGGCCCGCGTGGCCGACATGCTCACCCGCCACCCGCGTGTGACGAGCGTGCTGTACCCGGGCCTGCCCGACCACCCCGGCCACGAGGTCGCCGCCAAGCAGATGCGCTCCTTCGGCGGGATGATCTCCTTCCGTGTGGAGGGCGGCGAGCAGGCGGCCGTCGAGGTCTGCAACCGCGCTCAGGTGTTCACCCTGGGCGAGTCCCTGGGCGGCGTCGAGTCGCTGATCGAGCACCCGGGCCGGATGACGCACGCGTCGGTGGCCGGCTCGCAGCTGGAGGTCCCGGCCGACCTGGTGCGTCTGTCCGTCGGCATCGAGAACGTCGACGACCTGCTCGAGGACCTGCAGCAGGCGCTGGGCCGTTAGTCACCAGCCGACCAGGGGTGGGGTCGTCTCCGACGGCGGCTCCACCCAGGGACGGGCGGTCAGCGCCCACACCGTGAACGCCACGGCCGCCGCGCACAGCAGCACCCACATCACGCGCCGCGCGTAGGTGCGGCGCGTGAGCACGCGGGCGCCGCGCCGCACCGCCTCCCCGGCGAGATCCGGCGGCAGCGCGGGCGGGCGCGCCACCATCAGCCGCCGCACCCGCTCCTCACGGTTGGAGCGGTTCACCGCTGTACCCCCGCATCCCCGGTCATGACGGCACCGTCCCGGCGCGGCCCATCAGGGGCGCCGGTTTCGGCGCGGGACGCAGCACGACGGCCATCGCACGGTTCTGCACGGCCCGTACGCGCTCCACGGGCAGGCCCAGCAGGGCCGCCGTCTGGTCCTCGCCGATGCCCTCGTGCAGCCGCATCACCAGGATCAGCCGCTCCTGCGGGCTCAGCTCGGCCAGCGGGCCGCCGGGCGGGGGCCGGAAGGGGAGCCGCGCGCCGTACCGCAGGGTGCTGAGCGCGAACCTGGTCATCAGGTAGCGCCGGGTGTGGTCGTACGGGTCCTCGCCGTGCAGCCGGTCCCAGCAGGCGTACGTACGGGCCAGGGCGAGGGTGAGCAGGCGCTGGGCGCGCGGGTTGGCGTCCCGGGGCTCGGCGGTGAGCAGGGTCGCGGTGTGCAGCAGCCGTCCGCCCGCGCCCGCCACGTACGCCCGGAACTCCTGGGCGCGGCGGACGTCGTCGTAGGCATGCCGTGGTCGCACCCGCACCTCCCGAAGCCCCCGCGAAGGGCCGCCCGTGCCGCGCGGCGGACGGGGACCCCCTCACATATCAGGCCAGGGCGCGTCCCCGGGTCAAGAGGCGCGCACGGTGCGCGAGCGCGGGCGGGTCAGGAGTCGCCGCGGTCGTGCCCGGCCATCCGGGCGGACAGCGCGCCGTTGAACCGGGTGAGCAGCGTGCAGAACTCCTCGCGCTCCTCCGGCGACCAGTCGTGGGTCAGCTCGGCCATCAACTGCCGCCGGGAGGCGCGTACTTCCTCCAGGCGGGCGTGGCCGCGCGGGGAGAGCTGGAGGACGACCGCGCGGCCGTCCTCCGGGTGGGAGGTCCGCTTGACCAGACCGGTGTCCACGAGCGGCGCCACCTGCCGGGTGACCGTCGAGGAGTCGATGCCCATGGACGCGGCCAGGGCCTTGACGCCCATCGGACCTTCCTTGTCGAGCCGGTTGAGCAGCAGGTAGGCGGCGCGGTCCATGGAGTTCCGCACCTGGCCGACCCCGCCGAGCCGGGTCTGTTCGGCACGGCGGGCGAAGAGCGCCACCTCGTGCTGCAGAGTGTCGAGGAGACCGGTGTCGCCGACCGCGGTCAGATCGGTCGTCATGTCCATCGACATATCAGGTGTAGTGGGCATGGCGGGGGGCTCACTTCGTGATGGGCTGCTGATGGGACGACAGGGTACGCGGCCCGGACGCGGACCGTACCGGGGCTGTGCAAACCGGTCGTCCGCGGGTTGGTCACACCGGGGCGGTCCCTGGGGAAACTGCGATGCTGGAGGCATGAACCACCGCACGGCCGACCGGCTGCGCACCGTCACCCTCGACGACGTGCGCGGCGCCCACAAGATGCTCTCCGGCGTGGCCCGCACGACCGCGCTGGAGGGCAGCCGGCACCTGTCCTCGCAGGTCGGGGCGCCGGTGTTGCTGAAGTGCGAAAACCTCCAGCGCACGGGCTCCTTCAAGCTGCGCGGCGCGTACGTGCGGATCGCCGGGCTGCTCCCCGAGGAGCGGGCCGCGGGGGTCGTCGCGGCGAGCGCGGGCAACCACGCGCAGGGCGTGGCGCTGGCGTCGTCGCTGCTCGGCGTGCGTTCGACGGTGTTCATGCCGAAGGGCGCCCCGCTGCCGAAGATCAGCGCCACCCGTGAGTACGGCGCCGAGGTGCGGCTGCACGGCCAGGTGGTGGACGAGTCGCTGGCCGCGGCGCAGGAGTACGCGCGCGAGACGGGCGCGGTGTTCATCCACCCCTTCGACCACCCGGACGTCATCGCCGGTCAGGGCACGGTGGGCCTGGAGATCCTGGAGCAGTGCCCCGAGGTCCGGACGATCGTCGTCGGGGTCGGCGGGGGCGGGCTGGCAGCCGGGATCGCGGTCGCGGTGAAGGCGCTGCGTCCCGACGTGCGGATCGTCGGCGTGCAGGCGGAGGGCGCGGCGGCCTACCCGCCGTCGCTGGCGGCCGGGCGCCCGGTGTCGCTGAGCCACCCGGCGACGATGGCCGACGGGATCAAGGTGGGGAGGCCGGGCGACGTGCCGTTCGCGCTGGTCGGGGAGCTGGTGGACGAGGTGTGCACGGTCACCGAGGACGAGCTGTCGGCCGCGCTGCTGCTGTGCCTGGAACGGGCCAAGCTGGTCGTCGAGCCCGCCGGGGCGAGTCCGGTCGCGGCGCTGCTGAGCCGGCCGGGGGCCTTCGAGGGCCCGGTGGTCGCGGTGCTGTCCGGCGGGAACGTGGACCCGGTGCTGATGGAGCGGGTGCTGCGGCACGGCATGGCGGCGCAGGGCCGCTACCTGGCCGTTCGGCTGCGGCTGACCGACCGTCCCGGCGCCCTGGCCTCGCTTCTGGGGGCGTTGTCAGTGGTCGACGCTAACGTCCTCGACGTGAGCCACGTGCGGACGGACCCGCGGCTGGGACTCACGGAGGCGGAGGTCGAGCTGCACCTGGAGACCAAGGGACCGGCGCACTGCGCCGAGGTACAGCAGGCCCTGCGCGACGCGGGTTACACGGTCATGGGCTGACGCCGGAAGCGGCTTCACCCCTTCGGGTAATCCCATTGAGAGACGCGATACATCGCGTTATGGTGTGTGCTCTGTCACGGCGTGGCCGTCGGCGACCCCCGGCGTCCTGCCCGGGGCGGCGCCCGGCGCATGCCGGCACACAAACCTAGGCTTTTCCGAAGAATCACGATGACGTGGAGATTCATATGCCAGGTGCCATCCAAGCCGAAGGTCTGGTGAAGACCTTCGGAGACGTCAAGGCACTGGACGGCGTCGACCTCGAGGTCCCGGAGGGGACCGTCCTGGGGCTGCTCGGGCCGAACGGCGCGGGCAAGACCACCACCGTCCGCTGCCTCACCACGCTGCTGCGTCCCGACAGCGGCCGGGCCGTCGTCGCCGGGATCGACGTGCTGAAGGACCCCGACGCCGTGCGCCGTTCGATCGGCCTCTCCGGTCAGTTCGCCGCCGTCGACGAGTACCTCACCGGCCGGGAGAACCTCCAGATGGTCGGCCAGCTCTACCAGATGAAGGCCAAGGCCGCCCGGGCCCGCGCGGACGAGCTGCTGGAGCAGTTCCACCTCGCGGACGCGGCCGACCGCACGGCGAAGACCTACTCCGGCGGCATGCGCCGCCGCCTCGACCTGGCCGCCGCCCTGGTCGTCTCCCCGCCCGTGATGTTCATGGACGAGCCGACGACCGGACTCGACCCGCGCAACCGCCAGCAGCTCTGGGAGGTGATCAAGGACCTCGTCTCCGGCGGCACCACCCTGCTGCTCACCACGCAGTACCTGGAGGAGGCCGACCACCTGGCGCACGACATCGCGGTCGTCGACCACGGCAAGGTCATCGCCCAGGGCACCTCCGACCAGCTCAAGGCCCGCACCGGCGGCGAGCGCGTCGAGGTCGTCGTGCACGAGCGCGAGCACATCCGCACCGCGGCCGCCCTCCTCGACAAATACAGCCTGCGCGGCCTCGGCCAGGGGGACACCACGGTCGAGGAGCACATGCGCAAGATCACCACGCCGGTCTCCGGCGGGGCCAAGCTGCTCGCCGAGGTCATCCGCGAGCTCGACACCGAGGGCATCGAGATCGACGACATCGGCCTGCGCCGCCCCACCCTCGACGACGTGTTCCTCTCCCTCACCGGCCATGCCGCCGAGTCCGAGCTGTCCGACGAGGAGGCCGCGAAGTGAGTGCCGTCACCGAATCCGTGCGGATCGCGTCCCACGGGAACGCGTTCACCCGCTCCGTCCGCGACTCGCTGGTCGTCGCCAAGCGCAACCTGATCCGTATGATGCGCATCCCCGAAGTGGTCATCTTCGGGCTGATCCAGCCGATCATGTTCGTGGTGCTGTTCTCGTACGTGTTCGGCGGCTCGCTGGACGTCGGCGGCTCCACCAGCCCACAGGTCTACCGCGAGTTCCTGATGGCCGGCATCTTCGCCCAGACCGTCACCTTCGCCACGGCGGGCGCCGGCGCGGGCATCGCCGAGGACATGCACAAGGGGCTCATCGACCGCTTCCGCTCCCTGCCGATGGCACGCGGCGCGGTGCTCACCGGCCGCACCCTCGCCGACATGGTGCAGACGGCGCTCACCCTGCTCGTGCTCGCGATCGTCGCCCTGCTGGTCGGCTGGCGCACGCACACCAGCGTCGGCGAGGTGCTCGGCGCGTTCGGCCTGCTGCTGCTCACCGGGTACGCGTTCACCTGGATCGGCGCGGTCATCGGCCTGTCGGTGCGCACCCCCGAGGCGGCCACCTCCGGCGGCCTGGTCTGGCTGTTCCCGGTCACGTTCGTGTCGAACGCGTTCGTGGACTCCAGCAACATGACGCCCTGGCTGCGGCACATCGCGGACTGGAACCCGTTCAGCGCCACCGTCCAGGCCTGCCGCGAGCTGTTCGGCAACCCGGGCGTGTCCACCTCGGACGCCTGGCCGATGCAGCACGCGGTGTGGGCGTCGGTGATCTACTCGGTGCTGATCATCGCGATCTTCCGCACCCTGGCCGTGCGCAAGTACCGCTCGGCCGCGGCATGACGAAGCCCCCGGCGCTCAGGGCGCCGGGGGCCCGTGGGGACTGCGTGCGGCGGCGGGTCAGCCGTTGTACGGCTCGGCCTTGAGGATCGTCACCGAGGCCTTCTTGCCGTTCGGCAGCTCGTACTCGGCGTCCTCGCCGACCTTGTGGCCCATCACGCCGGACCCCAGCGGGGACTGCGGCGAATAGGTCTCGATGTCGGAGCTCGCGTACTCGCGGGAGGCGAGCAGGAAGGTCAGCGTGTCGTCCTCGTCGCCGTCGAAGGCGATCGTCACGACCATGCCGGGCGCCACCGCTCCGTCGGACGCCGGCGGAGTGCCCACCTTGGCGTTCTCCAGGAGCTGGGTCAGCTGGCGCACACGGAGCTCCTGCTTGCCCTGCTCCTCCTTGGCCGCGTGGTACCCGCCGTTCTCACGCAGGTCGCCCTCCTCACGCGCGGCGGCGATCTTGGCGGCGATCTCCGTGCGCGCGGGACCAGTAAGGTACTCAAGCTCGTCCTTGAGCTTGTTGTACGCCTCCTGGGTCAGCCAGGTGACGTTCTCGCTGGTCTGGGTCACAGGTGCTCCTCGTAGGTACTGGGAATACAAAGCATCGCCCTACCCAGAAGGATGGTCCCCCAGGGACGGGCGAAACCACGAGCCTAACAATTCAGTGCCCGCAGGGGGAGGACATAAGCCACTGTTCTCCCGACAGCGCAGGTCAGTGGCCGGGTATTCCCCGCCCGCTCATTCGGCGTGACAGCCGACGAGCTCCGCGCTGGATCCGGGGGAGGTGGTGCGCAGCGTGACCACCTGGTCGATGCGGGTGGCGTCGCCGTCGAAGCGGAAGTCGGCCCTGCCGACCTCGGCGCCGTCCGCGGCCTGGGAGCGCACGGTGCAGTAGCCCACGACCCCGGCGTCCTTGTGCACCTCCAGATGCACCTTCACCGCGTCCTCGCCGGTCTCGAAGCGGATCAGCTCGGCGCTGATCTCGTTCTGCGCGACGTAGTGGTAGCCGAACCAGCCGATCATGGCCGTGAACAGGACGGCGAGCACAGCGCCGACGATCTTGAGGGTGCGGTCGGCACGCTGGTCCGAGGAGCGGCCGTAGCGGCCCTCGGGCAGCCGCGTGCTCGACGTACTCATGATCGTCTCCTCGGAAGGAAGGGACCGGCGTCCCCGGTCCGTCCCCGGGAGCGGCGCTCCGGAATTTTTCGCCCCCCGGTTCCGTCACTATAGAAGCCTGCGACTGCGCCGCCGCACACAGGGCGCCCAACGACTTGAGGATTGAGTCTTGACCGACAAGCTGCGACTGATGGCCGTGCACGCCCACCCCGACGACGAGTCGAGCAAGGGCGCGGCCACCATGGCGAAGTACGTGTCCGAGGGGGTGGACGTGCTGGTCGTGACCTGCACGGGCGGGGAGCGCGGCTCCATCCTCAACCCCAAGCTTCAGGGGGACCCGTACATCGAGGAGCACATCCACGAGGTGCGCAAGAAGGAGATGGACGAGGCCCGCGAGATCCTCGGCGTGAAGCAGGAGTGGCTGGGCTTCGTCGACTCGGGCCTGCCCGAGGGCGACCCGCTGCCGCCGCTGCCGGAGGGCTGCTTCGCCCTGCAGGACGTGGACAAGGCGGCGGGCGAGCTGGTGCGCAAGATCCGCTCCTTCCGGCCGCAGGTGATCACCACCTACGACGAGAACGGCGGCTACCCGCACCCGGACCACATCATGACCCACAAGATCACGATGGTGGCGTTCGAGGGCGCGGCGGACACCGAGAAGTACCCGGAGGACGAGTTCGGCCCGGCGTACCAGCCGCTGAAGCTGTACTACAACCAGGGCTTCAACCGGCCCCGCACCGAGGCGCTGCACAACGCGATGCTGGAGCGCGGGCTCGAGTCGCCGTACGGGGACTGGCTGAAGCGGTGGGACGAGTTCGAGCGCAAGGAGCGCACGCTCACCACGCATGTGCCGTGCGCCGACTTCTTCGAGATCCGCGACAAGGCGCTGATCGCGCACCGTACGCAGATCGACCCCGACGGGGGCTGGTTCCGGGTGCCGCTGGACCTCCAGAAGAAGGTCTGGCCGACGGAGGAGTACGAGCTCGCGAAGTCACTCGTGGACACCTCCCTCCCCGAGGACGACCTCTTCGCGGGCATCCGGGACAATGGCTGACATGAGCGCAAGCGCAAGCCTGGCAATGACCCACCTGGCTCCCCTCGCCAAGGAGTTCGACGAGAACAAGGTCACCCCCGGTGTCCTCGGCTTCGTCGTCTTCGCGGTGATGGCCCTGGCGGTCTGGGGCCTGATGAAGTCGATGAACCGGCACATGGGCCGCGTGAACTTCGCGGAGGCCGACGAGGCCGCCGTGGAAGGCCCCGCCTCCGACACCGGCAAGTCCACGGCCTGACCCCAGGCGCACAGACGCACGGCACCCGGCAGCTGCGCCGGGTGCCGGTTCCCGTGTGCCCGCGCCGGCGGGCGGGGCCGCCCCGCAGGGCCCTTCACGCGTCCAGTGGCACCGGCACCCCCATCACCTCCCGGGCGTGGCGCGTGGGGACCAGGCCCAGGTTCCAGGCCTGCCAGCCCGTGTCCAGGCTGACGCCCCGCTCCAGGAGGAGCTGGTAGGAGTCGACGCAGTCGGCGAGCTTGGGGTCGCGGGCCGGGTGGGGCGCGGCGGCCAGTTCCGTGAGTTCCTGCTGGGCCACCGCCGTGCCGACCTCCGTGCCGCCCGGCGCCGCGTACGGCAGGAGCGTGCAGCGTAGGAAGCGCGCCCAGTCCTCGCCGCGCCGGTCGCCGTACGAGGCGAACAGCGCGACCGCCTCGTCGCACAGCGCCAGCGCCTGCTGCGTGCGCGCGTTGCCCGCGTCGACGACCGCCAGCTCCAGGCACGTCCACGCCTCGCCGTGCGCCACCCCGATCCGCTGGAAGTCGGCGCGCGCGTCCACCAGCAGCTGCCGGGCGAACCCGGAGTTGCGCAGTGAGCCCGTCTGCGCCGCCCGCTGGTCGCGGGTGACCCGCGCCGAGTGGTGCCGGGCGCAGGCCAGGCCGTAGACGTCCCGCATACGGGAGAACATCGTGCGGGCGCGTTCCAGCTCGCGCACCGCGCGGTCCAGGTCGCCGCTCTCCTCCAGCGCCTGCCCCAGGTAGTACAGCGTCCATGCCTCGCCGCGCGCGTCCTCGTTGTCCCGGTGCCGGGCGGCGGCCCGGCGCAGCTCCTCCACCGCGGGAGAAGCGTCCCCGTCGACCAGCCGGGCCCGCGCCAGCTCGGTCAGCGCCCAGGCCTCGCCGCGCGCGTCCCGGGTGCGGCCGTACAGGTCGAGGGCGGTGCGCAGCTCGCCCTCCGCGCGCTCCACGTCCCCGCGCCGCAGATGCAGCTGCCCGAGCTGGAAGTGCGCCCACGCCTGTCCGTGCAGGGACTCGCCGGCACGGTGCAGCACCAGGGACTCGGTGAGCAGCTCCAGCGCCTCGGCCAGCCGGGCCCGGTCCCGCTCCACCGCGGCCAGCGCGTGCATCGTCCAGGCCCGGTCGGCGGCCAGCGCGTCCGACGCCTGGAGGTCCAGCGCCTCCCGCAGCCGCTCCGACGCCTCCGTCAGGTTGCCCTGGTGGTGCAGCGTGATGCCGAGCGAGGTCAGCGCCCGTGCCTGGCCCGCCTCGTGCTGCGCCTCCCGGTACAGGTCCACCACCGACGTCAGCGTGGTCCGCGCCGTGTCCAGCTCGCCGAGCTGCCGCGCCGCGATGCCCGTGCGCCACTGCACGGAGCGGACCAGCAGCCCCTCGTCGACGGCCTGCGCCAGCTCGTTGATCTCGCCCAGCCGGTAGAGGTCGCCGCGCAGCAGGCAGTAGTCGCACAGCGCGCCCAGCAGATTCAGCACCGCGCCCTGGTCGACGCCCTCGGCGTGCCGCAGCGCGGCGGTGATGAAGCTGGACTCGTCGTCCAGCCAGCGCAGCGCCTCGTCCAGCGAGGTGAAGCCGTACGGGCTGAAGCGGTCGGAGCGGGTCGACATGTTGCCGTCGACCAGCCGCAGCACCGAGTCGGCGAGCTCGGCGTAGTTGACGATCAGCCGTTCCTGCGCGGCGGCGCGCTCGTCGGGGTCCTCCTCGTCGAGGAGGCGGGCGTGCGCGAACGCCCGTACCAGGGCGTGCAGCCGGTACCGGCTGTGCCGGACCTTGTCGATCAGCCCGGCCCGGTGCAGCGCCTCCAGATGCCGGGTGGCCTCCGCCTCGTCGGTGGACAGCAGCGCCGCCGCGGCGGCCGCGCCGAGCGAGGCACGTCCGGCCAGCGCCAGCCGCCGCAGCAGCCGCCGTACGGTGTCGGGCTGGTCGGTGTAGCGCAGCCACAGGGCCCGCTCCACCGGCTCGACGGGCCCGTAGGCGCCCAGGTCGGTCGCGAGGGCGAGCGTGGAGCGCGGCCCGAGGGCGGCGCCGGCCAGCCGCAGCGCCAGCGGCAGGCCCCCGCAGAGCTCCCGCACCCGCTCCGCGGACTCGGCGTCGTACGGCCCGGAGTCGTCCTGCGCGGCGGCCGTCAGCAGCTCCTCCGCGCCGGCCGCGTCCAGCGGCTCCACCGGCAGCCGGTGCACCCGCGCGGGCAGGTCCTCGGGCAGTCCCAGCGGCGATCGGGAGGTGACGAGCACCAGGCTGTCGGAGCGCTCCGGCAGCAGCGTGCGGACCTGCTGCGGGTCGGAGGCGTCGTCGAGGACGATCGTGACGGGCGTGCCGGCCAGATGCTGGTGGTACAGCTCGCTCAACCGTTTGACCTGCTGGTCGGGCGAGGTCCGCTCGCGGAACAGCAGTTGCTCGCGGGGCGCGCCGAGCCGGTTCAGCAGGTGCAGCAGCGCGTCCCGCGTGGACAGCGGGGGCTCGCCGGAACCGTCGCCGCGCAGGTCGACCACGCAGGCCCCGCGGAAGTAGTCCCTCAGCTCGTGCGCGGCCCGCACCGCCAGCGTCGTACGGCCGCTGCCGGGCTCCCCGTGCAGCACGACGACCGTGGGCCGGGTCTCCGTGGCCGCGCGGGCCGACTGCACCCACTGCCGGATCCGCGCCATCTCCTGCCGCCGTCCCGCGAACGGGCCGTGCGGCTCCGGAAGCTGCCCGAACGACTGCTCAAGGACGCTTCTCCCGCGGGCCGCCGCGCTCTTGTCGGTGCCGCGCAGCCGCGGCCCGGTCCGCTTGGGCGCCGTGGAGGCGGCGAGGACGCGCTGCTGGTCGAGGAAGGGCCGGATGCCCCGGACCTCCAGCGCGGTCAGCCACTGCAGCCGCAGCTGCTCGACCCCGCCCGGCTGGCCCGCCGCGCCGGCGTGGTGGTGGGCGGCGGGGAGGTGCGACCCGGCGACCTTCACCACGGTCGCCGCCGCCCCGGCCACGCCGACGGCCACGCCCGCGCCCAGCGCGGTCCCGGTGCCCGTGCCGAACGCCAGGTCGGCGACCACCGCCGCGACGCCCGCGACCCCGGCCACCAGTAACGGCGTCCCGCCGCCCTCGCGCGCGTACCGCTGCCGGAACGACAGCCGGCCGGCCTCCGCCTCGTCCAGGGCGCGGGTGTACGCCTCGTACTCCTCGGCCGCCGTGCGCGCCATCGCGTCCAGCGCCCCCCGCGCCCGGGACAGCAGCACCTTCCCGTCGGTGCGCCCGCCCGACCGGCGCACCTCCTCCTCCACGGCCCGCGCCAACAGCCGTTCGGCGTCGGCCCGATGACCGTCCCTCATGTCCCGTCCCCCTCCGGCGGCGATCGTGTCGCTACGAGTGTCCTGCGGGAGAGGCCCGGGCGCGAGGGTGCGACGATCAACGGCCGCCCCGGCACCATCTCTTCACACGGCGGGGGCGCCCGACGGGCCGCGCCCCCGCCCGTCCCGCGCCGGGCGGAGGGAGTGCGCGAGGATGGACGTATGGCGAACCGACTTGCGCAGGCCACGTCCCCTTATCTCCTGCAGCACGCGGACAACCCGGTCGAGTGGTGGCCGTGGAGTCCCGAGGCGTTCGAGGAGGCCCGGCGGCGCGATGTGCCGGTCCTCCTCAGCGTCGGATACAGCGCCTGCCACTGGTGCCACGTCATGGCCCACGAGTCCTTCGAGGACCAGGCCACCGCCGACGAGATGAACGCGCACTTCGTCAGCATCAAGGTCGACCGCGAGGAGCGCCCGGACGTCGACGCCGTGTACATGGAGGCCGTGCAGGCGGCGACCGGGCAGGGCGGGTGGCCGATGACGGTGTTCCTCACGCCGGACGCCGAGCCGTTCTACTTCGGCACCTACTTCCCGCCCGCCCCCCGGCACGGCATGCCGTCGTTCCGGCAGGTGCTGGAGGGCGTCCGGCAGGCCTGGGAGGAGCGGCGGGACGAGGTCGGCGAGGTCGCCGGGAAGATCACCCGGGACCTGGCGGGCCGGGAGCTGTCCGTGGGCGGCGACGAGGTGCCCGGCGAGCAGGAGCTGGCGCAGGCGCTGCTCGGGCTGACCCGGGAGTACGACCCGCAGCGCGGCGGGTTCGGCGGGGCGCCGAAGTTCCCGCCGTCCATGGTGATCGAGTTCCTGCTGCGCCACCACGCCCGCACCGGCGCGGAGGGCGCGCTGCAGATGGCGGCGGACACCTGCGAGCGGATGGCCCGCGGCGGCATCTACGACCAGCTCGGCGGCGGTTTCGCCCGTTACTCCGTGGACCGCGACTGGGTGGTGCCGCACTTCGAGAAGATGCTGTACGACAACGCCCTGCTGTGCCGGGTCTACGCCCACCTGTGGCGGACCACCGGCTCGGAGCCGGCGCGCCGGGTGGCGCTGGAGACGGCCGACTTCATGGTCCGCGAACTGCGCACGCCTGAGGGCGGGTTCGCGTCCGCGCTGGACGCCGACAGCGACGACGGCACGGGCCGCCACGTCGAGGGCGCCTACTACGTCTGGACGCCCGAGCAGCTGCGTGAGGTGCTCGGCGACGAGGACGCCGAGCTGGCCGCGCGCTACTTCGAGGTGACCGAGGAGGGCACCTTCGAGGAGGGCGCGTCGGTGCTGCAGCTGCCGCAGCGCGACGAGGTGTTCGACGCGGCCCGCATCGACGGCATCCGGGAGCGGCTGCTCGCGGCGCGCGACCGGCGGCCCGCGCCCGGCCGGGACGACAAGGTGGTCGCCGCCTGGAACGGCCTGGCGATCGCCGCGCTCGCCGAGACCGGCGCCTTCTTCGGCCGGCCGGACCTGGTGGAGGCCGCCGTGGCCGCGGGCGACCTGCTGGTGCGGGTGCACCTGGACGAGCAGGCACGCATCGCCCGGACCAGCAAGGACGGGCAGGTCGGCGCCAACGCGGGCGTGCTGGAGGACTACGCCGACGTCGCCGAGGGCTTCCTGGCGTTGGCGTCGGTGACCGGCGAGGGCGTGTGGCTGGACTTCGCGGGCCTGCTCGTCGACCACATCCTCGCCCGCTTCCAGGACGCGGAGTCGGGCGCGCTGTACGACACGGCGTCGGACGCGGAGCGGCTGATCCGGCGGCCGCAGGACCCCACGGACAACGCCGCCCCGTCCGGCTGGACCGCCGCGGCGGGCGCGCTGCTGGGCTACGCGGCGCACACCGGCTCCGAGTCGCACCGTACGGCCGCCGAGCGGGCGCTCGGCGTGGTGAAGGCGCTCGGCCCGCGGGTGCCGCGGTTCATCGGCTGGGGGCTCGCGGTCGCGGAGGCCGTGCTGGACGGGCCGCGCGAGGTCGCGGTGGTCGGGCGGGGCACGGACGACCCGGCGACCGCCGAGCTGCACCGCACCGCCCTGCTGGGCACGGCGCCCGGCGCGGTGGTCGCCGTGGGCACGGAGGGCAGTGACGAGTTCCCGCTCCTCGCGGACCGCCCCCTGGTCGACGGCGCCCCGGCGGCCTACGTCTGCCGCAACTTCACCTGCGACGCGCCGACGACGGACGCGGACCGCCTGAGGGCGGCACTCGGAGGCTGAGTGGTGCGGGGAGCAGCCCCTGGCGGGGGCGGGGGAGTGACCTTTGCGCTGCGGCCGTCGCCCGGGAGTGCCGGCCGCACCGTCCGGAAAAGGGGTCAGCCCGCGCTGACGGCGGGCTCCAGGGGGGCCCAACGCTGGTTCTCGACCAGGTTCCGGTAGTACTCGCTGTCCTCCATGAGCTCGGCGTGCGTGCCGGCCGCGACCACCCGGCCCTCCTTGAGGGCCACGACGTGTTCGGCGTGCATCACGGTGGACATCCTGTGCGCGATGACAATCACCGACCGGTCACGGGCCAGTTCGTCGACGACGTCCCGCAGCCTCAGCTCGTTCACCGCGTCCATCTGTGAGGTCGGCTCGTCGAGCAGCAGGACCTCGGCGGGGCTCAGCAGGGCTCGCGCGAGGGCGAGACGCTGCCGCTGACCGCCCGAGAGGTCGGTGGCGCGGCCCAGTTCGGTGTCCAGGCCGTGCGGCAGGGCGTGCACGGCGTCGTGGAGATCCACCGACCGCAGCACCGTGGAAAGCCGCTCGTCGAGCTCCGCCGGGCTCTGTCCGGGCGGGGTGTCGAGTCCGAGGAGCAGGTTCTCCCGCACCGTACCCTCCAGCAGCGTGAAGGACTGGTCGACGTAGCCGAGCCGGGAGCGCAGGTCGTGCAGTGTCCAGCGGGTGACGTCGCGGTCCAGGACGCTCACCGTGCCCCGGTCGCTGTGGAGGAACCGCTCGACCAGGTGGAAGAGGGTGGACTTGCCCGCACCGGAGTGGCCCACGACGGCGGTCAGACCCCGCCGAGGTGCGCTGAAGGACACGTCGCGCAGCACCGGCCGGCCGTCGTAGGAGAAGGACACCCCGTCGAAGCGCACGGCAGTGGCGGCGCGAGCCGGAGCCGGCCGCCCGGCCGCGGCGGTGCCGGCGGCGTCGGGGGAGACGGTGTCGTCGGCCGCGGCGGGTTCCTCGCTCGGTTCCGTCGGCAGGGACAGCAGGTCCTCGAAGCGCGCTTTGGCGGCCAAGCCGGTCTGCAGTCGTCCGAACCCCATCACGATGATCGTGACCGGGCTGACCAGCTGGAGCAGGTACAGGATGAAGGCGATGAAGTCGGCCAGCGTCAGGGAACCGTGCGCGATCCGGGCGCTGCCCGCGATCACGATGCCGGCAAGGGCCACCTCCTGTCCGAGGGACATCAGCGGCAGGACCACCGACTGGAGGCGTGACGCGCGCAGCATCTCCGTGGTGAGGGCGTCGGCGTCCGTGGTCAGGGCCCGGGCGGTACGGCGCTCGGCCCGGTGCGCCTTGATGGTGAGCAGGGAGGCCAGCGACGTGGTGAACCGCTGCGCGAGCATGCCGGTGGCGATCTGGATGGACTCGTAGCGCTTGCGCACCCGCCGCAGGACGAACCAGATCGCGCACCCGGCCGCGGCGAAGGACGCGAAGGCGAGGAGGACCAGCAGCAGGTCCAGGAAGCCCATCAGCACGATCGTGCCGAGAGCGGTGACGACGGCCACCGGCACCTGCACCACGCCCGCGTCCACCACCGAGCGCAGGAGCATCGCGTCCGAGGTGATGCGGGCGACGAGGTTGCCCGGGCCGGCGGCGCGCACATCGGACAGCGGCAGCCGCAAGGAGTGCTCCATGACGCGGGAGCGCAGGCGGAGCACGAGCCGTTCGCCGGTGCGCGCCAGCAGGTAGCCGGAGAGCGAGGAGGCCGCCGCCGCGCCGAGCGCCAGCGGCACCATCCAGACCAGGACGCCGACGACCGACTCCTGTCGGCCGAGGACTTCGATGAGGTCTCTGACCAGCCAGGGAATGGCGAGGGTCGCGGCGGTCGCGGCGAGACTCAGTATCAGGGCGGCGCACACCGAGGCGGTGTTCTCCCGCAGCAGGTCACGAAGGACCCGCACGCCGGGCCGAGCGGGTGCCGAAGAGGTGGGGCCGGTCCTCATAGCGGGGTTCCTTCCGGGGAGGGGCGGGCGGAAGCGCCCGGCCGGCCTCTCGGATGCGGGGTGTACCGAGGGCCGGCCGGGCACCGGGTCAGCAGCCGGACGAGATGGTGTAACCGGCGCTGAAGCTGGCGGCACCGCCGATGGAGGCCAGGACGCTCTCGACGGAGACGATCGTGACCGTGGTGGTCGGGCTGATCGCCGGGGCCTCGGCCGTGGCGTCGGCGGCGATCTCGGCCGGGTCCGTGTAGGCGGTGTAGCCGGCGATGAGCTGGTCCGCGGTGTTCATGCTTCCTCCGTTGGGAAAGGGATGTGACGGGTGCATTTCTCTCATGGGCTCCGAGGCGCTTCCACCCCCTTTCTTTGGGGTGAATGCCGGACGTGCTGGGGAATCGGGCCGGGAAGAATCTTTACTGGCCCACTTCTCTCGGCCGGAAAGTTGGGCCGAGTTCATGGAAAGGGCGGAGTGTTCTCCGGACGGAAAAGGTTCGTGGGTGCACCAAAAGGGCCGGTGACGGCATTCTCGTGACGGTTCCGGTGGTGCTTCCGTCGAGAATGCCGATGCCGGCCCTGGGTCATCCGTGCAGGAACGCGTCCCCCCACGCCCCGGGTGCCCCGAGGACGACCCCGGTGAAGCGTTCCGGGCGGTAGAAGCGCCGGGCACACTCCACCACCTGCTCCACCGTCACCTCCCGGAGCAGGGCGGGGAAGGCGGACAGCCACCCGGGATCCAGTCCGCTGCCGAGCACGCCGATCAGTGCCGTGGCGAGTCCCGACTGTGAGGTCTGGCCGATGGAGGTGATTCCGGTCATGTGCTCCCGGGCGGCATCGATCTCCCGCAGGTCAGGTGGATCGGACACGAGGGCGCGCAGTTCCTGCCCCGTCGCCCGCAGGGAATCGGAAACCGTCGCGGGGTCTGTCGCATACGTGACGAGGACGGAGGTGTGCGGCAAAGAATCGTCGATGGTTGATTCGACGCTGTAGACGAATCCGCCGTCCTCGCGCAGCCGCCGCATGAGACGCGAGGAGAAATAACCGCCGAACAGGCAATTGACGATGCTCAGCGCGGGAAACACGGGATCGGTCCGGGCGGGAACGGGGGCCGCGAGCATCACCTGGGCGTGCCCCGCCGGGCCGGGACGGGGGACCCCGGCCGGCCCGTTCACCGACCAGGGCGGCGGGGACGCCGGTGGAGGTGGTCCGGTGTCGGGCCAGCCCGCGAAGGCGTCGACGGCCGCCCGGGTGTCACGGGGGGCGACGACCACCAGGTGGGACCCCCGCGGCCGGACGGCCGACGTGTGCAGCGCGACGACGTGTTCCGCGGTGACGGCCTGCAGGGCGGCGGCGTCCGGGTGCCGCGCGGAGCCGGGGAAGAGGTGTGCGTGCAGTGCCGCGTGCGCCGCGGTGAGGGGGTGGGTGTGCCGGTCGCCCGCGCGTGCGGCGAGCATGCCGGCCACCTGCTCGCAGTCCTCGCCGGTGATGTCGGGGCTGGTGACGCAGCGGGCGAGCAGGCCGAGGGCCCAGTCGACGGCGTCCACCGGGACGGAGGCGCTCGCGGCGAGCCGGCGTCCCGTCCACGAGACGGAGACGACCGAGCCCTCCCGGTGCGGGTCCTCGTCGATCCCCGCGGTGGCGCGGCGCGCGCAGTCCCGGGCCGTCAGCGCCGCCAGAACCTCGGCGGTGGCGGGGTCGACGGCGTGGGCGGGCATCGGCACGAACAGACGGATCTCCGCCAGGGGGACCGCGCCCGTGCGCACGGTGACCACCCGCAGGCCGTTGGCCAGGACCTCGTCGCTGTGGGGCGGGAGCGGGAAGGGACGGAACGGCCCCAGCGGGGGAAGCGCTGCGGGAGAGGTCGTCATGCGGGCGCCGCCTCCCGGGTGGTGCGCAGGTCCAGTACGGCACGGGGGGTGCTCAGCAGGCTCCGCGCGGCGGCGGCCACGTCGTCGGCGCCGGTCGCGGCCACTAGCCCGGGCAGGTCGTCGGCCAGCGCGGCCCGGTTGTGCAGCAGGGTGAACGCGCCGGTCTGGCGCGTCCGTTGGAGCAGACTGTCATGGCCGCGGGCGAGCGAGACACGGATCTGCGCCCGCGTACGCTCCAGTTCGCCGGGGGTGGGGCCCTGCCGCCCAAGGAGGCGCAGGACGTCGTCGGTCTCCGCCAGGACGTCGTCCGGAGAGGTTTCGGGACGCAGGGTGACCACCACGTGAAAGGTGTCCGGATCTCGTGCCAGGAGGGGGCCGAAGAATCCGCACGCCGACCGGACGGCGGCGGCCAGGCCGGTCTTCGCGACCAGACGGTGGGTCAGCAGGCCGCTGGCGGTGCCGGTCAGCAGCGCCGACAGCACCATGTGGGCCGCGTAGGCGGGCAGCCGGCGGGCCGGATCGGGCATCCGGTGGCCCAGCGCGAGCGCCGGCAGCGGGGCGTGACCGTCCTCGTGGGTGCCGGTGCGCGTGCCGGCCGGAGGCGGCTCCGCCAGGGACACGGGCGTGGCCGCCGGGCGGGGCGGAAGCGGCCCGAAGTGACGGCGCACCAGCTCGGCGGCCTCCGTCTCGTCGAAACCGCCGCTGACGGTGAGGACCGCCCGGGAGGGGGCGTAGTGCGTCTCGTGGAAGGCGGCGCACTCCTCGGGCGTCACGTCGTGCAGGCCCTCGATGTCCCCGTACCCGTTGTGGCCGTTGGCGTACGACGTGTAGAGCACCCCGGGCAGCACGGTCCACGGGAAACCGCCGTACGGACGTCCGGTGACCTGGGTCCTGATCTCCTCGCGGATCACGCGGAGCTGGGCGCGCAGGCCCTCCTCGGTCAGGCGCAGGCCCGCCATCCGGTCGGCCTCCAGGAACAGCAGCCGCTCCAGCGCCGCGGTCGGGGCGACCTGGTAGAAGTCCGTGTGGTCCTGGTGGGTCGAGCCGCCGGCGGTGCCCCCGGACCCCTGGACGACGGAGAAGTGCTCGCCGGGCGCGACGCGGCCGCTGCCCTGGAACATCAGGTGCTCGAAGAGATGGGCGAAGCCGCTGCGCCCCACGGGGTCGCCACGGAACCCGGTGCCGTAGTGCACGGCGACCCCGACGGCCGGGGCGTCGCCGCGGGCGTCGAGCACCACCCGCAGGCCGTTGTCGAGCGTCAGCTGCCGCACGGGACGTGCCCCTTTCGTGTAGGTGGTGGACGGGCGCCGGCGCGCCGCGCCCGAACCCGGACGACCGCCGGTCCGGCACCCCGCGCGAGGCGCCGGACCGGCGGCCGGAGATGACGTCGGGTCAGCAGCCGTTGCCGACGGTGACGCCGACGCTCATGCTGATGCCCGCGCTGCAGGCGTACGACGACTCGGCGATGGAGACGGCGATGGAGAGGGAGACGGGGCTGATCTCCGGGGCGCCGCCGTCCTGACCGGCAGCGATCTCGTCGGCCGAGGTGTACGCGGCGTATCCGGCCATCAGGGCGTCGGTGGTGTTCACTGTGACTCCTCTTGGGAAGTAATCGGCGGAAGTTTTTCCACCGTCGGTCGGGAATGTGCTCCGGGGGTCATGTCGACCCTCCGGTAATCCGGATCCGCGCCGGTCCGGAAGATATTCGATCCGCCGGCGAGCAGGTCAGCAGCCGTTGCCGACGGTGTAGCCGACGCTCAGGCTGACGCCCGCGCTGCAGACGTACGACGACTCGGTGATGGAGACGGCGATGGAGAGGGAGACGGGGCTGATCTCCGGGGCGCCGCCGTCCTGACCGGCAGCGATCTCGTCGGCCGAGGTGTACGCGGCGTATCCGGCCATCAGGGCGTCGGTGGTGTTCACTGTGGCTCCTCGCAGGAGAATCGAATCGGCGGAACCTTTCCGCCGGTCATGACTTTTCTATCCGGTTCCCGTCATCGAAATCCAGCGTCGAATTGCAAGTGGCTCACCGAATTCGAGGGGAAAGTTTAGCTCCGCTTTTCTCTGTGGAGGGCTCCGGAAAAGGGCATGCGAAAGCCCGGGAAGGCCGCCCGCTGTCGTTCTGCGAGGACGAGCCGCCCGCCCGGGCCGGGCAAGGGGCGTCAGGCAGCCGGCAGCTGCTCCACGTAGCGCTTCGCCAGCCGCAGCGACACCGTCGGGTGCGCGTCCCGGACGGCCTTGATCGCCGCCACGTCACCCCGCGTCCTGCGGACCTCCTGGACGTGCGCCTCGTCCACCTGCTGCCGGAACCCCTCGTACGAGCCGTACTGCCGGGTGAACGCCTGCGCCCGCTTCTTCGACGTACGGTCGCTGGCCACTCCCAGCACCGTGGTGATGCCGACGGCGACGGCGCCCGCGACTCCTTCAACCATGGGTGTCCTCCTTCTTCGCTTCCGGTACCGCGGCCCTCGCGGCTTCCGGCTACTCCGCCCGCTCGTAGACCGACACGTGGCGGGGGCTGGTCGCGGTGAACGGCTCCTTGCGCCATCCCGCCCAGCGCTCCACGAGCCTCAGTCCGGCCAGCTCGGCGAGCAGGTCGATCTCCAGGGGGAACGCGTACCGCAGCACATGCTGGGTGGTCTCGGGCGCTCCGCCGTCCAGGATGGTGTGCGTGGCGACCATGATCTGCTGCGACCGGTCGACCATGAGCGTGTCGAGCATGACGGCGTCGGGGCCGAGGAACCGCATGGAGAAGTCGGGCTTGGTCAGTACATGGTAGGGCGACGGGTCGAAGGCCTCCAGCACGAACCGGCCGCCTTCGGCCAGTTGATCCCGCACGTTGCGCAGGCAGTTGAGCTGCGCCTCGCGGGAGACGGCCACGAAGAACGTGTTCAGGACCAGGGTCACCAGAGGGAATTCGCCGCCCATGTCGAGCCCGGGCCGGGTGAAGTCCCCGAGCTGGGCCGTGACGCGGCTCTTCTCGTCCCGCTCGGCGAGCTTGGCGAGCATCGCCTCGGAGGCGTCGACACCATGCAGCTGGAAGCCGCGTTCGGCCATCGGCACGGCGATCCGTCCGGTGCCGATGCCCAGTTCGAGCACCTTGGACGCGGGCTCCACGAGGCCGGAGAGGAACTCCACCGCCGCGTCCGTGTCGAACCCGATCGGGTACATCTGCTCGTAGACGCTCGCCATCTTCTCGTTGTAGTGGGCGTTCTGTGCGATCACTGTTCCTCCGTTCCAGGGCCCGTGCGCCGCCCCGCGGGGGCGCCCGGAGGTCCTTCGATGGTCCCCATGGGGTGGTCGAGAAGCCCGGCGACGACGTCCAGGTACTCGGTCAGCTGGTCGCGCCAGCCGACGAACGCCGCGTAGTCGACGCCGTGGGCGAGGATGCGGAGCACCGCGGACCTGGCCACGGCGTCCAGATCGGGGCGCGTGTCCGCCGGCCCGTGCCGTGGGCCGTCGGGGTCCGGCGCCGTGGCGTAGCCGCTCAGCAGCGCCCGCGCCGCCGTCGCGCAGTGCTCGGCCGCGGCGCCGCCGGCCGGGCCGGTGAAGTGCAGGAGCCGGAACTCGGCGAGTTCCCCCACCGTCCAGCCCAGGTCGAACGCCGCGTGTCCGGTGGCGAGTTCCTCCCCGGCCAGCACGGTGCACGCGTCCCCGCCCGGCGAGGGGATCACCGAGCCGAGCGATACGCCCCCGAGCAGCAGGACCGGCCGTTCGCCCGTCCCGCCGGCGGCCACGTCCGCGCACCATTCACCGGCGCGCCGCATGCGGGCGCCGCCGAGCCGGGCCAGCGCCTCCCG
>NZ_CP058273.1:4541089-5815022 GCF_024760485.1 Streptomyces thermocarboxydus
AGCCAGCCGGCCACCCGGGCGGCCCCGGGGGGCCCGCCGGGGGCGGGGGAGCCGGCGAACGCCGTGTGCACCCGCCGCAGGACCGTCCCCACCTGGTGCAGCAGCCGCGGGAGGGCCGCCCAGGCCAGCGGGGCCGCCGCGTGGTTGCCCAGCACATGCCCCAGCGAGTACGGGGCCGGAACCCGGTACTGGCGCCAGGTCCCCGCGCCGTCCGGCCGCCGGTTGTCGAGGTCCGTCGGCCCGGGTGCGCCCAGCACCACCCGGGAGCCGTGCGCGGTCCACGCGCGGGCCGCGTCGGCCACCGCGTCCGGCACGGGCGTGAACGGGCAGGGCCGTGCGTGCCCTGGCCTCCGGCACCAGAGGTAGCCGCGCTCCGCCGTCAGGACCCGGGTGGCCAGGTAGCCGGTGCCGAACTCGGCGACGACCCGGCCCGGCACGGCCGGCGCGGTCACGACGGTGTCTCCCGCCCGGCCCGCAGCCTCTCCGCCGCCGCGATGACCGAGGGCATCGGCGCGCTGAGCGCGGCGTCCCGGCGGCCCGTGGTGGTGCTCAGACCCGGGACCGGCGGAACCACGGTGACGTGCGGCATCTCCTCCAGCGCCGCGCACGCCCTGCGGTACGCCCAGGAGGTGAGACCCCCGGGAGGCAGCGAGGGCGCGACCGCCACCGGAGCCGTGGTGCACTGCAGGGCGAGCACGGCGGGACTGTCCGCGAGGCCTCCGGCCAGGCGGGAGCAGAAGTTGAGGGTCGCCGGGGCGACCACGAACGTGTCGGCCCACTCGGCCAGTTCGACGTGCGGGGCATGCGCGGCCGGTTCCTCCGGCCACTCGTCCGGCTCGGCCACGGTGCCGCTGATGGACGTCAGTGCCTGCCGGGTGACGAACCGTCCGGCCGACCGGGTGGTCAGCACGCGCAGGCTCGTCTCCGGGTACCCGGTGCGCAGCCAGTTCAGCCAGAACGGGGTGTGCGCCGCGCTGAGCGCACCGGTCACCACCAGGACGAGCCGGCGGCCCGTGAACACCGGGATCTCGCCCAGCTCGGGATGGGACCGCAGGTCAGTCATCGGCGGCGACCGCTTCCAGAATCTCGCCGAGGTCCTCCAGTGCCGCCCGGGACCCCTCGGTGAGGTAGACCCCGCAGACGTTCAGCACGATCTCGTCCACGCCGGCGTCACGGTGGGCGCGGACCACCTTGGCGACGTCCTGGGCGGTGCCGGTCGCGAACACCTGCTGCTCGATCAGCGCCTCGGCGCCCTTCACAGGCTCCCGGGCGTCCACCGGCACCCCGGCCCGCCGCAGCATGTCCGTGTAGTGCTCCGACGCCAGGTGGGGGCCGGTCGCCGTGAACACGGTGCGGCGCATGTTGCGGCCCGGCCGGTCCAGTGCGGCGTGCAGGATCGACACCACCCGCGGCAGCCGGGTGCGCCCGGCCTGCTCGGCCCCCTCCGTCATGGCGGGCACCAGGGTGTCCCCGATGTACCAGTGCGGGGTGAGCCAGGTGATGGCCGCGTCGCCGACCTCGCCCACGGTCCGCGCCATGCCGGCCCGCAGCACGCCCAGTCCGACCTCGACGGCCGGCGCGGGCACATGCATGAAAGGGGCGCCGGAGGTGAAGTACTCGCCCTCGTGCGCCACCTTCTCGCTGTCCAGGAGGCGCCGTACGACCGACACGTACTCCTTCATGGCGCGCAGCGGCTTCGGGTACCGCTCGCCGCGCAGCTGCTGCTGGAAACCGACCGGTCCGGGACCAAAACCCGCGACGTACGGGGCGCCCGAGAGGGCGCTGATCGAGCGGGCCTCGACCGCGGCCTGGTAGGGGTGGCGCAGAACGGTCAGCGCCACGCTGGTGCCGAGGGCCACCCCCGGCACCCGGGCGGCGAACGCCGCCAGCGCGAGGTGCGTCTCGACGCGCAGCGACTGGCCGAGCCACATCCGGCGGACTCCGGCGTCGCGGGCGAACGTGCCGATCTCCACCATCGGTTCCAGCGCGTCCGGCTGGATCGGGAAGATCGCGGAAATGTGCTTCAGGGTTCGGCTCATGCCGGGGCCTCGGTTCTCTGGGGTCGGGTACCGGTCGCGCGACGGGTCATCCGGCGCAGGACGCGCGGGGCGACGAGGAAGCCCATCAGGGCCCAGGCGCCGTTGATCGCGTAGACCTTGGACAGCTCCCACGTGGCGGACGTCTCCGCGCTGAGCGCCGAGTCCGGCAGGAGCGCGGCCCGCACGCCCTGCGCGGTCCACTTCAGGGGGAAGGCCTGGACGGCGTCCTGGACGGCTCCGGGCAGCGCGGAGACCGGGAAGTAGATGCCCGAGAACACCATCAGGGCCAGCATCGGGATCATCAGGAAGCCGAGCGCCTCGCGGGCGTTGGGCAGGACGGCGCCGAGCACCGCGCCGAAGGGCACGAGGGCGAGCAGCCCGACGGCGGGCACGGACAGCAGGATCAGCCAGTGGCGTGCGTCGGCCGGCGCCGACGAGCCGACCACCAGGACGCCCGCCGCCAGGGTGAGGGCGCCGCCGCCCACCGCGGTCACCGCCACCACCACGGTTTTCGCCACCAGGTAGACGGGGATGCCGTGCGGCACGGCCCGCATGCGCAGCAGCGTGCCGTCCTCGCGCTCCACCGCCAGGGTCTGGGTGAGTGACAGAAGCCCGGCCTGGACGACCATGGTGGTGACGCCGCCCGCCACGAGCAATTCCGCCATCGGCACGTCCGAGCCGGGGATGTCGCCGTCCAGGAGCATGCTCAGCACGACGAACAGCAGCGGCGTGCTCAGCAGGCTGAACGCCTCGCGCGGGGTGCGCAGCATCTGCCGCATCTCCAGCAGCCCGCGCCGCACCCCGACGGCCAGGACCCGCCGCAACGGGAAGGAGCCTGCTCCGGGCCGGTGGGTGGTCGGTGTCCCGGTCATGATCAGGCCTCCGCTTCCGCGACCATGCGCAGGTAGATGTCCTCCAGCGTGGGCCGGTGCACCTCGAGTCCCGGGACCGGCCCGTCGAACTTCTGGTGCAGCTCCCACACGAGCCGGGAAGGGTCCTCGGAGGTCACCTCACGCCGCTCGTCGTCCTCCAGCCACACCACCCGGGCCTGTGCCCGGGCGTCCTCCGCGAGCTGCGCGTTGGTGCCGAACGCGGCGATACGGCCGTCGATCAGGACCGCGGTGCGGTCGGACAGGCGCTCCGCCTCGTGCAGATCGTGGGTGGTCAGCACGATGGTCATGCCGCCCTCCTTCAGCCGTTCGATGAGCTCGTGGAACTCGCGCCGGACCACCGGGTCGAAACCGGCCGTCGGCTCGTCGAGGAAGAGCAGGAGGGGGTCGCCGATGATGCCCAGGGCGACGTCCAGCCGTCGCCGCTGCCCGCCGGACAGGCGCCCGCAGGTCTGGTCGGCCTGCTCCGTCAGACCCAGGGTGTCCAGCGTCTCCGCCACCGGGCGGGGCGCGGGATGGCACGAGGCCACGTGTTCCAGCAACTCGCCCACGCGCCAGCGGGCGTGGTCGCGCCACGACTGCAGCACCACGCCGATGCCGGCGCGCCACCCCTCGTCCGCGTGCGCGGGGTCCTCGCCCAGCACCTCCACGTGGCCGCCCGTCGGTGTCCGGAAGCCCTCGAGGATCTCCACGGTGGTGGTCTTGCCCGCCCCGTTGGGGCCGAGCAGGGCCAGCACCTCGCCGTGCCGGACCGTCAGGTCGATGCCGCGCAGGACCTCCCGCCGTCCGTACCGCATGGTCAGTCCTCGTACGGTGATCGCCGGTGCCCCGGCATCACTCGGACCGTGCATTGTTCTGCCCCTCCTGGGCTCTGTGCCTCTGCAAGTGCCGGGTGTAGGTCCGGCGCGGGATCCCGAAGATCACGCAGAACCTCGAAACCGGGATCCCTAGTTCCGTTCGTATTGCTTCGAGGACCTCGAAGGGACCTGCCGGTAGTCCCCGGTGCGGCGCCACGCCATGACCTCGACGTACGCCTCGCCGAGCGCCTGCTTCAGCTTGTGCACCTCGGCGACGAGGGCCGCCTCCCGCTGTTCCGTGGAGGACGGCGCGGACCGGCCGGCCAGCGCGGCGCTCCCCCCTTCGAGGAACTGGCGGCGCCAGTTGGCGATGGACTGCTCCGAGACCCGGGCGGCGCGGGCCGCCTCGGAGACCGTGCACTCCTTCGCGAGCACGGACAGCACCAGACGCGTCTTCTCCCTGGCGGGCAGGGCCGGCGGACGGGGCATCCCTACACCTCCTCGGGCGCGCCGGCGTACGGCTGCCTCAGGCTCCGCGCGGGGTGGGCGGGGTCCACGCCCGCGTCACGGAGCGCGGCGGCCACGGCCGCGGCGGCCGTCGGGTGCTCCGGGGCCAGGCGGTGGCCGATCAGACCTTCGGCCACGGCTGCCGAACGGTGCTCGCCGAAGCTCAGGTGGCGGCGGCCCGGCCGCTCGTCGTCCGGCTCCCACGCCACGGCGAACCCGGGGGCCAGCCGGTGGGTGAAGGGTGACGTCTCCTCGCCCAGGCCCGGCACGTCCACGACTGCCTCGCGCACCGTGTTCACGGCGTGCAGTGCCTGCGCGCCCAGGTACACCACCAGGGCGTCGCGCCGCGGGTACAGCAGCCGCGACGAACTGATCTTGGCGCGGTAGGGGACACCGGCCGCCTCCAGCGCGCCCAGGACCTTCCCCCACACGGCCGGGGCGTAGGAGCTGTGCGTGACGTGGGTGTACAGCCGCAGCACCGCCCCGCCGGCCGGACGGCCGCGCGACCCGTCGGCGAGGAAGAAGCCTGGCGACAGCGCGGGCCGTACCGCGGGGACGACGATGTCGGCCCACTCCTCGGCCCCGGCCGCGGCGCGCCCGGCGGCAGTCCGCAGTGCGCCGGACGGATCGCTCGCCGTGTCCGGCAGCCGGACCCGCACCCCGTCCAGTTCGACCACCGGCAGTCCGTCCTCCAGACCGCACAGACGGGCCCGGCACGGAGTCGTCGCGTGCGGTGTCGCGTCGTGCAGCAGCCGCTCGAACTCCGGGTCGCGCAGGGTCCGCGGCATCTTCTCGTCCCGCTCGGGACGGCCGGCGTGCAGGTTCTCGTAGATCAGCACTGCCAGCCGGTCCTTGAGCCCCCGCCGGCTGTCCACTGTGATCTCGTTGTCTCCGATGCGGGCGGACAGCCCGTCGTCGGCGACGTGCACCGTGGTGAGGGCGTCGGCCAGCCGCGGGTCGAGCCCGCCGGCCGACGGGCGGGGGTCCGTCCGAAGGGCCGTCATCTGTTCTCCTCCAGTCCCAGGGCGCCCACGAAGTTCTGCGGGGCGAGCAGCGCCGTGCGTCCGATGCCCATGGCCGCGCGAGTGACGGCCGGAAGCCTGCTGCCGCGGGCCGCCGTGGCCATCGCGCGGTCGATCATGTGCCAGCCGGCGAACGCGGTGGCGCGGGCGGCCAGCCCGGGATCGCCGGTGGTGCGTACGGAGCGGTAGGCGGACCAGAACGCACGGATGAGGGGGCGCACCCGGTCCATCTCGCGGACCCCTCGCGCCACGATCTCCTCGTGGGTCGGCTCGTGCACGGCCAGCACGTCGGGGTCGTCCGCGGAGCCGCGGCCCACGATGCCGGTGACGGCCCGGTACAGCCACTCGCCGGCGAGGGAGCCGATGTCCCGTGCCGCGTCGCACTTGCGGAACTCCTCCCCGTCGGTGAGGTGGAGAGCGCCGTCGGCCAGCAGGAACTGGTCGAACCGCAGGTCGCAGTGGGCGGGCACGCGGGGCGCGGCCTCCTCCGCGGCGCGCAGCCCGGCCAGGGCGGCGGCGAGTTCCGCGTCGCGGTGCAGGATGCCCCAGAGCGTCACCTCGGCGAAGGTCAGTCCCAGGAAGCCGGCCAGGGGCAGCGCGCGCAGCAGACCGAGGTTCGGGAACGGGAACGGCGTGTCGTCCAGCGGGGGGTGCGCCTTCCCGGCGTCGAGTTCGTGCAGCAGTCCGGTCGCGCGGCCGGCCCTGGCGGCCAGTCCGGCGTCCAGGTCGTCGTCGGCGGCCAGTTCCGCGAACGTGCGGGCGCCTTCCAGCAGGCGGAAGACGAGGACCCGTGACTCCTCGTCGTACCCGATGAGTTCAGGCGTCGCCAGATCGGGTGAGCCGAGGCCGGTCACGAGGGTGGCGAAGGACCGGGAGCGGGCCATGCGCAGCGCCGCGTCCTCGGGACCGCCGTCCAGGGAGACCCGCTTGACGAACACGCCCGCTCCGGTCGACGTGGTCCCCGCCCAGTTCTCGTTGCGCCCGAAGAGCGACTCGACCTCCTCGGTCTTCAGCCGGCCGACACCGAGCTGCCCGAGGAGTGCGTTCACTGCGGGCACCACCTCCAGGTCGGACGGTGTGAACGTCGTTCGCTGCGCCTGCACTTGATCCCCCTGAACATGGCCGTTCCGTGACGTCGCCGAGCGATCATGCACGGGGATGGCCTGAACTCACATCGGCCGGGCGGCGGTAGTGAGACCCGCCGACCGGCGGGGGTGCACCCGGGGCGCACCGGGCACGGACGTCAGGGGGGTGGCGGAAAATCAGGTTGATGCGGGTGCTGGGCATTTGTACGACGCATTTTGTGAACGGGACCTCAGATCCGCCTCAACTCTGCAGCACACGCGTGCAAATGCATGTAGTCGTCATTCAGTATGGAAGGGGCAGTTCCACGACCCAGCGGATCAGTTACGAGCGGGGGAGCGGTACGTGATCGGTGTAGTGGTGTCGCACGACGATCGCTTGGCCAGGGCAGGTTTGGCAGCGATCCTGGACGAGGCGTCGGACCTGAACGTCATGGACGTGTGCGGTGGTGACGAGGTCACCGCCGCGGTGCGCCGGTGGGCCCCGGAGGTCCTCGTCGCGGCTCTCCCCGCCTCGTCCGACCGTGTCACCTTGATGATGGGTGCCTTACAGAACCTGGGATGCCCGCCGAAGACGGTGCTGCTCATCCCCGACACCGAGGGGCACGTCGCGTGCGAGGCCCTGCGCGGCGGGGCCGCGGCCGTCCTGTGTCCCGACGGGGACCCCGAGACGCTGCGGAACACGATCAGCGCGGTCGCGGCGGGCAATCGCGTCTTCACCTCGACCGCCATCGCCTCGCTCGTGGGCGCGCTGGACCGCGCGGCGCTCCCGCCGGACGTCCACGCTCGGGCCAAGGCCCTGACCGCACGGGAGGCGGAGGTGTGCACCATGCTCGCTGCCGGCTTGTCCAACGCCGAGATCGGCCGCTCACTGCTCCTCAGCCCGGCCACGATCAAGGACCACCTCAGTGTCATCTACGGCAAACTCGGCACCCGCAACCGGGTGGAGACCGCGGTCCTCGCCGACCGTCTCGGCCTGAGCGGGTGTGGGCCCGCCGTGGGCACGGTCGAGCGGTACCGGCAGGCCGCCGCCTCCTGACCCGGCGGACGTAAGGCAGGCAATAGAGGGTCCCGAGCCCCGGGGAGCCGTGGGTCAGCGGCGGCCGGAGCGTGACGCCACCGCCCGCTCCACGATCGCCTCAAGCTGCTCGTGATGCGCGCCCTTCCAGTACGCGCGCCCGCAGTCAGCGCACTGGGCGAACACGTCGTACGTGCGGTGCGTGCCCTCCTTGAGCTGGTCGGCGACGTCCTCCTTGCCGGCCGCGCGCAGCAGCCCGTTGCACGCGGTGCAGCGGGTCCACGGCCGCAGCTCGGGGTCGAAGCGGTCCAGGACGTACGCCAGCTGCTCCTCGGGGCGCGTGCTGTAGACGAACGCGCCCGCCCACAGCTCGCGGCGGCGCAGCAGGCCGCGGTCGCGGCTGAGCATGACCCGCTTCTCGGCGGCCGAGCGCGCGGCCAGCGCAGGGTCGCCGATGTCCGTCGACTCGTACGCCGTGTCCACGCCCAGCAGCCGCAGCCGGCGGGCGAGGGTGCCGAGGTGGACGTCGAGCAGGAAACGCAGGGGAGCGCCGGGCACCCGCTGCGGATGCGTGTGGGGGCGGACGGTCACCGACTCGCCGGCGGCGGGCACGTGTGCGGTGGGCACCTCGCGGCCGTTCACCAGCAGGGTGCCGACCTCGGTCAGCGGGACGCCGAGCGACTCGACGACGTGCCCGAGGCTGGAGAAGCCGTCGGTGGCCGTCCTGAGGCTGCCCGTGGCGCGCGCCTGGGGGACGAAGACGAGCAGCTCGGGGGCGAACTCGACGTGGATCTCGGGACCGTTCACCCGGTCAGGATGGCACGACCGGGGCGCCGTGCCCCGGCTTTTTCGCCTCAGCCCTTTCCGGTGGGCAGGCCGTGCTCGATCACGTCGAGCGCCCGGTCGGCGAGGTCGGCGTAGTCCTCCCGGTGGCCGTGCTCGGCCCAGTACATCGTGGCCTCCAGCAGCCCGCCGACCAGGGCCGTCGCGTGCACCCGCACCTCCAGCCCCTCCGGGTCGAGCCCGGTGCGCGCGGCAATGGCCTCGGCGAGCGTCCGACCGACACCCGTGACGGTCTCCCGCATCCGCGCGCGGACCGCGGGGACCTCCCGCATCAGCCGGGCGCGCAGCGCGGTGACCTCCGGCTGCTCGGTCATGGCCAGGCGGACGGCCTTGCGGATCACGTACCGGACGGAGTCGGTCCAGGGCTCGTCGGCGGGGCGTGCGGCGAGTTCGGCGAGCAGCGGCTCGTCGTACTCGTCGGTGACGACGATGTCCTCCTTGGCGGGGAAGTAGCGGAAGACGGTCGACGGGGACACCTCGGCGCGCTCGGCGATCTGCTCGATCGTCGTCGCGCCGTACCCCTGCTGCTCGACCAGCGCGTAGGCGGCCGTGCGGATGGCCTCCCTCGTCCTGATCTTCTTCCGTTCGCGCAGTCCGGGGCGCGGCGGGGCGTCCGGAGTGAGGGGGGATCGTGCGGCCGTCATGACGTTCATTGTCGGGGACGGGCCGATGGGTGAGGGCACGGAAAAGGCCGCGGCGTCGAAGCCGCGGCCTGTACCGCGTGGGTCCCCGGGGGCCTCCTAGGCGTGCTGGTACGCCACCAGCGAGATCCCCACGTAGTGGGCGATGAAGGCGGCCAGCGTGAAGGAGTGGAACACCTCGTGGAAGCCGAACCAGCGGGGCGAGGGGTTGGGCTTCTTGATGCCGTAGACGATGCCGCCGGCGCTGTAGAGCAGGCCGCCGGCCACGACCAGGACGAGGACGGCGATGCCGCCGTTGCGCATGAAGTCGGGCAGGTAGAACACCGCGGCCCAGCCCATGGCGATGTAGCACGGCGTGTAGAGCCAGCGCGGGGCGCCGACCCAGAACACGCGGAAGATGATCCCGGCGGCAGCCGCGGCCCAGATGCCCCACAGCAGCCACCGGCCCTTGGAGTCGGGCAGCAGCAGGATCGTCAGCGGGGTGTAGGTGCCCGCGATGATCAGGAAGATGTTGGCGTGGTCGAGGCGGCGCAGCACCCCGTCCATGCGGGGGCTCCAGTTGCCCCGGTGGTACAGCGCGCTCACGCCGAACAGCAGGCAGGCGGTCAGGGCGTACACACCGCAGGCGAGGCGGGCCCGGGGGGAGTCGGCGAACGCGGTGAGGGCGAGTCCGGCGACCAGCGCTGCCGGGAACATGCCGAGGTGGAGCCAGCCGCGGAGCTTCGGCTTCACGGGGTGGGGCAGAGAGGTCGCCACCGGGCCCCGGCCTTCGGCCTGCGGGTCCTTGGGCGTATCGGGGGCGAACGCAGTCATGTTCGCATGGTACCTACGGGACCGTAAGTTACACCTCTGAGTGTCCTGTTGGGCCGCGCGAAGTGGCCATCGTCTCACGACGGCCCGCGCGGGCCGTCACGCAAAGAATCGGTTTCGTTCGCTCAACGTACGCGTAAAGCCGCACGACAACCGTGGTCAGTGTCACGTTGCTCACCTGTGCGGCCCTCTGGACAGATGGGCGCGCGCATCGGATGATCAAATGAGTGCGGTCGACACCGGATGAGCGCCAGAGTCACCACTTTTCGCATCCGGGTCGCAGCCCCCACGGGGCCTCCAACCACAAAAACCCCTCATTTAGGAGCACACGTGGCGCGCGACATCGAGGAACCCGGCGTCCCCACCACCCATCAGGGACTGATCTCCTGGGTCAACGAGATCGCAGAGCTGACGCAGCCGGACCGCGTGGTCTGGTGCGACGGTTCGGAAGCCGAGTACGAGCGCCTGTGCGAGGAGCTCGTCGCCAAGGGCACGTTCACGAGACTCGACCCCGTCAAGCGCCCCAACTCCTACTACGCCGCCTCCGACCCGACCGACGTCGCCCGCGTCGAGGACCGGACGTTCATCTGCTCCGAGAAGGAGGAGGACGCCGGCCCGACCAACCACTGGAAGGCCCCCGCCGAGATGCGGGAGATCTTCCAGGGCGAGAAGGGCGTCTTCCGCGGCTCCATGCGCGGCCGCACCATGTACGTCGTCCCGTTCTGCATGGGCCCGCTCGGCTCGCCGCTGTCCGCGCTCGGCGTGGAGATCACCGACTCCGCGTACGTCGCCGTGTCCATGCGCACCATGACCCGCATGGGGCAGCCCGTCCTCGACGAGCTCGGCTCCGACGGCTTCTTCGTCAAGGCCGTGCACTCCGTCGGCGCCCCGCTGGAGCCCGGTCAGGAGGACGTCCCCTGGCCCTGCAACCAGACCAAGTACATCTCGCACTTCCCCGAGGACCGCGAGATCTGGTCCTACGGCTCCGGCTACGGCGGCAACGCCCTGCTCGGCAAGAAGTGCTACGCCCTGCGCATCGCGTCCGTCATGGCCCGCGACGAGGGCTGGCTCGCCGAGCACATGCTCATCCTGAAGCTCACCCCGCCCACCGGTGAGTCGAAGTACGTCGCCGCCGCCTTCCCGTCGGCCTGCGGCAAGACCAACCTCGCCATGCTGGAGCCGACGATCTCCGGCTGGACCGTCGAGACCATCGGCGACGACATCGCCTGGATGCGCTTCGGCGAGGACGGCCGCCTCTACGCGATCAACCCCGAGGCCGGTTTCTTCGGCGTCGCGCCCGGTACCGGCGAGCACACCAACGCCAACGCCATGAAGACCCTGTGGGGCAACGCGGTCTTCACCAACGTCGCCCTCACCGACGACGGCGACGTCTGGTGGGAGGGCATGACGGAGGAGACCCCCGCGCACCTCACCGACTGGAAGGGCAACGACTGGACCCCCGAGTCGGGGACCCCGGCCGCCCACCCCAACGCCCGCTTCACGGTGCCCGCGTCGCAGTGCCCGATCATCGCGCCCGAGTGGGAGGACCCCAAGGGCGTGCCGATCTCCGCGATCCTCTTCGGCGGGCGCCGCGCCACGGCCGTACCGCTGGTGACGGAGTCCTTCGACTGGAACCACGGCGTCTTCCTCGGCGCCAACGTGGCCTCCGAGAAGACGGCCGCCGCCGAGGGCAAGGTCGGCGAGCTGCGCCGCGACCCCTTCGCCATGCTGCCGTTCTGCGGCTACAACATGGGCGACTACATGGCCCACTGGATCGACGTGGCGAAGGACAAGGACCAGTCCAAGCTGCCGAAGATCTACTACGTCAACTGGTTCCGCAAGAACGACGAGGGCACGTTCGTCTGGCCCGGCTTCGGCGAGAACTCCCGCGTCCTGAAGTGGATCGTGGAGCGCCTGGAGGGCAAGGCGGAGGGCGTCGAGACCCCGATCGGCGTGCTGCCGACGAAGGACGCCCTCGACACGGACGGCCTCGGCCTCTCCGACCGCGACCTGGACTTCCTGCTCACCGTGGACAAGGAGGTGTGGCGCGAGGAGGCCGCCCTGGTCCCCGAGCACCTCAACACCTTCGGCGACCACACCCCGAAGGAGCTGTGGGACCAGCACCGGGCGCTCGTGGAGCGCCTGGGCTGACCACGCCCGCACAGACCCCGCGGCCGGCCGGTATGAGGATGCCCTGACCAGCGATCGTCACGCCACGGCCGGCCGCGGAACACACCGGCGGGGCCCCGCACAACGGCGTGCGGGGTACCGGTCCCGGCGCCGCCCCTCCCGTCCGCCCCGACGGGAACCCGCGGCCCCGGGCCCGCCCCCGCCTGATTCGGCACGGCCCGCCCAGGGGCTCACGAACGTGCCGAGACCCGACGGACGCCCCGGTCTTCTCAGGCCGGGGCGTCCGGCTGTGCGTGCGCTTTCGCGACGGGCGCTCAGGCCGCGTGATCGTGCGCGGTGAAGGTCACGCGTGTGTCGTCGTCGTCCAGGGCGATGTTCAGCGTCGCGTCGAGTGCCGTCGCCAGCTTGGCGAGCAGCGGCAGCGTCGGGACGGTGTCGGACCCCTCGATCCGGGAGATCTTCGCCTGGGTGAGACCCGCACGGTCGGCCAGCTCGGTCTGGGTCAGCCCGAGTTCGGCCCGACGGTCGTAGACGGCCTTCGCGAGCGCCATGGACAGCCGGATCTCGCGGCGGGCCTCGGCCACGTCCTCCGGCTCGGTCAGACCCTCGGCCAGCTTCCGCTCCCGCAAGCTTTTCCAGCGGCTGTGGCTCATTGCCTCACCTCTCCCTCACCGACGGTTCGGATGGATTCATCGTGCGCCGGTTCGTGTTCCGCCTCGCACACCTTCTGAGCGAGTTTCGCGCGCCTGACTTCCGCGTCCTCCCGCATTCTCGTCTTGCGGAAGACGGTCAGGAGGACCGCGGTGCGCTGCGGTGTCAACCAGTAGGTGACTCGTATGGCAGCGCCGTCGAGCGTCGGACGCAGCTCTCGGACGCCGTCGCCGAGATAGCGGGCATAGGGCTCGCCCAGCTCGGCGCCTTGCTCGGCCAGCAGACCGACGTATTCGTCGATCTTGAGGAAGTGCTTGGCCGGCAGGGTGTCGAGCCAGTCGCGCACCTCGGGTTCCAGCTCGATGGTGAACAGTCCATCCACGCCGTCGCGCTATATGTCGTGAACGACATACGCAACGCGCGGCAGCGCACCGGCGCGTTCTCAGATCACGCGGAACAGATCCGCCGTCGTGTGGACGTCCGTCAGGTCGTCGACCGTGCGGAGGTTGTCGCAGAGGGACTCCAGGACCGAGCCGGAGGCGGTGGCCGTGTCCGGGGTGGCGATGGCGATGCCGAAGAGGCGGAAGTCCAGGCGGCGTTTGATCTCGTTCCACAGGCGGGTCCAGTTCTCCGAGACCTCGCAGGCGTCGTCGGTGATCAGGACGATGTCGCCGCGGGCGCGGGACGCCGTGTCGAACTCCTCCTCCAGAATCTTCGCGGCCGTGCCCAGCGGGCGCTGGAAGTCCGTGCCGCCGCCGAGGAACGTCTCCGCGAAGTCCAGGACGTCCGAGACCGGTGCGGGCCGGTCGCCCGGGAAGCGGAACACCTGGAGCTTGTCGGCGGCGGAGAAGAGGATGCCCACGAAGTCCCGGCCCGCGTGACGCGCCTGGTCAAGCAGCGCCAGCGCGCACGCCTTCGACCACGCCTCCCGGGTGACCCCGCCCGGCCCCTCCGCGTACATGGAGTGCGACGTGTCCACGCACGCGATCACCGCGCCCTTGCCGGTGCCCTGCTCGCCCCGGCTGTCGTACAGCATCAGCTCCCCGGCGGCGTACCGCGCGGCGAACACCGCGCGCAGTTCCGGGACGCCGAGGACCGCCAGCTCGGAGGGGATGACCCGGGAGAGGTCGTCGCCGAGGGTGACGCCGACCAGCTCACCGGTGGCGTGCTCCACCTTGCGGGCGCGTTCCCCGGCCGCCATCTGCCGGAAGCGGCCGATCAGTTCGGCCCACCGCGCGAGCCGCCCGGAGCGCAGCCGCTCGGCGAGGCGGGCCCGCTCCGCGAACGGCATCCGTTCCGTCTCGCCCGCGTCCACGCCCCACGCCCGCATCAGCGCCGCCTCCTGCCGGACCGCCTCGGCGGCGGCCGACGCCGCGTTCCGGGCGGCGGACCGGATGCCGGGGACCGCCGCCGCCATCGCCTGCGCGGCGGCGCCGTCCTCCCGCCGGGCGCTCTCCTCGGCCTCGCGAGCCGCCTCGGCCGCCCGGCGTACCGCGGTGGCGGCCGGCGCGGGCACCTCCCCCTGCTCGTCGGCCTCCTCGGCGGCCTGCCGCAGCGCCTCGCCCACGGCGGCCGCGGCGGCCTCCGCCTCCTGCCGGGCCCTGTCCGCCCGCCCGGTCCGCTCCCGCGCCTCCCGCGACCGCTCCAGCAGCCCCCGCAGCGTGGACGCCTGGGCGAGTACGGCCATGGCGGCGGCGTAGGCGTCGCCCGCCGTCTCCCGGCGCAGGGCGGCGAAGTCGGGAGACTGGGTCAGCGCGGTCACCACCTGATGGTGGACCAGGTGGGACGGCGCCATCACCGTGCGGTCCCTCATGCGCGGGGCGGCCTGGTACGCGCACAGGAACACGTCCGCCAGCAGGTCGGGCGCGTGCGCGTGCCGGGTGAGGAGCTGCGCGGACAGCTCACGGAGCGCCGCCGACTGCGCGTACACGTCGCGCCACGCGACCCGGTCGTACGGGCCCGCCACCACGGCCGTCGTGTGCCGTTGGGCGGGGGCGGCGGACAGGGCCAGCCACCGGCCGGCCTGCTGCGTGAGCGCGTCGAGCCGCTCGGTCTCCTCGTCCATGCGCGCCTCAGAGCTGCGTCGGCACCATGGACGCGTCCACGCCCAGCGCCTCGGTCAGCACCCGGGCGCGGACCGCGCGCTGGCGGCCGGTCACCCGGTCGATGGTCGCCGTGGACCGTCCCGCGCCCGCCGCCTCCTCCCGCAGCCGCTCCAGCCGCTTGCCCGCCATCGCCAGCTTGTGGTGCGCGTTCTTGATGACCCACTCGCTCAGCGCCTCCCGCGACTGCCCGGCCATCGCGTCGAGCTGCGCCTCCAGCTCCTCGATCACGTCGGCGAGGTCGAGCGCCTCCCGGGCGTCGGGGTTGACCAGGTTCAGCACCTCCCGCTCCACGACGGGGCGCTGGGCGGGGGAGTCCCACAGCACATGGGTCAGCACGGACAGGTCGGTCTCCGCGACCTCCGTCCGCCCGTCCAGGTACGCGGACGCCTGGAGCAGCCCGACCGCCTGCCGCCACCGCCGGTCGGAGGCGACGAGCTCCTTGCGGCGCAGGGCGGCCCGCAGCGTCACCACCGCGTCCACGATCGCGTCGGGCACCTCCACGGCCGGGACGCCCTCGGTCACCGCCTGCTGGAGCGCGGCCAGTTCGAGGGTGGTGCGCGGTGCGGGGTCGGCGGGGCGCCCGACGGCGGACCGTACGAGCGCGGCGAAGTTGGACGGGTCCTCCAGGTAGCCGACCTCGATCCGCACCAGCAGCCGGTCGTAGATCGCGGCCGAGTCCTCTCCGTCGGGCAGCTCGTTGCTCGCGGTGATCGCGCCGATCAGCGGGCAGCGGATGGGGGCGCCGCCGTTCTCGGGGTGGTAGATCCGCTCGTTGAGATAGCCGAGCGTCTCGTTGAGCGCGGCGGTCGAGCACTTGAAGATCTCGTCGATGAAGGCGACGTGCGCGGTGGTCGCGCGCCCGTCGTACACCTGCCGGTACTCGCCCCGCGCCAGCGCGGCCACGTCGATCGGCCCGAACATCCGCGTCGGCGCGGTGAACTTCGACAGCAGGATCTCCCAGTACGCGGCCCCGTCGATCCGCCCCGTCAGCTCCCGCGCCAGCTCCGACTTCGCCGTGCCGGGCGGCCCCAGCACCAGCGAGTGCTGCCCGGCCAGCAGCGTCACCACCAGCGTCCGTACGACGTCGTCCCGCTCGAAGAAGCGGTCCGACAGCTCCGCGCAGACCGCCCGCAGCCGCCGCGCCGTGTCCTGCGCGTCCCCCGCCATGCCGTGTCCCTCCCCGTCCCCGGCCCCCGGGGCGTCTTCGGTCACCCGTGCGGCCCAACGCTACCTACGCCCCGGCCGTCCGGGCGCGGGAATCGGGCGCGGACCGCGTCGATGCAGGTGTCGCGGGAGGTGGGTCCGCCGAAGCGGAGGCGGTCGTAGGCCGTGAACGCCGGTTCCAGGGCGTCGAGCTCGTCGACCAAGGCGTGCAGGTGCGCAGAATCGGTGTCGGGATCGTCGAGTGCGGCGCCGATCGCGGCCGTCAGCCGGTCCTTCCGCCGGATCGTGGCAGGGGTCACCGAGTGCAGACACACGTACTGTCCGCTGAGGTACGCGTTCCACTCTGCTTTCCCGGTGACCGGGTCGGCCCAGTGGGCGGTGAACCAGGTTTCCAGCAGGTCGACACCGCCGGCCTCGTCGGCGAGCGCGAACAGGTCGGCCGGCACCATCTCGGCGCCGTCGGACCGCAGATAGCCGGGGAGCGGGAGACACCCGTCCAGCATCAGCCGGCGCACGGCGTCGGGGTGGTGGCCCTGTGCCGCGCACAGCTCCTCCAGCACGACGAACTGCGCGGTGACGTACGCGTCGTCCGCGGCGGTCATCGGATGGTCCCCGTTGACCTCCCGGAACCGCTCGGCAAGCTGCTGCTTCAGGTCCGCCTCCGGCACGGGGCGCCTCCTGCGTCTGGGCGCGGGCGTCTCCCGCGCGGGACTCCGCACGCTACGGGCCGGACGGTTCGGCGCTCACCGAACGGTGGACGGAGTCCCTCACGTGGACAGACGGGGCGCCGGCGGCAGCGGAGTCGCCGCCTCCGGCGCCGGTGTCGCGCGGAACGCCTCGACGACGTAGGCCGCGTAACGGCGGGAGGCGGCGACCCGTGCCTCGCGGGGCGTGTCCTGGAGGCCCCGGTGGGCCATCAGGACCAGTACCAGGTCGTCGACCACGAAGTCCGGCCGCAGCCGGCCCGTCTCCCGCGCCCGCCGCGCGAGTTCCGCCACCGCGCGCAGCGTCCGCTCCCGGTCCGCCGTGAAGTCCATCGCCTCAGGGAACGCGGTCATGAACGCGTCCGCGAACCCCGCGCTGTGGGCGTGCAATTCACAGATCCGCTCGATCACGGTGCGGAACCCGTGCCACGGGTCCGGGTCCGCGAGGGCGTCCCTGACCGCCGTACGGCAGGCCCGCCGCTGTTCGGCGAAGGTCTCCGCGAGGAGGTCCCGCTTGGCCGGGAAGTGCCGGTACAGCGTGGCGGGGCCGACCCCCGCGCGCCGCGCGACCTCTCGCATCGGCGCGCCCAGCCCCTCCTCGCCGAACACCGCGCGTGCCGCCTCCAGGATGCGGGCGCGGTTGTCGCGGGCGTCGGAGCGGACGGGGTGGTGAGGCACTTCGGTGGTCATCGTCTCTCACTTCGGTCGAGCGGACGGGGGCGTCCGTTACGGTCCGACGGCGGTGCTGCCACCGACCTTAAGGAGCAGAGATGAAAGCCGTGGTGATCCGGACGTTCGGAGCGCCGGAGGGGCTGGAGGTCGTCGGCCTTCCCGCGCCGGTGCCTGGGCCGGGACAGGTGCTGGTCGCCACCGAGGCGATCGGGGTGGGCGGGGTGGACGCCGTGATCCGCCGGGGTGCGCTCGCCGAGCACGGGTTCCGTGAGGGGCACCTCCTCGGGAGCGAGATCGCGGGGACCGTGATCGCCGTGGGGGAGGGCGTGGACGCCTCGTGGACCGGACGGCGGGTGTGGGCGTTCACCGGGCTGTCCGGCGGATACGCCGAGCAGGCCGTCGCCCGCGTCGAGGACGTCCTCGCACTGCCCGACGGGCTGAGCGGAGCGGACGCGGTGACCCTGGGCGGCTCCGGAATCGTCGCGCACTTCGCCCTGCGCAAGGCTCACTTCGCACCCGGCGAGACCGTGCTCGTGCGTGGTGCCGCCGGAAGCATCGGGATCACGGCCGTCCAGCTCGCCGCACGGGGCGGCGCGGGCGCCGTGGCGGTCACCACCTCGTCCGAGGAGCGGGGCGCACGGCTGCGGGAGCTGGGGGCGACCCATGTCCTGGACCGGTCCCTCGGGAGCGAGCACCCGGACGCGCCCACCGGCTTCGACGTCGTGATCGACGTCGTCGGCGGCCCCGGCCTGCCGGACGCCCTGGACGCGCTGCACGCCAACGGGCGCTACGTGCTCGTCGGCGTCGTCGGCGGCCGGCCCCCGGAGGACTTCGGCACGCGGCTGATGCGCGACTTCCGCAAGTCCCTCTCGTTCGCCACCTTCAGCTCCGACACGGTGCCGGGCCCGGACCGCCAGGCCGTACGGGCACAACAGTTCGCCGAGGCGGCGCGCGGGGAACTACGCACGGTCGTGCACGACGTACTGCCACTCGACCGCGCGTCGGAGGCCCACCGCGCGATGGACGCGGGCGAGGTCTTCGGCCGGGTGGTGCTCACACCCTGAGCCCCGCGCCGACACGTGAGGGCGCCCGGTCCGCACGTCGCTGCGGGTGCGCGCGGACCGGGGCCGTATGCGGGGAGCCCCCGGAGGGGGCTCAGTGGGCGGAGGACGCCAGCGGGCGCTGCTTCAGCGCCGCGGTGTGCGCGTCCATCCGCTCGGCGGCCAGGATCGCCGCCGCCGTGTCCGCGCGGGACGCGGCGACGACCAGGGCGCGCCCGGCGAGCGCGTGCGCCTTCCGGTGCAGGGCCGTCGCGTCCGGCTCGCGGCCGCGCGTGGACGTCGTCGCACGGGCCGGCGTACGTCCTCCCCGCAGGCGGGTGATCTCCTGGGTGAGCCGCTCGGCCGCGGTGTCCAGATCGGCCGAGGGGGCCGCCGCCCGCAGCTCGTCGGTGACGGCGAGCAGCGCGGCGAGATGGCCCGCGAGCTGGATGTCCAGCTCCTCCTCGCGGGACCTGTGGGGGAAGTCGTCAGGGCCGGCCATCGTGCTGTGGACCGACTTGGAGCGGATCGGTTCGTACATGGATGGCCTCCTGGGTGCTGACAGGAAACCATCCTAGCTTAGATTCTGTCTAAAGTTGAGTTGAGGTCGAAAGTGATCAATCCTCAGTACTGAGTGCGAAAAGCTCAGTGCTGGCCGTAGCCGTCCAGGAAGCGTGCGATGCGCCCCACCGCGTCCCGCAGGTCCGTGACCGAGGGCAGCGTGACCACGCGGAAGTGGTCCGGTTCCGGCCAGTTGAAGCCCGTGCCCTGCACGACCATGATCTTCTCGCGGCGCAGCAGGTCCAGCACCATCCGCCGGTCGTCGTTGATCTTGAAGACCTCGGGGTCCAGGCGCGGGAACAGATACAGCGCGCCCTTCGGCTTCACGCAGCTCACGCCCGGGATCTGGGTCAGCAGCTCGTACGCCACGTCCCGCTGCTCGCGCAGCCGTCCGCCCGGCAGCACCAGGTCCTTGATCGTCTGGCGGCCGCTGAGCGCCGCGACCACCCCGTGCTGGCCCGGCATGTTCGCGCACAGGCGCATGTTCGCCAGGATCGTCAGGCCCTCGATGTAGGAGTCGGCGTGGGCGCGCGGGCCCGAGATCGACATCCAGCCCACCCGGTAGCCGGCCACCCGGTACGCCTTCGACATGCCGTTGAAGGTGAGGGTGAGCAGGTCGGGGGCGACCTTGGCCGTCGGGGTGTGCACGGCGTCGTCGTAGAGGATCTTGTCGTAGATCTCGTCGGAGCAGACCAGCAGGTTGTGGCGGCGGGCGATGTCGGTGAGGCCCTTGATGACCGCCTCGTCGTAGACCGCGCCGGTGGGGTTGTTCGGGTTGATGATGACGAGGGCCTTGGTGCGGTCGGTGACCTTGCGCTCCACGTCGGCCAGGTCCGGCATCCAGTCGGACTGCTCGTCGCAGCGGTAGTGCACCGCCGTGCCGCCGGACAGGGAGACGGCCGCCGTCCACAGCGGGTAGTCCGGGGCGGGGACCAGCACCTCGTCGCCGTCGTCCAGCAGGCCCTGCATCGCCATCACGATCAGCTCGGACACACCGTTGCCGATGAAGACGTGCTCGACGTCGGTCTCGATGCCGAGCGTCTGGTTGTGCATGACGACGGCCCGGCGCGCGGCCAGCAGGCCCTTCGCGTCGCCGTAGCCGTGCGCCGACGACACGTTGCGGAGGATGTCCTCGAGGATCTCGGGCGGGCATTCGAAGCCGAACGCCGCCGGGTTGCCCGTGTTCAGCTTGAGGATGCGGTGACCGGCAGCTTCCAGCCGCATCGCCTCCTCGAGCACCGGGCCCCGGATCTCGTAACAGACGTTGGCGAGCTTGGTCGACTGGATCACCTGCATGCTGGGAGCTTACGGCCCGGTATGGCCCTTCGGGCCGTGTTTTCCGCCACGTGAGACGCGTCGGTTCGGGTGGTTTTGTCCTGCGCGTGGTTCTCCGCGTGACGATCATGGGCGCGCGCCTCCATCACCTCCACACCCAGCCTCCCCACGCCCGGCCCCTCTTTTCGCAGGTCCGCGGGTGAACCTGTAGGCCGTCCCGCGTCCGGCCGCCGGGAGGGTGCGTCGTGCCCGTCGGCCGTGGGACGAGCGCTGCCCCGCCGTCACCGAAGGCCGTCACCGGGAAAAACGGGTCCTTGCCCGCCCGGCGTCCGCGTGATGACAATGCGCATGACAATTTTGTGGGCGGCCGGAGCGATCCGGCCGCCCGACGCCGCATTGAGGGGACCCCCATGAGAAAACCTCTCGTCGTCGCGCTCTGCGCCCTGGCACTCGCCGGCGCGGGCGCGACCCCCGCGGTCGCCGCCGCGCCATCCCCCACGGGCGCGGACACGACCACGGGCACGGCCCCGGCCACGTCGCTGACGGGCATCGTCAACGACACGGTCGGGGCCGTCGCGGAGACCCTGTCGGGGCTCACCGCGAAGAACTCGGGCGCGGTGAACTTCGCGGGCACCGTCTCACTGAGCAACTGCTCCGGCTCCGTCGTCCGCATGCCGAACTCGGCCGCCTCCGACCCGGCGCTGGTCCTCACCAACGGCCACTGCCTGGAGAGCGGCTTCCCCGCGCCCGGCCAGGTCATCACCGACCAGGCGTCGAGCCGCACCTTCGGCCTGCTGAACGCCTCCGGCACCAAGGTCGCCACCCTGCGCGCCGACCGGCTGGTCTACGCGACCATGACCGACACGGACGCGGCGATCTACCGCCTGAACACCACGTACGCGCAGATCAAGAGCTCGTACGGGATCGACCCGCTCACCCTCAGCAGCTCCCGCCCGGCCGCCGGCACCGCCATCAGCGTGGTCTCCGGCTACTGGAAGCGGATCTACAGCTGCTCCGTCGACGGCTTCGCCTACCGGCTGAAGGAGGGCGACTGGACCTGGAAGGACTCGGTCCGCTACACCTCCGCCTGCAACACCATCGGCGGCACCTCCGGCTCCCCGGTGGTCGACGACGCCACCGGAAAGGTGGTCGCCGTCAACAACACCGGCAACGAGGACGGCGCCCGCTGCACGGTCAACAACCCGTGCGAGGTCGACGAGAACGGCGGTGTCACGGTCCGCCAGGGCATCAACTACGCCCAGCAGACCTACCCGTTCACCTCCTGCTTCACCACCGGCAACCGCCTCGACCTGAGCGCGAGCGGCTGCACCGTGCCCAAGCCCTGACGGGCCCGGCGGGGCGGGCGGTCAGCGCGGAGTCCTGCGCACCGCCCGCCCCGCCAGCACGTCCGTGCGCCGCCCGTCCTCGATCACGAACCGCCCGTCGACCAGCACGTACGGAATGCCCGTGGGCAGCGTGCGCGGCTCGGCGAAGGTCGACCCGGCGTCCACCGTCCGCGGGTCGAACAGCACCAAGTCCGCCTTGTAGCCCTCGCGGACCAGCCCCCGGTCCCGCAGCCCGAGCCGCGCCGCCGGGCGCGAGGTCAGATGGGCCACGCACTCCTCAAGCGACAGCACCCCCAGCTCCCGCACGTAGTGGCCGAGATAGCGGGGGAACGTCCCGTACGCCCGCGGGTGCGGCTTCGCGCCCTGCAGGATGCCGTCCGAGCCGCCCGTGTGCACCCGGTGGCGCATGATCGCCCGTACGTTCTCCTCGTGGCCCACGTGCTGGAGGATCGTCGGGGCGAGCCGGTCCTTCAGCAGCAGCTCCCGCGCCACCGTCCACGGGCTCTCGCCGCGCGCCCGCGCCGACTCCAGCACCGTACGGCCCACGTACTCGTCCAGCGCAGGGTCGCCCACCCCGGAGATCTCGATCGTCTCCCACTCCACCGGCACGCCGTGGCAGCCGTCCGAGCCGGTGACCTCCAGGTCGTGCCGGATCCGCTCCGCCGTCGCCTCGTCCGCGAGCCGCCGCAGGATCTCCTCGGGGCCGCCCTCGCTCGCCCAGCTCGGCAGCAGCGCCACCAGGGTCGTGCAGCCCGGGGTGTACGGATAGGTGTCCAGGGTGATGTCGGCGCCCGCGTGCAGCGCCTCGTCCAGCAGCGCCAGCAGCTCGGGCGCCCGGCCCTTGTTCACCCCGAAGTTCATGGTGGCGTGCGCCAGATGCAGCGGGCAGCCCGCCTCCCGGGTGAGGGCCACCATCTCCGCGTACGCCTCCAGCGCGCCGGCGCCGTAGGAGCGGTGGTGCGGGCAGTAGTAGCCGCCGTACGACGCCACCACCCGGCACAGCTCGGTCAGTTCGGCGTCCGGGGCGTACATCCCGGGCGTGTACGTCAGCCCCGACGACATCCCGACCGCGCCCTGCTCCATGCCCTCCGCGACCAACTGCCGCATCCGGTCCAGCTCTTCGGGCGTGGCCTCGCGGTCCTCCCAGCCGACGGCGAGCGCGCGCACGGTGCCCTGCGGGATCAGGTACGCCGCGTTCACCGCGACGCCCCGGTCCAGCCGGTCCAGGTACTCGCCGACCGACCGCCAGTCGAAGTCCACGTCGTCACCCTGGCCGTTCCACCCGGCGATCGCCTGCCGCACCTCGCCCAGCGTCCGGTCGTCCACCGGCGCGTACGACAATCCGTCCTGGCCGAGCACTTCGAGGGTGACGCCCTGCGCGGCCTTCGCGCTGTGGTCGGGGTCGCGCAGCAGGGCGAGGTCGCTGTGCGCGTGCATGTCGATGAAGCCGGGGGCCAGCACCAGCCCCTCCGCGTCCAGTTCGCGCCGCGCCTTCGGACGCTGGCAGCCCGCGTCCGCCGCCTCCTTGACGATGGAGACGACGCGTCCGCCGTCCACCACCACGTCCGCGCGGTACGAGTGATCCCCGGAGCCGTCGACGACGTCCGCGTCCCGGATGACGAGCTCTTCCACGGTCCTGCCTCCTAGAAGAAGGTACGGATGTAGTCGACGACCGTGCCGTCCGCCTCCGCCACGGGGATCAGCGCCCACTTGTCGAAGGACGTGCAGGGGTGCGACAGACCGAACCCCACCCAGTCTCCCACCTCCACGTCCGCCTCCGAAGAGGTGCGCAGCCAAGCGTGCTGGTCGGACAGACCGGTCACCTCGATGCCCGTGGCCGGCCGCTCCGTCCCGTCCCGGCGCACCACCCGCGCCACCGGCAGATCCAGGTCGTACGCCGCGTCCCGCTTGCCCGCGTTGGTGAACGCCTGCTCCGCCGACGGCCGCGACACCACCTGCGTCCACAGCCGGAACGCCGGCTCCAGACCGCCCTCCTGCGGCACCCGGTTGAAGGGGGTCAGCCGCTCGTAGTGCCCGTCGTCGTGCGACACGTACGCACCCGAGCGCAGCAGCTTCAGCACCGGCGCCGACAGCTCCGGGACCTCCGCGAAGACGTCCGCGACCGCGTCGAACCAGGCGCTGCCGCCCGCGCTCACCACGATCTCGTCCAGCCCCGCGAACCGCCCCGCCTTGTCGAAGTCCACGGCCAGCGCCACCAGCCGCCGCAGCCACGCACGCACCCGCTCGGGGTCGGCCTGAGGCACCTCGCCCTCGTACCCGGCGACCCCGGCCAGCCGCAGCGTCCGCGCGGCCGACACCGCATCGGCGACGGCCGCGCACTGCGCCTCCGTCCGCACCCCGGTGCGCGCGCCCTCACCGGCGGCCAGCTCGACCACCACGTCCACCGGCCGGGACGCCCCGGCCAGCGCCGCGTCCATCAGCTCCACCCCGCGCACGGAGTCGACGTAGCAGACGAACCGGAACGCCGGGTCGGCGTCCTGCTCGGCCGCGATCCAGCGCAGCGCCGCCGCGTCCACCAGCTCGTTCGCCAGGAAGACCCGCTCGACCCCGAACTCCCGTGCCACGCGCACCTGGTGGGGAACGGCCAGGGTGATGCCCCACGCGCCCCGCTCGATCTGGCGGTGGAAGAGCTGCGGCGCCATGGAGGTCTTGCCGTGCGGCGCGAACGCGAGACCATGCCGCTCCGCGAACGTCTCCAGCGCCGCCAGGTTGTGCTCCAGACGCTCGGCGGACAGCGCGAGCACGGGGGTGGTGAAGCCGCCGGTGAAGAGATTCCGCCGCTGCGCGGCCAGCTCGCTGACCGTGAGGTCCGCGGCGTCCGGCGGGAGGCCCTTGAAGCGGTGACCGACCCGTTCCTCGGCGAGGCGGGCGAGAGCATCGTGGACCATGGAGCCTCCCTGATCAGGTGCGTTGCGCGTATTGCAACACTCATTGCGTATATCGCTCACCGCTGTCTAACATCTCCGCCACACGCGGTCAACGGACACCGCGTCCCCCGCCCCGACGAGGAGCCCCGCCATCGTGACCGTCACCGGAACCGGCAACGCCCCCGACGTCGTCGACGTCGTCGCGCTCGGCGAGTCCATGGTGACGTTCCTGCCGTCCCGCCCCGGCCGCCTCGCCGACGTCCCCGCCTTCCACCGGTCGATCGGCGGCGCGGAGTCCAACGTGGCCTGCACACTCGCGGCGGCCGGCCACACCACACGCTGGGTCAGCCGCGTCGGCGCGGACGGCTTCGGCGACCACCTCGTCGAGGCGATCGGCGCGTACGGCGTCGACGTGTCGCACGTCCGCCGCGACCCCGCCCGTCCCACGGGCGTCTACTTCCGCACGGCGGGCGACCGCGCGGGCAACACGCACGAGGTCGCGTATTACCGGGCGGGTTCGGCGGCGTCGGCGATGTCGCCGGCCGGCGTGGACCTGGAAGCGGTACGGGCGGGACGGGTGCTGCATCTGTCGGGCATCACGGCGGCGTTGTCGCAGGACTGCCTGGCCCTGATGCGCGAGCTGACCGGCCCCCGGCCTGGGCGCCCGTTGATCTCCTTCGACGTGAACCACCGCCCCGGCCTGTGGGGCGAGGGCCAGGATCCGGATGTGCTGCTGGAGCTGGCCCGCAGGGCGGACATCGTCTTCGTGGGAGACGACGAGGCGCGCCAGGCATGGGGGCTGCACGGCGCCCGTGCGGTGCGGGAGGCCCTTCCCGAACCTGAGATCGTGGTCGTCAAGCAGGGCAAGGGCGGGGCGGTCGCCTTCGACAAGGAGACCGACGGCCTGTGCGAGGACGCCGACGGCACCGCGACGTTCGTACGCGCCGTGCACGTCGACGTCGTCGCGGCAGTCGGCGCCGGCGACGCCTTCGCCGCCGGTTTCCTCTCGGCCACCCTCCGGGGTCTGCCCGTACGGGACCGCCTACGCCACGGCCACCTCGCCGCCGCCGCCACCCTCACCACCCCCGGTGACCTCGCCCCACCCCCGCCCCGGCCCCTCGCCGACCGCCTCGCCGCCCTGGACGCCCCCGCATGGGAGAAACTGCGACTCGGCCCCGGCTGGACGACCGCCGACACAGAGGCCGCAGAGGAGGCACGCACCCCATGAGCCAGACCGTAGACCGCGCCCTGAGCATCCTTCCGCTGCTCGCCGAGGGACCCGCCGACCTCGGCCAGGTCGCCGACCGCCTCGGCGTGCACAAGTCCACGGCCCTGCGCCTGCTCCGCACCCTGCACGAGCACGGCCTGGTCTACCGCCAGTCCGACCAGCGCTACCGCCTCGGCGCCCGCCTCTTCGCCCTCGCCCAGGAGGCGATGGAGAACCTCGACGTGCGCGAGATCGCCCACGCCCACCTCGTACGCCTCAACGAGCAGTGCGGACACACCGTCCACCTCGCCGTGTACGAGGAGAACGAGGTCCTCTACATCGACAAGGTGGAGAGCCGCTACCCGGTGCGGATGTACTCCCGTATCGGCAAGCCCGTCGCCATCACCGTGGCCGCCGTGGCCAAGCTGCTCCTCGCCGACCTGCCCGAGCACGAGCGCCGCGCCCTCGCGGAGAAGCTCGACTACCCCATGTACACGCCCCGTTCGACGCCCCACGCGGCCGCGTTCCTCCAGGAGCTGGCCAAGGTGCGCGAACAGGGCTGGGCCACCGACCTCGGCGGCCACGAGGAGTCCATCAACTGCGTCGCCGCGCCGATCCGCGGCGCCGACGGCCGGGTGGTCGCCGCGATGTCGGTGTCCGCGCCGAACGTCGTCGTCACCGCCGACGAACTCCTCACCCTGCTCCCGCTGGTGCGCCGTACCGCGGACGCCATCAGCGGCGAGTACTCCGGCCGTACCCCGGCAGAACCGAAGTAAGGACATCCCCCGCATGACCGAGAAAGTCGCGCTGACCCCGAAGACCCACACCACCCCGCCCGCGAAGTTCTCGCACGGCGTCCGCAAGGGCAACATCCTGCAGGTCGCCGGCCAGGTGGGCTTCCTGCCCGCCGAGGAGGGCAAGCCGCCCACGCCCGCCGGTCCCACCCTGCGCGAGCAGACCCTCCAGACCCTCGCCAACGTCAAGGCGATCCTCGAGGAGGGCGGCGCGAGCTGGGACGACGTGATGATGATCCGCGTCTACCTCACCGACGTGGACCACTTCGCCGAGATGAACGAGATCTACAACACCTACTTCGAGGAGCAGGGCCTCACCCAGCCCCCGGCCGCCCGCACGACCGTCTACGTCGGTCTCCCCGCCGGCCTCCTCATCGAGATCGACGCGCTCGCCGTCCTCGGCTGAGTCCCCCCACCCCCCGCACGTCGTCACGGCACGGCGCCCCGCACCCCGGGACGCCGTGCCGCGATCCCCCCTGCCCGGCTGTGCCGTCCGGGGGGGACCCCCAGACCCCCGAGACCATGCCCTTACCCAGAGGACCCCCCGATGTCCCATCCATCCCTCCCGCTCGCCGCGTCCGCGCCCGCCGAGACACCGCCGCACACCGGAGGACTGCTCCTCCTCATCGACGGCACCGCCGGCCTGCTCACGGTGGCTGCCATCGGCATCGCCCTGCTGCTCTTCCTGATCATCAAGGTCCGCCTCCAGCCGTTCGTCGCGCTGCTCGGCGTCTCCATAGCCGTCGGCCTGCTCGCGGGCCTGTCGGTCACCGAACTCTTCGGCACCGTGCAGAAGTCGGACGCGGTGTCCACCATCGAGTCCGGGATGGGCGGCATCCTCGGCCATGTCGCGATCATCATCGGCCTGGGCACCATGCTCGGCGCGATTCTCGAAGTCAGCGGCGGAGCCGAGGTGCTGGCGTCCCGGCTGCTCGGACTGTTCGGCGAGAAGCGGGCGCCCCTGGCGATGGGCCTGACCGGCCTCATCTTCGGCATCCCCGTCTTCTTCGACGTGGGCATCTTCGTCCTCGCGCCCATCGTCTACGCCGCCGCCAAGCGGTCCGGCAAGTCGATCCTGCTGTACTGCCTGCCCCTCCTCGCGGGTCTCTCCGTCACCCACGCCTTCCTGCCGCCGCACCCGGGCCCGGTGGCCGCCGCCGGACTGCTCCACGTCGACCTCGGCTGGGTCATCCTCATGGGCGTCGTCTGCGGCCTGCCGGCCGTCGCCGCCGCGTGGGTCTACTCGGCCTGGATCGGCAAGCGCATCTTCGTCGCCGTCCCGCAGGACATGGTGGAGGCCGCCCAGGAGGCCAAGGACGCCGTCGCCGCCGAACAGCGCGCCTCGGGCGTGCAGCCGCGCGAGACGCCGGTGCCGCTCGGCACGGTCCTCGGCATCATCGGCACGCCGCTCGTCCTGATCCTCGCGGCGACCTTCTCCTCCATCGCGCTGGACCCGTCCACCCTGCGCTCGGTGATCGAGTTCTTCGGCCACCCGTTCGTGGCGCTCACCCTCGCCCTGTTCCTCGCGTACTACCTGCTGGGCATCCGGCGCGGATGGTCCCGCAAGTCCCTGGAAACGGTGTCCACTTCTTCCCTGAAGCCGGTCGGCAACATCCTGCTGGTGGTCGGCGCGGGCGGCGTCTTCGGCGCGGTCCTCAAGGGCAGCGGGGTCGCGCAGGCCCTGTCCGACACCTTCAACGACGTCGGTCTGCCGGTCATCGTGCTGTCGTACCTGATCTCCGTGGTGCTGCGGGTCGCGCAGGGCTCGGCGACGGTGGCGATCGTGACGACGGCGGGCATCGTGGCCCCGCTGCTGTCCGAGGGCGACCACTCGCAGGCGTTCGTGGCGCTCGTCATCATGGCCATCTCGGCCGGCTCCATCTTCGCCTCGCACGTCAACGACGGCGGGTTCTGGATGGTCGCCAAGTACTTCGGCATCAGCGAGCGGGACACGCTGAAGACGTGGACCGTGCTGGAGAGCGTGCTGTCGGTGGCCGGGTTCGTGGTCGCGGCGGCGCTGAGCCTGGTGGTGTGACCCCGGTCGGCGCGGTGAGACGTGGTGCCCGTGTAGTCGTCCGATAACGAAGTCGGGGCTGGCTGTGACGCGCACAGGTTCGTCGACCATACTCCTGCGGTGTGGAGCAGCGCATAGGTTCGAGCAGCAGCAAGCCCCTGGAGGGCGCCGGGTTCGACCCGGCCTTCATCCCCGGGCTCACCGCGCCCGTGACCGGCCGCGAGGAGGACGCGAAGGACACGCAGGACGCGCCCGGCACGGACGAGGACGGGACCGTCGACGACACGGCGACGGAAGCCGCCTCGGAGGCCGAGGAGTCGGAGCACTCCGGTGACTCCCCGGCCGCCGGGGACGACGAGCCGGAACCCGCCCCCGACGGACCCGTCTTCGAGGCGTCCGACCGCCGGGCCGCCATCGTCGCGGACCACCGCGGCGTACGGCTGAAGCTGGACGACCAGGAGTGCGAGTTCCGCTGGGACGAGATCGGCGCGGTGGAGACGGAGACGGCCCGCTTCGGCAAGCGGTTCACCGTCACCGTCCATACCCCCGACCGGCGTTGGTACCCGATCGAGATCGAGGCCGACGCACGCCGCCGGTTCGCCGAGTGGGACGCGGCCCTGGACAAGGTCCTCGACGCGTACTTCGACGACGGCGCCGAGGAGCCCGTCCAGGAGGACGAGGTCGAGGACCGGGCGGAGTCCGAGGACAAGGCCGAGGCCGCCGACCGCGCCTGACCGGGGGCCGGCTCCCGGCGATCGCCGGTTCTGCGTGCGGCCGGCCGTCCCCGCCAGGGGAATCGGCCACCCTGCCACGCAGACCCGGTGAAGATCCCGCACGCCCTCTTGCCGGACCGGCACCCGTCCGCTTTCTTGACCCCATGGCGGACACCACGGGAAACACCCAGGACATCGGTGCGAAGGACGGCCCCGGCCCGCAGCCACGCCGGTCCAGTTGGCGCTACATCGGCCCCGGCATCGTCGTCGCCGCGACCGGCGTGGGCGCCGGGGACCTCGTGGCCACCCTCATCGCCGGCAGCAACTTCGGCTACACCTTGCTGTGGGCGGCCGTCGTCGGCTGCCTGGTGAAGATCTCCCTTGCGGAGGCGTGCGGCCGGTGGCACCTGTCCACCGGCCGCACCCTCTTCGACGGCTGGGCCAGCCTAGGCCCCTGGACCACCTGGTTCTTCGCCGTCTACGCCGTCATCTGGGGCTTCGTCTACGGCGCCGCCGCCATGTCGTCCAGCGCGCTGCCGCTCCAGGCGCTGTTCCCGAGCGTGATGGACCTCGAGTACTGGGGCATCGCCTGCGGCCTGGTCGGCCTGGTCTTCGTCTGGTTCAACAAGTACGCGGTGTTCGAGAAGGTCATGACCGTCCTGGTGGGCGTCATGTTCGTGGTCACCGTCTACCTGGCGTTCCGCGTCACCCCCAACCTGGGCGACGCCTTCGCCGGCCTCCTCCCCGTGCTGCCGGACGAGGAGGACTCCATCCTCAACACCCTCGGCCTGATCGGCGGCGTCGGCGGCACCATCACGCTGGCCGCCTACGGCTACTGGGTCAACGCCAAGGGGTGGACCAACAGCGGCTGGATGAAGGTCATGCGGCTGGACAACCGGGTCGCCTACATCACCACCGGCATCTTCGTCGTCGCGATGCTCTTCGTCGGCGCGGAGCTGCTGCACTCGGCGAACATCGCCATCTCCGGCGGCGACCAGGGCCTGATCCAGCTCGGTGACATCCTGGAGGACCGGTACGGGAAGACCACCGGCGTCCTGTTCCTGGTCGGCTTCTTCGCCGCCTCCTTCACCTCCCTCATCGGCGTCTGGCACGGCGTGAGCCTGATGTTCGCCGACTTCCTCGCCCGGCAGCGCGGCGAGCGGCAGGCGCGCGCGGACGAGCTGGCCTCCGGCCGCCGGGAACGCTCCTGGACCTTCCGCGCGTACCTGCTGTGGCTGACGTTCCCGCCGATGATCCTGCTGTTCCAGGACGAGCCGTTCCGCCTGATCATCATCTACGGCGTCCTCGGCGCGGCCTTCATGCCGTTCCTGGCCCTGACCCTGCTGTGGCTGCTCAACTCCTCCCGCACTCCGCGCGAGTGGCGCAACAGCTACCTCAGCAACGGCATGCTGACGGTGGCGGGCCTGCTGTTCCTGGTCCTCGCGGTCAAGCAGATCTGGGACCAGCCGTGGTCGGAGTTCTTCTGATCCGCTGCTGAATCCGTCTCACGCCCCCGCGTCCCACTCCGTGCTCAGCGCGATCTCCCGCAGCTGGGCCAGGGTGAGCGCGGGGGTGTCCCGTGTGGCGTCCTGGTCCTGGGCGGGGGTGTTGAAGGCGCTGATGACGACGCGCAGTCCGTCGGGGCGCAGGGTGTCCGCGGTCCACATGACCACGTCCTTGCCGGCCTTCTCCCCGGGCGACTCCTGGGTGGTGAGCAGGGTGCCGTCGGGCAGCTTCTCGGCGTCCTTGAACAGTTCGCCGGCCAGGTCCGACATGCCCGCCTGCACATTGATCTGGACGAGGCTCCCGCCCTTGCCGTCGTCGACGACGAGGTAGGCGTACTCGCCGCCCGGGCCGCTCCGGCCGGTCACCTTCAGGTTCTCGGGCAGCAGACCCATCAGCGTCTTGGCGATCGCACCGGACGGCCTGCCCTCCGGAGGCGCCTCGCCGGTCGCGGACGGCTTGGGGCTCTGCGGCATGGCGGCCGCGACCCGCTTCCACACGTCGGCGGTGACGATCTCCTTCAGCTGCCCCGCGGAGAGCGGGGGCTGCGGGCGGGACACCGGCGCGTCCTTCTGCGCGGGCGCGTTCCACTCGCTCAGGGTCACGTGCACCCCGTCGGGCGTGACCAGTTCGGCGTTCCACCACTTGGTGTCCACCCGCCGGTCCGGGTACTCGTAGCCGCGGAGCAGCATGAGCCGGGAGCCGTCCGGCTGGGTGGCGCTGGTGCAGTCGTCGTAGGCGACGATCTTCTTGTCGGGGCATGTCGTCCACTGGGCGGCCTGCTCGCCGCCGGGGTCCATCCGGTCGACACTCAGGCCGAGTGCCGCCGCGCCCTCGCCGTCGTCGAACACCAGCCGCGCGTACGGGGGCATCGTCGACCCGGTGCCCTGGGCTTCCTCCTCGCTGTACGTGCCCTGAGGCATCAGCTCCTTGAGCGAGCGCAGCATGTCGTCGCGGGAGAAGCTCTCGGCGGGCGAAGGGCTCGCCGCCGACGGGTCCGCGGTCGAGGCGGGGCCGGCCGCCGCGGAGGTCCGCCTGGGGTCGTGCACGTCGGACGGCAGGAGCAGCGTCCCGCCCACGCCGACCAGGGCGACACCGGTGATGCCGCCCAGGACGGCGGTCCGCCGCAGCAGCTGCTTGCGCCGCCCGCGCACCTGTCCTCCGGTGACGAGGGCGGCCGGGTCGCCGGCACGGAAGCCGTCGCCGGTGTCGCGCAGCGCTGTGGCGAACCGGTTCTCGAAGGGGTCCTCGTGCTGGTTCTCGGGCATGACGAACCCACCTTTCCGCGGGTGTGAAGCGTATGAGGTCGATGAAGTCGGTGAAGGGGGCCGGGCGGCCGGTGTCAGGGGCGGGAGAACTCGTGGAGGTCCTCGCCCAGCAGCTCCCGCAGCCGTCCGAGCGCGCGGACGCACCGCGTGCGCACGGCCGCCGAGCTGACGTTCAGCACGTCGGCGGTCTGTTCCACCGAACGGTCCTCCCAGTAGCGCAGGACGACGACCGCGCGGTCCTTGGCGGGCAGCCGGGCGAGCGCGGCCATCAGCGTCAGCCGCAGCGGCGCGTCACCGTCGCCGGCGCCCGGCAGGTCGGGGAACGTGTCGGTGGCCCGCTCCCGGCTGCTGCGCAGGCGCCGGTGGGCGAGGAAGGTCCGGGTCAGCACCGTCTGCGCGTACGCGGCAGGGTTCTCCGCCCGGGATACGCGCCCCCAGCGGACGTACAGCCGGCCGAAGGTCTCCTGCACGAGGTCCTCGGCGAGATGCGTGTCCCCGGCGGTGAGCAGGCACGCGGACCGGTACAGGTGTCCTGCCCGTGCGGAGGCGAACTCCGCGTAGTCCGCGCTGCGCTGCTGTCTCATTCCGCCGTCCCCCGTCGTGCTCCCCGAACCGCCTTCACCTCATTGATGCGGTGGACCCGGGGAAATGTTTCATGTGGCGGCGGACACAGTGCGTGCGGGCCGGCCGCGCGCGGCCGCGGGCGGCCCGTTGTCAGTGGCCGCTGTCAGGATGACCGGGTCATCGGCGGAGACGACCGCCGACCGTCCGGAGGGGGCCGCCGTGGGCATGACCGGGGAGTACGCGCGGCCCACTGCCTCACCCCGGACCGGGTCCGCGCCGCCGCCGACGCCCTCGCCGCCACGCCGTCCGCCCGGCTGACCGAGGGCGTCACCCCCGCCGACCTGGCCGCGGCCGAGATCTACCCCACCATCGTCTGGGAGCGCGGGGAGCCGCTGGACGAGGTGACCGCCCATTACGAGGCCCTCGTGACGTACTTCCGCGCGGCGGCCCGGGAAGGGGACGGCGTCCTGCTCTGGATCGGCTGATCAGGAGCAGGACGCCGCGGCCGGGTGGGGGGACGTGCCGGTTACGGCAGCGCGTGGACGTGCGGCCCCACCGCGTTGGACCAGGCGTTGCCCGCCGTCGCGTCCCAGTTGGTGGACCAGGTCATCGCGCCGCGCAGGCCCGGGTAGGTCTTCGACGGCTTGAACGAGCCGCAGTTGGTGCCGCGGGTCAGGCAGTCCAGGGCGGCGTTCACCACGGACGGCGCCACGTAGCCGCTGCCCGCGCCCCGCGTGGAGGCCGGCACGCCGAGGCCCACCTGGGACGCGTCGAGGCCGCCCTCCAGCTGGATGCAGGCCAGCGCGGTGAGGAAGTCCACCGAGCCCTGGCTGTAGACCTTGCCGTCGCAGCCCAGCATGGAACCGCTGTTGTAGTACTGCATGTTGACGACCGTGAGGATGTCCTTCACGTTCAGCGCGGTCCGGAAGTAGGAGTTGGACGTCGACTGCATGTCGATGGTCTGCGGCGCCATCGTCAGGATCATCGACGGGCCCGCCTTCGCGGACAGCGACCGCAGCGCCTGCGTCATGTACGTCGCGTCGAGGCCGTTCTCCAGGTCGATGTCGACGCCGTCGAAGCCGTACTCCTGCATCAGGGCGTACACCGAGTTCGCGAAGTTCGCCGCGGAGGCGGAGTCGTTCACCGCGACGGTGCCCCGCTCGCCGCCCACGGAGATGATGACCTTCTTGCCGGCCGCCTGCTTGGCGCGGACGTCCGCCTTGAACTGGTCGACGGTGTAGCCGTTCAGACCCGCCGAGTCCAGGTTGAAGGTGACGGCGCCCGGGGTGCCGGTGGCGTCGGCGAAGGCGACCGCGATGATGTCGTACTGGGCGGGGACGTCGGAGATCTTCTGCACGGCCGCGCCGTTGTTGAAGTTCTGCCAGTAGCCGGTCACCGCGTGCCGGGGCAGGTCACCGCCCCCGCCGCCGCCGTTCTCCCGCGTCCGCACGGACACCGCCGCCGACTTGGCGGACTCGCCTGCCGCGTTGGTCGCCGCGACCTGGAAGCTGTACGACGTGGAGGCGGCGAGGCCGGTCACGGTCGCCGAGGTGCCGGTCACGGCGGTCGCCCGGGTGCCGTCGCGGTAGACGGTGTAGCCGCTCGCGCCGGACACCGCGTTCCACGTCAGCGTCACCGAGCTCGCCGTCGTGCCGGAGACGGTCAGCCCGGCCGGGGTGGCCGGGACCGTCGGCTCCGGGTCGCCCCCGCCGCCCCCGTCGGGGCCGAGGACGGACACGTCGTCCACGTGGTAGGGCTGCTGGCCGTACCAGCCGTGGGTGTAGACCGTCACCGACGTGGTGTTCGAGCCGGTGGAGAAGCTGGTCGACAGCTGCTTCCAGGACGAGGAGTCCGGCGTCCAGGTGGACACGTCCGTGGTGCCGGTGCCGGTCACGCCCAGGTAGGCGTACCCGCCCTGCACCCACCCGGTGAGCTGGTACGTCGAGTTGGGCCGTACCGCGACGGTCTGGGAACAGCGGGCGTTGTCCTGCCCGGCGGGCGTGGCCTTCAGCGCCGCCGAGCCCCCGTGCACGGGGGAGGAGACGACGGCGCCGCTGTTCGCGGAGCACGTCCAGCCGCTCAGGCCCGACTCGAACCCGGCGTTCTTCGCGTTGTTGACGTCGGCCGCGGTCGCCTGGCCCGCTCCGGCGAGGGGAAGGGCGAGGGCCAGGGCGGAGACGAGGGCGGCCGCCCAGGGGCGTCTGCCGCGTCCGGGCGTACGGGATACGCGGTCCACTTGGGGCCTCCGGTGGGGGAGTTGGGGAGGGAAGCGACGGTGGCCACCGTTGATGCGTCACACCGTGGTCCAGACCAATCCGCTTGTCAATAGGTCCAGACCGGAAACGGCCGCGGCCGCGCGCGAGTAGGGCGACGGGCGGGTGGGAAGCGTGGCCCGGAGGGACGAGGCGGGTCCGGCGTCAAGCCGGGTGCACGAAACCCACACGGTCGGTGCCGTATCGAGACCGGCGAGATGATCGACCTGCCCCGATTTGACGCATTGTGAGTACCAGGAGTTGCTGTCCGGCTGCCCAAAGGCTGTTCTCCGGTCACAGACCCGCGGATACAGTGCAGAGGTAGTCACGCAGTGAAGTCACGAGGGTGCACCGGAGTAACACCCGGTGGGCCGACGGGCATGGGGAGAACGGGGAGCCGCGCGTGCCAACTGCCATTGCCGTGACCGGCGCCGACATGGCGCTGCCGGCGCACGACGAACGCACCCTGCCGGCCGTCGTGCTGCGCGACGTCGACACCCGCCCGCTCGACCACGTGCTGACCGAACTCCAGGCCGTCGTCGAGGCGCACGGCCATGTCGTCGTCGTGTGCTCCCCGGCCACCCCCGCCCCCGTCCTGCGGCGCCTCCACACCCTGCGCTCCCTGCTGGAGAGCGACCGGATAGCCCTGTTCCGCCCCGACCTGCCGCCGCTCGCCGTGGCCGTACTGGCCCGCCAGCTGCGGCAACTCGCCTCCTGCGACATCGGACCCGGCGTCCTCGCCTCGGCCGGACGCCTCCTCACCCACTACCTGCACGCCGGGGCGCTGCTGGGCTCCGTCGCCCGCCTCGACCGGATCCCCGTCGACCTCAAGCAGCACGCCAAGTCCTGGCTCCCCGGCAGCCAGTTCGCCGTCCTCGCCCACCCGCAGCCGCAGCTCGTCCGCCTCGGCCCCGACGCCATGCTGGACGGACCCGAGTTCGGCACCTGGATGCTCGTCGCCCGCGGCCAGCTCCCCTCCGACTGGGTCACCACCACCCTCGCGCCCGCCTGGCGGGTGCAGGGACTGCGCGAGGCCCAGCTGCCCGCGGAGTCCGGGCGCTGGTGGGGCACCGGCAAGGCCGTCGAGTTCTGCACCTTCCTGCCCGACCTGTCCGTGCTCTACCAACTGGTCACGTCCGTACGGCGCGGCACCTGCCACTGGTGCGGCATCGACGTCATCGGCGACCGCTGCGTGTTCTGTTCGGCCACCCCGCCCGCCCCCGAGGCCAGACCGGCCCTCACCCGACGCACCTGACCCGTCCGTCCACCGCACGAGCCCGCACCGTCCCGCTCGACCGCCACCCCCCAACGAGGTTGCACGGTTCATGAACTCCCGTCAGCGCCGCGGCGTGATACTCATCCTTCTGTCGGTCCTGTGCGCCCTCGGCGCGTTCGCCGGCGTGCTCTCCGTCATCAACGACGTGCGCTCCAAGGTCGGCCCCGAGGTCGCCGCCTACCGGCTGAAGACCGACATCGCGCCCTACACCACGCTCGGCGCCGACCAGTTCGAGCGGATCGAGATGCCCGAGCGCTGGCTGTCGGAGAACGCCGTCACCGACCTCGACGACCTCCGCGGCAAGATCGCCGTCACCACCCTGCGCAAGGGCTCGCTGCTCCAGACCGACATGATCGTGGACCGGCCCGCCCTCCAGCCGGGGCAGCAGGAGGTCGCCATCATGATCGACGCGGCCACCGGCGTCGCCGGAAAGATCACCCCCGGCTCCACGGTCAACGTGTACGCCACCTTCGAGGGGCAGCGCGAGGGCGACCCCGACCAGTCGAAGATCATCGTCACGGGCGCCAGGGTCCTCGACGTCGGCCGGCTCACGGCCCTCCAGCCCGACGAGGACGACCGCCGCGGGCCCACCGACGCCGTCCCCATCACCTTCGCGCTGTCCACCCTCGACGCCCAGCGCATCACCTACGCCGAGTCGTTCGCCCAGCGGGTGCGGCTCGCGCTGGTCGGCCCCGGGGGCGACGCGGGCGTCCCCGAGAAGGACCGGACGTACGAACTCGCGCAGGACAAGTGAGAGGCCCGCATGTCCACCAGGATCCTCCCGGCAGTCGGTGACGCGGACGCGGTCCGGTCCCTCACCACCCTGATCGGCCAGCTCCCCGTGGAGCCGCTGGCCCCGGTGACCGACTCCACGCAGCTCGTCGACACCCTCTCCCGGCTGGCCGCCGAGTCCCTCGACGAACTGCCCGAGGTGGTCGTCGTCCACGAGCGGATCGGCCCCGTCCCCGCGCTGGAACTCATCCGCGAGGTCGCCCTGCGCTTCCCCGCCGTCGGCGTCGTCCTCGTCACCTCCGACGCGAGCCCCGGCCTCTTCCAGGCCGCCATGGACCACGGCGCCCGCGGCCTGGTCGCCCTCCCGCTGAGCTACGAGGAACTCGCCAGCCGGGTCCAGGCGGTCGCCCAGTGGTCGGCGGGCGTACGGCGCCACCTGGGCGCCGGCGGCGACCCGGTCTCCGGCGCCGGCGGCACCGTCGTCACCGTCAGCGGCTCCAAGGGCGGGGTGGGCGCCACCCTCACCGCCGTGCAGCTCGCGCTCGCCGCCCAGACCTCCGGACGCTCCACCGCCCTGGTCGACATGGACCTCCAGACCGGGGACGTCGCCTCCTACCTGGACGTCCAGTTCCGCCGCTCCGTCGTCGACCTCGCCGCGATCACCGACATCTCCCCGCGCGTCCTCGCCGACGCCGTCTTCCGCCACGACAGCGGACTCGCCCTGCTCCTCGCCCCCGCCGAGGGCGAACGCGGCGAGGAGGTCACCGACCGGGCCGCCCGCCACATCGTCGGCGCCCTGCGCTCCCGCTACGAGGTCGTCGTCATCGACTGCGGCGCCCAGCTCGGCGGCGCCGGCGCGGCAGCCGTGGAGACGGCCGACCGGGCCCTGCTGGTCACCACCCCCGACGTCATCGCCGTACGAGGGGCCAAGCGGACCGTGCGGATGTGGGACCGGCTGCAGATCCGCAAGGCGGAGGAGACCACGGTCGTCGTCAACCGGCACACCCGGTCCACGGAGATCCAGCCGCCGCTCATCGCGCGGATCACCGGCACCGCGGTCGCCGCCACCACGATCCCCGCCCACTTCAAGGAGCTCCAGGGCGTGGTGGACGCCGGGCGCGTGCACGAACTGGAGGCGAAGAGCACCGTGAAACAGGCGATGTGGGCGCTGGCCGGCGAACTCGGCCTGGTGCAGGCCGCGCAGACGGGCCACAAGGGCGGCCGGCCGCGCGGCGACCGGGGCGCGGTCAGCTTCCGGCGGCGCAGGGACGGTACAGGATGAACGGCGGCAGGCGGTCGAGGGCTTCGGGGCCGTACCGCGACCGGGGGCAGGTCACCGTCGAGTTCCTCGGCATGACCCCGACGATCCTCGTCACGCTCGTCGTGCTGTGGCAGCTCGTGCTCGTCGGCTACACCTTCACCCTCGCCGGGAACGCCGCCGACGAGGCCGCCCGCGCCGGAACCGCCGCGTCCCCCGGCGCACGCCAGGGCGCCTGCCAGGCCGCCGGCACGGACAAGCTGTCGGGCGCCTGGGCCGGCGGCGCCACGGTGACCTGCGCGACGGGCGGCGGCATGGTCACCGCCGACGTGACGGTCAGGGTGCCGATCCTCTTCCCCGGCACCCTCTCCTTCCCGTTCGACGTGACCGGTCACGCGGGCGCGGTCGAGGAGGAGACGGACTGACATGGCATACGGACGTGGGGGTGACCGCCGCCGTGACCGCGGGCAGGTGGCGATCGAGTACCTGGGGTTCCTGCCGGTCCTGCTGATCGTGGCGATGGCCGCGGTGCAGCTCGGCCTGATCGCCTACACCGCCCAGCAGGCCGGCACCGCCGCCCGCGCGGGCGCCCGCAGCGCCTCCCTGGACCGGGGCGCCCAGGCCGCCTGCACGGCCGCCGTCAGCTCCTGGCTGGCCGGCGGCACCTCCTGCGGCACATCGGGGGGCGGCGACGAGGTCACCGTCACCGCCCGGGTCGACATCCCGTCGATCGTGCCCGGCTGGGACTTCGGCTCGGCGGGGAGGAGCGCCACGATGCCCGTCGACCACTGACCCCGCACGACAAGGACCACCAGCGCGACGAGGAGCGAGCCACCCATGAGCCTGCGGGCACGCATCAACTCCCCCGAGGAGAGGACCGGGCGGGGCGAGGACGGCCACCTCGTCGCGTCCTACCGCGCCAAGCTCCTGGAGGAGATCGACCTCGCGGAGATGAGCGCGCTGTCCCCGGCCGAGCGCCGGGCCCGGCTGGAACGCGTCCTCGGCCACATCATCAGCCGCGAGGGTCCCGTCCTGTCGACGGTCGAACGCGCCCAGCTGATCCGCCGCGTCGTCGACGAGGCCCTCGGCCTCGGCATCCTGGAACCGCTGCTCGAGGACGCCTCCGTCACCGAGATCATGGTCAACGGCCCCGACGCCATCTTCGTCGAGCGGGCCGGCCGGGTGGAGCAGCTGCCGCTGCGGTTCGCCTCCCACGACCAGCTGATGCAGACGATCGAACGCATCGTCTCCACCGTGAACCGCCGCGTCGACGAGTCCAACCCCATGGTCGACGCCCGCCTCCCCTCCGGGGAGCGCGTCAACGTGATCATCCCGCCGCTGTCCCTGACCGGCGCGGTCCTCACCATCCGCCGCTTCCCCCGCTCCTTCACGCTCCAGGAGCTGATCGGCCTCGGCTCGCTCGACGAGCCCATGCTGTACCTGCTGGCCGGACTGGTGCAGGCCCGCTTCAACATCATCGTGTCCGGCGCCACCGGCACCGGAAAGACGACCCTCCTCAACGCCCTGTCCGGGCTGATCCCCGAGGGCGAACGCATCATCACCATCGAGGACTCCGCCGAACTCCAGCTTCAGCAGCCGCACGTCATCCGCCTGGAGTCCCGCCCGCCCAACGTCGAGGGAAAGGGCCGCGTCACCATCCGCGACCTGGTCCGCAACTCCCTCCGTATGCGCCCCGACCGCATCGTCGTCGGCGAGGTCCGCGGCGGCGAGTCCCTCGACATGCTCCAGGCGATGTCCACCGGCCACGACGGCTCCCTCGCCACCGTCCACGCCAACAGCGCCGAGGACGCCCTCACCCGGCTCCAGACCCTCGCCTCCATGTCCGACGTGGAGATCCCCTTCGTCGCCCTGCACGACCAGATCAACAGCGCCGTAGACGTCCTCGTCCAGCTCACGCGGTTCGCCGACGGCGCCCGCCGCATCACCGAGATCGCCCTGCTGGAGAGCCACGGCGGGGAGCCGTACGGCTGGCCACGGTCGCCCGCTTCGACGCGCTCCCGATGACCCCCGACGGCCGCGTCCACGGCTCGTACTCCCACCACCCCGTGCCCCGGCGGACCGCCGACCGCCTCCACATGGCCGGTCAGACCGTCCCGCAGGCGTTCGGCATCGCCCACTCCGCCGATCAGCTCGCCACCCGAGAAGCCAGGTAGGTACCGCCCCCATGGAGCTGCAGAACCTGATCACGCTGACCACCGGCGTCACCCTGCTGGCCTGCGTCCTGGCGGTCGCCGGCGTGCACGTCCACGCGGCCGGACGGGCGCAGCGGCAGGCGCTGGTGGACCGGCTGACGGCCACCGGGGAGCTCCCGTCCGCCGGCCGCCGGCGCCGCTTCCCCACCCTGGACCGCCGGCTGCGCCGCACCCGCCTCGGCCGCAAGCTGGAGCTGCGTCTGCTCGCGACCGGCCTGGACATCACGCCCGGCGAGTTCTTCGTCGCCATGCTGGCCGTCGTCGCCGGACTGTGGATGGCCGGGCAGGCGACCCTCGCACCGTTCTTCGGCCCGATCGCGGGACTGCTCGGCGTGTGGGCGGCCCTCCAGTTCCTCGACTGGCAACGGCAAAAACGCATCGAACGGTTCATCAACCAGCTCCCCGAACTCTCCCGCATCCTCGCCAACGCCACCCAGGCGGGCCTCGCCCTGCGCACCGCCGTCGGCATCGCGGCGGAGGAGCTGGAGGCCCCGGCCGGCGAGGAACTCGCCAAGGTCGCCAACCAGCTGGCGATGGGCGCCTCCATGGAGGACGCCCTCGGCGAACTCTCCGACCGCCTCCCCTCCCGCGAACTCGTCGTCCTCGTCACCACGCTGGTGCTGGCCAACCGGGCGGGCGGCCAGGTGGTGAGCGCGCTGCGCAACCTCACCGAGACGCTGGAGGAACGCAAGGAGACCCGGCGCGAGGTCCGCACCCAGCTCTCCCAGGTCAGCATGACCTCGTACGCGGTGCCCGTCCTCGGCGTCGGCTCGCTGTTCCTGATGAACGGGGTGAAGGACGGCGCCCTGGAGCGCATGACCGGCTCGACGGCCGGACAGATAGCGGTCCTCGTCGCCTTCGGCCTCTACGCCGTCGGGTTCCTGCTCATCCGCCGCCTGTCCCGCATCGACGTCTGATCCGGGGAAGGGGACGACGACATGGCACTCCTGCTCGCCGCGCTCATGGCCCTCGCCGTGTGCGGCATCTTCGCCGGCATCCGCATGTACCGGGCGGAGGCGAAACTCCCCGGCGACCTGATGCTCGCCCTGGAGGTCGGCTCCACCCGCACCGGCGCGGTCGACTCCCTCATCGACCGCATGGGCATGCGCTACGCCCCCGCCGTGCTGCGCCTCATGGGACCGGCGCTGGTCGCCAAGTACCGCCGCAAGATCGACCTCGCGGGCAACCCCGGCGGCCTCACCATCCACCGCTACGCCGCCCGCCGCGCCGTCTACGGCGCCCTCGGCGGCTTCGGCTTCCTGGTGTTCCTGCTGCGCGGCCAGCTGTTCGTGGCGCTGCTGCTGCTCGCGTTCGGCGCGTTCTGGACGGAGGTCGGCATCTGGTCGGCGATCCGCGTCCGCAAGGACGTCATCGAGCGGACCCTGCCCGACTTCCTCGACGTCCTCGCCGTCGTGGTCAGCGCGGGCCTCGGCTTCCGGCAGGCCCTGGAACGCGTCTCCTCCCAGTACGAGGGCCCCTGGGCGGACGAACTGCGCATCACCCTGCGCCAGATGGACCTCGGCATGAGCCGCAGGCAGGCCTTCGCCGAACTGCGCCGCCGCAACGACTCCGAACAGGTCGCCATGTTCGTCACCGCCCTCCAGCAGGGCGAGGAGCTGGGCGCGCCCATCGTCGACACGCTGGTGGCACTGGCGAAGGACATGCGCCGCACCGACGCGCAGAACGCCCGCCGCAAGGCGGCACGCGCGGTCCCCAAGGCGACCTTGATGATCACCACGTTCATGGTCCCGGCCACGATGATCCTCCTCGGCGCCGGCCTGATCCTCGGCTCCGGCACCGACTTCGGCTCGCTCACGGGCGAGTGAGGGGAGGCGGAGCGCGATGACGACGACGCGGACACGGAGGGGACGGGCGTGGCGGAGGCGGCGCGGCCCGGCCGCCCGGTGGCGGGCGGGGGCGGGACCGGGCGTGCCGGCCGCGCCGACCGGGCCGGTCGCGGCGTGTGCGCGGACGCCGCAGGGGCTGACGGGCAGTGCGACGCGTGGGGCTCGGGCATCGGAGGAGCCGCCCGCTTCCCCGGTTTCGGACACCCGGCTCCAGGTGAACGCCCTCCAGGCGCTGTGCCGCCAGGCCTTCGGCTTCCGGCTCGCGATGATCGCCGTGGCCGCCCCGTCCGCCCTCCTCAACGCGGGCCCCGGCTGGGGCGTACGCCTGGTCGGCATCGCGGTCGTCGTCACCTTCATGGTGTCGTACGCCCTCTTCCGCGACTGGGAGCGCTTCGGCCCCCTCCTCCTGCGCCACCCCACGCTCCTCGCGGCGGACACCCTCTTCGGCGCCCTGCTGCTGGTCTCCGCCGGCCCCGACACCACCCTCGCCTACGTCAGCGTCTGCACACCGCTGCTCGCGGGCCTCATCTACGGCTGGCGGGGCGCGGCCGTCTTCGCCTCGCTCCAGGGCGTGATCCTGCTGCTCGTCCACGCCACGCTCGACAGCCCGCACACCGAACCCGCCGAGACGCTGATCCTGCCCGGTCTGTGCGTGATCGCGGGGGCGGTCGGCTCCAGCCTGCGCAAGCTGATGCTGCACCTCGGCGAGGCGACCCGCGCCCTGGCCGCGGTCCGGGCCCGCCTGGCGGTGACGGAGGCGGTCGACGCCGAACGGGCGCGCCTGGCACGGGAGATGCACGACTCGGTGGCCAAGACGCTGCACGGGGTCGCGCTGGCGGCGGACGGCCTGGCCTGCTCGGCGGGGGCCGCCCGCATGGACCCGGCCCTGGTGAAACGCCAGGCGGAACTGGTGGCACGCTCCGCGCGGAGGGCGGCCGCGGAGTCACGGGAACTGCTGGCGGACCTGCGGAGGGAGGGGGAGCCGGGGCGCGCGGTGGACGTGCTGGGCGAACTGACGTGCGCGGTCCGGGACTTCAGGGCGCGGAGCGGGGTGCCGGTGACGTACGCGAGGACGGGGGAGGGGCGGCCGCCATGGATCCCACGGGCGGTGGCGCGCCAGGTGCTGTCCATCACGGAGGAGGCGCTGGAGAACGCGCATCGTCATGCGGGGGCGAGGAGGGTGGAGGTGCGGGCGGGTGTCGAGGGCGACGTGCTGACGGTGGTCGTGCGCGACGACGGCACGGGCATGCCCGGCCTCCCCGCCGCGCCCGACCTTGAGGGCCTGCGCCGCGCGGGCCACTTCGGGCTGGTGGGCATGGCGGAGCGGGCGGCGTCGGTCGGGGCACGGCTCAGCTTCGGACGTGGTGAACGGGGGCGCGGCACGGAGGTGCGGGTGGAGTGGCCGCTCGTGTCGGGGAGGGCGGAGGCAGGCCATGACCGGTGAACCGAACCCGTTCGGGGAGGCGCCGCCTCCCGACCCTTTGCGGGTGGTGGTGGCCGACGACAACCCGGTGGTCCGGGCAGGGTTGACGGCCCTGCTCTCCGGCCGCGAGGACCTGGAGGTGGTGGCGGAGGCGGCGGACGGCAGGGAGGCGTACGAGGCGACGCTGGCGCACACTCCGGACGTGGTGCTGCTGGACGTCCGCATGCCGGGAGTGGACGGCCTCACGGCCCTCCCGCACCTGGTGCCGCTGACGGCGGTCCTGATGCTGACGTACAGCGGGGAGTCGGACATCGTCCACGAGGCACTGCGCCGGGGCGCGAACGGGTACCTGGTCCACGGTGAATTCACCCCGGACGAACTGGTGACGGCGGTACGGGACGCGAGGCGGGGGAGGCCGCACTTGACGCCGACGGCGGCAGGGAGGTTGCTGGCGCAATTGAGGGGCGAGGGTGCCGTAGATTCCGCTTTCGATGGGCTCGCTGGGGGGAGTTGGCCGGATGCCGGACCTACTTCTACGAAAAACCTTTCGCAACTGCAACCAGATGTGGCACAGTCGGTGTCTGACAAGTCGGCGTACGGGCTGAGCGCGAGGGAGGCGGAGATCATGGACCTCATCGCGTCCGGCATGAGCAACCAGCAGATCGCCGCCACCTGTTTCATCAGCGAGAAGACGGTCAAGAACCACATCAACCGCATCTTCGCGAAGCTGCACAGCACGAGCCGCGCCGAGGCGACCGCGAAGTGGCTCGGGACGTCACGGAGTTCTGCGCGGGACGGGGGTGGCCGGTGGTGAGGCGCACACCCTCGACGCGCTGGGCCCGCCTTTGGGTCCGGAAATGGGCCCCGGGACCCTTGAGAGGCCTGACCAACCCCTCGTACGGTGCCGAGGTCGACAGCGGCCCCGGGACCAAGGCCGCCAACGCGTCAGCCGGAGGGGAACACCATGGGCAACTGGATCAACACGACGGTCAGGTACCTCCAGTCCCGCGCATCCCGCCGCGACGACCGGGGGCAGACGGCGGTGGAGTACCTGGGGATCATCGCGGTGGTGGTGGCCATTGTGCTGGCGATCACGGGGACGGACATCGGGCAGACGATCTACCAGGCCATCGTGGACAAGGTCGACGAACTCGTCGGCTGACCCGCAAACGACATCACGCTGACGCAGGGCAGGCATTCCCCATCTACATCACGGTGGTGGGGGGCCTGCTCTTCCTGGCGTTCGCCTACTTGGCAGTCGGGCAAGCCGCAGCGAACAGGAACGGTGCCCAGACCGCCGCTGACGCTGCCGCACTCGCGGCTGCTCAGGAGCGTCGTGATCAGCTGTCCGGGGCGTGGCTGGAGAACCTCCTCGACACCGAGAAGTGGCAGGACATCTTCGACGGCGTCGCGGAAGGGCTGACACCGACCTGCTGGCGGGCCGAGCAATTGGCCGCCGACAACGACGCCACAGTCCTGAGCTGCAACGCGGACGGCCTCCTCAGCTACACGGTCGAGGTGCAGACGAACAAGACGGTCGGGGACTCGATCGTGCCCGGCACCGAGACGAAGAAGTCGCGGGCGACTGCCACCGCTGTGATCGAACCCCGTTGCGGTATTGATCTCCCCGCTCCCGGGCCGGAAGAGGACGCGGACGAGAAGGAGAAGGAAGAGCTCCCCACGCTCGACTGCAAGGGCGGCATCGACTGGGAATTGGATCCGGAAACCCCTGGTGATCTGTTGCCGAAGCCCGAGGATCTCTTCGACGTGCACCTGGCCAACTGACAAACGAACGACGAGTGACTGAGGATGCAGGTTATGAGTGTTCGGTTCACAACGAGGGCCCGGACGGGGGCCGTCGCGCTGGTTGTCGCGGCCGGACTGGCCCTCGGCGTCACCGGTTGCGGCGGAGGCGGCGACGGCGAGGACGGGAAGCCGAAGGACTCGGCCTCTGCCTCGAAGGGGGACGACCCGAACCCGAGTACTCAGGAGGGCGCCGACGAGACGCTGGCAGAACTGCGCGGCGAGGGCGGTCTGACTCTCAAGATCACCTCTGCGGCCAGGGACGTGGGCGGCTTCGTCACGGTGAACGGGGAGATCAAGAACGACAGCTCCGAACCTGCGCGCATCCCGGTGCAGGCGTCGGGCAATGAGACCGAGATCATCGCGCACGGGCGGTCACTCGGCGGTGCCACGCTCGTCGACAGCGCGAGTAAGAAGCGCTACTACGTGCTGCGAGACACCGAGGGGCGTCCGCTGACCACGACGAACATGCCGCGTCTCAAGCCCGGCGAGTCGATCCCGGTGTTCATGCAGTTCCCAGCCCCGCCGGTCGAGTCGTCGGAGGTCACCTTCCAGGTGCCGACATTCGCCAGCGGCACCATCCAGATCTCAGGGTGAGGCGGGTATGACACACACCCGCCTCCTACTCATCGGCACGGTCGCCACCCTGTTGGCCGCCGGCCCAACCGCGGCCCGCGCGGACGACGGACCGAGCGTCCCGCCGGGCACGGAAGCCAGCGCCTCCGCGCCCGTGGAACTGGACCCCAACGACCCCGACCTGAAACTCCCCGACGGGGCCACCCTCGCGGAGCCCAAGGTGCTGGACATCAAGTCCGTCGTCGAGGACCAGAGCGGGGACGAGCGCCGCGAGGACACGAACACGAGCGTGACGTTCGCCCTCCAGGCGGAGGTCCTCTTCGGCAAGGACAGCGCCAAGATCTCCGCACAGGCGAGGGCCCGCATCTCCGTCATCGCGAACGAGATCAAGACGCAGAACGCGACCCGCATCCGCGTCTTCGGCTTTACGGACAACCTGGGCTCGTCCGCGCACGGCGACGTGCTGTCCCGCAAACGGGCCAACGCGGTGCACGGCATCCTCGAGCAGGAGCTGAGCGACGCGAACATCACGTACGAGGTGCGCGGTTACGGCGAGGACTACCCGATTGCCGACAACTCGACGGAGGAGGGCCGGAAGAAGAACCGGCGGGTGGAGATCTCGTTCCCGCGAGGGCAGAACTGAACGGGCTCAGCGGAGCTCAAGCACCTCCACCACGGCGCCCTTGCCGAGCCCCCACCCCTCCATGGCCCCGGCTTCGGCCTCGATGACGTGCCGTGCCCGAACGCGAGGCCGCCCCAGCCGTCCGGGCGGCATGGTGCGCACGGCGAGGACGCGGAGCCGGCGGTCCAGGTAGGCGACGTCGATGGGCATCCGCATACGGAAGGTGTGGATGCTGTTCGCGGGCGAAAGCAGCAGGGCGCCGTCGAGGCTCTCCCGCCCGAGCAGTCCGCGCGTCCGCGCCCGATAGGACGCCGCGATCTGGAGCGGCACCCGCGCGCTGACACCTCCGTCCGGCAGCCCCCGCACGACCAACTCCCCACGCCCGTCCCGCCACCGCACGACCGCGCCTCCCCTCATCCCGGCGAAGGTACCCTGCGCCCCTCGATAACGTGACCCACCAAAGCGACGCCTCGCCCCACCTGGAGCCTCTTTGAACCGCCGCCCCGCCCTTCTCACGACGCTCGCCGTGACCACGGCCCTGACCTTGACCGCGTGCGGTAGCGAGGAGCCCGACACAGCGGCGAAGGACAGAGGCAAGGCCAAGGGAACCAAGGCATCAGCGTCATCGTCGTCGCCCTCGACATCGGCCGGTCGCCCGAAGATCGAGCTGCCGGCTGACCTCAAGCTGACCTTCGAGGGCGGCGAGACGGGGGACCCCGTCGAGGACGCGATTCTCGCGGACAACGCGGAACGCATGCGGGCCGTCGACGCCGCGATCACCGGGACCGACCTCGAGCGCAAGGCGCTCGCCTTCTACAACACGGGCAAGGCACTGAAAGCCGCCCAGGACTGGGTCGCACAGTTCGAGGAGGCCGGGGCCACCATCACCGGTGAGGCCCGCTATTACGAGCGCGAGGTGACGCTGAAGGGCGAGGACTCGGCGACCCTGACCTTCTGCGCGGACGAAAGCAAGGGTTTCAGCAAGGACAAGAAGACCAACGAGATCCACAAGACGCCGGTCACCAAGAACAGCTACGTGCTGTACAACACGAGGCTCGACAAGAACGCCGACGGCGTCTGGCAGACGTCTCAGATCATCTCGGCCAGGGGAGCGGCTCAGTGCCAGCCGTAGATCACGTGACCCGCGACAACAACCGGGAGCTTTCTTGAACCGCCGCCCCGTCCTGCTCACAGCACTGGCACTGACCGCGCCCCTCGTCCTTGCCGCATGCGGCAGCGAGGACACCGACGTCCCGACCAAGGGCAGCGACAAGGCGACAGGGTCCACGGTGCCGACGCCGACCGCGTCTGCCCCCGCAGCGGACCCGCGCCCGGCCATCGAGCTGCCTGGCGACCTCTCCTACACGTTCGACTGGCCGAAGACCGGCGACAGGGAGAAGGACGCGGTCCTGGCCGACAGCGAGCAGTCCATCAAGGCCGTCGACCAGGCGATCGTGAACCAGAACGCCCTCGACAAGGCGTACCTCCACTATTACGAGGGCGAAGCCGCCGCCGAGACCCAGAAGTTCGTGCAGAACTACGTGGATCACAAGGCCGGCATCACCGGCTCCTACCGCTTCTACGCACCTGAAGTGAGCGTCGAGAAGGACGGGACGGCGTCGCTCAGTTATTGCGAGGACCAGGGCAGGGCCTTTGTGAAGTACCTCGAGACGGGTGAGATCAAGAAGACCGAGGTGACGGCCAAGAGCTACGTGATCTACCACACCTCGCTCAAAAGGGACGAGGACAGGGGCGTGTGGGTGATCCAGAAGATCGTTTCGCAGTCCGGGAGCGAGAAGTGCCGGCCCTGACGGGGCCTGGCGTCCCAATTCGGTATTAGCTGTGTTGCAGTTGACCCATTCGCTCTGGTGTCGCACTGCGCCCGCTGGATAGCGTTGGCCCGCTGATGTGACGCCTCGCCCCACCGGGAGCCGACTGTGAACCGCCGTCCCACCCTGCTCGCAGCGCTTGCGCTGACCGCCACCGCGGCGTTGACGCTGTCCGCGTGCGGAAGCGACGACGACTCTCCCGCGAAGGACAAGGACGCGATCGCGGGAGCGGACACGGGAGGTAAGAAGTCGGCCTCGCCCGCCACGTCCGCCCCGGCGTCGGACGACCGCCCGAAGATCGAGTTGCCCAGCGACCTCTCCTACACCTTCGACTGGCCGAAGACCGGAGACAAGGAGAAGGACGCCGTCCTGGCCGACAGCGAGCAGTCCATCAAGGCGGTGGACATGGCCATCGTCAACCAGGACCCCTTGGACAAGGCCTACCTCTACTACTACGAGGGTGAAGCGGCTGCCGGCACCGAAGAGTTCATCAAGGCGTACGTCGACGCGAAGGCACGAGTGACGGGGGCGTACAGCTACTACGACGCCGACGTACAGGTGAGTGGTCAGGATGCTGCGTCCCTCGTGTACTGCGAGGACCAGAGCAAGGCCTTCGACATGTACCTCAAGGACAAGAAGGTCAACAAAACACCTGTCACCAAGAACAGCTACGTGCTGTACAGCACGAAACTGCGCAAGAACGAAAAGGGCGTCTGGGTCGTCACCAAGCTGCTGTCTCAGAGGGGGAGTGACAAGTGCCAGCGTTGAGCCCGACGACGCGAGTTCTGACGACAACGGCCGTGATCGGAGCAGTGCTGCTGAGCGGTACGCCCGCCATGGCCGACAACGTGATCGGTGGTGGCTCGCAGAACCCGCCTCCCAAGGTGTCGGGAGACGCCGGTCCCGACGGAACGCTGTCCGCCGGTGTCGTCGTCTTCGACCGGTCGAAGAACGGGTCGGGTCCGAAGGCCGGCCCCGTCACCTCCGCCACCACCTGGACTCCGCCCGCCTGCTACTACGCGCCGAAGTACACCCCCGAGCAGCTTCAGAAGTATCTGGAGCCGATCTGGGAGGCGGGAAGTACAGGCCACGAGTGGGACCTCTCGCAGCGCAAGCGGTATGTCGAGGGTGAGCCCTACAAGGACTTCAACAAGGAGAAGGCCGGCGAGGGCTACTGGTGGGACTCCTACGTCACGCCGGGCCGGATCGGGGATCCGGGGGCGCTCGACTGCGATGACCCCATCTTCTGGGTGGACAACAACGACGACCCGCCCGCCGACATCGAGCAGGCCATCACTCCGGAGATGCTGGCGCAGCTCGCCTACGCCGAGATTCGTGTCCCCACGACCGAGGTGGACCTCGCTCCGGACGGGGAGACCAAGGTGAACCTGCCGACCTGGATGTGGCTGGACGGAGCGGACTTCAAGCCGGTCTCGGTCACGGCGTCCGTGCCGCTGCTCGGCATCCAGGCGACCACCACGGCCGTACCGGTATATGCGCGGATCGAGCCGGGCACCTCCGACGCGGAGACGTATCCGCCCTCCGGCGTCTGCGAGATCAACAACGGCCGTATCGGTGAGCCGTACGCCGAGGGCAAGGCGAACCGTACGCCGCCGTGCGGTGTGAAGTACCTGCGTTCTTCGGGCGACGACGCCTACAAGCTCCAGGCCACGGTGACGTGGAAGATTCACTGGACCGGCACCGGAGTCGCCGGTCAGCGGCCGCTCCCGGACGGCACGTTCGGCGGAGAGCAGGACGTCACCGTCCAGGAGATCCAGGCCGTCAACCGCTGACCGCCCGCACACCACGGCCCCCGCCCCGGCGCCGGTTTGCCGGGGCGGGCGTCCGTGGGTAGGTACACCCGCATGACGACGACCCTCGGTGCCGTGTTCCGCCCCCAGCTCGCCCCCGAGCGCCTGCGCTCCGTCGTGCGTGCCGCCGACGCCGCCGGGCTCGACGAGCTGTGGCTCTGGGAGGACTGCTTCCGGGAGGGAGGCATCTCCACCGGCGCCGCCGCCCTCGCGTGGAGCGAGCGGCTGCGTGTCGGCATCGGGCTGCTGCCCGTCCCCCTGCGGAACGTCGCCGTCACCGCCATGGAGGCCGCCTCCCTGCACCGGATGTTCCCCGGCCGCCCCGTCCTCGGCGTCGGACACGGCGTGCAGGACTGGATGGGGCAGGTCGGCGCCCGCGTCGAGTCGCCCCTCACCCTCCTCCGCGAGCATCTCCTCGCCCTCCGCGCCCTGCTGGCAGGCGAGACGGTGACCACCAAGGGCCGCTACGTCTCCCTCGACGACGTCACGCTCGACTGGCCCCCGCCCGGCCGCATCGACGTCCTCGCCGGCGGCATGGGGCCCCGTACCGTACGGCTCAGCGGTGAGGCCGCCGACGGCACCATCCTCACCGCCGACACCTCCGCCGACGGCGTCCGGCGGGCCTGCCGGCTGGTCCGGGAGGGCCGTGTCGCGGCGGGACGTGACCCGGACGGGCACCGGGTCGTCGTCTACCTGCTGACCGCGACCGGCGACGGGGCGCGCGAGCGGCTGGAGGCCGAGCTGGTCGCCGAAGGGCACGCCCCGGACGCCGACCTCGGGGTCGCCGGGGACGCCCACGCCGTCGCCGACGCCGTACGGCGGCTGACCGAGGCGGGCGCCGGCACGGTCGTCCTCCAGCCCACCGGCGACGAACCCGACCCCGAGGGCTTCGTCCGCTTCGCCGCCAAGGACGTACGGCCACTCATCCAGTAGGCCCCCAGGAAAAACAAGCGACGAGTCGCCCCCGCCTCCGGCATCCTCACCCGCATGACCCAGCCCCAGCCCCAGCCCCGCACGCAACCCCGCATCCGGGCCCGCACGTTCGACGAACTCCTCGCCGAAGGCGCCTCCGTGCCCACCGAGGGGTGGGACTTCTCCTGGTTCGAGGGGCGCGCCACCGAGGCCCGGCCGTCCTGGGGGTACGCCACCACCGTCGCCGGCCGGCTGGGCGCGGTGGACGGGCCCGTGCTCGACGTCCAGACCGGCGGGGGAGAGGTCCTCGCGTTCGCCCTCGGCCGGGCGGCCCGGCGGCCCCCGCTGGTCGCCGCCACCGAGGGCTGGCCGCCCAACGTCCGCAAGGCGGCGCACACACTCCGGCCGTACGGCGCCACCGTCGTCGCGGCGGCCGAGGACGCCCCGCTGCCCTTCGCCGACGCGTCCTTCTCCCTCGTCACCAGCCGGCACCCCGTCCGGCCGCTCTGGCACGAGATCGCCCGGGTGCTCCGGCCCGGCGGCACCTACCTCGCCCAGCACGTCGGGCCCGCCAGCGCCTTCGAACTCGTCGAGTACTTCCTCGGCCCGCTCCCCGAGGAGAGCCGCACCGCACGCGACCCCGAGCGGGAGCGGCGGGACGCCGAGGCGGCCGGTCTCGAGGTCGTGGACCTGCGGGCCGAGCGGCTGCGCATGGAGTTCCACGACATCGCCGCAGTCGTGCACTTCCTGCGCAAGGTGATCTGGATGGTCCCCGGCTTCACCGTCGAGGCGTACCGGCCGCGGCTGCGGGAGCTGCACGAGGGGATCGAGGCCGAGGGGTGCTTCGTCGCACACAGCTCACGGCACCTCGTCGAAGCCCGCAGGTCAGAGGCTCGCGCCCACGATCCACGCGCGTAGTGTCCGCATCGTTACGGTCGAGGGCTGGTCTCCGCGGCGGCCCATCGCTTAGGTTCGGACCAATTGATTCGCGCGAGCAAAGCTGCGCGGAAGGGTCACCGCGCAGTGGAGGGGGCTGCGCGGTGCCCACACTTCCCTGGCCCAGTGCCCACACTTCCCCGGCCCGGATTCCACACCTCCCGGCCCGGATTCCACACCTCCCGGCCCAGTGATCACCCCGCGGCCCTCTTCTCCCCGCTTCCGCGTCAAGCCGCGGCCCCCTCCGGGGTCACCCGTCGGAGGGACGGCCGGAAGAGTGGCCGGAATGGTGCAGGGTTGGTGTCACACCGTGCACAGATTCCCCTCAGCGCTCTTTTTTCGCGCGATTTCGTCGGGTTCCGGCCACAAAGACCCCCTGAATCGGCCCCTCCGGGGGCATCCGGGCGTCGTCGGGCGGTTTCGGAGAGTAGTTATGTCGCGCCGATGCACGCAGCATCACTTACGAAGGGTTATGGTGGAAACCCCCCCTCGGGCCGGTCCGTCTCCCCCCCACGGACCGGCCCGTTTTTTCTTGCCCGCCGTCCCGCGCCGTGCGCCCGCGGTCCCGCGCCGTGCGCCCGCCGTGCCGCGCGGCCCGCTGGCTAGAGTCGCGGCATGTCGAACGAGCATCCGACACCGCCTTCCCCGCAGCCTCCCGGCACCCCAGCTCCCTACGGGCAGCCCGCCAGTCCTTCGCCCTACGGGCAGCCCGCCAGTCCCTACGGGCAGCCCGCCAGTCCTTCGCCCTACGGCCAGTCCCCGTACGGACACCCCGGCCCCCAGCCTGCGTACGGCCAGCCTCCCTACCCCCAGCCCCAGTACCCCCAGCCCCAGTACCCCCCGCCCCCGTACGGCCGGCAGCCCCACAGCCACACCCCCCACAGCCAGCCCCCGTATGCCCCGCCCGTCCCCGCCGCCATGCCCGGCCCCGTCCGCGCCGCGCAGATCGTGATGTTCGCGACGTTCGGGATCGGTGTCCTGCTGACCGTCCTCGTCGCGGCCGACTTCGGAGCCCGCGAGTCCGGTCGTTTCTTCAGCAGCTACCTGATGCCCACCGTGCTCTTCGTGCCGGCGCTCCGCTTCCGTACCGCGGGCAACGGTGTGCGCGTGGCCTCGATCGTGCTGGCGAGCCTGCAGATCGTCTTCGCGCTCGGCGGCGCCGCCCGCGGCATCCCGTTCGGCATCCTGCCGGTCGGCACCGGCATCGCCGTCCTGGTGCTGCTCTGCCAGACGTCCGCCAAACAGTGGTTCCGGCGGCAGCACACAAACGGCGTGCCGCAGCAGTACAGCTGACAAAAGTGCGCCAGACCGGACGTTGGGGACCCCCGCCCCGGCAGGGGTACGCTTCGCCTCTGGGGACCGCCATACGGGCAGGGACCGCCCGCGGCCGAGACCGGGCCGCTTGCCGCGCGACTGCGGCGGGGTGCCGCGCCTGTCCGATCCGTACGGAGGGGCTGACGATCACGTGAACCTGCGCGACAAGCTGCGGAGCCTGCTGGTCAGGCTGTACGCGCGCCGGGTGGAAGGCCGCCTGGACACCGCTCAGGTGCCGAAGCACATCGGCGTCATCATGGACGGCAACCGCCGCTGGGCGAAGGCCGCGGGTTCCAGCACGGTGCACGGCCACCGGGCCGGCGCCGAGAAGATCGAGGAGTTCCTCGGCTGGTGCTCCGAGACGGACGTCGAGGTGGTCACCCTGTGGCTGCTGTCGACGGACAACTTCGACCGGCCCAAGGAGGAGCTGGTCCCGCTCCTCGGCATCATCGAGGACGTGGTCCGCACCCTCGCCGCCGACGGACGCTGGCGGGTCCACCACGTGGGCACCCTCGACCTGCTGCCCTCCGGGATGCAGACGGTCCTGAAGGAAGCGGAAGCCGCCACGGCGCACGTCGACGGAATAGTCGTCAACGTCGCCATCGGCTACGGCGGACGCCAGGAGATCGCCGACGCCGTGCGCTCCATGCTCCACGAGGCCCACGACAAGGGCGTCCCGATGGACGAGCTCGCCGAGTCCGTGGACGTCGACATGATCGGACGTCACCTCTACACCAAGGCGCAGCCCGACCCGGACCTCGTCATCCGCACGAGCGGCGAGCAGCGGCTGTCCGGATTCATGCTGTGGCAGACGGCCCACTCGGAGTACTACTTCTGCGAGGTCTTCTGGCCGGCCTTCCGCAAGGTCGACTTCCTGCGCGCGCTGCGCGACTACGCGGCCCGCCACCGCCGCTTCGGCGGCTGAACGCGCCCCACCCCTTCTTCACGGCCACCGCGCCACCCCGTGACCGTGTGGCCGCGCCACCGTGTGACCGCGTGGCGCCCCCATATCACCTCACGCCATCCTGCGCCCCCCGTGTGTCCCCGTGTGTCACCGGGGGTCACGCGCCGTTCACCGGCGCGCCGTCGCGGGCCGTGGCATGGCAGCGCTTGTTCGAGGGCATAACTCAGTCAGGTCGACGCCCGAACCACGGGTGTCGGATCTCAGCGGACGGCACGGGAGCCGTCCGCCCGGGAGGCCCTTTGCACCAGCCCGACCGTGCGGTCACGGCACGGAAGAAGCGGCGGAGGGCCGGTTCTCGGCCCGTCGTGCATCAGGGCCGTCGACCGGTCCAGCTCCGCCTCGTCGCTCCCCGACCTCATCCGAGGGGGTTCGTCCTTCCGTGGTGACCAGCGCAAAGCGCCACAAGCCAGACCGGCGCACCTACGTTCTCGACACCAGCGTCCTGCTGGCCGACCCCCATGCCCCCAGCCGCTTCGACGAGCACGAGGTCGTGCTCCCCGTCGTCGTGGTGACGGAACTGGAGGCCAAGCGGAACCATCCCGAGCTCGGCTACTTCGCCCGTCAGGCCCTGCGCCTGCTGGACGACTACCGGGTGCGGTACGGCCGTCTCGACGCCCCCATTCCGACCGGGGACCTCGGCGGAACCCTGAGGGTCGAGCTCAACCACTCGGACCCCAGCGTGCTGCCCAGCGGCTACCGCCTGGGGGACAACGACTCCCGCATCCTCGCGGTCGCCCGCAATCTGCAGGCGGAGGGGTTCGACGTCACCGTCGTCTCGAAGGACCTCCCGCTCAGGATCAAGGCGTCCTCCGTGGGCCTCCTCGCCGAGGAGTACCGGGCGGAGCTCGCCATCACGGACTCCTCCGGCTGGACCGGAATGTCCGAACTGACCCTGCCCGGCGAGCAGGTGGACATCCTCTTCGAGGAGGGCCATGTGTATGTGCCCGAGGCGGCCGAGCTGCCCGTGCACACCGGTCTGACCATCCAGTCCGAGCGCGGCAAGGCGCTCGGCCGGGTCACCCCGGAGGGCAACGTCCGCCTGGTGCGCGGCGACCGGGAGGCGTTCGGCATCAAGGGCCGCAGCGCCGAGCAGCGGATCGCGCTCGACCTGCTGCTCGACCCGGACGTCGGGATCGTGTCCATGGGCGGCCGGGCCGGCACCGGCAAGTCCGCGCTCGCGCTGTGCGCGGGCCTGGAGGCCGTGCTGGAGCGGCGGCAGCACCAGAAGGTGATGGTCTTCCGTCCGCTGTACGCGGTGGGCGGGCAGGAGCTGGGCTATCTGCCCGGCACCGAGGCCGAGAAGATGAGCCCCTGGGCGCAGGCCGTGTTCGACACGCTGTCGGCGGTCACCAGCCGGGAGGTCATCGAGGAGGTCACCGCGCGCGGCATGCTGGAGGTCCTGCCGCTCACCCACATCCGGGGCCGCTCGCTCCACGACGCGTTCGTCATCGTGGACGAGGCCCAGTCGCTGGAGCGGAACGTCCTGTTGACCGTTCTGTCCCGGATCGGGGCCAATTCCCGGGTCGTCCTGACGCACGACGTGGCGCAGCGGGACAATCTGAGGGTCGGCCGGTACGACGGTGTGGTCGCCGTCGTGGAGAAGCTGAAGGGGCATCCGCTGTTCGCCCACGTGACCCTCAACAGGTCCGAGAGGTCCCAGATCGCGGCCCTTGTGACCGAAATGCTCGAAGACGGTCACATCTGACCCTCGCGTCCCAACGCGGGTCGGTTACGCGCGAGTTGGCGCCGTCCGGGAAAGGCGTAGAGCCTAGCCGGGCGGCGTCGGCGCGTGTGCGGCTTTCCGGTAATCCCCAGGGCCAAACGACATGTGAGCTTTCACACGCAACAGAGAATTGCCTTGCGCCGCCCGGTTACGGCAGAGTCTCACTCCTGTCAGGCCCCGCATACGACACAGCTGTACCCCCAGCGGTACAGAACAACAGCAGAACCCCCTTTCAACTCCATAACCCCGTCGTATGCCGCCCGAGCACCACGCGGCGCTCCTGTCGAAGGAGTTGCCCACCGGGCCCGTGCCTCCCGTGACCCGTAGTTGGGGAGGCCAGTGTCAGGGGCACGATTGCGTCCGCGAGGGTCACCGAAGCGGGCGATGCTGGAAGGAAACCGTGTGAGCCGGATCTCGGTCCGGGGATTCGCAGTGGCCTCGGCCACGGCGGTCACCGCTGTCGGAAGCGTCGTCGGCGTTGCCTCGGGCAGCACCGCAGCGCAGAACAACGACGCCGAAGCGACGGCAGCAGGCACCACGCTGCTCGCGGACATCCCCGCAGGGCAGCAGGCGCAGGTGCAGACCGCGTCGCTGACGCAGCAGGCGCAGACGATGGCCATCGCCGCGGACGCGACCGCCAAGAAGGACGCGGAGGAGGCAGCCCGCAAGGCCGCCGCCGAGACCGCGATCGCGAAGAAGAAGGAAGCCGAGAAGGCCGCCCAGGAGGCCAAGGAGCGCGAGGAGGCCGAGAAGGCCGCCAGCCGCTCCGCCGCGCGGGAGGCTTCCACCTTCGCCGTCCAGGCCTCCTACTCGGTCTCCGAGGTCCAGGCCATCGCGCGCCAGATGGTGCCCGCCGACCAGTTCCAGTGCTTCAGCAACATCGTGGACCACGAGTCCAGCTGGAACTACCAGGCCTCGAACCCCTCTTCCGGCGCCTACGGCCTCGTGCAGGCCCTGCCGGGCTCCAAGATGGCCTCCGCCGGCGCCGACTGGCAGACCAACCCGGCCACCCAGATCAAGTGGGGCCTCAACTACATGGACAGCCGCTACGGCAGCCCGTGCGGCGCCTGGGAGTTCTGGCAGGCCAACAACTGGTACTAGGTCCGCGGACCCTCCCGCCGCTCACGCGGCGCGCTCGTTTCCGGCACAGCCCCGCACCGTCCTACGGTGCGGGGCTGTCGCCCTGTACGGTCTGACCGACGGCGCCAGGGGGACTGGTGGGTGGAAACGGGGGAAGAGGACGGATCATGTCGCGACTGCCAGGGTGGCTCGACCGGGTCGGAGCCGGACTGACGAAGGTCGGCAAACGGCTGGAGGAGCGCCGCGCCGAAGTCACGCGCGACCGGGAGCCGGACGACGACCCCGAGCGCCACACCGCCGACCCCGACCGCATGCCCCCGCCCCCCGAGTACACCCAGGTCGTCCTCCCGCAGCGCCCCGACCCGGCGCAGGCCGTGCCCTGGGGCGTCAGGGTCGCCGCCGAGGCCGGCTGGCGGCTGCTGGTGCTCGCGGGCACCGTCTGGGTGCTGATGCGCATCATCAGCGCCGTCCAGTTGGTGGTGCTGGCGTTCGTCGCCTCGCTGCTCATCACCGCGCTGCTCCAGCCCACCGTCGCCCGGCTGCGGCGGATCGGGGTGCCGCGCGGACCGGCCACCGTGCTGACCGCCCTGTTCGGCTTCATCGTCATGGGGCTCATCGGCTGGTTCGTGACCTGGCAGGTGATGGAGAACGTCGACACCCTCGCCGACCAGATCCAGGACGGCATCGACGAACTGCGCAACTGGCTGCTCAACAGCCCGTTCCACGTCACCGACAAGCAGATCAACGAGATCGCCAAGAACCTGCGTGAGGCGGTCGGCGCCAACACCGAGCAGATCACCTCGGCCGGCCTGGAGGGCGTCACGGTCGTCGTCGAGGCGCTCACCGGCATCCTGCTGGCCGTCTTCTCGACGCTGTTCCTGCTCTACGACGGCAAGCGGATCTGGCAGTGGTCCCTCAAGCTGGTCCCGGCCGCGGCCCGTCCGGGCGTCGCCGGCGCCGGCCCGGTCGCCTGGCGCACCCTCACCGCGTACGTGCGGGGCACGGTGGTGGTGGCGCTGATCGACGCCATCTTCATCGGCCTCGGCATCTACTTCCTCGACGTGCCGCTCGCCGTGCCGCTGGCCGTCTTCATCTTCCTGTTCTCGTTCATCCCGCTCGTCGGCGCGGTGGTGTCCGGCGCGCTGGCCGTCGTCGTCGGGCTCGTCACCCAGGGCGTGTTCACCGGGGTGATGGTGCTCGTGGTGGTGCTGGCGGTCCAGCAGATCGAGGGCCACATCCTCCAGCCGTTCATCCTCGGCCGCGCGGTGCGGGTCCACCCGCTGGCGGTGGTGCTGGCCGTGGCCTCCGGCGGTCTCGTCGCGGGCATCGGCGGCGCGGTGGTCGCCGTGCCGCTGGTCGCCGTCTCCAACACCGTCGTCGGCTATCTGCGGGCGTTCTCCCACGAGGCGGCCCTCGTGCAGGCGCCCCGGCCGCGGGGCGCGACGGCCATGTCCGCGCCGGACGCCCCGGCCCCGGCGCACGCCGAACCACAGCCGCCGGCCGCGGAGTCCGAGCGGCCCGGGGAGCCCGACCGGCCCTCGGACGAGCGCTGAAGCGCACGCGGAACGCCGAAGGGCCCGCCCACCCCGAAGGGTGGACGGGCCCGTACGTGACAGGGCGGGCGCGGAGTTACTCCGCGAGCGCCGCCTCGGCGTCGAGGGTCGCGGCGACGGCCTGGACCACCGCGGCGATCTTGAACGCCTCCTGGATCACGTCACGTTCCACGCCGGCCTTGCGCAGCACCTGCTCGTGCGAGTCGAGGCACATGCCGCAGCCGTTGATCGCGGAGACCGCGAAGGACCAGTACTCGAAGTCGACCTTGTCGACGCCCGGGTTGCCGATGACGTTCATCCGCAGACCCGCGCGCAGGTTGCCGTACTCGTGGTCCGACAGCAGGTGGCGGGTGCGGTAGAAGACGTTGTTCATCGCCATCACCGCGGCGGCGGCCTTGGCGGCCGTGTACGCCTCGGGCGACAGGTTCGCCTTCGCCTCCGGCTCCAGCTCGCGCAGCACGATCGGGGAGCGCGAGGCGATCGCGGTCGCCAGCACCGTGCCCCAGAGCTGCTGGGCGGGCAGGTCGGAGTTGCCGATGACCGAGCCCAGGTTGAGCTTCAGGTCCTTGGCGTAGTCCGGTATGCGGGACTTCAGGGAGTCGAGGGACATGTCAGCTCACTCTCCCGACAGCAGCGCGACCGGGTCCAGGGTCTCGTCGCCCTTGGACCAGTTGCACGGGCAGAGCTCGTCGGTCTGCAGGGCGTCCAGGACCCGCAGGACCTCCTTCGGGTTACGGCCGACGGAGCCGGCGGTCACCATGGAGAACTGGATCTCGTTGTTCTGGTCCACGATGAACACGGCGCGCTTGGCGTAGCCGTCCTCGCCCTCGATGCCGAGGTCGCGCATCAGCTCGTGCTTCGGGTCCGCCATCATCGGGAACGGCAGGTCGCGCAGGTCGTCGTGGTCCTTGCGCCAGGCGTGGTGGACGAACTCCGAGTCACCGGAGAAGCCGAGGATCTGGGCGTCGCGGTCGGCGAACTCGTCGTTCAGCTTGCCGAACGCGGCGATCTCGGTCGGGCACACGAAGGTGAAGTCCTTGGGCCACGCGAAGACGACCTTCCACTTGCCCTCGTAGGTCTTGTGGTCGATCGTCTCGAACTCCTTGCCCTTCTCCAGCGAGACGCAGGCGGTCAGTTCGAACTCGGGGAACTTGTCACCGACAGTGAGCACACGCTCTCCTTGCAGCGAAGAAACACCCGGATTGCGGGTGTTTCCCATGGGTTGGACTCGGTTGATGTTGGCACAGAGTGCATTGATCAGTGAAATAGCTACACTCGGTCGGGTTGATCGGAGGGACCTATCAGTGACTGTCGGTGACCGGCGTAGACAACCGAGCCTTGCCCAGTTGCGGGCGTTCGCGGCGGTGGCCGAGCATCTTCACTTCCGCGACGCCGCGGGAGCCCTGGGGATGAGCCAGCCCGCGCTGTCCGGGGCGCTGTCCGCGCTGGAGGAGACACTCGGCGTGACGCTCGTGGAGCGTACGACACGCAGAGTGCTGCTCACCCCCGCCGGGGAGCAGCTCGCCGCCCGCGCCAAGTCCGTGCTCGCGGACGTCGGCGCGCTCATGGAGGAGGCGGACGCGCTGCGGGCGCCGTTCACCGGGGTGCTGCGGCTCGGCGTCATCCCGACCGTGGCGCCGTACCTGCTGCCGACGGTGCTGCGGCTGGTGCACGACCGCTATCCGCGTCTCGACCTCCAGGTGCACGAGGAGCACACCGCGAGCCTGCTCGACGGGCTGGCCGCCGGACGGCTCGACCTGCTGCTGCTCGCGGTGCCGCTCGGGGTCGCCGGGGTCACCGAACTGCCGCTGTTCGACGAGGACTTCGTGCTGGTCACCCCGCCGGGCCACCGGCTCGGCGGGCGCAGCGGCCTGCCGCGCACGGTGCTGCGCGAGCTGAACCTGCTGCTGCTCGACGAGGGGCACTGCCTGCGCGACCAGGCGCTCGACATCTGCCGTGAGGCCGGCAGCGCGGGGGTGGCGGCCACCACCACGGCGGCCGGACTGTCCACGCTGGTCCAGCTCGTCGCGGGCGGCCTCGGCGTCACGCTGCTGCCGCGCACCGCCGTCGAGGTGGAGACGAGCCGCGCCGACCGCCTCCTCACCGCGCACTTCGCCGACCCCGCCCCGAAACGCCGCATCGCCCTCGCCATGCGCACGGGCACGGCGAGGGCGACGGAGTACGGACAGCTGGCGGTGGCGCTCCGCGGGGCGATGCGCGACCTGCCGGTCCGCACGGTGGAGGACCGACGGCCCGGGACTACTCGGTGCGGAGACCGTCCGGGCGCATCATCCTCAGCAGGGGCGGCAGGCTGAGCAGGGTGACCAGGGCGACCACGCCCGCGCCGACCGCCGTCATCCCGGCCACGCTGCCCCAGTCCACCTGGACCGGCGTCGCGGTCATCCGCAGCAGCACCGCCCCGAGGACCGTGCCCACCAGGGCGGAGAGTGCGAGCCCCAGACCGATCGGGATCGCCGTCTGCCACAGCACCGACAGGCTCAGCGTGCGCCGCCGGGTGCCGAAGGCGACCAGGGCCGACAGCAGCTTGCGGCGCTCCCGCAGCTGTTCGAGCTGCGAGACCAGCAGGCTCGTCCCGATGAGGAAGAGCACGGCGGCGGCGCCGACGAACAGGCCCGTGCGAATGGAGTCGAACCGGGTGGTGCGCTCGGTGGCGACCCAGGTCGAGGCGTGGGCCAGCGGGTCGACGGAGGCGGCCGTGTTCCGCACCAGGTCCTGCGCGTCGGCCACCGACTCGTCCACGCCGAGCCACAGCCTTCCGGACATCCGCTCCTCGACACCGGGCGTCACGGCGCCCGGCGTCAGCAGGAAGCCGCTGCTCATCATCCCGGACGGGTCCTCGACGGCCGTCGCGCTCTTCACACCCTCGGGCACGGTCCAGACGACGTCCTGCCGAGGGGCGGCGGGATCGCCGGTCGGCTGCATGTGCAGGGTGCGGCCGGGCTTGTTGAGCAAGGGGGTGTCCGTGTCGTAGTCGGCGCCGGTGAGTGCGAAGACGTCACCGTCCCGGCAGTCGGCCAGCTTTGCGAGCGTGCGCAGGGTCTCGCAGTCGCCGACGGTCAGCTGCGCCCCCCGCACCGCTTCCTCGGGGTCGTCGGTGAGCTTCTCGTAGGCGTATCCGTGGGACAGCGCCTGGACGTCGCGCACGCTCTCGGTCTTCTCGAACGCCGCCGCGGCCGGGGCCACCGGGACGCCGTCGGGCAGCTCGACCTGCATCTGCGCGCGGGACACGTCCTGTCCCGTGTCGCGGGTGTACTGGCCTTCGATGCCCGTGAACAGCATCTGCAGGGCGATCGCACCGGCCACCGCCACGGCGATGCCGTTGACCATGCGGGCCGCGGTGCCGCTGCTCAGCTGGAGCCGGCGCACGGCGAGCTGCCAGGCCAGACCGCCCGCGCCCAGCCGGCCCACGACCGTCTCCACGATCCAGGGCAGCAGGGCGGTGACCCCGACGAGGAGGCACATCACACCGCCGACGACCAGGACCTGGTTGAAGTCGCCGTTGTCGCTGCCCTGGCCGATCATCGGCACGAGCATGGCGACGCCCGCCAGCGGCAGCAGCAGCCGCCACCACAGCCGGCGGCGGGCCGGCCGTGCGGTGCGGACCACACCCAGCGGCTCGATGACCACGCCGCGCAGCGCGATCAGGGTGACCAGCACCGCGGCGGCCGGCACCGCGACCCCGACCAGCAGCGCCAGCAGCGGCGACGGGTTGAGGTCGGCGGCGAAGACGCTGACGCGGAACAGCTCGACGGACGACGCGAATTCACGTCCGGCCAGGAAGAACAGGGTGCCGAAGACCAGCCCGAGCACCGCGCCGGCGAGAGCCTCGCCCGCGGCGATCCTCCGGGTCATCCGGCTGTCCGAGCCGACCAGCCGCAGCGCGGCGAGCCTGCGGTCGCGCCGCTCGCCGCCGAACCGTACGGCGGTGGCGATGAACACGCCGACCGGCACCAGCAGCACCACGAAGATGACCAGTGTCAGCATGACGAGGACGGGGTCCAGCGGCTCGGTGTACTGGCTGCGGTCCGCGCCGAAGGACTCGATCCGCATGACCGTCGGGCTGTCCAGCCGCTCGGCGAGGCCCGTGGTGCCCGCGTAGAAGGCGAGTTCCTGGGAGCCGATCAGGCCGGAGTCGCCGATGGTGCCCACGACGTCGTACGGCAGCCGGTCCCGCAGCAGTTCGCCCTCGTCGGACGCGAGGAGCTTCTTCAGGGCGGGGGAGACCACCATCGTCCCCGGCTCGGGGAGTTCGCTCACCCCGGGCGGCACCGGGGCGTCGGGACCCTCGGCCTCCACCAGGCGGCCGCGGACGTCGGTGTCCCTGAAGTCGCTGTTGGCGTGCGCGATGAGCAGGGTGTGGTCCGACGGGCGCAGGGTGTCCTCGACGTACACGTGGTCCTGGCGGGCGTCCTCCCGCCGGTCACGTGCGTCGAGCAGGTTCGGCACGGCGGCGGTGAGCAGCAGCAGCGCCACCCCCAGACCCACGCCCACCGCGGTGAGCAGCGCCCGGGTCCAGCCCTCACGGCCGCCGGTGACGGCGAACCGGGCGCCCAGCGTGAGGTCCCGCGCCCACTGACGGGCGCTCATACGACCCGCTCCATGTCACGTGCCTTGCCGTCGCGGACGACGATCTCGCGGTCGGAGTAGGCGGCGACCCGCGCCTCGTGGGTGACGAGGACGACGGCGGCGTTGGCGGAGCGGGCGGCCTCGGTGAGCAGCTCCATCACGCGCTCGCCGTTCAGCGAGTCCAGCGCGCCGGTCGGCTCGTCGGCGAACACCACGCGCGGTCCCGTAACGAGCGCGCGGGCGACCGCGACCCGCTGGCCCTGACCGCCGGACACCTCGCCGGGCCGCTTGCCGCGGACGTCGTCGACCTCCAGGCGCTGCATCCAGGTGAGGGCGGTGCGCTCGGCCTCCTTGCGGGGGGTGCCGTTCAGCCGGAGCGGCAGCGCGACGTTCTCCACGCAGGTCAGCTCCGGCACCAGCTGGCCGAACTGGAACACGAAGCCGAACTCGGAGCGGCGCAGGGCGCTGCGCTCGGAGTCGTTCATCGCGGTCAGCTCACGGCCGTTGTACGTGATGGACCCGGCGTCGGGGGTGACGATCCCGGCGAGGCAGTGCAGCAGGGTCGACTTGCCGGAGCCGGAGGGGCCCATCACGGCGACGACCTCGCCCGGGTGGATGGAGAACGCGGCGTTGTCGAGCGCCTTGGTCGGGCCGTAGGTCTTCTGCAGGTCCCGTGCGGCGAGCAGGGAACCGGCGGGTGCGGACGTGGTCATCGGGCCACCGCCTCACGGAGTTTGTCGAGGCGCGCGGCGGTCAGCTCCAGCCAGCGCAGGTCGGCCTCGAGGTGGAAGAGGGCGTGATCGCAGATCAGCTGGTCGGCGAGGTCGCCCTTGCGCTTGCGGTCGGTGAGGATGCGCATGCTGCGCAGATGCTCCGACCTCTGCGTGTCGAGGATGTCGGCGGCGTCGCGCTCGGTGAGGAGCGCGAGGACGACCTTGGTGTAGAGCGTCGACTGGAGGTACGGCTCGGGCTTCTCCGGCGTGGCGAGCCACTGGGCGACGTCGGTGACGCCGGCCTCGGTGATGGCGTACCGCTTGCGCTCGGGGCCGCCGCCGGCCTCGATGCCGTCGACCTCGACGAGGCCGTTCTTCAGCAGCCGCGACATCGTCGAGTAGACCTGGCCGTAGTGCAGCGGCCGGTCGTGACCGAACTTCTCGTCGAAGGCCCGCTTCAGGTCGTAACCATGACGCGGCCCGGACTCCAGGAGCCCCAGAAGGGTGTGACCGATGGACATGCGGAGCACTCTACACACCGTGTATACGCCGTATGTATACGCGGAGTGTGCAGATCGTGCGTGCTCCCCCGAAGCCCCAGGTGAGGCCCTGTTGTCACGGTTCTGTCACCGAGGTCCGTACATGCGTCCGGCCCCCGCCGTGCGGCGGGGGCCGGTTCAGTCGGAGGGTGGCGTTCCGCCCGACGGGGGGCGGGTGCCCGGGGGGCGGCCCCGGCGGGGGAGAGGGCCCGTCTCGCCGGGGAGGCGGCCCGCTTCCGCGAGGGCGCGGCGCAGCAGGAACTCGATCTGGGCGTTCGCCGAGCGCAGTTCGTCGCCCGCCCAGCGGGCCAGCGCCTCGTACACCGCCGGGTCCAGCCGCAGCAGCACCTGCTTGCGCTGCGGCCGGCGCTGCGGGGCCGGGTCCCCGGACGGGGCGGTCACTGGTAGAGCGTCCCGGTGTTGAGGACCGGCTGCGCCGAGCGGTCACCGCACAGCACGACCATCAGGTTGGACACCATCGCCGCCTTCCGCTCGGGGTCGAGGTCCACGATGTCCTGCTCCTGGATGCGGGCCAGGGCCGACTCGACCATACCCACGGCACCCTCCACGATCTGCTGCCGCGCCGCGACCACCGCGCCCGCCTGCTGCCGCTGGAGCATCGCCGAGGCGATCTCGGGGGCGTAGGCGAGGTGCGTGAAGCGGGACTCGATGATCTGCACGCCGGCCGCCTCGACGCGCGCGTGCAGCTCGACCGCCAGCTTCTCGGTGATCTCCTCGGCGTTGCCGCGCAGCGACAGGCCGTCCTCGTCGTGGGCGTCGTACGGGTACTCGATGGCGATGTGCCGCACGGCCGCCTCGGTCTGGGTGGAGACGAACTCGACGTAGTCGTCCACCTCGAAGGTGGCCTGCGCGGTGTCCTCGACCCGCCACACCACGACCGCGGCCAGTTCGATCGGGTTGCCGTAGGCGTCGTTGACCTTCAGCACCGCGGTCTCGTGGTTCCGTACCCGGGTGGAGATCTTGGTGCGGGAGGTGAACGGGTTCACCCAGCGCAGCCCGTCCTGCCGGATGGTGCCCCGGTAGCGGCCGAACAGCTGCACCACCCGAGCCTCGCCCGGCGCGACCATGTTCAGCCCGCACATCGCGATGAACGCGCCGAGCGCGACGACGATGCCGCCCACGATCAGGCCGGCCTTCGCGCCCGTGCTCCCGACCGCCGTGGCCACGACGATCATCGCCACGCCGGCCAGCAGTCCGAACAGTCCGAGGAGCAGGGCCAGCCCGCCGCCGATGCTGTGCGCCGGGGTCTCCCGCACGCGCGGGGCCGGCATCTCGGGCACGTCGGCCGTGACCTGCGGGTCGTGTGTGGTCATGGAGGATCCCCCGTCTCTCCGCGCGTTCCGGCGCGGTGTCCACTGTCTATGTCTATCGTCTGTCTAGCTAAGTGTTATCACATTACCTGTTCATGGCAACCTCATACCGCTTTCGAACGTCGGTTCCTTTGGAGTGGGTGCTGATTGTCACGTCCGTAAAGGCCGGATCGGCAGCCCTTTGTCATAGCTCCGGGTGTTAGCTTGCTGAGCTGACCTGAGCGGCGAACGTGTGTGCCGCATGAGCACACAGAAACGAAGCGGAGCGGAACAGGCGTATGGGACGAGCGGAAGAAAGACGCGCACGACAGCGCGGCGGGCGCCGTGCGGCACCCAGCGGCCGCGCTGCCGCCGCGGGCGGCCGCACCGGCATACGCCGCCTCTTCACCTGGAAGAAGATCGTCGGCACCTTCTTCACCCTCTGCCTGCTCGGCATGGGCGCCTTCATCGTGCTGTACATGCTGATCGACATCCCGGAGGGGAACGCCGACGCCGAGCTGCAGAGCAACGTCTACGAGTACAGCGACGGCAGCCTCATGGCCCGCGACGGCGACCGCAACCGCGAGATCGTCGACCTGGCCCGGGTCCCCAAGCCCGTGCAGCGCACGTTCGTCGCCGCCGAGAACAAGACCTTCTACAAGGACGCCGGCGTCGACCTGAAGGGCACCGCCCGCGGTGTCCTCAACACCCTGTCCGGCAAGGGCGCGCAGGGCGGCTCGACGATCACCCAGCAGTACGTCAAGAACTACTACCTGACGCAGGACCAGACCGTCTCCCGCAAGCTCAAGGAGCTGGTCATCTCCCTGAAGCTGGACCGGGAGAAGTCCAAGGACTACATCCTCGCCGGGTACATCAACACCAGCTACTACGGCCGCGGCGCCTACGGCATCCAGGCCGCCGCCCAGGCGTACTACCGCGTCGACGCCGAGGACCTCACCGTCGAGCAGGGCGCCTACCTCGCCGCGCTGCTCCAGGCGCCCAACCAGTACGACTGGGCGATCGCCAGCGACAAGGGCAAGAAGCTCGTCCAGGAGCGCTGGAACTACGTCCTGGACAACATGGTCGAGCAGAAGTGGCTGGACGCCGGCGAGCGCGCCGGCATGAAGTTCCCCGTCCCGAAGGAGCCCAAGGCGGCCCCCGGCATGGAGGGCCAGACCGGCTACCTGGTCGAGGCGGCCAACTCGGCCGTCAAGCAGCAGCTCGTCGAGCAGGGCGTCGCCGAGGACCTGGAACAGGCCAAGGCGCTGCTGGACCGCGGCGGCTACACCATCACGCTGAACATCGACAAGAAGAAGCAGAAGGCGCTGGAGAAGGCGGTCAAGGACCGGCTCACCAGCAAGCTCGACCCGAAGAAGCGGGACGTCGACGCCGACGTCCAGGCCGGCGCAGTCTCCGTCGACCCCAAGACCGGCAAGGTCGTGGCGATGTACGGCGGCGTGGACTACGTGAAGCACTACACCAACAACGCCACCCGCAAGGATTACCAGCCGGCGTCCACGTTCAAGCCGGTGATCCTCGCGTCCGCCCTCGACGAGGGCGCCGAGACCCAGGACGGCGTGCCCATCACGGCCGACACGCTCTACGACGGCGACAGCAAGCGCCCCGTGGTCGAGGACGGCAAGAAGGTCGGCTTCGCCCCGCCCAACGAGGACGACCGCGACTACGGCGACATCACCGTCCAGGAGGCGATGAACAAGTCCGTCAACTCCGTCTTCGCGCAGATGGGCGTCGACGTCGGCATGACGGACGTGATGAAGACGGCGTCCGCGCTCGGCATGAGCGACAACCTCGACCCGTTCCCGGCGCAGACCCTGGGCACCATGGGCGCCAGCCCCATGCAGATGGCCGGCGTCTACGCCACCCTCGCCAACCACGGCAAGCAGGTCACGCCGTCGATCGTGAAGTCGGTCGAGCACAAGGACCGCACGATCGAGATGCCCGACCCGGTCGGCCAGTCGGTCATCAGCCGGCGCGCCGCCGACACGGTCACCTCGGTGCTCACCGGCGTGGTCGACGACGGTACGGCGCAGGAGTCCGTGCGGGACAACCCGCTGCGCGACGGCCAGCAGGTCGCGGGCAAGACCGGTACCTCCGACGACAACAAGTCGGCCTGGTTCACCGGCTACACGCCCGACCTGGTGACCTCCGTCGGCCTGTTCGGCGAGGACGCCAAGACCGGCAGCCAGGTCCCGATGTACAAGGCGGGCGGCGTCGACTACCGCGTCAACGGCGGTGGCTTCCCGGCCGAGATCTGGGCCGCGTACACCTTCGGTGTGATGGACGAGGTGTCCAAGTTCGACCTGGAGACGGAGCAGGGCGCGGGCGTGGCCCCCACCCGGAGCCCGTCGCAGTCGGAGACACCGTCGCAGACACCGACGGACGAGCCGACGACGGAGGACCCGACGACGGCTCCGCCGACGACGACGTCCCCGCCGCCGTCGACGGAACCTCCGTCCCAGACGCCGACGTCACCCCCGCCGTCGCAGACGCCGACGACCGAGCCCCCCACCTTCGACCTACCGGGCGGGCCCCCCGACCCCGAGAACAACGACCGCGAATAAGGGGCACAACACGCGCAGTTCCCCGCCCCCCTTCAGGGGCGCGGGGAACTGCGCGAGCGACCCACGACCAGCCGCGCCCGACACACCCGCGAAACCCCCGCTAACCGTGGTTCAGCTCGAACCACACCACCTTCCCGGTGCTCAACCGGGTCGCCCCCCACCGCCGGGCCAGCCGGTTGACGAGATACAACCCCCGCCCGCCCTCATCCGTCGCCCGCGCCTGCCGCAACCGCGGCAACTGCGGCACGTCGTCCCCGACCTCGCACCGCAGCACATCCGTGCGCAACAACCGCAGCGTCACAGGCCGGGAGGCATACCGCACCGCGTTGGTGACGACCTCACTCACCAGCAGCTCCACCGAGTCGCTCAGCTCGTCCATGCCCCAGCGGGACAACTGCCGCCGGGCCAGCCGCCGCGCCCGCCCCGGCGCCGCGTCCTCCGGCTCCAGGAACCAGTACGCGACGTCGCTCGGCGCGATCCCGTCGAAGCGGGCGGCGAGCAGCGCGATGTCGTCGTCCCGGTCGCCCGGGCCGAGCATGTCCAGCACCTCGTCGCACAGCGCCTCCAGCGGCGGCGGATGGTCCGGCCCCGTCAGCTGCGCGGTCGCGGCCAGCTTCTCCCGTAGCTGCTCGATGCCGGTCCACACGTCCCGCAGCCGGGACTCCACCAGGCCGTCGGTGTAGAGCAGCAGGGTCGCCCCGGCGGGCGCCTCCAGCTCCACGGCCTCGAAGTCCACCCCGCCCACGCCGATCGGGGCGCCCGCGGGCACCCGCAGCACCTCCGCGCGCCCGCCCAGGTGCAGCAGCACGGGCGGCGGATGGCCGGCGTTGGCGATGGTGATGCGGTGCGCCACCGGGTCGTACACCGCGTAGAGGCAGGTCGCCATGCGGTCCACACCCAGCCGCTGGGCCTGCTCGTCGAGGTGGTGCAGCACCTCCTGCGGCGGCAGATCGAGCCCGGCGAGGGTCTGCGCGGTGGTGCGCAGCTGGCCCATGATCGCCGCCGACGTCATGGAGTGACCCATCACGTCACCGACCACCAGCGCGACCCGGCTGCCGGGCAGCGGGATCGCGTCGTACCAGTCGCCGCCGACCCGCGCGGTCTCCGCGGCCGGCAGGTACCGCGACGCCAGCCGTACGCCGGTGCAGCGCGGCAGGGTCTCCGGCAGCATCGTGCGCTGGAGCTCGTCCGCGATGTACGCCTCACGCCCGTACAGCACGGCCTTGTCGATGCCGAGGGCGCTGTGCGTGGCGAGCTGCGCCGCGACCAGCAGGTCGTCGGCCTCGAACGGGATGCGCTCGGGACGGCGCAGGAACAGCGCCGCGCCGATCACCCGACGGCGGCCACGCAGCGGCGCGAGGACCGCCCGCTGGCCGTCCGGGACGGCCGCCGCGCCCTCCTCGCCGAGGAGTTCGGGCAGCGCCGCACGCGCGGCCGGGGCGTCCGTGAACACCGGGCGGACCCCGCGCAGCACCTCGGCGAGCGCGCTGCCGGGCTCCACCGTGCACAGCTCCTCGCCGACCGAGTCCAGCTCGGACGGCTGCTCCGGCGGCGCGATCGGCATGAAGCCACCGCCCTCGGTGTCCCGGTCGGCGGGGATCCGGTCGGTGCGGCGCAGCCGCAGCACCAGCGGGCCCGTGGGCCGCTCGTCGCCGACCGGCAGCGGGTCGCGCAGATACACCAGGATCGCGTCGGAGAAGGTCGGCACGGTCGCCCGGCACAGCCCCATCACGATCTCGTCCAGGTCGATGCCGCGGGCGATCCGCCGGGTGGCCGCGCCGACGAAGCGCAGCCGGTCCCCGTCCCGCCGCATGGGCGTGGGACGGCCCGGCCGGGTCACCTGGCCCGTGCGGCGGTCCGTGCCGCCCGGGACCCGGTCCACCCGGCCCTGCCCGTCGGCGGGCTGCACCGGGATGCCGTCCGGCGCGGGCCGCGGACGGGGGGTGTCCGGCTCGGCGTCCGGGCCGGCACCCGGCTGGGAGTGCTCGGGCCCGGGCACGTCCCCCGCGTCGGGCGCGGACCCGCCGGGGGTGACGGCGCCGGGCGCGGGCGGCTCACCGCCGGAGCGGCCCTGTGCCGGTAAGGCGGCGCCCGTGCCGGCCGCGGGTGCCGGGGAACGCAGGAACGCCCCGCGGGGATCCGCGGGGTCCACGCCCGGCTGGGGGCGCTCGAAGGAGGTCGGCTGCTCCGTCACGCGTGTCGAGTCCATCCGTCCGGCGCACGCCGTGCGCGCGGTTCGCTCCGCCGAAACTCCGATACCCGGAACAGGCGCCCCCGGAACGGATTTCGCGTGTGGTCAGAGGTTGTTCCTGCGACGCCGGCCGGCCGTCGTCGGCCCGTGCCGGTGTTTCCGTACCCCTCGCTCACGTCCTGCCGCCCCTCGGTGACGTCCGGTCAAGCTTCGCGCGCGCTCCGGTGGTTGCTGCTCCGCGCCCTTGCGGACGACGATCCTACGTTTCCTGCCCGGGGGCGCAGCAAGGGTCTCACGGTGATGCGTGCGCCGCGGTGCGGTCCCAGTCCTGTGGAAGTGACGGTACAGCCCAGGACGGATCCGGACGCCAGTTCTCCCAGCCGTCCGAGAACGGAGACCCCCAGGCTTCGATCACCGCGACCGCCGCACGCCCGGCCTCGCGCACCCGCCGGGCCAGCGCGGGGTCCATCAGGCCGTCCCGCTGGGCCTGCGCGAACTCGTCCTCGTCCCGCCAGTGCCAGCCGCCGTCCGGCTGCACGGAGATGTCCAGGAAGTGGTCCTCGGAGTCGACTCCGCCCGCCCAGCGGACGAGCGGCTCCTCCAGGTTCACGTACCAGTTCTTGAAGCGCCAGCCCGGTTCCCAGAACAGCCACACCGACCAGGGCTCGCCGGGCCGGGCCAGCTTCAGCACGCCGGTGCCGAACCAGCGGTCCTTCTGCACCGTGCGCGGCTTGGTGTAGCGGGTGGTGAGGGGCTCCCGGTGGACCGGGGTGCCGTCGGCGAGGACGGGCTTCACGCACTCGGTGCCCGGCGCCATCCAGACGGCCAGCACCTCCGAGTCGTCGCGCACGACCGTGACAGGGCGCGCGATGTGGATGCGCGCGCCGCCGTTCTCCCGGTACCGCCACAGGATCTGCGTCCCGGGTTCCCAGTGGCGGGCCGCTCCGCCCGCGTGGCCGCGCATCGTGGTTCCACCCTCTGTCATGCGCAGATATTAGGTGGCCCGACCACACGACGCTGCGGCCCCCGTCACGGTGCACCCCCGGTGCGCCAGGCTTTACGGCCGTGTCATCCGCAGGACATCCAGCGCCTCGTCGAGCTGTTCCACGGTCAGGTCGCCGCGTTCGACGTAGCCGCCCTCGAGCACGACCTGACGGATCGTCTTGCGCTCCGCGAGCGACTTCTTGGCGACCTTGGCGGCCTCCTCGTAGCCGATGTACTTGTTCAGCGGGGTGACGACGGACGGCGAGGACTCGGCGTACTCGCGGGCCCGCTCCCGGTCGGCGGTGATGCCGTCGACCGTGCGGTCGGCGAGGAGACGGGAGACGTTGGCGAGCAGCCGCACCGACTCCAGCACGTTCTTGGCGATCACCGGCAGCATCACGTTGAGCTCGAAGTTGCCGGACGCGCCGGCCGCGGCGACGGTCGCGTCGTTGCCCGTGACCTGCGCGCACACCATCAGCACGGCCTCCGGGATCACCGGGTTGACCTTGCCGGGCATGATCGAGGAGCCGGGCTGGAGGTCGGGCAGGGCGATCTCGGCGAGACCGGTGCGCGGCCCGGACGCCATCCAGCGCAGATCGTTCGCGATCTTCGTCAGTCCGACGGCGATCGTGCGGAGCTGCCCGCTGGTCTCCACCACGCCGTCCCGGGCGCCCTGCGCCTCGAAGTGGTTCCGCGCCTCGGTCAGCGGCAGCCCCGTCGCCCGCGCCACCTCCTCGATGACGGCGGCGGAGAACCCGGGCGGGGTGTTGATGCCGGTGCCGACGGCGGTGCCGCCCAGCGGCAGCTCGGCCAGCCGGGGCAGCGAGGCGCGCAGCCGCTCCACGCCGTACCGCACCTGGGCCGCGTACCCGCCGAACTCCTGGCCCAGGGTGACGGGCGTGGCGTCCATCAGATGGGTGCGCCCGGACTTCACCACGTCCGCGAACTCCTCCGCCTTGCGTTCCAGTGCGGCGGCGAGGTGCTCCAGGGCCGGGACCAGGTCCCGGGTGACCGCGGCGGCGGCGGCGATGTGCAGCGACGAGGGGAAGACGTCGTTGGACGACTGCGAGGCGTTGACGTGGTCGTTGGGGTGGACGTCCCGGCCCAGCCGCTCGGTGGCGAGAGTCGCGATCACCTCGTTGGTGTTCATGTTGGACGAGGTCCCCGAACCGGTCTGGAACACGTCCACCGGGAAGTGGTCGTCCCACCGGCCCTCGGCGACCTCCGCGGCCGCCTCCTGGATCGCCTCGGCGATGTCCTTGTCCAGCACCCCGAGCCGGGCGTTCACCTTGGCGGCGGCGCCCTTGATGCGGGCCAGCGCCTCGATGTGGGCGCGCTCCAGGCGCTGCCCGGAGACGGGGAAGTTCTCCACCGCGCGCTGGGTCTGCGCCCGCCACTTGGCGTCGGCGGGGACTCGCACCTCTCCCATGGAGTCGTGCTCGATGCGGTAGTTCCGGTCGTCGTCCGTCGTCGTCATCGTGTACCTCCAAGGAGCACAGCAGCGGTGTCGGACGAGCGTATTCCCCGGAAAGCGGTCCGCCCCGCCGCGACGTCGCGCGGCGGGGCGGACGGACCCGTGGGGGGTGTCAGGCGCTCTGCAGGCTCACGTCGTCCAGCAGGAAGCCGGTCTGCAGGCTGTAGTCCTCGGTGGCGGTGAAGGTCACGGTGACCGTCTGCCCGGCGTACGCGGACAGGTCGGCCGACCGCTGGACCCAGCCGCCGCCCGCGTGCACGTTGGACCAGGTGGCCACCGTGGACCCGTTCACCCGGACGGTGAACGTGTCGTACGCCCGGCTGCCGGACTCGGCGGTCTCGATCTGCAGCCAGAAGACCAGCGACGCGCGCGTGCAGTCCGCCGGCACGGTCACCGTCTGGCTCAGCGACTCGGTGCTCGTGGAGCCGTTGCCGCCGAGCCAGGCGAAGCGGGTGCCGCCGTGCGCGGTCCGCCCGGTGTGGGCGGCGATGACCGCGGTGGTCCCGGTCCAGGGCGCGGTCCCGCTCTCGAACCCGCCGTTGCCGACGGCCCCGGCCGGGTCGCAGGTGCCCCCTCCGCCTCCGGTGCCGACGGCCTGCTGCCACAGGGTGTACGCGATGCCGTCGGCGGCGCGGTCGAGTCCGGTGGCGTTGATGTTGGCCAGCGTGTCGCACGCCCGGTGGTAGCAGGGGTCGTACGCCGAGCCGGACGTGCCGCCCCACTTGGCGGCCTGCGCGGAGGTCTTGCGGGCGCTCGCGCCCATCGCGTAGCCGGACGTGGGGATGCCGTACCGCTCGAAGGAGTAGTCGTCGCTGCGTCCCGCGCCCTCGGTGTTCTCCTCGGGCTGGAGGCCGAGGGAGTCCCAGTACGCCTTCATCGGCGCGGCGGCCGCGGAGGTGATGTGGTTGATGAAGTAGCCGCCGTTGAGCGAGGCGACCATGTCGAAGTTGTAGTACGCCTTGATCTTCGCGCGCTCCGTCGAGGACAGCGTGCGGGCGTAGAAGTAACTGCCGTTGAGGCCCTGCTCCTCGTCGGTCCACCAGGCGAAGCGGACCCGGTTGCGCATGTCCGGGTTCTCCCGGGCGAGCGTCAGGGCGTTCTCCAGGAGGGCGGCGGAGCCGGAGCCGTTGTCGTTCATGCCGGGCCCTGCGGAGACGCCGTCGAGGTGGGCGCCGAACATGTAGACGCTGTTCGCGTCGCCCCGGGGCCATTCGGCGATGAGGTTGGGCCCGGCGCCGCTGGTGCAGCCGGAGGTGCAGGGCTGCTCGGTGACGGTGTAGCCGGCGGCCTGCAGCCTGCCCTTCACGTAGGCGACCGAGTCGCGGTAACCCTGGGTCGTGGAACGGCGGTTGCCGCCGTTGCGGGAGGCGGCGGCGCTGAACTCGTCGAGGTGGGCCCGGACCGCGGTGACGCTGATGTCGGGGGCGGCGAGGGCGGTGGTGGTGGAGGCGGGGGACGTGCCGGACAGGGTGGCCGCGGCGGGGACTGTGCCGAAGCCGAGCACGAGGGCGAGCAGGGTGCTCGCCGTGGCGAATCTTCGTTTCACCTGGACTCCTCCGGACGGTGGCTGTGGGGTTGCCACGCGGTGGCCTTGGCATGGCATGTGCATGCCTGGCCTGTCAGGAAGGGTCACAGCAGGTTGTTGATCGGGTCAACGGCACGGGGTGGGCGGGGCGAGGTTTGTCCGAAAGCAGTACAGGGATTCCGGTATGTGGACACGGGTGGGGCGAGCCCGGGGAGTTCGCCCCCTCCGCCCCTTCCCGTCCCGTCCCCGGGGCGCTGCCCCGGACCCCGCTCCTCAAGCGCCGGAGGGGCTGCGAGCAGCCCCTCCGTTCTCACAGGCTCAGCCGAGCCCAGGCCCCCGCACCGGAATCGACGTGAACGTCGGCTGCGGCGCCGGGTCCTGGAAGAAGTCGTTCCCCTTGTCGTCGACGACGATGAACGCGGGGAAGTCCTCGACCTCGATCCTCCAGACCGCCTCCATCCCCAGCTCCTCGTACTCGACGACCTCCACCTTCTTGATGCAGTCCTGCGCGAGCCGCGCCGCCGGACCGCCGATGGAGCCGAGGTAGAAGCCGCCGTGCGCGGCGCACGCGTCGGTGACCTGCTTGCTGCGGTTGCCCTTCGCGAGCATCACCAGCGAGCCGCCCGCCGCCTGGAACTGCTCCACGTAGGAGTCCATCCGCCCGGCCGTGGTGGGGCCGAAGGAGCCGGACGCGTAGCCCTCGGGGGTCTTCGCGGGGCCGGCGTAGTACACCGGGTGGTCCTTGAGGTACTGCGGCATCTCCTGGCCCGCGTCCAGCCGCTCCTTGATCTTGGCGTGCGCGATGTCGCGCGCCACGACCAGCGGGCCGGACAGCGAGAGCCGGGTCTTCACCGGGTACTTGGACAGCTCGGCGAGGATCGCCTTCATCGGCTGGTTGAGGTCGATCTTCACCACGTCGCCGGACTCGTCGAGCTGCTCGTCCGTCGTCTCCGGCAGGAACCGCGCCGGGTCCGTCTCAAGCTGCTCCAGGAAGACGCCCTCAGCCGTGATCTTCGCGACGGCCTGGCGGTCGGCGGAGCAGGACACGGCGATGGCGACGGGGCACGAGGCGCCGTGCCGCGGCAGCCGCACCACGCGCACGTCGTGGCAGAAGTACTTGCCGCCGAACTGCGCGCCGATGCCGATCCTCTGGGTCAGCTCGAAGACCTTCTCCTCGAGCTCCTTGTCCCGAAAGCCGTGCCCGAGCGGGGAGCCCTCGGCGGGGATCTCGTCCAGGTAGTGCGCGGAGGCGTACTTCGCCGTCTTCAGCGCGTACTCGGCGCTCGTGCCGCCGACGACGATCGCCAGGTGGTACGGAGGGCAGGCGGCCGTGCCCAGCGAACGGATCTTCTCCTCCAGGAACTTCATCATGGAGGCCTCGTTCAGGACGGCCTTCGTCTCCTGGTAGAGGAAGGATTTGTTGGCGGAGCCGCCGCCCTTGGCCATGAAGAGGAACTTGTAGGCGTCGCCGTCCGTCGCGTACAGCTCGATCTGCGCGGGGAGGTTGGAGCCGGTGTTCTTCTCCTCCCACATGGTGAGCGGAGCCATCTGCGAGTAGCGCAGGTTGAGCTTCTGGTAGGCGTCGTAGATGCCCCGGGACAGGGCCTCCTCGTCGCGGCCCGCGGTGAGCACGTTCTGCCCGCGCTTGCCCATGACGATCGCCGTGCCGGTGTCCTGGCACATGGGCAGCACGCCCGCCGCCGCGATGTTCGCGTTCTTCAGCAGGTCCAGCGCGACGAACTTGTCGTTGCTCGACGCCTCGGGGTCGTCGATGATGCGGCGCAGCTGGGCGAGGTGCGCGGGGCGCAGGTAGTGCTGGATGTCGCGGATGGCCTCCTCGGCGAGCTTGCGCAGCGCCTCCGGCTCGACCTTGAGGAACGTCCGCCCGTCGGCCTCGAAGGTGGACACACCTTCGGAGGTCACCAGCCGGTAGGGGGTGGTGTCCTCTCCCATGGGGAGCAGATCGGCGTACTCGAACTCAGGCATCTCGCCCATTCCTCACTCGACGGAAGACCGCCCGCCTCCGTCGGCGGGCCTTCCCAGCCTAGGACCTGCCGCCGGCGCCGATCCTGTGAGGTTGTCCTCAGTTGTCCACGCCGCGGGGTAGTCGCGATCTATCGCGTTTGGGTACGCTGCTGTCGTGGACCTTCAGAAGCACGCCCAGCAGCCGGACACGACGCCGCGGAGCAGCGAGCTGCGCGCCTCCGACGCCGACCGGGACCGCATCGTCGAGTTGTTGCACGACGCGCACGCAGAGGGCCGGCTGACCGCCGACGAGCACGCCGAGCGCGTCGAAGGCGTGCTGACCGCCAAGACGCTGGGCGAGCTGGAAAGGTTCATCCAGGACCTGCCGGCCGCCCATGAGCGGCGCGCGGCCCCCTTCTCCGCGCCCGGCCGTCCCGCCGCGGGCGTCTTCCCGGTCGACCCCGACGACAACGTGGTCGCGGTGTTCAGCGCCGCCGCCCGCAAGGGCCGCTGGCGCACCGGCCGCCGTATCCACGCGTACGCGGTGTTCGGCAGCGTGGAGATCGACCTCAGCGAGGCGCTCTTCGACCACCAGCAGGTGATGATCAAGGCGTTCTCCGTCTTCGGCAGCGTCGAGATCCGCGTCCCGGAGAACGTGTCGCTGCGCGGCACCGGCGGCGGCGTGCTCGGCGCCTTCGAGGTGGACCCGCAGGACTCGCCCGACGACAACGCCCCCGTGGTCTACGTCGACGGGTGGGCGATCCTCGGCAGCGTGGAGGCCCGGCCCAAGCGCGGCAAGCTGGTGAAGGACATCCTGGACCGCGTGCAGCGCACGGTGGAGCGCAGCACCCGCAAGCACCTGGGGCACTGAACACGGCGCAGGCCCAGGCCCGTTGGGGACTCTGTGCATAGGCGCGCGCACATCGGGTAAGCCTTGACGCATCGTCTCCTTGGAGGGCGCCAGGGATTCACGCCGGGCCGACCCACGTGCATCCACGGCACTCGCCAGCTCGCGAAGCCGTCGTCAGGAGTAGACCGTGCTGCAACCGCCGCATTCGTCCCTGCAGGTAGCCGCCGTTCCGGCCCAGCGAGTGGCAGCGCGGGACAGGGACCAGGACGCCCCCTGGCACACCGAGGCGGTGTGCCGGCGTGACGAGGCGGGCCTGTTCTTCGCGCCGTCGAAGGAACCGACCGCCGCGCGGCTGTCCCGCGAGGAGGCGGCCAAGCGGGTCTGCGCCCGCTGTCCGGTCATGGTGGAGTGCCGCGAACACGCCCTGCTCCAGCCCGAGCCCTACGGCGTCTGGGGCGGCCTGACCGCGGCGGAGCGCCGCGTCGTCCTGGCCCGCCGCAGGCGCCGCGAAATGGAACTGAAGAAGACGGCCCGCCAGAACCGCATACCCGCGGCCGGCTGACAGCACCCCAAAAGGGGCGCCCCCTCCGCACAGGGGACGCCCCTTTCAGCACGAGCTGCCTCCAAGCGCCGGCCGGGCAACTCCCCCAGGGGCGCGGGGAACTGCGCGACGGCCGGGACAGACACCCCCACTTATCCAGCACCGGCCGGGCAACTCCCCTAGGGGCGCGGGGAACTGCGCGACGACCGGGACAGACACGCCCACCTGTCCAGCACGGGGGGCCGGCCCCCTCAGGGGCGCGGGGAACTGCGCGATCAACCCAAACGCACCCGCACCCGCCCAAGCCCCTCAGGCACCCCCACCAAACGGCGCCTTCACTTGGCCCGATCGAAATCGATCGCGCTGTACGCCCGCAGCTTGCTGAGCCGATGCTCGGAATCAATCCTCCGCACCGTCCCCGACTTCGACCGCATCACGATGGAATCGGTAGTCGCCGTCTCCGACCGATACCGCACCCCCCGCAGCAGCTCCCCATCGGTGATACCGGTAGCCACGAAGAACACGTTGTCCCCGGTGACCAGGTCCTCCGTGGTCAGCACCCGGTCCAGGTCGTGCCCCGCGTCCACCGCCCGCTGCCGCTCCTCCTCGTCCTTGGGCCACAGCTTCCCCTGGATGGTGCCGCCCAGGCACTTCACCGCACAGGCCGAGATGATGCCCTCCGGCGTCCCGCCGATCCCCAGCAGCAGATCGATACCCGTGCCCTCCCGCAACGCCAGGATCGACCCGGCCACATCGCCGTCGGAGATCAGCTTGATCCGCGCGCCGGTCTCCCGGATCTCCTTGATGATGCCCTCGTGCCGCGGCCGGTCCAGGATCACCACGGTGACGTCCTCGGGGGTGACCCGCTTCGCCTTGGCGACCCGCCGGATGTTCACGCTCACCGGGGCGTTGATGTCGACGAAGTCCGCCGCCTCCGGCCCGGTGACCAGCTTGTCCATGTAGAACACGGCCGACGGGTCGAACATCGAGCCCCGCTCGGCCGCCGCCAGCACCGCGATGGCGTTGGTCATGCCCTTGGCCGTCAGCGTCGTGCCGTCGATCGGGTCGACGGCGATGTCGCACTCCGGGCCGGTCCCGTCGCCCACGCGCTCCCCGTTGAAGAGCATCGGCGCCTCGTCCTTCTCGCCCTCGCCGATGACGACGACGCCGTTCATCGAGACGGTCGAGACCAGGGTGCGCATGGCGCGGACCGCCGCACCGTCGGCGCCGTTCTTGTCGCCGCGCCCTACCCAGCGGCCCGCGGCCATCGCGGCCGCCTCGGTGACCCGTACGAGTTCCAGGGCGAGGTTGCGGTCCGGGGCCTCGGAGGGGACATCGAGCTCGGACGGCAAATGGTGGTGTTCGGTCATCGGAGCGCACCTTTCTGTACGACGACGGCCGGATGAGGGTATGGCCACGACTCTATCGCCAGGCAGACAAAATGAGCAGGGGACCCCACGGATGAGCGCTCCGGGCACCTGCGACGATAGGGGGCGTGGCAGGAACGAACAGCATGCAGAAGACCGCCAGGGACATGGTCCTCTCCCTGGCCCTCATCGTGCTCGCGGCGGGAGTGGTGTGGCTGTTCATCCCGCACACGGACGGTGAGCCCGAGGTCAAGCGCGTCGACTACCGCGTCGACCTGCTGACCGCCCGTCGCGCCGCCTCCTACCCCGTGGCCGCGCCCGAGGGACTGCCCGAGAGCTGGAAGCCCACCTCCGTGCGCTACCGCGGCGCCGAGGACGAGGCCTGGCACCTGGGCTTCCGCACCCCCGAGGGCGAGTACGCGGCGGTCGAGCAGTCCGCGGGCAAGCGGAAGACGTTCATCGAGGACAGGACGCAGCGCGCGGAGGAGACCGGCGCCACGCAGCGGATCGACGGGAAGACCTGGACGCGCTACGAGGGCGACCAGTACGACGCCCTGGTGCTGGAGAACACCCCGGGCTCGACGACCGTGGTGACCGGCACGGCGTCGTTCGCGGAGATGACGAAGCTGGCGGAGGCGCTCCGCACGGAGTGACCGGCGCGCGAAAGGCAAGGGGCGGGACCCCGGACCGCACGGTCCGGGGCCCCGCCCCTTGTGGTGTCCCTGACGGGCTCAGACGGTGGTGACGACCTGCTCGAACTCCAGGCGCGGGCTGCGCGGGAACCAGGCGTCGGGGCCGGGGCGGCCGATGTTCACGACCATCAGCGGGGTGTGGTCGTCGTCCAGGAACTCCTTGCGGATGCCCTCCATGTCGCAGCCGGTCATCGGGCCGGCGGCCAGACCGGCGGCGCGCACGCCGATGATGAAGTACGCCGCCTGGAGGGCGGCGTTCAGCGCGGCGGAGGACTCGCGGACCGGGCGCTCGCCGAAGAAAGCGTCCTTGGCCTGCGGGAAGTGCGGGAAGAGCTGCGGCAGCTCCTCGTGGAACTCGTTGTCCGCGGACAGGATAGCGACGAGCGGCGCCGCGGCCGTCTTGGGCTGGTTGCCCTCGGCCATGAGGCCCACCAGACGCTCACGCGCCTCGGGGGACCGGACCAGCGTGACGCGCAGCGGGGACTGGTTCATGGACGTGGGGCCGTACTTGACCAAGTCGTAGATCGCCCGCACCTGCTCGTCGGTCACCGGCTCGTCGGTGAAGGTGTTGGCGGTGCGCGCCTCGCGGAACAGCAGGTCCTGTGCGGCGGCGTCGAGAACGAGAGACATGGGTGAACCTCATCGGGGAGTTGGGGCGGCCCGTCGGGGATTAGCGGACCGCGGTCCGGTTAACGCACCGAGAGTACCTCTATGAAGTTCAACCTTCAACCTATGTGGTTGAAGGTTCAAGCTGAAAGGTTTCCGTCGCCGGCACCCGCCCTCAGTCCTCCTCGTCCGCGTCCTCCTCCTGCTCCTCCTCCGCCAGCGCCGCGTCCAGCCGGGCCCGCGCCCCGTCGAGCCAGCGCCGGCACACCTTCGCCAGCTCCTCGCCCCGCTCCCAGAGTGCGAGCGACTCCTCCAGCGACGTGCCGCCCGCCTCCAGGCGGCGCACGACCTCGATCAGCTCGTCCCGCGCCTGCTCGTACCCGAGCGCCTCGGCCACCGCCGCCTGCTCCGTCTTTCCGGTCATTCCGCCCACCCTAGTGATCGACCCGTACCGTGAACTCGCCCGCGGACACCCGCGCCCGCAGCACCTCGCCCGCCTCCACCTCGTCCGGCGCGCGCACCGCGTGCCCGTCCTCCCGCTGGAGTACGGCGTACCCCCGCTTCAGCGTGGCGGCGGGGGAGAGGGCCACCACGCGCGCGTGCGTGTGCGTCAGCTCGGAGTCGGCCCGGTCCAGCTGGTGGCGCAGCGCCCGCCGGCCCCGGTCCAGCAGCATCGAGACCTCCTCGGCGCGCGCGTCGATCATCCGGTGCGGGTCCTGTATCGACGGCCGGGCCAGTGCGTGCGCCAGCCCCCGCTCCTCCCGCTCCAGCAGGGCGCCCACACAGCGGCGCGCGCGGTCCCGCAGCATCCGCACCCGCTCGTACTCCTCGCCCACGTCCGGCACCACCTTCTTGGCGGCGTCCGTCGGCGTGGAGGCGCGCAGATCCGCGACCAGGTCGAGCAGCGGGCTGTCCGGCTCGTGTCCGATCGCCGACACGACCGGCGTACGGCAGGCAGCCACCGCCCGCACCAACTGCTCGTCGGAGAACGGCAGCAGGTCCTCCACGCTGCCGCCGCCCCGCGCGACGACGATCACGTCCACCTCCTCCAGCGCGTCCAGCTCCTTCACGGCCTGGACCACCTGCGGCACCGCGTGCACCCCCTGCACCGCCACGTTCCGCACCTCGAAGCGGACCGCCGGCCAGCGGTGCCGCGCGTTCTCCAGCACGTCCCGCTCGGCCGCCGACGCGCGCCCGCACACCAGCCCGATCAGCTGCGGCAGGAACGGCAGCGGCTTCTTCCGCTCCGGCGCGAACAGCCCCTCGCGCGCCAGCGACTTCTTCAGCTGCTCCAGGCGCGCCAGCAGCTCCCCGACGCCCACCGGGCGGATCTCCGCGGCCCGCAGCGACAGCTGCCCCCGGGGCGCGTACCACTCCGGCTTGCAGTGCACCACCACCCGCGCGCCCTCGCTCACGACATCCGCGACGGGGTCGAACACCTGCCGGTAGCAGGTCACCCCCACCGAGATGTCGTACGAGGGGTCGCGCAGCGTCAGGAACACCACGCCCGCGCCCGGGCGCCGCGACAGCTGGGTGATCTGCCCCTCCACCCACACCGCGCCGAGCCGGTCGATCCACCCGCCGATGAGCCGCGACACCTCTCCCACCGGCAGGGGGGCTTCCGCGGACGTGTTCACAGCCATGCCCGCGAGCGTAGTGCGCCCCGCCGACACCGGTGCGCCGCCGCCGACGCGGCACCGTGCCAGGACCCCGGGGACACGGCCCGTACGATGGGACGCATGACCGCTTCGACTGGCCGCCGTGTCCTGCTCGCCGCCCCCCGGGGCTACTGCGCGGGGGTGGACCGCGCCGTGATCGCTGTCGAGAAGGCCCTCGAGCAGTACGGGGCTCCCGTCTACGTGCGGCACGAGATCGTGCACAACAAGTACGTCGTGCAGACCCTGGAGAAGAAGGGCGCGATCTTCGTCGAGCGGACGGAGGAGGTGCCCCCGGGCAACATCGTGATGTTCTCCGCGCACGGCGTCGCCCCCGTCGTCCACGAGGAGGCCGAGCGCGGCCGCCTCGCCACCATCGACGCCACCTGCCCGCTGGTCACCAAGGTCCACAAGGAGGCGGTCCGGTTCGCCAAGGAGGACTACGACATCCTCCTGATCGGGCACGAGGGCCACGAGGAGGTCATCGGCACCTCCGGCGAGGCCCCCGAGCACATCCAGCTCGTCGACGGCCCCGGTGACGTGGAGAAGGTCGAGGTCCGCGACCCGTCCAAGGTCGTCTGGCTCTCCCAGACCACGCTCAGCGTCGACGAGACCATGGAGACCGTCGACGCCCTCAAGGAGAAGTTCCCGCAGCTCATCTCCCCGCCGAGCGACGACATCTGCTACGCCACGCAGAACCGCCAGCTCGCGGTGAAGCAGATGGGCGCCGAGGCCGACCTGGTGATCGTCGTCGGCTCCCGCAACTCCTCCAACTCCAAGCGGCTCGTGGAGGTCGCCAAGCTGGCCGGCGCCCGCGAGGCGTACCTGGTGGACTTCGCCGACGAGATCGACGAGGCCTGGCTTCAGGGCGTCACCACGGTCGGCGTCACCTCGGGCGCCTCGGTGCCGGAGGTGCTGGTCGAGCAGGTCCTGGAGTGGCTGTCGCAGCGCGGCTTCGAGGACGTGGAGATCGTCAAGGCCGCCGAGGAGTCCATCACCTTCTCCCTGCCCAAGGAGCTGCGCCGCGACCTGCGCGAGGAGGCCGCCGCCCTGGCGGCCGAGCGGGGCGGCGCGGGCGGCGACGCCTAGCACATCGCCCGCCCTCAGGGGCGGTTGCCGCTACGACGACCGGTGGGCTTCCCCCGGTCGTCGTAACGTGGTGCCATGGAGATCTTCGGCGTGGACATCGGCGGATCCGGGATCAAGGGCGCCCCGGTCGACCTCGACAAGGGGGACCTGGCGCAGGAGCGCTGCAAGGTCCTCACCCCGCACCCGGCCACGCCCGACGCGGTGGCCGACGGGGTGAAGCAGGTCGTCGACCACTTCGGCTGGACCGGCCCGGTCGGCGTCACCTTCCCCGGCGTGGTCACCGACGGCACCACGATCCGTACGGCGGCCAACGTCGACAAGGGCTGGATCGACACCGACGCGCGCGTGCTGCTCGGCGACCGCCTGGGCGGCCTGCCCGTGACGGTCGTCAACGACGCGGACGCGGCCGGCATCGCCGAGATGCACTTCGGCGCCGGACGCCACCGCAAGGGCACGGTGATCGTGCTGACCTTCGGCACCGGCATCGGCAGCGCCCTCTTCTCGGACGGCGTCCTCGTCCCCAACACCGAGCTGGGCCATCTGGAGCTGAAGGGCCACGACGCGGAGAAGCGGGCGTCCAGCAAGGCCAAGGAGGACCACGACCTGTCGTGGGACGAGTGGGCGCGGCGCGTGCGGAAGTACCTCGCCCACGTCGAGATGCTGTTCTCGCCCGAGCTGTTCGTGATCGGCGGCGGCGTCAGCCGCAAGGCGCACAAGTTCCTGCCGAAGATCGAGGGCATCAGGGCGGAGATCGTCCCCGCCCACCTGCAGAACAACGCGGGCATCGTGGGGGCGGCGATGCGGGCGGCCACGGGGGTGTAGCGGCTGCTGAGCGGCTGGGCGGGGGGAGTCTCAGACGGTGGCCCTCCCCGCCCGCTCCCGGACGGGACGGCGGTTGACCGTCCGCATCCGCCGGATCCGCCGCACCCGGCGGACGAGCACCAGCACACCCGCCAGCAGCGTCCCGCCGTAGAGCCAGCCCGCCTGGGTGGCGAGGCCGGTCACCATGCCCATCAGCCGGTCCAGCACGCTGCCGCCGCCCTCGTCGGCGACCGGCACGAGTCCCACCGCGAAGGCGATCGGCACCACGACGGGCGCGATGAGCAGATCGCCCTCGCGCACCCACAGCGCGGTCAGCACGCACACCGGCAGGAACAGCACGCCGTAGACGGTGAGCGAGGAGCCGAACAGCGCCTCCGTGAGCAGCCCGAGCGCCAGCATCACGGCCCCGCAGAACAGCCCGCCGCCCAGCCCGGTCAGCCGGGGCCCTGGTACGCGCCGTGCGGGGGGCGGGGGAGCGGGTCGGCGCCCGGGAGCTCGTTGAGGCCTTTGTTGCTTCTGCTGCTTCTGTTGCTTCTGCTGCTTCTGCTGCTTCTGGGGCCGCTGGGCGCGCGGGGACCGGGCGACCCCGCCGCCCGCGGCCCGTCCCGCCTGCGGGGGCAGCGGAGGGCCGTGCGGCCGTGACGTACGGGGGGTCGCCGGCGAGTCGGGCACCGGCTCGCGTCGCGGTCCGTGCTGGGCGGGTCGCGTCCTGTGTTGCTCCACTGGACCAACTTAGGTCGTTTTATGTGTCCGGCCGCCCGTCAGACACGCCGGGATCCGGACCTCGGCCGTGCGTTCGACACAGCGGCCGGCCGGCAGCGGGCACGCCGTAGACTGGTGGATCGGTCCACGCCGGCCGCTCGGCCGGCCCTCGCCCCCCTCCTCACGTACGGGAAGTCGCAACGTGTCGCTCACGATCGGAATCGTCGGTCTGCCGAATGTCGGCAAGTCGACCCTGTTCAACGCCCTGACCAAGAACGACGTGCTGGCGGCCAACTACCCGTTCGCCACGATCGAGCCGAACGTGGGCGTCGTCGGCGTCCCCGACCCCCGGCTGAAGAAGCTGGCGGAGATTTTCGGCTCGCAGCGGATCCTTCCGGCCACGGTCGACTTCGTCGACATCGCCGGCATCGTGCGCGGCGCGTCCGAGGGCGAGGGCCTGGGCAACAAGTTCCTCGCCAACATCCGCGAGTCCGACGCGATCTGCCAGGTCATCCGCGCCTTCAAGGACGAGAACGTCGTGCACGTCGACGGCAAGGTCTCGCCGAAGGACGACATCGAGACGATCAACACCGAGCTGATCCTCGCCGACCTCCAGACCATCGAGAAGGTCCTGCCGCGCCTGCAGAAGGAGTCGCGGATCAAGAAGGACGTCGCGCCCAAGGTCAAGGCGGTCGAGGAGGCCAAGGAGATCCTGGAGAAGGGCGACACGCTGTTCTCGCAGGGCATCGTCCAGGGCACGGAGCGCGCGGAGCTGCTCCACGACCTGCACCTGCTCACCACGAAGCCGTTCCTCTACGTCTTCAACGTCGACGAGGACGAGCTGGTCGACGAGGACTTCAAGAACGAGCAGCGCGCGCTGGTCGCCCCTGCCGAGGCGATCTTCCTCAACGCCAAGCTGGAGGCGGACCTCGCCGAGCTGGACGAGGACGAGGCGCTGGAGCTGCTCCAGTCCGTCGGCCAGGAGGAGCCCGGCCTCGCCACCCTCGCGCACGTCGGCTTCCGCACGCTCGGCCTCCAGACCTACCTGACGGCCGGCCCCAAGGAGTCCCGCGCCTGGACCATCAAGAAGGGCGCCACCGCCCCCGAGGCCGCCGGAGTCATCCACACCGACTTCCAGAAGGGCTTCATCAAGGCGGAGGTCATCTCCTTCGAGGACCTGGTCGAGACGGGCTCGGTCGCCGAGGCCCGCGCGAAGGGCAAGGCCCGCATGGAGGGCAAGGACTACGTCATGCAGGACGGGGACGTGGTGGAGTTCCGCTTCAACGTTTAGTCGCTGCCGTAGCCAGGTCTAGGCCGAGCAGGCAAACCTGCAGGTCAGTGGGGTCGGTCCGTTGTCGGGTCGGCCCCGTTGACATCGACGACGTGGCCAAGCTGTGCGGCGAGCGGGTACGGCTCGTGGCGGTGTGAGGCGGAGCGGTCTACCGGGCGTCGCCCCAGCCGTTGGCGAAGTCGCACTGGCGGTCCGTCCGTGCGCGCAGTGCCGCCGAGGCCCAGCCGGGGTTGCCACGCAGGAGGGGGAGGGCATCGACCCACCGGCCCCACAGGCCGCCTGGGCGGGTGAAGCGGTCGGCGTGCCGGGTTCCGAGGCGGGCGTCGAGGCGGAGGAGGGCGCCGAGGGCCGCGGGCTGGTCGTAGCGGAGGCCGGTGCGCGGGAGCTGCCGCTGCCTGCGGACATCACGTCGATCGACGACCTTCCCGCCGATCACGAGCCGCCTCCCGTCGGAAGAGCCGGTCCAGGTCCACAAGGCCCTCAGATCAGCCGTGGGCGAGGTCGACCTGACCGATCCCACATGGGGCGAGTTGCTCGGTCCGACCTGGGTGATCGAACTCGGCATCGGCGAGCACAACCCCGTCGAGTCGGTCATGCTCCATGTCCGGGGCGGAGAGGACGACGTGCTGCCCGTGATCTTCCGCATCTCCAGAGCCCTCGGCTGCCGCCCCTTCGACTGCACGACCGGTGAGCTGCTCGTAGACGATGCCCAGGCCAGCTGGAACGCCTTCCAGTCCTTCCGGGACAGGACGATCGCGTCTGACTCGTCGGGCGAGCCCTAAGGCAACTGCATTGGCCCGTGGGGTCCCCCCCCGTACCCCGGCCGCCCTCAGCGCACCGCGCTCTCCGCCGCCGCCAGGGCCGTACGCGCCTGAAGGTCCGCCTGGTCGTGGACCGGGACCCGGCGCAGGCCGAGGGCGCGGGTGAAGTCCTCGCACCACGCGGTGAACAGGGCGTACAGCTCGTCGTGGAGCGCGGGCGCGGCGGGGTCGTCCGACTCCGACAGCAGACGCAGCAGCAGCCCGGCCGCGCGCAGCGGCTGGCGGCGGGCCACCACGTCCAGGGCGCAGACCTGGGCCGTGGTCAGACGCCCACCGCCTTCCGCGGCCTGCTGGGCCAACGGCTGCCAGGACTCGGCGACCAGGTCGTACAGGCCGCCCGCCATCCACTCCAGCACCCGCCGGGGTGCGCTCTCCTCCGGCGGCGGCAGGAAGCCGCGCGCCTTGTCCAGGACCGCGGTCACCTGCTCGCCCCCGTCCCGCACCAGCCGGGACAGCCCGCGCAGGGCGCGTACGGCGTCGGGGTGCGGGGCGGTGTCGTCGGCCAGGGCGCTGGCCCACATCGGCACCTCGACGATCGCGGTGACACCGCCGTGCCGCTGGGGCGCGCACCACGTGGACCGGCCGATGTGCTCGGAACCGGCCGCCAGCCGCCCCGTGCTCCCCGGCGGGGGCAGGACATGGATGCCGGGGGCGGGGTTCTCCCAGTACAGGGCGTCGAAGGTGCCGTGCTGGACCGGGACGGAGAGAGCGGCGGCCGCCGTGTGGAAGGGCAGGGCGAAACCCGGCAGGTCGTCGGTGAGCTGGGCGAAGGTGCCGCCCGCCTCGATGCCGTGCAGGGAGCACTGGAGGACCGGCCGCCGTTCGTCGATCAGGTCGAACAGAGCCCGGCTCTCGGGCAGGTCGGACGACTCGATCGGCGCCCACTCGGGCTGCTCCGCCGCGACCGGACGGAACGCGGTACGGAAGTAGCGCTCCAGGGCGGGTGCGGGACCGGCCGTCGCCTCCTCGATGCCCTCGCTCAGCGCGGCCCCGTCCGGGTCCAGGCACAACACGAAGTCCCAGGTGACCCGCGCCGGATCGGTCGCCTCGGAACGCGGGCCGTCGCCGGCCGCCAACCGCTCGGCCAGGGCGAGCGCGGTGACCGCGCCCACCGGTTCGTCGGGGTGCGGGCGGGCGACCGCCAGGACGTGCGCGGGGCCGTGTCCGACGGACAGCATCTCCAGCGGACGCCCCGCGCGGGACGTGCCGACACGGCGCAGACGGCCGGCCCCCGGGTACCGGGAGACCAGCCGCCGCGCCGCTGCGGAAACCTCCGCGACCGTGAGGTAGCGGTCCATTCCGTCCGTCCGTCAGGCGCCGCCGTTGCCACCGCTGTCGCCGGTGGTCTCCTTCTTGTCCAGCGGACGGATCTCGATCTTGTTCGCCATGCCGTTCCCTCCCGTTGTCCGGTGCGTACGAAGGACCAGATGTGCGCTTGCCAGCGTTCGCCGACCGGGCAATCGTTGTCAATGTGCGTTGAAGGAGCGGTAGTTGAGACCGACGAGATTGGCGCGAAAATGACGGTGCGGAGCACGGACCGGACGGCCACGGACGCGGCGGCCACACCCAGGGCGGCCACCGCCCGGACGATGCGGCGGCCCCGCATCAAGCCCGAGCACCGGGCCTACCGGACCGTCGACGGCAACGTGCGGATCGGCAGCGTCGTCCACGGCATCGGCGCCGAGGTCCTCGACCCCGACGGCTGGGTGTGGACGCTCGTCGAGGCCATGGACGGCACACGCGGCCCGTACGACGTCGTCGCCGAGGTCGTACGGTGCCATCCCGCCCTGGACGACGAGGACGTCACCGGCGCGATGGACGACCTGCTCCAGGCCGGGTACGTCGAGGACGCCGGCGCCCCGCCACCCGAAGAGCTGACCCCGCGTGAACGCGAGCGCTACGGGCGGGGGATGACGCTGATGCGCTGGATGGACCTGCGGCCCCGCGCCCATTCCTGGGAGCCGCAGCTACGGCTGCGCCACGCCCGCGTGCTGCTCGTCGGCGTCGGCGGCACCGGCGGGGCGGCCGCCCGTGACCTCGTGGCGTCCGGCGTGGGCCATCTGCACTGCGTCGAACCGGACGTCGTCGAACTGTCCAACCTCAACCGGCAGACCCTCTTCCGCGAGGACGACCTGGGCCGCCCCAAGCTCGACGCGGCACTGGCCGCGCTGCGCGCCCTGAACACGGACGCCACGCTCACCGGGGAGCGCCGCGAGGTGCGCGGCCCGGACGACCTGGAGGACCTGCTCACCGCAGCGGATTCCCGCCACCCGGACGGCGCCCCGTACGACCTGCTCCTCCTCGCCGCCGACCGGCCCCCGGAGATCCGCCGATGGGCGAACCGGGTCTGCCTCGCCACCGGCACCCCGTGGGCCGAGGCGGGCTACCGCGGGCCGCTGGTCGGCGTGGGCGTGTTCGCCCCCGGCCGCGGCGCCTGCTGGCAGTGTCTGCGCGACGCCGAGGTCGAGCGGCGCGACCTGCGCCTCGCGCCCGGCCAGGACGAGGACGTGGCGTCGCCGCGCATGCCGTGGAACCCGGTCAACGCCGTGACCGCGGGCCTGTCCGGCAGCCTCCTCGCGCACGCCGCGCTCAGCCTGCTGTGCGGCATACCGTCCGTGGAACCCGGCTGCCGCTTCGGCCTCAACCTCATGGTCCCTGGCGACCCGGTCCTGCAGCGCTCCGAACGGCGCGACGACTGCCCGGCCTGCGGTACGCGGCCGGCGGTGACCGCGCCGGACGGGGAGGCCCGGTGACGGACACCGCCGCCGAGGCGCCGCCCCGCGTCGGACCGGACGCCCGCGTCGCCTTGCACGAGCTCTCCGTGCGGCGCGACCGCGACGAGTGGATCGTCGGACGCATGGCGACCCGCACCTTCGTCGCCCTGCCGCCCGCCGGGGCGCGGGCCGTGCGCCTGCTGGGCGAGGGGCTGAGCGTGGCGCGTACGCAGGAGCGGCTGCGCGCGGACACGGGCGAGGAGTTCGACATCGCGGACTTCGTGACGGACCTGGCCGCCCTCGGGTTCGTCGCGCGGATCGACGGCCGCCCGCTGCCCGACCCGGCGCCGCCGCGCGCCTCCCTGCCGTGGCTGCGGCCCCGCCACGTCCGGTTCGCCCTGCACCCGGTGCTGCCCGTCGCCGTCGCCGTCCTGCTGACGGCCGCCCTGGTCACCATGCTGCTCCGCCCCGGCCTGCTGCCCGGCTACCGCGACCTGCTGTGGAGCCCGCACGGCAGCGTGGTCCTGCTGAGCGGGGCGGCGGCCGGATGGACGCTGCTGCTCGCCCACGAACTGGCCCATCTGGTCACCGCCCGCGCCGCCGGGGTGCCGGGCCGGATGCGGCTCGGCACCCGGCTGCAGTTCCTCGTCATGCAGACCGACATCAGCGGCATCGAACTCGCCCCGCGCCGCCACCGGTTGACGGCCTACCTGTCCGGCATCGCGCTCAACCTGTCCGTCGCCTCGGCGCTCGTACCGGTCCTCGCCGCGACCGACCCCGCGTCGACCGCCCACCGGCTGTCGGCGGCGGCCCTGCTGCTCGCGCTGATGCCGCTGCCGTTCCAGCTGATGGTGTTCACGCGGACGGACGTGTACTTCGTGCTGCAGGACCTCACCGGCTGCCGTGACCTGTACGGCGACGGGCTCGCCTACGCCCGGTACCGGTGCCGGCGGCTGCTGCGGTCCCGGGCCCACAAGGGGGAGGACGACCCGAGCGCCCGGCTGCCCCGGCACGAGCGCCGGGCGGTCCGCGTCTACAGCGTCGTCCTCGTCGTGGGCACGGCCGCGTGCCTCGCGTTCATGGCCGCCGTGACCCTGCCCCTCGACATCGCCCTGCTCGCCCGCGCCGTACGAGGACTCGCGCCCGGCAACACGCCCGCGGGGTACGCCGACTCGGCGGCGGTGCTGGTCACTCTCGGCGGGGTCAACGTCCTCTGGCTGGTCACCAAGTGGCGCGACCACCGCTCACGCAGGCGCGCGAAGGCGGTGGCGCGCGCCCGGACGTGACGCGGCGTCGCTCAGACCAGCTCGGGCTTGGTGTCGGTCGCGCCGGGGTCGCCGGACCCGTCGGTCCCGGTGGGCGCGGCTTCGGTCGTCCCGGCCGGATCAGCGGGATCCGTGGTCCCCGCCGGTTCCGCCGCCTTCTCCGTCTCCGGCGCCGTCCGCTGCCCCGGCACCTCCGCCGTCGCCCCGCGCTCACGCGCACCCCGTGCCGCCCGCACGTACGCGTACACCACGGCCCCCGTCACCAGCAGCAGGAGCGGGCCGAAGAGCCAGGGGCGTGCGGCCATCTCCGTGGGGAGCCAGCGGTACGAGGCCAGCAGCGCGGCGAAGACCGTCGCGCCGAGGGCGACCAGGCGGACGCCCGCGCGGTCCCAGCCGTGGGCGGAACAGCGCATCGCCGTCTCGATGGTCAGCGCGAAGACCACGCCGGCGAGCAGGTCGGCGCCGTAGTGGTAGCCGAAGCCGAGGGTCGCCGTGAGGGTGCCGGCCAGCCAGAAGGCGCCCGCCCAGCGCATCGCCCGGGAGCCGTCGCGGGTGTGGACGAACAGGGTGACGGCCCACGCGGTGTGCAGGCTCGGCATGCAGTTGCGCGGGGTGATGCCGTCGAACGGGATCGGCTGCGGGCCGGTGACCGGGGGCAGGACGTCCGGCCAGATGTCGGCCGTCGCCCAGGCGCCGCCGTCCGTGCCGTACGCGAAGACCGGGCCGACCACCGGGAAGATCATGTAGATCGCGGGGCCGAACAGGCCGATCATCAGGAACGTGCGCACCAGATGGTGGGCGGGGAAGCGGCGGTCCACCGCCACCCGGCGCAGCTGGTAGAGGCCGACGAGGGCGGCGGCGAGCGGGAGCTGGCCGTAGACCACGTGCAGGATGCCGGTGCTGACGGGCGCGGTCGCGTCGAGGAAGCGGCCCACCATCCATGACGGGTCGGCCAGGGCGTGGTCGGCGGCGGCCACGTACGCGTCGAGGACGGTCGCGCGGGTCTTCGAGGTGATGAGCAGCCAGGTGTCACCCGTCTTGTGACCGGCCACCAGCAGCAGGCCGAGCCCGGTGCCCTTGAGCAGCAGCAGCCGTTCCCGGCCGGTGCGGCGCGTGAGGCCGAGGACCGCGACGCCCAGCACCACCCACAGCGCGCCGTTGCCGAAGTTCATGTCGGCGCCGAGCGCCCACCGCACCAGGAAGAACGCGACGTCCACGCCCGCGGCGACGCCCAGCGCGATCAGCCGCTGCCGCCAGGTGAGCACCACCATCGTCAGCGCCAGGCCGCCGTAGAGCAGCGGACCCGACTCGGGGGCGAAGATAACCTCCCGCGACTGCTCGGTGATCGGCCCGGAGAAGCCGTAGCCGCGTGCCACGACCTCCAGCGCGACGAGGAAGCCCAGGGTCGCCACTCCCGCCGCGGTCCACAGGACCACGCGGGGCCGGCGCCACGGGGCGGGCTGCGTCCCGCGGTCGTCCCGCGGCGGTATTCGAGTGGGTTCGGTTCTCAACTGGTTCGCCTGGTGGTTCGGTTGCGGGCAGGTGGCTTTGCGGGCAAGTGGCGCATCGCGCGGGAGGGCAGGGTCTTCCGGTGGACAGCCGGTGAATGAGGACATCCGTCGTGAGTTCGAACATGTTAACGGGGGTGGACGGGGAGTCCATGGGTCGGCTGTGCCGTGTCTGTGCCGGACGCCGGGGAGTGGTGCGGTCGCGGCGTCCGGTGTCCGAATCGGAACGGCGAGGTCCGTAAGTCGCCGAGGCCCCCTTGTGGAAATCCTGTGGACCCCTCAATCTTTCGGCTGACGCGCCCGATAGCGGCAGCCGCTCTTGTCATGATCCCGACATCCCAGGGGCGGCCGCACGCCTCCGTGCGTCACCGCACCATCCCCCACGAACGCGCACCACCGATTGAGGAGGAACCCTCCATGGCAGTGATGCGTCACCCCCGGCGAAGACTGGCCGTCCTCGGCGCCGCGGCCTCCGCGGCGCTCGTCGCGAGCCTCGTCTCCGCACTCCCCGCGGGGGCCGCCCCGGCCGCACCCGAAGGCCGTGTCCAGTACGCGGGCGCCCCGAACGCCGTCGCCGGCAGCTACATCGTCACCTTGAAGGCCGACGCGGCCCGCTCGACCACCGCCAAGGGCCGTGCCCTGGCCGAGAAGTACGGCGCCGACGTCGAGCGCGTCTACTCCAAGGCGCTCAACGGCTACGAGATCGAGGCCTCCGAGGCCGAGGCGAAGCGCCTCGCCGCCGACCCGGCCGTTGCCTCGGTGGTGCAGAACCGCACCTTCACCATCTCCGCGACCCAGACCAACCCGCCGTCCTGGGGCCTGGACCGCATCGACCAGCGCAACCGCCCGGTGAACAACGCCTACACCTACCCGGACTCGGCCGGACAGGGCGTGACGGCGTACATCATCGACACGGGCGTCCGCATCAGCCACAACGACTTCGGCGGCCGCGCCTCCAACGGCTACGACGCGGTCGACGGCGACAACGTCGCCCAGGACGGCAACGGCCACGGCACCCACGTCGCCGGCACCGTCGCGGGCAGCGCGTACGGCGTCGCCAAGAAGGCGAAGATCGTCGCCGTCCGTGTGCTGAACAACTCCGGCTCCGGCACCACCGCCCAGGTCGTCGCCGGCATCGACTGGGTGGCGCGCAACGCCGTCAAGCCGGCCGTCGCCAACATGTCGCTCGGCGGCGGCGCCGACAGCACGCTCGACGCGGCCGTCCGCAACGCCATAGCCGCCGGCGTCACCTTCGTCGTCGCGGCCGGCAACGAGTCGACCAACGCCTCCACCAAGTCCCCGGCCCGGGTGACCGAGGCGATCACGGTCGGCGCCACCACGTCCTCCGACGCCCGCGCCTCCTACTCCAACTACGGCTCGGTGGTGGACCTGTTCGCGCCCGGCTCCTCCATCACCTCCGCCTGGCGCACCAGCGACACGGCCACCAACACCATCTCGGGCACCTCGATGGCCAGCCCGCACGTCGCCGGCGCCGCCGCGCTGTACCTGGCCGGCAACCCGTCGGCCACCCCCGCCCAGGTCTCGTCCGCGCTGACCTCGTCGGCCACCACCGGCGTCGTCACCAGCCCGGGCAGCGGTTCGCCGAACCGCCTGCTGTACGTGGGCTGAGCGCATCCACCCCGCGCACGACGAGCGCCCCGCCTCCGGGAGAGATACCCGGAGGCGGGGCCCGTCACCGTCCGCTTACGATGCGCCTCGTGTCCATACCTCCGCCCGTCGGGCCGCAGTTCGGAGGCGGCGCCCAGCCGCCCTACCACCCCCATCAGGCCGCGCCCGGTCCCGCGCCGTACTTCCCCTACGGGCCCCGGCCGCCCGCCGCCGTCAACGGTGTCGCCATCGCCGCCCTGGTCTTCGGGATTCTGTGCTTCCTGCCCGCCGTGGGGCTGGTGCTGGGGGTGGTCGCGCTGCTCCAGATCAAGCGGCGGGGCGAGCGCGGGAAGGGGATGGCGGTCGCCGGCGTCACGCTCTCCTCGCTCGGGCTGGCGCTGTGGACGGTGGCGCTGGTCACCGGCGGCGTGACGGCGTTCTGGGAGGGCTTCCGGGACGGGTCCCGCTCCGGCAGCGTCCTGGCCCTGCGCAAGGGTGAATGCTTCACCTCGCCCGGGGGACTGGAGGGCTGGACCTCCACGGCCCGCAAGGTGCCCTGCGCCGACGAGCACGACGGCGAGGTCTTCGCCCTCGTCACCGTCCCCGGCACCGACTTCCCCGGCGACGACAGTCTCACCGAACTGAGCGAGGACCGCTGCTACGAGCGGCAGAGCGCCTACGTCATGGACGGCTGGTCCCTGCCGGAGGAGATCGGCGTCTACTACTTCGCCCCCTCCGAGGGGAGCTGGAGCTTCGGCGACCGCTCCGTCACCTGTGTGCTCGGGCGGGAGGACGGGACCCGCTTCAGCGGGTCGCTGCGCAGTGACGCGACCACCCTCGACGCCCATCAGCTCGCCTACCTGGAGGCGGCCGAGGTGCTCAACGCCGCACTGGACGAGCTGCCCGAGTCCGGCTACTTCGACGACGACGTCAGCGACGACCGGGAGTGGGCCGGTCAGGTCGAGGAGGCGGTCGCCGAGCAGGTGCGGCTGCTGCGCGCGCACGCCTGGCCGGCCGGGGTGCGGGAGCCGGTGGACGAGCTCGTCGCCGGCCTGGGCGAGGCGCGGGTCGCGTGGGGGCGCGCGGCGGGCACCGCGGACCCGGACGCCTACTGGCTCCGTGAGGAGGAGGCATGGGAGGCGACCGACCCCTCCCTGTCGATCACCGTGCGCGAAGCTTTGGGGTTGGCCACCTCACCGCCCGCTTACGACGAAGAGGTCGAACGGGAGCCGGAAGCCGGTGAGATGGAGGTGTGAGCGCCTCCATAGTGGGGAGAAAGTGCCTGCGTAAAGCCCTCCCGCGGCAGAAGTCATCACATCGAGTGATTCTCTGGCCTTTGCTTGCTTCGGACAACCCAGGGTTGCCACTCTGTTGCTGTCTGTACAAGCTGATGGGAGCGGCCAGTGACATTCGGTGAGCAGCCGGCGTACCTGCGCGTCGCGGGTGATCTCCGCAAGAAGATCGTCGACGGTCAGCTGCCGCCCCACACCCGGCTCCCTTCCCAGGCCCGCATCCGCGAGGAGTACGGCGTCTCGGACACGGTCGCGCTGGAGGCGCGCAAGGTGCTGATGGCCGAGGGGCTCGTCGAGGGCCGCTCAGGATCCGGGACGTACGTGCGGGAGCGGCCCGTGCAGCGCCGGGTCGCGCGGTCCGGGTTCCGTCCGGAGCGGGGGGCGACACCGTTCCGTCAGGAGCAGGCCGACGTCGGTGTGCGCGGGACATGGGAGTCCAGCAGCGAGCAGGCCGAGGCGAGCGCGTCGATCGCCCAGCGGCTGGGCATCGACGCGGGTGACCGTGTCATGCGCACGAAGTACCTGTTCCGGGAGGCCGGCGAGCCGATGATGCTCTCCACGTCGTGGGAGCCGCTCGCCCTCACGGGGCGCACACCGGTGATGCTGCCCGAGGAGGGCCCGCTGGGCGGCATGGGCGTGGTCGAGCGCATGCGCGCGATCGACGTCGTCGTGGACAACGTGACGGAGGAGGTCGGGGCGAGGCCCGGCCTCGCCGAGGAGTTGATGCTGCTGGGCGGCGTCCCCGGGCACGTCGTCCTGGTCATCCAGCGCACGTACTTCGCGTCGGGCCGCCCGGTGGAAACGGCGGACGTGGTGATCCCGGCGGACCGGTACCGGGCGTCGTACCACCTGCCGGTGAAATAGGGGGCGCGTTCCGCGCGGGGGTCTTGCCGCGGGGGCGGGGCGGCCCCGCGGAGGTCGCGCCCGTCCGGCGGGCCGCCACATAGTGCGGGGGGCCGCGGCGGGGGCGGCGTCGCGCCGAGACAGGTACGTGCCCGCTGACACGCGTGCTCGGGCGAGCCCCTGCTCGCCAGGGCCCGGTGCCGGCGCCTTGGCTGGACACACGCCTGGCGGTGAGGGGCCCTTGTGTGCCCGCCCTCGTACGCACCCGGCACCTCTTCGCGGGCGTCGAAGCGCCTTGGCCTGGCCGGACACGCGCCTGGCGGTGAGGGGCCGTTGTATTCGTCGGCGTCGAAGGGCCTTGCCCTCGCTGGACAAGCGCCTCGCCCCGAAGGGGCCGCACCCTCCCCTCACCCGCCCGCGCACCCACCCCACCCCCTCCGCCGCCCGCCAAGGGCCCCGCGCTCCCCTTCGCGCCCCGCGTCATCAATCCGCCCCGGCGTGGGGCGCGCCCCGCGCCGAGCCCGCGGGCGAAGGGATTTGGCCGTTCTCGCAGGTCGTCCGAGGGGCCGGGCGGGGCCGGTCATACCGCGCTGACCGGACATGTCACCCCCGGTGCACGGCGCATCCGCCCTCGTGCGCCCCCTCCGTGCTGGCCGGTTGCGTGCCTGTTTGTGAAAAGGCGTATTCGCTCAGTGAAGGTAAGGCGTAGGCTCGGGCATATGCGGACTGCGGTTTCCTTACCGGGCGGGGCGCGGCACAGGTCGCGGAAGGCAAGTGGAGGGGAGCGATGAGCGACGGCACGGTGACTCTTCCCTGGCTCGTCGTGCGTCAGGACGACAACGGCAACCGCTACCGGGTGGGCCGTTACGCGACACGCGCCGAGGCCGAGAAGATCGCGACCAGCCTCGACGACCGCGGCCACAAGCAGCTCTACTGGGTCGAACGCATCGGCCAGAACGGCTCCACCGTCAGCTGAACCGGTCCCCGTGCGGGCGCAGGGGCCGTCAGGGCCGCACCCGTGACGCCTCCGCTCTGCCGCCCGCGCCGTCGGCCACCGCGCCGGGCCGTGCCGTGCGCAGGTGCATGCGGGACATCGCCGCGCACTGGACCGCCATCGACAGCGCCATCGCCAGGCACACCCCCGGCAGGCCCCACCCCGACAGGCCGGTGGCGAAGGCCAGTTGGAGGACCGTCCCGCAGAAGGTGACGCGTGCCGTGGCCCGCGCCCGCCCGCCGCCCTCGAAGACGCCGCCCAGCGCGATGAAGCAGGCGAGCAGCACCAGATACGGCCCCACGCAGCGCAGGAAGAGCGTCCCCGCGTCGGCCACCCCGCCCTCCGCGCCGAAGCCCCGCATGATCCACGGCGCGGCCGCCAGCAACGCCGTCGCCGCCGTCAGCCCCAGGCCCCCCGCCAGCAGCAGCGCCTGACGGCCCACGTCCCGCCGCTCGTCCCGCCCCGCGCCCAGCAGGTGCGCGGTGTGGATGGAGGCGGCCTGGCGTACCGCGTAGAAGGCCATGGTCGCCACGTACATCGCCTTGGTCGCGATCCCGTACGCCGCCACCTCGGTCACGCCGATCCGGGCGACCACCGCGACGAGCGCGAGGGCCCCGGTCATCCGGACGAGGAAGTCCGCCGACATCGGCAGGCCGGTCGTCGCCGTCCCGCGCAGGTCGGCGGCCAGACCCGTGAACCCGGCGCCCGGCCGGCGCAGGAGCCCCCGGCGGTGCAGCACCACCAGTCCGCAGGCCAGCGCCGCCGTCCGGCCCAGCACCGTCGAGACGGCCGCCCCGCGCACCCCGAGGCCCAGCCCGAACACGAACAGCGGGTCCAGCACGAGGATCAGGCCGTTCGCCAGCAGGGACAGCCGCATCGGGGTGCGGGTGTCGCCCGCGCCCTTGAGGACGCCGTCGGCCACGTTGGCCGCGAAGTACACCGCGATGCCCGGCAGGGCGATCGCGAAGAAGCCGCTCGCCAGTTCCACCGCGCGGCCGTCGTCGCCGCCCAGCACCAGCCGGGCCAGCGGCTCCCGCATCAGGAATCCGCCGGCCGCGACCACCGGCGTCACGAGCGCCCACATCGCCCAGCCGCCGCGCACGGCGGACCGCAGTGCCGCCGCGTCCTCGGCGCCCCGCGCCCGCGCGACCCGCACGGTCGTGCCCGAGCCCGCCACGAGGATCACCCCGAGCAGCAGGTTCTCCACGTTCGTCGCGACCGCCACCGCGGCCACCGCGTCCCCGCCCAGCCGGGCCACCCAGACCATGTTGATGATCCCGGCCGTCACCCCGGCCAGCAGCTCGACATAGACGGGGCACGCCAGCGAGACCAGCGTGCGCCGATGCCGTAGGGCTTCCACCATGAACCCCCCTCATTTCGCGGTACATCGAATCGAGGTACCGCGAAAAGAGATAGCATCGAGCCGCCGGGCGGACAAGCGCACGGAGGGAAGCGGCCACAACACGGGCAGGAGGAGCGGCCATGCTGGAGCTGTCGATCCTGGGGTTCCTCCACGAGGAGCCTCTGCACGGCTACGAGCTGAAGGCGCGCCTCCAGGCGCTGAACGGCCACATCCGCCCGGTCAGCGACGGCGCCCTCTATCCGGCCATCACCCGGCTGGTGAAGGCCGGCTCGGTCGAGCAGCACACCGAACCCGGCAGCGGTGCGGCGGCCCGCCGGGTGCTGTCCCTCACCGACGCGGGCCGCGCCGCGCTCATGGACCGGCTCAGGGAGCCGAAGGACGTGGAGATCAGCGACGGGCAGCGCTTCTTCACCCTGCTGGCGTTCCTGCGCTTCCTCCCCGACCCCGCCGGGCAGGCCGCGGTCCTGCGGCGCCGGAAGGCGTTCCTCGACACCCCGTCGAGCTTCTTCCACCGTGACGGCGAGCCGATGCGGGCCGAGGAGGCCCCGGACCCGTTCCGGCAGGGCATGCTGCGCATCGCCCGCGCCACCACCGCCGAGGAGCGCGCATGGCTGGACGAGACGATCGCCGCCCTGGAGGACCGGGCGTGAGAAGCACCGGCACCGGGCGGCTAGGGTCCTGCCCGAGGTGACGGACGACGAAGGCGGAGTGATGCCGACCCTGATCGACACGGTGGCGTGGGTGCGCATCGAGGACGGCAGGATCCTGTGCGCCCGGCCGCGAGGCAAGGACGTCTTCTACATCCCCGGCGGCAAACGCGAGGGGGCCGAGAGCGACGTCGAGACGCTGCTGCGCGAGATCGAGGAGGAGCTGACCGTGCTCCTCGACCCCGCCACGGCGCAGCACGTCGGCACCTACGAGGCCGAGGTGCCCGGCGCCCCCGACGGCACCGTGGTGCGCATGAGCTGCTGGACCGCCGACTTCGCCGGAACCCTCGCCGCGAGCAGCGAGATCGACGAGATCGCCTGGTTCTCCTACGCGGACCGGCCCCGCGTGCCCCCGGTCGACCAGCTGCTCTTCGACGACCTGCGGGCAGCGGGCAGCCTGCACTTCTGACGTGTGATTCAGGCGCACCGTCGTGAGGATGACGATGTGTGAGCGCGCCGTCGGCACACCACCGCGCGCACGGTCCGCGCCTCGCGCCGTTGTGCGCGGTACTCCGTCCGGGATATCGGATATGTGGCTATTGACCACATGAAACCGGACACGGTCGGACTGCCTGACTCGCTCGGCGGGGAGGTGATCCGCGTGACCGACACCGACGGCGACCGGGCCACGTGGACCTTCCCCGCGGACCTGAACGCGGTGCGGGCAGCCCGTCGCGCCGTGCGTGAACAACTCCGCCGGTGGGAGCTGGACGGCGTCACCGATCTCGCGGAACTGCTGGTCAGCGAACTCGTCACCAACGCCCTGCGGCACGCCACCGGACCCGTCGGCGTGTGCCTGAGCCGGCCCGCCGGCCCTGACGGGGTGCTGCTCCTCGAGGTGTCCGACCCGGTCCCCGAACCGCCGCGCACACGCGACGTCCGCCTCGACGACGAGAGCGGGCGCGGACTCCAGCTCCTGGCCCGCTCCTCCCGCCGCTGGGGGCACCGGACCGGGCCGCACGGGAAGACGGTGTGGTGCGAACTCGCGGTCCCCCGGTGAGGTCCCGCACGGCAGTTCGCAGGGGTTGCGGGCCCTCGTCGTACCCCGTGACCGGTAACCGTCCATGACGGTTGTCGAACGAGGGGATTCGACGGCGTGTCCGCTGGTTAGAAGACTGGAAGTGTTCTCACGGTGTGGACCGAAAAGCATCGGGACCGTGCTGTGATCGTGAACACCGTGTTGTGCGGCGCCGTAGTGCTGGATACTGCGGGCAGCCGCCCCCGGTGACCGGTGCCGGACGCGGTGAGCTGGAGGGGACGGTTCGCGTGAGCGAGATACCAGCGAAGGCCACGGAGTCCGAGGACTCGTCGGGCGGCTCGAGCAACGAGGCCGCCGACGGCCTCCTATCCGGCGATGCCCCGTCCGGTGACGCCATGTGGCAGACCGCCCCGCCCGGCTCCATGTACGACTACATCAAGGTCGCGTCCTTCTCGATCGGCCCCGACGGGCTGGTCGACCAGTGGAGCCTGCGCGCCGAGCAGATCTTCGGCATCCCCGCGGAGCGCGCCGTCGGCGCCGACCCCATCGAGGCGTTCCTCGAGCCCGTCCGCAGGGAGCGCGGCCAGCGCAAGATGGCGGAGATCCTCGACGGCCGCGAGTGGACCGGCGTGGTGCCGTTCCGGCTGCCCGCCCACATGGCGGACGACGACCGCGACCGCGAGGGCATCGCCGAGGTCTACGTCATGCCGACGCGGACCGAGGCGGGCGAGAAGGCCGCCGTCTGCATCGTCGTCGACGTCCGCACGCTGCGCCGTATCGAGACGGATCTGGCCGCCTCGCAGGCCATATTCGGCCAATCTCCCTTCGGCTTCGTGCTGATCGACCGTGACCTGCGGGTCCGCCGCGCCAACGAGCGGTTCGCGTCCCTCTTCGGCGGCGCCCCCGACGACCACCGCGGCAAGGACGTCCACGACTACCTGCCGCGCGGTGAGGCCGAGCGGGTCGCGGCGACCCTGCGCAGGGTGCTGGAGACCGGCGAGTCCATCACGGACATGCACGTCACCGGGTTCGTCCCCGGCTCCGACGAGCGCCGCCACTGGTCCGTCAACCTCTACCGGGTGCACAGCGGAAGCGGCCGCCCCATCGGCATCGCCTGGCTCGGCACCGACATCACCGCCCGCCGCGCCGCCGCCCGCGAGGCCGCCGCCGCGCGGCGCAATCTCGCCCTGCTGAACGAGGCCGGCGCGCGCATCGGCAACTCCCTCGACCTGGAGACCACCGCCCGCGAGCTGCTCGACGTGGTCGTGCCCGGCTTCTGCGACCTGGCCACCGTCGACCTCTACCAGGGGCTGCTGGCCGGCGACGAGACCCCGCCGGGACTCGCCGACGGCAGCGCCGAGGTGCGCCGCGTCGCCTTCGCCAGCGCCGTGTCCGACGGGCCCATCAGCGGCACCGGGGAGCCGGTGAAGCTGGGCGCCGTCCACCACTACCCGTTCAACTCACCCTGTGCGAGCGCCCTGCGCACCGCCCGCCCGCAGACCGTGCCCGGCGAGGACGGCGGCCTGGTGCAGTCCACGCTCGCCGTGCCGATGGTCGCCCACGACACCGTGGTGGGCCTCGCCCAGTTCGCCCGCACCAAGGGCAGCGAGCCGTTCGGCGACCGCGACCGCGACCTCGCCGTGGAACTGGCCGCCCGCGCCGCCGTCTGCATCGACAACGCCCGCCTCTACCGCCGCGAGCACGAACGCGCGCTGATACTGCAGCGCTCCCTGCTCCCGCCCGGCGACCCCGAGGCGTCCGGTCTGGACATCGCCTGCCGCTACCTGCCCGGCAACGCGGCGAGCGGCCGCACCGGCGAGGTCGGCGGCGACTGGTTCGACGTCATCGAACTGCCGGGCCACCGCACCGCGCTGGTCGTCGGCGACGTCATGGGCCGCGGCCTGCGCGCCGCCGTCGCCATGGGCGAACTGCGCACCGCCGTACGGACGCTGGCGCAGCTCGACCTCGAACCGGCCGAAGTCCTGGGCCAGCTGGATGAGATCGCCCGTGGTCTGGGCGCGCCCGGCGGGCCGTCCCAGGCGTTCACGGGAGGCGTCCAGCAGGCCACCCGGGCCGCCCGCCGCCCGCGCGAGGCAGACCTCTCCGAGGTGTACCTGGCCACCTGCGTCTACGCCGTCTACGACTCCGTCACCCGCCGCTGCACGTTCGCCAACGCCGGCCATCTGCCGCCCGTCCTGGTCGAGCCGGGGGAGAACGCGCTGATGCTCGACGTGCCGCCCGGCATGCCGCTCGGCGTCGGCGGGGAGCCCTTCGAGGAGGTGGAGGTCGAACTCCCCGAGGGCGCCCTCCTCGCGCTCTACACGGACGGCCTGGTCGAGAGCCGCGACCACCCCCTCGACGAGGGCCTCCAGGCGTTCGTGGGCGCGCTCACCGACCCGTCCGCCCCGCTGGAGGACGTCTGCGACCACATCCTCAACACGCTCGACACCCATCACGGCGAGGACGACATCGCGCTGTTGATGGCACGTGTACAGGGCCTGCCCGCCGACTCCGTGGGCGACTGGACCCTTCCGCGCGAGCCGCGCAGCGTGGGCCGGGCCCGCGAGTACGCCCGCGCCCAGCTCCTCGCCTGGGACATGGAGCCGCTGGTCGACACCACCGAGCTGCTGGTCAGCGAGCTGGTCACCAACGCCCTGCGGTACGGCGAGGGGGAGATCAGACTCCGGCTGCTCCTGGACCGCACCCTGGTGTGCGAGGTCTGGGACTCCGGCCTGGTCCAGCCTCGCCGGCGGCGCGCCCGCGACACCGACGAGGGCGGCCGCGGCCTCCAGCTCGTCGGCCTGCTGAGCGCCGCCTGGGGCTCACGCCGTACGCCCCGGGGCAAGACGGTCTGGTTCGAACTGCCTCTGCCCGGGGCCGACACCGGTCTCACCGACCCGGCGGAGGCGCTGCTCAGCCTTTTCTGACGCTCCGTCGTCCCGGCGCCCACCCTTCGTGATCATGAAGCCGTGGACGCAACCGCACCACCCGTTCCCCTCGTCCTCACCCCCAACATCCGACGACGAGGGGAACGGCGGCATGGACCACACGGAGTCGCGGGACGGCACGGCCGGTACGGACGAGCGCACGGACGACCCGCAGGCCACGCCCGAGCCGGAACCCACGCCCGAGCCCGAGTCCGCGAAGAAGCGCCCCAGACCCTGGGTGCGCCGCCTCAGACGCACCGCCCTGGTCCTCGCGCTGCTGCTGATCGTGCCGCTCGTCGCCATCGAGACGACGCTGCGGATCAACTACATGGGCGACCCGGCCGACGGCACCTACACCCGCAACCGTGACGCCATGTGGCTCGGCCATGCCTGGGTCGACGGACGCAAGAAGGACGCCGACGTCACCGCCCTCGCCGGCCGTCTGAAGGACACCGGCGTTCGGGACCTGTACGTCCACACCGGCCCGCTGGAGCACGACGGCACCCTGCCGAAGTCGGTGTATCCCCGCGCCCGCTGGTTCATCGACGCCGTGCACCGGGAACTGCCCGGGGTGCGCGTCCAGGCGTTCCTCGGGGACGTCCTCGCCAACGGCGGTCCCGAGGGCCTGGAGCTGAGCGACGCCGAAACCCGGGCCGAGGTGGTGCGCAGTGCCGGCCAGGTCCTCGACACCGGCTACGAGGGCGTCCACCTGGACCTGGAGCCCCTGCACTCCGGCGACGAGGACTACCTCGGCCTGCTGGACGACCTGCGGAAGGTCACCGGGAGCCGGGACGCGCAGCTGTCCGTGGCCGCCCACCAGATCGACCCGCTGCCGCACCTCCACTCCGTCGCGGGCTTCGTCGCCGACCACCCCAAGTGGTGGTCGCAGAAGTTCTTCGGCCAGGTCGCGCGGCGCGTCGACCAGATCGCCGTGATGTCGTACGACACCGCGCGCCTCTTCGAGAGCACCTACGGCGGCTACGTGGCCCAGCAGACCTCGCTCGCCCTGGAGGTCACCCCGCCCACCACGCACCTGCTGATGGGTCTGCCGTTCTACTACGAGAGCAACCCGAGCCACTGGGGGCACGCCGAGACCGTCGCCGCCGCCGTCCGGGGCGCCCGTCTCGGCCTGTCCCGCACGGACCCCGACCGCGAACTCTTCGGACTCGCCCCGTACATCGACTTCGCGGCGACGGAGACCAACTGGAAGGAGTTCGAGGAGGGCTGGGTCCGCTGACCTGTCAGGAGCGGCGGCGGATCTTGTTGCCCAGCCAGACCAGCGGGTCGTACGTGCGGTCCACCGCCCGCTCCTTCAGCGGGATCAGCGCGTTGTCCGTGATTTTGATGCCCTCGGGGCAGACCTCCGTGCAGCACTTGGTGATGTTGCAGTAGCCGAGGCCGTGTTCGTCCTGGGCCGTGCGCTTGCGGTCCAGGCCGGACTCCTCGGCCGCGTCCAGCGGATGCATGTCCAGCTCGGCGACCCGCATCAAAAACCGCGGCCCGGCGAACGCCTGCTTGTTCTCCTCGTGGTCGCGGACGACATGGCAGGTGTCCTGGCACAGGAAGCACTCGATGCACTTGCGGAACTCCTGCGAGCGGTCCACGTCCTCCTGCATCATCCGGTACTCGCCCGGACCCACCCCGGCCGGCGGCACGAACGCCGGGACCTGACGCGCCTTGGTGTAGTTGAAGCCGACGTCCGTCACCAGGTCGCGGATCACCGGGAACGCCCGCAGCGGTGTCACCGTGATCGTCTCCTCGCGGTCGAACACCGACATGCGGGTCATGCACATCAGCCGGGGGCGTCCGTTGATCTCCGCCGAGCAGGAACCGCACTTGCCGGCCTTGCAGTTCCAGCGCACCGCGAGATCAGGGACCTGGGTCGCCTGGAGTCGGTGGATGATGTCGAGGACCACCTCGCCGTCGTTCACCTCGACGCGGAAGTCCTCCAGGCCGCCTCCGTCGACGTCCCCCCGCCACACCTTGAAGCGGGCCTCGTAGCTGCTCACTCGTAGAGCTCCTCTTCGGCCAGGTACTTGACCAGCTCGTCCTTCTCGAAGAGGGCGAGCAGGTCGGGGCGGATGGGTTCGGTGGTCTCACGGGTCAGGGTGATCTGCCCGCGCACCGCGTCGGCGGCGGCGAAACCGCCCGCGGGGTCGGTCAGCGTGCACAGCAGATTGACGTTGCGCCAGGCGCGGTCCATGGCGGCGTGGTCCTCGCGGGTGTGGCCGCCCCGCGACTCGGTGCGCTCCAGCGCCGCACGGGCCACGCACTCGCTGACCAGCAGCATGTTCCGCAGATCCAGCGCGAGGTGCCAGCCGGGGTTGAACTGCCGGTGGCCCTCCACGCCCGCCCGCCGGGCCCGCGCCCGCAGCTCGGCGAGCTTCTGGAGCGCCTGCCGCATCTCATGCTCCCTGCGGATGATGCCGACCAGGTCGTTCATCGTCTGCTGGAGCTCCTGGTGCAGCGTGTACGGGTTCTCGGGCGGCCCGTCGGCGGGCTCTTCACCCTCCGCCGAGAACGGCCGCAGCGCCTCCGCCGCGGCCGCGTCGACCTGGGCGTCGTCCGCGTGGGGCCGCACGCCGGTCCTGGCGAGCGCGCGGTCCGCCGCGTGCCAACCCGCACGGCGCCCGAACACCAGCAGGTCGGACAGCGAGTTCCCGCCCAGCCGGTTGGAGCCGTGCATGCCGCCCGCGACCTCACCGGCCGCGAAAAGCCCCGGCACCCCGCGCGCCGCCGCCGAGTCCGAGTCGACGGCGATGCCGCCCATCACGTAGTGGCAGGTCGGGCCGACCTCCATCGGCTCGGCCGTGATGTCGACGTCCGCCAGCTCCTTGAACTGGTGGTACATCGACGGCAGCCGGCGCTTGACGACCTCCGCCGGCATCCGCGTGGACACGTCCAGGAACACCCCGCCGTGCGGGGAGCCGCGGCCCGCCTTCACCTCGGCGTTGATGGCCCGGGCCACCTCGTCGCGGGGGAGCAGCTCGGGCGGGCGGCGGTTGTGGTCAGGGTCGTCGTACCAGCGGTCCGCCTCCTCCTCGGACTGCGCGTACTTCTCCTTGAAGACGTCCGGGACGTAGTCGAACATGAAGCGCTTGCCCTCGGAGTTGCGCAGCACCCCGCCGTCGCCGCGCACCGACTCGGTGACGAGGATGCCCTTCACCGACGGCGGCCAGACCATCCCCGTGGGGTGGAACTGCACGAACTCCATGTTCAGCAGCGGCGCCCCCGCGAGCAGCGCCAGCGCGTGCCCGTCGCCCGTGTACTCCCACGAGTTCGACGTCACCTTGAAGGACTTGCCGATGCCGCCGGTGGCGATCACCACCGCCGGCGCCTCCAGGACGAAGAAGCGGCCGGACTCCCGCTCGTAGCCGAAGACCCCGCTGACCTCGTCGTCGTCCTTCAGCACCCGGGTGACCGTGCACTCCTGGAAGACCTTCAGCCGGGACTCGTAGTCGCCGGTCTCCGCGAAGTCCTCCTGCTGGAGCGCGACGATCTTCTGCTGGAGGGTGCGGATCAGCTCCAGGCCGGTGCGGTCGCCGACGTGCGCGAGGCGCGGGTACTCGTGGCCGCCGAAGTTCCGCTGCGAGATCCTGCCGTCCTCGGTCCGGTCGAACAGCGCCCCCCAGGTCTCCAGCTCCCACACCCGCTGGGGCGCCTCCTGGGCGTGCAGCTCGGCCATCCGCCACTGGTTGAGGAACTTCCCGCCGCGCATGGTGTCGCGGAAGTGCACCTGCCAGTCGTCGCCGGAGTTGACGTTGCCCATCGCCGCCGCGATGCCGCCCTCCGCCATCACGGTGTGCGCCTTGCCGAACAGCGACTTGCAGATCACGGCCGTACGGGCGCCCCGCTCGCGCGCCTCGATCGCGGCGCGCAGACCGGCGCCGCCGGCCCCGACCACGACGACGTCCCACTCCTGTCGGTCGACCACGGACATGGATGAAGGCCCCCAGTTAGAAGAAGCGCGGATCGTCGAAGACACCGGACGCGACGAGATAGACGTAGAAGTCGGCGGCCGCCACGCTGATCAGCGACGCCCAGGCGAGCTGCATGTGCCTGGCGTTCAGCCGGCCCACCCACTGCCACATCCGGTAGCGCACGGGATGCTTGGAGAAGTGCTTGAGCTTTCCGCCGACGATGTGCCGGCAGGAGTGGCAGGACAGGGTGTACGCCCAGATCAGGACGATGTTCGCCAGGAACACCAGGGTGCCGAGCCCCATGTGGCCCCACGCGTAGTTCTCGTCGCGGAAGGCGAGCACGGTGTCCCAGGTCAGCACGCAGGCGACCAGCAGCGCCGCGTAGAAGAAGTACCGGTGGACGTTCTGCAGGATCAGCGGGAAGCGGGTCTCGCCGGTGTACGTGGCGTGCGGTTCGGCGACCGCGCAGGCGGGCGGGGACGCCCAGAAGCTGCGGTAGTAGGCCTTGCGGTAGTAGTAGCAGGTCAGCCGGAAGCCGAGCGGGAAGATCAGGATGATGATCGCCGGCGAGATGCCCCACCAGCTGCCGAACAGCTCCCAGTTCGGGCCGCCGCGCATCGGCTCGCAGTTCTCCGCGAGGCAGGGCGAGTAGAACGGCGACACGTACGGCGCCGCGTAGTAGTCCGCGTTGGCGAACGCCCGCCAGGTCGAGTACACGACGAAGGCGAGCAGCCCGGCCGCGGTGACGGCCGGGGCCAGCCACCAGCGGTCGGTCCGCAGATGCGGGGCGGAGATCGCGGCGCGCGTGCCGGATCTCACGCCGCCACGGTGCTCGGGTTCGGTCGCAGGGGGTTCCGTACCAGTGGCCACGCTGTCCACTCCGGTAGGGGTCGGGGGTGCCGGGTCGGCGGGAGGCGGCGGTCGGGCGGGGTCAGGGGGCGCGGCGGTCGCGGGCGCCCAGACCCTCGTCGTCGCTGTCCACCCACAGCGACATGTCGTAGGGGGTGTCGGAGATCGTCACGAGGTCGGGCCGCTTGGCCGGGCCCGCCGCGGTGACGGCGGTCTCCCGGAGCAGCGCGAGGCTCTCGCGCAGGTGGTTGGTGTCGGAGCGGACGCGGCGCAGCTCCAGGCTGCCGCTGCCCAGCTGCTGCTCCAGGCGCCCCACCGACCTCACCAGGTCGTCGAGACAGCGCTGGACGGTCGCCAGTTCGTCGTGCACGGACATGACGTGACCTCACTTCCACGGGTCCTTCAGGCCCAAGGCGGTGCAACGGTCATGCGCCTGCGAGTGTTGCGCGTCACACCTTGCGCTGTGAAGGGATGTGCATCGATTGGCCGAGGCGCATGGGTGCATCGTCCGGTGCGAAGCCGCGTCGCGCCGGGTGCGTTGCGCCGCACGGGTGGGCTTGGCGCCCGGGGCCGCCGTGTCGCCGGGGAATGCGGAACCCGTTCCTCTTCAGTGGGCCGCATACATCGGATGAACGCCCAATACCAAGTGTGATCACCATGCCCGCGGTTTTCCGGAGGTATCCAGAGATGTCCCACGACGGCATCGGCCCGCGCGCTGTCCTGCGCTCGGTCGCCTTCCTCACCGCCGGCATGCTCACGCTGCCCGCCCTGGCCGGATGCGGCTCCGAGGACCCCGCGGGCGAGCCCCTCGCGGGCGCGGACGTCGCCAGCGCGGACCGGGCCGACATCGCCGACGGCGGGACGCTGCGCTGGGCCGTCGACACCGTCCCGGACACCCTGAACACCTTCCAGGCCGACGCCGACACCACCACCGCCCGGATCGCCGAGGCCGTCCTGCCGTCGATGTACCGCACGGACGGCCGGGGCCGGGCCGTGCGCAACCCCGACTACCTGGCCTCCGCCGAGGTCGTCGACACCGAGCCCAAGCAGGTCGTCGTCTACCGGCTCGCCCAGCAGGCCGTCTGGAGCGACGGCCGGGAGATCGGCGCCGCCGACTTCGCCGCCCAGTGGCGCGCCCTGTCCGGCAAGGACACCGCCTACTGGACCGCCCGCAACGCCGGCTACGACCGCATCGAGAAGGTCGAGCGCGGCAAGAACGACCTCGAGGTCAAGGTCACCTTCAGCCGCCCCTACGCCGACTGGAAGTCCCTGTTCAGCCCGCTGTACCCCAAAGAGGTCATGGGCACCCCGGACTCCTTCAACGACGGGGCGCGCAAGAAGCTCAAGGTCACCGCCGGGCCGTTCACGGTGGACAAGGTGGACACCGAAGGGGACGAGGTCGTCCTCGCCCGCAGTCCCCGCTGGTGGGGCAGCCCGGCCAAGCTGCAGAAGATCGTGCTGCGGGCCGTGCCGCACGACAAGAGGATCGCCGCGCTCAGCGACGGCACCCTCGACCTCGCCGAGATCGACCCCGAGGCCGCCCGTCGCGTCACGGCCGCCGCCCTGCCGCAGGACGGGAACACGCCCCTGATGGGCCCCGAGGCCGACCGCTCCGCCGCGGACGCGCTGCACTCCTGGGCGGTCGCCAACGGCTCCGACGAGGACGCCGCCGACGAGGAGATCTCCGCCCGGAAGAAGCTGCGCAAGAAGGCGGAGAAGTACGCACGGCAGCAGAAGGCGCTCGGCGGCTTCGAGGTGCGCAAGTCGCTGGAGCCCGCCTACACCCAGCTCGCCCTGAACGGCGCCGAGGGCCCCCTGTCCGACGAGCGGGTCCGCCGCGCCGTGGCCCGCGCCCTGGACCGCAAGGACATCGCCGGGGCCGTGCTGAAGCCGATCGGTCTGCCCGCCGAGCCCGTCGGCAGCCACCTCGCGCTGTCCGGCCAGGCCGCCTACGCCGACAGCAGCGGCGCCCTCGGCAAGCCGGACGCCAAGGAGGCCCGGGCGCTCCTCTCGGACGCCGGGTGGGTGCCGGGCGGACCGGTGAAGGAGGAGAAGAAGGACACGAAGAAGGACGAGGGCGAGGAGGCGGCCGGCTCCGAGGCCGACAAGGAGGGCTCGGGCGGCTCCGAGGGCGACGGCGACGACGGCACGTACATCGTCGGCGAGGACGACGGCAAGGACGGGAAGAGCGACGGCAAGGCCCCGCACGACTCCGGCACCGGCACCGGTCAGCTGAAGCAGGGCGGAGCCCCCGCCGGCGCCTACGCCCCCAAGGGCACCGCGGCCCCGGCCCGCGCCGACACCGCCCCGGTCGCCAAGGACGGCAAGGCGCTGGTGCTGCGGTTCGTGCTGCCGTCGGGGCCGGGCTCGAAGACACTGGAGACCGTGGCCGGCCGGATCGCGAAGATGCTGGAGAAGATTGGCATCCGCACCGACATCTCCACGGTCGACAACGACAGCTACTTCAAGGACCACATCGCGTCCGGCGACTTCGACCTGGCCCTGTACTCCTGGCCCGCGACGGCCTTCCCCGCCACCGACGCCCGCCCCGTCTACTCCAAGCCGGTCCCGGCCGCCGACGGCTCGCTGAACGTGGAGCAGAACTGGACGCGGGTCGGCACCGACCAGGTCGACCAGCTCTTCGACCAGGCCATCGCCACCCTCGACGACTCCGAGCGCCGCGACCTGATCCGCAAGGCCGACTCCCGGATCTGGGCGGCGGCCGGATCCATCCCCCTCTACCAGCGCCCGCAGCTCGTCGCGGCCCGTAAGACCCTCGCCAACGCCGGCGCCTTCGGCCTCGCCACCCCGGTCTACGAGGACATGGGCTTCCTGAAGAAGTCGGCGCAGGGGCCGAAGGGGTCGCCGGGCGCGAAGAACAGCGCGTCCGGGAGCTGACCGGACCGGCCGGAAACGCGACGCGGCCCGGCGCCCCCACCAGGGGCGCCGGGCCGCGTCGTACGCGCGGTGCGGTGATCAGCCGTGCTTGGCGCGGCTCGCGGCGCGGGCGCGCTCGCGGGCGTCCAGGTTCACCTTGCGGATGCGGATGGCCTCCGGGGTGACCTCGACGCACTCGTCGTCGCGGCAGAACTCCAGGGACTGCTCCAGCGACAGCTTGCGCGGCGGGACGATCGACTCGGTCACGTCGGCCGTGGACGACCGCATGTTGGTGAGCTTCTTCTCCTTGGTGATGTTGACGTCCATGTCGTCGGAGCGGGAGTTCTCACCGACGATCATGCCCTCGTACACCTCGGTGCCGGGCTCCACGAAGAGCACGCCGCGCTCCTGCAGGTTGGTCATCGCGAAGGCGGTGACCGCGCCGGCGCGGTCGGCGACCAGCGAGCCGTTGTTGCGGGTGGTCAGCGTGCCGAACCAGGGCTCGTGGCCCTCGTGGATCGAGTGCGCGATGCCGGTGCCGCGGGTCTGGGTGAGGAACTCCGTCCGGAATCCGATCAGACCGCGGGAGGGCACCACGAACTCCATGCGCACCCAGCCGGAGCCGTGGTTCGACATGTTGTCCATGCGGCCCTTGCGGACGCCCATGAGCTGCGTGACCGCGCCCATGTGCTCCTCGGGCACGTCGATGGTCATGCGCTCGACGGGCTCGTAGACCTTGCCGTCGACCTCCTTGGTGACCACCTGGGGCTTGCCGACGGTGAGCTCGTAGCCCTCGCGGCGCATCTGCTCGACCAGGATGGCCAGCGCCAGTTCGCCTCGGCCCTGCACCTCCCAGGCGTCGGGGCGCTCGGTGTCCAGGACGCGGAGCGAGACGTTGCCGATCAACTCGCGGTCCAGCCGGTCCTTGACCTGGCGGGCGGTGACCTTGCGGTCCTTGACGGCCGCCTTGGCGTCGGCGCCCTTGCCGGTGCCGCCGCGGCCGACCAGCGGGGAGGTGTTGGTGCCGATGGTCATCGAGATCGCCGGCTCGTCCACCGTGATCAGCGGAAGCGCGACCGGGTTCTCCTGGTCGGCCAGGGTCTCGCCGATCATGATGTCCGGGATGCCCGCGACCGCGCAGATGTCACCCGGGCCGGCCTTCTCGGCGGGCTTGCGGGTGAGCGCCTCGGTCATCATCAGCTCGGAGATGCGGACGTTGGCGACCGAGCCGTCGCGCTTCATCCACGCGACGGTCTGCCCCTTCTTGAGCTCGCCCTGGTGGACGCGCAGCAGCGCGATACGGCCGAGGAAGTTGTCGGCGTCCAGGTTGGTGACGTGCGCCTGGAGCGGGGCGCCCTCCTCGTAGGTGGGGGCGGGGATGTGCTCGAGGATCGTCGAGAAGAACGGCTCGAGGGAGTCGGAGTCGCCGGGGACCGTGCCGTCTTCGGGCTTGGTCAGCGAGGCGACGCCGTCACGGCCGCAGGCGTAGACGATCGGGAACTCGATCTGCTCCTCGTCCGCGTCCAGGTCGAGGAAGAGGTCGTAGGTCTCGTTGACGACCTCGTCGATCCGGGCGTCGGGACGGTCCGTCTTGTTGATGCACAGGATGATCGGCAGCCGCTGCTGGAGCGCCTTGCGCAGCACGAAGCGGGTCTGCGGCAGAGGGCCCTCGGAGGCGTCCACCAGCAGCACGACGCCGTCGACCATCGACAGACCGCGCTCGACCTCGCCGCCGAAGTCGGCGTGGCCGGGGGTGTCGATGATGTTGATCGTGATGGGCTCCCCGCCGTCCTTGGGGTGGTACTTCACCGCCGTGTTCTTGGCGAGGATCGTGATGCCCTTCTCACGCTCCAGGTCGTTCGAATCCATCATGCGGTCGTCGACCTGGTCGAGCTGGTGGGCGGCGAAGGCGCCGGCCTGCTTGAGCATGCCGTCGACGATGGTGGTCTTGCCGTGGTCGACGTGGGCGACGATGGCGACGTTGCGGATGTCGTGACGCGTTACAGACGGTGCCATGAAAGGCGTACTCCCGGAGGTGGTGAAGGTTGCCCGCCGCAGACGTCTGTGGTGCGAGGGCCCTGCCGGGCTGGACACGCCTCGGCCTGCCTCCATGGTACGGGGCCGCCACCCCGTATGCCCGCGCCCGCCTGAGGGCCGGGGCCGGGGGCGGCCGGCGGCCGGGTGCGGGGGACGTCTCGGGGCGGTCGCACGTGCTTCCGGCAAACGCAACATCTCGTTCGCATATCGGTGATCACGCATGCGGGTTTCGGACATGTAAACCGAAAATGCGCACCTAATGTCCGGATTGTCGAATTCGGTTCAGACGTGTCAAGCGCGCGCAGGTGTCGATCTCTGCAATATTTCCTCAAAAAAACGACGGTAGGGAGATCCCTATGTCGTTCGCCCTTGACGCGCGTTGACTCTCTTGGCGAAAGTTCCCCCAAACCGCAGAACCTGCCGGTATCTGCGCTGCGCTCAACTCTCCAACCCCCCGGGGGACGAACACGATGACCAGTCCAACTAAGGCTGAGGACTCCGGGTCCGCGGCTGTCTTGGACCCTGAGCTCACGGCGACCACCGACGTCGTCAAGGGCGAGAAGCAGCCCGAGGGCCGTTCCCCCGGCCAGTTGATGTGGCAGCGCTTCAAGCGCGACCGTACCGGAGTCGTCTCCGCGTGTGTGGTCATTTTCTTCTTCGTGGTGGCCGCGCTCGCGCCGGTGATCTCCAAGCTGTACGGCAAGGACCCCTACACGCTGTACGCCCAGGAGCCCGACTACCCGTTCCTGCTCGACGACTTCGCGATGCCGAGCGGGGACTTCGGCGGCATCTCGGGCGACTTCTGGTTCGGCGTGGAGCCCAAGCTCGGCCGCGACGTGTTCACCATGCTGCTGTACGGCATGCGGACGTCGCTGTACATGGCCGTGCTCGTCACGCTGCTCAGCGTGGTCACGGGCGTGATCATCGGCCTGATCGGCGGTTACTTCGGCGGCCGCGTCGACTACTGGATCGGCCGGGTGACGGACTTCTTCCTGGGCTTCCCCCAGCAGCTGTTCTTCATCGCCTTCATGCCGGTCGTCACCGCGATGTTCGTCGACCCGCAGGACGAGACCCCCACCTACCTGCGGGCCGTCGCGATCATCATGGTGATGTGGTTCCTCGGCTGGATGGGCCTGGCCCGTCTGGTGCGCAGCTCCGTGCTGTCGCTGAGGGACCGTGAGTTCGTCGAGGCGGCCAAGGTGTCCGGCGCCCCTCCCGGTCGCATCGTGCGCAAGGAGATCCTGCCGAACATCGTCACCCCGATCCTGGTGCAGGCCACGTACATCCTGCCCAGCACGATCCTCACCATCGCCTTCCTCTCCTTCATCGGTGTCGGCTTCGTCGAGCCGACCCCCGACTGGGGCCGCATGTTCAAGGTCGGCACCGACGTGTACGAGCAGGACCCGATGTTCCTGCTCTTCCCCGGAGCGGCGCTGGTGATCTTCGTACTCGCCTTCAACCTTCTCGGAGACTCCGTCCGGGACGCATTCGACCCCAAGACCGGACGCTGATCGTCCATTGGTGGGTGGGGGAGCTGCCGCCCCCGGCCGGGCTACCGGACTGTCAGGCAGCAACTCGTGGACAACTATCGACAGGTAGGTGCATCGGCATCATGAAGCCCATCAGAACGCGTACCGCGCGCGCCATAGCCGTGGCCATCGTGGCGGGGTCCCTGACCCTGACCGCTTGCTCCGGCAACGACAAGGGCGACGGCAAGGGGACCGACGCGAAGTCGCAGAAGGACGCTGCCGAGCAGCAGGACCCTGTCGTCTACGGTGACGCCGCCGCGTCGACCGGTCCGGCGAAGGACGTCGCGGGCGCCAAGCAGGGCGGCTTCATCAACGTCTACATGCAGTCGGACCTGACCCACATGGACCCGGGTCAGATCTACGTCAGCGACGCCGGCCAGTTCTCGAACCTCATTCACCGAGGTCTGACGAACTACCAGGAGGACGCCGAGGGCAACCTCACGGTCGTCGGTGACATCGCCACCGACGCCGGCCAGTCCTCCGAGGGCGGCAAGGTCTGGACGTACAAGCTCAAGGACGGCATCAAGGACGAGGACGGGAACCCGATCACCTCGGCCGACGTCCGCCACACCATCGAGCGTCTGTACTCGAAGGTCATCTTCGACGGCCCGACGTTCGTCCAGTCCTGGCTCTCCGGCAACGACTACCGCAAGGCGCTGCCCGACGGCCCGTACAAGGGCAAGCACCTGCCGGACACCGTCCTCGAGACGCCGGACGACAAGACCGTCGTCTTCAAGTTCAACCAGCCGCGTCCGGACCTGCCGCAGGCCCTGGCCATGGCCGGCTACTCCATCGTGCCCGCCAAGCAGGACACGAAGGCGAAGTACGACAAGGCCCCCGCAGCCCTCGGTCCGTACAAGATCGCCGAGTACAAGCCGGGCAAGTCGATGAAGCTGGTCAAGAACGACCAGTGGGACCCGAAGACCGACGCCGTGCGCCACCAGTACGTGGACGGCTTCAACTTCACCAACACCGTCTCCCAGGCCAGCCAGACCAAGCGTCTGATCTCGGACCAGGGCGAGGCCAAGAACGCCATCCAGTTCACCGACCCGGTGGACCCGGCGCAGATGGCCGACGTGGTCACCAACCCGGAGACGAAGAAGCGCACCATCGCGGGCTACCAGCCGTACGTGTGGCAGCTCACCTTCAACCTGGACCGCGTGAAGGACAAGAAGGTCCGCGACGCGATCACCTACGCGATCCCGAGCCAGTCCATGGTCCAGGCGGACGGCGGCCGCTACGGCGGTGAGGTCGCCGGCGGTCTGCTCGCCCCGACCCTGCCGGGCTTCGACCCGACGTACGACCCGTTCGGCAAGCTGAAGAAGCCCAACGGCGACATCGAGAAGGCCAAGGAGCTGCTGAAGGAGGCGGGTGTCAAGGAGGGCACGAAGCTCACCTACGCCTACTCCAACACGCCGCGCGGCCAGGCCCAGCAGGTCATCCTGAAGGACGCCCTCGAGAAGCTCGGCTTCGACGTCCAGTCGAAGGAGATCGACCGCGCGAGCTTCTACGAGCAGATCGGCAAGGTCAAGAACCCGTACGACCTCTACATGACCGGCTGGGGCCAGGACTGGCCGTCCCCGTCCACGGTCATCACCCCGGTCTACGACGGTGAGCTGGTCGCCGACGGCGCGTCGAACTACTCGCACATCAACGACAAGCAGGTCAACGAGCTCATCCAGAAGGCCCTGAAGCAGGAGCCCGAGGAGGCGGCCAAGACCTGGGAGCAGGCGCACCACCGCATCGTGGAGGAGATCAACCCGGCTGCCCCGGTCTACTACTCGAAGCAGCTCCAGCTCTACGGTTCGAACATCGGTGGCGCTCGGTACAGCACCGAGTCGAGCTACATCAACATCACCGACCTGTACCTGAAGCAGCCGTAAGCCGTCAGTTCGGCTGACCGCGGGGGTGTGCGCCAGGCGGAGCACACCCCCGCGGACGGTACCCCTCACCTGCCGCCGCGTTTCGAAGAGAGCATCCACCCGCCATGCTTCAGTTCCTCATCCGCAGGCTGACCGGCGCCGTCGTCATCATGTTCCTGATCGGCGCCTTCACGTTCTTCCTGTTCTACACAGTTCCACAGGACTTCGCTGCGCTGTCCTGCGGCAAGAACTGCTCGCCCGAGAACCTCGCGGTGATCCGCGAGAACCTGGGTCTGGACAAGCCCATCACCACCCAGTTCTGGGAGTTCATGTCGGGCATCGTGGCCGGCCGCGACTTCCCGCAGGGGCACTGCTCCGCGCCGTGCCTGGGTGTCTCCTTCGAAAGCGGCGAGTTCGTCTGGGACTCCATCATCGACCGCTTCCCGCTGACGCTGTCGCTGACCGTCGGCGGTCTCGTGATCTTCCTCATCCTGGGCCTCGGCTCGGGTCTGCTGGCCGCCTGGAAGCGCGGCACCGTGGTCGACAAGGTCGTCAGCGGCGCCTCCATCGTGCTCAGCTCCTTCCAGATCTACCTGCTCGGCCCGATCGTCCTCGGCCTGCTGGTCTACAGCACGGGCATCATGGAGTTCCCGAAGTACCACAACTTCACCGAGGAGCCCGGAGCCTGGTTCCTGGGGATGCTCATCCCCTGGGTGGTCATGGCCACCATCTTCACCGCGCAGTACACCCGTATGTCCCGCTCGACGATGATCGAGCAGCTCCAGGAGGAGCACGTCCGCACCGCGCGCGCCAAGGGCATGCGCCAGAGCTACGTGTTCTTCCGGTACGCCTGGCGCGGCTCCCTGATCCCGATCGTCACCATCCTCGGCATGGACCTCAGCGCCCTGCTGTCCGGCGCGGTGGTCACCGAGTTCACCTTCGACCTGGCCGGCATCGGCCGTCTCGCGGTGGACTCCTCGCTGACCAAGGACCTGCCGGTGACCATGGGTGTCATGCTGTTCGGAGCCTTCTTCATCCTGCTCCTGAACATCCTCGTCGACCTCGCCTACGCGTACATCGACCCGCGCGTACGGCTCAGCTAGGAGAAACACCGTGACCACACTGACCAAGACCGAAGGCGAGAAGGCCCCGACCGGGCCCGACTCCTTCCTCTCGGTCCGCGACCTGCGGGTGCGGTTCTCCACCGAGGACGGCATCGTCAAGGCGGTCGACGGGCTGTCCTTCGACGTCGAGCGCGGCAAGACCCTGGGCATCGTGGGCGAGTCGGGTTCCGGCAAGTCCGTGACCAACCTGACCGTGCTCGGGCTGCACAACCCCAAGACCACCACCGTGGAGGGCGAGATCCTCCTCGAGGGCCAGGACCTGGTGACCACTCCTGAGAAGGAGATGGAGAAGCTCCGCGGCAACAAGGTCGCGATGATCTTCCAGGACCCGCTGACGGCGCTCTCGCCGTACTACACGGTGGGCCGGCAGATCGCCGAGCCGTTCATGAAGCACACCGGCGCCTCCAAGAAGGAGGCCCGGGACCGGGCCATCGAGATGCTCACCAAGGTCGGCATCCCGCAGCCCAGGACCCGCGTCGACGACTACCCGCACCAGTTCTCCGGCGGTATGCGCCAGCGCGCCATGATCGCCATGGCCCTGGTCTGCGACCCGGACCTGCTGATCGCGGACGAGCCGACCACCGCCCTCGACGTGACCGTCCAGGCCCAGATCCTCGACCTGCTCAAGGACCTCCAGCAGGAGTTCGGGTCGGCGATCATCTTCATCACCCACGACCTCGGCGTCATCTCCGACATGGCCGACGACCTGCTGGTGATGTACTCCGGCCGGGCCGTGGAGCGCGGCGCCGTCCGCGAGGTGCTGCGCGAGCCGCGCCACCCCTACACCTGGGGCCTGCTCAGCTCGATGCCGCGCCTCGGCGGGAGCACCTCGCAGCCCCTGATGCCGATCCCCGGCTCGCCGCCCAGCCTGCTCAACCCGCCGTCCGGCTGCCCGTTCCACCCCCGCTGCACGTTCACGGACCAGGTGTCGGGCGACCGCTGCAGCACCGAGCGGCCCCCGCTGGGCGAGGGACGCGCCGCTGCCTGCCACCTGACGGCAGAGCAGAAGCAGACCATCTTCATCGACAAGATCCAGCCCCGGCTGCGCTAGGGAGATCCGAGACATGAGCGACAACCTCACCCTCCCCGCACAGCAGGGCTCCACCGGCGCGTCGACCGAGGCGCTGCTGAAGGTCGAGGGCCTCACCAAGCACTTCCCGATCTACGGCGGCTTCCCGATCAAGCGAAAGGTCGGTGCCGTGCAGGCCGTCGACAACGTCGACCTGACCGTCGGCGTCGGCGAGAGCGTCGGCCTGGTGGGTGAGTCGGGCTGCGGCAAGTCCACCACGGGCCGGCTCATCACCCGGCTCCTGGAGCCCACCGGCGGGAAGATCGAGTACGCGGGCCAGGACATCACGCACGCCAACCGGAAGAAGCTGGCGCCCGTGCGGTCCGAGATCCAGATGATCTTCCAGGACCCGTACTCCTCGCTGAACCCGCGCCAGACCGTCGGCACGATCATCAAGTCGCCGATGGAGGTCAACGGGATCAACCCCGCGGGCGGCCGGGAGAAGCGGGTCCGCGAGCTGCTCGAGCTCGTCGGCCTGAACCCGGAGCACTACAACCGCTTCCCGCACGAGTTCTCCGGCGGCCAGCGCCAGCGCATCGGCGTGGCCCGCGCGCTCGCGCTCAACCCGAAGCTGATCGTGGCGGACGAGCCGGTCTCCGCGCTCGACGTGTCGATCCAGGCGCAGGTCGTCAACCTGCTGCAGAAGGTCCAGGAAGAGATGGGCATCGCCTTCCTCTTCATCGCCCACGACCTCGCCGTCGTGCGGCACTTCTCGCAGCGCGTCGCCGTCATGTACCTGGGCAAGGTGGTCGAGGTCGGCGACCGCGACTCCATCTACAACCGCCCGCGCCACCCCTACACGCACGCCCTGCTCTCGGCCGTGCCCGAGGTGGCGGTGGACGACGAGACGGAGAACCGCGAGCGCATCCGCCTCGCCGGTGACGTCCCCTCGCCGATCTCGCCGCCGTCCGGCTGCCGCTTCCGCACCCGCTGCTGGAAGGCGCAGGACAAGTGCGCCACGGAGGAGCCGCCGCTGCTGCAGATCGGCGGCAACACCGAGGGCCACCTGACGGCGTGCCACTTCCCGGAGGAGCCCAGCGTCGAGGCGCGCTCCGAGGACGTCGTGATGGACCCGGCGCTGAAGGCGCTGGAGAAGGACGGGGACGTCTCCAAGGACTGACGACCCTTCTTCTCGAAGGACGCGAGCCCTGAGGACCGGGGGCGGGAGGACACGCACCTCCCGCCCCCGGTCCTTTCGCATGCGCCCGTCCGGTGGATCTTGCACCCCGTACGGCCCAGGCGGGCGTGCGCCGCGGGGGGGCCCGCTCCCAGGCTGGCCCGGTAAGGGACCCGGGTACGAGGAGGCACCCCATGCGCACCACCACGCACGCCAGATGGGCCGTCTGCGCGATGGCGCTCGCCCTCGCCACGGCGGGGTGCGGCGGCGGGGGAGACAGCGGTGACTCCGAGGCCGTGCTGAGCGCCTCCTGGGGCGACCCGCAGAACCCGCTGGAGCCGTCGAACACCAACGAGGTGCAGGGCGGCAAGGTCCTCGACATGATCTTCCGGGGCCTGAAGCGGTACGACCCGGAGACCGGCGAGGCGCAGGACATGCTCGCCGAGAAGATCGAGACGTCGGACTCGCAGAACTTCACCATCACCGTCAAGGACGGCTGGACCTTCAGCAACGGCGAGAAGGTCACCGCCCAGTCCTTCGTGGACGCCTGGAACTACGGCGCCAGCCTGCGCAACAACCAGCGCAACGCGTACTTCTTCGGCTACATCGAGGGCTACGACAAGGTGCACCCGGAGGAGGGCGAGCAGACTGCGGACACCCTGTCCGGGCTGAAGGTCACCGGCGAGCGCACCTTCACCGTGAAGCTCACCCAGAAGTTCTCGACGTTCCCCGACACCCTCGGCTACGCGGCCTTCGCGCCCCTGCCCCGGGCGTTCTTCGACGACCACGACGCCTGGGTGAAGAAGCCCATTGGCAACGGGCCCTACCTGGTCGAGTCGTACACGCGCGGGTCGCAGATGGCGCTGCGCAAGTGGGACGACTACCCGGGCGACGACAAGGCGGAGAACGGCGGCGTCGACCTGAAGGTCTACACCGACAACAACACCGCCTACACCGATCTGCTGGCCGGCAACCTCGACCTGGTCGACGACGTGCCCGCCGCGCAGCTGAAGAACGTGAAGAACGACCTGGGCGACCGGTACCTGAACACCCCCGCCGGCATCATCCAGACCCTCGCCTTCCCGTTCTACGACCCGGCGTGGAACACCGAGGGCGCCAAGAAGGTCCGCCAGGGCCTGTCCATGGCGATCGACCGGAAGCAGATCACCGACACGATCTTCCAGAAGACCCGCACCCCGGCCACCGACTGGACCTCCCCGGTGCTCGGCGAGGACGGCGGCTTCCAGGACGGACTGTGCGGGGACTTCTGCGAGTTCAAGCCCGACGAGGCGAAGAAGCTGATCGAGGAGGGCGGCGGACTGCCCGGCGGCAAGGTGACCATCACCTTCAACGCCGACACCGGCTCCCACCGCGAGTGGGTCAACGCCGTCTGCAACTCCATCAACAACGCCCTGGACAACGAGCGCGCCTGCACCGCCAACCCGGTCGGCACCTTCGCGGACTTCCGCAACCAGATCACCGACCGGAAGATGACCGGTCCGTTCCGGGCCGGCTGGCAGATGGACTACCCGCTCATCCAGAACTTCCTCCAGCCGCTGTACTACACCAACGCCTCGTCCAACGACGGCAAGTGGTCCAACAAGCAGTTCGACGACCTGGTGAACCGCGCCAACCAGGAGACCGACACCGCCAAGGCCGTCGACCTGTTCCAGCAGGCCGAGGGGGTCGTCCGGGACAACATGGCGGCGATCCCGCTCTGGTACCAGAACGGCAGCGCCGGCTGGTCCGACCGGCTCTCCAACGTCAAGCTCAACCCCTTCAGCGTCCCCGTCTACAACGAGATCAAGGTCAGCTGATCCGCCATGGGGCGCTACGTCGTCCGGCGGCTGCTCCAGATGATCCCGGTCTTCATCGGGGCCACGCTGCTGATCTTCCTGATGGTCAACGTGATGGGCGACCCCATCGCGGGACTGTGCGGCGAGCGGCAGTGCGACCCGGCGACGGCCGCCCGTCTCGAGCAGGAGTTCGGCCTCGACAAGCCGGTCTGGCAGCAATACCTGACGTACATGGGGAACCTCTTCACCGGTGACTTCGGCACGGCCTTCAACGGCCAGGAGGTCACCGAGCTGATGGCGACGGCGTTCCCCGTCACGATCCGGCTCACCCTGATCGCGATCCTCTTCGAGATCGTCATCGGCGTCACCCTCGGCGTGGTCACCGGACTGCGCCGGGGCCGCCCGGTGGACACCGGGGTGCTGCTGCTGACCCTCGTGGTGATCTCCGTGCCCACCTTCGTCACCGGTCTGCTGCTCCAGCTGCTGCTCGGGGTGAAGTGGGGCTGGATCCGGCCCTCGGTGTCCTCCGAGGCGCCCTTCGACGAGCTGATCCTGCCCGGCCTGGTGCTGGCGTCGGTGTCCCTCGCCTACGTCACCCGGCTGACCCGCACCTCCATCGCGGAGAACCGCCGCTCCGACTACGTCCGCACCGCCGTCGCCAAGGGCCTGCCCCGGCGCCGGGTCGTCGTCCGGCACCTGCTGCGCAACTCGCTGATCCCCGTGGTGACGTTCATCGGCGCCGACATCGGCTTCCTGATGGGCGGGGCGATCGTCACCGAGCGGATCTTCAACATCCACGGCGTCGGCTACCAGCTCTACCAGGGCATCCTGCGGCAGAACACGCAGACGGTGGTCGGCTTCGTCACCGTGCTGGTGCTGGTCTTCCTCGTCGCCAACCTCGTCGTCGACCTCCTGTACGCCGTACTCGACCCGAGGATCCGCTATGTCTGACCGTCCTGACGAACCCGAGGCCGCCATCGCGGGCACCAGCATGGGCGGCGCCATGGACCTGGGCGTCGACGAGGCCGAGACCCTGGAAAAGGCAACGGCCGGCCCGGACGGCGCCGGACCGGAGGACCGGCCGCGCTCGCTGTGGTCGGACGCCTGGCGGGACCTGCGCCGCAACCCCGTGTTCATCATCTCCGCGCTGGTCATCCTGTTCCTGGTCTTCATCTCCCTGTGGCCGTCGGCGATCACCTCCGGCTCCCCCCTGAAGTGCGACCTGTCCAAGGCGCAGGAGGGCTCACAGCCCGGCCACCCCTTCGGCTTCGACGGGCAGGGCTGCGACGTCTACACCCGCACCGTGTACGGGGCCCGCACCTCCGTCACGGTCGGCGTGCTCGCCACGCTCGGGGTCGCCGTCCTCGGCAGTGTGCTGGGCGCGCTCGCCGGGTTCTTCGGCGGGCTCTCCGACTCGGTCCTGTCCCGGATCACCGACGTCTTCTTCGCCATCCCGGTCGTCCTCGGCGGCCTGGTGCTGCTGTCCGTCATCACCAGCAACACCGTCTGGCCCGTCATCGGCTTCATCGTGCTGCTCGGCTGGCCGCAGATCTCCCGCATCGCCCGCGGCGCCGTCATCACCGCCAAGCAGAACGACTACGTGCAGGCGGCGCGGGCGCTCGGCGCCTCCAACTCCCGGCTGCTGCTGCGGCACATCGCGCCCAACGCGGTCGCCCCGGTCATCGTCGTCGCGACCATCGCGCTGGGCACGTACATCGCCCTGGAGGCGACCCTGTCGTACCTCGGGGTGGGGCTGAAGCCGCCCAGCGTCTCCTGGGGCATCGACATCTCCTCGGCCTCGCCCTACATCCGCAACGCCCCGCACGCGCTGCTGTGGCCCTCCGGGGCGCTGGCCATCACGGTCCTGGCGTTCATCATGCTCGGCGACGCGGTGCGCGACGCCCTCGACCCGAAGCTGAGGTGAGCCGCGGTGCTGCTCGAAGTGCGCGACCTGCACGTGGAGTTCCGGACCCGGGACGGGGTGGCGAAGGCGGTCAACGGGGTCACCTACGGTGTGGACGAGGGGGAGACCCTGGCCGTGCTCGGCGAGTCCGGCTCCGGCAAGTCGGTGACCGCGCAGGCCGTGATGGGCATCCTCGACACCCCGCCGGGGCGGATCACCGGCGGGGAGGTGATGTTCCAGGGCCGGGACCTGCTGAAGCTCAAGGAAGAGGAGCGCCGGAGGATCCGGGGCGCCGAGATGGCGATGATCTTCCAGGACGCGCTGTCCGCCCTGAACCCGGTGATCACCGTGGGCGACCAGCTCGCCGAGATGTTCACCGTGCACCGGGGCCTGTCCCGCAAGGACGCGCGGGCCAAGGCGGTCGAGCTGATGGACCGGGTGCGCATCCCGGCCGCGCGGGAGCGGGTGCGGCAGTACCCGCACCAGTTCTCCGGCGGCATGCGCCAGCGCATCATGATCGCGATGGCGATCGCCCTGGAGCCGGCGCTGATCATCGCCGACGAGCCGACCACCGCCCTCGACGTCACCGTGCAGGCGCAGGTGATGGAGCTGCTCGCGGAGCTCCAGCGGGAGTACCGGATGGGGCTCATCCTCATCACCCACGACCTGGGCGTGGTCGCCGACGTCGCCGACCGCATCGCGGTGATGTACGCGGGGCGGATCGTGGAGTCGGCGCCGGTGCACGACATCTACAAGGCCCCGGCGCACCCGTACACGCGGGGCCTGCTGGACTCCATCCCGCGCCTGGACCACAAGGGCCGGGAGCTGTACGCCATCAAGGGCCTGCCGCCCAACCTCACCCGCATCCCCCCGGGCTGCCCCTTCCATCCGCGCTGCCCGCTGGCCCGGGACGTGTGCACCACCGACGACCCGCCGCTGTACGAGGTCTCCGGCACGCGCGGGAGCGCCTGCCACTTCTGGAGGGAGTGCCTGGATGGCTGAGCCGATCCTGGAGGTCAGCGGCCTGGTCAAGCACTATCCGCTGACCCGGGGCATCGTCTTCCGCAAGCACGTCGGGGCCGTGAAGGCCGTCGACGGCGTGGACTTCCGGCTGGACGCGGGCGAGACGCTGGGCATCGTGGGGGAATCCGGCTGCGGCAAGTCGACGGTCGCCAAGATGCTGGTCAACCTGGAGCGGCCGACGGCCGGTTCGATCCGCTACAAGGGCGAGGACATCACCCGGCTGTCCGGCAAGGCGCTCAAAGCGGTGCGCCGCAACATCCAGATGGTCTTCCAGGACCCGTACACCTCGCTCAACCCGCGGATGACGGTGGGCGACATCATCGGGGAGCCGTACGACATCCACCCCGAGGTCGCGCCGAAGGGGGACCGGCGGCGCCGGGTGCAGGAACTGCTGGACGTGGTGGGCCTGAACCCGGAGTACATCAACCGCTATCCGCACCAGTTCTCCGGCGGCCAGCGGCAGCGCATCGGCATCGCGCGGGGGCTGGCGCTGCGCCCCGAGGTGATCGTCGCCGACGAGCCGGTGTCCGCGCTGGACGTGTCGGTGCAGGCGCAGGTCATCAATCTGATGGACCGGCTGCAGAGCGAGTTCGACCTGTCCTACGTCTTCATCGCGCACGACCTGTCGATCGTCCGGCACATCTCCGACCGGGTCGGGGTGATGTACCTCGGCCGGATCGTGGAGACCGGCACGGACACCGAGATCTACGACCATCCCACCCACCCCTACACCCAGGCGCTGCTCTCCGCCGTGCCCGTGCCCGACCCGAGGGCGCGGGAGCACCGGGAGCGGATCGTGCTCACCGGGGACGTGCCGTCGCCGACGAACATCCCCTCCGGCTGCCGCTTCCGCACCCGCTGCTGGAAGGCGCGGGAGCGGTGCGCGGTGGAGGTGCCCGCGCTGGCGGTGCCGCCCTGGTTCGCGGAGGCCGGGGGCCCGGCGGCGCACGACTCGGCGTGCCACTTCGCGGAGGAGAAGCACGTGGTGCCGGTGGAGGACGGGCCGAAGTGACGCGGCCCGGAACGGGTACGGGCCGGGGTGACATGGCGCACCCCGGCCCGTTCACGGCACCCGCACGGCCGTACGCTGACCAGCCTTCCCTGTCCGTATATCGGTACCGCTTCCGGTGAGTTGCCCCGGTGTTAACGCGTGGCGGAGGCGTCCGGGAGGGACAGGGAGCGCTTGAGGAAGCCGAGCTGGAGGCGGAGCAGGTTCTCGGCGACCTCCTCCTGCGGGGTCATGTGCGTGACGCCGGACAGCGGCAGCACCTCGTGCGGGCGGCCGGCCGCGAGCAGGGCGGAGGACAGCCGCAGGGAGTGGGCGACCACCACGTTGTCGTCCGCCAGGCCGTGGATGATCATCATCGGCCGGTGCTGCTCGGCCGCGTCGACCAGACCGGCGTCGTCGATCAGGGAGTTGCGGCGGTAGACCTCCGGCTGTTCGTCCGGGTGCCCGAGGTAGCGCTCCTGGTAGTGGGTGTCGTACAGGCGCAGGTCGGTGACCGGGGCGCCGACCACGGCCGCGTGGAAGACGTCGGGGCGGCGCAGGACGGCGAGGGCGGCCAGGTAGCCGCCGAAGGACCAGCCGCGGATCGCGACCCGGTCCAGGTCCAGCGGGAAGTCCCCGGCGAGCGCCTGGAGCGCGTCGACCTGGTCCTGGAGGACGACGGCCGCGAGGTCGTCCTTGACGGACTTCTCCCAGGCGGGGGAGTGTCCCGGGGTGCCGCGCCCGTCGGCCACGACCACCGCGAACCCCTGGTCGGCGAACCACTGCGAGGTCAGGTGCGGATTGTGGGCGGCCACCACCCGCTGGCCGTGCGGACCGCCGTAGGGGTCCATGAGCACCGGCAGAGGGGTGTCACCGGCGTAGTCCCGAGGCATAAGCACGGCGCACGGGATGCGGCGTGCGCCCCCCTGTGTCAGCGTCACGCGGGGGGACAAACCGGGGTCTTCGGCGTACGAGGGGACAGTCGCCGTCTGTTTCCCGTCACGCAGTACCCGCACCCGCGAACCTGGCCGATCCAGGGTCGCCGAGACCAGCACCGTGACCCCTCCGGAGCGCACCGCCGTGTGCACGCCGGGCTCCTCCGAGACGCGCTCCACGCCCAGTTCGTTCACCCGGTAGACATGGACCTCGCCAATTTCCGCAGCGGCCGCCTCCGCCCCCGCCGACGCCGAGACCAGCACGTCGTCGTCCGAGACGTCGAGCACCGCACGAATGTGCAACTGCGGTCCGGTGAGCGGTCGTTCACCCACGGCGAGGCGCCGGGCGCCCCCCTCGTCGGCGATCCGGACCAGCTGTCCTGAGGGGCTCCAGCAGGGCACACCGGGGAAAAGTTCCAGCCATTCCGGATCTTCGTCGGCGTGCACCATCCGGGTCGCGCCGGTGTCCGGGTCGACGGCCAGGATCAGCTGCGCCCGCTGGTCGCGCGCCTGTACGAGCAGCAGCGGGGCACCCGCCCCTGACCAGTGCACTCGCGCGAGATACGGGTAGCGCTTGCGGTCCCAGGAGACCTCCGTGCGCGCGCCTTCGAGGTCCACGACGAACAGCCGTACGTCCGCGTTCGGGGTGCCGGCCGCCGGGTAGCGGACGCGGTGCGGCGCACGGTCCGGGTGGGCCGGGTCGGAGATCCACCACTCCCGCACCGGCGTGTCGTCCACCCGCGCCACCAGCAGCCGGTCCGACTCCGGGGACCACCAGAAGCCGCGCGAACGGCTCATCTCCTCGGCCGCGACGAACTCGGCCAGCCCGTAGGCGACCTCCTCCGACTCGGGGGTGGTGAGCGCGCGGTCGTCCGCCCCCTCCGCCGAGACCACCCGCAGCGCGCCCCGCGCGACGTACGCGACATGCCGTCCGTCGGGTGAAGGACGGGGGTCGATCACCGGTCCCGGCACGGGCAGTTCCCGTGCCGTGCCGGCCCGCAGCTCGGCCGTGAAAAGCCGCCCTGACAAGGCGAAAGCCGCCAACTCCACGGCCGCGTCGGTGGCGTAGCCGATGATGCCGGCGCCTCCCTCACGGCTGCGTTCGCGCCGCGCGCGCTCCTCGGCGGAGAGCTGCTCCGAAGCGCCGCCCAGGAGGGCGCGCGGGTCGGCGGCCACGCGCTCCCCGCCCCCGTCCGTGTCGAGCACCCAGAGGGCGTTGGCCCGGTCCGTGCCGGAGCCTGAGCGGAGGAACACGACACGTGAGCCGTCGGGCGCCACGCTGAAGGAACGCGGCGCGCCGAGGGTGAAGCGGAGGGTGCGGGCGTGCCGCCGGGGGAAGGAGTCCGTCTCGGTCGTCATGCCCTGACCATATTGGCCATGCGCCCCCTTGTGCGGCCGTGCGCCGATCGATGCGCACGTACGGATAGTTATGATCGTTAGCGCATAGTGGGTATGAACCTGCTGCCTGCTGTGTGGACGTACTGCCCCCATATTCCTGTCCCCCCGCGCCCCTGGGATCCTTGGAGGTGAGCCGCCGTGGCACTCTCGATTTCGGCGGTGGTGCTGCTGGCGATCATCGTCTTCCTGCTGATCAAGAAGTCGGGACTGAAAGCAGGACACGCGATCGTGTGCATGCTGCTCGGCTTCTACCTGGCCTCGTCGACGATCGCCCCCACGATCAGTGAAGTGACCTCCAACATCGCGGGGATGATCGGCAGCCTCAACTTCTGAGTGCGGCCGTCGCCGGCCTCTCGCGTGTTACCCGCCGGTAAGCCATGATGGCCGGGCCAGCATTCACGCGCGCAGGGCGGAGCCGACGGTGACGACATCCGAGGAACAGAGCCAGGGACGCAAGCCGACGCGGACCAGGGTCCACGTCTTCCGTGACGACGCCCTGGGCGACCTGGACGCGGTGGGTCTCGCCGCGGCGATCCGGCGGGGCGAGGTGAGCGCCGCCGAGGTCGCCCGCGACGCGGCGGCCCGGGTCCGGGACGCCGACGCCCAGCTGGACGCCGTCCAGGTGCGTCTCGACGTCCCCGCCCGTCATGACGCCGACGGCGGCGCGTTCGCCGGGGTGCCGACCTTCGTGAAGGACAACACCGACTTCGCGGGTCTGCCCACGGGCCACGGCAGCGCCGCCTTCGTGCCGCGCCCGGCCCGGCGGCACGCCGGCTTCACCCGCCAGCTGCTGAGCACGGGCGTCACGGTGCTGGGCAAGACGCGGCTGCCCGAGTTCGGCTTCAGCCCCAGCACGGAGTTCGAGGAGGGCCCGCCGGTCCGCAACCCGTGGAACACCGGCCATTCGGCGGGCGGTTCGTCCGGCGGCAGCGCGGCCCTGGTCGCCGCGGGCGCCGTGCCGGTCGCGCACGCCAACGACGGCGGCGGCTCCATCCGCATCCCGGCCGCCTGCTGCGGTCTCGTCGGCCTCAAGCCGACCCGCGGCCGGACCGTGCCGAACGCGCAGGGCCGCCAACTCCCCATAGACATCGTGGTGGACGGCGTCGTGAGCCGTACGGTGCGGGACAGCGCGGCGTTCCTCGCGGCGGCGGAGCTGCACCACCGCAACCCGAAGCTGCCCTCCCTCGGACTGGTCGAGGGCCCCTCGGACCGCCGGCTGCGGATCGGACTCCTCGTCGACTCCCCGAACGGCGCCCGCACCGACGACGCCACCCGCGCGGCCGTCACCGACACGGCCCGGCGGCTGGAAGGTCTCGGCCACACGGTGACCCCGGTGGAGCTGGCCATCGACCCGCGCTTCACCGAGGACTTCCTCACCTACTGGGGCCTGCTGTCGTTCCTCATCGGCGCCACGGGACGCACCATGGGCGCGGAGTTCGACCGCCATCGCATGGACGGCCTGAGCCGCGGCCTGCGCGCCACCTACGTCGCCAACTGGCGCCGTACGCCGGGTGTGTTGCGGCGGCTGCGGCGGACGCGGGAGGCGTACGCGGCGGCGTTCCGGGGACTGGACGTCATCCTGTCCCCGGTCCTGGCCCACACCAGCCCGCCGCTGGGCCACCTCAACCCGTCCGTTCCGTACGCCACGCTGATCGAACGCATCCTGGCCTACGTGGCGTTCACCCCGGTCAACAACGTCGTGGGCACCCCTTCGATCTCCCTCCCGGCCGCGTCCCTGACACCGGAAGGTCTGCCGATCGGCGTGATGTTCTCGGGCCGGCCGGGCGCCGAACGGACGCTGCTGGAGCTGGCGTTCGAGCTTGAGGCGGAGCAGGGGTTCCCCGGCATCCGGGACGTCTAGAGGTCAGAGCAGAAGCAGGACCGCCGCGCCCCAGAGGACCGTCAGGGCGACCAGTGGGGGCCCCACGGGCATGCCCTGGCGGTCGGTGAGGGCCTCGCCCGCCGGGCGGAGGTCCGGGCGCAGCAGGAGGGCGCGGAGCTCGTCGGCGACGCGCTGCGCGCCCGGTTCGCGTCCCAGGCGGCGCTCCAGCCAGGCCCAGCCGGTGGGGGAGACGCGCACGGCGTCGTCCTCGGCGCGGCCGATGTCGATGCCGTCGTCCCGGTGCGTCACGGAGAGGACGGCCTCCCACGGGACGCGCCGGACGCGCCAGGCCGTCAGCACCCACAGCCCGTCGCGGTCGGCGGTGATGCGCCAGGTGGTCGCGGTCGCCACGGACGGCACGAGCCACGGCAGGGTGACGGCGAGCATCAGCCAGTGCCAGGACGGGCCGTCCTCCAGCGCGGCCCACACGCCGCCGCCCTGCACGACCAGCAGCCCCGCGCCGAGCCCCCGCGAGAAGCCGTGCGCCCGCCACACCCGCGGCTCCGCCGAGGGCGTCAGACCGGCGGCGATCTCCTCGACCGGCCGCCGGGGGTGCTTCCGCCCGCGCGCCTGCGCACCGCCCGTGTTCCACTGTGGGACGGCCGGCTTCACCGAGGTGACGCTGCACTCGACCGCGACCTCCGGGTCGTTCTCGTCGTCCCGCGCGACGAAGGCGACCTCCGCGCCGGTGTAGGGGGCGCCGTACAGGACGGCCTCCCGCAGGGGAGGGGCGGGCCCGTCAGCGCGCAGGGTCGCCGCGAGCCGCTCCAGGCCGGGGTTGTCGTCCTCCGTCTCGAAGTCGTCGTCGTCCTCCTCACCGCCGTCGTCGTCGGCGTACAGCGAGTGGAACCACAGCACGGGCCGGCGGCCCCCGGTGTCGTCGGCCGCGTACACCCACGTACGGCCGTCCTCCTCGCCCTCGCGCACCAGCACATGCAGCACGGGCAGCGGCCCGCTCCGCAGCCGCCGCGCGCCGAGCCGCCCGGCGACGCCGTTCACCAGGAACGCGAGCCCGGTCACGGAGCAGGCCAGCACCAGGAGTTCCCATCCGAAGGCGTCGTACGGCTCGGCGACCAGCACGGCCTGGTCGCCGTCCACGACGAGATCGACGCGGGTGTCGACGGGGAAGTCCTCGGGGAAGGCCGTCTCGATGCGGTGGGCACGCCCCTCGGCGGTGACGGTGAGGAGGCCGTCGTCCTCGTCCACGGCGGTGACCTCACCGGAGAGGTGGGAGGCGGTGGCGGCGCGCTTCTCGTAGGCGTCGGCGACCCCGAGGGCTTGGTGGACGCCGAAGCCGGCGACGGCCAGGAAGAGGACGGCCAGTACGAAGGACATCCGACCCCGGCGGAAGTTCCGGGCGGCGTCGGGGAGCGGCTGGGTGGCCGACCCGGCGGCCTCCAACGCCAGCGCGCGCTGGCGTCCGGCGACGGCCAGCCGGTGCACGAGCCCGGTCACGGCGAACCCGGTGGCGAGCAGATACGCGAGCGCGGAGGGCCGGGCGAACGCGGTGACGCCGTCCTCCACAGCGAGGGCGAGCACGGTGAACGCGAGCCCGCCGATGGCGAGCCGCGGCTGCCGCCACACCCAGTACAGGGACAACACGAGAACGACGGCCACCGCGAGCCCTGTCCAGTCGCTCCCGCACGGCTCGGCGGACGTACAGGCGGGCACGGGCCCGGCCGCCACCTCCCACGCGACGGAGACGGCCAACGCGAGGACGGCGAACAGCGGATGCGCCCAACGCGCGGGCACGGCATCGAGCCAACGACGGACGTCGGCGGTCCGCCACTGGGGAGTCCCGGGAGGTATGTGCTCCGCGGGCAACGGCACGGGTTGTCTGGACACCCGCGCATTATGACCGGACCTGGGCGTCTGTCCGCGTTCGCCTCAGACGACCGTGAAGTACGGCTGCCCGCGCAGGGCCCATACGCACAGGGCGCCGTTCTCCTGCCGGAGTTGACCGAGGGACTTCTCGCCGTGACGCCGGGTGAGCCGAGCCCACAGGGCGTCGTGCGCGCCCTCGACGGCGACCTTCCGCTCGTCGGTGTCCCAGTGCAGCGACTCGCTGATCCCACCGGGAGAGAGTCCGTCCGGAGGCGGGAACGTGCGGCGGATCTCCGCCACGGCGTCCTCGGGATCCCGCTCCGGGGAGAAGACGATGAACGCGGACATCCGGCATGTCATCGACTCTCGCGTCGAAGTGCTCGCCTCGAAGAGGCTGATGTGATGTCCGCGGACGTCGACACACTCGTCACGGATGACGACGTCGAGCGCCCGCAGCCAGGGCACACCCGCTTCGATCTCCCGCACGCGGGCGAGCAGCTTCTCCGCAGCCGACTCCCGCTCGGCCCGCACCTCCGCGGAGGCGGCGATCCGCCTCAGCATCCATTTCGGCGGCCAGAAACGGGAGGGCCGCAGGACCGCGAACCCGAACACGAACAGCAGCCCGACCGCCTCACCGGTCCTGCGCCGCAGCGACCTCACGCGGGACCGTCGTGGCCCACGGAGGTGAGAAAGCCGGCCCAGGCGGCCGGGGCGAAGGTGAGGCGGGGGCCGTCGGTGGTCTTGGAGTCGCGGACGTGGATGGTGGTGGGGTCCGTGGCGATCTCGACGCAGGAGTCGCCCTCGCTGCCGCTGCTGTAGCTGCTCTTGAACCACACGAGGTCGGAGTCAGTGCTTCGGATCATGTCTCCCCCAGCAGATCTTCGACGAAGGTGATGGACTCGCGCGGTGTCAGTGCCTGAGCGCGGATGATGCCGCAACGCAGCTCCAGAATACGGAGTTGGCGTAGGTCCGACACCGGTCGGCCGCCGGCCACGGCCGGTGATCGTCCGACCGCCGTACCGTCCGCGAACTTCAGGACCTCGATGCCACCGTCCACTCCGGCGTGCTCCTGTCGGTCCGTCGGCATCACCTGCAGCTCGACGGTGGGCAACGCCGCGACGGTCAGCAGGTGTTCCAACTGCGTGCGCAGCACCTCCCTGCCGCCCAGGGGGCGGCGGAGCGTCCACTCCTCCAGGATGAAGCCGAGTTCCGGCGCGGGATCGCGGTCGAAGATCGCACGGCGGGCCACGCGCGCCGAGGCGAACCGCTCCACCTCCTCGGCCGAGTAGGCCGGACGGCGCATGGACAGCAGGGCGCGTGCGTACTCGGGCGTCTGCAACAGGCCGTGGATGTGGAGCGGATCGTAGAGCTGAAGCTCCACCGCCCGCGCCTCCATCTGCGCGAGATCCCGCACCTTCTTCGGGTACCGGACCTTCCTCACGTCCTCCTTCATCGCCGCGACGAGACCGCCCGCCCTCAACACCTCGTCCGCCGTGTCCAGGTACTCGGGGCGAGGAATCCGCTTGCCGCTCTCGATCTTGTAGACGAGGTCCTCGCCGTACCCGACGGCCACCGCGAACTCGGGCACGCGCAGGCCCACGGCCTCCCGCCGCAGCTTCAACTGCCGTCCCACGGTGGCCACGACCGCCAGCGCCCAGTCGTCGTCCGGGTCCACCTCCCAGCCCGGTTCGTCCGCCTGGTCCGTCCCGGGCCCGACCCGTACCGCCTCACCGTTCACCGCCATGTGCGTGCCCCTCCGTGGTGCCGTTCCGTGTTCGCGGCTCCGCGCGCGGCATACCGGCCGACAGTCCGGACACGACCGGACAAGCAGTGGACGGTCACTCTACGCAGCGCTGCGATCACTCATCACGGTACGGCCGTTCGGCCACGCTGAGTCACGTGAATCAGGAAATCGCCCTCACAAGGACCACCCGCCCCGATGCCCAAGTGCGGCACATCAGCGTGCTGTTGTCGTCGACCGCGCGGGGCGCCCGCCTCGCCCGCCTGCTCGCCGTGGACGCGCTGCGGAGCTGGGGTGTTCCGTACGAGACGGCCGGGCAGGTCGTCGCCGAGCTGGCCGCCAACGCCGCCACGCACGGACGCGTGCCCGGCCGCAGCTTCCGGCTGACGCTGTACGTCGTCGGCGCCACGCTCCGCGTCGAGGTCACCGACACGCGCGGTGACCGCCGGCCCGTGCTGCGCGAGCCCGACGGCATCGCGGAGTCGGGCCGCGGGCTCTTCCTCGTGGACGCGCTCGCCGACCGCTGGGGAGTCGCCGAGGGCCGCCACCCCCGTAAGACGGTCTGGGCGGAGATCGACCTCACTCCGGCACCGGAACGCGGAACGTCGCGCTTCGGTGACGTCGGCGGCTAGAAGACCAAAGAACTCGGGGGAAAAGCACCCCACCAAGCCCCACCCCTCCCGCCCGCGATCTCGCTCACTCGGGCGGGTGAACCCTCTCGAACCGGCTGGATTTCCTCGCCGTCCAGGCCCCACGCTCAGCGCAGGGCAACGCACAACGCCCCACCACAACCGCAGACATGAGACGGCCCCCGCCGGGACGGCAATCCCAGGGCGAGGGCCTGACCACCGAGGAAGACAGGACCTTCCCGTGGGTATCCAGAACCCTAGCGTGCCCCCGCGCACGCCGACCCGCGTTGCGGGCAACAAGCACCCGAACCGGGTCCACCGCACCGCCGGCGGGCTCGAGCACGAGAACACCCGCCACGACACCCGCTTCGTGGTGATCGGCAACCACCTGGCCCAGCACCCGAAGCTCTCGCTCCTCGCCATCGGCCTCGGCACCCACCTCCAGTCCCTGCCGAAGGGCGCCCCCGCCGACATCAAGACCCTCGCCGCGCGCTTCCCCGAGGGGGCGACCCGTATCGCAGCCGCGCTGCGGGAGCTGGAGGCCCACGGCTATCTGCGGCGGGAGCGCGTCCGCACGCCCTCCGGCCGCATCGTCACCCGCACGATCTCCTGCAACCAGCCGGCCGCCGCCCGGCAGCGGGCGGAGCAGCCGTGCCGGGAAAGTGCGCCGCCCGCGCCGCGCGAGAAGCGGGTGCGCAAGGCGCTCCCCGCCGTGCCGCGGCCCGCGTACTCCGGACCCGGGCTCCTCCAGGCCGCCGTCGACCTCCTCGCCGACCTGCGCCGCCACGACTCCCGCCTGCTCCTCTCGGCCGAGGACACCGCCCACCTGGCGCCCGGTGTCGCGGCCTGGCTCGAACGCGACGTGACCCCCGCGGCCGTACGCCGTGCCCTGACGGCCGACCTGCCGCCCGAGGGCCTACGGCGTCCGGCAGCCCTCCTGGCCCACCGCCTCGCCTCCCAGCTCCCGCCCCCCGCCCCGTTCCGGGCCCAGGCCGCCGCCCCGCCGCCGCCCGTCCGCCACCCGCTCCGCACCTGCGACGGCTGCGACCGCGCCTTCCGCGCCCCCGCCCCCACGACCCACTGCCGCGACTGCCGAACCGACCTCCAGGAGGCCGCCTAGCATGAACGTGACGACCCTTGCCCCTGGGCACAGACCACGAGGAGCGAGCGCCATGGCCATCGCACCCGACGACGCTCGGCAGAACGCCTCCCACCTGTACCGGGCCATGCGCGACTTCGTGCAGTCGATGGACGACACGCTGCCCGGGAAGTTCGAGATCACCAGGGAAGGGATCGTCCACGACATGATGGCGCCCGTGAAGCAGCACGAGTTGACCGTGCTGCGTCTCCGGAAGCGGCTGGAGAAGGTCATGCCGGAGGAGATCGTCGCGCACACGGGCGAACCCGATGTGGAGGGCGAACCCGAGGGGATCATGCGCCGCCCCGACGTCATGGTGATCGCCGAGGAGGACATGGAAGGGGACGGCACCTTCGATGCCCGCACCCTGGTGGCCGCGGTTGAGATCGTCTCCCGGTCCAACCCCGACAACGACTGGGTCGGCAAGACGCGTGACTATCCCCTGCTCGGCGTCCCCGTCTACGCGGTCTTCGACCCCCGTACCGGCACCGGCGCCGTCTTCACGGACATCCACCCGACCCCGGACGGTCCCCGCTACGCCACCCGCAAGGACTTCGTCTACGGCGAGGACGTCACCATCGGCGAATGGACCATCCCCACGGACGGCCTGCCGCGCTACCGCGACGAGGAGAGCGGCCGGACGGGTCCGTCGGACGCGCCCCGCGCCACATAGGCTTGAGCCCATGACGGAACTGCCCGAGCGGCGTCTGATGCTGGTGCACGCGCACCCGGACGACGAGTCGATCAACAACGGCGCGACCATGGCGCGCTACGCGGCCGAGGGCGCCCACGTGACGCTGGTCACCTGCACCCTCGGTGAGCGGGGCGAGGTCATCCCGCCCGAGCTGCGGCACCTCAGCGGCGCCGCCCTCGGCGGACACCGGCTCGGCGAGCTGCGCGCGGCCATGGCGGCGCTCGGCGTCACGGACTTCCGGCTGCTCGGCGGGGCCGGGCGGTACAGCGACTCCGGGATGATGGGCCTGCCCGACAACGACGACCCCGGCTGCTTCTGGCAGGCCGACGTCGACCAGGCCGCCGGACTGCTCGCCGACGTCATCCTCGAGGTACGGCCGCAGGTGCTGGTGACGTACGACGAGAACGGCGGCTACGGACACCCCGACCACATCCAGGCCCACCGCGTCGCCATGCGCGCCGTCGAACTGGCCGCCGGACGTGGGTGGGACGTGCCCAAGGTCTACTGGAACCGCGTCCCCCGCTCCGTGGCCGAGGAAGCCTTCGCCCGGCTGGAACGCGACCTGCCCGACCTGCCCTTCGACAAGGCGGCCACGGTGCGGGACGTCCCCGGCGTGGTCGACGACGACCGGATCACCACCGCCGTCGACGGCACCGCGTACGCCGGCGCGAAGGCCGCCGCGATGCGCGCCCACGCCACCCAGATCACCGTCGCCGACGACCAGCCGTACTTCGTACTGTCCAACGAGCTCGCACAGCCGCTGTTCACCACCGAGTACTACGAACTGGTGCGCGGCGAACGCCCCGCGGGCCGTGAGGACGACCTCTTCGCGGGCGTCACCGGCGGAGCGGCGTCATGAGCGGCGACCGCGCGCCCCTGATGGCGCAGCCCCTGCGCCCCCCGTCCCCGGGACGCGCCGCCGCCCTGCTCGGACTGGTGGTGCTCGGCGCCCTGATCGGCGTCGCCGGGGCGCTGGTCCAGCCCGCGTGGTTCCCGGGCGGGCTGCTGCTGGCCCTCGCCGGCGAGGCCGGGACGGTGCTCGGGGCGGCACGGCTGACCCGGAGCAAGTCCGGGGGCATCGCCGTCGCCGCCGGCTGGATGATCACTGTCGTGCTGCTCACGGTCAGCCGTCCGGAAGGCGACTTCCTGTTCGCCGCGGGCAGTGGCTCCTACCTCTTCCTGCTCGGCGGCATCGCCGTGGCTGTGATCTGCGCCACCTTTGGACCCGGGAAGCAACCGCACACGGGCCCCGCCCGACTTCGCAAGTGACGTACCACTTCGCCGTGCCAGGGGCGTGATGGTCCGGTGTGGGTTTCCCCGGCGGTACTGGGATACAGGCCGGATATGGCCAGTAAGGTGGTGCGCGCCGCCGAGCCTCCCTCGAACCCTCGGCCTCGCCCGAGCTGGGAGGACCCCCACCGTGAGGTCGTGACGGGCGGCGGAGCCAACCGGGAGAACCTGCCTTGAGTCGTGAAACTGACACTCCGTCCTCCGGGCCTGACGGGCGCGGCGGAGCCGCCTACCCGTCGGGCACCCCGCCCTACGGGATCCCGGCGATTCCGGAGGGCACGGACGCGGGCCGTCCGGCCGCGCGGCCGGAGGAACGCAAGACCGAGACCACGCTGACGACCCGGATCCGGATCAACATCCCCGGGTCGCGCCCGATTCCGCCGGTCGTCGTGCGCAAGCCCGTCACGGACGCGGACAGCAAGAAGGCGGCCGCCGACACCGAGGCAGCCGCCGGACCCGCTCCCGCCGCACCCGCCGCCGACCCGTCGAGCCGCCCGCGCGGCCCGCGCGGCCCGCGCGGCCGAGAGTGCGGACAGGCCCGCCGCCGAGGAGAAGCCCGCGAGCGACTGGTTCGCGCCACGCAAGTCCCCGGGAGGCAAGCCCGGTCAGGCCGGCGGCCCGGCCAACGGCGCGCCGGCGCCCGGCACTTCCGGCGCGCCCTCCGGCGCCGCTCCCGGGACGCCCTCCGGTGCGCCGACGGCGCCGCGCCCAAGGCCCCGGCGGCGCTCCCAAGGCACCGGGTGCCGGACCCAAGGCGCCGGGTGGCCCGTCCGCCCCGAACGGCGCCCGTCCCGGCGCCGGACGTCCCGGCGGCGTGGTCGGCTCCATGGGCGCTCCGGCGCACCCCGTCCGGGTGGCGCGAAGGCGCCCTCAGGACCCACCGGTGCGACCGGCGGACCCGTGGCTCCCGGGCACGGCGGCGGCACCGGCTCCTTCGACGTGACCGAGGCGCTGGCCGGCGCTCCCGGCGGCAACCGCGCCGACCGCGCCGGCGAAACCCGCTCGACGACCTGCCGTACTTCGCGGACCAGGCCAAGGGCGGCCCCGGCGCCCGCCCGGGCGCGGGCGTGCCCGGACCCGGGCGCCCCGGCGGCCCGAAGGCTCCCGTGGGACCCACCGGCGGCCCGGTCACCGGCGACGGTCCGATGACCCCGCCCGGCGGGGGCGCGCCCTTCACGGAGGAGCGCACCGGCTCGCACGCGATGCCCGGCGGCGGACTGAGCGACGACACCGCGATCCTCACCCCGCAGAAGCCCGCGGTGCCCGGCGACGCCGGCTACCCGCGCCACGACAACGTCTCCGGGCACACCGTGACCAGCGGCATCCCGGTGATCCCGCCGAGCGCCTCCTTCGACGCGCCCGGCATGGGCCCGAACGCCCCCGGCCCGCACACCCCGCCCAAGCTGCCCGACCCGGTCGGCACGCCCCCGGCCGGCTCCGCCAAGGCGCCGAAGAAGAAGGGCCGCAACAAGCTGGTCCTCCTCGCCACCGGCGTCGTCCTCGTCGCCGGCGTCGCCTACGGAGCGGGCCTGCTGATGAACCGTTCCGACGTGCCCAAGGGCACCACGGTGCTCGGCATCGAGATCGGCGGCGGCACCCGCGACGAAGCCGTCAAGAAGCTCGACGGCGCGCTCGACGGGCGGCTGAACAAGCCGCTGAAGCTGTCCGTCGACGGCAAGACCTTCGAACTCCAGCCGGACAACGCCGGTCTCCAGGTCGACGTCGACGCTACCGTCGGCAAGGCCGCCACCAGCGACTACAACCCGGTCAACGTGATCGGCTCGCTGTTCGGCCAGTCGCGCGTCGTCGAGCCGGAGATCCCCGTCGACCACGAGAAGCTGCAGGCCGCCCTGGAGAACGCCGCCGGAGGCGTCGGCACGGTCAAGGAGGGCTCGATCACCTTCGAGTCCGGCAAGGCCGTCCCGGTGTACCCGCAGGCGGGCAAGGGCGTCGACGTCGCCAAGGCGGCCGACGTGGTCGCCGCCGCGTACCGCACGCAGGTGGAGACCGGCACCGCCGCCGCGGTGAACGTCCCGACGACGACCCGGCAGCCGAAGGTCACCAAGGCCGAGGTCGACCGGATGATGAAGGAGTTCGCCGAGCCGGCGATGTCCGACCGGGTCACCGTGCAGACCGACGCGGCGCACTCGGTGCCGATGAGCCCCGAGAAGTCGCTGTGGAAGTTCCTGCGCGTCGAGGCGGTCAACGGCAAGCTTGTCGAGAAGCCCGACCTGAAGGCCCTGAAGGACCTGTACGGCCAGGCCTTCGACGGCGTGCTCATCACCCGCGGCAACGGGGAGAAGACCCCCGTCACCCCGCAGGACGTCTACGGCGCCCTGCGCCAGGCGCTCGTCAGCAAGGGCGACCGCACGGCCGTCATCGAGACGAACGCGAGCTGACGGACGACAGCAACCCGGCGCACCCCAGCGCACGCGAGCGGCGCCGCACGGACACACCCGTGCGGCGCCGCTCTCGTACAGGCGCGTGTGTGCGGTGCGCGGTGACCGGTACTGGGGCCTCCCGGGCAATCGGGGCCGGCGGGCATGACATCTGTCATGGCGGGCTCACGACCGCCGACACTGCCGGGCGCCCGCCCCTGACCGCCACGATGGGCGCATGACGACGACGGACACGGTCGTGTTCGACCGGGTGACCAAGAAGTACGGCGACGTGAGGGCCGTGGACGGCGTGACCCTCACCCTGCGGCCCGGGGAGACCGTGGCGCTCCTCGGCCCGAACGGCGCCGGGAAGTCCACCACGCTCGACCTGCTGCTCGGCCTGAAGCGCCCCGACAGCGGCAGCGTCACCGTACTCGGCACCGGCCCCCGCGAGGCGATCGTCGCCGGCCGGGTCGGGGCGATGCTGCAGAGCGGCGGACTGATGGGCGAGGTGACCGTCGCCGAACTGGTGCGGCTCGCCTGCGGACTGCACCCGCGGCCGTATCCCGTCCCCGAGGTGCTCGCCCGTGCCGGCCTCACCGCGATCGCGGACCGCCGGGCCGACAAACTCTCCGGCGGCCAGGCCCAGCGGGTCCGCTTCGCCCTGGCCACCGCGGGGGACAGCGACCTGATCGTCCTGGACGAGCCCACCACCGGCATGGACGTCACCGCCCGCCGCGCCTTCTGGGCCACCATGCGCGACCAGGCCGACCGGGGCCGCACCGTCCTGTTCGCCACCCACTACCTGGAGGAGGCCGACGCGATCGCCGACCGCGTGCTGGTCCTGCACCGGGGCCGGCTGCTGGCCGACGGCACCGCCGCCGAGATCAAGGCGAGCACCGGGATGCGGCGCATCGCCTTCGACCTGCCCGAGGGCACGCTCGACGAGGCCGCGCTGCGCCGGCTGCCCGCGGTCACGGCCGTCACCCTGTCGCCCGGCGGCACGGTGCGGATGCGGTCCTCGGACGCCGACGCCACCGTCCACGCCCTGTACGGGCTGGGCGTCTACCCCCGCAACATCGAGGTCGCCGGGCTCGGGCTCGAGCAGGCCTTCGTCGCCCTCACCGAGACAGAGGAGGCCGTAGCCGCATGAGCGGTCTGATCCGGCTGGAAGTCCTGCGCGTCCTGCGCAACCGCAAGTCCGTGTTCTTCTCCGTGATCTACCCCGGTGTGCTGTTCCTGCTGATCGCGGGCAGCGCCGACTCCGGGACCACCCTCGGCGACACCGGACTGACCCTGCCCGCCTACATGATGGTCTCGATGGCGTCCTTCGGCGCTCTGACGGCCGTCCTGATGGGCAACAGCGAACGCATCGCCAAGGAGCGCGAGAACGGCTGGGTGCGCCAGCTCCGGCTCACCCCCCTGCCCGGCCGGGGCTACGTGCTCGCCAAGACCGCCGGCGCCGCCGTGGCCGCCCTGCCCGCGATCGTGCTGGTCTTCGTCGTCGCCGCCGTGGTGAAGGACGTCCGGCTCGACGCCTGGCAGTGGCTCGCCCTCACCGGGGCGATCTGGGCGGGCAGCTTCGTCTTCGCCGCCCTGGGGGTGGCCATCGGGTACGCGGCCACCGGCGACGCCGTGCGCCCGATCACGATGATCGTCTACTTCGGACTGTCCCTGCTGGGCGGCCTGTGGATGCCCACCACCACCTTCCCGGGGTGGCTCCAGGACCTGGCCGTCTGGCTGCCCACCCACGCCTACGCCGCGCTGGGACGGGCGATCGAACAACACCACGCGCCGGGCGTACGGGACGTCACCGTCCTGCTGGTCTTCTTCGTGCTCTTCACCGGCGGCGCGGCCTGGCTGTACCGGAAGGACACCCTGAAGGCGTGAGCGGCATCGGCGTCAACATCGGACAGCGTCCCGGGAACCTCAGGCAGCGGGCCGTCAAGGTGCTGTGGACGGCCATCTGGCTGGTGTACCTCAGCGCCCCCGTCAGCGACCTGCTGCACGGCGGACACCCCGCGGGGGTACGCGCCCTCGGCTGGCTCGGGCTCGCCGTGTTCGTCACCTGGTACATGCTGCTGGTCTTCCGCGCCGGGCGGGTCGACCGCCCGGCGCCCGTCCTCGGCTCCCTCGCGGTGCTCGCCGCCCAGTCCTCCGTCCTCGCGCTCACGCTGGGCCGCGAGTGGCTGGTGCTGTTCGTGTACGTCTCCATCGCGTCCGGCGCGGCCCTGCCCCCGCGGCTGTCCCGCTGGACGATCCCCGGCGCGTGCGCGCTGATGACGGGGCTCGCGTTCGCCGTGCCGGACGGCAAGGACCTGCTGTGGGGTCTGCTCGTCCCCGCCCTGCTCGGCGGCTTCGCCATGACCGGCGTACGCGAACTCATCCGTACGACGGTCGCGTTGCGCGAGGCCCGCGCCACCGTCGCCCACCTCGCCGCCAACGAGGAGAGGCTGCGGCTCGCCCGCGACCTGCACGACCTCCTCGGCCACTCCCTGTCCCTCATCACGCTGAAGAGCGAGCTGGCCGGGCGGATGCTCCCGGACCACCCGGACCGTGCGGCGCAGCAGGTCGCCGACATCGAGCAGGTCAGCCGGCAGGCGCTGGTCGACGTCCGGGAGGCCGTCACCGGCTACCGGCGCCCCCGGCTCGCGGGCGAACTGAGCGGGGCGCGCGTGGCGTTGCGGGCGGCGGGGGTCGCCCCCGGCCTGCCCGACCCCGACGACGTCCCCGGGGACGTGCCCGAAGACGCCGAGTCCACCCTCGCCTGGGCGCTGCGCGAGGCCGTCACCAACGTCGTCCGGCACAGCGGCGCCCGGCGCTGCACGGTGGACGTGGTGCGCCGCGAGACCCTCGACGGCCCGGTGCTGGAACTCACGGTGGAGGACGACGGCCAGGGCGGCTCCTCGTACGTCCCCGGCAACGGTCTGCGGGGGCTGGTGGAGCGGCTCGACGCCGTGGGCGGAACACTGGAGGCAGGACCGGTCCGGCACGGATTCCGGCTGGTCGCGCGTGTGCCTGTGGAGACCGCCGCCGACGGGGGGCGGGGAGGGGGAACCGAGTGATCCGCGTCCTGCTGGCCGAGGACCAGGCCATGGTCCGGGAGGCGCTCGCCGCGCTGCTGGGGCTGGAGCCCGACATCGAGGTGGTCGCACAGGTCGCGCGCGGCGACGAGGTCCTGGCGGCCGCCCGCGCCCACGCCGTGGACGTGGCGCTCCTCGACATCGAGATGCCGGGCGCGACGGGCATCGAGGCGGCGGCCGAGCTGCACCGGGCGCTCCCGGACCTGAAGCTGGTCGTGCTGACCACCTTCGGGCGGCCCGGCTATCTGCGCGGCGCGATGGAGTCCGGCGCCGACGCGTTCCTCGTCAAGGACGCCCCGGCGGCCCAGCTCGCCGACGCCCTCCGCAGGGTGCTGGCCGGCGAGCGGGTCATCGACCCGGCCCTGGCCGCGGCGGCCCTCGCCGAGGGCGCCAACCCCCTCACCGACCGCGAACGCGAGGTCCTCCGCGCCGCCGCCGACGGCTCCACCAACGCCGACCTCGCCACCGCCCTCCACCTCTCCCCGGGCACCGTCCGCAACTACCTCTCGACAGCGATCCAGAAACTGGCGGCCCGCAACAGGACGGAAGCGGTCCGCATAGCCCGGGACAAGGGCTGGCTGTAACCGACCCGTCCCGACAGGCAGGACCACCCGCCGGCCGCGCCACCGGAACGGCGCACGCGGTCCACCCCGGATGTCCCTCGCGGGTCCCGGGCAGGCCGACGGCGCCGGCGGGGCGGACGTGGGGTGCCGGCGGCAGGGGCGCGTCAGTTCAGCAACGCCCGTGCCGCCAGGGCCTCGCCGCGGATGCGGGTGGCCGCCGCCGGGTCGACCGGCTCGACGATCTCCGCGTACGCCTCCAGTTCCGCCGCGCCCACCGTGAACTCGCCGCGCTGCACGAGAAGCTGGGCGCGTTCGTAACGCAGGCGGGCCGGGCGGGAGGGGAGGAGCAGGGCGAGGTCCAGGGCCCACAGGCCGACGTCGGTGCGTTCGGGGCGGGCCGCCGCCCAGGCGCGGACGTTGTTCAGGATGCGCGCGACCACCTCCAGCGTCCCCGCCGGGGCCAGCATGGACGGCTCCAGCGGACCTCCGGTGGCCCCGGCGACCAGCAGCTCCGCGTCCGAACCGGTCAGCACCCGGCCCCCGTCGAAGGGGTCGGCCAGCACCTGCCCGGCGCCCGGCCCCTCCGAGGCGCCGAAGCCCACGACGAAGTGCCCGGGCAGGGCCACCCCGTACACCGGTGCGCCCGCCCGCCGGGCCACCTCGATCCACACCACCGACAGCAGGATCGGCAGCCCGCGCCGCCGCCGCAGCACCTCGTGCAGCAGCGAGGACTCCAGCCGCCGGTAGTCGTCCGGCAGGCCGTGGAAGCCGTACCGCTCGCCCAGCAGGTCGCGCAGCGCCACCGCCCACGCGTGCGGCGAGCCCGGCCGGTGCGGCAGCTCGCCCGCCAGCCGGTCCAGTTCGATCTCCACCGCGTCCATGCCCGCCTCGTCGAGCCGGCCGTCGCCCTCCGCGGCCACCAGCAGGCACAAGGCGGACAACCCGGGCCGCTCACAGCGCACCTCCTCGGCGAACCGCTTACGCAGTTCGGCGGAGCGCCCGGGCGGCGGGGGACAGGGAGAGCGCATACCCGGTTCGTGCCCGCTCACGACGTCCCGTCACCCGCCGGGGCCGATGAATCCGGAGCGGATTCTTCCGATGCGGGTTCCTCCGGTGCGCGGTAGTGGTGGTACGCGTGGTGCGGGGCGAAGCCCAGACGGTCGTACAGCGCCCGCGCGCCCTCGTTGTCCGTCTCGACCTGCAGCCAGGCCGCCGATGCGCCCTCCTCCAGCGCACGGGCGGCCAGCGCCCCCATCACGGCCGTCGCCAGGCCCTCCCGCCGCCACGCCGGATCCACCTCGACCGCCGCGAACCCGGCCCACCGGCCGTCCACGACACACCGCCCGATCGCGGCCGGCGCCGACGCGCCCGGCTCCCCCGGCACGGTCGCGAACCACACCGACGGCTCACCCGGGCCCGGGGCGCCCGCAGACCCTCCGCCGAGCACCTGAAGGGCCACCTCGCTGACCCCCTTGCGCTGGTACCGCGCCAGCCACGCCTCGTCCGCGTCCCGCGACAGCACCACCCCGGAGGTGTCCTCGCCCAGATCGGCGACCGGGGCAAGACCGCCCGTCCACAGCTCGGCGGTCACCTCACGGACCCACCCGCGCTGCTCCAGCTCCGCGCACAGCAGCTCCTGCGTGCCCTCCGCGCCGGTCGCGGTCTGCACGTACGCCGGCAGCCCGCGGGCCGCGTACCAGCGGCGTACGGCCGTCAGCGCGTCGTCGAGCGGCAGGCCCGGGTCGCCCAGCGGCAGCACGGAGTTGGCGCGCCGCGTGAACCCCGCGGCCGCCCGCAGCTCCCACTCGCCGAGCCGCTCGCTCTCCACCGGACGCCAGCCGCGCGCGGCCACCCGCGCCAGCTCCTCGTAGGAGGCGGCGGGGCCACGGCGACGCGCCGGGGCGGCCGGCACCACCTTCCCCGCGACCAGCGCCGACTCGGCGACGCGGACACTTTCACCGCTCTTCCTTGTGATCCGCAACACACCGTTGTCCCATGATGTGAGAACGCCGACCGTGTCGCTGAACTTCTCACCCGAAGGACCATGTTCGATCAAGCTCCTCACGGAGACCCGTTTTCCCACGTCAGCAGCGGTGATACGGACCTCGAGGCGCCCGGCGGCCGATATTTCCACAGGTCAGTTCACCCCTCCTGTTCGGATCATGCTCCGGAACGGAGATACTAGGGGCGGGCATCGACGACGCCGCGCTCCCGCGCGCCAGGCGGCGGAGCCTGAGGAGGCCCGCCAGCGCCCTATCGAGGAGGAACGACAGCGTGACCTACGTCATCGCGCAGCCTTGTGTCGACGTCAAGGACAAGGCGTGCATCGAGGAGTGCCCGGTCGACTGCATCTACGAGGGCAAGCGGTCCTTGTACATCCACCCGGACGAATGCGTCGACTGCGGCGCCTGTGAACCGGTCTGCCCGGTCGAGGCCATCTTCTACGAGGACGACACCCCGGAGGAGTGGAAGGACTACTACAAGGCCAACGTCGAGTTCTTCGACGAGCTCGGCTCCCCGGGCGGCGCCAGCAAGCTCGGTCTGATCGAGCGGGACCACCCGTTCATCGCCGCGCTGCCGCCGCAGGCGTAGCCGTCCCGCAGCGGCCCCGCACCGACGCGTCGCCCTCGGTCCCGTACGGCCCGCCCGCCGTACGGGGCCGAGGCGTTCGCCGAACCAGAAAGTGAGCCCCCGCCCGTGTCCGCAGTCTCCGACCGGCTGCCCGCCTTCCCCTGGGACAAGCTGGAGCCGTACAAGAAGACGGCCGCCGCGCACCCCGACGGCATCGTCGACCTCTCGGTCGGCACGCCCGTCGACCCGGTGCCCGAGCACATCCAGAAGGCGCTGATCGCCGCCGCGGACTCGCCGGGCTATCCCACGGTGTGGGGCACCCCGGAACTGCGGGACGCGCTCACCCGCTGGGTGGAACACCGGCTCGGCGCCCGCGACGTGACCCACCGGCACGTCCTGCCGGTCGTCGGCTCCAAGGAACTCGTCGCCTGGCTCCCCACCCAGCTGGGCCTCGGCCCCGGCGACCAGGTCGCCTTCCCGCGGCTCGCCTACCCGACGTACGAGGTCGGCGCCCGCCTCGCTCGCGCCGAGCACGTGGCGTACGACGACCCGACCGAGCTGGACCCCTCGCGGCTGAAGCTGCTGTGGCTCAACTCGCCGTCCAACCCGACGGGCCGGGTGCTCCCCAAGGAGGAGCTGACCCGGATCGTCGCCTGGGCCCGCGAGCACGGCGTCCTCGTCCTGTCCGACGAGTGCTACATCGAACTCGGCTGGGAGGCCGACCCCGTCTCGGTGCTCCACCCGGACGTCAACGGCGGCTCCTACGACGGCATCGTCGCCGTGCACTCCCTGTCCAAGCGGTCCAACCTGGCCGGCTACCGCGCCGCGTTCCTGGCCGGCGACCCTGCCGTGCTCGGCCCGCTGCTGGAGATCCGCAAGCACGGCGGCATGATGACCCCGGCGCCCACCCAGGCGGCCGTGGTGGCGGCCCTCGGCGACGACGAGCACGTCCGCGTCCAGCGCGAGCGGTACGCGGCCCGCCGCACCGCCCTGCGCGACGCGCTGCTCGCCCACGGCTTCCGCATCGAGCACAGCGAGGCCAGCCTCTACCTGTGGGCCACGCGCGACGAGTCCTGCTGGGACACCGTCGCCCACCTCGCCGACCGCGGCATCCTGGTCGCCCCCGGCGACTTCTACGGCCCGGCCGGCGACCGCTTCGTCCGCGTGGCCCTGACGGCGACCGACGAACGCGTCCGCGCCGCGGTCACCCGCCTCACCGCCTGACCGCACCCCGGCACCCCTCCGGACCCGGACACCGCTCCGGACATGCCGAAGGGGCCCGGGGGGAGAGGTCCCGGGCCCCTTCGGTCTCGCCGGGGGCGCCTTCGGCGTACGGGGTCAGCCGAGGGGCAGGCCCTTGACCGGCAGCTTCTTCGCCGGGCCGCCCTTGCCGAGGGAGTCGGTCGGCAGCTCCTTCACCACCGGCACGGCCTTCTTCACGGTCTTGCCCGCGGCCGGGGCCACCTCGGTGGCGTCCGGGGTGGTCTTGTCGACGCCCCGCGTCACGTTGTCCACGGTCTTGACGGGCGCACCGTCCAGGGCGCTCAGTCCGAGGTTCGGGGCGGACGGCAGCGCCGGCGCCGCGCTCGCGGAACCGGCCGCGCCGACCCCGGCGGCCGCTCCCGCAGCGACGAGCAGCGCGGCACGGGCGATCCGACGGGTCAGGGGGAGGGACATGGTGCTCCTTCGACGGCAGACGACAGTGGTGTCCGGGCGGAGGGTCAGGACCGGCCCCGCCCGGGCGCACTGATTACCGCCCGAGTGCCAAGAAGGTTGCGCGCGTGTCCGGCAAAGAGTCGGCAATACGGCACAATGTCGGACCCGTTCAACGCCTGCGGGTGATCACCCGCACGCCTGCACGGGAACGCCCGGGGCTACTGTCCGGTGGAGATCCGGACCGCTTCCGGTTCCCCGTCCGAGCCCGACGACCCCTTGCCGTCCAGCGGCCGCCACCGGCTGTCGGTGTGCCCGGCGACCCACTCCCGGCCGGCGTAGGACACGCTCCGTATGTGCAGATCGGAGGCGTGGGCCACGGCCCAGTGGGCCAGCTGCCAGCCCCGCGCCCTGGCGTCCCGCCGGTCGCCGGAGACGGTGGTGACCGGCAGCGTCACGGTGCCGTCGCCGGATTCCGCTTCCGTGCCGGACGGCTCCGGGGAGGCGGACGCCCGCCCCTTGCCGTCGTCCACCACGGCGCCCGCGGGCTCCAGCACGTCCCGCCCGAAGTCCCGCGCCAGCGCGGCCCGCACCGCGTCCGCGCCCTTCGCCCGGGTCGCCGCCGGGCGGCCGTCGCACGTGAGCGTCGCCCCCGAGCGCCCCGTGAGGGCGGCGGCGAGCAGCGTCGCGTCCGGCTCGTGCTTGGCGTACGCCTGCGGGAAGCCGCTGCGCTGCACCTTCTGCGCGGCCACGGTGAGCGGCAGCCGCGTGTAGCCCGGCACCTTCTCCAGGTGCTCGTAGAACTTCTCCGACGCGTACGCCGGGTCCATGATCTGCCGCGGCGTCCCCCAGCCCTGCGAGGGACGCTGCTGGAACAGGCCCAGCGAGTCACGGTCGCCGTACTCGATGTTGCGCAGCGCCGACTCCTGCAGGGCGGTCGCCAGCGCGATCGTCACCGCCCGCTCGGGCAGCTCGCGCGCGGTGCCCACGGCGGCGATCGTCGCCGCGTTCACCGCCTGCTCGGGGGAGAACTCGTAGACCGCGCCGTCGCCCTTGCCGGACACGACCTTGCAGCCGGGGCCGCCCGTGCCCCCGGTGACGTACTGCACCACGAGGTAACCGGCGACCGCGGACAGCACCGCGAAGGCCGCGCCGCAGCGGAGCAGACGGCCACGGCGCTTGCGCTGGGGAGTGGGGGACGGCTCTGGCACGCGTACAAGGTACTGGAGAGTACGTTCACGCGTGAGCCGGGTGTGGACAGTGGGCCCGGACCCGTCCGCGCTAGGGTCGACGGCATGGCCGACACCCCGCTTGACCTCACGCTGGACGCCGCGCGCCTGACCGCGCAGCTCGTCGACTTCCCGTCCGAGAGCGGCACCGAGAAGCCGCTGGCGGACGCCATCGAGACGGCGCTGCGCACGCTGCCGCACCTGACGGTCGACCGGCACGGCAACAACGTCGTGGCCCGCACGCGCCTCGGCCGCCCGGAGCGGGTGATCCTCGCCGGCCACATCGACACGGTCCCGATCGCCGGCAACGTGCCCTCGCGCCTCGACGAGGACGGCGTCCTGTGGGGCTGCGGCACCTGCGACATGAAGGCGGGCGTCGCCGTCCAGCTGCGCATCGCGGCCACCGTCCCCGAACCCAACCGCGACGTCACGTTCGTCTTCTACGACAACGAGGAGGTCGCCGCCGACCTCAACGGCCTGAAGCACGTCGCGGAGGCGCACCCCGAGTGGCTGGAGGGCGACTTCGCGGTCCTCCTGGAGCCCTCCGACGGCCAGGTCGAGGGCGGCTGCCAGGGCACCCTGCGCGTGCTGCTGAAGACCTCCGGCGAGCGCGCCCACTCCGCGCGCGCCTGGATGGGCTCCAACGCCATCCACGCCGCCGCCCCCATCCTCCAGCGCCTCGCCGCGTACGAACCCCGGTGGCCGGTGATCGACGGCCTGGAGTACCGCGAGGGCCTCAACGCGGTCGGCATCTCCGGGGGCGTCGCCGGCAACGTCATCCCCGACGAGTGCGTCGTCACCGTGAACTTCCGTTACGCCCCGGACCGCAGCGAGGAGGAGGCCCTGGCGCACGTGCGGGAGGTCTTCGCCGACTGCGGCGTCACCGAGTTCGTCGTCGACGACCACAGCGGCGCGGCCCTGCCCGGGTTGTCCCACCCGGCCGCGGCGGCCTTCATCGAGGCGGTCGGCGGCACCCCGCAGCCCAAGTACGGCTGGACCGACGTCTCCCGCTTCTCCGCGCTGGGCGTCCCCGCGGTGAACTACGGCCCCGGCAACCCCCACCTCGCCCACAAGCGGGACGAGCGAGTCGACACGGCCAAGATCCTCGCGGGGGAGGAGCGGCTGCGGTCCTGGCTGACCGCCTGAGGCCCCCGCGCGCGGGAGCGCGTTTGGAACTCTCTCCCGTGGACATGCTGACGTCCCCCGCACGTAACCCGCGGAGATCTACGCTGAGGCGGTACGACCTGGCAATCGGAGGGAGCGCACATGGCTACGGGCAACCCTGAGGGGAAGCGGCAGCCGCCGGAGGAGAAGCGCCTGGGGCCGGTCCTCCGCCGGCGCGGTCAGGTGCAGTCCAGCACCACCGACCAGCGGCTGCTCGACGAGCGCGCGCCGACCGACTGGGTGCACACCGACCCCTGGCGGGTGCTGCGCATCCAGTCGGAGTTCATCGAGGGCTTCGGCACCCTGGCCGAACTCCCGCCCGCGATCAGCGTGTTCGGCTCCGCGCGCACCCCCGCCGACTCGGCCGAGTACGAGGCCGGGGTACGGCTCGGCCGGGGCCTGGTCGAGGCGGGCTTCGCCGTCATCACCGGCGGCGGCCCGGGTGCCATGGAGGCGGCCAACAAGGGCGCCCTGGAGGCCGAGGGCGTCTCCGTGGGCCTCGGCATCGAGCTGCCCTTCGAACAGGGCCTCAACCCGTACGTCGACATCGGTCTGAACTTCCGGTACTTCTTCGTCCGGAAGATGATGTTCGTCAAGTACGCGCAGGGCTTCGTCGTCCTGCCCGGCGGCCTCGGCACGCTCGACGAGCTCTTCGAGGCGCTCACCCTGGTGCAGACGCAGAAGGTCACCCAGTTCCCCATCGTGCTGTTCGGCACGGAGTACTGGGGCGGCCTCGTCGAATGGCTGCGCTCCACCGTCATCGGCACGGGCAAGGCGGCCGAGAAGGACCTGCTGCTGTTCCACATCACGGACGACGTGGACGAGGCCGTGGCCCTGGTCTCCAAGGAAGCGGGGCGTTAGGCCCCTGTGGGCGGAAGGGGCGGCCGGGTTACGACCCCGCCGCCCCGGTTCGCGTCACGCCAGCCCGCGCCGCGCCACCGCCGGCTCCCGGTCCCCGGCGATCGACGACACCATGTCCAGCACCTGACGCGTCTCGGCGACCTCGTGCACCCGGTACACCTGGGCGCCCAGCCACGCCGACACGGCCGTCGTCGCGAGCGTCCCCACCACCCGCTCCTTCACGGGGCGGTCCAGCGTCTCGCCGACGAAGTCCTTGTTGGACAGCGACACCAGCACCGGCCAGCCGGTGGCCACCATCTCGCCGAGCCGCCGGGTCGCCTCCAGGCTGTGGCGGGTGTTCTTCCCGAAGTCGTGTCCCGGGTCGATCATCACCGACTCCCGCGGCACCCCCAGCTCCACCGCCCGCTCGGCCAGCCCCACGGTCACGTCGAGGATGTCCGCCATCACGTCGTCGTACGTCACCCGGTGCGGCCGGGTCCGCGGCTCGGCCCCGCCCGCGTGCGTGCACACCAGCCCCGCGCCGTACCGCGCGGCCACCTCCGCAAGACGCGGGTCCACCCCGCCCCACGCGTCGTTCAGCACGTCCGCGCCCGCCTCGCACACGGCCTCCCCGACCTCGTGCCGCCAGGTGTCCACGCTGATCACCACGTCCGGGAAGCGGCGGCGCACCTCGGCCACGAAACCGACCGTCCGCCGCACCTCCTCCTCGGCGGAGACCTCCTCGCCGGGTCCCGCCTTCACCCCGCCGATGTCGATGATCGCGGCGCCCTCGGCCACCGCCTGCTCCACGCGCGCGAGCGCCGGCTCGTCGCGGAAGGTGGCGCCCTGGTCGTAGAAGGAGTCCGGGGTCCGGTTCACGATCGCCATGATCACCCGCTCGTGCGGTGCGAATTCCCGCCTGCCCAGCCTGAGCATCCCCTGGAACCTCTCCTCGTCCGGCCGTCCGGGCCGCCTCCGTCCGCCCGGCGGTCCCGACTGTCAGACTCGCATGGCACGATCGGAGCCACACATCCGACTCCGACTCATCCGACCGTGGGGGCCCCGGCGATGGTTATGTTCCTGTTCCTGGTCGTCGCGCTGGCCGTCGTGGTGGGCGCGGTGACCCTCGCCGTGGTGGGCGGCGGCGACAACGCCCCGCTGCCCGAGGCGGCGCCGGAGCGGCTCCAGGACTCCCTGCCGCCCGACCGCCCCGTCAGCGGCGCGGACGTCGACCGCCTGCGCTTCCCGCTCGCCGCCCGCGGCTACCGCATGGCGGACGTGGACGACGCCCTCGGCCGCCTCGCCGCCGAACTCGCCGAGCGGGACGCGCGGATCGCCGACCTGGAGTCCGCGCTGGCCGGCGCGCGTGCCGCCGCCGCGCACCTGTCCATGGACAAGCCCGCCTCGCACCCGGAGGACGATCAGCGGTGAGCGACCCCGCCGTCGAGGCGCCGCTCGGTCCTGACGGCCTGCCGCGCTGCCCCTGGGCGCTGTCCGCCCCGGACTACCTCGCCTACCACGACGAGGAGTGGGGCCGTCCGGTCCACGGCGACGACGCCCTCTTCGAGCGGCTCAGCCTGGAGGCGTTCCAGTCCGGTCTGTCGTGGATCACGATCCTGCGCCGCCGCCCCGGCTTCCGCGCGGCCTTCGCGGACTTCCGCATCGCCGACGTCGCCGCCTTCACCGACGCCGACCGCGAACGCCTGCTGGCCGACACGGGCATCATCCGCAACCGCGCGAAGATCGATGCGACACTTGCCAACGCGCGCGTGCTGGCCACCTGGAAACCCGGCGACCTGGACACCCTGATCTGGTCCCACGCCCCCGAAGACCCGGGCCCGGCCCCTCACACCGTGGCGGACGTCCCCGCGGTGACAAGAGAATCCACGGCCCTGGCGAAGACCCTCAAAAAAGAGGGCCTCCGCTTCGTAGGTCCCACCACGGCCTACGCCCTGATGCAGGCCTGCGGCCTGGTCAACGACCACCTGGAAACCTGCGCGGCGAGAACAACGCCCTGAGCTTTGCGGGAAACGGCACGACAAACCCCCTCAGGGGCGCGGGGAACTGCGCGAGACACCACAACGAACCCGCGCCCTGCGACGCCGCCGCACCCCCACGGCGCTCAGGGGCGCGGACTGCGCGACAAGCCACGACGGAGCCGCACACACGCGACCCCGTCGCACCCCCGCCTCACCGCCCCAAGTACTTGGGCTTCTCCTTGTTCACGAACGCCTGCACCGCAATGGCGTGATCCTCCGACGACCCCGCCCGAGTCTGCAGCTCATCCTCCTTCTCCAGCGCCTCCTCCAAGGAGGAGGACATCCCGAACGCCACAGACTCCTTCAGCGCCGCATAAGCCACCGTCGGCCCCTGGGCCAGCCCCCGCGCCACCTTCTCGGCCTCCGCCCGCAGCTCACTCCCCGGCACCACCCGGTTCACGATCCCCAGCTCGTACGCCTCCTGCGCGGAGATGTTCCGGGGGAACAGCAGCAGATCCATGGCACGGCCGGCCCCGATCACCCGCGGCAGCGTCCACGAGATCCCCGAGTCCGCCGTCAGCGCGACCCCCGCGAACGACGTGTTGAACGCGGCCGTGTCCGCGACGATCCGGTAGTCCGCGGCCAGCGCGAACCCGAACCCGGCCCCCGCCGCCACGCCGTTCACGGCGGCCACCACCGGCTTGGCCGCACCCGCGATCGCCTTCACGATCGGGTTGTAGTGCTCGCGCACCGTCGACATGGTCTGCCCCGACCCGTTCTCCCGGTCGGCGGCGAGCAGCCCGATGTGCTCCTTGAGGTCCTGCCCGACGCAGAACGCCCGCTCGCCGGCCGCGGTCAGCAGCACGGCCCGTACGGCGTCGTCGTCCGCGGCGGCCCTGACCGCGTCCCGGAGGGCGACCTTCGCCGCGACGTTCAGCGCGTTCATCGCCTCGGGGCGGTTCAGCGTGATCGTCGCGAGTCCGTCGCTCACCTCGTAGAGCACGGTGTCGGCCATGGTCGTATCCCTCCGTGTGCGGCTCGGGGCGTACTGGTGAGTACGTCCTCTTCCGGAGGACAGCATGACCCAGTTCAGGGGTGTCGGCGGGCGGCCTGGGTGTGACCTGCGTCAAACATTCGTGTCGGGATTCCGGCGCCCGAATGTCCATGCGAGGGCGCAGTATGGCAGCCACATCGCCGAATTGAGTGGTTTTGCTCGCGTGCGTTGCCCAAGCGATGCCTGCTGATGTTGGTCATCGGGGTCCGCCATGCGGGATAATGGCCTGGAAGCAATGTGTTCGATGCCGGTGGCGTGTGTCCTGCTTCAAGGACCGCAGGTGCCCTTCAGTGGGCCGTCGGCTTAGACGGTTGAGCTGGGTTTCAGGAAGGGGAACGAGCATGGCGGCCATGAAGCCGCGGACGGGTGATGGCCCGCTCGAGGTGACCAAGGAGGGGCGGGGCATCGTCATGCGCGTTCCGCTCGAAGGCGGCGGTCGGCTCGTCGTCGAGCTGACCCCGGACGAGGCCGACGCGCTCGGCGACGCCCTCAAGAAGGTCGTCGGCTGACGCGCAAGCGACCATACCCTTTCAGCCGCCCTGGTGCCGCACGCGGTGCCGGGGCGGCTGTTTGCGCACACGTCCGGGGGAACCGACCTCGAAAAAAACCGTGAAACGGCAGGTCACCGCTTCACGGCGCACAGCAGCCCGTCTCCCACGGGCAGGAGCGACGACACCAGCTCCTGGCTCTCGCGAACGGTCCGCACCAGCTCCCGCAGCCGCAGCACCTCCGTCGGCTGGGGGCCGGAGTCCACGGTGCGCCCGTTCGCGAACACGCCTTCGAAGGCGACCAGGCCTCCGGGGCGCAGAAGGCGCAGCGATTCAGCGAGATAGTCCTGGTACTCCTGCCGGTCGCCGTCACAGAACACCAGGTCGTAGCCCGAGTCCGCGAGACGAGGCAGCACGTCGAGGGCAGGTCCGGGGATGAAGCGGGCCCGGTTGCCGGCGAAACCGGCCTCACGGAAGGCCTGCCGGGCAGACTGCTGGTGCTCCGGCTCCTGGTCGACCGTCGTCAGCACCCCGTCCGGGCGCATGCCGTGCAGCAGATGGATCCCCGACACGCCGCAGCCCGTGCCGATCTCCGCGACCGCCTTGGCGTCCACGCTGGCGGCGAGCAACCGCAGGGCCGCGCCCGTGCCGGGCGACACCGAGCGCAGGCCTGCCTCGCGGGCCCGGTCGCGGGCCCAGTGCAGCGCCTCGTCCTCGGCGACATAGGCGTCGGCGAACGCCCAGCTCGTCTGCCGGTTGGCGGTAATGACCCTCTCCTGTCCCCGTGGTTGCCTGGGCGTGACTGTATCCGTTGGCGTCGGGAACCCGCAGATGGGACCAGTCGTTCAAAGGAGAAGAGAGAGACGCGTGCCGGGAAGGGGGGCGAGGAGTGGACGCGGACGCCGAGCAAGTGCGGGCGCAGTCGTACGAGCCGTGCCCGCCCGCATCAAATTCTCGTAAAACCGCTTATCCGGAGCTAACGGGCGAGGTGGCTATGGTAGGGGCTCCACTGGACACCACCAGAGCCGACAGGGGAGGTGCGGCCGCGCCTGTGGATCGCGCAGGAGTGCTGCGGCGCTTCCTCGGATCGGCGGGCAGGCCGAAATCCGTGAACAACACCGCTGCTGACCACGACCGCGCCGGCGACCCGGCCCAGACCGCGACCTTCTCCGGCGACGCGGACGGGCCGGCGTGGACTCCACCCACCTGGGAGGAGATCGTCAGCATGCACAGCGGCCGGGTCTACCGGCTCGCCTACCGTCTCACGGGCAACCAGCACGACGCCGAGGACCTCACGCAGGAGGTCTTCGTCCGAGTCTTCCGCTCCTTGTCGACGTACACGCCGGGCACCTTCGAGGGCTGGCTGCACCGCATCACGACCAACCTCTTCCTGGACATGGTCCGCCGAAAGCAGCGCATCCGGTTCGACGCGCTCGGCGACGACGCGGCCGAGCGGCTTCCCAGCAAGGAGCCCTCGCCGCAGCAGGTCTTCAACGACGCGCACTTCGACGCCGACGTCCAGCAGGCCCTCGACACCCTCGCCCCGGAGTTCCGCGCCGCCGTCGTCCTGTGCGACATCGAAGGACTGTCGTACGAGGAGATCGCGGCCACTCTGGGCGTGAAGCTCGGCACCGTCCGGTCCCGTATCCACCGGGGCCGTTCCCAGCTGCGCAAGGCCCTCGCGCACCGTTCGCCCAAGGCGCGCGCGGACCGCCCCTCCTTCGTGCCGCGTGTCCCCGCACTGGGGGGAGGGGGCGCGAGCGCGTGAGCAGTTCACTGCCGAAGTCCCCCGAGGGTCACCTCGCGGAGCATCATCTGGGAGACCGGCTCGCCGCCCTCGTGGACGGGGAGCTCGGTCATGACGCGCGTGAGCGCGTACTGGCGCACGTCGCCACCTGCGCCAAGTGCAAGGCGGAGGTGGACGAGCAGCGCCGGCTGAAGAACGTGTTCGCGGCCGCCGCACCGCCGCCGCCCTCCGAGAGCCTCCTGGCGCGCCTGCAAGGGCTGCCCGCCGGAGGCGGATTCGGCGACGGCGGCTCACCGCTGGGCGGCTCCCCGCTGCCGGGCGGCTCCACCGCCGGAGTCTTCGGGACGCGGCGCGGCGAGCGCTTCGAGTTCGCCTACGCGCCCGTGCGGCGTCACCATTCCGCGGCCGCCGCCGCGGAGGGGCTCGCCGCCGCCCGGCCCTCCTCGCGCGGGCTGCGGCTCGCGTTCGTCGCCGCGGGCGCGGTGTCGCTGGCCGCGATCGCCCTCGGCGGCGTCTCCACGGTCACCCCGGTCGACGCGGAGACGCGCGCCCAGGGCAAGGGGAGCAACGTGACCCCTGCGCGCACGCAGGGCGCGGGCGCGGGTGCGGCCACCACACCGGACTCCCGGCGCCGGGTCGGCCCGCTGCTCGGTCAGGTGTCCGGCGGTCAGAGCGCCCTCGGCTCGGGTCCCGTCGTGCCCACGGGCATCGCGGCCCCGCTGCTGCCCGGCGTGCCGTCACCGCATCAGGGCGGCGCCACAGCGGTGTCCCCGCACATACGCCCGCTGAATCCGGCCCCGCCGTTCGGACTGAGCGCATGGGCGTCGGCGGCCGGGCTGAAGAGCCCCGGCCTGGCCACGGCCTCGCCTTCCCCCTCGCCCACGCTCAGCGCGCGGACCGCCCGCTGACCGGGCCCCTGCGCGGGGGCGCGCGAACCTGATTAGATTCCGGGTGGCGCGCCCAGGCCCACCGCGGCCGGGCGCCATGCCGGGCTCCACCGCACGGGCGGACCGGAGCCGGTGCCGACGATCCGTGCCGGTCCAGCCGTGGGGAGAGCATGAACGAGGGGAAGCCGGTCACGCCGGGGGCATCCGAAGGACCCGACGGCGACTTCGAACTCGCCCGCCCGCAGCGGCCGGACGGCGACTACGAACTACGGCACCCTCTCGACACGGCGGCTGCTCCGTCATCGGCGGACGGATCGTCCGACGCCGGCGCGACAGCCGACCCGGGGCGCCGGGGCGGCACCGCGGGTGCTGCCGGGGCAGCGCCGGTCGCGGAACCCACGCCCGCCGTCCGGGACGCCGGAACCGCGACGGGCGCGGCGCAGGCCCCACGGTGCTGAGCACGCTCTGGACGCCGCCGCCGGTGGCGGCGCGAGCGTCTTCGGCAGGCCCGTCGACGCGGGTCCGGCCGACGCCGCGTCGGGCGCCGGGGCCCGCTCCGGTGCCGTGTCCGGCGCGGGCCCGGCGCCGGTTCGGGCACCTTGACCGGTACGGGCGTCGAGTACGTGGCCGACGGCGACTCCCGTGCGGCCGATGCGCGCAGTACGACGGCCGTCGCCGCGCAGGCTCCCGAGCTCGCCGACACCGTGCCCGCCCCGCCGCGGAGCCCACCCCGGCGGCCTCCGAGACCGCCCCGTCCCGCCCAGAGCGCCCGCACGGCCCCCAGGACACCGTGCACGCCCCCGGCGCCGAGGCGCCGGCTCCGCCTCACCGGTGGCGCGCCTACGCCCGCCTCCGGCACCGGCGCCACGGCCGTCGCGCCGGCCGCCGAGGCTCCGCCTCGCCTCCGGCCTCACCGGTGCGCGCGCCGACGCCCGGCCCCAGGGCACCGTGCCAGCGCCGGCACCGAGGCGCCGCTCCGGCCCCACAGGCGGCGCGCCTGCGCCCGCTTCCGGCACCGGCGCCACCGCCGTCGCGCCGACCGCCGAGGCCTCCGCTCCGGCCTCACCGGCGGCGCGCCGACGCCCGGGGCAGATGCCCCGCGCCCACCATTGCGCCCAGGAGCCGCGCCCCGCGCAGGCCCACTCCCCGCCCGGGTGTCGATGCGACCGCCTCCGGCCAACACGGCGCCACGCCGCGGCCGCCGACACCCACGCCACACCCAGCCCCTCCACGACCCCAACCCTACAGCACCCGCCCTACGGCGAGCCCGGGCCGTGGGCGCCCGCGCCGCCTGTGCAGCATCCGGCGGCCACCCCGGCGCACGGTGTGGCCGTGGGCGCGCCCCTGGCGGCTCCCGAGGCGGGTCTCGCCGCCCCTGCCGCCGACCCGTGGGCGCGCTACGACCCCTGGGCCGTCCCGGCGGCGGTCGCCCCGTTGCAGCAGGCCGACCCCGTCGAGGAGGACGTGAAGCGGCGGCGTGGCCGCCGCAGGCGGGCGCTGATCGGCGGCGCCCTCGTCATCGCACTCGTGTCCGGCGTCGCCGGCGGTGTCGTCGGCGTGCAGCTGGAGCGCAACGGCGGCATCGGCGCCGTGGAGCTGCCGCAGGCCGGTGTCGAGGCGCCCGACAGGGACCCCGGCTCCGTCGCCGGGATCGCCGCGCAGGCGCTGCCCAGCGTCGTCACCCTGCACGTCAGCGGCAGCGGCACCGCCGGCACCGGCACCGGCTTCGTGCTGGACGACCGGGGCCACATCCTCACCAACGACCACGTCGTCGAGCCCGCCGGGAAGAACGGCGAGATCACCGTCACCTTCCACAGCGGCGACACCGCCGAGGCGACCGTGGTCGGCCGGGACAGCGGCTACGACCTCGCCGTCGTACGGGTCAAGGGAGTCCGCGGACTCACCCCCCTGCCGCTCGGCAACTCCGACAACGTGCAGGTCGGCGACCCCGTCGTCGCCATCGGCGCCCCCTTCGACCTGGCCGGCACCGTCACCTCCGGCATCATCAGCGCCCGCGAACGGCCCATCACCGCCGGCGGCGAGAAGGGCGACGGCAGCGACGTGTCGTACGTCGACGCCCTGCAGACCGACGCGCCCATCAACCCCGGCAACTCCGGCGGCCCGCTGCTCGACGGCAAGGGCCGGGTGGTCGGCATCAACTCCGCCATCCGCTCCGCCGACGGCGGCCTGGACCCGGAGGGCGGCCAGTCCGGCTCCATAGGGCTCGGCTTCGCCATCCCGATCAACCAGGGCAAGCGGGTCGCCGAGGAGCTGATCGGCACCGGCAAGGCCACGCACCCGGTGATCGGCATCACCCTCGACATGGAGTACGACGGCGACGGCGCCCGCGTGGCGGCCGAGGGCAGCGACGGCGGCCCCCCGGTCACCACCGGCGGCCCCGGCGCCAAGGCGGGCATCCGCGCCGGCGACGTCATCACGAAGGTCGACGGCCGCCCCGTGCACTCCGGCGAGGAACTCATCGTCAAGACCCGCGCCCACCGCCCCGGCGACCGGCTGGAGCTGACCCTGGAGCGGAACGGCGTGGAACGCACGGTGTCCCTGGTGCTCGGCTCCTCCGACGGAGACTGACCCTCCGCCCGCGGCCGGCACGCCATCCGTCCGACGCCTCCGGGACGCCGGGACGGTACCGGTGGTGCGGGAGGTCCGGGTACCGTGGACCCGGCCCGGACCACGGAGGGCGAACGACCGGCACCGAGGGCCGAGGACCGAAGGCATCGCGAGGAGCTTCAGGTGTTCAATGACATAGGACCGCTCGAGCTGGTGACGCTCATCGTCCTCGCCGTGCTCATCTTCGGTCCGGAGAAGCTCCCCAAGGTCATCCAGGACGTGGCCCGCACGATCCGGAAGATCAGGGACTTCTCGGAGAGCGCCAAACAGGACATCCGGCAGGAGCTGGGCCCGGAGTTCAAGGACTTCGAGTTCGAGGACCTCAACCCCAAGACGTTCATCCGCAAGCAGCTGGACAACGACGACCTGGGGCTGAAGGAGATCCGCAACGGCTTCGACGTGAAGAAGGAGATGGCCGAGGTCACGGACGCCGTCCACGGGCGCGACACCGACCCGTCCCCCTCGCCCGCCGCACCCGGCGGCCGGGTGGACATGGTGAAGAAGCCCGAGACGCCGGCCGCCGGAGACCGCCCGCCCTTCGACATGGACGCCACCTGACCGGTCCCCGGGGCGTGCGCCGGCGCGTACGTGACGCGTTTCATACTCCACCCGAGCTGCGGACGGCCTGATCCGGGCGCCCGAACGCCTCACCCAGCGGGCGGTTTCCCTGCCCGTGGCCGCAGGATGGTTATGCTGCCGAGTTGTTGTGCGGAACGGACGAGTACGCCCGAAAGGGGGGCGGGCCGTCCGGTCCGACGAGAGCGAGGAGGCGTCCGGGCACATGGAGACGACGAGTTCGGCAGTCGCGCAGGCGCCGGCCGCGGAGGACGGACAACCGGTCCCCTCCGCCCGGCGTACGGTCGACGGCTACCTGCGTGCGCCCTTCCCGTGGTACGGCCTCGACGAGGCCTTCACGGGGCCGCGCCGGCTGATGCAGGTCGGCCTCTCGGCCGACGGGGCCGTGGAGCACGGATCGCTCGGACACGGCGACGAGCCGTCCGTCCGCAGCGAGTTCGGGGCCGGGGGAGACCAGGACGCCAAGGAGAAGTTCGCGGTCGTGGTGACCGTGGCGGCCAACCCGGTCCGCCGCAGCGCCGACGGCACGGGTCTGCTGGAGGCCACCTCGGTGTCCTCCGCCGCCTGGCTCGCCGGGGTGGGGCTGCTGTCCTTCACCTGGCCCGGCCAGATGGACCACACCCTGCGCGACGACTGGCTGGAGCAGCAGACGGAGACCGCCTGGGTGCTCGCCGACGACCTGGAGGGCGAGGACTGGTCGACGCTGTCCCTGCCCGTGGACGGCGTGCCCACGCCGTTCCACTACCGGGAGTCCGCGTACGGCTGGGTGCTCGCGGGTTCCACCCAGGCGGGCGTCCACGTGGGCGCGTACGGCCGGGGGATGAGCGCGTACGGGCTGGGCTTCGCCGTGGTGAAGGACATCGCCGCCTACCAGGACTGAATGAGCCCCCACAGGGATGAGCGAGCCCCCCCCACAGGGCCGAGCGAGCCTCCCACAGGAGCCGAGCGAATGCCGGAGGGCGCCGTCCGCAGCGGACGGCGCCCTCCGGCGTATGTACGGGCCTCAGAACTTGTTGCGCGGGGTGATCCCCAGGGACATGCCCGACAGGCCGCGCTGACGGCCGCCCAGCTTGCCCGCGATGGACCGCAGCGCCGAGCCCGCAGGGGACTGAGGGTCGGACAGCACGACGGGCTTGCCCTCGTCGCCGCCCTCGCGCAGCCGCACGTCGATCGGGATGGCGCCCAGCACCGGCACGTTGGCGCCGGTGGTGCGGGTCAGGCCCTCGGCGACGGTCTGGCCGCCGCCGGTGCCGAACACGTCGACCATCTCGCCGCAGTGCGGGCAGGGCAGCCCCGACATGTTCTCGACCACGCCGACGATCTTCTGGTGGGTCTGCACGGCGATGGAACCGGCGCGCTCGGCCACCTCGGCCGCGGCCTGCTGCGGGGTCGTGACGACCAGGATCTCCGCGTTCGGCACGAGCTGCGCGACCGAGATCGCGATGTCGCCGGTGCCGGGCGGCAGGTCGAGCAGCAGCACGTCCAGGTCGCCCCAGTACACGTCCGCGAGGAACTGCTGGAGCGCACGGTGCAGCATCGGGCCGCGCCACACCACGGGCGCGTTGCCCGGGGTGAACATGCCGATGGAGATGACCTTCACGCCGTGCGCCGACGGCGGCATGATCATGTTCTCCACCTGGGTGGGACGGCCGTCCGCGCCCAGCATGCGCGGCACGCTGTGGCCGTAGATGTCGGCGTCCACGACACCGACCTTCAGCCCGTCGGCCGCCATCGCCGCCGCCAGGTTCACCGTCACCGAGGACTTGCCGACACCGCCCTTGCCGGACGCCACCGCGTACACCCGGGTGAGGCTGCCCGGCTTGGCGAAGGGCACCTCGCGCTCGGTCTGCCCGCCGCGCAGGGCGTTCGCCAGCTCCTTGCGCTGCTCGTCGCTCATCACGTCCAGCGTCACGTCGACCCGGGTCACGCCCTCGACGCGGGAGACCGCGTCCGTCACGCGCTGCGTGATGGTGTCACGCATGGGACAGCCGGAGACCGTCAGGTACACGGTGACCGCGACCGCACCGTCCGCACCGACATCCACCGATTTGACCATCCCGAGCTCGGTGATGGGCCGGTTGATCTCGGGGTCGTTCACCGTCGCCAGTGCTTCGCGCACCGCGTCTTCCGTAGCCATAGGACGATGGTACGGCTCCTGGTACACCCGCCGGTAAGGACGTCAGCGGTCGTCTGCGTCACGTCCCGGCGGGTGTTCCGCCCGCATCGCCGGATACGCACCGTGGTGCTCCTTGTGGCCGTTCTGCCGGATCTCCAGCTCCTTGACCAGACCTTCCAGCTCCGAGCGGATCCAGTCCCGGGTCGCCACCTCGCCCAGCCCCATCCGCAGCGCGGCGACCTCACGGGTCAGATACTCGGTGTCCGCGATCGACCGCTCGTTCTGCTTCCGGTCCTGCTCCAGGTTGACCCGGTCGCGGTCGTCCTGCCGGTTCTGCGCGAGCAGGATCAGCGGGGCCGCGTAGGAGGCCTGGAGGGACAGCGCCAGCGTCAGGAAGATGAACGGGTACTCGTCGAACCGCAGGTGCTTCGGCGCGGACACGTTCCACAGCACCCACAGGATGATGACGACCGTCATCCAGACGATGAACCGCCCGGTGCCCAGGAACCGCGCGATGCGCTCCGAGAGCCGCCCGAAGGCGTCCGGGTCCCACTCGGGCAGGATCCGCCGCCGGGGAGGGCGCGGCTGGTCCAGCCGCGGCGCACGCGGCCGACCCGCCGCCGTGGCCCCGACCAGCGTCCGCTCACGCAGGGCGTCGCGCTCACCCGCCATCGGGCACCTCCCCCTCCTCCAGATGGAACTCGGTCTCCCGCCAGTCGCCCGGCAGCATGTGGTCGAGCACGTCGTCCACGGTCACCGCGCCCAGCAGCGACCCGGCCTCGTCGACCACCGGCGCCGCCACCATGTCGTACGTGGCGAAGAACCCGGCGACCACGGGCAGCGTCGCCTCCGGGTCCAGCGGCCGCAGGTCGTCGTCCAGCATCGAGCCGACCAGCGTGTACGGGGGGTCGCGCAGCAGCCGCTGGAAGTGCACGGTGCCCAGGTACTTGCCGGTCGGGGTCTCCTCCGGTGGCCGGCACACGTACACCTGCGCCGCGTGCGCGGGCGACAGGTCCGGCTCGCGGATCCGGGCGAGGGCGTCCGCGACGGTCGCGTCGGGGCGCAGGATGATCGGCTCGGTGGTCATCAGACCGCCCGCGGTGTGCTCCTCGTACGACATCAGACGGCGCATGTCGGCCGCGTCCGCGGGGCGCATCAGGCTCAGCAGGCGCTCCTTGTCCGCCTCCGGCAGCTCGCCCAGCAGGTCGGCCGCGTCGTCGGGGTCCATCGCCTCCAGGACGTCCGCGGCCCGCTCCTCCGCCAGTACGCCCAGGACCTCGATCTGGTCGTCCTCGGGCAGCTCCTCCAGGACGTCCGCGAGCCGGTCGTCGTCCAGGGCCGCGGCGACCTCCGCCCGCCGCTTGGGGGACAGATGGTGCAGCACGTTGGCCAGGTCGGCGGGGCGCAGCTGCTCGAAGGTGGCGAGCAGGTTCTCCGCGCCCTGCCCGGCCTCCTCCAGCGAGAAGCCGGTGACGGCGGACCACTCCACGGTCAGCGTCTCGCCCTTGCCGCGCCGGAACGCGCCCCCCTTCTTCCCCTTGCGCACGAAGACCCGGTCGATCTCCCACTCGCGGCGCGCCTGGAGCTGATGCACCGACAGGTCCAGGACGGTGACCTCCTCGCCGGTCTCCACGAGGGTGACCCGCCGGTCGAGCAGCTCGCCGAACACCAGCCGCTCGGTGGGGCGCTGCTCGAAGCGGCGGACGTTGAGCACGCCGGTGGTGATGACCTGGCCGGCCTGCACGGACGTCACCCGGGTCATGGGGAGGAAGATGCGGCGCCGGGTGGAGAGTTCGACCACCAGGCCGAGCAGCCGGGGCGGACGGCGGCCCGGACGCAGGATGACGACGAGATCGCGCACGCGGCCCACCTGGTCGCCCGCCGGGTCGAAGACGGCGACGCCGGCGATGTGCGAGACGAAGAACCGGGGTGCGCCCGATGCCATTCCGGCGGCTCCTTTGCGTGCGTGCGGTGTGCTTCCGTGCCGTGTGCTGCCTGCTGCGTCTGTTTTCCGGATTGCCCGCTCGGACGGGCTTCAGGCTAGCCCGTCCCGATCGGTGCCGCGCTGGTGGCCGGTCCGGACGGACTGACTCCGTCCGGCCCCACCGGCCCCGGTACTCTGCGGTATTCCGTTCAGGTCCCCCGTCAGAGAGGCAGCCCACCTGTGATTCCGATCTCCCCGGGCCGTTCCCGCAGGGCCACGCTGGCCGGCGCCGTGTGCGCGCTGCTCGTGGCGGGGACGGGGCTCACGGGATGCTCCGAGGATCCGAACGAGGGAACGAACGGCGTCGGCAGACTCCCCGCCGACCAGATCCAGACCAAGGCGCAGAAGGCGGCCGCGTCCGTGGGCACGGTGCGGCTGCACGGCTCGGTGCAGGCCGGCGGCCGCAGCTACGACCTGGACATGCGGCTGAAGCCGCAGGGCGGCATCGGCTCGGTCAGCACCGAGGGGGAGACGTTCCGGCTGCTGCGGGTCGGCCAGGAGCTCTACCTGAAGGCCGACGCCGCCTTCTGGGGGAAGGGCGGCGACGGGAAGGGCGACTCCAAGGCGGCGGACAAGCTCGCCTCCAAGTACGTCAAGGTGCCCAAGGGCGACCCGTCGTACACCAAGTTCATCGGCTTCACCGACAAGAACGTGCTGCTCGGCGGGTTGCTGACGCTGCACGGCAAGCTCAGCACGGACGGCCACCACGAGCAGGACGGGACCCGCACCGTCCGGGTCACCGGCGACGACGGCGCCGGCGGCACCCTGGACGTCTCCCTCGAGGGCAAGCCGTACCCGCTGCGCCTGGTGCGCGCCGGGGAGGCCGGCACGCTCACCTTCTCCTCCTGGGGCGCCGACTTCCCGCTGGAGAAGCCCGCCAAGGGCGACACCCTCGACTACGGCAAGCAGCTCCCGACGTCCTGAGCGCCCCGGAGGTCAGCCGCGCCGCTTGCGCTTCGCCAGCAGGCGCGGCAGCCCGGCCGGTATCGGCGTCCGGGTCGTCGCCGGGGTGGGCAGCGGGGCGGCGGAGAGGTCGCCGTCGGGCAGCGTGCCCGTCGCGCCGGTCGGCTCCAGACGCAGCACGCGGCACTCGCGGGCCCAGCGCTCCGGCATCGCCTCGCCGTCGGGGGCGTTGAGCCGCTTGCCCTTGAGGCCGTCGACGGCCGCCGTCCACTCCTCGGAGCCGGACGCCAGTTCGCGGACGGTCGCGGTCCAGGTGACCAGCCGGCCGCCCTTGTCCTTGCTGCGCACGGTCACCTCGGCGCGCGCCCCGTCGGCGAGTCCCGTCAGGGGCTGTTCGCCGGGGCCGTCGCCGACCACGCACGCGGCGCCCTCGTGCCACACGTGCCACAGTGGCCGGGCCGGGACGCCGGGTGCTTCGACCCAGATGAGGCCGGACTTCTTCGAGGCCTCCTCGATGAGGGCCCGGTCGAGCAGCTCGCCAGTCATGCGCCCAGCCTATCCAGGCCGGGCCGGCCGTCTCAGAGCCAGCCGTTGCGCTTGAGCGTGCGGTGGATGCCGAGGCAGATGGCGACCGTGACGCCGAGGACCACCGGGTAGCCGAACTTCCAGTGGGTCTCCGGCATGTAGTCGAAGTTCATGCCGTACACCCCGCAGACCATCGTCGGGACGGCGATGATCGCGGCCCATGAGGTGATCTTGCGCATGTCCTCGTTCTGCGCGACGGACGCCTGCGCGAGGTTGGCCTGGAGGATGGAGTTCAGCAGCTCGTCGAAGCCGACGACCTGCTCCTGCACCCGGGCCACGTGGTCGGCGACGTCCCGGAAGTACTTCTGGATCTCCGGGTCGATCAGCCGCATCGGCCGCTCGGAGAGCAGCTGCATCGGCCGCAGCAGCGGCGCCACGGCCCGCTTGAACTCCAGCACCTCACGCTTGAGCTGGTAGATCTCACCGGCGTCGGTGCCGCGCGGGGTGCCCTTGCGGCCGGGGGAGAAGACCTTGGTCTCGACCTCGTCGATGTCGTCCTGCATGGCGTCGGCGACCGCGATGTAGCCGTCCACGACGTGGTCGGCGATGGCGTGCAGCACCGCCGAGGGGCCCTTGGCCAGCAGCTCGGGGTCGTCCTGGAGGCGGTGGCGCAGGGCGCGCAGCGAGCCCTGGCCGCCGTGCCGGACGGTGATGAAGAAGTCCCGTCCGGTGAAGCACATGACCTCGCCGGTCTCCACGATCTCGCTGCTGGAGGAGACGCGGTCGTGCTCGAGGTAGTGGACGGTCTTGAAGACCGTGAACAGGGAGTCGTCGTAGCGCTCCAGCTTGGGCCGCTGGTGGGCCTGGACGGCGTCCTCCACGGCCAGCGGGTGCAGCCCGAACTCGGCGGCGATGCCCGCGAATTCGGCCTCCGTGGGCTCGTGCAGGCCGATCCAGACGAAGCCCCCGTCGCGGCGCACCCGGCGCATCGCGTCCTGGGGGCTGAGCGGGCCGCCCTCGGTGTCCTGGCGGCGGCCGTCCCGGTAGACGGCGCAGTCGACGACGGCGGTGGCCGCCGCGCGCTCCCGCGAGGTCTCGTACGGGCCGCTCTCCTTGCGGAGCGAGATGCGGGAGGCGGGACGGACCACGGCGCGCAGGTCGCGGATCATCGACATGGCGGGCTCCTTCGCGAACGGGCAACGAAAGGCGCCGGGGCGACGGGTGGAACAACCCGGAATGAGGACGTCCTGGACTGCGCATGTTTGGCACGTCCACAAAGCGGGGAGCACCGCACCGTCGCGGTGGCGAGCTTCGTCGCTGATACAGCTACTGGGGCAGATCAGTCAGAACGAAACGAATGCTCTTCCGATGAAGACGCGCGAAGCGAAAGGCGGGAGCCGAAAGGAGAACAGCTGCCTCAGCGGGCGGAAGAGCGGGTGATACTGCACGGTCGACTTCGATCCATGTCAGCCCCACCTCCTCCGGCCGGTCCCTCGTGAGGGACGATCGCGATCCCCTGGGGGATTCCCCCTGTGAGCGGGGAGTGTCGTACAGGCGTTCAGGCAGTGTCGGAACGCTTGATGCGTGCTGCCCGAACCACCGGCCAAGCGTATCAGCCGACTGCTGTGTCAAGGCTCTGCTTTGCCCGGTACTGACGAGTTCTATGCTCGCCGCATGGCTGATGTTCTTCCTCTGGTCGAGGCCCGGCTGCGCAGCGCGCTGGGCGAACCGGACGCGCGCGCGGCGGTCACCTTTCTGGGCACGGACCGCATCGAGGTGCTGCGGTTCCACGAGGGGGACATCGTGCGCTACGCGACCCTCGGCATGTCCGCGCAGCCCATGACGGACCCCACCGCGGTGATCGCGGACCCGGTCGCGGGGCCGCGCGCCGAGCTGGTGCTGTCCGTGCGCGGCGGTGTCGCCGACACCGACAAGGTGCTCCGTCCGCTCGCCGTGCTCGCTGCGTCCCCGCAGGTCGAGGGGCTCGTCGTGGCGCCCGGCGCCTCGCTGGACGTGGCGGAGCCGCTGTGGCCGGGCGCCCCGTTCACCTCGGTGCTGGTCGCCGAGCCGGGCGGGCTGGTGGAGGACCTCGAACTCGACGCCCCGCTCGAGCCGGTGCGCTTCCTGCCGCTGCTGCCGATGACGCCGAACGAGGCCGCCTGGAAGCGCGTGCACGGCGCGCAGGCGCTCCAGGAGCGGTGGCTGAACCACGGCACGGACCTCAGGGACCCGTCCCGGAAGTCCGTGCCGCTGGACTGAGCGCCGGAGTGAGGAAACTCACCAACGCCCGCCCGGAAGGGCTCAGTTGGCGAAGACGCCCACGCCGTCCTCGGTCGCGTGCGCGGGCCGGAGCTCCTCGGCCTCGGCGGTGAGCGCCCGGCGCCGCACCAGCACCACCAGCGCGCCCAGTACCGCCGTCACCGCGGCGACCGTGAACGGCATGTGGACGTCGCTCCACTCCTCGATCTTCGGCGCGAAGAACGGCGCCGCGGCGGCCGCGAACCAGCGCACGAAGTTGTACCCGGCGCTCGCCACCGGACGCGGCGCGTCCGACACCCCGAGCGCCAGCTCCGTGTACACGGTGTTGTTCACGCCGATCAGCGCGCCGGACACCACGGTGCACACGACCGCCGTGGTGTGGCCGCCGTAGCCGAGGACGAGCACGTCCACCGCGAGCAGCACCAGCGAGCCGCCCAGCACCTGGAGCGAGCCGAACCGCTTCTGCAGCCGCGGGGCCACGATCACCGAGAACACGGCGAGCAGCACGCCCCAGGCGAAGAACACCGCGCCGGAGCGGTAGGGGGACATGTTCAGCACGAACGGCGTGAAGGCCAGCACGGTGAAGAACGTGTAGTTGTAGAAGAACGCCGAGACCGCCGTGGAGGCCAGCCCCCCGTGCCCGAGCGCCTTGACGGGGTCCAGCAGCGAGGTCTTGCGGGCCGGCCGGGGCTGCTCCTTCAGGAACGCGGTGATGCACACGAAGCCGATCGCCATCAGCGCGGCCGTGCCGAAGAAGGGGTAGCGCCAGCTCGCGTCGCCGAGCAGCGCGCCCACCAGCGGGCCGCAGGCCATGCCGAGGCCCAGGGCGGACTCGTACAGCAGGATGGCGGCCGCGCTGCCTCCGGCCGCGGCGCCGACGATGACGGCGAGGGCGGTCGAGACGAACAGCGCGTTGCCCAGTCCCCAGCCGGCGCGGAAGCCGACCAGTTCGCCGACCGACCCCGAGGTGCCCGAGAGCCCGGCGAAGACCACGACGAGCGCGAGCCCGAGCAGCAGGGTCTTGCGTCCGCCGATGCGGCTGGAGACGAAGCCGGTCACCAGCATGGCCAGCGCGGTGATCAGGAAATAGGAGGTGAAGAGCAGGGAGACCTGCCCGGCGGTCGCGTCGAGGCCCTCGGCGATGGACGGCAGGATCGGGTCGACGAGGCCGATGCCCATGAAGGCGACGACGGACGCGCCTGCGGTCGCCCACACGGCTTTCGGCTGCCTGAGGATGCTGCCGGATCCCGTGTCGATGGGGTCCATGGGTGCTCCAATCCCGGGACGTGGGGGGATGCCGGCCGCCGGAGGGGAGCGCCGGACGGACGGCGGGATGGTTGGGATATACAACAGTAGGTTAGCCAACCTAATTAATGCAAGCTACATCTATCTCGGTCCGTGAGCCGCCGTTCCGCCCGGTCGGGTGATCGTCCTTGACGTGGCGCTGCGGACCTAGGACCGTGGGGCCCTATGAGGGGCGAACCCAGTTGCCCGAAGTGCGGTGGCCGGGTCAGGGCTCCCGGCCTCTTCTCGGATGCCTGGCAGTGCGATGTGCACGGCACCGTGCACCCGCTGCAGCCCGTGATACCGCCGAGTGTCGAGGCCCTCGAAGTCGTCGTGCACCGCACCAAGGTGCCCGTGTGGATGCCGTGGCCGCTGCCGGTGGGGTGGCTCTTCACCGGTGTCGCGTCCGCGGGCGACGACCGCAGCGGGGGCCGGGCGACGGCCGTCGCGTGCACCGGCCCCGGGCCGCTCGGCGGGATGGGTGAGCTCATCCTGGTCGCCGAGGAGCTCGGCGTCGGACTCGGCGCGCGCTACGCGGGCATCGACGGCCCCGACCCCGGGCCGTACATGAACGTCGAGAAACCGCCCCAGGCCAAGGTGCTGGCCGCGGGCCGCCCGACCCCGCTCTGGCACGTCGCCCGTACGCCCGACGACCGTGCCGTGTTCGCGGGCGAGGCGCTCGGCCTGTGGCTGTGGGCCGTGGTGTGGCCCGAGCAGTCGGGCCTGCTGATGTACGACGAGCTGGTGCTCGCCGATCTGCGGGACGCCGGCGCCGAGGTGGAGCTGGTGCCGTGCGGCGCGCTGTCTCCGCGTCTGCTGGAGAAGTAGGTGCTGATGTAGGGGGCGCTCGACGGTTTCGGCTGTGACGGTGGCGGCCGAAAATCCGGTTATCCTGGAGCGTCCCTGTCCATCCGTCACGCTTGGAGTACCGCGTCGTGCGTATCGACCTGCACACCCACTCCACCGCGTCCGACGGCACGGACACCCCCGCCGACCTGGTCCGCAAGGCCGCCGCGGCCGGACTCGACGTCGTGGCCCTCACCGACCACGACACCACCCGCGGCCACGCCGAGGCGCTCGCGGCGCTGCCCCAGGGGCTGACCCTGGTCACCGGCGCCGAGCTGTCCTGCCGCCTGGACGGCGTCAGCATGCATCTGCTGGCCTACCTCTTCGACCCCGAGGAGCCCGCCCTGCTCGCCGAGCGCGAGCTGGTCCGGGACGACCGGGTGCCGCGCGCCAAGGGCATGATCGCCAAGCTGAACGAGCTGGGCGTGCCCGTCACCTGGGAACAGGTCGCGCGGATCGCCGGCAACGGCTCGGTGGGCCGCCCGCACGTGGCCAGCGCCCTGGTCGAGCTCGGCGTGGTGGACAGCGTGAGCGACGCCTTCACGCCCGAGTGGCTGGCCGACGGCGGCCGGGCGTACGTGCCGAAGCACGAGACCGACCCCTTCGAGGCCGTACGGCTGGTGAAGAACGCGGGCGGCGTCGCCGTCTTCGCGCACCCCGCCGCGGTCAAGCGCGGCAGGACCGTGCCGGACTCCGCGATCGCGGAGCTGGCCCGGGCCGGGCTCGACGGCATCGAGGTCGACCACATGGACCACGACCCCGGCACCCGGGCGCGGCTGCGCGGCCTGGCGGGCGAGCTGGGGCTGCTGGTCACCGGGTCGAGCGACTACCACGGCAGCCGGAAGACCTGCGTCCTCGGCGAGTTCTCCACGGACCCCGAGGTCTACGGCGAGATCACGCGGCGCGCGACCGGGGCGTTCCCGGTGCCGGGGACCGGCGGAGCGGTCTGACACCCGCGGGGCCACCGGCCCCGGTGTCCAGCTCCCACCCTTTTCTCTCACTTCCGTTCTCGCGCTAGGCAGTCATGTTCGACGTCGCCGTCTTCGGCTCTCTCTTCCTGACCCTTTTTGTCATCATGGATCCCCCTGGGATCACCCCGATCTTCCTCGCGCTGACCGCGGGCCGTCCGGCCAAGGCGCAGCGGCAGATGGCCTTCCAGGCGGTGTGCGTGGCGGGCGGTGTGATCGTCGTCTTCGGTCTGCTCGGCCACCAGATCCTGGACTACCTGCACGTCTCCATACCGGCGCTGATGATCGCCGGCGGTCTGCTGCTCCTGCTGATCGCGCTGGACCTGCTCACCGGCAAGACCGACGAGCCGCAGCAGACCAAGGACGTCAATGTCGCGCTGGTCCCGCTGGGCATGCCGCTGCTGGCCGGTCCGGGCGCGATCGTGTCGGTCATCCTCGCCGTGGAGAAGGCCGACAGCGTGGCGTCGCAGGTCTCGGTCTGGTCGGCGATCCTCGCCATCCATGTCGTGCTGTGGCTGGTGATGCGCTACTCGCTGCTGACCATCCGGGTCATCAAGGAGGGCGGCGTGGTCCTGGTGACGCGGCTCGCGGGCATGATGCTGTCCGCCATCGCCGTGCAGCAGATCATCAACGGGGTCACGCAGGTGATCCAGGGCGCCTGACGCCCGGCCGCGGACACACCGGAGCCCCCGTACCCGAGTGGTACAGGGGCTCCCCAAGCATGCGCACAGATGTTACGAGGCCGGAGTGTCGGCCGGGCGGATCCACAGGCGCTGCCCGATGGCGGCGGCCTGCTGAACGATGCGGTTGACGGAGGCGGCGTCCACAACGGTCGAGTCCACGGTCGTGCCGTCGACGTCGTCGAGTCGCATGATTTCGAAGCGCAAGGGCTTCTCCCTTCGTCTGGTCATCCTCCTGAAGGAGAACTACTGGGTGAAGGCCCACAGGCCGGACGGGCTTGTGTGCCGCACTCTGTCCAACGAGCTGCGTGGTGCAAACATTCCCTACGCTAAGGAAAATTTTCGATCGGCTAAATACTGACGGGTAAGGGTTTTCGAACGGGACCGACCGGGACCGGTTGTGTTCGTAGCGTGACGAGCGGAACAATGAGAGGTGATGAACGACGACCTCGCGGCCCTGCAGGCCCGTATCGACCGCACGAACGAGCTGCTCCAGCGCATGCTCGCCGAGGTGGCCAAGACGCCCTCGACGCACGCGATCTTCGTGGACGCCGGCTACCTCTACGCGGCCGCGGGGCGGCTCGTCGCGGGGACGGAGGACCGCCGCGCCTTCGACCTCGACGCCGAAGGGCTGATCGACGCGCTCATCGACCGCGCCCGCACCATCTTCGCCGACAGCAGGCTGCTGCGCGTCTACTGGTACGACGGTGCCCGGCGCCGCATCCACACCGCCGAGCAGCAGTCCATCGCCGAACTGCCCGACGTCAAGGTCCGCCTCGGCAACCTCAACGCCAACAACCAGCAGAAGGGCGTCGACTCCCTGATCCGCTCCGACCTGGAGTCACTGGCCCGGCACCGCGCCATCAGCGACGCGGCCCTGCTCGGCGGCGACGAGGACCTGGTCTCCGCCGTCGAGGCCGCCCAGGGGTACGGCGCCCGCGTCCACCTGTGGGGCATCGAGGCGCCGGAGGGCCGCAACCAGGCCGAGCCGCTGCTCTGGGAGGTCGACAGCCAGCGCACGCTCGACCTCGACTTCTTCAAGCCGTACGTCTCCCGGCGCACGGCACCCGCCTACGAACCGGCGGGCGGCCGGCCCAGCCGCGAGAACGTGCGCTTCGTCGGCGCGCAGATCGCCGCGAAGTGGCTGGTCTCGCGCGGCCGCGACACCATGATGGAGCTGCTCCCCGGCCACCCCTACCTGCCCGGCTCCGTCGACCAGGACCTCCTGGTCGAGGCCGAGGGCCTCCTCCAGTACTCCCTGCGCGGCCAGGCCGACCTGCGCCGTGCCCTGCGCGACGGGTTCTGGGACCACCTGCAGGCGCAGTACTAGGCGCCGTCCCCCGTCCGCCGTTCCGCGGGACGCACGGCCCGGTAGTACAGGTCCAGGCACATGAGCAGTTCGGTGCGTTCCACGCCCGGCAGGGTTCTGATCTCGGAGTCGATCAGGCGCATGACGTCCTGCGCGTCACGGCAGACGGCCTCGGCGAAGATGTCGAAGCGGCCGGCGCACGCCACGACATAGGTGATGGACGGGATCTTGGTGAGGAGCCGGGCGAGGGCTTCGATGCCCTGGCCCGGGCGGCAGCGTATGGCCACCCAGACCTGCATCCCGAAGCCCAGGCTGCGCGGGTTGGCGATGGCGGTGATGCGCAGGACGCGGTCGCCGATCATGCGGGTGACGCGCTTGCGGACCTGGGACTCGGAGATGCCCACCGTCTCCGCGACGGCCTGGAAGGGGAGCCGGCCGTCCAGGCTGAGTTCCCCGATGATCTGCCGGTCGGTGGCGTCGAGCGAGGCGGCCTGCGCGCCCTCGCCCTCCTCCGTCCGCTCCGGCGCCGCCTTGTCCTGGGCGACGTCCCAGGCCGGTTCCTGGTAGTGGAGCTGGAGGTAGGGGAAGACCTCCGCCGATCCGACGCCCGGTGTCCTGGCCAGGGTGTCGTGGACGACGGTCAGCAGTTCCGCCGTGTCACGGCACAGCACCTCCACCAGCGCGTCGTAACGGCCCGTGGTGACGACGGCGTAGTCGACGGCGGGCAGCTCCGCGAGGGAGTTCATCAGCGGTTTGACGGCCTGTCCGCCGTCGAAGGCGAGGCCGACGAGGGCCATCACCGGGAAGCCGAGGAGGGCGGGGTCGGCGACCGCCGTGATCTGGATGACGTTGTCGTCGAGGAGCTGGTTGACCTTGCGGCGGACCGTCTTCTCCGGCACGCCCAGGTCGCGGGCCATGCCGGCGAAAGACCGGCGTCCGTCGGCCTGGAGGAGGCGGACGAGTTGGCGGTCGAGTTCGGTGAGCCGCGCGTCCACCTCGTCCTGGCCGGGCAGCGGCAGCGAGCCGTCGAGAAAGCCGGAGACGAGGTGGGAGGGGCCGCGCATGGCAGTCATCGTATCGGCGCGGCTTCGTGGACGAGGCGCCCGGCGAGATACACCTCGTCGACGCGGACGTCGAGCAGTTCGTCCACCGAGCAGGCGAAGGGGTCGCGGTCCAGGACGATGACGTCGGCGTACTTGCCGGCCTCCAGGGACCCGTAGCGGTCGCCCTCGCCGAGGGTCCGGGCGGCGTTGACGGTGTGCATGCGCAGGGCCTCGGCGAGGGTGATCTCCTGCTCCGCGTCGAGGATCTCGCCCAGGAACGACCGGCGGCGCAGGGTGCACCAGATGCTGAAGAACGGGTTCGTCGCGCGCTCCTCGGAGCCGATCCAGACGTCCGAGCTGCCGGTGATCGGCCAGCCCTCGTCCAGCAGGCGCCGGAACGGGAAGCGGCCGAGCCGGCCGTAGTCGCCGAGGTAGGCGGGGAAGAAGTCGCCGAAGGTGTAGAGGAAGACCGGCTGCGGGACGGGGATGATGCCCGCCTTGCGCCACAGCGCGGTCGCCGCCGGGTCCGGAAGGAAGTTGCCGGCATGCTCGACGCGGGGAGCGGGCACCCCGGCGGGGGCGCCGCCCGCGGCGGCGACGGCCTCACAGACCTCTTCCTGTGCGCGGTCGCCGTTGGCGTGGACGGCGAGCTGCAGGCCGGCCTCCGCGGTACGCCGCAACGCCTCACCGATCTGACCGGGGCTCAGGGCCACCTCGCCGCAGTGGTGGTGGCCGGCGTGGTCGTCGTTGACGTAGGGCTGTTTGACGGCGGCGCTGGCGGCGGAGTAGCCGCCGTCGGCGAACATCTTGACGCCGTGGACGCGCAGCAGCTCCTCGGGGGTCTTGAAATCCAGCCACTCGCGGTGGGCGCACGCCTCCTCGAGGGAGACCGTGCCGGGTGCCCAGAGGTAGACACGCAGCCGGGCGCCCAGCTCGCCGTCCAGGTGGAGGCGGTCCATGGCCCGCAGTCCGTCCACCGATTCGGAGATCTCACCGATGGTGGTCACTCCGTGGGCCGTGAACAGCTCGCGCACGCCTCGCCTGAGGGCGTGGTGCAGCGCGTCTCCGGAGAGCCGGGGGAGCGGCAGGAGGTTGTCCATCTCCTTGACGACGCCGGTGGGTTCCCCGGTCTCGTCCCGCAGGACCGTGGGCAGTCCGGTGATGCTGTAGTCCGCCTCGCGGTAGTCGCGGTCGATGCCGGCCAGCTCCAGGCCGCGGCTGTTGAGAACGGTGATGTGGCCGCCGGCGCGTACGGCGATGGCCACCTCCGTGCTGACCGAGTCGAGTTCGGCGCGGGTCGGCAGACGCTTGTCGGCGAGCTTCTGGTCGAAGAAGAGGTTGGCCTGGCCGACCAGCCAGCCGTCGACCGCCTCGTCGAGGTGGGCGCGGAGCGTGGCGAGGACATCGGCGACGGAGCCGCAGCGCGGCGCCCGGCAGTCGACGGTCTGGTAGTGCGTACGGGCGGCGACCTCCATGTGGGCGTGGACGTCGACGAAGCCCGGCATGACGGGACGGCCCCCGACGTCGTGCACCCGCGTGCCGGGGCCGATGTGGGCGCCGGCGTCCTCCTTGGGGCCGGTGGCGACGACGACCCCGTCCCGTACGGCGACGAAGCCGGGGCCCATCGGCTCGCCCTCGGTCATCCGGATCACCTGGTCCGAGATCAGGACGAGTTCCGCGGTGCCCTCGCTCATGTACGCCTCCTCGCTGGTCCGCCCGACGGGGCTGTCGTTGAAGCTGGAACGTAATCGCGCGCTCCGCCGCATGTCAATGACTAATTCGACCCGCTGAGCCGTCACAGGTAACGAATTCGACCCTTGACAGCGCACTCGATGACTGATTCCGTTCGGGCACCGCGAAGTGTGCGGCCTTTCCGCCACCGCTCGCCCGGTGATCTCCCACGGCATCGCCGTACCGGACACCGCGTCCGGACATCCGCACCCGTCACTTCTGCATGGAGGCCCCATGTCATCGCCCACCCGTCACGCCGAGATCGCCGGAGGCGGCCTCGCCGGCCTGACCACGGCGACCGCCCTGGCCCAGCGCGGCTGGAGCGTGCGCCTGCACGAGCGCGGCCGTGAGCTGCGCGAGATCGGCGCCGGCATCTTCATGTGGGAGAACGCCCTGCGCGTCCTCGAGGAGATCGGCGCCTTCGACGAGGCCGTCCACCGCGCCGAACGCATCGACAGCTGGCGGCTCTACGACGAGCGGCAACGCCGGCTCCAGGACGACTGGATGAAGGGCGGCGACACCCGCCTGTACACCGTGCTGCGGCCCGACCTGCACCGGGCGCTCGCCAACGCGGCCACCAAGGCCGGGGTCGAGATCGTCACCGGCTCGCTGGTCGCGGGCGCCAACCCCGAGGGCGAGCTGATCCTGGAGAGCGGCAAGGTGCTCAAGGCCGACCTCGTCGTCGGCGCGGACGGCGTCGGCTCACCGGTGCGCAACTCGGTCGGCCTCAACCTCGTCGTCCGCGACCTGGAGGACGGCTGCATGCGCAGCCTCATCCCCCGGTTGCCGCACGACCCCGTCGACAACGCCCTGGAGTACTGGAACGGCGGCCGGCGCGTGGGCGTCGTCCCCGTCACCCCCGATCAGGTCTACATCTACACCTGCTGCCCCTCCAGCGACCTCACCGGACGCGCGCGGCCGTTCAACAAGGAGTCCTGGACCGAGTCGTTCCCGCACCTGCGGAGCATCTTCGACCGCATTCCGGACGTCTCCCGCTGGGCCTCGTTCTCCGACGTCCGCTGCCACCGCTGGGTCAACGGGCACGTCGCCCTCGTCGGCGACGCCGCCAGCGCCATGTCGCCCAACCTCGGACAGGCCGCCTGCCTGGCCATGACCAACGGCTACGGCCTCGCCCTGATGCTGGAGGGCCAGACCGACGTGCCCGGCGGGCTGCTCGCCTGGGAGGCACGCCAGCGTCCCGTCACGGACGCGACCCAGCGCTACTCCCGGCTGTACGGCCGCGTCGGCACCCGCTGGCCGCGCCCCGTCGCCGACGTCCGCTCCGCCCTGGTCTGGGCGGCCGGACGGTCCAAGCGCTGGCAGGAGCGGGTCAACGTCGCCGCACACCAGGGCGCCGAGTCGGTCCGCCCGAGCCTGCGCAGGGCCGGCTGACCCACCCGTACGGACAGGGCGCCGCACGGCTCGCGGCGCCCCTCCCGCCGAGCACCACCCACCCCCACGGAACCAAGGACCCCTTGAGCATCATGCAGACAGCAGGAGGAAACCGGTATGGCACACAACCCCTCGGGTGCCTTGATGGACGGTGTGGAGAGGCGGTCGATCGACCACGTCCCCTCCACTGAGCGCCACGGCAAGGCGTGGCACCAGGGACCGTTCTGGCTGACCGGCGGCTTCATGCTGCCGTCCATGCTGATCGGTTTCCTCGGCCCCTCCATGGGGCTGGGCATGGGCTGGTCGCTGATCGCCGTCATCTCCGGCATGGCGTTCGGCACCCTGTTCATGGCGCTGCACGCCAACCAGGGCCCCCGCCTCGGCCTTCCCCAGATGATCCAGTCGCGCGCCCAGTTCGGTTCGCGCGGGGTGATCTTCCCGCTGGCCATGGCCGTCTTCATCTACATCGGCTACAACGTCTTCCAGATGGTGCTGGCCGGCGACGCGCTGTCGATGTTCCTGCCGGGCCAGAAGATCTGGTACGTCGTCCTCGCGGTGGTGGCGGTCGTGATCGCCGTCGTCGGGCACGACCTTCTGCACACCGTGCAGCGGTACTTCAGCTACCTCACCATGACGATCTTCGCGGTCGTCACCGTCGCGGCCGTCCTGCACTACCCGATGGGCGACGCCACTCCCGTCGCCACCGGGTTCTCCGGCGCCGCCTTCCTCGCCCAGTTCGCCGCGGCCGGCGGCTACCAGATCAGCTACGGCATCTACGTCTCCGACTACTCCCGCTACCTCCCCGAGAACATCCCCGACGGCAAGCTGATCGGCTGGACGTTCCTCGGCGGATTCACCGGCGCCGCCTGGCTCGGCAGCCTCGGCGCGATCTTCGCCTCCTACGTCCCCGCGCCGGACGCGCTGCGCCAGCTGCACCTGGTCGGCGACACCGTCTTCCCCGGCTTCGGCGCGGTGGCGGTCCTCGCCACCCTGCCCGCGCTGATCGGCACCTCCGGCGTCAACGCCTACGGAGCGATGCTCAGCGCCACCACGGTCCTGGACGGCATCAGGCGCGTGAACCCCACCCTGCGGCTCCGCGTCGTCGGCGTGTGCGTGGTGGGCGCGGTGGGACTGGGCATCACCCTGAGCATGCCCGCCTCCTACATGGACAGCTTCCACACCTTCATCGCCGTCATGTGCTATCTGCTGGTGCCGTGGACCGCCGTCAACCTCGTGGACTTCTACGTGGTCCGGCGCGGCCGCTACGCCATCGCCGACATCGTCGATCCGCACGGCGCCTACGGCCACTGGGCCTGGCGCGGACTGACCGCCTACTTCGGCGGCTTCGTGTCCATGATCCCCTTCGTCACCCTCAGCTTCTACACGGGCCCGGTGACGAAGGCCCTCGGCGGCGCCGACCTCGCGTTCGCCGTCGGACTCCTCGTCTCCGGGGTGCTCCACTACGTCCTCGCCCGGGGCGTCGACCAGCACGACGCCTCCCTCCCGGCCGAGGAGGTGCGTGTCCCCGCGTAGGGACGCGCCCCGCGCCCGGCCCGTGCGGGGGCCGGGCGCGGCCGTGCGGTGCCTAGGACCCTTCGCCCGGCCCGCGCTGCCAGACGGAGGGCTCCTTCTCGGGTTCGGCCCGGGCGACGGCGCCGGCCCAGGTCACCCCGGACGGCGCGGTCACCTGCACGGTTCCGGCCAGGTGGGAGGTCGAGACGGCGAAGTCGCCCCCCTTCGCGACGGGTTCACCCCGGTCGCACTCGACGGGGAAGGCCGCGCGCAGCACGGGTATGCGCACCTGGAGGGTTCCGGTGCCCTGGCACTCGAAGGAGACGCTCACCGGAAGGTCCCGGCCGCCGGCCGCGTAGCCGAAGACCGCGCTGCCGCGGGCGGGACCGTACGTGCCGGCCGGGTCGTCGAGATCCGGCACGGCCACCGTGGCGGTCGGCAGCGGATCGGGGCTGGTGCGGGAAACGGCGGCCGGTGGTGAGGAGGCCGCACGTTCAGGCGTGGCGGCCTCCTCCGACGTGCAGCCGACGGCCGCCGAGAGCAGGAGGAGTACGGCCGCGCCGCGGGCGTGGTTCATCTGACCGCCAAGGTGTCGTAGAAGTCGGCGAGGGACTGTGCCGTGGGGGCGGGGTGGTCGGCCATGGGGGTGTGGCCCGCGCCTTCGACCACCGTGCGGCGGGCCTTCAGGCGGCGGGCCATGGCGTCGAGGCCGGGGACCGGCCAGGTGTCGTCGTGCGAACCGGAGAGTACGTGGAACGGCAGCGGGACGGCGGCCAGTTCCGCGACCCGGTCCGGTTCCGCGCACAACTGCCTTCCCGTGACCAGCAGTTGCGCGGGCTGGGTGGACAGCCAGCGTGTCCGGAGCTGCTCCGGGCCGCCGATTCCCCGTGCGGGGCCGCCCACTTCCTCCGGCGGGCCCAGCGCCAGGATCGCCTCCCAGCACTCCTCCATCGACATCACCGTGAGGGCGTCGCGCAGCAGCGTCACCCGCTGTTCCTGCGAGACGGAGATGCGCGCGGCTCCCGAGGAGACGAGGGTCAGCGAGCGGAACGGGGTGTGGTCCAGCAGCACGGCCGCGCGGGCGATCTGACCGCCCATCGAATGCCCCACCAGATGCACGGGCGCGTCGAAGGCGCGCGCCTGCGCCAGCACGTCCTTCGCCAACTCGTCCTGCGCATACGCGGATTCGTCGTCGGCGGGACCGTCCGAGCCGTGCTGACCGCGCCCGTCCACGGCGACGGCACGGTAGCCGCGCGCGGCGAGCGGTTCGAGGACCAGCGTGAAGTCCTCCTTGCTGCCGGTGTAGCCGGGCAGCATCAACACGGTTCCCCGCACCGGGACACCGGCGGGCGGCGGCACGTCCAGGACGGCGAACTCGCCCCGCGCGGTGGAGAGTCGGCGAGGGCTCAGCTCGGGGAGGCGAGCGGGGGAGAAGGCGGTGATCACCCGGGTGAGAGTAGCGGGTGCACACACGCCGACGGCCCGGCCCCCACGAGCGGGGACCGGGCCGTCGGCGTCGGTGCGGTGTCAGCTCTCCGCGGAGTCCGCGGGAGCCGCGGCCTTACGGGTGCGGCGCGCCTTCGGCTCCGCCGTCTCCGTGGCCTCCGGCGCGGACGCGGCGGCCTTGCGGGTCCGGCGACGCGGCGCGGCGGCCTCGGCGGCCTCCCCTTCCGGGGCGGCCTGCGCGGGCACCGTCTTGCGGGTGCGACGCGGCTTGGCCTCGGCGCCCTCGGCGGTGTCCACGGCGGCCTCGGCCTTCTTGGCGGCGGTCTTCCGCACGCGCTTCGGCTTCTCCTCGGCCTCCGACGCGGACTGCGCCGGGATCTCCACCGCCTCGCCCTCGGCGGCCTTACGGGTCCGGCGGCGCGGCTTGGCCTCGGCGCCCTCGGCCGTGTCGACGGCGGCCTCGGCCTTCTTGGCGGCGGTCTTCCGCACGCGCTTCGGCTTCTCCTCGGCCACGGGGCCTCGGTCGCGACGTCCGCCTCGGCCGCGACCGCCTTCTTGCGGGTGCGACGCGGCTTGGTCTCGGCCTCGGCAGGCGCCTCGGCGGTGTCGACGGCGGTCTCCGTCTTCGCGGCGGCCTTGCGCGTGCGCTTCGGGGCGGCCTCGGCCGTCGCCGTCGTGCCCTCGGCGGTGGCGACCGCCGCCTCGGCGGCCTCGGCCGCCTTGCGGGTGCGGCGACCGACGGCTGCTCCGTCACGGCCGAGGCCTGCTCGGCCGACCGGCGCGTGCGGCGACGGCGCGGCTTCTCGACGGCCTCGGACGTCTCGGCGGTCTCACCGACGGGCCCTCGGCCGTGTCGACGACGCTCTCGCGGCGTCTGCTCGACCGTGCCCACGGAGGAGGGTGCCCCGCCACGGGTGCGGCGACGGCGGCGCGGGTGGCGGCGCCTCGCCGGCCTCCGCCTCTCCGGCGCCCACGGCGGCCTGCGCGGCAGGCTGCTGACCCGCCGCGTCGAGCGGCGCCCCGCCACGGGTACGGCGACGGCGGCGCGGCGTACGCGAGGACGCCTCACGCTCGTCGGAACGCTCGGACCGTCCGGACCGGTCGTCACGGGAACCGCGGCGCCCGTCACGGCCGTCCCGGCCTCCGCGTCCGCGCGGACCGCGGCCGCCGACCTCGCCGAGGTCCTCGAGTTCCTCCGCGTCCAGACCGGCCCGGGTGCGCTCGGAGCGGGGCAGGGTGCCCTTGGTGCCCTCGGGAATGCTCAGGTCCGTGTACAGGTGCGGGGAGGTGGAGTACGTCTCCGCCGGGTCGCCCAGACCCAGGTCCAGCGCCTTGTTGATCAGCTGCCAGCGCGGGATGTCGTCCCAGTCGACCAGCGTGATCGCCGTACCCTTCGCGCCCGCGCGGCCGGTGCGGCCGATGCGGTGCAGGTACGTCTTCTCGTCCTCGGGCGTCTGGTAGTTGATGACGTGCGTGACGCCCTCGACGTCGATGCCGCGCGCGGCGACGTCGGTGCAGACGAGCACGTCCACCTTGCCGTTGCGGAAGGCGCGCAGCGCCTGCTCGCGGGCGCCCTGGCCGAGGTCGCCGTGGACCGCGCCGGAGGCGAAGCCGCGCTGCCCCAGCTGGTCGGCCAGGTCGGCGGCGGTGCGCTTGGTGCGGCAGAAGATCATGGCCAGGCCACGGCCGTCGGCCTGCAGGATCCGCGCGACCATCTCGGGCTTGTCCATGTTGTGCGCGCGGTAGACGAACTGCTTGGTGTTCGCGACCGTCGCGCCCTCGTCGTCCGGCGCGGTGGCGCGGATGTGCGTGGGCTGCGACATGTAGCGGCGGGCCAGACCGATGACCGCGCCCGGCATGGTGGCCGAGAACAGCATGGTCTGCCGCTTCACCGGAAGCAGGTTGATGATCTTCTCGACGTCGGGCAGGAAGCCCAGGTCGAGCATCTCGTCGGCCTCGTCGAGAACGAGGGCCTTGACGTGGGACAGGTTGAGCTTCTTCTGCCCGGCGAGGTCGAGCAGCCGGCCCGGGGTGCCGACGATCACGTCGACGCCCTTCTTCAGCGCCTCGACCTGGGGCTCGTAGGCCCGGCCGCCGTAGATGGCGGTGACGCGCACGTTGCGCACCTTGCCGGCGGTCAGCAGGTCGTTGGTGACCTGCGTGCACAGTTCGCGGGTGGGGACGACGACCAGCGCCTGCGGCGTGTCGGTGAGGTCCTCGGGCTTCGCGCGGCCCGCCTCGACGTCGGCGGGGACGGTGACCCTCTCGAGGAGCGGAAGGCCGAAGCCGAGCGTCTTGCCGGTGCCGGTCTTGGCCTGGCCGATGACGTCCGTGCCCGTGAGGGCCACGGGGAGCGTCATCTCCTGGATGGGGAAGGGGGTGGTGATGCCGACGGCTTCAAGGGCTTCGGCTGTCTCGGGAAGGATCCCGAGCTCTCGGAACGTCGTAGTCAGGGTGCTGCCTCTTCTGTGTGCGCGGTGCGAGGCGAGCGCGGGGGTCGTGTAGGGACCGTGCCGGGGACGACGGCTGCCATACGGTCGAGGCCGTAGGACACGGGACCACTGCCGACGCTCGAGCGCTCGTACCGCTGAGGTGTCCCTCCGGGTTCCGTACGCGATGTGCCGTACGAACAGAGGGCTGTCGGGTCGGAGCCGATCGGGCCACCGACCGGGCATCCTCATACATGCGGCCCGTCGAACACATCCGAGAACGTCAGAGTGTTCAGCAGGCGCATTACCACCATACCCCGGATTCGCGCACACGCCATGGCCGATTTGGTCACGTAGTCGTCGTCACACTGATCGACCGGGACCTTCCGGGGCAGGCCGAGCGGGCTATTGTGCGCTGCATGACGAGCTCTGACAGCCCTGAGAACGCCGCGGAAAACCCCGAGACTCCTGCCGCGCCGACCGGCGTCGCCGCCATGGACTGGGCGGCCGCCTCCGCCGATCCCCAGTACCGTGCCGCTGTCGTGGATCTGCTCGGCGCGCTCGCGTACGGGGAGCTGGCGGCGTTCGAGCGGCTCGCGGAGGACGCCAAGCTGGCCCCCACGATGGCGGACAAGGCGGAGTTGGCGAAGATGGCCTCGGCCGAGTTTCACCACTTCGAGCGGCTGCGGGACCGGCTCGCCGAGATCGGCGAGGAGCCGACGCAGGCCATGGAGCCGTTCGTCGCCGCCTACGACGGCTTCCACAAGCAGACGGCGCCGTCCGACTGGCTGGAGGGCCTGGTCAAGGCGTACGTGGGCGACTCCATCGCCAGCGACTTCTACCGCGAGGTCGCGGCGCGCCTGGACTCCGACACCCGCGCGCTGGTCCTGGCCGTGCTGGACGACACGGGGCACGGCGGCTTCGCCGTGGAGAAGGTGCGCGCGGCCATCGAGGCCGACCCGCGCGTCGGCGGCCGGCTCGCCCTGTGGGCCCGCCGCCTGATGGGCGAGGCCCTCTCCCAGTCCCAGCGCGTGGTCGCCGACCGCGACGCCCTGTCGACGATGCTCGTGGGCGGCGTGGCGGACGGCTTCGACCTGGCGGAGGTCGGCCGCATGTTCTCCCGCATCACGGAGGCCCACACGAAGCGGATGGCGGCACTGGGGCTGGCTGCCTGACGGCCGCCGCCCCCCTGTACGGCCGATTCGGCCGGACGGCCCCTGAGGCTGCGCCTCGGGCGGCAGCACGACCGACGATGCTGTCCGAGGACGGCGGGAGGCAGCGCCGGCGAATTCGGCGGCAGCTGCCGAAGTTCCCCTCGGGCGGATCACGCCCGGGCCGGAGAGGTAGGCGACCGCCGGCAGAGCGGTCGCCGTGGCCCGGCGCTCGGCCGGACACGTGAGGGCGCCCGGGGGTGGCGGGACGCCGCTGGTGTCGGCGGCGGTTGCTGGGGTGACGGTCGTACCCGGGCTGACGGTGCCCGGAACGGAGGCGGGCGACCGGGTCGCTGGGCGGTCGCAGTGGCCCGGCGCTCGGCCGGACATGTGAGGGCGTCGGGGGTGGCGGGACGCCGCTGATGTTGGCGGCGGTTGCTGGGGTGACGGTCGCAGTCGGGCGGACGGTGTCCGGGACGGAGGCGGGCGGCCGGGTCGCGGGGCGGTCGCAGTGGCCCGACGCTCGGCCGGAGACGTGGACGACCGCCCTCGCAGGGCGGTCAGGCCGTTGCCGAGTGGCGCAGTCTGCCCGCGGGGCGCAGCAGCAGGGAGAGGGAGGCGGTCGACACGATCGCCGCTCCCAGCAGCATCGTCAGCAAGTTGCCCGCGTCCAGCGCGGTGTTCATGACGAAGGCGCCGAACAGCGCCCCGGCCACACCGGTCGCCAGCACGAGGGCGCGCCGGGGGAGCCGGTGGGACAAGCGGTGGTACGCCCCCCAGGCCAGGGCCAGGCCGAGAATCGCGGAGCTGAGCGCTTCCAGAAGCATGTCGGGGTCCCTCCCACACGGCCGGCCTGCTCGTCCATGTCTTGGTCCTGTCCCGGTTTACCCCTGACCTGCGGAATCCAATCCTCCTCACACGGTCCCGCCTGTAGGCCGTCCGGGGGTTTCCGACCTTCCGAGGGGCGCATGCCCTCAGGCACGCGAAAGGGCCCGGCGGTGATCACCGCCGGGCCCTCCTCACGCATACAGCCCTACAGCGCGCCGAAGCCCACCTTGCGCGGGGCCGGCTCGCCGATCTCGACGTAGGCGAGACGGTCGGCCGGGACCAGGATCTTGCGGCCGTGCTCGTCCACGAGGCTCAGCAGCTGCGACTTCCCGGCCAGCGCCTCGGCCACCACGCGCTCGACCTCCTCGGCGCTCTGACCGCTCTCCAGAACGATCTCGCGGGGCGCGTGCTGCACGCCGATCTTGACCTCCACGGCTATGTCCCTCCGACGGTCAGTGAAGTGCGCGACCTTCCGCGCCGTACCTGCACACATTAGCCCGGTGAGGGGATCCGCATGCTTCGCCCGGCAACGCCAACAGCGAACAGCCGACGGGAACAAACGACCGCCGGCCGCGCCGCTCAGTGCTGATCGCTCCCGTGCAGCGGGAACCCGGCGATGCCCCGCCAGGCCAGCGAGGTCAGCAGCGCGACCGCCTGGTCGCGCGGCACGCTCCGGTCGCTGTGCAGCCACGACCGCGCCACCACCTGGGCCAGCCCGCCGAGCCCCGACGCCAGCAGCATCGACTCCGCGCGCGACAGACCCGTGTCCTCGGCGATGACGTCGCAGATGGCCTCCGCGCACTCGTTCGTGACCTTGTCGACCCGCTCGCGCACGGCGGGCTCGTTCGTCAGGTCCGACTCGAAGACCAGGCGGAACGCGCCGCCGTCGTCCTCGACGTACGCGAAGTAGGCGTCCATGGTGGCCCGCACGCGCTGCTTGTTGTCCGACGTCGACGCCAGCGCGTGCCGTACCGACTGGATCAGCGCCTCGCAGTGCTGGTCCAGCAGCGCCAGGTACAGGTCGAGCTTGCCGGGGAAGTGCTGGTACAGCACCGGCTTGCTGACACCCGCGCGCTCGGCGATGTCGTCCATCGCCGCCGCGTGGTAGCCCTGCGCGACGAAGACCTCCTGGGCGGCGCCCAGCAACTGGTTCCGCCGGGCACGGCGCGGAAGGCGTGTACCCCTCGGGCGTACCGCGTCCGTCTGCTCGATGGCTGTCACGCCGCCTCCCATTGTCGTCCACATGCGGGATCAGCCGCGCCGCCATCGTACTTTTCGGTAATCCTGATGTGCGCGGTGCACGTGCAGAATTTCACGGACCGGACGGCGGGAGAACCCGTACGGACGGTTTCAGAAGCTGTCAGAGCGGGCAAAACGAGTCCCCTTCCGGACGGCTGACGCCCCCGGTCGGCGCACCTCTCACCGGTAGTCGTCCTCGTCGAGCTGGACGACACGTGCCTGTTCCACCAGGTCCGCCTCGTTCGCGCGGTCGGGGTCGACCTCCTCCAGCGGGTCGTCCTCCTGAGGCCGCACCTCCGCCTGCTGCTCGGCCGCGTCGACCTCCGGCGCCTCGACGTCGTACTCCACACCCTCCTGCACGTCCTCGTCCTCCTCGAACGTTTCGGGGTCGGTCGGATCCACGGCCATCACCGGGCTCCCTTCCTGGTCACGCCCCTGGGACACGCAGGGGCCACGTACGGGTGCCCTCTGTACGAGCCTAGGAGACACCCGATTTCGATGCCATGCCATCCTGTGACGCCGAACACATGAGCCAGGGCGTGATCGTCTCGTAACATTGCCGCATGTCTTCGACCGAGCTGCCGTCCGTGCCGCCGACCAGCGTGCTGCCCGAACCGGCGGCGGTCAGGGTGGCCGAGGGTGAGCGGCTGCGGTCGGTGCGGGCGCCCGGCGCCACGCTCACGGTCAGATCCCGGCCGCCGGTCCGCGCGGGACTCCCGCCCGCCTTCTACGTCCACGGACTCGGCGGCTCGTCACTCAACTGGTCGCCCCTGATGGCCCTGCTGGAGGGCGTCGTCGACAGCGAGGCCGTGGACCTCCCCGGCTTCGGCGACTCCCCGCCGCCGGACGACGGCGACTACTCGATCACCGCGCACGCACGCGCGGTGATCCGCTGTCTGGAGGCGTCCGGCCGCGGCCCGGTGCACCTCTTCGGCAACTCCCTCGGCGGCGCGGTCGCCACCCGGGTCGCCGCCGTGCGCCCCGACCTGGTCCGCACCCTCACGCTCGTCTCCCCGGCCCTGCCGGAGCTGCGCGTGCAGCGCTCCGCCGTCCCCACCGGACTGCTGGCCGTGCCCGGCGTCGCACTCCTGTTCACCCGCTTCACCCGTGGGTGGACCGCCGAGCAGCGCGTCCGGGGCGTTCTGAACCTCTGTTACGGCGACCCGTCACGCGTGACGCCGGAAGGTTTCCGGCACGCCGTGCACGAGATGGAGCGGCGGCAGCGGCTGCCGTACTTCTGGGACGCGATGGCGCGCTCGGCGCGGGGCCTCGTCAGCGCCTACATGCTTGGTGGCCAGCAAGGACTGTGGCGTCAGGCCGAGCGGGTGCTCGCCCCGACCCTGCTCGTCTACGGCGGCCGCGACCAGCTCGTCGGCTTCCGTATGGCGCAGCGCGCCGCCCGTCACTTCCGGGGCTCCCGGCTCGTGACACTCCCGGATGCGGGACACGTGGCGATGATGGAGTATCCCGAGACCGTGGCGTCGGCGTTCCGTGAACTCCTGAGGGATGCGGCGGATCCCGCGGGCGGGGGCGATACTGTGCAGCCGGACGCACAGGGCGATCCGGGTCCGTCCGCCGACACCGGTGGCCCGACCGCCACGACCGAGACGACAAGGGGCTGAGGCGCGACGTGGGACGCCACAGCCGGCGCGGGCCCGCCCCCAAGGGCGACACCGCGGACACCACCGCAGCCACTGCCGCAGCGCGCGGCGTGCGTGACACGCCCGAGGTGCGGTACGACGACCGCCGGGACACCGGCCAGGGCGCGGTACGGCCGCAGCAGCAGACGCAGGGCGCCCCGCCGCCGTACGGCACACCGCCGCAGGGCACCCCGGTGCACGGGTACGGGGCGCCGGGGCGCGGCAGGCCGGCCCAGGGCGTACCGCCGGTGCCGGACGGATGGCAGCAGGGCGGAACCCCGGCGCGGGGCGGACCGCGCTACGGCGATCAGACGCAGGGCGGGTCCCGGTACGGCGGCCAGGCGCAGGGTGAGCCTCGGTACGACAGCCAGGCGCAGGGCGCGTCCCACTACGGCGACGCAACCCCGCCGCGCGGTGTGCCGCAGTACGGCGAGGGGACTCCCGCCCACGGCTTCCCGCGCTACGGGAACGGAGCTCCCGCACAGGGCGCACCCCGCCCCGGCACCCCTCCGCAGGGCGGGCCGCGCGGCGGCGACACAACCCCCGCTCACGGCGTCCCCCGGTACGGGGACGGAACCCCTCCGCACGGTGTCCCGCGCTACGCGGACGGCACCCCCCGGGTTCGCGGCGGCCACCCCGAGCAGCAGGAGGCCGGGGGCGGCTGGGGGGACCCGCGGGGCCGCACCGCCGCCGGATACGGCGCGCCGGCCGCCGGGCAGAGTCAGGACGTTCCCCTGCCGAGGCAGCGCCAGGCGCCCGTCGAAGGACCGCGCCGGGACTACGTCGAGGCGTTCGACGAGCGCGACGACCTCTTCACCCCCCGCAAGCCCGTCACCCGCGGCCCCGCGGATCCGTACACCGCCGTCACCGACTGGGACGGCGCCCCCGCCGGCGTCCCCTCGGACACCGACACCCGCACCACCGACGACGAGCCGCCGACGGGCGTCCCCGCGCAGACCAGGGGCGGCAAGGGGCGCGCGTTCACCGGCATAGCGGCCGCCGCCGTCACCACCGTGCTGGCCGTCGTCGTCGCCGGGCAGGTCGCCGACGAGCACGGCAGCCCGGGCGTCCAGTCGCAGTCCGCCGGCGAGCAGGCACGCGACGCGCGCGACGCCGCCTCCCGCGGCGACGACCGGGCCACGCCCGGCGCGCCCACGGCGAAGCCGCTCACGTACGAGCAGCAGATGGACCGGAAGTTCCCGTTGGCCGCCAGCCGCGGCGGCACGGGGAAGTTCTACGCCGTCAAGGGGATCGACAAGGCGCCCGGCAAGGGGCGGAAGATCACCTACCGCGTGGACGTGGAGCGCGGGCTCGACCTGGACGGCGCGCTGTTCGCCGAGGCTGTGCACCGGACGCTCAACGACAGCCGGAGCTGGGCGCACGACGGCATGACCTTCGAGCGGATCGAGTCCGGCGACGCCGACTTCGTGATCACCCTGGCCAGTCCCGAGACGACCGCCGACTGGTGCGCCAAGTCGGGCCTCGACACCACCGAGGACAACGTCTCCTGCGACTCCGCGGCCACCGAGCGGGTGCTGATCAACGCCTACCGCTGGGCGCAGGGCGCCGAGACGTACGGCGACAAGATGTTCGCCTACCGCCAGATGCTGATCAACCACGAGATCGGCCACCGCCTCGGGCACAACCACGTCACCTGTGACAAGGACGGCGACCTGGCCCCGGTGATGCAGCAGCAGACCAAGTTCCTCGAGTACGACGGGATCAGCTGCCGGCCCAACCCCTGGCCCTACCCCAAGGGCTGACGCTTCGGCACTCAGGTTGCGCGGCGCGCGCCGGGGGGTGGCCCCGGACCGGCGCGCGCCTGTTGTGCGCCGGTCTCAGCACGGCGAACGCGATTCGCGCGGGAAAGTTACGCCCGTTCACCCCTTTTGATGGCGTGATGGACAACCGTCCATCGCGCCACCGTCCTGTCCGCATACGTTCGTCCCGCTGCGAGCCGCCTGACCAACGGCGGCTCCCGACGGGAGAACGGGGGTGCACACGTGCGCATCGGACTGCTTACGGAGGGTGGCTATCCGTATGTGGGCGGTGAGGGCGGGGTGTGGTGCGACCGCCTGGTGCGCGGGCTCGACCGACACGAGTTCGACGTCTACGCGTTCAGCACCGGCCAGGTCCAGGAGGACACGGGCTGGGTCGACCTGCCGCCCCAGGTCCAGCGGGTGCGTACGGCGCCGCTGTGGACCGCCGAGGAGGACGGGGTGGTCCACGGCCGCCGCGCCCGCCGGCGGTTCACCGAGCACTACGGCGAACTGGCCGCCGCCCTCTGTACCGCCGCCGAGCCCGGCACCGCGCAGAAGCCCCGCGCCGCTGAGGCGGACCGTTTCGCCAACGCGCTCCACGGGCTCGCCGAACTCGCCCGCGACGAGGGCGGACTGGTCGCCGCGCTGCGCTCCGAGCACGCCGTACGCGCCCTGGAACGCGCCTGTCGTGCGCCGGGAGCCCTCCGCACCGCGCGCGAGGCCCGCGTCCCGGATCTGCTGACCGTCGCCGGCCACCTGGAGCGGGCCCTGCGCCCCCTCTCCCTCGACTGGTACGAGGAGGACGGCCTCGGCGCCGTCGACCTCTGCCACGCCGCGTCCGGCGGCCTCGCCGCGCTCCCGGGGCTGCTCGCCCGCCACTTCTTCGGCGTCCCGCTCCTGGTCACCGAGTACGGCGTGCGTCTGCGCACCCACTACCTCACGCGCCCCGACGCCTCACCCGCCGTACGGTCCCTGCTCGCCGCCTTCCACGGCCTGCTGACCGCCGAGACCTACCGCGCCGCCTCCTACCTCGTCCCCGGCAACGCACACGCCCGCCGCTGGCAGGAGCGCTGCGGCGCCGACCGGGCCAAGCTGCGCACCATCTACCCGGGTCTGGACGCCACGCCCTTCGCGGGCGTCGGCGGGGAGGACCGGCCGGAGGACCGCAAGGACCGCAAGGACAGGAAGAACAGGAAGGACCTCGCGGATCGGGAGCAGGGCGAGAACCGGGAGAAGGGGGAGCGGCGCGGGAAGCGGGAGCACGCCGAGCCGCACACCCTCGTCTGGATCGGCCGGGTGGAGCCCGCCAAGGACCTGGTCTCCCTGCTGCACGCCCTTGCCGAGGTCCGCGCGGCCGAGCCCGGCACCCGGCTGCGCATCGTCGGCCGCCCCTCGGGACCGGAGGGCGAGGCCTACCTCGGCCACTGCCGGGCGCTGGCCGCCCAGCTCTTCCCGGACGAGGCCGACGGCCCTCACGCCGTCGGACAGAACCCGGTCTCCTTCGAGGAACTCGGCGGCCCCGGCGCCGAGACCACCGCCGACGTCCACGCCGGCGGCACCGTCACCGTGCTGTCCAGCGTCGTCGAGGGGTTCCCGGTCGGGCTGATCGAGGCGATGTTCTGCGGACGCGCGACGGTCTCCACGGATGTCGGCGCGGTCGTCGAGGTGATCGGCGGCACCGGCCTCGTCGTACCGCCGCGCAATCCGCGGGCGCTCGCCGAGGCGTGCGTCTCGCTGCTGCGCGACCCCGAGCGCCGTGCGCGCCTCGGAGAGGCAGCGCGCGCCCGGGCGCTGGAGCTGTTCGGCGTCGAGCAGAACGTCGCGGCGTACCACGGCCTCTACCTCGAGACCGTCGCGCGGACCCCCGTACGCCGGCCCGTCCTCGACGGCGCCGGAGACCCGCAGCCCTTCGCCGCGCCCGCCGAGGCCCACGTCCCCGGCCGCTGGACCGAACCCACCCCCCGCGCCGTCCCCACCTGGGCCGTGGAGACGCCGGAGCCCGTCACGGAGACCGTCCGATGACCGACCTGAGCGAACTCGACCGCGCCGCCGCCCCCGGCGCGGCCGACCCCGTCAAGGTGCTGCTGCACCGCCACCGCGAGCTGTGCGAACGCGCCGTGGACCCGCTGGAGATCGCGGCGGGCCTGGAGGCGCACGGCATCACCGACCGCACCGCCGCCCGCTTCCGCCATCGCGACGTCTTCTCCCTCGCGGAGGAGCTCTACGCCCGCGTCCCGCGCGACACCGACACCGCGACCGGCTCACCCGCCGCGCCGACCGCCCCGGCCGGTGAGGGAGGCGGCCGCCGGTCCCTCACCGTGCTCCTGCTCCCGCTGCTGCCCGGCGCGCTCTGCGCGGCCGCGCTGGTCGCCCTGGCCCGCACCCACGGCCAGACCCGCCTGTACGCGGCCGCCGCGGGCGTGCTCACCGTCGCCCTCGCCCTGCGCGCCGCGGTGCGCCGCGGACCACTGGCCCGTCCCGGCGGCCTCCCTCCCCGGTCGGCGACCGGCTCCTGGACCTGCTGGCTCCTCGCGTACGCCGTGCTGGGCGACGGCCTGCTGCGCACCGCGATCGCCGGCGGTCCCGACGGACTGCCCGACGGCACCGCGGGCGGCGACTGGCCCCTGGCCCTCGCCCCGCTCCTGGCCCTCACCCTCGCCGTCGCGCCCGCCACCTGGACGGCCGGTCTCTTCCTGACTCACGCGCGCCGCAAGCTCGCCACCAGCCGCGGCCTGGAGGACTTCGCCGCCTCGGTCCGGCCCGTGCTGCTGGGGGCCGTCGCCCTGTTCCTGGTGGCGCTGGCCGCGCTCGTCGCCCTGCGCGCGCCGCTCCTCGACGCGGAGCCCGTCTCCCCGGGGGTCCTCGCCCTGGGCGCCCTCCTCTTCGTCGCCCGCCTGCTCAGCGTGCACGGCTTCACCCGCGCGCCGCGCGTGATCCTCATGCTCACCGCTGCCGCCCAGGTGCTCGCGCCCGCCACCGTCTTCGCGGCCAGGCTGCCCGGCTGCGGCGCACTGGGCGCACCGGTGGAGGCCCTCACCGCCGCCTGGGGCCCCGCCGCCGTACCCGTCCTGACCTGCGGCGCGGGCGCCCTGACCCTCCTCGTGCACGCCTCCCGCACCCTCGCCCGCGCCTCGGCGCACCTGCGGCCGGAGCAGGCGCGATGACCAGCCGCGACCGCCGTGCCGCCCGGACGGCCGCGGCCCCGGACCCCTCGACCCCCCTTGAAGGAGAACCTCGCATGACCTCCCGTCCCGTCACCGAACGCCGCGAAGGAGCCGACCGATGAGGGTCCTGCTGATCGGAGCCAACGGCTACATCGGCCGCTTCGTCACCGACCGCCTGCTCGCCGACCCCGCCGTCCAGCTCACCGCCCTCGGCCGGGGTGACGACGCCGACGTCCGCTTCGACCTCGCCACCGGCAGCCCCGGCGCCCTCACCCGCTTCCTCGACGCCGTCCACCCCGGTGTCGTCATCAACTGCGCGGGCGCCACCCGCGGCGGCGCCCGCGAACTCACCCGGCACAACACCGTCGCCGTCGCCACCATCTGCGAGGCCCTGCGCCGCAGCGGCTGCGGGGCGCGGCTCGTCCAGATCGGCTGCGGCTCCGAGTACGGGCCCAGCCAGCCGGGCTCCTCCACCGCCGAGGACGCCGTCCCCCGTCCCGGCGGCCCGTACGGCGTCAGCAAGCTCGCCGCCACCGAACTGGTCCTCGGCTCCGGCCTGGACGCCGTGGTGCTGCGGGTCTTCTCGCCCGTCGGACCCGGCACCCCCGCCGGCTCCCCGCTCGGCCGGCTCGCCGAGGCGATGCGCCGTGCCATGCAGTCCGGCGACGGCGAACTGAAGCTCGGCGGGCTCGGCGCCCAGCGTGACTTCGTCGACGTCCGCGACGTGGCCCGCGCCGTGCACGCCGCCTCGCTCTCCGCCGCCCAGGGCGTCATCAACATCGGCTCCGGCCGCGCCGTCCGCCTCCGCGACGCCGCCGGGATCCTCGCCCGGGTGGCCGGCTACGGCGGCGCCCTCAACGAGCTCGACGGCCTGCCCCACCCCGGGCCCCTCCACGCCACGCACACCGCCCACGCGACCCACCTGCGGGCCACCATCGGACACCCGCGCGCCGAGACGGACCACCACCCCACCGCCGCCTCACCCGCCGTGTTCCCGTACCCCGACGGGTGCGGCGCCTGGCAGCAGGCCGACGTGCGGACCGCCCGCGACCGCCTCGGGTGGCGCCCCCGCATCAACCTCGAGGAGTCGCTCGCGGACATCTGGATGGAGGCGGCATGCCGTATCTGACCCGGACCAGACAGGGCCCCACCGCCACCGGGCTCGGCACCGGCCTCGGCGTCCCGGGCGTCGCCCACCCGCTCCTCGCCCCCGACGAGTGGAACCGGCTGAGCCGCCCCGGCACACCCCTGCACTGGGTGGTGCTCAACGTCGCCGACGGCCCCGGCGTCCAGCCCGACCCGCACTGCCTGGAGGCGGCCGGCCGGCTGCGCAACGCGGGCGTACGCGTCCTCGGGCACATCGACACCGCCTACGGGCTGCGCGGCTTCGGCGAGATCATCTCCGACGCGCACCGCCACCTCGACTGGTACCAGGTCGACGGCTTCTTCCTGGACCGCTGCCCCTCCGGCCGCGAGGACCTGCCCGAGGTGCGGCGCACCGTCGCCACCCTCCGGGTGATCCACGAGGACGCCCACGTCGTCCTCGGGCACGGCACCCACCCCTACCCCGGCTACGCCGAGCACGCCGACCAGCTCGTCACCTACTCCGGCCCGTGGAGCGACTACCGCTGGTCGCAGGCGGCCGAGTGGACCGCCGACCATCCGCCCGAGCGGTTCTGCCATTTCGTGCACGGCGTGCCCCGGCCGCACCTGGAGGAGGCGCTGCGCATCGCCCGCTGGCACGGCGCCGACACCATCTGGTTCACCGACCACTCCGACCGCGTCTCCGGCCGCGCCGGACCGGCGGATCCGTGGGGGCCGCTGCCCGGCTACTGGGACGACATCGTCTCGCGTGTCGGAACGGGTGTCTCGGAATGAAAAAGGGCATGGCAGTGTTAAGCGGAGAACAACCGTACTGATTGACCGACCAACGGAGTCCCCGTGTCGCTGCCACCCCTGGTCGAGCCGGCCCCCGAGCTCACCGTAGACGAGGTCCGCAGGTACTCCCGCCACCTGATCATCCCCGATGTGGGCATGGACGGGCAGAAGCGGCTGAAGAACGCCAAGGTGCTCTGTGTGGGCGCCGGCGGCCTGGGCTCGCCGGCGCTGATGTACATGGCCGCCGCGGGCGTGGGCACGCTCGGCATCGTGGAGTTCGACGAGGTCGACGAGTCGAACCTGCAGCGCCAGATCATCCACAGCCAGGCCGACATCGGCCGCCCCAAGGCCGAGTCCGCGCGTGACTCGGTCAAGGGAATCAACCCGTACGTGAACGTCGTCCTGCACGAAGAGCGGCTCGAGGCCGACAACGTGATGGACATCTTCAGCCAGTACGACCTCATCGTCGACGGCACGGACAACTTCGCGACCCGCTACCTGGTCAACGACGCCTGTGTGCTGCTCGGCAAGCCCTACGTCTGGGGCTCCATCTACCGCTTCGACGGCCAGGCCTCGGTGTTCTGGGCGGAGCACGGTCCCTGCTACCGCTGCCTGTACCCGGAGCCCCCGCCCCCCGGCATGGTCCCCTCCTGCGCCGAGGGCGGCGTCCTCGGCGTGCTGTGCGCGTCCGTCGGCTCCATCCAGGTCAACGAGGCGATCAAGCTGCTGGCCGGCATCGGTGAGCCGCTGGTCGGCCGCCTGATGATCTACGACGCCCTGGAGATGCAGTACCGCCAGGTCAAGGTCCGCAAGGACCCCGACTGCGCGGTCTGCGGCGAGAACCCGACCGTCACCGAGCTCATCGACTACGAGGCCTTCTGCGGCGTCGTGTCCGAGGAGGCCCAGGCGGCGGCCGCCGACTCCACCATCACTCCCAAGCAGCTCAAGGAGTGGATCGACGACGGCGAGAACCTCGAGCTCATCGACGTCCGCGAGCCGAACGAGTTCGAGATCGTCTCCATCCCGGGCGCCCGGCTGATCCCCAAGAACGAGTTCCTCATGGGCAACGCCCTCGAGGGTCTGCCGCAGGACAAGAAGATCGTCTTGAACTGCAAGACGGGTGTCCGCAGTGCGGAAGTCCTCGCGGTCCTGAAGTCCGCGGGCTTCTCCGACGCCGTCCACGTCGGCGGCGGCGTGATCGGCTGGGTCAACCAGATCGAGCCGCACAAGCCGGTCTACTAGGCCGCACCGGCCGGAGAGGTCCACGTGACCGCTCCGGCCGTCACCGGGTCCTCGTCGGGGGTTCCGGGCACCGCCTCGGGTGCCCGGGGCCCCCGACGCCGTTACGCGTGGCGTCGCTACGAGCAGACCTTGCCGTCCTGCGGCACCGTGCCGTCCAGCAGGTAGGCGTTCACCGTCGAGTCGACGCAGTCGCTGCCGCTGCCGTAGGCGCCGTGGCCCTCGCCCTTCCAGGTGAGCACCACCCCGACGCCCTGACCCAGCTCGTCCGCCATCCGACGCGCCCCCTCGTAGGGGGTAGCCGGGTCGCCCGTGTTGCCCACGACCAGGATCGGCTTCGCGCCCGGCGCGCTCACCTCCGGCGTCTCGAACTGGCCCGGCACCGGCCAGTCGTGGCACCAGCCCGCCGTGTCCCAGCCCAGGAACGGGCCGAAGACGGGGGAGAGCTTCGCGAACTCGGGCAGCAGCTTCCTGGTCTCCTCGACCGTCGGCCGCTGCTTGTCGTCCAGGCACGATATGACCCGCTGGGCGTGGGTCGTGGTGTCGTAGCTGCCCGAGGCGTCCCGCTCGTTGTACCCGTCGGCGAGAGCCAGCAGCTCTGTGCCGTCCCCCTCCTCGGCCGCCTCCAGTGCGCTCGTGAGCGCCGGCCAGCTGGACTCGCTGTAGAGGGGCAGCACGATGCCGATGATCGCCAGCGACTGCGTCAGCTCACGGCCGGAGGAGGACGTGGGCAGCGGTTCGGCGTCCATCCGGTCGAGCAGGTCCGCGATCTCCCGCGAGCCCTCCTCCGGGTCGCGTCCGGTGGACCGCAGGTAGTTGTCGAGGGCGGTCTGGAAGCCACGGGCCTGGTTCTTGGCGTGGCCGACCGTGTCCGCCGTCGGGTCGACCACCGCGTCCAGGATCATCCTCCCCACCTTGCCGGGGAAGAGGTGGGCGTAGACCCCGCCGAGCTCGGTGCCGTAGGAGATGCCGAAGTAGTGCATGCGGTCGTCGCCGAGGGCCTGCCGGATGCGGTCCATGTCACGGGCGGTGTCGGTGGTCGACACGTGCGCCATCAGCTTTCCGGCGGCCTTCTGGCAGCCCTTGCCGAAGTCGGCCGCGTCCTCGAGGAAGACCCGCTCCTCCGCCGGGGTGTCCGGCGTCCAGTCCACGGTGGACTCGGCGGCCTCGATGGCCTTGTCGTCACGGCAGCGCACACCGCCGCTCCCGCCCGTGCCACGCGGGTCCCAGCTCACCAGGTCGTACCGCTCGCGCAGGTCGGCGGCCGTGCCGGCGTAGGCGGGCAGGGTGGAGACGCCCGAGCCGCCCGGACCGCCGAAGTTGAACAGCAGGGAGCCGATGCGGTCGTCGCCCGTCGCCTCGGCGCGGATGAGGGCGAGATCGATCGTCTCGCCGTCCGGCTTCGACCAGTCCAGCGGCACCTGGAGCGTGGCGCACTGCCACTCGTCGCCGGGCGCCGGGCCCTCCTCGGTCGCCTTACAGCGACCCCAGTCGAGCGCGGCGCTGCCGCCGCTCCCCTTGCCGTCCTTGCCGGAGTCGTCCTTCGACGGCCCGCCCCCACCCCCGCTGCAGCCGGCCGTAAGCAGTGCGGCGGCGGCGGTCAGGGCCGCCCACCTCGTGAACCGGGTCATCTGGCACATCCCCCCTCGTGGACCGTCCGCGTCGTGCGGCGACGGCTGTGCCGACATCGTAGGCAGGTCCGACGTCGGCCGGGGAGGCCTGTGGAAAACCCTCTGAGCTGGGCATTCGCCGACGGTCCTGCCACCCCCGGCCGTCGCACCGCCGGGCGGGTCAGGGGCAGACCGCGTCGGCCTCCGGCACCTTGCCGTCCAGCAGATAGCCGTGGACCGCGTTCCGCACGCAGCGGTCCTCGCTGTTGTAGGCGCCGTGCCCCTGCCCGTTGTACGTGAGTTCCACGCCGACCCCCTCACCGAGCGCCCGCGCCATGCTGCGCGCGCCCTCGTACGGGGTGGCCGGGTCTCCGGTGTTGCCGATCACCAGGATCGGGGCCGCGCCCGGAGCGCTGACGTCCGGATGATCGGCGGCGCCCGGCACCGCCCAGTCGGTGCAGGTGATCATGCCCCAGGCCATGAAGTCCCCGAAGAGGGGCGATGCCTTCCGGAACTCGGGCAGCAGCCGCTCCACGTCCGCCGGGGTGTACCGGGGCTTGGCGTCGGCGCAGTTGATGGCGACGTTCGCGGGGACGAGGTTGCTGTACTCGCCGTTCTGGCTGCGGCCGTTCATCGAGTCGGCCAGCACCATCAGGATCGTGCCGTCGCCGTCGTACGCCTGCTCCAGGCCGTCGGTGAGGAACGGCCAGAAGTTTTTCGAGTACAGGGCCTGCGCGATCCCGCTCGTCGCCATCGTCTCGGTGAGCTGACGAGGGAAGACCCCCGGGATGGGTGTGCGGTCCAGGTCCCGCAGCAGCGTGGCGATGCGGTTCTTCACGTCCTGCACGCTGTCGCCGACCGGGCACTCCTCGACCTGGGACACGCAGTCCTCGGCGTAGTTGTCGAGGGCGCGCTGGAAGCCCCGGGCCTGACCGAGTGAGGCCTGCTCGGAGTTCAGCGCCGGGTCGACGACCGCGTCGAACACCGCGCGGCCCACCTTGTCGGGGAAGAGGTGGGCGTAGACGCCGCCGAGTTCGGTGCCGTAGGAGATGCCGAAGTAGTGCAGCTTGTCGTCGCCGAGGACCTGCCGCATCAGATCGAGGTCCCGGGCCGCCTCGGTGGTGCGCACGTGCGGCAGGATCCGGCGGGAGTTGTCCTCGCAGGCCGCGTTGAAATCCTTGGTGCTGTCCAGCAGTTCCGTGCGCTCGGCGCTGTCGTCGGGGGTTCCGTCCTGCTGGAAGTACTCGTCGAGCTGCTGGTCGTCCTCGCAGGTCACGGGCGCGCTGCGGCCGACCCCGCGCGGGTCGAAGCTCACCAGGTCGTACCGGGTGCGCAGGGTGGTGTAGTCCCGGCCGAACGCGGGGAGCGTGGTCACGCCCGAGCCGCCGGGGCCGCCGAAGTTGAAGATCAGCGAGCCGATCCGCTTGTTCTCCGGGCCGCTCGTCCGGACGCGGATCAGGGCGAGGCCGATGGTGTCGCCGTCCGGGTCGTCCCAGTCCAGCGGCGCCTTGAGCGTCGCGCACTCCCACTGGCCCCGGGCGCCCGGCAGCGGGGACGGCGATGCGCCGCCGCCCTGGGCCTCGTCCGGGGAGGGACAGGGCTTCCAGTCCAGCTTCTGCCGCGTCAGGTCCTGGGCCTGGTCGTCCCCCGCGGTACAGCCCGCCAGCAGCGCGGGCAGCAGGAGGGCACAGGCGGACAGCGCGGCGGCGCGGAGCCGGAAGGGGCGGGGCATGTCCCCATCCTGCGGTCGCCCGCGGAGGCGCGCGCGGGGCACGGGCCGTCCGAGGGAGGGCCGCGCCCGGCCGGCGTCTCAGCCGGTCACAACGCCGCTTTGCGGGTGAGGTGGTTGAAGGCGAGCCAGCCCGGCAGCACGGGCAGCCACAGGGTCAGCAGCCGGTAGAGCAGCACGGCGGGCGCCGCGACCTCCTTGGGGAGGCCGACCGCGATCAGACCGACCGTCAGGGTGGCCTCCACGGCGCCCACACCGCCCGGTGTCGGCGCGGCGGACCCGAGGGCGTTGCCCGCGAGGAAGACGACGGCGACGCTGGCGATGCTCACCGAGGTCGACTCGTCGCCGAACGCCCGGATCGAGGCGTCCAGGCACATCACGAAGCAGGCGGTCAGCAGCAGCATGCCGCCGATGCCGGTGACCAGCTTCTGCGGCCGCTGCAGCACGTCGAGCATGCGCGGCACGACGCCGGCGAACAGCGACCGCACGCGCGTGACGACGAACTTCCGCAGGAACGGCACCGAGGTCACCACGAGCACCAGCACCGCGACCGTCAGCAGACCGCCGATGACCGTCCGGGACGGCGACAGTGAAGGCGTCTTCTCGGTTCCGGTCAGATAACCGAACGCCAGCAGCATCAGGATGTGGCAGCCGAGCCCGAACAGCTGGGACGCGCCGACGCTCGCCACCGCGAGCCCCGGGCGCACCCCCGCGCGCTGGAGGAACCGGGTGTTCAGCGCGACGCCGCCGACCGCGGCCGGGGCGACGATCTTCACGAAGGAGCCGGCGACCTGGGCCGCCACGGTGCGCAGGAACGGCACCCGCTCCGGCACGAACCCGAGCAGCGCCATCGCGGCCGCCACGTAGCTCAGCGCCGAGAACAGCACCGCCGCGGCCACCCAGCCCCACTCCGCGTTGGAGATCAGCGGGCCGAACTCGATGTGGGTGAGCTGCGTCAGCAGGAAGTACGCGCCGATCGCGCCCGCGATGACGCTGATCAGCGTGCGCGGACGCACGCGCTCCAGCCGGGCCGGCTCGACCGGGGCCTGCGGCCTGATCCGCAGCACCTCCTGGCGGATCTGGCTGAGCAGATCCTCCTCGCGCGCCTCCTCCAGAGCCTCGTCGATGGCCCGCTTCTCGGCCCGCTGCTCCGCCCGTACGGCCTTCTTGTCCGCCTTGTCGAGCACGACGGGGCGGGAGCCGCCGGCGTCGTCGGCGGGGGCGGGACGGGACTGGCGGGAGGCCTCCAGGACCGCCTCGCGTTCCCGCTCGGCGCGCTCCCGGGCGAGCCTGCGCAGCGTCGCGCGCGTGGAGCGGCTGAGCGCGATCGGCTGGAGCATCGGCAGGCAGTCCGCGACGGCGTCGGGGCCGAGGACGCTCAGCGCGGAGGCCACCGTGCGTTCGGCGCCCACCCGCAGCCCCAGCGTCACCAGCAGCTGGGCGACGTCCATGCGCAGCAGCAGGTCGCCGGCCGCGATCTCCCCGCCGCGCAGGTCGGTGAGGATCACCGTCCCGGAATGATCCACCAGGATGGCGTCGCCCACCAGCCTGCGGTGCGCGATACGGCGGGACTGCAGCGCCTTCACCTGGTGCCAGGTGTCGCGCAGCAGTTCGTCGGTGATCTGCTCGTCGTCCAGCGAGTCCAACGTGCGGCCGCCGGTGTGCTCGTAGACCAGCATCACCGCGTCGGGGCCCAGCTCCGACGTGGCGATCAGCTTGGGCGCGTTGGCGCCGGCGGCGATGGCGGCGTAGGCCAGGAGGGCCTCCTGCTCCAGCGCCTGGCGCAGCGACTGCAGGCTCCGGCGGGTGGCGAAGCCGCGCAGCGCCAGGTTGCGCCACGCGCGGTAGAAGAAGCCCTGCGCCTGCTGCTCGCGGTCCACCACGGTGACGTCGAGGGGCGGGCCGTCCTCCAGGGTGACGAAGTAGCGCCGCCCCCGGTCGCCGCCCTCGGCCGCGTCGGCGGCCTCCTCGCGGGACGCGGTCACGGGGCGGAAGCCGACCGTCCGGAGGCCTGCCATCAGGGTGCGGCCGGTGGGCCGGACGTTGGGCGAGCCGACCGCGTAGAGCGTGCCGTAGGCGACGGTCCAGCCGATCAGCACGGTGAGGATGATCGAGAACGGGGTGGTGTACCCGGTGACCAGCATCGAGAAGGCGTCGAGCAGCAGCACCACCCACAGCACCGCGCGCCACCGGGGTCTGCGGGACATGCCGACGGCGGTCATGTACGCGATGACGGGGGCGAGATAGCCGTGCACCGGGTCGGTGAGGGCGTGGACGTCGCCGGGGGAGGGCTGGGTGAGCGCGTCCTGGATCGAGTCGGGGGCGGCCCGCGCGACCCACAGGTCCGTGGCGAGCGTCACCCCGTGCGCGAGTACGGCGGCGAGCACACCGTCGGCGATCCGCAGCCCGTCCCGTTTGATGAGACGTTCGATCGCGAAGGCGACCGGGACCAGCAGGATCGCGATGCTGGACGCCAGGCCCGCGATCTTGATGAGGAGGTCGGGCGCCTGTCCGGTGCCCTTGTTGATGTCCTGTTCGAGACCCGAGGTGGTGCCGTGCGCGAACGCGGCGACCGCCAGCAGTACCACGACCGCGAGCACGCCGCCCACCAGCCGCATGAGGTCGGACGGGCGGTGCACGCGCGCGGGGAGCAGCGGTTCGTCGCCCTCCACCTCGTCGATGTGCGCGACGTCCCGGTGCGCGCCGCCGGGCTCCTTCGCGGTGTCCGGGCGCGACGAGGCGTCAGGGGTGCCCTCCGTGTCCTCGGGGTGCGCACCCTGCTGCTTCATCGTCTCTTCTCGATCTCGTATCACCGGTCACCGCCCGCACGATGGTGGCATGCCGTACCGCCACAAGGGGGCATCAGGGTCCACAAGCGGGGCGGCACAGTCTGCCCGAAGCGCTGCTCCGGGGCGAGTCGCCCGCCCGTGCCCGCGGCCGCGCAGCGTTGTCGGTGGGGTGGGGCAGGATGGTCCGGATGAGCCAGGAGAGTCTTCCGTCCGACGGGGGTCCGGAGCACCCGGACGCCCTGCCCGCGTACGCCGAGCGGGTCCTGGAGGTCGCCGAGCTGATCCCGCCGGGGCGCGTGATGACGTACGGGGACGTGGCCGAGTGGCTGGGGGAGGGCGGGCCCCGGCAGGTGGGGCGCGTGATGGCGCTCTACGGCGGGGCCGTGCCCTGGTGGCGCGTGGTCCGCGCGGACGGCGTGCTGCTGCCCGGGCACGAGCTGCGTGCTCTCGGTCACTACCGCGCGGAGGGCACACCGCTGCGGGAGGCGGGCCGGGCCTCGGAGGGCCATGTGCCACGCCTGGACATGAGAAGCGCGCGGTGGGACGGCGGCGCGGACACCGGGGGTCACACCTGACAGCTTCCGCCATCCCCGCCGCCGCCGTGTGACGTGTGATCCTTCAGGGGGACATGAGGCACATCCGTGGCATGACGTACGTTCGTGGGTCGAGGGGCGTGGGTGCCCGGAGTGACGGGAGGGAAGAAGCGGAAACCCTGCTTCCGCTCCGGTCCCCGGCGTAGCGTCGGCTGCGCGTGGCCCCCTCACCCCCCGACCACCGCCCCGCACACGCGGCGCAGCGCCCCACAGCACACCCACCAGGACCGGCGAACCACGTGAGCTCCTCTTCCTCCACCAGCGGCCTGTCGCACCCCCCGGTGCGGCGGGGGAGCCGTGGCGCCTATCGACTGGTGCGTACCCCGCCGGCCCGCGTGGATCCCCCTCCCCTGGACGCCGCCCAGCGCTCCGTGGTTGAGCACGGCTCCGGGCCGCTGCTCGTCCTGGCCGGTCCGGGCACCGGCAAGACCACCACGCTCGTCGAGTCCGTGGCCGCCCGCATCGCGCGCGGCGGCGACCCCGAGCGCATCCTGGTGCTCACCTTCAGCCGCAAGGCCGCCGTCGAGCTGCGCGACCGCATGGCGCTGCGCATCGGCGCCGCCCGCGCCCCGCAGGCGACCACCTTCCACAGCTTCTGCTACGCCCTGGTCCGCGCCCACCAGGACAGCGACCTGTTCACGGAGCCGCTGCGGCTGCTCTCCGGACCCGAGCAGGACGTCACCGTGCGCGAGCTGCTCGCCGGCCAGGTGGACCTGGAACGGCTCGGGCTGTCCCACGTGCGCTGGCCCGACGACCTGCGCGCCTGCCTGACCACCCGCGGCTTCGCCGACGAGGTCCGCGCCGTGCTCGCCCGCAGCCGCGAGCTCGGGCTCGACCCCGGCGCCCTGGACGCCTTCGCCCGCCGCATCGGCCGCCCCGACTGGCGCGCCGCCTCCGCCTTCCTCGCCGAGTACCTCGACGTCCTCGACCTCCAGGGCGTCATCGACTACGCCGAACTCGTCCACCGCGCGGTGCTCCTCGCCCGGCGGCCCGAGACGGCCGGGCAGCTCGCCGACCGCTACGACGCCGTCTACGTCGACGAGTACCAGGACACCGACCCCGCCCAGGTACGGCTGCTGCACGCCCTGGCGTCCGGCGGCCGCACCCTCGTCGCCTTCGGCGACCCCGACCAGTCGATCTACGCGTTCCGTGGCGCCGACGTCGGCGGCATCCTGGAGTTCCCGCACGCCTTCCCACGCGCCGACGGCCGCCCCGCCCCGGTCCGGGTGCTGCGCACCTCCCGGCGCTCCGGCGCAGCGCTCCTCGAGGCCACCCGGCGGATCACCCGCCGCATGCCGCTGCCCCGGCTGCCCGCCGAGAAGGTCCGCCTGCACCGTGAGCCGGCGCCCGTGCGCGAGGGCGGCCGGGTCGAGGTGTACACCTACCCGACGGCCGGCACCGAGCTGGACAACATCGCCGACATCCTGCGCCGCGCCCACCTGGAGGACGGCGTCCCCTGGAACGACATGGCCGTCCTGGTCCGCGCGGGCGCCCGCACCCTGCCGGTGGTCCGCCGCGCCCTCACGTCCGCGGGCGTCCCCGTCGACGTCGACGGCGACGACCTGCCCCTGCGGCACGAACCGGCGGTCGCCCCGCTGCTGACCGCGCTCCGCGCGGTGGCGAAGGCGGAGGAGGAGCGGCGGCCGGGGGGTGAGAGCGACGTGGATGCTGGTTCTGGTCCCGGCGAGGCGGATGCGGGCGCCGCTCCCGGCGGCGACGCCCCCTGCTGGCTCGACACCGAGACCGCCCTCACCCTCCTCGCCTCCCCCCTCGCCGGCATGGACGCGGCCGACCTGCGGCGGCTCGGGCGCGCGCTGCGCGAGGAGGAGCGGGCGGCCGGGAACCCCCTGCCCCCGCCCTCGGACGAGCTGCTCGCCCGCGCGCTGGCCGAGCCCGAGCGGCTCGCCGTGCACGACCCCGTCTACGCGCGCGGTGCGCAACGCCTCGGCGCCCTGCTGCGCCGCGCCCGCGAGTGCCTGGCCGGCGGCGGCACGGCCGAGGAGGCCCTCTGGGAGCTGTGGGACGGCACGCCCTGGCCACAGCGCCTGGAACGCGCCGCCCGCCGCGGCGGCGCCGCTGGCCGCAACGCCGACCGCGACCTCGACGCCGTGTGCGCCCTGTTCGCCACCGCCGCGCGCGCGGAGGAGCGCACGGGCGGGCGCGGCGCCCTCAACTTCCTCGAGGAGATCGAGGCCGAGGACATCGCCGCCGACACCCTCACCCGCCGCGCCGCGCGCCCCGACGTCGTACGCCTGATGACCGCGCACCGCTCGAAAGGCCTGGAGTGGGGCCTCGTCGTCGTGGCCGGAGTCCAGGAGGGACTGTGGCCCGACCTGCGCCGCCGCGGCTCCCTGCTGGAGGCCGACCGCATCGGACGCGACGGACTCGCCGAGCCGCTCACCCCCGGCGCGCTGCTCGCAGAGGAACGCCGCCTGTTCTACGTCGCCGCCACGCGCGCGCGTGACCGCCTGGTCGTGACGGCCGTGAAGGCACCGTCCGACGACGGCGACCAGCCCTCCCGCTTCCTCACCGAGCTCGGCGTCGAGCCCAAGGACGTCACGGGACGCCCGCGCCGCCCGCTGTCCGTCGCCGCGCTCGTCGCCGAACTGCGCGCCACCACGGTCGACCCTCGCGTCTCCGACGCCCTGCGCGAGGCCGCCGCCCGCCGGCTGGCCCGGCTCGCCGCGCTCGCCGACGAGGACGGCCGCCCCCTGGTGCCGTCCGCGCACCCCTACCGCTGGTGGGGCATGTACGAACCCACCCACAGCAAGGTGCCCCTGCGCGACCGCGACCAGCCCGTGGTGCTCTCCGGCAGCGCCCTCGACCAGCTGGCCAACACCTGCGCCCTCCAGTGGTTCCTGGGCCGCGAGGTGAAGGCCGACGCGCCTGCCACGGCCGCCCAGGGCTTCGGCAACGTCGTCCACGTCCTCGCCGACGAGGTCGCCTCCGGGCGCACCCCCGCAGACCTCGACGTCCTCATGGAACGCCTCGACTCCGTGTGGAACGCCCTCGCCTTCGACGCGCCCTGGAAGTCGGCGCAGGAGAAGGAGAACGCGCGCGTGGCGCTCGAACGCTTCCTGAAGTGGCACGTCATGGACCGCACCGGTCGCACCCCGGTCGCCAGCGAGCACGACTTCGACGTCACTCTGGAGTCCGGCGACTACCAGGTCCGCATCCGCGGCCAGATGGACCGCGTCGAGGCCGACGGCGAGGGCCGCGCCTACGTGGTCGACTTCAAGACCGGCAAGCAGGCGCCCAGCTCCAAGGAGGTGGAGCGCCACCCCCAGCTCGCCGTGTACCAGCTCGCCGTCCGCGAGGGCGCCGTCGACGAGGTCTTCGACGGGGTGCGCCCCGAGCCGGGCGGCGCCGAGCTCGTCCAGCTGCGGCAGGGCGCCGCCAAACGGGACGGCGGCGAGACCCTGCCCAAGGTGCAGGCGCAGGAGCCGCTGGAGGGGGCGTGGGTCGGCGACCTGCTGGCCACCGCCGCCGGCAAGGTCCTCGACGAGCGCTTCACCCCGACCGCGGGCCAGCACTGCGCGCACTGCGCGTTCCGGGCGTCGTGCAGCGCCCGCCCCGAGGGCCGCCACGTCGTCGAGTGAACGATGCGAACGGCGTGCGTGACGTATTGCACCACCCCCGCCGACCTGCGCTTCTTCCCGCCCGGCGGGCTCGGTGGGCCCGAGCTGTCAGTGGCCGCCGCTAGATTCTCGGTGTGCCCGCCCGTATCACCCGTCCCGACCAGCTCAAGGAGCTGCTCGGGATCCCGTTCACCCCGGAGCAGACGGCCTGCATCACCGCGCCGCCCGCCCCGCAGGTGATCGTGGCCGGAGCGGGCTCCGGCAAGACGACGGTGATGGCCGCCCGCGTGGTCTGGCTGGTCGGCACCGGACAGGTCGCCCCCGAGCAGGTCCTCGGCCTCACCTTCACCAACAAGGCCGCCGGTGAACTCGCCGAGCGCGTCCGCACGGCCCTGATCAAGGCCGGCGTCACCGATCCGGACCCCCTCCCGTCACCCGACCACCACCCCTCGACGACGGCGCCTGGCGCCGGCCCCTCCCCGTCGGCCCCGGACAACCCCCCGGGCGAGCCGGTGATCTCCACCTACCACGCCTTCGCCGGCCGGCTGCTCACCGACCACGGGCTGCGCATCGGCCTCGAACCGACGTCCCGGCTGCTCGCCGACGCCACCCGCTACCAGCTCGCCGCGCGCGTGCTGCGCGAGGCGCCCGGCCTCTACCCGGCCCTCACCCGCTCCTTCCCCGACCTGGTGGGCGACCTCCTCACCCTCGACTCCGAGCTCTCCGAGCACCTGGTGCGCCCCGAGGACCTGCGCGCCCACGACACCGAGCTCCTGCGCACCCTGGAGAACGCCAAGCTCACCAACGCCGACCTGCGCAAGGTCCCCGAGGCGGCCGCCGCCCGCCGCGAGCTCGCGGAGCTGGTGCAGCGCTACCGGGCCGCGAAACGCGAACGCGATCTGCTCGACTTCGGCGACCAGATCGCCCTGTCCGCCCGGCTCGCCGGCCTGCCCGAGGTGGGCCGCGTGCTGCGCGACGAGTTCCGGGTGGTCCTCCTCGACGAGTACCAGGACACGTCGGTCGCCCAGCGCGTCCTCCTCGCGGGCCTCTTCGGCGGCGGCACCGGCCACCCGGTGACCGCGGTGGGCGACCCCTGCCAGGCCATCTACGGCTGGCGCGGCGCCTCCGTCGCCAACCTCGACGACTTCCCCGAGCACTTCCCGCACGCCGACGGCCGCCCCGCCACCCGCCAGTCGCTCAGCGAGAACCGCCGCAGCGGCGGCCGGCTGCTCGACCTCGCCAACGGTCTCGCCGAGCCGCTGCGCGCCATGCACGCGGGCGTGGAGGCCCTCCGCCCGGCGCCGGGCGCCGAGCGCGACGGCATCGTCCGCTGCGCCCTGCTGCGCACCCACGCCGAGGAGATCGACTGGCTCGCCGACTCGATCGCGCACCTGGTGAACACCGGCAAGGCGCCCGGCGAGATCGCCGTCCTGTGCCGCACGGCCACGGACTTCGCCGAGATCCAGGCCGCCCTGGTCGCCCGGGACGTGCCCGTCGAGGTCGTCGGCCTGTCCGGGCTGCTGCACCTGCCGGAGATCGCCGACCTCGTCGCCGTCTGCGAGGTCCTCCAGGACCCCGGCGCCAACGCCTCCCTCGTCCGGCTGCTGACCGGCCCGCGCTGGCGGATCGGCCCCCGCGACCTCGCCCTGCTCGGCCGCCGCGCGCGCCGGCTGGTGTCCCACGCGCGTGTGGACGGCGACGACGACCCCGACCGGCGGCTCGCCGAGGCCCTCGAGGGCGTCGACCCCGCCGAGGTGATCTCGCTCGCCGACGCCCTCGACACCTTCCTGGAGACCCCGCTGGAGGGCGGCGGGGACGACGACGGGCTGCCCTTCTCGCCCGACGCGCGCGTCCGCTTCGCCCGCCTCGCCGCCGAGCTGCGCGACCTGCGCCGCTCCCTCTCCGACCCGCTGATGGACGTACTGCACCGGGTGCTCGCCGTCACCGGTCTCGAGGTCGAGCTGTCCGCGTCCCCGCACGCGCTGGCCGCCCGCCGCCGGGAGACCCTGTCCAACTTCCTCGACGTCGCCGCGTCCTTCGCCGCAGGCGACAACGAGGCCACCCTGCTCGCCTTCCTCGGCTTCCTGCGCACCGCCGCCCAGTACGAGAAGGGCCTCGACAACGCGCTGCCGGGCGGCGAGAACACCGTCAAGGTGCTCACCGCCCACAAGTCCAAGGGCCTGGAGTGGGACGTCGTCGCCGTCCCCGGCCTGGTCACCGGCGCCTTCCCCAGCGACCGGGGCCGCGAGAAGTGGACGGCGCAGGGCAAGGTGCTGCCGCACGCGCTGCGCGGCGACGCCGACACCCTCCCCGACGTGCCGTCCTGGGACTCCCGGGGTCTGAAGGCCTTCCACGAGGCCATGAAGGAGCACCAGCACACCGAGGAGCTGCGCCTCGGCTACGTCACCTTCACCCGCCCCCGTTCCCTGCTGCTCGGCTCGGGCCACTGGTGGGGCCCCAGCCAGAAGAAATCGCGCGGCCCCTCCGAGTTCCTGCTCGCCCTGCACGACCACTGCGCCGCCGGGTACGGCGAGATCGAGGCGTGGGCGGAGAAGCCGGAGGAGGACGAGGAGAATCCGGCCCTGCGGCAGGCCGGCGACGTCCAGGCATGGCCCCTGCCCCTGGACGACGCGGCCCTCGCCCGCCGCCGCGCCGCCGCCGCGACCGTCCTCGCCCACCTCGACCGCATCGCCGCCGACCCGCACGACACGGCAGCCCTCCACGACCCGGGCGCCCACGACGACCCGGAGTGGCCGCCCCCGCCGGACGACGAGGAGCCGTACCCGGAGGACTTCGACGACGACCCGTACGCCGACGACTGGGACGCCCTGCCCACCGAGCGCCCCGTCGTCCCCCACCAGGCCACCGCCCCCGACGAGTCCGCACGCCCCCTCCCGGACCTCCCCGCGCCCGCCGAACCGCGCCCCGCAGAACCGCGGCTGACCCCCGAGGAGGCCCGCACCGTCGCCTCCTGGGACCGCGACCTCGACGCCCTCACCGGGGAACTGCTGCGCGCCCGCGAGACGGTCACCGAGGTGCGGCTGCCCGCCTCCCTCACCGCGTCCCAGCTGCTGCGGCTCGCCGACGACCCCGACGCCTTCGCCCGGGAGCTGGCCCGCCCCATGCCGCGCCCGCCCCAGCCCGCCGCGCGCCGGGGCACCCGCTTCCACGCGTGGGTGGAGGCGCGCTTCGAGGAGCTGACCCTGCCCATGCTCGACCCGGACGAGCTGCCGGGCGCCGACGCGGAGATCGCCGACGAGCGTGACCTGGAGGAGCTGAAGGAGGCCTTCGAGCGCACCGAGTACGCCCACCGCACGCCCTACCGCGTGGAGGCGCCGTTCCAGCTGTCGATCGCCGGCCGGGTCGTCCGGGGCCGCATCGACGCCGTGTACCGGCACGAGAGGGCCGAGGACCCGGAGGATCCCGGGGACGGCGACGCTGTCACGTACGAGATCGTCGACTGGAAGACCGGCCGGAGCCGCACCGCCGACCCGCTCCAGCTGGCGGTCTACCGGCTCGCCTGGGCCGAGCAGCAGGGCGTCCCCCTGAAGTCCGTCACCGCCGCGTTCCTGTACGTCCGCACCGGCGAGGTGGTCCGCCCCGAGCGGCTCCCCGGCCGCGCCGAACTGGAGCGGCTGCTGCTCGACGACCCGGAGGACGGGACACCGAACGGTCCGGAAGACGAGACACCGAACGGATCCGGAGGATGAGACACCGCACACCGGAGAGTGACATGACGAACGCCGCACGGTGAGATACCGCACTCCGAGGACACCCCCGCGGGCCGATAGGCTCGTAGACATGAGCCAGCACGTTGACAATGCCGTCGACGCCGTCCGTACGTACATCGCAGACCACCGCACGGCGTTTCTCGACGACCTCTCCGCGTGGCTCCGCATCCCGTCCGTCTCGGCCCAGCCCGATCACGCCCCTGACGTGCGCCGCAGCGCCGACTGGCTCGTCGCCGCGCTGAAGGACACCGGCTTCCCGGCCGCCGAGGTCTGGGACACCCCCGGCGCCCCGGCGGTCTACGCCGAGTGGCCCAGCGACGACCCCGAGGCGCCGACCGTCCTGGTCTACGGCCACCACGACGTGCAGCCCGCCGCCCGCGAGGACGGCTGGAAGACCGACCCCTTCGAGCCCGAGATCCGCGGCAACCGCCTCTACGCGCGCGGTGCCGCCGACGACAAGGGCCAGGTCTTCTTCCACACCCTGGGCGTGCGCGCCCACCTCGCCGCCACCGGGCGTACCAGCCCCGCCGTCCGCCTCAAGCTGCTGATCGAGGGCGAGGAGGAGTCCGGCTCCCCGCACTTCCGGGAGCTCGTCGAGCGGCACGCGGACCGGCTCGCCGCCGACGCCGTGATCGTCTCCGACACCGGTATGTGGTCCGAGGACACCCCGACCGTGTGCACCGGCATGCGCGGCCTCGCCGAGTGCGAGATCCGCCTGTACGGCCCCGACCAGGACATCCACTCCGGCTCCTTCGGCGGCGCGGTCCCCAACCCCGCCACCGCCGTGGCCCGCCTGGTCGCCGCCCTGCACGACGAGCACGGCCGGGTCGCGATCCCCGGCTTCTACGACGGCGTCGTCGAGCTCACCGACCGCGAACGCGACCTCTTCGCGCGGCTGCCCTTCGACGAGGAGCGGTGGCTGCGCACCGCCAAGTCGCACGGCACCGGCGGCGAAGCCGGATACAGCACCTTGGAGCGCATCTGGGCGCGCCCCACCGCCGAGGTCAACGGCATCGGCGGCGGCTACCAAGGCCCCGGCAGCAAGACGATCATCCCGTCCTCCGCGATGGTGAAGCTGTCCTTCCGGCTGGTCGCCGGCCAGGACCCCGCGCACATCCGGGACGCGGTCGCCGCCTGGGTGCCCGGCCGGCTGCCCGAGGGCGTCCGGCACGAGATCACCTTCAGCCCGGCCACCCGCCCCTGCCTCACCCCGCTCGACCACCCCGCCCTCCAGTCGGTCGTCCGCGCGATGGGCCGCGCCTTCGGCAAACCGGTGCTGTTCACCCGCGAGGGCGGATCGGGACCGGCCGCCGACCTCCAGGACGTCCTCGGCGCACCGGTGCTCTTCCTCGGCATCTCCGTCCCGTCCGACGGCTGGCACGCCCCCGACGAGAAGGTCGAGCTGGACCTGCTGCTCAAGGGCGCCGAGACCAGCGCCCACCTCTGGGGCGACCTCGCCGAGCACTGGCGGCACGCCCCCTGACCACCCACGCCGTCCGAAACGGGCGCCCGCACGCGTCACACTGGAAGAGCCCGTGCCACTGCCGCGCCCGCAGGACCCGGTCCCTCCCGCCCACGTCCGCCAGACCACCCGCGACCCGATCCGTCCCCCGGGGGAGTTGGAAGCACCCGTGACCACCAGGACCGACCACACCGCCGACCGGCCCATCTCGCTCACCGCCCCCAGCGGCATCGACCGCGCCGCCCACCACCGGCTCGACGAGGCCTGGCTCGCGGCGGCGTGGAGCCACCCCTCGACCCGCTGCTTCGTGGTCTCCGGCGGCCAGGTCCTCATCGACGAGACGCCCGACGGGCGCACCGAACTCGTCATGACCCCGTCCTTCGAGGCGCCGCTGACCGAGGACCACCGCTACTTCCTCGGCATCGACGAGGACGGCGTCAGCTACTTCGCCCTGCAGAAGGACTCGCTGCCCGGCCGCATGGACGACTCCGCCCGCCCTGCGGGCCTGCGCGAGGCCGGACTGCTGCTGTCCCCGCGCGAGGCGGGCCTGATGGTGCACGCCGTGGCGCTGGAGAACTGGCAGCGGCTGCACCGCTTCTGCTCCCGCTGCGGCGAGCGCACCGTGATCGCAGCGGCCGGCCATATCCGCCGCTGCCCGGCCTGCGGCGCCGAGCACTACCCGCGCACGGACCCTGCGGTGATCATGGCGGTGATCGACGACAAGGACCGCATCCTGCTCGGCCGCCAGGTCCACTGGCCCGAGGGCCGCTTCTCCACGCTCGCCGGGTTCGTGGAGCCGGGCGAGGCCATCGAGCAGTCGGTGCGCCGCGAGGTGCACGAGGAGGTCGGCATCGCCGTCGGCGAGGTCGAGTACGTCGCCAGCCAGCCCTGGCCGTTCCCCTCCAGCCTGATGCTCGGCTTCGTCGCCCACGCCACCTCCTCCGAGATCACCGTGGACGGCGACGAGATCCACGAGGCCCGCTGGTTCTCCCGCGACGAACTGCGTGCCGCCTTCGAGTCCGGCGAGGTGCTCCCGCCCTACGGCATCTCCATCGCGGCCCGGCTGATCGAGCGCTGGTACGGCGAGGAACTGCCCACGCGCAGCGCCTTCTGAGCCGGGGAAGCCCGCACACTCCACGCATGACGAAGCGGGTGGCCGTCCCATGAGGGACGGCCACCCGCTTCGTCATGTACGGAAGGTCCGTGCGAGGTCGCTCAGACGCCGATCTTCTGCTTCACCTGCGCCAGCGAGGGGTTGGTGAGCGTCGAACCGTCGGGGAACAGAACGGTGGGCACCGTCTGGTTGCCGCCGTTCGCCTTCTCCACGAAGGCCGCCGACTCGGGGTCCTGCTCGATGTTGATCTCGGTGTACGCGATGCCCTCACGGTCCAGCTGGCTCTTCAGCCGGCGGCAGTAGCCGCACCACGTGGTGCTGTACATCGTCACAGTGCCCTGCATGCCTCTCGCGCTCCTTCGGCGGCTCGGGGAAGTCCTCGGTCTCCGGGGGAACGTACTTGAAAGCGAAGGCATTCCCGCCGTCCCCCCGGGCCCGGGAGCCGGCGACGTGACGCTTGTCGCATTTGTACGACTGCGAGCCCTTCCCTGTGGACAACCGGCTCACCCGTCCCGGGCGACCTGGCAGCATGGCGGTGTGACAGCAGCAACGCACTCCACCCTCTTCCCGCGGGTACCGGACTCGGCCGACGCGGTGCTCGAAGGTCTCGACCCCGAGCAGCGCGCCGTCGCCACCGCGCTGCACGGGCCGGTGTGCGTGCTGGCGGGCGCCGGCACCGGCAAGACCAGGGCGATCACCCACCGCATCGCCTACGGGGTGCGCGCCGGCATCCTCCAGCCGTCCAGCGTCCTCGCCGTCACGTTCACCAACCGCGCGGCGGGGGAGATGCGCGGCCGGCTGCGCCAGCTCGGCGCGGTGGGCGTACAGGCGCGGACGTTCCACTCCGCGGCCCTGCGCCAGCTCCAGTACTTCTGGCCCAAGGCGGTCGGCGGGACGCTGCCCCGGCTCGTCGACCGCAAGATCCAGCTGGTCGCCGACGCGGCCGCCGCCTGCCGCATCCGCCTCGACCGGGGCGAGCTGCGCGACGTCACCGCCGAGATCGAGTGGTCCAAGGTCACCCAGACCGTCCCCGCCGACTACACGGCCGCGGCCGACAAGGCCGGCCGGGAGGCGCCCCGCGACCCCGCCGAGATCGCCCAGCTCTACGCCGCCTACGAGGACCTCAAGCGCGAGCGCTCCGTCATCGACTTCGAGGACGTCCTGCTCCTCACCGTCGCCGTCCTCCAGGACCGGCACGACATCGCCGAGCAGGTGCGGGCGCAGTACCAGCACTTCGTCGTCGACGAGTACCAGGACGTCAGTCCCCTCCAGCAGCGCCTGCTGGAGCTGTGGCTCGGCGACCGGGAGAACCTGTGCGTGGTCGGCGACGCCAGCCAGACCATCTACTCCTTCACCGGCGCGACCCCGGACCATCTCCTCGACTTCCGCGTCCGCCACCCGGGAGCCACCGTCGTCAAGCTCGTCCGCGACTACCGCTCCACCCCCCAGGTGGTCCGCCTGGCCAACGGCCTGCTCGCCCAGGCGAAGGGCCGCGCCGCCGACCACCGACTCGAGCTGGTCTCCCAGCGCCCCGCGGGACCCGAGCCGGTCTTCACCGAGTACACCGACGAGCCCGCCGAGGCCGAGGGCGCCGCCCGGCGCATCCGCGAGCTGATCGACTCGGGCGTCCCGGCGAGCGAGATCGCCGTTCTGTTCCGCACGAACTCCCAGTCCGAGACCTACGAGCAGGCCCTCGCCGACGCCGGCGTGCCCTACCAGCTGCGCGGGGCCGAGCGGTTCTTCGACCGTCCCGAGGTGCGCAACGCGATCAACGCCCTGCGCGCAGCGGCCCGCTTCGGCGGCAACGACGCCCTCCTCGACGACGCCCCCGACCTGCCCTCCCAGGTGCGTGCGGTGCTCTCCGGCAAGGGCTGGACACCCCAGCCGCCCGCCGGATCGGGCGCGGTCCGGGAGAGCTGGGAGTCCCTCGCCGCCCTGGTGCACCTCGCCCAGGACGTCACCGCCGCCAGGAGCGGCGCCACGCTCGCCGACCTCGTCGTCGAGCTGGACGAGCGGGCCGGCGCCCAGCACGCCCCCACGGTCCAGGGCGTCACGCTCGCCTCGCTGCACGCGGCCAAGGGCCTGGAGTGGGACGTCGTCTTCCTGGTCGGCGTCGCCGAGGGCATGATGCCGATCACCTACGCCAAGACGGACGAGCAGATCGAGGAGGAGCGCCGTCTCCTCTATGTCGGCGTCACCCGCGCCCGCGAGCACCTCCATCTCTCCTGGGCGCTCGCCCGCTCCCCGGGCGGCCGCCCGAACCGGCGCCCGAGCCGCTTCCTCACCGGACTGCGCCCCGGCTCGCAGGCCGTCGCGGGCCGCGCGGGCGCCGCGGGAGCGGGCGGGGTGGAGCGCGGCTCGTGGACGGCGGCGGCCACCGCGGTCCCCGGGCAGGCCCCGCGCCGCCGGCAGCGCACCCCCGCCCGGTGCCGCGTCTGCGGGCGCACGCTCACCGACGGCGGCGAGATGAAACTGATGCGCTGCGAGGACTGCCCGTCCGACATGGACGAGGGGCTGTACGAGCGGCTGCGCGAGTGGCGCGGCGAGCAGGCGCGGCGCAGCGGCCAGCCGGACTTCTGCGTCTTCACCGAGAAGACGCTGATCGCGATCGCCGAAGCGGTCCCCGACGACGAGCACGAACTGGCCCGGATTCCCGGGGTGGGCATGCGCAAGCTGCGCCGTTACGGCGCCGACGTGCTGGCCCTCTGCGCGGGCCGGGACCCCGCCCAGGGACAAGATCAGGGCTGACGCGAACTCGTCGAAAAAATAGTTTGCGCATGCCCCGGGAATCCCCATAGGTTCTAAGCCACGGGGACAGCGGCCTTCTCGGAGGCCCTGATTCCGTGTTGTACTTGCATATCCGCGGACCGGTTCGCCCGGTCCCCCGAGACGCCGAGAGGAGGCGAGTCAAGTGATCAGCATCAACACCAGCACCAGCGTCAAACTGACCGATCGCTCGGCCGTCTCCCTGTGCATTCTCGGCGCCTCCAACCGGGGCACCGGTCTGTCCGGCATTCGTGCCGTCCGTCCGGCGTCCTCCCTCGCTCCCGCGGGCCTTGTCGTCCGTGAGCGCGATGAGCGACCGACCAAGGCACTGGAAGCGGCAGTAGTGGCACAGGCGCAGGCCTATGCCTTTGCGGCGGCCGGTGCCGGATTCCGGAAGCAGACGACGCAGCACCACCTGATGTGGGCCTTCCGTGGGCCAGAACCCTGGAGTGATCCAGCCTGATTCGATCAGGCCGGCGCCTTCAGGGCCGCGGAACCCCATCCGGGATCCGCGGCCCTTCTGTTTGCCCGAACGGGGAGACAGGACCAGGCGCCTCGGGACAAGAAAAAACTCGGTACCAGCCGCACACCCGGCCGACCGGCCGGAAACGACCAGACGAGGAAGACCAACCGTGCAACTCGAAGCGCACGCCCCGTCCGTACCGCCTTCCGACACGATCCCCAAGCCCGGCTCCACGGAGGACCCGACCTTGACTCCGCTCACCGCGCTCACCGCGCTCGACGACGCCATCGAGAACCTCGGCGTGCCCGTCCCGTGCCGCTCCTACGACCCGGAGGTCTTCTTCGCCGAGTCGCCCGCGGACGTCGAGTACGCCAAGTCCCTCTGCCGTACCTGCCCGCTGGTCGAGGCCTGCCTCGCCGGCGCCAAGGAGCGGCGTGAGCCCTGGGGCGTCTGGGGTGGCGAGCTGTTCGTCCAGGGTGTCGTCGTCGCCCGGAAGCGGCCGCGTGGCCGCCCGCGCAAGAACCCGGTCTCGGCATGAACACCCCCGGAACGATCGACCGCCCCCTCACGTACGACCCCCAGAAGCAGGCCCCGATGACGCCGTCCACCCACGAGCCCGCAGGCTCCGCGACCGAAGACTTCACCACCAGCGGTGCGAACGACTCGCGCCAGAACAGGACCCGAGAGATGCAACTCATCCCAGAAGCCCTGGCTCGTGCGCATATGCACGACCGACTGCAGGAGGCGCAACGGGAGAGGCAGGCCAGCGGCCTGCTGACCGCGCGCCGGATGCAGCGCCGGGCCGAGCGCGCCTCGCGGCGCGCCCGCCGGGCGCTGGCCATGGCGGTCATGCAGTAGGGCATGCCGCCTGAGGCGACGGCCTCCCCAGCAGGAGGCCCCGATCTCCCCGCGGGGGCCGGTCCGTGTGAACGGACCGGCCCCCGCGGTGCGTTGACGGGGCGGCACCCTCGGCGCGGAGTTATCGTCGCCGCGTGACCAGTCCTCACGATGGCGCCGGACAAGGCAACCGCGAAGGCGTCGGCGAGGGTGCCGCCGCGGAGCCCGAGCCGTTTGCCTGCGCCCGCTGCGGGGTCCGGGCCGACGGCCCGCCGCCGACCTGGACCCTCTCCGTGGAGAACGGCGTCCGTCTGCACTACTGCGAGCGCTGCTCCCGGGAGAACCTGCGCGCGATCGAGGGGCGCCTCGACTCGCAGTGGTGGTGAACCCCCTGTCCCGGCGGTGCCTCAGGTGCGCCCGGCCGCCCGGCGTGCCGTCACGCCTGCGCCGCTTCCTCCTTCTCGCCCGGCTCCCCGGGGACGAACTCCGGCAGCCAGTCCTCCAGTTCGTCCCGCAGCCGCACAGTCGCCCCCAGCTGGCACAGCACACCGATGGTGCTCAGCGTGACCCGGTGGATCAGCAGATACGCCGGCGGCAGGTTGAGCTGCTTGGCCAACTGGTAGGCGGGAGACCGGACATCCGCTATCCGGGCCGCCTGGCTGCGCATCCAGCCACGGGTGAAGGTGAACGCCTCGACCCGGGCCGGCTCGATGATCGGCCGCAGGTACTCGAGGACCGCGTCGGGGTCCAGCTCGATGGACTCCTTGACGAAGCCCTCCGCGCAGAGCATCTCGTAGACGGCCTCGGCCTCGCCTTCCAGCGTCAACCGCAGCGCCTCGCCGATGGGCGAGGGCAGCCCGCCCGGCAGCCGGTCGACCGTGCCGAAGTCGAGGACGCCCAGGCGCCAGTCGTCCTCGCCGTCGGGACCTCCGGGCAGCAGACGGAAGTTCCCCGGGTGCGGGTCGGCGTGCAGCAGACCCGTGCGGGCGGGGCCGGAGAACAGGAAGCGCGCCAGGAGCTGACCGGCCCGGTCGCGCTGCTCCTCGCTGCCGTCCGCGATCACCTCCGACAGCGGGACGCCGTCCATCCACTCGGTGACCAGCACCTGGTCGCACTGGTGCACCACGTCCGGCACGACCACGTCCGGGTCGCCGGCGAACTCCTCCGCGTGCGCCCGCTGCGCCTGCGCCTCCAGGCCGTAGTCCAGCTCCTCGGAGACCCGGTCCTTGAGCTCCGTGATGAGCGGCTTGACGTCCATGCCCGGGACCAGCGGGCCCAGCAGCCGCGCGAAACGGCTCAGCTGGTTGAGGTCGGACAGCAGGGCCTCACCGGCGCCCGGGTACTGCACCTTGACCGCGACCTCACGGCCGTCGTGCCACACCGCCCGGTGCACCTGGCCGATGGAGGCCGCCGCGGCCGGCTTGTCGTCGAACGACTGGAACAGCTCCTGCCAGTCCTCGCCCAGCCGCTCCGCCAGCACCCCGTGCACCGTGCGGACCGGCATCGGCGGGGCGGCCTCCTGAAGTTTGGTCAGAGCGGCGCGGTAGGGCCCGGCGACCTCCTCGGGCAGGGCCGACTCGAACACCGACAGGGCCTGGCCGAACTTCATGGCGCCGCCCTTGAGCTCGCCCAGCACCTTGAACAGCTGGTCGGCGGTGCGCTGCTGGAGCTCCCGGCCGACCAGCTCGGCGGACTCGCCCACGATCCGCTTGCCCAGTCCCCAGGTGGCCCGCCCGGCGAAGCCGAGCGGGAGCGCGGCCAGCTTGGCGGTGCGGGTGACCGCCTTGCGGGGAAGATCAGACATGCGCCCTCCAGGTCCCTGCCGGCCGCTCCGCGTCCGCCTGACGGCGCGACTCCTTCGACGGCCCGTGCCCGGCCATTGTCTCGTGCGACCCCTCGTCGGCGGAGGTGTGTTCTCCCTTACCTTTCACCGGGCCTGAGCCATTCCCGTCCGGGCCGGCGCCCGCGGCCCCGCACGGGCAGCGGCGGTGCGGCGCGACCGGCCGGGGCTGCCAGTGCAGCTGCGGCAGGGACACCTCCCAGCGGGCGCCCGCGCTGGACGGGATCCGTCCGTCGAGGAAGGCCAGCGCATGGGCGGCGGCCAGTCCCGCGACGGTCGAGGCCAGCGTCAGGTCGCAGGCGCCCGCCCTGCGCTGCCGGCCCGAGCGCCACTGGGCCACGAGCCGCGGCCAGGCCGGGTCCCGGTCGATCCGCTCCTCCTGGAGACAGCCCGCGCACGCCGTGTCGCCGGGCAGGACCAGCGGCCCGACCACACCGGTGCCCTCCACCACCCCGGTGTGGAGATGCGGGGTGCCCGACGCCAGGAGCGTTTCGGAGGACACCGGATCCGGCGCGTGCACGGCGACGTCGTCCCGCGGGGCGAGCACCACCAGGGAGTGCCCGGTGACGTCCTCGGCCAGGGGCGAGCGGGCCGCGTCGCGCGGCGGGCGGTCCGGCGCGCACCGGCGTACGACACGGCGGGCCGCCTCCTCCCTGCGCTCCCCGATCGCCTCGGCCGGAAGCCCGCCCGGCGCCACGTCCCACGGCTCCACCCGGCCGACGTCCCGCACCTCGACCTCGCCGACCCCTGCCCCCGACAGCAGCGCCGCCACCACCGCGCCCACCCGGCCCGCACCTCTGACCTGCACCCGCATGCTCCGCCGCGCCGCCAGCACCCGCAGCGGGTCGCCCGGACCGACGGTGGTCAGGCCGAGCGAGGCCCAGTCCGGGCGGAGCCGGTCCAGCACCTCGGGTCTGCCGCGCAGGGCGTCGGCGGCCGGCCCGCCGCCCCGGGAGTCGTCCAGCAGCCCCGCCCGCGACAGCCGCCGCACCAGCCGGTCGACGTGACCGTCGGGCAGCTCCATGCGCCGGCTCTCCTCACGCAGCAGCTGCAGTCCCCGCGTGCCGTCGAGCAGCTCCAGCAGGCTGCCCGTGGCCGTGTCCACCGGGCCCAGGGTCAGCGCCTGGGCCGGTGTCATCCCGAACTGCACGGTGTTGCGGTCCCGCCAGCCTCGCCTGAGGGCGGGCTTGAGCATCGGATGCATGACTGACCCCCGTCTGTCCTGACACGTACGACTCGTGTGACGCGTACCTGATCCACGCCTGCGAGCAGGCATGACACATCTCGCCGACCGGTCCCGGGTCCGCCGGGGACTCCGGCCGGCGCTGCCAGCATGCCCGGGCCGGTCGAGGGGCCGTCGAGAGTTGTCCACAGGTGCCCGAATTCGTTGTACAAATCCGGCGCCCGGTGACGGGATCGTCGGAGAAGCGCCCCGGAGCCGGGACTTCCCCCGGTCCAGCGGGTACGGTCGGGACGTGCCCGCCGACCCACTGCACCGCGCCGGAACGTCTCAGCGCAGCGCGAAGAGCCAGCCGACGGACGGCTCACGGGCGAGCGCGATCGAGGTCCGCAGGAGTGCCCGCCGACGCCGGACGGTCTCCGCGTACCGCGAGGGCGATCGCACCGTCGTGCTCATCCCCGCCCGGATGTCCGAGGCGGAGGAGCAGCGCTGGGTGCGCGTCATGCTCGACAAGCTCGCCGCGCAGGAGAGCAGACGGACCCTCGGGGACGCCGAGCTGGCCGAGCGCGCGCGACGGCTGTCGGAGCAGTACTTCGAGGGGCGGGCCCGCCCCCACTCGGTGCGCTGGGTGACCAACCAGAACACCCGCTGGGGTTCCTGCACCCCGTCCGACGGCAGCATCCGGCTGTCCCACCGGCTTCAGGGCATGCCGGAGTACGTCGTCGACTACGTGCTCTGCCATGAGCTGGCGCACCTTCTGGTGCCCGGTCACGGACCCCGGTTCTGGCGGCTCCTCGAGGCGTACCCGAAGACCGAACGGGCCCGCGGCTATCTCGAGGGCGTGGTCGCGGCCGACCGCCTGCCGCACGTCCCCGGCGCACGGGACGAGTGACACCTCCCCGCACCCGAGTCCGGGACGACAGTCCCGTCCCCGCCCCGGCGCCCCGGAAAGCCTCCCGATGTGAACGCGGAGCGAGGGCGCCTGCGCGTTGTGTACCGGGTCTGTACCGACTTCCTCCGGTGTCCGTGATTGCCGTTAGCCTGACGCGACGCACTCACATACGGGATGGGGGACGGTCGTACGTATGGCCAGGGAATTCCAACGCGGCCACAAGGCCAGGATCAGTGACCTCACCGCGGGCACGGACCTGTACGTAGGGGTACAGATCGCAGGCCCGGGGCTCAGCTTCGACATCAGCTGCTTCGGACTCGACGCCGACGAACGGCTCTCCGACGACCGGTACTTCATCTTCTACAACCAGCCGAAGTCCCCCGAGGAGTCCATTCAGCTGCTGGGCGCCCAGGCGGGCGACACGGAGTCCTTCCGCGTGACGCTGGACCGGATCCCGCAGCAGATCAAGAAGCTCTCCTTCACGGCGACCATCGACGGCGCCGGGCAGATGTCGCAGATCGGTCCCGGGTACATCCGTATCGTCGCCGGCGGCGAGGAAGTGGCGCGGTACCCGTTCAGCGGCTCGGAGTTCACCACCGAGCGGGCCGTGATGCTCGGCGACTTCTACTTCAAGGACGTGTGGCGGTTCGCCGCCGTCGGACAGGGCTTCGACGGCGGACTCGAGGCGCTCCTGCGCAACTTCGGCGGCGAGGTCGCCGAGGACGAGCCCGCCGCGCCCGTGCCGCAGCAGCCCGCGCAGCCCCAGGCCCCGCAGGCCACGCCCCGCGCCGCAGCCGCCCAGGATTCACGCCCCGCCGCCCGCACCCGCGCCGCCCCGTCGCGGTGCACTCCGCGCCGACCATCGTGGCGCCATGCAGACGCCCCGGGCGGTCCCGGTGCCGCCCCGGCCCGGCGCCGCCCCTACGCGGCAGACGCCCCGCCCCTCGGCTACGGACAGCCGCCCGCCCGCCGCAGGCCCCTGCCGGCTGGTTACGGCCAGCCCGGCGGCGCCGCAGGCCCCCGCGCCTCCGCCCGGTTACGGCCAGCCGCCCGCGCCCCAGGCCCCCGCCCCGCCGCCCGGCTACGGACAGCAGCCCCCGCCCGGGCAGATGCCGCCGGGTCAGATGCCGCACCAGCACGCCCCGTACGGCGCACCCCAGGGCATGCCGCAGGGCGCCCCACAGACGCCCGGCGTGCTCGGCGCGCTGCAGCAGTTCAAGGAGACGCCCACCGGACAGCGCTGGACCCAGCAGAACAAGAAGCTGGTCCGCGCCGACCTGAGCATCGGCGGCACACCCGTCCTCGCCCGCCAGGGCAGCATGGTGCTCTACCAGGGCAAGGTCGACTTCAGCTACAAGGGCGCCGGCTTCACCGGCCGTATCGTCGGCAACGCCACCGGCCAGGAGATGCAGCTGATGCGCTGCACCGGCCAGGGGCAGGTGTTCTTCGCCGAGAACTCCACGATGCTGCACCCGATAGAGCTCCAGGGCGACGCCGTGTGCGTCTCCGCGGAGAACGTCCTCGCCTTCGACGAGGGACTCCAGTACGAGGTCCGACGCATCGAGGGACACGGCATCCCCGGCGGCGCGCTGTTCACGATGCAGTTCCAGGGCACCGGCACGATCGTCGTCAAGACGCACGGCATCCCCGTGGTGCTGCCGGTCACACCCACCACGTTCGCCGACGCCAACGCCGTCGTCGCCTGGTCGGCCGCCGCTCAGGTGGTCGTCTCCAGCCAGGTGCGGATGCGCCGCAACTCCTACCCCGGCGCCACCGGCGAGAGCGTGAACCTGCAGTTCCGGGGAGCGCCCGGCAACTTCATCGTCGTCCAGCCGTACGAGATCTGAGGGAGCCCGTCATGAACCAGCCACTCGCGGGCTTCGCCCCCGCACCCGTCACCGCCCGCATGGAGAACCACGGCAACCACATGCTGAAGGTCGCCATGCAGACCGGGCACGACCTCTTCGCGCGCGTCGGCTCGATGGTCGCCTACGAGGGCTTCATCCAGTACGAGCCCAGCCCCTCCGCCGTCCGCCAGATCGCCAGGGACTGGGTCACGGGTGAGGGCGCGCCCCTGATGAAGTGCTCCGGCGACGGCCTGCTCTACCTGGCCGACTACGGCGCCAACGTCGTCGTGATCAACCTCAACGGCGAGGGCATCTCCGTCAACGCCACCAACCTGCTCGCCTTCGACGCGCACCTCACGTGGGGTGTGGAGCGGGTCAAGGGCCTGGCGAAGTTCGCCGGGCAGGGCCTGTGGAACACCAAGATCTCCGGGCAGGGCTGGGTCGCGCTGACCTCGCGCGGCAAGCCCATCGTCGTCGACTGCGGAGGCGGCGAGGACGAGACGTACGTCGACCCGGACGCGCTGGTCGCCTGGTCCCCGAACCTCAAGGTGAAGGGCAAGCGCAGCTTCCGCGCCCAGTCGCTGATCGGCCGCGGCAGCGGCGAGGCCTTCCAGATGGCCTTCTCCGGTCAGGGCATCGTCGTCGTCCAGCCCAGTGAGGACAGCACCGACCGTCTCCGGGTCCGGGGCTGAGGGGGAGCAGCACACCATGCAGAGTCCGCTTTTCGCGCACAACGAGCAGCAGACCCAGGACCGCTGGAGCCTGCAGAACGGGCAGATGCTCCGGGTCGCCCTCGACGGGCACGAGGACATCCTCGCCCGCAAGGGCGCGATGGTCGCCTACCAGGGTCTCGTCGAGTTCGACGCCGAGTACCAGAGCAACCAGCAGTCCCGTGCGCGGGCGCACACCGGTGAGGGCCTGGACCTGATGCGCTGCCACGGGCAGGGCACCGTCTACCTCGCCAACCTCGCCCAGCGCATCCACATCATGGACGTCGAGCAGGACGGCCTGACGGTCGACAGCAGCTACGTCCTCGCCATGGACTCCTCGCTGCACCACGAGGTCATCGCCGTCGACAGCCTCTACGGCATCTCCGGCTCGGGGAAGTACCAGCTGAACATCACCGGCCGGGGCAAAGTCGCGCTGATGACCTCGGGCATGCCGCTGCTGCTCCAGGTGACGCCGGACAAGTACGTCAACTGCGACGCCGACGCGATCGTCGCCTGGTCCACGTCCCTGCGGGTGCAGATGCAGGCCCAGACGCACTCCTCCGGGGTGTGGCGGCGCCGCGGCAGCACCGGCGAGGGCTGGGAGCTCAGTTTCATGGGCAACGGGTTCGCGTTGGTCCAGCCGAGTGAACTGCTGCCGCCGCAAGGTGCCCAGATCGGCTCCGGCCTCGCCGCGCAGTACGGCATGGGCCAGCACGGCGCCCGGGGGCAGAACCAGGGCAACGTCTGGAGCTGACGCTCACGAGCACGAAAACCCGATACGCGAAGAGGGCCGCGCCTTCCAAGGCGCGGCCCCTTTTCGCACATCTCAGGCGCCGAGCCTCGCGCGCGTGGCGTCGAGCAGCCGTACGACCGAGTCGTCCGCCACCTCCGGCACCTCGTCGTACGCGAACCAGCGCACGTCCAGGGACTCGTCACTCACCGTGTGCACGGCGTCCGGCGTGGCCAGGGCCGCGTACTGCACGTCGAAGTGCCAGTGGCAGGGCGGCGGGATGGGGTGCCGGTCAAGCCGCACGGGACCGCCCGGGAGCAGCGTCAGACCCGTGACGCCGGACTCCTCGGTCGCCTCCCGCAGCGCGGCCGCGGCCAGCGTGGCGTCGCCGGGCTCGCAGTGGCCGCCCATCTGAAGCCACATCCGCAGCTTCCGGTGCAGGGTCAGCAGCACCCGGCCGCGGTCCGGGTCGACCACCAGCGCGCTCGCCGTGAGATGGCCGGCCCCGCACGCCTTCCACAGGCCGTCCGGACGGGCGGCCAGATGCTCCAGGTAGGCGTCCCTCAGCTCGGTCTGGTCCTCGTACGCCTTGAGGACCAGCACCGCGTCGTCGTGCAGGCTCACTCGGTGCCGTCGCCCTTGCTCTCGTCGCCCTTGCCGTCCTCGCCGCCCTCGTCCGCGGCATCGGCGTCCTTGGCCTCCCCGGCGTCCTTCTTGCGCAGGTCGGGCTTGCCGGCGGCCTCGCCGAGCATCTTGTCCAGCTCGGAGAAGTCGATCTGCTCCCGGTGCACGAAGCCGTCCGGGTCGTCCAGGTCGGTGGCCGTCGGCAGCATGTCCGGGTGCGCCCACAGGGCGTCCCGGCCGTCGACCCCGCGCGCGTCGGTGAGCGAGGCCCACAGCCGCGAGGCGTCACGCAGCCGGCGCGGACGCAGCTCCAGGCCGATCAGCGTGGCGAACGTCTGCTCGGCAGGACCACCCGAGGCGCGGCGGCGCCGCAGCGTCTCCCGCAGGGCGTCCGCCGACGACAGCCGCGGCTTGGCCGCCGCGTGCACGACCGCGTCCACCCAGCCCTCGACGAGCGCGAGCGCCGTCTCCAGACGGGCCAGGGCCGCCTTCTGCTCCGGCGTGTCCTCCGGCTGGAACATGCCCTGCTGGAGCGCCTCCTGCAGCTGCTCCGGGTTCTGCGGGTCGAACTGGCCGACCACGTCCTCCAGCTTGCCGGTGTCGACCTTGATGCCGCGGGCGTAGCCGTCGACCGTGCCGAACAGATGCGACCGCAGCCACGGGACGTGCGCGAAGAGGCGCTGGTGGGCGGCCTCGCGCAGGGCCAGGTAGAGCCGCACCTCCTCCTGCGGGACGCCCAGGTCCTTGCCGAAGGTCTCGATGTTCAGCGGGAGCAGCGCGGCCTTGCCGGCCGGGCCCAGCGGCAGGCCGATGTCGGACGAGCCGACGACCTCGCCGGCGAGCACGCCGACGGCCTGGCCGATCTGCGTGCCGAACATCGCGCCGCCCATGGAGCGCATCATGCCGATCAGCGGGCCGGCCATGGCCTGCATCTCTTCCGGCAGGACGTCGCCCATCGCGTTCCCGACGCGCTCGGCGACCGGATCGACCAGCTCCCGCCACGCGGGCAGGGTCGCCTCGACCCACTCCGCGCGGCTCCAGGCCAGGGCGGAGTTCGCACCGGACGGCAGGGAGGTGGCGTCGTCCAGCCACAGGTCGGCCAGCCGGACCGCGTCCTCCACGGCCCTGCGCTCGGCGGGGCCGACGCTGGCGTCCTTGGAGCCCTGCGCGGTGCCCTGGGCGACCGTCTGGCGGGCGATCTGCTTGGCCATGTCCCAGTTCACCGGGCCGCCCTCGTAGGAGAGCATCTGGCCGAGCTGCTGGAACGCGGCGCCCAGATCGCCCGGGTTCATCGACCCGAACATCGCGGCGAACGGATTGTCCGCGCCGGAGCCGCCAAAGCCGCCCGCCCCGGGCGTGCCGAAGCCGAACGGGTTGGCCGGGCCCTGACCACCGCCGCCCTGCGGGTCCTTCTTCTTGCCTTCGTCGCCGTCGTCCGGCTCCTCCGGCGGAAGGCCGAATCCGAATGGGGTGTCACTCACGGGTTTCCTCGGCTTGTAGGGCCACCGGTTCTTTCCGGCGGCACGGCTGCCCGACAACACCACCCAGCGTAGACACCTGAGACGGTTCGGGCCTCGGTGCTTCGCCGACAGGAGGCCTGCGGCAGGATGGATGCCACCTGGTACGTACGCGTCGCTTGCGCTCGTACTGAAGACAACCGCTGGAGACGCCCGGTGAGTTCCCCAGATCCGCAGGTTCGCGCAGCGCGAAACAAGTCAACCAGTCCTCCGCCCCGCGGGCCCGTCGTGGCGGTCACCGGTGCCGCCTCCGGCGTCGGGGCCCTCCTCACCGAGCGGCTCGCCGCGTCGGAGGAGGTCAAGCAGGTCGTCGCCATCGACGAGCGGCGCGGCGAGTGCGCCGAGGCCGAGTGGCACATCCTGGACGTCCGCGACCCCGCGATCGCGGACCGGCTGCGCGGGGCCGACGTGGTCGTCCACCTGGCCCTCGACCTGGACCTGGAGACCGACGCGGCCGCCCGGACGGCGTACAACGTGCGCGGCACGCAGACCGTGCTGACCGCGGCCGCGGCGGCCGGCGTGCACCGGGTGGTGCTGTGCACCTCGACGATGGTCTACGGGGCGCTGCCCGACAACGAGCTGCCGCTGTCCGAGGACGCGGAGCTGCGCGCCACCGCCGAGGCCACGGGCGTCGGCGACCTCCTGGAGATCGAGCGGCTGGGCCGCCGCGCGCCCCGCGCGCACCCCGGGCTCAACGTCACCGTGGTGCGCCCCGCCGTGCTGGTCGGTGGCACCGACACCGCGCTGACCAGGTACTTCGAGTCGCCCCGGCTGCTGGTGGTGGCCGGCTCCCGGCCCGCCTGGCAGTTCTGCCACGTCGACGACCTGTGCAGCGCCCTGGAGTACGCCGTGCTGGAGAAGGTCGACGGCGAGCTGGCCGTGGGCTGCGACGGGTGGCTGGAGCAGGAGGAGGTCGAGGAGCTCAGCGGCATCCGGCGGATGGAACTGCCGTCGGCCGTGGCGCTCGGCGCGGCGGCGCGGCTGCACCGCATCGGGCTCACCCCGTCCCCGGCCGGGGACCTGGCGTACACGATGTACCCCTGGGTGGTCAGCGGCAGCAGGCTGCACGACGCCGGGTGGCGTCCCGCGTACACCAACGAGGAGGTGCTCGCGCAGCTGCTCGACGAGGTGTCCGGCCGGCACACGGTCGCGGGCCGCCGGCTGGGCCGCAAGGACGCGACGGCCGCGGGCGCGGCGGGCGCGACGGTGGCGCTGCTGGGTGCGGCGGCGGTGGTGCGCCGGGCCCGTAAGGCCCGCCGCCGGATCTGACCCGGACCGGCCCGCCGGAGGCGTCCCTTTGGAGGACCCTCCGAGCACCACGCGCGCGTACCGGTCGATGCGGCTGTTCCGCACCGTCGGCCTGGTGGGGCACGATGGGGGCATGGCACCCGTGACGGACCACCCCGGTGAGCAGCCCGCCCAGGACCCGGTCAAGCTGATCGCGATCCGCGACACCGCCCTGTCGGTGGACGAGATCCTGCGCGCGGTCGGCGACGACGCGGCAGGCGGCACGGCGCTCTTCGTGGGGACCGTGCGCAACCACGACGGCGGCGCCGACGTGGACGAGCTGGGCTACTCCTGCCATCCCAGCGCCGAGGAGGAGATGCGGCGGATCGCGGAGAAGGTCGCCGCCGACTTCCCCGTGCGTGCCCTGGCCGCGGCCCACCGGGTGGGCGACCTGAGGATCGGGGACCTCGCCGTGGTCGCCGCCGTGTCCTGCGCGCACCGGGGCGAGGCGTTCGAGGCCTGCCGCCGGCTCGTCGACGAGATCAAGCACGGGGTGCCCATCTGGAAGCACCAGCGCTTCTCCGACGGCACCGAGGAGTGGGTCGGCGTCTAGCCACGCCGTTTCCGCGCCGCACGCCTCTCCCGCGGGTGCGGCACGCCTTTCCCGTGCGGTTGCGTAACCGCACCCCTGAGGTGAGCGTTGTCACTGCGGATGGTTAATCTGCTGATCAGTCAGTGTTGCGGACGCTCATGGGGTTGGGAGGTCGGCATGGCGGCGCTTGCCTGGTTGCTGATTCCGCTGGTGGCCGCGATCGGTGCGGGGCTGTGGGGCAGTTGGGCCAACCGGACCCGCAAGGTGCGCAGCGACGGTCCCGAACTCGACGGGTATGCCCGTTTCCGTGAGGCGATGGAGCGTGAACGGACGGGCAGCTGAGCCCGGAAACCGCAGGCCGGAACGGGCAGCGGGGCCGGGGCCGCTCGACCGGGCGGCCCTGACGGTGCGCTGACAGGTCCGTCCCGTACTGTCGAGGCATGCCACGCCGTACGGCGACGATGCTCGCCTCCACCCTGATGCTGATCGCGCTCCTGTGCGCGGGAGTCTTCATCCCCGTGCCCTACGCGGAGATGTCGCCGGGGCCGACGGTGAACACACTGGGTGAGCACGGCGGCGAGCCGGTGCTCCAGATCGCCGGACACAAGACCTACGCGACGGACGGTCACCTCAACATGACCACCGTGCGCGTCACGAGCGCCGAGTACCGCATGAACCTCGTCGAGGCCGTGTACGGCTGGCTCGCGCACGACACCAAGGTCGTCCCGCACGACACCCTCTACCCGGACGGCAAGACGGAGGAGGAGTCGACCCAGGAGAACGCCGAGGAGTTCAGCCAGTCCCAGGAGAGCGCCAAGGTGGCGGCCCTGAAGGAGCTGGACATCCCGGTGACGTCCTGGGTGATCGTCTCCACGGTCGTCAAGGACGCGCCCGCACAGGGCAAGCTGCACGCGGGCGACGTCATCAAGGCCGTCGACGGCAAGCCGGTGAAGGAGCCGTCCGACGTCGCCGACCTGGTGACCGAGCACGAGCCGGGCGAGGACGTCGTCTTCACCATCGTGCCCGCCAAGGAGCAGGCCGCCGCCGAGAAGGAGAAGCGGACGGCGGAGAAGACGCGGAAGGTCACCATCACCACCCGCGCCTCCGACGACGCCGGCGAGAAGCGCGCCGTCGTCGGCATCTCCGCCGGGACCGACCACACCTTCCCGTTCGACATCGACATCAAGCTCGCCGACGTGGGCGGCCCCAGCGCCGGACTGATGTTCGCGCTCGGCATCTACGACAAGCTCACCCCGGGCAGCCTCACCGGCGGCCGGTTCGTCGCGGGCACCGGCACCATCGACGACGAGGGCACGGTCGGGCCGATCGGCGGCATCGAGATGAAGACGGTCGGCGCGCGCGACAAGGGCGCCGAGTACTTCCTCACGCCCGCCGACAACTGCGCCGCCGCCGCCAAGGACACCCCCGACGGCCTCACCCTGGTGAAGGTCGGCACGATCGACGACGCCCTGGACGCCCTGAAGGACATCCGCGCGGGCGACACCGCCGACCTGCCGACGTGCACCGCGTCCTGACCTGAGCGGCTACTCCTCGAACGTCGCCGTCAGGGCCTGGGCCAGACCCGGAACCAGGTCCGAGCCCGTGAGCACCTCGGTCGGGGAGTCCTTCTCCCGCAGCCGCAGCGCCGACTCACGGGAGCCGTCGCGCAGCACCGCGACCGTCATCCGGACCTCCTGACGCTCCGGGTGCTCCGCCACCCACTTGGTGAGGGCGGCCTCGTCGAGGTCCTTCGGGACCTCCGCCTCCGCGGACGGCGGCAGCATCAGCCGCTCCACGGTGAGCGCGCAGCCGGTGACCGCGTCGGGCCAGGCGATGGTGCCGAGGAACTCGTCGAGCGGTTTGCCGGAGGGAATCTCCTCCTGCTCGATCGGGGTGAGGGCGGCGGCCTCCTCACCGCCGTCGAGGCCGAGGCGGTCCGCGAGGGAGGGCTGTTCCGCCCGGAGCCGGGCAGTGTCTACGAGGGCGAACAGGCGGGCGGGCTGGTCCCAGCCCAGTCCGGAGACGTACTCGTCGATCTCGAGCACGGCCCGGGTGAGGGGGTTCGCGGCCATGGGTGTGTTGGACATGGTCACAATCCTCTCTCGTTCCTGGCCGGAATCGGGAACCGAGTAAAGCGTGAGTAAGTTGCATAGGTGTGGGCCCGCGATCACGGGGGACCACGACGGTCCGTGAAGACGCGGGCTCGACGAATCAACAGCGAACTTCGAGGTGCCTACCTTGGCTTTCCAGATGCCGGACCGCGGCGGAGGCCCGACGGGGCCACGGATCAGAGTGGGCCGGCCGTCCCGACGGGTCCGGACCCTGCTCATGACACTGGGCGTCCTTGCCGTCCTCGGCATGGTGTTCACCATGTTCGCGGGGTTCTGGACCGACTGGCTGTGGTACCGGTCGGTCGACTACTCGTCGGTGTTCACGACGACCTTGTCGACCAAGATCGGGCTGTTCTTCGTCTTCGGTCTGCTCATGGCCGTATCCGTCGGCTTCAACGTCTGGCTGGCGCACCGCCTGCGGCCCCCGCTGAGCGCCATGTCGATGGAGCAGCAGAACCTCGACCGGTACCGGATGGGGATCGCGCCCTACAAGAAGTGGCTGCTGCTCGGCATCACCGCGCTGGTCGGCCTGATCGCGGGCGCCTCGGCCTCCAGCCAGTGGCGCACATGGCTGATGTGGGTCAACGGCGTGTCCTTCGGGCAGAAGGACCCGCAGTTCCACCTCGACGTCTCCTTCTACGCCTTCGACCTGCCCTGGTACCGGTTCCTGCTGGGCTTCGGCTTCGCCGCCGCCATCCTGGGCCTGATCGCCGCCGCGCTCACGCACTACCTGTACGGCGGGCTGCGCATCACCAGCCCGGGCGCGCGCGCCACGGCCGCCGCCACCGGGCACCTGTCGGTGCTGCTCGGCATCTTCGTCGCGCTGAAGGCGGTCGCCTACTGGCTCGACCGGTACGGACTGGCCGTCAAGTCCAGCGACTTCAAGGCCACCGACAGCTGGACGGGTCTGCGCTACGTCGACGCGAACGCGTACCTGCCCGCGAAGACCATCCTGTTCTGCATCGCCGTCATCTGCGCGCTGCTGTTCTTCGCCACCCTCTGGCGGCGCACCTGGCAGCTGCCGGTCATCGGCTTCGGCCTGATGGTGCTGTCGGCGATCCTCATCGGCGGTCTGTACCCGGCGATCGTGCAGAAGTTCCAGGTCCAGCCCAACGAGCAGGCCAAGGAAGCGCCGTACGTCGAGAAGAACCTCGCGGCCACGCGTGAGGCGTACGGCATCGACGACTCCCAGGTCACCGAGTACCCGGGCATCGCCGAGACCAAGGACCAGACGAAGCTGCGGGACGACGTCGCGAACGCGGCCAGCATCCGCATCATGGACCCGAACATCGTCTCGCCGACGTTCCAGCAGCTCCAGCAGATCAGGAACTACTACGCGTTCCCGACCAACCTGGACGTCGACCGGTACGCCAAGGACGGCAAGGAGCAGGACACCGTCATCGGCCTGCGCGAGCTGAACTACGCGGGCATCCCCAAGCGGAACTGGATCAACGACCACTTCCGCTACACCCACGGCTACGGCGTCGTCGCCGCCGAGGGCACCAGCGCCGACTCCGGCGGACGCCCCGCGTTCACCGAGTCCGACCTGCCCTCCAAGGGCGACCTCGGCACGTACGAGCAGCGCGTCTACTACGGCGAGCGGACGACCACGTACTCGATCGTCGGCGGTCCCCAGAAGGAGATCGACTACTCCGACGACAGCGGCGAGAAGACGTACAGCTACAAGGGCGACAGCGGCGTCAACCTCGAGAACCCGGTGAACCGGGCCGCCTACGCGGTCGCGTTCGGCGAGCCGCAGATCCTCTACTCCGGCGCCATCGGCGAGGGTTCGCGGATCCTGTACAACCGCACGCCGAAGGAGCGCGTCGAGGCGATCGCGCCCTGGCTGACCATCGACGGCGACGCCTACCCGGCGGTCGTCGAGGGCCGGATCCAGTGGATCGTCGACGCCTACACGACCACCAACGGCTACCCGTACGCGTCCCGCACGACGCTCGGCGACACCACGGCCGACTCGCTGACCGCCACCAACGACCAGCGCGCGGTGGTGGCCCAGCAGAACCAGGTCAACTACATCCGCAACTCGGTGAAGGCGACCGTCGACGCGTACAGCGGCGAGGTCAAGCTCTACCAGTGGGACACCCAGGACCCCGTCCTGAAGACGTGGATGAAGGCGTTCCCGGACACCGTGCAGCCGCGGAGCGAGATCTCCCAGGACCTGATGGCCCATCTGCGGTACCCGCAGGACCTGTTCAAGGTCCAGCGCGAGCTGCTCACCCGCTACCACGTGAAGGACGCCAACACGTTCCTCTCCGGCAGCGAGGTCTGGCAGGTGCCGGACGACCCGACGAACAAGACGGGCGAGACGGTCCCGCCGTACTACCTGAGCATGAAGATGCCGGACCAGAACGAGCAGGTGTTCTCGCTCACCACGACGTTCACGCCGAACGGCCGTGACAACCTGAGCGCGTTCATGGCGGTCAACGCCGATCCGGGCACCCAGGACTACGGCAAGATCAGAATCCTGAAACTGCCGACCAGCACCACGGTCTCCGGACCCAAGCAGGTACAGAGCCAGTTCAACTCCCAGCAGGACATCGCCGAGACGATCAGGCTGCTGCGAGGCGGCGACTCCGAGGTCGAGTACGGCAACCTGCTGACCGTCCCGCTGGACGGCGGACTGCTCTACGTGGAGCCGGTCTACGTACGCGGTGGTGGACTCAAGTACCCGCTGCTGCGCAAGGTGCTGGTGACCTACGGCGGCCAGACGGCGTTCGAGGACACGCTGGAGCAGGCGCTCGACAAGGTCTTCGGCGGCGAGGGCACACCGGTCGAACCGCCGGCCGACGACGGCACCGAGGAGGACGAGGGCACCACGCCCCCGCCGAGCACGGAACAGCCCTCGACGGTCAAGGAGGCCCTGGGCGACGCGCAGAAGGCCTTCGAGGCCGGCCAGGAAGCCCTGAAGAACAACGACTGGGAGGCCTACGGCCGGGCGCAGAAGGACCTCGAGGACGCGCTGCGCAGGGCCGAGGAGGCGCAGTCCGGCGGAGCCGGCGGCGCCCGGAGCAGCCCGCGCGCGACCCCGAGCGCGAGCCCCGGCTCGAACAGCTGATCCGAAGGCCTGGTCAATGGCCCACCCCGCGCCGTGCTACGGTTGCAACACAACGGCGCGGGGTGGAGCAGCTCGGTAGCTCGCTGGGCTCATAACCCAGAGGTCGCAGGTTCAAATCCTGTCCCCGCTACTGACGTCGCGACAGCGACACCGAAGGCCCGGATTCCCAAGGGAATCCGGGCCTTTGTGGTGGGCGAACGCATGTGCCCGGTTTCTCGACGGCCCTGCCGCCGACGGGAGTTGGGCGATCTGTGTTTGACTTGTCTCTCTGTGGGCATGTCGACAAAACGCTGAAGTGACCTCACTGACTGCGGTATACCAGGTGTACCCAGGTTGCAGGTGGTGCGACGATGGATGTTATGGGGGACAAGGCAACTCTGTTCGAGTCAGGGCGTTTTGTGCAGTCCTCCCCTCGGGAGGAGCATCCCCGCGACGCCGGGGAGGCGGCCGACGAGGCGGCGGAGGAGCTGCGCCGGCGGCTCGCCGCCGAGGCCGGCGACGTCGAGGCGATGAGCGTCCTCGGCGCCATGCTGCTGCGCCGCGGTGATCTCGACGGTGCCGAACCCCATCTGCGTGCCGCCACCGCCGCGGGCGACCGCGCCGCCGCCAACAACCTGGGCGTCCTGCTGCACCAGCGGGGCTACCCCGACGAGGCCGCCGGCTGGTGGCGGATCGCCGCCGTCGCCGGTTCCACGGCCGCCGCCCACGCGCTCGGCCGGCACCACCGCGAGCGCGGCGACGAGCCCGCCGCGGAGTACTGGCTGCGCCAGTCCGCCGAGCAGGGCCACACCCTCGGCGCGTACGCCCTCGCCGACCTCCTGGAGCACCGGGGGGACGCGGAGGGCGCCGAGCGCTGGATGCGGGCCGCCGCCGAGCGCGGGCACCGCGAGGCCGCCTACCGGCTCGCCCGCGCCCTGGACCGCAAGGCCGTCCGGGCCTGCGGCGACGAGGGCACGGCACTGGTCGAGGAGGCCGAGCAGTGGTACCGGCAGGCCGCCGCGCGCGGACACCGCCGGGCCGCCCTGCACCTGGGCACGATCCTGGAGAAGCGCGGCGAGCTGAAGGAGGCCGGGCGCTGGTATCTGACCTCCGCCAAGGACGGCGAACCGCGCGCCGCGTGCGCGCTGGGCTTCCTGCTGCGCGACGCCGGTGACACCGAGAACGCCGCCGTGTGGTGGCTGCGCGCCGCCCAGGACGGCGACGGCAACGCCGCCAACGCGCTGGGCGCGCTGCACGCCGAGCGGGGCGAGACGCAGACCGCCGAGCGCTGGTACCGGGCCGCGATGGACGCCGGCGACATCAACGGCGCGTACAACCTCGGTCTGCTCTGCGCCGACCAAGGGCGCACCACGCAGGCCGAGCAGTGGTACCGCCGCGCCGCCTACGCCGGGCACCGCGAGGCGGCGAACGCGCTGGCGATCCTGCTGCTGCGGGCGGGTGACGAGACCGGCGCGGAGCCGTGGTTCTCCAAGGCCGCGGAGGCCGGCAGCGTCGACGCCGCGTTCAACCTCGGCATCCTGCACGCCGGCCGGGGCGAGGACCGGGCCGCGCTGGGCTGGTACGAGCGCGCGGCGGCCGCCGGGCACACCGAGGCGGCGCTGCAGGTGGGCATGGCGCGGCTTCGGGACGGCGAGGAGGGCGAGGCCGAGCGGTTCCTGCGGTGCGCGGCGGGCGGCGGCAGCGCGGAGGCCGCGTACCGGCTGGCGACCGTGCTGGACGCCCGCCGGCCGCCGGAGCCCGCGCACGAACTGGGGGAGCCGGTGCACCGGCGCAGCGAGTGCGAGGAGTGGTACGAGCGGGCGGCGTCCCAGGGCCACCGGCGCGCGCAGGTGCGCGTCGGCATGCTGGCCGCGGCGCGGGGCGACGTCGTCGAGGCGGCCCGGTGGTACCGGGAGGCCGCGGAGGCCGGGTCGCGCAACGGGGCGTTCAACCTGGGGCTGCTGCTGGCGCGGGAGGGGAGCGAGCCGGAGGCGGCGGTGTGGTGGACGCGGGCGGCGGACGCGGGGCACGGGCGTGCGGCGCTGCGGCTGGCGCTGGTGTACGCCCGGCGGGGCGAGCTGGCGGAGGGCCAGCGGTGGGCGGACCGGGCGGCGGAGCTGGGGCCTCCGGCGGTCACGGAGAGGGCTACGCGGCTGCGGGACGCGCTCCGCGAGGAGCTGTCCGCCTGACCGCGGGTGGTTTCGCGGGCTTCGCCCCCGGACCCCCTTCGCGCGGTTCCCCGCGCCCCTATGGGCACGGCCCTCGGGGAATCGATTTGCTTCTGCCGGGCACCTTGACGTAGCTTTAAGACATCGCCGCGGGGTGGAGCAGCTCGGTAGCTCGCTGGGCTCATAACCCAGAGGTCGCAGGTTCAAATCCTGTCCCCGCTACTGATGGCCGAGGGCCGGAATCCGAAAAGGGTTCCGGCCCTCGGTGTTTCCCTGCGCGGACGCGTCCCGCGTCCAGGCACGACGAAGAGCCCCGGCACCCGTAGGCGGCCGGGGCTTCGTTCGAGCCCTGAGTCCTGTGTGCCGGTCAGGCCGACGCGCAGTTGGGGCACAGTCCGCGGTACGTCACCTCGACGTCGGACACCGTGAAACCGAACCGCTCCGTGTCGGGCAGGTCGGCCAGCGGGTTGCCGGTCGGGTGGACGTCGCGGATCGCCCCGCACTGTGCGCACACCAGGTGGTGGTGTGGACGGTGCGCGTTCGGGTCGTAGCGCTTGGCTCGCTGGTCCGTCGCGACCTCCAGCACCTCACCGAGCGAGACCAGCTCGCCCAGGGTGTTGTAGACGGTCGCCCGGGAGATCTCGGGCAGCTTGGCGACAGCTCTGGCGTGCACCTCGTCGGCCGTCAGGTGGACGTGTTCGCCGTCGAGGACCTCGGCCACCACACGGCGCTGCGCGGTCATCCGCCAACCGCGTCCGCGAAGTCGTTCCAGAAGGTCACTCATAGGCACCAGCCTAACAGCAGGGGGGAGTCGAATCCCGAACGGGTGTGACTTTGGAGCTCTGCTTGACTTAGACAATGTCCATTGTAGGATCAAGCCAGGCTTTAGCCAAGGCACAAGGTGCAGTACTGACGCAGGAGGCGCACGTGACGCAGGGACCGCTTACGACGGAGGCCGGAGCTCCGGTCGCCGACAACCAGAACAGCGAGACCGCGGGCGTCGGCGGCCCGGTCCTCGTCCAGGACCAGCTCCTGCTCGAGAAGCTCGCCCACTTCAACCGTGAGCGCATCCCGGAGCGCGTGGTGCACGCCCGCGGCGCCGGTGCGTACGGCACCTTCAAGGTGACCGCCGACGTCACGAAGTACACCCGGGCGAAGTTCCTGTCCGAGGTGGGCAAGGAGACCGAGGTCTTCCTGCGCTTCTCGACCGTGGCGGGGAACCTGGGCGCGGCGGACGCCGTACGCGACCCGCGCGGTTTCGCGGTGAAGTTCTACACCGAGGAGGGCAACTACGACCTCGTCGGCAACAACACCCCGGTGTTCTTCATCCGGGACGCGATCAAGTTCCCCGACTTCATCCACACCCAGAAGCGCGACCCGTACACCGGCTCGCAGGAGGCGGACAACGTCTTCGACTTCTGGGGTCTGTCGCCCGAGTCGACCCACCAGGTGACCTGGCTGTTCGGCGACCGCGGCATCCCGGCGTCCTACCGCCACATGGACGGCTTCGGCTCCCACACCTACCAGTGGAACAACGAGGCCGGCGAGGTCTTCTGGGTCAAGTACCACTTCAAGACGGACCAGGGCATCAAGAACCTGACCGCCAAGGAGGCCGAGATCCTCGCGGGCAAGGACCCCGACTCGCACCAGCGCGACCTGCGCGAGGCCATCGAGCGCGGCGAGTACCCGTCCTGGACCGTGTACGTCCAGATCATGCCGGCGGCCGAGGCGGCCACGTACCGCTTCAACCCGTTCGACCTGACCAAGGTCTGGCCGCACGCGGACTACCCGCTGATCGAGTTCGGCAAGCTGGAGCTCAACCGCAACCCGGAGAACATCTTCGCCGAGGTGGAGCAGTCGATCTTCAGCCCCGCCCACTTCGTGCCGGGCATCGGTCCCTCCCCGGACAAGATGCTCCAGGGCCGTCTCTTCGCGTACGGCGACGCCCACCGCTACCGCGTCGGCATCAACGCCGACCACCTGCCGGTGAACCGCCCGCACGCCACCGAGGCGCGCACCCACTCCCGTGACGGCTACCTGTACGACGGCCGCCACAAGGGCGCGAAGAACTACGAGCCGAACAGCTTCGGCGGCCCCTTCCAGACGGACCGCCCGCTGTGGCAGGGCGTCCCGCTCACCGGGGTCACCGGTGAGTCGGTCACGCCCGTCCACGCCGAGGACAACGACTTCGTCCAGGCGGGCAACCTCTACCGGCTGATGTCGGAGGACGAGAAGGAGCGCCTGGTGAAGAACCTGGCGAACGCCATCTCGGGTGTGACGCGCGACGACATCGCCGAGCGCGCGATCAACAACTTCCGCCAGGCCGACGAGGACTTCGGCAAGCGGCTGGAGGCCGCGGTGCAGGCCCTGCGCGGCTGATTCCAGCGCTGGACCGTTTGCCGATCGACGGGCCGGATCCCCTCCTGGGGGTCCGGCCCGTTCGCGTGTCCGTCAGGCGGGCACCTGTGGGGCCGGCTCCCGGGCGGGCGCCCAGCAGCGGATGATGTCGCGGACCGAGACGATGCCCGCGGGCTCGCCCCGGTCCAGGACGATCAGATGCCGGAAGCCGCCGTGGGCCATGGCGGACGCCGCCTCCTCGAGGGTCCATGAGGGGGCGGCGAAGACGACGTCGGTGGTGGTGTGGGCGTGGGCGCGCTCCGCGTCCGGGTCCTGGCCCAGACCCACGGAGTTGAGGACGTCCCGTTCGGTGAGGATGCCGATCCCGGTGCCGTCGGGGTCGAGGACCACGGCCGCGCCCACCCGGCGCGCGGACATCAGGGCGGCGGCCTGGCGGAGCGTGTGGGCGGGGCCGATGGTGAGGACCACGGTGCTCATGGCGTCACGGACGAGCATGGATGGAGCCACCTCCTACCGGAAAACGCGAGCTCACGGGCCCGGAGACCCGCTCGTTCGCGCTTTCACAAGTTCACAAGTGGGGGAACTCTCAGAGTGGCAGGCAAAGCGGGGGTCAACAAGGGGGCGCACACGGCCGCCCGGGGGCGCGTGGAGCGACCGCGTCCGGATCAGTACCGCTGGTTGAGATACCCCAGCAGCTCGTCGTGGAGCAGGCCGTTCGACGCGGCGGCGTTGCCGCTGTGCGGGCCCGGGCGGCCGTCGAGGCCGGTGAAGGTGCCGCCGGCCTCCGTCACCACGATCGCCGTGGCCGCCATGTCCCACAGCGACAGCTCCGGCTCCGCGCAGATGTCCACCGAGCCCTCGGCGACCATCATGTACGGCCAGAAGTCGCCGTACGCGCGCGTGCGCCACACCTCGCGGGTCAGGTCCAGGAAACCGTCCAGCCGTCCCTGCTCCTCCCAGCCGGTCAGCGAGGAGTACGCGAAGGAGGCGTCGGAGATCCGCGAGACGCGGGAGACCTGGAGCCGGGTGGCGGAGGACAGGCTGCGGCCCGCGTAGGCGCCGTGGCCCTTCGCCGCCCACCAGCGGCGGCCCAGGGCGGGCGCGGACACCACGCCGACGACCGGCTGGAAGCCGCCCTCGCCCGCCTCCATCAGCGCGATCAGCGTGGCCCACACGGGCACGCCGCGCACGTAGTTCTTGGTGCCGTCGATCGGGTCGATCACCCAGCGGCGCGGTCCGGTGCCCTCCACGCCGTATTCCTCGCCCAGGACGGCGTCGCGCGGGCGGGCGCGCTGGAGGTGGCCGCGGATCAGCTCCTCGGCGTTCTTGTCCGCCTCGCTCACCGGCGTCATGTCGGGTTTGGTCTCCACCTTCAGGTCGAGAGCCTTGAACCGGTCCATGGTCGCGGCGTCGGCGGCGTCCGCGAGGACATGGGCGAGACGCAGGTCGTCGAGGTAGTCGGGCATGCAACGAACGGTATAGGCCGAGATCGGTTCCGGGCCACCGGGGGCCGGTTCCGAGACCCCTTGACAGTCCCCGACACCCCGTCAAATCTGAACCGCAGGGTCTCGGCCGCTCGCCCCGAGGGAGGCGATGATGCCTGCAGCGCGGGAATCACTGCTGGACGCCGCTTACACCGCACTCGCCCGCCGCCCGTGGTCCGCGGTGCGGATGGTGGACGTCGCCGCCGCGGCCGGGGTCTCCCGCCAGACCCTCTACAACGAGTTCGGCAGCAAGAACGGTCTCGCCCGGGCCCTGGTCCGCCGGGAGGCCGACGGCTACCTGGCCGGCGTCGACCGCGCCCTCACCGCCCACGCCGACCCCCGCGACCGCCTCACCGCCACCGCCGAGTGGACCACGCTGAGCGCCCGCGAGAACGCCCTGGTGCGGGCCATGCTCACCGGCTGCTGGAGCGAGCGCCTGCCCATGCCCGCCCTCGCGGCCGTGGCGTCCGGCTCCCCGGTGCCCGCGCAGCGCCGCGCCGACGGGCCGCTGCCCTCGCCCTCCGACTTCGTGCACCTGGTCCGGGACCGGGCCGTCGCCGCGCTCGCGGGTCCGGGGCACGCGCGCGGCGACACCGCCGACCTCGCCCGGTCCTGCGAGCTGGTGATCAGACTCGCCCTGTCCTGCGTCGTCGCGCCCCCGCCCGACGGCGGCGTGGCCGAGCTGGTCCGGGGCGCGCTGCACCGGCAGCCTGTGCCGTAGAGCCCTCATCGGAAGAATCCCCTGTCAAGAGGAGAGGGCGGCGTTAAGAGGGGAGGGCGGCTCAGTGTGCCGAGCCCGAGAGCTGCAGCCCGATCACCCCGACGATCACCAGGGAGATCGAGACGATCTTCAGCGTGGACACCAGGTCCCCGAGGAACACCATCCCGTAGATGGCCGTCCCCGCCGCCCCGATGCCCGTCCACACCGCGTACGCCGGTCCCACGTCCAGCTTCTTCAACGCCAGCGTGAGCAGTCCGAAGCTGCCCAGGGCGAACGCGCAGAAGGCGATGGTCGGCCACAGCCGGGTGAACCCGTGCGACAGCTTCAGACACACGGCGAAACCGGTCTCGAGCAACCCGGCGACGATGACCAGCAGCCACGCCATGTGTGTCCTCCCGCATTCCCCGCGTCAGTGACCGCTTCGTCTGGTTCGTGTCCGGCTCGGTGCGATTATGCACTTACCGGTGACACCACGGGGCAAACACGACGCGGGTCAGTCCCCGTCCCCGCGGTCCCGCGAGGCGAGCAGCCGCCGCAGCGAGTACAGCCGCGCCGGGTCCGCGTGACCCTCCGCCACCCAGTCGTCCAGCGCGCAGTCCGGCTCGTCGTGACTGCACGCGCGCGGACAGCCCTCCGTGCCCGGCTCCAGGTCGGGGAAGGCGTGGATGACCCGCGACGGGTCGACGTGCGCGAGACCGAACGACCGCACGCCCGGCGTGTCGATCACCCAGCCCTCGGCGCCCGCGAGCGGCAGCGCCAGCGCGGACGTCGTGGTGTGCCGGCCGCGTCCGGTCACGGCGTTGACGTGACCGGTGACGCGGCGCCGCTCGTCCGGCACCAGCGCGTTGACGAGGGTCGTCTTGCCGACCCCGGAGTGGCCCACGAACGCGGTGATCCGGCCGGCGAGCTGCTCGCGCACCCGCTCCACCGCCTCGCCGCTCTCCAGCTCCGCGCGGCTGGTGACGACGTACGGGATGTCGAGGTCGCCGTACAGCTCCAGCAGCTTGTCGGGCGGGGCCAGGTCGGACTTGGTGAGCACCAGCAGCGGCTCCAGGCCGCCGTCGTAGGAGGCGACCAGGCAGCGGTCGATCAGGCGCGGCCGGGGCTCGGGGTCGGCGAGGGCGGTGACCACGGCGAGCTGGTCGGCGTTGGCGACGACCACCCGCTCGTAGGGATCGTCGTCGTCGGCGGTGCGGCGCAGCACCGACGAGCGCTCAGCGATCCGCACGATCCGCGCCAGGGTGTCCTTCTTGCCGGACAGATCGCCGACGAGGGCCACGCGGTCGCCCACCACGGCGGCCTTGCGGCCCAGCTCGCGGGCCTTCATCGCGGTCACGACGCGGTCCTCGACGAGGCAGGTCAGCCGGCCCCGGTCGACCGTGAGCACCATGCCCTCGGCGGCGTCCTCGTGCTTGGGCCTGATGTGGGTGCGCGGCCGGTTGCCCTTGCGGTTGGGGCGGGAGCGGATGTCGTCCTCGTCGGTGTGCTTGCCGTAGCGGCGCATCGTGAACCCCTACGCCCCGAGCATCCCGGTCCACAGCTCGGGGAAGTCCGGCAGGGTCTTCGCCGTGGTGGCCACGTTCTCGATCTGCACGCCCTCGACCGCCAGGCCGATGATCGCACCGGCGGTGGCCATACGGTGGTCCTCGTAGGTGTGGAACACCCCGCCGTGCAGCCGGCGCGGGCGGATGTGCAGACCGTCGGCCGTCTCGGTGACGTCGCCGCCCAGCTCGTTGATTTCCTTGGTGAGCGCGGCCAGCCGGTCCGTCTCGTGCAGCCGCAGATGGGCCACGCCCCGCAGGGTCGACGGGGAGTCCGCGAGGGCCGCGACGGCGGCGATGCCCGGCGTCAGCTCGCCCACCTCGCCGAGGTCCACGTCGATGCCGTGCACCGCGCCGGAGCCGGTGAACACCAGCCCGTACTCGGTCAGCTCGCAGGAGCCGCCCATCTCGGTGAAGATCTCCCGCAGCCGGTCACCGGGCTGGGTGGTCCGCGCGGGCCAGTCGGGGACGACGACCTTGCCGCCGGTGATCAGCGCGGCCGCGAGGAACGGCTGCGCGTTGGACAGGTCCGGCTCGATCGTCAGGTCCCGGCCGAGCAGGGCGCCCGGGGTGACCCGCCAGACGTTCGGCTCGCCGCCCGACTCGGGGGTGTCCACCTGGGCGCCGACCGCGCGCAGCATGTCGACCGTCATCCGGATGTGCGGCATCGACGGGAGCGTCGCGCCGGTGTGCCGCACCTCCACGCCCTGGTTGAAGCGCGGCGCCGACAGCAGCAGGGCGCTGACGAACTGCGACGAGGAGGACGCGTCCACCTCGACCGTGCCGCCGTCCAGCGCGCCCCCGCCGTGCACCGTCATCGGCAGCGCGCCCCGCTCGTCGTCGTCGATCCGCGCGCCGAGCTGCCGCAGCGCGTCGATGACGCCGTTCAGGGGGCGCTCGTAGGACCGCGGGTCGCCGTCGAAGCGCACCGGGCCGTCCGCCAGGGTGGCCACCGGCGGCAGGAAGCGCATCACCGTGCCCGCGTTGCCCACGTCCACGGTGGCCGGGCCGCGCAGACCGGCCGGCACCACACGCCAGGCCTCGCCCGTCCCGTCGGGACCGACGCCCTCCTCGATCTCCACGCCCAGGGCCCGCAGCCCGCCCGCCATCAGCAGCGTGTCGCGCGAGCGCAGGGGGCGGCGCAGCCAGCCCGGCTCGGAGGCGAGGGCGGCGAGGACGAGGGCGCGGTTGGTGACCGACTTGGACCCGGGCACGTGGACCGTCGCGTCGACGGCTCCGCTCGCGTGCGGGGCGGGCCAGAGGGCGGTGTGCGTGGGATTCGGGGCCATGGGGCCACTTTATAAGGAGGTGAGGAGCCCGGCCGTTCCATGCCCGCCAGGCGGAACACAGCCTGGTCACCCGTCGGCCCGCAGGGTCACAGACCCAGCAGCCAGCGCCCCCCGCCCAGCAGCGAGCACACAGACACCGCGTGGAACAGGAACAGCCACATCCCCGCCGGGACGTGCGTCAGCCGGGACAGCTGGTCCGCGTCCGAGTCGCCCGCGCCCCCGCGCCGCCGCTTGGCCTGGAGCTCGAACGCCGGGCGCACCCCGCCCAGCAGCAGGAACCACACCACCGCGTACGCGAACGCCGCCTGCACCTGCGGCCCCGTCAGCCACGACACCAGCACGAACGTGCTCCCGGTGGCCAGCACCGTCACCGCCCCGTAGGCGTTGCGGATCATCACCAGCACCGCCAGCAACAGCGCGGTGGCCAGCCACAGCAGCAGCGTGATGCGGCCCGCGCCGAGCAGCGCGGCCCCGCCCAGGCCCAGCAGCGGGGGAGCGGTGTAGCCGGCGGCGGCCGTGAGGATCATGCCGATGCCGGTCGGCTTGCCGCGGCTGACGGTCAGGCCGCTGGTGTCGGAGTGCAGGCGTATGCCCGTCAGGGTGCGGCCGCTGAGCAGCGCCACCAGGCCGTGCCCGCCCTCGTGGGCGATGGTGATCGCGTTCCGCGCGATCCGCCAGGGCGTGTGCGGCACGACCACGGCGAGGGCCGCCACCAGGGTCGCGACGACCACCCACAGGTCCGGGTCGGGCTGGGTGCCCGCCACCTCGTCCCAGAGGGACGCGAGGGATGCGGACGCGGTGCTGACCATGCTCGTCATGTGTGTTGGATCGCTCCCTGTGCGCGTGCGGAGTCTGGCAGTGTTGCACGTATGTGCGGACGGTATGCAGCGAGTCGGAGGCCCGAGGATCTCGCCGGGATCTTCGAGATCGAGAAGTGGGAGCCCGAGGAGACCCTGGAGCCCGACTACAACGTGGCGCCGACCAAGGAGGTCCACGCCGTCCTCGACCGTCCTCTGAAGGACGCGGACGACCCCCGCCCGGTTCGGCAGCTGCGCACGCTCAAGTGGGGACTCGTGCCCTCCTGGTCCAAGACCCCCGAGGGCGGCGCGCGGATGATCAACGCGCGCGCGGAGACCGTCCACGAGAAGCCGTCGTACCGCCGCGCCTTCTCCTCCCGCCGCTGCATCCTCCCCGCCGACGGTTACTACGAGTGGGTCACCGGCAAGGAGGAGCGCGACCTGGAGGTCGAGGGGAAGAAGAAGCGGCCCCGCAAGCAGCCCTACTTCGTCACCCCCGCCGACGGCTCGGTCTTCGCGATGGCGGGGCTGTACGAGTTCTGGCGCGACCGCACCCTGCCCGACGACCACCCCCGGGCCTGGTGGGTGACCTGTTCCGTGATCACCACCGAGGCCGAGACGAGCCCGCTGGCCGTGGCCCCGGCGGAGGGACCGCACTCCCTCGCCGAGATCCACCCGCGAATGCCGCTGATGCTCACCCCGGACCGCTGGGACGCCTGGCTCGACCCGTCCCGCACCGACCCCGAGGACCTGCGCGGGCTGCTCGCCCCGCCGCCGCCCGGGCTGATGCGCGCCTACCCGGTCACCACCGCCGTCAGCAACGTCCGCAACAACGGCCCGGAGCTGCTGAAGGAGCTGGCCGCCCCGGAAGAGGGCACACTCTTCTGACGTGAGCCCCGAAACTGATGCGACCGCCGAGTCCGACGTGACCTCCGAGTCCGACGTGACCTCCGAGTCCGACGTGACCTCCGAGCCCGACGTGACCACCGAGACGGTCGCCACGGACGCCGGCGAGGCCCGCGTCACCTGGCACCACGCCGACGCGCCGCGCCTCGTCCTCGCCGCGAGCCACGGCGCGGGCGGCGGCATCGAGGCCCGCGACCTCGCCGCGCTCGCCGCCGTCCTCCCCGCCCACGGCGTGACCGTGGCCCTCGTCGAGCAGCCCTGGCGGGTGGCCGGCAAGAAGGTCGCACCCGCGCCGAAGACGCTGGACACCGGCTGGCGCGGTGTCTGGCCCGCGCTGACCAAGCCGGGCCTCCCGGTGATCTCCGGCGGACGCAGCGCCGGCGCCCGTGTCGCCTGCCGCACCGCGACGGAACTGGGCGCGTACGCCGTGCTCGCGCTGAGCTTCCCGCTGCACCCGCCCGGCAAGCCGGAGAAGTCCCGCGCCGAGGAGCTGCTGGGCGCGGGCGTCCCCACCCTCGTCGTCCAGGGGGGCAACGACCCCTTCGGGAAACCCGCCGAGTTCCCGGCGGGCGACCACGACCTGGTGGAGGTCCCGCATGCCGACCACGGCTTCGCCGTGCCCAGGCGGGCGGACCTCACGCAGGAGGACGCCCTCCGGGTGATCACCGACGCGGTCGTGCGGTGGACGGCCGCCCTGGGCGGCTGAGGCGGCGGGAATGCGGGCGCGGCCCCCGCTGTTGAGGGGGGCGTACGTGCCGGTCGAACGGCACCGCCGCCGTAGGAGAGGAAGTCCACGCATGGGTTCCACGTTCTGCCCGAGCCGCAGTGCCCGCGCCGACCTCGACTGGACGGTGCTGCACGCGGCCAAGACCGCCCCTGTTCGGGCGGCGGGCGGACCGGATCGTCGTCTATCCTCCGATTCGGGTGAGGCCGGTCTCGGTCTCACGACGACTTTCGAGGAGGTGGGTCCGGTTCCCGGTACCGACGCAGGGACCGAACACGGCCAGGCGGAGCAGCCCGAGGGCCAGGGCGACACGCGCGCGGAGTCGACCGCGGAGCGCAGCGCGCGCTTCGAACGGGACGCGCTCGAGTTCCTCGACCAGATGTACTCGGCCGCGCTGCGCATGACGCGCAACCCGGCCGACGCCGAGGACCTGGTGCAGGAGACCTACGCCAAGGCGTACGGGTCCTTCCACCAGTTCCGCGAGGGCACCAACCTCAAGGCGTGGCTGTACCGGATCCTCACCAACACCTTCATCAACTCGTACCGCAAGAAGCAGCGCGAACCCCAGCGCTCCGCGGCCGAGGAGATCGAGGACTGGCAGCTCGCGCGCGCCGAGTCGCACATGTCCACAGGTCTGCGTTCCGCCGAGTCGCAGGCCATGGACCACCTGCCGGACTCGGACGTGAAGGAAGCCCTGCAGGCGATCCCGGAGGAGTTCCGCATCGCGGTCTATCTCGCCGATGTCGAGGGCTTTGCCTACAAGGAGATCGCCGACATCATGGGGACACCCATCGGTACGGTGATGTCCCGGCTTCACCGGGGACGTCGCCAGCTGCGCGGCATGCTCGAGGACTACGCGCGCGAGCGCGGACTGGTCCCGGCCGGTGCCGGAGAGTCGAACGAAGCGAAAGGCTCGGGGTCATGAGCTGCGGAGAGCCGCACGAGACGGATTGCAGCGAAATCCTCGATCATCTCTACGAGTTCCTCGACCGTGAGATGCCGGATGCCGACTGCCAGAAGTTCGAGCACCACTTCGAGGAGTGCTCACCCTGCCTGGAGAAGTACGGACTGGAGCAGGCGGTCAAGAAGCTCGTCAAGCGGTGCTGCGGACAGGACGACGTGCCGGGCGACCTGCGCTCGAAGGTCATGGGCCGCATCGAGCTGATCCGCTCCGGCCAGAACGTGCCCGAGCAGGACGTCACGACCGCTCCGCAGGAGTCCTGACACCTCCCCGCACCCGGGGCCGCGTCACCCGATTGTGCTAATCCGCGGGCGGTCCGCCCGCGGCGCCGCCTCCCCCCGTCCTAGGCTCCATGAGCCGACGGGCGACGGAAGCCGCACGCGGCACGGTCGGGGGAGGGGCTCATGGAGGCGTTACCGGCGCGCGCCCGGGTGTATCTCACCGGCGTCACCCTGCTCGGACTGTGCTGTCTGCTCCCCCTGCCGGGCGTCCCCCGGCCGGGGGTGCTGTCGTCCCTGCCCGACCCGCGCGTCCCCTGGTGGCCGGTCGTCCTGCTCGCCGCCCTGTACGCGGGATGCGAGCGCCTCGCCCGGTCCCGCCTCGTCGCCGGACCGCACCCCGGCGGCACCTTCCACCCCGTGCTGCTCGCCGGGGCCTTCCTGCTGCCGCCCGCCGCCGCCGCCCTCGTCGCGCTGCCCGGGGCGGTGCTGCTCCCCGTAGAACACGGCCCCCGTCTCGCACGCCGGCTGTGGCGCACCGGCCGGCTCGTCGTCGCCGTGTGGGCCGCGAGCCTGGTCCATCTGAAGACCGGCGGCCGGGACGCGGTGGCGCGCTGCGACATGCCAGGGGCCCTCGCCACGGCGGGCGCCGCCGTGCTCGCGTTCTGCCTCGTCCTCACCCTGCTCGACGGCGGCGTCCTGGCGCCCGCCCCCGGCTCACTGCCCCGCACCCGTCCCGCGGCCGCCTGGTGGCGGCTGTTCCTTGGCTCCCTGGCGCCCCTCACCGTGCACGGTCTCGCCGGGCTGATGATGGCCCTGCTGTGGCGCAGCCCCTACGGCCCGGTCGCGGCGCTGCTGGTGCTGCTGCCGATGGGCGTCTCATGGTGGGCGTTCGCCCAGTACCACCGGGAGCGCGCCGCCCACCAGGCCACGATCCGCGCGCTGGTGCAGGCCGTCGACATCAAGGACGGCTACACACGCGGCCACAGCGAGCGCGTCGGCCGCGCCTCCATGCTGATCGCCCGCGAACTCGGCATGGACGACGAGCGGGTGGAGATGCTGCGGTTCGCGGGCATCCTGCACGACGTCGGCAAGCTCGGCGTGCCCACCCGCGTCCTCACCAAGAACGGCCCCCTCACCCCCGAGGAGCGGCGGGTCATCGAACTGCACCCCGAGTACGGCCACGAGATGGTGCGCGGCATCTCCTTCCTCGGCGAGGCCCGCGCTGCCGTGCTGCACCACCACGAGCGGCTCGACGGCACCGGCTACCCCTACGGGCTGGCGGGCGGTCAGATCCCGGAGTCCGCGCGGGTCGTCGCGGTCGCCGACGCCTTCGACGCGATGACCTCCACCCGCAGCTACAGCAGGGCGCGTCCGGTGCCCGTGGCGCTGGAGGAGCTCGAGCGGTGCGCGGGCACGCACTTCGACCCGCGGATGGTGCGGGCCCTCGTCCGCGCGGTCGCCCGCACCGGCTGGCCCCCCGCCGTGACCGCCGACGAGCCGCGGCGGACGGGCGTCCCCGGCCCCGCCGCACCCGTCACCGGCCGTCCCGGGGCGCGTCGGTGAGGCCCCGCGCGCGGACCGTTCCGCTGCACACCGTCGTGCACCTGTGCGCCGCCGTCCTCGCGGCCGGGTCGCTGGGCACGACGCTGTACCACGGCGTCGAGGACCGCTCCACCGCCCTCGCCTTCGGCACGCTCGTCGCGGTCGGCGAGCTGACCCGGCGCGGCGGCCGGGGCATCCGGGAGCCCGCACCGCTCGCGGCCGCCGGCTCGCTGGCGTACGCGCTGCTCGGCGAGGTCGCGGGGCGGCCCGCCGAGCACGGCGCCGCCCAGGTCGTCACCGTGGTGCTCGCCGCCTCGCTGCTCGGCAGCGTCCCGCACGTCGGACGCGGCGACGGGCCGTCCCTGGACCCGGTGACCCGCAGGGTGCTGACCGTCGGCTTCGTCGCCGTGTGCTTCCACCCGCTGCACGCCCGCGGCGCGTTCGACGACTGGAGCGGGCCGGGACACGTGCTGCTGCTGCTCGTCCTGCTGACCCTGACCGCGCTGTGCGACGCCGTGCTCGCCGCCGCGCTCGCCCACTCCCGCACCGGCTGGCCCTTCCCGCCGCTGCTGCGCGACGAACTGCGGGCCGTGCCCGGCATCGGCGCCGCCGTCGTGGCCACCGGAGCGGTGATGGCGCTGGGCGCGGCCGTCGCGGGGCTGTGGGCGCTGCCCGTGTTCTCCGTGCCGCTGCTGCTCGCGCAGCTGTCCCACCGGCGGTACACGGCGGTGCGCGCCACCTACCGGCAGACCATCGCGTCCCTCGCGCGGGCCACCGAGATCGCCGGGTACACCCCGCACGGGCACTCGCGCCGGGTCGCCGCGCTCAGCCAGGCGGTGGGCCGGGACCTCGGCCTCACCGAGCCGGAGCTGACGGTGCTGGAGTACGCGGCGCTGATGCACGACATCGGGCAGCTCAGCCTCGTCGACCCGGTGCCCGAGGGCGCCACCGCGGGACTGCCCCCCGCCGAGCAGCGCAGGATCGCGCTGCTGGGCGGCGCGGTGGTGCGGCAGACAGGGGTGGACCCCCGCGTCGCCGGGATCGTCGAACGCCAGGCCGACCCGCACACCGAGCAGCCGCTCGCCGCCCGGATCGTCCGGGTGGTGAACGCGTACGACGAGAAGTGCAGGGAAGGAGGGCCCGGGGGGCCGCTGACCGCGCTGGAGGAACTGCGGCTGGGGGCCGCCGGGGAGTACGCGCCGGAGGTCGTCGAGGCCCTGGCCAGGGTTCTGTCCCGGGACACGGAGGGGACGCGTGAGCAGGTGGACCGGTCGTGGTGAGAGGGCGGAGCGGGCGGTCTGGTTTCCGGCCGTGCTGGGTAACCCATGGGTAATGAGCGCCCTCGCGGCCGTACGTGGTTGGATGCGAAGGAGAGGGTGTCCGGGGGTGCCGATCGCTGTGGCCGGCCCACCGAACGGAACTGGCAGGCGGGAATCGTGAGGATCTTCGGCAAGGGACGTCACCGGCCCTCCGCCTCCTGGCGGCAGGCCACGGACCGCGCGTTCACGCTCATCGGCGACGGCCGGTACGAGGACGCGGGCGCGCTGCTGACCCGCGCCGCCGATCTGGAGCCCTGGCTGTCGGAGTCCTGGTTCAACCTCGCGCTGCTGCACAAGTTCCGGCACGACTGGGAGCAGGCGCGCGCGGCCGGACTGCGCGCCGTCGCCCTGCTCGACCGCGACACCGGCGCTCCGGACTGGTGGAACGTGGGCATCGCCGCGACCGCCCTCCAGGACTGGCCGCTGGCCCGCCGCGCCTGGCAGGCCTACGGGCTCAAGGTGCCGGGCCCCGCGACCGACGCGGGCGAGCCCCTCGGCATGGACCTGGGCAGCGCGGCCGTACGGCTGTCCCCGGAGGGGGAGGCCGAAGTGGTGTGGGGGCGGCGGCTCGACCCCGCCCGCATCGAGGTGCTGTCCATCCCCCTGCCGTCCTCCGGGCGCCGCTGGGGAGAGGTCGTCCTGCACGACGGGGTGCCGCACGGCGAGCGGAGCACCGCCGCCGGGCACACCTACCCGGTGTTCGACGAGATCGAGTTGTGGGCGCCCTCGCCGGTGCCGACCTGGGTGGTGCTGCTGGAGGCCGCGTCCGAGGCCGACCGGGACGCGCTGGAACAGCTCGCCTCCGACGCCGGGTTCGCGGCGGAGGACTGGTCGTCGTCGGTACGGCTGCTGTGCCGGATGTGCTCGGAATCACGGATGCCGTCGGACGAGGGTGACGGGGAGCACCTCGATCCTCACGATCACAGTGAGCCGGGGCATCCCGGGCCGTTGGGGCATCGGACGGACGGGCAGTTGTGGGTGCCGGAGCGGGAGTGTGGCATCGCTGCCCCGGCTTCTTTGGTGCGGGGGTTGTTGGACGGGTGGGTCGCTGACAGCCCTGACTCCAGGGATTGGCGGGATCTCGAAGAGGTTTGTTGAGGCTCGCGGTCGGCTGCGGGGCCGTTGTGGTCGATCGCGCCCACGTGGCGGAGCCGCATGTCGATACCGTCCCGGCGCCGTCACGGGGCGCTGCCACTTACCCTTGTCACAGCAGTCTCGGTCATCTCAGGAAGGCACACGTCGGTCATGGCTCAGCAGGACACCGATCAGCAGCACGCGGGCGTGCTCCCCGTCGACGACGAGGGCTACGTCATCGACACGGAGGACTGCGAGGAGCGCGAGGCGGCGTGGCGGGAGCGCGGCACCTCGCGCCCGATCACCGTGGTCGGCAACCCGGTGCTGCACAAGGAGTGCAAGGACGTCACGGACTTCGGCGAGGAGCTCCAGCAACTGGTCGCCGACATGTTCGCCAGCCAGCGCACCGCCGAGGGCGTGGGGCTGGCCGCCAACCAGATCGGTGTGGATCTGAAGGTCTTCGTGTACGACTGCCCGGACGACGAGGGCGTGCGCCACGTCGGCGTGGTCTGCAACCCGAAGCTCGTCGAACTGCCCGCCGAGCGGCGCCGGCTGGACGACAGCAGCGAGGGCTGCCTGTCGGTGCCCACCGCGTACGCGCCCCTGGCCCGGCCCGACTACGCCGAGGTGACCGGTCAGGACGAGAAGGGCAACCCGATCCGGGTACGCGGAACGGGCTACTTCGCCCGCTGCCTCCAGCACGAGACGGACCACCTGTACGGCTACCTGTACATCGACCGTCTGTCGAAGCGTGAGCGTAAGGCCGCGCTGAAGCAGATGGCCGAGAACGAGCCGCGCTACCCCGTGGTCGCCAACGACTGACCGCCTTCACGGCTTCCTTCACATCCCGCACACGGCGCCCGATCCGGCACATCCCGGACGGGCGCCGTTCGTCTGTGCGCATCCAGAGGTAGTGAAAGAAGCAAATCCGTTCCCAGAACGGTCAGTTGTAGTGCTGAATGGAGGTACGGGGATACGCACGGCGTACGCCCGGCTCGGGGGGCGGGCGCTCAACTGGCGGCTGAGAGGGGAATGTTCGTGCATGCTTTGTCACACGGCTCCACATCGACACCGACCACCATCGCAGTACCACCGGCGCTGTCTCTTCCGGTGATCGAGGCGGCGTTTCCCCGGCAACTCCACCCGTATTGGCCGAAGCTCCAGAGGGAGACCCGGGCATGGCTGCTCGAAAAGCGGCTCATGACGCCGGAGAAGGTGGAGTCATATGCCGACGGCCTGTGTTACACGGACCTCATGGCGGGCTACTACATAGGCGCGCCCGACGAGGTCCTCCAGGCGATAGCGGACTACAGCGCCTGGTTCTTCGTCTGGGACGACCGTCACGATCGCGACATCGTGCACGGCCGGCCGGACGCCTGGCGGCGGCTGAAGGACCTGCTGCACAGCGCCCTCGACCGCCCCGGTGACCACCTGAGTCACCAGGACCCCGTGGTCGCGGGTCTCGCCGACAGCGTGCGGCGGCTCTACGCATTTCTTCCGGACACCTGGAACGCGCGGTTCGCGCGCCACTTCCACGCCGTGATCGAGGCGTACGACCGGGAGTTCCACAACCGCACGGAAGGCGTCGTCCCGACCGTCGAGGAATACCTCGAACTGCGCCGCCTCACATTTGCGCACTGGATTTGGACCGACCTTCTGGAACCGAGCGCGGGGTACGAACTCCCGGACGCGGTGCGGAAGAACCCGGCCTATCGCAAACCGGCGCTGCTCAGCCAGGAATTCGCCGCCTGGTACAACGACCTCTGCTCGCTCCCCAAGGAAATCGCCGGAAACGAGGTGCACAATCTCGGCATCAGTCTCGTCACCCACGAGGGAATGACCCTCGAAGAGGCGATCGCCGACATGCGGCACCGCGTGGAGGAATGCATCAGCGAATTCCTGGACGCGGAACAGGAGGCATTACGGTTCGCCGACCGGCTGGACGACGGGACGGTGGGCGGAAAGGAGACGGGCGCCGCCGTGCGCGTCTGCGTCGCCAACATGCGGAACTGGTTCAGTTCCGTCTACTGGTTCCACCACGAGTCCGGCCGGTACCGGGTCGACAGCTGGGACGACCGGTCCACGCCCCCGTACGTCAACAACGCAACGGAAGGTGAGAAATGACCGTCGAGTCCGTACGCCCGAAGGACACCACCGCGACCGACGAGCCGCCCGTGGCCGGCGGCACCGTCCCGTTCCTCGGCCACGGCTGGCGCCTGGCGCGCGACCCGCTGGCCTTCCTGTCCCAGCTGCGCGACCACGGCGACGTGGTGCGCCTGAAGCTGGGCCCCAAGACCGTCTACGCCGTCACCACCCCCGCCCTCACCGGAGAGGTGGCGCTCAGCCCGGACTACATCATCGCCGGGCCCCTGTGGGAGTCGCTGGAGAGCCTGCTCGGCAAGGAGGGCGTGGCCACCGCCAACGGCAAGCTGCACCGGCGTCAGCGGCGCACCATCCAGCCCGCGTTCCGGCTCGACGCGATCCCCGCCTACGGCCCGATCATGGCCGAGGAGGCGTACGAGCTCGTGGACCGCTGGCGGGCCGCGGACGGGGTGCTGGACATCACGTACGAGTCGTTCCGCGCGGCCGTGCGGGTCGCCGCCCGCTGCCTGATGCGCGGCAGCTACATGGACGCCCGCGCCGACCGCATATGCGCCGACCTCACCACCCTGTTCGCCGGCATGTACCAGCGGATGGTCGTGCCGCTCGGACCGCTCTACAAGATTCCGCTTCCGGCCAATCGCGAATTCAACCGGGCGCTGGCCGATTTGCATGTCCTGGTCGACGAGATCGTCGCCGACCGACGGGCGAGCGGTCAAAAACCGAACGATTTGCTGACGGCTTTGCTGGAGGCGAAGGACGACAATGGCGACCCGATCGGGGAACAGGAGATCCACGATCAGGTCATCGCCATCCTGACCCCCGGCGCCGAAACCGTCGGATCGACGATCATGTCGCTCCTCCTGGTTCTCACCGAGCACCCGGAACTCGGCGACAAGATCCGCGACGAGGTGGAATCCGTGGTCGGCGACCGCCCGGTCGCATTCGAGGACGTGCGGAAGCTGACGTACACCGCGAATGTCGTCACGGAGACCCTGCGGCTGTATCCGGCCGTATGGATATTGACCCGCCGCGCGGTCGCCGACACGGAACTCGGCGGTTACCGCATTCCGAAGGGCGCGGACCTCATCTACAGCCCGTACGCCATCCAGCGCGACCGGCGGTCGTACGAGCGGAACGAGGACTTCGACCCGGACCGCTGGCTCCCCGAGCGGTCCAAGGACGTGCCCAAGTACGCCATGAGCCCGTTCAGCGTCGGCAACCGCAAGTGCCCCAGTGACCACTTCTCCATGGCGGAGCTCACGCTCATGACCGCCGTCGTCGCCCACGCGTACCGCTTCGAGCACGCGTCGGACTCCGACCCCCGGCACCGCATCGGCATCACGCTGCGGCCCCGCCGGCTGATGCTGCGGGCACTGCCCCGCTGACGCCGTCCCGCCGGCCGGCGCGCGGTCAGGCGGCCTCCGGGCCCCTGAACGCGCGCCGATAGGACTGCGGGGTGGTCCCCACCGTGCGCACGAAATGGTGGCGCAGCGCGGCCGCGTTGCCGAAACCCGTGCGGCCCGCGATCGCGTCGACCGTCTCGTCCGTCCGCTCCAGCAGATGCTGGGCCAGCAGCACCCGCTGGCGCAGGATCCAGCGGTACGGCGTGGTGCCGGTCTCCTGCTGGAAGCGGCGGGCGAAGGTGCGCGGCGACATGTGGGCGCGGGCGGCGAGCTGCTCGACGGTGACCTCCTCGTCGAGGTGCTGCTCCATCCACACCAGCACCCCGGCGACCGAGTCGCCCCCGGGCTCCGGCAGCGGACGCTCGATGTACTGGGCCTGTCCGCCGTCGCGGTGCGGGGGCACCACCATCCGCCGGGCGATCCGGTTGGCCACCTCGGGCCCCTGCTCCTTGCGCACCAGGTGCAGACAGGCGTCGATGCCCGCGGCGGTGCCCGCCGAGGTGATCACCGGGTCCTCGTCGACGTAGAGCACGTCGGGCTCGACCGTCAGATGCGGATAGCGGCGGCTCAGCTCCTGCGCGTGCTTCCAGTGCACCGCCGCGCGCCGCCCCTCCAGCAGCCCGGCGGCGGCCAGCACGAACACCCCCGAGCACACGCTCAGCACCCGCGCGCCCCGGTCCACCGCCCGGCGCAGCGCGTCCAGCATCTCGGGAGGGAACTCCCGGGAGGCGTACGAGGCGCCGGCGGGCACGGTGATCAGATCGGCCGTCTCCAGCCGTTCCAGGCCGTGCTCGGTCCCGAGCGTGAAACCGGTGCTCGTGCGCACCGAGGGCCCCTGCGCCGAGACCACCGCGAAGTCGTACACCGGCAGCCCGTCGTCGCTGCGGTCGATGCCGAAGACCTCGCAGACCACGCCGAGTTCGAAGGGATTCACGCCGTCGAGGAGGACGGCCGCCACATTCCGGAGCATGCCCCCAGTGTGCCTCGCTCTTGGCAGTAAATCGAGGGTGTACGGCAGTCCTGCCACTCCCCGTCAGGAGTGTCCGGCGCCACAGTGGTGTCCATGAACACGACGCAGACAGAAGCACTGATCGCGATGGTGGCCGTTCTCGGCCTGTTCGTCCTCATGGTCGCGCCCGCCGTGATCGGCATCCTGCGCGACCGCCGCATCGACCGGCAGATCCGGGAGGCCACGGCGGTCCCTGACACGGAACCGCCCGACCCCCGGGCCGCGTCCCGTCCGGCGCACGGGACCGCCCCGCGCCGCCCCGCACGGGCGGCGTGAGACGGCCCCGGCGCCCCGGCGTCAGAAGTCCTCGTCCAGGTCGACCGTGCCCTCCACGGCGACCTGGTACGCGGACGGACGGCGCTCGAAGAAGTTGGTCAGCTCCTGCACGCCCTGCAGCTCCATGAAGGAGAACGGGTTCTCCGAGCCGTACACCGGAGCGAAGCCCAGGCGCACCAGACGCTGGTCGGCCACGCACTCCAGGTACTGCCGCATCGACGCGGTGTTCATGCCGGGCAGTCCGTCGCCGCACAGGTCACGGGCGAACTGCAGCTCCGCCTCCACGGCCTCGCGCAGCATGTCGGTGACCTGCCGGCCGAGCTCCTCGTCGAACAGCTCCGGCTCCTCCTTGCGCACGGTGTCCACCACGTCGAAGGCGAAGCTCATGTGCATCGTCTCGTCGCGGAACACCCAGTTGGTGCCGGTCGCCAGGCCGTGCAGCAGACCCCGGCTGCGGAACCAGTAGACGTAGGCGAACGCGCCGTAGAAGAACAGGCCCTCGATGCAGGCCGCGAAGCAGATCAGGTTCAGCAGGAAGCGGCGCCGGTCGGCCTTCGACTCCAGCCGGTCGATCTGCTCCACCGAGTCCATCCACGTGAAGCAGAACTCGGCCTTCTCCCGGATGGACGGAATGTTCTCCACGGCCGCGAAGGCCGCCGCCCGGTCGTCCGGATCGGGCAGATACGTGTCCAGCAGGGTCAGATAGAACTGGACGTGCACGGCCTCCTCGAACAACTGCCGCGACAGATACAGCCGCGCCTCGGGCGAGTTGATGTGCTTGTACAGCGTCAGCACCAGGTTGTTCGCCACGATCGAGTCGCCGGTGGCGAAGAACGCCACGAGCCGGCCGATCAGATGCTGCTCCTCGGGCGTCAGCTTCGCCAGGTCGGCGACGTCCGAGTGCAGGTCCACCTCCTCGACGTGCCAGGTGTTCTTGATCGCGTCCCGGTAGCGCTCGTAGAAGTCCGGGTAGCGCATGGGGCGCAGGGTCAGCTCGAAGCCGGGGTCGAGCAGGTTCTTGGTCGTGCTGGTGGTCACTGGCAGGCCTCGCAGGATTCGGGGTTCTCGAGGGAGCAGGCGACGGCCTCGGGGCCGGCCGGCTGCTGGACGGGGACGGCGGCGCGGGCCGCGCGGGCGATCCGGGTCGCCGGGCGGGAGCGCAGGTAGTAGGTGGTCTTCAGCCCCTGCTTCCAGGCGTAGGCGTACATCGAGGAGAGCTTCCCGATGGTCGGCGTCTCCAGGAACAGGTTGAGCGACTGCGCCTGGTCCAGGAACGGGGTCCGGGCGGCGGCCATGTCGATCAGGCCGCGCTGCGGGATCTCCCACGCCGTGCGGTACAGCCGCCGTACGTTCTCGGGGATCCACGCGAAGTCCTGCACCGAGCCGCCCGCCTCACGCAGCGCCTCACGGGTGCGCGCGTCCCACACCCCGAGCCGCTTGAGGTCCTCCACCAGGTACGAGTTGACCTGGAGGAACTCCCCGGACAGCGTCTCGCGCTTGAACAGGTTGGACACCTGCGGCTCGATGCACTCGTACACGCCCGCGATGGACGCGATGGTCGCGGTGGGCGCGATCGCCAGCAGCAGCGCGTTGCGCAGGCCCGTCGCGGCGATCCTGGTCCGCAGCGCCTCCCAGCGCCCCGGCCAGGCGAGCTCGACGCCGTAGTGGTCGGGGTGCAGCACGCCCCGCGCGGTGCGGGTCTTCTCCCAGGCGGGCAGCGGGCCGTGCCGCTCGGCCAGTCCCGCGGACGTCTCGTACGCGGCGAGCATGATCCGCTCGGCGATCCGGGTGGACAGCGCCTTCGCCTCGGGGGAGTCGAACGGCATCCGCATCCGGAAGAAGACGTCCTGCAGCCCCATCACGCCCAGACCCACCGGGCGCCAGCGGCTGTTGGACCGGGACGCCTCCCCGGTCGGGTAGAAGTTGATGTCGACCACCCGGTCCAGGAACGTCACGGCGGTGCGGACCGCCGCGTCCAGGCGCTCCCAGTCCATGCCGTCCTCGCCGGCGAATGCCGCGAGGTTGACCGAGCCGAGGTTGCAGACCGCCGTCTCCCCGTCGTCGGTGACCTCCAGGATCTCCGTGCACAGGTTGGAGGAGTGGACGACGTGGCCCGGCTCGGCGGTCTGGTTGGCGGTGCGGTTGGCGGTGTCCTTGAAGGTCATCCAGCCGTTGCCGGTCTGTGCGAGGGTGCGCATCATCCGGCCGTACAGCTCGCGCGCCGGGAGCGTCCTGCGGGCCAGGCCCTTGGCCTCGGCGGCCCGGTAGGCCGCGTCGAACTCCTCGCCCCACAGGTCGACCAGCTCGGGCACGTCCACCGGGGAGAACAGCGACCACGGCGCGTCGTCGGCGACCCGGCGCATGAACTCGTCCGGCACCCAGTGCGCCAGATTCAGGTTGTGCGTACGGCGGGCGTCCTCGCCGGTGTTGTCGCGCAGTTCGAGGAACTCCTCGATGTCCGCGTGCCAGGTCTCCAGGTAGACCGCGGCGGCGCCCTTGCGGCGGCCGCCCTGGTTCACGGCGGCGACCGAGGCGTCCAGCGTCTTCAGGAACGGGACGATGCCGCCTGAGTGCCCGTTGGTGCCGCGGATCAGCGAACCCCGGGCGCGGACGCGGGAGAAGGACAGGCCGATGCCGCCGGCGTGCTTCGAGAGGCGGGCGACCTGGTGGTAGCGCTCGTAGAGGGAGTCCAGCTCGTCCCGGGGGGAGTCCAGGAGGTAGCAGGACGACATCTGCGGGTGGCGGGTGCCGGAGTTGAACAGCGTGGGGGAGGAGGGCAGGTAGTCGAGCCGGCTCATCAGCCCGTACAGCGCGGCGACCTCCTCCAGCGCCCGCTCGCTGTCGTCCTCGGCGAGCCCGCACGCGACCCGGAGCAGGAAGTGCTGGGGCGTCTCGACGACCTTGCGGGTGACCGGGTGGCGCAGCAGATAGCGGCTGTGCAGGGTGCGCAGCCCGAAGTAGCCGAACCGGTCGTCGGCGTCCGTGTCGATCAGCGCGTCCAGGCGGGCCGCGTGCAGCCGGACGAACGCGGCGGTGCGGTCGCCGATCAGGCCCTCCCGGTGCCCGGCGGCCACCGAGCCGGTGAACGAGGTGACGCCCTGCGAGGCGGCCTCGGCGCGGATGCCGATCGTCAGCAGCCGGGCGGCGAGCCGGGAGTAGGCGGGGTCCTCGGAGATCAGCCCGGCCGCCGCCTCGGCGGCCAGTTCCCGCAGCTCCGCCTCGTCGGCGGCGGCGGACCGGCCGCGCAGCGCGGCGGCCGCCACCCGGCCGGGGTCGGCGTCGGGCAGGTCGGCGGTCAGCTGGGTCAGGGTCCGCAGCAGCGCGGCCCCGGGGCCGTCGCTCTCCTCGGTCACGCGGGTCGCTGAAGCCGGATCGGCTGGCGCGATGGTCACGTGGGGCTCTCCCTCGCTCGGCACGGGGGCCTCGAAGAGCGCAGGGGGCAGCACACGAACGCACGCGGCGTCGCGTCCACCGGCCCATTCCGCGAGGCCCGGACGTCAGGGCACCCGGACCGGAAGGGCCGGGCGCACTGTCGGCAGGTCCTCGGACTGACTCCCGTGCGCGCCCGTGGGCAGGCATGGGTACACCGTTGCGGGACAGTTCCGGATTCGCACCGGATTCCCCTGCGACGACAGCGAGCATGAGCATACATCTTGTGCCGGGTGCCGCTGACGGACCCATATGTTGTGTCGCGCAGGGGTTACAGTGGTGTCGCGCGGAGAGGCAGGAGTGGGCTGTCAGAGCGTCAGCTCGTAGACCAGCAGCAGGATGTCGTCCACCTCCGGCAGCGGGTTCCAGTCCCGCGCCGGGTTGCGCGTGAAGCCCAGCCGCTCGTACACCCGGTGCGCGGCGTGCATGCTGCGCTGCGTGGACAGCACCATCCGCGTACGGCCGAGCCCCCTCGCGCGGTCGACGCAGGCGCGCACCAAAGCCTCGCCGGCGCCCCGGCCGCGGGCGTCGGCGGAGACTGCCAGCATGCGTATCTCCGCCTCGCCGGGCCCGGCGAGGTCCGCCATGGGGCCGGGGCCCGGCACGAAGGTCACCCCGCCCAGCAGCGTGCCGTCCCCCACGGCGACCAGCACCTCGGCCGCCGCCGCCCGCTTCGCCACGTCCCGCAGCTCGCCCAGGTAGCCGTCCGACTCCCCGAAGTCCAGCAGGCCGTCACCGAGATAGGCCTGCGCCGTGATCTCACCCAGTTCCGCGTGTTCGCCGGCGGTCACCGGCCGGATGACGATGTCCATGCGGGGGAGTCTGCCGCACGGGCACGACAACGGGCCGCCGGTTTTCCACCGACGGCCCGCTGCCGTGTGTATGTATGACCGCGTCAGTGCGCGCTGCCCGCCGTGGCCGGCGGGAGCTCGACCTCCACGCCCGGGTCGCCGACGTCCGCCGTGTAGTCCTCCGGCTTGGTCTCGTCGACGCCCTCCGGCGCCTTGACCGCCCGCAGGACGAAGGTCAGGACGACCGCGACCAGCACGTTGATCACGAAGGCGGTGAGACCGATGTAACCGATCTCCCCGATGCCCGGGATCTCCTTGGACGAGCCGCCGAAGTGCTTCTGCGTAGGCGACGCCACCCCGTACGCGGCGACCGTGCCGTAGATCATGCCGACCGCCCAGCCGCCGATCAGCGCCCAGCGGTGGAACCAGCGGGTGAACAGGCCGCCCACCAGCGCCGGGAAGGTCTGCAGGATCCAGATGCCGCCCAGCAGCTGGAAGTTGATCGCGACGGTCTTGTCCATGGTCAGGACGAAGATCAGCGCGCCCACCTTCACCAGCAGGGACACGATCTTGGAGACGGCGGTCTCCTGCCTGGGCGTCGCGTCCGGCTTGATGAAGTCCTTGTAGATGTTGCGGGTGAAGAGGTTCGCCGCCGCGATCGACATGATCGCCGCCGGCACCAGCGCGCCGATGCCGATCGCCGCGAAGGCCACACCGGCGAACCAGTCCGGGAACATGTTCTCGAACAGTTGCGGGATGGCAAGCTGGCCGTTCTGCACCTTCACCCCGGCCGCGATCGCCATGAACCCGAGCAGCGCCAGCAGGCCCAGCATCAGCGAGTACAGCGGCAGGATCGTGGTGTTCCGGCGGATCACCTCACGGCTGCGCGAGGACAGCGTCGCGGTGATCGAGTGCGGGTACATGAACAGCGCGAGCGCCGAGCCCAGCGCCAGCGTGGCGTACGTCCACTGGCCCGCCTCCCCCGGCACCACGGCGCCGCGCGGTGCGCCCGTGGCCGGGTTGGTCTGGCTGTACGCCTCCTGCGCGGAGGCGAAGATCTCGTCGAAACCGCCCAGCTTGATCGGGATGTAGATGATCGCCACCGCGATCACGAGGTAGATCAGCGTGTCCTTGACGAACGCGATCAGCGCGGGCGCCCGCAGCCCCGACGAGTAGGTGTACGCGGCCAGCACACCGAAGGCGAGCAGCAGCGGCAGGTCCTTGACGAACCAGTTGGTGTTCTCGCCGCCGCCGACGCCCATCACGTCCAGCACCGCCTGGATGCCGACCAGTTGCAGCGCGATGTACGGCATCGTCGCCAGGATGCCGGTGACCGCGACGGCCAGCGACAGCCCCTTCGAGCCGAACCGCCCGCGCACGAAGTCGGAGGTCGTCACATAGCCGTGCTTGTGCGACACCGACCACAGCCGGGGCAGGAAGGTGAAGATCAGCGGATACACGAGGATCGTGTACGGCACCGCGAAGAAGCCGGCCGCGCCCGCCGCGTAGATCGCCGCCGGGACGGCCACGAAGGTGTACGCGGTGTACAGATCGCCGCCCAGCAGGAACCAGGTGACCCAGGTGCCGAACGAGCGCCCGCCCAGGCCCCATTCGTCGAGGGTGTGCTCGTTCGCGGCCTTGCGCCAGCGTGCGGCCAGGAAGCCCATCGCGGTGACGAGCACGAAGAAGAAGATGAAGACGGCGAGTGCCACGCCGTTCACGCCGTCGTTCACTGCTCCGCACCACCCTTCGCGGCAGAGCGGGCGCGCTGGTCACGCTGCCAGAGCTTGTACGCGGTCATCGTCAGCGTGGTCGAGATCAGCACCCACAGCATCTGGTACCAGTAGAAGAACGGGATGCCGATGAACGTCGGGTCGGTCTTGGCGTAGGACCCGACCCACAGCATGGCGACGAATGGTGCGAGCAGACAGACGCCGATGACGACGCGCACAGGCGTCACCACCGGCCCTGGAGTTGTTTGCGGGGTTTGCGACATCAGACGGCTCCCGTCCCCTCACTGATCGCCGACGTTGGCTCGCGGCAATGTAGGTGAGGGCGCGGGGCGGCCGTAACCCCCCGTAGGAGGGGCGGTATGCAGCAGCAGCGCAACCGCAAGGCAACAGCAACGAAAATCCTGTCAACCACCCGGTCTGTCGGGTTTTGCGGTCACGCGGACGGCTGCCTGGCTCAGTCCTGGGGGCGCTTGAGGCGCGCGACGAACTTGTACCGGTCGCCCCGGTACACCGACCGCACCCACTCCACCGGCTGACCGTCCCGGTCGAGCGAGTGCCGGGACAGCATCAGCATCGGCAGGCCCACGTCGGTGCCCAGCAGGCCCGCCTCGCGCGGCGTGGCCAGGGACGTCTCGATGGTCTCCTCGGCCTCCGCGAGACGGACGTCGTACACCTCGGCCAGGGCCGTGTAGAGGGAGGTGTACTTGGTCAGGCTGCGGCGCAGCGCCGGGAAGCGCTTGGCACTGAGGTGGGTGGTCTCGATGGCCATGGGCTCGCCGTTGGCCATGCGCAGCCGCTCGATGCGCAGCACCCTGCCGCCGGCGGTGATGTCGAGCAGGCCCGCGAGCCGGTCGTCGGCCGTGATGTACCCGAGGTCGAGAAGCTGCGAGGTCGGCTCCAGACCCTGGGCGCGCATGTCCTCCGTGTACGAGGTGAGCTGGAGCGCCTGGGACACCTTGGGCTTGGCGACGAAGGTGCCCTTGCCCTGGATCCGCTCCAGCCGGCCCTCGACCACCAGTTCCTGGAGCGCCTGGCGCACGGTGGTGCGCGAGGTGTCGAACTCGGCGGCCAGCGTGCGCTCGGGCGGGACCGGCGTGCCGGGGGGCGCGGTCTCGGTCATGTCGAGCAGGTGTTTCTTCAGCCGGTAGTACTTGGGCACGCGCGCCGTACGGACCGCGGTCCCACCCTCGTTCTCCGTACTGCTGACGTCGGTGCTCATGCTCTGCCTTCCCGGCTCCGGCTGCCGAAGCGGCCGACAGACCGTCGGCCACGGCTGACATCGTGGCACGGCTCCGGGCGGGGGCGGGCCCCTCGCACGCTCCGTGATCCCTTTTGTATACCCCTGTGACCAGCGATGGTCCAGACCACGGGCGGTGGTCAGAGGCCCTGCCACTCCGGCTTGTTGACGTAGGCGTGGCGGAAGTAGTCGGCGAGCTTCAGCTTGGAGGCGGCGGCCTCGTCGACCACGACGGTGGCGTGGGGGTGCAGCTGGAGCGCGGACGCCGGGCATACCGCGGCGACCGGGCCCTCGACGGTGGCGGCGACCGCGTCCGCCTTGCCCTCGCCGGTGGCCAGCAGCACCAGGTGCCGGGCCTCCAGAATGGTGCCGATGCCCTGGGTGATGACGTGGTGCGGCACCTGGGCGATGTCGCCGTCGAAGAAGCGGGCGTTGTCCACCCGGGTCTGCTCGGTCAGCGTCTTGATGCGGGTGCGCGAGGCGAGCGAGGAGCACGGCTCGTTGAAGCCGATGTGACCGTCGGTGCCGATGCCGAGCAGCTGGAGGTCCACGCCGCCGGCCTCGGCCAGCTCACGGTCGTAGCGCTCGCACGCGGCCTGCACGTCCTCGGCCGTGCCGTCGGGTCCCAGGAAGGCGTCCATCGGGATGCCGAGCGGCTCCAGCACCTCGCGCCGCAGCACCGAGCGGTAGGACTCGGGGTGGTCCGCGGGCAGTCCCACGTACTCGTCGAGCTGGGCCACCCGCGCGCGGGAGGTGTCCACGGCGCCGGCGCGGACCTTCGCCGCCAGCGCCTCGTAGACGGGCAGCGGCGTGGAGCCGGTCGCCACGCCGAGCAGGGCGTCGGGCTTGCGCCGCAGCAGCCGCGCCATGGCCTCGGCGACGAGCTCGCCTCCCGCCTTGGCGTCCGCAACGATGACAACTTCCACGGTGGGCCTGCCGATCTTCCGGTGGACTCGACTGGGACGGGCCCCGGGAGGTGCCGGGACCATGTGGTTTAGACCAATCTCAATCTAGCAGAGGGGCGCCCGCCCGCCGAGGTGAAACCGGCACCCGGGCCGAAACCGCTCCCCGCGCGCGGGTGCCCCGAAAACGTGGCCTCCGACCCGCCCCGAGGGGACCCCGGTCGGGTTAGGCTGCGTGGTGGACCCGTCTGCGTCCGTAAAAGGCGCGGGGGGCGCGGAAGAACGCCGTACGACGCATTTACAGGCGCAGTGGTCTAGTCCACAATGCGTAGCAGGACACACAGACCTGCCTTCCCCGCACAGGAAGGCGGACCGAGGATCCGAGGCTCTCTGCCCTGACTGCCCCGGCTCCTCATCCTTCGGCCGACCGGGACCGCACACCCCACCGGCCGATATTGCTCCGGGCTGCGGTGCCGGGAGGGTTGAGGGTCCCTCCCAGGCGCCGCGGCCCGCGGGTGTTTCCGGGGGTCACAAGCGCACGGGTACGCTCGCTGACGTGCCCTCCATGAACGAACTCGTACGCCAGCACACCGCCCTCGACGACACCGACCTCGAGTGGCTCCATCTGCTGGTCTCGGAGTGGCAGCTGCTCTCCGACCTCTCCTTCGCCGACCTGGTCCTGTGGGTCCCCACCCGCGACGGCACGCGGTACGTCTCCGTCGCCCAGATGCGGCCCAACACCGGCCCGACCTCCTACCAGGACGACATGGTCGGCCATCTGGTCCCGCGCGGCCGCCGGCCCATGCTGGACGCGGCCCTGGACGAGGGCCGGATCGTGCGCGAGGGCGACCCGGAGTGGCGCGAGGAGGTCCCGGTCCGCGTCGAGTCCATCCCGGTGCGGCGCGAGGGGCGGGTCCTCGGCGTCATCGCGCGCAACACCAACCTGCTCACCGTGCGCACGCCCAGCCGGCTGGAGCTCACGTATCTGCAGAGCGCCTCGGACCTGGCCCAGATGATCGCGGCCGGCGCCTTCCCGTACGCGAACCAGCAGCTGGAGATGGACGCCTCGCCGCGCGTCGGCGACGGCCTGATCCGGCTCGACGCCGACGGCGTCGTCCAGTACGCCTCGCCCAACGCCCTGTCCGCCTACCACCGCCTCGGTCTCGCCGCGGATCTGGTGGGCCATCACCTCGGGCGGACCACCGCCGAACTGGCCCCCTCGCGCGGGCCGGTGGACGAGGCGCTGTCGAAGGTGGCGAGCGGCTGGGCGCCCCGCGAGTTCGAGATCGAGTCCGACGACGGAGTCATCCAGTTCCGTGCGATCCCGCTGAAGCCGAAGGGCACCCGCATCGGCTCCCTGGTGCTGCTCCGGGACGTGACCGAACTGCGCCGCCGTGAACGGGAGTTGATTACCAAGGACGCCACCATCCGGGAGATCCACCACCGGGTGAAGAACAACCTCCAGACCGTGGCCGCGCTGCTGCGGCTCCAGGCCCGCCGGATCGGCTCGGAGCGCGGGCGGGCGGCGCTGGAGGAGGCCGTGCGGCGGGTCGGGTCCATCGCCATCGTCCATGAGACGCTGTCCCAGAACCTGGACGAGCGCGTGGAGTTCGACGAGATCGCCGACCGGGTGCTCGCCATGGTCGCCGAGATCTCCCCGGGCAAGGTGACCGGCCGGCGCTCTGGCCGCTTCGGGATACTCGACGCCGAGGTGGCCACGCCGCTGTCGATGGTGCTGACCGAGGTGCTGCAGAACGCCCTGGAGCACGGCTTCCGCGAGGGCGAGACCGGCACGGTCGAGGTGTCCGCGGTGCGCGGCGGCACCTCACGGGAGGCGCGCCTGCTGGTCACCGTGCAGGACGACGGGGTGGGGCTGCCCGAGGGGTTCGACCCGCACACCGCGGGCAACCTGGGCCTGCAGATCGTACGGACGCTGGTGGAGGGGGAGTTGGGCGGCACCTTCGACATGGTGCCGGCGCCGGAGCGGGGGACCCGGGTGATCCTCGACATCCCGGTGCAGGCGGACTCCTGACCGCCGGGGCCCGCACACGCGTGAGGCGCGACCACGGGCCCCCGGACAGCAAAAGACCCCGGACCACGGTCCGGGGCTGATGCTCGTTCCTCGCTTCCCCTGCCCGATCGGGACGGACACCGGGGGAACTTCGCGCTGCGGCTCGGGGCGGGAGATGCGTGTGCGCCGTCCACGGAATCATCCGGACGAGCGCACACGCGCCGCCAAGCTCAGGCTGTTTGCTGGGGCGGGGTCGTCAGGCGGAGGCCTGACGCGCCCGGTTGCGGGCAGCGCGGCGCTTCATCGCGCGACGCTCGTCCTCGCTGAGACCACCCCAGACGCCGGAGTCCTGACCGGACTCGAGCGCCCACTGCAGGCACTGCTCGATCACCGGGCAGCGGCGGCAGACGGCCTTGGCTTCCTCGATCTGCAGCAGCGCGGGACCGGTGTTGCCGATGGGGAAGAAGAGCTCGGGGTCTTCCTCGCGGCAAACGGCGTTGTGACGCCAGTCCATGGCTGCTACCTCTCCTTGGTATTACTGCAGTTTGCTTGTGAATGTGAACGCTTTCACGAATCCCCCAACAAGGGAAGGGCCGACCGCCAGGTTCCCTGGCGTGGTCCTTGGGTTTGAAGAGGGGTTCCGGTGATCTGTGGAGGCCGGTGTTGCGGGCCGTCCCGATCGCCAAGAAGAGACTCGCAAACCTCGGCGGCGGATACAACCCCTTCCGGAAAGTTTTTTTTGATTCTTCGGTGTCGACTAGGTCACAGCCGTACTTCCATGGGGTGGACCCTGGCCTAAACGTTCGACTGAAAGGACTTTGGCCCTTTCTGCTCACACAATCACACGCAGTGCACGGCGAACGCCTGTGAACGTCACGCTGGTGCGCAGCCCCAGGTGGTCACCGTCCATCTGAAGGGGCAGCGGCACCTTCGAATGCAAGGTGAAGCGTGTCAGATCGTGCCGCGTCACGGCGTGCTTGCCACGGGGGCCGCGCTCCGGGGACGAAGTGAGCAACTGCGTGCCATACCGGGCAACCGCGGGGGTGGACATCCGGGTGAGACCGAAGAGATCGAGTCCCGTGTCGAAGGACGCCTGGGGCGCGGCGTAGATCGGACGGTTGCCGAGGAACGTCCACGGCGAGGTGTTCGAGACTATGGACAGCACCAGGTCCTCGACCGGCTCCTCGCCCTCGAGCTCCAGGGTGATCATCCCGTTGCGCCGGTGCGGGTCGCCCAGCAGCTGGCGCACCACCTGGCGCATGTACAGCGCGTGGGTCGACTTCCGGCCCCGCTCCCGCTGCTGCTCCACCCGGCCGACCACGCCGGCGTCGAAGCCGAGGCCCGCGTTGAAGGTGAACCAGCGGGACGGCACCGCCTCGTCCTCGCTGCCCGGCGTGCCCGAGGTCAGCCCCAGGCCCACCGTCCGCTCCCGGCCCTCGCGCAGCGCGTCCAGCAGCACACCGGTCGCCTCCACGGGCTGGTTGGGCAGACCCAGGGCGCGGGCGAAGACGTTGGTGGAGCCGCCGGGGACCACGGCGAGACCGGGCAGATGCTCCGGGTCGGGGCCCGCGTGCAGCAGACCGTTGACGACCTCGTTCACCGTGCCGTCGCCGCCCAGGGCGACCACCAGGTCGACCTCGCCGCTCTCCGCCGCCTGCCGGCCGAGGTCCCGGGCGTGACCGCGGTACTCGGTGGTCACCGCGTCGAGTTTCATCTCACTGGCGAGCGCGTGGATCAGCACGTCGCGCGTGCGCGCACTGGTGGTGGTTGCCGCCGGGTTGACCACGAGAAGTGCACGCATGACGTGCAGGGTACCTACTCAGCGGTACCCGGCCCAGACCGAGGTCCCGCCCTGTGGACGGCACGGGGCGTGAACCTCGCCACGGGACGGCCGTCCCGCGGCGGCTACCCTGCAGGGGTGAGCAGCGAGCAGACCCCCGTCACCAGCCCCGACGACAGCGGCGCCCGTCCGCGCCGCCTGACGTACGCCGCGCTCCTCGCCGCGCTGGAGGGGCTCGCGCTGGTCGTCGGCGGCGTCTGGCTGCTGGTGCTCGGCCTCGCGGGCGAGCCGGACGACCGGCAGCAGGCCGTCACCGGCGGGGTCACGCTGATCGTGCTGGCGCTGCTGCCGCTGCTGGCCGCGCGCGGCCTGTTCGCCCGGAAGGGCTGGAGCCGCGGGCCCGCCGTCATCACGCAGATCATGGCGCTGCCGGTGGCCTACAACATGCTGACGTCCGACGGCGCGGCCGTCCCCGCCGGGATCGTGCTCGCCGTCGTCGCCGTGACCGCGCTGGTGCTGCTGATCAACGCCGAGACCACCCGGGCCCTCGGCATCCGCGGACCCGGGAACACGGGCGACGCCGCGAAGTGACGCGGCGCCCGCTCCTCCGCCGCAGCGGCTCACTCCTCGACGAGGAGCTTCTCCCGCAGCTGGGCCAGGGTGCGGGCCAGCAGCCGGGAGACGTGCATCTGCGAGATGCCGACCTCCTGCGCGATCTGCGACTGGGTCATGTTCCCGAAGAAGCGCAGCAGCAGGATCCGCTTCTCGCGCGGCGGGAGGTCCTCCAGCAGCGGCTTGAGCGACTCCCGGTACTCCACGCCCTCCAGCGCCTCGTCCTCCGCGCCGAGGGTGTCGGCGACCGCGGGGGACTCGTCGTCGGTGTCGGGGACGTCCAGGGACAGCGTGGAGTAGGCGTTCGCCGACTCCAGGCCCTCCAGGACCTCCTCCTCCGAGATCCCCAGCTTCTCGGCCAGCTCGTGCACCGTGGGGGAGCGGCCGTGCAGCTGTGACAGCTCCGCCGTGGCCGTGGTGAGCGACAGCCGCAGCTCCTGCAGCCGCCGCGGGACCCGCACAGCCCAGCCCTTGTCCCGGAAGTGCCGCTTGATCTCGCCGACGACCGTCGGGGTGGCGTACGTGGAGAACTCCACGCCACGGTCCGGGTCGAAGCGGTCGACGGACTTGATCAGACCGATCGTGGCGACCTGGGTCAGGTCGTCCAGCGGCTCGCCGCGGTTGCGGAAGCGGCGCGCCAGGTGCTCGACGAGCGGCAGATGCATCCGCACCAGCCGGTTGCGCAGCTCCGCGTACTCCGGGGTGCCGCTGTCCAGCGCGCGCAGTTCGAGGAAGAGAGCCCGCGCCCCGCTGCGGTCCTGCGGGTCGTGGTGCGCGTGCGTGCCCGGCACACCCGGAGTGCTCCGTGCGCCGGAGGCAGGCGCCGCCTGCTCCTCGGCCTCTCGCTCGTGCTCGCTCATCGTCCCGCCCGTCGCCCTTCCCCGAGCGCTCGCCTCGTCCCCCGCCACCGGCTCGGCCAGGGCGGCGGCGTCCCCGCCGGGAGCGGCCGGCCCGGCCGCGGACGTGTCCCGCACGGCGCCGCCGGCCTGCCCGCCGCCCGGACGGACGTCCCCCGCGGAGTCGTCCTCCGGATGCGGCCGGGCCTGCTCGGGGATGCCGTCGATGCCGTCCGGCACGCGCCCGGCCGGCAGCTCCCGTGTGCCGCGTTCTTCGTCCCGCACCGGCCCGTCCTCGCTCCTCACGCCGGCCCGGGTCCCGCGCCGCGCTGTTTGTAGAGGCTGATCGACACGGTCTTGTCCTCGTCCACGGCGGAGGAGACCTTGCCCGCGAGCGCGGACAGCACGGTCCAGGCGAAGGTGTCCCGCGAGGGGGCGTGGCCGTCCGTGGTGGGCGCCGAGACGGTGACCTCGAGCGAGTCGTCGACGAGGCGGAAGACGCAACTGAGCACCGATCCCGGCACGGCCTGCTGCAGCAGGATCGCGCAGGCCTCGTCGACCGCGATGCGCAGGTCCTCGATCTCGTCGAGGGTGAAGTCCAAACGGGCCGCGAGGCCGGCCGTGGCCGTACGCAGCACCGACAGGTAGGCCCCCGCGGCCGGCAGCCGGACTTCCACGAAGTCCTGGGTCGCGGGCTCGCCTGCGATCTGGGACACCCTCACCTCCAAGGTGGTACAAGCGTTTCAGGGCCTGTGTTCGCCCCCGGGCAACGCGCTACGTGGTTCAGCGGTGACGCTATCGCGCTCCCGGCGATCCTGTCGCCGGGACCCCGGCCCGTTGCTGTCACTCATAGTAAAACTGTGAACACGCTCCGTGGCTAGGGGTCTGCGACGGCCAAATGGGAACAGCGCGCGCCGCATTGACGTACCCAGGCGCCGGACCCGCGAACCGTCCGGCACCGTGGTCCCGCCACGTCACACCAGTACGTGGTCGACGAAGCACCAGCGCCAGTCCTCACCCGGCTCGTGGGTCCGCATCACGGGATGGCCGGTTTCCTTGTGATGCCGCGTCGCGTGCCGGTTCGGCGAGGAGTCGCAGCAGCCGACGTGACCGCAGGTGAGACAGAGGCGCAGCTGCACCGGATCCGTCCCTTCCCGCAGGCACTCCGGACACGTCTCACCGAGCGGGGCCGGTTCCGGGTGCGGCAGCGCCTCGACATGCGTGCACTGTTTCATGATTGCCACATTACGACGGTCGCGCGGAAGGCCGCGCGGAAAAACGAGGGTGGGCCCGACATGGACGTGATGCCCCTGCTGCTGCTCGTGGCGGGCAGCGCCGCGGTGGCCGCCGCCGCCCGGCGGACCCCGGTTCCGCCGCCGCTGGTGCTCGTCGCGGTGGGCCTGGTGGTCAGCTACGTCCCGGGCGTGCCCGACTACGCGCTCGACCCGCACATCGTGCTGCCGCTGATCCTCCCGCCGCTCCTCTACACGGCGGCCGTGGAGAGCTCCTACCTGGACCTGCGGGCGAACCTGCGGCCGGTGGCCCTGCTGTCCGTCGGGTACGTGCTGTTCGCGACGCTCGCGGTGGGCTGGGTGCTGCACCTGCTGGTGCCGGACCTGCCGCTCGCCGCGGCACTGGTGTTCGGCGCCGTGGTGGCGCCCCCGGACGCCGTCGCGGCGACGGCGGTCGCCCGCAGGGTCGGCCTGCCCTCGCGGATCACGACGATCCTCCAGGGCGAGTCGCTGTTCAACGACGCCACCGCCATCACCGCCTTCCGGGTCGCCGTGGCCGCGTCCGTCGGCGAGGGCGTGAGCTGGGCCGGGGGAGTGGGGGAGTTCCTGCTGGCCGCGCTGGGCGGCACCGCGGTCGGCCTGGTGCTGATGGCGCCGCTGCACTGGCTGCGCACCCACGTGCGCGAGACGCTGCTGCAGAACACGCTCTCGCTGCTCATCCCGTTCGCCGCGTACGGCGTCGCCGAGCAGGTGCACGCCTCCGGGGTGATCGCCGTCGTGGTGGTCGCCCTCTACCTCGGGCACCGCGCCTGGGAGGTCGACTTCGCCACCCGGCTCCAGGAGAGCGCGGTGTGGGGCATGGTCGCGTTCGTCCTGGAGTCGGCCGTGTTCGCCCTCATCGGGCTCCAGCTGCCCGTCGTGATGCGCGGGCTCGGCGAGCACGAGGGCATCGAGTCCGCCTGGTACGCCCTGGCCGTCTTCGCGGTCGTCGTCGCTGTGCGGTTCCTCTGGGTCTACCCGGCCGTCTGGCTGCCGTGGCTGGTCTCGGCGCGGGTGAGGGCGCGCGAGCGCAGACCCGGCTGGAAGGCGCCGTTCGTCATCGCGTGGGCCGGGATGCGCGGGGTGGTGTCCCTCGCCATCGCCTTCTCGATCCCGGTCGTCGCGGAGGGCGAGGACTTCCCGCACCGGTACCTGCTGCTCTTCCTGACTTTCACCACCGTCATCGGCACCCTCGTCGTGCAGGGCCTCACCCTGCCTCCGCTGATCCGGATGCTGAAGCTGCCCGGCCGCGACGCCCAGGCCGAGACCCTCGCCGAGGCCAACGCGCAGGCGCAGGCGTCCCGGGTCGCCGAGGAGCGCCTCGACGACCTGCTCGCCGACGAGCGCAACGCCCTTCCCGCGCCGCTGGCCGACCGGCTGCGCAGTGTCCTGGAGCGCCGCCGCAACGCCGTCTGGGAGCGGCTCGGGCAGGTCAACCCCGTCACCGGGGAGTCGGTGGACGACACCTACCGGCGGCTGTCGCGGGAGATGATCGGCGCCGAGCGCGAGGTGTTCGTGAAGCTGCGCGACGGGCGCTACATCGACGACGAGATGCTGCGGACGCTGCTGCGCCGGCTGGACCTGGAGGAGGCCGCGGCCTACCGGGAGGCGGGGTAGGCCGTCCCGGCCCGGGCGCGCCGGATCAGGGGAACGGCCGCCCGGTGACCACCGCGGCGACCGTGCTCCCGCGCGGGAAGGCGCCCTCCCCGGCCAGGGTGACGAGGGCATGAAGCAACTTGGCGACATAGAGGCGTTCCACGGGGAGGCCGTGACGCTGTTCGAAGTCCGCGGCGAACGCCTCCAGGCCCGCCGGTACGCGCGCGTAGCCGCCGTGATGGAACCGCTCGTCCAGGCTCCACTCCCCGCGCGGCCCGCCGAACGCCGCCGTCTGCAGGGCCCGTATCTCCGCCGTGAGGAAGCCGCCCTTGAGCACCGGTATCCCGAGCGTGCGCGCGCTCCCGCCGAGCCCGGCGGCCAGCCCCGCGAGCGTGCCGCCCGTGCCGCAGGCCACCGCGGCCACGTCCGCCGTGCCCGCCAGCTCCCGGCCGAGCTCCACGCACCCGCGCACCGCGGCCGCGTTGCTGCCGCCCTCCGGCACGACGTACGCGTCCTCCGCGTCCGCCGCGCGCAGCACCTCAGCGAGCGTGTCCGGATCCGTCTTGCGGCGGTACACCGACCGCGCCACGAAGTGCAGCCGCATGCCGTCGGCCGCGCACCGTGCCAGTGACGGGTTCAGCGGCCGGCCCGCCAGTTCCTCGCCGCGCACCACGCCCACCGTGCGCAGCCCGAGCAGCCGCCCGGCGGCGGCCGCGGCCCGCAGATGGTTGGAGTACGCCCCGCCGAACGTGACCACCGTCCGCCCGGCGGCCGCCGCCAGGTTCGGGGCGAGCTTGCGCCACTTGTTGCCGACCAGCTCGGGGTGGACGAGGTCGTCCCGCTTCAGCAGCAGCCGCACCCCGTGCCGCTCGAACCGCGCGTCGACGGCCTCCTCCAGCGGCGAGGGGAGCCGCGGGCGCAGGCCGGCGAGCGCGTCGGAGCTGGTCATGCGGGCCATTGTCGCCCGAGGCGGGGGCAGGCGCGGGCGCCGGTGTTCCGCGTGGGGGGTGTCAGGAGGGCGGAGCACCGGCGACGAGCGCCGAGGGCCACGTCGGACGTCACCTCGTCCGGGTCACTTCAGACGCTCGCGGATCCGCTTGCGCATCGATGCCATGGTGAACCCGCGCGGGTCCACCTTGCCCGGCTGCCACTCCAGGTGGCCGATCACCGACTGCTCGTTCCAGCCGTGGTGGCGGCAGACCGCCGCCGCGGCCTTCTCGATGGCCTCCAGCTGCGCCGCCGGCCACGGGTCCTTCCCGTCGCCGAGGTTCTCGCACTCGAAGCCGTAGAAGTGCCGGTTGCCGTCGGTGTTGGCCTCGTTGTCCGGCGGGAACGTCTTCCTCTCGGCGATCACCGCCCGCAGCACGTCGTCGTCGCCGAGCCCCGCGTGATTGGCGCGGCCGTACCCGACGAGGTGCACCCGGCCGTCCTTGGTGATCACGCCGTGGCAGAGCGGACCCGGCAGACCCGAGTAGCCCTTGCGGCAGATGTCGACCGTCGCCTTGCTGCCCTTGGTCACGGTGTGATGGATCATCACTCCGTGCACCGGCCCCCACGGGCCCTTGTGGTTGCGGTTGTGGTCACGCCAGTCGCCGACCTCGACGACCGTGAGACCCTCCGCCCTGAGAGCGCGCAGGAACGCGCTCGCGGACATGGGTGGGGCCATGCCGCCCTCCTTCGTACCGGACGACGGTCGCCGGGCGCGGCCGTCTGGTACAGGGCCTATAGCCGGAAGTCGGCGATTCAAGTACTCGTCCGTCAGCTGTGCGAGCCGATCCGGACAAATTCCTTCCGCCCGGGCGCCGTTGCCGCCCCCGGCAGGCGGCCGGTCAGTCTGCCCAGCCTCCCCAAGATCCAACCCCGCTCGATCGTGTAATGGCGCGGACACGCTGCGTGAGGAACGCTTGATCACGCACTGCGACGCCCGGCACGGCCGGGCGTGGATCTAATGGGGAGGGCATTCTCTATGTCGGTAGGCGAAGAGGTCCGCACGGAGCAGGCCGGGCAGCAGCAGAGCCTCGGTACGGCGGCGGCGCGGAACCTGGCCACCACGACCAAGTCCGTGCCGCAGATGCAGGAGATCAGCTCCCGCTGGCTGCTGCGGATGCTGCCCTGGGTCGACGTGCAGGGCGGCACGTACCGGGTCAACCGGCGGCTCACCTACGCCGTGGGCGACGGCCGGCTCACCTTTGTGAAGACGGGCGACCGGGTGGAGATCATCCCCGCCGAACTGGGCGAACTGCCCGTGCTGCGCGACTACGAGGACCAGGAGGTGCTCGCCGAGCTGGCCTCCCGGTGCCGGCAGCGGGAGATCGGCGCCGGGCAGGTCGTCGCCTCCTTCGGCAGCCCGGCCGACGAGGTGTACCTGCTCGCGCACGGCAGGGTGGAGCGCGTCGGCACCGGCCCCTACGGCGAGGACGAGTCCCTCGGAGTGCTCGCCGACGGCGCCTACTTCGGCGAACAGGCCCTCCAGGACGACGACGCCATCTGGGAGTACACGGCCCGCACCCTCACCGCGTGCACGGTCCTGGTGCTGCCCCGCGACGCGGTCGACCAGGTCGCCGAGCGGTCCGAGACCCTCCGCGAGCACCTGCGCCGCCGGGCCGACGTCCCGCAGCAGCGCACCAACAAGTACGGCGAGAAGGAGATCGACCTCGCGGCCGGCCACAGCGGCGAGCCGGACATCCCGCACACCTTCGTCGACTACGAGGCCCGGCCCCGCGAGTACGAACTCAGCGTCGCCCAGACCGTGCTGCGCATCCACACGCGCGTGGCCGACCTCTACAACCAGCCGATGAACCAGACGGAGCAGCAGATCCGGCTGACCGTCGAGGCGCTGAAGGAGCGCCAGGAGCACGAACTCGTCAACAACCGCGACTTCGGCCTGCTCCACAACTGCGAGTACGACCAGCGGATCCAGCCGCACGACGGCGTGCCCAGCCCCGACGACATGGACGAACTGCTCAGCAGGCGCCGCGGCACGCGACTGCTGCTCGCCCATCCGCGCGCCATCGCCGCGTTCGGTCGCGAGCTCAACAAGCGGGGACTCGTCCCGGAGACGATCGACGTCGGCGGCAACCGCATCCCCACCTGGCGGGGCGTGCCCATCTACCCGTGCAACAAGATCCCGGTCACCGAGGCCCGCACCACCTCCATCATCGCGCTGCGCACCGGTGAGGAGGACCAGGGCGTCATCGGCCTGCGCGCGGCCGGCATCCCCGACGAGATCGAGCCGAGCCTGTCCGTGCGGTTCATGGGCGTCAACGAACAGGCCATCATCAAGTACCTGGTCACGGCCTACTACTCGGCAGCGGTGCTGGTCCCGGACGCGCTGGGCGTCCTGGAGAACGTCGAGATCGGACGGTGGCGGTGACCGTCCGCGGGCTCCCGCCGCGCGCGCCGTGTCCCCGCCCTCCCGGGCGGGTACATCTGGGGGGAACGTGCTCGACGGGTGCGGAAGCGCCAACCCTCCGTGCCTTCACCGAGTCGGTCCCAGGGGGAAGTCGATGACGGAGTCCACGGCCCGGCCTGCCACGGGCCGCCCGCAGCAGCGCACGGCACGCACCGCGCCCGACAGCGCTCCCGTGCCGGACCGGTACACCGGCGACGGGCACGAGGCGGCCGCCCTGCTGGAGCGGACCCGGGCCGCCGTCGACCCGGTGCTGCGCACGGCCCTCGGGTCCCTGCCCGCGCCGATGCGCCGCGTCGCGCTCTACCACTTCGGCTGGCAGAACGCGGACGGCACCCCGGCCGCCGGCGGCTCCGGGAAGGCGCTCCGGCCCGCCCTGGTGCTCGCGGCGGCCTCCGCCCTCGGCGGCTCCGCCGCACGGACGGCGGCCCTGCGGGCGGCGGCCGCGGTCGAACTGGTCCACAACTTCACCCTCGTCCACGACGACGTGATGGACCGGGACACCACCCGCCGCCACCGCCCCACGGTGTGGACGGTGTTCGGGGACGCCGACGCGATCCTCGTGGGGGACGCCCTCCAGGCGCTCGCCCTGCGGCTGCTCGCCGAGGACCCCCACCCGGCCGCCCAGGCCGCGGCCGCCCGGCTCGCCCAGTGCGTGGTCGAACTGTGCGCCGGGCAGCACGCGGACACGGCCCTGGAGCGCCGCGCGCCCGACGAGGTCACCCTGGAGGAGACCCTCGCCATGGCGGAGGCGAAGACCGGCGCCCTGCTGGGCTGCGCCTGCGCCCTCGGCGCGCTGTACGCGGGCGCGGGGGACGCGGAGGTGGCGGCGATGGACGCCTTCGGCCGGGAGGCCGGGCTGGCGTTCCAGCTCATCGACGACGTCATCGGCACCTGGGGCGACCCGCGCCGCACCGGCAAGCCGGCCGGTGCGGACCTCGCCGCCCGCAAGAAGTCGCTGCCGGTCGTCGCCGCGCTCACCTCCGGCGCCCCGGAGGCCGCGGAGCTCGCCGCCGCGTACGCCGCCCCGCACCGGAAGGAGGAGGCCGAGGAGCTCACCCGGCTCGTGGAGCGCGCCGGAGGCCGCGACTGGGCGCAGACCCAGGCGGCGGACCGGATGGCCCGGGCCATGCAGGAGGTGGCCCGCGCCGTGCCGGACCCGGAGGCGGCGGGAGGTCTCCTCGCCCTCGCCGAGTTCGTCACCCGGCGCACCACCTGACGCGACGGCGTTGACCGTCCCCCCGATCCCGGGGCCACGTGCCGCCGTGCGGACCCTGACCCGTACGGCTTCCGTGGTCCCGGACCGGCGGGTCCCGCACTTCCCCACGGTGTGCGGGGCCCGCCCCCCGTTTCGCCGCCCGACCCGGCTAGTCTCAACCCCCGTACGGGCAGCGACGGTTGAGGCGAAGGGGCGGACATGGGCGTGGCGATCCGGACGGCCGGCGGGGACGACCGGGAGCAGGTGGTCCGGCTGCTGGACGAGGCGTTCCAGGACGATCCGGTCAGCAGCTGGGTGTTCCCCGGCGCGGAGTACCGGCGCGCGACGCACCACCGGCTCATGGCCGCCTTCACCGACGCCACCCTCGCCGACGGGCGCGTCGACCTCTTGGAGGACGGCTCGGCGTGCGCCCTGTGGATGTCCGTCCCGGCGGAGGACCCCGGCCACGGCGAAGCGGCCGACGGCGAGGACGAGTTCGTGGATCTGCGCCGCGCCGTCGACCCGGACAACGAGCGGGTCGAGCTGATCGGCCGCCTCACCGCGGGCATCCACCCCCAGGGCCGCGCCCACGAGTACCTGTGGATGATCGGCGTGGCCCCCGGCCGCCAGGGCGAGGGGCTCGGCACCGCGCTGATCGGCTCCGTCCTCGACCGCTGCGACCGCGAGGGCCGCGCCGCCTACCTGGAGGCGAGCAGCGAGCGCAGCGCCCGGCTGTACGGGCGCCTCGGCTTCGAGCTCACCGGCGAGCCCCTGCGCCTCCCCGACGGCCCGCTGATGTACCCGATGTGGCGCGAACCCCGCGCATCCGGCGCGCGGAGCTGACCCGTCACCCCTCACCCCGCGAGGTGAACCCCCGCCGTACAGGGACGTTCGGCCCTGTACGGCGCCTCGCGCGCCCGGCTTCACTGGCCCGCGGACGGAGGACGAGCGGAACGGGGCGCGTATGGGGCCGACGGCACACGGGGACATCGCGGTCGTGGGACACCACGACCTGACGGACGGATCACTGCGGCTGGTGGAGTCCGCCGTGCGGACCCGGCTGGCGCGGCTCGCCGGGAGGGCGAGGGCCATGGTCCGCGCCGCCGCGGGAACGGCCCTGGCGTCCGGACGCGCCGCGCGCGCCTCCGGACTGCCGCTGGCGGTGGTCATCCCCACCAGCATCGGCGTCCCCGCCCTGCCGCCCCCGCAGGACCGCCCGGCCACCGGCGAACTGCTCACCCTCGCCGACCAGGTGAGGCTCCTCGACTACGACCCCACCGACCGCGACTCCTGCGTCGGCGCGGACGAACGCCTCGTCGCCGCCGGCTCCCTGCTCCTGGCCGTCTGGGACGGTTCCCCCACCGACGGCCGGGACGCCACGGCCCATCTGGTGACCTACGCCCGTGCGCGCGGCATCCCGGTGGAGGTCCTGTGGCCCGAGGGCGCCGCCCGCGACCGCGGGCCCCGCCCCCGCATCCCCCGCGCCCGCGCGCCGTTCTGACACCGCGACACGGGACCTTCGGCCCCCGCCCCAGGACCGGCGCGGGGGCCTTTCGACCCATGTGGAGCCCTCCTCCCCGCGCCGATCATGGGCGCGCACCACACATGGGGAGGAAGACGTCCGGTGGACGAGATACGCACGCAGCATGTGGAAGCCGCCGTGGACGAGCGGCCCCGGCCCGCACAGGGGACGGACGGTCCCGGAGCGGCCCTGGGGACGGCCGGTCCCGGGGCGGCCCCGGGAACGGACGCTCCCGGGCGGTCCGCGCCGGAGCCGGCCGCGAGGGGCCGGGCGTCCTGGGTGGACTGGCTCACGACCACCGACCACAAGAAGATCGGCACGCTCTACCTGGTCAGCGCGTTCGTCTTCTTCGTCGTCGGCGGCGTCATGGCGCTGATGATGCGCGCCGAACTCGCCCGGCCCGGCCTGCAGATCATGTCGAACGAGCAGTTCAACCAGGCGTTCACGATGCACGGTTCGATCATGCTGCTGATGTTCGCCATGCCGCTGTTCACCGGCTTCGCCAACTGGATCATGCCGCTGCAGATCGGCGCCCCCGACGTGGCGTTCCCGCGGCTGAACATGCTGGCGTTCTGGCTGTTCCTGTTCGGCTCCACCATCGCGGCGGCCGGCTTCCTCACCCCGGGCGGCGCCGCCGACTTCGGCTGGTTCCTGTACGCGCCGCTGTCCAACGAGATCTACTCGCCCGGCGTCGGCGCCGACCTCTGGATCATGGGCGTGGCCTTCTCGGGCTTCGGCTCGATCCTCGGCGCGGTCAACTTCATCACCACGATCATCTGCATGCGCGCGCCCGGCATGACGATGTTCCGCATGCCGATCTTCACGTGGAACGTGCTGCTCACGGCGCTGCTCGTGCTGATCGTCTTCCCGGTGCTGGCGGCGGCGCTGTTCGCGCTGGAGTGCGACCGGAGGTTCGGCAGCCACATCTTCGACCCGGCGAACGGCGGGGCGCTGTTGTGGCAGCACCTGTTCTGGTTCTTCGGCCATCCCGAGGTGTACATCCTGGCGCTGCCGTTCTTCGGCATCGTCTCCGAGGTGGTCCCGGTCTTCTCCCGCAAGCCGATGTTCGGGTACATGGGGCTGATCGGCGCGACCATCGCCATCGGCGGTCTCTCCGTGACCGTGTGGGCGCACCACATGTACGTCACGGGCGGGGTGCTGCTGCCGTTCTTCTCGTTCATGACGATGCTGATCGCGGTGCCGACGGGCGTGAAGTTCTTCAACTGGATCGGCACCATGTGGAAGGGCAGCCTCTCCTTCGAGACGCCGATGCTGTGGACGCTGGGCTTCCTGGTGACGTTCCTCTTCGGCGGTCTGACGGGCGTTCTGCTGGCCTCGCCGCCGCTGGACTTCCACGTCTCGGACACGTACTTCGTGGTCGCGCACTTCCACTACACGGTGTTCGGCACGGTCGTGTACGCGATGTTCGCCGGATTCCACTTCTGGTGGCCGAAGTTCACCGGCAAGATGCTCGACGAGCGGCTCGGGAAGATCACCTTCTGGACCCTGACGGCCGGTTTCCACCTGACCTTCCTGGTCCAGCACTGGCTGGGCGTGGAGGGCATGCCCCGCCGGTATGTCGACTACCTGGCCGCGGACGGCTTCACCGCCCTCAACACCCTGTCCTCCGTCGGCTCGTTCCTGCTCGGCCTGTCGGTCCTGCCGTTCTTCTACAACGTCTGGAAGACCGCGAAGTACGGCACACCGGTCGGCGTGGACGACCCCTGGGGCTTCAGCCGCTCCCTGGAGTGGGCCACCTCCTGCCCGCCCCCGCGCCACAACTTCGTCTCCCTGCCGAAGATCCGCAGCGAGTCCCCGGCGTTCGACCTGCACCACCCCGAGGTCACCGCCCTGGAAGCGGGGAAGTGAGCCATGGCGCAGCCCGTCCTCGCCCTCGGGTGCGCGCTGGTCACCGGCGCCGGCTGCGTCTGGTACCTGCCGGCCCTCGCCGACCTGCGGGCCGGGGCGGCCGACCGGCCGCCCTCCCGCCGTACCGCGGCGCTCGCCTGCCTGACCGGCTGGCCACGGTCGCGGCCGTCGGTCCGACCTGCTGCTCACGGCGTCGTGGTGGGCGCCCTGCGCGGTGACGGCGGCCGGCGGCACGGCCGCCGCTGTCCTGCGGGTCAGGGGCCGCGGTGCGGCGCGCCGGTGAGCGCCGGGAGACCGCCCGGCTGTGGGCCGGCCTGACCCCCGACGGCCCGCTGCCGTCGCGTGCGGTCCGTCGCGGGACGGTCGCCGCCCTGGCCCTCGCCCTCCCGGTCGCGGTGTCCGTGGCGGTGCTGCTTCCGGCCACGGGCCTGGCGTTGGCGCGTTAAAGACGTTGCACCACTACAACCGGAGTACTACAACTGGAGTTGTCACGAAGGCGCCACCATCCCGAAAACCCGAGGAAAGAGGCCGTAGTGCGCGACCTGACCTACTTCATCGCCTGTTCCATCGACGGCTTCATCGGGGACCCGGAGGGCGACGCGTCGGCCATGGTGTCCCTCGTCGACGCGGAGTTCTTCGACTTCCTGAAGACGGAGTACCCGGAGACGCTGCCGACCGCGGGCCGCCGTCCGCTCGGCATCGACGACCTGCCCAACAAGCGGTTCGACACGATCGTCCAGGGCCGCCGCAGCTACGACCTGGCCCTCAACGAAGGCGTCACCAGCCCCTACGCCCATATGCGGCAGTACGTCGCCTCCCGCACGCTGGGGGAGTCGCCCGACCCCGACGTCGAGATCATCTCCGACGACCTGGTCGGCCGGGTGCGCGCGCTGAAGGCGGAGGACAGCGCGTACGGCATCTATCTGTGCGGCGGTGCCGAGCTGGCCGGGGCGCTGGTCGACGAGATCGACGAGCTGGTGATCAAGACGTACCCCATCGTGCAGGGCTCGGGCATGCCGATGTTCGCCGCCGGATTCTCGGTCACGCCGTTCACGCTGGAGTCGCACCGCGCCTTCGGCAACGGCACGCTGGTGCGGACGTACCGCAGACAGCGCTGAACGGGCGTCAGCCCGACGCCGTTCAGTCCGCGGGGCGCTCCAGGAAGCGCACCATGTTCCCCGCCGGGTCGCGGAACGCGCAGTCCCGCATTCCGTACGGCTGGTCCACCGGCTCCTGGATCACGTCCGCGCCCGCGGCACGCACCCGCTCGAACAGGGCGTCGCAGTCGGTGGTGGTGAAGTTGACCGCGCGCAGCAGGCCCTTGGCGAGCAGTTCGGCCATCGCCTGTTTGTCGGCGGGGGAGACGTCCGGGCTCGCGGCCGGCGGCTCCAGGACGATCTCCACGTCCTGCTCGGGGGAGGCGACGGTCACCCAGCGCATCCCCTCGTACCCCACGTCGTTGCGCACCTCGAAGCCCAGTACGTCGCAGTAGAAGGCCAGTGCCTTGTCGTGGTCGTCGACCGCGACGAAGCACTGGGCGAGCCGCACGTCCGTCGCCCTGTCCATACCCGTCCCGTTCCTTCTAGAAGTTCCCGCTCGGGTCGGCCCGTCGCCGCACCGGCACCGGCCGGGCGTACGTCCGCACGAAGCACGGCGGGATGACCGCGGTCTCCTCGTGCGAGCGGGCCCGGTAGGAGCTCGGCGTCTCCCCGACCAGCTCGGTGAAGCGCGCGCTGAACGACCCGAGCGAGGTGCAGCCGACCGCGAGGCACACCTCGGTCACCGTCAGGTCGCCCTTGCGCAGCAGCGCCTTGGCGCGCTCGATCCGCCGCGTCATCAGATACGCGTACGGCGTCTGCCCGTACGCGGACCGGAAGCTGCGCTGGAAGTGGCCGGGCGACATCAGCGCCGTCCGCGCCAGCTCCGCGATGTCGAGCGGCTCGGCGTACTCCCGGTCCATCCGGTCCCGGACCCGCCGCAGCCGCACCAGATCCTCCAGCTCCATGCGCCCAGCATCCCACGGGCTCCGAGGGCGGTGCCGGGAAACACCGAAGGGGACCCGCCGCGCGAAGCGACGGGCCCCCTTCGGAAAAAGCCCCAGGACCTGCGATGGTGCACCGATCGCCGGCCGCGAGGAGCGGCGAGGCCGGGTCAGGCCTTCTTGGTCTCCCAGAAGATCTTGTCGATCTGGGCGATGTAGTCCAGCGCCTTCTGGCCGGTGGCCGGGTCGGTCGACGCCTTGGCGGCCGAGAGGGCCTTCAGGGTGTCGTTGACCAGCTGGTGCAGCTCCGGGTACTTCTCGAAGTGCGGCGGCTTGAAGTAGTCGCTCCACAGCACGGAGACGTGGTGCTTCGCCAGCTCGGCGCGCTGTTCCTTGATGACCGTGGCACGCGCCTGGAAGTGCGGGTCGTCGTTGCCGGCCATCTTCTCCTGGACAGCCTTGACCGACTCCGCCTCGATGCGGGCCTGGGCCGGGTCGTACACGCCGCAGGGCAGGTCGCAGTGGGCGCTGACCTTGACCCTGGGGGCAAACAGGCGGGAAAGCATGAAGCGTTTCCTTCCTCGTGATCGTCTTCTCACAGGGGACATTACTCCGTGACGGACCGGTTTTCGCGAGTGCCCCCGTGGGCTTAGGACAAAAGTCCGGGGTCAGACTGAGACTGGTGGAGGAAGAACCGGGGAGGTGCCGGGAGATGCCGGAGCTGTCGCAGGACGCCGAGCGGGTGAGGGCGCCGCTGCCCTTCGGGGTGGCCGAGGTGACCGGACCGTCGATGGTGCCCACGCTGCACCACGGGGACCGGCTCCTGGTCCACTACGGGGCGAAGGTGAAACGCGGCGACGTGATCGTGCTGCGCCACCCGTTCCAGCAGGATCTGCTGGTCGTCAAGCGGGCGGCCGAGCGGCGCGACGGCGGCTGGTGGGTGCTCGGGGACAACGCGTACGCGGGCGGCGACAGCACCGACTACGGCGTCGTCCCCGACGAGCTCGTGCTGGGCCGGGTCCGCTTCCGCTACCGGCCGCGCTCCACGGCCCGGCGGTCGCCGCTGTCGCTGCTGGTCTGGCTGCTGACGTCGGCCCGTCCCGTGCTCTCCGACCGGTCCGCCTCCAGGCGTTTGCGGGCCCGGTAGGCGGCCACGTTCGCACGGGTGGCGCAGCGGTCCGAGCAGTAGCGGCGGGAGCGGTTGGTCGAGGTGTCCAGGTAGGCGTTGCGGCAGGGCGCCGCCTCGCACAGGCCGAGGCGGTCGACGCCGTACTCGGTGAGGTGGAAGGCCAGGCCCATCGCGGCGATGGCGGCGTACCCGGCGGTCGCGTTGGACGGATGGTCGGCCAGGTGCATGTGCCACAGCGGGCGGCCGTCGTCGTCGCGGAAGTCGTGGCCGGAGATCTGCGGGCTCACCGGGAACTCCAGCAGCAGGGAGTTCAGCAGGTCCACGGCGAGGGTCTCGTCGCCGTCGTTCGCCGCCTCGAAGACCGACCGCAGCCTGGCCCGGACCGAGCGGAACCGCGTCACGTCCGCCTCGGTGGCCCGCCGGGCGGCCGACCGGTTGCCGCCGAACAGGTCCCGCACGGCCTCGACCGAGGTGAGCGTGTCCGTGCCCCGGACCGGCTCCTCGGTGTTCACGAGACGGACGGCGTAGTCCGAGTAATAGGCCAGTTCCACTTGTAGTCCTTACGCAGGGGCTCTATGGTCGTGCGTGCGGTCGGGTAACAGACGATCGTGCTTCCAGGGTATTACGGAGTGCACTGCGAGGGAGGGGCCCATGACGGACTCGCACACCACCACGGCCGGCACCGACTGGCAGGCCTGGCAGGAGAGCTGGGACCGCCAGCAGGAGTGGTACATGCCCGACCGGGAGGAACGCTTCCGGGTCATGCTCGACATGGTGGAGGCCCTCGTCGGCACCGCCCCGCGCGTCCTCGACCTGGCCTGCGGCACCGGCAGCATCACCGCTCGCCTGCTCGCCCGCTTCCCCGACGCCACCAGCACCGGCGTCGACCTCGACCCGGCGCTGCTCGCCATCGCCGAGGGCACCTTCGAAGGCGACGAGCGGGTCACCTTCGTCACCGCCGACCTGAAGGACCCCGGCTGGGCCGCGCAGCTCCCGCACGACTCCTACGACGCCGTGCTCACCGCGACGGCCCTGCACTGGCTGCACCGGGAACCCCTCGCGGACCTCTACGGACACATCGCGGGCCTGGTCCGCGACGGCGGCGTCTTCATGAACGCCGACCACATGATCGACGAGAGCACCCCCCGGATCAACGCGGCCGAGCGCGCGCAGCGCCACGCACGCATGGATCAGGCCAAGGAGCGGGGCGCCCTCGACTGGGCCGAGTGGTGGCAGCTCGCCGCGAAGGACCCCGTCCTCGCCGGCCCCACCGCCCGCCGCTTCGAGATCTACGGCGAGCACGCCGACGGCGACATGCCGTCCCCGGTCTGGCACGCGCGCGTGCTGCGCGAAGCCGGCTTCGCGGAGGCCCGCCCGGTGTGGTGCTCGCCGTCGGACACACTGCTGCTGGCGCTGAAGTAGCGGGCCCGGAGCACACGGAAGGGGCGGTACGGAGGACTCCGTACCGCCCCTTCGCCGTGCGGGCGCCGAGGTCAGAGGACCTTGGACAGGAACGACTTGGTGCGCTCGTGCTGCGGGTCGGTCAGCACGTCCCGCGGGTGGCCGGACTCGACCACCACACCGCCGTCCATGAACACCAGGCTGTCGCCCACCTCGCGGGCGAAGCCCATCTCGTGGGTGACGACGATCATCGTCATGCCCGACTCGGCCAGGTCGCGCATGACGTCGAGGACGTCACCGACCAGCTCCGGGTCGAGCGCCGAGGTCGGCTCGTCGAACAGCATCAGCTTGGGGTCCATGGCGAGCGCACGCGCGATCGCCACCCGCTGCTGCTGGCCGCCGGAGAGCTGGGAGGGGTAGTTCCCGGCCTTGTCGCCGAGGCCCACCCGGTCCAGCAGCTCCAGCGCCCGCTGCCGGGCCGCGGACCGGTTGAGCCCCTTGACCTGGACCGGCGCCTCCATGACGTTCTCGACGGCCGTCATGTGCGGGAACAGGTTGAAGCGCTGGAAGACCATGCCGATGTCCCGGCGCTGCTGGGCGACCTCGCTGTCCTTCAGCTCGTAGAGCTTGTCGCCCTTCTGGCGGTAGCCCACCAGCTCGCCGTCGACGTAGAGCCGGCCGGCGTTGATCTTCTCCAGGTGGTTGATGCACCGCAGGAAGGTCGACTTGCCCGAACCGGAGGGGCCGATGAGGCAGAACACCTCGCCCTTCTTGACCTCCAGGTCGATGCCCTTGAGGACCTGCACACCGCCGAAGGACTTGTGGACGCCCTCGGCCTTCACCATGGCGGTCATACCGTGCTGCTCCTCTCGCGGCTGAAGGCCGTCATGTTGGCCTTGATCTTCTGCCACGGGGTCGCGGGCAGGTTCCGGGACGAGCCGCGCGCGAAACGGCGCTCCAGGTAGTACTGGCCGACGCTGAACACGCTGGTGATGACCAGGTACCAGATGCACGCCACGAACAGCATCTCCATCACGGCGTACGACGTGGAGCCGATCGTGGAAGTGGCGCGCAGCAGTTCGTTGTAGGTCACCGCGTACACCAGCGACGAGGTCTTCAGCATGTTGAGGAACTCGTTGCCGGTCGGCGGCACGATCACCCGCATCGCCTGCGGGATCACGATGCGCCGCAGCGTCTTGCCGTGGCTCATGCCCAGCGCGTGCGCCGCCTCGGTCTGACCGTCGTCGACGGACTGCAGGCCGGCGCGGCAGATCTCCGCCATGTACGCCGCCTCGTTCAGGCCGAGACCCAGCAGGGCCGCCATGAACGGCGTCATGACGTCGACCATCTCGTCCTTGTACAGCGGACCGAGGTTCAGCACCGGGAAGATCAGCGCCAGGTTGAACCACAGCAGCAGCTGCACGTAGACCGGGGTGCCGCGGAAGAACCAGATGTACGCCCAGGCGACCCAGCTGGTCACCGGGTTCTTCGACATGCGCATCACGGCGAGGATCACGCCGAGGACCACGCCCATGACCATGGCCAGGACGCTGATCAGCAGGGTCCGGCCGGCGCCGGCCAGCACGGTGCTGTCGAAGACGTAGTCGCCCACGGCCTGCCACTGGATCTTGTCGGCGGTGGCGAAGGCGTTGACGATCAGGCCCACCAGGGCCAGCACGATGACGGCGCTGACCCAGCGGCCGTAGTGGCGGACCGGGATGGCCTTGATCGCCGCGGGCGCTCCGGGGGCGGGCCCGTCGTCCTTGGAGACGACGGTCGCCGGTCGGGCGTCGTCCGTCCCCTTGTCGAGTTTGTCGGTCACTGTGACTGCCCTTCAGTCGTGCCCGGGTCCGTCACTTGCCGCCGTTGACCACGGCCTTGTCGATGGCGCCGGTCTCGGCGCCCCACTTCTCGAGGATCTTCTTGTACGTGCCGTCCTCGATGATGGCGTTGACGGCGGCCTCCAGGGCCTCCGTGAGCTGCTTGTTCTCCTTGGTGACCGCGATGCCGAACGGACCGGCGTCCACCTGCTCGCCGACGATCTCGAAGGCGTTGCCGTTGTCGGCCTTGCGGACCAGGTCGACCGCGACCGGGTAGTCGTTCACACCGGCCACCGCGCCGCCCGACTTCACACGGGTCTGGGCCTCGGTGTCGTTCTCGAACGGCTGGATCTTGATCGCCTTCTTGCCGGCGGCCGTGCACTTCTTGGACTGGTCCTGCAGCGCCTTCTCGTACGTGGTGCCGCGCTGCACGGCGGCCGGCCGGCCGCAGAGGTCCTCGATGGAGTTGATCCCCTGCGGGTTGCCCTTCTGGACGTACACGGCGGTGCCGGCCACGAAGTAGTCGACGAAGTCGACGCCCGGGCCGAGCTTCTTGCCCTTGTCGTCCAGGCCCTCCTGGCGCTGCTTGTTGTCCGTGATGGACGACATCGCGATGTCGTAGCGGCCCGAGTTCAGCGCGGTGATCAGACCGTCGAAGTTGCCGGAGGTGAACTCGATCTTGACGCCCAGCTTCTCGCCCAGCGCGGCGGCGATGTCGGGGTCGACACCGACGATCTTGCCGCCCTCCTGGAACTCCATCGGGGCGTACTCGGCGTTGGTGCCGGCCTTCAGGACACCGGCCTTCTGGATGTCCGCGGGCAGCTTGTCGAAGAGCGGGGCGGAGTTGGTCTTGCCCGAGCCGGAGCCCGAGTCCGAGCCGCCTCCGCTCTCGGTCTGGTCACCGCAGCCGGTGAGAAGCAGTGCGCCTGCGACCGCGATCGCGCCGACCGCTGCAATCCGTGAGCGCGCGGCGGTGGTACGACGGGTGGTGCTTGCGGTCATGTGGGTTCCTCCGGCGGATGGGTGGAGTTGCCGATGGGGCCGGCGACTGCCTGTCGGCATCGCCGCGGGGTCGACGGGAGCACACACCTTCGAGTGCCGCGACCTCGTGTGATTACCGCATCTTGCCATTCGGATTGGACCGTTCAGGGGGCTTGCGATGTCAAAATCGGATAACGGCGGGTCCTCGAACCCGGCATCTTGGGTAGAACGCCGCCGCAGACTCTTCGGGAATCCTCCATTCCGGCCGCAAGATCTTCGCCGATACGCCTGTTGCACGGGCGACCCGCCGAGCCGGAGGGGTACTTGCGGGCTTGCTGGGACTTCGTCCAGGTCTTGTCCTGATATCGGACGATGCTTCATGGCGTCGGCATGTGACCTTCGCGTTATGGACTCGTCGCCGACCGCGTCCGTCCGGTAAGAAGGTTCTTTACACCCCTCATCCGGGGCCCAGGGCGCGTGTGCGGCGCGCCCGTCGTGTTCGGCCCGTACGCAACAACCCCTCCGGGCCTGACACGTCCCCGCCCACCCCTCACCAGGAGTGGCAACCCTCAAACCATGAACACTTAAGGGGTAAAACCAAGTGGCAGCGGAGATTGTCAATCCTCGCAGCGACAGCGAGAACCGGGATGCTTCCGAGCAGGGCGGCGGGGCAGCGCCCCTCGAGTCCTTCGACCCGGCGTTCGCGCTGCACCGCGGCGGCAAGATGGCCGTGCAGGCCACCGTGCCGGTCCGCGACAAGGACGACCTGTCCCTGGCGTACACGCCCGGCGTCGCGAAGGTGTGCAGCGCGATCGCCGAGCAGCCGGAGCTGGTCCACGACTACACGTGGAAGTCCTCGGTCGTCGCCGTCGTGACCGACGGCACGGCCGTGCTGGGGCTCGGTGACATCGGCCCCGAGGCCTCCCTCCCGGTGATGGAGGGCAAGGCCATCCTCTTCAAGCAGTTCGGCGGCGTGGACGCGGTCCCCCTCGCGCTGAACTGCACCGACGTCGACGAGATCGTCGAGACCGTGGTCCGGCTCGCCCCGTCCTTCGGCGGGATCAACCTCGAGGACATCTCGGCGCCGCGGTGCTTCGAGATCGAGCGGCGGCTCCAGGAGCGCCTGGACATCCCGGTCTTCCACGACGACCAGCACGGCACGGCGGTCGTGACGCTCGCGGCGCTGCGGAACGCGGCGCGGCTCAGCGGGCGTCCGCTGGGCGATCTGCGGGCGGTGATCTCCGGTGCGGGCGCGGCGGGTGTCGCGATCGCCAAGATGCTGGTCGAGGCCGGCATCGGGGACGTCGCGGTGGCCGACCGCAAGGGCGTGGTCTCCCGGGACCGCGAGGACCTCACGCCGATCAAGGCGGAACTGGCGTCGTTCACCAACAAGGCCGGCATCTCCGGCACGCTGGAGTCCGCGCTCGCGGGCGCCGACGTCTTCATCGGCGTCTCCGGCGGCACGGTCCCCGAGCCGGCGGTGGCGTCGATGGCCGAGGGCGCGTTCGTCTTCGCCATGGCCAACCCGAACCCGGAGGTGCACCCGGAGGTCGCGTCCAAGTACGCGGCCGTCGTGGCCACCGGCCGGTCGGACTTCCCGAACCAGATCAACAACGTCCTGGCGTTCCCCGGCATCTTCGCCGGCGCGCTCCAGGTGCGGGCCTCCCGGATCACCGAGGGCATGAAGCTCGCCGCGGCCGAGGCGCTGGCCTCCGTCGTCGGCGACGACCTCGCCGCGGACTACGTCATCCCGTCCCCGTTCGACGAGCGGGTCGCCCCCGCGGTGACGGCCGCCGTGGCCGCGGCCGCCCGGGCGGAGGGCGTCGCCCGGCGCTGAGCGCACATGTGTGAGGGTCCCGTCCGCGCCGTGGACGGGGCTCACGCATGTCCGGGGCCTTCGTGCCGTTTCGTGGGGCCCCGGTCCGGCGCAAGGGGGCGTGTGTCACAGGCGGGCACGGTTCCTTCGGCGGGGCGCGGAACCTATCGTCAAGGTCATGTTCGCTGTCTACGCCGCCCGAATCGACCGCGATGAGCCGCTCAACGGACTGGAGTCGGGGGAACGACCCGCTCCCGAGTCCCGGCCGGGCTGGAGCACCGTCACGGTCAAGGCCGCCTCCCTCAACCATCACGACCTCTGGTCCCTGCGCGGCGTCGGCCTCGCGGAGGACAAGCTGCCGATGATCCTCGGCTGCGACGCCGCCGGGATCGACGAGGACGGCAACGAGGTCGTCCTCCACTCGGTGATCGGCGAGTCCGGTCACGGCGTGGGGCCCAAGGAGCCCCGCTCCATTCTGACCGAGCGCTACCAGGGCACCTTCGCCGAGCAGGTCTCCGTGCCCACCTGGAACATCCTGCCCAAGCCGAAGGAGCTGTCCTTCGAGGAGGCGGCCTGTCTGCCCACGGCCTGGCTGACCGCCTACCGGATGCTGTTCACCAACGCGGGCGTGCGCCCCGGTGACTCCGTGCTGGTGCAGGGCGCCGGCGGCGGGGTCGCGACCGCCGCGATCGTCCTCGGCAAGGCGGCGGGGCTGCGGGTCTTCGCCACCAGCCGGGACGAGGCCAAGCGCAAGCGGGCGCTGGAGCTGGGCGCCCTGGAGGCCGTCGAGCCCGGCGCGCGGCTGCCGCACCGGGTCGACGCGGTGATCGAGACCGTGGGCGCGGCCACCTGGTCCCACTCGGTGAAGTCGCTGCGCCCCGGCGGCACGCTGGTGATCTCCGGCGCCACCAGCGGCGACCGGCCCTCGCACGCCGAGCTGACCCGCATCTTCTTCCTGGAGCTGAAGGTCGTGGGGTCCACGATGGGCACCAAGGACGAGCTGGAGGACCTGCTGTCCTTCTGCGCCGCGACCGGCGTGCGGCCCGTCATCGACGAGGTGCTGCCCCTGGACCGGGCCCGCGAGGGCTTCGAACGGATGGCGTCCGGCGAGCTGTTCGGCAAGATCGTGCTCACCAACCCCTGACGGGTGATCCTCCCGCTTCCACGGCCGGCCCGGTGCTTCCGGGCCGGCCGTTCGCATGTCAACGGTGGTTGACAGTGCGGGAGTGTCAACGTAAGTTGACATCATGACTGAGGCAACGGATCTCGCCGAGCGGGCGGGCGACCGTGATCCGCGGGTCGGCCTGCGGGCCGTCGCCGCGCTGCGCAAGCTGCTGGAGCAGCTGGAGGCCGTGCAGGTGCGCAACGCGCGCAACCACGGCTGGTCGTGGCAGGAGATCGCCACCGAACTCGGGGTCAGCAGGCAGGCCGTGCACAAGAAGTACGGGAGGCATTGATGTTCGAACGGTTCACCAAGGACGCCCGGGACGTGGCCAGGGGGGCCGTCTCCCACGCCGAACGGACGGGAGCGGCCCGCGTCGGCGCGGAGCATCTGCTTCTCGCCCTGCTCGACCGGGAGGGCAGCCGCGCCTCCTTCGCCCTGACCGCCCTCGGGCTCGGCGAACGCCGCGAGCCCGTACGGGAGGCCCTGGAGCGGGCACGGCGGCGGGGCGGTCTCACCCAGGCCGAGACGGACGCCCTTGCCGGGCTGGGCATCGACGTCCCGGAGATCGTCGCCCGGGTGGAGGAGACGCACGGCCCCGGAGCGCTGTCCGCGGAGCCGTCCCGCTCCCGGTGGCGGGGGCACCGCCCCTTCGACCGGGCGGCCAAGGACGTCCTGACCGGTGCGCTGCGCACCGCCACCGCCCGCGGCCACCGCCACATCGGCGACGAGCATCTGCTGCTCGCCCTCACCGCCCGCCCCGGCGTGCCCGCCGAGGTCCTCGCCGACCACGGGGTCACCCACGCGTCGGTCACCCGCGTGCTCTACGGCGACGGCGAGGCCAAGGCGGGCTGACGGGCTCTCAGGGCCCGCCCCGGCCGCAGGGTCTCCGGCGCCGGCTCTGCGGCGCCGGAGAGCCCCGGTGTCAGGCCTTCGGCGCCTTCAGCAGCGCCCCGATGCGGGCGGCCGCCTCCGACAGATGGCGGCGGGCGTCGCGCAACTGCTCCTCGGTGACTCCGTGGTCCCGCGCGGCGTCCCGGACGTCGTCCCGGAAGCGGTCCAGCAGCCGCTCCAGGTCACGCGCCGGGTCGCCCGTGGACTCAGCGGCGCTCGCATGGCCCCAGGAGGGCGCGTAGTCGGCCGGGAAGTCCTCGGGGGTCATGGAGTACGACGGACGGGACTCCGGCCCCTTCGCGGAGCCCGGACGCCCGAAGGTGAAGTCCTTCCCGAACTCGCCCATCTCCTTGACCAGTTCGCCGAGACCCTCGCGCAGTCCGGAAGGCCAGTCGCCGCGGGCGAAGTGCCCCTGCACCTGCTCCTGTACCTGCCTCACGATGCGCTGCACCTGCTCCTGCGCCCGGTCCTGGGCCTCCTTGGCCTGGCGGCGGGCGCGCTGGGCCTCCTCGCGGGAGCGCCGGCTCTCGTCCTTGGCGCGCCGGGCCTGCTCCTTCCACTCCTGCTTGGCGCGGCGCATCTCCTCCTTGGCGGCGCGCCAGGCGTCCTTGTCGCCGAACGCCGAGAAGTCGCCGAAGTCGAAGTCACCCGAGGGGGCGTCCTTGCCGCCGGACGCGGAGCCGCCCCGCGCCTGCCGGGCCCGGCCCGCCGCGGCGCGCATCTCGCGGCGCAGATCGCCCGCCGCGCCGCTGACGTCGGCCCGGATCTCGGCGGCCAGCTCGGCGACCGACTCGCGGATCTCCAGCTCCAGGTCGGCCAGCTCACCACTGCGGTCGGCCAGTTCGGCGCGGCCGGCGTCGGTGATCGAGTAGACCTTGCGTCCGCCCTCGGTGGTGTGGGTGACCAGCCCCTCCGCCTCCAGCTTGGCCAGCCGGGGGTAGACCGTGCCCGCGGACGGCGCGTACAGCCCCTGGAAGCGCTCCTCGAGGAGGCGGATCACCTCGTAGCCGTGCCGGGGGGCCTCGTCGAGCAGCTTCAGCAGGTAGAGACGGAGGCGTCCGTGGGCGAAGACGGGGGGCATGTCAGAGCACCTTCTTGTCGGTCGTACCGGCATTGTCTCCCGGGCCGCCCCGCAGGTCGGGCCCGTCCTCGCGGGGCGGGCGGCGCAGCAGGGCGATGGAGCCGGAGACGGTGGTGGCCCGCAGCTTGCCGCTGCCCGCGCCGAGGCGGCCGGTGAGCTTGTGGGCGCCCCACATCCCCTGCACCCGCAGGTCGTCGAAGGCGTTGGAGATGGCGCCGCTCGCCGTGTTGGCCTCCACGTCGGCGTCCGCCGGGTCGGGCAGCCGGACGGCGATCTCGCCCGAGACGCTGGTCAGCCGGATGTCGGTGGGGCCCTCGGGGTCCAGGTCCACGATCATCGAGCCGCTGACCGTGTCCGCCCGGACGGAGGGGCCGGAGCCCTCGACGACCGTGAGGTCGCCGGAGACGGAGGCGAAGTGGAGGTCGCCGGTCACGGACTGGGCCTCCACGCTGCCGGAGACGGTGTCCGCGCGGACCGGGCCGGACAGGTGGACCAGCGTGGTGTCGCCCGCGACGCCCTTCACCGCGGCGGGGCCCCGGATGCCGGAGACGACGGCGCCCGCGCCGACCACGCCGACCTCCACGCGGGTCTGCGCCGGGACCGCGAGGGAGACCACCGCGCTGCGGCGCCAGCCCTTGCGGTCGAGCCACTTGAGGAAGCCCTTCCAGGGGAGGTCGTCGTACGCGACGGTCAGGACGCCGTCCTGGTGGGTCACGAGGAGGGGCGGGCCTTCGACGTCGGTGACCTGGAGGTGGGCGTGGGGTTCGTCCGTGCCCACGACGTTCACCGTGCCGTTGACGATGCGGACGTTGAGGTGGGTCAGGGGGGCGTCGAAGGTGAGGTTCGTTTTGTCCTGGACGGACCACTCGGGCATGGACGGCCTCCTGATCGCGGGGTGCCCTGGGCTTGGGCGCGGGCGGGTTGCGTCATATCGCGTATTACTCGATTCACGATATATCGCGGCAGGCTAAAGTCAAGGCACACGTTCGTGTGAACGGTGCCTTGGGGTTGCGCTATAGGGAGGTGGGTCGGGGCTGGGCGGGGGTGTGTCGCAGCCCGGTGTCAGCGGGAGCCGTCGCGCCCGCCCGTGCCGCTCCCGGGCGGCACCTCCCAGGCCCTCAAGGCACTGGGGGAGGCACGATCGCCCGCGGGAAGCGGCGGAGCGGTCCGCGGGGAGCGCGGACTACTCGTCGTCCTCGTCGTCCAGGCGGGCCAGCCATGTTGCCAGGCGTTCCACCGGGACCTCGAAGTCGGGGTTGAGGTCGACGAAGGTGCGGAGTTGTTCCGCGAGCCACTCGAAGGTGACCTCCTCCTCGCCGCGCCGCTTCTCCAGTTCCTCGATGCCACGGTCCGTGAAGTACATGAGGTCAAGGATATGTGCCGGGAAACGGGGCGGGCCGCACCCCCGGGAAGGGAGTGCGGCCCGCTCGCGTACCGCGTGCCGGTGTGGCTCAGGCCTCGAAGACCTCGCGCACCAACTGCTCCTGCTCGGCCTGGTGGCGCTTCGCGGAGCCGACCGCCGGGGACGAGCTGTGCGGCCGCGAGATGCGGCGCAGACGCTCGTCGTGCGGCAGATCGGCGCCGACCGCCAGGTCCAGGTGGTCGATCAGGTTGAGCGCGATGAACGGCCAGGCGCCCTGGTTCGCCGGCTCCTCCTGCGCCCACAGGTACTTCTCGGCGTTCGGGTACTTCTTGATCTCCGCCTGGAGCTCGGCACCCGGCAGCGGGTACAGGCGCTCGATGCGGATGATCGCCGTGTCGTCCGCGCCGCGCTTCTTCTTCTCGGCGATCAGGTCGTAGTAGACCTTGCCCGCGCAGAAGACGACCTTCTTCACGGCGGCCGGGTCGACCGTGTCGTCGCCGATGACCGGGCGGAACTGGCCCGTCGTAAACTCGTCCGCCTTCGACGCGGCGGCCTTGAGGCGCAGCATCGACTTCGGGGTGAAGACCACCAGCGGCTTGTGGTGCGGGTTGTGCACCTGCCACCGCAGGAGGTGGAAGTAGTTCGACGGCGAGGTCGGCATGGCGACCGTCATGTTGTTCTGGGCGCAGAGCTGCAGGAAGCGCTCCGGGCGGGCCGAGGAGTGGTCCGGGCCCTGGCCCTCGTAGCCGTGCGGCAGGAGCAGGACCACACCGGAGGTCTGGTTCCACTTCTGCTCGGCCGACGAGATGAACTCGTCCACGACCGTCTGCGCGCCGTTGACGAAGTCGCCGAACTGCGCCTCCCACAGCACGAGCGCGTCCGGGCGGGCCAGCGAGTAGCCGTACTCGAAGCCCATGGCCGCGTACTCGGACAGCAGGGAGTTGTAGACGTTCAGCCGCGCCTGGTCCTCGGAGAGGTACTGCAGCGGCGTGTACTCCTCGCCCGTCTCACGGTCGATGATGACCGCGTGACGCTGGCCGAAGGTGCCGCGCTGCGAGTCCTGGCCGGCGAGCCGGACCGGGACGCCCTCGAGGAGCAGCGAGCCGAAGGCGAGGGTCTCGCCCATGCCCCAGTCGATGGTGCCGTCCTCGACCATCGACGCCCGGCGCTGCAGCTGCGGCAGCAGACGCGGGTGGACGGTGATGTGGTCGGGGATGTTCACCTGCGACTCGGCGATCCGCTTCACGACCTCCGAGGTGACCGCGGTGTTCACGGCGACCGGGAACTCGGCCTGCGGGTCGGACGGGGCGACCGTGGCGGGCTGCGAGGTGGCCTCGCGGACCTCCGTGAAGACCTTCTCCAGCTGGCCCTGGTAGTCCTGCAGCGCCTGCTCGGCCTCTTCCAGGGTGATGTCGCCGCGACCGATGAGGGACTCGGTGTACAGCTTGCGCACCGAGCGCTTCTTGTCGATCAGGTCGTACATCAGCGGCTGGGTGAAGGCCGGGTTGTCCGACTCGTTGTGACCGCGGCGGCGGTAGCAGATGAGGTCGATCACCACGTCCTTGTTGAACGCCTGGCGGAACTCGAAGGCCAGGCGCGCGACGCGCACGACCGCCTCCGGGTCGTCGCCGTTCACGTGGAAGATCGGGGCCTCGATCATGCGGGCCACGTCCGTCGCGTACATCGAGGAGCGCGAGGACTCGGGGGCCGCGGTGAAGCCGACCTGGTTGTTGATGACGACGTGCACGGTGCCGCCGGTGCGGTAGCCGCGCAGCTGCGACATGTTCAGGGTCTCGGCCACCACGCCCTGGCCCGCGAAGGCCGCGTCGCCGTGGATCGCCACCGGCAGGACGGTGAAGTCCGTGCCGCCCTTGTTGATGATGTCCTGCTTGGCGCGGGCGACGCCCTCCAGGACCGGGTCGACCGCCTCCAGGTGCGAGGGGTTGGCGACCAGCGAGACCTTGATCTGCTCGCCGTCCAGGCCGGTGAAGGTGCCCTCGGCGCCCAGGTGGTACTTCACGTCGCCGGAGCCGTGCATCGACTTCGGGTCGAGGTTGCCCTCGAACTCGCGGAAGATCTGCGCGTACGACTTGCCGACGATGTTGGCGAGGACGTTCAGGCGGCCGCGGTGGGCCATGCCGATGACGACCTCGTCCAGGCGGGACTCGGCGGCCGAGTCCAGCACCGCGTCGAGCAGCGGGATGACGGACTCGCCGCCCTCCAGCGAGAAGCGCTTCTGGCCGACGTACTTGGTCTGCAGGAAGGTCTCGAAGGCCTCCGCCGCGTTCAGCCGGCGCAGGATGCGCAGCTGCTCCTCGCGCTCCGGCTTGGTGTGGCCGCGCTCCACGCGGTCCTGGATCCACTTGCGCTGCTTGGGGTCCTGGATGTGCATGAACTCGATGCCGGTGGTGCGGCAGTACGAGTCGCGGAGCACGCCGAGGATGTCGCGCAGCTTCATCATCGACTTGCCGGCGAAGCCGCCGACGGCGAACTCGCGCTCCAGGTCCCACAGGGTGAGGCCGTGCTCGACGATGTCCAGGTCGGGGTGCTTGCGGACCTTGTACTCGAGCGGGTCGGTGTCGGCCATGACGTGGCCGCGGACCCGGTAGGAGTGGATCAGGTCGAAGACCCGGGCGGCCTTGGTGACGTCGTCGTCGTGGCTGGCGTCGATGTCCTTGAGCCAGCGGACCGGCTCGTAGGGGATGCGCAGCGCCTCGAAGATCTCGTCGTAGAAGTTGTTCTCGCCGAGCAGGAGGTTCGCGACCTGGCGCAGGAACTCGCCGGAGGCGGCGCCCTGGATCACCCGGTGGTCGTAGGTCGACGTGAGCGTCATGACCTTCGAGATGCCGAGCTTGTTCAGGGTGTCCTGGGAGGTGCCCTGGAACTCCGCCGGGTAGTCCATGGAGCCGACGCCCATGATCACGGACTGGCCGGGCATCAGACGCGGCACGGAGTGGACCGTGCCCAGGCCGCCGGGGTTGGTCAGGGAGACCGTGACGCCGGTGAAGTCGTCCATCGTCAGCTTGTTGTCGCGGGCGCGACGGACGATGTCCTCGTAGGCCTGCCAGAACTCGAAGAAGTTCAGCGTCTCGGCCTTCTTGATCGCCGCGACGACGAGCTGGCGGTCGCCGTTGGGCTTGACCAGGTCGATGGCGAGGCCGAGGTTGATGTGCTCCGGCTTGACCAGGGTGGGCTTGCCGTCCACCTTCGCGTACGAGTAGTTCATGGCCGGCATGGCCTTGATGGCCTGGACCATGGCGTAGCCGATGAGGTGCGTGAAGGAGATCTTCCCGCCCCGCGCGCGCTTCAGGTGGTTGTTGATGACGATGCGGTTGTCGAACAGCAGCTTCACCGGGACCGCGCGCACGGACGTGGCCGTGGGCAGCTCCAGCGAGGCGTCCATGTTCTTCGCGACCGCGGCGGACGGACCGCGCAGGGTGACCTGGTCGGGACCGGCCTTCGCCTCACCCGCGGGCTCGGCCTTCTTGGCCGGCGCCGGCTTGGCGGCGGGAGCGGCCTGCTTCGCCGGCTGGGCCGGGGCCTTCGCCTGAGCCGGGGCCTTGGCGGCCGGGGCGGGCTGCGCCGGCGCGGCGGGCTGCGCGGGCGCCTGGGCCTGCGCGGGCGCGGCCGGCCGGGACGGAGCGGTGGGGGTCACCGCGGCCCCCGCGGCCGCGTCACCCGCCGGAGCCGGGGACGCGGGAGCGCCCGGCTTGTAGTCGGCGAAGAAGTCCCACCAGGCTCGGTCCACCGAGTTCGGGTCCTGGAGGTACTGCTGGTAGATCTCGTCGACGAGCCATTCGTTGGCACCGAAGGCCGCAGCGGGGTTCTTTCCCGCTTGGTCGGTGTCGGTCGAGATGCTCGAGTTACTGGGGGACTGTGGCGACACGGCGTCAACCGCCCTCTTCCGCTTCGCAAGATGATGGACAGCGGAAATAAAGGCTACGCCTCCCCGCGCGAGAAGGTCAGGCCGGGCCCGTGCAACGTCGTGCACATCACATCTCGGCGGGTGTTTCAGCGCTGGATTTGGCGGGAAACAAGCGAGGTTCCGCTTCTTCCGACGGTATCAGGCATCGCTCGACCAGGGCCCGTCGCGCCCCGCGCGCGGGCCTGTGCCTGATCACACGTGTCCGCCAGGGCGAACACAGATGGATCTTGAGGCTCCGGTTCGAACTTTACGTCAACTTGGCACAGAAGAGGGCCCCGGAAGAGTGATCAGAATCCGGCAACCACGCTCCGATTCCGCCACCCCGATCCGGCCGCCGTGCAGATCCACGGCCCAGCGGGCGATCGCGAGGCCCAGACCGGTGCCGCCGTCGCTGCCGGGGCCGTGCGGCCGGTTGACGCTGCCGCGGTTGAACCGCTCGAAGACCCGGTGCCACTCCGTGCGCGGGATGCCCGGACCCTCGTCCAGCACCTCCAGCTCCAGCGACTCCGGCTCGGAGCCCTGCCGGGCCCGCACGGTCACCCGGCCGTGCGGCGGGCTGTGCTTGACCGCGTTGTCGATCAGGTTGGCGACCACCTGGTGGATCCGCTCGGGATCGGCGTGCGCCACCAGCTCGGGCGGCGAGACGTCCAGGTGCAGATGCACGTCCGTACGGGTGTGGCTGCCGGAGCCCGAGGCCATGCTCGCCCGGGCGGAGGCCACCATGTTGGCCTCCTTCAGCACGCCCGACAGGTACGGCCACACCTCGAAGCGGCGCTTCCTCAGCGGGACCACGCCGTTGTCCAGGCGAGAGAGGTCCAGCAGCGTCTCCACCAGGCGGCCGAGCCGCTCGGTCTGCTTCAGGGCCGTGCGCATCGTCTCGGGATCGGCCTTGGTGACCCCGTCGACGATGTTCTCCAGCACCGCGCGCAGCCCCGCGATGGGGGTGCGCAGCTCGTGCGAGACGTTGGCGACCAGCTCCTTGCGCTGGCTGTCCTGCGCCTCCAGCTCGTCGGCCATGACGTTGATCGTCTGGGCCAGGTCGCCCAGCTCGTCGCGGCGGCTCTCGCGCACCCGGCGGGTGTAGTCGCCGTGCGAGATGGACCGCGCGACGGCGTTCATGTCGTCCAGCGGGGCGGTGAGGGAGTGCGCCACGAACTGGGTGATCAGCAGCGTGGCGATCATCGAGAAGACCGTGATGAAGCGCAGCTCCGTCTTGGTGTGCACCGCGATCACCGAGAGTCCGGTGGTGATCAGGACCGAGACGACGACCAGCGCGCCCAGCTTGGTCTTGATCGAGAACGGGCGCACACCGCCCCAGGGCTGCTTCTTCCGCTGTCCGCGTCCCGCCGGACCCCCGCTCATGGCGTCGGCGTCTCCAGGGCGTAGCCCACGCCGTGCACGGTGCGGATGCGCTCGGCGCCGATCTTCCGGCGCAGCGCCTTGATGTGGCTGTCCACGGTCCGGGTGCCGGAGGCGTCCGCCCAGTCCCACACCTCGGCCAGCAGCTGCTCACGGGAGAGCACCGCGCGCGGGGTGTTGGCCAGGCACACCAGGAGGTCGAACTCGGTGGGCGTCAGATGGACGTCCTCGCTGCGCACGCGCACCCGGCGCTGCGCGTGGTCGATCTCCAGCTCGCCCAGGCGCAGGATGCCGCTGCGCGGGGTGGTGGCCGCGAGGGCCGCGCGCTCCATGCGGCGCAGCAGCACGTGCACGCGCGCCGCCAGCTCCCGCATGGAGAACGGCTTGGTCATGTAGTCGTCGGCGCCGACGCCGAGGCCCACCAGCATGTCGGTCTCGTCGTCGCGCGCGGTGAGCATCAGCACCGGCACCGGCCGCTGGGCCTGCACGCGCCGGCAGACCTCCAGGCCGTCGAAGCCCGGCAGCATGATGTCGAGGATCAGCAGGTCGGGCTGCCAGGCCTCCGCCGTGTCCACCGCGGACGGACCGTCGCCCGCCGTTTGCACCAGGAATCCCTCGGCACGCAGGCGGGTCGCGATGGCGTCCACGATCGTCGCGTCGTCCTCGACCACCAGGACCCTGCGCTGCGCGCCGGGGGTGGTCGTCGCCGTGCCGTTGTGGGAGGTCTGTGTCTGCTCCATCGCCCGCCCCTGAGGTGTGCTTTTTCCGGAATCCGTGGGGTGATCCGTCGTCTGCGCATCACTGCGATTGACGCTTGAATGATCCGCGTCAGGGCAGCAGCGTACGGGGATTCACCACGGCTTTGCTATCCAGGGCGGACGCCGATGTGCACGACGTCCGGAACGCCTCGGGCAACGGGGATCTCTTCGGTACGCACCTGCCGGAACCCGGCATTCCGCAAGGTTCCCTCGAATTCCGGTGAAGGCTTCGCGGACCATACCGCGAGGACCCCGCGCGGCTTCAACACCCTTGCACACGCGGCGAGTCCGTCGGGCGAGTAGAGCCCCTCGTTGCCCTCGTCGACGGTCCAGTCGGGTCCGTTGTCGATGTCGAGACACAGCGCGTCGAATGTGTCGGATGTCTCATTGACGTAAGTAATCAAATCCTGCTCGACGATCTCCGTCCGGGGGTCGGCGAGCGCCGCGCCGGAGAGCTCGGCCAGCGGGCCCGAGCGGTGCCAGCCGATGATCGCAGGCTCCCGCTCCACCACCGAGATCCGCCCCCAGCGCTCCTGCCCGGCCGCGTGCGCCAGGGAGAAGCCCACGCCCAGCCCGCCGATCAGCACCGACGGCTCCGCGGCCCCCGGGTCCAGGGCCGCCAGGGCCGCGTCCACGAGCAGCCGCTCGGAACGTCCGTCGGAGGTGTCCATCAGGAAGCAGCCGTTGGCGATGATCTGCAGCAGACCGCCGTGTCTGCGCAGTACGACCTCGCCGTACGGGCCCTCGCGACGGTCCAGGACTTCAGGAGCTTCGGGAATGCCGTAGGGGGTGGACATGCGTTCATCCTGGCAGGTCCCGCCCGGCGGTGATCCGGGCCCGGACGGCCCGGCCCGGTGATCGCTGAGAGCGAACGCCGCCTTGGGAACATTCGCCAGCTCCCCTGCATTGAGTCGACATAGCTCAACTTGACTGCCGAAGGGGAGATCATGGCTGCTGAGTCCACACCGCTCGCCCTGCCCGTGCTGCCGCTCGACGACGAGGTCGTGCTGCCCGGGATGGTGGTTCCGCTGGACCTGAGCGATTCCGAGGTGCGCGCGGCGGTGGAGGCCGCCCAGGCCGCCGCCCGCGACGAACCGGGCAAGCCCAAGGTGCTCCTCGTGCCGCGCGTCGACGGCACCTACGCCGGGACCGGCGTGCTGGGCACGGTCGAGCAGGTCGGCCGGCTGGCCGACGGCGACCCGGGCGCGCTGATCCGCGGCCGGGGGCGGGTGCGCATCGGCGCCGGCACCACCGGGCCGGGCGCGGCGCTGTGGGTGGAGGGCACCCGCATCGACGAGAGCGTGCCCGAGCCGCTGCCCGGCCACGTGACCGAACTGGTCAAGGAGTACAAGGCGCTCGCCACCGCCTGGCTGCGCAAGCGCGGCGCCTGGCAGGTCGTGGACCGGGTCCAGGCCATCGACGACGTCTCCGCGCTCGCCGACAACTCCGGCTACTCGCCGTTCCTCACCACCGAACAGAAGGTCGCCCTGCTGGAGACCACCGACCCGGTGGCCCGGCTGAAGCTCGCCACCCAGCAGCTGCGCGACCACCTCGCCGAGCAGGACGTCGCCGAGACCATTGCCAAGGACGTCCAGGAGGGCGTCGACAAGCAGCAGCGGGAGTTCCTGCTCCGCCGCCAGCTGGAGGCGGTCCGCAAGGAGCTGCGCGAGCTGAACGGCGAGCAGGACGGTGACGAGTCCGACGACTACCGGGCCCGCGTCGAGGCCGCCGATCTCCCCGAGAAGGTCCGCGAGGCCGCGCTCAAGGAGGTCGACAAGCTGGAGCGCTCCTCCGACCAGTCGCCCGAGGGCTCCTGGATCCGCACCTGGCTCGACACGGTCCTGGAGATGCCGTGGAACGAGCGCACCGAGGACTCCTACGACATCCGCGGCGCCCAGGAGGTCCTGGACGCCGAGCACGCGGGGCTGCAGGACGTGAAGGAGCGCATCACCGAGTACCTGGCCGTGCGCAAGCGGCGCAGCGACCGGGGCCTGGGCGTCGTCGGCGGGCGGCGCGGCGGCGCGGTGCTGGCCCTGGTGGGCCCGCCCGGCGTCGGCAAGACCTCGCTCGGCGAGTCCGTCGCGCACGCCATGGGCCGCAAGTTCGTCCGGGTCGCCCTCGGCGGCGTCCGCGACGAGGCGGAGATCCGCGGCCACCGCCGCACCTACGTCGGCGCGCTGCCCGGCCGGATCGTGCGGGCGATCAAGGAGGCCGGCTCGATGAACCCGGTCGTCCTGCTCGACGAGATCGACAAGGTCGGCTCCGACTTCCGCGGCGACCCCGCGGCGGCCCTGCTGGAGGTCCTCGACCCGGCGCAGAACCACACCTTCCGGGACCACTACCTGGAGGTCGAACTCGACCTGTCCGATGTGGTGTTCCTCGCCACCGCCAACGTCCTGGAGGCCATCCCGGAGGCCCTGCTCGACCGTATGGAGCTGGTCCGCCTCGACGGCTACACCGAGGACGAGAAGATCGTCATCGCCCGCGACCACCTGCTCCCGCGCCAGCTGGAGCGGGCCGGTCTGCAGCCGGACGAGGTGACGATCGAGGAGGGCGCGCTGCGCAAGCTGGCCGGCGAGTACACGCGCGAGGCCGGCGTGCGCAACCTGGAGCGGTCGGTCGCGCGGCTGCTGCGCAAGGTCGCGGCCCAGCACGAACTGGGGGAGCGGGAGCTGCCGTTCACCGTGACCGAGGGCGACCTGCGCGGTCTGATCGGGCGGCCGCACCACGTGCCGGAGTCCGCCCAGGAACCCGCCGAGCGGCGCACCGCGGTGCCCGGCGTCGCCACCGGGCTCGCCGTGACCGGCGCCGGCGGTGACGTCCTCTACGTCGAGGCGTCCCTGGCCGACCCGGAGACGGGCGCGGCGGGGCTGACCCTGACCGGCCAGCTGGGCGACGTGATGAAGGAGTCGGCGCAGATCGCGCTGAGCTTCCTGCGCAGCCACGGCGCCGAGCTGGAACTGCCGGTGGGCGACCTGAAGGACCGGGGCGTGCACATCCACTTCCCGGCGGGCGCGGTCCCCAAGGACGGCCCGAGCGCGGGCATCACGATGACCACGGCCCTGGCCTCGCTGCTCTCCGGACGCCTGGTGCGCACGGACGTGGCGATGACCGGGGAGGTGTCGCTGACCGGGCGGGTGCTGCCCATCGGCGGGGTGAAGCAGAAGCTGCTCGCCGCGCACCGGGCGGGCGTCACCACCGTGATCATCCCCAAGCGCAACGAGCCCGACCTGGACGACGTCCCGGCGGAGGTGCTGGAGAAGCTCGACGTGCACGCCGTCACCGACGTCCGCCAGGTCCTGGAGCTGGCGCTGTCCCCGGCGACGAACGGGGCGGCGCCGGAGGTTCCGGTGGCCGCGTGACGGGGGCCGCCGGATGAGGGGAGGCCCGGGCTCCGTGAGGGAGGCCCGGGCCTTTCCCGTGCCGCCGAGGGCCTTGGGTCAGCTTCCGGTGGCGAAGGACCGCACCCCGTCGACGGTGCCGTTGAAGCGGTCGTGGTCGCCGACCGTCGGGCCGGTCGAGGTGTACTGCCACATCGTGTACGTGGACCAGCCTGCGGGCAGTTCGCCCACGGTGGAGGCGTACCGGGCGATCCACAGCGGGGTGGACGCGAAGCCCGCGTAGTTGCCGGTGCACTGCTTCCACCAGCTGGTCGCGGTGTAGATGACGGCGTCGCGGCCGGTGCGGGCGCGGTAGCGGTCGAGGAAGTCGCGGATCCAGCTCACCATCGAGCTCGCCGACTTGCCGTAGCAGTCGTCGCCGTACGGGTTCCACTCGATGTCCAGGACGCCCGGCAGGGTGCGTCCGTCGGCGGACCAGGCGCCGCCGCGGTCCACGAAGTAGTCCGCCTGGGCGGCGCCGGTCGTGGTGTCGGGGGTGGCGAAGTGGTAGGCGCCGCGGACCATGCCGACGTCGTAGGAGCCGTTGTACTGCTGCGCGTGGTACGGGTTGGTGTAGTACGTGCCCTCCGTCGCCTTGGCGTAGGCCCAGCGCACCCCGCTGCTCCACAGCGTGGGCCAGGCGACGTTGCCCTGGTGGCTGGAGACGTCCACGCCCTCCGTCTGGGTGGCGCGGGAGGTGGGCAGGCCGGCCTGGCCGTCGTGGGCGAGGACGCCCATGCCCATGTGGGCGGAGCCGCGCGGCGGGACGGAGGGGGAGGCGCCGTCGGCGACGGCGGAGGTCTGCGGAAGGGCGAGCAGCGTGAGCAGGACGGCGCCGGCGGTGCCGAGCGCGCGTATGCGGACGAGTCGGGATCTGTGCACAGGCATGACGCATCTCCGAACGGTCATGGGACGAACCCGGAATGTGACCCACATCGCATGTAGTGGGCATGCCACGTAATGGCCTGGTAGAGAAACTGCGGGCGTCGGCCACGGCGGCGGGCGGAATCGCCGCGCGCTGCCGTTGGTCTACGCCTGCGAAATACTTATGGAGCTGGGGCGACGCCGCCACTCGGCGAGAACTTTCAGAACGGGAAACAGGCAGGGGCCAACGTGCACGAAGACGGAAACGGCGGCGAGGAGCGCGCCGGTTCGCCGGAACCCGCGTCCGGGGTGGAACAGCCCGCGTTCCTCGCGCTGGAACGCGAGTTGACGGTCCTGCTGAGGCGCGCCCGGGCCAGCCAGGGGGAGATGGCGCGCGAGGTCCACCCCGACCTCGAGCCGTCCGCGTACGGACTGCTGGTCCGTCTGGAGGAGTGCGGGCGGCAGCGGGCCACCGAACTGGCCTCCTACATCGGCGTCGGCAAGGCGACGATGTCGCGCCAGCTGCGCGCCCTGGAGGAGCTCGGGCTCGTGGGGCGCGAGCCCGACCCCGCCGACGGACGCGCCTGGCTCGTCACCCTCACGGAGGAGGGGCGCCGCCGGGTGAGCCGCGTCCGCGAGGCCCGCCGGGCCCGCTATGCCGGCCGCCTGGCCGACTGGAACCCGACGGAGGTCGACGAACTGGCGCGCCTGCTGCACAGGCTGAACCGGGGCATGGAGAAGTAAGGGGTCCCTGCAGCCCCCCTTCAGGGGCGCGGGGAACTGCGCGCCCAGCCACGGTCGGCCCGCAGCTGCGGCGCGTGGCGCTTTGAGGCGGGCTGCGGCGGAGGCGTCCCTGAGGGGCGCGGGGAACTGCGCGCCCAGCCACGGAGGTCCCGCACCCGGCGTCGGCGGGGTGCCGCTGCGCCCACCCGTGCCGCCCCTAGCGGCACGACTGCCCGCAGCGGCGGCGTCCCTCAGGGGCGCGGGGAACTGCGCGATCGGCCCCCACCGGCCCGCAGCCGGACACGGATCCGCCGTGCGGGTGGCGCCGTCACGCGAACGGCAGCTCCACGTGAACGGCCGTCGCATCGTCATGCGTCTTCCCCCCGAGGGGCCGCCCCCGCTCCAGGGCACGCACCCTCCGGACCAGCCCCGCCGCCCCCTCCTCCCGAATCACCCGCACGCAGTCCCCCCAGTCCCCCTCCGCGAACCGCTCCACCCACCGCGACGCCCCGTCCGTCAGCGCGGTCAACGCCCGCACCCGCTCACGGGGCAGGGAGACGGTCACGGCGCGTGACGACACCGCCGGATCGGCCGCGGCCGTGAAGAACCCGCCCTCCTTGTTCCGCAGCGTCGTGTCCACGACCTCGTGGCTGGACAGGGCCGAACGGGGCAACCGGTCCAGCCGGTCGTCCCGTACCGCCGTGACCGCGCCGTCCGGCGACTCGACCAGCAGGACCGAGTCCGACAGCACCAGACACTCCACCGAGTCGGGTGACCAGCGCGCCAGCACCACCGTTGCCTGCGGCGTTCGGGGGTGAGAAAGGTCACAGGTCGAGGCATGACTCTCGGCCGTACGTGCGATCCCGCGCGACAGCACCCCGGTCAGGGGAACATCCGGGAGGGAAACGGTCAGTTCGGTCAGAGCGCCGCCCAGCCGGGCGGTGAACCAGTGCACCGAATGCAGACACCCGCCCCCGTCCGACGGCGGCGTCACGCCGTCCAGGACCACGAGCGCGCCGCCCTGTCCGGAGGCGGGGAGCGCGACGCTCGCGAAGTCCTCGTTGGGGCGTCCCGGATCACCGGGTTCCGAAACAAGCTCCGTGCGCATCCGGCCAGTCTGCACGAGCTCCCCACAACGACCGCCGGAGTCCGGCAATTGACGCCCCTTCTCCACAGGCGCGCAGGTCACGCGCCTGATTTGGGAGGGAATGAAGGCCTCCGGGAAGACGTGGCGGCGAATATTGCCACCGCCCGCCGCAGACGTCCAACCGGCGTGCCACGCAGCTCCGCTGCGGTGCACAACGGAACTTGCCCCTCAACTCGCCTCCGATGTTCACTCCTTCGAGTGGCGGGTCAGGTGATGCGCATCCACTGTCCACGGGCACTGGGAGGGTCGGGGAGCGTTGGGGGCGCCTCACTGTCCGAGCGCGTCCAGCGGCTCGGGGGCAGCGCCCGCGCCCGTTGACGGAGCGTCACCCGGGCCCACGGGTACACGAGTCAGGAATGCGAGCACCGGTGCAGAAGACGCGGCCTCGTCGCAAGGACAAGCAGACGGCCCTCACGGGGGACGCGCAGCAGACGCCCACCGTCGGCAAGGGCCGCCCCACCCACGTGCGCAACCGTCTTGTCGTCGCCGTCGCCGTGGTGGCCGCGGCGATTGCCGGGGCCGGGGCGCCCTCCGTGCTGGCGGCGTCCCAGCAGCTGCACGACTCCCAGGAACTGGTGACGCTCGCCGAGCGGACCCAGGACGCGCTCACCCTGGCCCACTCCCTGGCCGACGAGCGTGACGAGGTCGTCCCCTACATCGCGGCCGGGCGCCCCGAGGACAAGGCGCCCTCCGAGGAGCAGAGCGCCCGGGTCGACCGCCAGGTCGAGGAGCTGCGCGCCGACGAGGACACCTCGCAGGCGCTGCGCGACGAGCTCGACGCCGTCGCCGCCGTGCGCCGCGCCGCCCTCACCGGCAAGTCGGGCCCGCTGGAGGCCCACCAGGCGTACTCCGACGCCATCACCCAGCTGCACAAGGTCGCCGCGCGGCTGGCCGACGCCACCCCGCCCCGCGCCGGCTCCGGCGCCCACGCGCTCACCGAGCTGGACACCGCCGTCCAGCAGGCCGCCGCCACCCGCGGACTGCTGCTCGCCGCGCTGAACGTGCCGAGCTCGACCGAGACCGTGATCGACCCGGTCACCGGCCTGCCCGTCAGCTCCGACGGCGCATCCGAGGAGGACGAGGAGCGGCGCGACGAACTGTCCGCCGCCGCGCTCCTGGCCCGCGTCCGCTCCGACGCGGCCCTCGCCGACTTCCGCGACGCCGCCCCGAAGGCCGCGCGCGCCTCGTACGACTCCACGGTCACCGGGCCCGAGGTCGACAGCGCCGACAAGTACCTCGAGAAGCTCACCGACAAGCCGACGCTCTCCGACGGCGAGGTCAAGACCAGCCCCAAGAAGCTCGCGGCGGCGCTCAGCGCGCGGATCGAGATGATGCGCGGCGTCGAGGCATCCCTGTTCGAGCAGCGCACCACGGAACTCGCCGGACTCCGCGACGAGGACGTCACCGAGCTGGAGATCCGCATCGCGATCCTCGGCGCGCTGCTGCTGCTCTCGGTCGGCGTCGCCACCGCGATGGCCCGCACCCTCACCCGGCCGCTTTCGGTGCTGCGCCGCGGCTCCGCCCGGCTCGCCGAGGCGGAGGACCCGGCGGCCGAGGAGCCCGTCACCTTCACCGGCCGCAACGACGAGTTCGCCCAGGTCGTCCGCTCCGTCAACGCCCTGCACGCGCACGCCGCCGGGCTCGGCCGGCGGATCGCCACGCTGGAGGCCGACCGCAAGCACCTCGTCGGACAGCGGCAGAAGATGGCCGACGCCCGCGAGGAGCTGCGCGCCGAACTCGCCGAGGCCACCGCCCGCATGGAGCGGATGCGGCACAGCATCGGCGGCACCTTCGTGAACCTCGCGCTGCGCACCCTCGGCCTGGTCGAACGCCAGCTCGGCGTCATCGAGGGGCTGGAGGAGCGGGAGGACGACCCGGACCGCCTGGCCACGCTGTTCAAGCTCGACCACTTCGCCACGGTGATGCGCCGGCACAGCGAGAACCTGCTGGTCCTCGCCGGCACCGAGCACGGCCGGCACACGGCGGGTCCGGTCCCGCTGGTCGACGTCGTGCGGGCCGCGGTGAGCGAGATCGAGCGGTACGAGCGGGTGCGGATCGCGGCACTGCCGCCGCACGCGCACATCGCCGGGTTCGCCGCCGACGACCTGTCCCACCTGCTCGCCGAACTCATGGAGAACGCCACCGCGTTCTCCCCGCCGGACACGCCCGTCGAGGTTTCCGCCTGGCTGATGGAGAACGGCGAGGTGATGCTCTCCGTCCAGGACGAGGGCATCGGCATGGCCGAGGACCGCCTCGACCGGCTCAACACGCGGCTCTCCGAGTTCGACCCGGAGGCGGGGTACGACGCGGAAGCCGAGTCCGGCGACGGTCTCGGCCTCGGCCTGTACGTCGTCGCCCGGCTCGCCCACCGGCACGGGGTGCGGGTGCAGCTGCGCAAGCAGAAGCAGGGCGGGATCGCCGCGGTGGTCGTCCTGCCGGACCCGCTGCTGGCGCCGGCCACCCCCACGGCCGTCCCCGCGTCCGTCCCGGGCGCCGCCCACACGGTGTCCCTGCCGGGCGCCGACGCGGAGGCCAACTCCAACGTCCTGCGCGGCCGCGGCAAGTCCGGCGACCTCCTGGTCGACCTGGCGGAACGCTCCATCCAGGCCCGGGAGGCAGCGGAGGCGTCCGCGTCGGAGACGCCTTCGCCCGGGACGCCTGAGGCGCCGGACGCGCAGGGTGCGGGGGACACCGCGGAGGCCACGGACACCCCGTCCACCGTGGACGCCCCGACGGCACCGGAGTCCGCCCGGACCTCCGACGAGACGGACACCGCCGAGCCGGCCGCCCCGCCCGTCGCCGAAGCGCCCGCAGGCGCCGGTGACGTCGACGCGCCCCGGTCGCACGACGTCCCCCCGGCCCGTTCGAGCGAGCCGGACGCCGGGCCCACCGCCCCCGCGGAGCGCCCCGCCGAGACCACCATGGAGCTGTTCATCCCGGCGCAGCCGGAGGAGGGTGTGCGCCCGGGTGCCGGGCACGCGCCCGAGCCCCCGCACCCGCGTCGGACACCGCACCGGCACCCGCGGGCCTCGCGCCCGCGTCGGACACCACGCCGGCCGCCGAGGCCCACGCGCCCGACACCCCCGTCCCCGGCACCCCCGCCGGCGACACCGAAGGCGGCCCCGAGCACGCCCGGGTCGCCGACGGCCCCGACGGCCCCGACGGCGAGGAGCCCGTCACCGCCAAGGGACTGCCGAAGCGCACGCCGAAGATCACCGCGCCGGTCGCTCCCCCGCGGCCGCGGTCCGGTTCGGTGGACGCCGAGGCCCTGCGCAAGCGGCTCGGCGGCTTCCACCGGGGCGCGGACGCCGGGCGGCGGGACGTCGAGGCGGAGCTGGCTGCCGAGCGGTCCCGCGGGGACGTCACAACCGAAGAAGCCACGGGGGGCACTGTCGAGGAGGCAAGCAGTTGACCGCGCCCAGTACCTTCGGACTGAGCCATGAGGCCCGCAACCTGCACTGGCTGCTGACGAACCTCGTCGAGGAGGTGCCCGGCATCCTGTCCGTCGCCGTGGTCTCCTCCGACGGCCTGCTGCTCCTCTCCTCCGACGAGGCGCTCGCCCGCGCCCGCAGCGGCCCGAGCCCGGAGCAGAGGGGCCCGCGCGGCTCCTCCGCCGACCTGGCCACCGTCGTCTCCGGCATCGGCAGCCTCACCGTCGGCGCCTCGAAGCTGATGGACTACGGCCCCGTCAAGCACACGATGGTCGCCATGGACGAGGGCAGCCTCTTCGTGATGTCCATCAGCGACGGCTCGCTGCTCGGCGTGCACGGCTCGGCGGACTGCGACATGAGCGTCGTCGCGTACCACATGGCCCTGTTCGTCGGCCGGGCCGGCCACGTCCTGACCCCCGAACTCCGCAGCGAACTGCGCAGAAGCCTGGAGAGCGCAGGGAGCGCGGAGCACGAGTCCGCCGGGAGCCCCCGATGACCAGCGCCCCGAAGCACCACCTCCCCGTCCGCGGCGGGGACCGCAAACCCGCCCGCGTGCGCCCCTATTCGCTCACCGGGGGCCGCACCCGCTTCGGCCACGTGCTGCTGGTCGAGACGTTCGTCGGCGCCACGGCCGGCACCGCCGCGATCGAGGCCGCCGACGAGCGCAAGGAACTCACCTCCGGCGGTCTCGCCCGGGTCATGCCGGAGGTGCGCGCCATCGTCGAACTGTGCCGCCGTATGCGGACGGTGGCCGAGATCGCCGCGCTGCTGCAGATGCCGCTCGGCGTGGTCCGCGTGCTGCTGAGCGACCTCGCGGACCAGGGAAAGATCCGTGTCTACGGGACGGGTACCGGCCACGGCACGGGCCGCCCGGACCGCGCGCTGCTGGAAAGGGTGCTGAGTGGACTCCGCCGTCTCTGACGCCGCACCCGGCGTCACTCCGCTCGTCCAGGGGGACGAGCCCCTGCTGCCCTGGCAGACGGACCCCACCCGGGCCCCGATCGCCACGAAGATAGTCGTGGCCGGCGGCTTCGGCGTCGGCAAGACCACCCTCGTCGGCTCCGTCTCCGAGATCACGCCTCTGCAGACCGAGGCGCTGATGACCGAGGCGAGCGAGGAAACCGACGACCTCACCGCCACGCCGGGCAAGTCGACCACCACCGTCGCCATGGACTTCGGGCGCATCACGCTCGACGACGACCTGGTGCTGTACCTGTTCGGCACGCCCGGCCAGCAGCGGTTCTGGTTCATGTGGGACGACCTGGTGCGCGGCGCGATCGGCGCCGTGGTGCTGGCCGACACCCGCAGGCTGAAGGACTGCTGGCCCGCGCTGGACTACTTCGAGAGCTGCGGAATGCCGTACATCGTGGCCGTGAACCACTTCGACGGCACCGAGCGCTACGAGCCGGAGGACGTGCGCGAGGCCCTCACGATCCCCGCGCACATACCTGTCATGATCATGGATGCGCGCCGCCGGATCTCGGTCATCGAGACCCTCTTGTCCCTCGTGGGCCACGCGCTCGACGAAACCCCCGAGTAGCCCCTTAGGAGCGTCCCCCGAATGCGGAAGATACTCGTCGTGGGGGCCGGCCAGTCCGGTCTCCAGCTCGCCCTGGGACTCCAGTCGCAGGGGTACGAGGTCACCCTCATGTCCAACCGGACCGCGGACGAGATCCGCACCGGCCGGGTCATGTCCACGCAGTGCATGTTCCACACCGCCCTGCAGCACGAGCGTGACCTGCAGCTGAACTTCTGGGAGTCCCAGGCCCCGAAGATCCAGGGCCTCGGCGTCTCGGTCGCCGCCCCCGGCTCCTTCGACCCGGGCCCCTCGCAGCGGGCGATCGACTGGCTGGGCCGCCTGGACGGGTTCGCGCAGTCGGTGGACCAGCGCGTCAAGATGGCCGGCTGGATGGACACCTTCGCCCAGCGCGGCGGACAGCTCGTCATCCACGGCGCGGCCGTCGGCGACCTCGACTACCTGTCCCGCGCCTACGACCTGGTGCTCATCGCCGCGGGCAAGGGCGAGCTCGTGCAGATGTTCGCCCGCGACCCCGAGCGCTCCCCGTACTCCACCCCGCAGCGCGCCCTCGCCGTCGCCTACGTGCACGGCATGGGCCCGCGCCCGGAGCACCCGGACACCGAGGCGGTCCGCTGCAACCTGGTGCCCGGCGTCGGCGAGATGTTCATCATGCCGACGTACACCACGTCCGGCCGCGCCGACATCCTGTTCTGGGAGGGCATCCCCGGCGGTCCGCTCGACGCGTTCGCGGACGTCAAGGACCCGGCCGAGCACCTCTCCCTCACGCTGGAACTGATGGAGAAGTTCCTGCCCTGGGAGTACGCGCGCGCCACCAAGGTCGAACTCACCGACGCCGGCGGCACCCTGGCCGGCCGCTACGCCCCGACCGTCCGCAACCCCATCGGCCGGCTGCCCTCCGGCGGCCTGGTGCTGGGCGTCGCCGACGTCGTCGTCGCCAACGACCCGATCACCGGCCAGGGCTCCAACTCCGCGTCCAAGTGCGCCGCCGCCTACCTCGCCTCGATCGTCGAGCACGGCGACAAGCCGTTCGACGAGGACTGGATGCGGCAGACCTTCGACCGCTACTGGGACACCGCCCAGCACGTCACCAAGTGGACGAACGCCATGCTGGCCCCGCCGCCGGAGCACGTCCTGAACCTGATCGGCGCCGCCGGCCAGATGCAGCCCGTCGCCGACCGCTTCGTCAACGGCTTCAACGACCCGGCCGACTTCGAGAACTTCTTCTACGAGCCGGAGAAGACGAACGCCTACCTGGCCGAGGTCGCCGCCGCGGCCGGCGCGTAACCGGCGCCGTACCCCTCGTCGGACCCGTCCGTCGCCCCCTCGGGGAGCTCCGGCGGCACATAGTGCTCCAGGGGCTCCCCGCCGGGGTCGGGCCGCACCGCGCCCAGCACCGGGTTGGCCGCGACCGGCGACACCTTGACCCGCGCGCCGGGCCGCGGCGCCTGCACCACCATCCCGTCGCCCAGGTACAGGGCGACGTGCGTGGCGTCGTGGAAGTACACGACGAGGTCGCCCGGCCGCAGGTCCGTCAGGTCGATCCGCTCCAGCCGCGCCCACTGCTCCTGGCTGGTCCGCGGCACCTCCGCGCCCGCCGCGCGCCACGCCTTTGAGGTCAGCCCCGAGCAGTCGTACGTCTCCGGCCCCTCCGCGCCCCACTCGTACGGCTTGCCGAGCTGCTCCACCGCGTACCGCACCGCCCGCCCACCGGCCGCGGACGGGGCGTTGGCGCCGCTCAGCGCGCCGGACGCCACCAGCTCCCGCTGCGCCTCGTCGACCCGGCCGCGCTCCAGTTCGGCCAGCTCGGCGAGCTGCTCCGCGGTGAGCGACGCGAGCAACTCCTCGACGTCCCGCAGCCGTTCCACCACCTGGTCGCGTTCCTTCTCGCGCCGCTCGGTGAGCGCGAGCCGCGCGTCCAGCGCCGTACGCGCCCGCCGCGCCAGCTCGTCCGCCTCCTTGGCGTCCCCGGCCAGCCGGCCCACCGTGTACGCCCGCTCCCGCGCGAGCTGCCCGATCACATGCCCCTGCTCCAGCGCCCGCTGCGGATCGCGCGCCAGCAGCAGACGGACGTAGGGGGACAGGCCGCTCAGCGACTGGTACTGCTGCCGGGCCAGCCGTCCGGCGGCGCCCTTGCTGTCGTGCAGGGAGAGCCGGGTGCGGGCCAGCGCCTTCTCCAGCCGCTCCGTCTCGGCGCGCTGCTTCTTCAGCGCCTCCTCGGTGGCGTTGTAGCGCTCGGTGGCCTTCTCGGCCTCCCGGTACAGGGACTGAAGGTCCGTCAGCAGCTCGGGGACGGAGCGAGGGCCGGACGCGGCGGCACCGCCGCCCGGCTCCGGGACGGCCGCCGCGGGCAGGGGCGCCAGCACGGTCCCGGCCGCCAGCGCCGCCGTACACACCAGACGCAGAAGCATTCCTGACATGCCATCACCTCCGACGCGGGGCGGCTCGTCCGCTCCGCACCGCGAGCATCAGGGGGGTGTGCGCGGTCCGCTCGCCGAGTGTGCGCGGTTCGGCGCAACGGGGTCACCCGTCGGCGTCGTCCGGCTTGCCCTGCGGCGTGGCGCCCGGACGCGGCGCGGGCCTCGACCACGGCCACCGCCGGTCGCTCCCGGCCCGGCCCGTGGGGTCGTAGAGGTACTTCCAGCGGGCGGTCAGGCCGGTGAGCCTGCCGCTGCCGCGCGGCATCCTCCGGTACACCAGCACGGCGGGCGGCCCGCCGTCCGGGGCCGGGACCGGGATGCGGTACGTCTTGGGCGGGTGCCCGGTGATGCCGAGCAGCACGGGCAGGACGCGCCCGTCCATGGGGCCGCCCTCGAAGGGGGTGTCTTCGCTCTTCACCCCACCAGTCTCGGCCATCTCGGCCGGGGCCCCGGCTCAGGTCACAGGTCCGCGGCCAGCGCCTGCACCAGGGTGTCGGTCTGCGCGTCCCGCCGCGCGGTCACCGTCAGCACCGCCACGAACTGCTCCACCAGCCAGTCCCGCAGCTCCTCGAGCGGCGGCTGTTTGTCCTCGTCGAGCCAGATCAGGGAGGCGGCCTCCACGGCCGTGATCCACATCCGGATGGTCATCCACAGCCGCGGCCCGGGCTCCGCCACGCCGAGATGGCGCAGGATGTGCTCGGCCGCGGCCCGCCGCACCCCGTCCACGATCGCGGTCGTACGGGAGGTCTCCACCACGCTGCCGCCTTGGAGCAAGGCGCTGAAGCCGGCGTCGTGGCGGCCGACGAAGTCGAGATAGCGCTCCACGGCCCGGGTCAGCCGGGAGAGCAGCGGGCCCTCCTCAGGTTCGTCGAAGCAGTCGCGCAACTCGTCCGCGGCGGACATCAGGGCCGCCTCGTAGAGCTGCTGCTTGCCGCCCGGGAAGTACCGGTAGACCAGGGGCCGCGACACACCGGCCGCCTCCGCCACGTCGTCCAGCGACACCTCCTCCGGCGCCCGGTGGGCGAAGAGGGACAGCGCGGCCTCCAGCAGCTGGCTGCGGCGCTCCTCGACGCTGAGACGCCGGTAGGCGGGGGTGGGGGCCTGCGAGGTCATGCCCGCAGCGTAACCGGCCGTGGCCGGCGCACGCGGGGCGCGGTCGCCCGCCCCGGCCGGATCCGGACCCCGGGCCCCGCCCGGCGCAGCGCCAGGTCAGGCCAGCAGACCCGAGGAGCGCCAGAGCCGGCGGCCCACGCCCCGCAGCACGCCGATGTCGTCGAGGAAGTCCGTGAGCTTCTTCGCGCCCTGCTGCATCACCTCGCGCCGGTGCGCGCTCGCCCGCACCTGGGCGACGGCCTCGCGCCGGTCCAGGCCGACGTTCGTGTAGACCTCCGGGTTCACGAACGCCACCGAGAACACCCGCGCGAACTCGCCCGACGACACCCGGGTGAACTCCTGCGACCAGCGCGGCGCGGTCATCATCTGCCGCCGCAGCTCCTCACGCGCGTACCGCACGTGCCGCGACTCCTCGATCACGTGGATGCGCGTGACGCCCCGGATCAGCGGCTGCACCCGCTCGTCGGGGAAGGTCAGCCGCTGCATCCAGTCCAGCACCTCCTCGCCGAGGAGGGTCGCGGTGAACGAGCCGGGGGTGGTCGAGATCGTCTTGAACAGGCGCCCCAGGTTGTGGTGGACGCGGCTCACCGGGTACCAGGGGGTGCCGCTGTGCGCGATCACCCGGGCGAACATCTTGGAGTGCCGGCACTCGTCCTCGATCTCGGTGAGGGCGTACCGCACATGCGCACTGGTCGCGGACTTGTCGTAGATGTGGCGGACCAGCAGCTGCATCAGGATCAGCTCGAACCAGATGCCGAGGGAGGCGAGCGCGGCGGCCTCGTGCCGGGAGAGCAGCAGCCGCTGCTCCTCGCTCATCCGCCGCCACAGCGGGGTGCCGTACAGCGACACCAGCTCCGGCGGCCAGAACCACTTGCCATCCTCGAACGGCGCCTCCCAGTCGAGCTCCGTGTCCGGGTCGAAGGAGTGCTTCGCGGAGGACTCCAGCAGCCGCAGGGCCACCGACTCCCGGTTCCTGAGCTGCCCGAGGGCGTCCCGCAGGCCGTCGAGCGCGTCGGTCTCCGACAGGGTCATGACGGTTCCACCTCGGGGCGTCTCGGGTTACCGACAGGTCACCTTTATGAGACTGCCTGTCAGCAAGCCCGTCAATCCCTTACGCACGACTTGTCGCCGACCGGTCCGCGCCGTCCTGCGTCTCCCCGGGCGGGAAGGAGGTGCGCAGCGTGAAGGCGTACGGGGTGGGGCCGTGGGCGCGCAGATGCAGCAGCCGGTCCTCGGCCTCCGCGACGGCCGGGCGGTGCCCCGCGGGCACCCACCACAGCGCGGTCATGGCCTCCTCGACCCGCTCGAACCACTCACGCCTGCGGCCGAGCATCTCCCGGTGCCGCCCCTGGTACATGAACGCCGTCAGCGCGTCCGTGTCCCGCCACACCGACATGTTGACGATCAGCCACGGGTCGTCGAACACGGGGATGGCCGTGGCGTCGCCCTCGTCGCTCTGCAGCCGCCACACGAACCCGTCGGCGGCGTCCGCGTCCGCGTTGACCGGGTCGAGGCTGTCGACGAAGTCCTTCAGCAGGGGAGTGTCCAGCGGCGCCCTGAGCCGGGCGATGTTCACCTGGGCGAGTTCGTATGCGGTCATGGACCGAACGTTAGGTCGGCGGTCGTGCGGCCGGGCAGACCCGTCTCATCAACTGGGCACGGTGGTGCGGGACTTCGGTCACTCGTGCCGCAGCACCGCCTCCATCACCGCCCGCGCCACCGGGGCCGCCGTGCCACCGCCGCTGATCTCACGCCGGCTGCCCTCGCCGTCCTCCACCACCACGGCCACCGCCACCCTCGGCTCCATCTCGTCCTCGCGCTGCGCCCAGGAGATGAACCAGGCGTACGGCATGCCCGAGTTGCCGAGACCGTGCTGGGCGGTGCCGGTCTTCCCGCCGACCACGGCGCCCGGGATCGCCGCCTTCCCGCCGGTGCCGTCCTCCACCACCCCGCGCATCAGCTCCCGCAGCCGGCTCGCCGTCGCCGGGAGCATGGCCCGCCGCACCGCGCCCGACCCCGCCGCGGACACCGTGCCGCCGCTCGCCCGCGTGGTCCGCTCCACCAGGTACGGCTCCCGCACCTGCCCGCCGCTCGCCACCGCCGCCGCGACCATCGCCATCTGCAGCGGCGTGGCCCGCGTGTTGTACTGCCCGATCGACGACAGCGCGAGCTGCGCCGCGTCCACCGTGGTGTCGAAGGTGCTGGGCGCCACCGGGAACGGGATGCGCAGGTCCGCGTCGTTGAAACCGAAGCTCTCCGCCGCCCGCCGCATCCGCGACACCCCGGTGGTGACCCCGAGCTGCGCGAACACCGTGTTGCAGGACCGTACGAACGCGTCCCGCAGTGTGGCGTTCCGGCACTCCTTCGCCCCGTTGACCAGCCGGGTCGTCGTCCCCGGCAGCAGATACGGGTCGGGGGAGCGGGTCGGCCGGTCGACGCCCTTCACCACGCCCGCGTCCAGCGCCGCCGCCGCGGTGACCACCTTGAACGTCGACCCCGGGGGATAGGTGCGCTGCACGGCCCGGTTCAGCATGGGCCTGTCCGGATCGGCGTTCAGCCGCGCCCACGTCTCCCGCGCCGTCCTGCCGTTCCCCGACAGCGGCTCCGGGTCGTACGACGGCACCGACACCAGCGCCAGGATCCGCCCGGTCGACGGCTCCACCGCCGCCACCGCGCCCTTCCGCCCCCGCAGCCCCTCGTACGCCGCCCGCTGCGCCCTCGGGTCAATGGTGGTCAGCACGTCACCGCCCGCGCTGCGGGAGCGGGTGAACTCGTTCCACAGCGGCAGCGGCTGCAGCACCGGGGCGGCCCCCGACAGCACCGCGTCCTCCGTGGCCTCCAGCAGCGTCGTGCCGTACTCCTGCGAGGCGAAGCCCGTCACCGGCGCGTACAACGGCCCGTCCCTGTACGTCCGTTCGTAGCGCAGGTGCTCGCCGGTGTCCCGGGACCCGGTCACCGGGCGGCCGTCCACCAGGATGTCGCCGCGCGGCTGCTGGTACCGCACGATCGTGGCGCGGCGGTTGGCCGGGTTGGTCTCGTAGTCCTCCGCGTGCAGCACCTGCACCCGGGCCGCGTTGACCAGCAGCGCCACCAGCAGCAGCGCGCAGAACAGCGCCGCGTGCCGGATGTGCCGGGTCACCGGAGCGCACCCGGGGCGGCGGCCTGCCGGCGCGCGCTGTCGCTGAGCCGGACCAGCAGCGCCACGATCGCCCAGTTGGTCACCACCGAGGAGCCGCCCTGCGCCAGGAACGGCATGGCCATCCCGGTCAGCGGGATCAGCCCGGTCACCCCGCCCGCGATCACGAACACCTGGAGCGCCACCAGCGAGGCCAGCCCCACCGCGAGCAGCCGCCCGAACGGGTCGCGCAGCGCCAGCCCGGCCCGGTAGCCGCGCTCCACCAGCAGCCCGTACAGCAGGATGATCGCGGACAGCCCGGCCAGCCCCAGTTCCTCGCCGGCCGTCGCCAGGATGAAGTCGGACTTCACGGCGAACCCGATCAGCACGGAGTGCCCGAGCCCCAGTCCCGAGCCCAGGATGCCGCCCTCGGCGAAGGCGAACAGCGACTGGGCGACCTGGTTCGGCCCCTCGCCCGCCTCGATGGACGCGAACGGGTGCAGCCAGGTCTCGATCCGGTGGTGCACGTGCGGTTCCAGCCGGCCCACCGCGACCGCGCCCAGCGAGGCCAGCAGCAGCCCCAGCGCGATCCAGCCGGTGCGGCCGGTGGCCACGTACAGCAGGACCACGAACAGGCCGAAGAACAGCAGCGAGGTCCCGAGGTCCCGCTCCAGCACCAGCACGCCCACGCTGACCAGCCACACGGCGAGGATCGGCCCGAGCACCCGCCCCGTGGGCAGCTGCATCCTCCACACGCGCCGGCCCGCGTACGTCAGCGCACCGCGGTTCGCGGCCAGGTACGCGGCGAAGAACACCGCCAGCAGCACCTTCGCGAACTCGCCCGGCTGAATGGAGAATCCCGCCACCCGGATCCAGATACGGGCGCCGTTCACCGCGGGGAAGAGGATCGGCACGGTCAGCAGCACCAGCGCGGCGGTCACGCACACGTAGGTGTAGCGCTGGAGCACCCGGTGGTCGCGCAGCACCAGGATCACCGCGATGAACAGCGCCACCCCGAGCGTCGACCAGATCAGCTGCGCCGGGGCGGCCCGGTCGCCGGGCGTCTCCAGGTCCAGCCGGTAGATGAGCACCAGGCCCACCCCGTTGAGCAGCACCCCGATCGGCAGCGGCAGCGGGTCGGCCAGCGGGGCCCGCCAGCGCACCGCCAGATGGGCGAGCACCGCGAGCACACCGAGCCCGGCGCCGTAACCGGCGGCGCCGGGCGGGACGGTGCCGTTCCTGGCGAGGCCGACGGCGCAGTAGCCGTACACCGACAGTCCGACGGCCAGGACGATGAGGGCGAGTTCCACGCCGCGGCGCCCGGTGAGACGGACGGTGGGCGCGGGCGGGTCCGCCGTCGCCAGGGTGATACCGGCCTTGCTCATGTCCGGAACTTACCCACTTGCGACGCTTCGCGTGGTGTGCTCGTCAGCACCAGCGTGGCGCGGGCCCGATGTTGTCGATGTACCGGGCCGGACCCCAGGCCCAGGTGCCGTCGGTGAGCAGGTACCAGAGCGGGTTGCCGTCCACGTCGCCGCCCGGGACCTTGCAGAAGATCGAGACGACCTCGCCCTTGTGGGCGTACCGGATGACCTGCGAGCCGCGGTTCGGCGCGCTGCGCAGGGCCAGCTTCTCAGCCGTCACCACGCCGCGGTACTGGCCCTGGTCGCCGTGGTTGGCGCCGGCCTGGTTGCCGCCGCCGCTCTGGTTGCCGCCGCTCTGGTTGCCGCCGCTCTGATTGCCGGACTGGTTGCCCCAGTCGCCGCCGTTGCCGCCGCCTTGCTGGGCGTTGCCGTTGCCGCCGCCCTGCTGGTGGGAGCCGTTGCTGTTGCCGGAACCGGTGTTGTTGCCGGAGCCGGTGTTGTTGCCGTTGCCGTTGCCGTTGCCGTTTCCGTTCCCGCCCTGCTGGCTCCAGTTGCCCTGGCCGGACTGGCTGTTCTGGCCGGACTGGTTGTGCTGGCCGGACTGGTTGTGCTGGCCGGACTGGTTGTGCTGCCCGGACTGGTTGTTCTGCCCGGACTGGTTGCCCTGGCCGGACTGGTTGTTCTGCCCGGACTGGTTGTTCTGCCCGGACTGGTTGTGCTGCCCGGACTGGTTGCCCTGCCCGGACTGGTTGCCCTGGCCGGACTGGCTGTTCTGCCCGGACTGGTGATTGCCCTGGTTGTTCTGGTTGCCCTGGCCCGGGTCGTCGGCGGCGAGGGCGGGGGCGACGGCGGTCGCGACCGTCAGGGCGCCGGCGGCGAGCGCTATGGGCAGACGGCGGATCAGCGGGGGACGGGGGCGTCGTAGGGACATGGCAGTACCTCCATGGAGGGAGACAACAGGTCGAAGGTGACTTGTCGCCACATTAGGAGCGCCCCTCGGCGCCCGCCCGCCCTGCTGCGCCATCGGGGAGGGCGCTCCGCCTACCGGGTCACACACCCCCAGGCGAGGCGGCCGGCTCCCCGTCACTCCGCCAGTTCCTCCAGCATCCGCGCGGTGACGAGCCCCGCCCGCAAGTAGTCGACGAACAGGCCGTTGTGCAGCGCCCAGGAGGACCGGCGGGTCCGGATCACTTCGATCGCCTCCTCAGCCGAACGGCCCCTGTGCATCAGGGCGTGCGCGACCACCAGCCCCGAGCGGTTGTAGCCGTGGAAGCAGCGGACCAGCACTGTGCGGCCCGCGTCCAGCGCCTCGCACGCCGCCTCGGCCAGCCGGATCACCCCGGCCAGTTGGGTGCCGTCGAGCGGGCCGTCCGGGATGGGCCACACCTGGTGCTCCACCCCCGGGTCGGGTCCGTGTTCCGGCAGCCGCAGCAGGGTCTGCACCAGGTCGAACTGGCGGTGCACCACCACCGGCTCCACCCGTCCCACGGGCCCGCGCACCTGGTGCCCGCCCATCCACAGACCCGGCTCGATCTCGTCCCAGGGGCTGTCCGGAGCCGGTACGTCGGGTTGACTCTCGCGGGTACGCAACGGCGCCTCCCACTCTCATCGCCCAACTCTCGTCCACCGTAACCGGCTTCTTGCCCCCGCAGCACCCCGCCTGTTCCCATGGAGGCGGGGTGATGGCGCATGGACGGACCACGCGTCGTGCCGGCCCGCCGGCACGGCAGGGACTGGCTCCACGTCCGCCTCCCGGACGGCAGGAACATCGCCTGGTACGACCGTGAGGCGGCCCGTGTGAACCTGCTCGACGCCGAGCACGAGGAGGAGGTGCTCGCCGCCCTGGGCCCGTACCTCACCGGCCCGGTCGCCGTCGGTCCGCCCCCGGTCCCCACCCCCGCCGACCTCGCGCGGCTCTCCCTCCACCCCGACGACGACCTCGCTCCGAACCGTCCCGGCGAGGCCCTGCTCGTCGACCTCGACCGCGCCCCCGGCCCGGCCCGCCGTCTCCGCCCCGACCCGCGCCCCGCGGAGCTCGCCGCACAGCGGACGGTCGGCGGCACCCTCGACGCCATGGACGGCGCAGGTTGGCACGCCCTGCACTCCCTGCCGCTCCCCGGCGGCCACCGCGTCCACCATCTGCTGATCGGCCCCGGCGGCCTGTATGCCCTGCACGTCCGGGCCGCCCACCGGCAGCGGGTGACCGTCGCGGAGCCCCAGGTGCGCATCGGCCGGCGCCCGCCCGAGCCCCTGCTGCACCGGGTGCGCGCCGACGCCGACCGGGCCGCCCACGCCCTCACCGCCGAGGTCCGCCCGGTGCTGGTCCTGGCCGGCGCCCGCCGTGTGACGGTCGCCGCCGTGCCGCGCGGGGTGCGGATCCTGACGGACGCGGATGTGCCGGGGCTGGGGCGGGGCGGGGGCGTACTGAAGCCCGCGGACGTGGAGGCGCTGTACGCGGCGGCGCGGGACCGGAGGACGTGGGCGGGGTTGTGAGCGGGCGGGGTGACGGGTCGCTGCAGGGCGGGCGGTGGTCAGGGCAGCGTCCCCGCCTCGTCCGGGTCCAGCAGAGGCGCCAGCAGGTCGCCGTAGTCCTGCAGCCGTGGGCCGATGTCGGGCGCCTGCAGCGCCATCCGGTCCGGCGACTCGCACTCCTCGACCTCCTGCCAGGTCACCGGCGCCGACACCAGCGGCTCGGTGCGCGCCCGCAGCGTGTACGGGGCGGCCGTGGTCTTGCGTGCCGCGTTCTGGCTCCAGTCGACGAAGACCTTCCCCGGCCGCAGGCTGCGCTTCATCTGGTGCAGCACCAGCCGGGGCATCGCCTTCTCCGCCTTCACGGCCAGCGCCTTCGCATATTCGGACACCTGTTCGGGTGAGGAGCCCTTCACTGCCGCCAGCAGATGCAGCCCCTTCGACCCGGACGTCTTCGCGTACGCCTCGATCCCGTCCTCGGCGAGCCGCTCCCGCAGCCACAGTGCGACCTCGCAGCAGTGCACGACCGTCGCGGGCGGGCCCGGGTCCAGGTCGAACACGATGCGGTCCGCCTGACCCGGGTCGGTGATGCGCCACTGGTGGGTGTGGAACTCCGCGACCAGGTTCGCCGCCCACATCAGGCTCGGCAGATCCTCCACCAGCACCATCCGTGCCGGCCCCTCCGACCTCGGCACCTCGGCGGTGGTGACCCAGTCGGGCGTACCGGGCGGCACGTTCTTGGTGAAGAACACCTGCCCGTCGGGGCCGTCCGGATACCGCAGGAACGACACCGGCCGCTCCCGCAGATGCGGCAGCAGTACGTCGGCCACGGTCGCGTAGTAGTGCAGTACCTCCGCCTTGGTGAAGCCCGTGGCGGGATACAGCACCTTCTCCAGATTGCTGAGCGGGAGCCGTCGCCCCTCCACCTCCGTGATGGGAGCCATACGATGAGAATCTCACGCAAACCATGACAAAGGCTCCGACATCGATCGGCGGACGACCGGAGAGGTGCTGCACGTGAGGTCCATCTGGAACGGCGCGATCTCGTTCGGGCTGGTCAGCATCCCGATCAAGCTGGTGAACGCCACCGAGAACCATTCGATCTCGTTCCGCCAGATCCACATCGCGGACGGCGGCCGGATCCGTTACCGGAAGTTCTGCGAGCTGGAGGACCGCGAGGTCAGCAGCCAGGAGATCGGCAAGGGGTACGAGGACGCGGACGGGACGATCATCCCGATCACGGACGAGGACCTGGCCAAGCTGCCGATCCCGACCGCCAAGACGATCGAGATCGTCGCCTTCGTGCCGGAGGACCGTATCGATCCGCTGCAGATGGACGCCGCGTACTACCTCCAGGCGGGCGGGGCTCCCGCGGCGAAGCCGTACACGCTGTTGCGGGAGGCGCTGAAGCGGAGCAAGAAGGTCGCGATCACGAAATACGCCCTGCGCGGGCGGGAGCGGCTGGGCATGCTGCGTGTCGTCGGCGACGCGATCGCCATGCACGGGCTGCTGTGGCCGGACGAGGTGCGCTCCCCGGAGGGGGTCGCGCCGGACACGGACGTCACCGTGCGGGACAAGGAGCTGGACCTCGCGGACGCGCTGATGGACACGCTGGGGGAGGTCGACCTGGAGGACCTGCACGACGAGTACCGGGAGGCGGTGGAGGAGGTCGTCGCGGCGAAGGCGGCCGGCGAGACCCCGCCGGAGGCGCCGACTGAGGAGCCGGGTGGTGGCAAGGTCCTGGACCTGATGGCGGCGCTGGAGAACAGCGTGCGGGCGGCGCGGGAGTCGCGGGGGGAGGACGCGGAGGTGAAGCACCTCCCGCAGCGGAAGACGAGCCGGTCGTCGCCGAAGGAGACGGGGGGCAAGAAGTCGACGTCGACGACGAAGAAGAAGACGGCGTCGTCGCCGCGGAAGTCGACGTCGAAGACGTCGCAGTCGGAGAAGAAGACGGCGGCGAAGAAGACGGCGGCGAAGAAGACGCCGGCGAAGAAGACAACGTCCCGCAAACGCTCGGCCTGACCGGCCTGGGGGTGGGCGGGGTCTGATGCCTGCGGCGCAGGGTCCTGCCTGGTGGGGGTGCGGTCTGATGCCTGCGGCCTAGGGTCCTGCCTGGTGGGGCTGAGGTCGGGAGCCTGTGGCGCCTGGTGGGGGGGTGCGGTCTGATGCCTGCGGCGCAGGGTTGCGGTTCGGTGGGGGTGGGCGTAGCGCCTACGGGCGGTGGGGGGTGCGGGGCCGCAGTGGGGGCGGTCGTCCTCGGTCTGGCGCGAGAGTGCGTGTTTGTACGTGAACGGCGTCGACGCGCCAGCCGCTGCGGGCGCCCACCCCCACCCCGTCCCCTCCCCGCCGCGAGCGGCTGGACGACACCGGCGGCGTGCTATCACGCCTGCAACCCGCGGCTCGCGCCTGGGTGGCGGCCGCAACCCTCGCCAACTGCGGGCAGTCGTGCCGCTGGGGCGGCACGGGTGGGCGCGGCGGCACCTCGTTGGCGCCGAGGTGCGCCGACTCCCCCCGGCCCGCACCAACGCCGGTGCCTGTTGTCGCCGCCGACTACGGGCAACGCCTCGTTGGCGCCGAGGCGCGCAAACACCCCCCGCCGCCCCAGGCACCCCGCGCTACCCCACCCGCCGCAACGCCAGCACCGCGTTGTGCCCCCCGAACCCGAACGAGTTGCTCAGCACAAGATCGCCACCCCGAGGCAAAGGACGCGGCGTCCGGACGACGTCCAGATCGATCCCGTCGTCCACCTCCCCACCCCCCACGGTGGGCGGCACCACCCCATGGTGCAAGGTCAGCACGGCCGCCACCGCCTCCACCCCACCCGCAGCCCCCTGCAAATGCCCCAGGTGCCCCTTCAACGCGGTCACAGGAACATCCCGCCCGCCCAGCACCCCCCGCAGCGCCCGAGCCTCAGCGAGATCCCCGTCCACCGTGGCGGTCGCATGCGCGTTCACATGCACGACGTCCGCCACGTCACCCCCCGCATCCCGCACAGCCCTCCGCAGCGCGAGCGCGATGCCGTCACCGGACGGGTCCGGCGCCGCGACGTGGTACGCGTCCGCTGACAGCCCCCATCCCGCCGCCTCGCAATAGATCCGCGCCCCCCGAGCCCGGGCATGCTCCTCCGACTCCAGCACCAGCACCCCCGCCCCCTCACCGTTCACGAACCCGTCCCGGTCCTTGGCGAAGGGCCGGGACGGCGACCCCGCCGACGGGTCGCCCTCCGCCAGCGCCCGCATCGCCGCGAACGACGCCATGATCGCGGGAGTGATGACGGCCTCGGCCCCGCCGGCGAGCGCGACGTCGACCCGCCCGTACCGGATCCGGTCGACCGCCTGCCCGATGGCCTCTGTGCCGGAGGCGCACGCGCTGGTCACGGTGCGCGCCTCACCGGTGATGTGCAGGTCCAGCGAGACCTGCGACGCCGCCTGCGACGGCACCGTCATCGGTGTGGTGAGCGGGGACACACCCCGAGGTCCCCGCTCCCGCAGCTTCCGGTCGCCCCCGACCAGCACCGACGCGTCCCCGAGGATCGCGCCGAGGCTGACCCCGACCCGCTCCGGGTCCAGCCCGCTCTCCCGGGTTCCGCCGGAGGCGTACCCCGCGTCGGCCCACGCCTCGCGCGCCGCCAGCACCGCGAACTGCGCGGCCCGGTTCATCCGGCGCGCCGCCTGCCGGGGCAGCAGCGAGGCCGGGTCCACGGGCACCGTGCCGGCGATCCGCACCGGCAGCCCGTCGAAGTCCGGGTCCGTCAACTCCCGTATGCCGTGCCGCCCTTCGAGCAGCCCGTCCCACAGCTCACCCGTGCCCACGCCCAGCGGGGTGACCGCGCCGAGCCCGGTGACCACCACACGGCGCGGCCCGGCCGCCCGCGCTTCCCGCTCGGGACGCGGCTCGTGCCGTACGACCTTGCCTTCGCGCCCCGCGTCGGCGGCCCAGCGGCGCACCTCCGCGTCGGTCGCGGCCTGGGCGTCGGCGGCGTCCGTGGTGTCCCGGTGCCAGGCGCCCCAGCGGCGTACGTACGTCACCTCGGCGGCCAGCGGGTCCACCGCCCGCAGGACGGTCAGCCGGTCGCCGTCGCGGAACTCCACGCCCTCCAGGGGCTCCGGTTCCACCAGCGGTACTGCGGCTGCGTCGACCCGCCGCCCGGCGACCGTCACCGTCTGCTCGCGCCGCAGGTCCTCCTCGTGGTCCACACCGCCCAGCGGCGGCCGCAGCGTGACTCGGATCACCTCGGGGGAGACGGGAAGCGTGTGCGTGACGACGTGCCAGCGGCGCGCGGCCGCGTCCTCTGGGGTCGGCGCGAACAGGTCGCCGGGGACGACCTCCGCCGCGGTCACCTCGTAGGGCCGTATCGGTACTTCCGGAGTTTCGGGGGAGTGGGTCATGGCGGGGCATGCTCTCTTTGGTCCGAACTGTCGTACTGCGGGCGGTTCCGAGTGTTCTGTACGACTCGCGAACGGGCCACGATCCACTTCACGGGGTGTCCGATTCGTCCGGGTCTACCAGGTGGGTGACGCGGAACACATTCGCCAAGACGCCTATGGATGTGCAGAGTTACCGGAACGTAGAGGCACTGTGGAAAACGTCACGGAGGCAGGGTGCTCGGCCGTCGCCGCCTCTGCGGAACGAGGCGCGCGTCACGTTCCGCGCGGCCGGCCCGCCGGGTTCCGGCTCCATGGGTGCGGGGTCCGACTGATCCCCGGGGCCGGTTCCGGCGTCTTCCCCAGGGGGCGCGTTCCGACGTACGCGACCTGCCGGGCCGGTCCGCGGGCCGCGCAGGTGATCAGAGACTGCGGTGGAGGGCATGGACGAGGACGAGTTCGACGCTTTCTACGCGGCCGCGTTCCCCCGCCTGACCGGCCAGCTCTTCGCCTTCACCGGGGATCTCGGCGAGGCGCAGGACGTGGTGCAGGAGGCGTTCGTGCGTGCTTGGGACCGGCGTCACCGGCTGATGGCCGACGAGGCGCCGGAGGCCTGGGTGCGTACCGTCGCCATGCGTCTGGCCGTGAGCCGCTGGCGGCGCGCCAGGCGCTGGCTGGAACTGGTGCGGCACTCCCCGCCGCCCGAGACGACGCCGGGGCCTGGTCCCGACCGCACCGCCCTGGTCGCCGCCCTGCGTCAACTCCCCGAATCCCAGCGGATGGCCGTCGTGCTGCACCATCTGTGCGACCTCAGTGTCGAGCAGGTAGCCTCCGAGACCGGCGCGCCGGTCGGCACGGTCAAGGCCCGCCTGTCCCGAGGGCGGGCGGCACTGGCCCGGCATCTGGCGGTGGACGAGGCCGAGGAGCCGGCCTGGGAGGAGGGCGGCCGTGTCGGATGAAATCGGCGGGTCCCTGCGTGAGTTGGCCGCACTCCATGAGACTCCGCCGCCCCTGTCTGCCGCCGAGGTCCGGGCCCGCGCCAGCCGCCGTTCACGCCGCCGCAGGGCCACCCTCGCGCTCGGCACCATGGCCACGGCCGCCTGCGCGGTCACCGTGGTCACCTTCGCTCTGCACACCGACCCCGCCGCCGGGAAACGGCACCGCCCCGGCGCCACCCCGGCCACCTCGCCCACGCCTGTGCGGACCCCCACCGCGTCCGCCTCGCCCCGCCCCTCCGGCCGGCTCGACGTGGACCTGCGCACCCTCACCCTCGCCGACCGCGTGCTGAGGGTCGACCTGCGCGCCGCCGGCCGCTTCCCGCCCGGCACCCGGCTCACCGTGGTGGCCAGGACTTCCGGCGCCGTGCTGCCGTTGAAGAGCAGGACCGAGGTGCGCCAGGTCAAGGTGCCGTACCTCGTCGAACTGCGCGCCCCCGGCGGCAAACCCGTGTACGCGGGCGCCCTCTCCTTCGACGCCAAGGTGCTGCGCTCCCTGTCCGGCACCACCGGCTGGGTGGGTCTCAGCGCGCGGGACGCCGAGTGGCTGCACGACCGGCTGCGCGACGGCGACCAGATCGAGCTGGCCGAACGGTGAAGTCCGTTCGTGCGGCCGTCAGTTGACCAGCCCGCGCCGGTACGCGTAGACGACCGCCTGCACCCGGTCCCGCAGGTGCAGCTTGGAGAGGATGCGGGACACGAACGTCTTGACCGTCTCCTGGCTGATCACCAGCGCCGCCGCGATCTCGCTGTTGGACAGCCCGTCCGCGATGAGCCGCAGCACCTCCAGCTCACGCGGGGTGAGCGGGATCTGCCGGTCGCCGCCGTCCTCGGAGGGCCGGATCCGGGACGCGTACCGGCCCACGAGCTGCCGGGTCACCTCCGGGTCGAGCAGCGCCGCGCCCGAGGCCACCGTCCGGATGCCGTGCAGCAGCCGGTCCGGCGGGGCGTCCTTGAGGAGGAAGCCGCTCGCGCCCGCGCGCAGGGCCTCGTAGACGTACTCGTCGAGGTTGAACGTCGTCACCACGAGCACCTTCACGGGGTCCTGGACCCCGGAGCCGGCCAGCAGCCTGGTCGCCTCGATGCCGTCGAGCACCGGCATCCGCACGTCCATCACCACGACGTCCGGCCGTACCTTCTCCGCGAGGTCGACGGCGGCGCGCCCGTCCCCGCACGCGCCGGCGACCTCCATGTCGGGCTGGGCGTCGATGATCGTCACCAGCCCGGTGCGGACGAGGGTCTGGTCGTCACAGACCACCACCCGTATGGGCCCGCTGCTCACGACCGGCTCCCGGTGGGTATCCGCGCCCGCACGGTGAACCCGCCGCCGGGACGCGGCCCCGCCTCGAACTCGCCGCCGAGGACGTCCACCCGCTCCCGGAGACCGGCCAGCCCCCGCCCGCTGCCGCCCGGCGAGGCCGCGGGACGCGTTCCGGGACCGTCCGTGCCGACCTCCACCGTGATGTCCCTCTCGCTGTGCTGCACCAGAACCGAAGTAGCTTGTCCGTGAGCGTACTTGAGGGCGTTGGTGAGGGCCTCCTGCACCACCCGGTACGCCACCAGGTCCGCGCTCCCCGTCGCCGCGGCCGGGGTGCCCTTCTCGGTGAACTCCACCGGCTGCCCGGCCCGACGCGTCTGCTCCACCAGCGTCAGCAGCCGGCCCACCGGCGGGGTCCGGGAGCCCTCGCCGTGGTCGGGATTGAGCAGGTCCAGAAGGTGCCGCAGATCGGCCACGGCACGCCGGCCGGTGTCGGTGACCGCGGTCAGCGCCTCGTCGAGCCGTTCCGGCGCGGCCTTCAGATAGCGCGCGGCCTCCGCCTGCACCACCATCGCGGTCACATGGTGGGTCACCACGTCGTGCAACTCCCGCGCGATCCGTGCCCGTTCGGCCGCCCGCGTCCGCTCCGCCACCTGGTGACGCCGCTCCGCCTCGGCGATCCGCGTCGAGCGCAGCCACGCCCCGCCGCCCCACAGGAGGCACATCGCCACATAGAACGACACCAGCTCGGCCGCCGGCTCCTCCGTCCCGCGCCGCACCAGCTCGGCGACGAACAGCACGTAGGCGAGGGAGCCCACGGCGACGGTGGTGCGCCGGTACCGCTCCAGATGCGCGCCCGTGCTCAGCAGCGCCAGCGGCAGCGCCGTACCCGCGACCGTGTGGTAGCCGCGCAGCTGGTCCAGCACGAAACCGGCCGCCACCAGGGACAGGCAGACGGCCGGCCACTGCCGCCGCAGCGCGAGCGCGAGGGACTGCAGGCCGATGGCGGCGACGGCCAGGGTGTCGTACGGGCGCTCCGCCATCGCGCCGAGGTCCGTGCCGCTGCCACGAAGGCTCGGCACGAACGCCAGACAGCACAGCAGCACGGCGAACGGCAGGTCCCGGGCCGTGACGTGCAGTCGGCCCCAGACCTGCCGCAGCCCGTGCAGACGGTTCACGGGACGAGCGCGACCGCGTCGGCCCGCTTCGAACGGCGGGGCGTCAGCTGGCCGCGCCGCCGGGCCAGCCACAGGAGGCCGACGGTCACCAGCGCCCAGAACACCAGCGTGTACAGGCTCGCCTCGGGACCGAACTCACCGCCGCTGATCAGCGTCGGACCGGAGGTGGACGCGTCCAGCAGACCCTGCTGGGTGTCGTTGCCGGAGACCTCGGTGCTGAAGATGCCGGACGCGGCGAAGTTCCACCCGAAGTGCAGGCCGATCGGCAGCCACAGGCTGCGGGTGGCGACGTAGGCGGCGGCCAGCATCGGGCCCGCCGACAGCGCGATCACGGTGGCCCCCCACAGGCTTGCGTCCGGGTTCAGCAGATGCCACGCGCCGAACAGCACACTGGTCGGGATCAGCGCCCCCCACGTACCGAACCGCTCCTCCATGGTCCTGAACAATACGCCGCGGAACAGGAGTTCCTCCGTGACGGAGGCGCCCGCCATGAACCCGGCGAGACCCACCGCGCCGGTGTACGACCCCCAGCCGTCCACCTCGTAGTGCCCGAGGAAGGCGATATTCGCGACCACGGACGCGAACACCAGCGTCCCGAGCACCACACCCCGGACGACCGCGCCGATGGCGCCCCGCCGGCCCACCTCCGCGACCGGCCGCTTCTCCGTCCGCCCCACCACCCAGGCGTAGACGTACACGGCCAGCACCGCCGTCACCAGACCCAGGCCGAGCGTGGCCCACGGATTGTCCTGGACCGCGGCCACACTCTGTCCCCCGACCAGGGACACCACCACCACGGCCAGCAACTGCCAGACCACGCGCACGACTTCACTCCTCGACCAGGGGGAACGCGGCGGCGAACGGACCGCCGCTCCGACCCCCCAGACGCTACGGAGACGCGCCGCGGGAAGCGTCACCAGCGAGAGGACACCCTCGCGTAGCTCCCACGGGGGACAGGGCGTCCGCCGTCCCCCGTGAGGAGGGTCTGCCGTGGTGGCTAGCCCTTCACGGCACCGGAGGTGAGCCCCCGGATGAAGGACCGTTGCAGCGCGAGGAACGCCAGCACCGACGGCAGCATCGCGAGGAACGCGCCCACCAGCAGCACGCCGATGCCCACCTGGTCGTCGGAGCGCAGGGAGCGCAGCGCGAGCGGGAGGGTGTACTGGGCGGGGTCGGTGGCGACCAGCAGCGGCAGCATGTACTGGTCCCAGATCATCGTGAAGCCGAAGATGCCGATGACACCCAGCGCGGGCCGGCACAGCGGCAGCACGACCTGCCAGAACACCCGGAACTCGCCCGCGCCGTCCAGCCGCGCCGACTCCTCCAGCTCCTTCGGGATCTCCTTCATGAACTCGGTCATCACCAGGATGGAGAACCCCCAGGCGGCGACCGGCACGATCATCCCGACGAGCGAGCCGACCACGCTGACGTGGAGCAGCGGCAGGTCCGCGAGCAGTACCGACAGCGGGACGGCCAGGACCTCCTCGGGCAGCATCATCGTCGCCAGGATCAGCACCAGCACCACCGCCGACCCCCGGAACCGCTTGCGGGCGAGGGCGTACCCGGCGAACACGCTGACCAGCACCTGGAGCGCCAGCCCGCCGCCCACGACGAGGAAGGAGTTGAGCAGGTAGTCGAGTACGTTGCGGTCGACCGCCCGCTCCAGGTTGTCCAGGGACAGCCGGTCGGGCCACAGGGTGAACTGCGTGGGGTCCACGGTCGGGGTGAACGCGCCGACCATCAGCGCGAGCAGCGGCCCCGCGAACACCATGAAGAGGGCGGCGTACAGCACGAACCGCAGCACACGCGCCCACGGCCCCTGAGCCTCCGCCAGTCCGAGCGCCGTCTCGTTCCTCATCGGACCTCCCTCCGGCGCAGCCGCGAGGCCACGGTCAGCACCAGCAGCACCAGGAACAGCAGCACGGTCCCGGCCGCCGCGACACCCAACTCGTTGCGTTCGAGGCCGAGTTTGTACGTCAAGGTCAGCAGCACCTCGGTGGAGCCGTCGGGCCCGCCGTTGGTCAGCAGGAACACCTCGGTGAAGATGCGCAGACCGCGGATCGCCGCGAGCGTGAGCAGAATGGCGAACACGGGCCGCAGACCCGGCAGGGTGACGTGCCAGATCCGCCGCCACCGCGAGGCGCCGTCGACGGCGGACGCCTCGTAGAGCACCCGGTCCACCCCCGCCAGCCCGGCGAGGAAGATCATCATGTCGTACGGGGCGCCGCGCCAGATGCCGACGAAGGCGATGGAGGCGAGGGAGCTGTCGGGGGAGTTGAGGAACTCGCTGGGCCCCAGTCCGAGCACGCCGAGCACGGAGTTCAGCGCGCCGCCCTCGGCCGGGTAGTACATGACCCGCCACACCTCGGCGACCACCGCCATGGCCGTGACCACCGGCAGGAAGATCGCCGACCGGATGAACCACAGCGAGCGGGTCTGCCCCTCCAGCAGCAGCGCCAGCGCGAGCCCCAGCAGGATCGACCCGGCCGTCGTCGCCACCGCCAGAACCACCGTGTGCCATACGGCGGCACCGAAGTCGGAACTCCCGGCGATCTCCGCGTAGTTATCGCCCCCGACATAGGTGTTGCCGAGGAACGGCCGCACCTCCTGGAAGCTCATCCGCACGGCCTGCGCCATGGGGATGAACTTGAAGTACAGGAACAGCAGCAGCGCCGGCGCGAGGAACAGCCACGGCGTCGCGCCCCGCCGCAGCCGCGACCGCACCGGGGCCGCCGGACGGGCCGGGCGCCGCGCCTGCGCCTTCCGCGACGCCGCCCGCGCCTCGGTCACCGCCATCAGCCCTTGGCCCCCTGCTTCTCGAGCTCCGCGTCGATCTCGTCGGCGAGCTCGCCCATCGCGCCGGCGACGTCACGGGAGCACTCGGAGACCACGCCGTTCAGCCCCTCGGACGAGATCTGCCGGACGGTCGCCCAGTTGGGCAGGGCGGGCGCGTTGCGGCCGTGCTCGTCGTACACCTTCTGGAAGACGCCCCAGCGGGGGTCCTCGCGCTCGGCGGCGCCGTCCACGGTGGTGTTCACCGGCAGCCGGACGATGATGCCGCCGTTGTCGAGCCCGAGGCCGATCTTCTGCCCGGCGGGGGAGGCGGCGAACTCGGCGAACGCCTGCTGCCCCTTCTCGTTGCCGGCCCCGGCCATCAGATAGACGTTCTCCCCCTCTGCGAGGGCGGCCGCCTCGCCGCCGGCGCCGGGCGGGGCGGCGACGACCTCGTACTTGTCCTTGCCGAGCGACCCGTCGAAGCGGGGCAGCATGTAGGGCCCGGTGAGGTAGATACCGCCCTTGCCGCTCTCGAAGACGGTGTGGGTGGTGGCGGAGTCGGCGGTGCTGGCGCCGGGCTGCACGATCTTGGAGTCGCAGAACATGGCCTGGAGCTTCTCGACGGCCTTGACGGAGGCGGGATCGTCGACGGCGGCGGCGTACCCGTCCCCCTGCTTCTTGACGAAGTCGCCGCCCTCGGACCAGAGCATGGTGGAGAACCACCAGGTCAGATAGCCGCGAGTGGTGCTGCCGGGGACGACCATGCCGGCGGTGTCGTTCTTGCCGTTGCCGTCGGGGTCGTTGTTGGTGAACGTGACGGCGAGCTGGATGAGTTCGTCCCAGGAGGAGGGCAACTGGGCGTTGACTCTCTCCCGCCAGTCCTTGCGTATGAGCAGGGCGAAGGCTTGCGAATTGAAGGGCACGCCGTAGTACTTCCCGTCGTACCCCTGAGCGGCCTCCCAGGCGCGGTCGGCGATGTCGCCGCTCCCGGCGACGCCCTCCCGGTCCACCTCCCGCACGAGCCCCTGGGTCACGAGATTGCCGAGCTGGCCGGTGTCGTTGATGACGATGTCGGGGAGGTCCTTCTGCGCGGTGCGCTGCTGGAGCTTGGTCTCGAAGTCGTTGACGCCGACGGCGACGAGCTTCGCCTTGATGCCGCTCTTCTCGGAGAACGCCTTGGTGAGCGCCTCGGCGGACTCCGCGGCAGGACTCCCGGCGTCCTGCCGGATCCACACCTCCAACGGCTGCGACTCGTCCTGCTCCGCCCCGGACGACCCGGAGGAACACCCGGCGGCGGTCACGACGGCTGCGACGACGAGGGCGCCGACAGCACCGAGCCGCCGCGTTCGTACTGGCTTGCGGAGTTGCTTCGACACGGGAGGCTCCGTCCATCCGTACGGGCGAGGTGGCGGGACTCTATGCAGAGAGGTTGTGCCGAATCAATAGAATGAACAGTATTTACATACATGAACGATGGAGTGGGTGCCTCAATGGTCCCAAGGGGCGCGGTTGTTGCAGAGATGGGGGCGGGGGTGCGGCAAGGGAGGGCATGATGAAGCCCTCTCGGCCAATCAGAACCACGTCCAGGAATGCGCCAAGGTTCACGCTGCCGAACCGGCGGCGGAGGGGCTGGGGGAGTGCAGGACGAGGGAGGAGGCGCGGTGAAGATCCCCTGAACAGGGGTGCCCACCGCTTCGACGACCTGGCCACCGTCCTCACCCGCTGCGGCGCGGGGACGTACACGCTGGAGCTGTACGACGAGGACGGCGGCCTGCTCAGGGAGATGCGTGTGTGACCCCGCAGGAGGTCGGCCACGGCCAGGCTGCGGGACCGGGAACGGGCGGCCCGCTGAACGACGGCCTACAAGAGGTGGTCGGCCTTCCCGGCCTTGATGTCGGTGATGAGGGTGCGCAGGGCCTCGATGGAGTCGGTGAGGGGGCGCTCCTCCTGACCGACGACGGCTATGTACCCGTTGCCGTCGGCATCGGTACCGAGCCGGAAGCAGGAGCTGCCCTCCCCGCAGAACGGGGCTTCCCAGGTGATGTCAGCCATGTGGTCACTCCTCATAGGTGATGAGCGATCTCGCGGATGAAGTCGCGTGATCGTTCCGGTGACAGTGCCAGACCTTCCAACAGGTCCAGCTGTGCACGGTATTTCGCGAGCTGGCCCTCCGCGTACAGGAAATCCGGCCCGTGGGAGTTGTCGATCTGCACGGTATCGAGCTGCCGCACAGGCCCTTCGGCGTAGACGACGGTCTGTCCCGCCCCAGGGAAGGCGCCGTGGTCGAAGGGAATCACAAGCACGGTGACGTGATCCCATTCCGACACTTCCAGCAGGTACTTCAACTGTCCTCGGGCAACGTCCCGCCCACCGAACTGCATCCGAAGCGCCGCTTCATGGATGACGGCCACATACGGGACCGGATCGTCGCGGGTGATCACGCTCTGGCGCTCCGTACGGTGGGCCAGCCGGAGAGCGACCTCATGCTCGGGAAGCTGCGGCACGACGGCGCGGAAGATGGCCATCGCGTGCTCAGGCGTCTGCAACAGCCCGGGCACATGGACGGTGTTCGCACCCCGCAGGCGTACCGCGTACGCCTCGGTCTCCGAGATGTCCAGTAAACCCTGAGGCAGGCTGCCCCGATAACGCTCCCACCACCCCGTCTGACTCGGCTCTGCCATCTCGACGAGGGCCTCGACGTACGCCTCGTCGGTGCAGTCACAGTTGCAGGCCAGCTTGCGCAGCCGTTCGGCGTTGATGCCGCGCTGTCCGGACTCCATGTTGGAGATGCGGCTCCGGTCGACACCCAGGAGCCCGGCGGCGTACTCCGCGGACATGCCGGCCGCGGTGCGCATCCTGCGCAGTTCACTGCCCAGACGCTTCTGACGCTGTGTGAGAACCGTCCTCGGGGGCATGACGTTTCCTTCCGTACGGAGTGGCGTCCGGATCAGTCCTATAAGCACAGTTGCACCACATCGAGGCCATTGTTCCGGACCGCATGGCAAATATGACCCCTGCTGCTCTACCGTCAGTATTGCGCAAGTTACACAACGCGATGCCGGAAGTGCACCGCGTGGACGCGCCCGCCTGCCCTGGGACGGGTGTGTCCGCGACCAGGGCGGCAGGCCACCGGCGATCCCAACCCCTCCACGCCCGAATGGAGTTCGCCGTGCCCGAGATCCCCCTGGTACCCCTCCACTGGCATCTCCCCGCCCACCCCAAGTCCGTACGACGGGCCCGCCATGCAGTGACGGAGTCCCTACCACCCGCACTCCGCCCGAACCTGGGCGACGACCTCGGGCTCCTGACCTCCGAACTGGTCACGAACGCGATCCGCCACGGAGCGGACGGCAGGGACGATGACCTGATCGAACTCGTCCTGTGGTCGGCGGACGGCCACTACTGGCTAGCTGTCTCCGACCCGGGTATGGGCAAGCCGGCGCTGGCACACCCGGGCGCGGAAGCGGAAAGCGGCCGCGGCCTGCTCCTCGTCGACCACATCGCCACCGCCTGGACCGTCCGCCCCCGCCCCACCCGGGGCACATCGGTGGTAGCGGGCCTCGCGTACCGCCAAGGCGGCTGACGATTCGCAGCGACGGACAAAATCGGCCTGACGCGGAGCCCTCAGGGCACCGTCAGGCCGACCGCCCCACTCAACTGCTGCGAAACCTCAGCGCGTCGGATACCCGATCTCCGCGATGTCCCCCGAAAGATCGGCCATGCCGATGTCCGAGTTCAACGAGCGGACGACCTCTTCGGTCAGCGGGCGGGAGGAGAAGACGTGACGAACGGCCGCCAGGTCAACCGGGATTTCGCAGTAGTCCTCGGCCCACCGCTGAAAGGCTTCCGGGGACCGATCCACCAACAACTGGAAGAGGTGCGCAGCACCGTCCGGATCCTCGGTCGCGTCCTCGGGGAATTCGATGGTCCCCGCCTGCCAACGGTCGTCACCCGCCCGTCGCCACACACAGGCGGTGACGACAGGCATCCCGTCCTCGTCAGCGAACGCCGGCTCCTCGACGCAGGCCCCAAAGACCTCAGGAACCTCGTCGACCACACCGGGCCATGGCCCGTCCCCGGCGTAGGGGCTCATAGGCGACTCGTGATCGAACCCTCGTACGTAGGCGCCGGCGTCCGAGAAGACGATCGAGTACTCGTCCCCCGATCCGTTCCGCATGGAGGCCATGGACTCCGTCCCGGACCAACGAGCGTCGAAGGAGTGGCGGCGACTCTCCCACTCAGGGCTCAAGACGGCGTCCAGGATGCCCAAGGAACGACAGTGCTCCCGGAGGACTGCTACCGCAGGCAGGCATCGAGCCACGTCATGAACGTTCACCCACCCATCCAAGCGCACGAACCTGACACGCCACGGCCTTAGTACTACTGTCCGACTAGCCTGCGCCTCATGGGACTTGACGACATCAGGTACGACCACGTCATCGCGGCGACCGAGGAGTTCCGCCGCCTGGGCCGGGATGCGTTCCTCCGGACGTACGGCTTCGGGCGAGCCAGGTCGTACGAGTTGGTGTTGGACGGGTCCCGCTACGACTCGAAGGCCATCGCGGGCGTCGCCCATGGGTATGCCACGGGTGTGACTCAGGCATGTGCCTGGGGCCTCCATCATTTGGTGGCCTACCTGCCGTTGGTGCTTCCTCCGGAAAGAGCGAACTGAGCCGCTCAAGCACCCAACACACGCTCGACCAATGTCCAGGGGCAGGTCGCCGAAGGGCGACTCTCCCAAGCCAAGCTGGCGCCTACCGCCGACAGCGGCTGCGGCGCGTACTGGCCTGCTCGTGAGGGTCGGTGCGACGGTGACGATGCCTATCATGACCTGCCACTTCGTGCCATGCCGGGGTAAGAGGTCAACTGCCCGAGTGAGCTTCAGGCCAATCCGGGATCGTTACCTCGGATCGACTTGCGTTTGCTTCGTCTATTGCGAATAATGCGACTACGACAGTGGAGGGACGCTATGGGTGCTGCCACGGGCAGGAAGATTGAACCGGGTGTGGTCGATGCGCGCGACGCGCAGCGGGCACTACGGCGCATCAACGACTACCTTTCGCGTACAGCTCACAGTGACGAGGACATCCGGGTTCACCTGGAGACAGGCGCAACCGGCGAAGCTCTCGTGCTGCCGCGACCGGTCGCAGAGATGTTCGCATCGATGCTGGCTGCCCTCGCCAACGGGCAGGGCGTGCAGATCATGCCTGTCGATGCGGTACTAACGACTCAGCAGGCTGCCGACATGCTGAACGTATCCCGTCCGTACTTGATCGGTCTCCTGGAGTCGGGCGAGATCCCTTACAAGCTCGTGGGGCGTCACCGTCGCATTCGCTTTGCAGACCTGCGCCAGTACCTGCGCGAAGACGACGTGAGGCGCAAGGAAGCAGCCGACGAACTGATGGAGCTGGACCAGGAGCTGGGGCTACTCTGACATGGCATTCGTCGTGATCTACGACGCGTGTGTCCTGTACCCGAACACGCTGCGTGATCTGCTGATCCGTGTCAGCTTGAGTGGTTTTGTGCGGGCCAGATGGTCCGACATGATCCTCGACGAGGTCGACCGGAACATCGCACAGGACTACGGCATTTCTCCAGCAAAGCTACAGCGCCGGAGGGCTCTCATGAACGAGGCCATCCGCGACTGTCTGGTTACGGGCTTTGAGCCCCTCATGGAGGGGCTCAAGCTTCCCGACCCGGATGATCGTCACGTGTTGGCTGCGGCAATCCAAGCTGGCGCGCAGGTGATCGTCACTAATAATCGCAAGGATTTTCCGCCGGACTACCTCAATAATTGGGGCATTGAACGGAAGAATGCCGATGAGTTCATAATGGACCTCATAGGGCTGGACGACCGTGTCGTGTACGCCTGTGTCCAGGAGATTGCTACTTCTCGACGTCGTCCGCCGCAGACCTTTGAGGACGTGTTGGGACAGCTGGATAGATCAGGTCTCACCGAGTCCGTGGCTGCGCTACGCCTCGGGCCGGGAGCCGTGAGCTAGCAGCCCGTGTGGTGGGAGCAAAGCGCTCGGTCATTGTGTAGGTGGGTCCGGGTCGAGTGCTTTGCCGTGGAATCTATCGCCGCTGCCGGTTCTTGCGCGCCCCTGTCCGTCAAGGCTCTCCGCCGGCTCGCAGGCGATGCGGCTTCAGGCGCTGCGCTGCCGGCCGCGGCAACCTGCATGGTGCTGAAGCAACTGTCCAGGCCCAGCATCGCGGTCGACCTTGGCGCGTTGGGAGTGTTGTGCCAGGGCAGCGCCAGGGCCTCTGCTGGCACTACGACCCGAGGTCGAAGCCGCCGTCAACCTCCAGGATTGTGATCAATAGCTGCTAGTTCCCGTGGGCGGCGATGCTCCAAGATCCCGTCCACGCCTCGTCCACAGACCCCGACATACGCCCGCTCCGGGCCGCACACGCCTGCACATACGCGAAGACCCCGCTCTCAGCGTTTCCGCTGGTGACGGGGTCTTTGGGCACCTCATGCTGGGTGCCCCCGGCAGGATTCGAACCTGCGCACACGGCTCCGGAGGCCGTTGCTCTATCCCCTGAGCTACGGGGGCGTGTCGGTCGCGGTGATCGCGGCGACGGGTAGAACACTACCAGTTCTCCCGGGGTGGTCATGAACCACTTTCCGCGTCCCGCGGCGTCCGCCCCGGTCGGCTCCCCGTGCGGCCCGTACCCCGGTCGGGGTGGAAGTGGGGAAACGCCGGACGCGGTGGCCGGTCCCGACCTACTCTCGAGTCGTGCCGAGCACTTCGGGCCGGGTTCTTGTGGTGGACGACAACAAGGTCATCCGGCAGTTGATCAGGGTCAACCTCGAGCTGGAGGGCATCGAGGTGGTGACCGCGGCCGATGGTGCCGAGTGTCTGGAAGTCGTGCATCAGGTGCGGCCCGACCTCATCACCCTGGACGTCGTCATGCCCCGGCTCAACGGGCTCAGAACCGCCGGGCGCCTGCGCTCCGACCCCCGTACCGCCGGCATCCCCCTCGTCATCGTCAGCGCCTGCACCCAGCACGAGGTCGAGAGCGGGCTCGACGTCGGCGTCGACGCCTTCCTCGCCAAGCCCTTCGATCCGCAGGAGCTCGTCCGGGTCGTGCAGTCGCTCATCGACACGAGCACGGCCGGGCGGGTGCGGGGGAGCGGGGACACCGAGGCCGCCGCCGGGCACGCCTAGCCGTCCAACCCCGTCCGCGCACGTCCACCCCCGTCCACATCCCGGGACACCCCCCAAACCCGTTCGCATACCCACCCCCCTCCTCGCCTACGCTTGTCCCGTGACCCCCGTCGAGCTCTCCCGCACCGTGCTGCACGCGGTGCGTCGTGCCGTCGACGAGGGAGAACTCGCCGTGGCCGTGGTGCCCGAGCGGGTCGTCGTCGCTCCCCCCGGGTCCGGTGGCTGCGGCGACTACGCCACCAACGTCGCCCTCCAGCTCGCCCGCCCGGCCGGACAGCCCGCCCCCGCCGTCGCCGAGGTGCTGCGTACCCGCCTCCTCCACGCCGACGGCATCAGCGACGTCGTCGTCACCGGACCCGGGTTTCTCAACATCTCCCTCGCCGGCGGCTCCGACGCCCGCCTCGTTGGCGACATCCTCCGCGCCGGCCCCCGGTACGGGCACAGCGACGCCCTCGCCGGGCAGACGATCGAGCTCCACGCCGCCCCCGAGGTCCGCGCCCTCGTTCTCATGGACTCCGTCGCCCGCGTGCTGCGGTCCCAGGGCGCCCGCCCCCAGCTGCACTGCACCCGCCCGCCCGAGGACGCCTGGGTCCGCATCCTCGGCGTACCCGAAGACATCCACGTACGGCCCGGCAGGGACCCCCCCCGCCCCCGCCCCCCCCCCCCCGCCCCCGCCGACCCCACCCCCCTCGGCCGCGACGCCGCCCGCTGGGCTCTCCTCCACCCCGCCCCGCACGACCGCCCCCACCTCGGCGGCGGCCAGGACGACCAGCACCTCGCCCAGCGCGAGACCAACCCCCTCTTCCGCGTCCGGTACGCACACGCCCGTACCCGCGCCCTCCTCCGCAACGCCGCCGACCTCGGCTTCACCCCCGACCCCGGCCCCGTCGGCACAGACGTGGACGCCCTCCTCCACACCCTCGCCGACCACCCCCGCGTCCTCGCCGCCACCGCCGCCCACCGCGCCCCCGACCGGCTCGCCCGGCACCTCGTCGCCGTCGCCGACGCGCTCGCGCCCCTGCTGCCCTCCGTCCTGCCTCTCGGCGACGAGAAACCCTCGGCCGCCCACCGTGCCCGGCTCGCCCTCGCCGAAGCCGCCGGGACGGTGCTGGCCGGCGGCCTCACCCTGCTCGGCATCGACGCACCCGAACATCTCTAGGAAGCCCAAGACCTGCCATGAGCCGTTCCGCACACCCCGCCGGGCCCCGTCACGCCGACGTCCTCCCCGAGGGGCACTACTCCGCGCCGCCCGCCGACCTCAACGCCCTCGACCCCAAGGTGTGGTCCCAGACCGTCACCCGTGACGAGCACGGGGTCCTCACCGTCGGCGGGATCGACGTCAAGCGGCTCGCCGAGGAGTACGGCACCCCCGCCTACGTCCTCGACGAGGACGACTTCCGCTCCCGGGCCCGCGCCTGGCGCACCGCCTTCGGCGAGAACGCCGACGTGTTCTACGCCGGCAAGGCGTTCCTGTCCCGGGCCGTCGTGCGCTGGCTGAACGAGGAAGGGCTGAACCTCGACGTCTGCTCCGGCGGCGAGCTGGCCACCGCCCTGTCCGCCGGGATGCCCGCCGAGCGCATCGCCTTCCACGGCAACAACAAGTCCGCCGCCGAGATCCGCCGCGCCGTCGAGGCCGGGGTGGGGCGCATCGTGCTCGACTCCTTCCAGGAGATCGTCCGCGTCGCCCACATCGCCCGTGAGCTGGGCACGCGGCAGCGCGTGCAGATCCGCGTCACCGTCGGCGTCGAGGCGCACACCCACGAGTTCATCGCCACCGCCCACGAGGACCAGAAGTTCGGCATCCCGCTGGCCGGCGGTCAGGCCGCCGAGGCCGTGCGGCGCGCGCTGCAGCTCGACAGCCTCGAGGTCATCGGCATCCACTCGCACATCGGCTCGCAGATCTTCGACATGTCCGGCTTCGAGGTCGCCGCGCACCGCGTCGTCGGCCTGCTGAAGGACATCCGCGACGAGCACGGCGTCGAGCTGCCCGAGATCGACCTCGGCGGCGGCCTCGGCATCGCGTACACCAGCGACGACGACCCCCGCGAGCCCCACGAGATCGCCAAGGCGCTCAGCGAGATCGTCACCCGTGAGTGCGAAGCGGCGAAGCTGCGCACGCCCCGCATCTCCGTCGAGCCGGGGCGCGCCATCGTGGGCCCCACCGCCTTCACGCTCTACGAGGTCGGCACCGTCAAGCCGCTCGAAGGGCTGCGCACCTACGTGTCCGTCGACGGCGGGATGTCGGACAACATCCGCACCGCCCTGTACGACGCCGAGTACAGCGTCGCCCTCGTCTCCCGCTCCTCCGACGCCGAGCCCATGCTCACGCGGGTCGTCGGCAAGCACTGCGAGAGCGGTGACATCGTGGTGAAGGACGCGTTCCTGCCGGGGGACCTGGCGCCGGGCGACCTCATCGCCGTGCCGGCGACCGGGGCGTACTGCCGGTCCATGGCCAGCAACTACAACCATGTGCTGCGGCCGCCGGTGGTCGCGGTGAAGGACGGCCAGGCGCGCGTCATCGTCCGGCGTGAGACGGAGGAGGACCTGCTCCGGCTCGACGTCGGCTGAGAGGCCCCCTGAGAAGGGCCCCCGGAGAAGGGCCCCGGAGAAGGGCCCCCAAGAAGGGCCCCGGACAGGGATCCGCGCCGGCGGAAGATCTTTCGCCGGCGCGGTCATGGAAATGAAATAGATGTCTCACGATCCGGACTTTGCACAGAAAGTCCCGTTCGGTGAGTGAGACTGGTGCAACCGAGACGGTAATCAGGAAACGAGGTCGGATGATGCGTACGCGTCCGCTGAAGGTGGCGCTGCTGGGCTGTGGAGTGGTCGGCTCAGAGGTGGCGCGCATCATGACGACGCACGCCGACGACCTCGCCGCCCGTATCGGCGCCCCGGTCGAGCTCGCAGGCGTGGCCGTACGGCGGCCGGACAAGGTACGCGAGGGCATCGACCCCGCGCTGATCACCACCGACGCGACCGCGCTGGTCAAACGCGGCGACCTCGACATCGTCGTGGAGGTCATCGGCGGCATCGAGCCCGCCCGGACCCTCATCACCACCGCCTTCGAGCACGGCGCCTCCGTGGTCTCCGCCAACAAGGCCCTCCTCGCCCAGGACGGCGCCGCGCTGCACGCCGCCGCCGAGGAGCACGGCAAGGACCTCTACTACGAGGCCGCCGTGGCCGGCGCCATCCCGCTGATCCGCCCGCTGCGCGAGTCCCTCGCCGGCGACAAGGTCAACCGGGTGCTCGGCATCGTCAACGGCACCACCAACTTCATCCTCGACAAGATGGACAGCACGGGGGCGGGTTACCAGGAGGCCCTCGACGAGGCCACCGCCCTCGGGTACGCCGAGGCCGACCCGACCGCCGACGTCGAGGGCTTCGACGCCGCCGCCAAGGCCGCCATCCTCGCCGGGATCGCCTTCCACACCCGTGTGCGCCTCGACGACGTCCACCGCGAGGGCATGACCGAGGTGACGGCCGCGGACTTCGCCTCCGCCAAGGAGATGGGCTGCACCATCAAGCTGCTCGCCATCTGCGAGCGGGCCGAGGACGGCCGGTCGGTCACCGCGCGCGTGCACCCGGCGATGATCCCGCTCAGCCACCCGCTGGCCTCCGTGCGCGGCGCCTACAACGCCGTGTTCGTCGAGTCCGACGCCTCCGGGCAGCTGATGTTCTACGGTCCCGGCGCGGGCGGCTCCCCGACCGCCTCCGCCGTGCTCGGCGACCTGGTCGCCGTCGGCCGCAACCGGCTCGGCGGCACCACCGGCCCCGGCGAGTCCGCCTACGCGGCGCTGCCCGTCTCGCCCATGGGCGAGGTCGTCACGCGCTACCACATCAGCCTGGACGTGGCCGACAAACCGGGTGTTCTCGCCCAGGTCGCCACCGTTTTCGCGGAGCACGGTGTCTCGATCGACACGGTCCGCCAGCAAGGCAAGGACGGGGAGGCGTCGCTCGTCGTCGTCACCCACCGTGCGTCCGACGCGGCCCTCGGCGGGACCGTGGAGGCGTTGCGCAAGCTCGACACCGTGCGTGGTGTCGCCAGCATCATGCGGGTTGAAGGAGAGTAACCAGCAATGACCCACCAGTGGCGCGGAATCATCGAGGAGTACCGGGACCGGCTTCCGGTGTCGGACACCACGCCGGTCGTGACGCTCCGTGAGGGCGGTACGCCGCTCGTGCCCGCGCAGGTGCTCTCCGAGCGCACCGGCTGCGAGGTCCACCTCAAGGTCGAGGGGGCGAACCCGACAGGGTCCTTCAAGGACCGCGGCATGACGATGGCCATCTCCAAGGCGAAGGAGGAGGGCGCGAAGGCGGTCATCTGCGCCTCCACGGGCAACACCTCCGCCTCCGCCGCCGCGTACGGCGTGCGGGCCGGCATGGTCTCCGCCGTGCTGGTGCCGCAGGGCAAGATCGCGCTGGGCAAGATGGGCCAGGCCCTCGTGCACGGCGCGAAGATCCTCCAGGTCGACGGCAACTTCGACGACTGCCTCACGCTGGCCCGCTCGCTCAGCGACAACTACCCGGTGGCGCTGGTCAATTCGGTCAATCCGGTGCGCATCGAGGGTCAGAAGACCGCCGCCTTCGAGATCGTGGACATGCTGGGCGACGCCCCCGACATCCACGTCCTGCCGGTGGGCAACGCGGGCAACATCACCGCGTACTGGAAGGGCTACAAGGAGTACGCCGCCGACGGCGTCGCCTCCCGCACCCCGCGCATGTGGGGCTTCCAGGCCTCCGGCAGCGCCCCGATCGTGCGCGGTGAGGTCGTCAAGGACCCCTCGACGATCGCCACCGCGATCCGTATCGGCAACCCCGCCTCGTGGCAGTTCGCGCTCGCCGCGCGGGACGAATCCGGCGGCCGCATCGACGAGGTGACGGACCGTGAGATCCTGCGCGCCTACCGGCTGCTGGCCTCCCGGGAGGGCGTCTTCGTCGAGCCCGCGTCCGCCGCGTCGGTCGCCGGTCTGCTGAAGGCCGCCGAGCAGGGCCGGGTCGACCCGGGCCAGACGATCGTCTGCACGGTCACCGGCAACGGTCTGAAGGACCCCGACTGGGCCGTCGCCGGCGCCCCGCAGCCGGTCACCGTCCCGGTCGACGCCGCGACCGCCGCCCAGCGGCTGGGTCTCGTCTGACCCGCGGCACCCGGTGCCGTCCGGCCCGCCGGTCCCCGTGCTCCGCGGTGGCGGAAGCCGCGCGCTTCCGCCGCCGCGAACCGCACAAACGGCGTAAGGACGCGCCTGCCCGGGGACGCTCCCCACAGGGGGTGCACAGGGGGCTTGCGACACGCATCGTGCGCCTCCTGTGCGCCCTATGTCGCAGGTGAACCTTCCTTCGATAGGCTGTAGGGAACCCGCCCGCCGCATATGCCGCGGCAGTGCGCCGTCCCCAGGGTCCCGCCAGTGACCCGGGACGGCCCGGCAGCGGCCGGCCAGCCCGGTCGGCGGCGGCCCCAGGGTTCTCGTACGCCATCGAATGTCCATCGAATGTCATTCGACAGTCCACGCAGCTACAGGAGAGTCTTCGAGCGATGGCCGGTCCCGCGTTCCGCGCCGCCGCCGTCCGGGTGCGCGTCCCCGCCACCAGCGCCAACCTCGGCCCGGGCTTCGACGCCCTCGGCCTGTCGCTGGGGCTCTACGACGACGTGGTCGTCCGGGTGGCCGACTCCGGGCTGCACATCGACATCGCGGGTGAGGGCAGCGAGACCCTCCCGCGGGACGAGAGCCACCTTCTCGTACGTTCCCTGCGCACCGCCTTCGACCTGCTCGGCGGGCAGCCGCGCGGTCTCGAGATCGTCTGCGCCAACCGCATCCCGCACGGCCGGGGCCTCGGCTCCTCCTCGGCCGCCATCTGCGCCGGGATCGTCGCCGCCCGCGCCGTGACCATAGGCGCCGAGGCCAAGCTCGACGACACCGCGCTGCTCGAGCTGGCCACCGAGATCGAGGGCCACCCCGACAACGTCGCGGCCTGCCTCCTCGGCGGTTTCACCCTGTCCTGGATGGAGGGCGGCGCCGCCCGGGCGATCAGGATGGAGCCCGCCGATTCCATCGTTCCGGTGGTTTTCGTGCCCGCGAAGCCGGTACTCACCGAGACCGCGCGCGGACTGCTCCCGCGCACCGTGCCGCACGTCGACGCCGCCGCCAACGCGGGCCGCGCCGCCCTGCTCGTCGAGGCCCTCACCCGGCGCCCCGAGCTGCTGCTGCCCGCCACCGAGGACCGCCTGCACCAGGAGTACCGCGCCCCGGCCATGCCGGAGAGCGCCGCACTGGTGGAGCGGCTGCGCGGGGACGGCATCCCCGCGGTCATCTCCGGCGCCGGACCCACGGTCATGGCGCTGGCCGACGCGGGCACGGCCGACAAGGTCGAAGCGCTCGCCGGCGCCGACTGGGCCGCCAACCGGCTGAGCCTGGACGTCCAGGGAGCGAGCGTCCTTCCGCTCGCGACCTGACACGGTTGCCGGATTTCGAGAGGGGGAATGTTTGTTGGATCCGGTAGTGTTAACCTCAAGTCTGCACCCGACCCCACCATGGCGAGGTGCCTCGTGTCCCCGTCCGGGACAGACATTCTTCCGGGAGCTCCCCAAGCCGCACTGTGTTCACTGCTACGTACGCGGGCAGTACGTCGTACGCGGACACTGAACGGCCCGCAGGTGGGGGCACCCCCTCTGGGGGAGCTTCGGAATCGGTGCGACCACGCCACGTGACACCGGGTGCCACGGCTCGAGGTAGCGCCATCACCAGATATCTCTTCCGCCGCGCAGGCGGACAACCGCCCCGGCACGGTCCACACATCAGGGAACGATGCCGGACAGCACAACCGGTCGCCGAGCCAGACAGGCCGACGTCCGCTCCAGGGAAGGACCCTTCGTGAGCGACACCACCGATCTGATGGGCGCACGTGTCGAGGAGACCGCTGCCGCGCCCGCCACGGACGCTTCCGCGCCTGCCTCCGGTGCCGGCTCCCGGCGGCGCCGCGGTACCGGCCTCGAGGGCATGGTGCTGGCCGAGCTGCAGCAGGTCGCAACCGGCCTCGGCATCAGGGGCACGGCGCGTATGCGCAAGAGCCAGCTGATCGAGGTCATCAAGGAGGCGCAGGCCGCCGGTGGAGGCACCCCTTCCGGGGACGCCCCGGCCAAGGCCGAGTCCGCCGAGAAGCCGAAGCGCCGCGCCACCTCCCGCACGCGCACGGGTGACACGGCCGAGAAGGCCGAGAAGAAGACCGAGGCCAAGGACGAGCAGGCGCCCGCCGACAAGGCCGCGGCCCAGCAGCAGATCGAGATCCCCGGCCAGCCCTCGCCGAAGGCCTCCGCCGCCGAGCAGGCCGAGCAGGCCGCGGAGGGCGCCCCCGAGCGCCGCCGCCGTCGCGCCACCGCCGACGCGGGCGCTCCGGCCGAGACGGTCACGGCCGAGGCGAAGACCGAGACCAAGTCCGACGCCGCGGGCCAGCAGCAGAACCAGCAGGGCGACGGCAAGTCCGACCAGGAGGGCGGCGAGGGCCGCCGCCGCGACCGCCGTGAGCGTGGCCGTGACCGTGACCGTGGTGACCGCGGTGACCGTGGCGACCGCCGCAACAAGGGCGACGACCAGCAGCAGAACCAGGGCGGCGGCCGTCAGCAGAACCAGCAGGGCGGCGGGGGCCGCCAGGACGACGGGTACGACGACGACGGAGGCGGCCGCCGTGGCCGTCGCGGCCGCTACCGCGACCGCCGTGGCCGCCGTGGCCGCGACGACGTGCAGGAGCCGCAGATCAACGAGGACGACGTCCTGATCCCGGTCGCGGGCATCCTGGACATCCTCGACAACTACGCCTTCATCCGCACCTCCGGCTACCTGCCGGGCCCGAACGACGTGTACGTCTCCCTCGCCCAGGTCCGCAAGAACGGCCTGCGCAAGGGCGACCACATCACCGGCGCGGTCCGTCAGCCCAAGGAAGGCGAGCGGCGCGAGAAGTTCAACGCGCTGGTCCGCCTGGACTCCGTCAACGGCATGGCGCCCGAACACGGCCGCGGCCGCCCGGAGTTCAACAAGCTGACCCCGCTCTACCCGCAGGACCGCCTCCGTCTGGAGACCGACCCGGGCGTGCTGACCACGCGGATCATCGACCTCGTGTCGCCCATCGGTAAGGGCCAGCGCGGTCTGATCGTGGCCCCGCCGAAGACCGGCAAGACCATGATCATGCAGGCGATCGCCAACGCGATCACGCACAACAACCCCGAGTGCCACCTGATGGTCGTCCTCGTCGACGAGCGTCCGGAAGAGGTCACCGACATGCAGCGGTCGGTGAAGGGCGAGGTCATCTCCTCGACCTTCGACCGCCCGGCCGAGGACCACACCACGGTCGCCGAGCTCGCCATCGAGCGCGCCAAGCGTCTGGTGGAGCTGGGTCACGACGTGGTCGTGCTGCTCGACTCGATCACGCGTCTGGGCCGTGCGTACAACCTCGCCGCCCCGGCCTCCGGCCGCATCCTCTCCGGTGGTGTCGACTCGACCGCCCTGTACCCGCCGAAGCGCTTCTTCGGTGCGGCCCGCAACATCGAGGACGGCGGCTCGCTGACCATCCTCGCCACCGCCCTGGTGGACACCGGGTCCCGCATGGACGAGGTGATCTTCGAGGAGTTCAAGGGCACCGGCAACATGGAGCTCAAGCTCGACCGGAAGCTCGCCGACAAGCGCATCTTCCCCGCGGTGGACGTCGACGCGTCCGGTACGCGTAAGGAAGAGATCCTGCTCGGCAACGAGGAGCTGGCGGTCGTCTGGAAGCTGCGCCGGGTGCTGCACGCGCTCGACCAGCAGCAGGCGATCGAGCTGCTCCTCGACAAGATGAAGCAGACGAAGTCGAACGTCGAGTTCCTGATGCAGATCCAGAAGACGACGCCGACGCCGGGCAACGGCGACTGACGTCACCTTCTTCCGGGCCCCCGCGGGCACGCGAACGGCCGTCCCTTCACGGGGCGGCCGTTTTTCGTACACAACTGTCGTCGGACAGGTGTACGATCACGGGGCTTCGAGCCGTCCCCGAACAGGGTTCGACGCTCGAACTCCGCATCCCGAGGGGGGAATTGCATGGTTACACCCATGTCCGGACCCGGCCGTCGCAGACGCCGGTTCGCCGTGGCCGCGGCCGGTGCCGCCGTGGCCGTCGGAGCGGCGCTGCTGTCGGCGCCGGCGGCCCAGGCGTCGCCCGGGCTGCCCCGGCCGAACGTCACTCCGGCGACGGAGACACCGTCCCGGTCCGAGCTGATCAGCCGCGTCGTCAAGGCGATGGCCGCGGACGAGGCCGCCGGGGCCAAGGAGAAGGCGTCGCTCAGCACGAGCGGCAAGGCCGGCTCCGGCATCGACGCGAAGATCATCGGTGGCACCACCACCACGATCTCCGCGGCGCCCTGGATGGCGCAGCTGCACTACTACGACCCGTACACCGGCGAGGGCTTCTTCTGCGGCGGCACCGTCGTCGCGCCGACGAAGATCCTCACCGCCGCGCACTGCGTCAAGGGGTACAACTGGTACCTCAACGGCGCCGTCGTCACGGGCGCCACCCAGCTGCCGTCCGCCGACGGCGACCTGCACGGCGGCACCGTCTCCGGTGTCTGGCGGCAGTGGAACAACCCGGCGTACAACGCGGCCGCCATCGACAACGACATCGCGGTGCTCACGCTGCCGGTGCCGGTGAAGGCCACGCCGCTGCGCATGACGACCGCGGGTGACACCGCGTCGTACACGGCCGGGACCAACGCCCGGGTCTACGGCTGGGGGCGCACCAGCTCCACCAACAACGAGATCTCCGAGTACCTGAAGACGGCGACGCTGCCGATCCAGTCCGACGCCACCTGCGGCGGCGCCTGGGGCAGCGACTACGTCCGCGGTCACATGGTCTGCGCGGGCGCGCCGGCCACCGGCAGCGACGCCGGCACCACCACCGCCTGCAACGGCGACTCCGGTGGTCCGCTGGTGGTCAACAACCGGATCGTGGGCGTCGTCTCCTGGGGTGTCCAGGACTGCGTGGCGAAGGGCGCCTACGGCGTCTTCACCAAGGTGACGAGCTACGTCGGCGTCACCTACCCGCGCATCGACGACACCGACATCAACGGCGACCACCGCGCCGACCTGTGGGCCCGCAAGAAGTCCACGGGTGTCGGGTACTCCCGGAACTCGCTGAGCTCCAAGTTCGCCGCCCAGGAGGCGTGGGGTGACTGGAGGGGCGTCAACGTCGTCCTCCAGACCGACCTCGACCGTGACGGCTACCAGGACCTCGTCTACCGCGCCACGGACGGGTCCCTGTACTGGGCGCACTACGTGATCTCCAGCGACAGCTGGGCCACCAAGCGGCTCAGCACCGGCTGGAAGTCCGTCCGCCAGATCGTCACCCCCGGTGACGTGACCGGCGACTACCTGCCCGACCTGCTGATGGTGGACTCGGCGGGCGTGCTGTGGACCTACCCGGGCAAGGGCAACGGCACCTTCTCGGCCCGTCTGAAGACGGGCACGGGCTGGGCCGGGTTCGACGTCCTGCGCGGCCACGGCGACTTCACCGGTGACGGCCGCACGGACCTCGTGGCCCGTGTCCGCTCCACCGGCGACCTGTACCTGTACAAGGGCACCGGCAAGGCCGGCTCCGGCTCCTTCACGGGCCGGACCAAGCTGGCCACGTGGAAGAGCACCACGTACAACGCGATCGTCACGGTCGGGGACGTCAGCGGCGACGGGAAGGCGGACCTGCTGGCCCGCACCCCGAGCGGCACGATGTACCTGTACCGGGGCACCGGCCGAGGCGCCGCGCCGTTCTTCTCGGCACGGCTGTCCATGGGCACGGGTTACCAGCAGTACGACGTACTGGGCTGAGCCCGCCGCACGTCCGCAGGACCGAGAGGTGGCCCCGGGAATGTTTCCCGGGGCCACCCCCGTTTTGGGAGACGGCCCCAGTCCTGGCAGACTGGTACGTCGGCCCCGGTTCACGCTCCCGCATCCCGCGGGCGGCGACCCGGCGCCCTCCCGAAACCTAGGAGACACCTTGAAGCGCGACATCCACCCCGAGTACGTCGAGACGCAGGTCAGCTGCACCTGCGGCGCGTCGTTCACCACCCGCAGCACGATCTCCAGCGGCAACATCCGCGCCGAGGTCTGCTCCGAGTGCCACCCGTTCTACACGGGCAAGCAGAAGATCCTCGACACCGGTGGCCGTGTGGCCCGCTTCGAGGCCCGCTTCGGCAAGGCTGCCGGCTCCAAGAAGTAGCGAGCACCGATTCGCCGGTCCACGGCCGCGTCCCCGCCCGGGGGCAGGCCGGGACCGGCGTTTTTGGTCGCCCGCCCCTTCACCCCCGTACCAGCAGCAGGAGCCCACCATGTTCGAGGCCGTCGAGGAACTCGTCGCCGAGCACGCCGACCTGGAGAAGAAGCTCGCCGACCCGTCGGTCCACGCCGACCAGGCAGGCGCGCGCAAGCTGAACAAGCGCTACGCCGAACTCACCCCGATCGTCGCCACGTACCGCTCCTGGAAGCAGACCGGCGGCGACATCGAGGCCGCGCGCGAACTGGCCGCCGACGACCCGGACTTCGCCGCCGAGGTCAAGGACCTCGAGCAGCAGCGCGAGGAGCTCACCGAGAAGCTGCGGCTGCTGCTGGTCCCGCGCGACCCCAGCGACGACAAGGACGTCATCCTCGAGATCAAGGCGGGCGCCGGCGGCGACGAGTCCGCCCTGTTCGCGGGCGACCTGCTGCGCATGTACCTGCGCTACGCCGAGCGCGTCGGCTGGAAGACCGAGATCATCGACGCCACCGAGTCCGAGCTGGGCGGCTACAAGGACGTCCAGGTCGCGGTGAAGTCCCGCGGGCAGACCGAGCCCGGCCAGGGCGTGTGGGCCCGGCTGAAGTACGAGGGCGGCGTGCACCGCGTGCAGCGTGTGCCGGCCACCGAGTCGCAGGGCCGCATCCACACCTCCGCCGCGGGCGTCCTGGTCACCCCGGAGGCCGAGGAGGTCGACGTGGAGATCAACCCGAACGACCTGCGCATCGACGTCTACCGCTCGTCAGGACCCGGCGGGCAGTCGGTGAACACCACCGACTCCGCCGTGCGCATCACGCACCTCCCGACCGGCGTCGTCGCCTCCTGCCAGAACGAGAAGAGCCAGCTGCAGAACAAGGAGCAGGCCCTGCGTATCCTGCGCTCCAGGCTCCTCGCCATGGCACAGGAGGAGGCGGAGCGCGAGGCCGCCGACGCCCGCCGCAGCCAGGTCCGCACCGTCGACCGCTCCGAGAAGATCCGGACGTACAACTATCCGGAGAACCGCATCTCGGACCACCGCGTCGGCTTCAAGGCGTACAACCTGGACCAGGTCCTGGACGGCGACCTCGACGCGGTGATCCAGGCCTGCGTCGACGCGGACTCGGCCGCCAAGCTCGCCGCCGCCTAAGCACCCGAAGACAGTCCGGAGGACCAGTGAACCTGCTGCTCGCCGAGGTGGCCCAGGCCACCCAGCGGCTCGCCGACGCGGGCGTGCCCTCGCCGCGCACCGACGCGGAGGAGCTCGCCGCGTTCGTGCACGGCGTCAAGCGCGGCGAGCTGCACACGGTCAAGGACACGGACTTCGACGCCCGCTACTGGGAGGTCATCGCCCGCCGCGAGGCGCGCGAGCCGCTCCAGCACATCACCGGACGGGCGTACTTCCGCTACCTGGAGCTCCAGGTCGGCCCCGGCGTCTTCGTGCCCCGCCCGGAGACCGAGTCGGTCGTCGGCTGGGCCATAGACGCGGTGCGCGCCATGGACGTGGTCGAGCCGTGCATCGTCGACCTGTGCACCGGCTCCGGCGCGATCGCGCTCGCCCTCGCCCAGGAGGTCCCCCGGTCCCGCGTGTACGCCGTGGAGCTGTCCGAGGACGCCCTGAGGTGGACCCGCAAGAACATGGAGGGGTCCAGGGTCGAACTGCGCCAGGGCGACGCCCTGACGGCCTTCCCGGACCTCGACGGCCAGGTCGACCTGGTGGTCTCCAACCCGCCGTACATCCCGCTCACCGAGTGGGAGTACGTCGCCCCCGAGGCCCGCGACTACGACCCCGAACTGGCCCTGTTCTCCGGCGAGGACGGCCTCGAACTGATCCGCGGCCTGGAGCGCACCGCGCACCGGCTGCTGCGCCCCGGCGGCGTGGTCGTCGTCGAGCACGCCGACACCCAGGGCGGCCAGGTGCCGTGGATCTTCGCCGAGGACCGCGGCTGGACCGACGCGGCCGACCACCCCGACCTCAACAACCGCCCCCGGTTCGCCACCGCCCGCAAGGCGCTGCCGTGACCGTCCTGGCGCATACTTCATCCCCCCAGCAGCACCCGTACGAGGAGGCCCGCTAAATGGCTCGGCGATACGACACCAACGACGCGACCGACCGCGCGACCGGTCTGCGTGAAGCCGCGTCCGCCGTGCGCCGGGGCGAGCTCGTGGTGCTGCCGACGGACACCGTGTACGGCATCGGCGCCGACGCCTTCAGCTCGGACGCCGTCGCCGACCTGCTCCAGGCCAAGGGCCGCGGCCGCAACATGCCCACGCCCGTCCTCATCGGCTCCCCGAACACCCTGCACGGCCTGGTCACGGACTTCTCCGAGATGGCCTGGGAGCTGGTCGACGCCTTCTGGCCGGGCGCGCTGACCCTGGTCGCCCGCCACCAGCCGTCCCTCCAGTGGGACCTCGGCGACACCCGCGGCACGGTCGCGGTGCGCATGCCGCTGCACCCGGTCGCCATCGAGCTGCTCACCGAGGTCGGCCCGATGGCCGTGTCCTCCGCCAACCTCACCGGCCACCCGGCGCCGGAGAACTGCGACGCCGCGCAGGAGATGCTCGGCGACTCCGTCTCCGTGTACCTGGACGGCGGTCCCACCCCGGGCAACGTGCCGTCCTCCATCGTCGACGTCACCCGCCCGGTGCCCGTGCTGCTGCGCGAGGGCGCGCTCTCGCCCGACGAGCTGCGCAAGGTGGTACCCGATCTCGAGGTGGCGAATTGACGGCCCCTGAGGCGGGGCGTGGCATAGGCAACGGGGAACGGGCCGCGGAGATCACGACCACCTTCGTAGGGCTCCCGCGCGACACCTTCCGGATCCTCCACGTCAGCACCGGAAACGTGTGCCGGTCGCCCATCACCGAGCGGCTGACCCGGCATTTCGTGCACCAGCGCCTGGGCGTCCTCGGCGGCGGTCTCGTCGTCGAGAGCGCCGGCACCTGGGGCCACGAGGGCGCCCCCATGGAGGCCCACGCGGAGACCGTCCTCGCGGAGTACGGCGCGGACGCCTCCGGCTTCACCGGCCGGGAACTGCTCGACGAGCACGTCATCCGCGCCGACCTCGTGCTGACCGCGACCCGCGACCACCGCGCCCAGGTCATCTCCATGGGCCACTCGGCGGGCCTGCGCACCTTCACGCTCAAGGAGTTCACCCGCCTGGTGAACGCCATCGACCCGGCCACCCTGCCGCCCCTGGAGGACGGCCTGGTCGTCCGCGCCCGCGCCCTGGTCCGCGCGGCCGCCGCGCTGCGCGGCTGGCTGCTCGCGCCCACCGCCGAGGCCGACGAGGTGCACGACCCGTACGGCGCCCCGCTGACTTTCTTCCGGTCGATCGGCGACGAGATACACCAGGCGCTGGACCCCGTGGTCACGGCGCTGACCGGAGTGCCCGCGCGGACCTGAGCGCCGGGCGGCGCCCGCGGGGCGGATGCAAGAACTCGGGCGCACCGGGACGGGCGGGCCTACATTGGTCCTACGTCAGTGCCGACGTCCGGGAGTCCACCATGACGGTCACCCCTGCGCTCGAGGCCGATGTCCTGCGCCGTCAGGACCCCGAGCTCGCCGAGGTGCTGCTCGGGGAGCGCGAGCGGCAGGCGACCACGCTCCAGCTGATCGCCGCCGAGAACTTCATGTCGCCCGCGGTGCTGGCCGCCCTGGGCTCACCGCTGGCCAACAAGTACGCCGAGGGCTACCCGGGCAACCGGCACCACGGCGGCTGTGAGATCGTCGACGTGGCCGAACGGCTCGCCGTGGAGCGCGCCAAGGCGCTGTTCGGCGCCGAACACGCCAACGTGCAGGCGCACTCCGGCTCCTCCGCCGTGCTCGCCGCCTACGCCGTCCTGCTGCGCCCCGGCGACACCGTCCTCGCCCTCGGCCTGCCGTACGGCGGCCACCTCACCCACGGCTCCCCGGTCAACTTCTCGGGGCGCTGGTTCGACTTCGTCGGCTACGGGGTGGACGCGGAGAGCGGCCTGATCGACCACGAGCAGGTCCGCGCCCTGGCCCGCACCCACCGCCCCAAGGCGATCGTGTGCGGCTCCATCTCCTACCCGCGCCACATCGACTACGCCTTCTTCCGCGAGGTCGCCGACGAGGTGGGCGCCTACCTGATCGCGGACGCGGCGCACCCCATGGGGCTGATCGCCGGGGGAGCGGCGCCCAGCCCGGTGCCGTACGCGGACATCGTGTGCGCGACCACGCACAAGGTGCTGCGGGGGCCCCGCGGCGGGATGCTGCTGTGCGGCACGGAGCTGGCCGAGCGGCTGGACCGGGCGGTGTTCCCCTTCACCCAGGGCGGGGCGCAGATGCACACCATCGCCGCCAAGGCCGTCGCCTTCGGGGAGGCGGCCACCCCGGCCTTCGCCGCGTACGCCCACCAGGTCGTCACCAACGCGCGGGCGCTGGCGGCCGCGCTCGCCGCCGAGGGCCTGACCGTCACCACCGGGGGCACCGACACCCACCTGATCACCGCCGACCCGGCCCCGCTCGGCGTCGACGGGCGCACCGCGCGCGGCCGGCTGGCGGCGGCGGGCATGGTCCTGGACTCCTGTGCGCTGCCTCACGACGACGCCCGCGGACTGCGCCTGGGCACGGCGGCCGTCACCACGCAGGGCATGGGGACGGGGGAGATGACGCTGGTCGCCGGGATGCTGGCGAGCGTGCTGCGCGGCGGCACGGACCCCGCGCGGGCCCGGGGGGACGTCCGCGAGCTGGTCGCGGCCTTCCCTCCGTACCCCCGCTGAGCCCGTCCCCGGCCACTTCGCGGGCCCGTCCGTGCAACCATCGTCACCACCCGGCAGTCCCCACTCTTATCCGCCCCTCGCTAGGGTGTGGGGCTGTGAAGGCCAGCGAGATCTGTGGGGAAGCCCGTGCGTGAATACCTGCTGACGCTCTGCATCACGGCCGCGGTGACGTACCTCCTGACGGGACCGGTGCGGAAGTTCGCGATCGTGGCGGGGGCGATGCCGGAGATCCGGGCACGTGACGTGCACCGGGAGCCCACTCCGCGGCTCGGCGGGATCGCGATGTTCTTCGGCCTGTGCGCGGGTCTGCTGGTCGCCGACCACCTGACCAACCTCAACACGCTCTTCGAGAAGTCCAACGAACCACGGGCGCTGCTCTCCGGGGCCGCGCTGATCTGGCTGATCGGCGTCCTGGACGACAAGTTCGAGATCGACGCGCTGATCAAGCTGGGCGGGCAGATGATCGCCGCCGGCGTGATGGTCATGCAGGGTCTGACGATCCTGTGGCTGCCGATCCCCGGTGTGGGCTCGGTCGCGCTCACCCAGTGGCAGGGCACGCTCCTCACCGTCGCCCTGGTGGTCATCACGATCAACGCGGTCAACTTCGTCGACGGCCTGGACGGCCTCGCGGCCGGCATGGTCTGCATCGCGGCGGCGGCGTTCTTCCTGTACGCCTACCGCATCTGGTACTCGTACGGCATCGAGGCGGCCGCCCCGGCGACGCTGTTCGCGGCGATCCTGATGGGCATGTGCCTGGGCTTCCTGCCCCACAACATGCATCCCGCGCGGATCTTCATGGGCGACTCCGGCTCGATGCTCATCGGGCTGGTGCTGGCCGCCGGCGCGATCTCCGTGACGGGCCAGGTCGACCCGGACGCGCTGAAGCTGTTCGCCGGTTCGGAGAAGGAGGCCGTGCACCAGACGGTGCCGGTGTACATCCCGCTGCTGCTGCCGCTGACCATCATCGCGGTGCCGGCCGCCGACCTGATCCTGGCGATCGTGCGGCGCACCTGGCGCGGCCAGTCGCCGTTCGCCGCGGACCGGGGGCATCTGCACCACCGGCTGCTGGAGATCGGGCACTCGCACAGCAGGGCGGTGCTGATCATGTACTTCTGGTCGGCGCTGATCGCCTTCGGCGCGCTGGCGTACTCGGTGAACTCGGCGTCGATGTGGATCGTGCTGAGTGTGGTGATCCTCTCGACGATCGGTCTGGTGCTGCTCCTGCTGCCGCGCTTCACCCCGCGTGCCCCGCGCTGGGCGGAGAACTTCGTGCCGCCGCGCTACCGGCGCGGACGGGTGTCCGAGGCCGACGCCCCGGGAGCCGCCGGGAGCGCCGCAGAGGCCGGCGCACAGGCCGATGAGGGACCGCAGGAGGCCGCTCCCGGGGACCGCACGCCCGTGGCGGCAGGTGTCTCCGGCGTCAACGGCGCGAGCGCCGTGGGACCCCGCGCACGCCTGGCCGACCGGTCACGGTCAAGGTAAGAATTCGACTAGAGCATTGCCAACTCGTGGGGGATCGATGGGGCGGTTTTGGGTGCAGCAACCGCCCCAATATCAGACATAAGGGTCCGGTGCGCGCTCAGCCGCGCAGGTTCGCCCTCACGTGTGACTCCACGCACACCGTTCAGGTAAAGACTGCATCAAATAGTTTGTGATACCGTTCACGAGTCCCCGGAAAGAGCCGTAGAGCCGCCCTCCGACGGCTCACCGGTGCGGTGAAATCGCACCCGGCCCGGGGGTTTACGCTCGTCCATGACGACACCACGCCCCCTGTGAATTGCGGAGTTGCCGCCATGCCGTCCAACGACGTCCGGATCCTGGCCCAGGCCGCCGTACCCACGGCAGCCGTCGGAGCCGTTGCCGCGCTCGTCAGTGGCCTGACGGTGGGCGGCAAGGGAGCGGTCGGCGCGATCGTCGCCACGGTCGTGGTCGTCCTCTTCATGGGGCTCGGCCTCTACGTCCTGCAGCGCACCGCCAAATCGCTCCCTCACCTGTTCCAGGCGATGGGACTGATGCTCTACGCGGCGCAGATCCTGCTGCTGTTCGTCTTCCTGGCCGTGTTCAAGAACACCACGCTGTTCCACCCCAAGGCCTTCGCGATCACGCTCGTCGCCGGCACCCTCGCCTGGATCGCCGCGCAGACGCGGGCCCACATGAAGTCCAAGATTCTCTACGTCGAACCCGAGTCGACGACGGACTCGAAGTCCGAAAAATCGGGGCACTCGTCGTGACGGGTAGGGCCGGGATAAAGAGGCATGCACAACCCTGCTATCGTCCGGTGCCAACTGCGGCATCGCGGGCTCGGGCATCCCAGCTGACGCCTGCTCAATCGCGAGGCGAGATGCCCCCCAGCCGCCCCCACATCCGTTACACCAGTCCCGTGCCGAACCGCGGCTCCGCGCCGCGCCGACACAACGAGGTTGCCGTACCTATGCGCCACGCTGAAGGAGCCCGCGGTGAGTGCTGACCCGACGCAGGTGCTCGCCTTCGAGACCGACTGCCACATCTTCGACGGCTGTGGCTTCCCGGCTCCCGGCCTGCACTCGTTCCTGTTCGAGCCCCTCTGGGGCGACGCGGACAGCAACCTGTACTTCAACAAGACGATGCTGCTTGCCCTGCTGGGCTCGCTCGTCATCGTCGGCTTCTTCTGGGCCGCGTTCCGCAAGCCGCAGGTTGTGCCGGGCAAGCTGCAGATGGTCGCCGAGGCCGGGTACGACTTCATCCGGCGCGGTGTCGTCTACGAGACGCTCGGCAAGAAGGAGGGCGAGAAGTACGTTCCTCTGGTCGTCTCGCTCTTCTTCTTCGTCTGGATGATGAACCTCTGGTCGATCATCCCGGTCGCCCAGTTCCCGGTGACGGCGATCATCTCGTACCCGCTGGTGCTGGCTCTGATCGTCTACATCCTGTGGGTCTCGCTCACGTTCAAGAGGCACGGCTTCGTCGGCTTCTTCAAGAACGTCACGGGCTACGACAAGTCGCTCGGCGCGGTACTTCCGCTCGCGATGGTGATCGAGTTCTTCTCGAACCTCATCGTGCGGCCCTTCACCCACGCCGTCCGGCTGTTCGCGAACATGTTCGCGGGTCACACCCTGCTGCTCCTGTTCACGATCGCCAGCTGGTACCTGCTGAACGGCATCGGCATCGCCTACGCCGGCGTCTCGTTCATCATGACCATCGTGATGACGGCCTTCGAGCTCTTCATCCAGGCACTGCAGGCGTATGTCTTCGTCCTTCTGACCTGCACCTACATCCAGGGCGCCCTCGCCGAGCACCACTGAGCGTCCGCACTCCACACCTGGTCGTCCGGTGGCCAACCCCCACCGGTCCGTAAAGAAAAGGAAGAACTGGCATGTCCCAGACCCTTGCCGCTGTCACCGGTGACCTCAAGGCCCTCGGCTCCATCGGTTACGGCCTTGCTGCCATCGGCCCCGGCGTCGGCGTCGGCATCATCTTCGGTAACGGCACCCAGGCCCTCGCCCGCCAGCCCGAGGCTGCCGGCCTGATCCGCGCCAACCAGATCCTCGGCTTCGCCTTCTGTGAGGCGCTCGCCCTGATCGGTCTGGTTATGCCGTTCGTCTACGGCTCCTGATCACTCAGGCTGACGACCAGCAACCCAGACGAAAGGCAACGACATGAGCCAACTGCTCATTCTGGCAGCCGAGGGGGAGACCGAGAATCCCCTCGTCCCGCCGATTCCTGAGCTTGTCATCGGCCTGCTCGCCTTCGTCATCGTCTTCGGCTTCCTCGCCTGGAAGCTCCTCCCGAACATCAACAAGGTTCTGGAAGAGCGTCGCGAGGCCATCGAGGGCGGTATCGAGAAGGCCGAGGCCGCGCAGACCGAGGCCCAGAGCGTTCTTGAGCAGTACAAGGCTCAGCTCGCCGAGGCCCGGCACGAGGCCGCGCGACTGCGCCAGGAGGCGCAGGAGCAGGGCGCCACGCTCATCGCCGAGATGCGCGCGGAAGGCCAGCGCCAGCGCGAGGAGATCGTCGCCGCCGGTCACGCGCAGATCGAGGCCGACCGCAAGGCCGCCGCGTCCGCGCTGCGCCAGGACGTCGGCAAGCTCGCCACCGAACTGGCCGGCAAGCTCGTCGGCGAGTCCCTCGAGGACCACGCCCGGCAGAGCCGCGTCATCGACCGCTTCCTCGACGAGCTCGACCAGAAGGCAGAGGCCGCACGATGAACGGAGCGAGCCGCGAGGCCCTGGCAGCCGCACGTGAGCGTCTCGACGCGCTGACGGACTCCACGTCCGTGGACGCGGCCGCGCTCGCCGACGAACTGGCCGCCGTCACCGCGCTGCTCGACCGCGAGGTGTCGCTGCGTCGGGTCCTCACCGACCCGGCGCAGGCCGGTGAGGCCAAGGCCGAACTGGCACGGCGCCTGCTCGGCTCGCAGGTCAGCGGCACCGCCGTCGACCTGGTGGCCGGCCTGGTGCGCTCCCGCTGGTCGCAGTCGCGCGACCTGGTGGACGCGCTCGAGGAGCTGGCGAACATTGCCGACCTCACCGCCGCCCAGAAGGCGGGCGCGCTCGACAGCGTCGAGGACGAGCTGTTCCGGTTCGGCCGGATCGTCGCCTCCGACACCCAGCTGCGCGCGGCCCTCACCAACCGGTCCGCCACCGCCTCCGCCAAGCGCGAGCTGCTGAGCAGCCTGCTCGGCGGGCGCGCGAACGAGGCCACGGTGCGTCTGGTGACGCGCCTGGTGACCGCGCCGCGTGGACGTAGCCTGGAGTCGGGACTCGAGTCCCTGTCCAAGCTCGCCGCCGAGCGCCGGGACCGCATGGTGGCCGTCGTCACCTCCGCGGTGCCGCTCAGCGACCAGCAGAAGCAGCGCCTGGGCGACGCCCTGGCGAAGCTCTACGGCCGCCGGATGCACCTCAACCTCGACGTCGACCCCGCGGTCGTCGGCGGGATCCGGGTGCAGGTCGGTGACGAGGTCATCAACGGCTCCCTGGCGGACCGGCTCGAGGACGCGGGCCGCCGCCTGGCGGGCTGAGCACCACATTCTTCATAGGCAGTACGTACTTACGGCCCTGGTTGGGCCGTGCAGAGGATTCACCTCCTGTAGGGGGGAGTCCCCATCCCCCCCAAGTGAAACTTCGGGCCCAACAAGGAGAGCAGGGAACTCAGATGGCGGAGCTCACGATCCGGCCGGAGGAGATCCGGGACGCGCTGGAGAACTTCGTCCAGTCGTACAAGCCGGACGCGGCCTCGCGCGAGGAGGTCGGTACGGTCACCCTGGCCGGCGACGGCATCGCGAAGGTCGAGGGCCTGCCCTCGGCCATGGCCAACGAGCTGCTGAAGTTCGAGGACGGCACCCTCGGCCTCGCCCTCAACCTCGAGGAGCGCGAGATCGGTGCCATCGTCCTCGGTGAGTTCAGCGGCATCGAGGAGGGCCAGCCGGTCACCCGCACCGGCGAGGTCCTGTCCGTCGCCGTAGGCGAGGGCTACCTCGGCCGTGTGGTCGACCCGCTCGGCAACCCGATCGACGGCCTCGGCGAGATCGAGACCGAGGGCCGCCGCGCCCTCGAACTGCAGGCCCCCACGGTCATGCAGCGCAAGTCGGTGCACGAGCCGATGGAGACGGGTTACAAGGCCGTCGACGCCATGACCCCGATCGGCCGTGGTCAGCGTCAGCTGATCATCGGCGACCGCCAGACCGGCAAGACCGCGCTGGCCGTCGACACGATCATCAACCAGCGTGACAACTGGCGCTCCGGCGACCCGAAGAAGCAGGTCCGCTGCATCTACGTCGCCATCGGCCAGAAGGGCTCCACCATCGCGTCGGTCCGCCGCGCGCTGGAGGAGAACGGCGCGCTGGAGTACACGACCATCGTCGCCGCCCCGGCGTCCGACCCGGCCGGCTTCAAGTACCTGGCGCCGTACACCGGCTCGGCCATCGGCCAGCACTGGATGTACCAGGGCAAGCACGTCCTGATCATCTTCGACGACCTGTCGAAGCAGGCCGACGCCTACCGCGCCGTGTCGCTGCTGCTGCGCCGCCCGCCGGGCCGCGAGGCCTACCCGGGTGACGTCTTCTACCTGCACTCCCGTCTGCTGGAGCGCTGCGCGAAGCTCTCCGACGACATGGGCGCCGGCTCGATGACCGGTCTGCCGATCGTCGAGACGAAGGCCAACGACGTCTCGGCGTTCATCCCGACCAACGTCATCTCCATCACCGACGGCCAGTGCTTCCTGGAGTCGGACCTCTTCAACGCCGGTCAGCGCCCCGCGCTGAACGTCGGTATCTCCGTCTCCCGAGTCGGCGGTTCCGCCCAGCACAAGGCGATGAAGCAGGTCTCCGGCCGTCTGCGCGTGGACCTCGCCCAGTTCCGTGAGCTCGAGGCGTTCGCCGCCTTCGGTTCCGACCTGGACGCGGCCTCCAAGGCGCAGCTGGAGCGCGGTCAGCGCATGGTCGAGCTGCTGAAGCAGGACCAGTACCAGCCGATGTCGACCGAGGACCAGGTCGTCTCCGTCTGGGCCGGCACCACCGGCAAGATGGACGACGTGCCGGTCGGGGACATCCGCCGCTTCGAGAAGGAGCTCCTGGAGTACCTGCACCGCAAGGAGCAGGGCCTCATGACCTCCATCCGCGAGGGCGGCAAGATGTCGGACGACACCCTGCAGGCCGTGGCCGACGCGATCGCCGAGTTCAAGAAGCAGTTCGAGACGAGCGACGGCAAGCTGCTCGGCGAGGACGCCCCGTCCGCCGCCAAGTGACGTAAGGAAGGGACCTGACTCATGGGAGCTCAGCTCCGGGTCTACAAGCGTCGCATCCGATCCGTCACCGCGACCAAGAAGATCACCAAGGCGATGGAGATGATCGCCGCCTCGCGCGTCGTCAAGGCGCAGCGCAAGGTGGCGGCCTCCACGCCGTACGCGCAGGAACTCACCCGCGCGGTCACGGCGGTCGGAACCGGGTCGAACACCAAGCACCCGCTCACCACGGAGGCGGACAACCCGACCCGTGCCGCGGTCCTGCTCCTCACGAGCGACCGCGGCCTGGCCGGCGCCTTCAACGCCAACGCCATCAAGGCGGCGGAGCAGCTGACCGAGCGCCTCGAGCGCGAGGGCAAGCAGGTCGACACGTACATCGTCGGCCGGCGCGGTGTGGCCCACTACAACTTCCGTGAGCGCAAGATCGCGGAAGCGTTCACCGGCTTCACCGACGAGCCCTCGTACGCGGACGCCAAGAAGGTCGCGGCGCCGCTGATCGAGGCGATCCAGACGGAGACGGCGGACGGCGGCGTGGACGAACTCCACATCGTCTACACCGAGTTCGTCTCGATGATGACGCAGACGGCGGTCGGCTCCCGGCTGCTGCCGCTGCGCCTCGACGAGGCGGCCGAGGAGACCGCGGCCAAGGGCGAGATCCTGCCGCTGTACGACTTCGAGCCCTCGGCGGAGGACGTCCTCGACGCGCTGCTGCCGCGGTACGTGGAGAGCCGGATCTACAACGCGCTGCTCCAGTCGGCCGCTTCGAAGCACGCCGCCACGCGGCGCGCGATGAAGTCGGCCACCGACAACGCGGGCGAGCTGATCAACACGCTCTCCCGTCTTGCCAACGCGGCCCGCCAGGCCGAAATCACCCAGGAAATCAGCGAGATCGTCGGTGGCGCCAGTGCCCTGGCCGACGCGACCGCGGGGAGTGACAACTAATGACCACCACTGTTGAGACCGCGACGGCTACGGGCCGCGTCGCCCGGGTCATCGGCCCGGTCGTCGACGTGGAGTTCCCCGTCGACGCCATGCCGGAGATCTACAACGCCCTGCACGTCCAGGTCGCCGACCCGGCCAAGGAGGGTGAGCTCAAGACGCTGACCCTCGAGGTCGCGCAGCACCTCGGTGACGGCCTGGTCCGCACCATCTCCATGCAGCCCACCGACGGTCTGGTCCGCCAGGCCCCGGTGACCGACACGGGCGCCTCCATCTCCGTGCCGGTCGGCGACTTCACCACCGGCAAGGTGTTCAACACCCTCGGTGAGGTGCTGAACGTCGACGCGGAGTACACGGGCGAGCGCTGGCCGATCCACCGCAAGGCGCCGAACTTCGACGAGCTCGAGTCGAAGACCGAGATGTTCGAGACCGGCGTCAAGGTCATCGACCTGCTGACCCCGTACGTCAAGGGCGGCAAGATCGGTCTGTTCGGCGGCGCCGGCGTCGGCAAGACGGTGCTCATCCAGGAGATGATCTACCGCGTCGCCAACAACCACGACGGTGTGTCGGTGTTCGCCGGTGTCGGTGAGCGCACCCGTGAGGGCAACGACCTCATCGACGAGATGAGCGAGTCGGGCGTCATCGACAAGACGGCGCTCGTCTTCGGCCAGATGGACGAGCCCCCGGGCACCCGTCTGCGCGTGGCCCTGGCCGGTCTGACCATGGCGGAGTACTTCCGCGATGTGCAGAAGCAGGACGTGCTGTTCTTCATCGACAACATCTTCCGCTTCACCCAGGCCGGTTCCGAGGTGTCGACCCTGCTCGGCCGTATGCCCTCCGCGGTGGGCTACCAGCCGAACCTGGCCGACGAGATGGGTCTCCTCCAGGAGCGCATCACCTCGACCCGTGGTCACTCGATCACCTCGATGCAGGCGATCTACGTCCCCGCGGACGACCTGACCGACCCGGCCCCGGCCACCACCTTCGCCCACCTCGACGCGACGACGGTGCTGTCCCGTCCGATCTCGGAGAAGGGCATCTACCCGGCCGTGGACCCGCTGGACTCGACGTCCCGGATCCTGGACCCGCGCTACATCGCGCAGGACCACTACGACGCGGCCATGCGCGTGAAGAACATCCTGCAGAAGTACAAGGACCTGCAGGACATCATCGCGATCCTCGGTATCGACGAGCTCGGCGAGGAGGACAAGCTCGTCGTCCACCGTGCCCGTCGCGTGGAGCGCTTCCTGTCCCAGAACACCCACGTCGCCAAGCAGTTCACCGGCGTCGACGGGTCGGACGTCCCGCTGGACGAGTCGATCGCGGCCTTCAACGCGATCTGCGACGGCGAGTACGACCACTTCCCGGAGCAGGCGTTCTTCATGTGCGGTGGCATCGAGGACCTGAAGAAGAACGCGAAGGAGCTGGGCGTCTCCTGACCCCCGCGCTCTGACGTGAGCCGAACGGCTCACCCTTGAGGGGGCGGGCACGTCCCGCCCCCTCTGCCACGCCCACTAGACTTGTAACCAACACCCGGCACTACCGCCGGGTGGTGACCCGAGGAGCCACCTTGGCTGCTGAGCTGCACGTCGCGCTGGTCGCGGCCGACCGAGAGGTCTGGTCCGGCGAGGCCACCCTGGTCGTCGCGCGCACCACGTCCGGCGACATCGGCGTCATGCCCGGTCACCAGCCGCTGCTCGGTGTGCTGGAGTCGGGCCCGGTGACCATCCGCACGCCCGAGGGCGGGACGGTCGTCGCCGCGGTGCACGGCGGATTCATCTCGTTCGCGGACAACAAGCTGTCCCTGCTGGCCGAGGTCGCCGAGCTGTCGGACGAGATCGACGTCCAGCGCGTGGAGCAGGAGCTCGCCCGCGCGAAGGCGGACGACGACGCCGAGGCCCAGCGCGCCGCGGACGTCCGTCTGCGGGCGGCGACGGCGGGGCGCTGATCCCGGCGACGGTGAGATGACGTCACTCAGCCGCGGCCGGCACCGGAGCGATCCGGAGCCGGTCGCGGCTGAGGCAGATCTGGATGATTTTTCCGTTCCGTTACCTAGGAGACGAGGAGGTCGGTGCCGATGGTCCTCGCTCTGACTGTGTGCGGAATCGTCGTGGCCCTCGTGGTGGTGGGGCTCTTCGTCTTCGGCCTGCGGCGTCGGCTCATCCAGCGGTCGGGCGGCACCTTCGACTGCAGTCTGCGCTGGGACGCGCCCGAGAAGGGCGACTCCGGCGGCAAGGGCTGGGCCTACGGGGTGGCGCGCTACAACGGCGACCGGGTCGAGTGGTTCCGGGTGTTCTCCTACGCCCCGCGTCCGCGCCGTGTCCTGGAGCGTTCCGCGATCGAGGTGGCCGGCCGCCGCGTCCCGGAGGGCGAGGAGGAGCTGGCGCTGCTGTCCGACGCGGTGATCCTCGCCTGTGTCCACCGGGGCACGCGGCTGGAGCTCGCGATGAGCGAGGACGCGCTGACCGGTTTCCTCGCCTGGCTGGAGGCGGCGCCTCCCGGCCAGCGGGTGAACGTCGCCTGATCGTCCGATCTGCTGAAGCACATCGCCCCTCCTCCCGGGCTGGGAGGAGGGGCGATCGCTCGTACCAGGTGCGGGTTACCTCAGTCCGGCGTCCACGGCGGTGGCCAGCTCACCGTTGGCGGTGTCGCCGCTGAACTCCCAGTAGAAGGCGCCGCCCAGGCCCTGGGACTTGGCCCACGCCATCTTGGAGGCGATGGTGGCGGGGGTGTCGTAGGACCACCAGTTGGTGCCGCAGTAGGCGTACGCGGTGCCGCCGACGGTGCCGGTGGCCGGGCAGCTGTTCTTGAGGATCTTGTAGTCCTCGATGCCCGCCTCGTACGTGCCGGGCGCGGCGCCGGTCGCGGTGCCGCCGGGCGCGGACTGGGTCACGCCGGTCCAGCCGCGGCCGTAGAAGCCGATGCCGAGCAGCAGCTTCTTGGACGGGACGCCCTTGGACTTCAGCTTGGCGATGGCGTCGGCCGAGTTGAAGCCGGCCTGCGGGATGCCCGGGTACGACGTCAGCGGCGAGTGCGGGGCCGTCGGACCCTGCGCGTTGAAGGCGCCGAAGTAGTCGTACGTCATCACGTTGTACCAGTCCAGGTACTGGGCGGCGCCGCCGTAGTCGGCCGCGTCGATCTTGCCGCCGTTGGAGCCGTCCGCCGTGATGGCCGCGGTGATCAGGTAGTTGGACCCGAACTCGGCGCGCAGCGCCTGCGTCAGGGTGCGGAAGGCCGCCGGCCCGCTGCTGTCACAGGTGAGACCGCAGGCGTTCGGGTACTCCCAGTCGATGTCGATGCCGTCGAAGACGTCGGCCCAGCGCGGGTCCTCCACGACCTGCTTGCAGGAGCGGGCGAACGCGGCGGCGTTCTGTGCGGCCTGGCCGAAGCCGCCGGAGTAGGTCCAGCCGCCGAAGGAGTACAGCACCTTGATGTGCGGGTACTTGGCCTTCAGCTGGCGCAGCTGGTTGAAGTTGCCGCGCAGCGGCTGGTCCCAGGTGTCGGCCTGTCCGCTGACGGACTGGTCGGCGGTGTACGCCTTGTCGTAGGCGGCGTAGGTGTCGTCGACCGTGCACTGGCCGTTCTTCACGTTGCCGAAGGCGTAGTTGATGTGGGTGATCTTCGAGGCGGTGCCCGAGGTCACCAGGTTCTTGACGTGGTAGTTGCGGCCGTAGACGCCCCACTCGGTGAAGTAGCCGAGCTTGACCTTGTCGCCCGTGGGCGGCTCGGTGGAGCCTCCGCCGGTGGTGCGCACCGCGCGGGCGCCGCTGACCGGGCCGAGCTGGTCGGCGGTGTCGCGGGCCTGGACGGTGTACGAGTAGTCGGTGCCGGCGGTGAGACCGGTGTCCGTGTACGAGGTGGCGGTCACGGTGGCGACCTTGGCGCCGTCGCGCAGCACGTCGTAGTTCTTGACGCCCTTGTCGTCGGTGGCCGCGCTCCAGGACAGCTTCACCGAGGTGTTGGTGATGTCCGAGGCGGACGGGGTGCCGGGGGCGCTGGGCGGGTTGTCACCGGGGTTGGTGGAGCCGCCGTCGCAGCTGCCGCCGTTGAGCTTGCAGTTGGCGGGGGAGCCGGGGCCGGCGCCGTTGAAGCCGAAGCTGACGGACGCGCCGGGGGCGAGGGTGCCGTTCCAGGACTTGTTCTTGGCGGTCCAGTGGGTGCCGGAGGAGGTGACGTCGGCGTCCCAGGCGGAGGTGACCGAGGTGCCGGAGGGGAAGTCCCACTCGACGGTCCAGGAGCTGAGGCTGGTGGTGCCGGTGTTCTTGACGGTCCACTTGCCCTCGAAGCCGGTGCCCCAGTCCTGGGTCTTGACGTAGGTCGCGGTCGCCGACGTCGCCGCCTGGGCGGGGTTCGCGAGGCCGACGAGGCCGGCGAAGGGGAGCACGAGGGTCGCGATTCCGGCCGCGACTCTGTGTCTGAAGCGCATGCCGCGCCTCCTTCTGGGGGATGGGGGCACGACTGAGCCTTCGTGCCCACGGTGCGGCGAGAATAGAAAGGTCTGGACCACGGGTCAATAGGTCTGGACCACTGTGCGCGAGTCTTTGCGTTCTAAACCTTCACGCGGCCTCAGATCCCCAACTCCTGGGCCAGCACCGCCGCTTGGACCCGGCTGCGCAGCTCCAGCTTCCCCAGCAGCCGGCTGACGTGCGTCTTCACCGTCGCCTCGGCCATGTCCAGGCGCTCCGCGATGGCGGCGTTCGACAGCCCCTCCCCGAGGCACGACAGCACCTCCCGCTCCCGCCGGGTGAGCGTGTCGAGCACCGACGGGTCCGCCGCCGGACGGGCGGGCCTCGCGGCGAACTCCGCGATCAGACGCCGCGTCACCGCCGGGGCGACGATGCCCTCGCCGCCCGCCACCGTGCGCACCGCCGCGATCAGGTCCTTCGCCTCGGTGTTCTTCAGCAGAAACCCGGCCGCCCCCGCCCGCAGCGCCCCGAAGACGTACTCGTCCAGGTCGAAGGTGGTCAGCACCAGCACGTCCGCGAGGTTCTCCCCGACCACCTGCCGGGTCGCCGACACCCCGTCCAGGCGCGGCATCTGGACGTCCATCAGCACCACGTCCGGGCGCAGTTCGCGGGCGAGCGCCACCGCCTGCTCGCCGTCGGCCGCCTCGCCCACCACCTCGACGTCCGGCGCGCTGCGCAGGATCAGCACCAGCCCCGCGCGGACGGCGGACTGGTCCTCGGCGACCAGGACCCGGATCATCAGGCTTCTCCTTGCTCGACGTCGGTGACCGGCAGGGCGGCACGCACCACCCACCGCTTGCCCTCGGGCCCGTCCTCAGGCCCGGCCTCGAAGGAGCCGTCCAGCAGGGCGGCCCGCTCCCGCATGCCCACCAGACCGGCCCCGGACCCCGGCGCGCGCGGGCCGGCACGGTCGCCGTAAGGGCTGGTGACCCGGATCTCCAGGCCCTCGGGCGAGCGGCGCAGCCGCACGTCCACCCGGCCGGGGGCGGCGTGCTTCAGCGCGTTGGTCAGCGACTCCTGCACGATCCTGTACGCGGCCAGCTCCACCGGCGCGGGCACGGCGCCGTGCTCCGCGTCCAGGGCGACGTCCAGGCCGTTGGCGCGGGCGGTGTCGATCAGGGCGCCGAGACCGTCGAGGGTGGGCGTCGCGGCGGGCTCCCGGTCGTCGGCGCCGTCACGCAGGATGCCGATGAGCCGTCGCATTTCGGACAGACCTTGGACGCTGTTCTCCCGGATCACCGTGAGCGCGTCCTTCGAGGTCGCCGGGTCGTCCAGGGAGAGCGCGGCAGTGGAGTGGATGGCGATCGCGGAGAGGTGGTTGGCGACCAGGTCGTGCAACTCCCGCGCCATGCGCGAGCGTTCCGCGGTGACCGCCTGGACCCGGTCCATCTCCGCCAGCAGCGCGGTCTGTTCGGCCTGGAGACGGGCGGCGTCGGCGGCGTCCCGGTGGTTGCGCACGATCAGCCCGGTCGACGCGGGCGCGAAGGTCACCGCGCCGACCACCAGACCGATCAGCAGCGCCTCGGGCACCCGGAGCACGGCGTACGGCACCAGCATCCCGGCCAGCGTCAGCACCCCGGTGATCCACGGCAGCCGGCGGGCGGTCGCGGGGGAGCCGTAGACCACGGCGGCGTACATCAGGTCGGTGTACATCACGATCGTCGCGATGCTGCCCTGCGTCACGGTGTCCGCGGCCAGCGCCAGCGTGCCGACGGCGAGCGCGGTGCGCGGGGCGGTGCGGCGCAGCAGCTCGCAGCACGCCGTCACACCGAGCGGCACCAGCAGCGCCCACCGGCCGTGGAAGAGCACCATCGGGTCGTCGCCCGGCCGCACGCCCAGCCCGAACGCCCACAGCAGCAGCCCGCCCAGCAGTCCGGCGAGGGCGACGGCCACGTCGAAGCGGGGCGGGCAGAGGGGTCGTACGGTCATGGATCCCATCCAACACGGTGTCCGGGGCCCGCGCCTGATCCCCGAGACCGGTCCCGGACTGCATCTTTCGATGTACCGCGGATTCGTCGGCCGCGACGACGCGGCGGGCCGAGGCGCACGGAAGCCTGGAGGGGAGACCGAGAGGAGCGAACCGTGATCGTCGCCTTGATCATCGCCTGCGAGATCGGGTTCTGGGTGCTGCTGGCGGCCGGGCTGGCCTTCCGCTACCTGCTGCGCATGCCGCGCACGGGCCTGGCGCTGCTGCTGTGCGAGCCGGTGCTGGAGGTCGTGCTGCTCGTCGTCACCGCCTGGGACCTGAAGAACGGCGCCGAGCCGGACTGGACCCACGGTCTCGCCGCGCTCTACATCGGCTACACCGTGGGCCACGGCCACCGCACCGTGACATGGCTCGACGGCCACGCGGCGCACCGCCTCGACGGCCGCCCCCTGGTCCGGCCGCCCCGCCACGGCCTGGCCCGCGCCCGGCACGAGACCAAGGTGTGGCTGGGCACGGTCGTCGCCGCCGCCGTGGCGACCGCGCTGCTCCAGCTCGCCATCTGGTACGTCGGCGACCCGGGCCGCGTCACCTCCCTGGAGTCCTGGCGCGCCACCGCCTGGCGGGCGGCCGGCATCCACGGCCTGATCACCCTCACCTACTGGCTGTGGCCCAAGAAGACGCCCCTGCGCGGCGCCGGCACCGCGCAGGACGCGGGGACGGACCGGGAGAAGGCGGTCCGGTGAGCGCGGCCCAGACCGGGCTCAGCGCTCGCCGCCCGGCACCCACAGGACGTCGCCCGTCTCCTTGTTGGCGATGCGGGCCAGGATGAACAGCAGGTCCGACAGACGGTTCAGGTAGGTCGCGGTGAGCGGGTTCATCGTCTCGCCGTGCGCCTCCAGGGCCGCCCACGTCGAGCGCTCCGCCCGGCGCACCACCGTGCACGCCTGGTGCAGCAGGGCCGCGCCCGGCGTGCCGCCCGGCAGGATGAACGAGCGGAGCTTCTCCAGCTGCTCGTTGAAGCGGTCGCAGTCCTCCTCCAGCCGGTCGACGTAGAACTGCTCGACCCGCAGCGGCGGGTACTTCGGGTCCTCCACCACCGGCGTCGACAGGTCGGCGCCCACGTCGAACAGGTCGTTCTGCACGCGGGTGAGGACCGCGACCACCTCGTCCGGCAGATCGCCCAGGGCGAGCGCGGTGCCGATCACCGCGTTCGCCTCGTTGGCGTCCGCGTAGGCGGAGATCCGCAGATCGGTCTTGGCGACCCGGCTCATGTCCCCGAGGTGGGTGGTGCCCTTGTCGCCGGTCCGCGTGTAGATGCGTGTCAGGTTGACCATGAGGTCAGCCTAGTGACGCGCCCGCCACCCGGGGCACCTGTGTGCCCGTTGTCACGGCGCGGGCGGCGGGGTGAGCAGCAGCACCATCAGGCCCTGCGCCCGCGTGCCGTCCGGCGCGTCCCACGCCCCGGCGACATGGCCCGCCGCGCCCGGCTCCGCCTGCGGGGCGCCGTCCTGGGCGGGGTGCAGGGTGCGCAGCACGCGCAGCACCGTGCCGTCCGCCGCGGTCAGCTCGGTGTGCTCCTCGCCGTCCTCGACCGCAGGGAACTCCGCCGGCAGCGGGCCCTCGCCCGCCAGCGCGCGGCTCACCTCACGGTCGGGGGTGTGGCTCACGCTCTGCGCCTGCGGCTCCGCCCGGCCCTCCAGCAGCGCCGCCAACTCCGCGACGGCCACCGGGTCGTGGCAGGCGTCGTAGACCCAGCGGCGGCCCAGCACCCCGTGCTCGGCCGTGCCGACGAGGGCCGCGTCCGCCCCGTCGAGCGGCGCGGCGCGGTAGGTGAGCGGCACCAGGTAGGAGACCGGGGCGTCGCCCGACCCGTCGCGGACCACCATGAACTCGATGCCGACCTCGCCCTTGGGGTCGTCCAGCCGGAAGCCGCCCGCCTTGCCGAGCTTCGGCTCCCCCAGGCCGCCGTGGTACCAGGGCCGGGTGGGCAGCCAGCCGGTCAGCAGCTCCAGCTTGGTCGGCTCGAGGGTGGTGCGGTGGATGACGGCCATGCCGGGGTTCTCCTTCGAGGGGCGGACACACCGGCCCCCACCCTCGCACCGGCGGCGCTCCGGCGCGACGGCTTTCCGCGGGGCCGCCGGCCCGCCCGCCGTACCGGCCCTCGGGACGGCGGGCGCCCGCGAGCTGACGCCCCGTCGCCTCCCGCCGCCTCTGCCGCCGGTGTGATGTCCGTCATGTGAGACGTGACGCGCGTTACTTACCGGTCACAGGGCTCCCCGCGAACGCTAATGTCCGCTCCTGGAGAACATGGACAGCGCGTATCAGGGGAGTCGCACAGTGGCACGCAAGCTCGCCGTCATCGGGGCCGGTCTCATGGGGTCCGGCATCGCCCAGGTCTCCGCTCAGGCGGGCTGGGACGTCGTCCTGCGCGACGTCACCGACGAGGCGCTGACGCGGGGCACGGACGGGATCAAGGCGTCGTACGACAAGTTCGTCGCCAAGGGGAAGCTCGAGGCGAAGGACGCCGAGGCCGCCCTCGGCCGGATCACCACGACCACCGATCTCGACGCCTGCGCCGACGCGGACGTCGTCGTCGAGGCCGTCTTCGAGAAGCTCGAGGTCAAGCACGAGATCTTCCGCACGCTCGACAAGCTCGTACGCGAGGACGCCGTCCTCGCCTCCAACACCTCGGCCATCCCGATCACCAAGATCGCGGCCGTGACGGAGCGCCCGGAGCGGGTCGTCGGCACGCACTTCTTCTCGCCGGTGCCGATGATGCAGCTCTGCGAGCTGGTCCGCGGCTACAAGACCAGCGACGAAACCCTCGCCAAGGCGCGGGAGTTCGCCGAGTCCGTCGGCAAGACCTGCATCGTCGTCAACCGCGACGTCGCCGGCTTCGTCACCACCCGCCTCATCTGCGCCCTCGTCGTCGAGGCCGCCAAGCTGTACGAGTCGGGCGTGGCCAGCGCCGAGGACATCGACCTCGCCTGCAAGCTGGGCTTCGGCCACGCCATGGGCCCGCTGGCCACGGCCGACCTCACCGGCGTGGACATCCTGCTGCACGCCACGAGCAACATCTACACGGAGTCGCAGGACGAGAAGTTCGCGGCACCCGAGCTGATGCGCCGGATGGTTGACGCCGGTGACATCGGACGCAAGAGCGGGCAGGGCTTCTACGAGCACTGAGACCGCGCACACCCCGGCGTGCATCACACGCCGGGGTGAATTCGGTATCGGTTCGCTCACAGGCAGCAACCTCCGCGGCCGTCACGCAGTCAGAGGTTGCAACACCGGCCGTCAGGACACCGCGGAGCACACCACGCATCACGGGGAGCGCATATGCACATCAGGGGCGACCACGCCGAGCTGGTCGTCGGGGGCCGCCTCGACGTCCGCAGCGCGGCGGACGCCCGTACGGTCCTGCACTCGGCCGTCGACGACGGAGTCGGCGACCTCGTGCTGGACCTGTCCGAACTGGACTCCTGGGACGCCACCGGACTCGGGGTGATCATGGGGGCCCACCGACGGGCCGGCCGCTGCGGCCGGCGCCTGGTGCTGCGCGACGTGCCGCCGCAGATGCAGCGCCTGTTGGTGGCCACCCGGCTGCACCGCATCCTGGCGATCGAGGGGGGCATCGGGGTGGACACGCTGCCCCGCGTGTAGGGGCGTACGGGTGCACGACGGACGAGCCGGAGAAGCCGGGCCCACGCCCGCGAACCCCGCGCCGCGCGCACAATCCTCACGAGACCGTGACCAGTCGGACGCCCTGGTACCCCGGGCTGTCGTGGATACTGACCGAAGGTTTAGGGTTCGGCTGCCCGCTGCCTTGCAACCCTCGAGCGGGCCCGGACCAGAAGCGACAGCGCGGTGTGCAGCGAGGCCGGGGAGGGCTTCAGCCACGACGCTTTTGGGGGGCTAGGACCTATGGACCCGAACCACACGGGACCCGAGGAGTACGGCCACGGCGGCGACGCGCCGCGCCAGCGCCCTCCCAGGGAATCCCTCACCTCCGACTTCGGACAGCACGCGCCCGTGCCCGCCCGCACGGTGCAGCTCGTCTCCGGGGACTTCCTGCTGACCGTCAACCCCGTCGACGGCAGCGAGATCGAGCCCTGCCCGCCCGCCGAGCGGCCCGCCCGCCCCGGCAGGCTCACCGAGCCCGAGCGCGCCGAGGTGGAGCGTGCCGCCGCCCCGCCCGTCCCCCCGGGCCCCGCGCAGCCGTCGCTGCCCCTGCTGGCCCGTCAGGACGAGCGGGAGGCGCTGGTACGGCTGCTCGCCCGCGGCCGCTCCGTGCGACTCGTCGGCCCCGGCGGCTCCGGCCGCACCCGGCTGCTCGACGTCGTCGCCGAGGACTGCGCCGATCTCGCGCCCGACGGAGTGGTCCGCCTCAACGGCCACCGCCGCAGCGCCGACGACCTCCTCCACGACCTCTTCCGCGCGGTCTTCGACGCGCCCCTGAACCGCCCCGACCGGGACGAACTGCTGGAGAGCGTCCGCGAGATCGGCGCCGTCGTCGTCCTGGACGACCTGGAGTTCGGCGGGGCCGCCCTCGACGAACTGCTGGACGCCACCCCCGAGTGCGCCTTCCTGTTCTCCGCCACCCCGGACGTGGCCGACCCCTCCGCCGACTCCGGCGTCGAGGACGTCGAGCTGCCGGGCCTCGACCGCGCGGCAGGACTCGACCTGCTCGGGCACGCCGTCGGCCGCACCCTCACCGACGAGGAGGCCACCTGGGCGGGGGACCTGTGGTTCGAGTCCGAGGGCCTGCCGCTGCGCTTCGTCCAGGCGGGCGCCCTGCTGCGCCAGCGCGACCGGCTGCGGGCCGGCACCAGCGCCGTCGACGAGTTCGGCGTCTTCGAGGACGTACGGCCCGACGAGGCGCCCTACGACCCCGCCGACGGCGACGAGGTCCCGCTGCCCTCCCTCGGCGAGGCCGCCGCGCCCGCCCCGCTGCTCGCCTCCCGGCTCAGCGCCTCCGCCCGCGCCACCCTGCGGTTCGCCGTCGCGCTCGGCGGCGAGGTGCCGCACCAGGCGCACCTGCCCGCCCTGGTCGGCGACACCCACGCCGACGCCGCCCTCGGCGAACTGGTCTCCTGCGGACTGGTCTCCCCGGTCGGCGCCCGCTACCGGCTCGCCGCGGGCGTCCCCGCCCAGCTGGAGGCCGCCGGGTACACCGACGACGCCGACACCCGCATCCGCGAGGCCGCGCAGCACTACGCCTGGTGGACCGGACACCCCTCGGTCACCCCGGAGCGGGTCTGCGCCGAGTCCGACGCGATCCTCGCCGCGCTCACCGCCCTGTCCCCGCTCGCCGCCGGCGCCGCCGACGAGCCCGGCACCGCCGTGCAGTTCGCCCGCACCGCCGCGCCCGCCTTCGCCGCCGGGCTCCACTGGAGCGCCTGGGAGCGGGCGCTGCGGGCCGGCGCGGAGGCCGCCCGCATCGCGGGGGACGTGGGCGAACAGGCCTACTTCCACCACGAGCTGGGCATCCACGCGCTGTGCGCCGGACAGCTCGACCGGGCGCGCGCCGAACTGGAGGCGTCCATCGGCCTGCGCGGCGCCCTCTCCGACAAGCGCGGCACGGTCGCGGGACGCAGGGCGCTGGCCCTCGTCGCCGACCGCTCCGGCGTCCCGCTCTCGATCGCGCCGACCGCGGCGGAGGAGGTGCCCGAGGCGCACGTCGAGGAGTCGGCGTCCCCGCCCCGCGGGGTGCCGATGGCCTTCCCCGACCTCCAGCCCCCCGCGGACACCGGTCTGGTCGTCTCCCGCGCCGTGCCGGCCGCCACGGTCCCGCAGCAGACCAAGGACGGCGTCGGGGGCGGCGTCAAGGGACTCGCCAAGCGGAACCTGGTCGCGGCGGGCGCGGGCGCCCTGCTCGTCGCCGTCCTCGGCACCGTCGTCACCCTCGGCGCCACGTCCGGCAACGACCCCGCGTCGCCCTCGGAGAACGTCGGCGTCAACCCGTCCGCCAGCCAGGGCCTGGACGACGGCAGCCTGGACGCGGACCCGGCCGCCGGCAACGAGGGCGACACGGGCAAGGCCACCAGCCGCCCCTCCGATCCCGGCCCCGACGGCACACCCGGCACCGCCGACGACCCGACGCCGACGGCCACCGGGTCCGACGAGCCGTCGGACGACGAGACGCCTACGGAGGAGCCGGACGAGCCGACGCGGCCGACGTCGCCCGGCAGCACGCCGACCAAACCGACCAAGTCGCCGAAGCCGCCGACGTCGAACTCGCCCACGCCGACCGAGACGGAGACCGAGGACCCGGAGGACCCCACGGAGGAGCCGACGGAGAGCCCCACCACGCCGCCGGAGGAGCCGTCCACCAGCAACTCCGCCAGTGGTCCCGCCTCCTCATCTCCCGTCGAGACCTCCACGACCGCCACGCAGAGCACGGACCAGGCATCGCCCGACGACACGGAGACGATGATCTGAGCCGCCGCAGACGACAGGGGGGCCGGGTTCCGCACGGAACCCGGCCCCCCTGCGCGCGCCGTCGTGGCGCGCCGCTCAGAACAGGCGCAGCTTGTCGTCCTCGATGCCGCGCAGGGCGTCGTAGTCGAGGATCTGGCAGCCGATGCCGCGGTCGGAGGCGAGCACCCGGGCCTGCGGCTTGATCTCCTGGGCGGCGAAAATGCCGCGCACGGGCGCGAGATGCGGGTCGCGGTTGAGGAGTTCCAGGTAGCGGGTGAGCTGTTCCACGCCGTCGATCTCGCCACGCCGCTTGATCTCCACGGCGACGGTCTGCCCGTCGGCGTCCCGGCACAGGATGTCGACCGGACCGATCGCGGTCATGTACTCGCGGCGGATCAGGGTGTAGCCCTCGCCCAGGGTCTCGATGCGGTCGGCGAGCAGTTCCTGAAGGTGTGCTTCCACGCCGTCCTTGATCAGGCCGGGATCGACGCCGAGTTCGTGCGACGAGTCGTGGAGGATCTCCTCCATCGTGATGATGAGCTTCTCGCCCGCCTTGTTGACGACGGTCCAGACGCCCTCCTGTTCACCGGTGCCCTCCTTCAGGGTGCACGGCGGCGACATCCAGTTGAGGGGCTTGTAGGCCCGGTCGTCGGCATGGATCGAGACGCTGCCGTCCGCCTTGACGAGGATCAGACGAGGTGCGGACGGCAGGTGCGCGGTGAGCCGCCCGGCGTAGTCCACGGAGCAGCGGGCAATGACGAGACGCATGGTCGGCAACGCTACTCGACCGGCCGGGGTGGACGCGATTCGCCCTCACAGGTGCCCCTCGGGGCGCATGAGGCGCGTCCTGTATCTCCTGGAAAACGCGTGTTCCACGATGGCCGATTCCCGGCCTACAGGAAGTTCCGCATCCGCCCGTTCTCCTGGTGCGGTCACCGTCCGTTGCTTACGGTATTGAACGGGAGGTCGCGGACCGTGTACGCAGCGTGCCCGTTTTCGCGCACTCCCTTTTCTGTCAGGCAACCCCCGAGTGCTGGGGGTGCGAGAGGAGAACCCATGTCGCTCGACGTCTCACCGGCCCTACTCGAACAGGCCGAGCGAGGCGAGGTCGACGAAGCTGACTTCGTCGACTGCGTCCGGACCTCCCTGCCCTACGCATGGGAGATGATCAGCTCCCTGGTGGCCCAGCTGAAGGTGGACGGCGGAGCCTTCGCCGACAACCAGACGCCTCCGCCGGACGAGCAGGCACGCGGTCAGCTGCTGCGTGCGCTCGCGAGTGACGCGATACGCGGCGCGCTGCAACGGCACTTCGGTGTGCGGCTGGCCTTCCAGAACTGCCACCGGGTGGCCGTGTTCCCGCTTGACTCCTCGGTCGACGAGAAGCTGGCCCGCTTCACCTCGGTGCGCAGCCAACTGCTCAACCAGTCGCCGGAACTGCGCGACTGCTGACGCTCCATCGATAGCTTGCCGCTCCGCCACGCGGGAGGTGCAGTCTGTGGCGGGGCGGCAAGCATCCCTGGAACGCCCTGGCACGTCAGGTGAGTTGGGGGAGCACCTCGGCGCCGAGCCGCCGTACGTTCTCCTCGGTCGCCGCCAGGTCCCCGGATCCCTCGACGAGCAGCGCGAAGCGGGAGATGCCGGTCCGCTCGCTGGTCGCGGCGAGCCGGTCGGCGCACAGCCGCGGGGTGCCCACCGGGTGCAGCCCGCACAGCAGCTCGGTGTAGGCCAGCGGGTCGCGCATCCGCCGCTCGCGGCCGTCCACCGTCACATGCGCGCCGAGCCCCTGTTTCAGCCAGCCAGGCATCGCCTTCAGCAGCGTCTCGGCCGCGTCCGCGCGCCGGTCCGCGATCTGGCACACCCCGGCGGAGACATGGGCCGCGCCCTCGATCTCGGCGGACGTCCGGCCGGTGGCGCGCGCGTGACGCCGCCACAGGGCGACCATCTCGGCCTTCTCCTCGTCGCCGACGTGCATGCCGAGCAGCATCGGCAGCCCGCGCTCTGCGGCCAGCCTCACGCTCGCGGGGGAGGTGCAGGCGACCACGACCTCCGGGCCCTCGGCCTCGTTGAGCGCCTCCGAGGGGCGCGGGACGACGGGCACCTCGCGGAACCTGTACCGCTCGCCGTCGGCGCCCACGGACGGCTCGCGCAGCCACCGCAGCAGCAGGTCAAGCGCCTCCGGGAACCCCTTCTCGTACGCCTCCAGGCCGGCCCCGAAGACCTCCAGGTCCACCCACGGGCCGCCGCGGCCGAGACCCAGCGAGAACCGTCCGCCACTGGCGACGTGCAGCAGCGCGGCCTGCTCTCCGAGCGCGACCGGGTGGGCGGTGGGCAGCACACTGACCGCCGTGCCGACACGCAGCCGCCGCGTGCGGCCTAGCAGCATGGCCGCCAGGGTGACGGCGGACGGGCAGGTGCCGTAGGGCACGAAGTGGTGCTCGGCCAGCCAGACCGTGTCGAGCCCCGACTCCTCGGCCACTTCGGCGGAGCGGACCGCGCGGTGCAGCGCTTCCCCTTCGCCCTGCCCGGGGAACCGGGCCGCCAACACGAAACTTCCAACGCGCATTGCTCTTCCTGCTTCCTTGGCTCCGACGCGGAGCTCCCCCGCAGGGCATAACCGTCCGACACGTGCCGAGGACACGGCCGGGTGAGCGATTTTGCGGATTGTCTGCAGAATGGGCCGCTCGCACAGGGCCGCCGGACGCCATGGAGTGACTTGTGACGATTGGCGGCGTACGCGTACCCCGGCCCGCGGCGGCTAGGCTGGACGCGGTCCGTGCATCCTGTATAGCCCCGTGAGGTGTCCTGTGTCCCCGCGTCGCAACCGACCCAAGGGAGCCGGTTCGTCCGGCCGGAGCGCCGAGGACGACCGCTCCGGGAGGTATGGCGGCTGGCAGTCCACCGAGTCCTGGCAGGGCGAGGACTGGAGCGTGCGGCACGTGGCGGGCAGCAGCGCCCGCGGCAAGTCCTACCGGTGCCCGGGCTGCGACCAGTTGATCCCGGACGGGGTGCCGCACGTGGTGGCCTGGCCCGAGCACTCCGGCGTCGACGAGCGCCGGCACTGGCACAAGGCCTGCTGGAACGCGAAGGACCGCCGCACCACGCGGGTGCAGCGGTCCCGTAACGCGCCCAGGTTCTGACGGACCCCCGGATCTTCTAGACGTCCCGCTTCCGCAGCAGGGTGAACGCGAGGGCCAGTGCGGCCCCCGTGACGACCAGCATGATCCACAGCGGGTCCCAGCCCGACGGGCCGGACTGCGACAGGGACGTCGAGTAGAAGACGCTCATCTGGTTCGGGATGGAGTACTCGAACAGCGCCTCCTGCACGTCCTCCAGCGACGGCGAGAACATGAACATCGCGATCACCAGCGGGGCGAGGACCAGCGCGATCATCACGGTGATGGCGCCCGCCGAGTGGCGCACGATCGAGCCGACCGCCAGCGACAGGGTGCCGAGCAGCGCCAGGTAGAGCGAGACGCCGACCGTGCCCTTCAGCCATTCCTCGGCGGACGGCTCGGCCGCGTTGTACTCCTCGAGCAGCGACACGTGCACCAGGCCCACGACCGACGCGCACACCACGGTCACCACGAAGGCGACCAGGAAGAACACCAGGGCCTTCGCCGCAAGCACCCGGCCGCGGCTGGGACAGGCGACCATCGTCGTGCGGATCATGCCCGTGCCGTACTCGGAGGCGGTGGTCAGCACGCCCAGCGTGATCAGGCACATCGAACCCAGCAGCAGACCGAAGAAGCCCAGCGACAGCGGGCTCTCGCCGCCCAGGTCGGGGTCGGAACCGGCGATCACCATGCCGGTGAGCAGACCGATGCCGATCACGAGCGCGACGAGCACGCCCAGCGTCCACAGGGTCGAGCGCACCGACTTGATCTTCGTCCACTCGGAGGCGAGCGCGTGCCCGAGGTGGGTGCGCACCACCGGGATGGGCGACGTGTAGGTGGGATACGCCGGGGCCGGAGCGGAGGGCGCGGCACCGGGTGCGGCCGGCCACTGGGGTGCGGCGCTGTGCGGCATCGGGGGCTGGGGCGTGCTCATCGGGCGTCCTCGGACTCGGTCGGCTCGGCGGAGGGGGCGGGCTGGGGAGCGCTCTGCGGCGCCTGCGGAGGCTGCGCGTACGGATTCGCCACCGGGGCGGCCGGAGGGGACGCGGGGGCCACAGGAGCGCCGTAGGGGCCCGCGGGGGCGGTCTGCGGCGGGGCGAAGGGCTGCCCGCCCTGCTGGGGCGGCGGCGGGGCGTACCAGCCGGGCTGGCCCTGGCCCGGCACCGGCATCGGCGGCTGCGCGCCCGGCGGCAGCGGCTGCTGGAGCCCTTCCTTCTGGTCGGTGGTCGAGCGGTAGTCGACGGCGCCCTGCGTCATCCGCATGTAGGCCTCCTCCAGGGACGCCTGGTGCGGCGACAGCTCCCACAGCCGTACGTCGTGGTCGTGGGCGAGGTCGCTGATCCTGGGCAGCGGCAGTCCCGTCACCCGCAGCGCGCCGTCCTGCTCGGGCAGGACGTGGCCGCCGGCCTCGGTGATCGCCGCCGACAGCTTCTCGCGCTGCTGCGGCTCGCTGTCCGGCGTGCGCACCCGCGCGAAGTCGGCGGAGTTGTGGGAGATGAAGTCCTTCACGCTCATGTCGGCCATGAGCTGGCCGCGGCCGATCACGATGAGATGGTCGGCGGTCAGCGCCATCTCGCTCATCAGGTGGGAGGAGACGAAGACCGTACGGCCCTCGGCGGCCAGCGACTTCATCAGGTTGCGCACCCAGAGGATGCCCTCGGGGTCGAGGCCGTTGACCGGCTCGTCGAACAGCAGCACCTGCGGGTCGCCGAGCAGCGCGGCGGCGATGCCCAGGCGCTGTCCCATACCGAGGGAGAAGCCCTTGGACCGCCGGCCCGCCACCTCGTGCAGACCCACCACGCCCAGCACCTCGTCCACCCGGCGGGCCGGGATGCCCGACAGCTGGGCCAGGCTGAGCAGGTGGTTGCGGGCGGAGCGGCCGCCGTGCACCGCCTTGGCGTCCAGCAGCGCGCCCACCTGACGGGGGGCGTTGGGCAGCTTGTCGTACGGGTGGCCGCAGATCGTGACATGGCCCGCCGTGGGGTTGTCCAGACCGAGGATCATCCGCATCGTCGTCGACTTGCCCGAGCCGTTGGGGCCCAGGAAGCCGGTGACGGCGCCGGGACGCACCTGGAAGGAGAGGTTGTACACAGCGGTCTTGTCGCCGTACCGCTTGGTCAGGCCGACTGCCTCGATCATGCTCCGCACCCATCGAAAGGTTCAGGACAGCGGGGCATACGCCCCCCGTAAGGGTTAGGAGCTTATCGGGACGCTGACGGTTCCGTTCAAGGGTGCTTCACGGGCGGGCCGGAACCGGTCCCGAACGGTCGTTCACTGGGCGTCACGCCGTTTCAGCAGCACGTAGCCGCCGACGACGGCCGCGATGACCCACAGCGCCATGATGCCGAGGCCGCCCCACGGCCCGTACGGGGTGTCGTCGTCCACCGGGGTGACCACCTGCATGATCTTGCTGCCCGCCTGGTCGGGCAGGAACCGGCCCACCTTCTCGGTGGCGCTGACGTTGCCGAGGATGTTGGAGATCAGGAAGAAGAACGGCATCAGGATGCCCAGCGACAGCATGGGGGAGCGCAGCATCGTGGCCACCCCCATCGAGAACAGGGCGATCAGCGTCATGTAGAGCCCGCCGCCGAACACCGCGCGCAGCACCCCGTCGTCGCCGATGGACGCCTTCAGGTCGCCGAGCATCAGCTGGCCCAGGAAGAACGTGGCGAAGCTGGTCGCCATCCCGACCACGAACACCAGGGCCGTGGCCACCGCGAGCTTGCTGAACAGGAAGACGCCCCGCTTGGGCACGGCCGCCAGCGAGGCGCGGATCATCCCGGTGCTGTACTCGTTCGACACCACCAGCACCCCGAACACGATCATCGCGAGCTGGCCCAGACCGGTCCCGGCGAAGCTGATGAACGTCGGGTCGAAGGAGAGCTTCTCCCGCTGGCTCAGGTTGTCGAACTCGTTCTTCGACAGCGCCGAGATCAGCATGCCGAGGGCGATGGTGACGACCACCGCCGTGGACAGCGTCCACACGGTCGACGCCACCGACCGGATCTTGGTCCACTCCGACCGTACGACCTGTGCCGTCGCCATGCTCAGCCCTTCCTCCAGCTCTCGCCCCACTGCTGCTGTTGCCGTTGCTGCTGCTGCGGGGGCAGGGGCGTGCCGGTGTGCGCGTGGTACTCCACCGACTCCGCCGTCAACTGCATGAAGGCCTCCTCGAGGGACGCCTGCTGCGGGCTCAGTTCGTGCAGCACCACTCCGTTGACCGCGGCCAGCTCCCCGATCTTCTCGGCGGGCGTCCCGTCCACCTCCAGCGTCCCGTCCGGGCCGTCCACGGCGGTGACGCCCGCCTGGTGCAGCGCGTCCAGCAGCGCCTCCCGCTGCGGGCTGCGCACCCGGACGTAGGAACGGGAGTTCCGCTCGATGAACTGGGCCATCGAGGTGTCGGCGAGCAGCCGGCCCTGCCCGATGACGACGAGGTGGTCCGCCGTCAGGGCCATCTCGCTCATCAGATGGGAGGAGACGAACACCGTGCGGCCCTGCTGGGCCAGCGACTTCATCAGCGTGCGGATCCAGTGGATGCCCTCGGGGTCGAGGCCGTTGACCGGCTCGTCGAACATCAGGATCCGCGGGTCGCCGAGCAGCGCGGCGGCGATGCCGAGCCGCTGCCCCATGCCGAGCGAGAACCCCTTGGCCTTCTTCCGCGCCACCGCCGTCAGGCCGACCTCTTCCAGCACCTCTCCCACCCGCCGTTCGGGGATGCCGTTGCTCTGCGCGAGCCACAGCAGATGGTTGTAGGCGCTGCGCCCCGGGTGCACCCCCTTGGCCTCCAGCAGGGCGCCGATGTACGTCAGCGGGTCCTGCAGCCGGTCGTAGTGCGTGCCGTCGACGCGCACGTCGCCCGCGGTGGGGTGGTCGAGCCCCAGGATCATCCGCATGGTGGTCGACTTGCCGGCGCCGTTCGGGCCGAGGAAGCCCGTGACGATGCCCGGCCGGACGGTGAAGGTCAGGTTGTCCACCGCGACCTTCTCGCCGTACCGCTTGGTCAGCCCCTCCAGCTCGATCATGCGGCCACGCTAGAACGGGGTGAAGCCCTCTGCCACCGCAGTGGCAGAGGGCTTCACCTGGGTCCGGTCGTCCGGTGCTCCGGTCGTGTTACCGGGACTGCTGGGCCGGGACGCCGCGGGAGACGGGCTCGTCCTCGGTGGCGGGCGCGCCGGTGGCGGCGACCGCGGCACCCGTGAGGGTCGCCAGCATCTCGCGGACGTTGGTCAGCTGGGCGTTGATGGAGTCGCGGCGGTTGGTCAGCGCGGCCAGCTCACGCTCGGACTCCGAACGGATCCGGTCGGCCTTGGCGTTGGCGTCGGCCACGATGTCCTCGGCCTGGCGCTGGGCGGTCTCCACCGTCTGGCGGGCACGGCGCTCGGCGTCGGTGCGCAGCTTCTCGGCCTCCAGGCGCAGCTGCTCCGCGCGGTGCTCGATCTCCGCGAGGCGCTTCTCGGCCTTGGCCTGACGCGAGGCCAGGTCGCGCTCGGACTGCTCGCGGCGCTTCGCCAGGTTCGTCTCGAAGTCCGCGGCGGCCTGGGCGGCCTTGGCGCGGGTCTCCTCGAAGAGGGCGTCCGCCTCCTCGCGCTTGGACTGGGCGTCCTTCTGCGCCTCGGAGCGCAGCTGGGCGGCCTCGCCCTTGGCCTTCTCGACGATCCGGACGCCCTCGTCCTCCGCCTTGGCCTTGCGCTCGGCGGCGTAGGACTCGGCGTCGTTGCGCACCTGCTGGGCGGCCGACTCGGCGAGCTCGCGGTGCTGCTCCGCGGCGCGACGGGCCTCCTCGCGCAGATCCTTGGCCTCCTCCTCGGCGAGACGGAGGATCTTCTCCACGCGCGCGCCGAGACCCGCGTACGACGGCTCGGCGTCGTTGATCTGGGCCTGGGCGTTCTGCGTCTCGAGGTGGAGCTCTTCGATGCGCTTTTCCAGAGCGGTGATGCGGGCGAGAGCGCTGTCACGGTCGGAGACGAGCTTGGAGATACGTTCGTCCACCTGAGCGCGGTCGTACCCACGCCGCACAAGCTCGAAGCCGTAGGGGGAAGTGTCGCTCATGGGGTTCCTGTCGAATGAGACCGGTGAGGTGATAGGTGGAATCCTAGGGGCCGAAGCGCTGTGTCATCGAGCGGATGCACGTTTGATACGGAAGATGACACCCCTTTTGAGTGGCTCGCCGCCGGAAGCCTTGCCAAAGCCATGGTCAAAGCCCTCACCGTACAAGGGATTTCGCCCGGATTGCTAATTGTCGGCCGACTTGCCACCCGTACGGGTAGCACCCGCCGCGGCCCCCGCCTTGACGCCGTTGTCCTTGCCGCCCGCCGGGGCCTCGAAGGACTCCAGGGCCTCCAGGACGTCCTGGACGCGCGAGATCTCCGCGTTGATGTCCTCGCGGCGCCGGACGAGGACCTCCAGTTCGCGCTTGCCCTCCTCGACGGTGCGCCGTGCCTCGCGCACCGCCTCGGCCTTCAGCTCCTCGGCCTCCTTCACGAGCGTGGCCTTCTTCTGCTCCGCCTCCTTCAGAAGACCCTCGGCCTTCTTCACGGCGGCGATGCGCACCTTGCCCGCCTCGGAGTTGGCCTCGGAGACGATCTCCTTCGCCTTGGCCTCCGCCTTGGCCAGCTGCTCCTCCGCGGCCTTGATCAGCGCGTCGCACCGGTCGCCGGCCGACTTCATGGTCTCCGCGGCCTCGCGCCGGGCCCGCTCGTGCAGCTGCTCGATCTCGCTGGTGATGCGGTCGCGCAGCTCCTCGGCGCGCTCCCGGATCTGCGTCGCGTCGCGGCGCGCGCCGACCAGCAGCTCGTCGGCGTCCGTACGGGCCTTCTCCACCAGGGAGTTGCCCTCGACCCGCGCCTCGGACATCAGCCGCTCGGCCTCGCTGCGGGCCGCGCCCACCATGGTGTCCGCCTGCGACTCGGCCTCCGCCTTCGTCTTCAGCGCCTGCTGCTGCGCCTCCGTGAGCAGCTTGTCCGCCTCGGCGGTGGTCTCCGTGATGAGGGTGTCGACCTGCTCGGCCGCCTCCGAACGCCGCTTGTTGGCCTCCCTGCGGGCCTCGTCCAGCGTCCGCTCCGCCTCGTCGCGCGCGGACGACACCAGCCGCTCCGCCTCCGACTCCGCGTCCGCCTTGACCCGCTCGGCCTCGGCGCGCAGCCGCTCCGCGTGCTGCTGCGCCGACTCCACCGTCTCCGCGGCCTCGGCGCGCAGCCGCTCCGCGTCGCCGGTGGCGTCCGCGATGAGCTTCTCCGCCTTGGCGACCGACTCCGAACGCACCCGCTCGGCCTCGGCGACCGTCTCGTCGGTGAGCCGCTCCGCCTCGCTGCGCGCCTCGGTGATGAGGGTGTCCGCCTGCGTCGCCGCGTCCGAACGGATCCGGTTGGCGTCCTCGCGGGCCTCCGCCCGGGTGCGCGCCGCGGCCTGCTCGGCCTCGGCGACCGCGTCGGACGCCTCGGTGCGCAGCCGCTGCGCGTGCTCGGAGACCTCGGTGCGGATCCGGTCCGCCTCCGTGATCGCCTCCGAAACCGTGCGCTCCGCTAGGGACTTGGCCTCCTCGGCCTCCTCCTGCGCGTCGCGCCGCATCCGGGCCGCGTCCTCGCCGGCCCGCTCCCGCTCCGCGTAGGCGTCGGCGCGGACCCGGTCCGCCTCCTCCTCGGCCTCGCGCCGGGTGCGGTCCGCCGCGTGCTCGGCGGCGCTGCGCAGTCCGGTGATCTCCTCCTGCGCCTGCTCGTGCAGCCCCGCGACGGAGTCCCGCACCTGCTGGGCGTGGAGCTCGGCCGCCGACACCATCTCCGTGGCGCGCCGGTCCGCCTCCTCGACCAGCCGTACGGCCTCGGCCTGCGCCTCCTCGACACGGGTGCGCGCCGCGGCCAGCAGCTCCTCGCTCTGCTCGCGGGCCCGCCGGCGCTCCTCCTCGGCCTCCTCGCGGGCCGCGCCGAGAAGCTCCTCCGCCTCCCGGCGCCGCCGGCCCGCCTCCTCCTGCGCCGCCGCCAGCGTCTCGGACGCCTCCGTGCCGATCCGCTCGGCGGCCGCCTGGGCCTCCGCGCGCATCCGGTCCGCGCTGTCCTGCGCCTCCGACTTGAGCCGCTCCGCCTCGGCCGCGGCCTCCGACCGCAGCCGCACGGCGACGGCCTCGCCCTCGGCCCGGGACGCCGACGCGTCCGCGGCGGCCTCGTCGCGCAGCCGCTCGGCCTCCTGCTCGGCCTGCTGCTGGAGCGTACGGATCCGCTCGGCGGCCTCCGTGCGCAGCCGCTCGGCCTCCTCGGTCGCCTCACGGCGGATCCGGGCGGCCTCCTCGCGCGCGTCGCTCAGCGCCTGCTCGGCCGAGGCGAGACGCTCCTCGGCCTCGGTGTGCAGCCGGGTCAGCTCCTCGGCCGCCTCCGCGCGGCGCGCCTCCACGGCCCGCTCGGTCTCCTCGCGCAGCTCGCGCGCGGCCCGCTCGGCGTCCTCCTTGAGCGCCTCCGCCTGCTCCTCGGCCTCCGCGCGGTGCCGCTCGGCCTCCTTGCGGGTGCGCTCCAAGGTCTCCTCGGCCTGCCGGCGCAGCGTCGTGGCGCGCTCGATGGCCTCGGTGCGGACCTTCTCGCTGTCCGTCTGCGCGGTGGACCGCAGCTCGTCCGCGTCCGCCTTCGCCTTGGCGAGCAGCTCCTCGGCGGACTTCGCCGCCTCCTCGATCTGCGCCACGGCCTCCTTGCGGGCCTCCGCGCGGATCTTCTCGCCCTCGGCGACCGCGTCGGCGCGCAGCTGCTCGGCCTCGCCGCGCAGCCGGCGCGCCTCCTCCTGCAGCTCGACCGTCTTGGCGCGGTACTCCTTGGTGTCGTCCTTCGCCGCGCCCTTGAGCTGCTCGGCGATGTCGTGCGCCTCGGCGCGCAGCCGGTCCGCCTCGGCCTCCGCCTCGCTGCGGATCCGCTCGGCCTCCTCGGCGGCGGCCTTGGTGGTCCGCTTGGCCTCCTCGGAGGCCTTGTTGAGCACGTCCTCGGCGGTCTTGGCCGCCTTGGACAGCTGGGTGGCCGACTCCTCCGCGGTGAGCGTACGGGCCTTCTCCGCGGCCTCCGCGACGATCTTCTCCGCCTCGGCGCGGGCGTCTGCGACCAGCTGCTCGGCGTCCGCCTTGGTGGCCTCCGCCTCCTTGGTCGCCTCGCTGACCAGCCGCGCCACCTGCTCCTTGGCGGTGCGCGTCCGGGTCTCGTTGGCGGCCTCGGCGGACGCCAGCGCCTTGGCGGCGGCCTCCTTCGCCTCCGCGAGCACCTTCTCGGCCTCGGAGCGCGCCTCGCGCAGCGCGCTCTCCGCCGCGGCCATCCGCTCCTCGGCGGCCCGGCTCATCTCCTGCGCCCGGCGGCGCGCCGACTCCGACTCGGTGACCGTGGAGGTGCGCAGCTGCTCGGCGTGCTCGGTGGCCTCCTGGGCCTGCGTGGACGCCGCGTTCAGCAGCCGCTCGGCGTCCGTGCGGGCGCGGCGCAGCAGCTGCTCGGCCTCGCTGCGGGCGGCCTCCGCCTCGCTCTGCAGCCGGCGGCGGGCCTCGGCGGTCAGCCGCTCGGCCTCCTCACGCGCGGCGGCGAGGGCCTGTTCCCGCTCGGCGCGGGTCTCCTCCAGCAGCCGGCGGGCCTGCTCCTCGGTGCGGGCGCGCAGCTGCTCCGCCCACGCCACGTTCTCGTTGACGTGCGTCTCGACGGTCTGGCGGCGCTCGGCCAGCTCCTGGTCGAGCTGCTGGCGCCGGGTCACGGCCTCCTGGTGCAGCTCCGCCTGGAGGCGGGCGGCCTGCTCGGCGTGCTCCTGGAGGATGCGCTGGGTCTGGGCGCGGGCCTGGCTCAGCTCCCGCTCGGCGTCCGCGCGGAGCTGGTCGGCCTGCATCTGCGCGTTGCGCAGCAACTGCTCGGCCTGGTAGCCGATGTCGCCGCCTTCGTAGGCGGGCCGGGACATGATGGTGCGCCGCGCCTCGTGCAGCTTGGCGCGCAGCACCTCGACCTGGTAGCCGAGGTCCTCGGCGTGCTGGATCGCCTTTTCCCGCTCGGTCTTCAGCCGCTTCATCTCGGCTTCGAACCGAGAGAGGTGGTCGACGTCAGCCGCCGGCTCTCGCTCCTGGCTCTCGTAGCCCCGCACTGCGCGGTCCCATCCGTCCCCTGGTCGCAAGTCTGGCCGAGCCCCGCCCATCCCGAACGGGGCCCCCGGGGAATGGTGTCAGATCAACGGCGGAGCATGGGCTGATGCCCCGCGCTCGCCCCCCGCCACCCGGCCCCGGCGATCCCGTCGCCGAACACGACGGGACTCGGTCACCACGCTTCGAGCGGCGACCAGACCCAACCCTACCGGCCCTTATGTACGTGGGTCAGTGCTCGGACGACTCAACAGGCGCGGAAGTGACCAGTTCTGTCAGTACGCCGTGGCAGTCCTTCGGGTGCAGGAAGGTGATCCGTGACCCCATGGAACCGCGCCGGGGCTCTTCGTACAGAACGCGTACGCCCTTCTCCTTGATGTCCGCCGCCTCCGCGTCGACGTCCGCCGTACCGAAAGCGATGTGGTGGACGCCCTCGCCGTTCTTCGCGAGCCACTTGGCGACGGTGGAGTCCTCGCGGGTCGGCTCGAGGAGCTGCAGGTAGGAGGCGCCGCCGTCCGAGGTCTCGTTGATCTTGAGCATGGCCTCGCGCACGCCCTGCTCCTCGTTGACCTCCGAGTGGAACACCTCGAAGCCGTAGGTCGAGCGGTAGAACTCCACGGTCTTGTCGAGGTCGAAGCAGGCGATCCCGATGTGGTCGATTCGCGTCAGCATGGATTCAGTGCAGCGCCCCCGGGGCGGTTACGCAACGTGCGCGCGATCACACCGAAAGGCCGATGACGGGGTCACCCGCGCGTCAGTACATTCGAAGTAAACCCTCGTTCACTCCTCGGCTGTGCAGCCGGAAGGGGACCGCAGCTCATGACTTCTGCATCATCTGCATCATCCGCAACGAACGGCACGACGTCCGTCATCGTCGCGGGCGCCCGCACCCCGATGGGTCGGCTGCTCGGTTCGCTGAAGTCGTTCTCCGGAGCCGACCTCGGCGGCTTCGCGATCAAGGCCGCCCTCGACCGTGCGGGGATCGGCGGCGACCAGGTCCAGTACGTGATCATGGGCCAGGTGCTCCAGGCCGGGGCGGGGCAGATCCCGGCGCGCCAGGCCGCCGTGAAGGCCGGCATCCCGATGAACGTCCCGGCGCTCACGATCAACAAGGTGTGCCTCTCCGGCCTCGACGCCATCGCGCTGGCCGACCAGCTCATCCGCGCGGGCGAGTTCGACGTGGTCGTGGCCGGCGGCCAGGAGTCCATGACCAACGCCCCCCACCTGCTGCCGAAGTCCCGCGAGGGCTACAAGTACGGCGCGGTGCAGGTGCTCGACGCGATGGCGCACGACGGCCTGACCGACGCCTTCGAGAACATCGCCATGGGCGAGTCCACGGAGAAGCACAACACCCGCCTCGGCATCGGCCGCGCCGAGCAGGACGAGATCGCCGCCCTGTCCCACCAGCGGGCCGCCGCCGCGCAGAAGAACGGCGTCTTCGAGGCCGAGATCACCCCGGTCGAGATCCCGCAGCGGAAGGGCGACCCGGTGCTCTTCAGCAAGGACGAGGGCATCCGCGGCGACACCACCGCCGAGTCCCTCGGCAAGCTGCGCCCGGCCTTCGCCAAGGACGGCACCATCACCGCCGGCTCCTCCTCGCAGATCTCCGACGGCGCCGCCGCCGTGGTCGTGATGAGCAAGGCCAAGGCGCAGGAGCTGGGCCTGGAGTGGATCGCCGAGATCGGCGCCCACGGCAACGTGGCCGGACCCGACAACTCGCTCCAGTCGCAGCCGTCGAACGCCATCCTGCACGCCCTCAAGAAGGAGGGCCTGGAGGTGTCCGACCTCGACCTGATCGAGATCAACGAGGCCTTCGCGGCGGTCGCCGTGCAGTCAATGAAGGACCTCGGTGTTTCCGCCGAAAAGGTGAATGTGAACGGTGGCGCCATCGCCCTCGGCCACCCGATCGGGATGTCCGGCGCGCGACTGGTGCTGCATCTGGCGCTGGAGCTGAAGCGGCGCGGCGGCGGTGTCGGCGCCGCGGCGCTGTGCGGTGGCGGCGGCCAGGGTGACGCGCTGATCGTGCGGGTACCCAAGGCCTGACCCGGTTGTTGCCGACTTCCCTTACGTGAACGGAGCTGTGATGCAGGACGTCTCCACTCTGGTGGCCCAGGCCAGAGAGGGCAGGCCACGGGCCGTGGCCCGGCTGATCTCCCTGGTGGAGGGGGCGTCACCGCAGCTCAGGGAGGTCATGGCGGCCCTCGCGCCGCTCGCGGGCAACGCCTACGTGGTCGGCCTCACCGGGTCCCCGGGCGTCGGCAAGTCGACGTCCACCTCGGCGCTGGTGACCGCGTACCGCAAACAGGGCAAGCGGGTCGGCGTCCTGGCCGTCGACCCGTCCTCCCCCTTCTCCGGGGGCGCCCTGCTCGGCGACCGCGTCCGGATGTCGGAGCACGCCTCCGACCCGGGCGTCTACATCCGCTCCATGGCCACCCGCGGCCATCTGGGCGGCCTCGCCTGGGCCGCGCCGCAGGCCATCCGCGTCCTGGACGCGGCCGGCTGCGACGTGATCCTCGTCGAGACGGTCGGCGTCGGCCAGTCGGAGGTGGAGATCGCCTCCCAGGCCGACACCTCCGTGGTCCTCCTCGCCCCCGGCATGGGCGACGGCATCCAGGCCGCCAAGGCCGGAATCCTGGAGATCGGCGACGTCTACGTCGTCAACAAGGCCGACCGCGACGGCGCCGACGCCACCGCCCGCGAGCTGAACCACATGCTGGGCCTCGGCGAGTCCCGCGGCCCCGGCGACTGGCGCCCCCCGATCGTCAAGACGGTCGCCGCCCGCCAGGAGGGCGTCGACGAGGTCGTCGAGGCGCTGGAGAAGCACCGGGCGTGGATGGAGGAACGGGGCGTCCTCGCGGAGCGTCGCCGCGCCCGCGCGGCCCACGAGGTCGAGACGATCGCGGTCACGGCACTCCGCCGCCGCATCGGCGACCTCCACGGCGACCGCCGCCTCGACGCGCTCGCCGAGCGGATCGTCGCGGGCCGGCTGGACCCGTACGGGGCGGCGGACGAGCTGATCGAGGGACTCACGGGCAACTGATCAAACGCCGGACGGGCTGGAATCAGCCCTTCCGGCGTTTGAGGAGCGGGGTCCGGGGCGGAGCCCCGTGTCAGTCGTCGTCCCGGTCCGCCGTGACCGTGGCGGACCGCAGGTCCACGTTCCAGTCCCGTTCGTCCCCGCCGGAGGCGCGCGTCTCCGTTTCCCAGCCTCGGTCGTCGCCGTCGTCGTCCAGGTCGACGGAGATCACGGTGTCCTTGGACTCCGCGGCCCGCGCGGCCTGTTCGGCCGTCACCGTCGCGTTCTTCAGCACGGCCCGCACCTCCGCCGCGTCGTCCTCGTCGTCCTGATGGGCGCTCAGGACCTTCCCGCTGTCCGGGGCGATCCTGACGGTGTGCCAGGTGTCGCCCTTGGCGAGGACGTCGATCTCCCAGGAGCCGTCGTCCAGTTCGGCGGAGACGGCCGTACCCGGGGTGTGGTCCAGCGCGGCGGCGATGGCCTCGGCCGCGGTCACCTTGCCGGAGGCGGGGGCGGCGGCACCGATCCCGTCGTCGTCGCGGTCGTCGCGGTCGTCCCTGTCGTCGTCCGCGCGCGTCACCGACGTCGTGTTCTCGTCGTCCCCCGCGACCGACAGGGCCGTCGCCGTGCCCCCGCCCACCAGTGCCGCGGCCGTGACGACGGCGATCACGATGTTGCGCTTCATGTGCGTTCCTCCCGAGTCGGTGTGCTTCGCGCTGTACGACATCAATGTCGCCCACCGACGCTGAGCCGAAGCTGAAGCAGCCTGAAGTGATCTTCAGCTTCCCTTTGCGACCCTGGGTCCCATGCGCCCACCCGTCTCCCGCCACCGCCCCGATGGAGGCGCTTCGCGCCGCCCCTTTCGCCTCCTGATCGTCGAGGACGAAAAGCGCCTCGCCCTCTCCCTCGCCAGGGGACTCACCGCCGAGGGGTACGCCGTCGACGTCGTGCACGACGGCCGGGAGGGGCTTGACCGGGCCACGACCGAGCCGTACGACCTGGTGATCCTCGACATCATGCTGCCCGGCCTCAACGGCTACCGGGTGTGCGCCGCCCTGCGCGCCGCCGGGCACGACGTGCCGATCCTGATGCTCACCGCCAAGGACGGCGAGTACGACGAGGCCGAGGGCCTGGACACCGGGGCCGACGACTATCTGACCAAGCCGTTCTCCTACGTCGTGCTGGTCGCCCGGGTGAAGGCGCTGCTGCGCCGCCGGCGGGCCGGGGGCGCGTCCCCGGTCCATGTGCACGGCGACCTGAAGGTGGACACCGCCGCCCGCCGGGTGTGGCTCGGCGAGGAGGAGGCCGAGCTGACGGCGAAGGAGTTCTCGGTGCTGGAGCACCTGGTGCTGCGGGCCGGCGAGGTGGTGTCCAAGGCCGACATCCTGGAGCACGTCTGGGACTTCGCGTATGAGGGCGACCCCAACATCGTCGAGGTCTACGTCAGCGCCCTTCGCCGCAAGCTCCGCGCGGACCTCATCCGCACGGTGCGCGGCGCCGGATACCGGCTGGAGACGGCGCTGTGAGCCGGCTGTTCGGCTCGGTCCGCTCCCGGGCGACGCTCGGCGCCACGCTCGTCGTCGCCGTGGCCCTCGTCGCGGCCGGCACCGCCCTCCTGCTGTCCCTGCGCGCCAACCTCACGAGCGAGGCGGGCACCCGGGCCGAGCGCTCCGCGCAGGCCGTCGCCTCCGAACTCGCCGCCCGTACGCCCCTCGACAAGCTCTCCGGGCTGGACGCCGAGGACACCCCCGTGCAGATCGTCGACGAGGACGGCGTCCTGCTCGCTGCCTCGGAGGACCTGGAGCGGATCACCGGGACCGGCACCGCCGAGGTGACACCCGCGCCGGAACGCTCCGACGGGGACGACCACGACGACCGTGGCGACCGCGACGACCGTGACGACCCCGATGACGACCATGACGACCGGGGCGACGACGACTCCCTCGACCCCGGCGAGATCTCCCCCGGCGCGAGCCATGCCAACGGCACCGCCACCATCGATGGTGACACCGAGGACTACCGCTTCGCCTCCGTCGAGGTGGAGACCCCCGACCGGGGCCGTCTCACCGTCCACGCGGGCGCCCCGCTGGCCGCCGAGCACAGCGCCGTGGGCACCGCGCTGACCGCCATGCTCATCGGCTTCCCGCTGCTGCTCGGCGTCGTCGCCGCGGTGACCTGGCTGGTCACCGGAAGGGCTCTGCGCCCCGTCGAGGGCATCCGCCGGGAGATGGCCGCGATCACCGCCTCCGAGGACCTCCGCCGCCGCGTCCCCGAACCGGCGACGCACGACGAGATCGCCCGGCTCGCCCGCACCACCAACGCCACGCTCGCCGCGCTGGAGTCCTCCGTGGAGCGGCAGCGCCGGTTCGTCGCCGACGCCTCGCACGAACTGCGCAGCCCCATCGCCTCGCTGCGCACGCAGCTGGAGGTCGCGGCCGCCCACCCCGAGCTGCTCGATCTGGACGGCGCCGTCGAGGACACCGTACGGCTGCAGAACCTCGCCGCCGATCTGCTGCTGCTCGCCCGGCTGGACGCGGGGGAGCGGCCCGCCGGCACCCGGGTGGACCTGGCCGCGCTGGCCCGCGAGGAGGCGGCGGGGCGGCAGCGCGTCAGGGTGGAGGCGGAGCCCGCCGAGGTCTCCGGGTCACGCGGGCAGCTGGGGCGGGTGCTCGCCAACCTGCTGGACAACGCGGAGCGGCACGCCCGTGAGCGGATCACGGTGACCGTGCGCCGGGAGGGTGGCGAGGCCGTGGTGGGCGTCGCCGACGACGGCGAGGGGGTGGCCGAGGCCGACCGTGAGCGGATCTTCGAGCGGTTCGTACGGCTGGACGCGGCGCGCAGCCGGGACGACGGCGGGGCCGGTCTGGGCCTGGCCATCGCGCGGGACGTGGCCGTACGGCACGGCGGGACGCTCACCGCGGGCGCGGCGCCGGCGGGCGGAGCCCTCTTCGAACTCCGCCTGCCGCTCGCCGGCGCGGACCGGGGCCACGCCCCGGACCCAGACAGGCCGTGACCCGTGACCCGTAAGGAGGGGGAGGACGTCAGAGCCGTCCCCGCTGCCCCCGCAGGTGCTCCGCGATGGGCTTGAGGGCCTTGTCGAGCTCGATCAGGGCCTCGGGGGAGAGCAGGTCGATGAAGTGCCGGCGCACGGACGCCACATGGTGCGGGGCGACCTTCTGCATTGTCTCCATGCCGTGGTCGGTGAGGACCGCGTAGAGTCCGCGGCGGTCCGACTCGCAGTTCTCCCGGCGGACCAGGTGGGCGTTCTCCATCCGGGTGATCTGGTGGGAGAGCCGGCTCTTGGACTGCATGGTGGCGGAGGCGAGGTCACTCATCCGCATCCGCCGGTCCTCCGACTCGGACAGGTTCACCAGGATCTCGTAGTCGTTCATTGTCAGGCCGAACGGCTGCAGATCCTTCTCGAGCTGGTAGGTCAGCAGCTTGTTGACCTCCAGGTGGGTGCGCCAGGCGCACTGCTCCGCATTGGTCAGCCAGCGGGTGGCCGTCTCGGTCTCCATGAATGAAGTCTACCTAAGGAAGTTGAAAGGCGAACTAATAGGGCTTCCGTGTGGCACGACGTGCAGGCGTTCGATGTCACACCCCGCACACTACCGCTCACAGCCCGAAGCGACGCTGGAGGTCTCCCAGCTGTCCGGGAAGGCGCGGTCCGCCTGCGCCAGGTCCGGCCCCGCCTGGCGAGCCCCCGCCCGGCACCCCGGGCTGCTGCGGAGGCGCCCCCGTGGCCTGCTCCGTCACCAGCGCCTCGGACGACTGCAGCAGCACCGTGCCCGCGCCAACGAACTCGAACTGGTGCTCCTCGCCGGAGACCCCTCCGAGGCCCGTCATCGCACGTAGACCGCCCAGTACGCCGGTCAGGTAACCGTGGTCGTAGTGGTGGCACGGGGACGGGCAGTCCGCCCAGCCGACCAGCGCCTGCGGGTCGACCCTGATCGGCGGCTCCATGAACACCACCGGCCCGTTAGATGCCGCCACGAACTTTCCGGTTCCGATCAGTGTCAGAAAACCTGGCACGATCGACTGCTTCAGCGACAAGCTTGGCTGAAAAGCGAGCAAGTTGCCCGAGCGAATGGTCAGATTGCCGTCATCCAAGTCGTACGAATTGACGTCGAAGGCCCGGTCGGCGAGCAGCATCTTGCCCGAGCCCTCCGCCACGACCCAGTCGCTCGCGTGCAGTGGCGAATGGAACGCCTTCCGGACAAGTCGGTCGAGTCGCCCGTGCCCGATGCCGTTGAACTCGATCGAGCCGTAGTAGGCGATCATCTTCCCCTTCTGCATGAACCACTGGCTCCCCTTGAGCTCCACGCAGAAGGTGTACGCGTCCACGTTGTCGTCGGACGGCAGCGTCACGGGGTCGAGGACCCGGGGTGCGGCGCCGGGCGTTCCGTACGTGCTCACAGCTTCTCCTCCGAGGCCTGGACGTAGACCGCGCCGCTGCCGCTCAGCTCCAGCTGGAAGGCCTCACCGGAGCCGCGCCCCACCATGTCCCGCCAGCCGAGCGCCGTCGACAGCTTGTTGCGCACGTCGCCGTGGTGGGCGACGTACGCCTGCGGGTCGACGTGCACCGGGCGCTGCGGGGTGACCGGCACCTCGATCACCCCGCCGTGCGCCATCACGGCGACCGCGCCGTGTCCCTTGAGCGTGGTGGTGAACAGGCCCTGACCGGAGACCTGGCCCCGGACCATGCCCATCACCCCGCCCTGCGAGCCGAGGAACACCGTGCCCTGCTCCAGCGTGCCCTCGAAGGCCAGCAGCCGGTCCGCCTCGACGTACAGGATGTCGCCGGAGAGGTGGATCACCTGGACGTGGTGGCCGCCGTGCCCGAACAGCACCGTGCCGCTGCCCTCCACGGTCATCAGGGGCGTGTCCTCGTTCGCCACGCGCCGGCCGATCATCGACATCACCCCGCCCTGGCCGCCGCGCAGGTTGGGGGTGAAGCTGACCTCGCCCTTGTACGCGAGCATCGCGCCGCGCTGGCTGAACAGCCGCTGACCGGGCGCCACGGTCGCCTCGACCATCTTGGAGTTGATCTCCCGGAAGCCCATGTCAGACGTCCCCCGCGATCGTGTTGCGCTCACTGGGCTGGACGTAGACCACCCCGTCGCCCTCGAAGCGGATCTGGAAGGCCTCGCCGCCGCCCTCGCCGATGAGCGTGCGGAACGTCACGCCGGACTGGAAGGACTGCCGCAGGTTCCCCTGGTGCGCGACGTAGGCGCCCGGGTCGACCGTCAGCGGGTACTGCGGGCTCACCCGCAGCAGCACGGCGGGGCCGTCCGACATGATCGCCGCCTGGCCGTGGCCCTCGATGGTGGTCGTGAACAGTCCGTTGCCCTGGGAGGCGCCGCGCAGGCCGGTGAAGGTGGTGCCCGTGCGCAGGCCGCCGTCGGTCGCCAGCAGGTTGCTGGACTCGACGTACAGCCTCTCCCCGTTCAGGGACACCAGGTTGATCTCCGAGGCGCGGTCGGCGAAGAAACAGGTGCCGTGCCCCTTCACCTCCATGAGCGTCATCTGCTCGCCCGTGAGCCGCCGGGTCACCATCCCCCGGAGGCCCTCACCACCGCCCGTGAGCTTCTTGAAGGCCATCTGCCCGTCGTACGCGACCATGGAGCCGTTCTTCGCCTTGACGGCGTCCCCGGTCATGTCGACGGCGAGCACCTTGCTGCTCTGAAGTCGGAACATCGCCACGAGTGCGACGGTAGCGGCCCTTTTGCCCCGCGCCCAGATCCTGGAGGAGGAGTCGCACCCTGATGCGGCCCTGATCCACGGTTCTGGGCCCAGCCCGACCCCGCGCGGTGATCGCTCCCGGGGTTTGCCACAATGGACGCGCTTGTGCGCGCGTTCACAAGGCGCTCGCGAGCCGACAGCATCGTCGACGCCGACGTCTCTCCCTTCCGAAGGTGACCCGTGGACATCAAGACCGCCTCCGCACTCCGCCGCCTCCGCCTGGTCTCGGGCCCCGAAGCGATCTCGTTCCTGCTGCTGCTCGTCTGCTCGGTCCTAAAGCGGACGACGGAGTTCAACGCCGTGCCGGTCATGGGCGCGGTCCACGGCTTCCTCTTCGTCCTCTACGTGATCTTCTGGGCGGACGCCTGGAACCGCGCGAAGTGGTCGCTGGGGACCGCCGCCTTCTACTTCCTGATGTCGGTCCTGCCCACCGGCGGCTTCTTCGCCGAGCGGCGGCTGAAGCGTGAGGCCGAGGACGCGGTGATCGCCTCCCGCGCCCGCAAGGAAGGGGTCGTGAACGCATGATCGTCGCCTTTTCCGTGACGCCGCTGGGCGTCGGCGAGGACGTGGGGGAGTACGTCGCCGACGCCGTGCGGGTGGTCCGCGAGTCCGGGCTGCCGAACCGTACCGACGCGATGTTCACGTCGGTCGAGGGGGAGTGGGACGAGGTCATGGACGTGGTGAAGCGCGCCGTGGCCGCCGTGGAGGCGCGTGCGCCGCGCGTCTCGCTCGTGCTGAAGGCGGACATCCGTCCGGGTGTGGAGGACGGGCTGACGTCGAAGGTGGAGACCGTCGAACGGCACCTGGGCGAGTAGGACCTGTCCGGGCGATCATGTGACCGTCCCGTGCCTGGGTCGTAGTTGTGGGCGTGGAGCGGGGCGATCTCACGGATGCGGAGTGGGAACGGCCGCGGCCGTTCCTGCCGGTGAGCAATGGACGTTGTGGCCGGTGACGGGGTCTTCCCGAGCGCTTCGGCCCCTGGAAGACCGTCTGTGAAGGCCACCGGCTGTGGTCCGCCGACGGGACGTGGGAACGTCTGCTGCATCAAGTCCAGGCCGCCGCCGACATCGCGGGTGAGATCGACTGGGACATCTCGATGGACTCCACCATCGTGCGGGCCCATCAGCACGCGGCCGGTGCCCGGACCGACCCGCCGCCGGCCCCCGCGTCAAAGGGGGCCGGCGCGGCAGAACACCAGGGCGAAGCACCGTGGCAAAGCCTGCTCGCCCGGCCGGTGGAGGTGGTGCGGGAGGCGAGGGCCTGGGCCGCTCGAGCGATCAACAGGCTGAAGCAGTCCCGGGCCGTGGCCACCCGCTATGACAAGCGCGGCTACGTCTTCCTCGGCGCCGCAACCACCGCAGCTCTCCTCATCTTGGCTTCGGGGCTGAGTCCCCGACCTCACAAACCGATCGGCCGGTACGCCAGGGTGGCCTGATCGACTACCTCATCAGCCGAAAGCTCCCGCTCCGGCGGCCAGAAGATCAAGTCGCTGACATAACCGGACGGGCATGCCAGGGCTCTGTCGAGCCGACCCAGCCAGCCGTCCACCTCGTCGTCCGAGGCGTAGTCCGCGTCCATGATCCGCTGCACGAGCGCAGACGCCTCCGCGCGGCTCATCTCCCCAGCACTCATCAGGTCCCTCCGCCGAGTCACCCTAACGAGATCCTTGATCGCCCGGACAGCTCCTAGTCGAGGCTGGGGCCGTCCAGCCCCAGCCGCTCACCGCGTAGGACCGCGACCAGGGCCGCGTCTTCGGCGGAGTGCGCGACGAAGCGCAGGGCTGCCCTCAACTCGGCCGGTGTCGCTGCGGCCTCGTCGGCCAGGTCCCGTGCCCGGGCGGCGTCCGCTTGTGCGGTCTCGATCAGCTCGGTCTCCAAGGCGTCGGCCAGCCGGTTGACGAGCCCGTCGCCCGGCGGGACGAACGCGGGTCGATCGTCCTCTCGCCAGGGCAGGCGCCGTAGCCGGGTGGTGTCGGGCATGTCATCACTCCTCAACGGTGTGGCGGGCCAGGCGGCGGCCGCCGTACTCACGGGATACGCACAGTCACGACCTTACGCGGTTTCGCGGTTACGTGGTAGCTCGAATATGCATATCCGCGGAGGCTGGTGGCATGGAACTTGATCGCTCCGTCCCCGTGTGGCCGCAAGTGGCGGCCGACCTCCGTCGGCGCCTGGACGCCGGAGAGTGGGAGCCCGGGGAGCGCTTCCCGGGCACGGTCACGTTGGCGGCGGAGTACGGAGTGACGCAGTCGACGGTGCAGAAGGCTGTCGTGGCCCTTCGCGAAGAAGGGCGTCTGCGTACGGTTCTCGGTGCGGGCAGCTACGTTCAGCATTGACCGCCGTTGCCGCGGGTCGCGCCGTCAAGGATGTGCGTGCCCGCGGACCGAAGGGCGAGACAGGGCTGACCGGCATCTGACCCGCCGGTAGGGTCGGGAGCGTGCCCAAACCGCTCAGTCTCTCGTTCGATCCCATCGCCCGTGCCGACGAGCTCTGGAAGCAGCGCTGGGGAAACGTGCCGGCGATGGCCGCCATCACCTCGGTCATGCGGGCCCACCAGATCCTGCTGGCCGAGGTCGACGCGGTGGTCAAGCCCTACGGGCTCACGTTCGCGCGGTACGAGGCGCTGGTCCTGCTGACCTTCTCCAAGTCCGGCGAGCTGCCGATGTCCAAGATCGGCGAACGGCTGATGGTGCACCCGACGTCGGTGACCAACACCGTGGACCGGCTGGTCAGGTCAGGGCTGGTCGCCAAGCGCCCCAACCCCAACGACGGCCGCGGCACGCTGGCGTCCATCACGGACAAGGGCCGCGAGGTGGTCGAGTCGGCGACCCGCGACCTGATGGCGATGGACTTCGGCCTGAGCGCCTACGACGCGGAGGAGTGCGCGGAACTCTTCGCCATCCTCCGCCCCCTGCGGCTCGCGGCGGGGGACTTCCAGGAGGGGTGACCCTCCCGAAGATCGCCCGGAACGTGCCGTTACGCTCGATCGTATGAAGAAGAGCGTCCTCACCCGCTACCGGGTCATGGCCTACGTGACCGCTGTCATGCTGCTCGTGCTCAGCACCTGCATGGTGTTCAAGTACGGCTTCGAAAAGGGCGAGGACGTCACGCTGGTCGTCTCCCAGGTGCACGGCTTCTTGTACATGATCTACCTGATCTTCGCCTTCGACCTCGGCTCCAAGGCCAAGTGGTCGTTCGGCAAACTGCTGTGGGTGCTGCTGTCCGGGACGATCCCCTTCGCCGCCTTCTTCGTCGAGCGCAAGGTGACGGAGCAGGTGGAGCCCCTCGTGGAGGGCTCCGAGCCGGCCGTCGCCAAGGCCTGACGCCCCGCGTCCCACCGCCGTACGGTCGAGCGTGCGGCGGTCTCCCATCGACATTTACTTGGACGTCCTAGTAAATTCGAAGGTATGGACGCTGACGCCATCGAGGAGGGCCGCCGTCGCTGGCAGGCCCGGTACGACGCCGCGCGCAAGCGCGACGCAGACTTCACCACGCTTTCCGGGGACCCCGTCGAGCCGGTGTACGGGCCGCGGCCCGGGGACCGCTACGACGGGTTCGAGCGGATCGGCTGGCCGGGGGAGTACCCGTTCACCCGGGGGCTGTACCCGACCGGCTACCGGGGGCGGACGTGGACCATCCGGCAGTTCGCCGGGTTCGGGAACGCCGAGCAGACCAACGAGCGGTACAAGATGATCCTCGGCAACGGCGGAGGCGGCCTGTCCGTCGCCTTCGACATGCCGACGCTCATGGGCCGCGACTCCGACGACCCCCGCTCGCTGGGCGAGGTCGGCCACTGCGGGGTGGCCATCGACTCGGCGGCCGACATGGAGGTCCTGTTCAAGGACATCCCCCTCGGTGACGTCACCACCTCGATGACCATCAGCGGGCCCGCCGTGCCCGTCTTCTGCATGTACCTCGTCGCCGCCGAGCGCCAGGGCGTCGACCCCGGCGTGCTCAACGGCACGTTGCAGACGGACATCTTCAAGGAGTACATCGCGCAGAAGGAGTGGCTCTTCCAGCCCGAGCCGCACCTGCGCCTCATCGGCGACCTGATGGAGTACACCAGCGCGCGCATCCCCGCGTACAAGCCGCTGTCGGTCTCCGGCTACCACATCCGCGAGGCGGGCTCGACGGCCGCGCAGGAGCTGGCGTACACGCTCGCGGACGGCTTCGGGTACGTCGAGCTGGGGCTCAGCCGCGGCCTCGACGTGGACGTCTTCGCGCCCGGCCTCTCCTTCTTCTTCGACGCGCACGTCGACTTCTTCGAGGAGATCGCCAAGTTCCGTGCCGCTCGCCGCATCTGGGCGCGCTGGATGCGGGACGTCTACGGCGCCGAGAGCGAGAAGGCGCAGTGGCTGCGGTTCCACACCCAGACCGCCGGCGTCTCGCTCACCGCGCAGCAGCCGTACAACAACGTCGTCCGCACCGCCGTCGAGGCGCTCGCCGCGGTGCTCGGCGGGACCAACTCGCTGCACACCAACGCCCTCGACGAGACCCTCGCCCTGCCCAGCGAGCAGGCCGCCGAGATCGCCCTGCGCACCCAGCAGGTGCTGATGGAGGAGACCGGCGTCGCCAACGTCGCCGACCCGCTGGGCGGTTCCTGGTACGTCGAGCAGCTCACCGACCGCATCGAGGCGGACGCCGAGAAGATCTTCGAGCAGATCAAGGAGCGGGGACTGCGGGCCCACCCGGACGGGCAGCACCCCATCGGGCCGATCACCTCCGGCATCCTGCGCGGCATCGAGGACGGCTGGTTCACCGGCGAGATCGCCGAGTCGGCCTTCCGCTACCAGCAGGCGCTGGAGAAGGGCGACAAGAAGGTCGTCGGCGTCAACGTCCACACCGGCTCCGTCACCGGCGACCTGGAGATCCTCCGGGTCAGCCACGAGGTGGAGCGCGAGCAGGTACGGCTGCTCGGCGAGCGCAAGGCCGCCCGCGACGACGCCAAGGTGCGCGGCACGCTGGACGCGATGGTCGAGGCGGCCCGCTCCGGCGCGAACATGATCGAGCCGATGCTCGACGCCGTCCGCGCCGAGGCCACGCTGGGCGAGATCTGCGACGCCCTGCGCGACGAGTGGGGCGTCTACACGGAGCCCGCCGGCTTCTGAACCCGGGCCCACGGCACCACCACCCCGCCCCGGCAGGCCCCGTGCCCGCCGGGGCGCGGTGCGTTCACGGCTTGCGGGCGACCGCCCCGTACAGCGAGATGACCGCGTCCTCGTCGACGGTCTCCCCGACCGCGAGTTCCGGGTGCCAGTCGGTCAGCTGGACCAGCCCCGGCTCGACCGGCTCGAGGCCCTCGAAGAAGCGGGCGATCTCCGCGCGGGAGCGGGGCGCCAGGGTGACGCCGCCAGCCCGGTACATCTCCACCCCGCGCGCCACCGCCTCCGGGTCGAAGTCCGCCGTGAGCTGCGACAGCACCAGGTAACTCCCGGAGGGCAGGGCGTCGACGAGACCGGCCACCAGGGTGTGCGGGTCGTCCTCCTCGCCCAGGAAGTGCGTCAGCGCCACCAGGGACAGCGCCACCGGGCGGGCGAGGTCCAGCGTCTCCCGGGCCCCCTTCAGGATCCGGCCGGGCTCGCGCACGTCCGCTTGCACGTAGTCGGTGGCGCCCTCGGGCGTGCTGCGCAGCAGCGCCTCGGCGTGCTTCAGCACGATGGGGTCGTTGTCCGTGTAGACCACCCGCGACTCCGGCGCGATGCCCTGCGCGATCTGGTGCAGGTTCGGCTCGGTCGGTATGCCGGTGCCGATGTCCAGGAACTGCCGTACGCCCCCCGGTCCCGCCAGCCAGCGGGTGACGCGCTGCATGAACCAGCGGTTGGTGCGGGCGATGTGCCGCGCGCTCCCGTCCACGCCCATGATCTGCCGGCCCAGTTCCTCGTCGACCGGGTAGTTGTCCTTGCCGCCGAGGAACCAGTCGTAGACCCGGGCCGGGTGCGGCGTGGACGTGTCGATGCGTGCGGCGCCGGTCATGCCAGTTCCCCCTGGAGTGCGTGCGTCCCGAACCGGTCACGATCATCGCAGTGGGTGACCGGGGGTGACAGATGAGTATCGGCCGACCGTGACCCCGCCTCCCGGTACTAGCGCGTGCTCGCCGCCAGCCCCGACAGCAGCACCCGGGTCAGGCCGTGCACCCACTCCTCGTCGGCCGGCTGGTTGCTGACCAGGGTCCGGTGCACCACCGAGCCCGCCACCATGTCGAAGATCAGGTCCACCGCGCGGGCCGCGCGGTCCGCGTCGGCCTCCGGGGGGAGTTCGCCCCGCTCCTGGGCGCGGGCGCGGCCCGCGATCACCAGCCGTTTCTGCCGGTCGACGATCGACGCGCGGATCCGCTCGCGCAGCGCCTCGTCGCGGGTGGCCTCGGCGACCACCGCCATCAGCCCGCTGCGGGCCTCGGGGCGGGCCAGGATCGCCGCGAACTGCAGCACCACGCCCTCGATGTCGGCGGCCAGCGAACCCCGGTCGGGCAGCGTCAGCTCGTCGAACAGTTCGGCGACGGCGTCCACGACCAGTTCGTTCTTGCCCGCCCAGCGCCGGTACAGCGTCGTCTTGGCCACCCCGGCGCGCACCGCGACGTCCGAGAGCGTGAGCTTGGACCATCCCAGGTCCACCAGCGCCTGCCGGGTCGCGGCGAGGATCGCGGTGTCGGCCGCGGCACTGCGGGGACGCCCGGTGCGACTGGCTGGATGGCGGCGCTGCATGGCACGACCATAACCGGCGGAAACCGTGCGGTGGTGAGGGAGATCACCGGGAACCGTTGCCGCGCACCCGCCCCTTGCCATTACGCTACGACTCGTAGCGAAAGCACGTGAGCACCTGACGTGCCCGAGCGACGACCACCGCGCCGGGTGGGGACCCGGCGCACCAGCACCACACGTACGCCTGTGTTTCCCGGGCGCTTTTCACACTCACGCGGAGTACGGGGGAGGATAGACGCATGCAGCCACGGAACATGTCCATGAGCGGAGTCGTCGACCTCGCCGCGGTGAAGGCGGCCCAGGAGGCCAAGGCGAAGGCGGAGCAGGCGCGCGCCGAGGCGGCCCGTACGGGCGGCACCGGCGCCGTCTCGCCCGCCGATCTCGTCATCGACGTCGACGAGGCCGGCTTCGACCGCGACGTCCTGCAGCGTTCCACCGAGGTTCCGGTCGTCATCGACTTCTGGGCCGAGTGGTGCGAGCCCTGCAAGCAGCTGAGCCCCGTCCTCGAGCGGCTCGCCGTCGAATACAACGGCCGTTTCCTCCTCGCCAAGATCGATGTCGACGCCAACCAGATGCTGATGCAGCAGTTCGGCATCCAGGGCATCCCCGCCGTCTTCGCGGTGGTGGCCGGACAGGCCCTGCCGCTCTTCCAGGGCGCCGCGGGCGAGGCGCAGATCCGCCAGACCCTGGACCAGCTGGTGCAGGTCGCCGAGCAGCGTTTCGGCCTGACCGGTCTCACCGTCGACCCGGAGGCCGAGCCGGGCGGCGCCCCGGCGCCCGCCGAGACCCCCGCCGGCCCGTACGACTCCCTCCTGGAGGCCGCCGCCCGCGCACTGGACGGCAACGACCTGGACGGCGCCGTGCAGGCGTACAAGAACGTACTCGCCCAGGACCCGGCCAACCCCGAGGCCAAGTTGGGCCTCGCCCAGGCCGAACTGCTGCGCCGCGTACGGGACATGGACCCGCAGCAGGTGCGCAAGGACGCCGCCGAGAAGCCGGGCGACGTGCAGGCGCAGATCGCCGCCGCCGACCTGGACCTGGCGGGCGGTCATGTCGAGGACGCTTTCGGCCGGCTGGTCGACACCGTGGCCCGCACGGCGGGCGACGACCGGGAGGCCGCGCGCGTGCGGCTGCTGGAGCTGTTCGACGTGGTCGGCGCCGACCACCCCGCCGTGGTGACCGCGCGCCGGGCCCTGGCCCGCGCCCTGTTCTGAACGAGTCCCGCCCGGGCACCCGTTCTGCCGCTTTCGCCCGGTAAGGCGGCGGACGGGGCTCGAGGTACGGACCGGCCGTCAGAGGCCGAAGCGGCCGCGCTTTGCCAAATCTTGGTAATCGCGGCCGCTGTTACTGCGAGTAAGTCGCAGGCGTTGATCTGTCGGGTTCTGTCCATCGATCAACTGTTTTGCACACCCCTATCGATGCACCCAGCGTCGCCGCTCGGGTCCATGGGGTCGCGCCACGGTTATGCGGCCGTTACCGGTCAGTAACGAACCCCCTTGTGCGGGCGGCCAGAATGCACCACGATCGGCGACGCTCGGTCCATTACCCGTACCCCCGACAGCCGGTCGGGCCGCGGGAACTCCTGGGTCCCCACCGAGCAGGAGCGCCGGCAATGACGGCGCTCCTTGGACAGGGGGGTCTTCGCCCGTCCGGCGAAGCCTGTCCAGCAGGGTTGTGCGTGATGCGTGTCAGGCGCGACCAGTGGTTGTCGCTCGGGGGTGAACGCCGGTGATTCGGGCGCGTACCTCGCGTCGCCGAATGCGGGCGCTCTCCTTCCCGAGGACGTAGCACTTCTCCCATCCCTGCCCGACTCGGCCGCCGGTCAAGGCGGCGAGCCAGGACAGGAGATGTACGTCCGAGAAGGAGGAAATATGGAGTCCCAGGTGCGTGGCGGGACCAGATGGAAGCGGTTCGCTGTGGTCATGGTGCCCAGCGTGGCCGCCACGGCGTGCATAGGTGTCGCTCTCGCGCAGGGCGCCCTCGCGGCGTCGTTCAGCGTTTCCGGCCAGTCGTTCAAGGTCACCACGAAGGAGCTCGTCGGCGAGGGCTTCTCGCAGTACGGCGCCATCGACGAGGGCTACACCGCTGACGGCAAGAAGACGGCTCACCCCGTCGCGGTCTCGGCGTTCAAGTCCGCGACCATCAAGAGCCTGTGCCAGTCGGTCGTGACCCCGAACATTCCGGTGCTCGGGAACGTCAGCCTGATCCTGCGTGCCGGTGACGGCGCCCAGCCGGTAGAGGCCAAGAACCTGTACATCGACGTCGCCGACCTGAACGCCGATGCGACGTTCACGAACATCGACATCGGTGTTGCCGCCAAGGACGCCACCAAGGGTCCGGGCATGAAGGGTGGCGGCGAGCAGTCCAACCCCTTCGGGTTCGCGCAGCAGGCCGACAAGGCCGTGCTGAAGGACGTGAAGCAGACGGCGTGGGCGACCACCGCCGGAACCTTCAAGCTCAGCGGGCTGAAGATGTCGCTCTCGAGCGGCGTCAAGGAGTGCTACTAAGCACTCGCTGACGGGCGGGGGAGCCGGTGGCGCCCCCGCCCGTCCACCTTCCCGCCGCGCTTTCACAGGCGGCGCACATCACCACCACAGCAACGCCATCCAGGGAGCTGTTTCTCATGAGCGCCGAGACTCCTGCCGCCTCCGGCCAGTTCACTCGCCGACGGCTGCAGTTCCGCGCCTGGCGTGGCCAGCGGCCTTTCTGGGCCGGTCTGTTCATCATCTTCGGCGGACTCCCCATCGCCTACTTCCCGTACGCGAACCTGCGGATCGGTCATCTGACCCTGGCGATGGCGACCACCGCGGGCGCCGGGTCCCTGATCATCGGCGTGCTGCTCGTCGTCCTCGGCATCAGCCTCTGGTTCCAGAAGCACATCCGCGTCTTCGCTGGTGTGGCGGCGATTCTGCTGGCGTTGGTGTCCATCCCCGTGTCGAACCTCGGCGGCTTCCTCATCGGCTTCCTCTTCGCCCTGGTGGGCGGGGCGATGGCCGTGTCGTGGGTGCCGGGCGAGGCGTCCGAGCAGGAGCTGCGGGCGGACGCGGGCGTGCACGGCGGCGCACCCGAGGGCGCCTTCCCCGAATCCACGGTCTCCGGCCCCGCAGAGGGCGCCGCGGCGACGGGTGAGCCGAACGATCTGTCAGGAACGAGCCCGGCGAACGGGGCGAACGGGAGGCACAGTGCCGGCTGACGAGGTGACCCACGGGGCTGATGTGGAGGCGTCCCGTGTGAGAACCGGGCCGCGACACGCGGCACCCAAGAAGCCGCTGTTCACCAGGTTCCACATGCCCGCGGGGAAGGCGATAGCCATAGCGGCGATGCCGACCGCGGTTCTGATGGGGATGGGCTTCACCCCGACGCTCGCCCAGGCCGACGACCAGCCGTCGTCGCGGAGTCTCACGGCGGACGAGTTCAAGGAGTGCCTGGAGGCCATCGAGAAGGCGGAGAAGGGGGACGCGAGCGCGTCGCCCACGCCGTCCGCCAGTGAGAGCGCCTCCGAGGACGAGAAGGAGCCCTCGGCCGACCCGACCACGGCTCCCGCCCAGGAGGCCCCGGAGGAGGACGCGGACAAGGGATCGGACTCTTCGCCGGATTCAGGTTCCGACGACAAGGCCGAGCCCACGCCTTCGCCCTCCGCGTCCGCGGGCGGACAGGCGGCGGACACCGCGCCCGCCCCGTCCCCGTCGGAGACCGACAAGAACCTGCTGGAGGAGATCGGGGACGCCATCAAGGACGTCTTCACCCCCGGCGGGAAGGCGTCGGAGACCCCCAGTCCCGAACCGTCCCCCTCCGCCTCCTCGTCCGCCCCCGCCGGGGAGGCGGACGAGAAGGACGAGAAGGCCTCGCAGAAGCCCGCGGAGAAGCCCGCGGGGGACATCCTCGGCAAGGTCGGCGACGCGGCGCAGGACGCCACGGAGCAGGCCGAGGAGGCCGTGAAGGAGGAGACGAAGGAGCCCGAGGCCACCGCCTCGCCCAGCGTCTCCGAGTCCGGGATGGCCCTCGAGGACTGCCCGGTCGCCACCGACGACGAGGGCGGGGTCGACAACAAGGTCCCGCTGCCCGACGACCCGTGGTTCCTGAACGCCAGTTCGCTGCTGCTGAAGGGCGCCGACTACAAGGGCGTCGTCGAGGTGCGGACCGCCAACGGCACCACGAAGAAGGTCCTGAAGTACGTGGTCTCCGACGGCACCGACATCGGCGACCTGCACCAGACGGTCAAGGACAAGCAGTCCGGCAAGACGTACCACGTCCAGGCCGCCAAGGGTTCGACGTCGACCATCCGCGACGGCGACACCGTGATGTACACCGAGAGCATCTCCGGCAACCTGCTGGGGCTGATCCCGATCACGTTCGACCCGGAGAACCCGCCGCCGCTGAACATCCCGCTGATCTACTTCACCAAGGTCACGGTCCAGCAGGCCGGTCAGTTCGGCGGCACCCTGCACGTGCCGGGGCTCCACCAGTACGTCACCGACTGAGCGTCACCGGGCCGCACCAGGACCACCCCGGGAGCCGCGACACCGAGGGCGCCCCCTGTTCGCAGGGGGCGCCCTCGGGCGTCGGACCGGTGTGCCGGGTCAGGCGGTCGCCTCGCCCAGGTGGTGGACGCGGACCATGTTCGTGGTGCCGGGGACGCCGGGCGGGGAGCCGGCGGTGATGACCACGATGTCGCCCTCGTTGAAGCGGCTCAGGCGGACCAGTTCCTGGTCCACCAGCGCGACCATCTCGTCGGTGCTGTTCACGAACGGCACCACGTACGGCTCCACGCCCCAGCTCAGCGTGAGCTGGTTACGGGTCGACTCGTCCGTGGTGAACGCCAGGATCGGCTGCGCGACGCGGTAACGGCACAGGCGGCGGGCCGTGTCGCCGGACTGGGTGAAGGCCACCAGGCCCTTGCCGCCGAGGAAGTCGGCGATCTCGCAGGCCGCGCGGGCCACCGAACCGCCCTGCGTGCGCGGCTTCTTGCCCGGCACGAGCGGCTGCAGGCCCTTGGACAGCAGCTCCTGCTCGGCCGCCTGGACGATCTTCGACATCGTCCGGACCGTCTCGATCGGGTACGCGCCGACCGAGGACTCCGCCGACAGCATGACCGCGTCCGCGCCGTCCAGGATCGCGTTGGCCACGTCGGAGGCCTCGGCGCGGGTCGGACGGGAGTTGGTGATCATCGACTCCATCATCTGGGTCGCCACGATCACCGGCTTGGCGTTGCGCCGGCACAGCTCGATCAGGCGCTTCTGCACCATGGGGACCTTCTCGAGCGGGTACTCGACGGCCAGGTCGCCGCGCGCGACCATCACGCCGTCGAACGCCATCACGACGTCCTCCATGTTCTCCACCGCCTGCGGCTTCTCCACCTTGGCGATGACGGGGACGCGGCGGCCCTCCTCGTCCATCACGCGGTGGACGTCGGCGACGTCCTTCGCGTCCCGGACGAAGGACAGGGCGACCAGGTCGCAGCCCATCCGCAGGGCGAACCGCAGGTCCTCGACGTCCTTCTCGGACAGCGCGGGGACGTTCACGGCCGTGCCGGGCAGGTTGATGCCCTTGTGGTCGGAGATGACGCCGCCCTCGATGACGATCGTCCTCACCCGGGTGCCCTCGACGTCCAGCACCTTCAGCTCGACGTTGCCGTCGTTGATGAGGATCTGGTCGCCGCGGGAGACGTCGCCCGGGAGGCCCTTGTAGGTGGTCCCGCAGATCGTCTTGTCACCGGGGACGTCCTCGGTGGTGATGGTGAACTCGTCACCGCGCACCAGCTCGACGGGGCCCTCGGCGAAGGTCTCCAGCCGGATCTTGGGGCCCTGGAGGTCGGCGAGGACGCCGACGGCCCTGCCGGTCTCCTTGGAGGCGGCCCGGACCCGGTCGTACCGGCCCTGGTGCTCGGCGTGGGAGCCGTGGCTGAAGTTGAAGCGGGCCACGTTCATGCCGGCTTCGATCAGAGTGACGAGCTGCTCATGGGAGTCGACCGCGGGGCCGAGAGTACAGACGATTTTCGAACGGCGCATGGGGCGATCCTATCGGTTTGTTTCGCTCCGGAATATTCCGTCTGGCGGAATGTACAAATGAGGTTCCCGCTGCTCAGTTGTTCTTTCCGACCAGTGCGTATGTCTGCTGTGCGATCTCCATTTCCTCGTCCGTCGGTACCACCGCGACCGCGACCCGTGCCCCCTCGGGCGAGATCAGCCGCGCCCCGCCGCCGCGGACCGCGTTGCGCGCGCCGTCCACCGCGAGGCCCAGCCCTTCCAGGCCCGCCACGGCGGCCTCACGCACCTCGGCGGAGTTCTCGCCGACCCCGGCGGTGAAGACCACCGCGTCCACCCGCCCGAGAACGGCGTAATAGGCGCCGATGTACTTCCTCAACCGGTGAATGTAGATGTCGAAGGCGAGCTTCGCCCGTTCGTCGCCCTCGGAGATCCGGCGCCGGATCTCCCGCATGTCGTTGTCCCCGCACAGTCCGACCAGCCCGCTCCGCTTGTTCAGAAGGGCGTCGATCTCGTCGGCGGACATTCCGCCGACACGCATCAAATGGAAGATCACGGCCGGGTCCATGTCACCGGACCGCGTACCCATCACGAGCCCCTCCAAGGGGGTGAGCCCCATGGAGGTGTCCACGCAGCGGCCCGCCCGCACGGCCGAGGCGGACGCCCCGTTGCCCAGGTGCAGCACGATCACGTTCACCTCCTCGGGCGCCTTCCCCAGCAGCCGTGCCGTGGCCCGGGAGACGTACGCGTGCGAGGTGCCGTGGAAGCCGTAGCGGCGCACCCGGTGCGCGTCGGCGGTCTCCACGTCGATGGCGTAGCGGGCCGCGGACTCCGGCATCGTCGTGTGGAACGAGGTGTCGAACACCGCGACCTGCGGCAGGTCGGGGCGCAGCGCCGTCGCCGTGCGGATGCCGGTGAGGTTGGCCGGGTTGTGCAGCGGCGCGACGGGGATCAGCCGCTCGATCTCGGAGAGCACCCGCTCGTCGATCACGGTCGGCTCGGTGAAGTACTTGCCGCCGTGCACCACCCGGTGGCCGATGGCGAGCAGCTCCGGGGAGTCCAGGCCGAGGCCGTCGGCCGCCAGCTCCTCGGCCATCGCCTTCAGCGCGGCGTCGTGGTCGGCCACCGGACCGGTCCGCTCCCGGGTCTCCCCGCCGGACGCCAGCGGGCTGTGGCGCACCAGCGAGGTGCGCTCGCCGATCCGCTCGACCAGGCCGGAGGCCAGCCGGCTGCTGTCGCTCATGTCCAGCAGCTGGTACTTCACCGACGAGGAGCCGGAGTTGAGGACGAGGACGCGGGACTGGCTCACTGGGCGGCTGCCTTCTCGTTCGGAGAACTCGGAGAACTCGGGGCCGGGGACTGCGCCTGGATGGCGGTGATCGCGACGGTGTTGACGATGTCCTGCACCAGGGCGCCCCGGGACAGGTCGTTGACCGGCTTGCGCAGGCCCTGGAGGACCGGGCCGACGGCGATCGCGCCGGCCGAGCGCTGCACGGCCTTGTAGGTGTTGTTGCCGGTGTTCAGGTCGGGGAAGATCAGCACCGTCGCCTGGCCGGCCACCTCGGAGTCCGGCAGCTTGGTCGCCGCCACCGACGGCTCCACGGCCGCGTCGTACTGGATCGGCCCCTCGATCCGCAGGTCGGGGCGGCGCTTGCGGACCAGTTCGGTGGCCCGGCGCACCTTGTCCACGTCGGCGCCGGAGCCGGAGGTGCCCGTCGAGTACGACAGCATCGCGATCCGCGGCTCCACCCCGAACCGCGCCGCCGTGACCGCCGACTGCACCGCGATGTCGGCGAGCTGCTCGGCGTCCGGGTCCGGGTTGACCGCGCAGTCCCCGTACACCAGGACCTTGTCGGCCAGGCACATGAAGAACACCGACGAGACGATGTCCGCGTCCGGCCGGGTCTTGATGATCTCGAAGGCGGGACGGATGGTCGCCGCCGTGGAGTGCACCGAGCCGGACACCATGCCGTCGGCGAGGCCCTCCTCGACCATCAGCGTGCCGAAGTAGTTCACGTCGGACACCACGTCGTACGCCAGTTCCACGGTGACGCCCCGGTGGGCGCGCAGCGCCGCGTACTTCTCCGCGAAGGAGTCACGCAGCTCAGAGGTGGCCGGGTCGATCAGCTGGGTGTCGCCGAGGTCGATGCCCAGGTCGGCGGCCTTCTTGCGGATCTGGTCGACGTCGCCGAGCAACGTCAGCTCGCACACGCCCCGGCGCAGCAGCACCTCCGCCGCGTGCAGCACCCGCTCCTCGGAGCCCTCGGGGAGCACCACCCGGCGCAGGTCGGAGCGGGCCTGCTCGAGCAGCTTGTGCTCGAACATCATCGGGGTGACCCGGTCGCTGCTGGGCGCGGACACGTGGCGGGTCAGCTCGGCGGTGTCGGCGTACCGCTCGAAGAGGCCGAGCGCCCGCTCCGCCTTGCGCGGGGTGGCCGCGTTCAGCTTGCCCTCCAGGGAGAACAGCTGCTCGGCGGTGGGGAAGCTGTTGCTCGGCACCGACAGCACCGGGGTGCCGGGCGCCAGCCGGTCGGCCAGGGTGAGGATGCGCTCGCCGGGCACCTCGGCCAGGGTCAGCAGCACCCCCGCTATCGGCGGGGTGCCGGCGCTGTGCGCGGCCAGAGCGCCCACCACCAGGTCGGCCCGGTCGCCCGGGGTCACCACCAGGCAGCCGGGGGTCAGCGCGGCGAGGAAGTTGGGGAGCATCGCGCCGCCGAAGACGAAGTCCAGGGCGTCACGGGCGAGCCCGGAGTCGTCGCCGAGCACCACCTTCGCCCCCAGGGTGTGGGCGATCTGCGACACCGTGGGCGCGGACAGCGCGGGCTCGTCGGGCAGCACGTAGCAGGGCACGGGCAGCCGGGTGGCGAGCCGCTCGGCGATCTCGTCGCGGTCCTCGGGCGCGACCCGGTTGACCACGATCGCCAGCACGTCGCAGCCGAGGGTGTCGTAGGCGCGGTAGGCGTTGCGGGTCTCGGCGCGCACGGACTCGGCGGTCTGCCTCCGGCCGCCGACGACGGGGATGACCGAGGCGCCGAACTCGTTGGCGAGGCGGGCGTTCAGGGACAGCTCGTCCGGGAACTGCGTGTCCGCGTAGTCGGTGCCGAGGACCAGCACCACGTCGTAGTCGCGGGCCACCAGGTGGAACCGGTCGACCAGGGTGGACACCAGCTCGTCGGTGCCGCGCTCGGCCTGGAGCGCGGAGGCCTCGGCGTAGTCCATGCCGTAGACGGTCGCGGGGTCCTGGGAGAGCCGGTAGCGGGCGCGCAGCAGTTCGAAGAGCCGGTCGGGCCCGTCGTGCACCAGGGGCCGGAACACCCCCACCCGGTCGACCTGCCGGGTCAGCAGCTCCATGACCCCGAGCTCGACGACCTGACGGCCGTCGCCGCGGTCGATTCCGGTCACGTACACGCTGCGGGTCACGCGCGCTCTCCGTTTCGTCCGAAGCTTGGTCGAAACCGCCCACACAGGTGAGCGGATCCCTCTTGACAGTACCCGCGGCGCTGGCTAGGACGCTCGCGCATCGGGCCGTCGGCGGTGCTCCGGGGGACGTGAAACAATCGGCAGTGGCTCACCGGTATCGACAGCGACCAGGAGACACAGCACGATGCGTATAGGAGTCCTCACCGCAGGCGGCGACTGCCCTGGACTGAACGCAGTGATCCGGTCGGTCGTGCACCGGGCGGTGGACAACTACGGCGACGAGGTCATCGGCTTCGAGGACGGCTACTCCGGCCTGCTGGACGGCCGCTACCGGACGCTGGACCTCAACGCGGTCAGCGGCATCCTGGCGCGCGGCGGCACCATCCTGGGCTCCTCCCGGCTGGAGCGAGACCGGCTGCGCGAGGCCTGCGAGAACGCCTCCGACATGATCCACGAGTTCGGCATCGACGCGCTCATCCCGATCGGCGGCGAGGGCACGCTGACGGCGGCCCGGATGCTGTCCGACGCGGGTCTGCCGGTGGTCGGCGTCCCCAAGACGATCGACAACGACATCTCCTCCACGGACCGCACGTTCGGCTTCGACACGGCCGTCGGCGTCGCCACCGAGGCGATGGACCGCCTGAAGACCACCGCCGAGTCGCACCAGCGGGTGATGGTCGTCGAGGTCATGGGCCGGCACGCGGGCTGGATCGCCCTGGAGTCCGGCATGGCGGCCGGCGCCCACGGCATCTGCCTGCCCGAGCGTCCCTTCGACCCGGCCCAGCTGGTCAAGATGGTCGAGGAGCGCTTCGACCGGGGCAAGAAGTTCGCGGTGATCTGCGTCGCCGAGGGCGCCCACCCGGCCGAGGGCACCATGGACTACGGCAAGGGCGAGATCGACAAGTTCGGTCACGAGCGCTTCCAGGGCATCGGCACGGCCCTGGCGTACGAGCTGGAGCGGCGCCTCGGCAAGGAGGCCAAGCCGGTCATCCTCGGCCACGTCCAGCGCGGCGGCGTGCCCACCGCCTACGACCGCGTCCTCGCCACCCGCTTCGGCTGGCACGCGGTGGAGGCCGCCCACCGCGGCGACTTCGGCAGGATGACCGCCCTGCGTGGCACGGAGATCGTGATGGTCCCGCTCGCGGAGGCGGTCACGGAACTGAAGACGGTCCCGAAGGACCGGATGGACGAGGCGGAGTCGGTCTTCTAGACCGCGCTGTCCGTTCCGCGGGGGGTGTCACGTCCCAGGGTGCGGGCGCCGCAGGAGGCCTGACGGCCGTCAGGGAGCCGAGGGCGCCGCAGGAGTCGCCCGGCCGCGGGCCGAGGTCCGGCCGGGGTGCCTGCGCCGGGTGGCTGGTACGCCTCCCAAGTGGGCGGGCGGGCCCTCTGCGTGAAGCTCCTCCGCCGGCAAGCGATCCGCCGCCGAAGAGCGGCCGTCCGCAGGTATGGGTCCGACGGGACCCACGCCCGCAAGGGCGGGAGCCGGCCACCTCCGCGGGCCCGTCGAGCGGCACAACGCCCGTGAGTGCCGGAACACCGGTACCGCCGACTCGTCGTCGGCGCGCCCGGCAGGGGCACGTGGTGCGGGCGGGTGCCTGCGGCGGCCGTGGAGGCGTGGTGGCCGGGTCCCGGGGCCCGGTGTGTCAGCCGCTCTCCGCCGCGACCGCCGTCCAGAAGTGGTCGACCACGTGGGCGAGGAAGTCGCGGCCCGGGTCGGACGCGTCGGACGGGTTGCCGCCCCAGGTGAGGGTGGCGGCCATGTGGGCCCGGTAGTCCTGGTGGAGGCCGTGCAGCACCTCCTCGAGGAGGCGGCGGTCCAGTGGGGCGATCTTCGACACCGGGCGGACGTACGCCTGCCAGCGCGTGGTCACCGCGTCGCGCAGCAGTTCCGCGAGGCGTTCCTCGCGGCCGGTGACGGCGAGGACGTCCGCCAGGGACAGGCCGAGCACCCGGGTCAGGGCGGCCGTCTGACGCTCGGTGCCGCGCCACCGACCCGTCTCCTCCATCCGTAGATACGCGTGGAGTTCGAGCCCCACGGTGCGGGCGACGTCCTCGGGTGCCAGGCCGCGAGCCGTTCTGTGCTCGCGCAAGGTCCGCGGGCGGCCTATGAGTTCGCCCGGGGAGCACCACAGCACGCCGGCGAGAGCGGTGAGTTCGGGGCGGGACGGGGACGCCGTGCCCCGCTCCCACGCGGCGACGAGGGCCGGCGTGACGTACGGCAGGTCGTACGAGGCGCGCAGGGCGTGGGCCACGTGGTCCGGGTCCAGGCCCAGCGCGGCACGCAGCCGCCGGGCGGCGGGGGCGTTGAACGGCGGGGGCGGATGGCGGTCGCTGCGAAGCGGAGGTCGGCGCACGGCCCACAAGCTAGGCCCGCCCGCCGGGGGTGACTACGGTCTGTTCGGCCACGCTCACGGATCGTAGGAAGGTACGGCTACCGGCCGGTCGCGTTTCGAGGGCGACGCCTCTCAGGTCGCGGAGGGGCTCACTCCGTATTGCGAACGGCACGCTCAGCGGGCATATGCGGGCCCGAACGCCCTCGGCTGTGGCGCGTGCCGGACGGAACGGACGCCCGCCCCTCGCACCCCCGTACGAGCCCCGCGCCCCGTGTGCCCCACCGCCCGCGTCCCCGCCCGCGGCGCGAATCCGCCGGTCACCCCTTCACCGCACCGCCCAGCGCGAACCCCGCCCCCAGCCGCCGGGAGATCAGCACGTACAGCAGGATCACCGGCGTCGAGTAGACGATCGAGAACGCGGCGAGCTGGCCGTACGCCACCATCCCGCGGTTGCCGAAGAAGTCGTTGATGCTCACCGACGCCGGCATCAGATCCGGGCTGAGCAGCAGCATGAACGGGACGAAGAAGTTCCCCCACATCATCACGAACGAGAAGACGGTCACCACCGCCACGCCCGGCCCCATCAGCGGCAGCACGATCCGCGCGAGCGACTGCAGCGGGGACGCCCCGTCGGTCCAGGCCGCCTCCTCCAGTTCCTTCGGCACGCCGTCCATGAAGTTCTTCATCAGCCAGATCGCGAAAGGAAGTTGGGACGCGGCGAAGAAGAAGATGGTGCCCTGCATCGTGTCGATCAGGTTCACCCGCACGAACAGCGCGTACACCGGCACCATGATCGCGGTGATCGGCAGGCTGGTCGCGAAGAGGATCGTCAGCAGGAACGGCCGGTTGAGCCGGGACCGGTAGCGGGACAGCGGATACGCGGCCAGCGCCGCGCACACCACGGTCAGCGCGGTCGCGCCCCCGCACAGGAGGAAGCTGTTGAGCAGCGGGGTGAAGGTGATCTCGTCGGTGAGGATCGCGTCGAAGTGCTCCAGCGTCACCCCGTCCGGGGCCTTCACCCGCAGACCGGCGTGCGGGTCGACGGCGGAGAGCACCACCCACGCCAGCGGCAGCAGGAACGTGACGGCCACGACCAACAGCCCGGCGTCCGCGGCCAGCCGCCGGGCGGTGCGGCGCGAGGACAGGGACCGGGGGGACGAGGACCGCGAAAACGGGGACATGGCGGTCAGACCTCCGTCCGCAGCAGGCGCATGTACAGCAGCGAGAACAGCGAGCCGACCAGCAGAAGCAGCAGCGCCACCGCCGTGCCGTACCCGATCAGGCTGTTCTGGAAGGCCTGTTCGTACATGAACAGCGGCAGCGTCTGGCTCTTCCCTCCGGGACCGCCCCGCGTCATCACCCAGATCAGCCCGAACACCGAGAGCGTCTGCAGGGTGTTGAGCATCAGCGTGGTGCCGATGGAGCGGCGGATCATCGGCAGCGTGACGTGCCACATCCGGCGCCACCCGCTCGCCCCGTCCACCTCGGCGGCCTCGGTGATCTCCTTCGGGATCTCGTTCAGCGCGGCGGAGTACACCAGCATCGAGAACGCCGTGCCGCGCCACACGTTGGCGAACGACACCGCAAGGATGGGAAGGGTGAACAGCCAGTTCTGCGAGGGGAGATGGAGGAAGTCGAGGACCGCGTTGAGCGTGCCCTCGCGGCGGAAGAAGGCGTACAGCAGGAACCCCGCCACCACCTCCGGCAGCACCCACGCCGTGACGACGACTCCGCCGGCCAGCGTGCGCACCGGCTTCGACGCCCGCTGCATCAGCGCGGCCAGCGCCAGACCCAGCGTGTTCTGCCCGACCAGCGCCGACAGCACGGTGAACACCAGCGTCAGCCATACGGCGTTGAGGAACGCGTCGTCGCGGAACGCCCGCCGGAAGTTGTCCACACCGACGAACGACTCCTGCGCCTGACCGGTCAGCTGGAGGTCGGTGAAGGCGATGAGGACGCAGTACGCGATCGGCCCGGCGAGGAACACCAGCAGCAGGGCCAGCGCGGGGGTGAGCGGCAGGAAGCGGGGGAGGGACCGGCGCAGGGTGCGCCGGCCCGACGAGGAGGGGGGCGGGGAGGCGGCGGGCGGGCCCGGGGTCTTCGCAAGGTCCGGGCCCGCGTGCGGTGCGGCGGCGGTCATCGGCGTGTTCCGTCGCCGCTCACTTGGAGGTGACCTGGCCGCCGGCGGCGTCGCGCAGTGCCTCGTCGTAGCCCCGCGCGGCCTCCTCGACGGACGCGTCACCCGTGGTCACCGCCTCCATCGCCTCCTGGATGGCGGTCGACACCTTCGGGTACGCCGGGTACGCGGGCCGGTAGTGGGTGTGCTCCACCAGGTCGGTGAAGAACCGGATGCCGGGCTGGGCCGCCGTGTACGCCGGGTCCGACGCGACGTCCTCGCGGACGGCGATGCCGGAGTTGGCGATGTACCACTTCTGGGCGTTGGCCTTGGTCTGCATCGTCTTCACGAACTCGAAGGCCAGGTCGGGGTTGGCCGCCTTGGCGGGGATCGCCCAGGTCCAGCCGCCCGACATGCTCACCTTGCCGGGCGCCTGCCCGTGCTGGGTGGGCATCGCCGCGAGCCCCAGCTCCTTCGACCACTCCGGCCACTCGTGCCCGCTGCCCTCCAGCCAGTCCTGCGGCAGCCAGGAGCCGTCCAGCGCGATGCCGAGCTTGCCCTGCGGCAGCCACTCGCCCCGCACCCGGGTGCTCACGTTGGGGTCGAGGGCGTCGGCGACGTCGGGCCCGAGCTTCTCCTTGTAGACGGTCTCGACGAAGCTCAGGGCGTCACGGAAGCCCTTGCCCGCCGTGATCCACTTCTTGCCGTCCTTGTCGTACAGCGGGTCCGACGTGCCGTCGTTCGTGCCGTACAGCAGCATCTCGAAGGTCTGCATGGTGGCCGCCTCGCCGACCGGCTTGCCGGTGTAGACGTTCAGCGGGATGACGCCTGGCACCTTCTTCTTGATGGCGCGGGCGGCGTCGAGGACGTCCTCCCAGGTCCTCGGCTGCCAGTCGGCCGGCAGACCCGCCTTCGCGAAGACGTCCTTGCCGAACCACAGCCCGCGCGTGTCGGTCCCGTCGGGGACGCCGTACGTCTTCCGGTCCTCGCCCTGCGCGGCGGCCTTGGCGGTGTCGGCGAACCGGTCCCAGTCCTTCCACCCGGCGAGATACGGGTCGAGGGGCTTCAAGTACCCGCTGGTGATGTCGGAGTTGATGAGGAACGTGTCCTCGTACACCAGGTCAGGCGCGGTCCTGGGGGAGCGGAGCATCTGCTGGAGCTTGGTGTAGTACTCGGCGTCCGGCGCCTTGATGGGGACGAGCTCCACCTTCTTGCCGGGGTTGGCCTTCTCGAACTGCCTCTTGACGTCCGCGAGATAGGTGTCCATCACCTTCACGGAGTTGTCCGTGGACTGCTTGAAGGACACCTTCAGCGTGTCCGGATCCCCGCCGGACCCGCCCCCGCAGGCGGTCAGCAGCAGCGGGGCGGCGGCGCAGAGGGCGACGAGAGCGGTCGGTCGGACGGCGGGGCGAGCGGCGGTGGGGCGAGCGGCGGTGGGGCGCACGGGCACGACCTCCTACGGGCACACGACACTGTGGCCTGGACGGCTGCCTGGTGAACGTAAGTTGACCGGTCCAGCCGGGTCAATGAGCGTGCGCAGGGGGAACCGCCGGGGGCGGTGAAGGCTTCGTGAGCTTCGCCCCACCCGCTCGCGGGTCCGGCGCTTCCGTCTCCGACTGTGTCGGCCGTGCGGCTCGGGCACGTGACGTCGGGCGCCGTCGTCGCCACTGCCGCGCAGGCGAAACAGCACCCGGCCGGTGCTGCCACCGGTGTGGGAGGCCTCGCACGGAAGAGACGTCCGACGGCGGTCCCGTAAGGCCGTGCAGCTCGCCGTCGACCTGACCGCGTTCTGCGCCGTCCCGCTCGCCGCCCTGGCCGTGTTCTGGGCGCAGGACGACCACGGACGGCTGATGGTCGCGCTGTCCCTGCTGGAGGAGCTCGCCGTGGCCGGGCTCGCCTCGCAGGTCGTGCGGTTCGCGCGAGCCGCGTGACGGTCAGGCGCCGGAGGTCCACCGGTACTGCAGCTCCGGCCGCCCCACCGTCCCGTACTGGGGCCGGCGGGCCGCGCAGCCGGAGTCGACGAGGTGTTCCAGGTAGCGGCGGGCCGTGATGCGGGAGATGCCGACCGCCTCCGCGACGCCCGTGGCGGTGAGGCCGTCGGGGGCGTCGCGCAGGGCCGTGGAGACGCGTTCCAGGGTGGGCCCGCTCAGGCCCTTCGGGAGGGCGGCCGGGCCGGGGGCGCGCAGGGTCGCGAGGGCGCGGTCGACCTCGTCCTGGCCGCTCGCCTCGCCCGCCGCCGCGCGGAACTCGGCGTACCGGACGAGCCGGTCGCGGAGCGTCGCGAAGGTGAACGGCTTCAGCACGTACTGGACGACGCCCAGCGACACCCCCTCGCGCACCACCGCGAGGTCCCGCGCCGACGTCACCGCGACCACGTCCGCGTGACGGCCGGCCGCCCGCAGCGAGCGGGCCAGCTGCAGCCCGTGCACGTCCGGCAGGTGCAGGTCGAGAAGCAGCAGGTCGACGGGGGTGCGGTCGAGCGCCCGGCGGGCCTCGGCGCCGGTGTGCGCCTTGCCCACGGCGACGAATCCGGGCACCCGCCCGACATACATCATGTGCGCGTCGGCGGCCACCGGGTCGTCCTCGACGACCAGCACCCTGATGGGCTGCCCGGTCATACGGCGCCGCCCGCGCCGTTCACGACCGCACCGGCCGGCACCCGCAGCGGGATCCGCACGTCGAACACGGCGCCGCCGTCCTCACCGGAGGTCACCGTGAGGGTGCCGGCGTGCCGGGACACCGCCTGCCGGACCAGCGCGAGGCCCAGTCCCCGGCCGCCGGGGCCGGACGGCTTGGTGGTGTAGCCGAGCCGGAACAGCTCCTCGGCGCGGTCGGGGTCGACGCCCGGCCCGGTGTCGCCGACCCGCAGCACCAGCTCGGAGCCGTCCTCCTCGGTCAGCGCCGTCACCGTCACCCGCGGCCGCACCCCGCCCTGGGACGCGTCCACCGCGTTGTCGATCAGGTTGCCGAGGATGGTCACCAGGTCGCGGGAAGGCAGCGCCTCCGGGAGCAGGCCGTCGTCCAGGCGGCTGTCCGGGGACACCACCAGCTCCACGCCCCGCTCGTTGGCCTGCGCGGTCTTGCCCAGCAGCAGCGCCGCGAGCACCGGCTCGCTCACCGCCGCCACCACCTGGTCGGTGAGCGCCTGCGCCAGCTCCAGCTCGGCGGTGGCGAACTCCACGGCCTCCTCGGCGCGGCCCAGCTCGATCAGCGACACCACGGTGTGCAGCCGGTTGGCCGCCTCGTGCGCCTGGGACCGCAGCGCCTGCGTGAAACCCCGCTCGGAGTCCAGCTCGCCCATCAGCGACTGCAGCTCGGTCACGTCCCGCAGCGTCACCACCGAGCCGCGCCGCTGCCCGCCGGTGACCGGGGAGGTGTTCACCACGAGCACCCGGTCGGCGCTGAGGTGCACCTCGTCGACCCGGGGCTCGGAGGCGAGCAGCGCGCCCGTCAGCGGGGCCGGCAGCCCCAGCTCCGCGACCGACCGGCCCACCACGTCCTCCTCCTGGTCCACCCCGAGCAGCACCCGGCCGCCGTCGTTGATCAGCGCCACCCGGAACTGCCCGTCCAGCATCAGCAGACCCTCGCGCACGGCGTGCAGCGCGGCCTGATGGTAGTCGTGCATATGGCTCAGCTCGGTCGCGTTCATCCCGTGCGTGTGCCGGCGCAGCCGCGCGTTGATCACGTACGTGCCGATCGCGCCGAGGGCGAGCGCGCCCCCCGCGACCGCCAGCAGCGCGGCGAGCTGCTCCTGCACCCGCCGGCCGATCTCCTCGACCCGTATGCCCGCGCTGACCAGGCCCACGATCCGGTCGCCGTCCCGCACCGGCGTCACCGCGCGCACGGACGGGCCGAGCGTGCCGGTGTACGTCTCGGTGAACGTGCGCCCCTGCAGCGCCGGACCGGTGTGCCCCCGGAAGGGCAGGCCGATCTGGGCCGGGTCGGGGTGGGTCCAGCGGATGCCCCGCGGATCCATGATCGTGACGAAGTCCACGTCGGTGTCGCGCACCACCGCCACCGCGTAGGGCTGGAGGCGCGCCGAGGGGTCGGACGAGCGGATCGCCTCCCGCACGGACGGCGAGTCGGCGACCGAGCGGGCCACCGAGGTGGCCTGCCTCCCCGCGGCCTGCTCGGCCTCGCTGCGGTGGCTGAGATAGGTGGCCAGCGCGTACCCCGCCACGACGACCGTGAGCAGCACGGCCTGCATGGCGAAGAGCTGTCCCGCGAGACTGCGGGGCCGGGGGAGGGGGATACGCATTCAGCCAGTCTGCCTCGTGCATGAGCGGTGAACTAAATGAACGGAAGGGTGACCGCACTCACAAGGCGCGACATAGTCACCGCGTTCCCCCGAACCATCCCCCGGACGTGAGCCGCACGCCGGTGATGCCGACGACGACGTCAAGGAGGGCCGCCGTGACCAGCACCGCCGATACGGCACCTGCCGCACCCGAGGCCAAGCGGGACCGCACGCACTATCTCTACATCGCGGTGATCGTCGCGGTCGCCCTCGGCATCGCCGTCGGCCTGATCGCGCCGGACTTCGCGGTCGAGCTGAAGCCGATCGGCACCGGCTTCGTGAATTTGATCAAGATGATGATCTCGCCGATCATCTTCTGCACCATCGTGCTGGGCATCGGGTCCGTGCGGAAGGCCGCCAAGGTCGGCGCCGTGGGCGGCATCGCCCTCGGCTACTTCATGGTCATGTCCGTGGTGGCGCTCGCCATCGGTCTGGTCGTCGGCAACATCCTGGAGCCGGGCAGCGGCCTCGCGATCACCGACGCGGTGAAGGAGACCGGCCACGCGCAGATCGACGCGGAGGCCAAGGACACCACCGAGTTCCTGCTCGGCATCATCCCGACCACGATCGTGTCCGCCTTCACGCAGGGCGAGGTGCTCCAGACCCTGCTGATCGCCCTGCTGTGCGGCTTCGCCCTGCAGGCCATGGGCAAGGCGGGGCAGCCGGTCCTGCGCGGCATCGAGCACATCCAGCGGCTGGTCTTCCGCGTCCTCGCCATGATCATGTGGGCGGCCCCGGTCGGCGCGTTCGGCGCGATGGCCGCGGTCACCGGCTCGGCCGGCGTCGACGCGCTGAAGAGCCTCGCGGTGCTGATGCTCGGCTTCTACCTCACCTGTGTGCTGTTCATCTTCGTGGTGCTCGGCGCGATGCTGAAGATCGTCGCGGGGCTGAACGTGTGGACCTTGTTCAAGTACCTGGGCCGTGAGTTCCTGCTGATCCTGTCCACGTCCTCCTCCGAGTCCGCGCTGCCGCGGCTCATCGCGAAGATGGAGCACCTGGGCGTCAGCAAGCCGGTGGTCGGCATCACCGTCCCGACCGGCTACTCCTTCAACCTCGACGGCACCATGATCTACATGACCATGGCCTCGCTGTTCATCGCCGACGCCATGGGCACGCCGATGTCGGTCGGCGAGCAGATCCCGCTGCTGCTGTTCCTGCTGGTCGCCTCGAAGGGCGCCGCCGGTGTCACCGGCGCCGGCCTCGCGACCCTGGCCGGCGGCCTCCAGTCGCACAAGCCCGCCCTGGTGGACGGCATCGGCCTGATCGTCGGCATCGACCGCTTCATGAGCGAGGCCCGCGCGCTGACCAACTTCGCCGGCAACGCGATCGCCACGGTGCTGATCGGCACCTGGACGAAGGAGATCGACAAGGAGCGGGTCGCCGAGGTGCTGGCCGGACGCGCCCCGTTCGACGAGCGCACGCTGCTGGACGACCACGGCGCCGGCCGGAACGACGACGCCGAGGCGTCCGAGCCGGGCGACGAGAAGGAACTCGCCAAGGCCTGACCCCAGGCCCTCCGCACCCCGGCCGGCCGGTCCGCACCCCCGTCGGACCGGCCGGCCGGTCCCGGAGGCCCGACTTCCCTGACCGGGCCTCCCGCCGGGCGGCCGGACTCCTCCCCCGTGAGTCCGGCCGCCCGGCTCTTCCTTGCCCAGGCCTTCCGCGCTTGCCCTGACGCCGACGTCAAGCCGTACGTTCGGCGGCATGCGAATCGGCGAGCTGGCCGCACGCGCCGGGACCACGACGCGGACGCTGCGGTACTACGAGTCCCGCGGGCTGCTGCCCGCGCGCAGGGACGTGAACGGCCATCGGACCTACGACGAGTCCGACCTGAGGCTGCTGCGGCAGATCCGCACGCTGCAGGACTTCGGGTTCGGTCTGGAGGAGACCCGGCCGTTCGTGGAGTGCCTGCGCGCCGGGCATCCCGAGGGCGACTCGTGCCCGGCCTCGCTCCAGGTCTACCGGCGCAAGCTCGACGAGCTGGACGCGCTCATCGCCGAGCTGGGCGCGGTGCGGGAGCAGGTCGGGCGGCAGCTGGCGCGGGCGGAGGCGGCCCGTGCGGCGCTCGCGGCCGACGCGGCGGTCCCGGGAGGTCCGGAACCGGAGTGCGAACTGGGAGGGGGACCGCGATGAGCGGCGTGCCCGAGGTGACCGACGCGGATTTCGCGGAGGAGGTGCTGGGCGCCGGACTTCCGGTGCTGGTGGAGTTCACCGCGGACTGGTGCCCGCCGTGCCGGCAGATGGCGCCGGTGCTGCGTGAGCTTGCGGCGGAGGAGGAAGGCCGGCTGAAGGTCGTCCAGCTGAACGTGGACCGCAATCCGGTCACGACGAACGCGTACAAGGTGCTGTCGATGCCGACGTTCATGGTGTTCCGTGACGGGGAGCCGCTGCGCTCCATGGTCGGCGCGCGGCCGGGTCGGCGGCTGCGGGAGGAGCTGGACGGCGTGCTCTGACCGGCCGCCCTCTGTACGAAGAAAACCCCCGGGCAATTGCGCCCGGGGGTTTTCCTTGCGTATATTCGTCCATTCACGCCTTCGTTATGAGAAGTCGCGAAGAAGTTCAGTGAGCACAGTATATCCGGGCGGGAGTGGAATTGTCAAACACCGAATTTCCGGACGATGAATTGCGGCACGAACAGGAATTCATCGACGGACTGTACGCACGGGTGGACGTCCTGCGGGGCGACGCCGAGGCCGGTGTGGCGGACGCCCTCGCCCAGGGCCACACCCCCCGGCAGGCCCGGCTGGAACGGGACATCTTGGTCGCCGAGCGCTCCGGGCTGCTCGCCGCGCTGAACGCGGTGGACGGCTCCCTCTGCTTCGGCCGTATCGACCTGGCCTCCGGGCAGACCCATCACATCGGGCGCATCGGCCTGCGCGCCGACGACGACGAGCGCAGCCCGGTCCTCATCGACTGGCGGGCCGACGTCGCCCGCCCGTTCTACCTGGCCACCGGCCACACCCCGATGGGACTGCGCCGCCGCCGGCACATCGCCACCGAGGGCCGCCGCGTCACCCACCTGCACGACGAGATCCTCGACCTGGGCGACGACACCCGCACCGGCCACGAGGACCCCACCGGCGACGCCGTGCTGCTCGCCGCCCTCAACTCCGCCCGCACCGGCCGCATGGGTGACATCGTGCGCACCATCCAGGCCGACCAGGACCGCATCATCCGCGCCCCGCACCGGGGCGTCATGGTGGTCGAGGGCGGACCCGGCACCGGCAAGACCGCCGTCGCCCTGCACCGGGCCGCGTACCTGCTCTACGAGCACCGCGAGCTGCTGGCCCGCCGCGCCGTCCTCATCGTCGGGCCCAACCCGGCGTTCCTCGGCTACATCGGCGAGGTGCTGCCCAGCCTCGGCGAGACCGGCGTGCTCCTCGCGACCGTCGGCGAGCTGTTCCCGGGCGTGCGGACGACCCGCACGGACACCCCGGAGGCCGCCGAGGTCAAGGGGCGGGCGGAGATGGCCGGCGTGCTCGCGGAGTACGTTCGCGACCGGCAGGCGCTGCCCGACCCGGTCATCGCGATCGAGCACGACCGCGAGATCCTCATGCTCGACGACGGCCTGGTGAACGTCGCCCGGGAGCGCACCCGCGCCACGAAGCTGCCGCACAACGTGGCCCGCGAGCACTTCGAGGGGCACATCCTCAACACGCTCACCGACATGCTCGCCGAGCGCATCGGCACCGACCCGTACGACGGGTCCAACCTGCTCGACCCGAGCGACATCACCCAGATCCGCGACGAGCTGGCGGAGAACCCCGAGGTGTGGTCCGCGATCGACCAGCTCTGGCCGCGGATCACCCCGCAGCGGCTGGTCGCGGACTTCCTCGCCGCCCCGGAGGACTACCTCTCCGACGAGGACGCCGCCGCGGTCCGCCGCCCGGTCACCCGCCACTGGACCGTCTCCGACGTGCCGCTGCTCGACGAGGCCGCCGAACTCCTCGGCGAGGACGACCGGCTCGCCCGCGAGCGCGCCGAACGCGAGCGGCAGCGGCAGATCGCCTACGCCCAGGGCGTGCTGGACGTCTCGTACGCCTCCCGCACCTTCGAGTTCGAGGACAAGGAGGAGGACGACCCCGAGTCCTCCGAGGTGCTGTCCGCGCACGACATCATCGACGCGGAGCGGTTCGCCGAACGGCACGAGGAGGACGACCACCGCAGCGCCGCCGAGCGCGCCGCCGCCGACCGCACCTGGGCGTTCGGCCACATCATCGTGGACGAGGCGCAGGAGCTGTCCCCGATGGCGTGGCGGCTGCTGATGCGGCGCAGCCCCACCCGGTCGATGACCCTGGTCGGCGACCCGGCGCAGACCTCGGAGGCGGGCGGCGTCGGCTCCTGGGAGGGCATCCTCAGCCCCTACGTCGAGGACCGCTGGGAGCACCACCGCCTCGGCGTCAACTACCGCACCCCCGCGGAGATCATGGAGGTCGCCGCCGCCGTGGTGAGGGACGCGCACCCCGGCTTCGAGCCGCCCAGCTCGGTGCGCGCCACCGGGGTGAGGCCGTGGGCCCGCGCCGCCGCCGACCTGCCCGCCGCCACCGCCGACGCGGTCAAGGAGCTCACCCCGCAGGAGGGCCGCCTCGCGGTCATCGCCCCGCGTGAGCTGCACCGCGCCCTGGCCGCCCGCCTGGACGGGGTGACGGCCGGCGCCGAACCGGACCTCACCCACCAGGTGGTGCTGCTCGACCCACGCCAGGCCAAGGGGCTCGAGTTCGACTCGGTCCTCGTGGTCGAACCGGGCCGCTACGGCACCAGCGACCTGTACGTGGCCCTCACCCGCGCCACCCAGCGGCTCGGCGTGCTGCACACCGAGCCGCTGCCGGAGCCGGTGGCCAAGGCTCTCGCGTAAGCCCGGGCGCGCCCGCCGTCAGGCCGGGCGCAGCCACACCGTCGCCAGGGGAGGCAGGGTCAGCCGGATGCTCGCCGGCAGACCGTGCCACCCCTGCGGCTCCGGCTTCACCGGGTCCGGGTTGGTGACGTCGGAGCCGCCGTAGCGGGCCGCGTCGGTGTTCAGGGCTTCGTGCCAGGCGGGCACGTCGTCCGGGACGCCGATGCGGTAGTCGTGCCGCACCACCGGCGCGAAGTGGGACACCGCGAGCAGCGGCGAGCCGTCGGCGTCGTACCGCAGGAACGCGAGCACGTTGTCGTCGGCGGCGTCCCCGGCCACCCAGCGGAAACCGGCCGGCTCGGTGTCGTACTGCCACAGCGCCGGGGTGGCGCGGTAGACGGTGTTCAGGTCGCGCACCAGGTCCCGCACACCCCGGTGGTCGGCCTCCGCGCCGTAGTGCGGGTCCAGCAGCCACCAGTCCGGGCCGTGCGCCTCCGACCACTCCGCGCCCTGCGCGAACTCCTGCCCCATGAACAGCAGCTGCTTGCCCGGATGGGCCCACATGAAGCCCAGGTAGGCGCGCAGGTCGGCGCGCTGCCGCCACCAGTCGCCGGGCATCTTCGACACCAGCGACCGCTTGCCGTGCACCACCTCGTCGTGGGAGATCGGCAGCACGTAGTTCTCGCTGTACGCGTACACCATGGAGAAGGTCATCTCGCCGTGGTGGTACTTGCGGTGCACCGGCTCGTGGCTCATGTACTCCAGCGAGTCGTGCATCCAGCCCATGTTCCACTTCAGCCCGAAGCCGAGGCCGCCGAAGCCGCTCGGGCCGCGGTGGTGGGTGGCGCGGGTGACGCCGTCCCAGGCGGTCGACTCCTCGGCGATCGTCACCACCCCCGGCACCCTGCGGTAGACGGTCGCGTTCATCTCCTGCAGGAACGCCACCGCGTCCAGGTTCTCCCGGCCGCCGTGCTCGTTCGGCGTCCACTGGCCCGGCTCGCGCGAGTAGTCCAGGTAGAGCATGGAGGCGACGGCGTCGACCCGCAGGCCGTCGATGTGGAACTCCTCGCACCAGTACAGGGCGTTGGCCACCAGGAAGTTGCGCACCTCGCGGCGCCCGAAGTCGAACTCCAGGGTGCCCCAGTCGGGGTGGGCGGCGCGCAGCGGGTCGGAGTGCTCGTACAGGGGGCGGCCGTCGAACTCGGCCAGCGCCCACTCGTCGCGCGGGAAGTGCGCGGGCACCCAGTCCATGATCACGCCGATGCCGGCCTGGTGGAGGGCGTCCACCAGGTACTTGAAGTCGTCCGGGCTGCCCATACGGGCGGTCGGCGCGTAGAAGCCGGTGACCTGGTAGCCCCAGGAGCCGCCGAAGGGGTGCTCGGCGACCGGCATCAGCTCGACGTGCGTGAAGCCCAGGTCCTTGACGTACGCGGGGAGTTGGTCGGCGAGCTGCCGGTAGGTGAGGCCCGGCCGCCACGACGGCAGGTGCACCTCGTAAAGGGAGAGCGGCGCGCGGTGTGCCGGCACCTCCGCCCGCTGCTCCAGCCACTCCGCGTCGTTCCACTCGTGGTGCGACGCCGTGACGATCGAGGAGGTGGCCGGGGGCACCTCCGTGCGGCGGGCCATCGGGTCGGCGCGCAGGGTCTTCGTGCCGTCGGGGCGGGTGATCTCGAACTTGTACAGTTCGCCCTCGCCGATGCCCGGCACGAACAGCTCCCACACGCCGGACGAGCCGAGCGAGCGCATGGGGTGGCCGGTGGCGTCCCAGAAGTTGAACGTGCCGGCGACGCGTACGCCTTGCGCGTTCGGCGCCCACACCGAGAAGCGGGTGCCGTCCACGCCCTGGTGGGTCATGGGGTGTGCGCCGAGCACGGTCCACAGCTGCTCGTGGCGGCCCTCGCCGATCAGGTGCAGGTCCAGCTCGCCGAGCGTGGGCAGGAAGCGGTAGGCGTCCTCCGTCTCGACCTCGGTGCCCTCGTACGCGACGCGCAGGCGGTACGCGGGGACGTCCCGGAGGGGGAGCAGGCCGGAGAAGAAGCCGTCGCCGTCGTCGTGCAGGGTGACGGTCATGCCGCCGGAGACCACGCTCACGGCTTGTGCGTACGGGCGGAAGGCGCGGAAGGCGATGCCGCCGGGGACGGGGTGGGCGCCGAGGACGGAGTGCGGGGCGTGGTGGGTGCCGTGGAGGAGGCGGTCGCGGTCGCCGGCGTCCACGGCGGGGGAGACGGGGATCTCCGCTTCCGGAGGGGCGGACTGGGGGGTGTTCTCTGGCACCGGTGCCGCCGGTGCTGTCCCCGAGGCGCCCTGAGCGGTGCCGCCTGCGCCCACCCTCCCCCGCTCTCGGCTTCGCTCGAGCGGGGGGACCCCCGTCGCCCCAGCGGCACGACTGCCCGCAGGCCGGCCGGTCGCCCCAGGGGCACCGTTGTCCGCAGGCGGCGGGGTCGCCCCTGCGCTGCGATTGCCCGCAGGCGGCGGGGTCTTCTTCTTCCGTGCCGGCGTCTGTGGCTCGGTGCGGCGTGCGTCGGCCGGCTGCTCACGGGAGGGACCGCTGGGCTCGGGGCGGGGGGTCACGGGGAAGCCTCCTGGGCGCGGGGCGGGTGGGTCAGGTCGGGTCGGCCGAGGCGAGCCGGTGCAGGGCCGCCATCGGCACGGGCAGCCAGTCGGGGCGGTGCCGTGCCTCGTACACCGCCTCGTAGACCGCCTTGTCGGTCTCGTACGCGCGCAGCAGCACCGGCTCGGTGCGCGGGTCACGGCCGGCGGCCTCCGCGTACCCGGAGCAGTAGGCCGCCCGGCAGTGGGTGGCCCACTCGGGCTGGGGCGGGTCCGTGGTGCGCGCCGCGTAGTCGAAGGAGCGCAGCATGCCCGCCACGTCCCGCACGGCCGGCTGCGGCATACGCCGCTCGGCCAGCGGCCGGGCCGGCTCGCCCTCGAAGTCGATCAGCGACCAGGTGCCGGCCGGGGAGCGCAGGCACTGCCCGAGGTGCAGGTCGCCGTGGATCCGCTGGGCGGTCCAGGTGCGGCCCTCGGACGCGAGGTCGTCCAGCGCGGTGTACGCCGAGCGCAGATCGTCCGCGTACGGCCGCAGTGCGGGCACCGCCTGCACGGCCGCCTCGAGCCGCTCGGTCATGCCGTCGACCAGGGCGCGCATCTGCACATGGCCCAGGGTGACCGTGGGCAGGGCGTGTGCCAGCGCGGTGTGCACCTCGGCGGTGGCCCGCCCGAGGGCCCGCGCCTCGGCGACGAAGTCCTCCCCCTTGGCCAGCTCCCGCAGCGCCAGCTCCCAGCCGTCGGTGGCGCCCTGCACGAACGGCTGGAGCACCCCCAGGACGTACGGCTCGGCCGGACGCGAGGGCCCGGCCGTGTCCTCGGCGTCGGCGACCAGCCATGCCGTCGGCGGGGGCACCCGGGGGCAGCCCTCGCGGGCCAGCGCCAGCGGCAGCTCCAGGTCGGGGTTGATGCCGGGCACCACGCGGCGCATCAGTTTCAGGATGTAAGTGTCGCCGTAGACGACCGACGAGTTCGACTGCTCGGCCGTCATCAGGCGCGGCACGAGCCCGGGCCGTATCTCCTGGCGCGGGTCGCGCTCGAAGCGAAGCCCGCCGATCCGGGCCTGGGTGCGCAGGGCTTCCAGGAGCAGGTCGGCGGGCCGGGTGTCGTGCAGGGCCTCGTAGACCGTCCGTCCGGCCAGCGGACCCTGCGACACATGACCGATCAGCGCGGGCGCCAGCCTGGGCGGCAGCGCCTCGCGCACGCCTATGAACAGCTGGTAGCAGTCGCCCGGCTGCTCGGGCCCGCCGTGGCCGGGCTGGAGCGCCTGGTGGGCGCGCACCAGCAGGTGGTAGAGGCCGAGCTTGGCCGTGGCGGGCAGCAGCTCGGTGGCCGCGACCAGGTCGAATCCGGTGACCGGGCGGCCCTTCCCGGCGAACCAGCGCTGCCTCGGCAGCCACTCCCGCAACAGTGGATCGAGTGACGCAAGGAGGCCGGGCGGGGTCGTGACGGTGCGTGTGACGGCTTCCGACATGGCGTCGCGTCCTTTCCCCTCTGTCGGCGCGCCACGGGGCGCCGCCGGTGGGCGGGGTGTTACTCATGCGTGCCCCGGGCGGAGCGGGAGAAACCGCCCCGCCCCGGTTCTACGCGCCGTCCTTCCGGAGCCGGAACCAGTAGAAGCCGTGCCCTCCGAGCGTCAGCAGGTACGGCAGCGCGCCGACGGCCGGGAAGCGCACCCCGCCGAACAGCTCCACCGGATGCCGCCCCTCGAAGGCGCTGAGATCCAGCTCCGTGGGCTGCGCGAAACGGGAGAAGTTGTTGACGCAGAGAACCAGGTCGTCCCCGTCTTCCCCGTTCGGGGGGGCCTCGCGGAGGAAGGCGAGGACGGCGGGGTTGGAGGAGGGAAGCTCGGTGTAGGAGCCGAGGCCGAACGCCGGGTTCTGCTTGCGGATCTCGATCATGCGCCGGGTCCAGTGCAGCAGCGACGAGGGCGAGGCCATGGACGCCTCGACGTTGGTGACCTGGTAGCCGTAGACCGGGTCCATGATCGTGGGCAGGTAGAGGCGGCCGGGGTCGGCGGAGGAGAAGCCGGCGTTGCGGTCCGGGGTCCACTGCATGGGGGTGCGGACGGCGTCGCGGTCGCCGAGCCAGATGTTGTCGCCCATGCCGATCTCGTCGCCGTAGTAGATGATCGGCGACCCGGGGAGCGAGAGCAGCAGGGCGGTGAAGAGTTCGATCTGGTTGCGGTCGTTGTCCAGCAGCGGGCCGAGGCGCGGCGGATGCCGAATGTTGGCGCGCATGCGGGGGTCCTTGGCGTACTCGGCCACATGTAGTCGCGTTCCTCGTCGGTGACCATCTCCGGGTCAGTTCGTCGTGGTTGCGCAGGAAGATGCCCACTGGCAGCCGGAGGGGATGGCCGGGCGTCTTGGCGAGGATTCTCGGAGACCGGGTAGCGGACTTCGCGGCGGACGGCTTCGTCGTGGTTGCGCAGGAAGATGCCCCACTGGCAGCCGGAGGGGATGGCGGGCGTCTTGGCGAGGATCTCGGAGACCGGGTAGCGGGACTCGCGGCGGACGGCCATGAAGATGCGGGGCATGACCGGGAAGTGGAAGGCCATGTGGCACTCGTCGCCGCCGGCGGCGTAGTCGCCGAAGTAGTCGACGACGTCCTCGGGCCACTGGTTGGCCTCGGCGAGGAGGACGGTGTCCGGGTACTGGGTGTCGATCTCCTTGCGGACCCGCTTGAGGAACGCGTGCGTCTCCGGCAGGTTCTCGCAGTTGGTGCCCTCCCGCTGGTACAGGTACGGCACCGCGTCCAGCCGGAACCCGTCGATCCCGAGGTCCAGCCAGAACTTCAGCGCGGAGATCATCTCCTCCTGCACGGCCGGGTTCTCGTAGTTCAGATCCGGCTGGTGCGAGAAGAAGCGGTGCCAGTAGTACTGCTTGCGTACCGGGTCGTACGTCCAGTTGGAGGCCTCGGTGTCGACGAAGATGATCCGGGCGTCCTGGAACTGCTTGTCGTCGTCGGCCCACACGTAGTAGTCGCCGTACGGACCGTCGGGGTCGCGCCTGGACTCCTGGAACCACGGGTGCTGGTCGCTGGTGTGGTTCATGACGAAGTCGATGATCACGCGCATGCCGCGCTGATGGGCGGAGTCGACGAACTCCACGAAGTCCGCCAGGTCGCCGAACTCCGGCAGCACCGAGGTGTAGTCGGCGACGTCGTAACCGCCGTCCCTGAGGGGCGACTTGAAGAACGGCGGCAGCCACAGGCAGTCGACGCCCAGCCATTGCAGATAGTCCAGCTTGGCGGTCAGACCTTTCAGGTCACCGATGCCGTCCCCGTTGCTGTCCTGGAAGGAGCGGACGAGGACCTCGTAGAAGACGGCGCGTTTGAACCAGTCGGGGTCCCGGTCCTTGGCGGGGGTGTCTTCGAAGGTGTCCGGGACGGGTTCGTTGACGCTCATGTGGCGGATGACCCTCCGATCTGCGGGGTGGACGGTCGCAGAACCGTGCTGTGCGTCCCGGGAGGCCCGTCACCGGACCGCCCGCCGACGACGAGTACATGTGCCCCGCCCGGACCGAGACGCACATAGTTGGCGCTGCCCCATTGATAGGTCTCGCCGGTGAGCTCGTCGCGCACCGGCACCGACTCGTGCCAGTCCAGGCCGAGTTGCGGCATGTCCAACGAGACCGTCGCCTCCTGGGTGTGCCGGGGGTCGAGATTGGCGACCACGAGCACCGTGTTGCCGTCCTGCCGCTTCGAGTAGGCGATGACCTCCTCCTTGTCCGCCTGGTGGAAGTGGAGGTCGCGCAGCTGCCGCAGGGCAGGGTTCTCCCGCCGGATGGTGTTGAGGCGGGTGATGAGGGTGCGATGGTGCGGCCTCGCGTTCGGCGGCTTCCCAGTCGCGGGGTTTGAGCTGGTACTTCTCGCTGTCGAGGTATTCCTCGCTGCTTCGCGCAGCGGGTGTTCTCGCACAGTTCGTAGCCGCTGTAGATGCCCCACGTGGGGAGAGGGTGGCGGCGAGGACGGCGCGGACCTCGAGGCGGGCGGCCGCGTGCTGGAGGTAGGCGTGCAGGATGTCGGGGTGTTGGTGAAGAAGTTGGCCGCATGTAGGAGGCGCTCCCCCGTCAGTTCGGTGAGTACTCCGTCCAGCTCCTGCTTGGTGTTGCGCAGGTGAAGTACGTGTAGACTGCTGGAACCGATCTGGGCGAGGGTGTGCATCATCGCCGGGCGGGTAGGCCTCCGCCAGGAGATGACGTCGGGTCGGTGCCGTTGATGGTCGGCGATGACGCGTTCCCAGAAGACGACGGGCTTGGTGTGCGGTTGTCGACGCGAAGATCCGCACCCCGGTGTCCATCCCAGTGCCGCAGATCCGGCAGGTCTCGGCGACAGGCCGTCCATGTCGGCGTCGAAGGCGATCGGGTAGATGTCCTGGTACTTCTTCGCGGGTTCTCCGCGTAGGCGATGGGCCGTCGGGCGGTGGTGGACCACTCGGGTGCTTGTGCACCCAGGGGTGGTCGGGGGGCACTGAGGGCGAGTCGAGGGCGACCTCCATGCCCAGGTCCCGGCGCGGGCGACGAAGCGGGTAAGTCTTCCAGCGTGCCAGCTGCGGTGGACGGCGTCGTGGCGCCTCGGGGAGCCGATCGCCCACGGCAACCCACGTCGTCCGGGCCGGCGTCGAGGCTGTTGTTCGGGCCTTGCGGAAGGTCGTGCCGATCGGGTGGATGGCGGCAGGTAGCACACGTCGAAGCCATCGCCGCGATCGCGGGGAGCCGGCGCGCGGCGGTGTCGAAGGTGCCGTGCGGCTGCTCGGGTGTGCCCTCCGAGGGGGAAGAACTCGTACCAGGAGCCGTACAGGGCGCGTTCGCGCTCGACGAGCAGGGGGAGCGGCTCGCTGCTGGTGACAGCTCGCGCAGCGGATGCGGGCCAGCACCCGCGTCCCCTCCGGCGTCAGCGCCGCCGCCAGCCGGCCGCCCGCCGGGCGCTCCGTGTCACGCAGAGCCTCCACGCCGCGCGCAGCACCTTCCGGTCCGGACGGGCACCTGCTCCGCCGCCCGCTCGTGCAGCGGCGCCCTCCTCCAGCACCACCTCGGTGTCGATGCCCGCCGGATCTTGATCTGCGCGTGGTGCCGCCAGGTGGTGACCGGTCGCCCACGCCTCCACGGTGTACGTCCATACGCCCGTAGCCGTCGGCGTGACGGTCGCGCCACCGGTCGTGCCGGCGCCAGCTCCGCATCGGCGTGAACGGCCGGTTTCCCTGCGGATCCCGCAGCACCACGTGGCCGACCGCGTCGTGCCCTCGCGGAACACGGTCGCCCGTCACCTCGAACGACTCGCCCACCACCGCCTCGCGGGCCGGCGCCCCTGCCGCACCAGCGGCCGGACGTCCAGCACGGGATGCGCCCACGGAAGTCTCGGGAGGCGCGGAGGACGCGGGGCGCGTTGGCGGCGGGGGCGGTTTCGTGCGGGGCGGGCCGGCCGCGCGCCGGCGCTGTCGGCGCGGGCGACGACTTGGCGCCGGCGGCGAGGGGAGGACGAGTGGCGCTTGGCGGCATGACCGCTCCTGTCCGCGTCAACGAGGGTGCGGATGACTGTGGGGAGGGTCCTGCGGGTCTCAGTGGGGTGTACCCGCAGGCTTCCCACACCGTTCGGGTGGGCAATCCGGCCTTTGTTAACTACTCACGCGTATGTCGACACACAAGACGGCGGCCCCTGGACGCCCTCCGGGTCCGGAGCACACCCGTGCTGGTGCGTTCACCGCGCGGGCGCGTCGAAGCGTGTACGGCGCCGGCGCACGCGGGCGCCGGGGCGACCGGGGCGCGCGCGGCGCCGGCACCGCCCGGTGACCAGCGGCTTCCCCGCCCGCCCACGCCGACGCCCGCCGGGGGTGCGGCGGCCTCCCCGCGACACGCGGGGACGACGGCCTGTGACCGGTGGGAAAGGCGGGACGGAAGAGGCGCGCGGGGCCCGAACACCGGAGGTGACGCGGGTGCGGGCCCGGCGGTCGGCGGAAACGGCCGGTTTCTTGTCCTGCCCGCCGGCGGGCCCGGGGCGCGCGGTACGGACGGGGTCCCGGGGCGGGGGCGCGCGGTGCGGACGGGGTGGCGGGGCGGGGGCGCGACGCGCGGGGTGAAGTACGACAAGACCGCACATGGGGCCGGAATCGGCCATGTCCACTGTGCGGTGAATCGTTTGGACAGGGCAGGCGAGGTACCCGTGTCTCCCGGCTTCCCCCGCTGACGGTGTCCGCGCCGGTACTGTCGGCTGCGATACCCGGACGCACACCGCGTCTCTCACGAACGCGCCGAGGTGGCTTGTGAAGGCTATCCGTCGATTCACCGTCCGACCCGTGCTCCCCGAACCCCTCCGGCCGCTGAGCGATCTGGCCCGCAATCTGCGCTGGTCCTGGCACGCCGGGACCCGTGACCTGTTCCGCTCCGTCGACCCCGAACGCTGGGCCGCGGCCGGCGGCGACCCCATGCGTCTGCTGGGCAGCGTGCCGACCGAGCGGCTCTCCGAGCTGGCCGGCGACCGCGACTTCCTCGACCGCCTCGCCGCGGCCGCGGACGACCTGGACACCTACATGACCGGCGACCGCTGGTACCAGCGGCAGAGCGGCCGGCTGCCCGCCGCCGTCGCCTACTTCTCCCCCGAGTTCGGCATCACCGCCGCCCTGCCGCAGTACTCCGGCGGACTCGGCATCCTCGCCGGCGACCACCTCAAGGCCGCCAGCGACCTCGGCGCCCCGCTGATCGGCGTCGGCCTGCTCTACCGGCACGGCTACTTCCGCCAGTCCCTGTCCCGGGACGGCTGGCAGCAGGAGCACTACCCGGTCCTCGACCCGCACGAGCTGCCCCTGGACCAGCTCAAGGAGGCCGACGGCACCCCCGCCCAGATCACCCTCGCCCTGCCCGGCGACCGCTCCCTGCGCGCCCGCGTCTGGGTCGCCCAGGTGGGCAGGATCCCGCTGCTTCTGCTCGACTCCGACATCGAGGAGAACGACCTCATCGAGCGCGGGGTGACCGACCGGCTCTACGGCGGCGGCAGCGAGCACCGGCTGCTCCAGGAGATGCTCCTCGGCATAGGAGGTGTCCGCGCCGTCCGCACGTACTGCAGGCTCACCGGGCACGCGGCGCCCGAGGTGTTCCACACCAACGAGGGGCACGCCGGGTTCCTCGGCCTGGAGCGGATGGCGGAACTGCGCGCCGAGGGGCTCGACTTCGACGCGGCCCTGGAGGCGGTCCGCGCCGGGACCGTGTTCACCACGCACACGCCTGTGCCGGCCGGCATCGACCGCTTCGACCGCGAGCTGGTGGCCCGGCACTTCGGCCCGCACGCCGAGCTGCCGAACCTGGAGGTCGACCGCATCCTGCGGCTCGGCATGGAGACCTACCCGGGCGGCGAGCCCAACCTGTTCAACATGGCCGTGATGGGCCTGCGCCTCGCCCAGCGCGCCAACGGCGTCTCCCTCCTCCACGGGCAGGTCAGCCGGGAGATGTTCGCCGGACTGTGGCCCGGGTTCGACCCCGAGGAGGTGCCCATCACCTCCGTCACCAACGGGGTGCACGCGCCCACCTGGGTCGCCCCCGAGGTGTACCGGCTCGGCGCCCGGCAGATCGGCAGCCGGCGCGCGGAGGAGGCGCTCAGCATCGGCGACTCCGACCGCTGGGACTCCGTCGCCGACATCCCCGACCAGGACATCTGGGAGCTGCGCCGGTCGCTGCGCGAGCTGCTGGTGCTGGAGGTACGGGAACGGCTGCGGGCCTCCTGGCGGCAGCGCGGCGCCGGGACCGCCGAACTGGGCTGGATCGACGGCGTCCTCGACCCGGACGTGCTCACCATCGGCTTCGCCCGGCGCGTCCCGTCGTACAAGCGGCTGACGCTGATGCTGCGCGACCGGGACCGGCTGATGGATCTGCTGCTGCACCCCGAGCGGCCGGTGCAGATCGTGGTCGCGGGCAAGGCGCACCCGGCGGACGACGGCGGCAAGCGGCTCATCCAGGAGCTGGTCCGCTTCACCGACGACCCGCGGGTGCGGCACCGGATCGTGTTCCTGCCCGACTACGGCATGGCGATGGCGCAGAAGCTGTACCCCGGCTGCGACATCTGGCTGAACAACCCGCTGCGGCCGCTGGAGGCGTGCGGCACCAGCGGCATGAAGGCCGCGCTCAACGGCGGGCTCAACCTGTCGGTGCTGGACGGCTGGTGGGACGAGTGGTTCCAGCCCGACTTCGGCTGGGCCATCCCTACGGCGGACGGCGCGGGGACCGACCCGGACCGGCGCGACGACATAGAGGCCGCGGCGCTGTACGACCTGCTGGAGCAGCGTGTCACCCGCACCTTCTACGAGCGCGGGCGCAGCGGGCTGCCGGACCGGTGGATCGAGATGGTCCGCCGGACGCTGAGCCTGCTCGGGCCGAAGGTGCTGGCCGGGCGCATGGTGCGGGAGTACGTGGAGCGGCTGTACACGCCGGCCGCGCACGCGCACCGGGCGATGAACGCGGACGCCGCGCGGGAGCTGGCGGAGTGGAAGGCGGTGGTGCGGGGGGCGTGGCACGGGGTGACCGTCGACCACGTCGAGACCTCCGTGGCCTCCGCCACCGCGGAACTGGGCAGCACGCTGGCCCTCCGGGTGCGGGTGGGTCTGGGCAGCCTGCGGCCGGAGGACGTGGAGGTGCAGGCCGTCGCGGGGCGGGTGGACGAGGAGGATCGCATCACGGATGCGGCTGCCGTGCCGCTCAAGCCGGTGGGTTCGCCCGGGGCGGGGGGTGAGTGGGTCTACGAGGGCCCGCTGTCCCTCGACCGCACGGGGCCGTTCGGCTACACGGTGCGGGTGCTGCCGAGTCACCGGCTGTTGGCATCCGGGGCGGAGCTGGGGTTGGTGGCGGTGCCACCGGAGGACGTCGCGGAGGCGGCGGGCTTACTGATGCGGTAGCGCCCGTAGGGGCGCGGGGAACTGCGCGAACGGCCCCCGCCGGGCCGCACCCGGCGATGGACAGTGCCCGGCACCTCGGTGGCCGTGGGGGGCGTTGCGCGGCTCGGCGCTGACGAGGTGCCGCCTGCGCCCACCCGTGCCGCCCTGGGGGTACCTCCCAGGCCCTTAAGGCACTGGGGAAGGCACAACTGCCCGCAGGCTAGGCCCCCTCAGAGGCGCGGGGAACTGCGCGACCAGCCCCCACGGGCCCGCACCCGGCGATGGACAGTGCCCGGCACTCCGGTGGCCGTCAGGCCTCCTCCACTCCCCGCGTCGCCAGACGCCGAAGCGTCTTGCCGGCCCGGCGGGCGTACGCGTGCTGGAGGGATCGGGTGGCCGGGCCACCAGCCCGCGCGTACCAGCTCGCCGGGCGGCTGAACGCCGAGACCGTCAGCCACACCGTCCCGTCCCCGGTCCGGTGCACCACGAACGCCTCCTCGCCGCTCTCCGGATGCCCGGACAGCGTCCCGTACGCCCACCCCGCCTCGCGGTACTCCTCCGCCGCCCACACCACCCGGCACGGCGCCTTCACCAGCCCCGCCAGGGTGACCGTGACGTCGACGTCCACCGCCGCCCGCTCCGCCGAGGCGTCGATGCCGACCCCCATCTCCCGGTGCATCTCAAAACCGAACAGCGCGTCCGCGGCCTGGCGGAACACCTGCTCCCCCTCGCCGAGCCGGGTGCGCTCCCTCAGGTGGTGGTACCCCGGAGGGCAGTAGTCGGGATCCCGGCTCGCGCCGACGTGGTCGTAGGTGAAGTCCGCCGAAGACATGGGACCCAAGCCTAGGCGGTGCCCCCGAACGCACCGGCGGCACCCGGAGCGAAGCGCTCCGGGTGCCGCACGGCACCAAGAAGAGTCAGGCTCAGCTGACGTTGATCGCCTTCCAGGCGGCGTCGACCGCCTTGTACTCCGTGCTGCTCGAGCCGTACAGCGCGGACGCCGCGTTCAGGGTGCCCGTACGGGCCGCCTTGTAGTTGGTCGTCGAGGTGAAGTACGTGGTCAGCGCCTTGTACCAGATCTGCAGCGCCTTGGCGCGGCCGATGCCGGTGACGGTGGAGCCGTCGTACGTCGGCGAGTTGTAGCTCACGCCGTTGATGGTCTTCGCGCCGCTGCCCTCGGCGAGCAGGAAGAAGAAGTGGTTCGCCGGACCCGAGGAGTAGTGCACGTCGACCGAGCCGAGGCTGGAGGACCAGTAGTCCTTGGACGCGCCGTCCTTGCTCGGCTTGTCCATGTACCGCAGCGGCGTGCCGTCGCCGTTGATGTTGATCTTCTCGCCGATGAGGTAGTCACCCTTGTCGGTGGAGTTCGCCGCGTAGAACTCCGCACCGGTGCCGAAGATGTCGCTGGTCGCCTCGTTGAGGCCGCCGGACTCGCCGCTGTAGTTGAGGCCGGCGGTGACGGAGGTGACGCCGTGGCTCATCTCGTGGCCGGCGACGTCCAGCGAGGTCAGCGGGTGGGTGTTGCCCGAGCCGTCGCCGTAGGTCATGCAGAAGCAGCTGTCCTGCCAGAAGGCGTTGACGTAGCTGCTGCCGTAGTGGACGCGGGAGTAGGCGGCCTTGCCGTCGTTCCTGATGCCGTTGCGCCCGAAGGTGTTCTTGTAGAAGTCCCAGGTGATCTGGGCGCCGTAGGCCGCGTCCACGGCCGCGGTCTGGTCGCTGGAGGAGCTGGAGGCGGTGCCGGTGCCCCAGGTGTCGTCCGCGTCGGTGAACAGGGTGCCGGTGCCGGAGGTGCCGCGCGCCAGGTTGTAGGTCTTGTGACCGCCGCGCGAGGTGTCGTACAGCTGGTACGTCGAGCCGGACTTGTAGGTGCCCAGGGTGACGGTGCCGGAGTACAGGCTCTTGCCGGTGCCGGTGTGCACGGCCTGCCACTCGTGCAGCTTCTCGCCGGTGGTGGCGTCGGTGATCACGTGCAGCTCGTTCGGGGTGCCGTCCTCCTGGAGGCCGCCGACGACGGTCTCGTAGGCGAGGACCGGCGTGCCCTCGGCGGCCCAGATCACCTTGCGGGGCGCGGAGTCGGCGTCGGTGCGCTCCGAGCCGGCCTTCGCGGCGGCGGCGAGCGCCTGCGCCTCGGCCTTGCCCGCGGCGACCTTCGGCGTCACGGTGGCGACCGCGACGGAGGTCTTCACGGCCTTGGTGACGGTTCTGGCACCGCCCGCCGGCTCGTGCACGACGAGGTCGCCGCCGAGCACGGGCAGCCCGTCGTAGGTGCGCTCGTAGCGGGTGTGGACGGTGCCGTCGACGTCCTTGACGACGTCCTTGACGATCAGCTTCTCCTTGGCGCCGAGGCCTATCGCGTCGGCGGTCTCGGAGGCCGTGGCCTGCTGCTCCCGGATGAGGGAGGTGCGCGCGGAGGCGGACAGCAGCACGGGGGCGCCGCCCAGAACCGGCTTGCCGGCGGGGGCGGAGTCGGCGGTCGCGGTACCGGTGGCCAGGCCGGTGGTGAGCAGGGCACCGGCCACGACGGCGGTGGCGGCGGCCAGGGCGGTACGGCGGCGACGCGCGTAGAGGGGAGTCACTCGAAGCTCCTTGGGGGGTGAGTGGGGGTGCCGGACGGTTGGGGGCCGTCCGGGTGGTGCACCGAGCGAGGGAAGAGTGACATCCGCGTCGCGTACATGTCATGAGGGTCTGATGATGTTGGCCGAAAATCGATGTCCGGCCGTGTGTTGCGTGCGTGTGAACCCGCGTGACCTCGGCAAAGACGCAACCCGCCGTGCGTATGGGACAGGCAAAAAGCGGCGCCGTCCCGGGCGGTGGGAACCACCCGGAACGGCGCCGCGCAGGGGCCTGTTTACGGGAAGGTCAGGCTCCAGCCGTTGATGTAGCCGGTGTCGTAGCGCGCCAGGTCCTGGACCCGCAGCTTCCAGGTGCCGTTGGCCGTCTCCGACGACGCGTTGACCGTGTACGTCTCGTTGATGTTGTCCGCCGAACCGCCGGTGCGGTTGCGCAGGCGGTACGCGGTGCCGTCCGGGGCGATCAGGTCGACGACCAGGTCACCGCTCCAGGTGTGCACGATGTCCACCGAGACCTGAAGGTTGCTCGGCGCGTTTCCGGTGCGGCCGGTGACGGTGATCGACGAGGTCACCGCGGCGCCGGCGTCCGGGATCGCCACGTCGGTGGTCGATTCGAAGGTGGTGCCGCCGCCCCCGGGACCGCCGGAGCGGGTGCCGACGTTGACGCCCGCCCAGGCGTCCTGCACCGCCTTGTACTCGGCGCTGTCCGTGCCGTACAGCTCACCGGTCGCCGCCAGGGTGCCGGTGCGGGCCCCCGCGTAGTTCGTGGTCGAGGTGAACTTCGTGGTGAGCGCGCGGAACCAGATCTTCTCCGCCTTGGCCCGGCCGATGCCGGTGACCGGCAGGCCGTCGGAGGTGGGGGAGTTGTAGGTGACCCCGTTGATGGTCTTCGTGCCGCTGCCCTCGCTCAGCAGGTAGAAGAAGTGGTTCGCCGGGCCCGAGGAGTAGTGCACGTCGACCGAGCCGATGCCCGAGTACCAGGAGTCCTTGGACGCGCCGTCCTTGCTCGGCTTGTCCATGTACCGCAGCGGCGTGCCGTCGCCGTTGATGTCGATCTCCTCGCCGATGAGGTAGTCACCGACGTCGGAGGAGTTGTTGGCGTAGAACTCGACGGTCGAGCCGAAGATGTCGCTCGTCGCCTCGTTGAGGCCGCCGGACTCGCCGCTGTAGATCAGCCCCGCGGTGGCCGAGGTGAGGCCGTGCGACATCTCGTGCGCGGCCACGTCGATCGCGGTGAGCGGGTTGACGTTGCCGGAGCCGTCGCCGTAGGTCATGCAGAAGCAGCTGTCCGACCAGAAGGCGTTGACGTAGTTGTTGCCGTAGTGGACCCGGGAGTACGCGCCGACGCCGTCTCCGCGGATGCCGCTGCGGCCGTGCACGTTCTTGTAGTAGTCCCAGGTCAGCGCCGCCCCGTAGTGGGCGTCCGCGCCGGCCGACTCCGCGTTGGAGGGGGTGCCGTCGCCCCACACGTCGTCGGAGCCGGAGAACAGGGTCCCGGTGCCGGAGGTGCCGCGGTTCAGGTTGTACGTCTTGTGTCCGCCGCGCGCCCCGTCGGTGAGGTTGTACGTCGAACCCGACTGGGTGGTCGTCAGGTTGACCGTGCCGCTGTAGACGGTGTGGCCGGTGCCGGTCTGCACGGCCTGCCACTCGTACAGCCTCTCGCCGGTGGTGGCGTCGGTGACGACGTGCAGTTCCTGCGGGGTGCCGTCGTGCTGGAGGCCGCCCACGACCGTCTCGTACGCGACGACCGGGGTGCCGCTCGCCGCCCAGATCACCTTGCGCGGCGCCCGGTCGACGTCCGCGCCCTCGGCCTTCTCGGCCTTCGCGGCGGACAGGGCCTGCGCCTCGGCCTTCGCGGCCGGCACCTTCGCGGCGGTGGTCGCGGGCTTCACCGGCTTCCGCGTCGCCTTCACGACCTTGTCCGCGTCGCCGGCCGAGTCACCCTGCACGATCAGGTCGCCGCCGAGGACGGGCAGGCCGTCGTAGGTGCGCTCGTAGCGCACGTGCACGGTGCCGTCGCGGTCCTTGAGGACGTCGCGGACGACGAGCTTCTCCTTGGCGCCCAGGCCGATGTCCTTGGCGGTCTCGGCCTTGACGGAGTCCGCCTGGCGCATCAGCGCGGCACGCTGGGCCGGCGTGAGGTTGACCGACTCCGAGCCAGGCGCGGCGGCGCTCGCGGTCCGGGCCTGCGTGCCGGGGGCGGCGACGGCGGCGCCGGACTGCACGGCCGTGGCGATCAGCGCGGCCACGCCGGCCAGGGCGACGGCGGCGACGCGGCGCTGCGCGGTGCGGGGGGTGCGTCTGTGGGACGTCCTGCTTCTCAACGCTGACTCCTTCTGCGGGGCCGCGGGGTGCGCGGCCTGGGGAGACCGGCCGACGGGTCAGCCGGCCGGGCAGAACGGAAGTGCTGTGTTCCGAGCAGTGACCGCCGCACAACGGGCAGCCGAGGCTGTGGGGTTGCTGTGAAGCGGCCGTGGGAAGAGTGGCAGGGGATCGCGGTTTCTGTCAGGAGCGCGTCAGGAAGTTGGCCGGATTCCGTTCGGTGTGCGGGAGGGGGCGCCCGTTATGCGGACAGCGGTGGCCTGGCGGCGGTGAGGCGACGCGGGTGCGTCGCCCTGGTGGGCCGGGTGACCCGGGCCTGCCGCCGTCGCGGCCGGCGCGCGGGGCTCCTGTTGCGTGCAAGCGCCCGGGCCTCGGGCTTGTTCGCCGTCTGCCGTTCCGGGACCCGCCGTTGTGTGCCGGCCCCGGGCCCGTCGCACCTCGTGCCGGTCCTCCGGCCCGCCGGGCCGGGGCGCCCGGCCGTCCTCCGGCCCGACTTCTACGCCGGGCCGCGCGCCGCGGGCTCCCCGTGCCAGGACCGCCACAGCGCCGCGTACACCCCGTCCGCCGCCACCAGGGCGTCGTGCGTGCCCAGTTCGGAGAGGCGGCCGTCCTCCATGACCGCCACCCGGTCCGCGTCGTGCGCGGTGTGCAGGCGGTGGGCGACGGCGACGACCGTACGGCCCTCGAGCACCGCGGCCAGCGCGCGTTCCGCGTGCCGGGCGGTCGCCGGGTCGAGCAGGGCCGTCGCCTCGTCGAGGACCAGCGTGTGCGGGTCGGCCAGCACCACGCGCGCCAGGGCGAGCTGCTGCGCCTGCGGGCCGTCGGTGGGGTGGCCGCCCTCGCCCAGCTCGGTGTCGAGGCCGTGCGGCAGCTCCCGCACCCAGCCGTCCGCGCCCACCACCGCCAGCGCCGCCCACAGCTCCTCGTCCCCGGCGTCCGGTGCGGCGATCCGCAGATTGTCCCGGACCGACCCCAGGAACACGTGGTGCTCCTGGGTCACCAGCACCACCTGCCGGCGCAGCCGCTCCGGGTCCAGCGACGCCACCGGCACCCCGCCCACGGTCACGCTCCCGGCGGCCGGCGCGTCCACCCCCGCCAGCAGCCGGCTCAGCGTCGTCTTGCCCGCGCCCGAAGGACCCACCACCGCCAGCCGTTCACCCGGCGTCAGCGTCAGGTCCACCCCGCGCAGCACCTCGCCGCCCCCGTCGTACGCGTAGCGCACGCCGGTCACGTCGATGCGGGCGTCCGCCGGGTCCGGGGCGTCCCCGCGCCCGGCCGCGCGCGGCACCCGCGCCAGCCCCTCCACCCGCGCGAACGAGGCCCCGCTGGACTGGAGTTGCTCAAGCCGCATCAGCACCTCGTCCAGCGGACCGCTCAGCTGCAGCAGGTACAGCGAGGTCGCCACCACCGCGCCCAGGCTCACCGCGCCCCGCGCGTGCAGCCATCCGCCGCACAGCAGCACCCCCGCCACCGGCACGATGTACGACAGCTCGACCACCGGGAAGAACACCGAACGCAGGAACAGCGTGCGCATACGGGTGCGCCGGGACGTCTCCAGCGCCTCCCGGCTCGCCCGGATCCGTCGCTCCTCCATCCGGAACGCCTCCACCGTGCGGGCGCCCGCCGCCGTCGACGCGACCACCTCCGCCACGTCCGAGTTGGCCGCGCCCTCGGCGAGGTACGCGTCCCGGGCCCGCCGCAGGTACCAGCGCAGCACCAGCCAGATCGGGGTGAGGCACAGCAGCCCCAGCGCGCCCAGCACCGGGTCCACGACCAGGATCGCGACCGTCACGAACAGCGACTGCACCGCGTTGACCAGCAGGGCGGGGCCGGCGTCGCGCAGCGTGGTGCCCACGGCGGTCACGTCCGCCGTGCCCCGCGTCGTCAGATCGCCGGTGCCGGCCCGCTCCACCACGGCGGACGGCAGCGCCAGCACCCGGTCCACGAACCGCTCCCGCACACGCGCCAGCGTCCGCTCGCCGAACCGGTGCCCCACGTACCGCGCCCAGCGGGACAGCAACAACTGCGCCACCGCGCACGCCAGGATGACCGGGGCCAGCCGGTCGACGACCGAGGTGCCGGCGCCCGCCCGCACCTCGTCGACGATCCGCCCGAGCAGCCAGGGCCCGGCCAGACCGGCCAGGGCGGCCGCGCCGTTCAGCGCCAGCACCCCCGCGAAGACCCGCCCGTCCGCCCGCACCAACTCCGCGGCGGCCCGGCGCACATCGGCCGGTTCCGCCACGGGCAGCCGCTCGCCGCTCATCGGGCCACCTCCCCGGGAGCGCCCAGCACGACGTCCGACGCGTGTACACCCGTCGGTTCCGCCACACCCTGCTCCACCTGCTCTACTTCCCTCGCCACCAGCCGCCGGTACTCCGGCTCGCCGCCCAGCAGTTCACGGTGCGTGCCGCTCGCCGTCACCTTGCCGTCGGCCAGGAACAGCACCCGGTCGGCCCGGTCCAGGACCAGCGGCGAGGCGGTCACCAGCACCGTCGTACGGCCCTCGCGCGCCGCGCGCAGCCGGTCGGCGACCAGGGCCTCGGTGTGCGCGTCCAGCGCCGACGTCGGCTCCACGGCCAGCAGCACCTCCGGGTCGGCGAGCAGCGCCCGCGCCAGCCGGACCCGCTGCCGCTGACCGCCCGACAGGCTGCGGCCCTGCGCGGACACCACCGAGTCGAGCCCCTCGGGCAGCCCGCGCACCACGTCGTCGGCGGCCGCCGCGCGCAGCGCGGCCGGCACCCGCGCGTCGGACGCCTCACCCCGGCCCGCGACCACCTCGCGCAGCGGGCCCGCGAACAGCGCGGCCTCCGGCTCGGCGACCAGGATCCGCTCCCGCACCCGGGCGAGCGCGACCTCGTCCAGCCGTACCCCGCCCCAGGTGACTTCGGACGGCGTGTACCGCCGAGCCGGTCCACCACGGCCGCCGCGTCCGCGGGCCGGGCGCACACCAGCGCGGTCAGCCGGCCCGGCAGCACCCGCACCCCGGACTCCGGGTCCTCCAGCGCGGACGGCTCGGCCGGCGGCTCGGCGGTGGCCGCGTCCGGCGGCGGCTGCATCCGCAGCAGGGCCGCCACCCGGCCGGCCGCGACCACGCCCCGGCTCAGGTAGTAGCCGCACTCGATCAGGAACATCACCGGCCACACCAGGACGGTCACGTACCCGTACACCGCCACCAGTTCGCCGACGGTGATGTCCCCCTGCGCGGCCTGCCGTGCCGCGATCCAGGTCACCACCGCGAGGAACAGCGTCGGCAGCCCGGCGGCCAGCGCCTGCATCCAGCTGGTCACCGCCCCCACCCGGTAGCCCTGCTCCCGCAGCCGCCCCGAGTCGCGGCGGAACGCGTCCGCGACCAGACCCTTGCCGCCGAGCCCGCTCAGTACCCGCAGCCCGCCCGCGAGATCCCCGATCCGCGCGGTCAGCACCCCCTGCCGTTCGCGGTACTCCGTCTCCGCGCCCCGCAGCCGCCCGGCGAGCGGTCCCACCACGAGCCCGATCACCGGAACCCCCAGCAGCACCACCACGGCCAGCAGCGGAGACACCGACAGCAGCAGCCCCGCCACCGCCGCGTACGCCACGACCGCGCCGAACCCCGGGCCGACGGCGGTGAGCGACTGGGCGATCACCTGCACGTCGCCCACGCCGATCGTGACGACCTCCCCGGCCCCCGCCCGCCGGTGCAGGGCCGCGCCCAGCCGCACGGTGTGCCCGACGACCACCTTCACCGTGCGGAAGTTGGCGTCCATCCGCACCTTCGTCATCGTGCGGTGCCGCATCACGCTCAGCCAGGCGTTGAAGGCGGTCACCCCGACCAGGGCGGCGGCCCAGCCGGCCAGCGCCGTCATGTCGCCGGTCGCGAGCCCGTCGTCCACGGCCCGGGACATCAGGTACGGCGTGGACGCCAGCAGCACCATCCACACGCTGCCGTACACCGCCCCCGCCGCGCAGCGCCCCGGCTGCCGGCGCACCAGCCACCACAGATAGCGGGCCCCGCCGCGCCCGTCGGGCGTGCCGGGATCTCCGTAGGCGTCGATCACGTGCGCTGTCCTCCCCCTGCGGCCCGGCGGCCGGCGTTCCTTGTCGGTCGTCTCACGGGCGCGAGGCGGAACGGCGCGAGCGTGGCCCGTACCTGGTCGGCGGCGCCCCAGTCGGGCTCGAACTGGGCGATCACGGCCAGGTGCTGACGCAGCTGGAGGACCGGCATCCGCTCCCGCCAGCCGTCGTCGAGGCCGGTCAGCTCCGCGTACATCTCGAAGAACACCCGCGCCTCGGGCGGCGGCGCGGTCGTCCACAGATGGGCGAGGTCCACCTCGGCCCAGGTGTACGACACGGCCGGGTCGATCAGCGCGGGCCGGCCGTCGGGCGTGGCCATCACGTTCTGCGCCCACAGGTCGCCGTGGGTCAGACAGGCGGGCCGCTCCGGCAACACCTCGGGCAGCCGGTCGCACAGCCGCTCCAGCGCCCGGCGGTCGGCCGCGTCCAGCGCCGCACGGACGCGGGGCTCCTCCAGCCAGCGCAGCAGACGGTGCCGGGCGAAGAACTCGAACCCGTCGTCGGTCCAGGTGTTGACCTGACGGCGGCGGCCCAGCCAGTTGTCCCGGTGCCAGCCGAACCGGTCGTGGCGCGTGGCGGTGTGCAGGCGGGCGAACGCGTGCGCGCACTCCTCCCAGAACGCCTTCGTGTCCGGCCGGGGACGCAGCACCGACAGCACGAGCAGGTCCCGTTCCGCGAGCAGCACGTCCGGTGTGACGACCCCGCCCCTCTCCCGCAGCACGGCCAGCCCCTCCGCCTCCGCCGCGAAGGCGTCGTCCGCCGGCGGCTCGCCGAACGCCTTCACGAACAGAGGGGTGCCGTCCGCGCGGCGGGCCAGACCCGCGGTCGCGGCGAGACCCCCGGCGGCCGGCTCGACCGCGCCGACGTCCGTCAGCCCGGCCGCGTGCAGCCGCGCGAGCAGCAGCGGCGTCGCCTCCGTCACGGGTGTGCTCCTCTCGGTCGGTTTCCCGGCGCGCACCCGGAAGCCGGGCCCGCGACGACGGCGGTCGTCAGGCCAGGCTGTCCCTCCAGGCCCGGTGCAGGTCCGCGAACCGGCCCGCGCCGCCGATGAGTTCGTCCGGGGTGCCGTCCTCCACGATCCGCCCGTGCTCCATCACCAGCACCCGGTCCGCGATCTCCACGGTGGACAGCCGGTGCGCGATCACCACGGCCGTACGGCCCTTCAGCACCGTCGCCATGGCCCGCTGCACCGCCCGCTCACCGGGGATGTCCAGCGAGCTGGTCGCCTCGTCGAGGATCAGCACCGCCGGGTCCGCCAGCAGCGCCCGCGCGAACGCCACCAACTGCCGCTGCCCCGCCGAGATACGGCCGCCGCGCTTGCGGACGTCCGTGTCGTAGCCGTCGGGCAGCGCGGCGATGAAGTCGTGCGCGCCGATCTCCCTGGCCGCCTGCTCGATCTCCTCGCGGGTGGCCTCCGGACGGCCGATCGCGATGTTCTCGGCGACCGTCCCGGAGAACAGGAACGCCTCCTGCGTCACCATCACCACCTCGCGCCGCAGGTGCCGTCCCGTCAGGTCGCGCAGGTCCACCCCGTCGAGCAGCACCCGCCCGTCGCTGGGGTCGTAGAAGCGGGCGAGCAGCTTCGCCAGCGTCGACTTGCCCGCGCCGGTGGAGCCGACCACGGCGACGGTCTGCCCGGCCGGCAGGGTGAGGCCGAAGCGGGGCAGCACCTCGCCGCCGGTGCGGTACGCGAACCGCACGTCGTCGAAGACCACCTCCCGCCCGGGGAGACCGGAGCGCCGGTCCGGCAGCTCACGGGGCGCCGCCGGCTCCGGCACGGACGGGGTCTGCGCCAGCAGCCCGGCGATCTTCTCCAGCGAGGCAGCCGCCGACTGGTACGAGTTGAGGAACATGCCCAGCCGGTCGATCGGGTCGTACAGCCGCCGCAGATACAGCACGGCCGCCGCCAGCACACCGAGCGCCAGCGTCTCCCCGGCCACGCGGTAGGCGCCCCACAGCGCGATCAGCGCGACCGTGGTGTTGGCGGTGATCCGGGAGCCGACGACGTACCGGGCCATCTCGAGCAGCGCGTCGCCGTTGGTCTTCTCGTGCCGCCGGTTCAGCACCGCGAAGTCCGCGTCGTTGGCCGCCTCGCGGCGGAAGGCGCGCACCGGGCGGATGCCGTTCATCGTCTCGACGAACTTCACGATCACCGCGGCGATCGCCGTCGACCGCTTCCGGTAGACCCGCTGCGCCCGCCGCTGGTAGGACCGCACCAGCAGGTACAGCGGCACGAACGACGCCACCGCCACCGCGCCGAGACCCAGGTCCAGCCAGAGCAGCAGCACCGAGATGTACACGGCGGACAGGATGGTCATCACCAGTTCCTGCAGGCCCTCCTCCAGCAGCTCCCGCAGCGACTCGACGTCGGTGGTGGAGCGGGAGATCAGCCGGCCGGAGGTGTAGCGCTCGTGGAAGTCCACGCTCAGCGCCTGCGCGTGCCGGAAGATCCGGCCGCGCAGATCCAGCAGCACGTCCTGGCTGACCCGGGCGGAGGCGGTGATGAACGCGTACTGCAGCGCCCCGGCCGCCGACGCGCACAGCAGATAGCCCACCGCCACCGCGATCAGCGGCCCGTGGTCGCTGTCGCGGAACGCGGGCACCGCGTGGTCGATCGCGTACGCCACCAGCAGCGGTCCCGCCTGCACGGCGGCCTGCCCGAGCAGCAGGAACAGCACGGCGACCGCGACCCGGCCGCGCATCGGCGCGAGCAGGGAGCGCAGCAGCGCGCCGGTGGCGCCCGGGGGAGTGGGCAGCACGTCCCGGTCGAAGGGGTCGCCGCCGCCCTGCTCCGGCGACCGGTCGTCGTCCTCGTCGCGGACCGGTGCGGTCGTGGCCGCCGTCATCGCTGCTCCTCCCGTTCCCCCGCCGGGTCACCCGACATGAGGTGCGCGTACTCGGCATTGCCGCGCAGCAGTTCGTGATGGGTGCCGACCGCCGTGATCCGCCCGCCGGACAGCAGCGCCACCCGGTCGGCGAGCAGCACGGTGGACGGGCGGTGCGCCACGATCAGCGCCGTGGTGTCGGCGAGCACCCGGCGCAGCGCGGCCTCGACCGCGGCCTCGGTGTGCACGTCCAGCGCGGACAGCGGGTCGTCCAGCACCAGGAAGCCGGGGCGCCCCACGACCGCGCGGGCCAGCGCGAGCCGCTGCCGCTGCCCGCCGGACAGGCTCAGGCCCTGCTCGCCGACCTGCGTGGCGGTGCCCTGGGGCAGCGCGTGCGCGAAGTCGGCCTGGGCGACGGCCAGGGCGCGGTCCAGGTCCTCCTCGCCGCTGCCGCCGCCCATCAGGACGTTCTCGCCGACGGTCGCGGAGAACAGCGTGGGCTCCTCGAAGGCCACGGCCACCCGCGAGCGCAGCTCCTCCCGGGACATGTCCTGGATGTCCCGTCCGTCGAGGGTGATGCGCCCCTCGGTGACCTCGTGCAGCCGGGGCACCAGCGCGGTCAGCGTGGTCTTGCCGCTGCCGGTCGCCCCGACCAGCGCCAGCGACTCGCCGGGCCGGACGTGCAGGTCGACGCGGTCCAGCACGGGCGGCGAGTCCTCGGGCGCGTCCGGGTAGCGGAAGGTGACGTTCTCGAACCGCAGCCCGCCCTCACGGGAGGCGCCGTTCTTCGCCGGGATCGCCGGGGCGCCCGACTCCGGCTCGGCGTCCATCACCTCGAAGTACCGCTCGGTGGCCGTCGCCGCCTCCTGGCTCATCGCCAGCAGGAAGCCGATGGAGTCCACCGGCCAGCGCAGCGCCAGCGCCGTGGACAGGAACGCCACGAGGGTGCCCGCCGACAGCTCGCCGTCCGCCACCCGCACGGCGCCCAGCACCAGCGCGGCGCCGACGGCCAGTTCGGGCAGGGTCACGATGATGCCGAGGATCGCCGCCAGCAGCCGCGCCTTGTGCAGCTCGGTGCCCCGCAGCTTCCCCGACAGCTCCCGGAACGCCCGCGCCTGGCTGCGGTGCCGGCCGAACCCCTTGATGATCCGGATGCCGAGCACGCTCTCCTCGACCACGGTCGTCAGATCGCCCACCTGGTCCTGCGCCTGACGGGCCGCCCGCGAGTACTGCTTCTCGAACACCACGCAGGTGATCAGCACGGGCACCGCCGGGATCAGGATGACCAGCCCCAGCGTCCAGTCCTGGACCAGCATGATGATCACGCCCACCAGGATCGTCACGCCGTTGACCAGCAGGAAGGTCAGCGGGAACGCGAGGAACATACGCAGCAGCATGAGGTCCGTGGTGGCCCGGGACAGCAGCTGGCCGGAGGCCCAGCGGTCATGGAAGGCGATCGGCAGCCGCTGCAGGTGCCGGTAGAGGCCGGCCCGCATCTCCGCCTCGACGTGCGACAGGGGCCGCGCCACCAGCCAGCGCCGGAACCCGAACAGCAGCGCCTCGGCGAGCCCGAGCAGCAGCAGGTACAGCGCGCCGAGCCACACCCCCGCCGGGTCCCGGTCGGCGATCGGGCCGTCGACCATCCACTTGAGCACCAGCGGGATGACCAGCCCGATGCAGGACGCCAGGACGGCGATGAACGCGGCGGTGAACAGGCGCGCCCGCACGGGCCGCACGTACGGCCACAGCCGCAGCAGCGTCCGCACGGTGGAGCGGGGTTCCCGGGGAGAAGGTGTAGTGGGCATCAGCAGTGAGAGTACGGTTCGCCACTGACGCTGCCCACCGAATTCCGGCCCGGTCCGCCTCGTCCGCGAGTCCTGCGACCGCCGTGCCGACGCGCCCGTACCTCGGCGAACGTCCGTCACGGGCCCGGGAGTCGTACCACCCCATCGGCCGATCGGACGATGCGCGGACGAGCGCGACGGCCGATGTCCGCGCGCTCCCTCCACCGCGACACTGACCGTCATGTCCGTCATCGACGTCACCGACCTGCGCAAGGCCTACGGCGGCAGGACCGCCGTCGACGGGGTGTCCTTCTCCGTCGACGAGGGCGAGATCTTCGGGATCCTCGGCCCCAACGGCGCCGGCAAGACCACCACCGTGGAGTGCGTGGAAGGCCTGCGCGTCCCCGACGCCGGCCGGGTCCGGGTCGCCGGGCTCGACCCCGTCGCCGACCACGCCGAGGTCACCCGCGTCCTCGGCGCGCAGCTCCAGCAGAGCGAACTCCAGCCGAAGCTGACCGTCCGCGAGGCCCTGGAGCTCTACGCCTCCTTCCACCCCCGCCCCGCCGACTGGCGGCCGCTCGCCGAACGGCTCGGCTTGACCGCGAAGCTGACCACCCGGTTCGCGAAGCTGTCCGGCGGCCAGAAACAGCGCCTGTTCATCGCGCTCGCCCTCATCGGCAACCCGCGGATCGTGGTGCTGGACGAGCTGACCACCGGTCTCGACCCGCGCGCCCGGCGCGACACCTGGGAACTCATCGAGGACGTCCGCGCGGGCGGCGTCACCGTCCTCCTCGTCACCCACTTCATGGAGGAGGCCCAGCGCCTCTGCGACCGCATCGCCGTCATCGACCAGGGACGCGTCGCCGCCCTCGACACCCCGGCGGGACTCGTCCGCCGCTCGGCCGGGGCCACCGTCATCAGCTTCACCCCGTCCGCCCCGCTCGACGACGCCCACATCGACGCGCTGCCCGGGCTCGCCTCGGCCGCCCGCAAGGACGGCCGGATCACCTTGTCCGGCACCGACGACACCGTGAACGCGGTCCTCACCCTCCTCGCCCGCTCCCACGTCACCGCCCACCAGTTGCGCGTCACGGACGCGACCCTGGACGACGCCTTCCTGGACCTCACGGAGAGCCCCGCATGAGCACCGGACCCGTCAACACGGCAGTTCTGCGCACCGAGTTCCGCCTCTTCCGGCGCGAACCCGCCGGCATCTTCTGGATCATGCTCTTCCCGACCCTGCTGCTGGCGGTCCTCGGCTCCATCCCCTCCTTCCGCGAGGCCGACCCGGCCCTCGGCGGACTGCGCCCCGTCGACGCCTACGTGCCGGTCACCCTCCTCCTCGGCCTGATCATCGGCGGACTGCAGGGCATGCCGCCCACCCTCACCGGCTACCGCGAGACCGGCATCCTGCGCCGGATGTCCACCACACCGGTCCGTCCGTCCGCCCTGCTCGCCGCGCAGATGACGGTGCTCGGCGCCGCCTCCCTGGTCTCCGCGCTGCTCACCCTCGCCGTCGGCCGGCTCGCCTTCGGCGTGGCCCTGCCCAGGCAGCCGCTCGGCCACCTCCTGGCGCTGCTGCTCGCCCTGGCCGCCTCCCTCGCCCTCGGCGCGCTGCTCAGCGCCCTCTCCCGCACCGCGAAGATCGCCACCGCGGCCGGCTCCGCCGCGCTGTTCCCGGCCATGTTCACCGCGGGCGTGTGGCTCCCCGTCGAGGCCATGCCCGAGCTGATGGCGGACATCGTCGGGTGGACCCCGTTCGGCGCGGCCGCCCGGGCGCTCGACGCGGCCTCGGCGGGCCACTGGCCGGGCGCGGCGCACCTCGCGGTGACGGCCGGCTGGGCGGTGCTGCTCACGGCCGGCGCGGTGCGCTGGTTCCGCTGGGAGTGAGGGCGGCGGTGCCGGACACTGGTGCGATGACGGAATCGGCCCGACTCGAGGACCGCTGGGCGGTGTTCGACCGCTGGGGCCCCTACGGACTGCTGGTGCTGGGCGCCGTGCTGGCCTGGGCGAGCGCCGACGCCCTGGACATGAGCACCGGCGAACGGCAAACCGCCGGCGCCCTCACCGCCGGGGCCGTCGCCGTGGAGCTGTGGTGGGGCGTGCGCTCACGCACCCGGTCGCCCGGACCGTCCGCGGCGGGCATCCGGCAGTACGTCCTGCGCTGGGCCCTCGGCTTCGCCCTGACCTGGCTGAACCCGCTGTTCGCCTTCTACGCCGTCATCGGCTACTTCAGCACCGAGCGCCTGCTGCCGCGTGCGCTGCGCAAGGCGGGCCTGTGCGCCACCGCCGTGACCTTGGCCGGCTCCCAGTCCGGCGGACTGCCGCCGCACGACGGGCTCGGCTGGACGCTGTTCGGTGCCCTGCTGGCCGCCAACGGCATCCTGGTCCTGCTCTTCGGACACTTCGCCGACCTGGAGGAGGACCGCGGCCGGGCCCGCCTGGCCACCATCGCCGAACTCGAGCGCACCAACACCGCGTTGCAGCGGGCCCTCGACGAGAACGCCGCTCTGCACTCCCAGCTGCTCGTCCAGGCGCGTGAGGCCGGGGTCGCCGACGAGCGCCGCAGGCTCGCCGCCGAGATCCACGACACCCTGGCCCAGGGCCTGACCGGCATCATCGCCCAGCTCCAGGTCGCCGCGAACACCCCCGACCCGGTCGCCGGACGCGCCCGTCTGGACCGGGCCCTCGCCCTGGCCCGCGAGAGTCTCGGCGAGGCCCGCCGCTCCGTGCACAACCTCGCCCCGGTCGCCCTCGCCGACGGCGGCCTGCCCGGCGCCCTGCGCAGGACCGTCGCCGAATGGAGCCAACACAGCGATGTGAAGGCCGAGTTCACCGTCACCGGGACCGTCGAGCCGCTGCACGACGAGATGGCGGCCACCCTGCTGCGCATCGCCCAGGAGGCCCTCGCCAACACCGCGCGCCACGCGGGGGCCACCCGCGCCGGCGTCACCCTCTCCTACATGGGCGACGAGGTGACCCTCGACATCCGCGACGACGGCCGGGGCTTCGACCCGCTCGCCGTCCGCGCGCGCACCTCCGCCGGCGGCTTCGGCCTCGGCGGGATGCGGGCCCGCGCCGAACGCGTCGCCGGGTCCCTCACGGTCGAGTCCGAGCCGGGCGGCGGCACGGCGGTCTCGGCTCGCGTACCGTTGGTCCGCCATGACCCGTGACACCGTGCCCGACGAGGCCGCCGAGCCCGTGATCACCCTGCTGGTCGTCGACGACCATCCGGTCGTCCGGGACGGCCTGCGCGGCATGTTCGAGTCCGCGCCCGGCTTCCGTGTGCTGGGCGAGGCGGCCGACGGCGCGGCGGCGCTCCGGCGGGCGGAAGAGCTGGACCCCGACGTGATCCTGATGGACCTGCGGATGCCCGGCACGGGCGGCGTCGAGGCCATCCGCGAGCTGACCCGCCGGGGCGCCCGCGCCCGGGTGCTGGTGCTCACCACGTACGACACCGACTCCGACACCCTGCCCGCGATCGAGGCGGGCGCGACCGGCTATCTGCTCAAGGACGCCCCGCGCGAGGAGCTGTTCGCGGCCGTCCGCGCCGCGGCCGAGGGGCGTTCCGTGCTGTCCCCGGCCGTCGCCTCCCGGCTGGTGTCCGCCGTCCGCGCGCCCCGCACCCCGGGCGCGGAGCCGCTGTCCGCGCGGGAGAGGGAGGTGCTGGCGCTGGTCGCCAAGGGCACCTCCAACCGGGAGATCGCCCGCGAGCTGTTCATCAGCGAGGCCACCGTGAAGACGCATCTGACGCACATCTTCGCCAAGCTGGGCGCCAAGGACCGGGCCGCGGCGGTGGCGACGGCGTACGACCGGGGCATCCTGGGCTGACGGCGGACCCGCGCACGCCGGACGTCAGCGCAGCACCCGCAGCAGCACCACCGACCGCCCCGGCACCGTCATCGGCGCCCCCGCCCGGTGCACCACGCCCGGCGCGCGGTCCTGCTCCTCCCGCGCCGTGTCGACGACCACCTCGTACCGCTCGGCCCACGGAGGCCCCGGCAGGGCGAAGTCCACCGGCTCCGCGCCCGCGTGCAGGACCGCCAGGAAGCTGTCGTCGAGCACCGGCGCGCCCTGCTCGTCGCGCCCCGGGATGTCCCGCCCGGAGAGGTACATACCGAGCGTGGCGGCCGGCGCGTACCAGTCGTCCTCCGTCATCTCCCGGCCGTGCGGGGTGAACCACGCCAGGTCGCGCAGCCCGTCCGCGGAGTGCGCCCGGCCGGAGAAGAAGGAGCGGCGGCGCAGCACCGGATGCCGGTGGCGCAGGGCGATCAGCCGCGAGGTCAGCTCCCGCAGCGGACGCCACTCGGGGTCGTCGCGCAGGCCCCAGTCCACCCAGCCGATCTCGTTGTCCTGGCAGTAGGCGTTGTTGTTGCCGCGCTGGGTGCGGCCCATCTCGTCGCCCGCCACCAGCATCGGCACGCCCGTCGACAGCAGCAGTGTGGTCAGCAGGTTCCGCAGCTGCTGCCGCCGCAGGGCGCGCACGTCCGGGTCGCCGGTCTCGCCCTCCGCGCCGCAGTTCCAGGACCGGTTGTCGTCCGTGCCGTCGCGGTTGCCCTCCCCGTTGGCCTCGTTGTGCTTGCGGTCGTACGACACCAGGTCGCGCAGGGTGAAGCCGTCGTGCGCGGTGACGAAGTTGACCGAGGCGTACGGCCGCCGCCCGCCCCAGGCGTACAGGTCGCTGGAGCCGGACAGCCGGTAACCCATCTCCCGCACGTCCGGCAGCGCGTGGCGCCAGAAGTCCCGTACGGCGTCCCGGTAGCGGTCGTTCCACTCCGTCCACAGGGGAGGGAAGGCGCCCACCTGGTAGCCGCCCGAGCCGACGTCCCACGGCTCCGCGATCAGCTTCACCCGGCGCAGCACCGGGTCCTGCGCGATCACGGCGAGGAACGGGGAGAGCATGTCGACGTCGTGCATGGAGCGGGCCAGCGCCGCCGCCAGGTCGAAGCGGAAGCCGTCGACGCCCATCTCCGTCACCCAGTACCGCAGCGAGTCGGTGATCAGCCGCAGCACGTGCGGCTGGACGACGTGCAGGGTGTTGCCGCAGCCGGTGTAGTCGGCATACCGGCGGGCGTCGGGCTGGAGGCGGTAGTAGCCGCGGTTGTCGATGCCCTTGAGGGACAGCGTGGGGCCCAGCTCGCCGGCCTCGGCGGTGTGGTTGTAGACGACGTCGAGGATCACCTCGATGCCGGCCGCGTGCAGCGCGCGCACCATCCGCTTGAACTCGCCGACCTGCTGCCCGGCCGTCCCGGAGGCCGCGTAGGCGGCGTGCGGGGCGAAGTAGCCGATGGAGTTGTAGCCCCAGTAGTTGCGCAGGCCCCGGCGCAGCAGATGGTCCTCGTGCGCGAACTGGTGCACAGGCAGCAGCTCGACCGCCGTCACGCCCAGCCGGCTCAGGTGCTCGATCGCCGCGGGGTGCGCGAGCCCCGCGTAGGTGCCGCGCAGCTCGGGCGGGATGTCCGGGTGGCGCTGCGTGAAGCCCTTGACGTGCAGCTCGTAGATGACCGAGTCGGCCCACGGCGTCTTCGGCCGCCGGTCGTCCGCCCAGTCGTCGTCGTCATGCACGACCACGCCCTTCGGCACGTACGGCGCCGAGTCCCGGTCGTCCCGCACGGTGTCCGCGACATGCTGCTCCGGCCAGTCCCGGACGTGCCCGTACACCTCGGGTGGCAGCGTGAAGTCCCCGTCCACCGCACGCGCGTACGGATCGAGCAGCAGCTTCGCCGGGTTCCAGCGCCCGCCCGTCCACGGGTCCCAGCGGCCGTGCACCCGGTAGCCGTACCGCTGCCCCGGCATCACCCCCGGCACGAAGCCGTGCCAGATGCCGTGCGTCAGCTCGGTCAGCGGGGCCCGGCTCTCCCGGCCGTGCTCGTCGAACAGGCACAGCTCCACGCCCTCCGCCCTGCCCGCCCACAGCGCGAAGTTGGTCCCCGCCACCCCGTCCGGGCCGGTGCGGAACCGGGCGCCCAGCGGCGTCGGCCGGCCCGGCCGGACGGGCACCGTGGGCACGGGCCGCGCCGGCCGCGCGCCGTTCACGACGACGGCCGGGCGCCCGTCCCCGGTGGCCCGCTCTCCGGCCACCGCCTCCTGCTCGGCTGCGCTGGACACCTGTCAGCCTCCCGCGGCTCGTGGGGGACGACGGCGGACAGGTGAGCCACGGCCCGTGCGGCTGCGGCCGCGGCTCCCCGGTGCGTCGTCCTCCCACAGTTCTGCCCAGAGCGCGCCTCGCACTCACGTTTCCCCGAGGGGCGGCACGGTCGTTTCCCGGAGGCGAGGCCCGTCGTTGGGTACCGCGTGAGGCACGTACAAGGGCGCGCACGGCGCGCGAGGGCCGCGCTGGCCGTCGTAGTGACATGGGCAGGACTGCTGACCGCGACCGCCGGGTGCAGCCCGGAGGGTCCCCTCCCGGGGGCCTTCGGGCCGCCGGGACGCGGGGACGTCATCCAGGTGTCCCCGCACGACGGCAGCAAGGGCGTACGCCCCGGCGAGCCGCTGCGGGTGCGGGTGGCCGAGGGACGGCTGGAGTCGGTGAAGACGGTCGTGTCGCAGGACGCGCGCGAGACACCGGTCCCGGGCCGGATCTCCGAGGACGGGCGCACGTGGAAGCCCGACGACGAACGGCTGGCGCTCGCCGCGAAGTACACCGTCGACGCGGTCGCCGTGGACGGCTCGGGACGCCGATCCGCCCGGCACGCCACGTTCGCCACGCACGTCCCGGAGGAACGCTTCATCGGCTACGTCGCCCCTGAGGACCGCTCCACCGTCGGCACCGGGATGATCGTCTCCCTGGAGTTCAACCGGAAGATCACCCGCCGCGCCGCCGTGGAGCGCGCGGTCAGGGTCACGGCGCGGCCGGCCGTCGAGATCCGCCCGCACTGGTTCGGCGACACCCGCCTGGACTTCCGCCCCGAGGACTACTGGAAGCCCGGCACCCAGGTCACCGTCGACCTGAACCTGCGCGACGTCGAGGGCGCGCCCGGCGTCTACGGCCTTCAGCGCCGCACCTTCACCTTCACCGTCGGCCGCAGCCAGGTGTCCGTGGTCGACGCCTCCGCCCACACCATGCGGGTACGGCGGGACGGGGAGCTGCTCACCACCGTGCCGGTCACGGCGGGCGCGGCGAAGACGCCCACGTACAACGGCAAAATGGTGATCACCGAGATGCTCGAGGTCACCCGCATGAACAGCCGCACGGTCGGCTTCGGCGGCGAGTACGACATCCCCGACGTCCCGCACGCCATCCGGCTGACCAGCTCCGGCACCTTCCTGCACGGCAACTACTGGGCCGGCTCCGAGGTGTTCGGCAGCGACAACGTCAGCCATGGCTGTGTCGGCCTGCGCGACGTGAAGGGCGGCAGCCCGGACACTCCGGCGGGCTGGTTCTTCGACCGCAGTCTGATCGGCGACGTCGTCGAGGTGGTGAACAGCAAGGACCGGACCGTCGCGCCGGACAACGGGCTCGGCGGCTGGAACATGAACTGGAAGGAGTGGAAGGCGGGAAGCGCGGTGAACGGCCGCTGACCGCACCCCCTCGGCCGGACCGTTGAACTTGGAACGGAACGGTGACAGAACCTCCGCACTTCACGCTCCTGGCCTGTGGTTACCATTCGCCGTGTGCGCGACAGGCGCGCTGGGGGGCCGGGTCCGGCCAGACCCGCCGAGGGGAGAAACAAGTGAACGTGGGGCCGATATCGGGGGCGTCGGTGGGCGCGCGGCGCGGCGGCAGGAAGCTGGCGGCGCTGGCACTCGGGGTGATGCTGGCGGTCACCGCCTGCGGCGGGGGACCGGAGCAGGGGTCCGGCTCGGGCGACGGCAAGGGCAAGGGCAAGGACTCCACGGCTGCGCGAAGCACGCAGTCCGAGGCCCGGGTGACGATCGCCCCGCGCGACGGCGCCAAGTCGGTGGAGACCAGCGGTGAGCTGAAGGTGACGGCCGCCCGGGGCAAGCTCACCGAGGTCGTCGTCAAGAACGCGAAGGGCAAGGCCGTCGAGGGCGCGATATCCAAGGACGGCGCCAGCTGGACGCCGTCCACCCACCTCGCCGCCTCCACCGCCTACACCGTGCACGCGGTCGCCGAGGACGCGGAGGGCCGCACCACCACGCAGGACTCCCGCTTCACCACCCTGACGCCGAAGGAGACGTTCATCGGGCACTTCAACCCCGAGGACGGCTCCACCGTCGGCGTCGGGATGCCCTTCTCCCTCAACTTCACCCGGGGCATCACCAAGCCCGACGACGTCGAGAAGGCCATCCGCATCACCACCGTGCCGGCCGTCGAGGTCGAGGGCCACTGGTTCGGCAACGACCGCCTGGACTTCCGCCCGCAGACGTACTGGAAGGCCGGCACCAAGGTCACCGTCGAGCTGAACCTGGACGGCGTCGAGGGCCGCGACGGCGTCTACGGCGAGCAGTCCAAGAAAGTCTCCTTCACCATCGGCCGCAGCCAGATCTCCGTGGTCGACGCCAAGAAGCACACCATGAAGGTGATCCGCGACGGCAAGGTGATCAAGAAGATCAAGGTCACCACCGGCGCCCCGGGCTACGAGACCTGGAACGGCAAGATGGTCATCAGCGAGAAGCTGACGGTCACCCGGATGAACGGCGAGACGGTCGGCTACGGCGGCGAGTACGACATCAAGGACGTCCCGCACGCCATGCGCCTGTCCACCTCCGGCACCTTCATCCACGGCAACTACTGGGGCGGCGACGCCTTCGGCAACCGCAACGCCAGCCACGGCTGCGTCGGCCTGCGCGACGTGAAGGGCGGCTGGGACAAGAAGGCCCCGGCGGCCTGGTTCTTCGACAACTCGCTGATCGGCGACGTGGTCGAGGTCAAGAACAGCGACGACGCGGTGATCGCGCCCGACAACGGCCTCAACGGCTGGAACATGTCCTGGGAGAAGTGGAAGGCGTAGGCCCTCCGTCCGTCCCTCCTACGGCCCCGGTGTCCGCACCGGGGCCGTAGGCGTGTCCGAGGGGTGTGAGCCACGGCACCGGCCCAGAAGGCGTTAGTCACCGTTAACCTGCTGGGCATGACCGTACATCTCGAAGTCGCCGAGGGCGTCGGCACGCTGCGCCTGGACCGCCCGCCCATGAACGCGCTGGACGTCGCCACGCAGGACCGTCTGAAGGAGCTCGCCGAGGAGGCCACGCGCCGCGAGGACGTACGCGCCGTGGTGATCTACGGCGGCGAGAAGGTGTTCGCGGCGGGCGCGGACATCAAGGAGATGCAGGCCATGGACCACACCGCGATGGTCCTGCGCGCCCGCGCCCTCCAGGACTCGTTCACGGCCGTCGCCCGCATCCCCAAGCCGGTCGTGGCCGCCGTCACCGGTTACGCGCTCGGCGGGGGCTGCGAGCTCGCCCTGTGCGCCGACTACCGGATCGCCGGGGAGAACGCCAAGCTCGGCCAGCCGGAGATCCTGCTCGGCCTGATCCCGGGCGCGGGCGGCACCCAGCGGCTCGCCCGGCTCATCGGCCCGTCCAAGGCCAAGGACCTCATCTTCACCGGCCGCCAGGTGAAGGCCGACGAGGCGCTCGCCCTCGGTCTGGTGGACCGCGTGGTCCCCGCCGGCGAGGTCTACACCCAGGCGCACGCCTGGGCGGCGAAGCTCGCCCAGGGCCCCGCGCTCGCGCTGCGGGCGGCCAAGGAGTCGGTGGACGCCGGGCTGGAGACGGACATCGACACCGGTCTCACGGTCGAGCGCAACTGGTTCGCCGGACTGTTCGCCACGGAGGACCGCGAGCGGGGCATGCGCAGCTTCGTCGAGGAGGGCCCCGGCAAGGCGAAGTTCCTGTGACGAGCAGTTGAAATCCCCGCAAGGGGCTTGCAGTTGACGTCATGTCTGATCCGGCCCCCTCGGCGGTACGCATTATGGGAGCCTTAACGCACCCTTAAGCCGTATCCGTGGAGGGGGCCCGTCGATTGCCCGAGCATGAGTCGTTTTCGCAGGTCGCGCAGGCCTTCGGAGCCATCGACATGCCCCTGGCACATGCCGGAGGACCCGGAACGGGCGGGGGCGCACGGGGGGCGTATTCCCTCGGAACGGCCCCGGCCGTGCCGGAGCGCCGCCATGATGGGGCCATGGCGGGGCTGGAAGGCATGGAACAGCCGCGGGGAGACGGACGCGCCATCGCGTCGCGCTGGTCGCCGACGGTCGAGGACGAACATGCCGTGCACGCGTTGGAGGTGCACGGCGACCCCACGGAGGGCGAAGTTCCGCTCCCGTCCCTTCCCGAGTCCGCCGCCGTCGCCCGCCGGCTGGTCCAGATCGTCATCCTGCGCCGCTGGGGTCTCACCCCGAAGCTCACCGAGGACGCCGTGCTGCTCGTCTCGGAGCTCGTCGGCAACGCCGTACGCCACACCGGCGCCCGCGCCTTCGGCCTGCGCATGCGGCACCGCCGGGGCTGGATCCGCGTCGAGGTCCGCGACCCGTCCCGCGCCCTGCCCTGTCTGATGCCGGTGCAGGAGACGGACATCAGCGGCCGCGGCCTGTTCCTCGTCGACAAACTCGCCGACCGCTGGGGCGTCGACCTCCTCTCCCACGGCAAGACCACCTGGTTCGAGATGCGCGTGGCGGACCGCTGACACCCGCGCTTGAGTCTCCACCCGCTGGAAGGCCCACACTCCCCGACATGACCCACGACGGCACCGGGCTCCTCACCATCGGGGCGCTCGCCCGCGCCACCGGCCTGCCCGTGCGCACCATCCGCTACTGGTCCGACGAGGGCGCCCTGCCGCCCGTGGCCCGGTCCTCCGGCGGCTACCGGCTCTATGACGCCGGCTCCGTCGCCCGCCTCGAGCTCATCCGCACGCTGCGGGAACTGGGCCTCGGCCTCGACGACGTACGCCGGGTGCTCACCGGCGAGGCGACGGTCGCCCAGGTCGCGGCCGCGCACGTGACCGCGCTGGACGCGCGGATCCGGTCGCTGAAGGTGACCCGCGCGGTGCTGTCGACCGTGGCCCGACGGGGCTCGACCGCCGAGGAGACGACCCTGATGAACCGACTCGCCCGACTGTCCGCCGCCGAACGCGCCCGCATCCTCGACGACTTCATGACGGAGATCTTCCAGGGGCTCGACACCGCGGACCCCGACATCCGGCAACGCCTGCGGTTCGCCGCGGCCGACCTGCCCGACGACCCCGCGCCCGAGCAGGTGGACGCCTGGGTGGAACTGGTCGAGCTGATCCAGGACCCGGAGTTCCGGGCCGCCATGCGCAGGATGATCGAGTTCAACGCCGCCGACCGGGGCCCCGACGTGCCCGGCGGCACCTCCCTGTGGTTCATGAGCCGCCTGATCCGCAGCGCCGGCGAGGCCCTGCGTGACGGCGTCGAGCCGGGCACGCCCAGCGCCGCGGCGGTGCTGCGCGACCTGATCGGCGACGCCGACCCGGCCGCCGTGCTGAAGCGCCTCGCGGCGGTGGCCGACCCGCGCCTGGTCCGCTACCGCGAACTGTCCGGCGTGGTGAACGGATGGGCCCGGCCCTCCGCCCACGCCGAGGAGTTCGGGTGGGTGGTCGCCGCACTCCAGGCGCAGGCCGCCGGATAATCTTGCCCGCGTCAGTACCAGCACGACGACGAGGGGCGAACCGGTGGCGGACATCGAGGAAGCACGCAAGCAGTTCGAGCGGATCGACACGAACGAGGACGGGTTCATCACCGCTGCCGAGTTCAAGACCGCGCTGGCCCAGGGCGGCGACTGGAACGTCACCGAGGCGGTCGCCGAGGCCGTCATCAAGTCGCAGGACCTGAACGGCGACAAGCTGCTGTCCTTCGACGAGTTCTGGATCCACCTGAACAAGTAGGACGGGACATTCCCCGGCGCCGGAACGCCGGCGCCGGGAATCCGCGCGTACGCCGTGCGGGGGGCGTACGGGCGACAGCGCACGGAATGGCCCGCCCGTCCCCGGGGTTGTGCCGATCATGGGGGTTTCCCCGGAAACCCCGGCGACATCGACCCCCGGAAGGGCGAGGCGAGCAGACATGAAGATCGGCATCATCGGCGCGGGCAACATCGGCGGAAACCTCACGCGGCGGCTCACGGCCCTCGGCCACGACGTGTCCGTCGCCAACTCCCGCGGCCCGCACACCCTGAAGGAACTGGCCGACGAGACCGGCGCGACCCCGGTGAGGGTCGAGGAGGCCGCGCGCGGCGCGGAGATCGCCGTCGTCGCCGTACCCCTCAAGGCCGTGCCGGACCTGCCCTCCGGGCTGTTCGACGAGGCCGCCGAGGGCCTGGCCGTCATCGACACCGGCAACTACTACCCGCAGCGCGACGGCAGGATCGCCGGCATCGAGGACGAGGGCCTCACCGAGAGCCGCTGGACCGAGCGCCAGATCGGCCACCCGGTCGTCAAGGCCTTCAACGGCACCTACGCCCGCGACATCCTGGACCGGCACCGCCCCGCGGGCGACCCCGAGCGCATGGCCCTCCCCGTCGCCGGCGACGACGAGGCCGCCAAGCGCAAGGTCCGCGACCTGATCGAGGAACTCGGCTTCGACACCGTCGACGCGGGCGGCCTCGACGACTCCTGGCGCCAGCAGCCGGGCACCCCGGTCTACGGCCTGCGCGGCAATGTCGACGACGTCACCCGCGCCCTGGCGGAGGCGTCCCCGGAACGCCCGGCGGATTTGCGCGGCTAGAACGGACCGGAGCCCTCAGGCCCCCGCCCACTCCCGCAGCGCCGACTCGCTGGAGAAGTCCGCCACGTTCTTGTCCAGCGGGTCGTCGGTGTACTGATGGAAACGCCAGTCCGCCTTGATGCGCGGTTTCCCGGCGGTGACGTAGTCGGCGATCCAGAGGCCGTCACCCGCGTAAGAGGTGGTGTCGTAGTTCAGCCAGAAATGCCGGTTGCAGTAGAGGATCACCTTGTGGTGGGGGCGGAGTTCCTTCACCTTGCGGATGAAGCGGTCCTTCTCGGAATTGCTCGCGTGCGAGCCGCCCCCGGTCGTCTCCCAGTCCACCGCGAGGATGTCCCCCCGCGTCTCGGGCGCCTTGCTGACGAAGTACTCGGCCTGTTCGGTGAGATTCCCCGGCCAGAGGAAGTGGTAGAAGCCGACCACCAGACCGGCGTCCCGTCCCCTCTTGGTCTGGGCGGCCAGTTTCGGATTCACGTACGAACGGCCCTCCGTCGCCTTGATGAAGACGAAGGAGAGGCCGTCCGTGTCGTACGAGGAGGACTGGTGGGAACTGACGTCGATGCCACGCAGCATGCAGGTTCTCCCGTGTGGTGCGGTGGGGGGACGGGAATTGATGGTTCCCCGTTTCAACCTGCTTGACGCAAAGCCCTGTTCAGCGCGGCCGTGTCGGCACCCGAGCCGGCAACCGGTTCAGCACTCGATGATGTTCACCGCGAGACCGCCCCGGGCCGTCTCCTTGTACTTCACCGACATGTCCGCCCCGGTCTCCTTCATGGTCTTGATGACCTTGTCCAGGGACACCTTGTGCGAGCCGTCGCCGCGCATCGCCATCCGGGCGGCGGTCACCGCCTTCACCGCGGCCATGCCGTTGCGCTCGATGCACGGGATCTGCACCAGGCCGCCGACCGGGTCGCAGGTGAGGCCCAGGTTGTGCTCCATGCCGATCTCTGCCGCGTTCTCCACCTGCTCAGGGGAGCCGCCCAGCACCTCCGCCAGCGCGCCCGCCGCCATCGAGCAGGCGGAGCCCACTTCTCCCTGGCAGCCGACCTCGGCGCCGGAGATGGAGGCGTTCTCCTTGAAGAGCATGCCGATGGCGCCCGCCGCGAGCAGGAAGCGCACCACGCCCTCCTCGTCGGCGCCCGGCACGAAGTTCATGTAGTAGTGCAGGACGGCGGGGATGATGCCGGCCGCGCCGTTCGTCGGGGCCGTGACGACCCGGCCGCCGGCCGCGTTCTCCTCGTTCACCGCCATCGCGTACAGGGTGATCCACTCCATCGCGAGCGCCTGCGGGTCGCCCTCGGAGCGCAGCTTGCGGGCGGTGGTGGCGGCGCGGCGGCGGACCTTCAGCCCGCCCGGCAGGATGCCCTCGCGGGACATGCCCCGCTCCACGCAAGCCCGCATCACGCGCCAGATCTCCAGGAGGCCCTCGCGGATCTCCTCCTCGGTCCGCCAGGCGCGCTCGTTCTCCAGCATCAGCGCGGAGATCGACAGGCCGGTCTCCTTGGTGAGCCGCAGCAGCTCGTCCCCGGTGCGGAAGGGGTACTTCAGCACGGTGTCGTCGAGCTTGATCCGGTCCGCGCCCACCGCGTCCTCGTCGACGACGAAACCGCCGCCCACCGAGTAGTACGTCTTGGCCAGCAGCTCCGCGCCGGAGGAGTCGTACGCCCACAGCGTCATGCCGTTGGCGTGGTAGGGGAGCGCCTTGCGGCGGTGCAGCACCAGGTCGTCGTCGAAGGAGAAGCCGATCTCGTGCGCGCCGAGCAGCCGCAGCCGCCCGCCGTCCTTGATCTTCTCCACGCGTTCGTCGGCCGACTCCACGTCCACCGTGCGCGGCGAGTCGCCCTCCAGGCCCAGCAGCACCGCCTTGGGCGTGCCGTGGCCGTGCCCGGTGGCGCCCAGGGAGCCGTACAGCTCCGCGCGCACCGAGGCGACGGAGTCCAGGAGGTCCTCGTTGCGCAGCCGCCGGGCGAACATCCGGGCCGCCCGCATGGGGCCGACCGTGTGCGAGCTGGACGGGCCGATGCCGATCGAGAACAGGTCGAAGACCGAGATGGCCACGGGAGGACTCCTCAGGGTTCGGCGGACGACGCTGTCCACCGGGGAAGGGCGGTTCAGTGGGCCGGACGGGGTGGTGAATCGTTCATGCGCCGCACGGTGCGGGGCACCGCGCCCACCGACCCAGTGTGCGCGATGCCCCGTACGTCCGTACAAAAAGCGGACGGAATTACCGCAGACCGGGGTACAGCGGGTGCTTCGCGGCCAGCGCCGCGACCCGGCCCCGGAGCGCCTCGGCGTCGTACGACGGCTTCAGCGCCTCCGCGATCACGTCCGCGACCTCGGCGAAGTCCTCGGCCGTGAAGCCGCGGGTGGCGAGGGCGGGCGTGCCGATCCGCAGACCCGAGGTGACCATCGGCGGGCGAGGGTCGTTGGGGATCGCGTTCCGGTTGACGGTGATCCCGACCTCGTGCAGCCGGTCCTCGGCCTGCTGGCCGTCCAGCTCCGAGTTCCGCAGGTCCACCAGGACGAGGTGCACGTCCGTGCCGCCGGACAGCACGTCCACGCCCACGGCCTTCACGTCGTCCCGCACCAGACGCTCGGCGAGGATGCGGGCGCCCTCCAGGGTGCGGCGCTGGCGCTCCTTGAACTCCTCCGAGGCGCAGACCTTGAACGCGACCGCCTTGGCGGCGACCACGTGCTCCAGCGGACCGCCCTGCTGGCCCGGGAACACCGCGGAGTTGATCTTCTTGGCCAGCTCGGCCGTGGAGAGGATCACACCGCCGCGCGGGCCGCCGAGGGTCTTGTGCGTGGTGGTCGTGACGACATGGGCGTGCGGCACCGGGTTCGGGTGCAGGCCCGCGGCGACCAGACCGGCGAAGTGCGCCATGTCGACCATGAGGTACGCGCCGACCTCGTCCGCGATCCGGCGGAACGCGGCGAAGTCCAGCTGACGCGGGTACGCCGACCAGCCGGCCACGATCAGCTTCGGCTTGTTCTCCTTGGCGAGCCGCTCGACCTCGGCCATGTCGACCTGGCCGTCGTCGCCCACGTGGTACGCGACCACGTTGTAGAGCTTGCCGGAGAAGTTGATCTTCATGCCGTGGGTCAGGTGCCCGCCGTGTGCGAGGTTCAGTCCCATGATCGTGTCGCCCGGCTTCAGCAGCGCGAACATCGCGGCCGCGTTGGCCTGGGCGCCCGAGTGCGGCTGGACGTTGGCGTGCTCGGCGCCGAACAGCTCCTTCACCCGGTCGATGGCGATCTGCTCGATCACGTCGACGTGCTCGCAGCCGCCGTAGTAGCGGCGGCCGGGGTAGCCCTCGGCGTACTTGTTGGTGAGGACCGAGCCCTGGGCCTCCATGACCGCGACCGGGGCGAAGTTCTCCGAGGCGATCATCTCGAGGGTGGACTGCTGCCGGTGCAGCTCGGCGTCGACCGCGGCGGCCACGGCCGGGTCGAGCTCGTGCAGCGGCGTGTTCAGAAGGGACATACGGCGTCGGCTCCTCAGCCCGCGATGAACGCGTCGTACTCGGCGGCGGACAGCAGGTCGGCCGGCTCGTCGGTGACCCGCACCTTGAACAGCCAGCCGCCCTCGAAGGGGGCCGAGTTCACCAGCGCCGGGTCGTTCACCACGTCCTCGTTGACCTCGGTGACCTCGCCGGAGACGGGAGAGTACAGGTCGCTGACGGACTTGGTGGACTCCAGCTCGCCGCAGGTCTCGCCCGCGGTCACCGTGTCACCGACCTCGGGGAGCTGGACGAAGACCACGTCGCCGAGCGCGTTGGCCGCGTGCTCCGTGATACCGACCGTCGCCACGCCGTCCTCGGCGGCCGACAGCCACTCGTGCTCCTTGCTGTAACGCAGGTCCTGGGGGTTGCTCATGGCCTGAATTCTCCTGTACGCGGGAAACTGCTGATGACGGGGAGGGCACGCCAAGCGGCCGGACGGGTGGGACCCCCGTGCCGCGGACGCGCGGGAAGCAGCCCGAAGGCCGGCTACGACGGTGTCACTTCTGCCGCTTGTAGAACGGCAGCGCCACGACGTCGTACGGCTCGTGGCTGCCGCGGATGTCCACACCGACGCCCTCGGTGCCCGGCTCCGCGTGGGCGGCGTCGACGTAGGCCATGGCGATCGGCTTGCCCAGGGTGGGGGAGGGGGCGCCGGAGGTGACCTCGCCGATCTTCTCGCCGCCGGCGACCACGGCGTACCCGGCGCGCGGCACCCGGCGGCCGTGGGCGACCAGGCCGACCAGGACGCGCGGCGGGTTCTTCTCGGCGCGCTCTGCGGCCTCGGCGAGGGCGGCGCGGCCCACGAAGTCGCCCTCCTTCTCGAACTTCACCACCCGGCCGAGACCGGCGTCGAAGGGCGTGAGGGAGGTGCTCAGCTCGTTGCCGTACAGCGGCATGCCCGCTTCCAGGCGGAGCGTGTCCCGGCAGGACAGACCGCACGGGACAAGCCCGTGGCCCTCGCCCGCCTTGGTCAGCGCCTGCCACAGCTCCACGGCGTGCTCCGGCTTCACGAACAGCTCGAAGCCGTCCTCGCCGGTGTAGCCGGTGCGGGCGATCAGCGCGGGGACCCCGGCCACGGTGCCCGGCAGACCGGCGTAGTACTTCAGGCCGTCCAGGTCGGCGTCCGTGAGGCTCTTCAGGATCGCCGGGGACTCGGGGCCCTGCACGGCCAGCAGTGCGTAGGCGTCGCGGTCGTCGCGCACCTCGGCGTCGAAGCCCGCGGCCCGCTCGGTCAGCGCGTCCAGCACCACCTGGGCGTTGGAGGCGTTGGCCACGACCATGTACTCGGTCTCGCCCAGGCGGTAGACGATCAGGTCGTCCAGGATGCCGCCGTCCTCACGGCAGATCATCGTGTAGCGGGCGCGGCCCGGCTTCACGCCCGAGATGTTGCCCACCAGCGCGTGGTCGAGGAGGGCGGCGGCCTGCGGGCCGGTGACCGTGATCTCGCCCATGTGCGAGAGGTCGAAGAGGCCGGCCCGCGTGCGCACGGCGGTGTGCTCGTCGCGCTCGGAGCCGTAGCGCAGGGGCATGTCCCAGCCGGCGAAGTCGGTCATCGTCGCGCCGAGCGACCGATGCAGGGCATCGAGCGCGGTGCGGCGGGGTTCGGTACTGCTCATCGGTCGGTCTCCCAGGGGGCATGACGGCGAGGTCGTTCCTCCCCATCTGTCATCGGAACCTGAGAGGTTCGCCATGACCACCGGTCCTACGGCGGTCAGGACTTGCACCTTGGGTGAGGCCGCCGGAGCACTGCGACGGCGGCCCGCTTTTCAGATGTGCCTCGCCCGCGCGGTAACGGTGCCTGAGAGATTCAAGGGAGGGACTTGCTCCTTCGGCGCCCCGGCGGCACAGGTGCCGGGGACTCTCCCGCGCGGATTCAAACGGCCGGTATGCAGTTGGCGCGCACATCATTGCACGCATCGTGGGACACCGGCAGGGGGCCCTTGCCGAGGGTGAACGGCTCGTGCAGGCTCGGTCACAGGGAGCTGTGACAGGCCTGTGTCGGAATGAGCACGCAACCGAGAGCGACCTGGCATTACCTTCTCTTTACACGCGGCGGGGATCGGACCTCCGTATCCGGCCCCAGGGGAGGACGACCACGGTGAACAGGCCCACGGCGTACGCCGGCACCACAGGCGTCGCGCTGCCTCGGCAGCACGCGTCCCGGGCCGCAGGCGCCCGGGACGCGGCTCCCGTCCCCCTCGTCCAGGACCTGCGGGCCCGCTCGGGCCGCAGCCCGCGCGCCCTGCTCTTCGGCCCCCGCGACCTCGTCGTCGTCACCGGGCTGCCCGGCAGCGGCAAGTCCACGCTGATGCGGCGCGCGGTGCACGGCGAACGGGTCGACTCCCAGGACGCCCGCGACCGCTGGGACCGCCGCATGCCCCGCCTGCTGCCCTACGCCGTCTACCGGCCCCTGGTGCGGCTCGCCCACTACGCCGGACTGCGCCGCGTGCTGCGCTCCGGCCGGCCGGTCGTCGTGCACGACTGCGGCACCCAGGCCTGGGTGCGGCGCTGGCTGGCCCGCGAGGCCCGCCGCCGCGGGGCCGCGCTGCACCTGCTGCTCCTCGACGTCCCGCCCGAGGAGGCCCTGGCCGGGCAGCTGGAGCGGGGCCGGGGCGTCTCGCGTTACGCCTTCCGCCGGCACCGCACGGCGTGCGCCCGGCTGCTGGAGGACGTGGAGTCCGGCCGGGTGCCGGGGGGCTGCGCCTCGGCGGTGCTCGTCGACCGGGACGCCGCGAACGCCCTGCGCCGGATCGGCTTCACCGGCTGACCGGTCGGCGTGAGTCCGGTGCCGGGCCGCCCCCTCGGTTTACTGGCCGGCGCACGCCCTGCGCGGGGGCCGGCCCTTCGGCTGACCGGTCGGCGTGAGTCCGATGCCGGGCCGCGACACAGGCCGACTTGGCCGGCGTGCGCCCGGTGCCGGATCGGCTTCACCGGCTGACCGGTCGGCGTATGCCCTGAATCGGGACGCGGGACCGGCCGACCGTCCGGGGCATGCCGGACGCCGGACCGGCCCTCCGGCCGACCGGCCGGCGAGCACCTCGCGCCGGGCCGCGGGCACCGGCCGACCGGTCCCCGAACGCCCTGTGCGGGACCGGCTCCACCGCTGACCGGCTAGCCTTTCCGTCAAGCAGTGGCATCAGGCAGACGGTGGGCGACAGATGGACTTCCCGGCGGACATCCCGGACCGGACGCACTTCCACCCGCACGGCGGGTGGCCCGGCAACGAACTGGAGGAGGCGCTCTCCGCCTCCCTCGGCGTCCCCTCGGCGGGAGCCCGCATCGTCGAGGTCCTCGGCCGCAGCTTCGTGTGGGTGCCCCTGCCCAACGGCGGCGGACCGCACAGCGGCCCCCTCGACCTGCCCACCATGGAACTGGACGGCCAGGCGTACGTGCCGGTCTTCAGCTCCGAGGAGCAGTTCCGCCAGGTCGTCGGCTCCCACATGGGCTGCACCATCGCGCCCGCCGTGGAGTTCGCCCGCGGACTGCCGCCGCAGGCCGGCATCGTCGTCAACCCGGGCGGCACGGTCGCCGTCCCGCTGCCGCCGGCCGCCGTGGCCGAGCTGTGCCGGGCCGGACGCTCCCCGTTGGAGGGCCCCGCGAGCGGCGGCCGCGTCCGGCTGTACGAACCGGACTGGCAGGACGACCCGGTGGACTTCCTCTCCGCCGCCTCGCAGGAGTTCGACGCCATCGGCGTGGTCGCGACCGCCCGCCGCTGCCTGGCCGCCGTCGAGACGGCCGACCCCGTGCTGTTCGTCGGCGTGGAGCTGCTGCACTGGGAGGGCGACCCGCGCGCGCTGCCGCTGGACGCCCTCGGCCGGGCGCTGGGCCGCAGCCCCGCCCGCTGGCCGGTCAACCTCGTCGTCCTCGACGTGGCCCAGGACCCGGTCGGCGACTGGCTGCGCGCCAAGGTCCGCCCCTTCTACCAGCGCGCCTGAGGCGCCCGCCCGATGCGCCGCGGGCGCAGCCTTCCGCGCACTGACCGCAGACCGCCGGAGGCCGTCGGCTTAAGCTAGGAGCATTGGCGGCAGGGTGTTGTACGGAGGGGCGATACAAGTGAGCGCTGGCACCGCGGCGGCCGGACAGGTCGAGCACATGCTGCGCCAGGTGACGCCCGGGCGTTACGACGCCTACGAGGCCTTGCTGCGCGCCCTCGCCACCCCCGCGTCCGGCAGGGTCTGGATGCTGCTCTGGCACGGCCAGGCCGGCTCGCCGGACGCCCAGTACGGGACCATGGAGGTCGACGGACACGGCTACGCGCCCTGCGTCACCTCCGCCCAGGAGCTGTCCGCCAGCGGCTGGAACCGTTCGTACGAGGTGGTCGACGGGCTCGAGGTGGCCCGCGCGCTCTACCCGGACCGCTACGGCCTCTGGCTCAACCCGCACGCGCCCGGCGGCGGCGTCGGCATCCCCTGGCTCGACCTGCGCCGCATCGCCGGCGGGCTCGACCAGCAGCCCGCCGGACCTCTGCGGCTGTCCGAACCGGCCATCGAGATCCCGCAGTTCTACGCCCTCCTCGCGCAGAACGCCCACCGCACCCCGGCCGTGCGCGCGCTGCGCCGCGCCTGGGTGCAGCCCGCGCTGGGCGCCCCGTACCTCGCCATCGGCCTGGACGTGTACGACACCTCGCCGCCCGCCGTGGAGTCGGTGCGGCAGATGATGCGGCAGTCGCTGCCCGCCGTGCCCGACGGACTGCCCGTCTCCACGGTCGCCCTGTCCGACGAGCACGACCCGGTGGCGATGTGGCTGCGTGTCAACGGGCGCCCGTTCTACGACCGTGAGGCGCACGCCCCCGCCCCCGCCGCGGGCTACGGCTATCCGCCCGCGCACCGCCTCTGACCGGTACGTCTTCCCGAGGCCCCCGGCGCGGCAGCCCCGCCGCCGGGGGCCTCGCGCATGGTGACGCAGCGTCACCCGTGTCCAGCATGTGGACAATGGGCGGTACTGAGGCTCCTGTCCCGACCCGTCTGCCGCTCGTTTTCCGTCAGATTCCGTCGATTGCGATCAGCGACCTTGTGCTGACCCCCTGTCACCTGCGGTTTCACCGCGCCTTCACGCCCATCCCGGGCTCCATGAGCGGCACTTGCCGGGGTGTCATTCATGTCCGCGGTGTTAAATCATCGCGCGAAGATGCCGGAACAGTCCCGTATGTCGTCTGTTCAGATCTCAGGTAGGTATCACCGCTATCCGGACTGTTCCTGACTCACTGCGAACGTCTGTAGTGTTCGGCCGGTCAAGATGCATCCACATAGCGGACCCGGAGTGGCCCCAGTATGCGCATATTCAAGACCCGAGCCGCTCGGGCGATCACGGCCGCGGTCGCGGTCGGCCTGATCGCCACGGGCTGCGCCAGCGAGCGGGACAGCGACAACGAGAGCGGCGGCAAGAAGGACACCTTCGTGTTCGCCGGTGCGGGCGACCCGGGATCCCTGGACCCTGCCCTCGCGAGTGACGGTGAGACCTTCCGCGTGACCCGCCAGGCGTTCGAGGCCCTCCTCGAGCACGAGTCGGGCGGCACCAAGCTGGTCGGCGGCCTCGCCGAGAGCTGGTCGAGCAACGACGCGGGCACCGTCTGGACCTTCAACCTCCGCAAGGGCGTGAAGTTCCACGACGGCGAGACGTTCAACGCCGCCGCGGTCTGCGCCAACTACGACCACTGGTTCAACTGGAAGGGCACCTACCAGTCGAGCGCGGTCTCCTACTACTGGCAGACCATCATGGGCGGGTTCGCGAAGAACGAGGACCCGGAGACGCCCGAGGCGAACTACAAGAGCTGCACCGCGAAGGACGAGAACACCGCCGTCATCGAGGTCAAGCAGCCCTCCGCGAACCTCCCCGGCGGCTTCTCGCTGAACGCCCTCGCCATCCACTCGCCGAAGGCGATCAAGGAGTACGAGAAGCAGGAGGCGACCGCCAAGGGCGACGCCATCACGTACCCCAAGTACAGCCAGGAGGCCGGCACGGTCGCCGGCACCGGCCCGTACAAGATCGTCAAGTGGAACAAGGGCAACAAGGAAGTCACCCTCGAGCGCTTCGACGACTACTGGGGCGAGAAGGCCAAGATCAAGAACCTGGTCTTCCGCACGATCGACACCGAGGAGGGCCGCCGCCAGGCGCTCCAGGCCGGTGACATCGACGGCTACGACCTCGTCGCCCCGGCCGACGTCAAGACCCTCGAGAAGGAGGGCTACGTCGTCCCGACCCGTGGCGTCTTCAACCTCTTCTACGTGGGCATGAGCCAGTCGGCGAACCCGGCCCTGAAGAAGAAGGAAGTCCGCCAGGCGATCGCGCAGTCGATCGACAAGGAGAACCTGGTCAAGACCCAGCTGCCCGAGGGCGGCAAGGTGGCCGACCAGTTCATGCCGGACACGATCGCGGGCTACTCCAAGAACGTCACGCAGTACCCGTACGACCCCGCCAAGGCCAAGCAGCTGCTGAAGAAGGCCGGCGCGCAGAACCTGACCATCGAGTTCTGCTACCCGACCGAGGTCACCCGCCCGTACATGCCTGCTCCGCAGGACCTGTTCGAGCTGATGAAGGCCGACCTCGAGAAGTCCGGCATCAAGGTCAAGCCGAAGGCCATGAAGTGGGCCCCGGACTACCTGGACGCCACCGAGTCCGGCTCCTGCGCCCTGCACATGCTCGGCTGGACCGGTGACTTCAACGACGGCTACAACTTCATCGGCACCTGGTTCGCCGGGTACGACAAGCAGTGGGGCTTCAAGGACAAGAAGGTCTTCGACGCGGTGAACGCCGGCTCGAAGATGGGCAAGGCCGAGGAGCGCACCGCCGCTTACGAGAAGGCCAACGAGGTCATCATGGACTACCTTCCCGGCGTCCCGATCTCGTCGTCCCCGCCGGCCATCGCCTTCGGCAAGAACGTCAACCCGCCGAAGGTGTCGCCGCTGACGCAGGAAGTCTTCTCCGAGGCCTCCTTCAAGTAGGCGAACCGGCAGGAAATCGATAACGGGGAGGTCCGCCCGGCCGTCGCAACTCGGCGGCCGGGCGGGTCCGTTCATGTAAGACAACACGCAAGAAAGGGGCAAGCGGGGTGCTGCGTCTCGTCGTACGAAGACTGCTCCAGCTCATACCCACGCTGCTCGGCCTGTCGGTTCTGCTCTTCCTGTGGCTCGACCGGCTGCCCGGTGGACCCGCCTCAGCGATCCTGGGGGAGAAGGCCACCGAGGCCGAAGTGGCGCGCATCAACCGTGCGCTCGGGCTGGACCAGCCCGTCTACGTCCAGTACTGGCGCTTCCTCAAGCGCATCGTCGAGCTCGATCTCGGCACGTCCACCCAGACCGGACAGCCGGTGTGGGACGAGTTCGTCCTGCGCTTCCCCGCGACCGTGGAACTGTCCCTCTTCGCGATCGTCATCGCGGTGGCCGTCGGCGTTCCGCTCGGTTACTTCGCCGCCCGCAACCGCGGCGGCTGGCTCGACGTCACCGCGGTCTCCGGTTCGCTCATCGGCATCTGTATCCCGGTGTTCTTCCTCGCCCTGATCCTCAAGGGCGTCTTCGCCGTGCAGCTCGGCATCTTCCCGAGCTACGGCCGTCAGGACACCGGCATCAACGCCACGGACGTGACCGGCTTCGCCGTCCTCGACGGCGTCCTCACCGGCGAGTTCGACGCGTCCTGGAACGCGATCATGCACCTGATCCTGCCCGCCGTCGCCCTGGCCTCCATCCCGCTCGCGGTCATCGTGCGTATGACCCGCGCCAGCGTGCTCGAGGTGCAGGACGAGGACTACGTGCGCACCGCCGAGGCCAAGGGACTCAAGCGCAGCGTCGTCCGCAGCCGGCACGTGCTGCGCAACGCGATGCTCCCCGTGGTGACCGCGGTCGGCCTGCTCACGGGCTCCCTGCTGTCCGGCGCGGTCCTGACCGAGTCCGTGTTCTCCTTCGGAGGCATCGGCTCCTTCATCCGGACCGCGATCGACGGCCGCGACTACCCCGTGCTCGTCGGCTTCATCATGTTCATCGCGATGGTGTACGTCCTGATCAACCTGCTGGTGGACCTGGCGTACAGCCTCATCGACCCGAGAGTGCGGGTGCACTGACATGAGCGTCGCCACCAAGACCGACAAGATCCAGCGCCTCGCGGAGCTCACCGCGACCAAGGAGACCAGCACCGGCGCCAGCCTGTGGCGTGAGGCGTTCCGCCGCCTCAAGAGCAGCAAGATGGCGATCATCGGCGCGGTCATCATCGCCGTCTTCGTCGTCATCGCCGTCGTCGGCCCGTACCTGACCCCGTACGCGCCGACCGCCCAGACCTGGCGCGGCGAGGTCTTCCCCAACCAGGGCAAGTTCGTCGGCCCGCGCGGCGAGAACTGGTTCGGCCTCGACCACCTCGGCCGGGACATGTTCTCCCGCATGTTGGTCGGAGCCCGCCAGACCCTGCTCGTCGGTGTCGTCTCCACCCTGATCGGCCTGGTCGCCGGCTTCCTGATCGGCGGTCTGTCCGGTGCGGCCGCGACCCTCGGCGGCGAGGCCGGCAAGCGCGTCGACTCCGTCATCATGCGCTTCATCGACATGATGCTGGCGCTGCCGTCGCTGCTGCTCGCGGTGTCCGTCGCCGCCGTCATGGGCCAGTCGCTCACCACCGTGATGATCGCGGTAGGTGTGGTCCAGGTGCCCGTGTTCGCCCGACTGCTGCGCGGCTCGATGCTGGCGCAGGGCGGCGCGGACTACGTGCTCGCCGCCCAGTCGCTGGGCGTGCGCAAGCGCCGCATCGTGACCTCGCAGATCATCCCCAACTCCCTCAGCCCGGTGATCGTGCAGGCCACGCTCTCCCTGGCCACGGCGATCATCGAGGCGGCCGCCCTGTCCTACCTGGGTCTCGGCAACCCCGACCCGGCGATTCCCGAGTGGGGCGTCATGCTCGCCCAGGCGCAGCGCTTCTTCGACAACGCGCCGATGATGGCGGTCTACCCCGCCGTCGGCATCATCATCACCGCCCTCGGCTTCACCCTCCTCGGCGAGGCCATGCGGGAAGCCCTCGACCCGAAGCTGAGGGGCTGAACCACCATGTCTCTGCTCACTGTCGACGAACTGACCGTCACCTTCGGCGGCCGTGGCCGCACGGCGTCCCGGGCGGTCGACGGCGTCTCCTTCGACGTCGACCAGGGCCAGGTCGTGGGCCTGGTCGGCGAGTCCGGCTGCGGCAAGTCCGTCACCTCCCTGGCCCTGATGGGCCTGCTGCCCGCGAAGGGTCTCACCATCGGCGGCCGTGCCGAGTTCGACGGCACGGACCTGTTCACGATGAGTCCGTCCGCCCGCCGCGACCTGCGCGGCAGCGAGATGGCGATGATCTTCCAGGACCCGCTGTCCTCGCTGAACCCGGTCGTCCCGATCGGCGTGCAGGTCACCGAGATCCTGGAGCGCCACCGCGGGATGAAGGGCGAGGCCGCCCGCAAGGAGGCCGCGCACCTGCTGGACCGGGTCGGCATCCCCGACCCGACCCGGCGGCTCAAGGAGTACCCGCACCAGCTGTCCGGCGGTATGCGCCAGCGCGCGCTGATCGCCATGGCGGTGGCCTGCGCCCCGCGTCTGCTCATCGCCGACGAGCCCACCACGGCGCTCGACGTGACGATCCAGGCGCAGATCCTGGAGCTGCTCAAGGAGCTCGTGGACCAGGAGGGCACCGCCCTGCTGATGATCACCCACGACCTCGGCGTGGTCGCCGGCCTCTGCGACCAGGTCAACGTGCTCTACGCGGGCAAGGTCGTGGAGTCCGCCGGGCGCCGCGAGCTGTTCGCCCACCCCACCCACCCCTACGCGCACGGACTGCTGGGCTCCATCCCGCGGCTCGACGCGCCCAGGGGCGAGCCGCTCAGCCCCATCCGCGGCTCGATCAACGACCGGATCGCCTGGGCCGACGGCTGCGCCTTCGCGCCCCGCTGCGACCGGTACGAGATGGGCTGCCTGACCGGTACCCCGCAGCTCGGCGAGCCGCGCGCGGCCGGTCACCAGGTGCGGTGCGTCAACCCCGTACTCGACGACGCGAAGGCCGAGGAGGTCCCCGCATGAGCCTGCTCGAACTGGACGGCGTCAAGGTCCACTTCCCCATCAAGAAGGGCCTCCTGTTCGACCGCACGGTCGGCCACGTGTACGCCGTGGACGGGGTGTCGCTGAAGGTCGAGGCCGGCGAGACCTACGGTCTGGTCGGCGAGTCCGGCTGCGGCAAGACCACCCTCGGGCGGTCCGTGCTGCGGCTGGTGGACATCACCGAGGGCTCCGTCGTCCTCGACGGCACCGACCTGGCGAAGCTGCCCGGCGAGGAGATGCGCCGCTTCCGGCGCCGGCTCCAGATGGTCTTCCAGGACCCGCTGGGCTCGCTCAACCCGCGGCAGAACATCGAGTCGATCCTGTCCGAGGGCATGATCGCCCACGGCATCGGCAAGGACCAGGAGGAGCGCCGGGAGAAGATCAAGGCCATCCTCGACAAGGTCGGCCTGCCCTCCAACGCGCTCGCCCGCTACCCGCACGAGTTCTCCGGCGGCCAGCGGCAGCGCATCGGCATCGCCCGCGCCCTCGTCCTCGAACCGGACGTGATCATCTGCGACGAGCCGGTCTCCGCGCTCGACGTGTCGGTCCAGGCCCAGGTCATCAACCTGCTGGAGGAGCTCCAGGAGGAACTCGGCCTGACGTACGTGGTGATCGCCCACGACCTCGCGGTGGTCCGGCACATCTCCGACACCATCGGCGTGATGTACCTGGGTTCGCTGGTCGAGGAGGCGCCGAGCGACGCGCTCTACGCCGAGCCGAAGCACCCGTACACCAAGGCCCTGATGTCGGCCGTGCCGGTGCCGGACCCGGAGGTGGAGGACAAGCGCGAGCGGATCCTGCTCACCGGCGACCTGCCCTCGCCCGCGAACCCGCCGACCGGCTGCCGGTTCCACACTCGCTGTCCGTGGGCCCAGGCCGAGCGCTGCGCGACCGAGCGTCCCCAGCTGCGGGACGTCGGCGGCGGCCACCGGGTGGCGTGCCACTACGCGGAGGACATCGCGTCCGGGAAGCTCCGGCTGACCAAGGGCGAGGTGGTCTCGGCGACCCGCGAGGGCGTGGACGACAACCCGGAGTCGAACACCGAGGCCGAGGACGCCCCGGCGAAGGTCCCTGCCCAGGCGGAGAAGGTCTCGAAGGACGAGAAGCCCGCCGAGGCGGAGAAGGCCGACGAGAAGCCGGCGAAGACCGAGAAGAAGCCTGAGAAGGCCGAGGCCGCCAAGGCCGACGAGGCTGAGGAGCCCGAGAAGGCTGTGTAAACGGCACACCCGAAAGAAGCCCTCGCCTTGCTTTGCAAGGCGAGGGCTTCTTTCTACGCCACAATATGTAAGTGCTTCAGCAACTCTTCAGCCCGTCCGTCCTGCACACGCTCGACCTGATCGGCATCTTCGTCTTCGCCATCTCCGGCGCCCTGCTGGCCGTCCGGAAGAACTTCGACGTGTTCGGGATCGCCGTGCTGTCCGAGATCACCGCCCTCGGCGGCGGTCTCTTCCGCGACCTGATCATCGGTGCCGTCCCGCCCGCCGCCTTCACGGATCTGGGGTACTTCGTCACCCCGCTGCTGGCCACCGTCCTCGTCTTCTTCCTGCACCCGCACGTCGAGCGCATCCAGTCCGCCGTCAACGTCTTCGACGCGGCCGGCCTCGGCCTCTTCTGCGTCGTCGGCACCACCAAGGCGTACGACTACGGGCTCGGCCTCACCGCGTCCGCCTGTCTGGGCCTGGCCACGGCGGTCGGCGGCGGTGTGCTGCGGGACGTGCTCGCCAACGAGGTGCCCTCGCTGCTGCGCTGGGACCGCGACCTGTACGCGGTGCCGGCGATCGTCGGCGCGGCCATGGTCGCCCTCTGTCTGCGCTTCGACGTGCTGAACCCGTTGACCAGCACGACCGCGGCCGTCACCGCCTTCGTGCTGCGGCTGCTGGCGATGCGCTTCCACTGGCGTGCGCCCCGCGCCTGGCACCGGCGTTCGACGGTCAGTGAGGAGTGAGCGAAGCCGGCGAGTGAGCAAAGCTACCGCTTAGTATTATCTTCTTGTACTGTTCACCCATGCCAGAAGCAGCCTCCGCACAGGCCACCCGGGCCGTCATCGGTGACAGTGAGTTCGACCGCGACACCGCGCTCACCCAGCGGGAACCCGGCGTCTACGACATCGACCTCTCCGCCGGCTGGACGATCATCAACGCCGTCAACGGCGGGTACCTGCTGGCCGTCCTGGGCCGCGCCCTCGCGGACGCGCTGCCGCACTCCGACCCCTTCACGGTCTCCGCGCACTACCTGACGGCCTCCCAGCCGGGCCCGGCGGTCGTCCGCACCGAGACCGTCCGCACCGGGCGCACGCTCTCCACCGGTCAGGCGTCCCTCTTCCAGCGCGACGAGCAGGGCAACGAGGTCGAGCGCATCCGCGTCCTCGCCTCCTACGGCGACCTGGACTCCCTCCCCGAGGACGTCCGTACGACGGCCGTGCCGCCCGCGATGCCGCCGATGGACCAGTGCTTCGGCCCCGAGGACGGCCCCGCCCCCGTCGACGGAAGCTCCGAGATCGCCGGCCGGCTGATGCTGAAGCTCGACCCGGCGACCCTCGGCTGGGCCCTCGGAAAGCCGTCCGGCAAGGGCGAGATGCGCGCCTGGTTCGGTCTCGCCGACGGCCGGGACCCCGACCCGCTCGCGCTGCTGCTCGCGGTGGACGCGCTGCCGCCGACCGCCTTCGAGATGGGCCTGACCGGCTGGGTGCCCACGGTCGAGCTGACCGTCCATGTGCGCTGCCGCCCGGCGCCGGGTCCGCTGCGCGTGTCCATCACCACCCGCAACCTCGCGGGCGGCTTCCTGGAGGAGGATGCCGAGGTCTGGGACAGCGCCGGCCGTCTCGTCGCGCAGTCCCGCCAGCTGGCGCGCGTGCGGCTGAGCTGAACCACCGGCGCCGAACTGCCGGTGAGGGGGCGGTACTGGGTCACCTGCGACCCCGTACCGCCCCTTCGCCGTGTCACCGTCCCCCGGCCGTGTCCGTCCCGTCGAGCCAGTGCCGGCGCCCCACATGGATGAGCCGCAGCTGACGGGCCGCCACCTTCGACACCCGCTCCCGCGCCCCGGGTGAACTCGCCGGCGCCTCCAGGAAGAGCGAGGCCGTGATCAGCATCTGGTCGACGTAGAGCTGGGCCAGCATCAGCAGGTCCTCCTCGCTCCAGCCCGCCGACTCCGCGTCCCCGGCCAGTGCCTCCCCGACCTCCGCCGTGAACCGGGCCAGCTGCTCCTGTATCGCCTCGCGGACCGGCCGTACCCCGCCGTGCCGCTCCCGGGCGACGAACCTCACATGGGCCGGGTGCGCGTCCACATGACGGGCGATCAGCTCGATGGCGCGCGCGATGCGCTCCTCGCCCTCGCCGGCCGGGGTCACCGTCGTCCGGATCATCGGGTGCAGGCTGCCCAGCGCCTCCTCCACCAGCGCCACGCCCAGGTCCTCCACCGACCGGAAGTGCCGGTAGAAGGCGGTCGGGGCGATCCCGACGGCACGCGTGACCTCACGCAGGCCCAGGCTGCTCAGGCTCTGGCCCTCCAGCAGTTCGAGCGCCGCGTCGAGGAGCGCCTGCCGGGTCTTCTGCTTCTGGGCCTGACGGATGCCGGACGTGTGACTCATGCCATGCAGTTAACAACTGTTCTCCCACATTGAAAAGTGAGAGCGACGCTAGACTGGGAAGTCAGTGAACAAGTGTTACTACAACCGTTCACCCAACCTTGGGGGATCCGACTCATGCTGTTCCTCGTCGCCGCACTGCTGCTGATGGGCGTCGTCCTCGGCGCCGTCGCGCACGCGCCGCTCACCTTCACCGTCGCCGCCGGCGCCGTCATCGCCGTCTGGCTCGGCATCTTCGCCCTGCGCGAGCTCCACGGCCACGACCGCGGCACCTCCGCGCACTGACCCGCACGGCCCGTCCGACCGCCCACCGACCGCAGGAGTCGATCACCATGCAGCTCACCGCACCGGCCGGCCGCCGCACCGGGATCCGCGACACCGACGGCATGGCCGTCGCGTCGTTCGTCCTGGGCCTGCTCGGCCTGCTCGTCCTCAACGTCTTCCTCGGCCCCAGCGCCATCGTGCTGGCGTCCGTCGCCCTGCTGCGGGGGACCGCGCGCCGCGGCCGCGCCCTCCTCGGCCTGGGCCTCGGCGTCGCCGACCTCGTGGTCCTCGCCGTGTTCATGCAGGCGGACGGCACGATCTCCTGGAGTTTCTGAGGGGCGGTTCCGCCGCACCCGCCGTCCGCGGGTCACATCCCGGCCACCGGAATCCGTGGGTCATGCACCGGGCCCCGTAGAATCGGCCCCACCATGGCTTACCTCGACCACGCCGCGACCACCCCGATGCTGCCCGAGGCGGTCGAGGCGCTCACCGCGCACCTGGGCGTCACCGGCAACGCCTCCTCCCTGCACGCCGCCGGCCGCCGCGCCCGGCGCACCGTCGAGGAGGCCCGCGAGACCCTCGCCGACGCCCTCGGCGCCCGCCCCAGCGAGATCGTCTTCACCTCCGGCGGCACGGAGGCCGACAACCTCGCCGTGAAGGGCCTGTACTGGGCGCGCCGCGACGCCGACCCGGCCCGCACCCGGGTCCTCGCCAGCCCCGTCGAGCACCACGCCGTCCTCGACGCCGTCGACTGGCTCGCCACGCACGAGGGCGCCACCGTCGAGTACCTCCCCGTCGACGCGCACGGCCGGGTCCACCCCGACACCCTGCGCGAGGCCATCGCCCGCAACCCCGACGACGTCGCCCTCGCGACCGTGATGTGGGCCAACAACGAGATCGGGACGATCCTGCCGGTCGCGGAACTCGCCGCCGTCGCCGCCGAGTTCGGCATTCCCCTGCACTCCGACGCGGTCCAGGCCTTCGGCCAGGTCCCGGTGGACTTCGCCGCGTCCGGGCTCGCCGCGATGACCGTCTCCGGCCACAAGATCGGCGGCCCGTACGGCATCGGCGCCCTGGTCCTGGGCCGCGAGCACACCCCCGTGCCCGTACTGCACGGCGGCGGCCAGGAGCGGCACGTCCGCTCCGGCACCCTCGACGTGCCCGCGATCGCCTCCTTCTCCGTCGCCGGACGGATCGCAGCCGAAGAGCGGGAGCGGTTCGCCCGGGAGATCGGACGGCTCCGCGACGACCTGGTCGCCGCGGTCCTCGAGGCCGTCCCCGACGCCATCCTCGGCGGCGACCCCGCCCCCGGCGGCCGCCTCCCGGCCAACGCCCACTTCACCTTCCCCGGCTGCGAGGGCGACTCCCTGCTGCTCCTCCTGGACGCCCAGGGCATCGAGTGCTCCACCGGCTCCGCCTGCACCGCCGGCGTCGCCCAGCCCAGCCACGTCCTCCTGGCCACCGGCACCGATCCGGACCTGGCCCGGGGCACCCTCCGCTTCTCCCTCGGCCACACCTCGACGGACGCCGACGTGGAGGCCCTCGCCAAGGCCATCGGCCCGGCGGTGGAACGAGCACGGGCGGCGGGACTGAGCTGAGGGGGTTCCCGGATCCCCGGGTGACTACGAACCCGGCGTGGGGCTCCCCGAACCCCCCGCCGGGGCGGCCGATCGTTTCTCCTCCGACTGTGCCGTGCCCGCGCGGCGGACCAGCTTGAGGTAGCGGTCCCAGTCCCAGTGGGGGCCCGGGTCCGTGTGGTCCGTGCCCGGGACCTCGACGTGGCCGATGATGTGCTCGCGGTCCACCGGTATGCCGTAGCGGGCGCATATACGGGCCGTCAGGCGGGCCGAGGCCGCGTACATCTCGTCCGTGAAGTCCTCCGGGCGGTCCACGAAGCCCTCGTGCTCGATGCCGACGCTGCGTTCGTTGTAGTCCCGGTTGCCCGCGTGGTAGGCCACATCCAGCTCGCGGATCATCTGCGTGATCCGGCCGTCCTTGCCCACGATGTAGTGCGCCGACGCCTTGTGGCCCGGGTCCTGGAACGCCCGCACCGCGCTGTCCAGGCTGCCCTGCGTGACATGCACGACCACCATGTCGATGCGGTAGTCGTCCGGCCGGTCGGCGCCGCGCCAGTTGGCGTCCGACGCGGCCACCCAGCGGGCGCCCGCGAAGTCGACCTCACCCGGCTTGCGCGGCTTGTCGATCCCGGGCAGCCGCCACCACAGCCGCGCCAGCTCGTCGCGCGCCACCGCCGCCGTGCCCGCCGCCGCCACGAGCCCGCCCACGATCAGCGCGCGCCGCCCGATGCGCCGGTCCCCGTCCTCGGATGCTCCCTTGGCCCCCATATGATCGTGAACGCATATCCGGCGGCCGCGGTTCCCGCGCCCCCGTACCCTGGAGGGGCTATGACTGACACCCCGCAGCGCACCCGCCCCCTCCGCGTCCTGGCCGCCATGTCCGGAGGCGTCGACTCCGCCGTCGCCGCCGCCCGCGCCGCAGAAGCGGGTCACGACGTGACCGGCGTCCACCTCGCGCTCTCCGCGAACCCCCAGTCCTTCCGCACGGGCGCGCGGGGCTGCTGCACCATCGAGGACTCCCGCGACGCCCGCCGCGCCGCCGACGTCATCGGCATCCCCTTCTACGTGTGGGACCTCGCCGACCGCTTCCGCGAGGACGTCGTCGAGGACTTCGTCGCCGAGTACGAGGCCGGCCGCACCCCCAACCCGTGCCTGCGCTGCAACGAGAAGATCAAGTTCGCCGCGCTGCTCGACAAGGCGCTCGCGCTCGGCTTCGACGCCGTCTGCACCGGCCACTACGCCAAGGTGATCCTCCGCGAGGACGGTACCCGCGAACTGCACCGTGCCTCCGACCTGGCCAAGGACCAGAGCTACGTCCTCGGCGTGCTCGACGACCGCCAGCTCGCCCACGCCATGTTCCCCCTCGGCGACACGGTCACCACCAAGGAGGAGATCCGCGCGGAGGCCGAGCGCCGCGGGCTCGCCGTCGCCAAGAAGCCCGACTCGCACGACATCTGCTTCATCGCCGACGGTGACACCCAGGGCTTCCTCGCCAAGCGGCTCGGCAAGGCCGAGGGCGACATCGTCGACGAGTCCGGCGCCAAGATCGGCACCCACGAGGGCGCGTACGGCTTCACCATCGGCCAGCGCAAGGGCCTGCGCATCGGCACCCCCGCCCCCGACGGAAAGCCGCGCTACGTCCTCGACATCTCCCCGGTGGACAACACGGTGACCGTCGGCCCCGCCGCCTCCCTCGACGTCGGCGCCCTCACCGCGATCCGCCCCCGCTGGTGCGGCTCCGCCCCGACGGGCCCCGGCACGTACACGGCCCAGCTGCGCGCCCACGGCGACGAGACCCCGGTGACCGCCGAACTCGTCGGCGAGGAGCTGCGCGTGCGCTTCGCCGAGCCGGTCCGCGGCGTCGCCCCCGGCCAGGCGGTCGTCCTCTACGACGGCACGCGCGTGGTGGGCTCGGCGACCATCGCCGCCACGGAGCGGGCCACGGCGGACGTGGCCTGACCGGCCCGGCCCCGGCGGTCCCCCGGGACCACCGGGATCAGCGCGAGAAGAACTCCGCCAGCACCGGCGCCAGGACGTCCGGTTCGGCCATGTGGGTCTGTCCCTCGAGGGTGCGGTACGTGCCCCGGGGGACCGACTCCGCGATCGCCCTGGCCGCCTGACGCATCCACACCGGGCTCGCGTCGCCCGCGATGGACAGCACCGGCGCCTCGATCTTCGCCAGCATCTTCCGCGGCACGCTCCCGTCGCCCATCACGGCGTCGTCGTACGCCAGGCTCGGCGCCAGCGCCTCCATGCCCGCCCACATCGGCGACTGCCGCGCGCTCCGGATCACCGCGTCATCGAGCCCGGTGAGCTGGAGGAAGAGTTCCACCGCGTCGCCCCGCCGCCCCTCCTCCAGGGCCGCCGTCAGGCGTTCCGTGTACCGGGCGCGCTCCGCCAGATGCTCCTCCGACATGGCGTACGGCGTCTCGTACACCGCGACCTGGCGCACCGGCAGCCCGCTCGCCGCCGCCCGCAGCGCCAGCGCGCCGCCCGAGGAGACGCCGTACAGCCCCGCCTCCCCGCCCGTCGCCTCGATCAGCGCAGCCAGGTCCTCCACCTCCCGCTCCACCGAGTACGGCGGTGTGTCACCGCTCGCGCCCCGGCCCCGGCGGTCGTAGACCACCACCCGGAACCGTTCGGAGAGCGGGGCGGCCAGCGGCGCCACCGTGGCGCCCGTCGACATCGCGCCGCTGACGAGGACGATCGTGGCGCCGCGGCCGGCGCTCTCGTAGGCGAGGGTGGTGCCGTCGCGCGAGGAGATGTTCTGGTCCATGTCTCACCAGACTGCCGCACGGCGCGGAAATCGTCGGTGAGGCGGACGGCGCGTCCGCCGATCACACCCCGTGCGCGCCGGTCAGCCCACTTCCGTGTCGTAGAAGCACAGGTGGTCCTTGATCGGCGCCACCGCCGGCTTCGGGTCCGGGTAGGACCACACCAGGTCGGGGGCGTCCGGCAGCGACCAGTACGACGCGGTCCCCTTGAACGGGCAGTACGTGTGCGTCGCCGACGGCGTCAGCAGGTCGAGCCGCACGTCCTCCGGCGGGATGTACCAGCGCGGGGGACAGCCCGTCTCGTGCAGCACCAGCGCCCGGTCGCTCTCCGCCAGCACGCGTCCGTCGCGCACCACGCGCACGCGCCGGCCGCCGGGCTCGACGGTGATCCGATGGCCTGTGGTCACGGCGTCCTCCTCGTCGTTCGGTCCACTCCTACAGCGTCCCCCGGGGCGGCCTTCTTCCCGGGCGTAGGCTGGCGCCCGTGAACATCTGTGTCTTCCTCTCCGCCGCCGACCTCGACGACCGCTACACACGCCCCGCGCGGGAGTTCGCGCGCCTGCTCGGCAAGGGCGGCCACACCCTGGTCTGGGGCGGCTCGGACGTCGGCCTGATGAAGGTCGTCGCCGACGGGGTGGAGGAGTCCGGCGGACGCCTCCTCGGCGTCTCGGTGGAGTTCCTCGCGGCGAAGGCACGCCCCGGCGTCGACGAGATGGTGGTCGCCAAGGACCTCGCCGAGCGCAAGCGACTCCTGCTGGAGAAGGCCGACGCGGTCGTGATCATGGTGGGCGGCACCGGCACCCTCGACGAGGCGACCGAGATCCTGGAGCTGAAGAAGCACGGCCACACCGACAAGCCGGTGGTGCTGCTCAACACCGCGGGCTTCTACGACGGCCTCAAGGAGCAGTTCCGCCGCATGGAGGACGAGGGTTTCCTGCCCCGCCCGCTGGCCGAGCTGGTCTTCTTCGCCGAGGAGCCGGTGGGCGCGCTGGCCTACCTGGAGGAGAGCCTGGGCGTCGCCTGACCGCGCGGTGATGCGAGCATGGCGGACATGGCTACACATGTGATCACCGGAGCCGGCTCCGGCATCGGCGCGGCCGTCGCGCGCCGCCTCCACGCGCGAGGGGACGACCTCGTGCTCCACGCGCGCGACGCGGGCCGCGCGAAGGAGCTGGCCGGCGAGTTCCCCGGTGCCCGCACCCTGGTCGGCGACCTGGCCGACCCCGACCGGCTCAGCTGGGCGTTCTCCCACCAGTCGCTGCCCGGCCAGGTCGACTCGCTGCTGCACATCGCGGGCGTCGTGGACCTCGGCCCCGTCGGCGATCTCACCCCGAAGAGCTGGCGCCACCAGCTCAACGTCAACCTCGTCGCCCCCGCCGAACTGACCCGCCACTTCCTGCCCCAGCTCCGCGCGAGCCGAGGCCACGTGATCTTCGTCAACTCCGGTGCCGGCCTCGCCGCCCACGCCGACTGGTCCGCGTACGCGGCCTCCAAGCACGGCCTGAAGGCCCTCGCCGACTCCCTCCGCCACGAGGAGCACGCCAACGGCGTCCGCGTCACGTCGGTCTACCCGGGCCGCACCGCGAGCCCCATGCAGGTGAAGGTCCACCAGCAGGAGGGCAAGGACTACGACCCGCAGAAGTGGATCGACCCCGAGTCGGTGGCGACGGCGATCCTCATGTCCCTGGACCTCCCGAGGGACGCGGAAGTGAACGATCTGACGGTGCGGCCAGGCAAGTAGAGCCTGTCCGGCGCTCGAGGACGAGGCCCGAAGGGCCGAAGGGGGGTCTGGGGGCGCAGCCCCCAGGGAACGGGAAGGGAAGGGGCGGCGGGGGCGAAAACCCCCGGCGCCCCACTGCGTACGCTTCCCGTGTGAACGACACCCTTCGCTTCGCCCCCGCCACCGGCATCGGCTCTCTCCCCGGCACGGACGCCAGAGAAGCCGCCAAGGCGGCCACAGGCAGCTTCGAGGACTTCCCCCACCTCCCCGAACTCCCCGCCCGAGGCCCCGGCGCCGACATGATCGGCCGCACCGCCGGCCTCCTCGTCGAGCTCTACGCGCGCGTGGAGCCCAGCGGCTGGCGGATCGGCGACCGTCCGGGCCGGGACACCCGCCGCGCCCGCTCCTGGCTGCGCGAGGACCTGGACGCGCTGGAGGAGTTCACGCAGGGCTACGAAGGACTCCTCAAGGTCCAGGCGGTGGGCCCCTGGACCCTCGCCGCGTCCCTGGAGCTGAAGAACGGAGAGGCCGCCCTCTCCGACCCCGGCGCCTGCCGCGACCTCGCCGCCTCCCTCGCCGAGGGCCTGCGCCTGCACCTCGACGAGGTCCGCCGCCGGGTCCCCGGCGCGCAGCTCGTGCTCCAGCTCGACGAACCGTCCCTCACCGCCGTTCTGCGCGGTCAGGTGAAGACCGCCAGCGGCTACCGCACCCACCGCGCCGTCGACCGCCAGATCGTCGAGGGCGCCCTGCGCGACGTCGTCGCCGTGCACGACGGCGGGCCGGTCGTGGTCCACTCGTGCGCCCCGGACGTCCCGTTCGCCCTGCTGCGGCGGGCGGGCGTGACGGGCATCTCGTTCGATTTCTCCCTCCTCACCGAGCGTGACGACGAGGCGATCGGTGAGGCGGTCGAGGACGGCACCCGCCTGTTCGCCGGTGTCGTGCCGGGCACGGACGCCCCATTGTCGGACCCTGCCGGTAGCGTCATGGGTGTCAGGACGCTCTGGCGCAGGCTGGGGCTGCGGCCGGGACTTCTCCCGGAGGCGGTCACGATCACCCCGGCGTGCGGCCTCGCGGGGGCCTCCCCGGGGTACGCGCGATCGGCGTACGCCCACTGCGTCCGGGCGGCGAGATCCCTCGCGGACAACCCTGAGTAACGGGAGGACACACGGTGGCCGGCGACAAGCAAGCGGAGACGACGAGCGTGCCCGCACAAGCGCGGGAGCGGCACGCCACGCTCGCCGAGCAGATCGAGGAGCACCGCTTCCGGTACTACGTGAAGGACGCCCCCGTCATCAGCGACGCGGAGTTCGACCGCCTGCTGCGCGAGCTGGAGCAGCTGGAGGAGCGCTACCCGGAGCTGCGCACGCCGGAGTCGCCGACCCAGAAGGTCGCCGGGTCCTACGAGACGGAGTTCACCTCCGTCGAGCACCGCTCCCGGATGCTCTCCCTGGACAACACGTTCAACGACGAGGACCTCGCCGCCTGGGCGGACCGCATCCACCGCGAACTGGGCGACCAGCCCTACCACTTCCTGTGCGAGCTGAAGGTCGACGGCCTGGCGGTCAACCTCACCTACGAGCGCGGCCGGCTGGTGCGCGCGGCGACCCGCGGCGACGGCCGCACGGGTGAGGACATCACGCCCAACGTCCGCACCATCGCCGAGATCCCGGACCGCCTCAAGGGCGACAAGGTGCCCGACGTCGTGGAGGTCCGCGGCGAGGTCTACTTCCCGATGGAGAAGTTCCAGGAGCTCAACGCCCGCCTGGTGGAGGCCGGCGAGAAGCCGTTCGCCAACCCGCGCAACGCGGCCGCCGGTTCGCTGCGCCAGAAGGACCCGCGGGTCACCGCCGCCCGCCCGCTGCACATGGTGGTGCACGGCATCGGCGTGCTCGAGGGCTACGAGGGCCTGACCCGGCTCTCCCAGGCCTACGAACTGCTGAAGCAGTGGGGCCTGCCGACCTCCCCGCACAACCGGGTGGTCGACGACCTGGAGGGCGTGCGGGAGTTCATCGCCTACTACGGCGAGAACCGTCACTCCGTGGAGCACGAGATCGACGGCGTCGTCGTCAAGCTGGACGAGATCCCCCTCCAGGGCCGCCTCGGCACCACCTCGCGCGCCCCGCGCTGGGCCATCGCGTACAAGTACGCGCCGGAGGAGGTCAACACCAAGCTGCTGAACATCCGCGTGGGCGTCGGCCGCACCGGCCGTGTCACGCCGTACGCGCAGGTCGAGCCGGTGACCGTGGCCGGCTCGGAGGTCGAGTTCGCCACGCTGCACAACCAGGACGTGGTGAAGGCCAAGGGCGTCCTGATCGGCGACACGGTGGTGCTGCGCAAGGCCGGCGACGTCATCCCGGAGATCCTCGGCCCGGTGGTGGACCTGCGGGACGGCAGCGAGCGCGAGTTCGTGATGCCGTCCGAGTGCCCCGAGTGCGGTACGCCGCTCCGGCCGATGAAGGAGGGCGACGTCGACCTGCGCTGCCCCAACGCCCGCACCTGCCCGGCCCAGTTGCGCGAGCGGCTGTTCTACCTGGCCGGCCGCAAGGCGCTGGACATCGAGCACTTCGGGTACGTCGCCGCCACCGCCCTCACCAGCCCGCTGGAGCCCGAGGAGCCGCCGCTGAAGGACGAGGGCGACCTGTTCGACCTCACCGTCGAGCAGCTGCTGCCCATCAAGGCGTACGTCCTCGACCAGGACAGCGGACTGCCCAAGCGGGACCCGAAGACCGGCGAGGAGAAGGTCGTCACCGTCTTCGCCAACCAGCAGGGCGAGCCGAAGAAGAACGCCCTGGCGATGCTGAGGAACATCGAGGCCGCCAAGGACCGCCCGCTGGCCCGGGTGCTCACCGCCCTGTCGATCCGTCATGTCGGGCCGGTCGCGGCGGAGGCGCTGGCCCGTGAGTTCCGCTCCATGGACCGCATCGAGCAGGCCACCGAGGAGGAGCTGTCCGCCACCGAGGGCGTCGGCCCGACCATCGCCGCCTCCCTCAAGGAATGGTTCGCCGTGGACTGGCACCGGGAGATCATCCGCAAGTGGAAGGCGGCCGGAGTCCGCATGGAGGACGAGCGCTCCGGCGAGGACGAGGGCCCGCGCCCGCTCGAAGGACTCACGGTCGTGGTGACCGGGACACTGGAGAACTTCACCCGGGATGGCGCGAAAGAGGCCCTGCAGAACCGGGGCGCGAAGGTGACCGGATCGGTCTCCAAGAAGACGTCGTTCGTCGTCGTGGGCGACAACCCAGGATCAAAGTATGACAAAGCGGTGCAGTTGAAGGTGCCGGTTCTGAACGAGGACGGTTTCCAGGTGCTGTTGGAGCAGGGACCCGACGCCGCGGCCGAAGTCGCCCTTTCGGCCGAGGAGTAGCGGTTGAAGCCCACCCGATAGGCGCATACCAGATGCATACGGGTGGCTGGGGCGCATTCGGGCAACCGTCGGCGACCGGTGCCCGTACAAGCCTTCAGCGGCCTACTGTTGAGATGTGCGCCTGCCGTGCCCAGTTGCGGTCGGGGCAACCCCCGTACCCGTGACGGGTCCGGGGAAGGGCTTTCCACAGCGGAGCCGCTGAGGGATGTCGGGCATCGGGCCGCGTGGCGTGGGCACCGCCGGCTGTGAGAGGGACGGGAATGGAACCGACCGAGAGCGCCGCCCCGGGCTCACGGCTGCGCCTGCGCCGCCTGGCGGTCGTCCGGCGGCGCGGCCGTGAGGACGGGCGGCCCGCGGAGCGACCGGACGCGCGGGGGCGCACCGGGTCGTGCGCCGCGGACACGCGCGACGCCGGCGCGGCAGGCCCGGCCGGCGGGCACGGCATCGGGGAGTCCGCGACGGAGACCGAACGGCACCCGTCCTGGCCCGCGTTGCCCACCGCGGTCGTCGCGGCGGCCGGCTTCGTCCTCGGGGCCGGCTTCCTGCGCGCCTTCACCGGCGGGCACGCCCTCTTCCCGTCCGGCACGGTCGGCTGGTCGCTGGCCGTGCTCACCGGCATCATCGTCGGCCACCTCGTGATGCTGGGCCGCTCCCGCTGGTGGGGCGGCACCGGCTCCGGCGCGGCCCTCACCCTCGCCGTGCTGCTGCTCTACGGCTGGGTCCCGTCCGGCATGGTCAGCCTCACCGTCGTCGTCCTGGTCGGCATAGCCCGCCGGGGCCGCTGGCGGCAGGGCGTGCTGCACGGCGCGGTCGACCTGCTCGGCATCGGCGCCGGAGCGCTCGTCCTGGCCGCGTTCGGCACCGTGCCGTCCGTCGAGTCGCCGTCCACCCCCGACACGTGGACCCTTTACACCGGTCCCGGCGTGGTGCTCGTCGCGGCCGCCTATCTCGCGGTCACCCGCACCCTGTTGTGGTACCTGCACACCCCGCGCTCCGGCCTGCCCACCGTCGCCCGCACCGCCCTGGTCCGCCAGGGCCTCGTCGCGGTCGCCCTGCTCGGCATCGCCCCGCTGGTGTGCGTGGTCGCCGACGCCAAGCCCGTGCTGCTGCCGCTGTTCGCCATCCCGCTGATCGCCCTCGACTCCACCCTGTGGATAGCCCGCGCGCGGGCCGAGGAGCAGCTGCGCGACCCGCTCACCGGACTGCCCAACCGGCAGTGGCTCCAGGAGCGCATCTGGACCGCGCTCGACGACGCCGAGCGGGCCGGCTCCCGCGCCGCGCTCATGCTCATCGACCTCGACCGCTTCCGGTCGGTCAACGACACCCTCGGCCATCTCGCCGGCGACCGGCTGCTCCTGCAGATCGCCGACCGGCTGAGAGCGGCCCTGCCGCGCGGGGCGGAGGCCGCGCGGCTCGGCGGCGACGAGTTCGCCGTGTTACTGCCCGCGGCGGACTCCACCACGTCCGCGACCCGCGCCGCCCGCGGACTCGTCGCGGCCCTCAGCTCCCCGCTCGACCTCGACGGGCTCACCCTCGTCCTGGAGGCGAGCGCGGGAGTCGCCGTCTTCCCGGACCACGCCTCCGACGCCGAAGGACTGCTGCGGCGTGCGGACGTGGCGATGTACCAGGCCAAGCGGGACCGCACGGGCGTCGAGGCGTACGAGTCCAAGCGGGACTCCAACACCCCCGACCGGCTCGGGCTGCTGGGCGACCTGCGGCGCGCCCTCGACGCGCACGAGGTGGAGCTGCACTACCAGCCGAAGGTCCGCTTCGACGGCCAGGTCGCCGGCCTGGAGGCGCTGGTGCGGTGGGTGCACCCGGAGCGCGGGCGAGTCCCCCCGGACGAGTTCATAGCCATAGCCGAGTCGTCGGGGCTGATGCCCCAGCTCACCGAGTACGTGCTGGAGACCGCGCTCGGGCAGGTCGCCGAGTGGCGGTCCCAGGGCCTGTTCGTGCCGGTCGCCGTCAACGTCTCACCGCGCGACGTCCACAGCCCCGGCTTCGCCGGCTCCGTCGCCGCGCGCCTGGCCCGGCACGGGGTGCCCGCGGGAGCGCTCCAGCTGGAGATCACCGAGCACGTGCTGCTCGAGGACCCGACGCGGGCCGCCGACACCCTCAACGCGCTGACCGGGCACGGCGTGAAGATGTCCCTCGACGACTTCGGCACCGGCTACTCCTCGCTGGTGCACCTGCGGCGGCTGCCGGTCAGCGAGCTGAAGATCGACCGCTCGTTCGTGGCCCGGCTCGCCGTCGACACGGAGGACGCGGAGATCGTACGCTGCACGATCGACCTGGCCCACTCCCTGGGGCTGCTCGTCGTCGCCGAGGGCGTCGAGGACGACGAGACGTGGGAACGGCTGCGGGACCTGCGGTGCGACGCGGTGCAGGGGTGGCTGGTCGCCGCCGCGATGCCGCCGGACGAGACCACGGCGTGGCTGCTGGCGCGGGGGTCGCGGGGGTGGCAGCGGCCCGCCGCGGCGTTGCCCGCGGCCACGGGTACGGCGGAGGACTGACCTCCGTCCGGGACACCCGCCGTGCCTCGGGTGCGGGTCCGCCGTGGCCGGCCGCGCGGTTCCCCGCGCCCCTCACGGGGCGAAGGGTTTCACGGGCACGGGTGCCCGCCCCATAGGATTGGTCCCAAACCACACACACTCACCCCAGAGGATCGCTGCATGCCTGGCATCACGCGCGAGGAGGTCGCCCACCTCGCCCGGCTGGCGCGTCTGGAGCTGAAGCCCGAAGAGCTCGACCACTTCGCGGGCCAGCTCGACGACATCATCGGCGCGGTCGCCCGCGTCAGCGAGGTCGCCGACCAAGACGTACCGCCGACCTCGCACCCGCTCCCGCTGACGAACGTCATGCGGGCCGACGAGGTCCGTCCCTCGCTCACCCCCGAGCAGGCGCTCTCCGGCGCCCCGGCCCAGGAGCAGCAGCGTTTCAAGGTGCCGCAGATCCTGGGGGAGGAGTAAACCGCCATGAGCGATCACATCATCAAGCTCACCGCGGCCGAGACCGCAGCGAAGATCGCCTCCGGCGAGCTCACCGCGGTCGAGGTCACCGAGGCCCACCTGGCCCGCATCGAGGCCGTCGACGAGAAGGTGCACGCCTTCCTGCACGTCGACCGTGAGGGCGCTCTCGCGCAGGCCCGCGCCGTCGACGCCAAGCGCGAGCGCGGCGAGAAGCTCGGCCCGCTCGCCGGTGTGCCCCTCGCGCTGAAGGACATCTTCACCACCGAGGGCATCCCGACCACCGTCGGCTCCAGGATCCTCGAAGGCTGGATCCCGCCGTACGACGCGACGCTCACCAAGCGCCTCAAGGACGCCGACGTCGTCATCCTCGGCAAGACCAACATGGACGAGTTCGCCATGGGGTCCTCCACCGAGAACAGCGCCTACGGCCCGACCGGCAACCCGTGGGACCTCACCCGCATCCCCGGCGGCTCCGGCGGCGGTTCCTCCGCCGCGCTCGCCGCGCACATGGCCCCGCTGGCCATCGGCACCGACACCGGCGGCTCCATCCGCCAGCCGGCCGCCGTCACCGGCACGGTCGGCGTGAAGCCGACGTACGGCGCGGTGTCCCGGTACGGCATGGTGGCGTTCTCCTCCTCCCTCGACCAGGGCGGCCCCTGCGCCCGCACGGTCCTGGACGCGGCCCTGCTGCACGAGGTGATCGCCGGGCACGACCCGATGGACTCCACCTCCATCGACGAGCCGGTCCCGCCGGTCGTGGAGGCCGCCCGCAGCGGCAGCGTCCAGGGCATGCGCGTCGGTGTCGTCAAGCAGTTCCGCGGCGAGGGCTACCAGGCCGGCGTCGTCCAGCGCTTCGACGAGTCGGTCGAGCTCCTCAAGGAGCTGGGCGCCGAGATCGTCGAGCTGGACTGCCCGTCCTTCGACCTGGCGCTCTCCGCGTACTACCTGATCGCGCCCTCCGAGTGCTCCTCCAACCTCGCCCGCTTCGACGGCCTGCGCTACGGCGTGCGCGTCGGCGACGACGGCACGCACTCCGCCGAGGAGGTCACCTCCCTGACCCGCGAGGCCGGCTTCGGCGACGAGGTCAAGCGCCGCATCATGCTCGGCACGTACGCGCTCAGCTCCGGCTACTACGACGCGTACTACGGCAGCGCCCAGAAGGTCCGCACGCTCATCAAGCGGGACTTCGACAAGGCCTTCGAGCAGGTCGACGTGATCGTCTCCCCGACGACCCCGACCACCGCCTTCCCGATCGGCGAGCGCGCCGACGACCCGATGGCGATGTACCTCGCGGACCTGTGCACCATCCCGACCAACCTGGCGGGCAACGCCGCCATGTCGCTGCCCTGCGGCCTCGCGCCGGAGGACAACCTGCCGGTCGGGCTGCAGATCATCGCCCCGGTCATGAAGGACGACCGCCTCTACAAGGTGGGTGCCGCCGTCGAGGCCGCCTTCGTGGAAAAGTGGGGCCACCCGCTGCTCGAGGAGGCTCCGTCGCTGTGAGTGCACTGACCAAGGCCAAGGGCTTCAAGAAGTCCCGGTCCGGTACGTACCTGTCCATGGCCGCCACCGCGTTCGGCGCGGTCGGCGTCGCCAAGCGGCTGAAGAAGGCGCGCGCCGAGAAGGACACCCTGGTCCTGATCGACGCCACCGTGTCCGCCGCCGCGATCGTCACCGGCCTCGCCATCCTCTACCGCGAGCTGAAGCGGCTGGGCGACGACGACGTCCTGCTGGGCTGAGAGGGAAGTTTTCACCGTGACCACCACGACCGACCTGGTGTCGTACGAGGACGCACTCGCGTCGTACGACCCCGTCATGGGCCTCGAGGTCCATGTCGAACTCGGCACCAAGACCAAGATGTTCTGCGGCTGCTCGACCGCGCTCGGCGCCGATCCGAACACCCAGACCTGCCCGGTCTGCCTCGGCCTGCCCGGCGCGCTCCCGGTCGTCAACGCGACCGGCGTCGAGTCCGCGATCAAGATCGGCCTCGCGCTGAACTGCGAGATCGCCGAGTGGTGCCGCTTCGCCCGGAAGAACTACTTCTATCCGGACATGCCGAAGAACTTCCAGACCTCCCAGTACGACGAGCCCATCGCCTTCGACGGCTACCTCGACGTGCAGCTGGAGGACGGCGAGGTCTTCCGCGTGGAGATCGAGCGCGCCCACATGGAGGAGGACACCGGCAAGTCGACGCACGTCGGCGGCGCCACCGGCCGTATCCACGGCGCGTCCCACTCCCTGCTCGACTACAACCGCGCGGGCATCCCGCTCATCGAGATCGTCACCAAGCCGATCGTGGGCGCCGGCGAGCGCGCCCCCGAGGTGGCGAAGGCGTACGTCCGTGAGCTGCGCGAGCTCATCCGGGCCCTCGGCGTGTCCGAGGCCCGTATGGAGATGGGCCAGATGCGCTGCGACGTCAACCTGTCGCTGATGCCGAAGGGCGCCGACAAGTTCGGCACCCGCAGCGAGACCAAGAACGTCAACTCGCTGCGTTCCGTCGAGCGCGCCGCCCGCTTCGAGATCCAGCGGCACGCGGCCGTGCTGTCGTCCGGCGGCACGATCGTGCAGGAGACCCGGCACTTCCACGAGGACACGGGGTCCACGACCTCGGGCCGCGTGAAGGAGGAGGCCGAGGACTACCGCTACTTCCCCGAGCCGGACCTGGTGCCGGTCGCCCCGTCCCGCGAGTGGGTCGAGGAGCTGCGCGCGGGCCTGCCGGAGCTGCCGCTGGTGCGCCGCAACCGGCTCCGCGAGGAGTGGGGGATCTCCGCCACCGACATGCAGGCCATCCTCAACGCCGGTGCGCTGGACCTGATCGTCGCGACGATCGACGCCGGCGCCGACGCGGCCTCCGCCCGCAAGTGGTGGATGGGCGAGCTGGCCCGCAGCGCCAACGAGTCCGGCAAGGCGCTGGACGAGCTGGCGATCACCCCGGCGCAGGTGGCCCGCGTCACCGAGCTGGTGGCCAAGGGCGACCTGAACGACAAGCTGGCCCGCCAGGTCATCGAGGGCGTCCTCGCGGGCGAGGGCACCCCGGACGAGGTCGTCGAGAAGCGCGGTCTGAAGGTCGTCTCCGACGAGGGCGCGCTCACCGCCGCCGTCGACGAGGCGATCGCCGGCAACCCGGCCATCGCGGACAAGATCCGCGGCGGCAAGGTCGCCGCGGCCGGCGCGCTGGTCGGCGCGGTCATGAAGGCCACGCGCGGCCAGGCGGACGCGGCCCGGGTGAAGGAGCTGATCCTTCAGAAGCTCGGCGTCGAGGGCTGAGCCCGTACGGCACGAGGGAAGGGGGCGCACCCGCCGGGTGCGCCCCCTTCCCTCGTGTGTCCGGCCGGGTCAGCGGCGGCGGCCCACCACGCGGGTGAAGCCCAGCGTGCGGCCCTGGTCGGCGCGCACCAGCCGCGCGTTCTCCCGGCCCATCCGCCGGTGGAACTCGTCGGTGTGGTGCTCGGCGACGACCTCGCTCCACAGCAGCCACTCCCGCCAGCCGTCCTCCAGCCGGTCGGCCGTCAGGACGTCCACCGCCCCGCTGCGCGTCCAGTGGCGGCGCCACCAGGCGGGGCTGTGGAAGCACCAGAACGCCGGCTCCCAGAAGGGCCGCAGGTGCTCCGGCGGTTCGCTGCCCTCGATCTCCTCGGCCAGGGACGGGACGACGACCCCGATCCGCCCGCCCGGCCTCAGCAGCCGGGTCAGCGTCGGCAGGTACAGGTCGTCGGTGCCGAAGTACTGGTAGGCGTCGACGGAGACGATCGCGTCGAAGGTCTCCTCCCCGAAGGGCAGGTCGTGCGCCTCCGCCAGGACGGGCTGGACGCGGTCGGCGACGCCCGCCTCGGCGATCCGGCGGGCGTTCTCGTCCGGGGTGATCCACAGGTCGGCGGCGGTGACCTGAAGGTCGTACTCCCGGGCGAGGAAGACGGACGTCATGGCGCGGCCGCAGCCCAGGTCGAGCACCCGGGCGCCGGGGCGCAGGGTGTCCAGGCCGAGGGCGGGGGCCAGCCACTCCAGCAGCCACAGCGCGTGCGGGCCCATCTGGTTGTCGACGGTCCACTGCGGATCGTAGGCGCTGCTGCGGGGGTAGCGGGGCAGGGTCAGGCGGCCGGCGAGGTCGTCGTGCGAGGTGTTCGGGGTGATGTCCGACATCGGTGAACGGGCTCCTTGAGGCCGTGGAGGGAAAGGGTCGCGTCGGAGGTCGGACGGACAAGCATCAAAGCACCTGCTTCGGCCGGCGGCGCACTGCCGCGGGGTGTCGGACCGAGGGACGCTAGCAGCCGTGCGGGTGGCCCCGCATCCACGTTTCCGGAGGTGAGGCGCTACGCTCCGGCGCCATGAGTGGACGCCCTGACTCCGACCTGCCCCCGGACACTCAGACCTCCCCGGAACCGGAGGGGGACGCCCCCGAGGAGGCCCCCGGGGACCACCCTGAGGTCGATGACGACGACCTTCTCGAGGAAGAAGACCTCCTCGCCGAGCAGGCCCGCCGCGCCCGCTGGGCCGCCGTCGGCACCGGAGCCGTGCTCGCCCTCGCCGGAACGGCCGCCGCGCTGCTCCGCGCCTCCGGGACCGCCCCGGCCCTCGTCCCCGTCGCCTACGCCTGCGGAGCGGCCGTCTGCGTCCTCGCGGCGGTGCTGGGCGCGCGCGGACGCACCCGCAGGTCGCTGTGGGCCGCCGTCGCGGGCGTCATGATCATGGCGCTGGGCGACCAGTTCGACTGAGACGAGCGGCCCGCGAACCCCCTGTGACCGGCCCCGGAGAAGAAATGTGAGTTAGTCCACGAAGGCGACAAACGATCATTTTCGCCTGTAACAGTGGCAGGGCATTGCTCATGCGTTCTTTGCGGACCGTTCGGCCGTTCGCCGCCGTTGTCCGCTCAAAGATCCACCCCGAGCCATACCGGGAGCACGCCTGTGGCAGCCCTAGCACGTTGGTGCGTTCAGCGCCGTCTGTTCACCGTTCTGCTGTGGCTCCTCGCCCTGGTCGGGATCGCGGCGGGCGCCTTCGTCGCCGGCTCCGCCTACTCGAACGACTACAAGGTGCCCGGCACCGAGTCGGGGCACGCCGCAGAACTGATGAAGGAGGGCTTCCCCTCGCTGGGGGGCGACAGCGACAGCGTGGTCTGGCACACGGCCTCCGGCACCGTCCGGGACAGCGGCGTCGAGCAGACCATGACCCGCACCCTCGACCGGCTCGAGGAACTGCCCGGCGTCGCCTCCGTGAGCGGTCCGTACGACGACGGGGGCGCCGGACGCATCAGCGCCGACGGCCGTACCGCCTACGCCACCGTGACCTTCGAGCACTCCGGCAAGGACATCACCAGCGGTGAGGCCGAGGCCGTGGTCAAGACGGCGAAGGCCGCCGAGACCGACGGGCTGGACGTCGAACTGGGCGGCAGCGCCGTCGAGCTGAGCGAGTCGTCCGGCGGGCACACCGCCGAGATCGTCGGCGTGGCCGTCGCCGCCGTCGTGCTGTTCCTCGCCTTCGGCTCCCTCGCCGCCTCCCTGCTGCCCATCGCCACCGCGCTGGTGAGCGTGGGCACCGCCTACGCGGGCATCGTGCTGCTCGGCCATGTGATGACCGTGGCGGACTTCGCGCCGATGCTCGGCATGCTGATCGGGCTGGGCGTGGGCATCGACTACGCGCTGTTCATCGTCACCCGGCACCGGCGCGGACTGAAACGCGGCCTGAGCGTCACCGAGGCCGCCACCAACGCCGTCGCCACCACCGGCCGGGCGGTCGTCTTCGCGGGCGCCACCGTCTGCATAGCCCTGCTGGGCATGCTGATCCTGCGTCTGAACTTCCTCAACGGCGTCGCCGTGGCGGCCTCGCTCACCGTGGTGCTCACCGTCGCCGCCTCCGTCACCCTGCTGCCCGCCCTGCTGTCGCTGATCGGCACCCGCGCCCTCAGCCGCCGCGAGCGGCGCCGGCTCGCCGAGCACGGGCCGGAACCGGAGATGCCCACCGGGTTCGCCGCCCGCTGGTCGGCGTTCGTGGAGCGCCACCCCAAGCTGCTCGGCGCGGTCGCCGTCGTCGTGATGGCCGTCCTCGCGCTGCCCACCTTCTCGCTCCACCTGGGCACCTCCGACCAGGGCAACGACCCGAAGACCTCCACCACCCGCCAGGCCTACGACCTGATCGCCGACGGCTTCGGGCCGGGCGTCAACGGGCCGCTCACCCTCGTCACCGAGGTCGACGACGCCCAGGACCGGCTCGCCCTGGACAACCTGGGCGCCACGCTGCGCACCACCGAGGACGTCGCCTCCGTGTCCCCGGTGACCTACAGCCAGGGCGGCGACACCGCCTTCCTCACCGTCGTACCGGAGTCGTCCCCGCAGTCGAAGCAGACCAGCGACCTGGTGGACCGGCTGCGCGAGGACGTGCTGCCGCGCGCCGAGTCCGGCACCTCGCTCGACGTGCACGTCGGCGGCGTGACGGCCGGCTACGACGACTTCGCCTCCGTCATCGTCGCCAAGCTGCCCCTGTTCGTGGGGGTCGTGATCGGCCTGGGCTGTCTGCTGCTGCTCCTCGCCTTCCGCTCCATCGGCATCCCGCTGAAGGCCGCCGCGATGAACGTGGCCGCGGTCGCCGGCGCGTTCGGCGTGGTCGTCATGATCTTCCAGTGGGGCTGGGGGAGCGATCTGCTCGGCCTCGGCAGCGCGGGCCCCGTCGAACCGTTCCTGCCCGTGATCATGGTGTCGGTGCTGTTCGGCCTGTCCATGGACTACCAGGTCTTCCTGGTGAGCCGGATGTACGAGGAATGGCTGGAGACCGGCGACAACCGGCGGGCCGTGCGCGTGGGCCTCGCCGAGACCAGCCGCGTGATCAACTCCGCCGCCGTCATCATGATCTCGGTCTTCCTCGCCTTCGTGCTCAGCGGCGACCGTGTGATCGCCATGTTCGGCATCGCCCTCGCCGCGGCCGTCGCCCTCGACGCCTTCGTACTGCGCACCCTGCTCGTGCCCGCGCTGATGCACCTCCTCGGCGGCGCCAACTGGTGGCTGCCGAAGTGGCTGGACCGGATCCTGCCCCGGATCAGCATCGAACCGCCCGAGTGCCGCGCCGCTCATGAGAGGCTGGCCGCCGTCACGGACGCCGGGGTCGCGGACGTGCTCGCGGAGGAGGAGCGGCAGCGGGATGTACGCGATACGACTGGGTGACGACGGTGCCGAGATGCGGCCCCTGGAGATCTGGCACGCCGAGGAGTTCCTCGCCCACCTGGAACGGGGCCGCGCGTTCATCAACCGCTTCGTCCCCTTCGGCTCCCGCGCCACCGACCTGGACAGCGCGCGGGAGGCGCTCCAGCGCTACGCCGATCTGCGCGCCGCCGACACGGCCTGGGTGCACGGGCTGTGGCTCGACGGCGCGCTGGTCGGCGGGGTCCTCACCCTGAACTTCGACGCGGCGGCCGGCACCTGCGAGCTCGGCTGCTGGCTGGAGCCCGCCGGCACCGGGCACGGACTGGTCACCCGCGCCATGCGCGTGCTGATCGACTGGGCCGTCGAGGAGCGCGGCATCCACCGCGTCGAATGGGTCGCCGCGTCCGGCAACACCGCCAGCGTCGCCGTCGCCCGCCGCCTCGACATGACCCGCGACGGCGTCCGCCGCGAGGCCCACCTTCACAACGGCGTACGGCACGACCTGGAGGTCTGGTCCCTGCTGGCCCCCGAGTGGCGCGCCCGCGCCACGCAGCCCGAAGATCGCTGACCCCGGCGTTAAGCGGAATCTCAGACGGTCTCCGTACGGTGCGGGACATGGCTGAGAAGACAGAGGACGAGACCGAAACCGGAACTACCACTACGACCGCGACCGCCGCGGACCCCGAGAAGCGGACGGCGGCGCGGACGGAGGAGCGGCCGGAGGAGGCCGTCGCCGGGCACGAGGAAGCGCCCGCGGCTGCTGAGGAAACCGCCGCCGAGAAGGACACCGAGCCGGCCGCGGCACCCTCCGGGACCGGACAGGGCGCGGCGGCGGTCGTCTCCGGGGCGCTCGGCCTCGTCTCCCTCACCGGTGGCTGGCCGGGCACGGTGGCCGCCGCCCGCGAGACCCTGGTGGGCCAGTTGCGCACAGCCGCCGACGCGAGCGTCGCCACCCAGATCAAGGAGGTCTACGGCGACGCCTGGGACGCCACCGCCCTGTGGGGCGGCCTGTTCGCCCTCGTCGCGCTGATCACCGGCGTGGCCGTCCTGGTCCGGCCCGCGTTCGGCGCGCCCGGCCGTGTCGCGCAGGCGCCGTGGATCAAGTCCGTCGCCTGGGCCGGCGTCACCCTCGGGGTGATCGGACTGCTGCTCGCGGTGCTCACGTACACGGGTGTGCTGCTGGGCCTGCCCGCGGCCTCCTGAGGAGGGCCCTAAGCACCCTCTTAGGTGCCGGCTTCCCAAGGCGCCCGACTTCTAAGGCGTCACCGCCCGCGAAGATATGGAACTCTCCCGATGCGGCCCGCCTGCCTTGGAGACGAAGGTGGAGGCATCGCAGAACGCGATGCCGACACCGGATCCGAGGGGGAAACCATCATGTTCGAGTTCGAGCTGCACCGGCTCCGCCACGACGAGCTGGTCCGCCGGGCCGAGGCGGAGCGCCGGGCACGCGAGGCGGTACGGGTCCGCCGCGCCGCCCGCCGGGCAGCCGCCGCACGCGGCGCCGAGCCCGAGAGCCATACCCGGCGCCGGTCCTGGTTCGCCCGGACCGCATGAGCACCGCCCAGGGGCGGCGGCCGCACGCAGGCGGCCGCCGCCCCGTCGTCGCCGCGCACACGGCCGGGGGAGACGCCGGGGACGGGAAGGACCAGAGGGAGGGGAGCGCCGTGCCGGTGCGCCCGGAGACGAAAACCGCTGCGCCGCCGCAGCGGGCGCGTGCGATGCTCGGGGGCGTGGAGACCAAGTCCGTCAGTCCCGTGTTCGTCGGCCGCACCGGCGAACTCGCCACCCTGATCGACGCGTTCGGCCGGGCCGGCGCCGGTGAACCGCAGGCGCTGCTGGTCGGCGGCGAGGCCGGGGTGGGGAAGACCCGCCTGGTCGAGGAGTTCGCCGCCGTCGTCCGCGACCGGGGCGGGGTCGTCGCCCTCGGCGGATGCGTGGAGATCGGCGCCGACGGCCTGCCCTTCGCCCCCTTCTCCACGGCCCTGCGCCAGCTGCGCCGCGCGCTGCCCGACGAGCTCGCGGCCGCCGCCGACGGGCAGGAGGAGGAACTGGCCCGGCTGCTGCCCGAACTCGCCGTCGCCGCCGCCCGCGAGGCCCGCCGCGACGAACACGGCATGGCCCGCCTCTTCGAGCTCACCGCCCGGCTGCTGGAACGGGTCGCCGCCGAGCACACCGTCGTTCTCGTCCTGGAGGACCTGCACTGGGCCGACGCCTCCACCCGCCATCTGCTCGCCTATCTCTTCCGCACCCTGCGCACCGGCCGCCTCGTCGTCCTCGCCACCTACCGCTCCGACGACATCCACCGCCGCCACCCGCTGCGCCCCCTCCTCGCCGAACTCGACCGGCTGCGCACCGTCCACCGTGTCGAACTGGGCCGCTTCAGCCGTGAGGAGGTGCACCGGCAGATCGCCGGCATCCTCGCCCGCGAACCCGAACCGGACAGAGTCGACGACATCTTCGAACGCTCCGACGGCAACGCCTTCTTCGTCGAGGAGCTCGCCGTCGCCGCCGACGAGGGCTGCCGCACCGGCCTCACCGACTCCCTGCGCGACCTGCTCCTGGTCAGGGTGGAGAACCTGCCGGAGAGCGCCCAGCGGGTCGTCCGGATCGTCGCCGAGGGCGGCTCCACCGTCGAGGACCGGCTGCTCGCCGCCGTCGCCGGACTCGGCGAGGACGACCTGATCGAGGCCCTGCGCGCCGCCGTCAACGCCGGCATCCTCACGCCCGCCCCCGACCGTGACGGCTACCGCTTCCGGCACTCCCTGGTCCGCGAGGCCGTCAGCGACGACCTGCTGCCCGGCGAACGCTCCCGGCTCAACCGCCGCTACGCCGAAGCCCTGGAGGCCGACCCCGCGCTCGTCCCCGCCGACGAGCGGCCCACCCGGCTGGCCAGCTACTGGTACCACGCCCACGACGCGGCCAAGGCCCTGCCCGCCGTCCTCGACGCCTCCGTCGTGGCCCGCCGGCGCCACGCCTACGCCGAGCAACTCCGCCTTCTCGAGCGGGCGATGGAGCTGTGGGACGCCGTCCCCGACACCGTGCGCGCCGGACTGCGGCCGCTCGACCACGCCGAGGCCTACCCGCCCCCGCCGCCCGGCTGCGACCCGTGTGACGACGACACCGCCACCCGGCCGCTGCGTTACCTCGACCTCCTCGCCGAGGCCGCCGTCGCCGGCCGTCTCTGCGGCGAACGCGAACGCTCCCTGAAACTCACCAGGCGGGCGCTGCGCCTCCTCGACGAGGACCCCGACCCGCTGCGCGCCGCCTGGTTCTGGGTGCAGCGCTCCCGGCTCACCCAGGCCCTCGCCCGCGGCGACGGCTGGGAGGAACTGGGCACCGCCCAGGAACTGGTGCGCGGACTGCCGCCCTCCGAGGTGCACGCCGAGGTGCTCTCCGCCGTCGCCGGCTGGTCGATGCTCCACGAACCCGGCCCCGACGCCATGGCCGACGCGGAACGCGCCGTCGAGTACGCCCGCATGGTCGGCGCGCACGACATCGAGCTCAACGCCCGGCTCACCCTCGGGGGCCTCATGGTCGACGCCGGCGACATCGAGGCCGGCCTCGCCGAGATGTACGAGGTCAAGGAGCGGGCGACCGAACTGGGCGTCGACATGGTGCTGGCCCGGTCCTTCGTCAACCTGCCCTCCGTGCTCGAAGGCGTCGGCCGCTCCGAGGAGGCCGTACGGCTCCTCGAGGAGGGGGTGAAGGTCACCCGGCGCCTCGGACTGCTGGACTCCGAGACGTGGGTGTGGGGCAACCTCGCCGAGTCCCTGCTGTCCGTCGGGCGCTGGGAGGACGCCGCCCGCGCCGCGGCGAGCGCACAGCGGATCGAACAGAGCGCCAAGCCGCGCGCCGGCGGCTCCGTGCGCCTGGCCCAGCTCGCCTACCTGCGGGGCGACACCGCCACGGCGGCCCGCTGCCTCGCCGAGGCCCGCGCCCACTTCGGCACCCACGACCCGATGCCCCAGTACGCCCTGCCGATGAAGTGGGTCGCCCTCCGCGTCGCCGCCGCCGAGGGCCGCCCCGAGGAGGCCCGCGCCGAACTGTCCGCCGCGCTCGACGCCGGCTTCCCGCCCGGCACCCAGCGCTACGCCTGGCCCCTGCTGCTCGCCGCCACCACCGCCGAGGCCGACCGGTACGGCGACCCCGCCACCGAACCGGGCCGCCCCGAGGTCCTCGGCCGGATCCGCGAGGCGGCGAGGAACCTCGCCACCGGGGTGCCCCTCTGGCAGGCCCACGACCAGTGGCTGCGCGCCGAACTGCTGCGCGCCGAGGGCCGGAGCGAGCCGGACGCCTGGGCCGAGGCCGTCGCCGCGCTGGAGCCGCTGGGACGGCCCCATGATCTCGCCTGCGTCCGCCTCCGGCTCGCCGAGGCGCTGCTGGCCGCCGGCGGGGGCGAGGACGAGCGGGCCCGCGCCACCGAACTGCTGCGCCTGGCCGACGCCGTCGCCACCCACCTGGGCGCGGCGCCGCTGGCCAGGGACGCCGCGCTGCTGGCCCGGCGCGGCCGCCTGGCGCTGACGCCCGCCCCGCGCGAGGAGCCGTCCCCGGAGCCCGCCGACCCGGCCGAGGCGCTCGGCCTGACCAGCAGGGAGCGGGACGTGCTGCGCCTGGTGGCGGCCGGGCACACCAACCGGCGGATCGCCGAGGAGCTGTTCATCTCCCCCAAGACGGCCAGCGTCCATGTGTCGAACATCCTCGCCAAGCTGGGCGTCTCCGGCCGCGGCGAGGCGGCGGCGGTGGCCCACCGCCTGGGCCTGTTCCCGGACGGATCCACCGGCGGATCCGGAAATCTCGCCGCCGCGCGACAATCGGTGTAGGACACAAGCGGCCCGGCACCCGGGGCCCTGCGGAAGGGGAGCGATGTTCAACGCCTTCGAGGAACTGTTCTCCCCCGGGCGCAAGCACACCCAGGACGAGCAGAAGCGCCTGGCGCTGACCCGGGAGGACGTCGGCGACGGCGACCCCGGACGCGGGCCCATAGACCTCGCCTCCGGGAAGGTCACCGTCCGCCGCCCGGCCCCGGCGGACGAGGAGACGGACGGTGCCGACGGCACGGGCGACGCCGACGGCACGGGCGACGCCGACACGGACGCCGCCGACGACACGGACGCCGCCGACGGCACGGGCGACGCCGACGGCCCCGGCGACGCCCCTGCGGGAGCGCCCGCTAGCTGACCTTCAGCTCCAGCACGCGGTCGTCCTCCGGCTTCGGGTCGCCCCGGCCGTCCGTGTTGCTCGTCACCAGCCACAGCCGGTCGCCGCCCGCCGCGACCACCGTGCGCAGCCGGCCGTACTCCTCCTCCAGGAACGCCTGCGGCTTCGCGGACGCCTCCGTGCCCTTCAGGGGTATGCGCCACAGCCGCTCGCCCCGCAGCCCCGCCATCCAGACGGACCCTTCGGCGTACGCGATGCCGCTGGGCGAGGCGTCCGCCGTGCTCCACTGCGCGATCGGGTTGTGGAAGCCGCCCTCGTCCGCGTGGCCCTCGGCCTCCGGCCAGCCGTAGTTGTCGCCCGGCGCGACGGCGTTCAGCTCGTCCCAGGTGTTCTGCCCGAACTCCGAGGCGAACAGCCGCTGTCGACCGTCCCAGGCCAGGCCCTGCACATTGCGGTGGCCGTAGGAGTACACGGGGGAGCCGGGGAACGGGTTGCCCGGGGCCGGCTCGCCGTCCGGGGTCAGCCGCAGGATCTTGCCGCCGAGGGACTTCTTGTCCTGGGCCAGCCCGGTGTCGCCCGTCTCGCCCGTGCCCGCGTAGAGCATGCGGTCCGGGCCGAAGGCGATCCGGCCGCCGTTGTGGACCACACCCTTGGGGATGCCCCGGAACACCGTGTCGGGCGCCCCGAGCTGCTCGCCCGCCGGCTTCCGCTCGTTGTAGAGCATCCGCACGATGCGGTTGTCGGAGGCCGAGGTGAAGTACGCGTAGATCATGTGGTCCGAGGCGAAGTCGGGGGAGAGGGCGATGCCCAGCAGGCCCCCCTCGCCCTCGGCCGCCACCCCGGGCACCTCGCCCAGCTCGGTCTTCTTCCCCGTCTCCCCGTCGATCCGGGTGATCGTGGCCTCGTCGCGCGAGGACACCAGAAGGTCGCCGTCCCCGACCGGGGCCAGGCCCCAGGGACTGTCCAGCCCCGTCGCCACCGTACGGACCACCGACACCGAGCCCTTCGCGGGCGGGGTCTCCTCCGCCTTCCCGGACGGGGAGGACGGGGCCGGGGCGGCCGAGGAAGCGGCGGCGTCCTTCTCCGGCGGCGCTCCGTCGTCGGAGGAGCAGCCGGCGGCCAGCAGCAGCGCGGCGGCGGCCAGCACGGCCGGCACGGCTCGTCGTTGCACGATCTCGTCCCTTCGACGCGGCGGGTTCTGTCTGTCATACACCGCTCGCGCCTCACAGGTTCCCGCTTCGCCGGCCCCGAACCTCGAAGCGCCGCGGGCCGGGATCTCAGTCCCACGACCCCTGGGCCGGCGGCAGATGCGCGATCTCCGCCAGGTCCTCGCCGGTCAGCCGCAGCCCGGCCGCCGCCGCGTTCTCCGCCACCCACCGCTCCCGCTTGGCGCCCGGCACCGGGACCACGTGGCGGCCGCGGCTCAGCACCCAGGCCAGGGCGACCTGCGCCGGGGTGACGTGCGCCCCGTGCCGGCGCGCGACCCGGCGCAGACCGGCCACGATCGGCTGGTTCGCCGCCATCATCTCGGCCGTGAACCGCGGGTGCCGGGCGCGCAGGTCGTCCGCCTCGAACCCCTCGCCCGGCGTCAGGGTCCCGGTCAGGAAGCCGTTGCCCAGCGGCATGGCCGCCAGGAAGCCCACGCCCCGCGCCTCGCACCAGGGCAGCAGCGTCTCCAGCGCCTCCGGCGACCACACCGACAGCTCCGCCTGCACCGCGCTCACCGGGAACACCTGCTGCACCCGCTCCAGCTGCCGGATCGTCGCGTCGTGCAGCCGCGCCCCCGGCCGCCGCGACGAGCGCGCCCCGACCGCGCACAGACCCAGCGCCCGCACCTTGCCCGCGCGCACCAGCTCCGCCATCGCGCCCCAGGTCTCCTCGACCGGGACCTCCGGGTCGGCGCGGTGCAGCTGGTAGAGGTCGATCACATCGGTCTGCAGCCGCCGCAGCGACGCATCGCAGGCCCGCTTCACGTACCCGGGGCGGCCGTTGGCCACGATGTGCTGGTCGCCCACCAGCAGTCCGACCTTCGTCGACACGAAGGCGTCGGCCCGCCGCTCCTTCAACACCCGCCCGAGCAGCAGCTCATTGGTGAACGGGCCGTACATGTCGGCGGTGTCGAGCAGGGACGAGCCCGCGTCCAGCGCCCGGTGCACCGCCCTCAGCGACTCCTCGCCGCGCTGCCTGGACGTGCTGTAGGCCCAGCTCATCGGCATGCATCCGAGACCCACCGCGCCCACCGAGAGCGCCGCCGCGCCGATCGTCCTGCGCTCCACCTGCTCGTGACCCTCCCTCTCCGGCCCCCCAACCTAACCTCTGCCGTCCTGGCGGCCTGAACTAGCCTCCGTGGCATGACTCCTGACGTGTGGCTTCCCATCCCCCCGGACGAGATCGACGGACTCCCCGAGGGGCCGCGCTACCACTTCTGGGGCGGCGGTGAGACCTACCCCACCGACCCGGAGGAGTGCGACGTCTACGTCGTGCCGTACATGAAGCCCGCCGAGGTGTGCCTGCGTCCGCTGCCCCGGATGCGGTCCGTACGCGTGGTGCAGACGCTGTCGGCCGGCATCGACCATGTGCAGCCCGGTCTGAAGGACCTCCCTCAGGGCGTGCGGCTGTGCAACGCGCGCGGGGTGCACGAGGCCAGCACCGCGGAGCTCACGCTCACCCTGATCCTCGCCTCCCTGCGCGGCATCCCCGACTTCGTGCGGGCCCAGGACCGGGGCGAGTGGCAGGGCGGCTTCCGGCCGGCGCTCGCCGACCGGACCGTGCTCATCGTCGGCTACGGCTCGATCGGCGCGGCCATCGAGGACCGGCTCGTCCCGTTCGAGCTCGCGCGGGTGGCGCGCGTCGCGCGCTCCGCGCGCACAACGGAGCGCGGGCCGGTGCATCCGCTCACCGAACTTCCCTCCCTGCTCCCGGAAGCGGACGTCGTCGTCCTGTCCACCCCGCTCACCGAGGGCACCCGGCACCTCGTGGACGCCGCCTTCCTGGCCCGGATGAAGGACGGCGCCCTGCTCGTCAACGTCGCCCGCGGACCGGTGGTCGACACCAAGGCCCTGCTCACCGAGGTGGAGAGCGGCCGCATCACCGCGGCCCTCGACGTCACCGACCCCGAACCCCTGCCCGCCGACCACCCGTTGTGGCGGGCGCCCGGCGTCCTGATCACCCCGCACGTCGGCGGGCCCACGTCCGCGTTCCTCCCCCGCGCGAAGCGCCTGCTGCGCGACCAGTTGCGCCGATACGTGAACCACGAGGAGCTTGGGAACGTGATCCTGGTGACGGGAACGGAAGACGCGTAGTCCGCTTCGAGTACCGTCCGCGACTCCCCGGGAGCGGTGGGTACTCGGCCAACCGTTGATCGTCACGGAGCGTAGAGAACCTATGTCCCTGAGTGACGATACTGGTGTATCGTCCCGACAGGGGCTGCGCGCCGCCGACCAACGGCGCGGGGGAGCGACACGGAGACTGTGAGGGGGGCGACGGGCGATGCACGGCCAGATGACCACCGATCCGACGCGGCGGATGCGTCGGCGGCGACACCGGCACGCGGACACGCACAGGCACGGTCAGCACATCCGGCGCGGCGGACGGACCGACGGCGCCGGCCCTCACCACCCACCCCGGCAGACGAGCCGGCGGACCCGGTCCCAGGCCCACCGGGGCCCTTGGAGCGCGGAGGCGGCGCGGACAGGGAGGGACCGGTGAGCGCGCCGCCGACCCCCGCCCTCGACGGTGCGCTGCGTCCCGCGTCCGCCCCGCGGACCCTGCTGCCCGCGGCGGCGGGCGCCGGCCGCCGCCCCGGCCCCGCGGCCCAGCTGGTCCTCGTCCTGGTCTGCGGCGCCTACGCCGTCGGCGCCGCGTTCGGCTGGGGGTCGGAGCGACTCGCCCTGGTCATGGGGGACTTCGGGCTGAGCGCCGCCGCCGCGGCCGCCGCCGTGTCCTGCGTGGTCTACGCCCGCAGCCGCCGCACCCGGTACCGGCCCGCCTGGATGCTGTTCGGTCTCTCCTCGGCCATGGCGTCCCTGGGCAACCTGGTCTGGGGCTGGTACGAGGTCGTGCTGCGCCAGGATGTGCCGAGCCCCAGCTACGCCGATCTGTTCTTCCTCTGCTTCGCGCCGCCCGCCATCGTCGGCCTGCTGGTGCTCGCCAAACGGCCCGTGACCAAGGCCGGCTGGGTGTGCCTCGGCCTCGACGCCTGGCTGATCGGCGGCTCGCTGCTCACCCTGGCGTGGAGCCTCGCCCTCGCCCAGGCCGCCAAGGCCGAGGGGCCGAGCGTCGCGCACACCGCGCTGTCCCTGGCGTACCCGCTGCTCGACATCGCCCTCGTCAGCATGGTCCTCGCGCTGCACTTCCGGCGCTCCTCGGTCAACCGCTCGGCGGTGAACACCGCGATCGGGGCGCTCGCGCTCACCGTGATGTGCGACGCCCTGTTCACCTCCCCGCTGCTGCACGCCGGCTACCACTCCGGGCAGATGCTCGACGCGGGCTGGTTCGCCGGGTCGCTGCTGCTGGCCTACGCCCCCTGGACCGCACCCCGGCGCGGCGCACCGGAGCGCGAGACGTCCACCCGCGTGGTCCGCGAGCACCTGCCCGGGCGGCGCACCGCCCCCGACCACCAGCACGGACCACCGCCCGGCGGGGGCGCCGGCCGGTACCAGCTCTCCCGGCCCATCGCCGGCTCCCTCGCCGCACTCACCCCGTACCTGGCGGCGGCCGTGTGCACCCTGGGGATCCTCTACAACGTCCTCAACGGCCGCAGCGTCGACCGGGTCGTGCTGATCACCGGGGGCACCGTGGCGCTGGCGCTCGTCGTGCGCCAGGGCATCATGCTCCTCGACAACATCACCCTCACCCAGGAACTCGCCCAGGCGGAGAACCACTTCCGCTCCCTGGTGCAGGGCTCCAGCGACGTCATCATGATCGCCGCCCCCAGCGGCGTCCTGCGCTACGTCTCCCCGGCCGCCGCCGGGGTGTACGGCCGCCGGGCGGAGGACCTGGTCGGCACCGAACTGGCCTCCCTGATCCACCCCGAGGACCTCGGCTGCGTGGTGCACGAGATCCGGCGGTTCCTCGCCGCCGACCCGGTGGAGGAGCCCACCACGCGCATCGAGTGCCGCTTCCGCTTCGGCGGTGGGGGCACCTCCCGCTCGGGCGAAGCCGAGAGCGGGGGAGGCTGGCTCAACGTGGAGTCCACCGTCAACCGGCACCACGGCGGCCTCATCTTCAACAGCCGTGACGTCACCGAACGGGTCCGTCTCCAGGCCCAGCTCCAGCACAACGCGGAGCACGACCCGCTCACCGACCTGCCCAACCGCGCCCTGTTCACCCGGCGCGTGCAGCAGGCCCTCTCCGGCCGCCGCGCCTCGGACCGGGGCGCCGCCCTGCGCGGCACGGCGGTGCTCTTCATCGACCTCGACGGCTTCAAGGGCGTCAACGACACCATCGGCCACCAGGCCGGGGACGAACTGCTGGTGCAGGCCGCCCGAAGACTCCAGGACGCCGTCCGCAAGGGCGACACCGCCTCCCGGCTCGGCGGCGACGAGTTCGCGGCGCTCATCGTCGGCGACGGCGTACGCGACCGGGACGCGCGCGAGCGGCACATCCTCGAACTGGCCGACCGGCTCAGAGTCACGCTCTCCCAGCCCTACGTCATCGACGGCAACGATGTCCGCGTCAACGCCTCCATCGGCGTCGCCTTCGCCGAACCGGGCATCGGCGCGGGCGAGCTGCTGCGCAACGCCGACCTCGCGATGTACCGGGCGAAGGCCGCGGGCAAGGGCCGCGTCGAGCTGTACAAGCCGCACATGCAGCAGGACGTCGTCCGCAAGGCGGAGCTGGCCACCCGCCTGCGCGCGGCGCTCCACCACGGCGAGTTCGCCCTGCTGCACCAGCCGGTGGTGAGCCTGGCGGACGGCCGGATCACCTCCGTGTGCGCCCAGGCGCGCTGGCGCTCCTCCCAGGGCGTGCTGTTCACGCCCGCGGAGTTCCTGCGCGTCGCCGAGGACAGCGAGAAGACCGCCGAACTGGGCCGCTGGGTACTGGAGGAGGCCGTCGAGCAGGCCGCCGAACGGCACGCGACGGGCCTGCCCGTACCCGTCGCCGTACGGCTGAGCGCCCGTCGGCTCCTGGACCGCTCGCTGCCCCTCGGTTCGGTCGAGGCGCTGCTCACCCGGCACGGCCTGCCGTCCGGCTCGCTGATCCTGGAGCTGGCCGACACCGACCCCCGGGTCTCCCTCGACGAGCTGGAGCGGCGGCTCACCGTGCTCAAGCGGCTCGGCGTACGGATCTGTCTGGACGGCTTCGGCAGCGGACGCGCGGCGATCACGGCACTCCGGCGGCTGCCCGTCGACATGCTGAAGCTCGACCGCAGCCTGGTCGACGGCGTGGCCGAGTCCGCTCGGCTGTACAAGATCACCCACGGGCTGCTGCGGATCGCCTCCGATCTCGGACTGCAGACCGTGGCCGACGGCGTGGACCTGCCCGGGCAGGCGGAGGCGCTGCGCGCCATGGGCTGCACCCACGGGCAGGGGCCGGCCTTCTCGGGGCCGCTCGACGAGTACCGGCTGCGCCGGGCGCTGGCCGCCGGGCGCTACCCGGTGCCGCACGCCCCGGCCGAGCCGGTATTGGCCGGCGGAGGCGGTTCCCCGGTGTACTCCACGGGGGTGACGGCGGTGCTCAAGAGCGCTACGACACTCCGCTCACATAATGAGACTCCCGTCCCACCCACTTGACAGTGAGTGTGCGCCGGGGGGAGGGTCAGTGCCATGCGCACCCGAATTCTCGTACTTGGAAAGCGCGTCGGCTGACGCTGAGCGACCAAAGCTCAGCGACCCACCACCCGGCGCGCTCCCCTCGCTTGCCTTACGGCACGAGGGGTTTTTTGTTGCACAGGCACCTGCCGAGCAGCACGCGTAACCCGCACGAACCTCGCAAAAACCCTCAGCATCGAGAAGAGAATGCCGATGACCGAGCAGGCCACCGGGGCCCATCACCCGCAGCCGCGGCCCCGTTCCGGAGGACAGCAGTCCGCCCCCGTCGAGCACGTCACGGGTGCGCAGTCCCTCATCCGCTCGCTCGAGGAGGTCGGCGCCGACACGGTATTCGGCATTCCCGGCGGTGCGATCCTTCCGGCGTACGACCCGCTGATGGACTCCACGCGGGTGCGCCACGTCCTGGTGCGGCACGAGCAGGGCGCGGGTCACGCGGCCACGGGTTACGCGCAGGCCACCGGCAAGGTGGGCGTCTGCATGGCGACCTCGGGTCCCGGGGCCACCAACCTGGTGACGCCCATCGCCGACGCGCACATGGACTCCGTGCCGCTGGTGGCGATCACCGGCCAGGTCGCCTCCAAGGCGATCGGCACGGACGCCTTCCAGGAGGCGGACATCGTCGGCATCACCATGCCGATCACCAAGCACAACTTCCTGGTCACCAAGGCCGAGGACATCCCGCGGGTCATCGCCCAGGCGTTCCACATCGCCTCCACCGGCCGCCCCGGCCCGGTGCTGGTCGACATCGCCAAGGACGCCCTCCAGGCGAAGACCACCTTCACCTGGCCGCCCGTCATGGACCTGCCCGGCTACCGGCCCGTCACCAAGCCGCACGCCAAGCAGATCCGCGAGGCCGCCAAGCTCATCACCTCCGCGAAGCGACCGGTCCTCTACGTCGGCGGCGGGGTCATCAAGGCCCGGGCCACCGCCGAGCTGAAGGTCCTCGCCGAGCTCACCGGAGCGCCCGTCACCACCACCCTGATGGCGCTCGGCGCGTTCCCCGACAGCCACCCGCTGCACGTGGGAATGCCGGGCATGCACGGTGCGGTCACCGCCGTCACCGCGCTGCAGAAGGCCGACCTGATCGTCGCCCTCGGAGCCCGCTTCGACGACCGCGTCACCGGCAAGCTGGACAGCTTCGCCCCGTACGCCAAGATCGTCCACGCCGACATCGACCCGGCGGAGATCGGCAAGAACCGCGCCGCCGACGTGCCGATCGTCGGTGACGCCCGCGAGGTCCTCGCCGACCTCATCCAGGCCGTCCAGAGGGAGCACGCCGAGGGCCACCGCGGCGACTACAGCGCCTGGTGGAAGGACCTGAACCGCTGGCGCGACACCTACCCGCTGGGCTACGACCAGCCCACGGACGGCTCGCTCTCCCCGCAGCAGGTCATCGAGCGCATCGGACAGCTCGCCCCCGAGGGCACGATCTTCGCGGCGGGCGTCGGCCAGCACCAGATGTGGGCCGCGCACTTCATCCAGTACGACAAGCCCGCCACCTGGCTGAACTCCGGCGGCGCCGGGACCATGGGCTACGCGGTCCCGGCCGCCATGGGCGCCAAGGCCGGCGCGCCCGACCGCGCGGTCTGGGCGATCGACGGCGACGGCTGCTTCCAGATGACCAACCAGGAGCTCACCACCTGCGCCCTGAACAACATCCCGATCAAGGTCGCCGTCATCAACAACGGCGCCCTCGGGATGGTCCGCCAGTGGCAGACGCTGTTCTACAACCAGCGGTACTCCAACACGGTCCTGCACTCCGGTCCCGACGACGTCAACCCGGAGGCGAGGGGCACCCGCGTCCCCGACTTCGTGAAGCTGTCGGAGGCCATGGGCTGCTACGCGATCCGCTGCGAGGACCCCGCGGACCTCGACAAGGTCATCGAGGAGGCCAACTCGGTCAACGACCGCCCGGTCGTCGTGGACTTCATCGTCCACGAGGACGCGATGGTCTGGCCGATGGTCGCCGCCGGCACCTCCAACGACGAGATCATGGCCGCCCGGGACGTGCGCCCCGACTTCGGCGACAACGAAGACGACTGAGCGAGAGAGACCGAAGAGATCATGTCCAAGCACACGCTCTCCGTCCTGGTGGAGAACACCCCCGGCATCCTGGCCCGGATCGCCGCCCTGTTCTCCCGCCGCGGCTTCAACATCGACTCGCTCGCCGTGGGCGTCACCGAGCACCCCGACATCTCCCGCATCACCATCGTGGTGAGCGTCGACGAGTTCCCGCTGGAGCAGGTCACCAAGCAGCTCAACAAGCTCGTCAACGTGCTGAAGATCGTCGAGCTCGAACCCGGGCAGGCGGTCCAGCGCGAACTCGTTCTGGTGAAGGTGCGCGCCGACAACGAGACGCGCTCCCAGATCGTCGAGATCGTCCAGCTGTTCCGCGCCAAGACCGTCGACGTCTCCCCGGAGGCCGTGACCATCGAGGCCACCGGGAGCAGCGACAAGCTGTCCGCCATGCTCCGGATGCTCGAGCCGTTCGGCATCAAGGAGCTGGTCCAGTCCGGCACCATCGCGATCGGACGCGGTGCCCGTTCGATCACGGACCGGTCGCTGCGCGCCCTGGACCGGTCGGCCTGAGACACCGGACGGGCGGCCGGGACACGGCCGGCCGCCCGTATCGCGAGACCCCCCACCTTCCCCCTCCCTCACCGTCATACGGTGGGACGCAACACCTGCACACAAGGAGAGAACCCAGTGGCCGAGCTGTTCTACGACGCCGACGCCGACCTGTCCATCATCCAGGGCCGCAAGGTCGCGGTCATCGGGTACGGCAGCCAGGGCCACGCCCACGCCCTGTCGCTGCGCGACTCCGGCGTCGACGTGCGCGTCGGTCTGCACGAGGGCTCCAAGTCCAAGGCCAAGGCCGAGGAGCAGGGCCTGCGCGTGGTGACCCCGTCCGAGGCCGCCGCCGAGGCCGACGTCATCATGATCCTCGTCCCGGACCCGATCCAGGGCCAGGTCTACGAGGAGTCCATCGCCCCGAACCTGAAGGACGGCGACGCGCTGTTCTTCGGCCACGGCTTCAACATCCGCTTCGGCTTCATCAAGCCCCCGGCCGGCGTGGACGTCTGCATGGTCGCCCCCAAGGGCCCGGGCCACCTGGTGCGCCGTCAGTACGAGGAGGGCCGCGGCGTCCCCTGCATCGCGGCCGTCGAGCAGGACGCCTCGGGCAACGCCTTCGCGCTGGCCCTGTCGTACGCGAAGGGCATCGGCGGCACCCGCGCCGGCGTCATCAAGACCACCTTCACCGAGGAGACCGAGACCGACCTGTTCGGTGAGCAGGCCGTCCTCTGCGGTGGCACCGCCGCGCTGGTCAAGGCGGGCTTCGAGACGCTGACCGAGGCCGGCTACCAGCCGGAGATCGCCTACTTCGAGTGCCTGCACGAGCTGAAGCTCATCGTGGACCTCATGTACGAGGGCGGCCTGGAGAAGATGCGCTGGTCGATCTCCGAGACCGCCGAGTGGGGCGACTACGTCACCGGCCCGCGGATCATCACCGACGCCACCAAGGCCGAGATGAAGAAGGTCCTCGCCGAGATCCAGGACGGCACCTTCGCCCAGACCTGGATGGACGAGTACCACGGCGGCCTGAAGAAGTACGACGAGTACAAGAAGCAGGACTCCGAGCACCTCCTGGAGACCACCGGCAAGCAGCTGCGCAAGCTGATGAGCTGGGTCGACGAGGAGGCCTGAGCCGATCCGTCCTGAGGGCCGGGGCACCACGCCCCGGCCCTTCGGGCGAACCCGGGGTAACGTCGGTGGTACGGCGTTGTCCATCCCGTCCGCCACGGACGGGTGATCCTTCCGAAGCGGCGTAAGACGACGCCCTCGGCGCCACTACACTGCTGCACTACATACGCGTCAGGCCCACAGCGTCGTGCGTCTTCCACGCGGCTAGCACTTCTTCACCGCCTGCGGCCGTCGGGACGGCCGTCCGCATTGGGACTTGTGAGGACTCACGTGAGCTCGAAACCCGTCGTACTCATCGCTGAAGAGCTGTCGCCCGCCACCGTCGACGCACTCGGCCCGGACTTCGAGATCCGGCACTGCAACGGCGCGGACCGAGCCGAACTGCTCCCCGCCATCGCCGACGTGGACGCGATCCTCATCCGCTCGGCCACCAAGGTCGACGCCGAGGCGATCGCCGCCGCGAACAAGCTGAAGGTCGTCGCACGAGCCGGCGTCGGCCTCGACAACGTCGACGTCTCCGCCGCCACCAAGGCCGGCGTGATGGTCGTCAACGCCCCCACCTCGAACATCGTGACCGCCGCCGAACTCGCCTGCGGTCTCATCCTCGCCACCGCCCGCAACATCCCGCAGGCCAACGCCGCGCTGAAGAACGGCGAGTGGAAGCGGAGCAAGTACACGGGCGTCGAGCTCGCCGAGAAGACCCTCGGCGTCGTGGGCCTGGGGCGGATCGGCGCCCTCGTCGCGCAGCGCATGTCCGCCTTCGGCATGAAGGTCGTCGCCTACGACCCCTACGTGCAGCCCGCGCGGGCCGCGCAGATGGGCGTCAAGGTGCTGTCGCTGGACGAGCTGCTCGAGGTCTCCGACTTCATCACCGTCCACCTGCCCAAGACCCCCGAGACACTGGGCCTGATCGGCGACGAGGCGCTGCGCAAGGTCAAGCCGACCGTGCGCGTCATCAACGCCGCGCGCGGCGGCATCGTCGACGAGGAGGCGCTGTACTCGGCCCTCAAGGAGGGCCGCGTCGCCGGCGCCGGCCTCGACGTGTACGCGAAGGAGCCGTGCACCGACTCCCCGCTCTTCGAGTTCGACCAGGTCGTCTGCACCCCGCACCTCGGCGCCTCCACGGACGAGGCGCAGGAGAAGGCCGGCATCGCCGTCGCCCGCTCGGTGCGCCTCGCCCTCGCCGGTGAGCTGGTCCCCGACGCGGTGAACGTCCAGGGCGGCGTCATCGCCGAGGACGTCAAGCCGGGTCTGCCGCTCGCCGAGCGCCTCGGCCGCATCTTCACCGCGCTCGCGGGCGAGGTCGCGGTCCGTCTCGACGTCGAGGTGTACGGCGAGATCACCCAGCACGACGTGAAGGTGCTGGAGCTGTCCGCCCTCAAGGGCGTCTTCGAGGACGTCGTGGACGAGACCGTCTCCTACGTCAACGCCCCGCTGTTCGCGCAGGAGCGCGGCGTCGAGGTGCGGCTGACCACCAGCTCGGAGTCGGCCGACCACCGCAACGTCGTCACCGTGCGCGGCACCCTGGCCGACGGCGAGGAGATCTCGGTCTCCGGCACGCTGGCCGGCCCCAAGCACGTCCAGAAGATCGTCGCGGTCGGCGAGTACGACGTCGACCTCGCGCTCGCCGACCACATGGTCGTCCTGCGCTACGAGGACCGTCCGGGTGTCGTCGGCACCGTCGGCCGCATCCTCGGCGAGGCCGGCATCAACATCGCCGGCATGCAGGTGGCCCGCGCGACGGTCGGCGGCGAGGCGCTGGCCGTGCTGACCGTCGACGACACGGTGTCCACGTCGGTGCTGGGTGAGCTGGCCGCGGAGATCGGCGCGACCTCCGCCCGGTCCGTGAACCTGGTCTGATCCGGTCCGGGACTCCGGGGGCGCCGCCCCCGGACCCCCGTTCGCCCTGAACGGGCTCGTCATCGGACGCCGGACGGGCTGAGATTCTCAGCCTGTCCGGCGTTTTCCGTGTCCGGGCGTACCCGGACGTTCCGCAGCCCGGCCACCGCGATCCCCGCCGCGAGCAGGAGCAGCAGCGCCCCGGCGATCGCCGCGCCCCGCATTCCCTCGGTGAACGCCTCGCGTGCCGCCGCGGCCAGGGCGTCTCCCGCGCGCCCCGGCAGTTCGGCGGCGACGGCGAGCGCCCCGCCGAGGGTCTCCCGCGCGGGCTCCGGCGCGGAGCCCGGCATCGCGTGCCGGTAGACGGCCGCGCCGATCGACCCGAGGGCCGCCATGCCCAGGGCGCCGCCGAACTCGGTGCCGGTCTCCAGCAGGGACGACGCCGAGCCCGCACGGTCCACCGGGACCGAGCCGAGCGCCAGATCGGTGAGCAGGGACATCACGACGACGATGCCCGATGCCATCACCCCGCACGCCGCCAGCACCAGCCACAGGGAGTCGGTCCCGGCCAGGGCGAGCAGCCCGTAGCCGCAGGCGGAGATGACGAACCCGGCGGTGACGACGTGCGCGCGCTCGGCCCCGCGCTGCACGATCGATGCGGCCACCGGGGCGGCGACGCCGATGAGGACCGACGGCAGCAGGCTCCACAGCGCGGCCTCCAGCGCGCTCTTGCCGAGCACCGACTGCAGATACTGCGTGGTGAAGATCGCGGAGCCCATCATTCCGAACGCCGACAGGGTGTTGAGGGCGAGCGCGGGACTGAAACCGTGCCCGCGGAACAGGGCGGGCGGGATCATCGGGGAGCGCGCGGTGCGCTGCCGGTGCACGAACAGCACGGCGAACAGCAGCCCGACGGTGATCGAGACGACGTAGCGGACGTTCCAGCCCTCCGAGGGCAGCTCCTTCAGGCCGTAGACCACGGGCAGCACGGCGGCCATGGACAGCGGGACGCTCGGCCAGTCGAAGCGGCCGGGGGAGGGGTCCCTCGACTCCGGCAGCAGCAGCGGGCCGAGGACCAGCAGCAGCGCCATCGCGGGCAGGTTGACCAGGAAGACCGAGCCCCACCAGAAGTGCTCCACGAGCAGTCCGCTCATCACCGAGCCGAGCGCGATGCCGCCCGTCATCACCCCGGACCACAGCCCGATGGCCTTCGCCCGCTGGCCGGGGTCGGTGAACATCGTGCGGACCAGCGCCATCGTCGACGGCATCAGGGTGGCGCCGCCGATGCCGAGGACCGCGCGGGCCACGATCAGCGTCTCCGCGGACTGCGCGTAGGCCGCGAGCACGGAGGCCGCGCCGAAGGCGGCCGCGCCGCACAGCAGCAGCCGGCGGCGGCCGATGCGGTCGCCGAGCGCGCCCATGGTCATCAGCAGGCCGGCCAGCACGAAGCCGTAGATGTCGAAGATCCACAGCTGTTGGGTGCCGGTCGGCTCCAGGTCGGCGCCGATCTCGGGGACGGCGAAGTAAAGGACGGAGACGTCCATCGAGACCAGCAGCAGCGGAAGCATCAGGACGACGAGCGCGGTCCACTCACGGCGGCCGGCCCGGTTCGGGTTCGGTGTCATGACGTCGACTGTACGCACGTATTATACGGCTGTCTAGAACGCTTGTATAAGACGCTCGTACGGGTGCGGGGTAGGCTGCGGCCATGGGACACCGTGAGGATCTACTCGAAGGGGCCAAGCGCTGCCTGCTCGCCAAGGGTTTCGTGCGCACCACGGCGCGCGACATCGTCAAGGAGTCGGGCACCAACCTCGCGTCGATCGGCTACCACTACGGCTCCAAGGACGCGCTGCTCGCGCAGGCCTACGTCTCCCTCGTCGAGGGCATGGGCGGCGCCTTCGAGGGCGACGGCGCCGTGGACGAGCTCGCGCCGGGATCGCTGGAGCGGTTCGAGCGGGTGTGGGCGAACATCATCGCGACCATGAAGGAGCCCGGCTCGGTGTGGCGGCTCAGCATGGAGGTGCTGGCCATGGGCGACCGGCTGCCCGAGGTGCGCGCCCATCTCGCGGCGGCCCAGCGCGAGGCCGGACGCGGTCTGGTGCCGCTGCTGATGGGCGGCCGCGAGGAGGACGTCTCCGACGCGACCGCCGACACCCTCGGCGCGTTCTACGTGACCCTGATGACCGGGCTGATCGCCCAGTGGACCTTCGACCCGGGCAGCGCCCCCGACGCGGAGCGGCTCACCGCCGGCCTGCGCCAGGTGGTCGAAGCGGCCACGTCCGCCGGGAACGGCGCTTCTACAGGCGGTGCGCCTTGAGCGCCATGTGCAGCAGCAGCCGGTCCTCGCCGTCGTCCAGGTCCAGGCCGGTGAGCCGCTCGATCCGCGACAGCCGGTAGTACAGCGTCTGCCGGTGCACGCCCAGCTCCGCCGCCGTGCGCCCGGCCTGGCCCGCGCAGTCGAGGTACACCTCGGCGGTGCGGGCCAGTTCCGTGTGCGCGGGGGACAGCAGCGGGCCGACGGCGGGGTCGTGGGCGGCGCCCGGGGACAGCGCGGTCAGCAGGCGGTACGGGCCGATCGACGCCCAGCGGGCCACCGGCCCGAGACGCGGCTCGGCCAGCGCGGCACGCGCCGACGCCGACGCCTCGTCCCAGGCCGTGCCCAGATCGGCCAGGCCCGTGCGGGGCGCGGCGATGCCCGCGGCGCCGGGGGAGGCCCGGACCGGCCCGTCGCCCCGCCGTCCCGGGCCCGCTCCAGCAGCCGCCCGGCCGCCGTCGTCGCCGGCGTCAGCACGTCGGCGGAGCGCAGCCGCAGCAGCAGCGCAAGGGATACGGCCGTCGCGCCCCACGGCAGCGTGCACAGCGCGGTCGCCCCCGGCACCGTACGCACCGAGGGCGCGTCGTCGGGGTCGGCGGACGGCCAGGGCGCGACGCAGACCACCGTGTGCAGGCCCTCCGCGCGGGGGCCGAGCGCGGTACGCAGCTCGGCCACCGCCATGTCCCGCTGCCAGCCCCGCTCCGCCGTCAGTACCGCCCGCAGTTCCCGCGTGAGGTCCGCGCCGTGCTGCGCCTCGTCCGCGAGCAGCGCGCCGATCCGCACCGTCACCCGCATGGCGGCCTCGAGCTGCTCCGCCGTGGGCCCGGGCTCGTCCTCCAGCAGCCACACATAGCCGAGGGCCACCCCGCGATGGCGTACGGGAAGGCAGACACGCCCCCGGTGCACGCCCGCCTCCGGGGTGCGGGGGATGTGGACCGGGCCGGTCGCGCGGGTGATGCCGAACCCCTCGAACCAGGCGCGGACGGCCGGTGTGGAGCGCCGGGTCAGGATCGAGCGGGCCCGCACCGGGTCCAGCGCCGACGGGTCGAGGTCGCCCTCGCTGTCGTACGCGCCGAAGGCGATCAGCTCGAAGTCCCGGTTCTCCAGGGTCGCCGGAGCGCCGAGAAGCTCCGAGATCTCGTCCACCAGCTCCTGGTAGTCGTCCCTGTATTCCGACGTCACCCGGGCATTCTGCCGCAAAAACCGGAGCCCTTCATACATCTGTCTGAGATCTCGCCCAGGGATGCGTGACGTCTGTCGATGGCCCAGGATCAGGGTCATCCTTAGGTTTCACGGTGGTTCTCCGTGCCGTCCCCGAACCGTCGGGTGGCGGCCTCTCGCAGCTTGTGGAGGTGCCCCGTGCTGGGTCCCGTGATTCTCGCCGCGTCGCGCAGCGACCGGATGCGACGCCTGATCTCGGCGGCCCCGGTGACCAAGCAGGTCGTCGACCGCTTCATCCCCGGTGAGACCGTGGACGAGGTCCTGCCGATCGTGCGGGAGCTCACCGACAACGGCCTCGAACTGACGATGGACGTCGTCGGCGAGGACATCACCACCCCCGAACAGGCCGAGGCGGCCCGTGACGCCTACCTGGAGCTGATCGACCGGCTGAAGCCGCTGGAGCTCGGCGAGCGCGCCGAGATGTCGGTGAAGCTGTCGATGTTCGGCCAAGCGCTCCCCGGCGGCCACGAACGGGCCCTCGCGAACGTCCGCCCGGTCGTCGAGGCCGCCGCCGAGATCGGCACCACGGTCACCCTGGACGCGGAGGACCACACCACCCTCGACTCGATGTTCGCCATCCATGAGGAGCTGCGGAAGGACTTCCCGCAGACCGGCTGCGTCATCCAGGCCTACCTCTTCCGCACCGAGGAGGACGCGCGCCGCCTCGCCGCCGCGGGCAGTCGCGTACGGTTGGTGAAGGGCGCCTACAAGGAGCCCGCCGAGGTCGCCTACCAGCAGAAGCACGAGATCGACAAGGCGTACGTGCGCATCCTGCGGACGCTGATGGAGGGCGAGGGCTACCCGATGATCGGGTCCCACGACCCGCGTCTGATCGCCATCGCCCAGGAACTGGCCCGCACCGCCGGCCGCAAGCTCGACGAGTACGAGTTCCAGATGCTTTACGGCATCCGCAGCGAGGAGCACCACCGCCTCGCCGCGGAGGGCCACCGCATGCGCGTCTACACGGCGTACGGCACCGACTGGTACGGCTACTTCATGCGGCGTCTGGCGGAGAAGCCGGCCAACCTCCGGTTCTTCGCCCGCAGCATGATCACCAAGGGCTGACACCACACCGCTCTAGATAAGGAGTTACGGAACCCATGGACGCTGTGACCCAGGTCCCCACCCCCGTCAACGAGCCGGTGCACGGCTACGCCCCCGGCAGCCCCGAGCGGGCCCGCCTCGAGGCCAAGCTCAAGGAGCTGGCCGACAACCCGATCGAGCTGCCCTGCACCATCGGCGGCGTCAAGCGGATGGGCGGCGGCGAGCGCTTCGACGTCGTGCAGCCGCACAACCACAAGGCCCGCCTCGGCACCTACGCCAACGCCACCCGGCAGGACGCGCAGGACGCCATCGACGCGGCTCTCGCCGCCGCCCCCGCCTGGCGCGCGATGGCCTTCGACGACCGCGCCGCGATCATCCTGCGCGCCGCCGAGCTGCTGGCCGGACCGTGGCGCGAGACCATCGCCGCCTCCACCATGCTCGGCCAGTCCAAGACGGCCCAGCAGGCGGAGATCGACAGCCCCTGCGAGCTGGTCGACTTCTGGCGTTTCAACGTCCACTACGCCCGGCAGATCCTCGCCGAGCAGCCCCCGGCCAACTCCCCGGGCGTGTGGAACCGCCTGGACCACCGGCCGCTGGAGGGCTTCGTCTACGCGATCACGCCCTTCAACTTCAGCGCCATCGCGGCCAACCTGCCGACCGCGCCCGCCCTGATGGGCAACGTCGTGGTGTGGAAGCCGTCCCCGACGCAGACCCACGCCGCCGTGCTGCTCATGCAGCTGCTGGAGGAGGCCGGGCTGCCCAAGGGGGTCATCAACCTCGTCACCGGCGACGGCATCGAGGTCTCCGAGGTCGCCCTGGTCCACCGCGACCTCGCGGGCATCCACTTCACCGGCTCCACCAAGACCTTCCAGTACCTGTGGAAGACGGTGGGCGCCAACATCGAGAAGTACCGCTCGTACCCGCGTCTGGTCGGCGAGACCGGCGGCAAGGACTTCGTCGTCGCCCACCCGAGCGCCGACCGCGCCGTGCTGAAGACCGCGCTGACCCGCGGCGCCTTCGAGTACCAGGGCCAGAAGTGCTCGGCCACCTCGCGCGCGTACATCCCGGCCTCGATCTGGAACTCCGGCTTCAAGGAGGAGTTCGCGGCCGAGGTGGACGGCATCAAGATGGGTGACGTCACCGACCTGTCCAACTTCATCGGCGCCGTCATCGACGAGCGGTCCTTCGCCAAGAACAAGGCCGCCATCGACCGCGCCAAGGAGGACCCGGCCTGCACGATCGTCGCCGGCGGCAGCTACGACGACTCGGTCGGCTACTTCGTCCGCCCGACCGTCATCGAGTGCGGCGACCCGGAGAACGAGGTGTTCCGCACCGAGTACTTCGGCCCGATCCTCGCCGTGCACGTCTACGAGGACGACAAGTACGACGAGATGCTGACCCAGATGGAGTCGGTGTCCGACTACGCCCTCACCGGCTCGGTCATTGCGGGCGACCGCGCCGCGGCGGCCTACACGATGGAGAAGCTGCGCTACGCGGCCGGCAACTTCTACATCAACGACAAGTCGACCGGCGCCGTGGTCGGCCAGCAGCCCTTCGGCGGCGGCCGTGCCTCCGGCACCAACGACAAGGCCGGCGCCCCGCAGAACCTGATGCGCTGGACGCTGACCCGCGCCATCAAGGAGACGCTGGTCCCGCCGACCGACTACACGTACCCGCACATGGGCTGACGTCCCGCGTGAGGTGACATGAGAGGGGCCGGGCGCATCACGCGCCCGGCCTTCGCGCTGTCCGGGGTCAGCCCGGCATCTCCGTCCGCTCCCACCACTCGTACACCGGCAGCCGCCCCTCCGGCGTGTCCGCCTGACGTGAGGTCGGCCGGAAGTGCTCGTAGCCGTTGCGCAGCTCGATCTTCACATCGGGGCCCGGGTCGGGGGCCGGGACGATCCGTTCGGGCAGATCGTCCGGCCCGCCTTCGAGGAACACCTTCGCCGTGTCGTTCATGCCGGTGACCGTTCCCCTCCCGCCCGGGGCAGTCGCCCGCCGGGGTCCGGGATCAGCCGAGTGGCCGAGCCCACATCGAAGAAAGCGCAGGTCAGCGGGGTGGTGAGGGTGCCGCCGTCTCAGATAGTAGGAAGCCCAAGTAATTGTGCAGACAGATGCGGCGGCCGCCCTTACTTTTGTAGGAGCCGAACGCATCGCTCCATCCAGCGAACGGCGGTTGTGAGCAGGCCCCGTGCAGGCGACCCCTGCGGCCACGGCTCCCCGCCCCTTCCGGCGTCTCGTGACCCTCCGCGCCTTGTCGAGTCCGCGCGTCTTTTCCCGAAGGAGTCGATCCGTCATGCCCGAGACGACCGTCCGCCGCCGCGTCCGCCGCTCCGCCCGCAGCGCCGAGAACGACCGCAAGAACGCCGCCGCCGCCCTGCAGCGCGCCCTCGACCGCCGGGACAACGGCGGCTCGACCGGCCACTGAGCCGCCGCCGGCCGGCCCCTGACACGCCCGAGGCGTCCGTATGCCGGACGCCCCATGTCATCCCGTGGGACGAGGAGTAGGGTGCCCGCATGTCTCGCAGCATCAATCTCGCAGTGATCCCCGGTGACGGCATCGGCCAGGAGGTCGTGGCCGAAGGCCTGAAGGTCCTCTCCGCCGTCCTTCCGCAGGATGTGAAGCTGGAGACCAAGGAGTACGACTTCGGCGCCCGTCGCTACCACGCCACTGGTGAGACCCTCACCGACGCCGACCTCGACGCGCTCAAGCAGCACGACGCGATCCTGCTCGGAGCCATCGGCGACCCGAGCGTCCCGTCCGGCGTCCTCGAGCGGGGCTTCCTGCTGAAGCTCCGCTTCGCCTTCGACCACCACGTCAACCTGCGCCCGTCGAAGCTCCTGCCGGGCGTCGCCACGCCGCTCGCCGGACAGCCCGAGATCGACTTCGTGGTCGTCCGCGAGGGCACCGAGGGCCCGTACACGGGCAACGGCGGCACCATCCGCAAGGGCACCGCGCACGAGGTCGCCACCGAGGTCTCCGTCAACACGGCCTTCGGCGTCGAGCGCGTGGTCCGCGACGCCTTCGCCCGCGCCCAGGCCCGCCCGCGCAAGAAGCTGACGCTGGTCCACAAGAACAACGTGCTGACCTTCGCCGGCCACCTGTGGACGAACATCTTCAACAAGGTGGCCGCGGAGTACCCGGACGTCACCACCGACTACATCCACGTCGACGCCGCGACCATCTACCTGGTCACCGACCCCGGCCGGTTCGACGTGATCGTCACCGACAACCTCTTCGGCGACATCATCACCGACCTCGCCGCGGCCGTCTCCGGCGGCATCGGCGTCGCGGCCTCCGGCAACATCAACCCGAGCCGCGAGTTCCCGTCCATGTTCGAGCCCGTGCACGGCTCGGCCCCGGACATCGCCGGGCACGGCAAGGCGGACCCCACCGCCACCGTCCTGTCCGTCGCCCTCCTGCTGCGCCACCTCGGTCACGACGCCGAGGCCGCCCGCATCGAGGACGCCGTCTCCGCCGACCTCGCGGAACGCGGCGGCCTGCCCGCCCGCAGCACCTCGGAGATCGGCGACGCCCTCGCCGCACGAGTAGCCGGCTGACCCGGCGCCCACCTCGACACACTCGAAGCCGCCGGGTCGCATCCGCACCCGGCGGCTTCGACGCGTTCCTCCGCCGGGTGACGTGTCAACGACCACCGGGCCGCATTCACCCTGTTTCTTCCGCTGCCTCCGCCGGGCGATAATCGAACGCGGAGCCGCGGATTGAGGGAATGCTCGGACGTCCTAGTACTGGCCACAGGCCGTACGGGCGTGTGCGCGGCCCGTCACTACAACCGGTGAAGGACAACCACTCATGACGACGCCCACGATCGAGCTCAAGCCCTCGGCCCACCCGCTGCCCGCCGCGGAACGCGAAGCGATCCTGGCCAACCCCGGCTTCGGCCGCCACTTCACCGACCACATGGTGACGATCAAGTGGACCGAGGGCCGCGGGTGGCACGACGGCCAGCTCGTCCCGTACGCGCCGATCTCCCTCGACCCGGCGACCACGGTCCTGCACTACGCGCAGGAGATCTTCGAGGGCCTCAAGGCCTACCGGCAGCCCGACGGGTCCGTCGCCACGTTCCGGCCCGAGAAGAACGCCGAGCGGTTCCAGCGGTCCGCCCGCCGTCTCGCCATGCCGGAGCTGCCGGTCGAGACGTTCCTCGAGGCGTGCGACGCCCTGGTCGCCCAGGACCAGGCGTGGGTGCCCGCGCACGGCGGCGAGGAGTCCCTCTACCTGCGCCCCTTCATGATCGCGACCGAGGTCGGGCTGGGCGTGAAGCCCGCCAACGAGTACCTGTTCCTGGTGATCGCCTCCCCGGCCGGCGCCTACTTCCCGGGCGGCGTGAAGCCGGTGTCCATCTGGGTCTCCGAGGACCGCGTCCGGGCCGTCCCCGGCGGCATGGGCGACGCCAAGACCGGCGGCAACTACGCGGCCTCCCTGCTCGCGCAGGCCGAGGCGGCCGCCAAGGGCTGCGACCAGGTGTGCTACCTCGACGCCGTCGAGCACAAGTGGGTCGAGGAGCTGGGCGGCATGAACCTGTACTTCGTGTACGGGGACAAGATCGTCACGCCCACCCTCACCGGCTCCATCCTGGAGGGCGTCACCCGTGACTCCCTGCTCGGTGTCGCCCGTGACCTCGGCTACGAGGCGGTCGAGGAGCGCGTCTCGGTCGATCAGTGGCAGCGCGACGCGGAGAACGGCACGCTGACCGAGGTCTTCGCCTGCGGCACCGCGGCCGTGATCACGCCCGTCGGCACGGTGAAGCGCGCGACCGGCGAGTGGCAGCAGAGCGGCGGCGAGCCGGGCGAGGTCACCCTCCGCCTCCGCCAGGCCCTCCTCGACATCCAGCGCGGCACGGCGGAGGACAAGCACGGCTGGATGCACAAGCTGGCCTGACGCAGACAGGGGGCCGGGGCGTCAGCCCCGGCCCCTCGTCCGTGTACGGCGCCACTAGGGCCTGTCCGGCGGATCATGCCGAGGACGCGGGGTCTGGCACGCCCATCTGCGGCGTTGTCGTCACTCGCCGACGCTCCGCGTCGACTCCCTCCTCCGCCTTGCAGCTGGACGCACCAGACCCCGCTCACCTGGGTTGCAAGACGCTGCGCCTTTCCCCCGACTTGATCCGCCGGACAGGCCCTAGTGACCTGAGTCGGAGATTCGTCGTTGGTTCGGTATGAGTCGTCCGGGTCCGAAGATTCCGCCGTTGTCGGTGACCGATGCCCAGCGGGCCGTGCTGGAGGGCTGGGTGCGTCGTCGCACGACGGCTCAGGCGCTGGCCCAGCGGTCGCGGATCGTGCTGGAGTGCGCCGAGGGGCACTCGATCATGGAGGTGTCCCGTCGACTGCGGGTCACTCCGGACACGGTCCGCACCTGGCGGCGGCGTTTCCTCGAACGGGGCCTGGACGGCCTGTCCGATGAGCCGCGGCCCGGTGTCCCGAGGAAGATCACCGACGCGGACGTCGAGCGGGTCATCGTCAAGACGCTGGAGGAGAAGCCGAAGAACGCGACCCACTGGTCGACCAGGTCGATGGCGGCGGCCACGGGCATGTCGCAGTCCGCGATCTCGCGGATCTGGCGGGCGTTCGCGCTCGCGCCGCACCGGTCGCAGACGTTCAAGCTGTCCACGGACCCGCTGTTCATCGACAAGGTCCGCGATGTCGTGGGCCTCTACCTCGACCCGCCGGAGAAGGCTCTGGTGCTCTGCGTGGACGAGAAGTCCCAGATCCAGGCTCTCGACCGGTCCCAGCCCGTGCTGCCGATGGTTCCCGGCACCCCCGAACGCCGCAGTCACGATTACGTCCGGGCCGGCACCACCACCCTGTTCGCTGCCTTGGAGGTCGCCACCGGCAAGGTTATCGGCTCCCTCCACCGGCGCCACCGGGCCGTCGAGTTCAAGAAGTTCCTGACGAAACTCGACAAGGAAGTCCCTGCTGACCTCGATGTCCATCTGATCCTGGACAACTACGTCACCCACAAGACGCCTGCCATCAAGCAGTGGCTGCTGGCCCACCCCCGCTTCCATCTCCACTTCACACCGACGAGTTCGTCCTGGCTGAACCTCGTGGAGCGGTGGTTCGCCGAGCTCACGCAGAAGAAGCTCAAGCGTGGCGTCCACCGCTCCGTCCAAGCCCTGGAACGGGACATCCGCAGCTGGCTCGCCGACTGGAACGAACACCCCAGACCGTTCATCTGGACGAAGACCGCCGACGAGATCCTCGACAAAGTCGCCGCCTACTGCCGACGAATCTCCGACTCAGGTCACTAGACCCGCTCCTCCTCCGGCGCCCGTACGGGGGTCACGGCCGCCGTGGCCTTTCCGGTGCCGCGCGTCGCCAGCACGTACGCCGCTCCGCCCACCGCGCCCGACAGCAGGAAGCTCGCGTCCACCCCTCCCGTCAGGGCGACCAGCGGCCCCTCGTACGCGGGCAGGGAGACGGCCAGGAGGCCGACGACCGAGCCGAGGGCCCAGGACGCCGTCGCCGGGATGTTCCAGCCGGCCGTGTACCAGTACGCCCCGCCCCGCGCGCGGCGGTTGAAGACCTGCAGGGCGTCCGCGTCGTAGACCCCCCGGCAGCGGACCGAGCCGATCAGGGTGATCACCGCCCACGGCGTCCCCACGGCCGTGAGCAGCAGCACGAACGACGTCATCGCGTCCTGCGCGGTCGACAGATGGTGCCCGGCGAAGACGCAGACCGTCGCGACCACCGCGACGACGTAGGTCGCCGTCGTGCGGGACGCGCGCGGCAGGATCGCGTCCAGGTCGAGCCCCATCGAGTACAGCATCAGCCCCGCGTTCCCCGCCGACCCGGCGGACGCGGCCAGCAGCAGCGGGATCAGGTACCAGCCGGGCGCGGCGTCGACCAGGGGCCCGGCGTAGTCGAGGGCGGCGCGGGCCGCGTACGCCGTGAACGTGCCGAACAGCTGCGGCACCAGCAGCCCCAGCATCAGCCCCAGCCAGGTCGCCCGCAGCACGCGCCGGGAGGAGAAGCGGGAGGGGGAGATGTAGCGGGTGTAGTCGCCGAGCAGGGTGATGAAGGCGATCGGCCCGGACAGCCCCGCGGCCACCGCGGCCAGCAGCCAGGTGGGCCAGTAGCCGTCCAGCAGATAGCCGCCCGTCTCCGGCAGCGCCTCGGTGGTGAAGTGCGGCGCGTACGCGAACACGCCCAGCACCAGCAGCGCCGTCATGCCGAACGCCAGCACCCGGGACATCGCGAGCAGCACCCGGTAGCCGTACACCGCGCCCGCCACCGTCGCCGCCGCGAGCAGCGCGTAGACCACGGTGTACGCCGTCCCGTCGGCCGGCAGGCCGAACAGCCGCCCCAGTACGCCCACCATCACGTCGCCGCCGATCCACACGGTCAGCGCGGTGTAGCCGAGCGCCAGCAGCAGCCCCACGACCGACCCCACCAGCCGCCCCCGCACGCCGAACTGCGCGCCGGAGGAGGTGGACAGGTTGGTCGCCGTGCGCAGCGACACCAGGGCCAGCGGCGCCGTGAACAGCGTGCCGACGACGGTTCCGGCCACCACCGAGGTGACCGACGACCACCAGTCCAGGCCGAAGGACGGCGGCAGCCAGCCGAAGACGATCACACCCAGGCAGAGGTTGGAGCCCAGCAGGATCGAGACGAGGTCCCGTGGACCGCTGGTGCGTTCCGCCTCGGGGATGGTGTCGACTCCGCGCAGTTCCCTCGGCATGGGCAGGTCTCCTTCAACGGTGCACGGACGAGTTTTGAGTGACGTTCAATGTGGCTTCTCCGGTCGCCTACGTCAATGGTTCCGTTCCTCGTTGCTCAGGTTTAGAGTGATGCTCTAATCGTGGGCGAGGGAAGGCAAGGAGGTGTTCACGGCGTGAGACTGACCCCGACGGAACGCGACCGGCTGCTGCTCTTCGGCGCGGCCGAGCTGGCCCGGGCCCGGCGCGCCCGGGGACTCAGGCTGAACGTGCCCGAGGCGACGGCCCTGATCGCCGACACCGTCTGCGAGGCCGCCCGGGACGGCGCGCGCCTGGCGGAGGCCGTCGAGCGGGCCCGGTCGGTGCTGGGCCCGGACGACGTGCTGCCCGGGGTGGCGGACGTGGTCACCGAGGTCCATGTGGAGGCCGTGTTCGACGACGGGTCCCGGCTGGCCGTCGTCACCGACCCCATCGGCGGCGGGCTCGGCGACGACGCACCGGGCGCCCTGCTGCCCGGTCCCGCGCACAGCGACCCCGCGCCGGAGGCGGTGGTGACCGTCACCAACACGGCCGCCGTGCCCGTCTCGGTCACCTCCCACTTCCACTTCTTCGAGGCCAACCCCCGCCTCGACTTCCCCCGCGCGGACGCCTACGGCATGCGGCTCGCGGTGCCCGCCGGCTCGTCCGTCCGCTTCGCACCCGGCGAGACCCGGCGGGTCGGTCTGGTGCCGATCGGCGGGGACCGCGTCGCCGTCGGCTTCGCCGGGCTCGTCGACGGCCCGCTGGACGCGCCGGGCGCCAAGGGCGAGGCGCTGCGCCGCGCGGCGGCCTGCGGCTACCTGGGCGCCACCGCCCCCGGCGACGACCGCCCCGGCGCCCCGGAAGGAGCGACGCGATGAGCCGCACCCTCGGCCGCGGGACCGGCGAGTACGACGGCCTCGACCCGCAGGCCTACGCCGCCACCCACGGCCCCCGCGCCGGCGACCGGATCCGCCTCGGCGACTCGGGTCTGGTGATCCGCGTGGAGTCCGACGCCCAGCGGTACGGCGACGAGTTCCTCGCCGGGTTCGGCAAGACCGCCCGCGACGGACTGCACCTGAAGGCCGCCTCGGTGCGCGAGACCTGCGACGTCGTCATCAGCAACGTGGTGGTGATCGACGCCGTCCTCGGCATCCGCAAGGTGTCCGTCGGCATCCGGGAAGGGCGGATCAGCGCGATCGGGCGGGCAGGAAACCCGGACACCCTCGACGGCGTGGACGTCGTCGTCGGCACCGGCACCTCGATCGTCTCCGGGGAAGGGCTCGTCGCCACCGCCGGCGCCGTCGACACCCACGTCCATCTCCTGTCGCCCCGCGTGATGGAGGCGTCCCTCGCCTCCGGGGTGACCACGATCATCGGGCAGGAGTTCGGCCCGGTGTGGGGCGTCGGCGTCAACTCGCCCTGGGCGCTGCGCCACGCGTTCTCCGCCTTCGACGCCTGGCCCGTCAACATCGGCTTCCTCGGCCGGGGTTCGTCCTCCCACGCGGCGCCGCTGACCGAGGCGCTCGCCGAGGGCGGCGCGTGCGGCTTCAAGGTGCACGAGGACATGGGCGCCCACACCCGCGCCCTGGACACCGCGCTCAGGGTCGCCGAGGAGCACGACGTGCAGGTGGCCCTGCACAGCGACGGACTGAACGAGTGCCTGTCGGTGGAGGACACCCTGCGTGTGCTGGAGGGCCGCACCATCCACGCCTTCCACATCGAGGGCTGCGGCGGGGGCCATGTCCCCAACGTGCTGAAGATGGCGGGCGTGCCGAACGTCATCGGCTCCTCCACCAACCCCACGCTCCCCTTCGGCCGGGACGCGGTCGCCGAGCACCACGGCATGATCGTCTCCGTCCACGACCTCAAGCCCGATCTGCCGGGCGACGCCGCCATGGCCCGCGACCGGATCCGGGCCGGGACCATGGGCGCCGAGGACGTCCTGCACGACCTCGGGGCCATCGGCATCACCTCCTCCGACGCACAGGGCATGGGCCGCGCCGGGGAGACCGTCCGCCGTACGTTCGCGATGGCCGGGAAGATGAAGGCCGAGCTGGGCGCGGACGGCGACGACGACAACGAGCGGGTGCTGCGCTACATCGCCAAACTCACCGTCAACCCGGCGATCGCGCACGGCCTCGCCCACGAGGTCGGCTCCCTCGAGGTGGGCAAGCTCGCCGACATCGTGCTGTGGCGGCCGGAGTTCTTCGGCGCCAAGCCGCAGCTCGTGCTCAAGGCCGGCTTCCCCGCGTACGGCGTCACCGGCGACCCCAACGCGGCCACCGACACCTGCGAACCCCTCGTGCTCGGGCCGCAGTTCGGGGCGTACGGCGCCACGCCCGCCGAGCTGTCGGTCGCCTTCGTGGCCCGCGCCGCCGTCGAGCGGGGCCGCGACACGATGCCCACCCGGCGCCGCCGCGTCGCCGTGCGCGGCACCCGCGGCATCGGGCCCGCCGACCTGCTGCACAACTCCCGTACCGGCGCCGTCGACGTCGACCCCCGCACCGGGCTGGTCACCCTCGACGGGGAGCCGCTGCGCTCCCGGCCCGCCGACTCGGTCTCCCTGAACCGCCTCTACTTCCTCTGAGGACCCGGATGAACACGCCCGCCGCCGACGGCTTCCGCATGCCCGCCGAGTGGACCCCGCACGAGCGCACCTGGATGGCCTGGCCCGGCCCCAACCCCACCTTCGCCGACCCGGAAGCCCTCGCCGCCGCCCGCACCGCCTGGGCCGAGGTCGCCCGTGCCGTGCGCCGCTTCGAGCCCGTCACCGTGGTGTGCGGACCCGGACAGTCGGCGCAGGCGCGGGAGCTGCTCGGCCCCGGCGTCGACACCGTCGAGCGGGAGCTGGACGACGCGTGGATGCGCGACATCGGGCCGACCTTCCTGACCGGCCCCGCGGGCCGGCTGGCCGCCGTGGACTGGACGTTCAACGGCTGGGGCGCCCAGGAGTGGGCCCGCTGGGAGCACGACGCGAAGATCGCCGCGCAGGTCGCGGACCTCGCCGGGGCCCGGACGTACCGCACGGACCTCGTCAACGAGGGCGGCGGCATCCACGTCGACGGCGAGGGGACCGTCCTGCTCACCGAGACCGTCCAGCTCGGCCCCGAACGCAATCCCGGCCGGACCCGGGAGGAGACCGAGGCGGAGATCCACGCCCACCTCGGCACCCGCAAGGCGATCTGGCTGCCGCGTGGCCTCACCGCCGACTATCCGCCGTACGGCTTCGGCACCCTGGGCCATGTCGACATCGTCGCCGCGTTCGCCCGGCCCGGCCTGGTCGTCGCCCACCACCAGCCGGACCCGGCCCACCCCGACCACGAGGTGACCGAGGAGGTGATCGGCATCCTCCGCTCCGCGACCGACGCCCGCGGCCGCCCCCTGGAGGTCGTCCCGGTCCCCGCCCCCACCAGGCTGGAGGCCGACGGCCACTGGGCCGACCACTCCTACATCAACCACTACCTGTGCAACGGCGGCGTGGTCCTGTGCGCCTTCGACGACCCCCGCGACGAGGAGGCCGCCGCCCTCTTCCGCCGTCTCTTCCCCACCCGCACGGTCACCCAGGTCGACGCCCGCCCGATCTTCACGGCCGGCGGCGGCATCCACTGCATCACCCAGCAGCAGCCGCGCGCGGCGGTCCGGTAGAACGTACGGGTGAACGTACTGCTCCCCGATACGCCCCGGCCCGCCCGGGAGACCGCCCGGTGACCCCCCGCCGCCGCACCCCCGCGCCCCCGCGTGAGGACGTGCTCGCCGCCGCCATGGCCATGATCGCCGAGCGGGGGCTGGAGAAGCTCACCATGGCGGCGCTCGGACGGGAGGTCGGGATGAGCAGCGGGCACCTGCTCTACTACTTCGGGTCCAAGGACGAGCTGCTGCTGCGCACCCTGGAGTGGAGCGAGGGGCGGCTCGGCGCGGAGCGGGCACGGCTGCTCGCGCGGTCCGGCACCGCCCGCGAACGCCTCGACGGCTACGTGGAGCTGTACGTGCCCGACGGACACCGCGACCCGCACTGGACGCTGTGGCTGGAGGTGTGGAACCGCTCACAGAACGCGGAGCCCGAGGCGCGCGACCGGCAGGCCGCCATCGAGGGCGCCTGGCACCGCGACCTGGTGGCGCTGCTCGCCGAGGGCGTCTCCCGCGGCGAGTTCCGCCCGGTGGACGCCGACCGTTACGCCGTACGGCTGCGCGCCCTGCTCGACGGTCTCGCCATCCACGTGGCGATCGGCCTGCGCGGCACCGGACGGACCCAGGTCCTGTCCCACGTACGGGAGTTCCTCGACGAGACGCTGGCCGCGGGCGCCTGAGCCCGGCCGGAAAGCACCGCCCCGCGTCTCACCGCACCGCGCCGGACGCCCGCATCCTGAGACGGGCGGTGGAAAGGCGGGCGGGTTGTGCCAAAATCCCCCCGTGCTCTCGTTCGCCACGATTATTGGCAGCAGGCGCGCCGGTCCGCAGTGACCGCACGTACGACACCGTACGGGCGGACACCGTCGTCCTCGACCCGCGCGCAGACCTCTCGCACCCGCGAGGGGTTTTTCTGTTTCTCGGCCCACCTGCAGCCGGGAACCGGGCGCGAGGGACCATGGGGGAACGGTGGAACCGGTCATTCCGGTAGACCGAGATCCAATACAGGAGCCTTCAGACCATGACCGCAACCAGCGAGCCCGACGACTCGTTCCACGTCTTCGACACCACCCTGCGCGACGGCGCCCAGCGCGAGGGCATCAACCTCACGGTCGCCGACAAGCTGGCCATCGCACGGCACCTGGACGAGTTCGGCGTGGGCTTCATCGAGGGCGGCTGGCCCGGCGCGAACCCCCGCGACACCGAGTTCTTCGCCCGCGCCCAGCAGGAGATCGAGTTCCGCAACGCCCAGCTGGTCGCCTTCGGCGCGACCCGCCGCGCCGGCACCACCGCCGAGCAGGACCCCCAGGTCAAGGCCCTCCTCGACTCCGGAGCCCCGGTGATCACGCTGGTCGCCAAGTCCCACGACCGGCATGTCGAGCTCGCCCTGCGCACCACCCTCGACGAGAACCTGGAGATGGTCCGCGACACCGTCTCCTACCTCCGCTCCCAGGGCCGCCGCGTCTTCGTCGACTGCGAGCACTTCTTCGACGGCTACCGCGCCAACCCCGCCTACGCCAAGTCCGTCGTCCGCGCGGCCTCCGAGGCCGGCGCCGACGTGGTGATCCTCTGTGACACCAACGGCGGCATGCTCCCCGCGCAGATCCAGGCCGTGGTCTCCACCGTCCTCGCCGACACGGGCGCCCGGCTCGGCATCCACGCCCAGGACGACACCGGCTGCGCGGTCGCCAACACCCTCGCCGCCGTCGACGCGGGCGCCACCCACGTCCAGTGCACCGCCAACGGCTACGGCGAGCGCGTCGGCAACGCCAACCTGTTCCCCGTCGTCGCGGCCCTGGAGCTGAAGTACGGCAAGAAGGTCCTCCCCGACGGCCGGCTGCGCGAGATGACCCGCATCTCCCACGCCATCGCCGAGGTCGTCAACCTCACCCCCTCCACCCACCAGCCCTACGTCGGCGTCTCCGCCTTCGCGCACAAGGCCGGACTCCACGCCTCCGCGATCAAGGTCGACCCGGACCTCTACCAGCACATCGACCCCGAGCAGGTCGGCAACACCATGCGGATGCTGGTCTCCGACATGGCCGGCCGCGCCTCCATCGAGCTCAAGGGCAAGGAGCTCGGCATCGACCTCGGAGGCGACCGCGAACTGGTCGGCCGGGTCGTCGAGCGGGTCAAGGAGCGCGAGCTCGAGGGCTACACCTACGAGGCCGCCGACGCCTCCTTCGAGCTGCTGCTGCGCACCGAGGTCGAGGGCAGGCCGCTGACGTACTTCAAGGTCGAGTCCTGGCGTGCGATCGTCGAGGACCGCCCCGACGGCACCCACGCCAACGAGGCCACCGTGAAGCTGTGGGCCAAGGGCGAGCGCATCGTCGCCACCGCCGAGGGCAACGGGCCCGTCAACGCCCTCGACCGCGCCCTCCGCGTCGCCCTGGAGAGGATCTACCCGCAGCTCGCCAAGCTGGAGCTGGTCGACTACAAGGTCCGCATCCTGGAGGGCAAGCACGGCACCCAGTCCACGACCCGGGTGCTGATCTCCACCTCCGACGGGGCGGGGGAGTGGTCGACCGTCGGCGTCGCGGAGAACGTCATCGCCGCCTCCTGGCAGGCCCTCGAGGACGCCTACGCGTACGGACTGCTGCGCGCCGGGGTGGAACCCGCCTGAGCTCCGGGGTCTCCGGACCGGCGGGCGACGGGAGCGCCCACCGGTCCGGATGCCCGTTTCGCGGCGTATTCGGGTAGCTTCGAAGATATGAAGGCCGCACCGTTGCGCACCCTCGTACGTCTGCTGATCGTGCCGGTGGCCGCCCTGCTGGCGGTCCTCCTGGCCGGCGCGCCGGGGGCGCACGCGGCCACGGACGTCTCCACCGTCGCCGAACACCTGCGCGAGAGCCCCGTCTACGTCGATCCCGACGCCCGCGACATCCTGTCGCAGTCCGACGCCGAGGCCCTCGCCAACAAGATCGAGGACGCGGACAAGCCCATCTTCGTCGCCGTCCTCCCGGCCGACTTCCCCACCCAGAACCTCTTCCGCGACCTGCGCACCGAGACGGGCATCACCGGCCTGTACGGCGTCCGCCTCGGCGACCGGTTCGACGCGCGCGCCGACAGCAGCGTGCTCAGCCGGCAGGGCGTGTCCAACCTGGTCGGGTCCGTGCAGGCCGCCGGGGACGCCAAGGCCCAGCTCAACGACTTCGTCGACACCGCGATCCGCAGCATCGACGGCGGCGCGCCCAACTCCTGGAGCGACGGCTCCGGCGACGTGCCCGTCGGCGGGCTGATCACGGTCGGGGCGCTGGTGGCGGCCGGCGGCGCCGGCGCGTACGCGGTGACCCGCCGCCGCAGGCGCCGTCATGAGGAGGAGCAGGCGGCCGCCCTGGAGAAGCTGCGCGTGGTGGTCGACGAGGACATCACCGCGTTCGGCGAGGAACTGGACCGCCTCGACTTCCACCCGGGCGAACCCGGCGCGGACGACGCGATGCGCGCGGACTACGAACGGGCCCTCGACGCCTACGAACAGGCGAAGTCGTACATGGCGGCGGCCCGCAAACCGGAGGACGTCCGGGCGGTGACCCAGGCGGTCGAGGACGGCCGGTTCGCGCTCGCGTCGCTGGCCGCCCGCCGTGCGGGCAGGCCGGTGCCGGAGCGCCGCCCGCCGTGCTTCTTCGACCCGCGCCACGGCCCCTCCGTGGCCGACGCCCTGTGGACCCCGCCCGGCGGGACGGAGCGCGAGGTGCCGGTTTGCGCGGCCGACCAGGCCCGTCTCGCGGAGGGCCGCGACCCCGAGGTCCGCGAGGTCGACACCGAGTACGGCCGCCGCCCCTACTGGGAGGCGGGACCCGCGTACGGCCCCTGGGCCGGCGGTTACTTCGGCGGCGGGCTGCTGCCCGGCCTGCTGGTCGGCACCCTGCTCGGCAGCATGATGTCCGGCCCTGGCTACGCGTCCGACTACGGCTCCGGGTACGGCGACTTCGGCGGCTACGGGGGCGGCGACGTCTCCGGCGCGGACTTCGACCCCGGTGACTTCGGCGGCGGGTTCGGCGGAGGCGACTTCGGCGGGGGCGGCTTCGGGGGCGGCGGGGACTTCGGCGGAGGCTTCTGACCCGGACGCGCGCCCCGGACACGCCGAGCGCCCGCCCTCCCGTACCGGGAGGAGCGGGCGCGCTCGGGTGCGGCCGGCGTCAGGACTTGCGGATCGCCGAGATGTCGAAGACCAGCTTGATCTTGTCGGACACCAGCATGCCGCCCGTCTCCAGGGCCGCATTCCAGGTCAGACCCCACTCGGAGCGTGAGATCTCGGCCTTGCCCTCGAAGCCGACGCGCTCGTTGCCGAACGGGTCCTTCGCGGCGCCGTTGAACTCCAGGTCGATGGTGATCGGCCGGGTGGTGCCGAGGATCGTCAGATCACCGGTGATGCGGTACCGGTCGCCGCCCAGGGCCTCCGCCTTGGTGGAGCGGAAGGTCATGGTCGGGAACTCGTCGGTCTTGAAGAAGTCCGCGCTCCGCAGATGGTTGTCGCGGTCGGCGTTGCCCGTGTCGATGCTGTTCATCACCACGTCGATCGAGGCCGTGGACTTGCTCGGGTCGGCGCCGTCGAGGTGCAGCTGACCGGAGAACTCCTTGAAGTGGCCCTTGACGTTGGTGACCATCGCGTGACGGGCGACGAAGCCGATCGTGGTGTGCGCCGGGTCCAGCTCGTAGTCGCCGGTCAGCGCTGCCAGGTCCGGGCTCACCGGGGTGTCGGTGGCGGTCTTGTCGTCGTCCTTGCGGCCGAAGAGACCCATGGTGTTCCTCCTGGGGACGGGGATGGGGACGGGATGATCCCGTTGAATGTTCAACTAACCGAACACCGCCCACCGTAGACCCATTCCCTTCAATCTTCAACATCTTTCGGGGGAGGTGTCGCGATCCGTTCGCTCGAACGCGTGAGAACGAGCGGTCGGCCTGAGCGGCCGGGCCGTAGGCGCCCGGCCGATGCGCGGCCCGGCCTAGTCCGGCAGCCGGCGGGCCGGGGCGCCCTGGGTCGCGCCGCGCGTGTGGATGTACAGCTGGCGCCGGTCGCCCACGTCGAGCCGCTGGGGGAGCGGCAGTTCGTGACGCACCGGACGCGCGTGGTCGGCGAGCTGCCGGCGCGGGTTGTAGACCTGGTTGAACTTCCACAGCATCCGGGCGAAGTTCGTCTGCCCGTGCGCCAGGTTGGCGGCCAGCACCCGCGCCGCCCCGAACGCCGTGCGCAGCCCCAGGTGCTTGCGGTTGATGACCGCCTGGGTGCGCACCAGCTCCTCGTAGAAGCGGTCCAGCGGCAGCGTGGTGGGCACCACCGCGTGCTGGATGTCGAACAGCCGGTAGTCCCGGGTGGTGAGCCGGCGCGACTCGGTGTGCCAGATCTCCGTGCCCGGGTACGGCGTCATCACCGTGAAGTGCACGATCTCCGGCACGGCCATCGCGAACTCCCGCAGCACCCGGAAGCGCTCCTCGTCCCAGGCCGGGTCCACGATCAGGTTGATGGCGACCCGGATGCCCATCTTCCGGGCCGTCTCCAGCGCCTTCAGGTTCTCGTCCGGGCTGACCCGCTTCCGGTACAGGTCGAGGCCCTCCGCGTCGATCGCCTCCATGCCGAGGAACATGTACCGCAGCCCCAGCCGCGCCCAGCGCTCGAACACCTCGGGGTGGCGCAGCAGCACGTCGGAGCGGGTCTCCAGGTAGTACTGCTTGCGGATGCGGCGCCGCTCCACCTCCGCGGCGATGGCGTTGCCGTGCTCCGGCCGGATGAAGGCCACGTCGTCCACGATGAACACGTTCGGCTCGCGGATCGCCGCCAGGTCGTCCGCCGCCGCCTCCGGGGACGCCTTGCGGTAGCTGCGGCCGTAGAACGTCCACGCGGAGCAGAACGAACAGTCCCAGGGGCAGCCGCGGGTGAACTCGATCGACGCGCACGGATCCAGCTCACCGATGAAGTACCGGCGCCGGCTGCGCATCAGGTCCCGGGCCGGCCGGGGCTCGTCGATGCTGTGCAGCATCAGCGGGGCGGGTCCGCGCCCCGACGCCGTCACGACACCCGGCACCCCCTCGACTCCGCCGTCCCGCACCGCCTCCAGCAGCGGCCCGACGGCGGGCTCGCCCTCGCCCCGGACCACGGCGTCGACGGCGCCCTTCGCCTGCTCGACGACCTCCTCGGCGACGAACGAGACGCTGTGCCCGCCGAGGAACACGAAGCAGTCCGGCAGCTCCTCCTTCACCCGCTCCGCCAGCCGGATCGCCTCGGGGATGTTCGCCAGGTAGTTCAGCGAGATGCCGAGCGCCTCCGGGCGGAAGGACCGCACCTCGTCGCGCAGCTTCCGCACGCTCAGCACCTGGAGGTCGACGACCCTCACCTCGTGGCCCGCCTCGCGGGCGGCGCCGGCCACCCGCTCCAGCCCCAGGGGTTCGAGCCGGAGGAAGATCTCGGAGTACATCAGGGCGCTGGGGTGGACGAGCAGCAGGCGCATGAGGGACCTCGTCACGGTGCCGGGAACAGGGCGGGACGTCCCTTTCGTAACCCGCCGCGCCGGGGCGCGTACTGCCCATACGCCCGCATGGCCCACGCGGCGGCACGCAGGAGTGGTTGCCCGGCGCGCCGCACCAGCCCCCGCGACCCCCGCGAATACCGGTGGTGGCGCCCTCCGGACGGCCGCCGCGGGGGCTGCCGCGACCGGGTCGCTGCGCTGGCGAGGTCCCCCGCACCGGGGGTGTCCTGAATGACGAGGCCCGCAGCGACAGCGCATGGGAGACCGTACTCGTGACCACCACCGGCTCCGATTCCACCTACGACCCCCCGGCGGACCCCGCCGTCTCCGCCGCGGCCGCGGCGGTCGAACAGACCCCGCCCCGCACGGACCGCCGCGTCGCCCTCGTCACCGGCGCGTCCTCGGGCATCGGCGCGGCCACCGCCCGGCGCTTCGCCGCCGGCGGCTGGCACCTGCTGCTCAGCGGACGCGACCGGCGACGCCTTGAGGAGACCGCCTCCGGCACGTCCGCGGTCCTGCTGCCCGCCGACCTCGCCGCCCCCGACGGGGCGAAGATGCTGGCCGAGGCCGCGCTGCGGGAGGCGGGACGGATCGACCTGCTGGTCGCCGGGGCGGGCATCGGCTGGGCGGGCCCCTTCCTGACCATGCCGCACACCGACATCGACCGGGTGCTCTTCCTCGACCTCAACGCCACCCTCCACCTGGTGCGCGAGGTGCTGCCCGCGATGGTCGCGGCCGGAAGCGGCCGGGTGGTGCTCGTCGGGTCGGTGGCCGGAGCGGTGGGCGTCCGCGAGGAGGCGGTGTACTCCGCCGCCAAGGCGGGCCTCGCCGCCTTCGCCGAGGCGCTCCGGCAGGAACTGCGCGACACCGGCGTCGGCGTCACCCTCGTCGTGCCCGGCCCCGTCGAGACGGGCTTCTTCGCCCGCCGTGGCCGCCCCTACCACCGCTCCTACCCCCGCCCCACCTCGGCCGGCCGCGTCGCGGCGGCGGTCTGGGACGCGGTGAGCGAGTCGCGGGACGACACGTACATCCCGTCGTGGCTCACGCTCCCGCCCCGCGTCCGTGCGCTGACGCCGGGGCTCTACCGGAAGCTGCTGGACCGCTTCGGCTGAGGGCGTCCGGGGCTCGCCCGCTCCCAGGGCGCGTACCGCTACGCTCTGCGTGAGCGACCCGACCCGAACGGGTGAACCCCGGGAACTTGGCTGGGATCACCCTGTACGGGAGGGGCCGGACCCCTTGAGATTTCCGGCTGCCGGACCCCGGCCGCGTCCGCGCTTCACTCCGGCAGAGGCATGCGCGACCCGCGTGTGTGAGGCGACTCTCAGCCGCCGGGCTTTGTGCGACCCCCACAAGCCGCAGGGCCTCTGAGCAGTTGGAATGCCTGCACAGCTCCCTGGTTCTGTTCAGTGCTACCAGGAAAAGACCCCGGAGACTGTGAGGAGTCGACGGCTCGCAATCAGCGGCGGGCTTCGTAAGGTCACTACATGACCGTTTTGGATGAGGCGCCGGGTGAGCCGACCGACGCGCGCGGACGTGTGGCCGAACTGCACGAGATCCGCGAGCAGGCACTGGCCGGCCCGAGCGAGAAGGCGACCCAGGCGCAGCACGCCAAGGGCAAGCTGACCGCGCGGGAGCGCATCGAACTGCTGCTGGACGCGGGCTCCTTCCGCGAGGTCGAGCAGCTGCGCCGGCACCGGGCCACCGGCTTCGGTCTGGAGGAGAAGAAGCCGTACACCGACGGTGTCATCACCGGCTGGGGCACGGTGGAGGGACGGACGGTCTTCGTCTACGCCCACGACTTCCGCATCTTCGGCGGCGCGCTGGGCGAGGCGCACGCCACGAAGATCCACAAGATCATGGACATGGCCATCGCGGCCGGGGCGCCGCTGGTGTCCCTCAACGACGGCGCGGGCGCCCGCATCCAGGAGGGCGTCTCGGCGCTCGCGGGGTACGGCGGCATCTTCCAGCGCAACACCAAGGCGAGCGGTGTCATCCCGCAGATCAGCGTCATGCTCGGCCCGTGCGCGGGCGGCGCGGCCTACAGCCCGGCGCTGACGGACTTCGTGTTCATGGTCCGCGACACCTCGCAGATGTTCATCACGGGCCCGGACGTGGTCAAGGCCGTCACGGGCGAGGAGATCACCCAGAACGGCCTGGGCGGCGCCGACGTGCACGCCGAGACGTCCGGCGTGTGCCACTTCGCCTACGACGACGAAGAGACCTGCATCGCCGAGGTGCGCTACCTGCTCTCCCTGCTTCCGCAGAACAACCGGGAGAACCCGCCGCGGGTGGACAGCTCCGACGCCGCGGACCGCCGCAGCGACGTGCTGCTGGACCTGGTCCCGGCGGACGGCAACCGCCCGTACGACATGGCGAAGGTGATCGAGGAGATCGTCGACGACGGCGAGTACCTCGAGGTCCACGAGCGCTGGGCGCGGAACATCATCTGCGCGCTGGCGCGGATGGACGGCCAGGTCGTCGGCATCGTCGCCAACCAGCCGCAGACGCTGGCGGGCGTGCTGGACATCGAGGCCTCGGAGAAGGCCGCGCGGTTCGTGCAGATGTGCGACGCCTTCAACATCCCGATCCTGACCTTCCTGGACGTGCCCGGCTTCCTGCCCGGCGTCGACCAGGAGCACGGCGGCATCATCCGCCACGGCGCGAAGCTGCTGTACGCGTACTGCAACGCCACGGTGCCGCGGATCTCGCTGATCCTGCGGAAGGCGTACGGCGGTGCGTACATCGTCATGGACTCGCAGTCCATCGGCGCCGACCTGACCTACGCCTGGCCGACGAACGAGATCGCGGTGATGGGCGCGGAGGGCGCGGCCAACGTGATCTTCCGCCGGCAGATCGCCGAGGCCGAGGACCCCGAGGCCATGCGGGCGCGCATGGTCAAGGAGTACAAGTCCGAGCTGATGCACCCCTATTACGCCGCCGAGCGGGGGCTGGTCGACGACGTGATCGACCCGGCCGAGACCCGTGAGGTGCTGATCCGTTCGCTGGCGATGCTGCAGACCAAGCACGCCGACCTGCCGTCGCGCAAGCACGGCAACCCGCCCCAGTAAGTGGGAGAACCGACGATGACGACACCTGACATCCGTGTGGAGAAGGGGCATGCCGAGCCGGAGGAGGTCGCGGCGATCGCGGCGATCCTGATGGCCCGCGCGGCCGCCCCGCAGACCGCAGCACCGGCCCACCGGGGCCGCCCCCGGGCCGGCTGGCGCCGCCTGGAACGCGAACCAGGCTTCCGAGCCCCCCACAGCTGGCGTTGACCCCAGAAGGGCCCCTCCTCTCCAGGAGGGGCCCTTCTGCAACCCCCTCAAGGGGCGCGAGGAACTGCGCGACCAGCCCCCGCCGGGCCGCACCCGGCGACGAACACTGCCCGGCACTTCCGTGGCCGTCGGGGGAGTCGCGCAACTCGGCGCCAACGAGGTGCCGCCTGCGCCCACCCGTGCCGCCCCGAGCGGCACGACTGCCCGCAGTTCAGCAGGGGCGCGGGGAACTGCGCGAACGACCCCCACCGGGCCGCACCCGGCGATGGACAGTGGGCGACACCTCGGTGGCCGTGTCGCGCTGCTCGGCGCTTACGAGGTGCCGCCTGCGCCCACCCGTGCCGCCCCGAGCGGCACGACTGCCCGCAGTTCAGCAGGGGCGCGGGGAACTGCGCGATCGGCCAGCGACTACCCGCACCCGGCGTCGCACCGCCGTACCCACGGAAACAGCCCCCGTGCCAAAAGGCACGGGGGCTGTTCTCACGTGGAAAGCGGCTAGCGCAGGCGCGCCATCAGCGCATGCTCCACCAGCGTGATGAGCGTCGACTTCGCGTCCGCCCGATGCCGCGCATCCGTCGTGATGATCGGCGTGTCCGGCCCGATCTGGAGAGCCTCCCGGACCTCGTCCGGGTTGTACGGCTGCTGCCCGTCGAAGCCGTTGAGGGCGATGACGAAGGGCAGTCCGCTGTTCTCGAAGTAGTCGACCGCGGGGAAGCAGTCCGCGAGCCGCCGCGTGTCGACGAGCACGACCGCGCCGATCGCGCCGCGCACCAGGTCGTCCCACATGAACCAGAACCGGTCCTGGCCGGGCGTGCCGAACAGGTACAGGATCAGGTCCTGGTCCAGGGTGATACGGCCGAAGTCCATGGCCACCGTGGTGGTGGTCTTGTCCCCGGTGTGGGTGAGGTCGTCGATGCCTGCCGAAGCAGACGTCATGACGGCCTCCGTGCGCAGCGGGTTGATCTCCGAAACGGCCCCGACGAACGTGGTCTTGCCCACGCCGAAGCCACCCGCCACCACGATCTTCGCCGAGGTGGTGGAGCGGGAAGGACCGCCGCTAGAGCTTGCGAAGTCCACTGAGCACCCTTTCGAGCAGTGTCACGTCTGGCTGGCCGCCGGCGTTTTCGTCGCCGCCGGGCTGATGGATGGCGACCAGTCCCGCCTCCGCCAAGTCGGCGACGAGGATCCTGGCCACGCCGAGAGGGATGGTCAGCAGGGCCGAGACCTCGGCCACCGACTTGATTTCCCGGCAGAGGTTGCAGATCCGCTGATGCTCGGGCAGCTGGCCCTGCATCTGGTGCGGCTGCGCGGTGGTGTGCACCAGCGCCTCGATGGCGAGCTGGTACCGCGGCCTGGTGCGGCCGCCCGTCATCGCGTACGGGCGCACCAGGGGGTTGTTGGACGCCCCGGCGGGCGACGCCTCGGGCGTGCGGCGCTGCGGCTGCACGGGCTGGATGCGCGGGCTCTGCGGCTGGTCGTACGGCGAGGGGCCGGGGCCCTGGGGCGCGTACGGCTGACCGTGCTGCGGCGTGGAGGGGTAACCGTACCGGTTCTGGGAACCGTCGTTCTGACCCTGGGCGGGGCCGTACGACCAGTTGCCCGCCGATGAACCGTCTGGGGGTGTTCCCACTTTCTCCTCCTCCGACTGTGCCTGGCACCCATCTCTGTGGAGCCGCGTCCCGAAACCTTACGGCCCCGGGACGCCATGTCGCACCGTCCGCTTGTCAGTTGAGAAGGCTCCCCTGGAGCTCCGCGCGAAGGTCCGGCGTGAGGACCGTACCCGCCCGGTCGACCAGAAGCGCCATCTCGTAACCAATGAGACCGATGTCCGCCTCGGGATGTGCGAGAACCGCGAGCGACGAACCGTCGGAAATGGACATGATGAAGAGGAACCCCCGCTCCATCTCCACAACCGTCTGATTCACGCTGCCGCCCTCGAAGATCCGAGAGGCGCCGGCGGTGAGTGAGGTCAGACCGGAGGCGACGGCCGCGAGCTGGTCGGCGCGGTCGCGGGGGAAGCCTTCGGACATCGCCAGAAGGAGTCCGTCGGCGGAGACCACCACCGTGTGGGACACCCCCGGGGTGTTGTCCACGAAGTTGGTGATCAACCAGTTCAGGTTCTGTGCCGCCTGGCTCATCGGGCTCACACTAACGCTCCTGGTTGTAGGTGCTGTCAGGACCGAAGCCCTGGCCGTTCGTTTCACTGCCTGCGGTGCGGCCTCGCTGGACACCGCGCCGCAGGTTGCTCAGCCTGCCCCGGACGTCCTCCGGGGCTCGGGAGACCTGTGGGCCCCCCTGGGGGGTCGTTTCGGCGGCTCCCTCGACCAGGTTGGCCTTCGGGACCCTCCGAGGCAGGCCGGAGGAGGTCACTCCGCCCGCCTTGGGCTTCCGGAGCGCCGAGGCCTGCTGCCAGCGCTCGTCGTTCGCCGAGCGCCAGCCGCTGCTGTCGCCGTTGCTCTCCGGGGTGTTGGCCGGGGGCTCCTGGCTGCCGTGTCCCGTGCCGCCCGTGCCGCCCGCGCCGTTCGCGGAGGACCCGCGGCGCGGAAGCCCGGCATCGGTCAGCGCGTGGGCCTCCGAAGGAGCCGGTCCCGGACGGTCGAAGCCTACGCTGTCCTGCTCGCGCGCGTCAGCGGCCTGCGAGGATTCCCCCTCCGGGGCCTGTGCAGGGTACTGGTCCTGGTAGCCGTTGCGGTAGCCGTCGTGCTGCGGCCAGTCGTCCTGCTGGCGCCGCTCGCCGAAGCCCGGGAACGAGCCCGTGGCGCCCGCGGGGGCCTGGCCGTTGCGCGGCTCGGCGTACGAGCCGTTCCGGTAGCCGCCGTTCTGCTGCTGGAAGCCGTCGTTCTGCTGGAAGGCGTCGTTCTGCGGCAGGTTGCCGTTCGGCGCGTAGTAGCCCTCGCCGTACGACTGCTGCTGCCGGCCGTCGTAGCCGGCCTGCCCGCCGTCGTCGTACGCCTGCTGGTCGTACCCGCCGCCCTGCTGCTGGTCCTGGTAGCCGTTGTCGTAGCCCTGGGCGTCGTAGCCCTGGCCGTTGCCGTAGCCGCCCTGACCGTCGTCGTAGCCCTGCTGCCGGCCGGCGAACTCGTCGCCGTAGCCGCCCTGCTCGCCGCCGTCCTGGGCGTTCCCGGCGGTCAACTCGCCCTGCTCCGGCTGCGACTGGGCCTCCAGGGCCGCACGCCGCTCCTCGCGCATCAGGGACCGGCCGACCGGGTCCAGCTCACGGATGTCGTCGGGGACGTCCGAGTAGCGGCTGTCGTCGAAGCCCAGCTCCGCGGCGGTGCGCATCGGCTGGCCGAAGTTCTCACCCTGGAAGTTCTGCTCCGGGATGATCTGCGAGACCATGAACTCGTCCTGGACCGGGGCCGCCTCGCCGCCACCGCCGTGGGTGATGGCGTCCGGCAGCATGACCAGCGAGGTGGTGCCGGCCTGCTCGCCCGAGGGGCGGAGCTGGACGCGGATGCCGTGCCGGTCGGACAGCCGGCCGACCACGAACAGACCCATGCGCTGCGAGATCGCGGCGTCCACGGTGGGCGGGTTGGCCAGCTTGTGGTTGATGTCCGCGAAGTCCTCGGCGGTGAGGCCGATGCCCTTGTCGTGGATCTCGATCATGATGCGGCCGTCGGGCAGACGGGTCGCGGTGACGCGCACCTTCGTCTGCGGCGAGGAGAACGTGGTGGCGTTCTCCAGCAGCTCGGCGAGCAGGTGCACGAGGTCGGTGACCGCGCGGCCGTGGATCTCGGCGTCCGGCACGCCGGACAGCTCGATGCGCTCGTACTGCTCCACCTCGGAGGAGGCGGCGCGCAGCACGTCGACCAGCGGGACCGGCTGGTCCCAGCGGCGGCCCGGCTCCTCGCCGGCGAGGACCAGGAGGTTCTCGCCGTTGCGGCGCATACGGGTCGCGAGGTGGTCCAGCTTGAAGAGGTTCTCCAGCTGGTCCGGGTCGGCCTCGTTGTTCTCCAGGTCGGTGATCAGGGTCAGCTGGCCCTCGATCAGCGACTGGTTGCGGCGCGACAGGTTGGTGAAGATCGCGTTGATGTTGCCCCGCAGCAGGGCCTGCTCGGCGGCGAGCCGGACGGCCTCGCGGTGGACCTGGTCGAAGGCGCGGGCGACCTCGCCGATCTCGTCCGTGGAGTTGATCGGGATGGGCGCGACCTTGGTGTCCACCCGGCCCGGGTCGGTCCGGGAGAGCTGGTCGACCAGCATCGGCAGGCGCTGCTCGGCGATACCGAAGGCGGCGTTGCGCAGCTGGCGCATCGACTGGCTCATCTGGCGGGCGACCATGCCGGCCAGGATGAACGCGGCGAGCAGCGCGAGCACGACCGCGGCGCCGGTGATGAAGGCGTCCCGCTGGGCGTCGGAGGCGATCTGCGAGGCCTCGTTCACGGCGGTGTCGGCGAGGTCGGACTCGATCTCGCGGTAGCCGTCGAACTTGAGGGTGTTCATCGCCCACCAGTTCTCGGGCGTGATGCCCTTGGCGGCGAGGTCCTTGCGGGCGGACTCGTCCGTGGTGGACAGGCGGCCCAGCTCGGAGATGAGCGTCTCCGGCTTGGCCGGCGGCGGGACGTAGTCCGGGTCGTTCTGCGCGGCGGCCTTCGCCATGGCGGCGCCCTCCGCCTGGATGCGCGCGGCGATCTCGTCCAGCTTGGCGTTGTCCGCCTCGGTGCCGCCGCCCTTGTACTCGTCGAGGGCGATGCGCTCGAGGTAGGCGTACGACAGGAAGGCCACGCGCTGGCTGGCGAGCTGGCTGTCGGTCGGGCCCGGCTTCACCAGCAGGTGCATGCCGATGGAGCGCTGCAGCGACAGAGCGGCCTTGGTCAGCGAGATCGCGTAGACCGTACGGCCGTAGCTGGTGACGTTGCCGGTACCGAGACCGAGCTCGTTGGCGATCTCCATCAGGGGGTGGGCGACGGCGACGTAGCCCTCCTCCGTCTCCACGCCCTTGAGCTTGGAGGTGTACGCGGCGGCGCGCAGCGAGGACAGCTTCGGCTCGGCCTCGCGGATGAGCTGGAGGCGGCGCTGCAGACCGGGCTTGTCCGGCACGTTCTGCGCGGCCTCGTCGAAGGCGTCGGCGGCCTTGTCGGTCGCCTCGCGTGCCTTGGAGACGTCCGGGTCGTCCTCGCCCTTGCCGCTCAGCAGCGGCACGGCGCTGACGTCACGCTCGTTGTAGAGAGCGTTGGCGTACGTGAGGGAGGCCCGCACCAGGCGGGCGGTGTTCTCGGCGTCCTGCGCCTCGGTCCACGTGTCGATCGAGCTCTTCACCTGGAAGCCGCCCATGACGAGGCCGACCAGCACGGGTATGAGCAGGATCGCGTTGAGCCTCGTGGCCACGCGCCAGTTCCGCGGGGACATACGTCCTCCGCTCTGTGCGGGCGCGGCCTTCGGCTCGGGACCGGGCACGGGGGCGGGCGCCGCTGTGCGCGGCGGCGGCGTGAAGTTGCCCCGGGCCGACGGCTCGGGACTGTTCTTGCTTCGCCTCACTCGACCAACAACCTCTCGGCGGTCGGCACCTTCGTCGTGCCGCAGTGTCTCAGAGCCCGGCATGCCATCGACTACTGAGTACGTCTTTGACCCATGGGCAGTTCAGGCATTCCAGCATGCCGACCAGCGCTCTTCCAAACATGGAAAGCGGGGGGTCCCGAGCGATGTAAGTCCCAGATAAAACGGTCATAAAGAGCGAGGGGCGCCAAATGACGAGGTCTTCGTGCGCACAGCGGTACCGCGCGACCGCGTCGCGTGTCGGCCTCACCCGATTCCTCTGCCGAAACGTTATGAACACCGGGGCCGGCCGTGTCAAAGGACACAGCCGGCACCTGTACATCTACGACAACCGCAGTATGCCGCTTTCGTTCTGCCTCTACCGGAGCCGCGCCATAAGGGCATGTTCGACCAGGGTGATCAGCGCACTCTTGGCGTCCGCGCGATGGCGGGCGTCCGTGGTGATGATCGGGGCGTCGGGCCCGATCTGCAGCGCCTCGCGCACTTCCTCCGGGGAGTAGGGCTGCTGCCCGTCGAAGCCGTTGAGGGCGATGACGAAGGGCAGTCCGCTGTTCTCGAAGTAGTCGACCGCGGGGAAGCAGTCGGCGAGACGGCGGGTGTCGACCAGGACGACGGCGCCGATGGCGCCGCGTACCAGGTCGTCCCACATGAACCAGAACCGGTCCTGGCCGGGCGTGCCGAACAGGTACAGGATCAGGTCCTGGTCCAGCGTGATGCGGCCGAAGTCCATGGCCACCGTGGTGGTGGTCTTGTCCCCGGTGTGGGTGAGGTCGTCGATGCCTGCCGAGGCAGACGTCATGACGGCCTCCGTGCGCAGCGGGTTGATCTCCGAGACGGCCCCGACGAACGTGGTCTTGCCCACGCCGAAGCCACCCGCCACCACGATCTTCGCCGAGGTGGTCGCACTTCTCTCGGAGACCGTCCCGCCGCTAGAGCTTGCGAAGTCCACTGAGCACCCTTTCGAGCAGTGTCACGTCCGGGGCGCCTGTCGCCTCGTCGCCGCCCGGCTGGTGCACGGCGACGAGTCCCGCCTCCGCCAGGTCCGCCACCAGGATCCGGGCGACGCCCAGCGGCATGTTGAGCAGTGCCGACACCTCGGCGACCGACTTCACCTCTCGGCACAGGTGGCAGATGCGCTGGTGCTCGGGAAGGAGCCCCATGAGCGCTGCCGGGTCGGCCGTCGTACTGATCAGTGCCTCGATGGCAAGCTGATAACGCGGCCTGGTCCGGCCGCCGGTCATCGCGTACGGACGCACCAGCGGCTGGTCGCCCTCGTCCTCGTACGGCTCCGCGTACGGATCATGAGAGGCGGTGGGCGGGGTCATGAATCCTCCGGGCGGGACAGCAAGTGGGTCAGTCAAGCTGTTTTCTGGGGCCGGTGGGGGGAATTGTGGCGGCCGGACGGTGATTTGGTGAGACGGGTGGTGCCGGGGCCGATCAGTGGAGCAGACTTCCCTGTAGCTCGGCGCGCAGGTCCGGGGTGAGGACCGCCCCCGCACGGTCGACCAGGAGCGCCATTTCGTAGCCGACGAGGCCGATGTCGCACTCGGGGTGCGCGAGCACGGCGAGGGACGAGCCGTCGGAGACGGACATGAGGAAAAGGAACCCCCGCTCCATTTCCACGACCGTCTGAGCGACGCTGCCGCCCTCGAAGATCCGTGAGGCGCCGGCCGTCAGGGAGGTCAGCCCCGAGGCGACGGCCGCGAGCTGGTCCGCGCGGTCGCGCGGAAAGCCCTCGGAGAGCGCCAGGAGGAGACCGTCGGCGGACACGACGACGGTGTGGGACACCCCAGGGGTGTTGTCCACGAAGTTGGTGATCAACCAGTTGAGATTCTGTGCCGCCTGGCTCATCGGGCTCAACTAACGCTCCTGCTGGTGAGTGGGCCGTGGGAAGCTGCCGGTCTGTGCGGACCCGGCCTGACGACCCTGTGCGATACCCCGACGGAGATTGGTCAGCCGGCCGCGCACGTCATCGGGGGCGCGCGAGACCTGAGGACCGCTCTGGTGGTTCTGCTGCTGAGCCGTGCCCGGGACGAGGTTCGCCTTGGGCACCCGGCGCGGCAGGCCGGAGGTGGTGACGCCGCCCGCGGCCGGCTTGCGGACGCGTTCGGCCTGCTTGACGAGCTCGTCGTTGGGCGAGCTGCGCCAGGCGGCATTGGACCGCTGCGAGCCTGTGGGGCCCTGCGGTTGGGGGGACTGCTGCTGGGGCTGCTGCTGCGGGGCGGCCGGCGCGGAGCCGTTGCCCTGCTCCTGCGCACCGCCCTGGCCGCCGCGGAACCAGTTGGTCTCCAGCGTGTCGTACAGCGGGGTGCGGCCGTCGCCCGGGCCGGTGGCCGGGGGCAGCGCCCACTGGTCGGACGGCTGGCGCTGCGGCTGCTGCGGGGCCTGGGGAGCCTGCGGACGCGGCGGGACGGGAGCCCCGCCGTTCACCTGCGGACGCTCGAACTGGCCCGTGCCGGACGGGTCGGAGCCGGGACGGGCGGGCAGCGCGTACTGGCCGGTCGAGCCGTTGTTCTGGCCCTGGGCCGGGTACTGGCCCGTGCCGTTGGCGTTGCCGTAGCCCTGCGAGGCGGGGAACTGGCCCGTGGAGGCCGGGTTCTGCGCGCCGTGGCGGCCGCCCTGCGGGGCGCCGAAGATGTCACCGCGGACGAACTGGCCCGTGTTCTGCGGGCCGTTGGCGCCGGGACGGCCGTACTGGCCGGTGTCCTGGCCGGGAGCGTGCTGCTGCTCGTCGAACCGGGGGATCTCCGCCGTGGCGCCGGGGCCCTGACGGTCGTCGAAGCGCGGCATCGCGGCCGTGCGGGAGACGTCCTCGTCGTGGCCGCGCGGGGCGTCCACCGAGGGGCGTGGCGCCGGCGGGCGGGCGTTCTCGTCGCCCCAGCTCGGCGTGCGCTGCTGGTCGCCGCCCGGCAGCTCCGGACGGTCGTTGCCGCGCGGCGGGAGCTGCGGACGGCGGCCGCGCTCGGGGGCGTTGCCCCGCTGCGGCGGCACCTGCCCCTGGTTTCCGGACGCGGCCTGCGGGGCGCTCGGGCCCTGCTGCCCGAAGCCGGCGCCCGCCGGAGCGGGACGGCCCTGCGGGGGAGCGGAGGGAGCGCCCGGGTCGAACAGCGAAGAGGTCTGGTTGCCCGCCGGGGGACCCTGCGGTCCCGGCCGCCGGGACCGCCCGAGCCGTCCCGCCCGGGCAGCGCGGCCGGGGCCCTGACCGGCCCCGAGACGCCCGCCGGGCGCACTCGCGCCGAGCGAACCGCCGCCGGACTGGCCGGCCCGGCGGAGCGCCGCGCGGCGGCGGCGCCCGCGGCGGCCTGCGCGGCGGCGGGACCGCCCGCGCCGCCCGGCTGACCGGGCTTGCCCTGCGGCTTCTTGCCGCCCTGGGCGACGTCGACGGGCAGCATGACCAGCGCGGTCGTACCGCCGGAGTCGGACGGGCGGAGCTGGATGCGGATGCCGTGGCGCTGCGACAGACGGCCGACCACGAACAGACCCATGCGGCGGGAGACGGAGACGTCCACGGTGGGCGGCGAGGCGAGCCGCTCGTTGATCGCCGCGAGGTCCTCGGGGGACAGACCGATACCGGTGTCGTGGATCTCGATCAGCACACGGCCGTCGGGCAGCGCGTGACCGGTGACCTTGACCTTGGTCTGCGGGGAGGAGAACGAGGTCGCGTTCTCCAGCAGCTCGGCGAGCAGGTGCACGAGGTCGTTGACCACGCGGCCGGCCACCTCGGTGGACGGCACGGCGGCCAGTTCGATGCGCTCGTACTGCTCCACCTCGGACGCGGCGGCGCGGAGCACGTCGACCAGCGGGACCGGACGGGTCCAGCGGCGGCCGGGCTCCTCACCCGCGAGGACGAGGAGGTTCTCACCGTTACGGCGCATACGGGTCGCGAGGTGGTCCAGCTTGAACAGCGAGGACAGCTGGTCCGGGTCGGCCTCGCGGGACTCGAGCTCGGAGATCAGCGACAGCTGGCGCTGGATCAGACCCTGGGAGCGGCGCGAGAGGTTGGTGAACATCGCGTTGACGTTGCCCCGCAGCAGGGCCTGCTCGGCGGCGAGGCGGACCGCCTCGCGGTGCACGTCGTCGAACGCCGCGGCCACACGGCCGATCTCGTCCCGGGAGTGCACACCGACCGACTCGACGGTGGTGTCGACGTCCTGCGGGTCCGACTCGGAGAGCTGCTTGACCAGGTCGGGCAGGCGTTCCTGGGCGACCTTGGTCGCGGTCTCCTCCAGGCGGCGCAGCGACCGGATCATGGACCGGGCCACGACGAAGGCGCCGACCAGCGACACACCGAGCACGAGAAGGATCAGCGCACCGGAGATGATCGCGTCGCGCTCGGTGGCGTTGCGCAGCTCGCGGGCCTTCTGCTCCATCTCCTCGAGCAGCCGGAGCTCGATGTTCTTCATCTGCTGGATCTTGGTGGAGCTGTCGTCCAGCCAGTCACGGTAGGAGCGCGCGCCCACCGACTGCAGACCGAACTCCGAGGCCAGCGCGCGGCCGGCGTACTCGTCGGTCGCCTTGATCGTGGGGTTGCCCTCTTCGATGGGCAGCAGCAGCTCGGCGGCGGAGTCCTCGCCGTAGATGCTCTTGAAGGCGCGCAGCTCGGACTTCTGGCTCTCCAGCGCGGACTGCGCGTAGAGCCGGTCGTTCTCGGCGATGTCGCCCTTGGTGGTGTTGCTCGCGGGCAGCGCGGCGGCCAGGACGGCGCGCTGGACCGACGCGTACTCCTTGGCGGAGGAGAACGACGCCAGGGCACGCGTGCGCTGGATCATGTCCGGGTTGCTGGTCGCCTCCGCCATGTCCTGCGACAGGTCGATCAGGTTCTCGATCAGGCGGTGGTAGCCCTCGACGCTCTGCGTGGAGTTGTTCTCCTGCTGGAACGCCGTGTTGCGGATCTTGGCGAGCTCGCTCAGGTCGCCGGCCAGCTGGACGAGGTTGTCGCGGACGCCCTTGAGGTTGCCGTCCTTGCTCGCCGCGTCGATCTCCTCGGAGCTGTCGAGGAAGTTCGACATCGCGCGGTCGGTCTTCTCGCGGTAGCCCTTGACCGAGAAGTCCGTGCCCTTGCCGCCGTGCGCGAGCGGACCGGCCGACTGGTCGCGCTCCTCCTGGAGCGCGTGCGCCAGCTCGGTGGCCTGCTTGGTCATGTCCGTCAGCAGCTTCATGTTGTCGAGCTGCTGGATGTCGTCCATCGACTGCTGGATACGCAGCGCGCCGAGCGAGGTGGCCGCGACCACCGGCAGCGCCAGCAGCGACACCAGGCGGGTCGAGATCCGCCAGTTGCGCAGGGCTATTCGCGAACCCGGGCCGACCGGGCCGGCGGGGGAGGCCGACGGGGCGGACGGGGGCGCGGACGGCGCGCCGGGGCGCTCGCCGCCGGGCGGGGTCGGGCCCTGGCTCTGGGCGTGCTGGGGCGAGGAGCTGACGGCCTTGGGGCCAGTCCCGCCCTGCGGCTCCGGCTCCGCCGAAGCGCTGCCATCCCTCTTGAAACGTCCCTGCACTAGCGTCGCAACCTCTGAACCAGGCGCCCCTCCGCGTGAACGGCGAGGCACGGTGTCGGCGTCATAGGGGCGCCCTGAATACGCCCCCGTGGTGGTCGTGATGATCCGGCGCCGGTTCCCCCATCTCACCGCCACTCGGCGCGTGGTCGCGCCCCCTGTGCGCCGGCTCGATCCCTGCGGCGGTCCGTGAGATTCCAGCACAGTGCCGGATCTCCAACAAGGCCCATGTGCTTACCCGTGACATACGTGACACCTCGTGTCCGCCCTATCACCAGCCGTAGACCGGGATCTTGCTCATTCCGGGCATACCGGGCCGGACCGTCGAGGGTGAGGCGGTGTCCCAGTCGGCATGATCAGGAGCGGAATGGTCGCTTCAGGGGGTCAATGTCCGATTCCGCTCACCCCGGAGTGCGTCCGGGATGCCCGGAATGTCATTCGCATCGTGAGCAAACTCACACCGAGATCACCGCTCCCGGCTCCCGGCCCCCGGGAATCGAATGTTTAGCCTGACGCTTTACAGAGGTGGCAGAACTGACAACCCGCGCCCGTCCGAGGATCCTCACGGACCCTCCGGGCGCCCGTGCACAGGACAGGGTCAAGTAAACAGTGAAGACGACGACGATGTTCCACAAGATCGCCAACCCGCGGCGCACCACGCTCGCGCACCTCGACGGTGCCGACGATCTGCAGAAGCCGGTCCAGCAGGAGCACCCCGTCGAACTCCCGGCCCAGACGGCCAACCCCAAGCGCACCATCCTCATGGAGATCCCGGTCACGGCCGGCGCCGCGAACTGACACACCGGTACGTACGCGCGGCCGCCGCGAAACGCTCAACGCGCGCCGCGCACCCACGAGGGGCGCCCCACCCGCCGAGGTGGGGCGCCCCTCGTCGGTGCGCCGGGCCGGTACCCCTGCGCGTTAGCCTGGAGCGTCAGACTCCAGCCGCTTCAGTCAAGGGGACCAGCATCCCGTGCGCATCGCCAGATTCTCCATCGACGGGAACGTCGCCTTCGGCGCGGTCGAGGGCGAGAAGCAGGACGAGCTCGTCCTGGACATCATCAAGGGCATCCCGTTCGCGGACTTCGAGCTCTCCGGCACCAAGGTCCCGGTGAGCAAGGTCAGGCTGCTGCCCCCGGTGCTCCCCAACAAGGTGGTGGCCTTCGGGCGCAACTACGCGGACCACGCGAAGGAGATGGGCAACGAGGTGCCCGACGCCCCCTTCGCCTTCTTCAAGCCCGCCACCTCGGTCATCGGCCCCGGCGACGAGATCCAGTACCCGTCCTTCTCGCAGGACGTGCACCACGAGGCCGAGCTCGCCGTGGTCATCGGCCGGCTCTGCCGCGAGGTCCCGCGCGAACGCGTCAAGGACGTGATCTTCGGCTACACCTGCGCCAACGACGTCACCGCGCGCGACGTCCAGAAGCGCGAGAAGCAGTGGGCCCGGGCCAAGGGCTTCGACACCTCCTGCCCGCTCGGCCCCTGGGTGGAGACCGACCTCGACCCGCACGACCTGACGATCCAGCTCACGGTCAACGGCGGCCAGCGCCAGCTCGGCCGCACCAGCGAGATGATCCACTCGATCGAGGACCTGATCGTCAACATCTCCGAGGCCATGACCCTGCTCCCGGGCGACGTCATCCTCACGGGCACCCCGGCTGGGGTCGGCCCCCTCCACGTCGGCGACGAGGTCGCCGTCACCATCGAAGGCATCGGCACTCTCACCAACAAGGTTGTCAAGCGTGGCTAGCGCATCCGGCTCCTCCGTCCGCGTCCGTTTCTGCCCGTCGCCCACCGGTAACCCCCACGTGGGCCTGGTCCGCACCGCCCTGTTCAACTGGGCGTTCGCCAAGCACCACGGCGGCACCCTGGTCTTCCGCATCGAGGACACCGACGCGGCCCGCGACTCCGAGGAGTCCTACAACCAGCTGCTGGACTCCATGCGCTGGCTGGGCTTCGACTGGGACGAGGGCCCCGAGGTCGGCGGCCCGCACGCGCCGTACCGCCAGTCGCAGCGCATGGACATCTACCGCGACGTGGCGCGGAAGCTGCTCGACGGCGGCTACGCCTACCACTGCTACTGCTCCCAGGACGAGCTGGACGCCCGCCGCGAGGCCGCCCGCGCCGCCGGCAAGCCGTCCGGCTACGACGGCCACTGCCGCGAGCTCACCGCCGCGCAGGTCGAGCAGTACCAGGCGCAGGGCCGTGAGCCGATCGTCCGGTTCCGGATGCCCGACGAGCCGATCACCTTCACCGACCTGGTGCGCGGCGAGATCACCTACCAGCCGGAGAACGTGCCGGACTACGGCATCGTGCGCGCCAACGGCGCCCCGCTGTACACGCTGGTCAACCCGGTCGACGACGCCCTGATGGAGATCACCCACGTCCTGCGCGGCGAGGACCTGCTCTCCTCCACCCCGCGCCAGATCGCCCTGTACAAGGCGCTGATCGAGCTGGGCGTCGCCAAGGAGATCCCCGCCTTCGGCCACCTGCCGTACGTGATGGGCGAGGGCAACAAGAAGCTCTCCAAGCGCGACCCGCAGTCCTCGCTCAATCTCTACCGCGAGCGCGGCTTCCTGCCCGAGGGCCTGCTCAACTACCTGTCGCTGCTCGGCTGGTCGCTCTCCGCCGACCAGGACGTCTTCACGATCGACGAGATGGTCGCCGCCTTCGACGTCTCCGACGTCAACCCCAACCCGGCGCGCTTCGACCTCAAGAAGTGCGAGGCGATCAACGCCGACCACATCCGCATGCTCGACGTGAAGGACTTCGCCGAGCGCTGCCGCCCCTGGCTCCAGCCCCCCCACGCGCCCTGGGCCCCGGAGGCCTTCGACGAGGCCAAGTGGCAGGCCATCGCGCCGCACGCGCAGACCCGGGTGAAGGTGCTGTCGGAGATCACCGACAACGTCGACTTCCTGTTCCTGCCGGAGCCGGTCTTCGACGAGGCGTCCTGGAACAAGGCGATGAAGGAGGGCTCCGACGCCCTGCTGCGCACCGCCCGGGAGAACCTGGCGGCCGCCGACTGGACGTCCGCCGAGTCGCTGAAGGAGGCCGTCCTGGCCGCCGGCGAGGCCCACGGCCTCAAGCTCGGCAAGGCCCAGGCGCCGGTCCGCGTCGCCGTCACCGGCCGCACCGTCGGCCTGCCGCTCTTCGAGTCCCTCGAGGTGCTGGGCAAGGAGAAGTCCCTGGCCCGCATCGACGCGGCCCTGGCGCGGCTCGCCGGCTGACCTCGCACCCGCCGAGCAGGGGCGGCCCCCGGACACCTCCGGGGGCCGCCCCTTCGCGTTCCCCGGTGCCCTCCCGCCCGTCCCGGTACCGTCGGTGGCATGGACATCCGCGCAGTGGTCTGGGACGTCGACGACACGCTGTTCGACTACACCTCCGCCGACCGTGAGGGCATGCGCGCCCACCTCGTGGCCGAGGGGCTGCTCGCGGGGTACGGCTCCGCCGAGGAGGCGCTGGCGCGCTGGCGGGAGATCACCGACCGGCAGTGGGCGCGGTTCGCCGCCGGCGAGGTCGACTTCGAGACCCAGCGTCGCGACCGCACCCGGGTGTTCCTCGGACGCGAGCTGACCGACGCCGAGGCGGACGAGTGGTTCGACCGCTACCTGGTCCACTACGAGTCCGCCTGGAGCCTGTTCCCGGACGTGCTTCCCGTGCTGGACGCGCTCGCCGCCAGCCACCGGCACGCCGTGCTCTCCAACTCCAGCCTGCACGTGCAGGACCGCAAGCTGCGGGTGCTGGGCGTGCACGACCGCTTCGAGGCGATCCTGTGCGCCGCCGAGCTGGGCGTCTCCAAGCCGGAGCCCGGCGCCTTCCTGGCCGCCTGCGACGCCCTCGCGCTGCCCCCGGAGCAGGTCGCCTACGTCGGGGACCACCCGGAGATCGACGGCCGGGGCGCCGCCGAGGCCGGGCTGCTCTCCGTGTGGATCGACCGCGCCGACGCCCACGCCACCCTCGAACCGCCGGTCGGTCCGCGCCGCATCGCGTCCCTCGCCGAACTGCCCTCCCTGCTGCGCGGCCATACTCGTTTTGGAGCGTCGACCTCCTTCAGGTAATGTTCTTCCTGCGCCGCGGGGAGCGGGCCGGAAGGCCGGAGCCCCGAAGCGCAGAACTTGAACGAGATCCCCTCCGGGGCTTGCGTTCCAGTGGCCTATGGTGTAATTGGCAGCACGACTGATTCTGGTTCAGTTAGTCTTGGTTCGAGTCCAGGTAGGCCAGCTCGCAGAGCTCATCTGCACCCGCGGATCACATCCGCAAGCCCCCGTTGTGTAGCGGCCTAGCACGCTGCCCTCTCAAGGCAGTAGCGCCGGTTCGAATCCGGTCGGGGGTACAGATCCTTCCCGCGAGGACAGTGAGGGTAGCTCCCCCTGTCGTCGATGCAGGATCGCTAGGGCCCCCGTTGTGTAGCGGCCTAGCACGCCGCCCTCTCAAGGCGGTAGCGCCGGTTCGAATCCGGTCGGGGGTACTGACTGGTCTAAACCATCATTGGTCTATGGTGTAATTGGCAGCACGACTGATTCTGGTTCAGTTAGTCTTGGTTCGAGTCCAGGTAGACCAGCAGGATCTGCGGAAACGCGTGATCCACGCCCCCGTTGTGTAGCGGCCTAGCACGCCGCCCTCTCAAGGCGGTAGCGCCGGTTCGAATCCGGTCGGGGGTACACCGGCGAAAGCCCTCCACCTCGGTGGGGGGCTTTCGTGCTGTCCGTCACTCGATGCCGTACCGGCGGGCCGACTCCTCCTCCTGCGCCAGCCGGTGCAGCGCGCGCAGCACCGGCTCGAACAGCACCGCGGACGCCACGGCCACCTCCACCTGCTCCTTCAGCGAGTCGTACGTCTCCATGACGTCGAGCTGCCGGGACGCCACCTGGTGCATCAGCCGCGCGTACGGCGCCATCAGCTCCGCGTCCCACGGGTAGCCGAGCCGCCGCAGTGTGGCGACCGCCACCACCAGCGAGCGGTGCACGGGGGAGAGGGACGCCAGCTCCCGCGAGGTCTCCCAGCCCAGCGACTCCAGCAGCCTGTCCACCTCCGCGCGGGCCGCCACCACGTCCGGGTCCTCCTCGTCCGGCTCCGGGTCCTGCGGCAGCGCCCACAGCGCCGCGCCCAGACGGATCGTGCGGCCCAGGGAGTCGTCGTCGACGTGGCTCAGCACCTCACGAGCCCTGGCCACCGGGATGCCGCCGACCTGGATCAGCGCGCGCACCAGCCGCAGCCGGCGCAGATGCTCCTCGTCGTACTCCGCCGTGGTCGCGTTGACGCGGCGGCCGGGCGGCAGCAGTCCCTCGCGCAGGTAGTACTTGATCGTCGCGATGGACACACCGCTGCGTTCGCTCAGTTCAGCCAGCCGCACCTCTTGCGCCTCTCATGGGATAGCGAGACTATCCAACGGTTCCTCCGGGAACCCGTCCAGGCCACCCTATGGATCCGGGAGTGAGGCATGCGGCGCAGGTTCGCCACAGCCGAGCGCACCACCGCGGCGGCGGAGGGCGACGTCGTCGTCCTGCTGATCGGCATGCGGATCAACCACTTCTGGGCGGTGCACCACTGGCTGCCCGTGCTGGCCTCCATGCCGCGCATGCTGCGCGAGCTCGGCAGGCGCCCCGGGAGCGGACTGCTCAGCCACGTCCTGCTCACGGCCTCCCCGCGGACCTACTACGTCGTCCAGTACTGGGAGTCCAAGGAGAAGCTCTACGCCTACGCGCACGCCCCGGGCACGGTCCATCACCGCGCGTGGACGTTCGTCAACGGCAAGGAGCGCGCGGGCAAGGTGCGCGGCCATGTCGGGCTCTGGCACGAGGCGTACGTGGTGCCGCAGGGCAACTACGAGGCGATCTACGCCGACATGCCGGCATTCGGACTCGCCGCCGCGCACGGGCGGATACCGCTGGAGCGGCGCGGCCGGCGCGCCAAGGACCGGTTCGCGTACCGGCCGGAGGGGTCCGCGCGGCCCGAAGGGGCGGAAAAGACCGCGCCGTCGGCGGTGGCCGACGGCGCGTGAGGCGGGGGAGGGGTCCGCCGCGGCGTTGAGGCGGACCCGTTCCCGCGAGGCGGGTTCGGTGGACGTGGGCCTGGAGGCGCGAGCCTTCAGGAGCGCCGGAGCGCCTCGGAGAGGCGGGCGGCGGCGTCGATGACGGCCTGGGCGTGCATCCGGCCCGGGTGACGCGTCAGACGCTCGATGGGGCCGGAGACCGACACGGCGGCCACCACGCGGTTCGACGGGCCGCGCACCGGCGCCGAGACGGACGCCACGCCCGGCTCGCGCTCGCCGATCGACTGGGCCCAGCCGCGGCGCCGCACGCCGGAGAGGGCCGTCGCCGTGAAACGGGCGCCCTGCAGGCCGCGGTGCAGCCGCTCGGGCTCCTCCCACGCCATGAGGATCTGCGCCGACGAACCGGCCTTCATGGTGAGCGTCGAGCCCACCGGTACCGTGTCCCGCAGTCCGGACAGGCGCTCCGCCGCGGCGACGCAGATACGCATGTCGCCCTGGCGGCGGTAGAGCTGGGCGCTCTCGCCCGTCACGTCGCGCAGGTGGGTCAGCACCGGGCCCGCCGTGGCGAGCAGCCGGTCCTCGCCCGCGGCCGCGGCCAGTTCGGCCAGGCGCGGGCCCAGGATGAACCGCCCCTGCATGTCTCGCGCCACCATGCGGTGGTGCTCCAGCGCCACCGCGAGGCGGTGGGCCGTGGGTCGTGCCAGTCCGGTGGCACCGACCAACCCCGCGAGGGTGGCCGGGCCGGACTCCAGGGCGCTCAGGACGAGTGCTGCCTTGTCCAGAACGCCGACGCCGCTACTGTTGTCCATGCAACGATACTTGCGTCTCACTCTGTGAAACGCAAGTTCAATTTCTCGTGGAACCCGCCACTCTTGAAGCACGAAGCAACGCGGCCCGTGGACCACCGGGCCTGACGGCGGACGCCCGGTGTCAGGGGCGCGGGCGCCGTCTCACAGATCTCTAGTTGGGCCGGAGGGCAACGTGCCGGCCGGAGGGAAAGCGATGGGTAGGACACTCGCGGAGAAGGTCTGGGACGACCACGTCGTCCGGCGCGCCGAGGGCGAGCCCGACCTCCTCTTCATCGATCTGCACCTGCTGCACGAGGTGACCAGCCCCCAGGCCTTCGACGGCCTCCGTAAGAGCGGCCGCCGGGTGCGCCGTCTCGACCTCACCATCGCGACCGAGGACCACAACACCCCGACCCTCGACATCGACAAGCCGATCGCGGACCCGGTCTCCCGGGTCCAGCTGGAGACGCTGCGCAAGAACTGCGCGGAGTTCGGCGTCCGGCTGCACCCGCTGGGCGACGTCGAGCAGGGCGTCGTGCACGTCGTCGGCCCGCAGCTGGGCCTGACCCAGCCCGGCATGACGGTGGTGTGCGGCGACTCCCACACCTCCACCCACGGCGCCTTCGGCGGACTGGCCTTCGGTATCGGCACCTCCCAGGTCGAGCACGTCCTGGCGACCCAGACGCTGCCGATGGCCCGCCCCAAGACCATGGCGATCACGGTCAACGGCGAGCTGCCCGAGGGCGTCACCGCCAAGGACCTGATCCTGGCGATCATCGCGAAGATCGGCACGGGCGGCGGCCAGGGCTACGTCCTGGAGTACCGCGGCGAGGCCATCGAGAAGCTCTCGATGGAGGCCCGGATGACCATCTGCAACATGTCGATCGAGGCCGGCGCCCGCGCGGGCATGATCGCCCCCGACGAGACGACCTTCGCCTACCTCGAGGGCCGTCCGCACGCCCCGAAGGGGGAGGACTGGGACGCGGCCGTCGCCTACTGGAAGACGCTGAAGTCCGACGACGACGCCGAGTTCGACGCCGAGGTCGTCATCGAGGCCTCCGAGCTGTCGCCGTTCGTCACCTGGGGCACCAACCCGGGCCAGGGCGCGCCGCTTTCCGCGTCGGTCCCCGACCCCGCCTCGTACGAGGACGCCTCGGAGCGGCTCGCCGCCGAAAAGGCCCTGGAGTACATGGGGTTGGAGGCCGGGCAGCCGCTGCGCTCCATCAAGGTGGACACCGTCTTCGTAGGTTCCTGCACCAACGGCCGCATCGAGGACCTGCGCGCCGCGGCGGACGTCATCAAGGGCCGCAAAGTCGCCGACGGCGTACGGATGCTGGTCGTCCCCGGCTCCGCGCGGGTGGGTCTGCAGGCCGTCTCCGAGGGCCTGGACGTGGTCTTCAAGGAGGCCGGCGCCGAGTGGCGGCACGCGGGCTGCTCGATGTGCCTGGGCATGAACCCGGACCAGCTCGCCCCCGGTGAGCGCTCCGCCTCCACCTCCAACCGCAACTTCGAGGGGCGGCAGGGCAAGGGCGGCCGGACGCACCTGGTGTCCCCGCAGGTCGCCGCGGCCACCGCGGTCCTCGGCCACCTGGCCTCCCCGGCCGACCTCGCCGCCGCCGACGACCGCACGCCCGCTGGAGTCTGATCAGTCATGGAAGCATTCACCACCCACACCGGCCGGGCCGTCCCGCTGCGCCGCTCCAACGTCGACACCGACCAGATCATCCCCGCCCACTGGCTCAAGAAGGTCACGCGGGACGGGTTCGAGGACGGGCTGTTCGAGGCCTGGCGCAAGGACCCCGAGTTCGTGCTCAACCGGCCCGAGCGCAAGGGCGCCACGGTCCTGGTGGCCGGCCCCGACTTCGGCACCGGCTCCTCCCGTGAGCACGCCGTCTGGGCGCTGCAGAACTACGGCTTCAAGGCCGTGATCTCCTCCCGCTTCGCCGACATCTTCCGCGGCAACTCGCTGAAGAACGGCCTGCTGACGGTCGTCCTCGACCAGAAGACCGTCGACACCCTGTGGGAGCTCACCGAGGCCGACCCCACCGCGGAGATCACCGTCGACCTCGAGGCCCGCGAGGTGCGCGCCGAGGGCGTCAACGCCCCCTTCGAGCTGGACGAGAACTCCCGCTGGCGGCTGCTGAACGGCCTCGACGACATCTCCATCACGCTGCAGAACGAGGCGGACATCGCCGCGTACGAGGCGAAGCGCCCGTCCTTCAAGCCGCGGACCCTCACGGCCTGACCCGCGCGCCGCCGAAGTCCTCGGCAGGGGTCGACTTTCGGCCACCGCGACATCGAAGCCCGTACCCCCGATCGGACCGATCGGGGGTACGGGCTTCTTCGTACCCGTTCGGCCCCGCGTGCCGTCTTGAGGGCCGCCAACTTGCCACGTTAAGAAGGTGGTTGCCGGGGTACACGTGTCACGTGGCCGTGGATCCCGGGTGTGTGCGGACGACCGTCGGGCGCGGCAGTTGCCCCCTGGGCAGGCGACAACTCGCCCCAGATGGCACAATCTGTGCATGGAACACGACGGCCAACTCCAGCTCTATACGGCGGTCGCGGTCCGGCTCAAGGAAGCGCACTCGAGGGTGCGCGCACTGCAAGTCCCGGAGGGCGTACGGATGGCGCTGACCCGGAAGCTGTTGGTCATTACGGCCGCGGCCAAGCACGATCTCGCCGGTGCGGCAAGGCGTCTGGAGCGGTTCATGGCGGACCTCGACGAGGGACGGATCCCCGACGAGGAACGCTGAACCAGTCGAGACAACCGAGTTCGTTGCGGCACAAGGGTGATTAGCCCGTTTCGTGTTTGATTTGCGGTATATATCTGCCTAACGTGCGAAAAAGCTTGAACACATTCGTTCTGGCGATGTCTCCGAAGGGGAAGACGTGAACAAGGCGCAGCTCGTAGAAGCGATTGCCGACAAGGTGGGCGGCCGCCAGCAGGCCGCCGACGCCGTCGACCACGTACTGGACGCCATCGTCCGCGCGGTCGTCGCGGGGGAGCGGGTCTCGGTGACCGGCTTCGGTTCGTTCGAGAAGGTCGACCGCCCCGCCCGCTACGCCCGCAACCCCCAGACCGGCGAGCGGGTTCGGGTCAAGAAGACCTCCGTCCCGCGTTTCCGCGCGGGTCAGGGTTTCAAGGACCTGGTCAGCGGCTCGAAGAAGCTGCCGCGCGGTGGCGAGGTCTCCGTGAAGAAGGCTCCCAAGGGCAGCCTCACCGGCGGCGCTTCGGCCACGGTGAAGAAGGCCGCGGCGAAGAAGACCACGGCCAAGAAGGCCGCCACCGCCAAGAAGGCGGCCGCGAAGAAGACCACGGCCAAGAAGGCCACCGCCAAGACCACGGCGAGCAAGACCACGGCGAAGAAGGCCCCCGCCAAGTCGACGGCCGCGGCCAAGAGCACCGCCGCGAAGAAGACCACCGCCAAGAAGGCCCCGGCGAAGAAGGCGACGGCCAAGAAGGCCCCCGCCAAGAAGTCGACCGCGCGCAAGACCACCGCCAAGAAGACCACCGCCCGCAAGAAGTAGCGGACGCCTCGTCCCCCCTTCGGGCAAGCGGTACTCACGTGTCGGGCCGGACTCCCCCGGGAGTCCGGCCCGCGGTGTGTCCGGGCGCCCCCGCGCGCGTCAGAACGTCTGCAGCGTCACCAGCGTGATCCGCAGGGACGCGCCCTCGCCCTCCGTCTCCAGCCGCACCCGCTGCCCGGGACGCAGCAGCCTCAGGCCGCCCGCGTCGAACGCCGCGGCGTCGAAGGGGACCGGGGTTCCGTCGTCCAGCAGCACCTGACCGCTGCGGCTGTCGGGGTCGTAGGTGTACGCGGTGGCCTGCATGTGCGGCAGCCTACTGCTGCCCCGCGGGCAGCCGCGCGGCGGCCGCGGCCGTGCGGGGACCGACGCCCAGCGCCAGGGCGGCCCGCAGATCCCGGCCGGTGTCCACGTCCTGGCGTACGGAGTCGACCGCGCCGAGGGGGAGCTCCACCGCGCCGGACGCCCGGTGCCGGGCGCGTGAACCGGCGCCGAATTGCGGCCGCAGTTCACGGCCGCGGCTCGCGGCGAGAAGGGTCGTGCCGATTCCCGCGGAATCCGCGAGAAAGGACCGCGGGAATTCCGCCGCCGCGTCCAGCACCCGGGCCAGTTCGGAAGGGCGCAGCGCCGGCAGGTCCGCGTTCAGCGCCGCCACCGAAGCCGCGCGGCGGGCGGCGCCCACCACCGTCGCGGCGTGGGTGAGCGCGGCGTTGAGCCCGGCCCGCGGAAGGTCCGGGACGGTCCCGGCGCCCAGCGCCGCCAGCTCGCGTGCCGCCAGGGCGTCGTTGGTGACGACCACCACATCGCGCACCGCCGGGCAGGCGAGCGCGGCGGCCACCGTGTCCTGGGCGAACGCCAGCGCCAGACCAGGCCGCAGACCGTCGTCCGCGGTGTCCGCCAGCCTGCTCTTGGCCTGCGGCAGGGGCTTCAGGGGTACCACCAAGGTCCACTGCACGAGTGTCGCGTCCCTCTCTTGTCACGGCCATTGTCACCCGGGGCGGCCGACGGCCGCGGCACCGGGCGTACGGTGTTCTCGACAGACCGGCGGCCCGGGGCGACACTTGTGCGGCCCGCCCGGCCTTGAGGGGGCCGGGACCTGGGCCAGTCGTCCGTAAGAGGAAGGTGTACTCGTGCCGCGCCGCAGAATCGGCTTCTGGTACCGCTTCGCCGCGGTGATCTGCAAACCGCCGCTGGTGGTACTGCTCAAGCGGGACTGGCGCGGAATGGAGAACATTCCGGCCGAGGGCGGATTCATCACCGCGGTGAATCACAATTCGCACATCGATCCTTTGGCCTACGCGCACTTCCAGTACAACACCGGCCGTGTTCCGCGATTCCTCGCGAAGAGCGGGCTTTTCAGCAAGGGATTCGTCGGCGCCGCGATGCGCGGCACCGGGCAGATCCCCGTCTACCGCGAGAGCACGGACGCCCTGAGCGCCTTCCGCGCCGCCATCGACGCCGTGGAGCGCGGCGAGTGCGTCGCGTTCTATCCCGAGGGCACCCTCACCCGGGACCCGGACGGCTGGCCCATGACCGGCAAGACCGGCGCCGCGCGCGTCGCCCTGCAGACCAAGTGCCCGGTCATCCCGGTCGCCCAGTGGGGCGCCAACGAACTCCTCCCGCCGTACGCCAAGAAGCCGCGGCTTTTCCCGCGCAAGACCAGCAGGGTGCTGGCCGGGCCGCCGGTCGACCTGTCGCGCTTCTACGACCGGGAGATGACGCCGGAGCTCCTCAAGGAGGCCACCGAGACGATCATGGCCGCGGTGACCCGCCTGCTGGAGGAGATCCGCGGCGAGAAGGCCCCCGAGACGCCCTACGACCCGCGCACCGAGCGGATGGAGCAGCGCCGCCGGACGCACGCGCAGCGCAACGGCCGCAACGGTCGGCAGGATCCCACCCGGGGCGAGCGCGCCGCCGTCAGGGAAGTACGCGAAGAGGGGCTGGGCACGTGAGCAAGCCGGTCAAGGCGGCCGTCTTCGGCACCGGATCGTGGGGGACGGCCTTCGGCATGGTCCTCGCCGACGCGGGCTGCGATGTCGTCCTGTGGGGACGGCGCCCCGAACTCGCCGAGGCGGTCAACTCCACCCGCACCAACCCCGACTACCTGCCCGGGGTCGAACTCCCCGACAATCTGCGGGCCACCTCGGACGCGGCCGAGGCCGCGCGCGGCGCCGACTTCACCGTCCTCGCCGTGCCCTCCCAGACGCTGCGCGGCAACCTCGCCGAGTGGCGGGACCTGCTCGCGCCGCGCACCGTGCTGGTGTCCCTGATGAAGGGCGTCGAACTCGGCTCCGCGATGCGGATGAGCGAGGTCATCGAGGACGTCGCCAAGGTCGGCCGGGAGCGGATCGCCGTGGTCACCGGCCCCAACCTGGCCCGCGAGATCGCCGCCCGCATGCCGGCCGCCGCCGTCGTCGCCTGCACCGACGAAGAGGTCGCCCGGCAACTCCAGACCGCCTGCCACACCCCGTACTTCCGGCCGTACACCAACACCGACGTCATCGGCTGCGAACTGGGCGGCGCGGTGAAGAACGTCATCGGCCTCGCCGTCGGCATCGCGGACGGCATGGGCCTCGGCGACAACACCAAGGGCTCGCTCATCACCCGCGGCCTCGCCGAGACCACCCGGCTCGGCGTCGCGCTCGGCGCCGACCCGCTGACCTTCTCCGGACTCGCGGGGCTGGGCGACCTGGTGGCCACCTGCTCCTCGCCGCTGTCGCGCAACCACACCTTCGGCACCAACCTCGGCAAGGGCCTGACCCTGCAGGAGACCATCGCGGTCACCAAGCAGACCGCCGAGGGCGTCAAGTCCTGCGAGTCGGTGCTCGATCTGGCCCGCCGGCACGGCGTCGACATGCCGCTCACCGAGACGGTCGTCGGGATCGTGCACGAGGGCAAGCCCCCTCAGGTGGCGCTCCAGGAGCTGATGTCGCGCAGCGCGAAGCCGGAGCGACGCTGAGCGACGGCCGGACGGCGGCCCCCCTCCGTTCGGCCCACGCACGGCGTTGCGGGCGCTGTATCCCCGCTCCGGCAGCGGGTACGCTCGTCGCGATATGAGCACCGAGAACCTCCCCCAGAGCCCCGACTCGCCGTCGCGCAAGCCGCGTGTGGCCGTCGTGTTCGGCGGGCGCAGCTCCGAGCACGGGATCTCCGTGGTCACCGCCGGCGCCGTCCTCAAGGCCATCGACCGGACCAGGTACGACGTCCTGCCGATCGGCATCACCCAGGACGGCCGGTGGGCGCTCACCGCCGACGAACCGGAACGCATGGCGATCACCGAGCGCCGCACGCCCAGCGTCGACCAGCTGGCCGAGTCCACGGAGGGCGCGGTCGTGCTCCCCGTCGACCCCGCGGACCGCGAAGTCGTGTACAGCGAGCCGGGATCGGTGCCCAAGGCACTCGGTGAGGTCGACGTGGTCTTCCCGGTGCTGCACGGCCCCTACGGCGAGGACGGCACGCTCCAGGGCCTGCTCGAACTCTCCGGCATCCCCTACGTGGGCTCCGGTGTGCTGTCCTCGGCCGTCGGCCAGGACAAGGAGTACATGAAGCGGGTGTTCACCTCCTTCGGGCTCAAGGTCGGCCCGTACCTGGTGATCCGGCCGCGCGAGTGGGCGCAGGACGAGGCCGCCGCCCGCAAGAAGATCGTCGACTTCGCCGGCGAGCACGGCTGGCCGCTGTTCGTGAAGCCCGCCCGGGCCGGCTCGTCCATCGGCATCACCAAGGTCGACGACCTCTCCGGTCTGGACGACGCGATCGCCGAGGCCCAGCGCCACGACCCGAAGATCCTCGTCGAGGCGGCGCTGCGCGGACGCGAGATCGAGTGCGGCGTGCTGGAGTTCGAGGACGGGCCGCGCGCCTCGCTGCCCGCCGAGATCCCCCCGCCGGACGCGCATGCGTACTACGACTTCGAGGCGAAGTACATCGACTCCACGCCCGGCGTCGTGCCGGCGCCGCTGACCGACGAGGAGACGGCCGAGGTGCGCCGGCTCGCGGTCGAGGCGTTCGACGCGGCCTCCTGCGAGGGGCTGGTCCGCGCGGACTTCTTCCTCACCGAGGACGGCGAGTTCGTGATCAACGAGATCAACACCATGCCCGGCTTCACGCCCATCTCGATGTACCCGCAGATGTGGCAGGCGACCGGCGTCGGCTACCAGGAACTCGTCGACCTGCTCATCCAGGCGGCGCTGCGCCGGTCCACCGGACTGCGCTGAGCCGGACCCCGCGCGCGTGTCAGGAGGCGATCCCCTCGGGGATCGCCTTCTTCACGGCCGGGGCCAGGTCGATCAGCACCCCCGTGCTGTCCCGCCCGTCGGCCACCTCGACCTCGACGTACGCCTCGCGGTTGGCGGTGGTGAAGCGCTGCACGCCGTCCTCGTGCCGCTCCATCAGCCAGTCGACGCCGTTCACCCCACCGGGCACCGCGTCGGCGTCCTGGCCGTTCGCGACCTTGGGATCGGTCATCTTCGGCGGCCGTGTGACACCGCACCGCAGTATGATCGCCACGCCGCCCCAGCCCGCGGTCAGTTCGGACGCGGGTTCGGGGTCGTCGCGGCTCTCACCGTCCACCGTCGCCGGCAGGACCTTGTCCAGGTTCTGACACAGCCCGGTGACCTTCGCGTCCGGGCTGGGAACCGCCGCGGACACGTTGTCGTCTGCCGAGGAGCAGCCCGCGACGGTGATCAGCACCGCGAGGGCGGAGCAAACGGCGTGCCGGTGACGGAAGGAGTTCACCGGGACAGGGTAGACGGGGGCTACAGATGCACCACCGGGCAGGTCAGGGTGCGGGTGATGCCGTCCACCTGCTGGACCTTGGCGACGACCATGCGTCCCAGGTCGTCGACGGTGTCGGCCTGGGCGCGCACGATGACGTCGTAGGGACCCGTCACGTCCTCGGCCTGGACGACTCCAGGGATCTTGCCGATCAGATCGGCGACGGTCGACGCCTTGCCGACCTCCGTCTGGATCAGGATGTACGCCTGTACCACGGAACCTCCAGGGCGGCCACGAGGATCATGTGGGGAAAAGGAACGCCACGGTATCGCGTCGCCGCTCGTCGCGGGGAGACCTGCGGGAACCGGGGACCCCGCGCCGGGGTACAGGCACGGGAGAAGTTGACGGTCAGTTCGACCGTAACGAGGACTCGGACGACCCGCGACCGGGCACGGACAGGGATAGAAGGGGCGTAAGGGAAATGAAGGGCACTGTTGGTGAGCTCGGGGAGTTCGGGCTCATCAGGGAGCTCACCTCCCGTCTCACCACCACCCCGGCGGTCCGGGTCGGCCCCGGCGACGACGCCGCCGTGGTCTCCGCGCCCGACCGGCGGGTCGTGGCCAGCACCGACGTCCTGGTGGAGGGGCGCCACTTCCGCCGCGACTGGTCCACGGCCTACGACGTCGGCCGCAAGGCCGCCGCCCAGAACCTCGCCGACATCGCCGCCATGGGCGCCGTGCCGACCGCGCTGCTGCTCGGCCTGGTCGTGCCCGCCGAACTGCCGGTGACCTGGCCCAGCGAACTCATGGACGGCCTGCGCGACGAGTGCCAGGTGGCCGGCGCCGCGGTCGTCGGAGGCGACGTCGTCCGCGGCGACACCATCACGGTGTCCATCACCGCCCTCGGCGACCTGCGCAACCAGGAGCCCGTCACCCGGGGCGGGGCGCAGCCCGGCGACATCGTCGCGGTGACCGGCTGGCTCGGCTGGTCCGCGGCCGGGCACGCGGTGCTCTCCCGCGGCTTCCGCTCCCCGCGCGCCTTCGTCGAGGCGCACCGGCGTCCCGAGCCGCCGTACCACGCGGGCCCGGCCGCCGCCGGTCTGGGCGCGACCGCCATGTGCGACGTCAGCGACGGACTGATCGCCGACCTCGGGCACATCGCCGAGGCCAGCAAGGTCAGGATCGACATCCGCTCCGGTGCGATCGACATCCCCTCGCAGATGAACGACATCGGGCAGGCCGTCGGTGTCGACCCCATGCAGTGGGTGCTGACCGGCGGCGAGGACCACGCGATCGTGGCGACCTTCCCGCCGGACGTGAAGCTGCCCGCCCGCTGGAAGGTCATCGGCGAGGTGCTCAACCCGTCCGCGCTGCCGCAGGTGACGGTGGACGGGGCGCCCTGGACCACCCAGGGCGGCTGGGACCACTTCGGGGACATCGAGTCATGAGCGCGCCGCCGAGGGTGCTCACGGTGGCCGGCTCCGACTCCGGCGGGGGAGCCGGCATCCAGGCCGACCTGAAGACGATGCTCGCGCTCGGCGTGCACGGCATGAGCGTGCTCACCGCGGTGACCGCGCAGAACTCCCTCGGCGTGCAGGGCGCCTGGGAACTGCCGGGGGAGGCGGTGCGCGCCCAGTACCGCAGCGTCGTCGACGACATCGGCGTACAGGCGGTCAAGACCGGCATGCTGTCCTCCGCCGAACTCGTCGGGACCGTCGCCGACTTGCTCGCCGACACGGACGCGCCGAAGGTCGTCGACCCGGTGGGCGTCTCCAAGCACGGCGACCCGCTGCTGGCGGCGTCCGCGCTGGACTCCGTCCGCACCAAGCTGCTGCCGGTGGCGACCGTGGTCACCCCGAACCTGGACGAGGTCGCGCAACTCACCGGAGTGCGCGTGGCCTCCGAGCCGGACATGCGGCGTGCCGCCGCGGCCGTGCTGGAGTTCGGCCCGCGCTGGGTGGTGATCAAGGGCGGGCACCTCGCCGGCGGCGCGTCCGAGGAGGCCGTGGACCTCCTCACGGACGGCACGGAGGAGCACTGGCTGCGCGCCCCCCGCCATGACAACCGCCACACCCACGGCACCGGCTGCACCCTGGCCTCCGCCATCGCCTCGCACCTCGCCCTGGGGCACACGGTCCCGGAAGCGGTTTCGGCGGCGAAGACGTACGTCACCGGAGCGCTGGCGTCGGGCTTCGCCCTGGGCGCGGGCATCGGCCCGGTGGATCACGGGTGGGCGCTGCGGCGCGGAGAAGCGTAGGACCCTGACGGCCGACGGGCGTGGGCCCACCCGGCAGGGCGGCAGAGCGGACGTGTCCCGTCGCCCCGCGGCCCGGGACGACCGCGTCGTGCCGCGACTGCCTGGACGGGACCGAACCGCGCCGTCGGGCGGCACCCGGCCGACGCGACCGGCACAGTCACGCGTCACGGCCGCCATCGACACCCCGCCGGGCGCAAGGCCGTCGGGCCCGGTCTCGGTCACCAGGCCGCCAGGCCCCGCTGAGCATCGAACGCCGCGTGCGGCGGCGCTCGCCCCCGTCGGTCACCCGGCCGTCAGGCCCACACCCCGCCGCCGGGCACAGCAAAAAGCCGGTCCACCGTGAGGTGGACCGGCCCGTTGCGGCGATACCGGCTGTGGCCGCGCGCTCAGCGATTGCGTCAGCGCGAGACCTTGCCGGCCTTGATGCACGAGGTGCAGGCGTTCACGCGCTTCGGCGTCCCGCCGACCACGGTACGCACACGCTGGATGTTCGGGTTCCAGCGGCGGGGCGTACGGCGGTGCGAGTGCGAGATGTTGTTGCCGAAGCCCGGCCCCTTGCCGCAGACGTCGCAGTTGGCAGCCACGGGTCACTCCAAAGACTTCAGATGCACTTACGGTTGATCCCGGCAGGCCGGGATCCAGATCCAGGACTCGGAAGAGCCGGAGGATCTGAGTGGCGTTGCCAGGGGAGACGCCCGATCGGATCGGGCAACCGGAGCAGCATACAACGGCTGCACCCGTACGACGAAACTAGCATGCCAGCTCACGGGGCCGCCTGCGGCCCTCTTCCGGCAGGCGGGGGCCCACCGTCTACGCTGCGTGCCACGTCCAGCAGCTCGAGGAGGCGCAGGTGCCGCAGGTGCCGCAGACGTTCGATGCTCTCGCGGTGCGTGCCTGGTGCGGTCTCGCGCTCGACGCGCTCGGACGGGCCCGCGAGGAGATCGACGCCATCAACGTCTATCCCGTGGCGGACGGCGACACCGGCACCAATCTCTATCTGACGCTGGAGTCGGCGGCCACGGCCGTGGAGGCGGTGTTCGCCGGTCACGAGGCGGGCGGCGGCGGGGATCCGGGACCCACCCTGGCCGACGCGGTCCGCGCGATGGCGCACGGCGCGCTGATCGGCGCGCGCGGCAACTCCGGGACGATCCTCGCCCAGCTGCTCCGCGGCATGGCCCAGGTGCTGGCCCGCGACGACGCCCCCGCGCACGCCGACGGGACCGGCCTCGGCCTCGCCCTGCGGCACGCGGCCGTCCTCACCGTCGCCTCGGCCGCCGCCGACGCGGCCGGGACGCCGCGGCGACTGCGGCGCCGTGGCCCGCGCCGCCTACGAGGGCGCCCGCACGCGCTCGCCGAGACCCCGGGCCGCTGGACGTCCTGCGCCCAGGCGGGCGTGGTCGACGCGGGCGGACGCGGCCTGGTGACCGTCCTGGCGGCGCTGGTCGAGACGCTCACCGGGACGACCCCGGGGAACGGCGGCACGCGGCCCGGGCTGCACGCGCGCGGAGGGCGCACACGTCGCGCTCCCTGCGCGGACGACGACGCCGTGCCGGGCCCGGCGCCCCGCCTTCGAGGTGATCTACCTGCTGGAGCCGAGGACGCGGCCGTCGCCCGGCTGCGGGAGCGGCTCGACGCCCTCGCGACTCCCTCGTCGTGGTCGGCGGCGACGGCCTGTGGAACGTCCATGTGCACGTCGACGACGCCGGCGCGCCGTGGAGGCGGGCGTCGAGGCGGGACGGCCGTACCGGATCCGGATCACCCACTTCGGTGACGGGACGCGCAGCGGGCGGGGCCGAGCGGGCGCCCGTCGAGCGCGTCCAGCGGGCCGTGGTGGCCGTGGTGCCCGGCGAGGGCCTGCCGGCCTGTACACGGAGGCCGCGCCACCGCCCCGGGGAGCCGCCCGCGAGCGGCGAGCTCGTCCAGGCCGTACGGCGCGCCCACGCGCGCGAGGTGGTGCTGCTGCCCAACGACGCCGAGCTGCGCCACACCGCCGCCGCGGCCGCCGAGCAGGTGCGCGCCGAGGGCGTCCGGGTGGCGCTCATCCCCACCCGGTCCGCCGTGCAGGGCATCGCGGCGCTCGCGGTGCACGAGCCGGAGCGCCGCTTCGACGAGGACGTGGTGGCGATGACCTCCGCCGCCGGCGCGACCCGGTACGCCGAGGTCACCGTCGCCGAACGGCAGTCCTGGACCATGGCCGGCATCTGCCAGGCCGGCGACGTCCTCGGCCTGGTCGACGGCGACGTGGCGGTCATCGGCCAGGACCTCACCGAGACCGCCCTGGCCGTCCTGGACCGCATGCTCGCGGCCGGCGGCGAGCTGGTCACCCTGGTCGTCGGCGACGGCGCCCCGGAGTCCGTCGCCGAACGCCTGGAGGCCCGGGTCCGCGAGGGCTACCTGGCCGTCGACACCGTCGTCTACCACGGCGGCCGGCAGGGCTCCGTCCTCCTCATCGGCGTCGAGTGACCCGTCCGCCGCCGCCCGGCGCGGACCGGGCGGGCGGCCCGCCGTCCCCGCTCTGTCAGTGGAGTGGTGTCCAATGGATCCGTGCCCGCACTGGACGAACCACTGAAGAGAGTGCTCGGCCCCGCCACCGCGAAGGTGATGGCCGAGCACCTCGGCCTGCACACCGTCGGCGACCTGCTGCACCACTACCCCCGCCGGTACGAGGAGCGCGGCCAGCTCACCCACCTCGCCGACCTGCCGATGGACGAGCACGTCACCGTGGTCGCGCAGGTCGCCGACGCCCGGCTGCACACCTTCGCCTCCAGCCGCGCCCCGCGCGGCAAGGGCCAGCGCTTGGAAGTGACGATCACCGACGGCAGCGGCAGGCTCCAGCTGGTCTTCTTCGGCGCCGGCGTCCACAAGCCGCACAAGGAACTCCTCCCGGGCACCCGCGCGATGTTCGCCGGCAAGGTCTCCGTCTTCAACCGCCGCCTCCAACTCGCCCACCCCGCCTACGAGTTGCTGCGCGGGGACGCCGAGGAGACCGTCGAGACCTGGGCGGGCGCGCTCATCCCGATCTACCCGGCCACCGCCAAGCTGGAGTCCTGGAAGATCGGCAAGGCGCTGCAGACCGTGCTGCCCAGCGCCCAGGAGGCCGCCGACCCGCTGCCGGAGTCGCTGCGCGAGGGCCGCGGCCTGGTCACCCTGTCCGAGGCGCTGCTGAAGATCCACCGCCCGCACACCAAGGCGGACATCGAGGAGGCCCGCGCCCGCCTCAAGTGGGACGAGGCGTTCGTCCTCCAGGCCGCCCTCGCCCGCCGCCGGCACGCGGACGCCCAGCTCCCGGCCGTGCCCCGCCGCCCGAGGCCCGACGGCATCCTCGCCGGCTTCGACGACCGCCTCCCCTTCACGCTCACCGAGGGCCAGCGCAAGGTCTCCGAGGAGATCTTCGCCGACCTCGCCACCGACCACCCCATGCACCGCCTGCTCCAGGGCGAGGTGGGTTCCGGCAAGACCATGGTCGCCCTGCGCGCCATGCTCGCCGTCGTCGACGCGGGCGGTCAGGCGGCCATGCTCGCGCCCACCGAGGTCCTCGCCCAGCAGCACCACCGCTCGGTCACGGAGATGATGGGCGAACTGTCCCAGGGAGGCATGCTCGGCGGCGCGGAGAACGCCACCAAGGTCGTGCTGCTCACCGGCTCCATGGGCGCCGCCGCCCGCCGCCAGGCCCTGCTCGACCTGGCCACCGGCGAGGCCGGCATCGTCATCGGCACGCACGCGCTGATCGAGGACAAGGTGCAGTTCCACGACCTCGGCCTGGTCGTCGTGGACGAGCAGCACCGCTTCGGCGTCGAGCAGCGCGACGCCCTGCGCGGCAAGGGCAAGCAGCCGCCGCACCTCCTCGTCATGACGGCCACGCCCATCCCGCGCACGGTCGCCATGACCGTCTTCGGCGACCTGGAGACCTCCGTCCTGGACCAGCTCCCGGCCGGCCGCTCGCCCATCGCCAGCCATGTCGTCCCGGCCGCCGACAAGCCGCACTTCCTCGCCCGCGCCTGGGAGCGCGTGCGCGAGGAGGTGGAGAAGGGCCACCAGGCGTACGTGGTCTGCCCGCGCATCGGCGACGAGGAGGACGGGGCCAAGGCGAAGAGGAAGTCCCCCGAGGACGAGGCGGAGAAGCGGCCCCCGCTCGCCGTCCTGGACACCGCCGAGCAGCTCGCGCGGGGCCCGCTGGCCGGACTGCGCGTGGAGGTCCTGCACGGCAGGATGCAGCCCGACGACAAGGACGCCGTGATGCGCCGGTTCGCCGCCGGCGAGGTGGACGTCCTGGTGGCCACCACCGTCATCGAGGTCGGCGTCAACGTCCCGAACGCCACCGTGATGGTGATCATGGACGCCGACCGCTTCGGCGTCTCCCAGCTGCACCAGCTGCGCGGACGCGTCGGCCGCGGCTCGGCCCCCGGACTGTGTCTGCTGGTCACCGAGATGCCCGAGGCGAGCCCCGCCCGTCAGCGGCTCAACGCCGTCGCGTCCACCCTCGACGGCTTCGAGCTCTCCCGCATCGACCTCGAACAGCGCCGCGAGGGCGACGTGCTGGGCCAGGCCCAGTCCGGGACCCGGTCCAGCCTGCGCATGCTCGCCGTCATCGACGACGAGGAGGTCATCGCCGAGGCCCGTGAGGAGGCCACCCGGATCGTCGCCGCCGACCCGGACCTGGAGCGCCTGCCCGCCCTGCGCACCGCGCTGGACGCGCTGCTGGACGAGGAGCGTGAGCAGTACCTGGAGAAGGGCTGACAGACTGGGGACCGGCCCCCGGCACGCCCGGACCGGCCCGGACCCGCACGAACCGACCCGCACCCACGACAAGGACCGAGGACATGACCCGCGTGATCGCCGGCGCCGCCGGCGGACGCCGCCTGGCCGTCCCGCCGGGGCAGGGCACCCGCCCCACCTCCGACCGGGCGCGCGAAGGACTCTTCTCCACCTGGCAGTCGCTGCTCGGCGGCCCCCTCGACGGCGAACGCGTCCTCGACCTGTACGCCGGCTCAGGCGCCGTCGGCCTGGAGGCCCTGTCCCGCGGCGCCGGGCACGTCCTGCTCGTCGAGGCCGACGCCCGCGCGGTGCGCACCGTCCGGGAGAACGTGAAGGCGCTCGGCCTCCCCGGCGCCCAGGTGAGGTCCGGCAAAGCGGAACAGATCGTCCGCACCGCGCCGCCGGAGCGGCCGTACGACATCGTCTTCCTCGACCCGCCCTACGCCGTCTCCGACGCCGATCTTCGGGAGATCCTGCTCACACTCCGCTCCGAGGGGTGGCTCGCGGAGGACGCCCTCGTCACCGTGGAGCGCAGCACCAGAGGCGGAGAATTCGCCTTCCCGCCGGGTTTCGAGGCCATCCGGGCCCGTCGTTACGGCGAGGGAACGTTTTGGTACGGTCGCGCCGCCTCTACGTGCGAAGACGCACGATGACCGGACCGGAGAGCGAGGAATCACCAGTGCGCCGCGCCGTATGTCCCGGGTCCTTCGACCCGATCACCAACGGACACCTCGACATCATCGCCCGGGCCTCCCGGCTGTACGACGAGGTCTACGTCGCGGTGATGATCAACAAGTCCAAGAAGGGCCTGTTCGAGATCGAGGAGCGGATCGACCTGATCCGCACCGTCACCGCCGAGTACGGCAACGTCCGGGTCGAGGCCTTCCACGGCCTCCTCGTCGACTTCTGCAAGCAGCGCGACATCCCCGCCATCGTCAAGGGCCTGCGCGCGGTCAGCGACTTCGACTACGAGCTGCAGATGGCCCAGATGAACAACGGCCTCTCGGGCGTGGAGACCCTCTTCGTCCCCACCAACCCCACCTACAGCTTCCTGTCCTCCTCGCTCGTCAAGGAGGTCGCGGCCTGGGGCGGCGACGTCTCCCACCTGGTGCCCGCCGAGGTCCTCACCGCGCTCACCGAACGCCTGCGCAAGGACTGAACGCGCCCCGCCGGAACGGACGTCAGGGGGCATCCGGTGTCCACCGGACGCCCCATGGCCGTACAGTCGTCCCGTCCGTCTCCAACACAGCTGTAGAGAGTGGCGAGCACACGGTGGACGTGCAGAAGAAGCTGGACGAGATCGTCGCCGCGGTCTCCAGTGCCCGGTCGATGCCCATGTCGGCGTCGTGCGTGGTCAACCGCGCCGAACTGCTCGCCATGCTCGACGAGGTGCGCGCGGCGCTGCCCGACTCCCTCGCCCAGGCCGAGGAGTTGATCGGCGGCCGCGAGCAGATGGTCGAACAGGCCCGCCAGGAGGCCGAGCGGATCATCTCCGAGGCGCACGCCCGGCGCGGCTCGCTGATCGCCGAGACCGAGATCGCCCGCCGCTCCCAGGCCGAGGCCGACCGGATCCTCGCGGAGGCCCGCAAGGAGGCCGAGGAGATCCGCGCGGAGGCCGACGACTACGTCGACTCCAAGCTCGCCAACTTCGAGGTCGTCCTCACCAAGACCCTCGGCTCCGTCGGCCGCGGCCGCGAGAAGCTGCTCGGCACCGGCCCCGGCCTCGACGAGCAGGGCTACGAGGACGAGGACGCCCCCGAGCGCAGCCACGACCCGGAGACGCTGCGCCGCAACGCGGACGCCTACGTCGACGTCAAGCTCGGCGCGTTCGAGGCGGTGCTCGCCAAGACGCTGGAGGCGGTCGGCCGCGGCCGGCAGAAGCTGCACGGCCGGATCGCCACCGACGACCTGGGCGCGCTCGCCGACGACACCACCACCGTCCAGCACTCCAGCGACGCCGACTACCTCGCCGACCTGGCCTCCCTCGCCGAGCAGGACGCCCAGGGGGGCCGCAGGGCCGAGCAGCAGCAGCCCGCGGTGCCGGACCAGCCGCCCCAGCCCCCGGCGCAGCCGTACGCCCAGCCGGAGCCCGTGTACGGCTACGACCAGCAGGCCGACCCCTACGGCGGCTACCAGCAGCAGTACGGCGGCGTCCAGGACCCGTACGCCCAGGCGGGCGGCTACGCCCAGCCCGACCCGTACGCGGCCTACCAGGGCTACGACCACTCCCAGCAGGCCTACGACCACGGCCAGCCCGCCCAGCAGGTCCCGCAGCAGCCCCAGCAGGGGTACGCGCTGGACGAGACGAGCCTGTTCGACACCAGCATGATCACGCCCGAGCAGCTCGAGGCGTACCAGCGCGAGCGGGGGCTCTAGGGTCCGATTGGGCCGTGGGCGGAAGGTCCAGTATCCTGGCTCTTCGGTCGCGCGTATGACCGCGATCCACGCTGCCCGGAACGCACCCGTACGGCAGCGACACCCTCTGAGCTCGAAGATCGAAAGCAGGAATGGCTCTGAACGCCCGCCTCGACCACCGCAACCCCCTCGTGTTCGACACGCACGAACTGGGGCGGCGGCCCGGTGCGCTGCAGCGCCTGACCCGTACGGTCGACGCTCCCCAGGACCTCGGTATCCAGGGAGTCGTCGGAGTGCCGGAAGGCGCCCCGGTGGAGCTCGAACTCCGGCTCGAGTCGGTCATGGAAGGTGTGCTTGTCACAGGCACCGGCCGTGCCAAGGCCGAGGGGGAGTGCGTAAGGTGTCTGGAGCCGCTCGAGCTGGAGCTCGAAGCGGACTTCCAGGAGATGTTCTCGTACCCTGACGCCGACGACCGGGGCCGCGTGATCGCGGAACCGGGCGACGACGCCGAGGACGACGAGGACCGGCTCCTCCTCGAGGACGGCCTGTTCGACCTCGAGCCGGTGCTGCGCGACGCGGTGGTGCTCGCACTGCCGATGCAGCCGGTGTGCCAGGAAGACTGCCCGGGTCTGTGCTCCGAGTGCGGAGCACGGCTGGCGGACGACCCGGACCACCACCACGACGCCGTCGACATCCGTTGGGCGGCTTTGCAGGGACTCGCCGGCACCATGAAGGACGGCGAGAAGGACGAGATGAGCGGCGCCGAAGCCGGCGTCGACGAGAAGCAGGAGAAGTAGCCGTGGCTGTTCCGAAGCGGAAGATGTCGCGCAGCAACACGCGCCACCGCCGGTCGCAGTGGAAGGCTGCGGTCCCCACCCTGGTTGCGTGCGAGCGCTGCCACGAGCCCAAGCAGCAGCACATCGCGTGCCCGTCTTGCGGCACTTACAACAAGCGCCAGGTCCTCGAGGTCTGAGCGGCTGGTGAGAGGCACTGTGTCCACGCCGAAGAAAAACTCTGCGGACAACCAGGCCTCGTCCCCAACGCTTCTGGAAGGGCGGCTCGGCTACAAGGTCGAGTCCGCCCTTCTGGTGCGTGCGCTGACCCATCGTTCCTACGCGTACGAGAACGGCGGTCTGCCGACGAACGAGCGGCTGGAGTTCCTCGGGGACTCCGTGCTCGGCCTCGTCGTCACCGACACGCTGTACCGCACCCACCCCGACCTGCCCGAGGGCCAGCTGGCCAAGCTGCGGGCCGCGGTGGTCAACTCGCGTGCGCTGGCGGAGGTGGGCCGCGGGCTCGACCTCGGCTCCTTCATCCGGCTCGGCCGCGGTGAAGAGGGAACGGGCGGCCGGGACAAGGCGTCCATCCTCGCCGACACCCTCGAAGCGGTGATCGGCGCGGTCTATCTCGACCAGGGCCTGGAATCGGCGGCGGAGCTGGTGCACCGTCTGTTCGACCCGCTGATCGAGAAGTCCTCGAACCTGGGAGCCGGCCTGGACTGGAAGACCAGTCTCCAGGAGCTCACCGCGACCGAGGGGCTCGGCGTTCCCGAGTACCTGGTCACGGAGACCGGCCCCGACCACGAGAAGACCTTCACTGCTGCCGCCCGCGTCGGAGGCGTCTCGTACGGCACCGGCACCGGCCGCAGCAAGAAGGAGGCGGAGCAGCAGGCCGCCGAGTCCGCGTGGCGGTCCATCAAGGCCGCGGCGGACGAGCGGGCCAAGGCGGCTCAGGAGGCCGAAGAGGTCGTCCAGGCCGCCGAGGCCGAAGCCTCCGGCAAGAGCGCCGACGCACCGTCGGCCTCCGCCTGACGCAGTACGCGCGACACGAGCGCCCGTCCCCCGAACCGGGGCGGGCGCTCGGTGCTCGTTCCACCGGTCCTGGGAGGGGACGCCATGCCCGAGCTGCCCGAGGTCGAGGTCGTACGGCGCGGACTCGAGCGGTGGGTCGCCCACCGGACCGTCGCCGACGCCGAGGTCCTGCACCCGCGCGCGGTGCGCCGCCACCTGGCGGGCCCGGACGACTTCGCGCACCGGCTGAAGGGGCACCGCATCGGCGTGCCGCGCCGGCGCGGCAAGTACCTGTGGCTGCCGCTGGAGGACACGGACCAGTCGGTGCTGGCCCACCTCGGCATGAGCGGCCAGCTGCTGATGCAGCCGCACGCCGCGCCGGACGAGAAGCATCTGCGGATCCGCATCCGCTTCACCGAGCCGCAGTCACCTGACGAGGGCCCGGCGGGCGACACCGAGCTGCGCTTCGTCGACCAGCGCACCTTCGGCGGTCTGTCGCTGCACGACGACACCCCCGAGGGCCTGCCCGACGCCATCGCGCACATCGCCCGCGACCCGCTCGACCCGCTCTTCGACGACGAGGCCTTCCACCAGGCGCTGCGCCGCAAGCGGACCACGATCAAGCGGGCGCTGCTCGACCAGTCGCTGATCAGCGGCGTCGGCAACATCTACGCGGACGAGGCGCTGTGGCGGGCCCGCATCCACTACGAGCGCCCGACGGCCGGATTCACCCGCCCCCGCACGCTGCAGCTGCTGGGGCACGTCCGGGACGTGATGAACGCGGCCCTGGTCGCCGGCGGTACCAGCTTCGACAGCCTGTACGTCAACGTCAACGGCGAGTCCGGCTACTTCGACCGCTCCCTGGACGCGTACGGCCGTGAAGGTCTGCCCTGCCGCCGCTGCGGGACGCCGATACGCCGGCGGGCGTGGATGAACCGCTCCAGCTACTTCTGCCCGCGCTGTCAGCGGGCGCCGCGCGCCGCGTCGTAACGCTCCCGGGCCTCGAGGACGGCGTCCATGCGGCCTTCGAGGAGGTGGATGAGCGCCATCAGCCGCTCGGTGACCTCGTGGCCCAGCGGGGTCAGTTCGTAGTCCACCCGGGGCGGGTTGGTCAGCTGCGCCTCGCGGTGCACGAGCCCGTCGCGCTCCAGCGCGTGCAGGGTCTGCGACAGCATCTTCTCGCTGACGCCGTCGACCCTCCGGCGCAGCTCGTTGAACCGCAGCGACCCCTCGTACAACGCCCCCAGCGTCAGCGCCCCCCAGCGCCCGGTCACATGTTCCAGCGTGCCGCGGGACGGGCAGGACTTGGCGAACACGTTGAACGGCAGGTCCCGGTCCTCCGGGGCCGACTGGGCGGTCGTCATAAGCTCAGCGTACTTCAGAGCAGCGCTCACCCAAGGGTGGCGCTTACTGCTGGTAAGCGAACGGGAGGCCGACCGTGCTGATCCGGGACGCCCGGCCCGACGAGGCCGGGGAGCTGACCGAACTGGCCCTCCGTTCGAAGGCCCACTGGGGCTACGACGAGGCGTTCATGGCGTCGTGCCGTGAGGAACTGACCGTCCGCCCGTCGGAGGTGGGGGAGCGGCGCGCCGCGGTCGCCGAGCGCGACGGCCGCGTCCTCGGCTTCACGACGGTGGACGGCAGCCCGCCGGAGGGCGCGCTGGGCATGATGTTCGTGGACCCCTCGGCCCTCGGCCAGGGCATCGGCCGCGCCCTCTTCGCCCACGCCCTCACCACGGCCAGGGCGGCCGGCTTCCACCGCCTGACGATCGACGCCGACCCGAACGCGGAGCCGTTCTACCGCGCGATGGGCGCGGTCCGGATCGGCGAGACACCGTCGGGGTCGATACCGGGGCGGGTGCTGCCGTTGCTGGCGGTCACGTTGTGAGGGCGGGGCGGCCGAGGGCAGGTGCCGACGAACGCCCCGCCCCACCGGGGCTTCTCCCGCCCCTGTTCGACCAGCCTGCGCGCATGCGCCATCTGGTGGAGTCGTTCGCTGTCGGAGCCCTCCGGCGCGGGCAGGCGATCGAGCAATTCCTCGGGCGTGCCGCGACGGAGACGCCGGCCGGAGTCCGGTGGGTGTCCGTGGAGCCGACGGAACGGGGCTTCGTCGTGACGCTCCACGCTGTCGAGGACGTGGGCGGAGGCCACTTCTGCGATCTCCTCGAGTTCCCGCCGCTCGACCCGGACGACGAGTTCGGCGAGGAACTCGGGGTCGAGCGGGAGCCGCTCGCCGCGATGGCTCTGGCCGAGGACAAGGCCGGGGCGGTCCGTGACCGGTGGGTCAATGCCGGTGTCGCCGGAGCCGAATACCGCGACTACGTGCGGGCCGGACGCCCCACCACGTGAAGGCGGGGCCGCCGTGGCGCGCGTCTGCCGACGCGGAACCCGCCACTGACGGCCCCTGCACGGGGTACGAGGGTGCTCCGACCCGCGCCTGGCTCAGTAGCCGAAGAAGTGGTGGGCTGGGTCCCTGACCTGCGACCACGCAATCGATCAACGCTGCAACCTGCGACTTAGCTGGCGGTGGTTGTCAGCGTTGGTCGCCCTTGGCTGCCCTCAGACGGCCCAGTGACGGCCCGAGAGGCAGCGGAGGATACCATTTCGATCATCGAAATTGCGTGTAGGCATCATGTAGATGTTGGGGTGGGTTGTGCGCAGGGGTTTGGTTTCATTGGGGGTCGTCGTGGCCCTTTCGGCGTCGGCTTGTGGTTCGTCGACTCAAGGGGTTGGTAGCGAAGAGGCTGTGGGAACGCCATCAGCGACCAGTGCGGCACCGGCTTCGCCTTCGGCGCCTGAAGGGTCGGCCTCGCCTTCCGCGTCCGAAGCGCGGAACAGCTTGGGGTCCGTGAGGCTGGCTGGTCAGCTCAAGTTCGGCCAGGCCTACGACTTCAAGCAGGACTCGAAAATCGACCGGACCGTCGCTGAGCAGGATGGCACGGTCACCGTGCTTGAGTACCGATCGAACGTCGCGCCTAATGCGGACCGGCCACAGGCCCTATACGACTTCCTGGACGGAAGGTTCTCTTGGTCCTCCCTCAAGGTGCGTGTCTGTCACGACGGGAGTGAGGGGGAGGCTGCTGATGACGACTTCGTGACCATCTCCGCGTGGCCATGGGCTCTTGAGTTGTCAGATGGCTCGCTAGCCAGTCCGTTCGCGGAAGACTTGGTTGGTTTTCCGAAGCCCTTGTATCCCACGGATGACGAAGAGCTCTATGCGGGAGCTTGCCGGACCGGGCACGTTGCCTTTGCGGTACCAGACGGCCAGAGCGTGGCGAGGGTTTTGTACATCAGGCAGAGTGCGCTTCCTGTCGCTTGGACCGATCGGTGATTCCCTAACCAACGGGCCATTGTTTCGGGGTGAGGTAGCGAAAGCACGGAACGGCTCGACTGTCGCACCGCGGTCGGCGTAGCGACTTTGGCCGGGAGCTGCTTTGGCGCGAGTGATCATGGCCCCGTAAGCTTCCGGCGCGTCGGGCAGTCTGTGGACCTGCCCGTTGAAGCGCGACGCTGGGGCCATGATCTTCGAGGCTCGCGCCAAAGTGGCTGGCTAAAGTCGCGGAGCCGACCGCCCCAGCCACGACATGTTCTGACCTCATGCCCGTGTGCCTGCCTCTTGGGCGGGAGCGGGCGACCGGCGGTGCCGAGCGGGGCGGAGACATGAGCGCGGGCGCCGCCGGCCGCCCGCTCGGCAGAACGGCATGCACGCGCTACGCCACTTCTACGCCTCGGTTCTTCTGGACGCGGGGGAGAGCAGCAAGGCTCTGAGCGAGTCCCTGGGCCCACCATGACCCGGGCTACACGCTGCGGACGTACACGCACCTGATGCCGTCCAGCGAGACCCGGACCCGGGCCGCCGTGGATCGCGTCTTCCAGGATGGGGACCCTACGGTAGACGGAGGGGAGACGGCCCAGGGTCAAAATTAGGTCTCTGAACTGCGGTTATCTCAGTAGCCGAAGTTCTGCGTCCACCAAGGACCGCCCGGGCCCAGGTGGACGCCGACGCCGAGGGTCTTGAAGTCGCAGTTCAGTATGTTCGCCTTGTGGCCGGGGCTGTCCATCCAGGCCTGCATGACGGACTCCGCGTCGGCCTGGCCGCGGGCTATGTTCTCGCCGCCGAGGTTGGCGATGCCGGCCGCCTGGGCGCGGTCCCACGGGGTGTCGCCGTCGGGGTCCGTGTGGTCGAAGAAGCCGCGGCCCGCCATGTCGTCGCTGAAGGCCGTGGCCAGCGCGGTCAGTGCGCTGTCCGCGGTGACCGGGCTGCAGCCCACCTTCGCGCGCTCGGCGTTGACCAGCCGCAGTACCGCCGCGGCGGCGGTGGCCTCGGCCGAGGTCTGGCCCTTGCCCTGGCTCTGGTCGCCCGCCTTCCGCTCGGCGCCGGGCGCCGTTCCGCGGTCCTGCGCCTGCTCCTCGGTCTTCTCCGGGGCGGCGGGGGACTCCGTCTTCTCCGGGGCCGTCCTCTCCTCCTCGGGCGCCTTCGCCGGCGCGCTCGGGGCGGACGGCGTCGCCGACGGCGCCGGGGAGGTCGCGCGGCCGCCGTCGCGGCTCGCGGGGGGCGACGCGTCGCGGCCCGGCGTCTCGACGGGGCCGGACGTACCGCCCTGCTCGGTCGGCAGGCTGGTCGCCACACCGGCGCCGGCCTGCACGTTGTCACTGGCGCCGCTGTCGCCGCCGAGCTTGTAGTTCTCCAGGCCCGGCACCGCGCCGGTGGCCACGGCGACCGTCCCGATGGCGACGGCGGCGGACACACCGAGCAGCCCGGTGCGGACCGGCGTCGCGGCCTTCTTCTTGCGGCGCCGACCGTTCGCCGGCGGCCGGTCGTCCGCGCCGACCGACGAGGTCACGCTGGTGCGGGCGGTCCGTACGGGGCGGGGCCGGGGCGTCACGTCCCACTCCGGGAGCGGGTCGCCGGCGAAGGAGTGGCCCGTGAAGTCGTACTCGGCGGTGCGGGGGCCCGGGACGGTCGGGGCGCTGACGGTCGGGGCGGTGACGGTGTCCGCGGCGGATGCGGTGTAGGCGTACGCGGCCGGGGCGGGGGCGGGGCCCGCGTCCGGGTAACCGCCCGTCGTCGCGAAGCCGGTGCCGCCGGCGGGGACAGCGGTCTCGTCCGTCGCGTACAGGTACGCCTCGCTGCGGGCGTACGTCTCCGCGTAGGCCTCCGGGTTCAGGTACGGCGCCGTGCCCATCGTGGGCGGGCCGTCGGCTCCGGCGCCTCGCGCGTCCAGGCCTTCACCGTAGGAGCCGTCGTGGTGGGTGACCCCGGCGGCGCGGCTCGTGGCGGCGCGGCCGGCGTCGGAGCGTCGGTGGCGTCCCATGTATGGCCTTCCTCGTCCTGGCGGTCGGCCGCGGCTCGCGACCAGCCCGAAACTCGACGATCACGAAACTCACACGAACGAGTGAGTTTCATATGAGATTCATGGGTGCGGACGCTACCGCATGACACACGGGGGCGGAGTGCCCGGTGTGACTTTGTCCGGTTAGGTTGCAGGCATGAGCGAGGATGTGCGACTGGTCGCCTGGGTCCGCGGACACGTCCAGGGCGTGGGCTTCCGCTGGTTCACCCGGGCCAAGGCCCTGGAGATCGGCGGCCTGCAGGGCTTCGCCCTGAATCTCGGCGACGGCAGGGTGCAGGTGGTCGCCGAGGGCCCCCGCGACCGCTGCGAACGGCTGCTGGAGTGGCTCCGGGACGGCGACACGCCCGGGCACGTGGACGGTGTGACCGAGATCTGGGACACACCCCGCGGCGGCTACGACGGCTTCGCGATCCGCTGACGGCGCCCGCCTGGCCGCCGTACCCAGGCCGGCGCGGCCCTCGCCCTGAGGCGTCCGGACGTAAAAAGTCCTGGTGATCGAAGCGAACGGCTTGTCAGAGGCAACTGCGCCCGCCAAGATGATCGCCACGCCCCGAGGACCCGCGAGGAACGCGACGCCGCCGCCGTCCGGCCGTATGCGCCCGGTTGTCCCCCAATACGGGGCGTGATCGTGTTGACCCTCAAACTTTTTGGTGAGACGCTGAAAGCCCCGCGCACCTTAGCTGTTTGGCATGGCTGAACGGCAGCACAACTCCAGGCCTGCCAAGCACCGCGGGTGCGAATCCCTCACGACCCACACCGCATCGGTCGGTCACTCATTGTGGAGGACCATCCATCATGGCAAAGGCGCTTCTCGGTTACGTCGGCGGCTCCGACCCGCGACTCCTCGCCGAGATGCGACGGCTCCAGCAGCGCGTCCAGGACCTGGAATCCGAGCTCGTGCGGATCCAGGCGGAGAAGGACGCCCTGAAGGCTGCCGCTTCTCACGACAGGATCATGGAGAGCGTTGACGCACACCAGGCGGAGCCTGCGCTCACCTGATCACTGCACGCTCCACGAACAGCACCGCAGTGGTCGGGCTTGCCCGTCACCACCGCCAGGCAGTCAGAACTGCAAGGGACGCTCCGGCGTCCCTTCTTTCTTCACCCCTCCGCGTCCCGAACCGCTGAGCCTGCCGTCTCCCCGCGGGGAGCCCCCGCGACCCCCGCGCGGCGCACTCTCTGTCCCGCGCACCTTTTCACTTCTCAACGTCTGGCATGCCCTGCGCGTTCACCCGCGAAACCGCGCGCTCATGGAGTGAGACATGCCCGCCCGGTAGAGTCCGACGGCGTGCACCTCAAGGCCCTGACCCTCCGCGGCTTCAAGTCGTTCGCCTCGGCGACCACGCTCCGGTTCGAGCCGGGCATCACATGCGTCGTCGGTCCGAACGGCTCGGGCAAGTCCAACGTGGTGGACGCCCTCAGCTGGGTCATGGGCGAGCAGGGCGCCAAGTCGCTGCGCGGCGGCAAGATGGAGGACGTCATCTTCGCCGGCACCACCGGCCGCCCGCCGCTGGGCCGCGCCGAGGTGTCCCTGACCATCGACAACTCCGACGGGGCCCTCCCCATCGAGTACTCCGAGGTCACCATCACGCGGATCATGTTCCGCAACGGCGGCAGCGAGTACCAGATCAACGGCGACACCTGCCGCCTCCTGGACATCCAGGAACTGCTCTCCGACTCCGGCATCGGCCGCGAGATGCACGTCATCGTCGGCCAGGGCCAGCTCGACTCCGTCCTGCACGCCGATCCCATGGGCCGCCGCGCCTTCATCGAGGAGGCGGCCGGCGTCCTCAAGCACCGCAAGCGCAAGGAGAAGGCGCTGCGGAAGCTCGACGCGATGCAGGCCAACCTCGCGCGCGTCCAGGACCTCACCGACGAGCTCCGCCGCCAGCTCAAGCCGCTCGGCCGCCAGGCCGCCGTCGCCCGCCGCGCCGCCGTCATCCAGGCCGACCTGCGCGACGCCCGCCTGCGCCTCCTCGCCGACGACCTCGTGAAGCTGCGTGAGGCGCTCCAGGCCGAGATCGCCGACGAGGCCGCCCTCAAGCAGCGCAAGGAAGCCGCCGAGGCCGAGCTGAAGAAGGCCCTCCAGCGCGAGGCGCACCTGGAGGACGAGGTACGCCGCCTCACCCCGCGCCTGCAGAACGCCCAGCAGACCTGGTACGAGCTCTCCCAGCTCGCCGAACGCGTGCGCGGCACCATCTCCCTCGCCGACGCGCGCGTGAAGAGCGCCACCCAGGCGCCCATCGAGGAGCGCCGGGGCCGGGACCCCGAGGACATGGAGCGCGAGGCCGCCCGCATCCGCGAGCAGGAGGCCGAACTGGAGGCAGCCCTCGAGGCGGCCGAACGCGCGCTGGAGGACACCGTCGCCCACCGCGCCGAACTGGAGCGCGAACTGGCCCAGGAGGAACGGCGCCTCAAGGACGTCGCCCGCGCCATCGCCGACCGGCGCGAAGGGCTCGCCCGGCTCAAGGGCCAGGTCGGCGCCGCCCGCTCCCGCGCCGCCGCGGCCCAGGCCGAGATCGAACGCCTCGCCGCCGCCCGCGACGAGGCACGGCAGCGCGCGGTCACCGCCCAGGAGGAGTACGAGGCCCTCCAGGCGGAGGTCGACGGCCTCGACGCGGGCGACGCGGAACTCGCCGAGCGTCACGAGGAGGCCAAGCGCGGACTCGCCGAGGCCGAGGCCGCCCTCACCACCGCCCGCGAGGCGGTCACAGCCGTGGAGCGCAAACGCGCCGCCACCCAGGCACGCCACGAGGCCCTCGCGCTCGGCCTGCGCCGCAAGGACGGCACCGGCGCCCTGCTCGGCGCGAAGGACAGCCTCACCGGGCTGCTTGGCCCGGCCGCGGAACTGCTGACGGTGACCCCCGGCCACGAGGTGCCGCTCGCGGCCGCCTTCGGCGCGGCGGCGGACGCCCTCGCGGTCTCCTCCCCGTCCGCGGCGGCCGACGCGATCCGGCTGCTGCGCAAACAGGACGCGGGACGCGCGGCCCTCCTGGTGACGGGCCTCGCTTCCGACACCGCGGGTGAAACCCCGCCCGGGGCCGCGGGGAACCGCGCACCCGGCCACGAAGCACCCGCACCCGGAACCCCCCTCCCCGCGGAGCACTTCGTCACCGGCCCCGACGACCTCATGCCGGCCGTACGCCGGCTCCTGCACGGCATCGTCGTCGTCGCCACCCTCGAGGACGCCGAGGAACTCGTCCACGCCCGGCCCGGCCTCACCGCCGTCACCGCCGAGGGCGACCTGCTCGGCGCCCACTTCGCGCACGGCGGCTCGGCCGGCGCGCCCAGCCTGCTGGAGGTGCAGGCCTCCGTCGACGAGGCCGCCGCCGAGCTGGAGGAGCTCGAGGTGCGCTGCGAGGAGCTGGCCGAGGCGCAGGAGGCCGCGGCCGCCCGGCGCCGGGAGTGCGCGGCCCTCGTCGAGGAGCTCGGGGAACGGCGCCGGGCCGCCGACCGGGAGAAGTCCGCCGTCGCCCAGCAACTCGGCCGGCTCGCCGGACAGGCACGCGGCGCCGCAGGCGAGGCCGAGCGTGCCGGGGCCGCCGCCGAACGCGCCCAGGAGGCTCTCGACAAGGCCCTCGCCGAGGTGGAAGAGCTCGCCGAGCGGCTGGAGACGGCCGAGGAGATGCCGTTCGAGGAGGAGCCCGACACCTCCGTGCGCGACCGGCTCGCCGCCGACGGGGCCAACGCCCGCCAGACCGAGATGGAGGCCCGCCTCCAGGTCCGTACGCACGAGGAGCGGGTCAAGGGGCTCGCCGGACGGGCCGACTCCCTGGACCGGGCCGCCCGCGCCGAACGCGAGGCACGCGCGCGTGCCGAGCAGCGCCGCGCCCGGCTGCGCCACGAGGCGGAGGTGGCCGCCGCCGTCGCCGCGGGCGCCCGCGGGCGCCCGCCAGCTGCTCGCGCACGTCGAGGTGTCCCTGTCCCGCGCCGCCGAGGAGCGCACCGCCGCCGAGGCCGCCAAGGCCCGGCGCGAGGAGGAACTCGCCCGCGCCCGCGGCGAGGGACGCGATCTCAAGGCGGAACTCGACAAGTTGACGGATTCGGTCCACCGTGGCGAGGTACTCGGCGCCGAGAAGCGGCTGCGGATGGAGCAGCTGGAGGCGAAGGCGCTGGAGGAACTGGGTGTCGAACCGGCCGGGCTGGTGGCGGAGTACGGTCCGCACCAGCTCGTGCCGCCCTCGCCCCCCGCCGACGGCGAACAGCTTCCGGAGGACCCGGAGCATCCGCGCAACCAGCCCCGACCCTTCGTGCGGGCCGAGCAGGAGAAACGGCTCAAGGCCGCCGAGCGCGCCTACCAGCAGCTCGGCAAGGTCAACCCGCTCGCCCTGGAGGAGTTCGCGGCGCTGGAGGAACGCCACCAGTTCCTCAGCGAGCAGCTGGAGGACCTGAAGAAGACCCGCGCGGACCTGCTCCAGGTCGTCAAGGAGGTCGACGAACGCGTCGAGCAGGTCTTCACCGAGGCCTACCGGGACACCGCCCGGGAGTTCGAGGGCGTCTTCTCCCGGCTCTTCCCGGGCGGGGAGGGCCGCCTGGTGCTGACCGACCCCGACAACATGCTCACCACGGGCGTGGACGTCGAGGCGCGTCCGCCGGGGAAGAAGGTCAAGCGGCTGTCGCTGCTGTCGGGCGGCGAGCGGTCGCTGACCGCGGTGGCGCTGCTCGTGTCGATCTTCAAGGCGCGGCCCAGCCCGTTCTACGTGATGGACGAGGTCGAGGCCGCCCTCGACGACACCAACCTCCAGCGGCTGATCCGGATCATGCAGGAGCTGCAGGAGGCCTCGCAGCTGATCGTGATCACGCACCAGAAGCGCACCATGGAGGTCGCCGACGCGCTCTACGGCGTCTCCATGCAGGGCGACGGCGTGTCCAAGGTCATCAGTCAGCGTCTGCGCTGAAGCGGCTTCAACTCTTCAAGATGTGAACCCCTGGCAGGGGAACGCTTCGACTCCTGCGTCTTTCAAGTCACAGCCGCCGACCTATTGACTTCAAAAGTTGAAGACATAGTCTCTGCAATGTTGTTTTTACCTTCAGGTGCCTACGGCAGAAACCTTGAAGGGCTGACCCCCCACCCGGCGATGTTGCCGGTGGCCCGAGGAGTACACGTGACCAGCACCGCGCAGGCACAAGCGTCAGGAGCCAGGACGGCTCATCCCGAACATCTCGGGCATGTCATCTTCATCGCCGCTGCCGCCGCCATGGGCGGCTTCCTCTTCGGCTACGACAGCTCCGTGATCAACGGCGCCGTCGAGGCGATCCGCGACCGCTACGACATCGGCTCCGCCGCGCTCGCCCAGGTCATCGCCGTCGCACTGATCGGCTGTGCCATCGGCGCCGCCACCGCCGGCCGGATAGCCGACCGCATCGGCCGCATCCGCTGCATGCAGATCGCCGCGGTCCTCTTCACGGTCAGCGCCGTCGGCTCCGCGCTGCCCTTCGCGCTGTGGGACCTCGCCTTCTGGCGCGTCGTCGGCGGCTTCGCCATCGGCATGGCCTCCGTCATCGGCCCGGCCTACATCGCCGAGGTCGCCCCGCCCGCCTACCGCGGCCGCCTCGGCTCCTTCCAGCAGGCCGCGATCGTCGTCGGCATCGCCGTCTCCCAGCTCGTCAACTGGGGCATCCTGAACGCCGCCGACGGCGACCAGCGCGGTCAGCTGATGGGCCTCGAGGCCTGGCAGGTCATGCTCGGCGTCATGGTGATCCCGGCCGTCCTCTACGGCCTGCTCTCCTTCGCGATCCCCGAGTCGCCCCGCTACCTGATCTCCGTCGGCAAGCACGAGCGCGCCCGCCAGATCCTCTCCGAGGTCGAGGGCAGCGAGATCGACCTCGACGCCCGCGTCACCGAGATCGAGACCGGCATGCACCGCGAGGAGAAGTCCAGCTTCAAGGACCTGCTCGGCGGCAGCTTCTTCTTCAAGCCGATCGTCTGGGTCGGCATCGGCCTGTCGGTGTTCCAGCAGTTCGTCGGCATCAACGTCGCCTTCTACTACTCCGCCACCCTGTGGCAGTCGGTCGGCGTCGACCCGTCGGACTCGTTCTTCTACTCGTTCACCACGTCGATCATCAACATCATCGGCACCGTGATCGCGATGATCTTCGTCGACCGCGTCGGCCGCCGTCCGCTGGCCATCATCGGCTCCGTCGGCATGGTGATCGGCCTCGCGCTGGAGGCCTGGGCGTTCTCCTCGAACCTCGTGGACGGCCAGCTGCCCGCCACGCAGGGCTGGGTGGCCCTGATCGCGGCCCACGTCTTCGTCCTCTTCTTCGCCCTGTCGTGGGGTGTGGTCGTGTGGGTCATGCTCGGCGAGATGTTCCCGAACCGGATCCGTGCGGCGGCGCTCGGCGTCGCCGCGGCCGCGCAGTGGATCGCCAACTGGGCGATCACGGCCAGCTTCCCGTCGCTGGCGGACTGGAACCTGTCCGTCACGTACGTGATCTACACGGTGTTCGCGGCGCTGTCGATTCCGTTCGTGCTGAAGTTCGTCAAGGAGACGAAGGGCAAGCGGCTGGAGGAGATGGGCTGACACCCCTCTTCCCTCTGCACCCGAGGGGTGGGGGTTACCTCCCCGCTGCTCCCGCCCCTCGTATGCCACCCCCCACCCGCCCTGGCTCGGATCTTCGAGCCGGGGCGGTGGCATGTTCCTGGGCGGGTGCGGGTTGTGCGGGGCCTGTCGCGCAGTTCCCCGCGCCCCTGAACGGGGTGGTGGCTGCGGAGTCGCATGGTGCGGCGCCGTTGGGGTTGAGCGCGCAATGCCCCGCGTCCCCGGGCGTTTCAGGCTGTGAGGAACTCGTGGAAGCGGGCGGCGAAGTGCCTCGGGTCCTGGCTCAGGGAGGACTTGACCATGGCGGTGAACTCGTCGGCCACGACCTCGTACACCTCGGACTCGACGCCGTCGAGGGCGGCTCGGGCGACCTCCGCCGCTGTCATCTTCGGTACGTCGAGGCCCTTCGTCATGTCGGTGTCGGCGGCACCGAGGTGGACCGAGGTGAGACGGGTTCCCTGTTCGGCCAGTTCCTGGCGCAGGGCGTTGCCCATGCTCCACACGGCGGCCTTGGAGACCGCGTACGCGCCGGTGCCGGGGAAGACGAACCACGACGCGGACGAGGCGATGGTGAGGATCGTGCCTCCTCCGTTGCCGGCCAGGACCGGCGCGAAGGCCCGGATCACGGACAGCGTGCCCCAGAAGTTCACCTCCATCGTGGCGCGGACGCCGTCGAGATCGCCGAGCAGGGTTCCGCCCCCGATCCCGGCGTTGTTGACCAGTAGGTCGACGTCACGGGCCTGCTCGGCGGCGGCCGCGACGGAATCGGGATCGGTGACGTCGAGGGCGAGGACCTCCACACCGTCAAGGTCGATCGACTCGGGCCGGCGGGCGGTCGCGTAGACCTTCGCGCCCCGCTCGGCGAGCTGGGCGGCGAGGTGGCGGCCGATGCCGCGGCCGGCCCCTGTGACGAGCGCGGTTGCTTTGTTGATGTCCATGCCGCGTACGCTAGAACCTCACGTCAGCGTGAGGTTCAAGCCGCGAGCAGCCGGAGGCGCGATGCGTATCGGAAAGGTCGCCGAACGGGCGGGGGTCAGCGTCCGCGCGCTGCGCTACTACGAGGAGCAAGGACTCGTCGTCCCCGCCCGCGGCGCTGGGGACCAGCGCGACTACGACGAGTCGGACGTCGAGCGGGTGAAGTTCATCCAGCTCCTCTACGCGGCCGGGCTGCCCAGCAAGGCGATCCTGCACATCCTGCCGTTCCTGGACACCCTCGTCGCCACGCCGGAGATGACGCGGCGGCTCACGGAGGAGCGGGACCGCATCCAGGTCCGGCTGGACGATCTGACCCGGGCGCGGGACCGGCTCGACGAGCTGATCGGCCTCGCCGGTCGGTACACGGAGTCGTCGACGGCCGAGTGCCGTCCGCCGCGGGAGCGGGCTTCCGCCTGACCGGCCCGGTGGGGGCCGGGCGCGCCGTTCCCCGCGCCCCTTCGGGGCGCCTCGGGCGGGGCGCGTCCGTATGGGGGGCGCGGGGCAGGCATGGCTGATACTGGACGGGTTATGGACATCGTCATCCTTGCTGTAGTCATCGCCGTGGTCGTGCTCGGCGCGCTCGGCGGGCTGATCGTCGGGAGCCGGCGCAAAAAGCCGCTGCCCCCGCCGCCGCCCGCCGCGCCCGACATCACCGCCCCGCCGGCCGAGCCGCACGTCGGCGAAGAGGCCGAGACGCCGCGGGAGGAACCGCGGCGCACCATCGAGGAGGTTGATCTTCCGGCGGGCGCCGGTCCCGTCATCGAGGAACCGCCCGCCGCCGAGGCTCCCGAGATCGAGATCCCGGAGCCCACCGCCGGCCGTCTGGTCCGGCTGCGCGCCCGGCTGTCCCGGTCGCAGAACGCCCTGGGCAAGGGCCTGCTCACCCTGCTGTCCCGCGAGCACCTCGACGAGGACACCTGGGAGGAGATCGAGGACACCCTGCTCACCGCCGACGTCGGCGTCCAGCCCACCCAGGAGCTGGTCGAGCGGCTGCGCGAGCGGGTCAAGGTGCTCGGCACCCGCACCCCCGAGGAGCTGCGCGCGCTGCTCCGCGAGGAGCTGATCACGCTGGTCGGTCCCGAGATGGACCGCACCGTGCACACCGAGAACCCCGACGGCGGGCCCGGCGTCGTCATGGTCGTCGGCGTCAACGGCACCGGCAAGACCACCACCACCGGCAAGCTCGCCCGTGTCCTGGTCGCCGACGGCAACACCGTCGTCCTCGGCGCCGCGGACACCTTCCGCGCCGCCGCCGCCGACCAGCTCCAGACCTGGGGCGAGCGGGTCGGCGCCCACACCGTGCGCGGTCCGGAGGGCGGCGACCCGGCCTCCGTCGCGTTCGACGCGGTCAAGGAGGGCAAGGAGATGGGCGCCGGCGCGGTGCTCATCGACACCGCCGGCCGGCTGCACACCAAGACGGGCCTCATGGACGAGCTCGGCAAGGTGAAGCGGGTCGTGGAGAAGCAGGCCCCGCTGGACGAGGTGCTGCTGGTGCTCGACGCCACCACCGGCCAGAACGGCCTGGTGCAGGCGCGCGTCTTCGCCGAGGTCGTCGACATCACCGGCATCGTGCTCACCAAGCTCGACGGCACCGCCAAGGGCGGCATCGTCATCGCCGTTCAGCGTGAGCTGGGCGTCCCGGTCAAGCTGATCGGTCTCGGCGAGGGCGCGGACGACCTCGCGCCGTTCGAGCCCGAGGCCTTCGTGGACGCGCTGCTGGGGGAGTGACACCCCCGGAGCCGTCCGGCCCCGTACGCGAGGAAGCGCCCGCCCCCGGAACCGTCGGGGGACGGGCGCTTCGCCGTAGGTCGCCGTATGTGAAGAGGGTCAGCAGCCCGAGCGGTGCGCCACGTACGCCAGCGTGCCCAGCAGCAGCCGCGCCTCCGGGGGGCGGGAGGCGGAGTCCAGGGCGGGGGAGCGGAGCCAGCGCACCGGGCCGAGGCCGGCGCGGTCCGACGGCGGCGCCGTGATGTGCGTACCGCCTCCCAGGCCGCGCAGGTCCAGGGCGGCCGGGTCGTCCCAGCCCATGCGGTACAGCAGGTCCGGCAGGGCCGCCGCGGCGCCCGGGGCGACGAAGAACTGGGCACGGCCGTCCGGGGTGGCGGCGACCGGCCCGACCGGCAGGCCCATCCGCTCCAGCCGCGCCAGGGCGTGGCACCCGGCGGGCTCCGCCACCTCGATCACGTCGAACGCCCGCCCCACGGGCAGCATCACCGAGGCGCCCGGGAACTCCGACCAGAGCGCCGTCACCTCGTCCAGAGGAGCGCCCGCGCGGATCACCGGCGCGTGCTCCAGGGGGTGGGCGCCCGGGGCCCGGCAGCCCGTACGCCCGCAGGAGCAGGACCCGGCGAGGGCGCGCACGCCCGGCACCACGTCCCAGCCCCACAGTCCCGTGTACTCCGCCACGACCGTGCCGTCCGAGGAGCGGCCCCGCCGCCGCGAGCCGGACCGGATGTCACGGATGCCCCGACTGATGCCGATCGTGAAGCCCATGCCCCCTCCAACGGGTCCGACGTACCGGTGGTTACGTAGCGGACGCAGTATGTGACTCTCTGTTTCCGGCTTCCCGGTGTGACCTGCGCCAACCAGCGCCTCGATGCGCGCGGGGTGGTGCGGCGGGTGTCGTGCGCCTCGGAGTGCACCGCTGCATCCACTCTTGTCTGTCCTGTGTCAAGTCAATCGCGGGACGGCGACGGTGCGTTCATTCGAAGGGGTGGCGAATGGTGGCGATTGAGGTTCCGCCATGGTGGGGCGGGTGATCATAGGGTTACTGTGTGTGCACGGCTTGGATGGGGCACATGCACTCGTGGGTATGCCGGAGGCAACTCGGCTTCCCGTTCGAAGGGTGGCAACCGCCGGACGGGCGGCCCCAACTACCGGCATTCTGATAGGGCTTGGCGCACTCGGCGACAAGTGGTCTTCAGGGATGGGGGCGTTCCAGTGAGCGGCAACGGCGGTGGCGGGACGAGTTCTGCGAGTGCGGGGAAGCGCCCGAACGAGCTGCTCACCTCATGGTTCGTCCGCAGCGGCTGGTCCAAGGGTGAGCTCGCCCGCCAAGTGAACCGCAGAGCGCGGCAGTTGGGCGCCAACCACATCTCCACCGACACCTCCCGGGTGCGCCGCTGGCTGGACGGGGAGAACCCGCGCGAGCCGATCCCGCGCATCCTCTCCGAGCTGTTCTCCGAGCGCTTCGGTGTCGTCGTCTCCGTGGAGGACCTGGGCCTGCGCACCACACGCCCGGCGCCCTCCGCGACCGGCGTCGACCTTCCCTGGACGGGCCCGCAGACCGTGGCCCTGCTCAGCGAGTTCTCGCGCAGCGACCTCATGCTGGCGCGGCGCGGCTTCCTCGGGAGCTCGCTGGCCCTCTCCGCGGGCCCGTCCCTCATCGAGCCCATGCAGCGCTGGCTCGTCCCCTCCCCGTCCTCCCCCCTGGCCAGGCCCGAGCCGGACGTCGCCCCCTCCTCGGCGCGCGCCCGCGGCCGGCTCTCCAAGCCGGAGCTGGACCTGCTGGAGACCACCACCGTGATGTTCCGGCAGTGGGACGCCCAGTGCGGCGGCGGACTGCGCCGCAAGGCCGTCGTCGGCCAGCTCCACGAGGTCACCGACCTCCTCCAGGAGCCACAGCCCGACGCCACCACCAAGCGGCTCTTCAAGGTCGCCGCCGAGCTCGCCGAACTGGCCGGCTGGATGTCGTACGACGTGGGGCTGCAGCCCACCGCGCAGAAGTACTTCGTGCTCGCCCTGCACGCCGCCAAGGAGGCCGGCGACCGGCCCCTCGGCTCCTACGTCCTCTCCAACATGAGCCGCCAGATGATCCACCTCGGCCGCCCCGAGGACGCCCTGGAGCTCATCCACCTCGCCCAGTACGGCAGCCGCGACTGCGCCAGCCCCCGCGTCCAGTCCATGCTGTATGCGATGGAGGCCCGCGCCTACGCCAACATGGGCCAGCCCGGCCGCTGCAAGCGCGCCGTCCGCATGGCCGAGGACACCTTCGCCGAGGCCGACGAGTGGGACGAGCCGGACCCCGACTGGATCCGCTTCTTCTCCGAGGCCGAGCTGTACGCGGAGAACAGCCACTCCTTCCGCGACCTGGCCTACGTCGCCGGCCGCAGTCCCACCTACGCCTCGCTCGCCGAGCCGCTGATGAAGCGCGCCGTGGAGCTGTTCGGCAAGGAGGGCGGCGAGCACCAGCGCTCCTACGCCCTCAACCTGATCGGCATGGCCACGGTGCATCTGCTCCAGCGCGAACCCGAGCAGAGCACGGTTCTCGCCACCGAGGCCATCAAGGCCGCCAAGAAGGTCCGTTCCGAGCGCGTCAACACTCGTATCCGAAAGACCGTGGACACCGCCGTACGTGACTTCGGGGAGCTCGCCGAGGTCGTCGAACTCACCGAGCGGCTCGCCGTCGAGCTGCCCGAGACCGCCCAGGCGGTCTGAACACCGAGGAACCCTGGACCCCGGCCGCGGCCGGCCCTCCCGAACTGCCCGACTCGGCTCCCCCATGCCAGTCATTCGGAAGGCCGGCCGCGGCCGGTCGTGTGTCTCCCCGGCCGCGGCTCACCGCCGTACACCGAAGATTGCGCCACGATAACGATCGGCGCGCCCCGGATCCGGCGGTTCACCGACCCGTAACACGCCGGGTGCCTTCGTCACGGCGGCGAAACAACGAGGGGCTTCCACCGAAACGGCGCTGCGCCAATCTTCATGGCGCATAACCGGCCCACCCCTCAATCCGCTCAAGGCTTCGCCCGCACGGGGCCGTACCAACGACGAGGAGACGCCGATGGCACAAGCCATCACCCTGGCAGCAGACGCGCCCACGCTGTCCGCCGCCAACACAGGGTTCATGCTCATCTGTTCCGCCCTGGTGATGCTCATGACCCCCGGTCTGGCCTTCTTCTACGGAGGCATGGTCCGGGTCAAGAGCACCCTGAACATGCTGATGATGAGCTTCATCAGCCTGGGCATCGTCACTATCCTGTGGGTGCTCTACGGGTTCTCCGTCGCGTTCGGCGACGACAAGGGCAGCCTCGTCGGCTGGAACTCCGACTGGGTGGGCCTGAGCAACATCGGCCTGACGGAACTGTGGGGCGGCACCACCATCCCGCTGTTCGTCTTCGCCGCCTTCCAGCTGATGTTCGCGATCCTCACGCCCGCCCTGATCAGCGGCGCCCTCGCGGACCGCGTGAAGTTCAGCGCCTGGGCGCTGTTCATCACCCTGTGGGTCAGCGTCGTCTACTTCCCGGTCGCGCACTGGGTGTGGGGCGAGGGCGGCTGGGCCTTCGACCTCGGCGTCATCGACTTCGCCGGCGGTACCGCCGTGCACATCAACGCCGGTGCGGCCGCCCTCGGCGTGATCCTGGTGATCGGCAAGCGCATCGGCTTCAAGAAGGACCCGATGCGTCCGCACAGCCTCCCGCTGGTCATGCTCGGCGCCGGTCTGCTGTGGTTCGGCTGGTTCGGATTCAACGCCGGCTCGTGGCTCGGCAACGACGACGGCGTCGGCGCGCTGATGTTCGTCAACACCCAGGTCGCCACCGGCGCCGCGGTTCTCGGCTGGCTCGCCTACGAGAAGATCCGCCACGGCGCGTTCACCACGCTGGGCGCCGCCTCCGGCGCGGTCTCCGGTCTGGTCGCCATCACCCCGGCGGGCGGCGCGGTCTCCCCGCTCGGCGCCATCGCGATCGGCGTCATCGCCGGTGTCCTGTGCGCCATGGCCGTCGGCCTCAAGTACAAGTTCGGCTACGACGACTCCCTCGACGTCGTCGGCGTCCACCTCGTCGGCGGCATCATCGGCTCCCTGCTCATCGGCTTCTTCGCCACCGGCAAGGGCCAGTCCGACGTCGAGGGCCTCTTCTACGGCGGCGGCCTCGACCAGTTCTGGAAGCAGTGCGCCGGTGTCTTCGGCGTCCTCGCCTACTCCCTCATCGCCTCCGCGGTCCTGGCCCTCCTCATCCACAAGACCATCGGTATGCGAGTCTCCGAGGACGAAGAGGTGGCCGGCATCGACCAGGCCGAGCACGCCGAGACCGCATACGACTTCAGCGGCGCGGGCGGCGGCGCGGCCCGGACGCCGGCCAGCAGCCCCGTCGCCCCGGCCGAGAGCAAGAAGGTGGACGCATGAAGCTCATCACCGCCGTCGTGAAGCCGCACCGGCTCGACGAGATCAAGGAGGCCCTCCAGGCCTTCGGAGTGCACGGTCTGACCGTCACCGAGGCCAGCGGCTACGGCCGCCAGCGCGGCCACACCGAGGTCTACCGCGGCGCCGAGTACACCGTCGACCTGGTGCCCAAGGTCCGCATCGAGGTCCTGGTCGAGGACGACGACGCCGAGCAGCTCGTCGACGTCGTGGTCAAGGCCGCCCGCACCGGCAAGATCGGCGACGGCAAGGTGTGGACCATCCCCGTCGAGACGGCCGTACGGGTCCGGACCGGCGAGCGCGGCCCGGACGCGCTCTGACAGCAGACCGACCGAACAGGAGTCGCCGGGTGACGAGGACGGACATGCACGGCCACGAACAGGACTCGGGACCCGGCGGCTACGCGGCGGCCCGGCTGCGCCTTCTCAACGAGAAGGCGCGGTCCGGGCCGCCGCGCCGTTCCGCCCTCGCCGGCCTCACCGACGAATGGCTCGCCGGACTCTTCGCGGCCGGCGCCCCCGGAGCGCGCGGGGTCTCCCTCGTCGCCGTCGGCGGCTACGGACGCGCGGAACTCTCCCCGCGCAGCGACCTCGACCTGCTGCTGCTCCACGACGGCGGCGACACCGAGGCCGTCTCCAAGCTCGCCGACCGCCTCTGGTACCCGGTCTGGGACCTCGGCCTCGCCCTCGACCACTCCGTCCGCACCCCGGCGGAGGCCCGCAGGACCGCGGGGGAGGACCTCAAGGTCCAGCTCGGCCTGCTGGACGCCCGGCACATCGCCGGCGACCTCGGCCTCACCACCGCCCTGCGCACCACCGTCCTCGCCGACTGGCGCAACCAGGCCCCCAAGCGGCTGCCCGCCCTGCGTGAGCTGTGCGAGGAGCGCGCCGCACGCCAGGGCGAACTGCAGTACCTCCTCGAACCCGACCTCAAGGAGGCCCACGGCGGACTGCGCGACGCCACCGCCCTGCGCGCGGTGGCCGCCTCCTGGCTCGCCGACGCCCCCCGCGAAGGACTCGCCGAGGCCCGCGGCCGCCTCCTCGACGTACGCGACGCCCTGCACCTGACCACCGGACGCGCCACCGACCGGCTCGCCCTCCAGGAACAGGACCAGGTCGCCGCCGAACTCGGCCTCCTCGACGCCGACGCCCTGCTCCGCCAGGTCTACGAGGCCGCCCGGGTCATCGCCTACGCCGGCGACGTCACCTGGCGCGAGGTCGGCCGCGTCCTGCGCTCCCGCTCGGTGCGGCCCCGGCTGCGCGCCATCCTGGGCGGCGGGAGGGCGCTGGGCGGCGGCAAGCCCGCGCCCGAGCGGTCCCCGCTCGCCGAGGGCGTCGTGGAACAGGACGGCGAAGTGGTGCTCGCCCGCGCCGCGCGCCCCGACCGCGACCCCGTGCTCCCGCTCCGCGCCGCGGCCGCCGCCGCCCAGGCGGGCCTCCCCCTCAACCTGCACGCCGTACGCCGCATGGCCGCCGGCGCCCGCGCCCTCCCCGCGCCCTGGCCCGCCGAGGCCCGCCAGCAGCTCATCACCCTGCTCGGCTCCGGCCGGCCCACCGTCGACGTCTGGGAGGCGCTGGAGGCCGAGGGACTGATCAGCCTGCTGCTCCCCGACTGGGACCGGGTGCGCTGCCGCCCCCAGCGCAACGCCGTCCACCTGTGGACCGTCGACCGGCACCTCATCGAGACCGCCGTGCGCGCCTCCGCCTTCACCCGCCGCGTCAGCCGCCCCGACCTGCTGCTCGTCGCCGCCCTGCTGCACGACATCGGCAAGGGCTGGCCCGGCGACCACTCGGTGGCGGGCGAGGTCATCGCCCGGGACGTCGCCGCCCGCATCGGCTTCGACGCCGACGACGTCACCGTCGTCGCCACCCTCGTACGCCACCACCTGCTGCTCGTGGAGACCGCCACCCGGCGCGACCTCGACGACCCCGCCACCGTGCGCTCCGTCGCCGAGGCCGTCGGCTCCCCGGGCACGCTGGAGCTGCTGCACGCCCTCACCGAGGCGGACGCCCTCGCCACCGGACCGGCGGCCTGGTCCTCCTGGCGCGCCTCACTGGTCGCGGACCTGGTCAAACGGGTCGCCGCCGTACTGGCGGGGCAGGCCCCGCCCGACCCCGAGGAATCCGCGCCCACCGCACAGCACGAGCGGCTCGCCCTGGAGGCCGTCGCCACCGGCGCGCCCGTGCTGTCCTTGCGGGCGCAGACCGAGCCGCCCGCCGAGCCCTCCGGCGACCCCGAACCGCTCGGCGTGGAACTGCTGATCGCCGTGCCCGACCAGGCGGGCGTGCTGCCCGCGGTGGCCGGCGTGCTCGCCATGCACCGGCTGACCGTGCGCACCGCCGAGCTGCGCTCGCTGGACCTCCCGGACGGCGTCGACGGCTCCGTGCTGCTGCTGGACTGGCGGGTCGCCGCCGAGTACGGCTCGCTGCCGCAGGCCGCCCGGCTCCGCGCAGACCTGGTCCGCGCCCTGGACGGCAGCCTGGACATCTCCGGCCGCCTCGCCGAACGGGACGCCGCCTACCCGAGGCGCCGCGGGGTGGTCGCCCCGCCCCCGCGTGTGACGGTCGCCCCGGCCGCCTCCCGGCACGCCACGGTGATCGAGGTCCGCGCGCAGGACGCCCCGGGCCTGCTGTTCCGTATCGGACGGGCGCTGGAGGACGCGGGCGTGAGCGTGCGCAGCGCCCACGCCGGCACGCTCGGCGCCAACGCGGTCGACGCCTTCTACGTCACAGGGACCGAGGGCCTGCCGCTCCCCGACGAGGAGGCGGTGTCGGTGGCGCGGAAGCTGGAGGAGACGCTGCGGGCGTGACATGCGGCGGTGCACGCGTTGAGCAGGGCGTGCTCCCCTCCGGCGCGGGGACGGACCGCCCGCTCAGCGGGTTCTGAAGACGGTCAAGGAATGCTCCTCGCGGCAGCGGGGGTCTGTCCCCGCCCGCCGGACGACGCGGGCGGGGACGATTTGCTTGCGGAGCCGGATACCCTGGAGGGCAGCCCAACCGCCCCCGACCCCGAGGACCGACGCCGCCGTGTTCGACACCCTCTCCGACCGCCTCAGCGCGACCTTCAAAAACCTCCGCGGAAAGGGCCGGCTGAGCGAAGCGGACATCGACGCCACGGCGCGTGAGATCCGCATCGCCCTCCTGGAAGCGGACGTGGCCCTGCCTGTCGTCCGCGCGTTCATCAAGAACGTCAAGGAGCGTGCGCTCGGCGCCGAGGTCTCCAAGGCGCTCAATCCGGCCCAACAGATCATCAAGATCGTCAATGACGAGCTGATCCAGATCCTCGGCGGCGAGACCCGCCGCCTCCGCTTCGCCAAGCAGCCCCCCACCGTGATCATGCTCGCGGGTCTGCAGGGTGCCGGTAAGACCACCCTCGCGGGCAAGCTCGGCAAGTGGCTCAAGGACCAGGGCCACTCCCCGCTCCTCGTCGCCGCCGACCTCCAGCGCCCCAACGCCGTCAACCAGCTCAGCGTCGTCGCCGAGCGGGCGGGCGTCGCCGTCTACGCGCCCGAGCCGGGCAACGGCGTCGGCGACCCGGTGAAGGTCGCCAAGGACTCCATCGACCACGCCCGCGCCAAGGTGCACGACATCGTGATCGTGGACACCGCGGGCCGCCTGGGCATCGACCAGGAGATGATGCAGCAGGCCGCGGACATCCGTGACGCGGTCAGCCCCGACGAGATCCTCTTCGTCGTCGACGCGATGATCGGCCAGGACGCGGTCAACACCGCCGAGGCCTTCCGCGACGGCGTCGGCTTCGACGGCGTGGTGCTGTCCAAGCTCGACGGTGACGCCCGCGGTGGTGCCGCGCTGTCGATCCGGCAGGTCACCGGCAAGCCGATCATGTTCGCGTCCAACGGTGAGAAGCTCGACGACTTCGACGCCTTCCACCCGGACCGGATGGCCTCCCGCATCCTCGACATGGGTGACCTGCTCACCCTGATCGAGCAGGCGGAGAAGACGTTCAGCCAGGAAGAGGCCGAGCGGATGGCCTCCAAGCTGGCGTCGAAGAAGGGCCAGGACTTCACCCTGGACGACTTCCTCGCCCAGATGGAGCAGGTCCGCAAGATGGGCTCCATCTCCAAGCTGCTCGGCATGCTCCCCGGCATGGGCCAGATCAAGGACCAGATCAACAACCTGGACGAGCGGGACGTCGACCGCACCGCCGCGATCATCAAGTCGATGACGCCCGGCGAGCGCCAGGACCCGGCGATCATCAACGGCTCGCGCCGCGCCCGTATCGCCAAGGGTTCCGGTGTCGAGGTCAGCGCCGTGAAGAACCTGGTCGAGCGGTTCTTCGAGGCGCGGAAGATGATGTCCCGCATGGCGCAGGGCGGCGGCATGCCGGGGATGCCCGGGATGCCGGGCATGGGCGGCGGCCCGGGCCGCGCCAAGAAGAAGCAGAAGCAGGCCAAGGGCAAGCAGCGCTCCGGCAACCCGATGAAGCGCAAGCAGCAGGAGCAGGAGGAGGCCGCGCGGCGCGCGGCGGCGGCCCAGGGCGGAGGTGCCTTCGGTCTGCCGCAGCAGGGCGGCAAGGACTTCGAGCTGCCCGACGAGTTCAAGAAGTTCATGGGCTGAGGCCGCTCACGACGGCCGGACGAACGCCGCAGGGGCGCTCTCCTCGTACGGAGGAGGCGCCCCTGCGGCGTTCGTTCGTTGTGGGTGCCCGTGCCGGTCAGGGCACGCGCGCGACGAGGTACCGGAACACGTTCGGCATCCACACGGTGCCGTCCGCGCGCTGGTACGGGTGGAGGGCCTCGGTCAGTTCCTTCTCGACCTGCACCCGGTCGGTCGCGGTGATCGCCGGGTCGAACAGACCCGTCGACTTCAGTCCCCGTACGGCGCTGTCCGCGTCCGCGTAGCCGAAGGGGCACGCCACCCGGCCCGAGCCGTCGGGCCGCAGTCCCGCGCGCTCGGCGACCCGCTCCAGGTCGTCGCGCTCGATGGGGCGCCAGGCGTCCGCGCCGCGCAGCGGTTCCGCCAGCTTGGCGGCGACCCGCAGCACGGTCGAGGTGGTGCAGCGCTCGGGCGGGCCCCAGCCGGCCAGCACCACGGCCGCCCCGCGTCCGGCCAGCGGCAGCGCCTCGGCGAGCAGCTCGCCCAGTCCCTCCGCGTCGCCGGCGAGGCACCCGATCGGTTCGAAGGCCGTGACCACGGTGTATCCGGCGGCGTCGGCGGGGCCCGCCTCGGCGGGGGAGCCCTGCACGATCCGGGTGCCGGTGCGCGTGGGGGTGTCCCGCTCGTCCGGCAGCAGCCGTTCCCGGGCGAGGGCCAGCCGGTCGGACGAGGTGTCCACGCCGGTGATCGCCGCGCCGCGGGAGGCCGCCATCAGCAGGGCCAGTCCCGATCCGCAGCCGAGGCCCAGCAGCCGGGTCGCCGGGCCCACGTCGAGTCGCTCGTACACCGCCTCGTAGAGCGGGACGAGCATCCGCTCCTGGATCTCGGACCAGTCACGCGCGCGTGCCCGCAGGTCCACGCGCGGGGCCGCCCCCGTGCGTGACGGGTGCTGCCGCACGAGCGTAGGTGTCATAGGTAAGCGCCCCAATCAGCCGAGAGTTGCCGCAGTGCCCGTTTTCCTGGCCCCCGTGCAGTGCGCCCGCACACCCCCCGTATGCCAGGTAACTCCGCCCTCGACGTGTCGTCCAGTGGAAGGAGGCGGCCGTTTGGTAGTTGCTCGTGCCAGTGGCAAGAATTCACATTCCGGTAATCGGGGGCCGCCCGGACGGTCACGGCGGGGACGTCCGCGGAACGGTTCCGGCCATCGGCGGCGGCGCTTCGCCGGGCGGGCCAGGGCCGGTTCGCGGTGCCGGGAGCGGACCCGGTAGGTTCTGCCGTCACGGCGTTCCGGGTGGACCGGACGCCGCCTCCCGCCACGAGCGCGGCCGAAAGGTCTCTTGCGCGGCCCGTGAGGCGCACGCGCACCGGCGCGTGCGGACCGGGTACACGCGGGGGCGTACGTCAGCCTACGCACCACCTTGCGGTGAGCTGCGAGGCTTCTCCGCAGATCAGCGCACCCGTGGTCGTCAGGACGCATCAGTGCCAACTGACGGGTACGTGCAAATTATTTGGGATGCCCCGGAATCGGAACACAGAGGCACCCAGGCTCGTTGTCATTACGTGAGCACGACACAGACACCACCTGTTCTCGCCGCAGAGCTGGCACAGGCGTGGGCCGACATTCAGCGGTACCACCCCGAACTGCCCGATCTTGCCGCGCCCGAGTCCCTGATCGGGGAGTCGTCGTCCGCGTGCGGGCACGAACTCTCCTTCGAGCGACTGCTGCACGAGGCAGTCCACGGCATCGCCGCCGCGCGCGGCGTGCGCGACACGTCCCGAGCCGGGCGGTACCACAACCGCAGGTTCCTGGCCATCGCCGAGGAGCTGGGCCTGGACCACCCCGAGGAGCCGCACCCGAGCAGCGGCTTCTCGCTGGTCACGCTCACCCCCGAGGCGAAGCGCCGGTACCGTCCGACGACGGAGCGGCTCCAGCGTGCCCTCAAGGCCCACACCGCGGCGACGGCGGGCGACAGCGCCCGCAGCTTCCGCGGTCCGGCCGCGCGGCACGGCTCGTCCGGCGGCGGGGTGCGCGTGAAGGCGGTCTGCGACTGCGGCCGCAACGTACGCGTCGTCCCGTCCGTGCTGGCGCAGGCGCCCATCGTCTGCGGCGGCTGCGGCAAGCCGTTCCGTATCCCGGAAGTCGTCGCGGCGAGCTGAGGCCCCGGCACCTCGTGGGTGCCGGGGTCCCAGCCCCGCCGGCCACCGGGCGCACCCGACGCGAAAAGCACATGCGCCGGGTGCCGCTTCGCCGTGCCCACGTGCGCTCACCCCGCGGCCGTCCGGCCCCTCAGGGTGTGGCACAATGGCTAGCTGTACTCGACAGCCGCACAGGACCCCTCTCTCCTCCGGCTGACGCGTCCATCGGGCACTCGGGTACCGCAACCCCACGCGGCCGTCCCGCCGTGCCCAACCACGTCAAATCCAGGAGAACCCACTCCCGTGGCAGTCAAGATCAAGCTGAAGCGTCTGGGCAAGATCCGTTCGCCTCACTACCGCATCGTCGTCGCCGACTCCCGTACCCGCCGTGACGGCCGGGCCATCGAGGAGATCGGCAAGTACCACCCGACGTACAACCCGTCGGTGATCGAGGTCGACGCCGAGCGCGTGGCGTACTGGCTCTCCGTCGGCGCCCAGCCGACCGAGCCCGTGCTCGCCATCCTGAAGAAGACCGGCGACTGGCAGAAGTTCAAGGGCGAGCCCGCCCCGGCGCCTCTGCTGCAGCAGCCCGAGAAGCCCGCCCGTCCGTCCTTCGAGGCGATCGGCGGCGACGACGAGGGCAAGGGTGAGGCCATCACCCAGAAGAAGAAGGCTGAGAAGAAGGACGAAGCTGCCGCTGAGTCCGCGTCGACCGAGGCCTGAGCATGCTCGAGGAGGCTCTCGAGCACCTCGTGAAGGGCATCGTCGACAACCCTGACGATGTGCAGGTCGCCTCGCGCAACCTGCGCCGCGGTCGCGTGCTCGAGGTCCGGGTCCACCCGGACGACCTCGGCAAGGTGATCGGCCGCAACGGCCGCACCGCACGCGCGCTGCGCACCGTCGTGGGCGCCATCGGCGGCCGCGGTGTCCGTGTCGACCTCGTCGACGTGGACCACGTCCGCTGACGCCGTAAGCAGCACCGGCTCGGGCCGGGGAGGGCCACTGGGCCGTCCCCGGCCCGCAGTCGTATGACAGGAGAACGAACACAGTGCAGCTGGTAGTCGCGCGCATCGGCCGCGCCCACGGGATCAAGGGCGAGGTCACCGTCGAGGTCCGCACCGACGAGCCCGAGCTGAGGCTCGGCCCCGGCGCCGTGCTGGCCACCGACCCGGCCTCCGTGGGGCCGCTGACCATCGCGAGCGGCCGGGTGCACAGCGGCCGCCTGCTGCTGCGCTTCGAGGGCGTCCACGACCGCACCGGCGCCGAGGCCCTGCGCAACACCCTGCTGATCGCCGACGTCGACCCCGAGGAACTGCCCGAGGGCGAGGACGAGTACTACGACCATCAGCTGATCGACCTGGACGTCGTCACCAAGGACGGCGAGGAGGTCGGCCGGATCACCGAGATCTCCCACCTGCCCACCCAGGACCTCTTCGTCGTCGAGCGCCCGGACGGCACCGAGGTGTACGTGCCGTTCGTCGCGGAGATCGTCACGGAGATCGACCTGGAGGAGCAGCGCGCGGTCATCGACCCGCCGCCCGGCCTGATCGACGACCGCGCCGAGGTGGCCTCCGCCCGCGACGCCGCGGAGAGCGGGGACGACGCCCGATGAGGCTCGACGTCGTCACGATCTTCCCCGAGTACCTCGACCCGCTGAACGTCTCCCTGGTCGGCAAGGCGCGCGCCCGCGGACAGCTCGGCGTGCACGTGCACGACCTGCGGGACTGGACGTACGACCGGCACAACACCGTCGACGACACCCCGTACGGCGGCGGTCCCGGCATGGTCATGAAGACCGAGCCCTGGGGAGAGGCGCTGGACACGGTCCTGGCGGACGGCTACGAGGGCGGCGCGCACCAGCCCGCCCTGATCGTCCCCACCCCGAGCGGCCGTCCCTTCACCCAGGAACTCGCCGTCCACCTCTCCGAGCGCCCCTGGCTGATCTTCACCCCGGCCCGCTACGAGGGCATCGACCGCCGCGTCGTCGACGAGTACGCCACCCGTATGCCGGTGTACGAGGTGTCCATCGGCGACTACGTGCTGGCCGGCGGCGAGGCCGCGGTCCTCGTCGTCACCGAGGCGGTGGCGCGGCTGCTCCCGGGCGTCCTCGGCAACGCCGAGTCGCACCGCGACGACTCCTTCGCCCCCGGCGCCATGGCCAACCTGCTCGAGGGCCCCGTCTACACCAAGCCGCCGGCCTGGCGCGGCCGGGAGATCCCGGACGTGCTGCTCAGCGGCCACCACGGGAAGATCGCCCGCTGGCGGCGGGACGAGGCGCTGCGGCGGACCACCGAGTACCGCCCCGACCTCATCGAACGCTGCGACCCCAAGGCCTTCGACAAGAAGGACCGGGAGATGCTGTCCATCCTCGGCTGGGAGCCGGACCCCGAGGGGGAGCCGTACGGCCGATTTTGGCGCAGGACCGGCGGCGTGGAACAATAGGCCGCTGTTGTGCGCCGTCAGGCGAGCGCCCCTGCCGCAGGGGGACACGACGCCCGCCCCGCACCGCACAGCCCGATCCGTTACCTAGTGCCGTTGATGACCTGCGGCATCAGCGAAGAAAGCAGACGACATGTCTCACCTGCTCGACTCCGTCGACACCGCGTCGCTCCGCAGCGACGTCCCGGACTTCCGTCCCGGCGACACCGTCAACGTCCACGTGCGCGTCATCGAGGGCAACCGCTCCCGTGTGCAGCAGTTCAAGGGCGTGGTGATCCGCCGCCAGGGTTCCGGCGTGCGCGAGACCTTCACGGTCCGCAAGGTCTCCTTCTCCGTCGGCGTCGAGCGCACCTTCCCGGTGCACACCCCGATCGTGGAGAAGATCGAGCTCGTCACCAAGGGTGACGTCCGCCGCGCCAAGCTGTACTACCTGCGTGAGCTCCGCGGCAAGGCCGCGAAGATCAAGGAGAAGCGCGAGAACTGAGCGCTTTACCGGCGTCATATCGCGGACGGATAGCATCTGGCCCCGATGGACACCGAAGCACAGCCGACGGAGCGCGACCGCTCCCTCCCTCCGCACCCCGAGGACTTCTCGGGCGCGCCGGGGCCGGAGGGGCGGTCGCGTTCCGCGTTGGTCCCGCGCTTCACGGACCGGCTGCCCGGCGGGCGGATCACCGTGACCCTGCTGCTCTGCCTGTTGTTCCTGCTGGCGGTCAACCTGTTCGTGGCGCGGCCCTTCGAGATCCCGAGCGGATCGATGGAGAAGGGATTGAGGGTCGGGGACCGCGTTCTCGTAAACAAGTTGGCATACACCTTCGGCGACGGACCCGCCCGCGGTGACGTGATTGTGTTCGACGGCACCGGGTATTTCGGTGACGCCGACTACATCAAACGGGTCGTCGGGGTGGGCGGGGACCATGTCGTCTGCTGTGACGGGGAGGGGAGGATCCGGGTGAACGGCCGGTCGGTCGACGAGTCGGGCTTCCTGTTCCCCGGCGACAGTCCCTCCGCGGTGCGCTTCGACGTCGTCGTGCCCGAGGGGCGGCTGTTCGTCCTCGGTGACCACCGCGGCAGCTCCCGCGACTCGCGTGACCGACTCGGGTCGCCCGGCGGCGGGATGGTGCCGGTGGAGAAGGTGGTCGGGCGCGCGGAGGCCGTCGTGTGGCCGTTCGGCCGCGCCGGCCGCCTGGCGCCGACGGACGCGTACGCGAAGGTGCCGGCGGGGGAGGCATCCGCGCACGCGGCCGCTCCGACGGGAGGCGGCCATGGGTAACCGCGGCAAGCCCCGCGGCGTGCCGGCCGGCGCCGCCGAGAACCTGCTGCCCACCGGGGCCCGGCGGGCCGTGTCCCCGGCCTCCGGCCGCACCCGCGCCGAGCGGCGCAAGCTGCAGCGCAAGGTCAAGCGCCGCCGCAGGCGCGGCGCCGTCAAGGAGATCCCCCTCCTCATCGGCGTCGCCGTCCTGATAGCGCTGGTGCTGAAGACGTTCCTCGTGCAGGCGTTCGTCATCCCGTCCGGCTCCATGGAGCAGACGATCCAGATCGGCGACCGCGTCCTCGTCGACAAGCTCACCCCCTGGTTCGGGTCCAAGCCGCAGCGCGGTGACGTCGTCGTGTTCAAGGACCCCGGCGGCTGGCTCCAGGACGAGCGGACCACGGTGAAGAAGGAGGACCCGGTCGGCGTCAAGCAGATCAAGGAGGGCCTCACCTTCATCGGTCTGCTGCCGTCGGAGAACGAGAAGGACCTGATCAAGCGCGTCGTCGGCATCGGCGGCGACCGCGTCCAGTGCTGCGACGCCCAGGGCCGCGTCACCGTCAACGGCGTCCCCCTGAACGAGGACTACCTCTACCCCGGCAACGCCCCCTCGCTGACGCCTTTCGACGTCACCGTGCCGGAGGGCCGCCTGTGGGTGATGGGCGACCACCGCGCCAACTCCGCGGACTCCCGCTCGCACCAGGACACCGACTACGGCGGCACCGTCTCCGAGGACGAGGTGGTGGGCCGCGCCATGGTCATCGCCTGGCCCCTCGGCCACTGGAACACACTCGACGAGCCCACGACGTACGCCTCCGTGTCCGACTCGGCGCCCGGGTCGATCGCCGGGGCCCCGTCGTCGCATAGGGTTGCCCCGGACGATCCCGGACAGCGTGAAGAGATTGTCCGACTCCCGAGCCCTGCGGAACTCCCGCTCGTTATGGGAGTGGTGGGCCTGCGCCGGGCATGGCGCGGGCGGCGGCAGAGAGTGAGGAGTCGGCGTGGGGGATGTGGCGGTAGGCGCACGGTCCGGTCAGGGCGGCGAGGAGCACCGCGGACACTCCGCGGGACCGGGCGACCCGGGCGCGGGCCACGCCGCGTTCTCCGGGAGTGACGGGCGTGTGGTCGAGGACGGCGGAGTGAACGAGGACGGGACGCGGACCGGCGGTCAGGAACCGGACGGCCCCGAGAAGGACCGGCCGAAGAAGCAGCAGCGCTCCTTCTGGAAGGAGCTGCCGATCCTCATCGGTATCGCGCTCGTCCTGGCGCTGCTGATCAAGACGTTCCTCGTCCAGGCGTTCTCGATCCCCTCCGACTCGATGCAGAACACCCTCCAGCGGGGAGACCGGGTCCTGGTCGACAAGCTGACCCCGTGGTTCGGCTCCGAGCCGGAGCGCGGCGAGGTCGTCGTCTTCCACGACCCCGACAACTGGCTCGCGGGCGAGCCGACCCCCGACCCCAACGCGCTGCAGAAGGTCCTCAGCTGGATCGGCCTGATGCCGTCCGCGGAGGAGAAGGACCTGATCAAGCGGGTCATCGGCGTCGGCGGCGACACGGTCGAGTGCAACGGCACCGGCCCCCTGAAGGTCAACGGCAAGGCGCTCAACGAGCCCTACGTCTACCCGGGCAACACCCCGTGCAGCCAGGACGACCAGGGAGGCCAGTTCAAGGTGAAGGTCCCCGAGGGCCACATCTGGGTCATGGGCGACCACCGGCAGAACTCGCGGGACTCCCGCTACAACACGGCCGACAAGAACCAGGGCTTCGTCCCCGTCGACAAGGTCGTCGGCCGTGCCGTGGTCATCGCCTGGCCGATCAACCGCTGGACCACCCTGCCCGTCCCGGACACCTTCGACCAGCCCGGGCTGAACACCCAGGCGCAGGACGCGGCGGCCCTGACGGTCGCGCCTCCCGCGCTCGCGCTGGCCGGCGCGGTGCCGTTCGTGCTGTGGCGGCGCCGTCGCGACTGAGGCGAGGAACCCCCGGTGCCCGCACCGGGGGCGCGGGAGGGCTGACCCGCCCGGGTACCGCCGGGTAGGGTGCCGCCCATGAGTGGTCAGAGCACGACGCGTACGGTCCCTGGCAGCGGCGGATCTGGCACGGCACGGACCGGCCGGACCGGGCAGGTGCTGTCCAACGTGGCCGTCGCGCTCGGGCTGGTGCTGTTCCTCGGCGGGTTCGCCTGGGGAGCGGTGGTCTACCGGCCCTACACCGTGCCGACCACCTCGATGGCCCCGACGATCGACGCGGGCGAGCGGGTGCTGGCCGAGCGCGTCGACGGCGGCGAGGTCCGCCGCGGCGACGTCGTCGTGTTCCGCGACGCCACGTGGTCGAACGCGCCCATGGTGAAGCGGGTCGTCGCCGTCGGCGGCGACACCGTCGCCTGCTGCGAGGACGGCAAGCTCACCGTCAACGGCAAGGAGATCGACGAACCGTATCTCCCCGACGACCCGATGGCGCGGTCCTCCGTCTTCCCCGAGGTGACCGTGCCGAAGGGCCGCCTGTTCCTGCTCGGCGACGAGCGCTCCGGGTCGCTCGACTCCACGGCTCATCTGACCGACGCCGCCGGCGGCACCGTCTCCCGCGACGCCGTCCAGGCCCGCGTGGACGCCGTGGTCTGGCCGATGGACGGCATGCTCGCCGAGCCCACCGGCTTCAAGACGCTCGGCCCGCTCTCCACACCCGGACCGCTGGCGAGCGTGCTCGCCGCGATCGTCGGCGGGGCGGTGCTGGTGCTGGCGGGAGCCGCGTACGGGCCGCTGGCCAAGCGTGCGGCCGCCTCCCGGGCCCGCGCAGGGGCGGGGAGCAGCGGTGGCCGCTGAGCCGGCCCCGGCCGCACCGGACACGTACGAGGGCGGGCTGCGCCGGGTCGCCCGGGTGGTGCTGCTCGACCCGCGGGACCGCATCCTGCTGCTCCACGGCCACGAACCGGACGACCCCGCCACCGACTGGTGGTTCACCCCCGGCGGCGGCGTGGAGGGCGACGAGACCCGTGAACAGGCCGCCCTCAGGGAACTCGCCGAGGAGACCGGCATCACCGACGTCGACCTCGGCCCGGTGCTGTGGCGGCGGCGCTGCTCCTTCCCCTTCGCGGGCCGTCAGTGGGACCAGGACGAGTGGTACTACCTGGCCCGTACGTCGCAGACGGCCACCGCGGCGACGGCCCTGACCGAGCTGGAACGGCGCAGTGTCGCCGGAGCGCGCTGGTGGACCTGCCCGGAACTGCAGCACGCCCGTGAGACGGTGTATCCGACCAAGCTCGCCGGGCTGCTGCGGACACTGCTCGACGAAGGCCCCCCGGCCGCGCCCGTGACCCTGGACACCGAAATCGTCCGGTGACTCCCGGGACTGGCGCACAATGGTGGGATCGCACGGCTGAAGGGGAACATGCCATGAGCGCCGAGGACCTCGAGAAGTACGAGACCGAGATGGAGCTGAAGCTCTACCGGGAGTACCGCGATGTCGTCGGTCTGTTCAAATACGTGATCGAGACCGAGCGGCGCTTCTACCTCACCAACGACTACGAGATGCAGGTCCACTCGGTGCAGGGTGAGGTGTTCTTCGAAGTGTCCATGGCGGACGCCTGGGTGTGGGACATGTACCGGCCGGCTCGCTTCGTGAAGCAGGTGCGGGTACTCACGTTCAAGGACGTGAACATCGAGGAGCTGAACAAGAGCGATCTGGAGCTGCCGAGCGGGTGAGGCAGAGCGGCCGTGAGGCTGTGAGGCGTGCGGGTTCACCCTCGCGGGTGGCGGAGTTGTCCACAGTCGCCGGGTTGTGCACGGGGCCCGGCGCGGGTCGGCGGTGATGCGTGACGGTTGGCGCCGGAGGTGGTGCCGACATGGACGCACGGCAGAACACGCAGGTACACGGTGAGCGCGGCGGGCAGGCCCGCGGGGCGCTCGGCAGGTACGGGGAGACACTGGCCGCGCGGCGGCTGACCCAGGCCGGGATGACGGTGCTGGCGCGCAACTGGCGCTGCGGCAGGACCGGCGAGATCGACATCGTGGCGCGGGACGGCGACGCCCTGGTCGTCTGCGAGGTGAAGACCCGCCGCGCCGATTCCTTCCAGCACCCCATGGCCGCGATCACCCCGGCCAAGGCGAGCCGGCTGCGCGGCCTGGCGGAGCGCTGGCTCCAGGAACACGGGGGAGCACCGCCCGGCGGCGTCCGCATCGACCTGGTCGGCGTGCTGCTCCCGAGGCGCGGCGCCCCCGTCGTCGAGCACGTCAGGGGGGTGGCCTGACATGGGATTCGCCCGTACGTGCTCGGTGACGCTCGTCGGCGTCGAGGGCGTGGTCGTCGAGGTGCAGGCCGACCTGGAGCCGGGAGTCGCCGCGTTCACGCTGGTGGGACTGCCGGACAAGAGCCTGACGGAGAGCCGCGACCGGGTCAGGGCCGCCGTGGTCAACTCCGGCGCCGAGTGGCCGCAGAAGAAGCTCACCGTGGGGCTGAGCCCGGCGTCGGTGCCGAAGGCGGGCTCGGGTTTCGATCTCGCTGTCGCATGCGCGGTCCTCGGCGCCTCGGAGCGGATCGACCCCCGCGCCCTGTCCGACATCGTGATGATCGGCGAGCTGGGCCTGGACGGACGGGTGCGTCCGGTACGGGGCATCCTGCCGGCGGTGCTGGCCGCGGCGGACGCGGGCTTCGAGCAGGTGGTGGTGCCGGAGTGCGCCGCCGCCGAGGCCGCCCTGGTGCCGGGCGTGTCCGTGCTGGGCGTGCGCAGCCTGCGCCAGCTCGTCGCGGTCCTCACCGACGAACCGGTGCCCGACGAGGAGCCCGAGGAGCCGGACCGGCCCGACCCGCTGATGGCGGGGCTGCGTGAACTCGGCGGCGGAGGAATCACCGGCATGAGCGGCGGCCCCGGCCGGTACGACCAGGAGCACGACCTCGCCGACGTCGTGGGCCAGCACGCGGCGCGCACGGCGGTCGAGGTGGCCGCGGCGGGCGGGCACCACCTTTTCCTGGAAGGCCCGCCCGGAGCAGGCAAGACGATGCTCGCCGAGCGGATGCCGTCCGTCCTGCCGCCGCTGGACCGCCAGGCGTCCCTGGAGGTGACGGCCGTGCACTCGGTGGCGGGCCTGCTGCCGCCGGGCCGCCCGCTGATCGACACCGCGCCCTACTGCGCCCCGCACCACTCGGCCACCATGCAGGCCCTCGTGGGCGGCGGCCCGGGGACAGGCCGGCCGGGAGCGGTGTCCCTGTCTCATCGAGGCGTGTTGTTCCTGGACGAGACCCCCGAGTTCAGCAGCAAGGCGCTGGACGCGCTGCGCCAGCCGCTGGAGGCGGGGCACGTGGTCATCGCGCGCAGCGCGGGCGTCGTGCGCTTCCCGGCGCGCTTCCTCATGGTGCTGGCGGCCAACCCGTGCCCCTGCGGCCGGTTCTCGCGCATGAACGACCGGTGCGAGTGCCCGCCCTCGGCGATCCGCCGCTACCAGGCCCGCCTCTCCGGCCCGCTGCTCGACCGGGTCGACCTGCGGGTCGAGGTCGACGCCGTCACCCGTGGAGAGCTGACGGCGGCGGGCGCACGGGGTGAGACGACCGCGACGGTCGCGGAACGGGTGCGTGCCGCCCGGGAACGCGCCGCCGCACGACTCCACGGCACGCCGTGGCGCCTCAACAGCGAGATCCCGGGCCGGGAGCTGCGCAGCCGCTGGCAGGCCGCGCCGGGCGCCATGGACGAGGCCGAGCGCAGCCTGGAGCGGGGCGTGCTGACCGCGCGGGGGCTCGACCGGGTGCTGCGGGTCGCGTGGACGATCGCCGACCTGGCCGGCCACGACCGCCCCGACGCGGGCGACGTCGCGCTGGCGCTGCAACTGCGCACGGGCGTGCCGCGCGGGGTGCCGATGGCGATCGGGGCGGGGGTATGAGCGGGGCGAGCGGGCCGGTCGGCCCGCCGTGGTACTTGGAGCCGACGGGTCCGGCCGGGCAGGCGGGGCGCGGTGACCGGCCGCGACCGACCGAGCCAGGCGGTCTGCCTGGAGGAGCCGGGGATGCCGGTCCGGCGCGACCACCCGGCCCGGACGGCCCGTCCGGGGATGCCGGGCAGGGAGGTCTCCCGCGACCGACCGGCCCGACCGGTCCGCCGGGAGGGGCCGGGGACGACGGCCCGGCGCGACCGATCAGCCCTGGCGGCCCTCCTGGGGAGGCCGGGCATCAGGTCGTCTCGCGACCGACCGGCATGGCGGGCCCGCCTGGAGCGACCACGCTCGACGGCGCCCCGCGACCCACCAGCCACGGCGGCCTCCTCGGCCGGATCTTCCTCACCCGCGTCCTCGAACCCGGTGACGAGACCGGCGGCCGCTGGGTGCGGGAGTTCGGGGTGGACGGTGTGGTGCGGCGGCTGAGGCAGCGCGGCGAGCCCTTGCCGGGCGTCAGTCACAAACGGTGGGCGGGGCTGCTCGCCCGGGCCGAGCGGGCCGACCCGCGCCGGGACCTCGCCGTCGCTCAGGACGCCGGCGTGCGGTTCGTATGCCCGGGGGACGCCGAGTGGCCCGGTCAGCTCGACGACCTCGGGGACACCCGCCCGCTCGGCCTGTGGGTGCGCGGCACCGCGGACCTGCGGCTCTGGGCGCTGCGTTCGGTCGCCCTCGTCGGCGCCCGTGCCTGCACCGAGTACGGCGCGTTCATGGCCGCCACCCTTGCGGCGGGACTCGCCGAGAAGGGGTGGATCGTCGTCTCCGGCGGCGCCTACGGCATCGACGGCGCCGCCCACCGCGGGGCGCTCGGCGCGGGCGGCGCGACCGTCGCCGTGCTGGCCTGCGGGGTGGACCGCCCCTACCCGCGCGGACACGCCGGACTGATCAACCGGATCGCGGAACAGGGGCTGGTGGCCGGTGAGTTGCCCCCTGGCGAGCATCCCACGCCCAGCCGCTTCATCCTCCGCAACCGTGTGATCGCCGCCCTCACCCGGGGCACGGTCGTCGTCGAGGCGGCCCATCGCAGCGGCTCCCTGGCGACCGTCCGCGCCGCCCGCCGCCTGGGACGCCACACGATAGGAGTGCCGGGCCCGGCCACCAGCGGCCTCTCCGCAGGGGTGCACGAACTGCTCCGGCAGGACGCGGTCCTCGTCACCGACGCCGACGAGATCGCCGAACTGGTCGGCGACATGGGAGAGCTCGCCCCCGAACGCAGAGGACCCGTCCTGCCCCGTGACCTGCTGGATCCGGCGGTCCGCCAGGTCCTCGCCGCGCTGCCGGCCCGCAGGGCGGCCCGCCCGGACGACATCGCCCGCACGGCGCAGACCACCCCGGACGACGCGATCGCGAAACTGTACGAGCTCCGAGCACTTGGTTACGTCGAACGACACGGCGACAGCTGGAAGTTGACGCGCCAGGCGATGATCTCGGTCCGGGGTGGTGCCGATGTCCGTTGACGCAGCGTGTTCGGCCGTCCGGGGGAACCCCGACACGCCCTGGAAAATACGTCAGTTGGGGTATCCGGGTGATCACGCAGAGCGACGGCTGTGCCCCGGCGGGACGGCCCCCGGAACGTATCTGCGCACGGCCCGGCCGCCGTTCTTCGCGCACCGCGACGCCGCAGTCACGCTACGCTCACGAGGGCTCATACACGGACAGCCCAGAACAGACACCAGAACAGACATCGGACAGACCACGCACCCAGGCAGTACCAGCCCACGGCAGAACGGCACTAGGCGACGAATGCCCCAGCACACCTCCGGGTCCGACCGGGCGGCGATCCCCCCAGCCGCCCGCGACGGTGGCAGCGTGCGGCCGCCCGCTCCCTCGACGCTCGACGAGCTGTGGCGGTCGTACAAGGCGACGGGGGACGAACGTCTGCGGGAGCAGCTGATCCTGCACTACTCACCGCTGGTGAAGTACGTCGCCGGCCGGGTCAGCGTGGGGCTGCCGCCCAACGTCGAACAGGCGGACTTCGTCTCCTCCGGGGTCTTCGGACTGATCGACGCGATCGAGAAGTTCGACGTCGACCGCGAGATCAAGTTCGAGACGTACGCGATCACCCGGATCCGCGGCGCGATGATCGACGAACTGCGGGCGCTGGACTGGATTCCCCGCTCGGTGCGGCAGAAGGCGCGCAACGTGGAGCGCGCCTACGCCACCCTCGAGGCGCGGCTGCGGCGCACCCCGACGGAGAACGAGGTCGCCGACGAGATGGGCATCACCGTCGGCGAGCTGCACGCCGTGTTCAGCCAGCTGTCGCTCGCCAACGTCGTCGCCCTGGAGGAGCTGCTGCATGCCGGCGGTGACGGCGGTGACCAGCTCAGCTTCATGGACACCCTGGAGGACACCGCCGCAGACAACCCGGTGGAGGTCGCCGAGGACCGGGAGCTGCGCCGCTTCCTGGCGCGGGCCATCAACACCCTGCCCGAGCGGGAGAAGACCGTGGTCACGCTGTACTACTACGAGGGCCTGACCCTGGCCGAGATCGGCAATGTGCTGGGCGTCACCGAGAGCCGGGTGAGTCAGATCCACACCAAGTCGGTGCTCCAGCTGCGCGCCAAGCTGGCCAGTTTCGGCCGCTGACCTGTCGCTGAGCCCGGCCGGTGCACGGGGTGACCGGCCGGGCGAACCCCTGGCCGCGGTGGGCGGGGCGTCCGTAAAGTGGACGTCGTGCCAAGGATTCGAGCGGCCTCCGTGGCCGAGCACCGGTCGATGCAGCGAGCCGCCCTGCTGGACGCGGCACGCTCCCTGCTGTCCGAGGGCGGTACGGAGGCGCTGACCTTCCCGGCCCTCGCCGAGCGCACGGGCCTCGCCCGGTCGTCCGTGTACGAGTACTTCCGCTCGCGGGCGGCCGTCGTCGAGGAGCTGTGCGAGGCCGACTTCCCCGTCTGGTCGGCCGAGGTCGAGGCGGCGATGGCGGACGCCGAGGGCCCCGAGGGCAAGATCGAGGCATACGTCCGCAAGCAGCTGGAACTGGTGGGGGACCGGCGGCACCGCGCGGTCGTCGCGATCTCCGCGAGCGAACTCGACGCCGGCGCCCGGGAGAAGATCCGCGCCGCCCACGGCGGGCTGATCGCGATGATCGTCGACGCGCTCGCAGAGCTGGGGCACGCCGAGCCGCGCCTCACCGCGATGCTGCTCCAGGGCGTGGTCGACGCCGCCGTACGCCGGATCGAGCTGGGGGCGGCCGAGCACCCCGACGTGATCGTCCGGGCGGCGGTCTCCCTGGCCCTGGACGGCGTCCGGGGCTGAAGCCGCCCTCCCGTCCGCCCAGGCGCCCCCGCGCGACTCAGGGCAACGGCGCCCCGAGCACCGGCAGGAGCCGGGACGGGCCCCGGTGCAGCAGCCACGGGGGCAGCAGCGAGAGCGGGTCCAGGTAGGTCTCGCCCCGCAGCAGACCCCAGTGGACGCACGGCGCCGTGCAGTGGGAGCCGCCCGCCTCCACCGTGCCGATCACCTCGCCCGCCCTCACCTCCGCGCCCTCCTCGACCGAGGCGCGGACGGGTTCGTACGTCGTGCGCAGCGGTGGATCCCCGGTCCCGGCGAGCTCCACCGACACGACGCCCTTCCCGGCCACCCGGCCCGCGAAGGACACCCGGCCGTCCGCGACCGCCCGTACCGGCGTCCCCGTAGCCGCGGCGAGATCCACGCCCCGGTGCCCGGGCCCGTACACACTCGCCGGCGGTTCCCAGCCACGCAGCACCCGCGGACGTACCCCCAACGGCCATGTACGGCCGATGGCCGGAACGGCGCCGTCGTCCGCGCCGGGGAGCGCCCCCACGACAGCCACCGGCGACCCGGCAGCCCCCGCCGCGAACAGCCGTGACGCCGGCGGCGCCAGCAGCGCCGCCACCGTCACGGCCACCACCAGCAGCAGCCGCACGCACCGCCTCGGCCAGCCCTCCCGCCCGCGCTCATCAGCCAATTCGCCCCGTTCGCGCCGCCCATGTCCCTCACTCCGTCCCAGTCCTCGCATGGCGGAAGCGTCTCCCGAAGACGTGGTCTCCGCCGGGACCTGTGGACGGACGGCCGGGTTGTGGACAACGGCGTCACCCGGCACCCCGCGGGTCCCGTACACTTCTGGTGGCGACCCGGGCCACCGGGTCGACTTCGCACGCCCCGACATCGGGACCGGTCACGGCCGTGGCCCGGTGTCAGCGCCCCTCGGTCCTTCGTGGCACGGCGCGTCGTGGGCGTCAGGCGCGGAAGCCGTCCGGCATCCGCGGCACAACCGAGAAATTCAAGGAGATACGGCCATGGCCGTCGTCACGATGCGGGAGCTGCTGGAGAGCGGCGTCCACTTCGGTCACCAGACCCGTCGTTGGAACCCGAAGATGAAGCGCTTCATCTTCACGGAGCGCAACGGCATCTACATCATCGACCTGCTCCAGTCGCTGTCGTACATCGACCGCGCCTACGAGTTCGTCAAGGAGACCGTGGCCCACGGCGGCACGGTCATGTTCGTCGGCACGAAGAAGCAGGCGCAGGAGGCCATCGCCGAGCAGGCCACCCGCGTCGGCATGCCCTACGTCAACCAGCGCTGGCTGGGCGGCATGCTCACCAACTTCTCGACCGTCTACAAGCGTCTGCAGCGCCTCAAGGAGCTCGAGCAGATCGACTTCGAGGACGTGGCCGCCTCCGGCCTCACCAAGAAGGAGCTGCTGGTCCTCTCCCGCGAGAAGGCGAAGCTGGAGAAGACCCTCGGCGGTATCCGCGAGATGCAGAAGGTGCCCAGCGCCGTCTGGATCGTGGACACCAAGAAGGAGCACATCGCGGTCGGCGAGGCCCGGAAGCTCAACATCCCGGTCGTCGCCATCCTCGACACCAACTGCGACCCCGACGAGGTCGACTACAAGATCCCGGGCAACGACGACGCGATCCGCTCCGTCACCCTGCTCACCCGCGTGATCGCCGACGCCGTCGCCGAGGGCCTCATCGCCCGTTCCGGTGGCGCCGGCGAGGGCAAGGGCGAGAAGGCCGCCGGCGAGCCGCTGGCCGAGTGGGAGCGCGACCTGCTCGAGGGTGAGAAGAAGGCCGAGGAGGCCGCTCCGGCCGCCGCCGAGGGCGAGAAGCCGGCCGAGGCCCCCGCCGCCGAGGCCCCGCAGGCCGAGGCCGAGCCCAAGGCCGAGCAGGCCTGACCGCTCCGTCAGAGCCGATGACGGCGGGAGCGGTGACATGACGTCCGCTCCCGCCGTTCACCCGTAGACCGGCGGTGGCCCGGGATCTGCCCACGAAGCGGTCCCGCCCCGCCGCTCTTCGAACCTCCAGACTTCGAGAAAGATTCACAGACTCATGGCGAACTACACCGCCGCCGACGTCAAGAAGCTCCGGGAGCTCACCGGCGCCGGCATGATGGACTGCAAGAAGGCGCTGGACGAGGCCGACGGCAACGTCGAGAAGGCCGTCGAGGCGCTCCGCATCAAGGGCCAGAAGGGCGTCGCCAAGCGCGAGGGCCGCTCCGCCGAGAACGGCGCCGTGGTCTCGGTCATCGCCGACGACAACTCCTCCGGTGTCATCGTCGAGCTGAAGTGCGAGACGGACTTCGTTGCCAAGGGCGAGAAGTTCCAGGCCGTCGCCACCGCGATCGCCGAGCACGTCGCCAAGACCTCCCCGGCCGACATCGAGGCCCTGCTCGCCTCCGAGATCGAGCCCGGCAAGACCGTCCAGGCGTTCGTGGACGAGGCCAACGCCAACCTCGGCGAGAAGATCGTCCTCGACCGCTTCGCGCAGTTCGGCGACGGCTACGTCACGGCGTACATGCACCGCACGATGCCCGACCTGCCCCCGCAGATCGGTGTGCTCGTCGAGCTGGACAAGCCGAACGCCGAGATCGCCAAGGGCGTCGCCCAGCACATCGCCGCCTTCGCGCCGAAGTACCTCTCCAAGGAGGACGTGCCGGCCGAGGTCGTCGAGTCCGAGCGCCGCATCGCCGAGGAGACCACCCGCGCCGAGGGCAAGCCCGAGGCCGCCATCGGCAAGATCGTCGAGGGTCGTCTCAACGGCTTCTTCAAGGACGCCACGCTGCTCGGCCAGCCGTACGCGCTCGACAACAAGAAGTCCGTCCAGAAGGTGCTGGACGAGGCCGGTGTCACCCTGAAGCGCTTCTCGCGCATCAAGGTCGGCATCTGAGTCCGCACCGCGACGGACGCGCGACCCCGATAGGGTCGACAGCAGTCGTTCGGACACGCGTCCACGCACGCGCGCGTGCCGGACGACAGCAGATCTGACGAGGAGGCCATTGCCGCATGGGATGCGAAACACGCCCCACCGGCAATGGCCTTCTTCGTATGTGCAACACGTGAAAGAGGCGGGATTCGACCATGACGACCAAGGCTGAGAAGAGCGACGACGGCAAAGTGCGCGGCCGGTTTCTGCTGAAGCTGTCCGGAGAGGCCTTCTCCGGTGGCGGAGGCCTGGGCGTCGATCCCGACGTGGTGCACGCCATCGCCCGTGAGATCGCGGCCGTCGTACGGGACGGCGCGCAGATCGCGATCGTGATCGGCGGCGGCAACTTCTTCCGCGGAGCCGAACTTCAGGTGCGCGGCATGGACCGTGCCCGCTCCGACTACATGGGCATGCTCGGCACCGTGATGAACTGCCTCGCCCTCCAGGACTTCCTGGAGAAGGAGGGCGTCGACTGCCGCGTGCAGACCGCCATCACCATGGGCCAGGTCGCCGAGCCCTACATCCCGCTGCGCGCCGTGCGCCACCTGGAGAAGGGCCGCGTGGTCATCTTCGGCGCCGGTATGGGCATGCCGTACTTCTCCACCGACACCACCGCCGCGCAGCGCGCCCTCGAGATCGACGCCGAGGCGCTCCTCATGGGCAAGAACGGTGTCGACGGGGTCTACGACTCCGACCCCAAGACCAACCCCGACGCGGTCAAGTTCGACGCCCTCGGCTTCGGCGAGGTCATCACCCGGAACCTCAAGGTCGCCGACGCCACGGCCGTCACGCTCTGCCGTGACAACAACCTGCCGATCGTCGTGTTCGAACTCCTCAAGGAGGGCAACATCGCCCGCGCCGTCAAGGGTGAGAAGATCGGCACGCTGGTGGGCGACCAGGCCGGGCACAACTGACCGGGGGATGGACAATGTCCTGCCGGTCGTGAACCGTGCAGGAAGAAGACGCGACGCAGCCGGCCGCCGACCCGACCGAGGACCGCAGCCGGGCCTACTCAAGACACGCAGGAGCAAGTGGTGATCGAAGAGACCCTCCTCGAGGCCGAGGAGAAGATGGAGAAGGCCGTCGTGGTCGCCAAGGAGGACTTCGCCGCGATCCGCACCGGCCGTGCGCACCCGGCGATGTTCAACAAGATCGTGGCCGACTACTACGGCGCGCCGACGCCGATCAACCAGCTGGCCTCGTTCTCCGTGCCCGAGCCGCGCATGGCCGTGGTGACCCCGTTCGACAAGAGCGCCCTGCGCAACATCGAGCAGGCGATCCGTGACTCCGACCTGGGCGTCAACCCGAGCAACGACGGCAACATCATCCGGGTGGTGTTCCCCGAGCTGACCGAGGAGCGCCGGCGCGAGTACATCAAGGTCGCCAAGGGCAAGGGCGAGGACGCGAAGATCTCGATCCGCTCCGTGCGCCGCAAGGCCAAGGAAGCCATCGACAAGCTGATCAAGGACGGCGAGGTCGGCGAGGACGAGGGCCGCCGTGCGGAGAAGGAGCTCGACGACACCACGGCGAAGTACGTCGCCCAGGTGGATGAGCTTCTGAAGCACAAGGAAGCGGAGCTGCTCGAGGTCTGATGAACGACTCTTCCTGGGGGACGCCGCAGACCGGGTACTGGGGGCCGTCCGACCAGGGACCCGGCCGGGGAGCTGTCCCGGCGGGTCCCGCGTACGATGCGCTCCAAGCACAGCAGACGCGGCCCATGCCCATCGTGCCTGAAGTACCCGAACACGGCGGAGACCAGGATGCGGACCGGGGGGCTGCTCGGCTGAGCGGCCCCCTGTTCCGAGACGAGCCGACGCGGGCCCGCCCCCTGCCGGGGGAGGTGCCGCAGAATACGGAGCCCATGCCCCACGCCCCGCAGCCGGCACCCGCACCGCAGAAGAAGACCGCGGGGCGGGACCTCGGCGCCGCGATAGGCGTCGGCGTCGGACTCGGCGCGGTGATCGTCGCGTCCTTGTTCTTCGTCAAGGCCGTCTTCGTCGGCGTGATCGCGGTCGCCGTCGTGGTGGGCCTGTGGGAGCTGACGACGCGGCTGGACGAGCGCAAGGGGATCAAGGCGCCCCTCGTGCCGCTGGCGCTGGGCGGCGCGGCCATGGTCGTCGCCGGGTACGCCCGGGGCGCGGAGGGCGCGTGGATCGCCATGGCGCTGACCACCCTGGCGGTGCTGGTGTGGCGCATGACGGCGCCGCCGGAGGGCTACCTGAAGGACGTCACGGCCGGCGTCTTCGCCGCGTTCTACGTCCCGTTCCTGGCGACGTTCGTCGCGATGCTGCTGAAGGCCGACGACGGCCCGTGGCGCGTGCTGACCTTCCTGCTGCTCACCGTGGTCAGCGACACCGGCGCGTACGCGGTCGGCTGGCGCTTCGGCAAGCACAAGCTCGCCCCGCGCATCAGCCCCGGCAAGACCCGCGAGGGCCTGCTGGGCGCGGTCGCCTTCTCGATGGCGGCGGGTGCGCTGTGCATGCAGTTCCTGATCGACGACGGCCAGTGGTGGCAGGGCCTGCTGCTGGGTCTCGCGGTCGCCGCGAGCGCCACGCTGGGCGACCTCGGCGAGTCGATGATCAAGCGCGACCTCGGCATCAAGGACATGGGCACGCTACTGCCGGGCCACGGCGGCATCATGGACCGCCTGGACTCCCTCCTGCCGACGGCCCCGGTGGTGTGGCTGCTGCTGGCGATCTTCGTGGGGGCGGGCTGAGGTTCGCGTCCTCCCCTCCTGCGGTGACATCGGGCCTCTGTCCTCTCGGACGGGGCCCGATTGCCGTGTACACGCCTCTCACGACCTGCGATCATGACCACGGGGATGGTCATACACACCGTGGGGGGACGCCGTGCGCAGCCTGATCGTGAATCTCGTGCTGGTCGTCGCAGTTTTCGCGCTGGTGCTGTTCGCGCTGGGCAGCGGCATGGGAGGGGTGGAGGTCTCCATCTGGCTGTGCGCGCTGTTGGCTTCGCTGGTGTTCGTGATCTCGCGGTACGTCCGCCGGCGCCGTGGGGTGCGGACGGAGCCGACGCACTGAGCACGTTGACCGAACTGCGTGATCGGGGCAGCGCGTCCTCAAGGGCCGCGGTCCTGGCGTTCGGTGCCTGTCACCGCCGTCTCGGCGAAGCGGAGCCTGACGGGGAGCGGGCGGACCGGCACTTCGCCCGGCTCCTCGCAGTGATCGCGGGGGCGGCGCCCTCGCAGGCGGCGGAGCGTGAGGCCGTCCAGTTGTTGCCGGCGGTGGGCAACGTGCCCGGTCACCGCTGTCCCATCTGTGTGAGGCCTGAGACACCCCTCCCCCGGCCGTCGGCCCCTGCGGGCGGTGACCTGACGGACGACGAGCGGGCGGAACACGCGGCTCGCCTGCGCGGACTGCTCTACCTGGCCTGCCCGGACGCCCCGGCCGGCGCGCTGGAGTACACCGCGGAGGCCATCACGCTGTGCGCGGAGGAGCCACCCGCGGAAGCGGTCCCGGAGGCGTCCCTTCTCGGCCGCCCCCGGCAGCCGTACGGAACGGACTTTCTGAACCTGTGCGGCGCGGACCTCCGCGGCGCGAACCTCACGGGAGCGGACCTGAGCCACGCGGACATGTACGGCGCGGACTTGTCGGGTGCGGACCTGTCCGGCGCGAACCTGAGCCACGCCAACCTGACGGGAGCGGGCCTGACCCACGCGATCCTGTCCGGCGGGGACCTGACGGACGCGGTCCTGACGGGCGCAGAGCTGACTGAAGCCGTCCTGACGGGGGCGGTGCTCGCGGGTGTTACGGACCTGCGTGTCCCGGAGTGAGGAGCGCTCGGTCCGCGAACGGCGGCCTTGGCTCACGACAACATCATGCGGGGCATCGTGGGCCTCATACGCCCGCCCCGGGCGGGCAGGGCCCGAGAAGCCGGCCATGCCGCGTATGACGATCCCGATCGAGAAGATGCGGCCCACAGCCCGTCTGACCGGCCCACGTACTTCGCACCGAGGGGCGCGCACCCCCGCCCGGGCCGTCTCCGGGCCGTCCGAGGGCGCTCAGGGGCGACCGGCTACGACCGCCCTCGACAGGTGTGGCCCCCGACACCCGCAGGTCACCCATCTCGATCTGCGACACTGGTACAGCCATGCCTAAGCCCGGAGAACTTACATTCGTCGCGCCGCGCGGAGCCAAGAAGCCGCCGCGGCATCTTGCCGATCTCACGCCTGCCGAGCGCAAGGAGGCGGTTGTCGCGGTCGGTGAGAAGCCGTTCCGTGCCAAGCAGCTCTCGCAGCACTACTTCGCGCGGTACGCGCACGATCCGGAGCAGTGGACCGACATCCCCGCCGGGTCCCGCGGGAAGCTGCGGGAAGCGCTGCTTCCCGAGCTGATGAGCGTCGTGCGGTACCTGTCCACCGACCAGGGGACCACCCGCAAGACGCTGTGGAAGCTGTTCGACGGGACGCTCGTCGAGTCCGTGCTGATGCGGTACCCGGACCGGGTCACCATGTGCATCAGCTCGCAGGCCGGCTGCGGCATGAACTGCCCGTTCTGCGCGACCGGGCAGGCGGGACTGGACCGGAACCTGTCCACCGCCGAGATCGTGCACCAGATCGTCGACGGCATGCGCGCCCTCCGTGAGGGCGAGGTGCCCGGCGGGCCCGCGCGGCTCAGCAACATCGTGTTCATGGGCATGGGTGAGCCGCTCGCCAACTACAACCGGGTGGTCGGGGCCATCCGCCGGCTCACCGACCCCGAGCCGGACGGCCTCGGGCTGTCCCAGCGCGGGATCACCGTGTCGACGGTGGGCCTCGTCCCGGCCATCCACCGGTTCTCCGACGAGGGCTTCAAGTGCCGCCTCGCGATCTCCCTGCACGCCCCCGACGACGAGCTGCGCGACACCCTCGTCCCCGTGAACACGCGGTGGAAGGTGCGCGAGGTGCTCGACGCCGGGTTCGAGTACGCGGCGAAGTCCGGGCGCCGGCTGTCCATCGAGTACGCGCTGATCCGGGACATCAACGACCAGGCGTGGCGCGGTGACCGGCTCGGGCGGATGCTCAAGGGGCGTCCCGTGCACGTCAACCTCATCCCGCTCAACCCGACGCCCGGCTCCAAGTGGACCGCGTCGCGGCCCGAGGACGAGAAGGCGTTCGTCGAGGCGATCGCCGCGCACGGTGTGCCGGTGACGATCCGGGACACCCGTGGTCAGGAGATCGACGGGGCATGTGGTCAGCTCGCCGCCACCGAGCGGTAGTCTGACCGGCGTCAACACATCTGCATATTCCGACAGGGGAGCGCCACAGCGCTGAGAGTGCGGCACCGGCCGCAGACCCTCCGAACCTGGCCCAGGTCATTCTGGGTAGGGAGATCGGTCATCACTCGAGCTGTTGCGCCCTGCCCGGGCCCCCAGGGGATCCGGGCAGGGCCGCGTCTCTTCCTGGTCACTCCAGGAGGAATCAAGTGGGCATCACCAAGAAGGTCACGGTCCTGGCCGTCGGGCTGGGGCTCGTCACGCTGTCCGCCTGCGGGTCGTCCAACAGGGACGACAGCGGCGCAGGCGGCGAGGGTTCCAAGACGGTGACCCTCGTCAGTCACAACTCGTGGGCCGTGTCCGAGGACGTCGTCGCCGCCTTCGAGAAGCAGTCCGGCTACAAGCTCAAGGTCCTTGAGGACGGCGACGCCGGGCAGGCCGTGAACAAGGCGATCCTGACCAAGGACAACCCCCAGGGCGACGTCTTCTTCGGCGTCGACAACACCCTGCTGTCCCGCGCCCTCGACAACGGCCTGTTCCAGTCCTACCAGGCCAAGGGATCGGATCAGATCCTGCCCGCGTACCGGGTCGACGAGGACAAGCACCGGGTCACCCCGGTCGACACCGGTGACGTCTGCGTCAACTACGACAAGGCGTGGTTCGAGAAGAAGAAGCTCACCCCGCCGAAGACCTTCGACGACCTGGCCAAGCCGGCCTACAAGGACCTCCTCGTCGTCGAGAACGCCGCCACCTCCTCGCCCGGCCTCGGCTTCCTGCTCGGCACCGCCGCGCAGTACGGCGACGACGGCTGGGCGGACTACTGGAAGAAGCTCAAGGCCAACGGCGTCAAGGTCGTCGACGGGTGGGAGCAGGCGTACAACGAGGAGTTCTCCGGCTCGGCCGGCGGCAAGAAGGCCAAGGCCGACCGCCCGCTCGTCGTCTCGTACGCCTCCTCGCCGCCCGCCGAGGTGATCTACGCCGACCCGCGGCCCGACACCGCCCCCACCGGCGTCGCCGAGGGCACCTGCTTCCGGCAGGTCGAGTACGCGGGTCTGCTGAGCAACGCCAAGAACCCCGAGGGCGGCAAGGCGCTGCTGGACTTCATGGCCGGCAAGACCTTCCAGGAGGACATGCCGCTCAACATGTTCGTGTACCCGGTGCGCAAGGACGCCCAGGTGCCCGAGGAGTTCGCGAAGTTCGGGCCGCAGGCGAAGGAGCCGCAGACCATGGACCCGGCGAAGATCGCCGACAACCGTGACCAGTGGGTCAAGTCGTGGACCTCGCTCGTACTGAAGTGAGCCCGCGCCGCCCCGGCTGGTGGCGCCGGAACGCGGCCCGGCTCGGTCTCATGGCCGTGCCGGCCGCGTTCTTCGCCGTCTTCTTCGCCTACCCGGTCGCCGCGATCGTCGCCCGGGGGCTGAAGACCGACGGCGGCTGGCAGCTCGGGCGGATCGCGGACGTGCTCACGCAGTCCGACATCCGCCAGGTGCTGTGGTTCACCACCTGGCAGGCCCTCGTCTCCACGGCCCTCACCCTGGTGATCGCCCTGCCCGGCGCCTACGCCCTGGCCCGTTTCGACTTCCCCGGCAAACAGGTGCTGCGCGCGGTGATCACCGTGCCGTTCGTGCTGCCGACGGTCGTCGTCGGCACCGCGTTCATGGCGCTCGTCGGGCGCGGCGGGCTGCTGGACGCATTGTGGGGCGTACGCCTGGACACCACGGTCTGGGCGATCCTCCTCGCGCACGTCTTCTTCAACTACGCCGTGGTCGTCCGCACCGTGGGCGGGCTGTGGGCGCAGCTCGACCCGCGGCAGGAGGAGGCCGCGCGGATGCTCGGCGCCTCCCGGTTCACCGCCTGGCGCACGGTCACCCTCCCGGCGCTCGCGCCCGCCGTGGCCGCCGCCGCGCTGATGGTCTTCCTCTTCACCTTCACCTCGTTCGGCGTGGTGCAGATCCTCGGCGGGCCGACCTTCTCCACCCTGGAGGTGGAGATCTACCGGCAGACCGCCGACCTCTTCGATCTCTCCACAGCAGCCGTCCTCACGCTGATCCAGTTCGTCGCCGTCGGCGCGATCCTCGCCCTGCACGCCTGGACCGTGCGGCGCCGCGAGACCGCGCTGCGGCTGGTCGACGCCTCGGTGACCGCCCGCCGTCCGCGCGGCGCCGGACAGTGGGCGCTGCTCGCCGGGGTCGTCGCCACCGTCGTCGTGCTCCTGCTCCTGCCGCTCGCCGTCCTGGTGCAGCGCTCCTTCGGCGGCGCCGGCCTCGCCTACTACCGCGCGCTGACCGAGGCGGACGGCGGGGTCTTCCTGGTCGCCCCGATCGAGGCGATCGGCAACTCGCTGAGCTACGCCGTCGCCGCCACCGTGATCGCCGTGGTGATCGGCGGTCTCGCCGCCGTCGCGCTGACCCGGCGCGACGCGGGACGGCTGGTGCGCGGCTTCGACGCGCTGCTGATGCTTCCGCTCGGCGTCTCCGCCGTGACCGTCGGCTTCGGTTTCCTCATCGCCCTCGACGAACCCCCGCTGGACCTGCGCGCCTCCTGGATCCTGGTGCCGCTCGCGCAGGCGCTGGTCGGCGTGCCCTTCGTCGTACGGACCATGCTGCCGGTGCTGCGGGCGGTGGACGTGCGGCTGCGGGAGGCGGCCTCGGTGCTGGGCGCGTCGCCGTGGCGGGCATGGCGCGAGGTGGACCTGCCGCTGGTGCGGCGGGCGCTGCTGATCGCCGCCGGGTTCGCCTTCGCCGTGTCCCTGGGGGAGTTCGGCGCGACGGTGTTCATCGCGCGGCCCGACAACCCGACCCTGCCGGTGGCCGTGGCGCGGCTGCTGGGACGGCCCGGGGACCTCAACTACGGGCAGGCGATGGCCCTGTCGACGATTCTGATGATCGTGTGCGCCGTGGCTCTGCTGGTGCTGGAGCGGCTGCGGACCGACCGGACGGGGGAGTTCTGAATGCCCACCGACAGCCCGACGCCCACCGGCAGCCTGCTGCGGCTCGAGGACGCGACCGTCCGCTTCGGCGGGCGGGCCGCGCTGGACTCCGTCGGCCTCGACGTCGCCGAGCACGAGATCGTGTGCGTCCTCGGCCCCAGCGGCAGCGGCAAGTCCACGCTGCTGCGCGCGGTCGCCGGACTCCAGCCGCTGGACGCCGGGCGGATCCTGCTCGACGGACGTGACCAGGCGGGCGTGCCCGCGCACAAGCGGGGCGTCGGGCTGATGTTCCAGGACCACCAGCTGTTCCCGCAGCGGGACGTCGGCGGCAACGTGGCCTTCGGTCTGCGTATGCACGGCACGCCCCGCGCCGAACAGACCCACCGTGTGCAGGAGTTGCTCGAGCTGGTCGGCCTGCCCGGGGCGTCCGGGCGGGCCGTCGCCGCGCTGTCCGGGGGTGAGCAGCAGCGGGTCGCGCTGGCCCGCGCGCTCGCGCCCAGCCCGCGGCTGCTGATGCTCGACGAGCCGCTCGGCCAGCTCGACCGGTCGCTCAGGGAGCGCCTTGTGGTCGAACTGCGCGAACTGTTCGGCCGGTTGGGCACCACCGTGCTGGCCGTCACGCACGACCAGGGCGAGGCGTTCGCGCTGGCCGACCGGGTGGTGGTGATGCGCGACGGGCGGATCGCCCAGTCCGGCACGCCCCTTGAGGTGTGGCAGCGGCCCGCCGACGCGTTCGTGGCCCGTTTCCTCGGCTTCGAGAACGTCGTCGAGGCGGCCGTCACCGACGGCGTCGCCGTCACGCCCTGGGGCAAGGTGCCGGTGCCGCCGGATGCCCCCGAGGGCACGCGGCCGCTGCTGGTGCGGCCCGCCGGGGTGCGGCTGGTCCCGGCCGGCGAGGGGCTGCGCTGCACGGTGACCGCGCGCACCTTCCGCGGCACCCATGTCGCCGTGCGCCTCCTGCCGGAGGACGCGCCACCGCTGGAGGCCGCCTGCGCGCTCAGGGACGCCCCTGAGGTCGGGGACGTCACCGGCGTGGAGTTCGACGCGGCGGAAATCGCCGTGCTCGGCTGATCGCCGTTGCCTAGGGTGTGCGGCATGACACGACTCGTACACACGCGCTACTGCGACGAGATCGCCCACCAGGTCGGGCAGTTGAGGGCGGTGGTGACCTCGGGGACGGACCTGTCCCGCACGGTGCCGACCACACCCGACTGGTCCGTGGAGCAGCTCGTACGGCACCTCGGCGGCGCCCTGCGCTGGGTGGCCCTGATGGTGCGGACCGGGGCCGAGAAGGAGGCCCGGGACGAGGACGTGCCCGACTTCGAGGGGCCCGAGGCGCGCGGGGACGCCGCCGCGTTGGACGCCTGGCTGGCGGAGAGCGGCGACCTGGTCGTCTCCGCCCTGCGGGAGGCGGGCCCTGACGCACGGGTGTGGAGCTGGGCGGGCGTCGACAACGCCGGCTTCTGGGCCCGCCGTATGACCCATGAGGTGACCGTGCACCGGGCGGACGCCACGCTCGCCGCCGGACTGCCCTACGACGTCGCGCCCGAGGTGGCCGCCGACGCGGTCGACGAGTGGCTGGAGATCGTGGAGTGGGCGCAGCGGACGCTCCCCGACGACGAGGTGCACGGACTGCGTGGCCCCCTGCGCACGATCCATCTGCACGCCACCGACACCGCCCCCGAGGTGAACGCCGAGTGGCTGGTGCGGCTCGACGAGGACGGGGTCTCCTGGCGCCGCGGCCACGAGAAGGCCACGGTCGCACTGCGCGGGCCGCTCACCTGGGTGCTGCTCGCCTTCTACCGCCGCATCCCGCTGGACGATCCCCGCATCGAGGTGCTCGGCGAGCGCGCGGTGCTCGAACACTGGCTGGAGCGGGCCACGTTCGGCTGAGGACGCGTACGCCACGGCGCACGTCGGGCTGACAGGCGCTCAACGGCGAGCGGCCCGCCCCCGGTTCAGGGACGGGCCGCAGGCGGTTCCGTGAGGCGTCAGCGCTGGCTGTTCGCCCCGCGGCGGCGCATGCCGAAGAACACCGCGCCGCCACCGATCGCGACCAGGGCGGCCGCGACACCGGCGATCACGCCGGTGTTGGAGTTGGCGCCGGTCTCGGCGAGGTTGGACTCACCGGCCGGGGACGGGGCGTTGTCCGACGTGTCCGCCGGGGGAGCGCTCTCCTCGGAGCTCTCCGACGGGGCCGGGGTCGGCTCCTCGCTCTCCTCGGCCGGGGCCGAGGTCTCCTGCGACGGCGTCGGCTCGGGGGACGGGGTCTCCTCGTCCTCCTTGCACGGCGTCGACGGCGTCACCAGGTTCGGCTTGATGTCCTGGTCCACGTACGGCTTGGCCGAGACGTGGATGCGGTACTCGGCGTTGGGCTTCCAGTCCTCCTCGAAGGTGATGGTGGTGCCCTCCTTGGACCCCTTGACCACCTGCTCGCCGACCTTCTCGATGTCGGCGCCGTTGTTCTGGAGGAACACGGTCACGGTGGCGGGAACGCCGGCCGGGTCGACGTCGGTGACGGTGATGACGCCCTTGTCACCGTCGCACTTGGCCTCGGCCGAGAACTCGTTGATGTTGCACGCCACGGCGTTGCCGGCGACACCGAGCGCGAGCGCGGCGGACGCGGAGACGACACCGAGGGCGCGCACGGAGCGGGTCACGGTACGGCGTGATACGGACAGAACTGCCACGTTTGTCCTTTACATGATGCGCAAATGCGGGGGGTTGAGGGAGGGGTGATGATGGATCAGCACTCCCATGAGGCTCCCAGGTCTATAAGCGCCACATAAGTAGTGTCAACGCATATGCCTACCGCAGGCCTGGGCTTTGCCTATTTGTTAACCACCCGCACGTTTACGCGCCGCGCGGACCGCGTCGATCCGGCCGAAGCGTCCGAGAACCGTCACCATCCGTGCGTACGACCGCAGTTGGGGTGGCGCCAGGTCAACAGCCCTGCCGCCACCCTACGTCGGCCTCAGCCCTCGATCGCCGCCGGGTCCATCCAGACGACCTCCCAGGTGTGGCCGTCGAGGTCGTCGAAGGAGCGGCCGTACATGAAACCGAGGTCCTGGGTGTCGCCGGCCACGGTGCCGCCCGCCGCCAGCGCCTTCTCCACCAGCTCGTCGACCTTCTCCCGGCTCTCGGCGCTCAGCGCCAGCAGCACCTCGCTGCTCTTGCGGGCGTCCGCGATCTCCTTCTTCGTGAACTGCGCGTACTTCTCCTTCGTCAGCAGCATCGCGATGATCGTGTCGCTGATCACGACGGACGCCGTGGACTCGTCGCTGAACTGCTCGTTGATGGAGTAGCCGAGCGCCGTGTAGAACTTCCGCGACGCGTCGATGTCCTCGACGGGCAGGTTCACGAAGATCATCTGCTGGTACATGACGGGGCCTCTCCCTCGCACTGTTGCCGTTTGAGGGGGTAGACCGAAGGGCCGCGCGGAACTCATCGCGCCGAGGGAAGGTTTTTTCGCCCGTCCTCGCTCAGCCGCCCAGCGGCCACGCCGACAGTTCGGCCACCGCCACGGTGAGCGGCCCGAACAGGGCGAGCAGCGCGACCGCGCGCAGGACGGCGGCCCGGCGCAGCGTGCCCGCGGGCGCCCCCAGCCGCCGCAGCGAGGCCGTGGTGTCGGCGTGCGCCTGCTTCGCCTCGACGGCCGCCGTGAGCAGAGTCGCCACCGTGCAGCCGGCCACCAGCAGCACCCCGAGCACCACGAGCGGACCGGCCGACGGGTCGTCCCGGTCGTGCAGCGACGCCATCGCGTACGCGGCCGACACCACCGCGCAGACCACACCCAGCGGGCGTCCGATGCGCGTCGCCTCCGTCATCAGCACGCGCCCGGCCAGCAGCCGCAGCGCGCCCGGCCGCACGGCCTGGAGCAGCCGCCCGCACAGGTGGGCGAGCGCGGGACCGACCAGGGCCAGTCCGAGGGAGGTCAGGGCCAGCCCGAGGAACGCGGCCGGACCGCCCCCGGAGCCGGTACGGCTCGTCAGCGCCTCCACCGCCACCCCCACCGCGAGCACCGCGACACCCCACGGCAGCCCCGACGGCGCCGCGGTCGGCACGGGCGGCGGGACGACGGCGGGGGAGCCGTCGGCGGTCTCCTCGGCCGCTTCGCCCTGTGTACCGTCCTGCTCCTGCGCCTCCGTGGCCGTGCTCCGTGCGCGCGCCGCGGCCCCGAACTGCCGCCCGAACCGCCCGTATGCGCCGAAGGACTCCCGCGCCGGGGTGCGCCGGTAGGCGCCGAACCGGCCGTACGTCCGTGCCGCCCGGCCCGCGCCCGTCACCGGCTCGCGCGGCCGCAGCGACATCGCCACCGCCGTGGACGCGCTCAGCGGCACCAGGGCCAGCAGGGTCAGCGCGGCCGGCAGCGGCAGGGGACGCCCGGCCGCCAGGAACTCCCGTGCGCCCCCGCCGAGGGGCATGCCGGTCAGGTCGCCGCGCAGCTGGAGGAAGACCAGCAGTGCCAGCACGGAACCGATCAGACAGGACGCGGCCGTGGTCGCCGCGGAGATCGCCATCAGCTTGACCGGGCCGAGCCCGACCGCCGACAGACCGGGCCGGGGCCGGGTCGCCGGATCGGTGCGGGCGACCGCGACCGCGAGATAGACGGTGGCCGCCAGCGGGGCCGTGCACCAGGCCAGCCGGAGCGCGGAGGCGGCGGGGTCGGGGTGGCTCAGGGCGTGGCCGAGGGCGCTCAGCAGCAGGAAACCCGTGCCGGCCGAGGCGCCCGCGACGAGGAGCCTGCGGATCTGGACGGCGGGCTGGGCCCCGAGGGTCAAACGGAGAGCGAGCACGCCGCCCGGCCTTCCGACTCGGCCGGTCCGGAGACCGGGGGGAGGTGCACGGTCCGTACGCACCGCCCGTCGAGCAGCGACACCGTGCGGTCGGCGAGGGCGGCGGTCTGCGCCTCGTGCGTCGCGAGGACCACGGTGATGCCGTGCGAGCGGGCCGCCGTGGTGAGGGTGCGCAGCACATGGGTGCGGTCGACGCGGTGCAGCGGCGCGGTCGGCTCGTCGGCGAACAGCACCGACGGCGCCGGGGCCAGCGCGCGGGCGATGCACACCCGCTGGCGCTCCGCGTGCGTCAGCTCCACGGGGTGCTTGCCCGCCCGGTCGCCGACGTCGAGGCGCTCCAGCCACTCCAGGGCGGCGGCCTTGGCACGGCGGCGGCCCGTGCCGCGCAGCATGAGGGGCAGCGCGGCGTTCTCCCACACGTTCAGCTCGGGCACCAGCACCGGGGCCGGGTCGATCCAGCCGAACCGGTCACGGCGCAGCCGCTCCCGGGCCGCCGGGCCCATGGTGTGCACGGGCACGCTGTTGAACCAGACCTCGCCGTCGTCCGCGCGCACCAGGCCGGACAGACACCGCAGCAGGGTCGACTTGCCGCTGCCGCGCGGGCCTGACACGGCGAGGATCTCGCCCTCCCGGACGCCGAGCGAGACCCCGCTCAGGCCGGGTGAGCCGTCGTCGTGCCGGAAGTGCAGGGCGCGCGCCCAGAGCACGTCGTTGTCCGGTGGGGCCACCATGGCGTACACCTCGGTTCGGATCGGAAATGCCGTGCGCTCTTCGGGTTAATACCCCGTCCGGGGGAACGAAGGGCGGGCCGATCGGTCACTGGGCACGCTAGGCAGGCGGTGGCGGACGGCAGGACAGCACGCGGCCCCGGGCCGCCGTTTCTCACTCGAACGGGCGGCTCCGGGGCCGGTGTTGATCATTCAAAGAGAAGATCGGTACCTCGGACGGCCTACGGTCATGACGGGCCGGGAAGGTCCTACAGCTTCGTCCACGCCTCCGTGAGGGTGGCGCGCAGGATCTGCTCGATCTCGTCGAAGGTCTCCTGGTTGGAGATCAGCGGCGGCGCGAGCTGGATGACCGGGTCGCCGCGGTCGTCGGCCCGGCAGTACAGACCGTTCTCGAACAGCTTCTTGGACAGGAAGCCGTACAGCACGCGCTCGGTCTCGTCGGCGTCGAAGGACTCCTTGGTCGCCTTGTCCTTGACCAGTTCGATGCCGTAGAAGAAGCCGTTGCCGCGGACGTCGCCGACGATCGGCAGGTCGTGCAGCTTCTCCAGGGTGGCGCGGAACGCGCCCTCGTTGTCGAGGACGTGCTGGTTGAGGCCCTCGCGCTCGAACAGGTCGAGGTTGGCGATCCCGACCGCCGCGGACACCGGGTGGCCGCCGAAGGTGTAGCCGTGCAGGAAGGTGTTCTCGCCCTTGTAGAACGGCTCGGCCAGGCGGTCGGAGACGATGCACGCGCCGATCGGGGAGTAGCCCGAGGTCATGCCCTTGGCACAGGTGATCATGTCCGGGACGTAGCCGAACTTGTCGCAGGCGAAGGTGGTGCCGAGGCGGCCGAAGGCGCAGATGACCTCGTCGGAGACCAGCAGCACGTCGTACTGGTCGCAGATCTCGCGGACCCGCTGGAAGTAGCCGGGCGGGGGCGGGAAGCAGCCGCCGGCGTTCTGCACGGGCTCCAGGAAGACCGCGGCGACCGTGTCCGGGCCCTCGAAGAGGATCTGCTGCTCGATCTGGTCGGCGGCCCAGCGGCCGAACGCCTCCGGGTCGTCGCCGTGGATCGGGGCACGGTAGATGTTGGTGTTCGGCACCTTGTGCGCGCCCGGCACGAGCGGCTCGAACGGGGCCTTCAGGGCGGGCAGTCCGGTGATGGACAGGGCGCCCTGCGGGGTGCCGTGGTAGGCCACCGCGCGGGATATGACCTTGTACTTGGTCGGCTTGCCGGTCAGCTTGAAGTACTGCTTGGCGAGCTTCCAGGCGGTCTCCACCGCCTCGCCGCCGCCGGTGGTGAAGAAGACCTTGTTGAGGTCGCCGGGGGCCTCGTGGGCGAGCCGCTCCGCGAGCTCCACGGCCTTGGGGTGGGCGTAGGACCAGACCGGGAAGAACGCCAGCTCCTGCGCCTGCTTGGCGGCCGTCTCGGCGAGCTCCTGGCGGCCGTGGCCGGCCTGCACCACGAACAGGCCCGCGAGGCCGTCGAGGTAGCGCTTGCCCTTGTCGTCGTAGATGTGGGTGCCCTCACCGCGGACGATGGTGGGGACGGGCGCGTTCTCGTACGACGACATGCGGGTGAAGTGCATCCACAGGTGGTCGTACGCGGACTTGCTGAGGTCCTTGGGGGTGTCGGTGCTCACGGTTATCGGGTTCCCCACATGTAGGTCTGCTTCTTGAGCTTGAGGTAGACGAAACTCTCGGTCGAGCGCACGCCGGGCACGGCGCGGATGCGCTTGTTGATGACCTCCAGCAGGTGGTCGTCGTCCTCGCAGACGATCTCGACCATCAGGTCGAAGGAGCCGGCGGTCATCACCACGTACTCGCATTCGGCCATCGCGGCCAGCGCGTCGGCGACGGCCTCCACGTCGCCCTCGACGTTGACGCCGACCATCGCCTGCCGGCGGAAGCCCACGGTGAGCGGGTCCGTGACGGCGACGATCTGCATCACGCCCTGGTCGAGCAGCTTCTGCACCCGCTGGCGCACGGCCGCCTCCGACAGACCCACGGCCTTGCCGATCGCGGCGTACGGCCGGCGGCCGTCCTCCTGGAGCTGCTCGATGATGGCGAGGGAGACGGCGTCCAACTGCGGTCCGCCGCCGTTCTTGGACTCGCGGGAGTCCCTCGGGTCTGCGCTTCGACTGGCCACGGGGCCACTGTGCACGACGTATCGACAGTTTCGCAAGGCTCGATCGATGAAATTCGTTGTTAACGAAGCTGTTGCTTGCGGATTTCGCAGATGCGGGGGGAGTGGGGGTGTTGAAAACGTCAGCGGTCCGTCTAGGGTGGGTGTCTCAGAGGTTGGACACCTCACATCCGTTCACACCCGACACCTCGGGCACCCACAAGGAACACCAGGAGGGCCTGCAGTGAGCACCGAGCTGCGTCGTCTGCGCAACTACATCGGCGGTGAGTTCCGGGACGCCGCCGACGGACGGACCACCGAGGTGGTCAACCCCGCGACCGGCGAGGCGTACGCGACGGCCCCGCTGTCCGGTGCCGCGGACGTCGACGCCGCGATGGCGGCGGCCGCCGAGGCCTTCCCCGGCTGGCGTGACACCACCCCGGCCGAGCGGCAGAGGGCGCTGCTGAAGATCGCGGACGCCTTCGAGGAGCGCGCCGAGGAACTCATCGCCGCCGAGGTGGAGAACACGGGCAAGCCCACCGGGCTGACCCGCACCGAGGAGATCCCGCCGATGGTGGACCAGATCCGCTTCTTCGCGGGCGCGGCGCGGATGCTCGAGGGCAAGGGCGCCGGCGAGTACATGGAGGGCCTCACCTCCTTCGTGCGCCGTGAGCCTGTCGGCGTCTGCGCCCAGGTGGCGCCCTGGAACTACCCGATGATGATGGCCGTCTGGAAGTTCGCCCCGGCGATCGCCGCGGGCAACACGGTCGTCCTCAAGCCGTCGGACACCACCCCCGCCTCCACCGTCCTCATCGCCGAGATCCTCGGCTCCGTCCTGCCCAAGGGTGTCTTCAACGTCGTCTGCGGCGACCGCGAGACCGGCCGTCTGATGGTCGAGCACCCGACCCCGGCGATGGCCTCCATCACCGGCTCGGTGCGCGCGGGCATGTCGGTCGCGGAGTCGGCGTCCAAGGACCTCAAGCGCGTGCACCTGGAGCTCGGCGGCAAGGCCCCGGTCGTGGTCTTCGAGGACGTCGACGTCGCCAAGGCCGTGGCGGGCATCTCCGAGGCCGGTTACTTCAACGCCGGCCAGGACTGCACGGCCGCCACGCGTGTGCTGGTGCACGAGTCCGTGCACGACGAGTTCGTCCAGGCGCTCGCCAAGGCCGCCTCCGACATCAAGACGGGCATGCCCGACGACGAGGACGTCCTCTACGGCCCGCTCAACAACCCCAACCAGCTCAAGCAGGTCGAGGGCTTCATCGAGCGGCTGCCCGCCCACGCGCGCGTCGAGGCCGGCGGCAAGCGGGTCGGCGACAAGGGCTACTTCTACGCGCCGACCGTCGTCTCGGGCCTCAAGCAGGACGACGAGATCATCCAGAAGGAGGTCTTCGGCCCGGTCATCACCGTCCAGTCCTTCACGGACGAGGACCAGGCCGTCGAGTACGCCAACGGCGTGGAGTACGCGCTGGCGTCCTCGGTGTGGACCAAGGACCACGCCCGCGCGATGCGGATGTCGAAGAAGCTGGACTTCGGCTGCGTGTGGATCAACACCCACATCCCGCTGGTCGCGGAGATGCCGCACGGCGGCTTCAAGAAGTCGGGCTACGGCAAGGACCTGTCGGCCTACGGCTTCGACGACTACACGCGGATCAAGCACGTGATGACGTCGCTGGAGGACTAAGGCCTTTTCGGCTGACGTTCGGCCCCGGACCGGTGCACCCGCCGGTCCGGGGCCGACGTGTTTCCCGGGAGCCGCCGCCAGGTGCTTTTGAACATGTTCAACTTCAGGCGTACGCTCCCGCCATGAGCGACAGAGCCGCCCTGCTCAAGGGCATTCGCGTGTGGCTGGTGTTCTTCGTCGTCTGTCTGGTGCTCAGCGGGGTCACGGCCTTCCCGCTGGTGCACGAACTGCGCTGGACCGAGGAGGCGTTGCGCTCCCTCGGGGCGCCCGAGCACCTCCCCGGCCTCATGGAGTGGATCGCACGCGTACGGGACGGGCTCGACACCGCCGACGCCGACCACCCCTTCCTGCTCTACGGCACCGACTGGCTGGCCTTCGCCCACCTCGTCATCGCGGTCGCCTTCCTCGGCCCCTACCGGGACCCCGTACGCAACATCTGGGTCGTGGACTTCGGCCTGATCGCCTGCGCCGGCGTCGTCCCGCTCGCCCTCATCTGCGGGCCGATACGCGGCATTCCCTTCTGGTGGAGCGTCGGCGACATGGCGTTCGGGGTGTTCGGCGCCGTCCCGCTGTACGTCGTCAGGCAGAAGATCAAGCGGCTGGAGGCGCTCACGGAGGCGGCTGTTCCGGGGGGCGCCGCCGTCCCCGCTCAGTAGCTTGGGCCCATGAGAAGTGAACGGGTGGGCGGGGCCGTCACGTGGGGGCTCCTGGGCGCGTGGGCCGTGCACGACCTGGAGGAACTGGCCACCGTGCCCTGGTGGTTGAGGCGGAACGTGCCCGAGCTGCGGAAGCGGTTCCCGCGGGTGCCGGAGGGTGTGTGGCGGCGGGCCGAGAGCATGGGGGCCGCCGAATTCGCCGCCGCCGTGGGGGTGATGGGGGCGGTCGTCGGCACGGCGTCGGCCGCCGGGCGGCTCACCGGAGGGCGGTCCGGCTTCTACCAGGGCGCGTTGACCGGCTTCGGGCTGCACGGCCTGATGCACATGGCCCAGGCCGCCGCCGTACGCGGCTACACCCCCGGCTCCGTGACCGCGCCGCTGGTCGTCCTGCCGTTCACGCTGTGGGCGCGGGGGCGGCTGCGGAAGGCCGGTGTGCTGCGTCCCGCGCGGCCGCGTGACGCGGTGGCCGGGCTCGCCGCCGCCGGGGCGGCCACGGTCGCCTCGCACGTGGTGGCGCGCCGGCTGCTCAGGTCGGCGCGCCGGCCGTCATGACGTGAGGCGGTCCCGCAGCGCGGACAGGACGTCGATGCGGTTGGTGGTGACCGAGTCCACGCCCGCGGCCAGCAGGCGGCGCATCGAACGGCGGGTGTCCGGGGTCCACACCGACAGCAGGTAGCCGTCGCGGTGGACGCGGTCCGCGAGGGCCCGGTCCACCAGGCTGAAGCGGTAGTTGAGCCAGCGCGGCCGGACCGCCTCCAGGAGCCCGGCGCGCGGCGGGGCGTGGGAGGTGTGGGTGAGCGCGATCTCCGCGTCCGGGTCCGCCGCCCGCACGGCCAGCATGGCGGGGGCGCCCGCGCAGTAGTACACGCGGTCCTCGGCGCCCTGGTCGCGGACGACGTCCACGATCCGGCGCACCGCGCGCTCGCCCGGGGCGCCGGGCAGGTCGATCATCACCCGGCTGTCCTCGGTCGCCGCCAGCGCGTCGGCGAGGGCGGGCACCCCGCCGTCGGTCACCTCGCGCACCTCGTCCCAGGTGAGGGACGCGAGGGGACGGTCGTGGTCCCACAGGCGGTCCAGCGTCGCGTCGTGCAGCAGCACGGGGACGCCGTCCCGGGTGAGCCGTACGTCGATCTCGACCGCGTCCGCGCCCCGCCCGATCGCCGAGCGCAGGGAGGGGAGGGTGTTCTCCCGGACGCGGTAGGGGTCGCCGCGGTGGGCCACGGCCGTCACGTTCTGCATGGTGCCCTTCGCGGGGGTGGGTCAGGTCGCGGGGGTGGGTCAGGAGGCTCGCGGGACGGTCAGGAGGTGAGCCAGGAGTCGGTGTACGTGTCGATCTCGGCCGCCAGCCGCGCCTTGCCTGCCGGGTCCAGGAACGACGCCTCGACCGCGTTCTTCGCCAGGCCGGCGAGGCCGCGCTCGTCGAGGTCCAGCAGGCGGGCGGCGACCGCGTACTCGTTGCCGAGGTCGGTGCCGAACATCGGCGGGTCGTCGGAGTTGACCGTCACCAGCACGCCGGCCCGGGTGAACTCCTTGATCGGGTGCTCGTCCAGGGTGGCGACAGCGCGGGTGGCGATGTTCGACGTCGGGCACACCTCCAGCGGGATGCGCCGCTCGGCGAGGTGCTGGAGCAGCTTCGGGTCCTGCGCGGCGCTGGTGCCGTGGCCGATGCGCTCGGCGCCCAGTTCGTTCAGCGCGTTCCAGACCGTCTCCGGGCCCGTGGTCTCGCCCGCGTGCGGCACCGAGCGCAGTCCGGCGGCGATGGCGCGGTCGAAGTACGGCTTGAACTGCGGGCGCGGCACGCCGATCTCGGGGCCGCCCAGGCCGAAGGAGACCAGGCCCTCCGGGCGCAGCCGGTCGTCGGTGGCGAGCCGCGTCGTCTCCTCGGCGGCCTCGAGACCGGCCTCGCCCGGGATGTCGAAGCACCAGCGCAGCACGGTGCCCAGTTCGCTCTCGGCCGCCTTGCGGGCGTCCTCGATCGCGTCCATGAAGGCGCGCTCGTCGATCCCGCGGCGGGTGGAGGAGAACGGGGTGATGGTCAGCTCGGCGTACCGCACCTGCTGCCGGGCCAGCTCACGGGCCACCTCGTACGTCAGCAGCCGCACGTCCTCGGGGGTGCGGACCAGGTCGACGACGGACAGGTACACCTCGATGAAGTGCGCGAAGTCCGTGAAGGTGAAGTAGTCCGCGAGGGCCTCGGGATCGGTGGGGACCTTCGAGTCGGGGTGGCGGGCGGCCAGCTCCGACACGATGCGGGGGGAGGCGGAGCCGACGTGGTGCACGTGCAGTTCGGCCTTGGGCAGTCCGGCGATGAAGGGGTGCAGGTCACGGACCTGTCCGGCGGTGGCCGCGGTGTCGTGGCGGTCGGTCAAGGTTCCTCCCCGGGAACGGCGTGCCCGTCCGGGTCGCGGCGGGACGCGGGTGATCGGCTGATCGGTGGTGCGGGGATCATCGTAGGCCCGGCGTACGCGGGAAGTGCGTGGGCCGTAGCATGACGGTTCGTCCGAGGAAGGGGTCGCAGCGCATGTCCGACGACGCACCGGCACCGGGGGCAGGGGACCGCACGGGGGAGGGAACGCCGTCGGCGGGTTCGTCCGCCCCTCAGGCGTGGCCGGCACCGGCCGACGGCGGGGCGCCGCACGTGGCCCCCCTGGACGGTTCGCTGGTGGACGCGCGGACCACGGAGACGGGTGGTCCGGCGGCGACGCGTGACGTCACGACCCCTGCGGGCGATCCGTGGGCGCTGCCCGGGGACCGGGCGGCGGGGGCCGGCGGGCCGGGGGAGACCGTGGTCGCGGGGGAGGGTGCGCCGTGGGCGGCGCCCACCGTGCACGATCAGCAGACGGTGACGTCTTTTCCGGCGGCCTCCGACACGGCGCCCTCCGGACCGTCCGGTCCGGCGTACGGGGGTGCGTGGGGGGCCACTGGGCCTGTCCGGCCGACGGGGGCCGATCCGTTCGCGCCACCTGCCGCGGGTGCGGCTGTGCCGCCGCCGCCCGTCGGGCCGGAGGGGCCGGGGCAGGTCCCTTACGGCTATCCGCACGCGGGGTACGCGGGTGGCGCACCCGTCGGCTGGGGAGGCGTGCCGCCGCTGCCGAGCAACGGCATGGGCGTCGCGTCCCTGGTGCTGGGGATCATCGCGGCGGCCGCGTTCTGTCTGTGGCCGGTGGCCATCGTGCTGGGTGTGCTGGCTGTGATCTTCGGGGCGATCGGGCGCGGCAAGGCGAACCGGGGCGAGGCGACGAACGGGGGGCAGGCTCTGGCGGGGGTGATCTGCGGGGCGGTGGGCAGTGCGTTGGCACTCACGTTCGGCGTGATCGTGCTGGTCACCTGAGCGGTGGGAGCGCCCCTTGGGGGCGCGGGGAACTGCGCGCCCAGCCACCGACTGCCCGCGCCCGGCGTTGCGCCCGGCGTTGAGGGGGTGCCGCTGCGCCCACCCGTGCCGCCCCTAGCGGCACGACTGCCCGCAGCTAGGGGGCTGCGGGGAACTGCGCGCCCAGCCAGGGACGGCTCGCACCCGGCGTTGAGGGGGTGCCGCTGCGCCCACCCGTGCCGCCCCTAGCGGCACGACTGCCCGCAGCTACGGGCTGCGCGATCAGCTACCGACCCCCCCGCAGTCGCCCCCGCGCCTCCATCAGCGCGAACCCCAGCAAATTAGGCCCCCGCCACCGGACCGGGTCGTTCGCCCCCTCCGCGTCCGCCGCCAGGCCGATCCCCCACACCCGGTCCACCGGACTCGCCTCGACCAGGACTCGCTCACCCGTGTCCAGAAGGAAAGACCGCAGCTCACCATGAGCTGCGAACTTGTGCACGCTGCCCTCCACCACGATCCCGAACCGCTCCCGCCGCCAGACCTCGTCGTCGAAGCCCCGGACCAGCCGGCCCGCCTTCTTCGCCTCCGACGGATGCCCCGCGGCCAGAACCCGCCGCTCACTCTCCGCGTCTGCGAAGAGGCGCGCCTTCGCCGCCATCATCCAGTGCTCCGCGGTCGCGTACTCCACGCCGTCGACGGTGAACGGGGACGGCCACCACTGGCTCAGGCAGCTCGCCCCGACGCGGCCGTCGGGCAGCGGACGGTGCCCCCAGAAGTGCAGGTACTTCACCCGCTCCCCGGCCCGCACCGCCTCGATCAGCGCCTCCCGGGACGCCACCGTTCGTGCGGTTCCGTCCACGCTCATCACCCCCGCCATGTCGTTCTGTGCGCAGAGCAGTCTCGCAGGCACCACGGACACTCCGTCCTGCCTTTTCCGTTGCCACTCGACACCTGGTCGACAGATTCCGTCGCGTAACCAAATGGCAACAACGGAATCACTTGTTGGAGTGCCTTCCCTCTGTCAGGATCGGCACTCAAATCGAGCTCAAGCCACGCCGCCCCCCTCGGGGACACGGAGGAGAGCGACATGCACAAACCCGGCTTCACCCCCCAGGACCGCTTCCCTGCCGCCGAACGCTTCGCGGACGGCGCGCAGTTCATCGCGGGCCGCCCGGCGAAGGGCACCTCGGGCCGCACCCACTCCGTGGTCGACCCGGCCACCGGCGCGGAGGTGTACACCTACGACCTCGCCGGCGCCGACGACGTCGACGCGGCCGTCGCCGCCGCGCGGGAGGCGTTCCCGGCCTGGGCCGGCTCCACCCCCGCCGAGCGCTCCGACGCCCTGCACCGGTTCGCCGCCGTGGTCGCCGAGCGGGCGGAGGACTTCGCCCGCGCCGAGTCGCTGCAGTGCGGCAAGCCGCTGAAGCTGACCCGCGAGTTCGACGTGCCGGGCACGACCGACAACATCGCGTTCTTCGCCGGCGCCGCCCGCCACCTCGCCGGCCAGTCGGCCGGCGAGTACTCGGGCGACCACACCTCCTACGTCCGGCGCGAGCCCATCGGCGTCGTCGGGTCCATCGCCCCCTGGAACTACCCGCTGCAGATGGCCGCGTGGAAGATCCTCCCGGCGATCGCCGCGGGCAACACCGTCGTGCTGAAGCCCGCCGAGCTCACCCCGCTGACCTCGCTGCTGTTCGCGCAGGCCGCCACCGACGCCGGCATCCCGGACGGTGTGATCAACATCGTCACCGGCACCGGCAAGGAGGCAGGCGAGCACCTGGTGGGCCACCCCGACGTGGCCATGACCTCCTTCACCGGCTCCACCGCCGTCGGCAAGCGCGTCGCGGAGATCGCCACCGCCACCGTCAAGCGCCTCCACCTGGAGCTGGGCGGCAAGGCCCCCTTCGTGGTCTTCGACGACGCCGACCTGGACGCGGCCGTCAACGGCGCCGTCGCGGGCGCGCTCATCAACACCGGTCAGGACTGCACGGCCGCCACGCGCGCGTACGTGCAGCGCCCGCTGTACGACGCGTTCGTCGAGCGCACCGCCGCGCTGATGGAGACCGTCCGTCTGGGCGACCCCTTCGCCCCCGGCACCGACCTCGGCCCGCTCGTCTCCCACGCCCAGCGCGACCGGGTGGCCGGTTTCGTCGAGCGTGCGCGTGCCTACGCGCGCGTGGTGACCGGCGGTGAGACACCTCTGGGCAATTTCGCCCAGGGTGCGTACTATCTCCCCACGCTGATCGCCGATGCGCCGCAGGACAGCGAGGTCGTGCAGTCGGAGATCTTCGGGCCGGTGCTGGTCGTCCTGCCCTTCGACACCGACGACGAGGGCATCGCACTCGCCAACGACACCCCGTACGGGCTCGCCGCCTCCGCCTGGAGCCGGGACGTGTACCGCACGGGGCGGGCCACCCGCGAGATCAAGGCGGGGTGCGTGTGGATCAACGACCACATCCCGATCATCAGCGAGATGCCGCACGGCGGCTACAAGGCGTCCGGCTTCGGCAAGGACATGTCCGCGTACTCGTTCGAGGAGTACACCCAGATCAAGCACGTCATGTTCGACAACACCGCGGTGGTCCGCAAGGACTGGCACCGCACCGTCTTCGGGGACCGATAGCAGCCAGGCCGCCCGACCCGCGGCCACTTCCCGAAAGGGCACCACGCGCATGGAGCAGTACGAGCCCGACCGCCTCTCGCCGGTCCAGCAGGCCGCGATACGGCGTAGTTTCCGCAACGGCAGGGCGGCCATGACCCGCCGTTCCCTGCTGCGCGCCTCGGCGGGCGGCGCCCTCGCGGTCGGCGGCCTGGGCGCACTGAGCGCCTGCGGCATCCCCGCCGCGGGGAACACCGAGGGCGGCGTCTCCGCCGAGGACCGCTCGGCCCAGGAGAAGACCGTGAACTTCTCCAACTGGACCGAGTACATGGACACCGACGACAGCGGACGCCGGCACCCCACGCTGGACGCGTTCACGAAGCGCACCGGCATCAAGGTCAAGTACACCGAGGACATCAACGACAACACCGAGTTCTTCGGCAAGATCAAGCCGCAGCTCTCCGCGGGCCAGGACACCGGCCGCGACATCATCGTCCTCACCGACTGGCTGGCCGCCCGTCTGATCCGCCTCGGCTGGGTGCAGAAGCTCGACGCCTCCAACCTGCCGCACGCCTTCGCCAACGTGGCCTCGTCGTACCGCACCCCCGACTGGGACCCGGGCCGCGCCTACTCGTACCCCTGGCAGGGCATCGCGACCGTCATCGCGTACAACAAGAAGGCGCTCGACGGGGTCGAGGTGAAGACCCTGTCCGACCTGCTGGACAACCCCAAGCTCAAGGGGCGGGTCGGGCTGCTCACCGAGATGCGCGACACCATGGGCATGGCGCTGCTCGACATGGACAAGGACCCGCGGTCCTTCACCGCCGACGACTACGACGCGGCCCTCGCCCGGCTGCAGAGGTCCGTCGACAAGGGGCAGATCCGCCGCTTCACCGGCAACGACTACACCTCGGACCTCACCAAGGGCGACCTCGCCGCCTGCGTCGCGTGGGCCGGTGACGTCGTCCAGCTCCAGGCCGACAACCCGGACATCGGCTTCGTCATCCCGGACAGCGGCTACATGCTCTCCAGCGACAACATGCTGATCCCCAACAAGGCCCGGCACAAGGCGAACGCCGAGCGCCTGATCGACTACTACTTCGAGCCGCAGCCGGCCGCCCAGCTCGCCGCCTACATCAACTTCGTCTGTCCGGTCGACGGGGTGAAGGAGGAGCTCGCGAAGCTCGACGAGGACGCGGCGAACAACCCGCTGATCCTCCCCGACAAGGCCATGCAGGCCAAGTCCCGTGCCTTCCGCTCGCTGAGCTCCGAGGAAGAGACGGCATTCGAAGGCAAGTTCGCGAAGCTCACTGGGGCGTGACGAGATGAAGACCACCGAAGAGACCACCGCGGCCGGCGGCGGCGACGTCCGCCTCACCGGCATCAGCAAGACCTACGGCGACTTCACCGCCGTGCACCCGCTCGACCTGACCGTCCCCGAGGGCTCCTTCTTCGCCCTGCTCGGCGCGTCCGGCTGCGGCAAGACCACCACCCTGCGCATGATCGCCGGCCTGGAGGAGCCCACCTCGGGCACCGTCCACCTAGGCGACCACGACGTCACCGCGCTGCCGCCGTACAAGCGGCCGGTGAACACGGTCTTCCAGTCCTACGCCCTCTTCCCGCACCTCGACATCTACGAGAACGTCGCCTTCGGTCTGCGCCGGCGCGGGATCAAGAGCGTGAAGAAGCAGGTCGAGGAGATGCTGGAGCTGGTCCAGCTCGGCGAGCAGGCGCGGAAGAAGCCGCACCAGCTCTCCGGCGGCCAGCAGCAGCGCGTCGCCGTGGCCCGCGCGCTGATCAACCACCCCAAGGTGCTCCTCCTCGACGAGCCGCTCGGCGCCCTCGACCTGAAGCTGCGCCGCCAGATGCAGCTGGAGCTCAAGCGCATCCAGACCGAGGTCGGCATCACCTTCGTGCACGTCACCCACGACCAGGAGGAGGCCATGACCATGGCCGACTGCGTCGCGGTGATGAACGCCGGCCGGGTCGAGCAGCTCGGCACCCCCGCCGACCTGTACGAGAACCCGCGCACCACCTTCGTCGCGAACTTCCTCGGCACCTCCAACTTCATCGAGGCCGAGGTCGACTCCACGGCGGGCGACGACATCGTGCTCAAGGCGGGCGGCGGCAAGCTGGTCCTGCACCGGGCCCGCGCGAGCGCGCCCGCCACCACGGGCGGCAAGATCCTCGCCGGGGTGCGCCCGGAGAAGATCTCCCTCACGCACGCCGACGACGCCGGCGAGATACCCGAGGGCCGCAACCGCATCACGGGCCGGATCACCGAGTCCAGCTTCATCGGCGTCTCCACGCAGTTCGTCGTCGACAGCCCCGTCTGCTCCGACTTCGAGGTCTACGTGCAGAACATCGACCGCGACCCGCGGCTCGCGCCCGGCGCCGAGGTCGTCCTGCACTGGAACCCGGCCCACACCTTCGGCCTCGACGCTGCCCAGTCCCTGCTTGCCGGGACAGTGGGCTCCGCGGGCGTCGAGACGGTCGAGGAAGAGGTCGCCTGATGGCCACGGTCACCGAGGCGCCGCCGACGCCGGCGCCCGTCGCCCCCGAGAAGAAACCGCCGCGCAAACGCGGCCGCTGGACGCCGTACCTGCTTCTGCTGCCCGGTCTGCTCTGGCTCGTCGTGTTCTTCGCGCTGCCGGTGATCTACCAGGCCTCCACGTCCGTGCAGACGGGCTCCCTGGAGGAGGGCTACAAGGTCACCTGGCACTTCGCGACCTACTGGGACGCGCTGTCCGAGTACTGGCCGCAGTTCGTCCGCTCGGTGCTCTACGCGGCCTCCGCGACCGTGCTGTGCCTGCTGCTCGGCTATCCGCTGGCCTATCTGATCGCCTTCCGCGCGGGACGCTGGCGCAACCTGATCATGATCCTGGTGATCGCGCCGTTCTTCACCAGCTTCCTGATCCGCACCCTCGCCTGGAAGACGATCCTCGCCGACGGCAGCCCGGTGGTCGGCGCCCTGGACGCGCTGCACGTCCTGGACGTCACCGCGTTCCTCGGCTGGACCGCCGGCGACCGGGTGCTCGCCACCCCGCTCGCGGTGGTGTGCGGTCTGACGTACAACTTCCTGCCGTTCATGATCCTGCCGCTGTACACCTCGCTGGAGCGGATCGACCCCCGGCTGCACGAGGCCGCCGGCGACCTCTACGCCAAGCCGTCGACCACCTTCCGCAAGGTCACCTTCCCGCTGTCGATGCCGGGCGTGATCTCCGGCACGCTGCTGACCTTCATCCCGGCGTCCGGCGACTACATCAACTCGGACCTGCTCGGCTCCACCGACACCCGGATGGTCGGCAACGTCATCCAGTCGCAGTTCCTGCGGATCCTGGACTACCCGACGGCCGCGGCGCTCTCGTTCATCCTGATGGCCGCGATCCTCGCCGTCGTCACGGTCTACATCCGCAAGTCCGGCACGGAGGATCTGGTTTAAATGGCCTTCGTCAATTGGTTCAAGCGCAACGTCGTCGTCATCGCGGGCCTGCTGACGCTCGCCTACCTCCTGCTGCCGAACGTCGTCGTCACGGTGTTCTCCTTCAACCGGCCGAAGGGGCGCTTCAACTACGAGTGGCAGCAGTTCTCCACCGACGCCTGGAAGGATCCGTGCGGGGTCTCCGGTCTGTGCGAGTCGCTCGGCCTCAGCCTGCAGCTCGCCTTCTGGGCCACCCTCGGCGCCACCCTGCTCGGCACGATGATCGCGTTCGCGCTGGTCCGCTACCGCTTCCGCGCGCGCGGCGCCGTCAACTCGCTGATCTTCCTGCCGATGGCGATGCCCGAGGTGGTGATGGCGGCCTCGCTGCTCACCCTGTTCCTCAACATGGGCGCCGAGCTGGGCTTCTGGACGATCCTGATCGCCCACATCATGTTCTGCCTCAGCTTCGTCGTCGTCGCCGTGAAGGCGCGCGTGATGTCGATGGACCCCCGGCTGGAACAGGCCGCGCAGGACCTCTACGCCGGACCGGCACAGACGTTCCTGCGGGTCACGCTGCCGATCGCCGCCCCCGGCATCGCGGCGGGCGCGCTGCTCGCCTTCGCCCTGTCCTTCGACGACTTCATCATCACCAACTTCAACGCCGGCTCGACCGTCACCTTCCCGATGTTCGTCTGGGGCTCCGCGCAGCGCGGCACGCCCGTCCAGATCAACGTCATCGGCACGGCCATGTTCGTGGTCGCCGTGGCTCTGGTGCTGGTCTCCATGGCCGTCGGCAACCGCCGCAAGCGGCAGAAGGCATGACCCGCTGATCCACAGTCCGCAGTAGGGAGTTGAGATCATGGCCCCGAGCGCCATGAGCCGTTGGACGCAGTCCCTCTCCGAGGCCCGGCCGGTCTCCTACTGGCTGGACGACCCCGGCCGCCCCGACCCCGAGCCGGCCCTGACCGAGCGGACCACCTGCGACCTGCTCGTCGTGGGCGGCGGTTACAGCGGACTGTGGACCGCGCTGATCGCCAAGGAGCGCGACCCCTCCCGGGACGTCGTGCTCGTCGAGGGCCGCGAGGTGGGCTGGGCCGCCTCCGGCCGCAACGGCGGCTTCTGCGCCGCCTCCCTCACCCACGGCCTGTCCAACGGGCTCGCCCGCTGGCCCGGTGAGATCCACACCCTGGAGCGGCTGGGCGCCCGCAACCTCGACGCCATCGAGGAGACGGTCGCCCGCCACTCCATCGACTGCGACTTCGAGCGCACCGGCGAGATCGACGTCGCCACCGAGCCGTACCAGGCGGAGGAACTGCGCGCCTGGTACGACGAGATCACCGCCCGGGATCTCGCCGACGGCATCGAGTACCTGGACACCGACGCGGTCCGCGAGCAGGTCGACTCGCCCACCTTCCTCGCCGGGCTGTACGACCGCCGGGGCGTGGCCATGCTCAACCCGGCCCGCCTCGCCTGGGGCCTGAAGCGGGCCTGCCTCGACCTCGGGGTGCGCGTGTACGAGCACACGCCCGCGCTCACCCTGAAGCAGTACGGCGCCGGCATGTCCGTCCGCACGCCGTACGGCGCGGTCCGCGCCCGCCGGGTCGCGCTCGGCACCAATGTCTTCCCCAGCCTGGTCCGCCGGGTCCGCCCCTACACCGTCCCGGTCTACGACTACGCCCTGATGACCGAGCCGCTCACCGAGGAGCAGCTCGACTCGATCGGCTGGAAGAACCGCCAGGGGCTAGGCGACAGCGCCAACCAGTTCCACTACTTCCGGCTCTCGTCCGACAACCGCATCCTGTGGGGCGGCTACGACGCGGTCTATCCCTACGGCGGCCGGGTGCGCGCCGAGTACGACGACCGGCCGGAGACGTACGCCAGGCTCGCGGGCCACTTCTTCACCTGCTTCCCGCAGCTGGAGGGGGTGCGCTTCACCCACGCCTGGGGCGGCGCGATCGACACCTGCTCCCGCTTCTCGGCCTTCTTCGGCACCGCCCACGCGGGCCGGGTGGCGTACGCGGCGGGATACACCGGGCTGGGTGTGGGCGCGACGCGGTTCGGCGCGGAAGTGATGCTGGACCTGCTGGCGGGGGAGCGGACCGAGCGCACGGAGCTGGAGATGGTGCGGAGCAAGCCGCTGCCGTTCCCGCCGGAGCCGTTCGCCTGGACCGGCATCGCCCTCACCAAGTGGTCACTGGCCAGGGCGGACGCGCACCAGGGCCGGCGGAACCTGTGGCTGCGGACGATGGACCGGCTGGGGCTGGGGTTCGACAGCTGAGGGGTGCGGGGCGGTGAGGGGAGCCGTCGGCGGCCGCGCGGGGGCTTGACAACCGAATTGGTCTGGACCAAATTGAGCGCGCTCCACCCCTCCAACTCCCCCTGCCCGGAGGCCCTTGTGGACCGCGCCAGACCCCACGCCCGCCGCCCCCTCGCCGCCCTGCTCACCGCCACCGCCGTCGCCGCGGCCGGCGTCACCGTCCTGACGTCATGGGCCTGGACGGCCAGTACCACTCCATGGGGGGCGCCGACTTCCACATCGCCATGACCGACATGCTGCTCACCGGCTTCCCGGTCGCGGGCGACGCGCACAACGTCTTCCCGCCCCTGCGTCCCGGCCAGGTCGCCGTCGGCATGCCCGCCACGGTCAACGCCGGCAACGGCCACGTGCCCCCGGCGGAGGTCGTCAAGACCCTCAACTGCCTGACGAAGAAGACCGACTGCGGCTCCTACACGACCCACGGCACCTGGCCGTCCCTGCGCGGCCTGATGACCTGGTCGATCAACTGGGACCGCTTCGGCGGCGGGGAGTTCCAGCGGACGTTCGACGGCTACTTCGGCTGACCAGCGCCACACCGGTCAGCAGCATCGCGCCGAGGCACCAGCTCCCCGCCACGTCCAGCGGCCAGTGGTAGCCCCGGCGCACCAGCCCGTACGAGGTGCCCAGGACCAGCAGGGCGCACAGCGCGACCAGCACCCGGCGTACGGCCGGTGACCCGAGGAGGGGGAGGAGCAGCAGGGTCGCCGTGCCGTACGCGACCATCGCCGTGGCCGTGTGGCCCGAGGGGAAGTAGCCGGTCGCCGGGGGGACGGCGGGGGTGCCGGGGCGGTCGGTCCAGGCCTTCAGCGGAACGACCAGTACGGGGACCAGGACCATGGCCGCCGCCCCGGCCGCGGGCGGGAGCCACCAGCGGTCCACACCTGTGGCGCGCAGCCGCCACGCCGTCATCGCCAGCGCGAGGGCCAGGACGGGCACGGCGACCGTGACGTTGCCGAGGTCGGAGAGGAGCTCGGAGGGCCGGTCGGGGTGGACCAGCGCGTCGCTCAGACGCTCGTCGAGGCCGAGGAGCGGGCCGTGGGCGAGGACCTGCCAGGTGATCAGGGCGAAGAGGACGAGCGGCACGACCAGCAGCAGCATGCGGGACAGCCTCGCAGGCGGAAGGGGGCGGACACGCCGGAGGGCCGGCACAAAGGGGGGTGTGCGCCGGCCCTCCGGGGAACGGCTTGCCGTGTCTGGTGCCCGGACGGCCGTCCGGATCGGAACGTCGCGCGCCCCGGGGGGTCTGGGGCGGGCGACCGTCCGATCGTGAGGAGACCCGGGACCCGCGGGCCCCGGTTGTGTGCGCGAGGGCACGACCAGGTCGAAGCTGGGGAGGCCCCGGCCTGAACCGCCCACAGTCCCCTGCGGGCGGGGTGTATCTCTCATCCGGGTAGAAACCTACGGCAGGGGGTCGCCCGGCGACAGGGCACACGGGGTCCTGTCATCCACCTCGCACACGTTCTTCACACGCTCTGCCGCTGTCCGGATCCGGCCGGCCGGCACAGGGGGTCCTGTGCGGCCCACCTGCCCCGACGCGGGATCCGGCACGGCGTCGGTCCGGAACCGACCGGGTCAGATGCGGGTGAAGGCCTGCTCGATGATGTCGAGGCCCTCGTTGAGCAGGTCCTCGCCGATGACCAGCGGCGGCAGGAAGCGCAGCACGTTGCCGTAGGTGCCACAGGTCAGGACCAGCAGGCCCTCCTGGTGGCAGGCCTTCGCCAGCGCGGCCGTCGCCTCCGGGTTCGGCTCCTTGGTGGCGCGGTCCTTGACCAGCTCGATGGCGATCATCGCGCCGCGGCCCCGCACGTCGCCGATGATGTCGAACTTCTCCGCCATGGCGGTCAGGCGGCCCTTCATGACCTCCTCGATCCGCTTGGCGCGGGCGTTGAGGTCCAGCTCCTTCATCGTCTCGATGGCGCCGAGCGCACCCGCGCAGGCCACCGGGTTGCCGCCGTAGGTGCCGCCCAGGCCGCCGGAGTGCGCGGCGTCCATGATCTCGGCGCGGCCGGTGACTGCGGCCAGCGGCAGACCGCCCGCGATGCCCTTCGCCGTGGTGATCAGGTCGGGGACGATGCCCTCGTCCTCGCAGGCGAACCACTGGCCGGTGCGGCAGAAGCCCGACTGGATCTCGTCGGCGACGAAGACGATCCCGTTGTCCTGGGCGAACGTGCTGATCGCCGGCAGGAAGCCCTTCGCGGGCTCGATGAAGCCGCCCTCGCCGAGCACCGGCTCGATGATGATCGCGGCGATGTTCTCCGCGCCGACCTGCTTGGACATCTGGTCGATCGCCTGCGCGGCGGCCTCCGGGCCCGCGTTCTCCGGGCCGGTCGGCCAGCGGTAGCCGTAGGCGACCGGCACGCGGTACACCTCGGGCGCGAACGGACCGAAGCCGTGCTTGTACGGCATGTTCTTCGCGGTCAGCGCCATCGTGAGGTTCGTGCGGCCGTGGTAGCCGTGGTCGAACACGACGACCGCCTGGCGCTTGGTGTACGCGCGGGCGATCTTCACGGCGTTCTCGACGGCCTCGGCGCCGGAGTTGAACAGCGCGGACTTCTTCGCGTGGTCGCCCGGCGTCAGCTCGGCGAGCGCCTCGGCGACGGCCACGTAGCCCTCGTACGGCGTCACCATGAAACAGGTGTGGGTGAAGTCGGCGAGCTGCGCGGAGGCGCGGCGGACGACGGCCTCGGCGGACGCGCCGACGGAGGTCACGGCGATGCCGGAGCCGAAGTCGATCAGACGGTTGCCGTCGACGTCCTCGATGATGCCGCCGCCGGCCCGCGCGGTGAACACGGGCAGCACGGAGCCCACGCCCTGCGCGACCGCGGCGGTGCGGCGGGCCTGCAGCTCCTGCGACTTCGGGCCGGGGATGGCGGTGACGACGCGGCGCTCCTGCGGAAGTGCGGTCATGCGGGGCTCCTGGGGGGTGTAACGGACGCTCGATGCTTCTTTTCCCGCAGGCTAGGGCGGGCCGAGAAGACTGGGCATGCTCCATGTGGGCGTTGTCCGGGGGTCCGGGTTGTCCGCGATGGACATACCCGCCGGACGGCGGCCGTGCCGACGCGGCGCGAAGGCGGTGTCCCGGCCGGATGCGGACCCCGGCCGTGCCATCGGTGGACCCCGCCTGTCGGGGCGTTAGATTGACCTGTCTGTAGGCGTACGAGGCGGCTGCTCAGGGGGCAGGGGCGATGGACAGCGAGGGTACCCAGGACGCGCGGGGCACGCAGGCCGGCCCCGTGCCGCGCCCGGCGGGACCACCTCAGGTACCGGCGGCGCCACCGCGCCCCGCGCACGCGCCGGGGACGCCGCCGCCCCCGGACGGCTCCACGTTCCTCGCCTGGCTGCGCACCCCACGCCCGGAGACGCTCCCCGGCATCTGGCGGTTCGGCCACCGGCCCCGCCCCGAGGAGGAGCCGGAGCGCATCCCCGGCCGTCAGCTGTTCAGCGGCGCGCTGATCGCGTTCCTCGTCGGCTGGCTGATCTGGTCGCTGCTGTGGAACGGCTACCTGGGCGGCTGGTGGCTGCTGCCGCTGTACGCGATGATCCCCGACTCCTGGGCCCAGCCGCACAGCTTCGCCTCCGTCGTGGTCGTCTACGCCTACTACGTGCTCATCGCCGGCGTCATCATGGTCGGCGTGGGCAGGCTCGGCCGCTGGGGCGAGATCTGGCGCCGCTACGGCCCGCCCGCCTGGCGCCGCACCCCTCGCGCCGAGCCCCCGCCCGCCCCCGAGGAGGACCCGGCCGCCTGGCCCGCGCTGGACGCGGCCGAGGCTCGCCGCCGACGGCCGCGCCGGGCTGATGCGGGACGTCGACCATGCCCGGATCGCCCGCGCCTGGCAGGGCGTGCGCACCGGCCGGCACAGCCTCGCCACCTTCACCGGGGCCGTGCTCAAGGACGGCGCCGCCGCCTGCCCGCACCCGTCCGGCGCCCGCGACCTGCCCGTCCGGCAGGCCCGCCACGACCTGCTCACCGGCCAGGTGCGGCTCGGCACCACCGCCGACGACCCGCGCAACCCCTACGCCTACCGCGGCGCCGGCCTCGCCCTCGGCACCGACCTGCTCGGCACGTCCATGCTGGTGGTCGGCCCCGCCGGGTCCGGCAAGACCGGCGGCGTCGTCCGGCCGGTCGCCGAGTCGCTGTGCCTCCAGGCGCTCGCCGGACGGACCGCCGTGGTGGTGGTCGGCGCGGCCGGCGCGGGCCTCGGCCCGTCCGACGCCTACGACGTCGTCATCCGCATCGGCAGCCCCGACTCCGTCTACGACCTCGACCTGTACGGCGGCACCACCGACCCCGACGAGGCGGCGGCCGTGCTCGCCGAGGCGCTCGTCGGCGACCTCGCGGACCCGCACCCCGGCAGCGACACCCGCCGCTCCACCACCGTCCTCGCCCAGCTCCTCGGACCGTTCCGCGCGGTGCACGGCCGCTTCCCCTCGGTGCCGGAGCTGCGGCAGCTGCTCGACGGCGCCCCCGCACCCCTGGCCGCCCTGCGCCAGGGGCTCCAGGAGGCGGGCCAGGAGTCGCTGCTGCGTGAACTCGACGCGCGGGAACGGCAGATGGGTCATCCCGGCGACGTCGGCGGCATCCTCGCCGACCGGGTGGCGCTGCTGGACCGGCCCGCCTTCGCCGGGTTCTTCGACACCTCCGGCGAGTCCCGGCCGTTCACCCTCAAGGCGCTCGACCACCCCGTCCGGGTACGCGTCGACCTTCCCGAGCGGGGCCACGCCGACGCCTCGCGGATGCTCGCGCGGCTGATTCTCGCCCAGTTCACCGCGAGCGTCACGGTGCGCGAGGACCGCTCCCTGTTCGCCTGCCTGGTGCTGGACGACGCCACCGGCGTGGTCACCCCCGAGGCCGTGCGCGGCATCCAGCGGCTGCGGTCCGCGGGCGCGGGCGTCCTGCTCACCCTGCGCACCCTCGACGACGTGCCCCGGCAGCTGCGCGGCCCGCTGCTCGGCGCCACCGGCTGCCGGATGGCGCTGTCCGGGGTGACCCCCTGGGACGGGCAGGACTTCGCCGAGGTGTGGGGGAAGGAGTGGACCGAGGCGCGGGACGTCACCGACCGGCAGATCATCGCCGAGAGCCCGGCAGGCAAGGCCGTGCACGCGCTGCGGCGGGCCATCACCGGCAAGGCGCCCACCGCTCGGGCGGTCACCGTCCGCCAGGTCGAGCGGGAGCGCTGGTCCGCGTCCGAACTGGCGCACGCGGTGCCCGCGGGCCACGCGGTGCTGTCGCTGACCACCGTGAAGGGGGAGCACGCGCCTCCGCTCCTGGTGGACCTGCGGGAGTGAGCGGCCGCGGCCGCCGGGGACCGTACGGTGAGGCAGAATCGACACAGGTCGTTCATACGAGACGGCCAAAAGATCACCGTTCTTGCACACCGACACCGACCCCCGACCGCCGAACCGAAGGCTCACCGCCCCGATGCCCCCGACGCTCGCCTCGCTCGTCCACCACTCCGCGCTCAAACTGACCGTGCGCGCGGGGGAGGACCGCCTCGACGCGCCCGTCCGCTGGGCACACGCCAGCGAGCTCGCCGACCCCGTGCCGTACATGGAGGGCGGCGAGCTGCTCCTGATCACCGCGCTGAAACTCGACGCGGAGGACCGGGACGCCATGCGCCGCTATGTGAAGCGGCTGGTCGGCGCGGGCGTGGTCGGACTCGGCTTCGCCGTCGGCGTCCACTACGACGACATCCCCGAGGCGCTTGTCGAGGCCGCGCGCGAGGAGGGGCTGCCGCTGCTCGAGGTGCCGCGCCGCACGCCGTTCCTCGCCATCAGCAAGGCCGTGTCCGCCGCGATCGCCGCCGACCAGTACCGCGCGGTCACCGCCGGCTTCGCCGCCCAGCGGGAACTCACCCGGCACGCCCTCACCGACGGTCCCGAGGGGCTGCTCGCCGCGCTCGCCTCCCAGGTCGACGGGTGGGCCGCGCTGTACGACGCCTCCGGGGCGGTCGTCGCCGCCGCCCCCGACTGGGCGGGCCGGCGCGCCGCCCGGCTCACCGCGGAGGTCACACGGCTGCGGGAGCGGCCCGCGCGCCCGCCTCCTCGGTCGTCGCCGGACCGGAGAACGAGGACCGGGTCGAGCTGCACTCCCTCGGCACCGGACGGCGCCCCCGCGCCGCGCTCGCCGTCGGCACCGCGTCCGCGCCCGGCACCGCCGAGCGCTACGCCGTCCACTCCGCCGTCGCGCTGCTCACCCTCACCACCGAACGCTCCCGCTCGCTGCACGCGGCCGAGCAGCGCATCGGCGCGGCCGTGCTGCGCATGCTGCTCGCGGGGGAGCCGGACCATGCCCGCGCGGTCGCGGGCGATCTGTACGGCGGGCTGCTCGACGCGCCGTTCCGGATCATCGTCGCCCAGGGGGCGGCGGAGGGTGACGCGTTGGGGGCCCTCGCCGAGGCCGCGGAGTCCGCGGCGGCGCGGTCGGGGGAGGCGGTGCTGGTGGTGCCGGAGGGGGAGCGGGTGGTCGTGCTGGCGGCGGACGGTGGCGCCGTCGTCGGCGCCTGCTGCGATGTCGCTGCCGCGCGGGAGGCCGCGCGGAAGGCGGATGAGGACGAGCTGGTCGTCGGGTTGTCGGCGCCCGCCGGCCCGATCGCCGCGTCCGCCGCTTACAAGCAGGCCGAGCAGGCGTTGTCCGTGGCGCGGCGGCGGGGGAGGGTGCTGGTGGAGCACGAGCAGATGGCCGCGGGGTCCGTGCTGCCGTTGCTCGCGGATGACGCGGTGAAGGCGTTCGCCGACGGGTTGTTGCGCGCGCTGCGGGACCATGACGCGACCGGACGGGGTGACCTTGTCGCCTCGCTGCGGGCTTGGCTGTCGCGGCACGGGCAGTGGGACGCGGCGGCGGCGGATCTTGGTGTGCACCGGCACACGCTGCGGTATCGGATGCGGCGGGTGGAGGAGATTCTGGGGCGGTCGCTGGATGATCCGGATGTGCGGATGGAGTTGTGGCTGGCGCTGAAGGCGACGGCGGCGGATTCGGGGTGAGGGGCGGGGGCCGTACGGCAGGAACGCCGGTGACTGCCACCCCCAGGGGCGCCGGGAACTGCGCGCTCAGCCCCCACGAACCCGCACCCGGCGTAGGCCAATCTGGCACGGACGTGTCCCGCACTACTCCGTCCCGGACAAACGCCGCCCCGCCGCCCCGCACCTACCGTGGTGCCCAGCAAACCCACGTACTCCTCCAACGCGGAAGGGCCGGGACTCACGATGACTTCCACCCACGCCTTCTGGCTCGCCGGCCGCCAGGCCACCGGCGAGACCGCCTTCGACGTCACCTCCCCCTGGGACGGCCGGGTCGTCGGCGCCGTGAGCGTTCCGACCGACGCCCAGGTCGAGGAGGCCGTGGCCGCCGCGTACGCCGTGCGGGACGAGTTCGCCGCCACCCCCGCCCACGTCCGGGCCGCCGCCCTGGACCACGTCAGCCGCCGGCTGGCCGAGCGCACCGAGGAGATCGCCCGGCTGATCTCCGCCGAGAACGGCAAGCCGATGAAGTGGGCGCGCGGCGAGGTCGGCCGGGCCGTGTCCGTGTTCCGCTTCGCCTCCGAGGAGGCCCGCCGCTTCAACGGCGGCGACGCCCAGCGCCTCGACACCGACCCGGGCGGCCAGGGCCGGCTCGCCTTCACGCGCCGCTTCCCCAAGGGCGTCGTCCTCGGCATCGCGCCGTTCAACTTCCCGCTGAACCTGTGCGCCCACAAGGTGGCCCCCGCGATCGCCGCCGGCGCGCCCATCATCCTCAAGCCGGCGCCGGCCACCCCGCTGTCCGCGCTGATCCTCGGCGAGCTGCTGGCCGAGACCGAGCTGCCCGCCGGCTCCTGGAGCGTCCTGCCGGTGCCCAACGACCGTATGCCCGCCCTGGTCCAGGACGAGCGGCTGCCGGTCATCTCCTTCACGGGCTCCGAGAAGGTCGGCTACGCGATCATGGACTCGGTGCCGCGCAAGCACTGCACCCTGGAGCTGGGCGGCAACGGCGCGGCCGTCGTCCTCGCCGACTTCTCGAGCGACGAGGACCTCGACCGGGCCGCGACCCGCATCGCCACCTTCTCCAACTACCAGGGCGGCCAGTCCTGCATCTCCGTGCAGCGCGTCATCGCGGACGCCTCGGTGTACGACCGGCTGCTGCCGCGCATCGTCGCCGCCGTGGAGGCCCAGGTCACCGGTGACCCGTCCGACGACGCCACCGATGTCGGCCCGCTGGTCAGCGAGGACGCCGCCAAGCGCGTCGAGACGTGGGTGGACGAGGCCGTCGCGGCCGGCGCCACGCTCCGCACCGGCGGCAAGCGCGACGGCGCTTCGTACGCGCCGACCGTGCTCACCGATGTGCCCGCCGACGTGACGATCTCCTGCGAGGAGGTCTTCGGACCGGTGCTCACGGTGCAGAAGGTGAACGGCGAGGCGGAGGCGTTCGCCGCCGTCAACGACTCCAAGTACGGCCTCCAGGCAGGCGTGTTCACGCACGACCTGCAGACCGCCTTCCGCGCCCACCGCGCCCTCGAGGTCGGCGGCGTGGTCGTCGGCGACGTGCCCTCCTACCGCGCCGACCAGATGCCGTACGGCGGCGTCAAGCAGTCCGGTGTGGGCCGCGAGGGTGTGCGGTTCGCGATGGAGGACTACACCTACGAGCGGGTCATGGTCCTCACCGGCCTCGCCCTCTGAGCGTCTGACACAGAGGGGCCCGGCACCGATGCGTTCGGTGCCGGGCCCTTCGCCGTTCCGGCTCAGGCCGTGAAGCCCAACCGTGCCACCCGCAGCGCCCCCTGCACCCGCAGCCGCAGGTCCCGTACCCCGCCGGGCGCCCCGTCGACGGGCTCGGTCAGCGTGACGTACGCGTACGGATCCCCCGTGGGTGCCTCCGGGGAGAGGGAGGCGAGCAACGGGCCGCCCTCCAGGGCGACTTCGACCGTGCCCGTGCCGGACACCTCCACCGACACCTCCCGCACCCCGGCGCCCAAGTCGCACCGGCGGTACAGCAGTTCGCCGTCCTTGCCGCCGAGCGCGGTCACCGCGTCGCCCGACTCCTTCGTGCGGTCGACGATCTCGGTGCCGCTCTGTTCGTCGAAGTCGGCCGTGTCCAGGCCGTGTTCGACCACCGGGCGCGGGGCGCCCGGCTCGCCCTCCAGGGTGACCGTGGTGCTCAGCCGCACGTCCTCGCTGGACGCGCCGGCCAGCAGTTCGTACGCCCCCGGCTCCACCCGCCACCGGCCGGCCGCCACGTCCCAGAAGGCGAACGCGGACAGCGGCAGGTCGAAGAGAAGGCGGGTGCTCTCGCCGGGGGCGAGCGTCACCCGGCGGTGGCCGAGCAGTTCGCGGCGGGGGCGCGGCACCGACGCGTTCACCGCCCGCCCGTAGAGCTGGGCCACCTCGTCCGCCGCGACCGCGCCGGTGTTGGTCACCTCGAAGGCGGCCCGCACCCCGGACTCCGTCACGTCGGCCGTCAACTCCCCGTAGGTGAAGGCCGCGTAGGACAGGCCGTGGCCGAAGTGGAACAGCGGGGCGCCCTCGAAGTAGAGGTAGGTCTGGCGGCCGCCGATCACGTCGTAGTCGAGGAGCTCCGGCAGGCCGGCGTCGTCGGCGTACCAGGTCTGCGGCAGCCGTCCGGCGGGGGAGACGTCCCCGGTGAGCACCCGCGCGAGGGCCGTGCCGGCCGCCTGGCCGCCATGCGCGGTCCACAGCACGGCAGGGAGGTCCGCCGCGTCCACCGCGTACGGGTAGGCGGACACCAGGGTGAGCACCGTGCGCGGGTTGGCGGTGCGGGCGGCGCGCAGCAGCCGCTCCTGCTGGGCGGGCAGGCGCAGGGTGGTGCGGTCCTCGGTCTCCCGGCCGTTGATGTGCGGGTCGTTCCCGGCGACCACCACGACCACGTCGGCCGCGGCGGCGGCGCGGGCCACGGCGTCCTCGCCGCGCTCGGTGACGACCAGCTCGAACACCTCTGGCTCGCCTTCGGCGGCCCGCACCCCGTCCGGGGTGACCCGCACGGGATGTCCGGTGCCCAGGTGGCGCAGCAACTGGCCGTCACCGTGCGGCTCCAGGCGGAACGTCTCCTGCACGACCCAGCCGCCCGGCTGGTCGGCGGAGGCGCGCAGACAGCCGTCGTCGGCGACGGAGAGGTAGCGGCCGTCCGGGGCGCGCAGGGTGAGCACGCCGTTCCCCCAGTCGACGAGGGCGAGTTCGGTGCCCTCCGGCGCGGTGGTGAGCGGCGGCAGGTCGGTGCGGCCCGCGAGCAGAGCCGGGTCCAGGGCGCCTTCCTCGCGCCGCGTCGTCTCCGGGGCGTCGGGCGCGGGCGGCACGTGGAGGAAGGCGCCGGCGGAGGTGCGCAGCAGGACGCGGTCGACGCCCTCGGCGAAGTCGACGCGGTCGGCGCCGAACCGCTCGTACAGGCCCTCCAGCGGGGTGGAGCGGTGGATCAGGCTGCCGCTGTACCAGTCGAGCTTGCACTCGTCGGCGAGCAGTCCGACCACGGCGATCCGGCCTTCCGGCGCGAGCGGCAGGAGACCGTCGTTCTTCAGCAGCACCACCGCCTGCTCGGCGGCCTCCTGGGCGAGCGCCCGGTGCTCGGGGGTGTCGAAGGCCCGCTCACCGGCGTACGGGTCACGGCCGGGGTCGAACTCGCCGAGCCGGAACCGTACCGACAGCTGCCGCCGGACCGCCGTGTCGATGTCCTCCTCGGTCAACAGGCCCTGGTCCAGCGCCCCCTTGATGCGGGCGACGACGGTCGAGCTGTCGGTGCCGTGGTCGGTGAAGCTGTCGACGCCCGCGCGCAGCGCCGCCGCCGTGGCCTCCTCGTGCGTGTCGAAGTAGTGCTCGGAGTCGACCAGGTTGGACGGGGCGCCCGCGTCCGAGCAGACCAGCAGCTCCTCGTCGGTCCAGGCGCGCAGATGCTCCCGCAGGTACGGCGACACATGGTTGGGGCGGCCGTTGACCAGGTTGTACGCCGGCATCACCCCGGCCACTGTCCCCGCCTCCACGGCGCCGCGGAAGGCCCGCAGGTCGTACTCGTGCAGCACGCGCGGCCGGACCGAGCTGGACGTGGTGTCCCGGCGCGTCTCGTTGTTGTGCGCCAGCCAGTGCTTGAGGACGGGCGCGGTCCGCCAGTACACCGGGTGGTCGCCGCGCAGGCCGCGGGTGTAGGCGGTGGCGATCGCCGAGGTGAGGCGCGGATCCTCGGAGTAGCCCTCCTCGTTGCGGCCCCACAGCGGGTGGCGCAGCAGGTTCACCGTGGGCGACCAGACGTTGAGGCCGACCCGCTCGTCGCGGGCGCGCATCGCGCGAGCCTCCCGGGAGACCGCCTCGCCCACCCGGCGCACCAGGTCCTCGTTCCAGGTCGCGCCCAGCCCGACGGCCTGCGGGAAGACGGTCGCCGGGCCCATCCAGGCGACCCCGTGCAGGGCCTCCTGGCCGGTGCGGAACGCGGCGACGCCCAGCCGCTCGACGGCAGGACCGAACTGGTGCAGAAAACCGATCCTCTCGTCCAGGGTGAGCCGCGACAGCAGATCGTCGATGCGCTCGGCGAACGGCAGGTCCGGGTCGCGGAACGGCGGCGTGGGCGGGGTGGGTGCGGTCACGTGGGTCCCCTCGGGATGGAGCGCTACGGCGCTTTCGAAGCGCTTCGATGCTCGATGGCCGCCAGGGTGGGTGTCAAGCATCCCGGTTGCTGGACCACTGAGTCCCCAGGTCGCCCCCAGGTGCACCTCGCCTGACTCTCCTCCCTAGTGATCGCGCATCCGTCTCAGGAATTATCGGACCGGGCCTTGTGTGCCACTGGGTGTTCACTTAACCTCGCAGCAACATCGAAGCGCTTCGACAGCGAGGCCGCCGTGATGGCGTGCACCTTCCGCCGGACGACCGCTTCCGATCGGCCAGTTCCACCGAAGACACCACAGCCGACGGCCACCTGCCGGGTGTCCTGGTGCGCCACGAAGGGTTGACGCAATGACGCCGAACGCCGCTTCCTCCTCCGGTCCGAGCCGGAGAGGCTTCCTCACCTCCACGGCGGCAGCCACCGCGGCGGTCGCCGTGGGGTCGCCGCTGCTGGCCGCCTGCGGCGGCGGGGGCCAGGAAGGCCGCAAGGAAGGCACCACCTCGGGCAAGGAAGCCGCGAAGATCCTCCCGGCGTTCGTGGCGTCGAGCGTCGTCACGCCCGACATCCCGGCGAAGAACGGCTCGGCGGTCGGCTTCACCCGGGCGATACCGACGGCCGAGCTGAAGACCTCCGTGCCGAAGACCCCTGGCAGCGGCGGGAAGCTGAAGATCATGTCCCCGTTCTGGGGCACCCCGCCGAAGGGCGACAACCCCTACTACACGGCGATGAACAAGGCCGTCGGCGTCGACGTCACCTGGCAGAACCAGGACGGCGTCACCTACGACCAGAAGCTCGGCGCGGTGCTCGCCTCCAGCGAGATCCCCGACGTGGTGGTCGTCCCCGGCTGGAACCTGATGGGCCGCATCCCCAGCGCGATCAACGCCAAGTTCGCCGACCTGGGCCCCTACCTCTCCGGCGACAAGGTGAAGGACTACCCGAACCTCGCCGCCGTGCCCACCGAGGCCTGGCAGCGCGGCATCTTCGGCGGCCGGCTGCGCGGCATCCCCATGCCCGCCCCGTACGTCACCGACATCGCGCCGCTGTACCGCAAGGACCTGTTCGCGAAGAAGGGCTACACCGTCCCGGGCAGTCCCGACGAGTTCCTGGCCTGGGCGAAGGAGGCCACCGATGCCAAGTCCAAGCTGTGGGCCTGCGACGACATGAAGTGGACGGCGTTCAACGTCTTCGGCGTCCTCTCCGGCGGCGACAAGGCGCTGTGGTGGAACCTGGAGGGCGACAAGCTGGTCAACCGCGTCGAGACCGAGCAGTACCTCGAAGCGCTGGAGTGGACCCGCAAGCTGTACGCCGCCGGGGTCGTCCACCCGGACGCGGTGCAGGGCAAGGCCGGCGGCGACGCGGGCAACCGGTTCACCGCCGGCGAGGTGCTGGTCTACAACCAGAACATCTCCGACTGGTGGGGCAAGACCGCCGAACAGCGCACCCAGAACGCCGACTTCGAGATGGAGGCGTTCGACTACTTCGGCCCCGACGGCGGCGACCCCACTTTGTGGGCGGTCCAGCCGGCCAACATCTTCACCTTCGTCTCCAACAAGGCCTCCGAGCAGCAGGTCAAGGACTTCCTGGCCCTCTGCAACTTCTGCGCCGCGCCCTACGGCACCAAGGAGTTCATGCTCACCGCCTACGGCGTCGAGGGCACCGACTACACCGTCGAGAAGGGCCTGCCGGTCAAGACCCAGCAGGGCGTCAACGAGGTCAACGGCGCCTACGACTACACCGGCAACCCGGCCCCGTACATCGCCTATCCCGACCTGCCCGAGGTCACCAAGGGGATGGTCGAGTGGCAGCAGCGCATGGGCGCCTTCACCAAGAAGTCGTCGTTCTTCGGGCTCACCGTCACCGAGCCCGCCCGCTGGTCCAACCTCGCCGACGACTTCGAGCAGCTCGAGGACGACGTGGTGCGCGGCCGCAAGAAGATCAGCGACGTGCAGCAGGCCGTGTCCGACTGGCGGAGCAGGGGCGGCGACGGACTGCGCGACTGGTACCGCAAGCTGCTCGACGACAACGGCTCGGCCGACTGACCCGGGGCGAGGCGAGGAGACGGCCGTGTCGCACAGCACGGTGCCCCGGGGCACGACCGAGGCGCAGACATCCCCGCAGGACGACGGCGGGACGACCGGGACCACCAAGGGCCCGGCCCCGTCCGGGAAGGGCGGGCGCGGGCCCCGCACGAAGAAGGCGGGACGGCTCGCGTTCGGGATCAGATGGCGACGCGACCGCACGCTGATCCTCATGACCGTGCCCGCCCTGCTGCTGGTCCTGGTCTTCAACTACGTGCCGATCCTCGGCAACGTGGTCGCCTTCCAGGACTACGACCCCTATCTCAGCGAGAACGGCTTCGTCGCCATCTTCGAGAGCCCGTGGACCGGGTTCGAGCAGTTCGAGCGGATCTTCGCCGACTCGGCCTTCTGGCACGCGGTGCGGAACACCTTCGTGCTGTTCCTCCTCCAGCTGGTGCTCTACTTCCCCGTCCCGATCCTGCTCGCGCTGCTCATCAACAGCGTGGTGCGGCCCCGGGTGCGGGCGGTCGCCCAGGCGGTCATGTACCTCCCGCACTTCTTCTCCTGGGTGCTCGTCGTCACCGTCTTCATGCAGATCTTCGGCGGCGCCGGCATCATCGCGCAGACCCTCCGCCGGCACGGCTACGAAGGGTTCGACCTGATGACGAACCCGGAGATCTTCAAGTACCTGGTGACCGCCGAGACCGTCTGGAAGGACGCCGGCTGGGGCATCATCGTGTTCCTCGCCGCCCTCTCCTCCGTCTCCAACGACCTGTACGAGGCCGCCGCCATGGACGGCGCGGGCCGCTGGCGCCGCATGTGGCACGTCACGCTGCCCGCGCTGCGGCCGGTGGTCGCCCTGCTCCTCGTGCTGCGCGTCGGCGACGCCCTCACCGTCGGCTTCGAGCAACTGCTGCTGCAGAGACAGGCGGTGGGCGTCGACGCCTCCGAGGTCCTCGACACCTACGTGTGGTGGAACGGCATCCGCAACCAGGACTTCAGCTACGCCGCCGCGGCGGGCCTCGTCAAGGGCGTGGTGGGACTCGGCCTGGTCCTCACCGCCAACAAGGTGGCCCACCTCATGGGCGAGCAGGGGGTGTACAAGAAATGACCGCCGTCCTCGGCACCCGCCCGGACCAGGAGAAGCCCCGGATGAAGAAACCCGGCCGCTGGTCCGCACCGCCCCGCCCGGTGTGGGAGGAGGAGCCGTCCCCCGCCGGACAGGCCGGCAAGGGGTTCGCCCTCGGCCTCGCCTGCCTGGCCATCCTCTTCCCGCTGTGGATCGTGATCGTCACCAGTCTGCAGACCAAGAAGACCATCGACGAGGCCGGCGGCCTGGTGGTGATCCCCAAGGGCATCACCTTCGTCGCCTACCAGGAACTCCTCGGCGGCGGACAGGTGCAGCGCGCCGCCCTGGTCAGCGTCGGCGTCACCGTCGTCGGCACGCTGTTCAGCATGGCCGTGTCCGTGCTGTGCGCCTACGGCCTGTCCCGCAGCGGCTCGCTGGGGCACCGCTGGATCCTGATGACCCTGCTCGCCACGATGTTCTTCGGCGCCGGGCTCATCCCGACGTACCTGCTGGTGCAGGCGCTCGGACTGACCGACACCTATCTGGCGCTGATCCTGCCGAGCGCGGTGAGCGTGTTCAACATCCTGGTGCTGCGCGCGTTCTTCATGAACATCTCGCAGGAGCTCGTCGACAGCGCCCGCATCGACGGGGCGGGGGAGTGGCGCATCCTGTTCCGCATCGTGATGCCGCTGTCCCGCGCGGTCATCGCGGTGATCTCCCTCTTCTACGCGGTGGGTTACTGGAGCGCCTGGTTCAACGCCTCCATCTACCTCACCGACCAGGACATGATGCCGCTGCAGAACGTCATGATCCAGCTGGTGCAGAAGCAGGAGCGGCCCGTCGGACTCTCCGCGCAGATCAACACGGGGCAGCTGTCGCCGCTGGCCATCCAGATGGCCGTGATGGTGCTGGCCCTGCTGCCGGTGGCCGTGCTCTCGCCCTTCGTCCAGAAGCACTTCAAGAAGGGGATGCTCACCGGCGCGGTCAAGGGGTGACCCCCTGTGCGGGACGCCTCCGGGCGTCCCGCGCCCGCGCGCATCCTCCCCGTCCGCCCCTTGCCCGAGGACCTGACATGCCCGTGCCCTCTCCCCGCCGGTGCCCCGCGCCCCCCGTCCCGTCCCGGGGAGCCGTCTGATGCCCCGCCTGGACGACGTCACCCGCGGCCGCATCCTCTACGGCGGCGACTGGAACCCCGAGCAGTGGCCCGAGGAGATCTGGGAGGAGGACGTCCGCCTGATGCGCGCGGCGGGCGTCAACTCCGTCACCCTCGGTGTCTTCTCCTGGTCCCGGATCGAACCCCGGCCGGGCGAGCGGGACTTCGGCTGGCTGGACCGGCTGATGGACCTGGCGCACGAGAACGGCATCGGCGTCGTCCTCGCCACGCCCACCGCCTCACCGCCGCCGTGGGTGGGCCGGCTGCATCCGGACACGCTGCCCGTCGACGCCGACGGCCACACCGAACTGTGGGGCGGCCGCCAGCACTTCTCGCACTCCAGCGCCACCTACCGCCGCCTGGCCGCCGCGATCACCGAGGACCTGGCCGCCCGCTACGCCGCCCACCCCGCGCTCACCCTCTGGCACATCAACAACGAGTACTGCACCCACGACCACGGCGACGAGGCCGCCGCCCGCTTCCGCATCTGGCTGCGCCACCGGTACGGCACCCTCGACGCCCTCAACACCGCCTGGGGCACCGCCTTCTGGAGCCAGACCTACGGCGACTGGGACGAGGTGCTGCCGCCCCGGCGCACCCACTACCTGAAGAACCCCGCGCAGGTCCTCGACTTCCGGCGCTTCACCTCCGACATGCTCCTGGAGTGCTTCACCGCCGAACGGGACATCGTCCGCCGGCACACCCCGCACCTCCCGGTCACCACCAACGTCATGCCGCTGTGGTCCGGGCAGGACGCCTGGCGCTGGGCCGAGGAGGAGGACGTCGTGTCCGTCGACCTCTACCCCGACCCGGACGACCCCCTCGGCGCGCAGCACGGCGCGCTCGTGCAGGACATGACCCGCTCGCAGGCGCGCGGCCCGTGGATGCTCATGGAACAGGCGGCCGGGGCGGTCAACTGGCGTGCGGTGAACCGCCCCAAGCCGCGCGGCCTCAACCGCCTCTGGTCGCTCCAGGCCGTCGCGCGCGGCGCGGACGCCGTCTGCTGCTTCCAGTGGCGCCAGTCCCGGCAGGGCGCCGAGAAGTACCACTCCGGCATGCTCGGCCACGCGGGTCCGGAAGGCCGCGCCCACCAGGAGGTACGCCGACTCGGCGCGGACCTGGCGCGCATCGCCCCGCACGTGAGCGGCAGCGCGGTCAGCGCCGACGTCGCGGTGCTGCACGACTGGCACGCCTGGTGGGCGGCCGACCAGGAGGGCCGCCCCTCACGGGAGACCGGCCACGCCGAACTGCTCGGCGCCTGGCACCGCGCCCTGTGGCGGGCCCATCTCACCACGGACGTCGTCCACCCCGAGCACGACCTCACCGGCCACCGGATGGTCGTCGTCCCGCAGCTCCACCTCCTCACCGACCGCGCCGCCGACAACCTCGTCGCGTACGTGCGCGGCGGCGGCAGCCTGGTCTGCGGCTTCGGCACCGGCGTCGTGGACGAGGACGACCGGGTGCGGCCCGGCGGCATGGACGAGCGGCTGCGCGCCCTCTTCGGCATCCGCACCCTGCACGAGTGGTGGCCGCTGGAGCCGGGCGCGACCGTGGACGTGGAGGGCGGCCTGCGCGGCACCCTGTGGTCGGAGGAACTGGAGGCCGACGGCACTGCCGAGGAGACCCTCGCCTACCGGGGCGGCGAACTGGACGGACTGCCCGCCGTGCTCCGCAAGGGCAGCGCCTGGTACGTCTCCACCCTCCCCGAACCGGACGCCCTGCGGGACCTGCTGGCCCACATCGCCGCCGGGGCGGGGGTGCGGCCGGTGCTGGAGGGGCTGCCGGACGCGGTGGAGGCGGTGCGCCGGGGCGGGCTGCTGTTCCTGCTGCACCACGGGCGGGGCGAGGTCACCGTGGACGTCCCCGGCACCCACCGCGACCTGCTCACCGGCGCCACCGTCACCGGCCGGGTCACCCTGGGCCGCTACGGCGTGGCGGTGCTGGCCCCATGAGCGGCGGGCCCGCGCACGGCACCTGGGAGCCCCGGCCCGCCGCCCGCTGGGAGGACGCCTTCCTGTGCGGCAACGGCCGGCACGGCGCCCTCGTCCTCGGCGACCCGGACGACGACCGGACCGTCGTCACCCACCACACCCTGGTCCGCCCGAACGACGACGCGGGCGGCAGGCACCGGCTGCCGCCCCTGCTGGCCGACGCGCTCCCCGGCGTCCAGGACCGGCTGCTGGCCGGTGACCTCACCGCCGCCGAGGACTTCACCGACGGACGCCCGCTGCAATGGGTGCGGCCCTTCCACCCGGCCTTCCAGATCCGCCTGCGCCACCGGGAAGGCGCCGACGACCTGGCCGGCTACCGCCGTCAGGCCGACTTCGCCACCGGCGAGGCCACCGCCCGCCACGACGGCCGCACCAGCCGCGTCTTCGTCTCGCGCGCCGACGACGTGATCGTCCAGCACGTCACCGGCCGCGACCTCACCCTCCGCCTCTCCCTGGACCACCGGCTGCCGAACGCGCCCGAGCGGCTGCGCGTCGGACACGGCGCCGTCCTCACACCGGAGGGCGCCCTGCTCAGCCTGCGCGCCCGCTACCCCGGGAGCGACCTCGCGTACACCGGGGTGACCGTGGCCGCGGTGACCGGCGGACGCACCGAACTCGCCCCGCCCGGGGTCCGGATCACCGGAGCCCGCTCGGTCCTGCTGCTCACCCGGGTGCTGCGGCACACCGGCGAGGCGGACGTGGTCGCCGAGGGCCGCGCCCTGCGCGACCTGCTCACCACGGACGGACCGGCGTACGACACGCTCCTGGCCCGGCATGTGGCCCTGCACCGCACCGCGTACGAACGGGTCACCCTCGACCTCGACGCCGACCCGGCCGAACGGGCGCTGCCCGGCTCGTCGTTGCTCGCCCGGCCGCGCAGCACCGCGCTGCTGGAGCGGCTGTTCGCGGCCGGCCGCCACCACCTGCTGTCGGCCGGCGGGATGTTCCCGCCCCGGCTCACCGGACTGTGGACCGGCGACTGGGACACCGCCTGGTCGGGCGGCTTCACCCTGGACGCCAACCTCAACCTCCAGACCGCGTCCGCCGCCGCGGCCGCCCTGCCGGAAGTCACCGAAGCCCTGGCGGCCTTGGTCCAGCGGCAACTGCCCCACTGGCGGGACAACGCCCGCGCCGTCTTCGGGGCCCGGGGCGTGGTCACACCCGCGCACACCGACGGGGAGTCCGGGCACAGCTACCACTTCAGCCGTGAGTACCCGCTCCACCTGTGGACCGCCGGCGCCGACTGGCTGCTCAAACCCCTCGTCGACCACGACGAGACCCACGGCGCCCGCGACCCGCGCACCGCCGCCGCGCTCGCCGAAGTGGCTGACTTCTACGAGGACTTCCTCACCCGCACGGGATCCGACGGACGGCTGGTCGTCGTCCCCTCCTACTCGCCCGAGAACCGCCCCGCGAACGCCGGCTGGGGCGCGCTCAACGCTGCCATGGACCTCTCCGCCGCCCGGCATGCCCTGCACACCGCCGCCGCGTACCACCCGCACCGCGCCGACCGCCTGCGCGCCCTGGCCGACCGGCTGCCCCCGCACCGGGTCAACGCCGACGGGGCGCTGGCCGAATGGGCCTGGCCCGGTCTGGAGGACACCTACGACCACCGCCACCTCAGCCACCTCTACGGCGTCTGGCCGCTGGACGAGATCACCCCCTACGACACCCCCGAACTGGCGGAGGCGGCCGCCCGCGCCCTGGAACTGCGCGGCCCCGAGAACGACTCCGCGCACGGCCACCTGCACCACGCCCTGATCGCCGCCCGGCTCCGGGACGGCAAACGGGTCGCCGACGCGCTCGGCCGGGTGCTCGACGGCGACTTCTTCCACGACTCCCTGATGAGCGCCCACTATCCGCGGCGGAACGTCTACAACGCCGACGCCGCGCACACCCTGCCCGCCGTGCTGATCGAGGCGCTCGTGCAGTCCACCCCGGACCGGCTGGTGCTGCTGCCGGCCCCGCTCCCGGCGCTCCCGAGCGGCCGGTTGACCGGCGTCCGCACCCGCTTCGGCGCCGCCCTCGACCTCACCTGGAGGCCGGACGGCGGCACCGCCGTGCTCCGGCCCGACCGCACCGCCCGCATCACCCTGTGGACTTCCGCCGGCGCCGAGCCGCTCCACCTGGCCGCCGGTGCGGAGCGCGTCGTACCGCTTCCGGCGGCGACGCGTTGACCAGGCACGTCCCCCCACCCATGGAAGGAACGCCATGGCACCGAAAACCCCGCGCGGGATCGTCCGGGCGCTGATCGCCCCCGCCCTCGCGCTCGGCGCGACCGTCGGACCGGCCTCCGCGCCCGCCCACGCCGCCGTCTGGAACTCCTGCGACCAGTGGGGCAACACCACCCTGGACGGCTACACCCTCTACAACAACATCTGGGGCTCCGGCGCCGGTTCGCAGTGCGTCTGGGCCAACTCCGGCACCAGCTGGGGCGTCTGGGCCGACCACCCGAACACGGGCGGCATCAAGTCCTACCCGAACAGCAAGAAGGTCATCAACAAGCCGGTCTCCTCGCTGAGTTCGCTCACCAGCACCTACCGGGTCACCGTCCCGTCGGTGGGCGCGTACAACACCTCGTACGACATCTGGGACACGGACTACGACTACGAGATCATGCTCTGGGTCAACCACAACGGAGCCGTGGGCCCGCTCGGCACCTCGCAGGGCACCGTGAGCCTCGGCGGCCACACCTGGAACGTGTACAAGGGGAACAACGGCGCCAACGAGGTCTTCTCGTTCCTGCGCACGTCCGACTCCACGTCCGGCACCGTCGACATCCTCCCCGTCCTGAAGTGGATCAAGGACACCAAGGGCTGGATGGGCAACGAGACCATCGGCGACGTGCAGTTCGGCTACGAGATCACCTCGTCCGCAGGCGGCCTCGACTTCCGCACCGACAGCCTCACCGTCTCGGGCGGCTGACACACATCCCCCTGTGCCGTCCGTACCGGTGCGGACGGCACAGGGCCGGTCAGCGCACCGGTGCGGGACCCGAACTCGCCCGGACCGTCAGCTCCGGCGGCAGCAGCACGACCTCGTCGCCACCCCGCCCGTCGAGCTTGGCGACCAGCTGCTCCACGGCCTGCCCGCCCATCTCCTGCGCGGGCAGGGACACCGACGTCAGCCGCACCGACGCCTGCAGGGCGACCGGTTCCGGGCAGACCGCCACCACCGAGACGTCCTCCGGCACGGCGCGGCCCTGCTGCCGCAGCAGGGCGAGGAGCGGCTCGACCGCCGCCTCGTTCTGCACCACGAAACCGGTGGTGTCCGGGCGTTCGTCGAGGATCCGGGCGACCGTCACGGCCGTCGCGTCGTACCCGCCCTCGCAGGGGCGGTGCAGCAGCCGCAGCCCGGCCTCCCGGGCGGCCGATCGCAGCCCGTCCAGGGTGCGCTCGGCGAATCCGGTGTGCCGCTCGTAGACCGCGGGGGCCTCGCCGATGACGGCGACGTCCCGGTGGCCCAGCCCGGCCAGGTGCTCCACGCACAGCGCGCCGGTGGCCTTGAAATCGAGGTCCACGCAGGTCAGTCCGGTGGTGTCGGCGGGCAGTCCGATCAGCACGGCCGGCTGGGAGGACTCCCGCAGCAGCGGAAGGCGCTCGTCGTCCAGCTCGACGTCCATGAGGATCATGCCGTCGGCGAGACCGCTGCCTGCGACCCGGCGGACCGCGTCCGGGCCCTCCTCGCCGGTGAGCAGCAGCACGTCGTACCCGTGGGTGCGGGCGGTGGTGGCGACGGCTATGGCGATCTCCATCATCACCGGCACGTACATGTCGGTCCGCAGCGGCACCATCAGGGCGATGATGTTGGACCGGCTGCTGGCAAGCGCGCGGGCGCCCGCGTTGGGGTGGTAGCCGAGCTCGCGGATGGAGCGCTCGACCCGCTGCCGGGTGGTGGCGGAGATCGACCGCTTGCCGCTGAGGACGTAGCTCACCGTGCTCGCCGAGACTCCGGCGTGCTGGGCGACCTCGGCGAGGGTGACCATCCGGCATCTCCCAGGTATGTGAAGCGCTTCGATACTGCGCTGAAGCGGCAAAGAAGCTTATGAGAACCGGTTCGACCCTAGCCCGCACCGGGTCACGATGTCCAGGCAGTCGAAGCGCTTCGACTGGCTACTTCCGCGCAACCGCCGCGGTAAGGGGTTCGGCCGGACGGCGGCACGAAGGGTGGTGGGGTCGCTACGAATCGGGTACATACGATCGAGTAGCACCGGTCCGTACCGCAATGACTCCATCCTATTCGCGGCGAGGTGAGCCTCATGTCCGCAGTACCCCAGACACCCCCGGCGCCGTCCCGGCCGACCGTCACCGAACGTGAGGCCCGGCAGGTCGCCGAGGCGGCGAGGGAGCAGGACTGGCGCAAGCCCAGCTTCGCCAAGGAACTGTTCCTCGGACGCTTCCGGCTCGACCTCATCCACCCCCATCCGCTCCCCGCCGACGAGGACGTCCGCCGCGGCGAGGAGTTCCTGGCCAGGCTGCGCGACTTCTGCGGGACGAAGGTCGACGGCGCCCTGATCGAACGCGAGGCGCGCATCCCCGACGAGGTGATCAACGGGCTCAAGGAGCTCGGCGCCCTCGGCATGAAGATCGACACCAAGTACGGCGGCCTCGGCCTCACCCAGGTGTACTACAACAAGGCCCTCGCCCTGGTCGGCTCCGCCAGCCCCGCCATCGGCGCGCTGCTCTCCGCGCACCAGTCGATCGGCGTGCCCCAGCCGCTGAAGATCTTCGGCACGCAGCAGCAGAAGGAGACGTTCCTTCCGCGCTGCGCCCGCACCGACATCTCCGCCTTCCTGCTCACCGAGCCCGACGTCGGCTCCGACCCGGCCCGCCTCGCCACCACCGCCGTGCCCGACGGGGACGACTACGTGCTGGACGGCGTGAAGCTGTGGACCACCAACGGCGTGGTCGCCGACCTGCTCGTCGTGATGGCCCGCGTCCCGAAGTCCGAGGGCCACCGGGGCGGCATCACCGCGTTCGTCGTGGAGGCGGACTCCGAGGGCGTCACCGTGGAGAACCGCAACGCCTTCATGGGCCTGCGCGGCCTGGAGAACGGCGTCACCCGCTTCCACCGCGTGCGCGTCCCCGCCTCGCACCGCATCGGCGAGGAGGGCCAGGGGCTGAAGATCGCCCTGACCACCCTCAACACCGGACGGCTCTCGCTGCCCGCGATGTGCGTCGGCGCCGGCAAGTGGTGCCTGAAGATCGCCCGCGAGTGGTCCGCGGAGCGCGAGCAGTGGGGCAAGCCCGTCGCGCTGCACGAGGCCGTCGGCTCGAAGATCGCGTTCATCGCGGCGACCACCTTCGCCCTGGAGGCCGTGGTCGACCTCTCCTCGCAGATGGCCGACGAGAACCGCAACGACATCCGCATCGAGGCCGCCCTCGCCAAGCTCTACGGCTCCGAGATGGCCTGGCTGATGGCCGACGAACTGGTCCAGATCCGCGGCGGCCGCGGCTTCGAGACCGCCGACTCGCTGCGCGCCCGCGGCGAACGCGCCGTCCCCGCCGAGCAGATGCTGCGCGACCTGCGCATCAACCGCATCTTCGAGGGTTCCACCGAGATCATGCACCTGCTGATCGCACGCGAGGCCGTCGACGCCCATCTGTCCGTCGCCGGCGACCTCATCGATCCGGAGAAGTCCCTCGGCGACAAGGCGCGGGCGGGCGCCGGCGCCGGCGCCTTCTACGCCAAGTGGCTGCCGAAGCTGGTCGCCGGACCCGGACAGCTCCCGGGCGCGTACGGCGAGTTCAAGCACGGCATCGACCTCTCCCCGCACCTGCGCTACGTCGAGCGCACCTCCCGCAAGCTCGCCCGCTCCACCTTCTACGCCATGTCCCGCTGGCAGGGGCGGATGGAGACCAAGCAGGGCTTCCTCGGCCGGATCGTCGACATCGGCGCCGAACTGTTCGCGATGAGCGCCGCCTGCGTCCGCGCGGAGCTGCTGCGCGGCCGGGGCGACCACGGCCTGGAGGCCTACCAGCTCGCCGACGCCTTCTGCCGCCAGGCCCGGCTGCGCGTCGAGGAGCTGTTCGGCCGGCTCTGGAGCAACACCGACGACCTCGACCGCAAGGTCGTGAAGAACGTCCTCGGCGGCTCCTACACCTGGCTGGAGGAAGGCGTGATCGACCCCTCCGGCGACGGTCCCTGGATCGCCGACGCCACCCCGGGCGAGAGCACCCGGGAGAACGTCCGCCGCCCGATCCGCTGAGCGCCCCGGGGAGGGGCCGGCCACGGCGCGCGTCCCCTCCCTCCGCTCCCCGCGCACGGCGGACACGCCCCCGGGGTGCCGGGGCGGGGGCCCGACGGCCGCCGCGACCGGACACAATGGGGCCATGACCGACGCTCCAGCCCCCCTCGCCGACCCGCACCTGGTGTACGACCCCGTCGCGGGAGACGGCCCGAAGGACGTGGTGATCCTCGGCTCCACCGGGTCGATCGGCACCCAGGCCATCGACCTCGTGCTGCGCAACCCGGACCGCTTCCGGGTCACCGCCCTGTCCGCCAACGGCGGCCGGGTCGCCCTCCTCGCCGAGCAGGCGCACCGCCTGCGGGTGCGCACGGTCGCCGTCGCCCGCGAGGACGTCGTACCGGAGCTGCGCGAGGCGCTGTCCGCGCGGTACGGCGCGGGGGAGCCGCTGCCGGAGATCCTCGCCGGGCCCGACGCGGCCACGCGGGTCGCCGCCTCCGACTGCCACACCGTGCTGAACGGCATCACCGGCTCCATCGGGCTCGCCCCGACCCTCGCCGCCCTGGAGGCGGGCCGCACCCTGGCCCTCGCCAACAAGGAGTCGCTCATCGTGGGCGGCCCGCTGGTGAAGGCGCTGGCCAAGCCCGGTCAGATCATCCCCGTGGACTCCGAGCACGCCGCGCTGTTCCAGGCGCTGGCCGCCGGCACCCGCGCCGACGTCCGCAAGCTGGTCGTCACCGCCTCCGGCGGGCCCTTCCGCGGCCGCACCCGGCAGGAGCTGGCGGCCGTCACCGTCGAGGATGCCCTCGCCCACCCCACCTGGGCCATGGGCCCGGTCATCACGATCAACTCCGCGACCCTCGTCAACAAGGGCCTGGAGGTCATCGAGGCGCACCTCCTCTACGACATTCCCTTCGACCGCATTGAGGTGGTCGTGCATCCCCAGTCGTATGTCCACTCGATGGTTGAGTTCACGGACGGATCGACACTGGCCCAGGCGACGCCCCCCGACATGCGGGGCCCGATCGCCATCGGCCTCGGCTGGCCCGAACGGGTCCCCGACGCGGCCCCGGTCTTCGACTGGAGCAAGGCGTCCACCTGGGAGTTCTTCCCCCTCGACGACGAGGCCTTCCCCGCGGTGAACCTCGCCCGGCACGTCGGCGAACTCGCGGGTACCGCCCCCGCGGTGTTCAATGCCGCGAACGAGGAGTGCGTCGAGGCCTTCCGCACCGGCGCGCTGCCGTTCCTCGGCATCATCGACACGGTCACCCGGGTGGTCGAGGAACACGGAACGCCCGACACGGGAACCTCACTGACCGTGCCGGACGTCCTCGAAGCGGAGAACTGGGCCCGTGCGCGGGCCCGCGAACTGACAGCCCGGACGGCGAGCGCGGAGGCGCGTGCATGACGACCCTGATGTTCATCCTCGGCATAGTCGTCTTCGCGGCCGGCCTGCTGTTCTCCATCGCCTGGCACGAACTGGGGCACCTGTCCACGGCCAAGATGTTCGGCATCCGCGTGCCGCAGTACATGGTCGGCTTCGGCCCGACCATCTGGTCGCGGCACAAGGGCGAGACCGAGTACGGCGTCAAGGCGGTCCCGTTCGGCGGCTACATCCGCATGATCGGCATGTTCCCGCCGGGCCCCGACGGGAAGCTGGAGGCCCGCTCCACCTCCCCGTGGCGCGGCATGATCGAGGACGCCCGCTCGGCCGCCTTCGAGGAGCTGCGGCCCGGCGACGAGAAGCGCCTGTTCTACACGCGCAAGCCGTGGAAGCGGGTCGTCGTCATGTTCGCCGGCCCGTTCATGAACCTGATCCTCGCGGTCGTGCTGTTCCTCATCGTGCTGATGGGCTTCGGCATCCAGCAGCAGACCACCACCGTCAGCTCGGTCTCCCAGTGCGTGATCTCGCAGAGCGAGAAGCGCGACGACTGCCGGAAGTCCGACCCGCAGTCGCCGGCCGCCGCGGCCGGCATGAAGGCCAAGGACAAGATCGTCGCCTTCGACGGGGTCCGCACCGACGACTGGGGCAAGCTGTCCGACCTCATCCGCGACAGCGCCGGCAAGAGCGTCCCGATCGTCGTCGAGCGTGACGGCAAGGAGGTGACGCTGCACGCCACCATCGCCACCAACATGGTTGCGAAGAAGGACGGCAACGGCACCTACGTCGAGGGCCAGTACGTCAAGGCCGGCTTCCTGGGCTTCAGCGCCGCCACCGGCGTCGTCAAACAGGACCTCGGCGAGTCCGTGACCTGGATGACCGACCGGGTCGGCGACGCGATCGACTCCCTCGCCGCCCTGCCGTCGAAGGTCCCCGCCCTGTGGGACGCGGCCTTCGGCGACGGCCCCCGCGAACCGGACTCCCCGATGGGCGTCGTCGGCGCCGCCCGCGTCGGCGGGGAGATCGCCACCCTCGACATCCCGGCCTCGCAGCAGCTCGCGATGTTCGTGATGCTCCTCGGGGGCTTCAACCTCTCCCTGTTCCTGTTCAACATGCTGCCGCTGCTGCCGCTCGACGGCGGACACATCGCGGGCGCCCTGTGGGAGTCGCTGCGCCGCAACCTCGCCAGGCTGCTGCGCCGCCCCGACCCGGGCCCCTTCGACGTGGCGAAGCTCATGCCCGTCGCCTACGTCGTGGCGGGGATCTTCGTCTGCTTCACGATCCTCGTCCTGATCGCGGACGTGGTGAACCCGGTGCGCATCTCCTGACCTGCCCGCACCACGACACCCGTTGTTCACGACGGCCCGGAACCCTGGTGTTCCGGGCCGTCGCCCTTTGAGTGGGTTTAAGAACGCGATGTGCTCGAGCCTTGGCCATTGCCGTAATCTCGGAGCCCGGAGCCCGCTGCTCACGGGGAGCCGGACCTTGATCCACGACTTGGGGTTGCACAGCAGATGACTGCGATTTCTCTCGGCATGCCGTCCGTCCCGACCACGCTCGCCGTGCGCCGGAAGAGCCGGCAGATCCAGGTCGGATCCGTGGCGGTGGGCGGTGACGCCCCGGTGTCGGTGCAGTCGATGACCACCACGCGCACGTCGGACATCGGTGCGACGCTGCAGCAGATCGCGGAGCTGACCGCGTCGGGCTGCCAGATCGTGCGGGTGGCGTGCCCGACGCAGGACGACGCGGACGCGCTGCCGGTGATCGCGAAGAAGTCGCAGATCCCGGTGATCGCGGACATCCACTTCCAGCCGAAGTACGTGTTCGCCGCGATCGAGGCGGGCTGCGCCGCGGTGCGGGTGAACCCGGGCAACATCAAGAAGTTCGACGACCAGGTCAAGGAGATCGCCAAGGCGGCGAAGGACCACGGCACCCCGATCCGCATCGGGGTGAACGCGGGCTCGCTGGACCGGCGGCTGCTGCAGAAGTACGGCAAGGCCACCCCGGAGGCGCTGGCGGAGTCGGCGCTGTGGGAGGCGTCGCTGTTCGAGGAGCACGACTTCCGGGACATCAAGATCTCGGTGAAGCACAACGACCCGGTCGTCATGGTCGAGGCCTACCGCCAGCTCGCCGAGCAGTGCGACTACCCCCTCCACCTCGGCGTCACCGAGGCCGGCCCGGCGTTCCAGGGCACCATCAAGTCCGCCGTCGCCTTCGGCGCGCTGCTCTCGCAGGGCATCGGCGACACCATCCGCGTCTCCCTCTCCGCGCCGCCGGTGGAGGAGATCAAGGTCGGCATCCAGATCCTGGAGTCGTTGAACCTGCGGCAGCGGGGTCTGGAGATCGTGTCCTGCCCGTCCTGCGGGCGCGCCCAGGTGGACGTGTACAAGCTCGCGGAGGAGGTCACCGCGGGCCTGACCGGCATGGAGGTCCCGCTGCGCGTGGCCGTCATGGGCTGCGTCGTGAACGGTCCCGGCGAGGCGCGCGAGGCCGACCTGGGTGTCGCCTCGGGCAACGGCAAGGGGCAGATCTTCGTGAAGGGCGAGGTCATCAAGACCGTGCCCGAGTCGAAGATCGTGGAGACGCTGATCGAGGAGGCGATGAAGATCGCCGAGCAGATGGAGAAGGACGGTGTGGTCTCCGGCGAGCCGCAGGTCGCGGTGGCCGGCTGACCGGGCCCTCCCGGCGGACGCGGGTTCCGGGGGCGGCGGCCCCCGGCATCCGCGGGTACAGTGCGGAAACCAGGCAGAACCCTTTTGTGTGAGGCCCCGCACGTGTTGACGCAGACCACCTCCCGGGTCCTCGAACCGAGCGACCTGGACGCCGCCCTCGCCGTACTCGACCGCGACCCGGTCGCCAACGCCTTCGTGACCGCGCGCGTTCAGATTGCCGGCCTCGACCCGTGGCGGCTCGGCGGCGAGATGTGGGGCTGGTACGAGGACGGCATCCTCACGTCGATGTGCTACGCGGGCGCCAACCTCGTCCCCATCTGCGCCACCCCGCGCGCCGTCCGCGCCTTCGCCGACCGCGCCCGCCGCGCGGGACGCCGCTGCTCCTCCATCGTCGGCCCGGCCGAGCCCACCGCCGCCCTCTGGCAGCTGCTCGAACCCCAGTGGGGCCCCGCCCGCGAGGTCCGCTCCCGCCAGCCGCTGCTGGTCACCGAGCGCATGCCCGACACCGTGGCGCCCGACCCGTACGTCCGCCGCGTCCGCAAGGACGAACTCGAGACGATCATGCCCGCGTGCGTGGCCATGTTCACCGAGGAGGTCGGCGTCTCCCCGCTGGCCGGCGACGGCGGACTGCTCTACCAGGCCCGGGTCGCCGAGCTGGTCGGCTCCGGCCGCTCCTTCGCCCGCTTCGACGCCGAAGGTAACGTCGTCTTCAAGGCGGAGATCGGCGCCGCCACCGACCGCGCCTGCCAGATCCAGGGCGTCTGGGTCGCCCCCGAGCACCGCGGGAAGGGCGTCGCCGCCCCCGGCATGGCCGCCGTCCTGCGCTACGCCCTCGCCGACGTCGCCCCCGTGGTCAGCCTCTACGTCAACGACTTCAACACCCCCGCCCGCCGCACGTACGCCACGGTGGGCTTCCGCGAGGTCGGCGCCTTCATGAGCGTGCTGTTCTGACGGGCGCGTCCCTGTAGTCTCCCCGGCATGCTGCGCTTTCCCGGTCACGGCCGCCCCCAGCCCGACGACATCGTGATCGGCCCCCTCGACCTCCCCTCCCACGTGGACGAGGCACTGGCCGTCCAGGCGGTGGCGTTCGGACTCGGCCCCGACGAGGTGGCCGTACGCCGGCAGATCGTGCTGCGTCACATGACCTTCCCCGGCGCCCGGGCCTTCGGCGCGACCGTCGCGGGACGCCTGGTCGGCTTCGTCTACGGCATGCCCAACGACCGCTCCCACTGGTGGTCCACCGTCGTCGAGCCCTATCTGCGCGCCCGCGGCCACGACGACTGGCTCGACGACTCCTTCGTCATCACCGAGCTGCACGTCCACCCCCGGCACCAGAAGCACGGCATCGGCCGCGCCCTGATCACCACGATCACCGACACCGCCGAACAGCCCCGGTCGATCCTGTCCGCGCTGGACATCGACAGCCCCGCCCGCCATCTGTACCGCTCGCTGGGCTACCAGGACCTCGCCCGGCAGGTCCACTTCCCCAGCGCCCCCACCCCGTACGCCGTCATGGGCGCCCCGCTGCCGCTGCGCTCCTAGGGCGTCGGGCGCCAACCGATTTCCGCCGTCCCGTCCCGCCCGGCTAACCTCGCCTTCATCACCTAGACGCAGCAGGAGTACAGGAACCATGGCGAACGCACCGGTCCAGCGCATGTCCCAGTTGATGGCGAAGACGCTGCGCGACGACCCGGCCGACGCCGAGGTCCTCAGCCACAAGCTGCTGGTCCGCGCGGGCTACGTCCGCCGCACCGCCGCCGGCATCTGGACGTGGCTGCCCCTCGGCAAGAAGGTGCTCGCCAACGTCGAGCGGATCGTGCGCGAGGAGATGGACGCCATCGGCGCCCAGGAAGTGCTCCTCCCCGCCCTCCTGCCGCGCGAGCCCTACGACGCCACCGGCCGCTGGGACGAGTACGGCGCCGAGCTGTTCCGCCTCCAGGACCGCAAGGGCGGCGACTACCTCCTCGGACCCACCCACGAGGAGATCTTCACGCTGATGGTGAAGGACCAGGCGTCCTCCTACAAGGACCTGCCGGTCATCCTCTACCAGATCCAGACGAAGTTCCGCGACGAGGCCCGCCCCCGCGCCGGCATCCTGCGCGGCCGTGAGTTCCTGATGAAGGACTCCTACTCCTTCGACCTCGACGACGACGGCCTGGCGCGGTCCTACGCCCTGCACCGCGAGGCGTACCAGCGGATCTTCGAGCGCCTCGGCCTCGACTACCGCATCTGCGCGGCGACCGCGGGCGCCATGGGCGGCTCCAAGTCCGAGGAGTTCCTCGCGCCCGCCGAGGCCGGCGAGGACACCTTCGCCGACTGCCCGAACTGCGACTTCGCCGCGAACACCGAGGCCGTCTCCTACGAGCTGAAGCCGGTGGACGCCGCCGGGGTGCCGGCCGCCGAGGACATCCCCACGCCCGACACCCCCACCATCGAGTCCCTCGCCGCGCAGCTCGGCGTCCCCGCCTCGGCCACGCTGAAGAACCTGCTGGTCAAGGTCGACGGCGAGATCGTCGCCGTGGGCGTGCCCGGCGACCGCGAGGTCGACCTGGGCAAGGTCGAGGCGCACTTCGCCCCGGCCGAGGTCGAGATGGTCACCGAGGCCGACTTCATCGCCCGCCCCGACCTGGTGCGCGGCTACGTCGGCCCGCAGGGCCTGGACAAGGTGAAGTACCTCGCCGACCCGCGCGTCGCGCCCGGCACCGCCTGGATCACGGGCGCCAACAAGGCCGACACCCACGCGAAGAACGTCGTCGCCGGCCGTGACTTCGAGGTCGACGAGTACGTGGACGTCGTGGTCGTCGAGGAGGGCGACCCCTGCCCCAAGTGCGGCACGGGTCTGAAGCTGGACCGCGCCATCGAGATCGGCCACATCTTCCAGCTGGGCCGCAAGTACGCCGACGCCCTCAAGCTCGACGTCCTCGGCCAGAACGGCAAGCCGGTCCGCGTCACCATGGGTTCCTACGGCGTCGGCGTCTCCCGCGCGGTGGCCGCCCTCGCCGAGCAGACCGCCGACGACAAGGGCCTGTGCTGGCCCGCCGAGGTCGCCCCGGCCGACGTCCACGTGGTCGCCGCCGGCAAGGCGCTCCAGACCGAGCTGGCCCTCGAGGTCTCCGAGAAGCTCGCCGCCGCGGGCGTGCGCGTCCTGGTCGACGACCGTGCGGGCGTCTCCCCGGGCGTGAAGTTCACCGACTCCGAGCTGATCGGCGTGCCCCAGATCCTGGTGGCGGGCCGCCGCTCCGCCGACCGCGTCCTGGAGCTGAAGGACCGCCGGACGGGCGAGCGTGAGGAGCTGACGGTGGACGAGGCGATCGCCCGCCTGACGGCGCGCTGATTCGCACGGCGCAGCCCCGGAATCGTCCCGGCCGCGGACGCCGTCGGTGTCCGTGGCCGGGACGACGCATGTCCGGAGGGCACACCGGCCCTGCCTGGGCGTCGCCCCGGGCGGAGGCTGTTCGTGGGGCGGCGGGCCTGAGGGGCGCCGGTCAGCACGCCTCCGCCGTCAGCGCGCGGCTCAGGATGCTCGCGGGGAGGTCGACGTGTTCGCCGCAGAAGCAGAGGAGGGCCGTGCCCGCGCCCTCGGGGGCGCCCAGGTCGACCGTGAGGAGTGCGCGCAGTTCCCGGACGACGTCGAGCAGATGGGCGCCGCGCGCCACCAGCACGCTGACCTCGTCCGGGTCCCACACCACGATGTCCGGCAGGTCGTCCGCCGTGTGAACGCGAATGCACATGACTGTCTCCCCAGGGGTGCGCAAGGGCACGGTGTTCCGCTTCGGGAGGCCAGCGGCTTCCGATCGTAGCGATGCCGGTGCGCACCTGTGGGGCTTTCGGGACATTCGTGGGGCGTCGGGAGGTTCCGGCCGTCAGGGGAGGATCAGGTGATCCTGCTGACCTGCAGCATGGCCTCCGCGTCCTTGATCAGCGCTCGTTGCCGGGCCTCCGGGAGCTGCCGGTACAGCTTCAGCAGCCGCGCCTCGCGCTCGTCGCGGCTGGGTCCCGGCACGGGACGCCCGACGGCCTCGAAGAACTCCTTGGGCGTCGTCCGCACGCCCCACCGCCGGAACACCTCGACCATGGCCCGCAGCTTCTCGGGCGGGATGCGGGACGTGCCGCGCGTACGGTTCATCCAGGCGTTCAGGGTCGGGTAGGAGATGCCGGCCTCGCGGGCGAGGTCCTTCTGCGTACCGCTCTGGGGAAGTGCGAGGAGGCGCTCGAGCAGTGCCGCCAGATCCTCACCCGGGGACTCCGGACCGCCCTCGGCGGTCCCGGGCGAAGATGGCAGAATCTGTCGGCTCGTCACGCGTCCGAGCATCGGTCATGCCCATCTACAAGCGCAAGTAGATTGCAGATCGATGGCCGGATCAGGGGGTGTGCGCCGGTGCATTCGGCCCCACTCGCGCTACCCTGCCCCGCCCTTCGTTCCTCCGTCCGCCCCCTCTGCGCCCTTTCACCCGTCGGTCGGAATATGCCCTGTCAACCTTGACCCGATCTTCATCTACATGAAGACTGTAGACGCTTTCGGGAGTCGGAACCCCTTGCGTCGACGGTCGGTTGCGCCGGCCGGACCCGTCCCGGCGTGCGCACATCCCTGTCCGCCGGTCCGCGTCGAACGCCCACCCGAAATCTACATCTACATGAAGATCGCAGACGTCGTGCGGTCGTGCCGGGCGGTCCGCCCGTCCTTGCCCACCCCTTACCGAGGAGCAACGAACGTGTCCTTAGCGACCACTTCACCCACCGCCGAGAGAACCACGGGCGGGAGAGACGCCGTGGGGAGAGCCCCCGTCGGGGGAGCCGCCCCGAGTGCGTCGGAGCCGGCCTGGCTGGCCCGGGCCCGCACCGGGGACCCCGAGGCGTTCGCCTTTCTCTACCGCGAGTACCGCGGCACGGTGTACGGCTATCTGCTGGCCCGCACCCGGGACCGGCACCTCGCCGAGGACCTGACCCAGGAGGTCTTCGCCCGCGCCCTGCGGAACATCTCCGGCTTCGCCTGGCGCGGCACCGACCCCGCCGCCTGGCTGACCACCATCGCCCGCAACATCCACCTCGACGAGCTGGGCCGCAGCCGCCACCGGCGCGAGATGCTCGTCGCCGAGTTCGGCGACCCCGGGCAGCCGGGCCCGGAACCGGAGACCCTGGTGCTGCGCGACCTGGACGCCGCCGACGCCCGCGAGACGGTGCACCGCGTCCTGAGCGCCCTCGCCCCGTCCCAGCGGGCGGCCGTGGAACTGCGGTTCCTCGGCGGGCTGTCCATCGAGCAGACCGCGCACACCATGGGCCGCACCGTCGGCGCGGTCAAGGCGCTGACGCACCGGGCGATGTGCCGGCTGCGGTGGGCGGCGGGGGCGGTGCCCGCGTGAACGAGTACCCGGACGCCGTCCCCGTCCTCCGCGTCACCGTGGCCGTGCCCGGCCTGCGCGACCTGTATCTCGCGTCCGTCTCGCCGCCGGAGGCGGTCGCCCTTTCACCGGGCGCCCTGCCGCACCCGAGCCTCCTTCCGCCGCCCGCGCCGACCGAGCTGGAACGCCAGGCCCTCGCCTGGGACGCGGCCCGCGAACGCGCCCGGTCCGTGGCCCTGACCATCGAGCGGGAGGTCGGCACCCACCCGGACGTCCGCACCGTGCGGGCCGACGGCGACACCGTGCACGTCCTGCTCAGCCTCGAACCGCCGTACGCCCGGTGGCCCGGCTGGTGCGCGTACTTCGGCATCACCGCCGCCGCCGAGTGCACCGCGCCGCACATCCTGGCGGGGGAGGGCAGCCGGGACGGGGTCCGCGTGACCGCCGCCGTCCAGCCGCTCACGTCCGGCCCGGACGGTGAGCCGGAGGGGGAGCACGCGCGGGGAGCGGACGCGGGGGGAGCGGACACCGAGGTGGAGGGGACCCCGGAAGCCGCAGCCGCACACCCCGACGACGAGCCGTCGCCGGACGGGCCGGCCGGGCCCATGCGCCCCTTCCTGCTCGGCGGCACGGCGTACGACCTGGCCCTGCCGTACCGCGACGCGCACGGCGAGACCTGGTACTTCCAGGGCCACCGCGCCTACGACGGCATGCCGCTGATGTCGCTCGACGGCCGCCCGGAGCGGTGCTCGCTGGCCCATGTGGCCGAGTACGCGGGTCCGTTGACCCCCGTGACGGAGTCGCCGTCGGAACCGGAACCGGCCCCGGACGAAGGGGACCGATGACCGCGCACGCACGGGAGGGGCTGCTGGGGCGGCTGGTGCGGCCTCGTCGGCCGGCCGCGGAGTCGGTGGACCGGCTGCGGCTGGAGCACGAACTGGCGGTGAGCCGGCTGCGGCTGGCGCGCTGGCAGCAGCACGCCGACGCGTACGAACGGCGGCTGGGCGACGCCGAGCGGGAGCGGGCGCACCTGTTGTCCTGGCTCGCGGCGCTGCATCCCGCCAGCGCGGTGCTGACCCCGCTGGGCGGGCCGGAACACGAGGGGACGCACCGGCTGTGTCTGATCGCCGGGGGCTGGCATCTGTCGTGGCACATACCGCCGGCGGATCTGGCGCTGTTCGCGCATGTGCCGTTCCGGGCGGAGTCCGGTGATGTGCATCCGGTGCCGGACGCGGTGGATCAGGGCGCGGTGATCCGTCGCCATGTGCGGCTGCTGGCGATGGAGGGGGCGGTTCAGGCGGGCCTGGCCGGCCCTCTCTGACCCCGGCACGGCCGAGACTCCGGCCGGCAAGCTCGGGAGGCCCGCCGACCGGAGCGCCCCCCTGCACGCGCAGGGGGGCGCACCCCCTCCGGCCGCCGCTGCGGGCAGTCGTGCCGCTGGGGCGGCACGGGTGGGCGCAGCGGCACCCCGGCGGCGCGGCACTGTTGTTACGGCGCTCAGCTCCGCTGTGCCGGTTGGTGTTCGGCTGCGGGCTGGTGGGGGCTGGTCGCGCAGTTCCCCGTGCCCCTCAGGGGCGCGGCACTGTTGTTACGGCGCTCAGCTCCGCTGTGCCGGTTGGTGTTCGGCTGCGGGCTGGTGGGGGCTGGTCGCGCAGTTCCCCGCGCTCCTTGAGCGTGCTGCAGGGGCCGGGGAGGCGTCACCCCGCGGTACGGGACCTGGGCGTGACGCCCGGCCCACCGGCGGCGTCACACGCCCCGCGTCCTAAAGCCAGCTCGCGAACTCCAGCAGGAGTTCCGCGTCCCTCTCGCGCCCGACCCTCCGCGCCCGCACCCCCGACTCCACCGCCCGGAACAGCGTCCACCCCCGCAGCCGCTCCCGGTCCACCTCCAGCGACTCCGCCAGGCGCCGCACCCGCCGCCGCGTCGTCGTCGCGCCCGACGGCTGGGCGATCAGGTCCTCCACACGGTCCCGGACCAGCCGCGCCAGGTCGAAGGCGTGCTCCCCGACCACCGGGTCGGGACCCACCGCGAGCCACGGCATCCGGTCCCCGGCCAGCACCTTGCTCTGCCGGAACGTCCCGTGCAGCAACCGGTGTTCGGGAGGCGACTCCAGCAGCTCCTCCCGCGCCGACAGCGCCGCGTCCACCAGCGGGGCCACCTCGGGCGCCTCGTCCGCCCCGGCCCGCATCGCCTGCGCCTGCCGCCCGGTGCGCTCGGCCACCGTCTCGAAGACGTGGCCCTCCGGCGGGTCCACCCACAGCCTGCGCAGGGTTCCCGCCGCCTCCAGCAGCGCCTTCGCCTCGGGAAGCGTCCGCACGGACACATCGGGGTGCAGCCGCTCCAGCAGCAGCACCCCCTCGGTGCCCTCGGACACCGGCTCGAGCAACTGCACCGCGCCCCGGCCGCCCCAGTGGGCCAGCGCCACCCGCTCGCTCTCCGGACGCGCACGGGGCGGCGCCAGCTTCAGCACGGCGGGCGTGCCGTCGGCCCTGCGGACGAGCACCACCAGGCTGCTGCGCCCGCCCGGCAGCTGCACCCGCTCCACCGTCAACTCGCGCCGCTCCACGGCCTCACGCGCCAGCTCGGGCAGCTTCTCCAGCCAGTCGTCACCCTCGGGCGCCGTCTCACCGAGCGCCCTCACCAGACGCCGCGGCGGTTCGAATGCCATGCGCGAGTCGTTCCTTCCTGATGTCACACGGTGCCGGAGCCCCCCGTCATGTCATGGCGCCGGCGCCGGGCCGCCCGGAGCCGTTCCGCTCCGCTCGGCGAGCCCAGGGAAGGCTACGCTCTCCCCGCTCCAGCGCACCGACCGCACCGCCGCCTCACGCATCGCCTCCGCCGCCGACCTGCGCCGTTCGCCCCCGCTGGAGCGCACCAGGTCGGCGTAGACGCCCGCCACCCGCATCTCCAGCTCCGCCGCCAGCCGCACCGCCGCGGCCGCGTCCGGCACCGGGAACGGCAGCGCGTACCCGGCCGCCGCCGCCACCGGCGTACCCCCGACGTCCTTCACGTCCCGCACCAGCGCGTCCCTGCGCGCCCGGTGCGCGTCGTACGCCGTGCGCGCCTCCGTGCGCCGCCGCTCACCGATCCGCCCGCCGACGACGCCGTAGCCGTACACCGCCGCGTGCTCCGCGGCGAGCGCCGCCTGCAGCGCCCGCAGCTCCTTGTCCTGCGCGTCACTCACCGTCGGGCCTCCGTCAGCAGGTACACGTGCGCGGCGCCGGACGCCGACACCGACGCCAGCAGCCGGGCCAGCTCGGCCGGCGCGGTCACCAGCTCCTCGGCCCGCCGGTCGGCGATCTCCCGCTCCGCGGCGGCCAGTTGCGCCAGCGCGTCCTTCTCGCTCGCGGGAACGGCGGGAGAGCCGGAGGCCGACGGTGACGACGACGGCGCGGCCGCCGCAGTGGCTTCCACGGAGGGGGCGGCGGACACCGCCGGCGACGCCGAGCCGTCCGCGCCCCCCTCGAACGCCTCCGCGTGCCGCACCACGTCCGCCCGCAGCGGACGCAGACGCTCCGCCAGCTTCGGGTGCGCGGCGGCGACCGCGTCGTACCGCGCGGCCAGCGCCCTGCTGTCCCGCCGCGCGCGCCCGGGTCCGCTCGGCGGCCGAGGGCCGCGCGGGGGCGGGGCCGCCCGGGTCGTCGGACCCGGCGGAACACCCCGCCACCAGCAGGGCCGCCGGGGCGGCGGCGAGCAGACTCCTTCTGCGCGGCCCCGAACGGGCGCGCGGAGACAGGGGGAACGACACGGCAGACGTCCTCGGGGGCTCGTGGCGAACGGGGCTGGAACAGGGATTCGGGCAGGGCCCGCGATCACCGTACCCGCAGGTCCGCCCGGCGCCCCTCAGCGGCACCCACGCCGACCGGGTGGACGGCAAGGGTGGACGGCAACACCCCTTGCGACCGGATACCCTTTGTGCAGACACGCGCACCGTCCCACAACAGCACACGCGGCCGAGGAGTCACCCGGATGAGCACCACCCAGAGCGAGAGGCTTCGAGAACTTCTGGAGCCGCTCGTCAGCTCCCAGGGCCTGGATCTCGAGGAGATCGCCGTGGACACGGTCGGCCGCAAGCGTGTGCTGCGCGTCGTCGTCGACTCCGACACCGGGGCCGACCTCGACCTGATCGCCGATGTGAGCCGCGCGCTCTCGGCGAAGCTCGACGAGACCGACGCGATGGGCAGCGCGGAGTACACCCTCGAGGTCGGCACCCCCGGCGCGGAGCGCCCGCTGACCGAGCACCGTCACTACGTGCGCGCCACCGGCCGCCTGGTGCGGTTCCAGCTCGCCGAGGGCGGCGAGCTGGTCGCCCGCATCCTCGCGGCCGACGACGAGGGCCTCGACCTCGAGGTGCCCGGCGTCAAGGGCCGCAAGGCCACCGCGCGCCGACTCGCCTTCGACGACATCGCCAGGGCGCGCGTCCAGGTCGAGTTCAACCGCAAGGACGACGCGTCCGACAAGAACAACAAGAAGGAAGAGGAGGCGTAGCCGTGGACATCGACATGAGCGCCCTGCGGGGCTTGGTACGGGAGAAGGAGATCTCCTTCGACCTGCTGGTCGAGGCGATCGAGTCGGCCCTCCTCATCGCCTATCACCGCACCGAGGGAAGCCGCCGGCACGCGCGCGTGGAGCTCAACCGGGAGACCGGACATGTGACCGTGTGGGCGAAGGAGGACCCCGAGGACCTCGAGGAGGGCCAGGAGCCCCGCGAGTTCGACGACACCCCGTCCGGCTTCGGCCGTATCGCCGCCACCACGGCCAAGCAGGTCATCCTGCAGCGCCTGCGCGACGCCGAGGACGACGCGACGCTCGGCGAGTACGCCGGCCGCGAGGGCGACATCGTCACCGGCGTGGTCCAGCAGGGCCGCGACCCGAAGAACGTGCTGGTGGACATCGGCAAGCTGGAGGCCATCCTGCCGGTGCAGGAGCAGGTCCCCGGCGAGACCTACCCGCACGGCACGCGCCTGCGGTCGTACGTCGTCCGGGTGGCCAAGGGAGTGCGCGGTCCGTCCGTCACTCTTTCGCGTACGCATCCCAATCTGGTGAAGAAGCTGTTCGCCCTCGAGGTGCCGGAGATCGCCGACGGCTCCGTGGAGATCGCCGCGATCGCCCGTGAGGCCGGTCACCGCACCAAGATCGCCGTGCGCTCCACCCGTTCGGGGCTCAACGCCAAGGGCGCCTGCATCGGCCCCATGGGCGGCCGTGTGCGCAACGTCATGGCGGAGCTGAACGGCGAGAAGATCGACATCGTCGACTGGTCCGACGACCCGGCCGAGATGGTGGCGAACGCCCTGTCCCCGGCCCGCGTCTCCAAGGTCGAGATCGTCGACCTGGCGGCCCGGTCCGCCCGGGTCACCGTGCCGGACTACCAGCTGTCGCTCGCCATCGGCAAGGAGGGGCAGAACGCCCGTCTGGCCGCCCGGCTCACCGGCTGGAGGATCGACATCCGGCCGGACACCGAGCAGGCCGGGGAATAGATCCAGGCCGCGATCCGCTGAGATCACGACAGCTTTGCTCGTGGCGTTGTTCGATTCTTGCCCCGGAGGGGTGAGGTCGGTCCGGGGAGGTAGACTGAGAAGTGTCTGGCCGGACACAGGCTGGCGCGTGCCCCGAGCGCACTTGCGTGGGGTGCCGCGAGCGAGCGGTCAAGGGCGAGCTGCTGCGGATCGTGGTGATGGAGGACGCCTGCGTCCCGGATCCACGCGGTACGCTGCCCGGCCGGGGTGCGTATGTGCACCCCGTACCGGCTTGTCTCGACCAGGCGGTGCGCCGCAGGGCGTTCCCGCGGGCGTTCCGCGTCCCGGGACCGCTCGACGTAAAGGCGTTGCGCCACTACGTCGAGCAGGCACAAGGTTGCCGATCAGCGGCCGAGACGCCGGCTGATCAGGCGACACGGTAAGAACTCGCCGTACGGAAACCCCCGTGCGGCCTGGTACCTCGCGAGTCGAAAGCAGGTCGAGATTGCGATGAGCACTCGATGAGTACGCGATGAGTACGCCCATGAACTAGCGACGGTCCGGACGCAACCCGGACCTCAAAGGAGCGAAGTGGCTAAGGTCCGGGTCTACGAACTCGCCAAGGAGTTCGGTGTGGAGAGCAAGGTCGTCATGGCCAAGCTCCAGGAACTCGGTGAATTCGTCCGTTCGGCGTCTTCGACCATCGAAGCGCCCGTAGTACGCAAGCTGACAGACGCCTTCCAGCAGGGCGGGGGCAACGGCAAGTCCGCCGCGAAGCCCGGCGCGCCCAAGAAGGCCGCCCCCAGGCCCGCCGCGCCCTCTCCGGCGCAGGCGGCGCGTCCGGCTGCCCCGAAGCCGCCGGCCGCCCCCAAGCCCGCCGCGGCCCAGCCGCCGGCGGCTTCGCCGGCTCCGTCGGCGCCCTCCGCGCCGGCTTCCGGTGCGCGTCCGACTCCGGGCCCGCGCCCCGCGCCGCGTCCGGCGCCGGCCGCTCCGGAGTTCCAGGCCCCGCCCGCCGCTTCCCCGGCCCAGTCCGGTCCGAAGCCCGGCGGCGCGCGTCCCGGTGCTCCCAAGCCCGCCGGCCGTCCCGCCGGTCCCGGTCAGGGCCAGGGCGGCCAGGGCCGTCCGGCAGGCCAGGGTCAGCGTCCCGGCGGCGGGGCGCCGCGTCCGGGCGCCCGTCCGGCCGGTCCGCGTCCGGGCAACAACCCGTTCACCTCGGGTGGCTCCACCGGTATGGCCCGTCCGCAGGCTCCGCGCCCGCAGGGCCAGCGTCCCGGTCCCGGCGCCCCGGCGCCGGTCCCCGTCCCAGGCCCCGGCCAGGGCGGCGGTCCCCGTCCGCAGGCTCCCGGCGGTGCCCGTCCCACTCCGGGCGGCATGCCGCGTCCGCAGGGCGGTCCCCGTCCCGGCGGCGGTCCCGGCGGTCCGCGTCCGAACCCCGGCATGATGCCGCAGCGTCCCGCTGCCGGCCCGCGTCCCGGCCCCGGCGGCCGTGGTCCGGGCGGTGCGGGTCGTCCGGCGGCGGCGCCGGTCGTCCCGGTGGCGGCGGCTTCGCCGGCCGTCCCGGCGGCGGTGGCGGTGCCGGTCGTCCCGGTGGCGGCGGCGGTTTCGCCGGCCGTCCGGCGGCGGTGGCTTCGGCGGCGGCGGTGGCCGTCCCGGCTTCGGCGGCCGTCCCGGCGGTCCCGGTGGCCGTGGTGGCACGCAGGGCGCCTTCGGCCGTCCCGGCGGTCCCGCGCGTCGCGGCCGTAAGTCGAAGCGGCAGAGGCGCCAGGAGTACGAGGCCATGCAGGCCCCGTCGGTCGGCGGCGTGATGCTGCCTCGCGGCAACGGCGAGACCATTCGCCTGTCGCGCGGTGCGTCGCTCACCGACTTCGCCGAGAAGATCAACGCCAACCCGGCGTCGCTCGTCGCGGTCATGATGAACCTCGGCGAGATGGTCACCGCGACCCAGTCCGTCTCCGACGAGACGCTCCAGCTCCTCGCGGACGAGATGAACTACACCGTTCAGATCGTCAGCCCGGAGGAGGAGGACCGCGAGCTGCTCGAGTCCTTCGACCTGGAGTTCGGTGAGGACGAGGGCTCCGAGGAGGACCTGGTCGTCCGTCCGCCGGTCGTGACCGTCATGGGTCACGTCGACCACGGTAAGACCCGGCTCCTCGACGCCATCCGCAAGACGAACGTCATCGCGGGCGAGGCCGGCGGCATCACCCAGCACATCGGTGCCTACCAGGTCACGACCGAGGTCAACGACGAAGAGCGCAAGATCACCTTCATCGACACCCCGGGTCACGAGGCGTTCACCGCCATGCGTGCCCGTGGTGCGAAGTCGACCGACATCGCGATCCTGGTCGTCGCGGCCAACGACGGCGTCATGCCGCAGACGGTCGAGGCGCTCAACCACGCCAAGGCGGCCGACGTCCCGATCGTCGTCGCGGTCAACAAGATCGACGTCGAGGGCGCCGACCCGACCAAGGTGCGCGGTCAGCTGACCGAGTACGGCCTCGTGGCCGAGGAGTACGGCGGCGACACCATGTTCGTCGACATCTCCGCCAAGCAGGGTCAGAACATCGACAGCCTCCTCGAGGCCGTCATCCTCACGGCGGACGCCTCGCTCGACCTGCGGGCCAACCCGAAGCAGGACGCGCAGGGCATCTCGATCGAGTCCCGGCTCGACCGCGGCCGCGGCGCCGTGGCGACCGTGCTCGTCCAGCGAGGCACCCTGCGGGTCGGCGACACGATGGTGGTGGGCGACGCCTACGGCCGCGTGCGCGCCATGCTCGACGACAACGGCAACAACGTCGCCGAGGCCGGACCCTCGACGCCGGTCCAGGTCCTGGGCCTGACCAATGTCCCGGGTGCGGGCGACAACTTCATCGTGGTGGACGAGGACCGTACGGCCCGTCAGATCGCGGAGAAGCGCGCCGCCCGTGAGCGGAACGCCGCGTTCGCCAAGCGCACGCGCCGTGTCTCCCTCGAGGACCTGGACAAGGTGCTCAAGGCCGGCGAGGTCCAGCAGCTGAACCTGATCATCAAGGGTGACGCTTCCGGTTCGGTCGAGGCCCTCGAGTCCTCGCTGCTCCAGCTGGACGTCGGCGAAGAGGTCGACATCCGCGTCCTGCACCGCGGCGTCGGTGCGGTCACGGAGTCCGACATCGACCTGGCGATGGGCTCCGACGCCATCGTGATCGGCTTCAACGTGCGCGCCGCCGGGCGTGCGCAGCAGATGGCCGAGCGCGAGGGTGTGGACGTCCGGTACTACTCGGTCATCTACCAGGCGATCGAGGAGATCGAGGCGGCCCTCAAGGGCATGCTCAAGCCGGAGTACGAGGAGGTCGAGCTCGGCACGGCGGAGATCCGCGAGGTCTTCAAGTCGTCCAAGCTGGGCAACATCGCGGGTGTCATCATCCGCTCCGGCGAGGTCAAGCGGAACACCAAGGCGCGCCTCATCCGCGACGGCAAGGTGGTCGCGGAGAACCTCAACATCGAGGGTCTGCGTCGCTTCAAGGACGACGTCACCGAGATCCGCGAAGGCTTCGAGGGCGGTATCAACCTCGGAAACTTCAACGACATCAAGGTCGACGACGTCATCGCGACGTACGAGATGCGCGAGAAGCCGCGCGTCTGACCGCAGCAGCACGCGATCGGGGCCGGTCGGCGGAAGCGAATTTCCGTCGATCGGCCCCGGCCGTTGCGTGTACGGTTCCCGTACCGGCGCCGCTGCGGCGCCCTTCCCCGGGGTACCGGCTCCGTCCGGGCCGGGGAGGTCCCTGATCCCGAACCGGCGGGTCATCCGGATGCACACATGTATGTGGGGACTCTGTCCTTCGACCTGCTCCTCGGCGACGTCCGCTCGCTCAAGGAGAAGCGCTCCGTCGTCCGTCCGATCGTCGCCGAACTGCAGCGGAAGTACGCGGTCAGCGTGGCGGAGACCGGGAACCAGAACCTGCACCGCAGGGCCGAGATCGGCCTCGCGGTGGTCTCCGGGGAATGGGACCACCTCACCGACGTCCTCGACCGCTGTGAGCGCCTGGTCGCCGCACGGCCCGAGGTGGAACTGCTCTCGGTTCGACGCAGGCTCCACAGCGACGAAGACTGAAGCAACACGTCAAGCACTTAAGGAGACGGACCAGTGGCCGACAACGCGCGTGCCAAGAGGCTGGCGGACCTCATCCGAGAGGTGGTGGCCCAGAAGCTGCAGCGCGGGATCAAGGACCCGCGGCTCGGCTCGCACGTCACCATCACGGACACCAGGGTCACCGGTGACCTCAGGGAGGCGACCGTCTTCTACACGGTGTACGGGGACGACGAGGAGCGGAAGGCGGCCGCGGCCGGCCTGGAGTCCGCCAAGGGCGTGCTGCGCTCCGAGGTGGGCCGTGCGGCGGGCGTGAAGTTCACCCCCACCCTGACCTTCGTCATGGACGCCCTGCCGGACACCGCGCGCAACATCGAGGACCTCCTCGACAAGGCGCGCCAGTCCGACGCCAAGGTGCGCGAGGCGTCCGCGGGCGCCACGTACGCCGGCGGAGCCGACCCGTACCGCAAGCCGGAAGACGACGAGACGGACGACACCGCCGAATGACCCAGAAGCAGACCCCGCCCGACGGCCTTGTCATCGTCGACAAGCCGTCGGGCTTCACTTCGCACGACGTGGTCGCCAAGATGCGCGGCATCGCCCGCACCCGCCGGGTCGGCCACGCCGGCACCCTCGACCCGATGGCGACGGGCGTCCTCGTCCTCGGCGTCGAGCGCGCGACCAAGCTCCTCGGCCATCTGGCGCTGACCGAGAAGGAGTACCTCGGCACCATCCGGCTCGGCCAGACCACCGTCACCGACGACGCCGAGGGGGACATCACCGCCTCCGCCGACGCCTCACGGGTCACCCGCGAGGCCATCGACGCGGGGATCGCCGCCCTGACCGGCGACATCATGCAGGTGCCTTCCAAGGTCAGCGCCATCAAGATCAACGGGGTGCGCTCGTACAAGCGGGCGCGCGAGGGCGAGGACTTCGACATCCCCGCCCGCCCGGTCACTGTGTCCTCTTTCTCCGTGTACGACGTCCGCGAGGCCGTCGCCGAGGACGGCACACCGGTGCTGGACCTGGTCGTCTCGGTCGTCTGCTCCTCCGGCACCTACATCCGCGCCCTCGCCCGCGACCTGGGCGCGGGCCTGGGCGTCGGCGGCCATCTGACCGCGCTGCGCCGCACCCGCGTCGGGCCGTACGGGCTGGACGCGGCGAAGACCCTGGACGAGCTCCAGGAGAAGCTGACGATCATGCCGATCGCCGAGGCCGCGGCGGCGGCGTTCCCCCGCTGGGACGTCGACGAACGCCGCGCCAAGCTCCTGACGAACGGCGTCCGCCTGGAGATGCCGGAGGAGTACGCCGGCCGGGGGCCGGTGGCGGTCTTCGGCCCGGAGGGGCGGTTCCTGGCGCTCGTGGAGGAGCAGCGGGGGAAGGCGAAGAGCGTGGCGGTGTTCGCCACGTGAGGATGGCCCCTTCGGGGGCCATTTTCGTTGAGGCTCGCCGCCCCTGGACGTGGTCCCGCTCCGCGCGCCGGGCGCCATGCCCCGGAGCTCCGCCCCGGACCCCGCTCCTCAAGCGCCGGAGGGGCTGGAGTGTGAGCGCCCGGGAGGGGCGTCCCCAGCCCGTCCGGCGTTTGAGGACGAGGCCCGCCAGGGCCGATGAGGGGGGTCTGGGGCGCAGCCCAGGGACGATGGGGGTCCCCCCGCTCGAGCGGAGCCGAGAGTGGGCGAGGGAAGGGGCGCGGGGGCGAATCCTGGGCGGCGGGCCCGCAGCACCCCCCGTGTCACAGAACCGACGGAGGCCGTCCGTGGAGCGGCGCGGCACGGGGTCGGCTCTGCGCCGCTCCACGGCCCCCCTCGGTTCCCCCACCCCTAGGGTCTATCCATCACCCCCTCCCTGTTCACCCTCACGTGCGGGCGCTCGGAGTGAACCGGGGGAGTGGAAGGGGGCGCGTTCCCCTGCCGCACTGCGCTGCTGATCACCGGGGCCCTAAGGTCACGGGCAAGGCACCAGGTACAGCACGGCAGGAGGCTCCATGATGCCGTCGCTCGACGCCCCGAGGTACGCCCTCGAGCGGTTCCGGCCCGCCGGGGACCCGCCGGCGGACCCCGGGCTGGTCGCGCTCCACGACCTGGCCGGCCGCCCCCGGGGCACCGGCTTCGTGGCCGACCTCCACGGCACCGTGATCACCGGCCACGAGGTCGTCGACGGCCTCCCCCGCCTCCTCCTGCACGGCGCGGAGGGCCGCCACAGCATCGTGACCGCCGACGCCGTCACCCCGCTTCCCGCCCTCGGCCTGGCCCTCGTACGCGCAGGCGACCTCGGTGTGGCCCCCCTCCCCGTCACCTCACGGGACACCGTGCCGACCGGCGCGTACGTGCGCATCCCCGCCGGCCGCTGGCGCGAGGCACGGGTGCTCGGGACGACCACCGTCACCTACACCGCCACCGACCGCACCCACCACGTCCCCGGCGCCCTCGAACTCGCCGTCGGCACGGCCGGCCGGGACGCGCTGCGGCTCGGCGGCGGAGCGGCCGGCGGCCCCGTGCTCGACCCCGTGACCGGCACCGTCGTCGGCGTCCTCGGCACCGCGCTGCGCACCGCCGCCTCCGACGTCGGCTTCGCCGTCCCCCTGCGCCCCACGGTTCCCGCCCTCGCCGCGCTGCTCATGGAGAACGCGGCCACGGTCCCCGCGTACGGGACCGATCTCAACCTCGCCGGTGTCGTCGGGCTCACCGCCGCCTCGGCGGCAAGGCGCGCCCCGCGGCCGATCGTGGAGCCGGTCGAACGGACCGCTGTCCGCGCCGAGTTGTACGCCTTCGAGCGCGGCGACGCGACCGTCCTGGGCCTTGTCGGCCCGCCCGGCAGTGGCCGCAGTACCGAACTCGCCGCCCTCGCCGCCCGCCGCCACCACGCCGGCCTCCCCACGCTGTGGCTGCGCGGGACCGACCTGTGCGAGGACGACACCTCCCTCGCCGACGCCGCCCGCCGCGCCCTGGCCCGGGCCGCCGCCGACGTGACCGCCTCGCTGCCGTTCCCGCCGCAGGACCCCGGCGACCTCGAGCCCGAGCGTCTCGCCGCGCTCGCCCAGGCGGCCGGACGCCCCCTGCTGCTCCTCCTCGACGACCCCGAGCAGATGGCGCCCGGCCTGTACCGGCGGCTCGCCGCGTGGACCGAGGAGACCGTGCGCCGGCTGCGCGCGACGGGCACCCGCCTGGTGGTGTCCTGCACCCCCGAGCACTGGGAGGAGGCCGGCCACCCGCCCGCCCTGCTGCACCACGGAAGCGCGTGCCCCGAAAACCTCCCGCCCTGTGTGGTCCTCGGCGACCTCACCGCCGACGAGGCCCGCGACGCCCGCGCCCGCTACGGCATCCCCGAGGGCGCCGTCACCGACGCCGACGCGGCCCACCCGCTGACCCTGCGCCTGCTCGCCGACGTCCGCTCCGACGTAGCCGCCACAGCGCCCGACGGCCCCGTCGACCGCGACGACGTCCTCGCCGCCCACCTGGACCTGACGTGCCTGCGGATCGCCCAGCGCCTCGCCGGGGGACTCGGCGCCCGCGGCACCGCCGTACGCCGTCTGGCCGTCCGGGCCGCCGGGAAGGCGCACGAGGCGGCCCGCCGCTGCCTCGGGACGGAGGACGGGGCGCTGGACCGGGCGTCGTTCGAGGAGCTGTTCCCCGTGTCCGGACCCGGGTCCGCGGTGGACAGCACCGACGCCACGGGGCCCGGCTGGGCGGACGCCGTCCTCGCCGAAGGGCTGCTCGTCCCGGCCGGGGACGGCTACCGGTTCGGGCACGAGGAGCTCGCCGACTGGCTGCAGGGCGCCCACCTCGACCTCGACGGCGCCCTGCACACCCTCGTGCACACCCCCGCCGCCGACACCGCGCCCGTGCCCCGCCACCGCATCGGCCCCGTCGCCGAGGCGCTGCTGTGCCTCGCCCGCCGGCACGGCCCCGCCCGGCTCGCCTCCCGTCTCGCGGACCTCACGCACGCCCTGGACGCCGACCCCGGCTCCTGGTGGGCGTCCCGCCTGCTCACCGGCGTCCTCATCCGCGTGCCCGACGCCGGCCCGTACACGGACGTGCTGCGGCTGCTCGCCGACCGTGTCGTGGCCTGGCGCGAGCAGCGGCGGACCGTCCCGCCCGAGCTGGGTCCCGCGTTCTGGACGCGGCTGCGGCTGCCCGTGGAGGCGCGCTGCGCCCTGCTGCGCCGCCTGGTCCTGGCCGACGGACCTCCGTGCGAGAGCGGTCCCCGCTTCCTCGACGCCGCCGCCGGACTGCTCACCGCCGACCCCGCGACCGTCCTGCCGTACCTCGTCCGCTGGTTCGACGACGAGCGGCCGCTGCCGGCCACCCCGCACGCCACCGTCGCGACCGCCGCGCAGGCCCTGCTGCACACCCACCGCCGCGCCGCGCCCGACGCGCTGACCGAGGCGCTTGTCGACAGCCCGCACCGGCGCGCCGACGAACTCCTCGCCGTGCTCGCCGAGGAGGAGCCGGGCGTCCTGTGCCGGGCCGTCGACCGCTGGGCGGAGGACCCCCGCCCAGCCCGCCGTGCCGCAGCCGTCACCCATGGCCTGCGGGTCGCGCCGTACGCCCGCGACCTCGGCGACCGCACCCTGCTGCGGTACGCCGCCCTCGCCGTCCTGGTGCGCACCGCCGACCGCGCCCTGCACGGCGGCGCCCTCGCCCTCCTCGTCCGTGACCCGGACAGCAGGGGACGCCACCTCGCCCGCGCCCTCGAACGGTTCGCGGCCGGCGACCCGCACTTCCCGGCGAGCGCGCTCACCGACGCCCTCACCACCCACACCGAACCCGTCCTCGAAGCGTTCCGTACCCGGCTCACCCAGGGCACGGACCCGGAGGACACCTTCCGCGCCCTCGCCGACGCCACCACGCCCGCCCTGGCCCGCCCGGTCGCCGCCCTCGTCCGGGAGGCGGCCGCCCGGCGGCCCGAGCTGACCGGCCGCGTCGCCGGGTACGCCGACCGCCGCATCGAGCTCGGCCCCGCCGCCCGCGCCGTGCTGCGCCTCCTCCTGACCGAGCTGCTCGACGGCGGCCCCCGCCCCCTGCGGGAGGCCCTCTCCGGCGTCCTCGCGGCACCCGGCACCTCCGCCTCGCGCCCCCTGCGCCGCGGCCTGCTCGACACGCTGCTCGAGAGGGAGACCGACCCCGGCGTGCTGGACGCGGTGCTGCGCGCCGCCGCCCGCACCACCGGTCCCGAACTGCGGGTGCTCGTCCACCGCACGGCACTGCTGCTCGTCCGCACCGCCGAGGGCGCCGTCCGCCTCGACCGCACCCTCGCCGACCTGGCCCGCCACGTGCCCGGCCTCGCGGCGGCCGTGGCCGGCTGGCTCACCGACGCCCCGCACGTGTGGGGACCGCTCGTCGGACCCGTCACCCGGGAGGTGATCGACGAGCTGACGGGCGCCGCCGTCCCCGTCTGACGCCACCCGGCGCGTGCACGTCGTCACACAGCCCCCATGCCGATGCGAGCCGGGGCCACCCGGCATGGCACTCTTAGAGCTGCGCAGAGAAGTCCACGGACTCGGGTTCGTCCGACAAGGTTTCGACAAGGAGCAGTCACAGTGCAGCGCTGGCGTGGCTTGGAGGACATCCCCCACGACTGGGGGCGCAGCGTCGTCACCATCGGCTCCTACGACGGAGTGCACCGCGGTCACCAGCTGATCATCCGGCACGCCGTCGACCGCGCCCGCGCGCTCGGCGTCCCCGCGGTCGTCGTCACCTTCGACCCGCACCCCAGCGAGGTGGTCCGTCCCGGCAGCCACCCGCCGCTGCTCGCCCCGCACCACCGGCGCGCGGAGCTCATGGCGGAGCTGGGCGTCGACGCGGTGCTGGTGCTGCCCTTCACCACCGAGTTCTCGAAGCTGTCGCCGGCCGAGTTCGTGGTCAAGGTGCTGGTCGACAAGCTGCACGCCAAGGCCGTCGTCGAGGGCCCCAACTTCCGCTTCGGCCACAAGGCCGCGGGCACGGTGCAGTTCCTCGCCGAGCAGGGCAAGGTGTACGACTTCGAGGTCGAGGTCGTCGATCTGTACGTGTCCGGTGACGCGGGCGGCGGCGAGCCGTTCTCCTCCACCCTCACCCGCCGCCTGGTCGCCGAAGGCGACGTCGAGGGCGCCGCCGAGATCCTGGGCCGCCCGCACCGTGTGGAGGGCGTCGTCGTCCGCGGCGCCCAGCGCGGCCGCGACCTCGGCTTCCCCACCGCCAACGTCGAGACGCTCCCGCACACCGCGATCCCCGCCGACGGGGTCTACGCGGGCTGGCTGCACGCGCAGGGCGAGGCGATGCCGGCGGCGATCTCCGTGGGCACCAACCCGCAGTTCGACGGCACCGAGCGGACCGTCGAGGCGTACGCCATCGACCGCGTCGGCCTCGACCTGTACGGGCTGCACGTCGCCGTGGACTTCCTGGCGTTCGTGCGCGGGCAGGCCAAGTTCGACACGCTGGACGATCTGCTGGAGCAGATGGGGCGGGACGTCGAGCGGTGCAAGGAGCTCGTCGCGGCCGCCGAGCAGAACGCCCAGAAGGCCGCCGAGCAGGCCGGTCAGCAGTCCGCCGAGCAGCACAAGGACGCCTGAGGTCCCTGCCGACGGATCAGCGTGCCGCCGCCCAGTGGCACGCGACCTGAGCGGTGTCGTCGCCGGTCAGAACCCCCGGGTCCCGCGTCCGGCACGCCTCGGCCACCCCGGCCCGTTCAGCCTCCCCGCCCGCCAGGATCTGACAGCGCGCCTGGAAACGGCAGCCGGACGGGACGCGGGACGGGTCCGGCGGCTCACCGGTGAGCACCACGGGGTCGCCGGGCGCCTCGGGGAGCACCGACAGCAGCGCCTGTGTGTAGGGGTGCCGGGGAGCGGTCAGCACCTGCTCCACCGGGCCGGTCTCGACGATCCGGCCCAGATACATCACCGCCACCCGGTCGGCGATGTTCCAGGCCAGCCCCAGGTCGTGCGTGACGACCAGCGCGGACAGGCCCAGGTCGTCGCGCAGACGCAGCAGCAGGGCCAGGATCTCGCCGCGTACGGACGCGTCGAGGGACGCCACCGGCTCGTCGGCGACGAGGAGTTCGGGCTCCAGCACCAGCGCGCCCGCGATCACCACCCGCTGACGCTGACCGCCGGACAGCTCGTGCGGATGGCGCAGGAAGAAGCGCTCCGGCGGCCGCAGCCCGGCCCGGGACAACGCCCCGGCCACCGCCGCCTGTTCGTCACCGCGGTGACCGTGGATGCGCAGCCCCTCGGCGACCGCGTCGTACACGGTGTGCCGCGGGTTGAGCGAGCCGCTCGGGTCCTGCAGCACCAGCTGCACCCGCTTGCGGTACGCCTTCAGGGAGCGGCCGGAGTACTCCAGGGGCCGCCCGTCGAAGGTGACGCCGCCCTCGGTCGGGGCGACGAGTCCCAGCAGGGTGCGGGCCAGCGTGGTCTTGCCGCACCCCGACTCACCGACCAGGGCGACGATCTCGCCGCGCCGGATGTCGAGGTCGACCCCGTCCACGGCCCGGGCGTCGGGCGCGCCGCGCCGCCCGGGGAAGGTGACGTGCACGCGGTGCGCGCGGAGCAGTGCGGTCGTCGTGGGGCTGGAGGGGGTCATGGGGTGCGGGGCCTCGCTTCCTTGCCGGGACCGGTGGTCTCACCGGGCGATGGGACGCCTTCGCGCGGCCGGGCGGGACCGGCGTCGTCGGGTCCGTCCCGCCCGATCCGTACGCAGGCCGCCCGCCAGGCCGTGCCCGCCTCGCGCAGGGGCTGGTCCTCGGTCGTGCAGGAGTCCAGCGCCACCGGGCAGCGCGGATGGAACGTGCAGCCGGACGGCAGCGCCGACGGATCGGGCGGGTCGCCGGGCAGGCCGCGGGGCGCGAAGCGTGAGGACGGGTCGCCGATGCGGGGGAAGGCGTCCGACAGGGCCCGCGCGTACGGGTGCCGGGCGTCCTCGTGGACCTGGGCGGCGGGACCTTCCTCGACGACCCGTCCCGCGTACATCACCGCGAGCCGGTCGCAGGTGTCGGCGAGCACTGCCAGGTCGTGGCTGATCATCATCAGCCCCACGTCCTGGTCGGCGACCAACTGCTCGATGAGGCGCAGGATCTGCGCCTGGATCATCACGTCCAGCGCGGTGGTCGGCTCGTCCGCGACGATCAGGCGGGGGTCGCAGGCGAGCGCCATCGCGATCATCACCCGCTGCCGCTGACCGCCGGACAGCTCGTGCGGGTACGCCGACGCACGCGCCGCCGGCAGACCCACCTGCTCCAGCAGCTCCCCGGCCCGCCTCCGGGCCCCGGCCGCCGTCGCGCGGCCGTGCAGCAATACCGGCTCGGCGATCTGGTCACCGATACGGTGCACGGGGTTGAGGGAGTGCATGGCGCCCTGGAAGACGATCGAGGCGCCGGCCCAGCGCACCGCCCGGACCCGGCCCCACTTCATGGCCAGCACGTCCTCCCCGTCCAGCAGGATCTCCCCGCCGACGCGGGCGCCCGCCGGGAGCAGCCGCAGCAGCGCCAGCGCGAGCGTGGACTTCCCGCACCCCGACTCGCCCGCGATCCCGAGCTTCTGGCCTGCCTCCAGCCGCAGGTCCACCCCGCGCACGGCCGCCGCGCCGCCCGCGTACGTCACCGTCAGGCCCCTCACCTCGAGCAGGCTCACCGGGACACCCCCAGCCTCGGGTTGAGGACCTGCTCCACGGCCCGCCCGCACAGCGTGAACGCCAGCGCCACCACCGCGATGGCGACACCCGGTGGCACCAGGTACCACCAGTGCCCGGAGCTCACCGCGCCCGCCTCCCGCGCGTCCTGCAGCAGCGCGCCCCAGGACACGACCGTCGGGTCGCCGAGTCCGAGGAAGGCGAGCGTGGCCTCGGCGAGGATCGCCGTGGAGATGATCAGGGTCGTCTGGGCGAGCACCAGCGGCATCACGTTCGGCAGAACGTGCCGGGACATGATGTGCCGGTGCCCGCCACCCAGCGCCCGCGCCCGCTCGATGTACGGCCGGGTCTCCACGGCCAGGGTCTGCGCGCGTACGAGCCGGGCGGTGGTCGGCCAGGTGGTCACCCCGATCGCCACCACGATGGTGAGCAGCGACCGCGGCATCACCGTGGCCAGCGCGATGGCCAGCACCAGCGTCGGCATCACGAGGAACCAGTCGGTGATCCGCATCATCACCGTCGCGTACCAGCCCTTGAAGTGCCCCGCCGTCACCCCGATCAGGGTGCCGATCGCCACCGACAGGACGGCCGCGAGCAGTCCGACCAGCAGCGAGACGCGTGCGCCCCAGATCACCAGGCCGAGCAGGTTCCGCCCGAACTGATCGGTACCGAAGGGGAATTCGGCGCTCGGCCCCTCCAGCGGTCCGCCGGGCGCGTCGGTCACGCTGTCCACGTCGTCGCCGACCAGCAGCGGGGCGGTGAGCGCCGGCAGCGCGAACAGCAGCAGGGCGGCGAGGCCGAACAACCCGGCCCGGTGGGCGCGGTACTGCCGCCAGAAACGCGCGGCCGAGTCCCGTCGGCGCCGCCACGCGAGGGAACGCGACGGGACCGCGAGCGCCGTCTGCTCCTTGATCGTTCCGTTCTCGGAAGTCATCGGCCCACCCGGGGGTCGAGCAGCGGATAGATCAGATCGGCCAGGGTGTTCATCACGATCACCGCGGCGGCGAACACGAAGAACAGCCCCTGCACCAGCGGCAGATCGGGCACGCTGAGCGCCTGGTAGAACAGCCCGCCGAGGCCCGGCCAGGAGAACACCGTCTCCACCAGGATCACCCCGGCCACCGTGCGGCCCAGGTTGATGAAAATCAGCGTCACGGTCGGCAGCAGCGCGTTCGGCACCGCGTGGCGCCGCCGTACGAGGTCGTCGCGCAGCCCCTTGGCGCGGGCGGTGGTGAGATAGTCGCTGCCCTTCTCCCACACATGCTTCGGCACGATCGGCACGTCCAGCGCCGTCATCGTGGCCTGCGGCTTCTTCAGCTTGATGACCAGCTGAGTGGGGCTCGGGGCCGTCACCTTCTCGAAGTTGGAGACGAAACTGCCGTTGGCGGTGGCCGCGCCCGGGTCGGTCATCATCGTGTTGAACGTCCACGCGGCGTCCTCGGCGGTGGCCTGCTCGCCGTCCGACCACGTGGAGTCGGAGCGGATCGTGTACGTCCAGGTCAGCTTGTCCGGGGAGGACTCCCACGTGGTGGCCAGACCCGGGACGACGTGGTTGTCCTCGGGGTCGTAGTTGGTGAGGTACTCGTAGGTGAGCCGGTGGATGCTGGTGTTGAGCAGCCGCACCGCGAGGAACGGGCTGAGCGAGTCGACGCTCTGCGCCACCGCGACCGTCAGCACCTTGCCGTCGTCGTCGGCGGCGTGGGCCTGCGACGGGGCGGGGCTGAGGGGCGTGGCGAGCCCGGCACTGAGCGCGAGCGCCGCGGCGCCGGCCGCCGCGACGAGCCGGACCTGGCGGGGGGTGCGGCCGAGAGGGGCGTGGGCAGGGGTGCCGAGTGGGGCGTGGGCAGGGGTGCGGTGGCGGCCGCCGTACTGATCGTTCGTGTCCATGGGCGCAGACCTCGTGTCGTCGATCGCACGGGTGGGACGGGTTGATCAGATGAGTGAGGGTGCGTCTATCAGCGGTCCGTGCGACCGTCAACGGCGCGAGCACCCCATGTGGCCTGCGGAAACGCTGAGTTGACGCAGAGTTTGCGCCCATTGGTCGAGACCGGTGACGCGGTGCTGGTGGGCGGCTGGCGGCGCGGATACGGGAAAGCGGCCCCTCGGTGGGAGGGGCCGCTTTCGGTTACGGGCGGGTGGGGTGGGTCGGGCTGCTGCGCCTACTGCCGGCCGGGGTACGGGGGGTAGGGCTGCTGGCCGGGCTGGGGCTGTTGGCCGGGCTGGGCCGGGGGCTGGGTGGGGTATCCCGGCGGCTGCGGCGGCTGCGGCGGCTGCGGCTGCTGCGGCTGTCCTGGCTGTCCCGGCTGGGCGTAGGGCTGGCCCGGGTGGGGCGCCTGCGGGTTCTGGGGGGCCTCGGGCGCCTGCTGGGGGTCCTGCGGCGGCTGGGGCTGCTGCTGCGGGTAGGCGCCCGGCTGGCCGGGGACGGCCTGACCCGGCACGTACGGCCCGGGGGCGGGCTGTCCCGGCATGGGCTGACCGGGAACCGGCTGACCGGGGTAGGGCTGGCCCGGGACCGGCTGGCCCGGCATGGGCGGGGCGGCGACCGGAGGCGGGTTGCCGTCGGACGTCCACAGTCCGTGCGACTGCTGGTGCCGGACGAAGTCCTCGGCGACCATCGCCGCGAGGTTGAAGTACGCCTCGCGCACCTTGGGCCGCATCATGTCGAGGTCGACCTCGGCGCCGGCGGCCAGGTGCTCGTCGAACGGCACGACGATGACGCCCCGGCAGCGGGTCGCGAAGTGGGACACGATGTCGTCGACCTTGATCATCTTGCCGGTCTCGCGCACACCGGAGATGACGGTGAGGGAGCGGGACACGAGGTCCGCGTACCCGTGCGCGGAGAGCCAGTCCAGGGTGGTGCTGGCACTGCTCGCACCGTCGACGGACGGCGTGGAGATGATGATCAGCTGGTCGGCGAGGTCCAGCACTCCGCGCATGGCGGAGTACAGCAGACCGGTACCGGAGTCGGTGAGGATGACCGGGTACTGCTTGCCGAGCACGTCGATCGCGCGCCGGTAGTCCTCGTCGTTGAACGTCGTGGACACGGCCGGGTCGACGTCGTTGGCGATGATCTCCAGACCGGAGGGCGCCTGCGAGGTGAACCGCCGGATGTCCATGTAGGAGTTGAGGTACGGGATCGCCTGGACGAGGTCACGGATGGTGGCCCCGGTCTCGCGCCGCACCCGGCGGCCGAGCGTACCGGCGTCCGGGTTGGCGTCGATCGCCAGGATCTTGTCCTGCCGCTCGCTGGCGAGCGTGGCGCCGAGCGCGGTGGTGGTGGTCGTCTTGCCGACGCCGCCCTTGAGGCTGATGACGGCGATGCGGTAGCAGGACAGCACCGGCGTGCGGATCAGGTCCAGCTTCCGCTGCCGCTCGGCCTCCTCCTTCTTCCCGCCCAGCTTGAACCGCGACCCGCCGGCCGCGGGACGGCTGCTCTTCGCCTTCTGCTTCTTGCTGTTGAGCAGGCGGTCCGACGACAGCTCGACAGCGGCGGTGTAACCGAGGGGCGCAGCACCGGGGTTGACCGGCTGCCGCTGGTCGTGCTGTACGGGCTGCGGCCAGGCGGTACCGGTCCGCGGGTCGACGGGGGGCTGCGGGGGCTGGGGTGCCTGGGGCGCTTGCGGGGGCTGGGCCTGGGGCGGGATGCCGGGCTGGGGCTGGTGGGCCTGCTGAGGCTGTTGCGGCTGGGGCTGGGGCTGGGGCTGGGGCTGCGGCTGTGCGGGCGGGGCGGGCTGCTGGGGGAAGCCGTAACCGCTGGGCTGGGCCGGGGGAGTGGGCGCACCCGGAGCACCGGCGGCGGGGCCGGGCTGGGGGAAGCCGTAACCGGCGGCCGGGTTGGCGGGCGCACCCGGCTGGGGCGTCGGCTGCGGCTGAGCGGGAGGCTGCGGGAACCCGTATCCGGGCTGCGCCTCGGGCTGGTGCTGCGGCTGGGTGGGCCCGGCGGGCGGGAAGCCGTACCCGGCGGGAGGTGCGGGCGGGGTCGGAGCCTGGGGCGGCTGCTGTGCGGCGGGCGTCGCAGGCTCGGCGGTGGGCTGGGGGAACCCGTAGCCGGGCTGCTGGGTGGGCGGCTGCGTGGGCCCGGCGGGCGGGAAGCCGTACCCGGCGGGGGGCGCGGGCGGGGTCGGAGCCTGGGGCGGCTGCTGTGCGGCGGGCGTCGCAGGCTCGGCGGTGGGCTGGGGGAACCCGTAGCCGGGCTGCTGGGTGGGCGGCTGCGTGGGCCCGGCGGGCGGGAAGCCGTACCCGGCGGGGGGCGCGGGCGGGGTCGGAGCCTGGGGCGGCTGCTGTGCCGCGGCAGCCGGCTGCGCCGGGGAACCGGCGGGGTTCCAGGCAGCGCCGGCTGGGGCGCCTGCGGCTGGAACGGCGGCTGCGGAGCGGGCGCGGCGGCCTCCGGCGCCTGCGGCTGCGGGGGCTGCACGGACCAGTCGCCGCCCGCCGGAGGGGCGCTCGGGAAGGCGGGCGCGGCCGGAGGCGCCGGAGGGGCGTCGACCGACGCCGGAACGGCATCCTCGGGCTCGTCGTCCTGCTCGCCCGCGCCGACGGCAACGGAGTCCTCGGGCTCGTCATCGGACGGCACGGCGTCCTGGGGCGCGTCCTCGGCCTCGTCATCCTGGGAGACTGCCGGAACGTCGTCCTCATCGTCCGCGTCGTCGGCAGCGGCGCTCTCGACGTCGTCGGGCCCGAAGGAGTCGACATCGAGAGCGTCAGACTCGTCGTCGCTTTCACCGGACTCGGAGGAGTCCTCGGAAGCGTCGTCCTTGGCGACGACGGGATCAACCGAAGCGTCGGAGCTGTCGGAGTCGGTGTCGGTGTCGGTGTCGACGTCGGTGCTGTCGGAGTGGGAGTCGGAGTCGGAGAGGGCCCCGTCCTCCTCCCCGGAGGCGACCTCCTCCCCGGAGGCGACCTCCTCCGCGTCCGCGTCCTCGTCCTGGACCTTCTCAGCCTCGGCCTTCTCCGCCTCGGCGGCGGCATCGCGCTCGGCGAACTCCCGCTTCAGGGCGGCGGCGGAGAAACGAATGGTGGCGCCGCTCTCGATGTCGCCCGAGTCGGTGCCGTCGGAGGGCTCGATGTGCTGCGACGGCCCCTGCCCGACGGGCATGACGGGCACGGCGGCAGGAGACACAGAAGCGTCGGAGGGAGCCGTCGCAGGCTTCTCCTCCTCCGCGTCCGATTCCGGCTGCTGCGGCTCGAACCCACTGCCGACAGGCAGCCGGGGCACGGCGACAGGCCCGCCGGAGGGCGGCGGGGGAGGCGTGAACGGCGCACCGGGCGCGGGCGCGGGCGCGGGAGGCGTGAACGGGGCGCCCGGAGCAGGCGCGGGCGCGGGCGGGCTGAAGGGCGCGCCGGGAGCCGGCGCGGGAGGCGTCGGAAGGGCGGACGGCCCGGAGGCCCCCACGGCGTGCGGAGGCGGAGTCAGGCCCGGCAGAGGCGGAATGGCCCCGGCGGACAAGGACGAAGAACTCCCCGAAGCCCCCGAACCACCGGAACCCGCAGACGAACCGGACGAGTCGCTGGAACCGGACTCGGAGTCAGAACCAGGGGTGGAAGCGGAGGAACCGGAGGCCGAAGCCGAAGTAGACGCCTCCGAGGCGTTCTGCGTGTACCAGGCCGGCGGCGCGTAGTCGATGGTGAACTCGCCCGTCGTCTCGACGGCGGACTCCGCGTCGGGCTGGTCATCGCCGGGGGTCGCCCAGCTCCCGTGCGTACCGTCCCGATCGCTGCTCACAGTTCCTCCTGGTTGGTCGAGCACCCTTGTGCCGTGCTGGGGGCGACCATCTGCCCTCCCCGTCAGGACGCCCGTACCCGTACGACAGGTTCTGGCGTCACACCGGTACCAGCCTAATCACCACGACAGCCACCCCGGGAGGCCCGTCCTCCGGGAACCCGGACGAAAGCCCGCCGACCGCAACGAACTCCCCCCGACGGAAAAGGCGCTGATCACGCGCCGCCCCCGTCCCCAAGGCGACGCCCTGACCGCCGGGACGTCAGTCCATCCGCCGAGGCGTACCGAGCAGTCCCACTTCCGCGTCGGTCGGCTGCGTCGTCACGTACTGCCGGTCGCGGTCGGAGCACCACAGGGTGACACCGTCGACGAGGGTCGGCAGGGCGTCGATGTCGGCACGGGGCAAGCCCATGGTGCGCCCCAGTTCGGCGGCCTCGTCCGGAGATATCCGCTGAACGCCCACAAGCCGGGCCTGCCGCACCAGCCGGGGGGCGACAGGGCTGAGGTAGGGCAGCAGCGTCAGCACCGACTGCCAGGGTCCGGACACCACGCGCCCCCGCGGAGGCCGCATTCCGCAGTCCCGCACCACCAGCACCGGGGTGCCGGCCGAGGCGCCCTGCGGGGGCACGCGCCCCACGCCGTACACCGAAAGCCCGTTCTGGCCGCCGCCCATGGCGTGCATCATCTGCGTCCAGGCCTGGGGCCGGCCGGTCTCCACGGCCACCCGCGCGCCGGTCGCAGCGGCCCGCAGCGCGAGCACCTGGGCGGTCCACAGACCGCCGATGAGCACGACGTCGTACGGCGTGGGCCGGTTCAACCCGAGGACGGCGGGCTGCCCTTGGGCGTCCACCCCGATGACGACACCGTCGTCCCCGATGGGCAGCGCGAGGCCGTCCAGGTCGTCCGCGGACAGGGTGTGCCGGCCATGGCGAGGCCCGAACAGCCCGAAGCCGAAACGCAACGAGCCACGAGCCCGCCGCCCATCGGCGTCCGGGACGGCCTGCCCGTCGCCCGCCACCGCGGCCGTACGCGGCGGCACGCCGTAGTCACCGGGCCCCTGCGGGCTCTGTGTCGTCATGGCCGTCACCGTGCGCCTCCGAGCGGCAAAGTGGCGAGCACGCCGGGCAGTTGCTCCCGGTCGAGCCGGGTCAGCGCAGCACCAGCGTCCCGGGCGGCGGCCTCCAACGCGCGCCGTGCCCCGGTCAGTTCCTCGGCGCTGCGTCCGGTCACCCGGAGGTGGCCGGTGAGCGACATCTCGCGCCGGTCGCCGGGGGAGAGGGTAAGGCTGATCGTGGTGGCGAGCGCGTGTACGCCGGTGACCCGGGCGACGAACTGGTGGAGGGACGTGCCCTGAGTGCCGCCCAAAGTGGGCCACTTGCGGATCCAGTAGGTGGTGTGGCGCCGGTTGTCGCAACGCCAGCTGCGGCTGGACTCCTCGGTACGCCGCTCCCGCCGGTCGGCCCGCCCCGCCTCGGCGGTCACCAGCGGATTGGCGCAGGCGGAGGTGGCGACGGCGGAGATCAGCTCCTCCTCGTCGAGCACGGTCGCACGGAACCCGGCGCCGGTCAGCCGGCTGGCCAGGTGGTCGGCGACGCGCACGACGCACTTCCGCGCGCCGAGCAGCCCGCCACCCCGGGCGGCCACGGCCTCCGGGCACAGTTCGGGGTCCAGCTTCAGCGCGATCCAAGTGATGCGCACCGCGGGAGCGCCGGTCTGCGCCTGCAGCGGCGCGTAATTGGTGACGGCGACCGACTGCGGCGGCAGATGCAACGCGGGCGCGGGCTGGGTGTGCAGCACCACCTGCGCCGACTCCAACCGGATACCGTCCACTTCGAGAGCGTCCCGCACCAGCGCCAACGGCAACGGCCGCCGGCTCCGCTCGGCCCGCAACGCCGTGGCGTCGGCCTCCACCTGCACCACAGCGGTGACGAAGGTCCCGTCCCCGACGATCCCGACGGGGCGGCGGTCACGTACGCCGTAGGAGGAGGTGCGCAGGGCCGGATCGCACTCGAGCACCGGCGTCAGTCCCGGCTCGGCCCCAGGCGGCAGTTCGAGGGCTGCGGCCCGCTTCTGCCGCGCCCGCAACGCCCGTGCGGTGGCGAGCCATTCGGGCAGGGAGCGCCCACGACGGCGGACCAGGGCGAGGACCGCCAACCCCACGGCGACGACCGCGCCCGGTACCAGCGCCGCAGGGCCGATCACCCACCCGACGAGCAGGAGGGCGGCGGCGATCTCCAACAGCACGAGTCGTTGCAAGCGGAACGAACCGCCGTGCCCCGTACGCACTCTGAGTTGGAGCGAACCCCGCGCCTGCCGGTCGTCGGCCGACGGCCCGGCGGCCCCCTCCGGCCCGATCGCCGGCGTTCGCGTCGCCCCCGCCGGGCCGCGCGCCCGCGTCCTCGAAGCCCTCACTCCATCCCCCGCTCTGCTCACAACAGCCTGAGCAACAACACCGTCAGCGGCTCAGAATGAGCTCGCGTACCCTACCCGTTCGCCGCACTCCGACGATCACCAGGCATAGTAGGGGGCCCGTCCGACAGCGGACGGCCGGGGATTCGCACCCGGGGCGGTAAATGGGGGAGCGGCAGGCACTGATGGCATCACGGCGGGACGAACTCAACGCCTACACCTTTGCGAAGCGGCGCATGCTGGCCGCTTTTCTGCAGCCCTCGCCGTCCGGATCGGAGGAAGGGGCGCCCCGGCCGCTGCGGGCCGTCGTCCCCAGTCTGGTCGTCGGCGTGCTGGTGCTGGGCGTCTTCGGAGCGTGGGGGATGTTCAAGCCCACGGCGCCCACGGGCTGGGACGAGCCCGGTACCCGGGTGATCGTGGGCAAGCAGTCGACGACCCGTTACGTCGTCCTCAAGACGGACGGCGTCACCCGCCTGCACCCGGTCCTCAACCTGGCCTCCGCACGCCTGCTGATGAAGGACGCGGGCTACCGGGTCGTCCAGGTCAGCGATGAGGTCCTCGACTCCGGCAAGCTGCCGCGCGGGCCGATCCTCGGCATCCCCTACGCGCCCGACCGCCTGCCCTCGGCCGAAGAGGCAGGCGAGGCCAAGCGCTGGGCCGTCTGCGCACAGCCCGGCGGCAAGGACGGGAAGGGAACGGTCCAGGAGGCCACGTTCGTGCTGGCCGACGCGGACCGGAAGAGGACCGACGACGCCGGCCGGCTGTCCGGCGGGGACGTCCTCTACGTGAGGACCCGCGCCGGTGAGCGCTACCTCGTCGACGCCCGCGGAACCGCGTACGCCGTGACCGGCGAGAAGTCCGACCCGCTGACCATCGCGCTCGTCGGCTCGCGCAAGCCCCAGCTCGTCACCGACGAGTGGCTCGCCACCCTGCACGAGGGCGACCCGCTCCGCTTCCCGGAACTCCCTTCCGGCGTCGGCGGCCCGGCGGACGTGCCGGGACAACTGTCGGAGGACGAGAACAGGGTCGGTATGGTCCTCAGGACGGAGACCGGCGAAGGAACCCAGCACTACGTCGTCCTGCCGGGCAAGGTGCAGCCGGTCACCGAGTTCACCGCGTGGCTGCTGATCTCCTCGCCGCAGACGGCCGAACTGAACATGAACGGCGAGGCCCGCACCGTGGGCCTGCAGGACTTCACCCCCGACCCCGAGCCCTTCGAGGGCCAGTCCGGTGACTGGCCGGACCTGCGCGTCCGCCAGGTCAACTCCTCCGACGGAGGACGGGACACCGTGTGCAGCGTGCTCCGGGACGTGGGCAAGGACAACTCGACGGTCCTCAGCACCTGGGCGGGCAGGGACTTCCCGGTGGAGATCACGGCCGACGGCACGAGCACGTATGTCACACCGGGAACGGGGCAGCTCTACACCCAGATCCAGGGCACGGCGTCCGACGCCGGATCCCTCTTCCTGGTGACGGACACCGGACTGCGGTACGCCGTCCAGGCGAACGGGGACAGCGACAGCGACACCTCGGACATCGGGGCCGATCCGGAAGGCGGGCCGGACGGCAGCCCCGAGCCCAGCGAGGCACAAGTCAAGCTCGGCTACCAGAACGTACGGCCGGCGAAGATTCCGCTGGCCTGGTCGGAGTTCCTGGCGAAGGGGCCGCGCCTCGACACCAACAGCGCCCGGCAGCCGCAGGGTTCGTGATCCGACGGCCAAGGGTGGACGACGCATGTCCACCTCGCGCGAACGGACCATGGACGACGGACGAGAAGAGGACCGAACCGGTGTCGCCGACGAAGGCCGCTCTGCTGGCCGCCGTAGCCCTGACCGCTCTTGGTGTCAGCCCGCCCGGAACCGGGGCCGCGCCCGACCAGGCCGGTCTTGCACGCCCGCAGGCGCCGGTGCGGCTCACGGGCAGCGGTGAGTGCACCTATCCCAGCGAGCGGCAGTTCAGGGCCCGCCCGTGGGCGCTGCAGCGCGTCCTGCTCGACGAGCTGTGGCAGGGCACCGACAAGGGCAAGGGCGTGCGGGTGGCCGTCATCGACACGGGCGTCGACGACAAGAACCCGCAACTCGCCGGGGCCGTCGACAAGGCGGCCGGGCTGGATCTGCTTGCCGGAGGGAAGGACGGCGACCCCACCGACGACCAGGTAGGGCACGGAACCAAGGTCGCGGGCATCATCGCCGCCCGGCCTCGGGAAGGTACCGGATTCGTCGGTCTGGCGCCCAACGCCACCATCATCCCCATCCGCCAGAACGACGCCGACAGCAGCGGCGACTCCGACAGCATGGCCCGGGCCATCGACCATGCCGTCGCCCGCGGCGCCGATGTCATCAACATCTCCCAGGACACCACCAAGCCGCTGTCCAACACCTCGGCCCTGGCCGAGGCCGTCCGCAAGGCAATCGAGCAGAAGGTCGTCGTGGTCGCCTCCGCGGGCAACGACGGCCTCGACGGCAAGCAGAAGAACACCTACCCCGCGGCCTTCGACGGCGTGCTGGCCGTCGCCTCCTCCGACCGGAACAACGAGCGCGCGGCCTTCTCCCAGACGGGAAGCTTCGTGGGGGTGGCCGCCCCCGGGGTCGACATCGTCTCCACGGTGCCCGGCGGCGGCCAGTGCACGGACAGCGGCACCAGCTTCTCGGCACCCTTCGCCGCGGGGGTGGCGGCTCTGCTGAAGGAGAAGCACCCCGGCTGGACCACGGCCCAGATCGTGACGCAGATCGAGCAGACGGCGGAGCGTTCGGTCAACGGCCATGACGACTTCGTCGGCTGGGGAGTGATCGACCCCGTCCGCGCCGTCCAGGAGTCCGACATCGCCGACCCCCCGTCGTCCCCCACCCCCGACCCGGGTGTGCCTCAGGCCAAGGCCCCCGACGTGGCCCCGTTCTCCCTGGCCGAGACACCGGCGGAACGCGACGAACGCCACGCCACCTACGCGCTGGGAATCACCGCCGTCCTGGTCGCGGTCGTCACCGGCACGGCTGTCGTGCTGCGCGACCTGCGCCGCCGCCGGCAAGCACGAGGAACCTGACGTGCCCGCCGCCGGCCCTTGCAGGAGGTCAGTCGGCGGCTGCCGCACCCTCCGGAGACGTCTCCAGGTCGAACTCACCGTCGCGCGCGCCCAGGACGAAGGCGCGCCACTCCGCCTCGGTGTACCGCAGCACCGTGCCGGGGTCGAGTGACGACCGCATGGCCACGGCGCCGCCGGGCAGGTACGCGATCTCCACCCGCTCCTCATGCGTCTCCGTGCCCGGGGCGCTGTGCCACTCGACGCCGGAGATGTCCAGCGCGTACAGCTCGTCCCGCTCGCGCTCCTTGCGCGCCTTGATCTCCTCGGGCGTCTCGCGCCCCTGGTCCGGCAGCTCTGCCATGGCGGAACGGTGTCCTTTCGTGACGTACCAACGATCCATCGGTCACCGTACTGGGGGTCGCTTCGCGAGACCCCCGGTTGACCGGATCACACGCTTCTGGCGGACGGTACCCGCCACGAACTGGCCTGTCCTCGCTTTGCAGTTGGAACCCCCACGTCAAGTGACTAAAGTGGCTTCGGTGCCACGAGTGTGGTACGGAACGGGGGCGGCGCGGCGCTGCGACCACGCGTCGCGCGGGGTGCAGCGGTTCTTGCCCGCCAGGACAGCCTGGATACCCATCCACGGCGGCCCGTCACGGTGGTCCCGGCCGCCGGTGCATCGAAGGAGGGCAAGCGACCATGAGCGTCAACTACAGCGACTCGGACCTGACCGAACTCGCGAACAAGATCCGCGACTTCCATACGGACGTGAGCAGCAGGGTGACGTCCCTCAACGCTGTCGTCGACATGATCCAGGCGGGCTGGCAGGGTGCCGCGGGCAAGGAGTTCGACTCCGTCCAGCGCGGCGTCAACCAGCACCTGAAGAAGATCCAGGACGACCTCGTCGACCTCGAGGACGTCATGCGGATGAGCGTCAAGGGCTTCAGCGAGCACGAGCAGCAGCGTGTCACGGAGATCCGGCAGGTGGACAACTCGTACCAGGTCACCAGCCGCATCACCGACCTCGCCTGACCGCAGCAACGCCGCCCGCTACCCAGGAGAAACGCACAGTGAGCGTCAATTGCGACCGCACCGCAGTCAACTTCGACACCGTCACCCAGGCCGCCCAGGACGTGCGCAAGACGGCCAAGGAGCTGTCCGACCAGCTCGAGGTCCTCATGCGCAAGGTCAAGGCCGTGGCCGAGACCTGGGAGGGCGAGGCGAAGACCGCCTACGGTGAGATCCAGCGCAGCAGCAGCTCGGAGATGGACCAGATGTGCCAGAAGCTGAACCGCATCGCCAAGCTGCTGGACGACTCGGTCATCGGCTACAAGGACACGGACCACGGCAACGCGGCCCGCTTCCGCATGCTGATGGGCTGACCCCCCGTCACCGACCTGAACGGACAAGAGGTGGCCCGCCCCGGGCCGCCTCTTGGCATGTGGGAAACACCACGAGCCGTGTCGCAAAGGCGCGTTGCGCGCCGTGAAGCGCATGTGTGATCTTTGGGCGCATGTGTGCGAACGGGGGAAGCACGGACACCACGGCTGCGCCGGAACACCCGGGTGAGCCGGACGACGAGACGCGCCTGGTCGAGGTCGTGCGACGCGCAAGGAACGGGGAGGCGTCACCTCATGACGTCTTCGAGACGTTCCTGCGGGCCCGCGTCTACTGCGAACGACCGGACGCTCCCGGTTTCCTGACCGTCACCGCGTCGGAGGTCCCGGGCGAGGACCAACCCGCCCCTCGGGGCTCCCGCATCCTCGACCTGGCCGTCGTCTCCGACGCCACCGATGCCACGGAGCAACCGACGCGGTTGGTTCCGGTGTTCACATCGCTGGATCAGTTCGCGCTGTTCACGGGCGGAGGAGCCTGGTTCTCGACGACAGGCGCCGACGTTCTCGGCCTGCTGCCGCCGGGGCTCGACGTGTGGCTGGACCCGGCCGCCGAGCATGCGGTACGCCTCACCTCGGCCGCCACGAGGATCGAGCCGGTCCTGCACATCTCGTACCGCTCCCGTGGGAGCGCGGCATGAGTGACGCCCAAGGATGGCTCATCCCGCTGGGCGCGGACGGAGGCGAGTTCAAGTGGGAGGTCCAGTTCCTCCAGTCGATCGCGCACCCCCTCGAAGAGTCCACGGCCGCCGCGCGGAAGATCTCCAAGGAACGCGCCGAGGCGGCCTTCGATCTGGCTTCGCTGGCCGGTGAGGACAAGACCGGGGCGAACGAAGTGACGGGCGCGGTCAACGACTTCCTCGACAAGTGGTGCCACGGCCTCGGCTGCATCGCGGACGACGCGGACGTGATCGTCGCCGCGCTGAGCGCCACCATCAACGACTTCCTGGTCACCGAGACCAAGACCCGGTACAAGGCCATGATGCTCGAGCGGCAGCAGCAGTTCGAGGACGACCATCCGGTCACCGAATTTTTCGAGGGGCACGGCATCGCGGAGAAGCGCACCGAGATCCGCGGCCGCCTGGAACCGGTCGACCGTGACGGCGGAACCGGCCCCGATCAGGCCCCGCGATAGAGGCAGGAGCAGGAACACCCAGCATGTCGGAGAAACGGTTCCTCTTCCGCCGCATATGGATCGGCCCCGACGACACCGTCCAGGACTGGGTTCCGGGAAAGCCCGCCGAACTCGACCGGCTGGTCAAGAAGCTCGGCGGTGCGGCGGCCCACTTCGGCGAGGGCGCGGAACAACTGCGCAAGCTCAACACCGATCCCTGGCAGGGCGAGGCCGCGGAGGAGTTCCGCAAGACGGTCAAGAAACTGCCCAAGGACCTCGACGAAGCGATGAACGCCTTCGTCGAGGCGGGCGTCGCCGTGCTCGCCTACCGCGAGGTGCTCGACGGGGCCCAGCGACTGACCCAGCGGATCCTCGACCACGAGGCCCCGCTCGCCCGCGACCTCTCGCGTCAGTACGCCAAGGCCGTGGACGACTACAACACGGCGGTCAAGGCCGGGGAGACGAGCCTTCCGACCCGGCCTCCCGAGACGGACCCCGGCAGAACGGCGATGGCCGAGCTCGTCGAGATGATCAACGGTGCGCAGGAGGACGTCGCGCAGGCAGCGACCACCGCCAGGCGGAGCCTCGACAAAGCCGCCGAGAAGGCCCCGAAACGGCCGAGCGGCTGGCAGCGCGCCACCGGAGGTGCGAAGGATGGCTGGAACGACCTCGTCGAGTTCGGCCTGGCGGTCAACCCGGGCCGGCTGCTGACCGAGCCGAAGGCCTACCTGCACGACGCGGCGATGGTCATAGACGGCGGCGTCAACGCGGTCAGGGACCCGATCGGCTTCTCGAAGGACGTCTACCAGGGCGCCTCCAACACCTGGGACGAGTTCCAGAAGGACCCGGCCCGCATGCTCGGGTACATGGCGCCCAGCCTCGCCGGGGGAGCGGCCTTCAAGGGCGCGGGCAGCCTGGCGCGCCACATGGACGGCCGTAACGCCCTCGGCAGTCCGACGGGCCTGGGCACGGCCGGCTCCCACGTGGACGGCAGCGACCCCGGCACCCACAGCGACGGCCACGCCACGCAGCACAACCCCACCGACCCGGTGGATCTGGCCACCGGCAAGATGTACATGCCGCAGACCGACGTGGCCCTTCCCGCGACGCTGCCCCTCCTGTTCAAGCGGCGCGCCGAGTCCGGCTACCGTGCCGGCCGCTGGTTCGGCCCCTCATGGTCGTCGACCGTGGACCAGCGGCTCGAAATCGAGCCCGAGCGCATCGTCTTCGTCCACGAGGACGGTCTGATCCTTGCGTACCCACATCCGGGGGAGGGTGGTACGAGCCTTCCCACGGAAGGACCACGCTGGGAACTGCGCTCCGAGTCCGATGGCTACACGATCATCGACCCCGCTGCGGGCCGCACCTGGCACTTCGCCCGGCACACCGACGCCCACGCGCTTCTGGAACAGATAGACGACCGCAACGGCAACCGGATCACGCTCGAACACGACGCCGACGGCACCCCCACAACCGTTACGCACAGTGGTGGCTACCGGATCCGTGTCAGCACGGAGGACCACAGGATCACCGCCCTCCACCTGGCTGGTGCCGCTCCCGACGGGGGCGACCAGGAGCTGATCCGCTACGGCTACTCCCCGGCGGGCGACCTCACCGAGGTGGTGAACTCCTCGGGCGTGCCCCTGCGCTTCACCTACGACGAAGCGGGACGCATCACCTCCTGGACCGACACCAACGACCGCGGCTACACCTACGAGTACGACGACCGCGACCGCTGCATCGCCGAGGGCGGCACCGAAGGCCACATGAGCCTGCGCATCGCGTACTCCGACCGGGACCCCGAGACGGGCCTGCGCACCACCACCGCCACGACGGGCACCGGACACGTCTACCGGTACTTCGTCAACGACCTGTGCCAGGTCGTGGCAGAGGCCGACCCGGTGGGTGCGGTGACCCGCTTCGAGCGGGACCGCTACAACCGCCTGCTGACCCGAACGGACCCGCTGGGGCACACCACGCGCTACACCTACGACGAGGCCGGCAACCTCACCTCGGTCACCCACCCCGACGGCAGCGAGTCGCAGGCCGACTACAACGACCTTCACCTCCCCACGACGGTCCGGCACTCCAACGGCACCACCACCCACCAGGCGTACGACCTCCGCGGCAACAGGTCGTCCACCACGGCGCCGACGGGCCACACCACCCGCTTCACCCGCGACGAGCAGGGCCGCCTGACGGGCGTCGTCGACCCTCTGGGCAACACGACGACGGTCCACTGCGACGACGCGGGACTGCCCGTACGTGTCGTGGACCCGCTCGGCGCGACGACGTCCTACGACCGTGACCCCTTCGGCCGGCCTGTCGCGATCACGGAGCCCACGGGCGCGGTGACGCGCCTCGAGTGGACGGTGGAAGGCCGCCTGGCCCGTCGCACCACGGCCGATGGCGGCACCGAGTCCTGGACCTACGACGGCGAGGGCAACTGCACGACCCACACCGACCGACTCGGCGGCACCACGCACTTCGCATACACGCACTTCGATCTGCTGACGGCGCGCACGGGTCCCGACGGCGTGCGCTACGAATTCGAGCACGACACGGAGCTGAACCTCACCCGGGTCACCAATCCTCAGGGGCTGACCTGGAACTACACCTACGATCCCGCGGGCCGCCTGGTCACGGAGACCGACTTCGACGGCCGCACCCTCACCTACACCTACGACGGAGCAGGTCGCCTGGCCTCCCGTAGAGACGTGCTGGGACAGACACTCTCCTACGAGCGCGACGCGCTGGGCCGGGCGACAGTCAAGCGCACACCCGACGGTGTCACCACTTACGCGTACGACCCGACCGGCCAGCTGATCGAAGCCGTCGGGCCCGACGGCACGACGGTGACGATTGACCGGGACATCCACGGTCGCGTCCTCTCCGAGACGGTCGATGGCCGCGTTCTCACCTACACCTATGACGACTTCGGCCGCCGCATGGCTCGCACGACCCCTTCGGGCGTGACCACCACATGGACCTACGACACGACGGGCCGCAGCGTCGGCATGACGGCCTCGGGACGCACCATCGACTTCGCGTACGACCCGGCGGGACGGGAAGTGACGCGCCGCATAGGTGAAGTGCTCACTCTGGACCAGGCGTACGACGCCCTGGGGCGCCTGACCACACAGTCGGTGACTGGCCCGGCCGGCCGCCCCGTGCAGCACCGCGCCTATTCCTACCGTGCCGATGGCAACCTGACCGCCATCGAGGACCAGTTGGCCGGCTCGCGCCGCTTCGAACTGGACCCGACGGGCCGTGTGACGGCGGTGCAGGCGGCGAACTGGACGGAGCGCTACGCCTACGACGAAGCCGGCAACCAGACGTCCGCGTCTTGGCCGACGTCCCATCCGGGCGGCGAGGCGACCGGCTCCCGCGATTACACGGGCACCCGCATCACCCGAGCCGGACGCGTCCGATACGAACACGACGCCCTGGGCCGCACCACCCTCCGCCAGAAGTCACGTCTGTCCCGCAAGCCGGACACGTGGCATTACGCCTGGGACGCGGAGGACCGCCTGACCTCGGTCATCACCCCGGACGGCACCCGCTGGAGCTACTCCTACGACCCCCTGGGACGCAGAACGGCCAAACGCCGCCTTGCAGCGGACGGGGAAACGGTCACGGAAGAGATCCTCTTCGCCTGGGACGGCACCACCCTCTGCGAACAGACGACGAGATCAGCGTCCCTCCCCAACCCGGTCACGCTGACCTGGAACCACCGGGGCCTGCACCCGATCACCCAGTCGGAACGCATCACCGCCGCGGACGCCCCCCAGCACGAGATCGACTCCCGTTTCTTCGCCATCGTCACGGACCTGGTCGGCACCCCTACCGAACTCGTCGACGAGCAGGGCGACATAGCCTGGCGCACCCGCAGCACCCTCTGGGGCACCACCACCTGGCCGACCTCCAGCACGGCCTACACCCCCCTCCGCTTCCCCGGCCAGTACCACGACCCGGAAACAGGCCTCCACTACAACTACTTCCGCCACTACGATCCGGAAACAGCGCGGTACTTCACGGCGGACCCACTCGGTCTGGCGCCGGCCTTCAACGTCAGCGCTTACGTGGCTAACCCGTTCACATGGAGCGACTCACTGGGTCTGGCACCCGACGGGTGCCCCAACGAAGAGCACCTCTTCCGCGGCACCACCCGAGGCTTCGACGCCAGCAGTGGCACTCAAGAGTCTGGATACACCCCAACTTCCACCGACCCAGGTGTTGCCACGGCCTTCGCCAGGCATTCCGAGCAGTACGGAGAAGCCGTGGTGCAAGTGATCCCCCGGAGCGCACTGGACGGTGTACCCCTGGAGTCAGGCTACATCCGAGCCGAAGCCGAGGTCGCGGTAGGCCTGCCGGCGTCAGAGTTGGCTCGGCGAGCAAGTATTCATCTGCCGTCGGACGTTGCACATGACATCCTTAAAGGAATGGGGATCCATGTACCGCAAGTAAGGACGTACGAGGGCATGAGCGACGCCTTGGAGTGGGACATCCCGAAGCTCACGTCGGAGCAAATCGCACAATTCCTGTCGGAGGCGTACAAATATGGAAAATGACAATGCGTGCGGGAAGTTGCAGATCTACTCCGTAGAAGATCGAGGGCCTACTCACGCCACTTGTGTCGTTCGCTGTGTAGGTGGGGTCGCTCGCACGGGACATCGATTCACCGCAAGCTCTGCGCCAGACTCCTTTGGTGAAAATATCTCTATTACGCTCACGCGTATCATCCGCTACGGCGAAACGGTGGATTTTGTTGATCCGCCTCACAATGCGAAAGTTGATTTCTCCGGCGAAGGCGTGAGTGTTTTGGAGCGAGGTGTGATCGTCGTTTCCCGGACGCTTTGACACGAGCGCCCAGACGCAGCCCTACCTACCGCAACCGTCAGCAGTCGTGGCGCAGTGGCGTTCCGCCCCCCGCGCCGACGCCGCAGCACATGCAGACGCTGTCGAGCCTGCTTTTCGCCCGCACCGCAGGACGTCACCATCAGACCCGCTACCGCGGTTATGGACAGTTGAGGCCCGGAAACGGCGCTTGCCGTGCTCGTCGTGTCTAGTTCACGCATGGAGTCCGGAAACGGGGCGGGGCGCTTCCGAGACGAATTCAGGGGAACTGTTGTTCGCGCGACTTCCTTGTTGTACTCCTCCGAGTCCTTCTCGAAGCCCTTGTCGATCTGCCCCAAACGTGAGTTGTCCAGGATGAGCCCTGCCTGCCTGCTTCAGGGAGTCGTACTCGGTACCGGAGAAGTTGGGCTTGTCCTTGCCCACCAGCGTGCGCAGGGCGCTGGACGCGACCTCGGCGAAGCGATCATTCGCTTCCCGCTTGAGATTCAACATCCGAGAGGTTCGCCGGCAACGAAATACGTTCTTGGCACTCGCCGACTCGATATGCATGCTTAGTGATAGCGTATGCGAAATCGGTAACTGCTTGACGCAGTTCCTCCCCTTTTGCGCGAGTCTCCCCGATCGTCCTTGCTTCGGTGATTAGAGAGTAGGACTGGACTGCCTCACCGGGATCGGTCCTTGGGGGAGTGCACGGAACGTATACGCTTACCAAACCGCCCGGCAGGGACAGAGCCTGCACTGGTCCCTTCCTGATCCGCACCAGCTTGTCGCCCCCACGCTTCCCCTTGTAGAAATTTATCCAAGTGGCAACGGAGGAATCAGAAGCCTGGGATTCGCCGGAGAGAGTAGATTCATCGCCGGAGTAGATGTAGCACGAGAAGAAGAAGTGTTGGCCGGGACTGCCGCTCCTGTCACCTTCTTCCGCGCTCCGGGAAGGTGGGAGAGCCCGTACAGCGGTCTCCCTGTCCACTGCGCCAGAGCATACTTCATGCGGAAGTTTCTCCAGCCCGTTGGTGAAGAGGAAGCGGTAACCGGTAAATCCTCCTGTGAGAAGGAGGCAACCCGCACCGATGTATAGCAGTGCCCTGGCATTCTTTTTCATGGATCTCATCACCGTCACAGCTCAGGCGCTCGGGCGCGCGTGTGTGTCTTCGAGTGCGCCGTCGCTGCGATTCCATCCGTCATTCACCGAGCCGCGGATCAGATCTCTGGTGGAGTCCACCGGAAGCTCGGAAGCGTGCGCTGCGATAGCATCGAGAGCAGACCACTGCGTCTGTTGTACGACAGAATCCTGGGCCCTGTTGAGATCCTTCCCTGTCCGATACAAAGAGTCATCCAGTGCTCCTTCCAACTGCTTACCGTCATAGAAGCGGTCGATGGCCATGCCTGATACGCCGGAGAAGAAGCCTCCAGCAGTTGCCGTAACAAGGGAGGAGACGGCAGGGAAAGAACTGGCGCCGACCCCGATTCCGGTGGCCACGATGGTTTTGATGAAATCTCCCTGCTTCTTGATGGCGTCGTTGTATTCCTTTTCGGTGCCGGTGGCACTCCCGATCCCGGAGTCTGCTGTCGAGTGAGCCACAATTCCCTGGATGTGGCCCGCGTTGTACGCAACCGTCTTGATCGCACTTTCTGTGCTTCCGTCGTACAAGGACGGATCGGCTACATGCGCCGCAAGAAGGCTTGCGGTATAGATGCTTTCACCATACTGAATTGCTGCCTTCCCGTCGGGGTCCCGGGCCACTTCGTAAAGGAAGCGTGTTACGTCCGTCCGGTCGAGCCCTTCGTACGCCTTGCTGGTTGTGAGGAGAGCTGCGTCGGCTCCGGGGCCAGCCAAAACGTTACTGATTTCCGGCATGTACGCCGAGGCAATGTGTCCGAAGCTCTCACCCAAGCCAGCCTTGGAAACGAGGCTGTCCCCGCCGCCAGATTCTGCGACCGCGTGGACGACGTTCTGGGCGATACCTACTTGTTCCCTGCTGTGAGGCGGAACCCCGAAGGCCGGCTCTCCTGGGGTGACACCAGTTACCGCTGCTTCCAAGGCCTTCCCCAAGGATTCGCCGCGGTCTGTGTACTTACTGCTCTCGAGCAAGTGGGTCAGATCGGGCTTGCTCGCCAGTGTTTCTGTAGCAGCCTCCGGGTTGCGGGAAAGTGCGTTCAGATAGCCGATCACGGGGTCTCGTCCGGTTTCCTTACCGAAAACAAGGTCGGCACCTCTTTGCCACATCTCATCCGTGTACTTCCCTTCACCGGCCGGAGCCTTGTCCACCTTCAGGAGGGCCTTGCCGTAGTCGTCAAGGAAGTCGGAATCGTACTTTCCGCTGCCCATCAGGCTGCTCATGACCTGGAAGCCAACCGCTCCGGGAGGGCGGTAGAAGGGGTCCCTGGAGTCAGCTTTAAAACTGATGTTTCCAGCGTCGATCACTCCCTGCTTCCACTGCTGCATAGCGCGAGATTCGGAGTGGGTCGCGTTGGCCAAGTTGGTGCTGAACTGGTCCTGAAACCCCTTCAGATCCTTCAGATCCGCCCCTTGAGCACCGGCATGGTTTTCCGACAGGTCGACCCAGAACTGAAGCGTTCCCTTCGCGCCGAGAGAAGTCGCGAACCTCTCATTGAACAGGGGGTCTCCCTCATGCTCCGCGAAGATGCCCCGCATGTGCTGGACCTGGGCCACGGAGAGGTCGCCCCCCTTGCGGGCGAGTTCGACCATCGCTTTGGCATCCTGGAGAGCCTCCTTCCTCCGCTGCTCCGCCTCTTTGATCGTGGTGGCGGTGTCCGTGTTGAACCCGCGCCCACTGCCGTTCGGGTCTGAAGTCAACGCATAGTGCAAGGCCGAGTCGGCGTCATCGGCATCCTTGAGGACGGATTCCACTCTCTTGTTGCAGTCCTGTACCGCGTTGAAATATCCTTTACTCAACGATTCGCGGTTCTCTACTGGCGCGGCAGAAGGGTCGCAGTAGACACGGCCTTTGGATGTGATCTTGAGGTACTTGTCTTCAGCTACATACTTCTCGATCTTCTTCAGTTCGTTCTTGGCTGCCTGAAAGGCGTCGAGTGCACTGCGCAACAGAGTGTGGACGTCGTGAGCCTCGTCAGAAGCCGCTTTCATTTGTTTTTCAATGAGGTCGAACTTCTCAAGAGCTTCAGTGGCTGTCTCACCCTTCCAGTCCGAGTCCCTGAGCCCCTTGGTGACGGTACTGCCGAAGGACCGGGCGATGGTGTCGAACTGTCCTGGCAAGCGCCGCCATGCGTCAACTGCGTCTGACAACGACGAGAGATTCACGGTGCGCAACTGTTGGTAGGTGATGGCCATGTCAGTTCTTGTCCCTGCCGTTGCCCGCTCGCTTGACGTCGCTGAGTCGTTCGGCCTCTTCAGCTTTGAACTCCGCTGCCGAGGCCTGAAGGTTTCCCTTGACCCCCTGCTCCAGCAGGCTCTCCAAATACCGCATCTGGGTGCGCCAGCGCTTCTGGAAGACGGCGACCCCCGAATCGGACTTGAATCCCTTCAGGCTGATGCCACTCGTCGCGCTCAGCGCCTTGTTGTCCGCGTCCATGAAGTTCTTGCGCACGGTTTCGGCGTTCTTTGATCTTTCCTCCAGCACGGAGGCGTCCACATGCAAGTGAGGTTGGGTCGTGCCACCCTCGGCAGGCAGCTGGTTCAGCTGCATGCTGCTCCGCTGCCGCGCGAGTGCGTTGCTGCGGGCCTGGCCCCACATCTCGTCGAATGACACGTCGGTTCCCTCGTGCTGTCCCGGATGGAAGATCGTGGCGGTGTGGCAGGCCTCAGAGATGCCGGCTTTGGTCGGACCCTGCCATCGGCGGCGGCGGGTTGGTGTGTCCCGGCGGTGGCCCGTAGGGCGGGGGCGGCTGCTGCGGCGCGTACGGGTAGGCAGAGGGCGGGAAGGGCGGAGCCGCCGGCGCGGGGGCCGGGCGCCGGCGACGGGCGCGGACCGCGGAAACGGCGACCGCCGCCGCGAGGAGAGCTGCGGCTCCCATACCCATGGCCACCCACGGAACGCCGCTGTCGTCCGAGTCATCCGCAGCAGATGCCGCGGGCTCCGCCTTCTCGGTAGCTGCCGTGCCGTCGTCCGCGTCCGTGGATGACGGTTTCTCCGTCGACGGAGGCGCCGAGGCAGCCGCTGCCAGGTCGGGCAAGGGGTATTCGTCGGCGGGGCCCGGGTCGCCCGGATTCTTCAGCGCGATGCGGGGCCTGACCATGCCGTACCCGACGGCGTCCGTGCGCTCGTCCCCGCTCTCGGGCTTCCCCGCCGTGTTCAGCATGACCCGCAGTACCTGGTGGTTGGTCCAGTCGGGGTGCTGGGACCAGATGAGGGCGGCTGAGGCCGAGGCGAGGGCCGTGGCCGAACTCGTACCTTCTCCTCCCTTGCAGACTTGGGTTCCGGCAAGGCAGGCGTTGACCATGTCGCTGCCCGGAGCGGTGAAATCGACCTGGGGGCCTCTCTGGGAGGAGCTCAGGACTTTGCCGTCCCTGTCGACCGCTCCTACGCCTACGACACCGGGCGTGGCCGCCGGATACTCCAGCAGATTGGACGCGTCTCCGTTGTTGCCGGCGGCTGCGAAGATCAGTTTGCCCTTGTCGATGGCGTATCGAACCGCCGAGGCAAGTTGCGGCGTTCCGACGTTCTCCCTGCCAGGCGTGTTCGGGTTGCCCATGGAGATGTTGATGATCTGGGCGTCGGTTCCTGCTGCGTAGCGGATTGCTCGCGACAGGACTCGCGAGTATTCCGCATTGCCGTCGACCTGCCCGAAGTCCTCCGTGGCATAGCGCGTCCGGATGGGAAGGATCTTGGCTTCCGGCGCGAGCCCGTACGAGCCGTAGAGGGGCCCTCGAGCGCCGGTTGCGGCGATGAGCGCCGCCATGCGGGTCCCATGGCCCTCGATATCGGTGTGCTCGTCGCCACGTTGCTTCGAGTAGTCCTTGCCGTCGAGAACCTGACCCTTCAGATCGGTCAGTGAGTCGTCGACACCGGAGTCGATGACCGCCACGGTGACCCCCCGGCCCTTGCTGACCTTCCACATCTCGTCCGCGCGCATGACGTCGAGATGCCATTGCATCGAACGGACCGACTCGGCGTGGGCCGGAGTGGCGGCGACGCCCACCAACAGCAGGCCGAGAGTGGCCGATGCCCACGAGAGGGGTCGCCGGGTTCGCTTGCTGCAGGTGCGCATGTGCCTTCCTGAGTAGGAGCGGGTGAGGGGAACTCAGTCGACCACGGGGGGTACTGCCCGCTGGTTCCGGCGACTCCAGGTCTCTTCCTCTTCCGAGAGATAGTCCGGCCTCTCGGAGCCGTCTCGCCGATCCCCGCGACGGGATGACGACGTCTGGACCGGGTGTGGGCCGGCTCCGGCGCGGGCGGCAGCGGGGCCATGGCTCGGTTCAGTCGCACCCGCCTGGCGTACCAAGCCCGCGCCACCGGGCGTGAAGGGGCGTGGGGTCGTGCGGCCTGGCTGGACCGGACGGTTGCCGATCACCCCGCCGGTTTCCGATGCGAGCCGTCGCGCCCCAGGGGCATTGCCGTGTCCCGGTACAGGACTTCCGCCCAAGGGCACACCAGGAGAAGATACGCGTCCAAGAGGCACTCGCCCTTGGCCGCTATCTGCACCGATGACCGTTCCACGCGGGATACCAGCAGAAGGACGGCCGGCCCCGGGGTATACCGGACGGCCTCCAAGGATTCCGGACTCGCGAGGCATACGCGGAACGCCCCCGCCGGTGCCCCCCTGACTCGGAAGCAGAGGGGGGCGAGTACCCGGCGAAGCTTGCGTGGGGCTGAGCGGACCCTGCGCACCACGGCCCATGGACGGTGGGGCGCCGATCGTCTGTGCGGGCAAGGAGACGTCAGGACGCGGCGCGTTGCCGGTGGGGGGCGCCGTTGCGTTGGTGGTTGCCGGGGCCCGAGTTTCCTGCGGTGTGGCTACGCCGTCGATATCCATGGTGGCGGGTCGTGAGTGAGCGATCTGCTCCGCGCTCGGAACAGGGGCCAAGTGGGGAGGCGTGCCGGATGCAGGACGCGTCGAACTCGGTGCCCCGGTTTCGTATCCCTCGGTGGTACGGACGGAGGATGCGCCTGTGGCGGACGAACCCTCAACACCCGGGGTGAAGTACTGCCCGCGTTCAGACGAGTCCTTCCAGCCCGAGGCTCCCAGATGCTGGGCCGGCGGCGAAAACGTAGGCGGCTGCACGCTGTTCACCTGGTACGCCGAGTACTCGTACGTCTGCGCCAGCTTCCGCAACTGCTGGATCGCCTCCGCCCGCGCCGCCTCCATCCGCTGCTGCGCGGCCGCGGCGTCGGACTGGGCGGTCCGCGCCAGCTTCCGTGCGTCGGGGTCGTTGCGGGCGCCCGGGTCCTGCGTCGCCGCGAGCGTCTTCCGGGCCTTCGCGAGGTCGGCCTTGGCCTGCGTCGTCTCGGACGTGGCGGGGATGGCCGCCTTGGCCTCGGCGACCGCCTGGGCCACCGTGGACAGCCAGCGGGAGGCGACTTCCGCGTACTGGCCCAGGCGCAGCGTCGCGGCCGCGCTCTGCCCGCCCCAGTCGCGGAAGGCGTCACCGCCCTCGCCCCGCCACTCGAGTCCCTTGACGTACGTCATGAGATCGTCGCCGATCTTGGTGATCGTCGACGAGGCCTTCGACAGCTTCGTCGCGAGTTGCGCGGCGCCCTCCGGGCTGGCCGAGTCCAGGAGAGCCACCAACTGCTCGTGGGTCATGGACTCGAAGTCGGTGCGGGCCGGCTGCGGTGTCCTGCGGCGTGCCTGCTCGCCCATCAGAAGCCAACCTTTTCCTCGGACTCGGACTGGGACACGGACGCGCGCGTGTCCGGCGTGGACGCCGACCGCTCGGCGTACGGATCACGCTCCGCCGCGTAGTACTTCTCCACCTCCGCGTTGACCGCCTTCATCCGCGCCTTGATATCGGCGTCCAGGTTCTCGTAACCCACCCGGGACGCCTGGACCGCGAGCCCCATACCTTCGATCTGCGCGTCCAGGGCCTTGGAGAGTTTCTCCAGCTCGTCGTGGACGATGGCGTACGAGTCGTAGAGGAACTGTGCTTCCTTGAACTCCGCGGAGCCCAGTTGCGACCGCTCGATGCGGTCCTTGCCGACCTTCGTCGGAGCGGCCTCCGAGTCGTCCAGCTCGCGCAGCAGGTCGTCCACGCGCTTCTTGAAGCCCGCCATGGCGCTGTGCTGGATGTCCAGCGCCATCGCGGGATTGACGTTCGACAGCGTGTCGAACGCCTTCCCCGTGTCCGGGACACCGCCGGTGCCGCCGCCCCCGTTCGAACTCACCTGGCCCGCCTCCCCGTTCCTCTCGAACGTCTCGTTCTGCGATCGGTCGATCACCCTAATGCCGTTGCGGAAGCAAGCCCACCTGAATCAGCGGCGTACCGCGCTTGCGCGAGACGAACACGCCACGCCCCGGCGGCATGGGCCGGGCCCGCACGTTGCCGAGGATGTCGCCCTCGCTGGGATCACCCGAAAGGATCACACCCTGGGCGCCCAGTTCCTTCAGGCGCTGCATGAACGACTCGTACATCGCCCGGGACGCCCCGGCCGAGCTGCGCGCGATGATGAACTTCACGCCCACGTCACGCGCGAAGGGCAGGTGCTCCACCAGCTGGCCCAGCGGGTTTCCGGAGCTGGTCGCGACGAGTTCGTGGTCGTCGACGACGACGAACAGTTGCGGGCCGCTCCACCAGCTGCGGTCGCGCAACTGCTGCGGAGTGATGTCCGGCTTGGGGGCCCGCTTCTCCATGAACTGGCGCACGGCGTCCATGTGCACCTGCATCGCCGACGCCATGGGGGCGTACTCGAGCAGATGGCTCTCCGGCACCGCCTCCAGCATCGTGCGCCGGTAGTCGCCGACCACGATCCGCGCCTCGGCGGGCGTGTAGCGCTCCGCGATCTGCTTGGCGATCAGACGCAGCAGGTTGGTCTTGCCGGACTCGCTCTCGCCGAAGACGAGAAAGAAGGGGTCGGTGTCGAAGTCGACGAACACCGGTTCCAGATTGGCCTCGTCGATGCCGATCGCGATGCCGTGCTGGGGGAACTCGAAGCCCTTGGGCAACTGGTCGGCGGGCAGCTTGCGGGGGAGCAGACGCACGGTCGGGGCCGCCGGACCTTGCCAGTTCTCCTTGACCGTCCGGACCAGGTGGGCCGTGGCGTCGGCCAGGTCGTCTGCGTCGGAGGACGAGTCGATCCGGGGCAACGCCGTCATGAAGTGCAGTTTGGCGGGAACTTGACCACGGCCCGGGACCCCGGTCGGCACGTTCATGGCGACCTTGCGGTCGAATTCGGAGTCCATCGCGTCGCCGAGGCGCAGCTCCAGGCGTCCGAGGATCTGGTCCTTGAGTACCGCGCGTACCTCCATGTAGCGCGAGGCGGAGAGGACCACGTGGATGCCGTAGCCCAGGCCCCGGGCGGCGATGTCGTTGACGACGCCCTCGAGGCCCTCGTAGTCGTTGCGGAAGTTGCCCCAGCCGTCGATGACGAGGAAGACGTCCCCCCACGCCTCTCCGGGCAGGTCGCCCGCCGCGCGGCGCCGGCGGTACGTGGTGATCGAGTCGATGCCGTGCGCGCGGAAGAACTGCTCGCGGCGGTTGAGGATGCCGGCGACCTCCGCGACCGTACGCCGCACGCGCTCCGGGTCGAGCCGCGACGCGACCCCACCCACGTGCGGCAGGTCGGCCACAGCCGTCAGGCCGCCACCGCCGAAGTCGAGCCCGTAGAACTGCACTTCGTACGGCGTGTGGGTGAGCGCGAAGGATGCGATCAGGGTCCGCAGCAGGGTTGACTTGCCCGACTGCGGGCCGCCGACCACCAACATGTGGCCTGCGGCGGCGGAGAAGTCCTGGTAGAGGACCTCCCGCTTCTGCTCGAAGGGCTTGTCGACCAGGCCGAGCGGGACCGTCAGGCCGCCCGGTGCGGAGTACTCCGCGGAGTGGAGCCCGCGCTCTGCGGAGACGGTGAGGGCGGGCAGCAGTTCGTCCAGCGCCGACGCCCGGTCCAGCGGGGGCAGCCACACCTGGTGCGCGGGGACGCCCTGCCCCTCCAGCCGCTGCACGACCACGTCCAGCACGGTGTCGGCCAGGGCGTCGTCCTCCTGCCGCGGCTCGGAGGTGCGTGCCCGGTCCGGATCCGGTGCCGCGTACACCATTGGCACGGGGGCCGCGGTGAACAGCGCGGGCCGCCGCTCGACGGGCGCGCGGCTGAGACCGGTTTCCGGGCCTGCCGTGCGGTACACGCCGGAGACGTACGCCGCCTTGAAGCGCACCATCTCCTCCGTGCCGAACTTCAGGTAACCCGAGCCGGGCACGGAAGGGAGATGGTAGGCGTCCGGCACACCGAGGGCCGCGCGCGACTCGGCGGCCGAGAACGTCCGCAGACCGATGCGGTAGGACAGGTAGGTGTCCAGTCCGCGCAGTCGGCCCTCCTCCAGCCGCTGCGAGGCGAGCAGCAGGTGCACGCCCAGCGAACGGCCGATGCGTCCGATCTGGATGAACATGTCGATGAAGTCGGGCTTGGCAGTGAGGAGTTCGCTGAACTCGTCGATCACGAGCACGAGCGAGGCGAGCGGCTCCAGCGGAGCACCGGCGGCGCGTGCCTTCTCGTAGTCGTGGATGTTGGCGTAGTTGCCTGCGGCGCGCAGAAGCTCCTGGCGCCGCTGGAGTTCGCCGCGGATCGCATCGCCCATGCGGTCGACGAGCGTCAGGTCGTCGGCGAGGTTGGTGATCACGGCGGCGACATGCGGCATGCGGGACATGCCCGCGAACGTCGCGCCGCCTTTGAAGTCCGCCAGGACGAAGTTCAGCGTCTCGGAGGAGTGCGTGACCGCCAGGCCCAGCACCAGCGTGCGCAGCAGTTCGGACTTGCCGGAGCCGGTCGCCCCCACACACAGACCGTGTGGACCCATGCCGTCCTGCGCGGCCTCCTTCAGGTCCAGCATCACCGGGCGGCCGTCCTCGCCGACGCCGATCGGCACCCGCAGGCGCTCCGGCGTCGACCGCGGCCTCCAGGTCCGCGCGACGTCCACCGCCGCCGCGTCCCCCAGCCCGAGCAGTTCGGTGAAGTCCAGGTTGGCGAGCAGCGGTTCGTCGTCGTTGCCGCTGCCCAGCCGCAGCGGAGCGAGTTGCCGCGCGAGCGCCTCGGCTGCGGGCAGCGACAGCCTGTCGGGCTCGCCCTCGTAGGCGACCCCGGCCCCGGAGTCGAGGAACAGCCGCTCCGGACGCACGACCACCGAGAGGTCCCCGCGGAGATGGTCCAGCTCACCGCTCACGACCTCGACGATGGTCACCCCCTGGATGCCCTCGGCGGCCGCGAACGCGGAGGTCGGCGGAACCATGCCGCCATCGAGGACGACGAGGATGTGCGGCTGGTCGAGGAGCGGCTGCCCGTCACGGCTGAACCGGGGGCGGCCCTCCAGCCGGTTCGCGAGCATGTGCTCCAGCTCGCCGAGGTCGTCCCCGAACAGGCGGCGCGTGCCGGCGCCGTCGAACGACCCCGCCACCTGGCAGTGCGGCAGCCACTTGGTCCAGTCCCAGCGGCCCACGGCTCCCGGAGCGGTCACCACGGCGACCACCAGGTCGTCGGGGGAGTGGAGGGTGGTGGCCTGCGCGACCAGCGCGCGCGCTGCGGCGTGGGCGCTGTCCGGTTCTCCGGAGACCGTCACGTGGTAGAAGGCGCGCAGGGAGACGGCGACCGGCAGACCGTCCAACTGACCGTGCACGGACAGGAAGCGCTGCATGGCGCCGGCGCACAGCGGCTCCAGCTCGTCCACCGGCGCTGTGTGCGGGGCGACCAGCGGGGTGGCCAGCTGCTGCGGTCCCAGACCCACCCGCACCTGCCCGAAGTCGGCGTCGCCGACGCGGCGTTCCCACACCCGGCTGCCCTCGGCGACCACCGCCCACAGCTGCTCGGGCGCGGGATGCAGGTACAGCTGCGCGTCCCGCTGGCGGCGGGCCGTCCCGCGCACCTTGCGGCGGGTCTGTGCGAGATACCGGAGGTAGTCGCGGCGCACGTCTGCCATTTGCCCCTGCGTACCCCTGCGGTACCGCACGATCTGGGCGACGACCATCGCGGCCGTCGACACCAGCATGACCACGCCCATGATCCGCATGAACGGGTGTGCGTTGGGAGAGGCGAAGTAGAACACCACCGACGAGCCCATGCCGAGCGTGGGCAGCACCTGCATGAGGACGCCCTCCTGCTGCCCGCGCGGCAACTCGGGAGGAGCTTCCAGTTGAAGCTCGTCCGAGGACACCTCGGGCGGCAGGGTGCGCGGTGGGCGCTTGACGACGATCTGGCTCACCGAGGCCTCAATCCCCCTGTGTGGACGGTCGGTTGTACACCGGCACCCCCGTGGTGACGGTCGTCCTCCACACCAGGGATCCTACGTGTCACCCCCGACAGAACTTGTCGGTAGGGTTGCGCCCCGCAGCGTACGCATCCGCGAAGCAGGGGGTCAGTGAAGGTGAGTACGACCACGGCGACGGGTTTCTGCAGAGTCACGGTGGTGGCCCCCGACAGCCGTATCGACGTGGCGCTCCCGGTGGACATCCCCGTCGCCGACGTCTACCCGGAGATCCTTCGTCTGACGGGTCAGGCCCAGCAGGTCGGCACTCCGACGGGATATCACCTGGTACGGCGCGACGGCAGGGTCCTGGAAGGCGCCCGCACGCTCTCCGACGAGCAAGTCCTCGACGGAGAGGTCCTCAGCCTGCGGCCGTTCGCCCACTCGCTGCCGCCCGCCGTGCATGACGACGTGTCGGACGCGGTCGCCTCGGCGGTGGTCCGCGACCGGCACCTGTGGAGCGACGACCTGTTGCGCGCCGCCGGACTGACCGGAGGCGCCCTGCTCCTGCTGCTGCTCGCGTTCGTCCTGTGGTTCACCGATCCGGTCCGGCACGACATGCACGGTCTGCCCAGCATCGTCGCGGGAGGCCTCGGCTTGCTGCTCACCGCCTTTGCGGGCGTCCGTGCGCGGGTCTACGACGACCGGGCCACGGCCGTAGCCCTGGGACTGGGCGCCCTGCCCCTGCTGCTCGTCGCCGGGTCGGGGATCATCGCGGCCCCGGCCGGGCAGGGGCCGGGGAAACTGCAGTTCATGCTGGGCTGCGCGGCGGTTCTGGTGGTGTCGGTGACCCTCCTCGCGTTCGCGCCCGGCTCGGACGCCCCCTTCGTGGCCGCGACCTTCCTGGCGGGGGTGGGCACCCTGGCCACCTTCGTCACGATCGTCACCGGAGCCTCCGCGACCGACGCCGCCGCCGTCTGCGCCCCCTCCGCGATCGCCCTGGTCGCCTTCCTCCCCGGTCTGTCCGTGCGCTTCGCGCGCCTCCCCATCGGCTATGCCGCCCCGCGTTCCGCCCTCCACGACGACTTCGAGGCGGACCCGTCGCAGGCGCCGGACGCCGAGGCCCTCGACGCCGAGCACATCGCCGCCCAGGCCCGGCGCGGGCACGAAATGCTGCTGGGGCTGGTGGGCGGCACGTCCGCCGTCGTCGTCGCCTCTGCGGCGGTCCTCGGCTTCTCGGACGACGTGTGGGCCCAGCTGCTGGCGCTCGCCGTGGGCCTGTCCATGCTGATCCGCGCCCGGCTGTTCCGGTACACCTCCCAGGTGGTCTGCGCCCTGGTCGCCGGCATCGGCGCCGTCGCGCTGCTGCTCGTGGGGATGGTGCTGAACCCTCCGGTCGAGGCCATGACGGAGTTCGTCCTGCACGGCGACAGGGGAGCGCTGGAACTGCGTACCCTGTGGCTGTCCGCGGCCGTGGCCGTCGGTGTCGCGCTGATCACCGCCATCGGTCTCGTCGTCCCCCGCAAGGGCCTCTCGCCCTTCTGGGGCCGCTTCCTCGACCTCACCGAGTCGGCCGCCCTGCTCACGCTCGTGCCGCTCTGCCTGGCCGCTCTGGGTGTCCTCACCGCGGTCCGGTCGCTGACAGGCTGAGGCTCCGGCGTGTCCGGCGTTCCCCGCAGCCGGGGGCGGAGGGCGGCGGAAGCCCTGGTACTCTGGCCCACGGCCGTATGTGTACGCACCCCCGGAGCCGCTCGCTCTGGAGGCCGCGCCCAGCGGATCCCCGCCTTCCGAGTCATGGAAGACCCCCCGAGAAGCAGACCGGGGGCACTCGGTGGCCACTCACAGATCATGAGGAGTACGCGTGTCGCTCGACGCCGCAGTGAAGAAGCAGATCATCTCCGAGTTCGGCACCAAGGAGGGTGACACCGGCTCCCCCGAGGTCCAGGTCGCTCTGCTGTCCCGTCGGATCTCCGACCTGACGGAGCACCTGAAGACCCACAAGCACGACCACCACTCCCGCCGTGGCCTGCTGATCCTCGTCGGTCAGCGCCGCCGGCTCCTGCAGTACCTCGCCAAGAAGGACATCCAGCGCTTCCGTGCGCTGGTCGAGCGCCTCGGCATCCGCCGCGGTGCGGCGGGCGCCAAGTAAGACGCCGTGAGGGGAGCGGTTCCCGGGACAAGGGGGCCGCTCCCTTTGCTGTACGTGCGGAGTGTCACTGCCCCTTTGTAGTGTGGTAGCACAACGCAAGAACTACGACTCAGCGTGATGACCGGCGCCGCATCGGGTATGCGACCCACGGACCATCACACCGGACGTCACCCGATGTCCCTCGCGGACGTCACCGACGTCCACCCCGGACGTCATCCGACGTCCACCCAGGAAGCCCTCCGGCTTCCGCCCGGACGTCACCCGACGCCCACCCAGGAAGCCCTCCGGCTTCCGCCCGGACGTCATCCGACGCCCACCCCGGACGTCACCCGACGTCCCCCGTACGAGGGGAAGCGCACCTCGCCGCCGCCGGTCCTCGGTAGTGGCCCCCGGGAGAGTCAACCCCGGGTGCTTCGATCGAAGACCGGCCCGCACCAGTGGAGCGCTTCTCCGCCCCGTCCCCTCGCCACACGGGCGAGCGGGGCGAAAGACGACAAGTAACGGAGAAAACGCTGGTGGAGAACGAGACCCACTACGCCGAGGCCGTCATCGACAACGGCTCCTTCGGCACCCGCACCATCCGCTTCGAGACGGGCCGCCTGGCCCGTCAGGCCGCCGGCTCCGCCGTGGCCTACCTGGACGACGACACCATGGTGCTGTCGGCCACCACCGCTTCCAAGAACCCCAAGGACCAGCTCGACTTCTTCCCCCTCACGGTGGACGTCGAGGAGCGGATGTACGCGGCCGGGAAGATCCCCGGCTCGTTCTTCCGCCGCGAGGGCCGTCCCTCCGAGGACGCCATCCTCACCTGCCGTCTGATCGACCGCCCGCTGCGCCCGTCCTTCAAGAAGGGCCTGCGCAACGAGATCCAGGTCGTCGCCACGATCATGGCGCTCAACCCCGACCACCTGTACGACGTCGTGGCGATCAACGCCGCCTCCGCGTCCACGCAGCTGGCCGGCCTGCCCTTCTCCGGCCCGATCGGCGGCGTCCGCGTCGCGCTGATCCGCGGCCAGTGGGTGGCGTTCCCGACGCACACCGAGCTCGAGGACGCCGTCTTCGACATGGTCGTCGCGGGCCGCACCCTGGAGGACGGCGACGTCGCGATCATGATGGTCGAGGCCGAGGCCACCGAGAAGACGATCAAGCTCGTCGAGGGCGGCGCCGAGGCGCCGACCGAGGAGGTCGTCGCCGCCGGTCTGGACGCCGCGAAGCCCTTCATCAAGGTGCTCTGCAAGGCCCAGGCCGACCTCGCCGCGAAGGCCGCCAAGCCGACCGCCGAGTTCCCGATCTTCCTCGACTTCCAGGACGACGTCCTGGAGGCGCTCACCGCGGCCGTCAAGCCCGAGCTCGCCCAGGCGCTCACCATCGCCGGCAAGCAGGACCGCGAGGCCGAGCTGGACCGCGTCAAGCAGCTCGCCGCCGAGAAGCTCCTGCCGGAGTTCGAGGGCCGCGAGAAGGAGATCTCCGCCGCGTACCGCGCGCTGACCAAGTCCCTGGTGCGCGAGCGCGTCATCAAGGAGAAGAAGCGCATCGACGGCCGCGGTGTCACCGACATCCGCACCCTGGCCGCCGAGGTCGAGGCCATCCCGCGCGTGCACGGCTCGGCGCTGTTCGAGCGCGGTGAGACCCAGATCCTGGGCGTCACCACGCTGAACATGCTGCGCATGGAGCAGCAGCTGGACACCCTCTCCCCGGTGACCCGCAAGCGCTACATGCACAACTACAACTTCCCGCCGTACTCCACCGGTGAGACCGGCCGCGTCGGCTCCCCGAAGCGCCGCGAGATCGGTCACGGCGCCCTCGCCGAGCGCGCCCTGATCCCGGTCCTGCCGTCCCGCGAGGAGTTCCCCTACGCGATCCGTCAGGTGTCCGAGGCCCTCGGCTCCAACGGCTCGACGTCCATGGGCTCCGTCTGCGCCTCCACCATGTCGCTGCTGAACGCCGGTGTGCCGCTGAAGGCCCCCGTCGCCGGCATCGCCATGGGCCTCATCTCCCAGGAGATCGAGGGCGAGACGCACTACGTCACCCTCACCGACATCCTCGGTGCGGAGGACGCCTTCGGCGACATGGACTTCAAGGTCGCCGGCACCAAGGAGTTCGTGACCGCCCTCCAGCTCGACACCAAGCTGGACGGCATCCCCGCCTCCGTCCTGGCCGCCGCTCTCAAGCAGGCCCGTGACGCCCGCCTCCACATCCTCGACGTGATGATGGAAGCGATCGACACGCCGGACGAGATGTCCCCCAACGCGCCGCGGATCATCACCGTGAAGATCCCGGTCGACAAGATCGGCGAGGTCATCGGCCCCAAGGGCAAGATGATCAACCAGATCCAGGAGGACACCGGCGCCGAGATCACGATCGAGGACGACGGCACGATCTACATCGGCGCCTCCGACGGCCCGGCCGCCGAGGCCGCCCGCGCCACGATCAACGGCATCGCCAACCCGACGATGCCCGAGGTCGGCGAGCGCTACCTGGGCACGGTCGTCAAGACCACGACCTTCGGCGCGTTCGTCTCGCTGCTCCCCGGCAAGGACGGTCTGCTGCACATCTCGCAGATCCGCAAGCTGGCCGGCGGCAAGCGCGTGGAGAACGTCGAGGACGTCCTCGGCGTGGGCCACAAGGTCCAGGTCGAGATCGCCGAGATCGACTCCCGCGGCAAGCTCTCCCTGATCCCCGTGATCGAGGGCGAGGACGACGACAAGAAGGACGACGCCGACAAGTGACGTCCCGTGGCTCCAAGGCGACGGCCCGCACCTCCTCGGAGGCGCGGGCCGTCGCCCGTACCCAAACCCTCATCAAGGGCGAGAACGGCATCGGCACGGTCCGCAGGACCACCCTCCCGGGCGGACTGCGCATCGTCACCGAAACCCTGCCCTCGGTCCGCTCCGCGACCTTCGGCATCTGGGCGCACGTCGGCTCCCGCGACGAGACCCCGGCCCTCAACGGCGCCACCCACTACCTGGAGCACCTGCTCTTCAAGGGCACGGCCACCCGCTCCGCGCTGGACATCTCCGCCGCCATCGACGCCGTCGGCGGCGAGATGAACGCGTTCACGGCCAAGGAGTACACGTGCTACTACGCGCGCGTGCTCGACACCGACCTGCCGCTCGCCATCGACGTGGTGTGCGACATGCTGACCGGCTCGGTGATCCGCGAGGAGGACGTCGACGTCGAGCGCGGCGCCATCCTCGAAGAGATCGCGATGACCGAGGACGATCCGGGCGACTGCGTGCACGACCTGTTCGCGCACACCATGTTCGGCGACAACCCGCTCGGCCGCCCCGTCCTCGGCACGGTCGACACGGTCAACGCCCTCACCGCCGACCGCATCCGCCGCTTCTACAAGAAGCACTACGACCCCACGCACCTCGTGGTCGCCTGCGCGGGCAACATCGACCACAACAAGGTCGTCCGCCAGGTCCGCGCCGCCTTCGAGAAGGCCGGCGCGCTCAAGGACCCCGAGGCGCAGCCGATCGCCCCGCGCGGCGGCCGGCGCGCCCTGCGCACTGCCGGGCGCGTGGAGCTGCTCGGCCGCAAGACGGAGCAGGCGCACATCGTGCTCGGCATGCCGGGCCTCGCCCGCACCGACGAGCGGCGCTGGGCCCTCGGCGTGCTGAACACCGCCCTCGGCGGCGGCATGTCCTCCCGCCTGTTCCAGGAGGTCCGAGAGAAGCGCGGCCTGGCCTACAGCGTGTACTCGTACACGTCGGGCTTCGCCGACTGCGGCCTGTTCGGGGTGTACGCGGGCTGCCGGCCCTCCCAGGTGCACGACGTGCTGAAGATCTGCCGCGACGAGCTGGACCAGGTCGCCGAGCACGGGCTGCCCGACGACGAGATCGAGCGCGCCATCGGCCAGCTCAGGGGCTCCACCGTCCTCGGTCTGGAGGACACCGGCGCGCTGATGAACCGTATCGGCAAGAGCGAGCTGTGCTGGGGCGAGCAGATGTCGGTCGACGACATGCTGTCCCGGATAGCCTCGGTCACCCCGGACGACGTGCGCTCGGTCGCCCGGGACATCCTGGGACGGCGGCCCTCCCTGTCGGTCATCGGCCCGCTGAAGGACAAGCAGGCGTCCCGGCTGCACGAGGCCGTCGCCTGACCCACCCCGGCACCACACCCGGTAAGGAAGCAACAGACATGAGCAAGCTGCGCGTGGCGGTCCTCGGCGCCAAGGGCCGGATCGGCTCCGAGGCGGTACGGGCGGTCGAGGCCGCCGAGGACATGGAACTGGTCGCCGCCCTCGGCCGGGGTGACAAGCTGGAGACCCTCGCCGAGACCGGCGCCCAGGTCGCCGTCGAGCTGACCACACCCGCCTCGGTCATGGGCAACCTCGACTTCTGCGTGCGCCACGGCATCCACGCGGTGGTCGGCACCACCGGCTGGACCGACGACCGCCTCGCGCAGCTCAAGGGCTGGCTCGACCAGTCCCCGGAGACGGGTGTGCTCATCGCCCCGAACTTCTCCATCGGCGCCGTGCTGACCATGAAGTTCGCCCAGATCGCCGCCCCGTACTTCGAGTCCGTCGAGGTCGTGGAGCTGCACCACCCCAACAAGGTGGACGCCCCCAGCGGCACCGCCACGCGCACCGCCCAGCTCATCGCCGAGGCCCGCCGCCGGGCCGGCAGCGCCCCCGCCCCGGACGCCACCACCACCGCCCTCGACGGCGCCCGCGGCGCGGACGTCGACGGCGTCCCGGTGCACGCGGTCCGGCTGCGCGGCCTCCTCGCCCACCAGGAGGTCCTGCTCGGCGCGGAGGGCGAGACCCTCACCGTCCGCCACGACTCCCTGCACCACAGCAGCTTCATGCCGGGCATCCTGCTCGGCGTGCGCCGCGTGGTGACCACTCCCGGCCTCACCTTCGGCCTGGAACACTTCCTCGACCTGAACTGAGCCGGTCCCACCCCTATGCGCGCGAAGATCTCCTACGCCCTCACGGCCGCCGTCCTGGTCGTCTACTTCGTCCTGGTCGGCAGCCGCGGCGTGCTGCTCATCAAGGCCGGCACGCTCCTCACGGTCACCTTCGGGGTAGCCGTGCTGATCCTGCCGGTCATCGGCGTGTGGTTCCTCTGGAAGAACACCCAGTTCGTACGGGACGCCAACCGGCTCGCCGCCGAGCTGGACGCCGAGGGCGGCCTGCCCGTGGACAACCTCAGGCGGCTGCCCAGCGGGCGGATCGACCGCGAGTCGGCCGACGAGATCTTCGCGCTGCGCAAGGCCGAGACGGAGGACGCGCCCGACGACTGGCGCAGCTGGTTCCGGCTCGCCGTGGCCTACCACGACGCCCGGGACACCCCGCGCGCCCGCAAGGCGATGCAGCGGGCCATCGCGCTGCGCAAGACCGCCTCCTGAGCGCGCGGGCGGGCATCAGGCGCGCCCGTACTCGTCCGCCCACGCCTCGACCGTGTCGGCCGCGCGGTCGAAGGCCAGCGGGTCGCGCCCCAGGAAGTCCGCGTTGTGCGAGGTCAGCAGCAGCGGCGCCTGCCCCTGCGCCGAGCGGCCCCGCCGGTTCATCACCAGCGCCTGCCCCTGCACGGTCCTGGGCAGCCCCAGCCAGCGCACCGGCTGCTGCACCGTACGCACCGCCGTGACCTGGTCCCAGGCCGTCGTACGCGTGCTCACGAAGGCCACGTGACGCAGCCCCCGGGCGCTCACCCACACCCCCATGCGCAGCAGCCGCAACGCGGCCACCACGATGAGCAGCGCGAACCCGAACACGGTGGCGGCCGACGCGGGCGTGGCCGTCGCCGCGATGATCACGGACGAGAACAGCACGAACGAGGCGAGCAGCAGCAGGACCGCGGCCGCGCCGACCCGCCAGGGGCCGGGCCGGTAGGGACGCCGCCAGCGGTCCCGGTCGTCGTACGGCAGCGCGACGTCGTCCGTCGTGTCGAAGGCGCGGTCGGCCGTCAGGAAGGGCAGGGGCACGGTGGTCCTCACTCGATCCATGCAGGGGCTGTGCCCGGTGAGGCTACCGATCTGTGTCACCCGTCACCAGCCTCGGGGGTCCGGACGGCCGCGCGTCCGCGCCGTAGAGTGGGCGGCGCCCCAGAAGTGATGGAAGGACCCTCCGCGCCGTGACCGACACCCCTGCCGACGACCTCAAGCCGAGTTTCCGCAGCGATGTGACCGTCGAGCTGGTGAAGCACACCGCGTCCGACGCCGACGTGCTGTTCGCCGCCCGTGTCTCGACCCTCGGCGAGCAGTCCCTGGACGAGCTGCAGAAGGACCCCGAGCGGTCCAAGGGCCTGATCAACTACCTGATGCGGGACCGGCACGGCAGCCCCTTCGAGCACAACTCGATGACCTTCTTCGTCAGCGCCCCGATCTTCGTCTTCCGCGAGTTCATGCGGCACCGGGTCGGCTGGTCGTACAACGAGGAGTCGGGCCGCTACCGGGAGCTCGAGCCGGTCTTCTACGTCCCCGACGCCGACCGCAAGCTGGTCCAGGAGGGCCGCCCCGGCAAGTACCGCTTCGTCGAGGGCACCGCCGACCAGCAGAAACTCGTCGGACGCGCCATGGAGGACTCCTACCGGCAGTCCTACGAGGCCTACCAGGAGATGCTGGCCGTCGGCGTGGCCCGCGAGGTCGCCCGTTCGGTCCTCCCCGTCGGCCTGTACTCGTCGATGTACGCCACCTGCAACGCCCGCTCGCTGATGCACTTCCTCGGCCTGCGCACCCAGCACGAGCTGGCCAAGGTGCCGTCCTTCCCGCAGCGGGAGATCGAGATGGTCGGCGAGAAGATGGAGGCCGAGTGGGCCCGCCTGATGCCGCTGACCTACGAGGCCTTCAACGCCAACGGGCGCGTCGCCCCGTAACGGGCGCCGTCCCGCGCCCCGGCGCGGCAGGCGAGCACTGATGTACGCATCAGCCGCGCGAAGTGTCCGTATTGCGACATTTCGTGAAGTTCATCTAGCCTGATCAAACGGGCCCGGCACTGCCTGAACCCCCGAGCAGGCAGTGCCGGGTCCCCCCTTGGCGGCCCTCCGTCGCCTCCCCCGAGGGAAGACCCCGACCTGAGCAACGAGTAGCGTGTAACCCATGGCTCCGACCTCGACTCCGCAGACCCCCTTCGGGCGGGTCCTCACCGCCATGGTCACGCCCTTCACGGCGGACGGCGCACTCGACCTCGACGGCGCACAGCGGCTCGCCACCCACCTGGTGGACGCAGGCAACGACGGCCTGATCGTCAACGGCACCACCGGCGAGTCCCCGACCACCAGCGACGCGGAGAAATCGGATCTCGTACGGGCGATCGTGGAGGCGGTCGGCGACCGCGCCCACGTCGTGGCCGGTGTCGGCACCAACGACACCCACCACAGCATGGAACTGGCCCGCGCCGCGGAGCGCGCCGGCGCCCACGGCCTGCTGGTCGTCACGCCGTACTACAACAAGCCCCCGCAGGAGGGCCTCTACCGGCACTTCACGGCCGTCGCCGACGCCGCCGAGCTGCCCGTGATGCTCTACGACATCCCCGGCCGCAGCGGCGTACCGATCAGCACCGAGACGCTCGTCCGCCTGGCCGAGCACCCGCGGATCGTCGCCAACAAGGACGCCAAGGGCGACCTCGGCCGCGCCGGCTGGGCCATCGCCCGCTCCGGGCTCGCCTGGTACTCCGGCGACGACATGCTCAACCTGCCGCTGCTCTCCATCGGCGCGGTCGGCTTCGTCTCCGTCGTCGGCCATGTCGTCACCCCCGAGCTGCGCGCCCTGGTCGAGGCGTACACCTCCGGCGACGTCCAGAAGGCCACCGAGATCCACCAGAAGCTGCTCCCCGTCTACACGGGCATGTTCCGCACCCAGGGCGTCATGACCACCAAGGCGGCGCTCGCGCTCATGGGCCTCCCGGCGGGCCCCCTGCGCGCCCCCATGGTCGAGTGCACGCCCGAAGAGATCGAGCAGCTCAAGATCGATCTTGCCGCGGGCGGGGTACAACTCCAGTAATCAGACTTCGCGCGCCCCGGGCGCGCAGAACGACTCCACAACTGAATACGCGGGCCACCGGTGCCCGCACATCCAACGACAACTGCTTCTGCACGAACGTCATGCGCGCCACGTGCCCAACCGGTACGTGGCGTGTGTGGTGAGGAGAGTCTTTTGAGTCATCCGCATCCTGAACTCGGCCCGCCCCCGCCGCTCCCCGAAGGTGGCCTGCGGGTCACCCCGCTCGGTGGTCTCGGCGAGATCGGCCGCAACATGACGGTCTTCGAGTACGGAGGCCGCCTGCTGATCGTCGACTGCGGAGTGCTCTTCCCCGAGGAGGAGCAGCCCGGAATCGACCTGATTCTGCCCGACTTCTCGTCCATCCGGGACCGTCTCGACGACATCGAGGGCATCGTCCTCACCCACGGTCACGAGGACCACATCGGCGGCGTCCCCTTCCTCCTGCGCGAGAAGCCGGACATCCCGCTGATCGGCTCCAAGCTCACCCTCGCCCTGATCGAGGCCAAGCTCCAGGAGCACCGCATCCGCCCGTACACCCTCCAGGTCGCGGAGGGGCAGCGCGAGCGCATCGGCCCCTTCGACTGCGAGTTCGTGGCGGTCAACCACTCCATCCCGGACGCGCTGGCCGTCGCCATCCGCACGCCGGCGGGCATGGTAGTGCACACGGGCGACTTCAAGATGGACCAGCTCCCGCTGGACAACCGCCTCACCGACCTGCACGCGTTCGCCCGGCTCAGCGAGGAGGGCATCGACCTCCTCCTCTCCGACTCCACGAACGCCGAGGTCCCGGGCTTCGTCCCGCCCGAGCGCGACATCTCCAACGTGCTGCGCCAGGTCTTCGCCGGCGCACGCAAGCGGATCATCGTGGCCAGCTTCGCCAGCCACGTCCACCGCATCCAGCAGATCCTCGACGCCGCCCACGAGTACGGCCGCAGAGTCGCCTTCGTCGGCCGCTCGATGGTGCGCAACATGGGCATCGCCCGTGACCTCGGATACCTCAAGGTGCCGCCGGGCCTGGTCGTGGACGTCAAGACGCTCGACGACCTCCCCGACAGCGAGGTGGTCCTGGTCTGCACGGGCTCCCAGGGCGAGCCGATGGCCGCGCTGTCCCGCATGGCCAATCGCGACCACCAGATCCGCATCGTCGAGGGCGACACGGTGATCCTGGCGTCGTCGCTGATCCCCGGCAACGAGAACGCGGTCTACCGCGTGATCAACGGCCTGACCCGCTGGGGCGCCAACGTCGTCCACAAGGGCAACGCCAAGGTGCACGTCTCCGGACACGCCTCGGCCGGCGAGCTGCTGTACTTCTACAACATCTGCCGCCCGAAGAACCTGATGCCGGTCCACGGCGAGTGGCGCCATCTGCGCTCCAACGCCGAACTGGGCGCCCTCACCGGCGTCCCGCACGACCGCATCGTCATCGCCGAGGACGGCGTGGTCGTCGACCTCGTCCAGGGCAAGGCCAAGATCGTCGGCAAGGTCCAGGCGGGCTACGTCTACGTCGACGGCCTCTCCGTCGGCGACGTCGGCGAGCCGGCGCTCAAGGACCGCAAGATCCTCGGCGATGAGGGCATCATCTCGGTGTTCGTGGTCATGGACGCCTCCACCGGCAAGATCACCGGTGGACCGCACATCCAGGCCCGCGGCTCCGGTATCGAGGACTCGGCGTTCGGCGACGTGATCCCGCGGATCACCGAGACGCTCGAGCGCACGGCCCAGGACGGGATCGTCGATCCCCACCAGCTGCAGCAGCTCATCCGCCGCACGCTGGGCAAGTGGGTCTCCGACACCTACCGGCGCCGGCCGATGATCCTGCCCGTGGTGGTCGAGGTCTGACGGATCGTCGAACGCCGCACACGCGTCAACCGGCAGCGGGGCGCCTCGATTTGCATCGGGGCGCCCCGCTCCAGTACGTTTACAACTCCTCCCGAGCGGGCACCCGGCCACTTCATGCGGTCGGACACCAGTGCCCGGTGAGGGTGGGAAAGCCGGCTCAGAATCTCTGATAAAGTCGGGTCCGCCGGAAAGGAAAGCGCGAAAGCGTCGACCTGGAAAGCACCGAGGAAATCGGATCGGAAAGATCTGATAGAGTCGGAAACGCAAGACCGAAGGGAAGCGCCCGGAGGAAAGCCCGAGAGGGTGAGTACAAAGGAAGCGTCCGTTCCTTGAGAACTCAACAGCGTGCCAAAAGTCAACGCCAGATATGTTGATACCCCGACCTGATCGGTTCGATCGGGTTGAGGTTCCTTTGAAAAAATACACAGCGAGGACGCTGTGAACGTCGGGATTATTCCTCCCGATGTTCCGCTCTCGTGATGTGTGCACCCGATTACGGGTAAACATTCACGGAGAGTTTGATCCTGGCTCAGGACGAACGCTGGCGGCGTGCTTAACACATGCAAGTCGAACGATGAAGCCCTTCGGGGTGGATTAGTGGCGAACGGGTGAGTAACACGTGGGCAATCTGCCCTGCACTCTGGGACAAGCCCTGGAAACGGGGTCTAATACCGGATACTGATCGCCTTGGGCATCCTTGGTGATCGAAAGCTCCGGCGGTGCAGGATGAGCCCGCGGCCTATCAGCTTGTTGGTGAGGTAATGGCTCACCAAGGCGACGACGGGTAGCCGGCCTGAGAGGGCGACCGGCCACACTGGGACTGAGACACGGCCCAGACTCCTACGGGAGGCAGCAGTGGGGAATATTGCACAATGGGCGAAAGCCTGATGCAGCGACGCCGCGTGAGGGATGACGGCCTTCGGGTTGTAAACCTCTTTCAGCAGGGAAGAAGCGAAAGTGACGGTACCTGCAGAAGAAGCGCCGGCTAACTACGTGCCAGCAGCCGCGGTAATACGTAGGGCGCGAGCGTTGTCCGGAATTATTGGGCGTAAAGAGCTCGTAGGCGGCTTGTCGCGTCGGTTGTGAAAGCCCGGGGCTTAACCCCGGGTCTGCAGTCGATACGGGCAGGCTAGAGTTCGGTAGGGGAGATCGGAATTCCTGGTGTAGCGGTGAAATGCGCAGATATCAGGAGGAACACCGGTGGCGAAGGCGGATCTCTGGGCCGATACTGACGCTGAGGAGCGAAAGCGTGGGGAGCGAACAGGATTAGATACCCTGGTAGTCCACGCCGTAAACGGTGGGCACTAGGTGTGGGCGACATTCCACGTCGTCCGTGCCGCAGCTAACGCATTAAGTGCCCCGCCTGGGGAGTACGGCCGCAAGGCTAAAACTCAAAGGAATTGACGGGGGCCCGCACAAGCGGCGGAGCATGTGGCTTAATTCGACGCAACGCGAAGAACCTTACCAAGGCTTGACATACACCGGAAACGTCCAGAGATGGGCGCCCCCTTGTGGTCGGTGTACAGGTGGTGCATGGCTGTCGTCAGCTCGTGTCGTGAGATGTTGGGTTAAGTCCCGCAACGAGCGCAACCCTTGTCCCGTGTTGCCAGCAGGCCCTTGTGGTGCTGGGGACTCACGGGAGACCGCCGGGGTCAACTCGGAGGAAGGTGGGGACGACGTCAAGTCATCATGCCCCTTATGTCTTGGGCTGCACACGTGCTACAATGGCCGGTACAATGAGCTGCGATACCGCGAGGTGGAGCGAATCTCAAAAAGCCGGTCTCAGTTCGGATTGGGGTCTGCAACTCGACCCCATGAAGTCGGAGTCGCTAGTAATCGCAGATCAGCATTGCTGCGGTGAATACGTTCCCGGGCCTTGTACACACCGCCCGTCACGTCACGAAAGTCGGTAACACCCGAAGCCGGTGGCCCAACCCCCTTGTGGGGAGGGAGCTGTCGAAGGTGGGACTGGCGATTGGGACGAAGTCGTAACAAGGTAGCCGTACCGGAAGGTGCGGCTGGATCACCTCCTTTCTAAGGAGCACTTCTTAACTCGGACTTGTCGGTCAGAGGCCAGCATGCGAGCGAACGTCCGCACTGGTTGCTCATGGGTGGAAAGCGTTGACTACTCGGCACACTCAGCCAACTCGGCCTGCTAGTACTGCTCTTCGGAGCGTGGAACGCAGACCACGGGGGGCGAGGGTGTCGGCACGCTGTTGGGTGTCTGAGGTACGCCGCATGGTCGCCTTCAGTGCCGCCCCAGTGCAACTCGAGCCGTATGGCTTGGGTGATGGGTGGTTGGTCGTTGTTTGAGAACTGCACAGTGGACGCGAGCATCTGTGGCCAAGTTTTTAAGGGCGCACGGTGGATGCTTGGCACCAGGAACCGATGAAGGACGTGGGAGCCACGATAGGCCCGGGGAGTCGTCAACCAGGCTTTGATCCGGGGTGTCCGAATGGGGAAACCCGCAGTCGTCATGGGCTGTCACCCTTGCCTGAACACATAGGGCAAGTGGAGGGAACGCGGGAAGGTGAAACATCTCAGTACCCGCAGGAAAGAAAACAACCGTGATTCCGGGAGTAGTGGCGAGCGAAACCGGATGAGGCCAAACCGTATGCGTGTGAGACCCGGAGGGGTTGCGCATTCGGGGTTGTGGTCTCTCTTTCATGGTCTGCCGCCATGAGACGAGTCAGAAACCGTTGATGTAGGCGAAGGACATGCGAAAGGTCCGGCGTAGAGGGTAGACCCCCGTAGTCGAAACGTCAGCGGCTCGTTTGAGAGACACCAAGTAGCACGGGCCGAGAAATCCCGTGTGAATCTGGCGGGACCACCCGCTAAGCCTAAATATTCCCTGGTGACCGATAGCGGATAGTACCGTGAGGGAATGGTGAAAAGTACCGCGGGAGCGGAGTGAATAGTACCTGAACCGTGTGCTACAAGCCGTGGGAGCGTCGCGTTGAGTGCTTGCACTCAACGTCGTGACTGCGTGCCTTTTGAAGAATGAGCCTGCGAGTTTGCGGTGTGTTGCGAGGTTACCCGGTGGGGAAGCCGTAGCAAAGCGAGTCCGAACAGGGCGATTTTAGTAGCACGCTCAAACGACCGAAGCGGAGTGATCTAGCCATGGGCAGGTTGAAGCGGAGTAAGACTTCGTGGAGGACCGAACCCACCAGGGTTGAAAACCTGGGGATGACCTGTGGTTAGGGGTGAAAAGGCCAATCAAACTCCGTGATAGCTGGTTCTCCCCGAAATGCATTTAGGTGCAGCGTCGTGTGTTCTTGCCGGAGGTAGAGCACTGGATAGGCGATGGGCCCTACCGGGTTACTGACCTTAGCCAAACTCCGAATGCGGTAAGTGAGAGCGCGGCAGTGAGACTGTGGGGGATAAGCTCCATGGTCGAGAGGAAACAGCCCAGAGCATCGACTAAGGCCCCTAAGCGTACGCTAAGTGGGAAAGGATGTGATCGCACAGACAACCAGGAGGTTGGCTTAGAAGCAGCCACCCTTGAAAGAGTGCGAATAGCTCACTGGTCTAGTGATTCGCGCCGACAATGTAGCGGGCTCAAGCGTACCGCGAAAGTCGTGTCATTCACACAATAGGGCCAACGCCTGTGTGGATGGGTAGGGGAGCGTCGTGTGCCGGGTGAAGCAGCCGCGGGAAGCGAGTTGTGGACGGTTCACGAGTGAGAATGCAGGCATGAGTAGCGATTCACACGTGAGAAACGTGTGCGCCGATTGACTAAGGGTTCTGGGTCAAGCTGATCTGCCCAGGGTAAGTCGGACCTAAGGCAGACCGACAGGCGTAGTCGATGGATAACCGGTTGATATTCCGGTACCCGCTGTGAAGCGTCAAACATCGAATCCAGTGATGCTAAGCCCGTGAAGCCGCCGGCTGAGTCTTCGGACGAGGTCGGGAGTGGGAGCCGGTGACCCGAGCTGGTAGTAGGTGAGTGATGGGGTGACGCAGGAAGGTAGTCCATCCGGGCGGTGTTGTCCCGGGGTAAGGGTGTAGCCGAGTGGTAGGCAAATCCGCCACTCATTGAGGTGAGACCTGATGCCGAGCCGATTGTGGTGAAGTGGATGATCCTATGCTGTCGAGAAAAGCCTCTAGCGAGTTTCATGGCGGCCCGTACCCTAAACCGACTCAGGTGGTCAGGTAGAGAATACCGAGGCGTTCGGGTGAACTATGGTTAAGGAACTCGGCAAAATGCCCCCGTAACTTCGGGAGAAGGGGGGCCATTCCTGGTGATGGCTTGCGCTCTGAGCTGGGGGTGGCCGCAGAGACCAGCGAGAAGCGACTGTTTACTAAAAACACAGGTCCGTGCGAAGCCGTAAGGCGATGTATACGGACTGACGCCTGCCCGGTGCTGGAACGTTAAGGGGACCGGTTAGCTCACCTTCGGGTGGGCGAAGCTGAGAACTTAAGCGCCAGTAAACGGCGGTGGTAACTATAACCATCCTAAGGTAGCGAAATTCCTTGTCGGGTAAGTTCCGACCTGCACGAATGGCGTAACGACTTCTCGACTGTCTCAACCATAGGCCCGGTGAAATTGCACTACGAGTAAAGATGCTCGTTTCGCGCAGCAGGACGGAAAGACCCCGGGACCTTTACTACAGTTTGATATTGGTGTTCGGTTCGGCTTGTGTAGGATAGCTGGGAGACTGTGAAGCTCGGACGCCAGTTCGGGTGGAGTCGTCGTTGAAATACCAGTCTGGTCGTGCTGGATGTCTAACCTGGGTCCGTGATCCGGATCAGGGACAGTGTCTGATGGGTAGTTTAACTGGGGCGGTTGCCTCCTAAAGAGTAACGGAGGCGCCCAAAGGTTCCCTCAGCCTGGTTGGCAATCAGGTGTTGAGTGTAAGTGCACAAGGGAGCTTGACTGTGAGACCGACGGGTCGAGCAGGGACGAAAGTCGGGACTAGTGATCCGGCGGTGGCTTGTGGAAGCGCCGTCGCTCAACGGATAAAAGGTACCCCGGGGATAACAGGCTGATCTTCCCCAAGAGTCCATATCGACGGGATGGTTTGGCACCTCGATGTCGGCTCGTCGCATCCTGGGGCTGGAGTCGGTCCCAAGGGTTGGGCTGTTCGCCCATTAAAGCGGTACGCGAGCTGGGTTTAGAACGTCGTGAGACAGTTCGGTCCCTATCCGCTGTGCGCGTAGGAGTCTTGAGAAGGGCTGTCCCTAGTACGAGAGGACCGGGACGGACGAACCTCTGGTGTGCCAGTTGTTCTGCCAAGGGCATGGCTGGTTGGCTACGTTCGGGAGGGATAACCGCTGAAAGCATCTAAGCGGGAAGCCTGCTTCGAGATGAGGACTCCCACCTCCTAGAGAGGGTAAGGCTCCCAGTAGACGACTGGGTTGATAGGCCGGATATGGAAGCACGGTAACGTGTGGAGTTGACCGGTACTAATAGGCCGAGGGCTTGTCCTCAGTTGCTCGCGTCCACTGTGTTGGTTCTGAAACCACGAACAACCCCATGTGCCACACATGGTGCGGTTGAGAGTTTCATAGTGTTTCGGTGGTCATAGCGTAGGGGAAACGCCCGGTTACATTCCGAACCCGGAAGCTAAGCCTTACAGCGCCGATGGTACTGCAGGGGGGACCCTGTGGGAGAGTAGGACGCCGCCGAACAATTCTTACAAGGGTTGGTCCCTGAACTTCGGTTCAGGGACCAACCCTTTTTTGTTGTCCGTCACTTGACGTTCACGTTGCCTGCCGAGCATCCCGAGTATGGGAATCGCTGCACTGCTCAGGGCGGCCGGCATAGGAGCCGGCGACGAGGTCGTCGTACCGGCCTTCGGCAACGTGGAGGTCGCGCGGGCCGTGATGCTCGCGGGCGCGCTGCCCGTGTTCGCCGACATAGACCCGGCGACGTACTGTCTCGACCCCTCCGCGGTCGGCGCGGCGCTGACTCCCCGCACCGCTGCGGTCGTTGCCGTCCACCGCTTCGGACACCCCGCCGATCTGGGGCAGTTGCGCGCCCTCGGACAACGGCGCGGTCTTCTGGTGCTGGAGCACGCCGAGTTGGACGCCTCCCGCGACGAGACCGCGCGGCGGCGGGAGCGGGCCGCGTATCTCGACGTACGGCTGCGGGGTGTGCGGACGCCCGGGGGAGGCGCCGGCCACAGCTACCAGCAGTACGTCGTCCGCGTACCCGGGAACGGGCGGCCCGACCGGGACGCCTTCGCACGTGCCGTACGGGCCAAGGGAGTTGCCTGCCGGATACCCGTGCCGACGCCCACGCACCGGCTGCCCGAGCTCCGGCGTGACGTGTCGCTGCCGGAGACCGAGCGGGCCGCCGACGAGACGCTCGCCCTGCCCGTCGACGGCTCCCTGACGAAGCGGGACATGCAGCGGACCGCGTCCGTGTGCAATGCGCTGGGAGGACTGCTCGCGCCGGCCCTCTGAGCCTGGTTGGGAGCACGGCTCCGTTCGGGGTATGATCTATTCCGTTGCCGCGAGGGAAACCGAAGCGACAACAGGCCCCTATAGCTCAGTCGGCAGAGCGTCTCCATGGTAAGGAGAAGGTCAACGGTTCGATTCCGTTTGGGGGCTCAAAGCCAAAAGGCCCCGCCCACTCGGGCGGGGCTTTTCGCATGCCCGGGCGCGGGCCGGGCGTCAGTCCTGCTGAAGGCCCGGCACGCGCATCGCGAGAATCGCCATGTCGTCCGACGGGGCGTCCGAGGCGAAGCGTTCCACCGCGCGCATGATGCGGGCCGCGACCGCGCCGGCCGTCAGACCCGTACACGTCGTCAGAACCTCGGCGAGACCGTCGTCGCCCAGCATCCTGGAGCCCTCACGGCGCTCCGTGACGCCGTCCGTGACGCACAGCAGGACGTCGCCCGGGTCGAGGGTCACCCTCTGCTCGTAGAGCTCCAGGTCCTCCAGGACGCCGAGCAGCGGCTGCGGTTCGGCTGCCGGTTCGACCGTGCCGTCCTGGCGGAGGCGCAGCGGCAGGGGATGGCCCGCGCAGACCACCTTCAGTTCCGCGCTGCCGTCCTCCTGCGGGCGCATCTCGCCGTACAGGAGCGTGAGGAAGCGACTGCGCTCGCCCTCGTCGAGGATCGCGGAGTTCAGGCGCTCCAGGACCGACGGGCCGCTCAGGCCCTCGCGCGCGAGGAGACGCAGCGCGTGCCGGGCGAGGCCGGTGACGGCCGCCGCGTTCGGGCCCGTGCCGCAGACGTCGCCGATGGCGAAGCCGTAGGCGCCGTCGCTGATCGGGAAGAGGTCGTAGAAGTCGCCGCCGACCTCGTTGCCCTCGCCGGCCGCGCGGTAGATGACCTCGACCTCGACGCCGTCGATCTGCGGCAGCTCCGGCGGCAGCAGACTGCGCTGGAGGGACTGGCTGATGGCCGTGCGCTCCGAGTACAGGCGGGCGTTGTCCAGGGCCAGGGCGGCCCGGCGGGACAGGTCCTCGGCCAGCTCCAGGATCTCCTGGCGGAAGTGCTCGTCGGTGGGCTTGCCGAGCGTCAGCATGCCGATGACGCGGTTGCGGGCCACCAGGGGCAGGACCACCGTCTCGCCGCCGACCGCGGAGGCCGTGGCGAGGGTCGGGCCAATGCCGGTGGTGACATGGCGGGTGGGCCCGCCGCTCAGGCCGAGGCTGCGCATGGACGTGCGCAGGGCGGCCTGGTGAGCGACCTCCGCGGGCGCCGACCAGACGCGGGCGCCGGGCGTGGGTACCGGGTCCGGCGGGGGGATCTTCGACAGCAGGGACTTGATGCCGTCGATGAGCTCCTCGTCCTCGTGCAGGACGTAGGACAGGTCCGGCTCGGAGGACTGGTCGGCGATCGTGTAGACCGCGCACCAGGTGGCGAGGGTCGGGACCGTCATCTGCGCCATCAGCGCCAGCGTCTGGTCCCGGTCGAGGGTGCCGGCCAGCAGGTCGGAGGCCTCGACGAGGAAGCTGAGGGAGCCGCGGCGCAGCCGTTCCAGCTCACCCAGGCGGGCGGACTCGACGGCCAGGGCGATGCGGTCAGCGGCGAACTGGAGGCGCAGCGCCTCCTCGTTGGAATAGCGGCCGGGCGCCTCCGCGGCGACCCCGAGGGAGCCGGTGAGACGGCCCTCGACCTTGAGGGGCACGGTGACGACCGAGCGCATCCCCGTGCCGTTGAGGAGCGGGACGGCGCCGGGGACGGCCGTGAGGTCCTCGTGGACGGCCGGCATGCGGGCGGAGCCGTAGCGGCCGGGGCCGCCCTCCACGGGGACGCGTGCGAAGCGCTGGCGGGCCGAGGGCAGGCCGGTGGAGGCGCGGACCTCCAGCTCCGTCTCGTCGTCGGTGGCGAGCAGCAGGAAGGCGGAGTCGCCGTCGAGCATGTCGCGGGCGCGCTCCACGGTGCGCTGCAGCAGGCCGTCGAGGTCGTCGGGGGCGGGGGAGCCGATGAAGACCTCGAACGGGTCGGCGCTCGGGCCCTCGGAGCCGCTCGGGGCATCGGTGGCGGGCGCCCGGAGCGGGGTCTGCAGAACCGCCCGTTCGTGGTCGCGTACCAGGAGACACACCGTTGACGGCTCGCCGTCGGTGTCGCGGACGCGCAGATGGGAGGCGTACACCGGGATGACGCGGCCGTGGGCGCCGCGGATGCCGTACGAGCCCTCCCAGCGGGACAGCTGGAGGGCGTCGGCGATGCCCGTGCCGGTGCCGGGGGTGTGCGGCCAGGCGGCGAGGTCGGTGAGGGGCTTGCCGGTGACCTGCTCCGCGCTGTAGCCGAACAGCTCCTCCGCGTCCTCGTTCCAGGCGGTGATGGAGCCGGAGCGGTCGATCTGGACGACGGCGACGCGGACCCGGGTGTCCGCGAGGGGCAGCAGGTGGGAGGGAAGGGCGGGACCGGCGGTGCGGGTGCCGACCGGGCGCTCGGGGAGGTCGAGCTGGAACCAGACGGTCTTGTGAGTGGGCGTGTAGTCGACGCCCCAGTGGCCGGCCAGGGCCGCGCAGAGCTGGAGGCCGCGGCCGCCCTCGCGGTCGGGGCTGCCCATGTCGACGGGGGAGCCCTGGAGGGGGATCTCACGCTCGGGATACCGGTCGGCCACCTCGATCCGGACGCCGTCCTCGCTGCGCAGACAGAGCAGGTCGGCGGAGGTGCCGGCGTGCACGACGGCGTTGGTCACCAGCTCGCTGGTCAGCACCACGGCGTCGTCGACGATGTCGCCGAAGCCCCAGCCCTGGAGGGTGTCACGGACAAAGGAACGGGCGCTCGCGACGGATCGTCCGACGGGCTCGAAGCTGGCGGCCGCGCGCGCGGTGATCACAGAACTCCTCGACCGGTTCTCGACGGGCATGGCTCCCTGGCCGGCCGGCTCGTGCCGCTGGTGCGGCAGGCCGTCCGTCGGCCGTGGGTCGTCCGGGGGCTGTTCCCCCGGGATCAGTCCGGTGGTCATGTTGTGCGGCCGCCCCTCCGATGCCCGCTCGTTCTCGTGCCACCGCCCAGGCCGGACGCGCCGGCGTGGCTGGACAGCCGCATGCAAGGTTACTTACCTTCGCGGTCCGAGCGGATGCCGGTCTGCAGTGTTTCCGTCCGAGGTGTTCGCCGTCCGGCGGGTGTGCGGACGATGTGCGAAGCTGCCGAACTGTTATGGCCTGGTTCCGCGGGGGTGAAACACTGGGCAGGCTTAGGGAAGGTCCGGGCAGGCAGTGTGGCGCCGGGGCCGGGTGGGCAGCAGCCCCCTGGCGGTGCCTCGGAACGTCGGGCAGGGCATCTCGGTCCAACAGGAACAGCAATCAGAAGCAACGGGAGCACCCTGGACGGTGTGACCGGGCACAGCGGTAACGGTCGACCCCTGCGGGAGGGACACAGTGGAGTCTGGCGCAGCGACGCGGAGCACGAAGACGACGCGCGCGAAAGGCGGACAGTCCCTGAGCAAGGCGGGGAAGGCCCGGGGCGGCACCGTGACGGTGGAGGCGGCGTCGATGAACCGCCTGCTGGGCGCCCTGGTGGCGATGCGGGACGGGAACTTCCGTAAACGCCTCACGGTGACCGGCGACGGTGTGATGGCGGAGATCGCCGCCGTCTTCAACGAGGTCGCCGACCGGAACCTGCACCTCACGGGCGAGCTGGCGCGCGTGCGCCGCATGGTGGGGCGTGAGGGAAAGCTCACGGAGCGGCTGGAGACGGGGCCCTCGGAGGGCTCCTGGGCGGCCGCGATCGACCATTCCAACGCCCTGGTGGACGACCTCGTACGGCCGGTCTCCGAGGTGAGCCGGGTGCTGTCGGCGGTGGCGGAGGGTGATCTGTCGCCGCGGATGGAGCTGCGGACGCAGGCGCCGGACGGGGCCGGGCATCCGCTGCGGGGCGAGTTCCTGAAGGTCGCGCGGACCGTGAACAACCTGGTCGACCAGCTGTCGACGTTCACCGACGAGGTCACGCGCGTGGCCAGCGAGGTGGGCACCGAGGGCAAGCTGGGCGGTCAGGCGCAGGTGCGGGGCATGTCCGGGTCCTGGAAGGACCTGACGGACTCCGTGAACACGATGGCGGAGCGGCTGACGGCGCAGGTGCGCGACATCGCGCTGGTGACGACGGCCGTGGCGCGCGGTGACCTGTCCCGCAAGGTCACCGTGCACGTCGAGGGGGAGATGCTGGAGCTGAAGAACACCGTCAACACGATGGTGGACCAGCTCTCCGCGTTCTCCTCGGAGGTGACCCGCGTCGCGCGCGAGGTGGGCACCGAGGGCGCCCTGGGCGGTCAGGCGCAGGTGCCGGGTGTGGACGGTGTGTGGAAGGAGCTCACCGATTCCGTCAACACCATGGCCGGAAACCTCACCGCGCAGGTGCGCGGGATCGCCGAGGTGACGACGGCGGTCGCCAACGGTGACCTGTCGCGGAAGGTGACGGTGCCGGCGCGCGGCGAGGTGGCGCAGCTGGCCGAGACGATCAACCAGATGACCGAGACGCTGCGGATCTTCGCGGACGAGGTCACCCGGGTGGCGAACGAGGTCGGCGCCGAGGGGCGTCTGGGCGGTCAGGCGAACGTGCCGGGCGCCGCGGGCACCTGGAAGGATCTGACGGACTCCGTCAACACGGTGTTCCGGAACCTCACCACCCAGGTGAGGGACATCGCGGCGGTCACCACGGCGGTGGCCAACGGTGACCTGTCGCAGAAGGTCACCGTGGACGTGGCCGGCGAGATGCTGGAGCTGAAGAACACCGTCAACACGATGGTCGACCAGCTCTCCGCGTTCGGCGCCGAGGTGACGCGGGTGGCGCGGGAGATCGGCGTCGAGGGTGAGCTGGGCGGTCAGGCGCAGGTGCCGGGCGCGGCCGGTACGTGGAAGGACCTGACGGACTCCGTCAACACCGCGTTCCGCAACCTGACCGGTCAGGTGCGCAACATCGCCCAGGTGACGACTGCGGTGGCCAACGGCGACCTGTCGCAGAAGGTCACCGTGGACGTCTCCGGCGAGATGCTCCAGCTGAAGAACACCGTCAACACGATGGTGGACCAGCTGTCGAGCTTCGCCGACCAGGTGACGCGGATGGCCCGGGACGTGGGCACGGAAGGCCGGCTGGGCGGTCAGGCGCAGGTGCCCGGGGTGTCCGGCACCTGGAAGGAGCTCACGGACTCCGTGAACTCGATGGCCGGCAACCTGACCTCCCAGGTGCGGAACATCGCCCAGGTGACCACGGCCGTGGCGCGCGGCGACCTGTCGCAGAAGATCGACGTGGACGCGCGCGGGGAGATCCTCGAGCTGAAGAACACCATCAACACGATGGTCGACCAGCTGTCGTCGTTCGCCGACCAGGTGACCCGTGTGGCCCGCGAGGTGGGCACCGAGGGCCGGCTGGGCGGTCAGGCGCAGGTGCCCGGTGTGGCCGGCGTGTGGCGGGACCTGACGGACTCCGTGAACGGCATGGCGTCCAACCTGACCGGCCAGGTGCGCAACATCGCGCAGGTGGCGACGGCGGTGGCGCGCGGTGACCTGTCGCAGAAGATCACCGTGGACGCGCGCGGGGAGATCCTCGAGCTGAAGAACACGCTGAACACGATGGTGGACCAGCTGTCGTCGTTCGCGGAGGAGGTCACCCGGGTGGCCCGCGAGGTGGGCACCGAGGGCATCCTGGGCGGCCAGGCGGAGGTGCAGGGCGTCTCCGGCACCTGGAAGGACCTCACGCAGTCCGTGAACGGCATGGCGAACAACCTGACCCTCCAGGTGCGCAACATCGCCGAGGTCACCACGGCGGTCGCCAAGGGCGACCTGTCGAAGAAGATCACCGTCGACGCCAAGGGCGAGATCCTGGAGCTGGTGACCACCGTCAACACGATGGTGGACCAGCTGTCGTCGTTCGCGGAGCAGGTGACCCGGGTGGCCCGTGAGGTGGGCACCGAGGGCATCCTGGGCGGCCAGGCGCATGTGCCGGGCGTCACGGGCATCTGGAAGGACCTGAGCGACAACGTCAACCTGATGGCGAAGAACCTCACCACCCAGGTGCGGAACATCTCCCAGGTGTCCGCCGCGGTCGCCAACGGCGACCTGACGCGGCAGGTCAGCATCGAGGCGCGCGGCGAGGTGGCGCAGCTCGCCGACACCATCAACACGATGGTGAAGACGCTGAGCGCGTTCGCCGAGCAGGTCACCAAGGTGGCCCGTGAGGTGGGCACGGACGGCATCCTGGGCGGCCAGGCGCATGTGCCGGGCGTGGCGGGCACGTGGAAGGACCTCACCGAGTCGGTGAACCAGATGGCGTCCAACCTGACCGGTCAGGTGCGGAACATCGCCATGGTCACCACGGCCATCGCCAAGGGTGACCTGACGAAGAAGATCGACATCGACGCGCGCGGGGAGATCCTCGAGCTGAAGACGACCATCAACACGATGGTCGACCAGCTGTCGTCGTTCGCCGAGGAGGTCACGCGTGTGGCCCGTGAGGTGGGCACCGAGGGCCAGCTGGGCGGCCAGGCGCGGGTGCGGGACGTGGACGGCACCTGGCGGGACCTGACCGAGTCGGTGAACGAGATGGCCGGGAACCTGACCCGGCAGGTGCGCGCCATCGCACGCGTGGCGACCGCGGTGACCCGCGGCGACCTGAACCTGAAGATCGACGTGGACGCGTCCGGGGAGATCCAGGAGCTCCAGGACTACATCAACAAGATGATCGCCAACCTGCGCGACACCACGATCGCCAACAAGGAGCAGGACTGGCTGAAGGGCAACCTGGCCCGTATCTCGGCGCTGATGCAGGGCCGCCGAGACCTGGAGGACGTCGCCTCGCTGATCATGAGCGAGCTGACGCCGGTGGTGTCCGCGCAGCACGGCGCGTTCTTCCTCGCGATGCCGCTGGTGGACGGCGAGGACCTGAACGCGGCCGACGAGGAGCAGTTCGAGCTGCGGATGCTCGGCTCGTACGGCTACTCGATGGGGTCGATGCCGACGTCGTTCCAGCCCGGTGAGGGGCTGATCGGAACGGCCGCGATGGAGAAGCGCACGATCCTGGTGGACCAGGCGCCCAGCGGCTACCTGAAGATCTCCTCGGGGCTCGGGGAGGCGCCGCCGGCGCAGGTGATCGTGCTGCCGGTGGTGTTCGAGGGGAAGGTGCTCGGCGTCATCGAGCTGGCGTCGTTCACGCCGTTCACGGCGATCCAGAAGGACTTCCTCAACCAGATCGCGGAGATGATCGCGACCAGCGTCAACACCATCTCGGTCAACACCAAGACCGAGCGGCTGCTGGCGCAGTCGCAGGAGCTGACCGAGCAACTCCGGGAGCGTTCGGCGGAGCTGGAGCAGCGGCAGAAGGCCCTTCAGGCGTCCAACGCCGAGCTGGAGGAGAAGGCCGAGCTGCTGGCCCGTCAGAACCGCGACATCGAGGTGAAGAACACCGAGATCGAGGAGGCGCGGCAGGTCCTGGAGGAGCGCGCCGAGCAGCTCGCGGTGTCGATGCGCTACAAGAGCGAGTTCCTCGCGAACATGTCGCACGAGCTGCGTACGCCGCTGAACTCGCTGCTGATTCTGGCCAAGTTGCTCGCGGACAACGCGGAGGGGAACCTCTCGCCGAAGCAGGTGGAGTTCGCCGAGACGATCCACGGCGCCGGGTCGGACCTGCTGCAGCTCATCAACGACATCCTCGACCTGTCGAAGGTCGAGGCGGGCAAGATGGACGTCTCCCCGACGCGCATCGCGCTGGTGCAGCTCGTGGACTACGTGGAGGCCACGTTCCGTCCGCTGACCGCGGAGAAGGGCCTGGACCTGTCGGTGCGGATCTCGCCGGAGCTTCCGGCCACCCTGCACACCGACGAGCAGCGGCTGCTGCAGGTGCTGCGGAACCTGCTGTCCAACGCGGTGAAGTTCACCGACTCCGGATCGGTCGAGCTGGTGATCCGGCCCGCCCGGGACGACGTCCCGCAGGCCATCCGGGAGCAGCTGCTGGAGGCCAGTTCGCTGACCGACCCGGACGCGGACCTGATCGCGTTCTCGGTGAGCGACACGGGCATCGGCATCGCGGCCAGCAAGATGCGGGTGATCTTCGAGGCGTTCAAGCAGGCTGACGGCACCACCAGCCGCAAGTACGGCGGCACGGGCCTCGGGCTGTCCATCTCGCGGGAGATCGCGCAGCTGCTCGGCGGTGAGATCCACGCGCAGAGCGAGCCGGGCCGCGGGTCGACGTTCACGCTGTACCTGCCGCTGCACCCGAGCGAGCTGCCGCCCAACGGCTACCAGCAGCCGCCCATGCCGGCGCTGGAGGCCGGTGACCTGGTGGCGTCGGCCGAGCTGCCCGCGCCGGAGGCCGAGACCCCGGCGGAGGTGACCTCGTACCGGGAGGCGCGGAACGGTCCGGCGGCGCTGTTCCGGCGCCGGCGCCGGGTCTCGCTCCAGCAGGACCAGCGGCCCTCCGCGGAGCTGGAGGAGTGGCCGGCCGTGGAGCAGGAGCCGCAGTCGGCGCGCACCCCGCGCAAGGGCATCCGCTTCGGCGGGCAGAAGGTGCTGATCGTCGACGACGACATCCGCAACGTCTTCGCCCTGACCAGCGTCCTCGAGCAGCACGGCCTGTCCGTGCTCTACGCGGAGAACGGCCGCGAGGGCATCGAGGTCCTGGAGCAGCACGACGACGTGGCGGTCGTGCTGATGGACATCATGATGCCCGAGATGGACGGGTACGCGACGACCACCGCGATCCGGCGGATGCCGCAGTTCGCCGGGCTCCCGATCATCGCGCTCACCGCGAAGGCGATGAAGGGCGACCGGGAGAAGGCCATCGAGTCGGGCGCCTCCGACTACGTCACCAAGCCGGTCGACCCCGATCACCTGCTGACGGTGATGGAGCAGTGGATGAGGGGGGAGTGAGACCGGCGGCGGCAGGGCATGCGAAGGTGACGGGGAACTTCCGAGGACGCGCGGGGTTGGCCACGCGTCGAGCGCGAAGTCGTGTAGAAGTGCGGTACACGGGGAACCTTCTGGTCTCCCGCAGCGTTTCCGGTACGTACACAGTGACATCGCGGTGACAGGGTGTGGCGACGAGCGGGGTGCGGCTACGATGACCGGCACAAGGACGGGCGGCGCAAGGGAGTCGTCCCCTGGGGCGGCACCCGCGGGTGCTGTGCCAGGTCCTGCGGACAGGGAGGGCCCCAAGCCGGGGCGAGGAGGGCGGGCCATGGTGCAGAAGGCCAAGATCCTCCTGGTCGATGACCGGCCGGAGAATCTGCTGGCGCTCGAGGCGATCCTCTCGGCGCTCGATCAGACGCTGGTGCGGGCATCGTCCGGGGAGGAAGCGCTCAAAGCACTGCTCACGGACGATTTCGCGGTCATTCTGCTGGACGTCCAGATGCCGGGCATGGACGGTTTCGAGACCGCCGCCCACATCAAGCGGCGGGAGCGGACCCGGGACATCCCGATCATCTTCCTCACCGCGATCAACCACGGCCCGCACCACACCTTCCGGGGGTACGCGGCGGGCGCGGTGGACTACATCTCCAAGCCGTTCGACCCGTGGGTGCTGCGCGCGAAGGTCTCGGTCTTCGTCGAGCTGTACATGAAGAACTGCCAGCTGCGGGAGCAGGCGTCGCTGCTGCGGCTCCAGCTCGAGGGCAGCGAGAAGGACTCGGGGGAGTCGAAGGAGTCCGCGGGGCTGCTCGCCGAGCTGTCGGCGCGGCTCGCCGCCGTCGAGGAGCAGGCCGAGGCGCTCACCAAGCAGCTGAACGACGAGTCGACGGACGCGGCCGCGGTCGCCACGGCGGCCCATCTGGAGCGCAAGCTCACGGGATTGCGGCGGGCGCTGGACGCCCTGGATCCCGGTACGGGAAGCCCGCCGTCGGTGTCCTCGCAGAACTGACCCCGCCCGCGCGGGCCTTGCTCGCGTCCGGGGGCGGTCCTCTTCCTGAGGGGCCGTCAACTCCGTGCCTCCGGGGCACCACGCGTCAGTTTCGCGCCGCGAAGTGGGCGACACGAACGGGTGAAGCATCCGCCACGCGTGTCACTCGCCGTCTCCCCCGGTAACCTCACACCATGGCCTCACGTCCCTCCGCAGCCAAGAAGCCGCCCGCGAAGAAGGCGGCCGCTTCCGCGAAGGCTCCGGCGAAGAAGGCCGCCGCCAAGAAAGCCCCGGCGAAGAAGGCGCCCGCCCGGAAGGCTCCGGCGAAGAAGCCCGCCCCCGCGCCGGCCCCGAATCCGACCAGTGCCGTCTACCGGCTCGTGCGCGCCCTGTGGCTGGGGCTGGCGCACGCCGTCGGCGCGGTGTTCCGCGGCATAGGGCAGGGCGCCAAGAACCTCGACCCGGCCCACCGCAAGGACGGCCTCGCGCTGCTGCTGCTCGGCATCGCGCTGATCGTCGCCGCCGGTACCTGGGCCGACCTCAAGGGCCCCGTCGGCGACCTGGTGGAGATCCTGGTCACCGGCGCGTTCGGCCGGCTCGACCTGCTGGTGCCGATCCTCGTCGCCGTCGTCGCCGTGCGGTTCATCCGGCATCCCGAGAAGCCCGAGGCCAACGGGCGGATCGTCATCGGTCTGTCCGCGCTGGTCATCGGCGTCCTGGGCCAGATCCACATCGCGTGCGGCTCGCCCGCCCGCGCCGACGGCATGCAGGCCATAAGGGACGCCGGCGGTCTCATCGGCTGGGGCGCGGCCGCCCCGCTGTCGTCCACCATGACCGACGTCCTGGCCGTGCCCCTGCTGGTGCTGCTCACGGTCTTCGGCCTGCTGGTGGTCACGGCCACCCCGGTGAACGCCATCCCGCAGCGGCTTCGGCAGCTCGGCATGCGGCTGGGGCTGGTGCACGAGCCGGAGCCGGACGAGTTCGGCGAGGACGACGAGCGCTACGAGGAGCAGTGGCGCGAGGCGCTGCCCCGGAGCCGCCGCGGGCGCCGCCCCGCGTCCCAGGAGTACGACCCGGAGAGCGCGGAGGAGGAGGCGCTGTCCCGGCGTCAGCGCCGCCCGCGCCGCTCCGCCGTGCCGCAGCCCGACGCCAACCGGCCGATGGACGCCGTGGACGTGGCCGCCGCCGCGGCCGCCGCGCTCGACGGCGCCGTGCTGCACGGCATGCCGCCCTCCCCGGTCGTCGCCGACCTCACCCAGGGCGTCAGCACCGGTGACTACGAGCCGACCACCCCGACGCCGGTCCCGTCCGCGCGCCCCCAGCAGGACGCGCCGAAGAAGGGCAGGTCCAAGCGGGACGCGCCCGCGCAGGAGGAGGGGACCGAGCAGCGGGAGCGGCCGCCCGCGGGCGTGCTCGACATGACCAAGGCGCCGCCGCGCGAACCCCGCGACCTGCCGCCGCGCGCCGAGCAGTTGCAGCTCTCCGGGGACATCACGTACTCCCTGCCCTCGCTCGAGCTGCTGCACCGCGGCGGTCCGGGCAAGGCGCGCAGCGCCGCCAACGACGCCATAGTGGAGGCGCTGCGGAAGGTGTTCACCGAGTTCAAGGTGGACGCCGACGTCACCGGCTTCACCCGCGGCCCGACGGTCACCCGGTATGTCGTCGAACTCGGCCCTGCCGTCAAGGTCGAGCGGGTCACCGCGCTCACCAAGAACATCGCGTACGCCGTCGCCAGTCCGGACGTGCGGATCATCAGCCCGATCCCCGGCAAGTCCGCGGTGGGCATCGAGATCCCCAACACCGACCGGGAGATGGTGAACCTCGGCGACGTGCTGCGGCTCGCGGAGTCCGCCGAGGACGACGACCCGATGCTGGTCGCCTTCGGCAAGGACGTCGAGGGCGGCTACGTCATGAGCTCGCTGGCGAAGATGCCGCACATGCTGGTCGCCGGCGCCACCGGTTCCGGCAAGTCGTCCTGCATCAACTGCCTGATCACGTCGATCATGATGCGGGCGACCCCGGAGGACGTCCGGATGATCCTGGTCGACCCCAAGCGCGTCGAGCTGACCGCGTACGAGGGCATCCCGCACCTGATCACGCCGATCATCACCAACCCCAAGCGGGCCGCAGAGGCGCTCCAGTGGGTCGTGCGCGAGATGGACCTGCGCTACGACGACCTGGCCGCCTACGGCTACCGGCACATCGACGACTTCAATCGCGCGGTGCGCGAGGGCAAGGTCAAGCCGCCCGAGGGCAGCGAGCGCGAGCTCCAGCCCTACCCGTACCTGCTGGTGATCGTGGACGAGCTGGCCGACCTCATGATGGTCGCCCCGCGCGACGTCGAGGACGCCATCGTGCGCATCACGCAGCTCGCGCGCGCGGCCGGCATCCACCTGGTGCTGGCCACCCAGCGGCCCTCGGTCGACGTCGTCACCGGTCTGATCAAGGCGAACGTGCCGTCCCGGCTCGCCTTCGCCACGTCCTCGCTCGCCGACTCGCGGGTCATCCTCGACCAGCCCGGCGCGGAGAAGCTCATCGGCAAGGGCGACGGGCTGTTCCTGCCCATGGGCGCGAACAAGCCCACGCGTATGCAGGGCGCCTTCGTGACCGAGGAGGAGGTCGCGGCCGTCGTCCAGCACTGCAAGGACCAGATGGCGCCCGTCTTCCGGGACGACGTCGTCGTCGGCACCAAACAGAAGAAGGAGATCGACGAGGACATCGGCGACGACCTCGACCTGCTGTGCCAGGCGGCCGAGCTGGTCGTCTCCACCCAGTTCGGATCCACGTCGATGCTCCAGCGCAAGCTGCGCGTCGGCTTCGCCAAGGCGGGCCGGCTGATGGACCTCATGGAGTCCCGTAACATCGTCGGACCGAGCGAAGGTTCGAAGGCTCGTGACGTTCTTGTGAAGCCTGATGAGCTGGACGGCGTGCTCGCGCTGATCCGCGGGGAGTCTGAAGGGTAGACGGCGGGAACACGGTCGTCGCGCCGGGACGTCCGGCCGGGTGATCGTGACCCTTCCGTAAGCGATCAACGAGCAACCGTTTCCCGTCGGCATACGTCAAGTTGAACGAAGTGTCGGACAGCAGGACGACCATCGGAATGTCGGGCCATTCCGATGGCGTACAAAGTACGAACGCCCGGTTGCCCCACCCCTTCGTACCCCACCTAGACTGAACCTCCAGCACAGGCGGCTACACGCTCGAAAGGCGCCCCCGTGTCCATCGGCAACTCCCCTGAAGACGAGCGTCCGTTCGAAGACGTTTCCGAGGAAGACCGCCCTTCCGTCTCGGTCGGCCGTGCGCTGCAGCAGGCGCGCATCGCCGCCGGGCTCACCGTCGACGACGTCAGTAGCGCCACCCGCGTCCGCATCGGCATCGTCCACGCCATCGAGCGCGACGACTTCGCGCCCTGCGGCGGCGACGTGTACGCGCGCGGGCACATCCGTACGCTGGCCAAGCATGTGAAGCTCGACCCGGCCCCGCTGCTCGCCCAGTACGACGCCCAGAACGGCGGCAGCCGCCCGGCGCCCACCCCGGCCGCGCCCCTGTTCGAGGCGGAGCGCATCCGCCCGGAGCGGCGCGGGCCCAACTGGACCGCCGCCATGGTCGCCGCGATCGTGGTCGTGATCGGCTTCGTCGGCTTCACGATGGTCAGCGGCGGCGACGACGGCGAGGCGACCGTCGCCGGCGACACCGAGCCGACCGCGTCGCCCACGCCCAGCCCCACCACCAAGACCGCCAAGCCCGTCGTGCCCGCGCCGGATCCGTCCGACAGCGCCATCGCCGCGGCCCCGCAGGACAAGGTGACCGTCAAGGTCGTCGCCGCCGACGGACCCAGCTGGATCTCCGCCAAGGACCACAACGGCAAGACGCTCTTCGCCGAGCTGCTCAAGAAGGGCGAGGACAAGACCTTCCAGGACAACTCCAAGATCGACCTGGTCCTCGGTGACGCCGGCGCCCTCGACCTGTTCGTGAACGGGAAGAAGATCGAGGAGGACTGGGGGCCGGGCACCGTGGAGCGCCTCACCTACACCAAGGGCGACCCCCAGGCCGGGTGACCGGCTCCACCGCACAAGCTCACCACGGGGTTGGCCGGGTCCGGCCAACCCCGTCGACATGGGGCGTCGCCGGGACGAAGTAGTCTTGAGCCCATGCCTGAACGCCGTACCGTCGCACTGGTCACCCTTGGCTGCGCCCGTAACGAGGTGGACTCGGAGGAGCTCGCAGGCCGTTTGGAGGCGGACGGCTGGCAGCTCGTCGAGGACGCCGAGGACGCGGACGTCGCCGTCGTCAACACCTGTGGATTCGTCGAGGCCGCGAAGAAGGACTCCGTCGACGCCCTCCTTGAGGCCAACGACCTCAAGGGACACGGGAGAACCCAGGCCGTCGTCGCCGTCGGCTGCATGGCCGAGCGGTACGGCAAGGAGCTCGCCGAAGCCCTTCCCGAGGCCGACGGCGTGCTCGGCTTCGACGACTACGCGGACATCTCCGACCGTCTGCAGACCATCCTGAACGGCGGCATCCACGCCGCCCACACCCCGCGCGACCGGCGCAAGCTGCTGCCCATCAGCCCGGCCGAGCGGCAGGAGTCCGCCACCGCGGTCGCGCTGCCCGGGCACGGCCCGGTCGACCTGCCCGACGGCCTCGCCCCCGCCTCGGGCCCCCGCGCACCCCTGCGCCGCCGCCTGGACGGCTCCCCCGTCGCCTCGGTGAAGCTGGCCTCCGGCTGCGACCGGCGCTGCTCCTTCTGCGCCATCCCCTCCTTCCGCGGCTCCTTCATCTCCCGCCGCCCCAGCGACGTCCTCAACGAGACGCGGTGGCTGGCCGAGCAGGGCGTCAAGGAGATCATGCTGGTCTCCGAGAACAACACCTCCTACGGCAAGGACCTCGGCGACATCCGCCTCCTGGAGTCCCTGCTGCCCGAACTGGCCGAGGTCGACGGCCTGGAGCGGGTGCGCGTCAGCTACCTCCAGCCGGCCGAGATGCGCCCCGGCCTGATCGACGTGCTGACCTCGACCCCCAAGGTCGCCCCCTACTTCGACCTCTCCTTCCAGCACTCCGCGCCCGACGTGCTGCGCGCCATGCGCCGCTTCGGCGACACCGACCGCTTCCTGGAACTGCTCGACACCATCCGGAGCAAGGCGCCCCAGGCCGGCGTGCGCTCCAACTTCATCGTCGGCTTCCCCGGCGAGACCGCGGCCGACCTCGCCGAGCTGGAGCGGTTCCTGAACCACGCCCGGCTCGACGCCATCGGCGTCTTCGGCTACTCCGACGAGGAGGGCACCGAAGCCGCCGGCTACGACGGCAAGCTGGACGAGGACGTGGTCGCCGAGCGGCTGGCCCGCGTCTCCCGGCTGGCCGAGGAACTCGTCTCGCAGCGCGCCGAGGAGCGGGTGGGCGAGACCGTGCACGTCCTGGTGGAGTCCGTCGACGAGGAGGAGGGCGTGTACGGCCGTGCCGCGCACCAGGCTCCCGAGACGGACGGCCAGGTGCTGCTCACGAGCGGCGAGGGACTGAGTGTCGGCCGTATGGTCGAGGCGAAGGTGGTCGGCACGGAAGGTGTCGACCTGGTGGCCGAGCCGCTCTTCGAGGGCTCGCCCGCGCGCACCGAGGAGGCGGGCAGATGACGGGTGTCCCGGCATCGGCGGCAGGTGGCCCCTCCGGCGCGAGGAGGGCGAAGGGCCCCGCGTCCGGGGGCCTGACACCGGCGTCCGGCCGCGCGCTCGCGCGGGAAGCCAGGGACACGGCTCCGGGCGGCTCCGGGGAAGGGCGGGCACGGCGTGAGGCGCCGAGCCCCGAGGAGGTCCACCCGCGGTCCTCGGACAGCACCGAGGCTGCGGAGGCGCAGGGCTCCACGCGTGCCCCGCGCGGCGGCAAGATCGCGGCGGCGGCCGTCGACCAGGCCAGCGTCTGGAACATCGCCAACCTGCTGACCATGCTCCGGCTGCTGCTCGTGCCGGCGTTCGTCATGCTGATGCTGGCCGACGGCGGCTACGACCCGGCCTGGCGCTCGCTCGCCTGGGCGGCCTTCGCCATCGCCATGATCACCGACCTGTTCGACGGTCATCTGGCGCGCACCTACAACCTGGTCACCGACTTCGGGAAGATCGCCGACCCCATCGCCGACAAGGCCATCATGGGTGCGGCGCTGATCTGTCTGTCCGCGCTGGGTGACCTGCCGTGGTGGGTCACGGGCGTCATCCTCGGCCGGGAACTGGGGATCACGCTGCTGCGTTTCCTCGTCATCCGTTACGGGGTGATCCCGGCCAGCCGGGGCGGCAAGCTGAAGACCCTCACCCAGGGCGTCGCCGTCGGCATGTACGTGCTGGCGCTGACCGGGTGGCTGGCGACGCTGCGGTGGTGGGTGATGGCCGCGGCGGTGGTGCTGACCGTGGCGACCGGACTCGACTATGTGAAACAGGCCATTGTGCTCCGCAGGCAGGGAATCGCCGAGCGCAAGGCGGCGTTGGAGGAGATGGAAGAGTGAGTTCAACGGCCACCGAGGTGGTGCGACTACTCACCGTGAACGGCGGGACGCTCGCGGTCGCCGAGTCGCTGACCGGTGGCCTGGTGGCGGCGGAGATCACTTCCGTCCCCGGGGCGTCCAAGGTCTTCAGGGGCTCGGTGACGGCTTACGCCACCGAACTCAAGCACCGGCTGCTGGGCGTGGACGCCACTCTGCTGGCCCAGCGCGGAGCGGTGGATCCGCAGGTGGCGGCCCAGATGGCGGCCGGGGTGCGCAAGGCGCTCGGCGCCGACTGGGGCATCGCCACCACCGGGGTGGCCGGCCCCGACCCTCAGGACGGACAGGCCGTCGGCACGGTGTACGTGGCCGTGGACGGCCCCTCCACGGACGGCGACGGTTCCGCCCCTGGCGGAAAAGTGCGCCATCTGCGGTTGAACGGCGACCGCGCGGAAATTCGTATGGAGAGTGTACGGAGCGTACTCGCACTGCTCCTCGCGGAGCTTGCGGGCGAACAGACCGGGAATGAGCGGGCACAGGATACGGAACGGAACGGGGGGTTTTGATGTTTGCAGCCCAGAGTGAACACGACATCGCTCCCCGCACGGCCGCGGCGCGAGGCGGTACGGTGGGGCGAGAAGGATGCGGCTACGCGGTCCGAGGAGGGAGCCACCGATGATTCTGCTCCGTCGCCTGCTGGGTGACGTGCTGCGTCGGCAGCGCCAGCGCCAGGGCCGTACTCTGCGCGAAGTCTCCTCGTCCGCCCGAGTTTCGCTCGGCTATCTCTCCGAGGTGGAGCGGGGGCAGAAGGAGGCGTCCTCCGAGCTGCTCTCCGCGATCTGCGACGCGTTGGACGTACGGATGTCCGAGCTCATGCGGGAGGTGAGCGACGAACTCGCTCTCGCCGAGCTGGCCCAGTCTGCTGCAGCGACCCCCAGCGAGCCCGTACCCACGCCGGTTCGGCCGATGCTGGGTTCCGTGTCGGTGACCGGTGTGCCACCGGAACGGGTGACCATCAAGGCGCCCGCCGAGGCGGTGGACGTCGTCGCCGCCTGAGCCCGGTGTCCGGCGCCCGCGCGGTGTTGAAGGTGTGAGATGCCCCGGTGAGGGCTCCTCCGGAAGATCCCGGAGGGGTGCCGCCGGGGTTTTCGCATGCCCGGACGGACATGGGGGAGCGGGGCGGGGCTGCGTTTGCCGGTGCGGCGACGGGCCGTCATCGTGGTTACGGAGGCGGGGGAACAGCCACGGAGGTGCGGATGTACGTCGTGAAGAGCCCGTTGTCCGACGAGAACCTGAAGACCGTTTCTGAGGCGCTGCAGGGCGCACTGGTCGATCTCATCGACCTTTCCCTGGTGGCCAAGCAGATCCACTGGAACGTGGTCGGACCGCGCTTCCGCTCCGTCCATCTCCAGCTCGACGAGGTCGTGTCCACCGCGCGCACCCACTCCGACACCGTGGCCGAGCGCGCCGCGGCGCTGGGCGTCTCGCCCGACGGGCGGGCCGCGACCGTGGCTGTGGGCAGCGGCATCGGCGTCACGCCCGAGGGCTGGGTGGACGACGCGGCGGCGGTGAGCGCGCTGGTGGACGCGCTGGGCGCGGTCATCGCGCGTATGCGGGAGCGGATCGCGGCGACCGAGGAGCCCGACCCGGTGACGCAGGACATCATCATCACGATCACCGCGGACCTCGAGAAGCACCACTGGATGTTCCAGGCCGCGAACGGGTGACCCGGCCGCGGGACCCGGCCCTTGCGCGGAGGAAGCGGCCCGCGGTGTGCCGGTGGGCCGTCGCCGTGGCGTTCACGGTCCTGTGGTGGTGGGCGGCGGCACGGCTGCTGCTCGTGCCCGGCGCCGGCGCCCTGGAGGGCGCGGTCGCGGCCGGCGGATGGGGACTGAGCGTGCTGCCGGTGCACTGTCTGCCCAAGGCGCGGGCGGACGGGGCGCTCGCCGCCGGGCGGTGGCGGCGGGCCTGGAGCGCGGGGCGCTCCCACGGTCGCCCTCGGGGCGGCCCTGTCGGCCAGGGCCCGACCGGCGGATCGAGCGGGTAAAGGAGCGGCGCTTGCAACCCGGGTGAGCGGGGTCTGGCGCGTCCAGCCCCACGCCCGCTCAGGGCAGTGAGAGCGGGCTTGCCATGACCCGTCCCCGGCATGATCCGCCGGCCAGGCCTTAGCGGGCGGGGCCCCGACGGCCTCGTGGCGCCGGGGCGGGGGCCGGTCCCGGCTGGCAGACGGGGCACCAGTACGTCGGGCGTTCGCGAGAGCCGTCGCCCTGTTCGGCCACCCGGATCGGCGTGCCGCAGCGCAGACAGGGGCGGCGGGCGCGGCCGTACACGTAGAGGTCCTGGCCGCGTCGGCCCGTGGTGTTGCGGATCGGACGGTCGCGGTTGAACTCCAGGAGCTTCCTGGCCAGCTCGGGGAGGCTCGCCATGCGGTCGGCGGGCAGCTCGCCGACGGGGAGCCAGGGCGTGACGTTGAGCAGGAAGCACAGCTCGCTCTTGAACACGTTGCCGATGCCCGCGAGGTTCCGCTGGTCCAGCAGGGCCTCGCCGAGTTCGCGGTCGGGGTCCTTGCCCAGGTTGGCCAGCGCGATGTCCGCGTCCCAGTCGGGGCCCAGCAGGTCGGGGCCGAGGTGGCCGACCGCGCGGTCCTCCTCGTCCTCGGTGCGGATCAGCTCCAGCACGGGGAGCCGGTAGCCGACGGCCGTGCGTTCGGCGTTGGCGAGGACGGCGCGGATCTGGTGCGCCGGGCCGCCGTTCCAGCGCTGCCCGGGCTCGAAGATCCGCCATGAGCCGTCCATCCGCAGATGCGAGTGCAGGGTCAGGCCGCCCTCGATGCGGGTCAGCAGGTGCTTGCCGCGCGCGGTGACGTCCAGCACCGAGCGGCCGGTGAGGTCGGACGTGGCGAAGCGGGGCACACGCAGATCGCTGCGGACCAGAACTCTGCCCGCGAGGGCGTCGTGCAGCCGTCGCGCGGCCTGCCAGACCGTGTCTCCTTCGGGCATGCGTCAAGGGTGACACGACCCGGCCGTACACGGTCAGGCGCGCAGCCGCAGCCCCCGCGGCGTCGCGACGAAGCCCGCGGTCTCCAGGAGGGCGCCCAGCGGGGACGTCAGCGCCGGGCTGCCGTTGACGCGCTCCACGGTGACCGTGCCGAGGGAGCCCGCGCGGGCCGCGTTCGCGAGCGCCTCCGCGGCCACCGGCAGCCTCGGGTCGTCGGCCGGGTCGGCTCCGGGATCGGCGGGCCAGGCCAGCACGGTCTTGCCGCCGCGCTCCATGTAGAGCGTCAGCTCGCCGTCCACCAGCACCACCAGGGAACCCGCCTTGCGGCCCGGCTTGTGGCTCGCGCCCTCCGGCGGCTCCGGCCAGCCCAGGGCCGCCCCGTAGGCGTTGGCCGGGTCGGCCGCGGCCAGCACGACGGCCCGGGACCCGCGGTCGGGGCCGGTACGGCGTCCGGCGAACGGGTCGTACGAGGGCCCGCCGCCGTTCTGCCAGGGCTGCTGCGCTCCCTGGGCGGCGAGGTCGCGCGGCGACACGTACTCACCGGGCTTCGAGGGCAGGTACGACATGTCGTCCCGGCCCTGCCCGAGCCCGTACGGGTCCGACTGCCCGCCGGACGGAGCGGGCACGTCCGGGGCCGTGTGCCCCTCCCCGCGCTCCCGGGCGTTGGCCACCGCGCGCAGGCGGTCCACGGCGCCGTCCATCGCGAACTGGGCGGCGCCGAGGCCCTCCACCACGTAGCCGCGACGAGCCTGACCGGTCTCCTCGAAGGCGGACAGCACCCGGTACACGGCGGAGAAGCCGCCCTCGACGCCCTCCGCCGCGACGGCGCCCCGGGTCACCACGCCGTGCCGGTCCAGCAGGGTGCGGGCCAGGGCGTGGGCGCGGACCGTGGTGTCGCCCTCGCGATCGGGCAGCAGCGACCAGCGGCCGGCGACGGTCGGCGGGCCCGTGCGGGAGGCGCTGCGGGCCGCCGCCGTGAGGGAGCCGTAGCGTCCGCGCGGCACCGCGCGCTTGGCGCGATGGGCCGTGGACCCGGCGGTGCGGCCGGAGCCGAGCAGGGCGCGCAGGGGATTGAGGGTGTCGTTGGTGAGCCGCCCGGACCAGGCGAGGTCCCACAGGGCGTCGGCCAGCTGCACGTCGCTCGCCTCGGGGTGAGTGGTGGCGCGCACCTGGTCGGCGATCTGACGGAAGAACAGGCCGTAGCCGCCGGACAGGGCGGCCAGCACCGACTCGTGCAGCGCGGTCGTCTCCAGCGGATGCGGGGGAGGCAGCAGCAAGGGGGCCGCGTCCGCCAGGTACAGCGACACCCAGCCGTCCTTGCCCGGCAGGGAACCCGCGCCCGCCCAGATCACCTCGCCGGACGCGGTCAGCTCGTCGAGCATGGCCGGGGCGTAGTTCGCCACCCGGGACGGCAGCACCAGTTTCTCCAGGGCGGAGGCGGGCACGGACGCGCCCTGGAGCTGCTCGACGGCGCGCAGCAGTCCGTCGATGCCGCGCAGGGAGTGGCCCTTGCCCATGTGCTGCCACTGGGGGAGGAACTGGGCCAGCGCGGCGGGCGGCACCGGCTCCAGCTCGTGCCGCAGCGCCGCCAGGGAACGGCGGCGCAGCCGGCGCAGCACCGCCGCGTCGCACCACTCCTGGCCGATCCCGGCCGGGTGGAACTCGCCCTGCACGACCCTGCCTGCCGCCGCGAGGCGCTGCAGGGCGCCCTCGGTGACGGCCACGCCCAGCCCGAAGCGGGCGGCCGCCGTCGCCGACGTGAACGGGCCGTGCGTGCGCGCGTACCGCGCGAGGAGGTCGCCCAGGGGGTCCTTCACGGGCTCCGTGAACGCCTCGGGCACGCCGACCGGCAGCGCCGTGCCGAGCGCGTCCCGCAGCCGGCCCGCGTCCTCGACGGCCGCCCAGTGGTCCTTGCCCGCGATACGCACCCGGATGGCGCGCCGCGCGGAGGCCAGCTCCTGCGCCCACTGCGGCTCGGCGCCCCGCTCGGCCAGCTCGGCATCGGTGAGCGGACCGAGCATCCGCAGCAGGTCGGCGACGCTCTCCGCGTCCTTTGCGCGCCGGTTCTCGGTGAGCCACTGCAGCTCGCGCTCCAGCTCCGTGAGCACCTCGGCGTCCAGCAGCTCGCGCAGCTCCGCCTGGCCGAGCAGCTCCGCGAGCAGCCGCGAGTCCAGCGACAGGGCGGCCGCACGGCGCTCGGCGAGCGGGGAGTCGCCCTCGTACAGGAACTGGGCGACGTATCCGAAGAGCAGGGAGCGGGCGAACGGGGACGGCTCCGGGGTGGTGACCTCGACGAGCCGCACCTTCCGGGACTCCAGGTCGCCCATCAGCTCGACCAGGCCGGGGACGTCGAACACGTCCTGCAGGCACTCGCGGACCGCCTCGAGGACGATCGGGAACGACCCGAACTCGCCGGCCACCTGGAGCAGCTGGGAGGCGCGCTGACGCTGCTGCCACAGCGGCGTGCGCCGGCCGGGGTTGCGGCGCGGCAGCAGCAGCGCGCGGGCGGCGCACTCACGGAACCGGGAGGCGAACAGCGCCGAGCCGCCGACCTGGTCGGTGACGACCTGGTCGACCTCGCCCTTGTCGAAGACGACGTCGGCGGCGCCCACGGGGGCCTGGTCCGCGTCGTACTCGGCGCCGGCCTTCGACGGCTCCTGGTCGAGCAGGTCCAGGCCCATCAGATCGGCGTCCGGCAGGCGCAGCACGATGCCGTCGTCGGCGTGCATCACCTGGGCGTCCATGCCGTACCGCTCGGACAGGCGGGCGCCGAGCGCGAGCGCCCAGGGGGCGTGCACCTGGGCGCCGAACGGGGAGTGCACGACCACCCGCCAGTCGCCCAGCTCGTCGCGGAACCGCTCCACCACGATCGTGCGGTCGTCCGGGATGTGCCCGCACGCCTCGCGCTGCTCCCTCAGGTACGACAGCACGTTGTCCGCGGCCCAGGCGTCCAGGCCCGCGGCCAGCATCCGCAGCCGGGCGTCCTCGTCGGGCAGCGAGCCCACCTCGCGCAGGAACGCGCCCAGCGCGCGGCCCAGCTCCAGGGGGCGGCCCAGCTGGTCGCCCTTCCAGAACGGCAGCCGGCCCGGCACGCCCGGCGCGGGGGAGACCAGGACCCGGTCGCGCGTGATGTCCTCGATACGCCAGGAGCTGGTGCCGAGCGTGAAGACGTCGCCCACGCGCGACTCGTAGACCATCTCCTCGTCCAGCTCGCCGACCCGGCCCCCGCCCTTCTTGGGGTCGGCGCCCGCCAGGAACACGCCGAACAGACCGCGGTCCGGGATCGTGCCGCCCGAGGTGACGGCCAGGCGCTGGGCTCCCGGGCGGCCGGTGATCTCGCCCGTGACCCGGTCCCACACCACGCGGGGGCGCAGCTCCGCGAAGGCGTCCGACGGATAACGCCCGGCGAGCATGTCCAGCACCGACGTGAACGCGGACTCGGGCAGCGAGGCGAACGGGGCCGCCCGGCGCACCACCGCCAGCAGGTCGTCGAACTGCCAGGTGTCCATCGCCGTCATCGCCACGATCTGCTGCGCCAGGACGTCCAGCGGGTTCGACGGGACGCGCAGGGCCTCGATCTCGCCCGTGCGCATCCGCTCCGTGACGACGGCGGCCTGCACCAGGTCGCCCCGGTACTTCGGGAAGACCACGCCCGTGGACACCGCGCCCACCTGGTGGCCCGCGCGGCCCACGCGCTGGAGGCCGGAGGCCACCGACGGCGGCGACTCGACCTGCACCACCAGGTCGACGGCGCCCATGTCGATGCCCAGCTCCAGGCTGGACGTGGCGACCACCGCGGGCAGCCGGCCCGCCTTCAGGTCCTCCTCCACCTGGGCGCGCTGCTCCTTGGACACCGAGCCGTGGTGCGCCCGCGCGATGACCGCCGGCGCGCCATGGGCGGCCCCGGAGCTGCCCATCAGCTCGGCGGGGGAGTGGTGCTCGTCCAGCGACTCGCCGGTGGCGCGCTCGTAGGCGATCTCGTTGAGCCGGTTGCACAGCCGCTCGGCGAGGCGGCGGGAGTTGGCGAACACGATGGTCGAGCGGTGGCTCTGCACCAGGTCGGCGATCCGCTCCTCGACGTGCGGCCAGATGGAGGGCTTCTCCGCGCCCTCCGAGCTCTCGGAGACGGGCGAGCCGCCCAGTTCGCCGAGGTCCTCGACCGGCACCACCACGGAGAGGTCGAACTCCTTGCCCGACTTCGGCTGCACGATCTCCGTCTTGCGCTGCGGGGACAGGAAGCGGGCCACCTCGTCCACGGGGCGCACCGTCGCCGACAGGCCGATGCGGCGGGCCGGCTTCGGCAGCAGCTCGTCCAGCCGCTCCAGGGACAGCGCCAGATGCGCGCCGCGCTTGGTGCCCGCGACCGCGTGCACCTCGTCGAGGATCACCGTCTCCACGCCCGCCAGCGCGTCGCGCGTGGCGGACGTCAGCATCAGGAACAACGACTCGGGCGTGGTGATCAGGATGTCCGGCGGACGCGTGGCCAGGGCGCGGCGCTCGGCCGGCGGGGTGTCGCCGGAGCGGATGCCGACCTTCACCTCCGGCTCGGGCATCCCCAGGCGCACGGCCTCCTGCCGGATACCGGTCAGCGGGCTGCGCAGATTCCGCTCGACGTCGACGGCGAGGGCCTTCAGCGGTGAGACGTACAGCACACGGCAGCGCTTCTTGGGGTCGGCCGGCGGGGGCGTCGAGGCCAGCTGGTCCAGGGCGGCGAGGAAGGCGGCCAGCGTCTTGCCGGAACCGGTCGGCGCCACCACCAGCACGTCCGAGCCCGCCCCGATGGCCTGCCAGGCCCCGGCCTGGGCGGCCGTGGGCGCGGAGAAGGCCCCCGTGAACCAGCCACGGGTCGCGGGGGAGAAGCCGTCCAGGGCGCGGCGCGGATCGCTGACCATGTTGTCCATCGTGCACCCGGCCACTGACAACCGGGCAGGTCCGGGTGCCGGCGGGGCGGCGTGGCGGCGGGTCCAGGGCGCCGGCGGGCCGCGTGACAATGACGGTATGGCGGAGACACGGAAGGAACGGGCGCGGCACTGGCGGTACGAGGAACTGCCCGGTGTCGACCTGCTGCGCGCCCGCTACATACGGAAGTCGTTCGTCCGGCACACCCACGAGCACTTCGTGATCGCCGCCATCGCCGACGGCGTCGAGGTCTTCCACCACGGCGGCGGCGACCAGTACGCGGGCGCGGGCGCCCTCGCCCTGGTGAACCCGGACACGCCCCACACCGGCAGGGCGGGCGTCCCCGAGGGCTGGCAGTACGGCGCCGTCTACCCGTCGCCGGACGTCGTGGCCGCGATCGCCGCCGAGACCACCACCCTGCGCGGCACCCCGGGCTTCGTCACCCCGGTCCTCGACGACCCGTACACCGTCCGGCTCGTCCACCAGGTGCTCCGGGCCACCGACGAGGGCAACGCGCTCGCCGCCGACACCCTGCTGCGGGTCGCGGTCACCCGGCTGCTGCGGCTCAACGGCGGCACGCTGCCCCGGCGCGAGGTACGCACGGCCGGCGCCCGCACCGCGGCACGCGCGCGTGCCGTGCTCGAGGAGGGCATGGCAGCCCCGCCCACCCTGGAACAGCTCGCCGCCGACCTCGGCACCAGCCCGTTCGCCCTGCTGCGCGCCTTCCGCGACACCTACGGCATGCCTCCGCACACCTGGCTCACCGACGCGCGCGTACGGCGCGCCCGGCGACTGCTGGACGCGGGGACGACACCGTCCGAGGCGGCCGTCACCGTGGGTTTCACCGACCAGCCGCACCTCAACCGGCACTTCAGCCGTATCGTCGGCGTCCCGCCGGGCGCCTACCAGCGTGAGCGCAAGAACGTACAAGACGCGCGGGGCGGGCTTTCCGTAACGTCCGGGGCGTGGCAGTGGAACGGACAGCAGAGCACGAGTACGCGGACATACGGTCCGATCACGGAGGGCATGACCCGGTCGGGGCCGGAGGGAAGCCGGACGGCGCCGTCGTCCGGGACGCCCTGGGCGTCGGGGTCGCCGTCGGACTCTCCGGGTTCGCCTTCGGCGTGACCTCGGCGGGCAGCGGGCTCAGCCTGCCGCAGACCTGCGCGCTCAGCCTGCTGGTGTTCACCGGCGCCTCCCAGTTCGCCCTGGTGGGTGCGCTGGCGGCGGGCGGCGGCGCCGTCACGGCCGCAGCGGGCGCGTTCTTCCTCGGCGTGCGCAACGCCTTCTACGGGCTGCGGCTGTCGCAGCTGCTGGCGCTGCCGCGCGCGGTGCGGCCGTTCGCCGCGCAGTGGGTGATCGACGAGACCACCGCCGTCTCGCTCGCCCAGCCCACCCGCCGCGCCGCCCGCCTCGGCTTCCTGGTCACCGGGCTCAGCCTCTACGTCCTGTGGAACCTCACCACGCTGCTCGGCGCGCTGGGCGCGGACGCCATCGGCGACACCGAGGCGTGGGGCCTGGACGCGGCCGGTCCCGCCGTCTTCCTGGCGTTGCTCGCCCCCATGCTGCGCACCGGCACCGAGCGGGCCGTCGCCGCGCTCGCCGTGCTCCTGGGGCTCGGCCTGCTGCCCGTGCTGCCGGCCGGCGTCCCGGTTCTGGTGGCCGCCCTGGCGGCTCCGGTCGTGCTGTGGGCGCACGGCCGCAGGACCGCCGCGCGCGCTCGCACGGAGGCTCACGCGAAGGAGGGACAGTGGTGAACATCTGGCTCGCGATCGGCCTGACCGTCGTCGGCTGCTACGCCGTGAAGCTCGCCGGGCTGCTGGTGCCCGCGGGCGTCCTCGAACGGCCCCTCGTCCGGCGCCTGGCCGCCCTGCTGCCCGTCGCCCTGCTCGCCGCCCTCACGGCCCAGCAGACCTTCGCGGACGGCCGAGCCCTGGTGCTGGACGCGCGCGCGGCCGGTCTGGCGGCCGCCGCGGTGGCGCTCCTGCTGCGCGCGCCGTTCCTGCTCGTGGTGGCGGCTGCCGTGCTGGTGACGGCGGGGGTGCGGGCGCTGGGCGGGTGAGCGCAGGATGCCCCGCCCGGCCGCCTCAGACAGGGCGGCCGTACGCGGTCAGGACGCGTAGCGCCTCGATCGTCGCGATGGGGCGTGCCTCCAGGAGCACGCCGGGGGTGGGCTCCTGGGCGCCCGGGAGACGGGGTGCGGGCCAGCCTCCGTCGTCCTGCTGCGCGGCCGCCAGCGCGTCCAGGGAACGGTCCATCTCCGCGTCGGTGAACCACGCCCGCGCCAGTGAGTCCGGGGTGCGGGCGTAGTCATGGGGGAAGGGGCGGTCGCCGGGGGCGTGACCGGAGGCGGCCGAAGTGGTCGGCCGGGCGCCGGACCCCTCCGGGTCGAGCACCACCAGCCCGTCCCGGCGTACCAGGTGCCCCAGCCGCTCGGCGGCGGCCTTGGCGCGGGCGCGGTCGGGGGCGTGGTCCAGGAAGAGCACCGCGGCCTCCACGTCACCGGGGCGGGCCGCCTCCAGGGACTCCACGGCCTGCCGGCAGAAGTCGGTCGCGCGGAACAGCCACGGGTGCCACACCTCGTTGCGGTGCAGCAGCCCCACCACCGGCGCGGTCGCCGACAGCGACCCGGGCGCGCGGGCCGCCCCACCGCCGTTCGCGTACGTGCCCACGGCCGGAAGCGCGCCCTCCGCCGTCGAGACGGACGTCAGGTAACGGCACACGTCCTCCGCGCGGCGCGCGTCGCAGCGCCCCACGGCGTCCAGCACCCCCAGCGCGCGTGCCGTGTGCGCAGGGAGGACGGCAGGTCCGCGCAGGGCGGGCTCCAAGCCGTGGCCGTAGCCGCCGTCGTCGTTCCGGTACGCGTCCAGGGCGGTCTCCACCGGGCCCGGGGCGCCGTCGCGGAAGTGGTGGGCGAACAGGCGCTGCTCCAGTACGCGCGCGGTGAGCCACACGAAGCGCTCCGCGCGCGCGAGTGCGCCGCGCGGCGGGGACGCCGGGGTGAGCGGTACGGCTGCGATGTCGGCCATGGCACCGACCGTAGGGGCGGGCACAGCCCCGCGGGGCCCGTGGCGGAGTGCCACCCCCGCAGGCGGGATACTGGGGGCATGCGGTTGACGGTTTTCTGGGAGCGCATGACGGAGTACTTCGGCGCGGGCTACGCCGACACCTTCGCGCGCGACCATGTCATGTCCGAACTCGGCGGACGGACCGTCCACGAGGCGCTGGCGGCCGGCTGGGACGCCAAGGACGTCTGGCAGGTGGTGTGCACCGTCATGAACGTCCCCCGGGAACTGCGCTGATCGTCACATAGGCCCCACGGGGGCGGACAGTTGTCGTGGCCGTGGGTGAGACTTGGGCCGTGGCAGCCACCGACGAGACCGGGCCCGCGGGCCAGAACACGACCGTGCCCGGCACGCCCCCGCCCGCCGGCCCGCCGGCGGAGCCCGCTCCCCGGGCGAACGCCCGGATGCCGCGATGGCTGCCGCGCGCCATGGTGCTCGCGCTCGCGCTGATCGCCGTCTTCCAGCTCGGCAGCTGGGCCTTCCACCAGCTCACCGGGCTGCTGATCAACGTCCTGATCGCGTTCTTCCTGGCGCTCGCAGTGGAACCCGCGGTGAGCTGGATGGCCGCGCGCGGGGTGCGCCGGGGCTTCGGCACCTTCCTCGTCTTCATCGGCACCCTGGTCGTGGGCGCGGGCTTCGTCACGCTGCTCGGCTCGATGCTCGCCGAGCAGATCATCAAGATCGTCGAGGACTTCCCGCAGTACCTCGACTCGGTGATCAACTGGATCAACACCCACTTCCACACCGAACTGCGGCGCGTCGACATCCAGGAGAACCTGCTGCGGTCCGACTGGCTGCGCAACTACGTGCAGAACAGCGCCACCGGCGTGCTGGACGTGTCCGCCCAGGTGCTCGGCGGACTCTTCCGGCTGCTCACCATCGCCCTGTTCTCGTTCTACTTCGCTGCCGACGGGCCCCGGCTGCGCCGCGCCATCTGCTCCGTCCTGCCGCCGGCCCGGCAGAGCGAGGTGCTGCGCGCCTGGGAGATCGCCGTGAACAAGACCGGCGGCTACCTCTACTCGCGCGGTCTGATGGCGCTGATCTCGGGCCTCGCCCACTACGTCCTGCTCGAGTTCCTCGACGTGCCCTACGCGCCCGTGCTGGCCGTGTGGGTCGGTCTGGTCTCGCAGTTCATCCCCACCATCGGCACGTATCTGGCGGGCGCGCTGCCCATGCTGATCGCCTTCACCGTCGCGCCCTGGTACGCGGTGTGGGTGCTGGCGTTCGTGGTCGTTTACCAGCAGTTCGAGAATTATGTGCTGCAGCCCAAGCTGACCGCCCGGACCGTGGACATCCACCCGGCGGTCGCCTTCGGCTCGGTCATCGCGGGCACGGCCCTGCTCGGCGCGGTCGGCGCCCTGATCGCCATCCCCGCCGTGGCCACGCTCCAGGCGTTCCTCGGCGCGTACGTGAAGCGGTACGACGTCACCGACGACCCGCGGGTGCACGGTCACCGCGGCCCGGACGGGGCGAGCGCCTTCGGCCGCAGGGTCCGGGGGCTGTGGGCCCAGCGGCGCCCGGAGAGCGGCGGCGCCGGGACGGCGGCGGGTGCGGGGGTGGCCGGTGCGGGAGCGGCCGGCTCCGGCGGGGGGGGTTCGGCCGGCGCGCGCGGCCGAGCCTGGCGACGGTGGGACGGCCGGGGCGCCGGGGCCGTCGTGAGGGGCCGGAGCCTCTGACGTCGCGGGGTGCGGATCCCCCCCGGCGGTGCGGCTTGACACGAAAATCGAACATCCATTCTTATGGAGGAGCCGGTGAGGCTCAACGCCGGGCGTTCTGCCCCAGTTCGCGTGGGTAGGGGCCCGGGTTATCCACAGGCCGGACGTGCGTCGGGGCGCGTTGTCAGTGGCAGGCGTTAGCGTCTTTGACGTGAAGCGATCGACTCAAGCAAACCGGGTGGAACCCATGGCAGGAACCGACCGCGAGAAGGCGCTCGACGCCGCGCTCGCACAGATTGAACGGCAATTCGGCAAGGGCGCGGTCATGCGCATGGGCGAGCGGTCGAAGGAGCCCATCGAGGTCATCCCGACCGGGTCGACCGCGCTCGACGTGGCCCTCGGCGTCGGCGGCCTGCCGCGCGGCCGTGTGGTGGAGATCTACGGACCGGAGTCCTCCGGTAAGACGACCCTGACCCTGCACGCGGTGGCGAACGCACAGCGGGCCGGCGGCCAGGTCGCGTTCGTGGACGCGGAGCACGCCCTCGACCCCGAGTACGCGAAGAAGCTCGGCGTCGACATCGACAACCTCATCCTGTCCCAGCCGGACAACGGCGAGCAGGCCCTGGAGATCGTGGACATGCTGGTCCGCTCCGGCGCCCTCGACCTCATCGTCATCGACTCCGTCGCGGCGCTCGTGCCCCGCGCGGAGATCGAGGGCGAGATGGGCGACAGTCACGTGGGTCTGCAGGCCCGTCTGATGAGCCAGGCGCTGCGGAAGATCACCAGCGCGCTCAACCAGTCCAAGACCACCGCGATCTTCATCAACCAGCTCCGCGAGAAGATCGGCGTGATGTTCGGCTCCCCGGAGACCACGACCGGTGGCCGCGCGCTGAAGTTCTACGCCTCCGTGCGTATCGACATCCGCCGTATCGAGACCCTCAAGGACGGCACCGAGGCGGTCGGCAACCGCACCCGCTGCAAGGTCGTGAAGAACAAGGTCGCGCCGCCCTTCAAGCAGGCCGAGTTCGACATCCTCTACGGCCAGGGCATCAGCCGCGAGGGCGGCCTGATCGACATGGGCGTGGAGCACGGCTTCGTCCGCAAGGCCGGCGCCTGGTACACGTACGAGGGCGACCAGCTCGGCCAGGGCAAGGAGAACGCCCGCAACTTCCTGAAGGACAACCCCGACCTCGCCAACGAGATCGAGAAGAAGATCCTCACGAAGCTGGGCGTCGGGGTACGGCCCGAGGAGGCCGCTGCTGCCGAGGCGGGCGCGGACGCCGCCGCCCCGGCCGAGCCCGCGGCGGTGCCGGCCCCTGCGGCCAAGGCCTCCAAGTCCAAGGCCGCGGCGGCCAAGAGCTGACCCGTGACCCGACGAACCGACTGGGCCGAGTACGAGTACGACGCCCCCGGTGTCCCACGGGGGAGGGACGCCGTGGGCGGCGAGGACCAGGCCGCCGGCGGTGACACGGCGTACGACGGCGCGGACCACGGCCTCCCGGAAGCGGGCGGAGGCGGAGGCAGGCGACGCGGCGGTCGTACGGCACGGACGGGTGGCTCGCGTGACGGCGGGCCACACGGTGGACGCGGGCGCCGACGCCGCTCCTTCGGCGAGGCGGCCGCGGCGGACGGAGGCGACTCCGACTCGGTGAGGGCGGAGCGGGAGGAACCTCCGGGGGACCCGGTGGAGCGGGCTCGGGCGATCTGCCTGCGGCTGCTCACCGGGACCCCGCGCACCCGGAAGCAGCTCGCCGACGCCCTCCGCAAGCGGGACATCCCCGACGAGGCGGCCGAGGAGGTGCTGTCCCGGTTCGAGGAGGTCGGACTGATCAACGACAGCGCCTTCGCGGACGCCTGGGTGGAGTCCCGGCACCACGGCCGAGGGCTGGCCCGGCGCGCCCTCGCCCGCGAGCTGCGCACCAAGGGCGTCGACTCCGCCCTGATCGACGAGGCCGTCTCCCGGCTCGACTCCGAGCAGGAGGAGGAGACCGCCCGCGAACTGGTCGCCCGTAAGCTGCGCGCCACCCGCGGGCTCGACCGAGACAAGCGGATACGCCGGCTCGCCGGCATGCTCGCCCGCAAGGGCTACCCGGAGGGCCTCGCCCTGCGCGTGGTCCGCCAGGCGCTGGAGCAGGAGGGCGAGGACACCGAGTTCCTCGGCGACGAAGGGTACTGAGCGAGCGCCCGACACCAGGGCGCCACGGCTACGCGGCCGCCGTCGTCACCGGCAGCCCTGCCGCCCGCCAGGCCTGGAAGCCGCCGACCAGATCGGTGGCCCGGCGCAGCCCCAGCCGGTGGAGGGACTCCGCGGCGAGGCTGGAGGCGTACCCCTCGTTGCAGATCACGACCACGCGCAGGCCGTGGCCCGTCGCCTCGGGGAGGCGATGGCTGCCGCGTGGGTCCAGCCGCCACTCCAGTTCGTTGCGCTCGACGACCAGCGCGCCCGGGATCAGGCCGTCCCGCTCCCGCAGGGCGGCGTAGCGGATGTCCACGAGCAGCGCGTCACCGGACCGCCAGGCGTCGTAGGCCTCCTGGGCCTCGACGCGGGGGTATCCGGCGCGGACCCGCTCCAGCAGCTCGTCGATGCCGGGCGGCCGGCCGTCGCCCTGGGCGGCGTGCACCTCGGCCTCCTCCGTCCCCGTCCCGCTCACTGCCAGTCCTCCGGACGCTCGACCTGCTCCAGGCGCAGGGTCTGGCCCGTGCGGCTGTAGCGGCGGATGCGCGGCAGCGGCGGGTAGTAGGCATGCACCGAGATCGCGTGCCGGTCCGTCGACTCGTTCAGCACCTCGTGCACATGGTGCCGGCCGAACGCCCGGCCCTGTCCGGTCGCCAGCCGCCGCTCACGGTCGACGCCCTCGGTCAGTTCGAGAGTCGTCCAGCCGTCGGTGGGGAGCCGTACGGCGAGCGAGTTCTCCTTCAGCTCGCCCGACGCGGTCATGAACGCGCCGACGGAGTCCGCGTGGTCGTGCCAGCCCGTGCCGGTGCCGGGCGGCCAGCCGATCAGCCAGGCCTCGCTGCCGCCCGGCCCTTCGAGCCGCACCCAGGTCCGGCCCTCGGGGTCGAGGGGGAGCGAGGCGATCAGATCGGCGTCGGCGACGGCACGCCGTACGAAATCGAGGAGTTCGGCCTGCGTAGGCGCGGACGCGGACCGGGATACGGACGCGGGGGCAGGGGCAGCGGGGGAGACAGACATATGCACCGTCCTGGTGGTGAAGTCGCGGAAGGCGCGCGTCGACGACGTCGTCCGGGAAGGCCGGGACGGACGGTCAGGGCGCGCGGAAAGGAGGGGGAACGTCGCGAATCAACAGGACGGGCGACACACGCAGCCCGCGTAGCGGAGGAGGTCCATGTGGACCCTCCGCCACAGGTGCACGCGGGTGTCGGTCATGAGCGGGAGTACACCATGGGGCCGCGAGGTGGTTCAACCGCTCGCCACGATGTGGACGTCGGCGTGGCGCGGAGGCTCCGGCGCTCGCGCCCGGGGCACGGAGGACGCGCCGAACGTGGTGGGGCGGGCGTGCGCGGGGCGCGGAGAACTCCGTCCGTCACGCGCGCTCAGCGCACCCCTCGCCTCACCGCGACCCCGCCCCCGCGTCCTCCCGAGCCCCCGCCTCGGCATCCGCGCCCGCCTCCGACGCCGTCCCGTTCACCGGTCCGCCCAGGGCCGTCTCCGCCGCCGCGTACATGTCCGCCGGGCGGACGCCGCTCAGGGCCGTGACGAGGTGGCCGTCGGGGCGGACGAGCAGGACCGTGTGGGCCGCCGCGCCCGGATAGCTCTCGGCGACCAGCAGTTCCGCGCGGTGCGGCAGCGCGGACACGGCGGCCGCCAGGCGCGGCATGATCCCGGCGGAGACCCAGTGCCGGCGTTCCCACACCCCCGTGCCCGGTGCGATCAGCACCACCAGCAGGGCGCCCCGCCCGAGCCGGTCCCTGAGCCGGACGAACGTGCCGTCCTCGGCGGTGACGACCACGTCCGTGACGGTCGCCCCGGGTGCCGTGGCGACCGGGGCCTCGCCCTCCAGACCGCCGGGAGCCAGGGGCGAGTCGGCGTACGTACCGGGCGATCCCAGCGCTCCGCGCCCGAGGTGACCGTCCGTCAGGAGCGTGTCGAGGCTGCGTGAGGAGCCGGGGACGTAGGTGCGCAGTCCGCCGCCGCCGCGCAGCAGCGGCAGTGCCTGGTCGGCCGCGCGCAGCCGGGAGGCGACGAGGGCGCGGCGCTCGGTCTGGTAGCTGTCGAGGAGCGCCTCGTGCGGGCCGTGGTGCCAGGCGAGGGCCAGTTTCCAGGCGAGGTTGTCGGCGTCGCGGAGCCCCTCGTCCAGCCCGTGCGTGCCCAGTGCGCCGAGGAGGTGGGCCGCGTCCCCGGCGAGGAAGACGCGGTCGGCACGCCAGCGCCGGGCCAGCCGGTGGTGGACGGTGTGCACGCCGGTGTCGAGGAGTTCGTACGGGGGCACCGTGCCGCCGTTCCAGCCGGCCAGGGTCTCCCGGATGCGGGTGAGCAGCATCTCCGGGGTGACCAGGTCCTTGCCCGGCGGCAGCAGCCAGTCCAGCCGCCACACCTCGTCCGGCAGCGGGCGGGCGATGATCTCCCCGGCGGAGGGGCCGGAGGTGCGCCACGGCGGGGAACGGTGCAGCAGCGCCTCGTCCTGCCAGGGGAGCTCGGTGCGCAGGGCGGCGACGGCGTGACGTTCCACCGCGGTGCGGCCCGGGAAGCGGATGTCCTGGAGCTTGCGCACGGTGGAGCGGGGGCCGTCGCAGCCGACCAGGTAACTGCCGCGCCACCAGGTGCCGGAGGCGCCCCGGGTGTGGGCGGTGACGCCGGACCGTTCCTGCTCCAGGGTGTCCAGCCGGCTGTCCACGGCGATCTTGACGAGCCGTTCGTTCTCCAGGGCGGCGCGCAGCGCGCCGGTCAGGACGTGCTGGGCGATGTGCAGGGGAGCGGCCTCGGCGTCCACGAAGGCCACCTCGTTCGTCACCTGCTTGCGCCGCATCGACCGCCATCCGGCCCAACGGAACCCCGCGTGGTCCAGGGACAGGCCGGTCAGCCGCTCCATCAGCGCGGCGGTGTCCTCACGCAGCACGACGGTGCGGGCGGGACGGGGCTCGTCCTTGCCCGGCCCCTCGTCCAGAACCACGCACGGGACGTCCTGACGCGCCAGTGCCAGCGCCAGCGTGAGCCCGACGGGCCCCGCTCCGACGACGATCACCGGGTCCACGGCGCGGCGCTCCCTGCTCGGAGTGACGTCGGGGAGGACGTGAGGGAACAGGGAGATGGAGCAGGGTGCACGATCACAGAACGTATGCAACCCATTGCCGGTGCTTGCGTCAAGTGACCGAAGAGCAGTGGCGATCATGAGCCGCCGCAGGAGCGGTCCCAGCATGTGACAGTTCATCACATGAGTCCACGGCGCATCGCTCATCCGCCACGGTGACGACGGCCGGTCACCGGCATGACTGTGGCCCGCCGTTCCCGGCGGGCCACAGTCATGTCAGGAGGGAGTCGCGCGTCAGACGCCGTCGGTCTTGTGCGGACCGCCGACCTCGGCCGCGTTGATGTCGTCGACGTCCTCGGCACCGAGCACCGCGCCCGTGCTGCGCTTGCTGCGGCGCAGGCGCGCCTCGAGCCAGGAGGCGAACGAGGTGAGGGCGAAGTTGAGCGCGATGAAGAGGACCGCGACCACGGTGAAGCTGGCGATCACGTTGGCGCCGTAGTAGCCGCTCATCGTGTTGGCCGAGGCGAGCAGCTCGGGGAAGGTGAGGACGGCGCCGCCGAGGGCGGTGTCCTTCACGATGACGACGAGCTGGCTGACGATGGCCGGGAGCATCGCGGTGACCGCCTGCGGCAGCAGGACCAGCCGCATCAGCTGGTTCTTGCGCAGACCGATCGCCATCGCGGCCTCGGACTGACCCTTGGGCAGCGACAGGATGCCGGCGCGCACGATCTCCGCGAGGACGGAGGCGTTGTAGAGCACCAGGCCGGTGACGACCGCGTACAGCGGACGGTCGTCGGAGCTGACGTCGGTGTACTCGGCGAACAGCGCCAGACCGAAGATCATCAGGACGAGCACGGGGATGGCGCGGAAGAACTCCACCACGATGCCGGCCGGGACGCGGACCCACGCGTGGTCCGAGAGACGGGCGATGCCGAGGACCGCGCCGAGCGGCAGCGCGATGATCACCGCGAGCACGGCGGCCTTCAGCGTGTTCTGCAGACCCGGCCAGATGTACGTGGTCCAGGCCTCGGTGCCGGTGAAGAACGGCTTCCACAGGGCCCACTCGAGCTGGCCCTTGTCGTCGAGGGTGCTGAACACCCACCACAGCAGGGCGGCGAGGGCGAGCAGGAAGACCACCGTGAAGATGACGTTCCGCCGCTTGGCGCGGGGCCCCTGGGCGTCGTACAGAACGGAGCTCATCGCTTCACCGCCACCTTCTTGCCCACCCAGCCGAGGAACAGGCCGGTCGGCAGCGTCAGAACCACGAAACCGAACGCGATGATCGCGGAGATCAGCAGCAGCTGTGCCTCGTTCTCGATCATCTCCTTCATCAGCAGCGCCGCCTCGGCGACGCCGATCGCGGCGGCCACCGTGGTGTTCTTGATGAGCGCGATGAGGACGTTCGCCAGCGGACCGACGGACGAACGGAACGCCTGGGGCAGCACCACGAGGCCCAGCACCTGGTTGAAGCTCAGGCCGAGCGCGCGGGCGGCCTCCGCCTGGCCGACCGGAACGGTGTTGATGCCGGAGCGCAGTGCCTCGCACACGAAGGCCGAGGTGTACAGGATCAGACCGAGGACGGCGAGCCGGAAGTTGATCGTTTCGAAGTCGTCCGCGCCGAGGCTGATGCCCAGGGTCTGGTTGAGGCCGAGTGACGTGAACAGGATGATGACGGTCAGCGGGATGTTCCGCACGGTGTTCACGTACGCGGTCCCGAAGCCGCGCATCAGCGGCACCGGGCCGACGCGCATGGCGGCCAGCAGGGTGCCCCAGATCAGGGAGCCGACGGCGGAGAGCACAGCGAGCTGCACCGTCGTCCAGAAGGCCCCCAGCAGGTCGTAATCTTCAAGAAAATCGAACACGATCTCCCGCGCTTCCGCGTGTAGGAATGCATGCCCCGGTGCGCCGCCCCGCGCAGGGGGCGGCGCACACGGTCAGGCGCTGCCTCAGCTCTTGATGTCGCCGATCTTCGGAGCGGGCTCGTTCTTGTAGTTGGCCGGGCCGAAGTTGTCCTTCACGGCCGTGTCCCAGCTACCGTCGGCGACCATCTCTTCAAGGGCCTTGTTGATCTTGTCCTTGAGGTCGCTGCCCTTCTTGACGCCGATGCCGTAGTTCTCGTTCGTCAGCTTGAAGCCGCCGAGCTTGAACTTGCCCTTGAACTGGTCCTGGGCGGCGTAGCCGGCGAGGATCGAGTCGTCCGTGGTCAGCGCGTCGACGGCGCCGTTCTGCAGACCGGGCAGGCAGGCGGAGTACGTCGGGTACGGCTGCAGCTGCGCCTTGGGCGCCAGCTTCTCCTTGACGTTCTGCGCGGACGTCGAGCCGGTGACGGAGCACAGCTTCGCGTTGTTCAGGTCCTCGGGCGACTTGATCTTGTCGTCGTCGGCGCGGAGCAGCACGTCCTGGTGGGCGAGCAGGTACGGGCCGGCGAAGTCGACCTTCTCCTGGCGCTCCGGGGTGATCGAGTAGGTGGCGGCGATGAAGTCGACGTCACCGCGCTGCAGCATCGTCTCGCGGTCGGCGCTCTTCGACTCCTTCCACTCGATCTGGTTCTCCTCGTAACCGAGCTTCTTGGCGACGTAGGTGGCGACGTCCACGTCGAAGCCCTCGTAGCCCTGCGGGGTCTTCTGGCCGAGGCCCGGCTGGTCGAACTTGATGCCGATCGTGATCTTGTCCTTGCCGCCGCCCGAGGACTCGTTGTCCCCGTCGCCGCCGCCGCAGGCGGTGGCGGTCAGGGCGAGGGCGAAGATGGTGGCCGAGGCGGCAGTGACCTTGCGGAGCTTCATGGTGCACATCCTTTTGACTGGTGAAGTGATGCGGCCCGGTCAATGTCCGGTGACGCAGGTCGGCAGGGGCGCGGCGCCGTGCCTCAGTGGTGCAGGATCTTCGACAGGAAGTCCTTGGCGCGGTCGCTGCGCGGGTTGCTGAAGAACTGGTCCGGCGTCGCCTGCTCGACGATGCGGCCGTCCGCCATGAACACCACGCGGTTCGCGGCCGAACGCGCGAAGCCCATCTCGTGGGTCACGACGATCATCGTCATGCCGTCACGGGCGAGCTGCTGCATGACTTCGAGAACCTCGTTGATCATCTCCGGGTCGAGAGCCGACGTCGGCTCGTCGAAGAGCATGACCTTGGGCTCCATCGCCAGGGCCCGCGCGATGGCGACGCGCTGCTGCTGACCACCGGAGAGCTGTGCGGGGTACTTGTCGGCCTGTGCGGCCACGCCGACCCGGTCGAGGAGGGCACGCGCCCGCTCCTCGGCCTCCTTCTTGTCCTTCTTCCGGACCTTGACCTGTCCGAGCGTCACGTTCTCGAGCACGGTCTTGTGCGCGAAGAGGTTGAAGGACTGGAAGACCATCCCCACGTCGGCACGGAGCTTCGCGAGCGCCTTGCCCTCGTCGGGCAGGGGCTTGCCGTCGATCGTGATCGAGCCGGAGTCGATCGTCTCCAGACGGTTGATGGTGCGGCACAGGGTGGACTTCCCGGACCCGGAGGGTCCGATGACCACGACGACTTCGCCACGGGCGATCGTGAGGTCGATGTCCTGGAGAACGTGCAACGCGCCGAAGTGCTTGTTGACGCTCTTCAGGACGACCAGATCGCCGGTCGCGGCCACATCTTCCTTGGCCACCGATACTTCGGTCATCGCTCTCAGGCTCCGTCCTCCTCGGTTTCGGAGGACAGTAGTAACCCTTCAGACCTGCGTCATTACATCTGAGGGGAATCTGAGCATCACGATCCGATAGCAATCGGACACCTGTCGTAGCACTTGTGAGCTGGAAAGCGTCCGCGCGAGGCAACGGTACAGAAGCGCAACCGGAATCCTCTTGACGTGGTCGTCCCTCATCGGCGTGACTGCAAGGTGCATCCCGGTGCGGCCATGATGGACACACCGGACAAACGGCCGACGAACCGAAGGGAGCCCTGGTGAGACTGCTGCTCGTCGAGGACGACAACCACGTCGCCGCGGCCCTGTCGGCCGTCCTGGCCCGCCACGGCTTCGACGTCACCCACGCGCGCAGCGGCGAGGAGGCACTCCAGGCGCTCGTCCCCGAGAGCGACGGCTTCGGTGTCGTCCTGCTCGACCTCGGCCTGCCCGACCAGGACGGATACGAGGTCTGCGGCAAGATACGCAAGCGCACCAGCACCCCCGTGATCATGGTGACCGCGCGCTCCGACGTGCGCTCCCGCATCCACGGCCTCAACCTCGGCGCCGACGACTACGTGGTGAAGCCGTACGACACCGGGGAGCTGCTCGCCCGGATCCACGCCGTCAGCCGGCGCAGCGTCCACGACGAGGCCACCGGCTCCACGGACACCCAGGTGCTCCTCGGCCCGGTGCGCATCGATCTGCCCACCCGGCAGGTCAGCGTCAACGGCACGCCGGTCCAGCTCACCCGTAAGGAGTTCGATCTGCTCGCGCTGCTGGCGCAGCGGCCGGGGGTGGTCTTCCGCCGGGAGCAGATCATCAGCGAGGTGTGGCGCACCAGCTGGGAGGGGACCGGCCGCACCCTCGAGGTGCATGTGGCCTCCCTGCGGTCCAAGCTGCGCATGCCCGCCCTGATCGAGACCGTGCGCGGCGTCGGCTACCGGCTCGTCGCGCCCGCGGCGTAGCGGGGCCGGGTGCACACACGACTCCTGCCGCTGCTCATCGTCCTGATGGCGGCCGTCCTGCTCGCCCTCGGCGTGCCGCTCGCGGTGAGCCTCGCCGGCGCCCAGCAGCAGAAGGTCGTCGTCGACCGGATCGACGACACCGCCCGCTTCGCCGCCCTCGCCCAGTTCGTCACCGAGCCCGCCGACACCTCCGGCGGCGACATCAACGAGCGCCGCGAGACCCTTGGCGCGGAGCTGCGCAGCTACCACGAGGTGTACGGCATCCGCGCCGGCGTCTTCTACCGCAACGACGCCCCCATGGCGCACGCCCCCGACGACTTCTTCCTGCCCCGCGCCGGGGAGGTCAGGGACGCCTTCGAGGAGGCGCTGCTCAGCCGCCGCAGCCACGACCCCGAGCAGGTGTGGCCCTGGCAGCGGAGCACCCTCGTGGTCGCCTCACCGGTGATCCGGGACGGCGACGTCGTCGCGGTCGTGGTCACCGACTCGCCCACCGGACAGATGCGGTCCCGCATCCTCCAGGGCTGGCTCGTCATCGCCGCGGGGGAGGCGGCCGCGATGCTGCTGGCCGTCGGCGCGGCGCTGCGGCTCACCGGCTGGGTGCTGCGCCCGGTACGCGTCCTCGACGCCACCACCCACGACATCGCCACCGGCCGGCTGAAGTCCCGCGTCGCCGAGGCCGGCGGACCGCCCGAGCTGCGCCGCCTCGCACGCTCCTTCAACGAGATGGCGGACAACGTCGAGAACGTGCTGGAGCAGCAGCGCGCCTTCGTCGCCGACGCCTCCCACCAGCTGCGCAACCCGCTGTCCGCGCTGCTGCTGCGCATCGAACTGCTCGCCCTGGAGCTCCCCGAGGGCAACGAGGAGATCGCCTCCGTGCGCGCCGAGGGCAAACGGCTGGCGCAGGTCCTCGACGACCTCCTCGACCTGGCGCTCGCCGAGCACAGCGCGCCCGACCTGCGGATCGTCGACATCGGCGCCGTGGCCGCCGAGCGGGTCGCCGCCTGGTCGCCGACCGCCGACGCCAAGGACGTCACGCTGACCGGCGTCTGCCCGCCGACCACCGCCTGGGCGGACCCGGTGGCGCTGTCCAGCGCGCTGGACGCGGTCATCGACAACGCGGTGAAGTTCACGCCGTCCGGCGAGACGGTGGAGGTGACCGTCGCCTCCCACGGCGACACGGCCACCGTCGTCGTCACCGACAACGGCCCCGGACTGACCGACGAGGAGCTGACCCGCGTCGGCGACCGCTTCTGGCGCAGCGGACGGCACCAGAACATCAAGGGCTCGGGCCTCGGCCTGTCCATCTCCCGGGCGCTGCTCGCCGCGGGAGGCGGCTCGATCACCTACGAACGGCACGAGCCGCACGGGCTGCGGGTGACCGTGAGCGTGCCGCGCAACGCCCCCGCGGGTGAGGCGGACGGTCAGGGCTTGACGGACCGGTAGTACCGGCGGGCGCCCTCGTGCAGCCGCAGCGGGTCGGTGTAGATGGCGGTGCGCACGTCGACGAGCTGCGCGGAGTGCACATGGGCGCCGATGCCGTCACGGCTCTTCAGCACGATCCGGGTCAGCCACTCGGTGAGCCGGGGGTCCGTGTCCGCGCGCGTGATCAGCAGGTTGGACACCGCCATGGTCGGCACGGCCGCGCCGAGCTGACTGCCCGGGTAGGCCGACTCCGGGATGTTCGTCGCGCGGTAGTAGCGAGTGGCCCTGCCCTTCTCGTGCACCTTCGCGATCAGCGAGGCGTCGATCGGCACGAACCGCAGAGCGGAGTCCTCCGCGTACTTCTTCAGCCCGTCCGTGGGCAGCCCGCCCGACCAGAAGAAGGCGTCCAGACCGTGCCCCAGGCGCCCGGGCCCGGTGTCGATGCCGTCCGCGGACGGCACGATGTCCCGCTCCGGGTCGATCCCGGCCGCCCGCAGCAGCCGGTTCGCGATCAGCCGCACCCCGGACTTCGGCGGCCCTATGGCGACCCGCTTGCCCCGCAGGTCGGCGACGGTACGGATGCCCGAGTCGGGCGCGACGGCGAGCTGCACGTAGTCGTCGTACAGGCGCGCCACCCCGCGCAGCCCGTCGGCGCCGGCGCGGCCCTCCTGCCGGTAGGTCTCCACGGCGTCGGCCGCCGCGAGGGCGAAGTCGGCCTGCCCGGTGGCGACCCGGCGGACGTTCTCCCAGGAGCCGTCGCTGGTCTCCAGCCGCACCTGGAGGTCGGGCATGTCCTTGTGGAGCGCGGTCCGCAGCAGCTCGCCGTACTTCTGGTAGACGCCGGCGCGGGTGCCGGTGCTCATCGTGATCGTCCCGCCGGGCGCCTCCTCGCGCCACGGCGCGACCCACCACAGCAGCAGCCCGAGCACCACGAGACCGGCGGCCGCGCCCCGCAGGGCCCGCCGCCTGCCGATGCGGGACAGCACGTGGGACATGCCGCGATCCTGCCAGCACGGTGCCCCCGCTGAACAGGGCGGAAATCACGGGGAGCGCGGCCTCGGGGCACGCGGACCGTGAAGTGGGAAAACCCCGGGCCGAGTTGACGCGGTCGCTGTAGCCTCCACCGATGACGTCCTCCACCGAGCCCGCGCCGACGCCGTCCGCTCCCGACGCCGAGTGCCTCACGCTCACCCGGCAGCTGCGGCGCCGGGGCACCGTCGTGCTGTCCGTGTTCGCCCTGGCCTGGGCCTTCGCGGGCGCCTCCGGCACCGGCACGGCGACGGACGCGGTGCCGGTGGCCGTCGAGGCGGCGGCGCTCGCGATCACGGCGGCCGCCCTGTACCTGGGCCTCCGCAAGGACGCCCGGCCGTCGCCCCGCACGGTGGACCTGCCGGCGAACTGGGCCCGCGGGGTGGGCCTCGTGAACGGCGTCGAGCTGCTGGCGATCGTCGCCGTGATCGCCGCGGCCAACGCCTCCGGACACCCGGAGTACATCCCGGCCGGCATCGCGCTCGTCGTGGGCCTGCACTTCTTCCCGCTCGCCCGGCTGTACGACCAGGGGCAGTACCGGTGGACGGGCGCGCTGCTCACGGCCGTGGCCGTCCTCGGCGCCGTGCTGGTCCTGGCGGGCGTGTCCGCCGAGACCGTACGGGCCGTGGTGGGTCTCGCCTGCGCGGCCGTCCTCTGGGCCTCAGCCTGTCACCTGGCCGTACGCGGCTGAGCCACCCGGCCGAACCGGGCGGGAGGGGAACACCGGGCGGAACCGCTCCGGGAAACGCCTACCCTTGTTGCCATGACCAGCAGCAGTGACCGGAGCCCCGCCGTGGACGTTCTCTCGACCAGGACCTACGAGATTCGCACCTACGGGTGTCAGATGAACGTCCACGACTCCGAGCGCCTCGCCGGGCTGCTGGAGGACGCCGGGTACGTCCGCGCCCCCGAGGGCTCCGACGGCGACGCCGACGTCGTCGTGTTCAACACCTGCGCCGTCCGCGAGAACGCCGACAACAAGCTGTACGGCAACCTGGGCCACCTCGCGCCGAAGAAGGCGAGCCGCCCCGGCATGCAGATCGCGGTCGGCGGCTGCCTCGCGCAGAAGGACCGCGACACCATCGTCAAGCGCGCCCCCTGGGTGGACGTCGTCTTCGGCACGCACAACATCGGCAAGCTGCCGGTGCTGCTGGAGCGCGCCCGCGTCCAGGAGGAGGCGCAGGTCGAGATCGCCGAGTCGCTGGAGGCGTTCCCCTCCACGCTGCCCACCCGCCGCGAGAGCGCCTACGCGGCCTGGGTGTCGATCTCCGTCGGCTGCAACAACACCTGCACCTTCTGCATCGTCCCCGCCCTGCGCGGCAAGGAGAAGGACCGCCGCCCCGGCGACATCCTCGCGGAGATCGAGGCGCTGGTCGCCGAGGGCGTCTCCGAGATCACCCTGCTCGGCCAGAACGTCAACGCGTACGGGTCCGACATCGGCGACCGCGAGGCGTTCAGCAAGCTGCTGCGCGCCTGCGGGAAGATCGACGGCCTGGAGCGGGTCCGCTTCACCTCCCCGCACCCCCGCGACTTCACCGACGACGTCATCGCCGCCATGGCCGAGACGCCCAACGTGATGCCGCAGCTCCACATGCCCCTGCAGTCCGGCTCCGACCCGATCCTCAAGGCGATGCGCCGCTCCTACCGCCAGGAGCGCTTCCTCGGGATCATCGAGAAGGTCCGCGCCGCCATCCCGCACGCGGCGATCAGCACCGACATCATCGTGGGCTTCCCCGGCGAGACCGAGGAGGACTTCCAGCAGACGCTGCACGTCGTCCGCGAGGCCCGTTTCGCGCAGGCGTTCACCTTCCAGTACTCCAAGCGGCCCGGCACCCCGGCCGCCGAGATGGACGGGCAGATCCCCAAGAAGGTCGTCCAGGAGCGCTACGAGCGTCTTGTCGCCCTGCAGGAGGAGATCTCCTGGGAGGAGAACAAGAAGCAGGTCGGCCGCACGCTGGAGCTGATGGTCGCCGAGGGCGAGGGCCGCAAGGACGACACCACCCACCGCCTCTCCGGCCGCGCCCCCGACAACCGCCTGGTGCACTTCACCAAGCCCGACCAGGAGGTCCGCCCCGGTGACGTCGTCACCGTCGAGGTGACCTACGCGGCCCCGCATCACCTTCTCGCCGAGGGCCCCGTCCTCGACGTGCGCCGCACCCGCGCGGGCGACGCCTGGGAGAAGCGCACGGCGGAGAAGGCGGCCAAGCCCGCGGGCGTGCTGCTCGGCCTGCCCAAGGTGGGCGTGCCCGAGCCGCTCCCGGCGGTCAGCGGCGGCTGCGCGGTCGACTGACCCGACAGCATCGGACCCGCCCCGACGGGCGGGTCCGTACGGCCGCAGTAGGCTGCTGATCATGCTTGTCGCCGCCGCAGCCTGCCCCTGCCCGCCGCTGCTCGTGCCCGAGGTCGCCGTCGGCGCCGCCCCGGAGCTGGACGCGGCGCGCGCCGCCTGCACGGACGCGCTCGGCGTGCTCGCCGCCTCCCGTCCCGACCTGCTGGTCGTCGTGGGCCCGGACGACTGCGCCGGGACGCATGCCTACCCGGCGGGCACCCCGGGCTCCTTCCGCGGCTTCGGCGTCGACCTGGACGTACGGCTGGGGGAGGGCGACGGGGACGGCGACGGCGCGGAGCTCCCTTACGGGCTGGCCGTGGGCGCCTGGCTGCTGCAGCGGACCGGGTGGGCCGACGCCTCCGTCGAGGGGCGGGGCGTGGGGGAGACCCTCGCGCCCGACGCGTGCCTCGCGGAGGGGCGGCGGCTCGCCGGGCGGGCGGACAGGGTGGCGCTCCTGGTGATGGGCGACGCCAGCGCCTGCCGCACCCTGAAGGCGCCCGGCTACCTCGACGAACGCGCCGCGCCCTACGACGCGGAGGTCGCCCGCGCGCTCGGCTCGGCCGACACGGCCGCCCTGCGCGCGCTGGACCCCGGACTGGCGCACGACCTGAAGGTGTCCGGCCGGGCGCCCTGGCAGGTGCTGGCGGGAGCGGCCGAGGGCGGCGCCGGTCTGTCGGGCGCGCTGCTGCACGAGGACGCTCCCTACGGCGTCGGGTACATCGTCGCCACTTGGTCGTAGGCGCGTACACGTGACCGAACGGCGGACGGCCGGGGCGTGATGCCCCGGCCGTCCGCCGTTCGTGCCGCTCAGGAGGCGGGGGGCGGTCCGGCCGGCGGCGTGGTGCCGCCCGCGTCCGGACCGGAGTCGTGCTTGTGCGCGAAGCGGTCCACGGCCTCCTTGGCCTTTCCCGTACCCGACTGGATCTTGTCGCTGTACTTGCCCTTGGTGCTCCGGTCGACGGTGTGCGCCGCCTTCTCCAGACCGTGCTGGATCTTGTCCTCGTGCTGCTGCGCGAGGCCGGAGACCTTGTCCTTGGCAGGGCCGAGCTTGGCCTTCAGATTGTCCAGGAGACCCATGATGTACCTTCCCTCGCGGCACGCTTACGTGCGGGCGCTGTCGCCGGCCTCGGTGTCGGCGGCCTTGCCGGACTGCTGCTTCGGGATGTCGACGCTCTCTGTGACGCCGGCCTCGTCGGACTCCTTCACCGGAGTCTCGGAAGCCGCCTTCGCCTCGTCGGCGACGGCCTCGGACTCAGGCGTCGCCGCCGTGTCGTCCGTACCGGTCCCCGTCTTCTCCCCGTCGCTCCGGGCCTCGGCCGCCGCTGTCTCTCCCGTGGTCTTCGACCTCCGAAAAAGTCGTGCAAAAACGCCCATATTCACTCCATACGTTACTCGTGCGGGCGAAATTCCGCGTAGCCCGGCGTGTCCATCCGTGTGAGCCGGGCGAGCGCCACCGTGATCCGGCGGCAGGAACCTCGAACGGGCAACGACCCGGCGGACCCCGCGTCACGTAACCCGTTCGAGAGCGGCCTGTGAGGTTTGGGAGACTGGATCGGTGAGCAGCGCACCCCACGCCCCCCGCGTCATCGCCGTCGTCGGCCCCACAGCGGCCGGAAAGTCCGATCTGGGTGTTTTTCTCGCCCAGCGGCTGGGCGGGGAGGTCGTCAACGCCGACTCCATGCAGCTCTACCGGGGGATGGACATCGGCACCGCCAAGCTGACGCCCGAGGAGCGCGGCGGCGTCCCGCACCACCTGCTCGACGTCTGGGACGTCACCGAGACCGCCTCCGTAGCCGAGTACCAGCGGATGGCCCGCGCGCGGATCGACGCGCTGCTCGCCGAGGGACGCTGGCCCATCCTGGTCGGCGGCTCCGGCCTGTACGTCCGCGGGGCCGTCGACAACCTGGAGTTCCCCGGCACCGACCCGGAGGTCCGGGCGCGCCTGGAGGAGGAGCTGGCGCTGCGTGGCCCCGGCGCGCTGCACGCCCGGCTCGCCGCGGCCGACCCCGACGCCGCCCGCGCCATCCTGCCCAGCAACGGCCGCCGCATCGTCCGCGCGCTGGAGGTCATCGAGATCACCGGGCGGCCCTTCACCGCCAACCTCCCCGGCCACGACTCCGTCTACGACACGCTCCAGATCGGCGTCGACGTGGCCCGCCCCGAACTCGACGAGCGCATCGCCCGCCGGGTCGACCGGATGTGGGAGGCCGGGCTGGTCGAAGAAGTGCGCGCACTCGAGGCGCAGGGGTTGCGCGAGGGGCGTACGGCGTCGCGCGCCCTCGGCTACCAGCAGGTGCTCGCCGCACTTGCCGGCGAGTGCACCCTGGAGGAGGCACGGGCCGAGACCGTCCGTGCCACCAAGCGCTTCGCGCGCCGTCAGGATTCGTGGTTCAGGCGCGATCCGCGGGTGCACTGGTTGAGTGGGGCCGCGGCGGACCTCCGGGAACTTCCGCAGCTCGCGATGGCGTTGGTCGAACGACCGGTTACAGCCTGATCACGTCCTGGCATCGGGACGCCCAGGCCGTCATCCGGGCCTGTGACACCGTGCCATCATCAAGCTTCGATCGACCAGTGGAGTCCTAAGTTGGGAGGGCGCGTGGCGATGGAGGCCGGCCCTCGCGACACCGCACACAGCACCGAGCATCTCGCCGCCGAGCGGGAAGCCCCGGAGCCGGAGAGCGGGCGTCTCAGCCCTGACGGCCCCGAGGAGACGCAGGGCGGTGTGACCGACGACGGTCCCGAGCCGGAGGAGATGTTCACCGGCGGGGACGAGGTCGAGGTCGAGCTGCGCCCGCAGCGCCGGCTGCGCGTCTGGCAGCTCGCCCCGATCGTCGCCCTCGGCGCGCTCGGCTCCCTGATGTTCGCCTTCCCGCTCGCCTTCGACTTCGGCGACAGCGGCGCGGTGATCGCCATGCTGGGGCTGCTGATCTGCTCCTGCGCGGCGGGCTGGGGCATGATGGCCGCCCGCAAGGTCGGCTACACCTGGCCGGGCCTGACCGCCCGCGGCTCGGGCCGCAAGTCCGACTGGCGCGTGGTGTCCGCGTACGCGGTGATGGTCGCGGCGGTGGTGGCCCTGGCGGTCTGGCGCGTGGCGCGCCTGCGCTGAGGGCCCCCGCTCCGCGAGGGCTGTCTCAACGCCCTCGGCGTTACCGCGCCCCGGCCGACGCGAACCCGCGCCACCGGGCGCCGCCGGCGCCGAGGCCCGTCCACATAGGCCTCGCGGCCCGCGATACCGCGTTCACGGCTGGGCTCGCGCTGAACCCACGGCTCTGAGCCCGACCCGCGCCGACCTCGCGGGGGCGCGGCCCGCCCGTGCCGGGCCTGCCTGTCGACTCACGCCGATCTGGGGCTCTGGCGGCCCGCGGGCGTCCGCCTTCTCTTCGCGACGCCGGCTCGCGTCATGACCCCTGGGGCAGGTCCGCCCGGGGGCCGGCCGCCGCCCCCTGGCGCCGGCCCTCGATGCCGCGCCATGCGGGCCGGCCCGCACTCCCCAGGGCGCAGGCCCGGGACGGTCCTCGCCTCGTCGTCCACAGGTGGCGATGCCGTCCCGCTCCCACCCCGTAGGATCGAGGAATGAGCACGCGGATCGCCTTCCTCAAGGGGCACGGCACGGAGAACGACTTCGTGATCGTGCCCGACCCCGAGAACGCCGTGGAGCTGTCGCCCGCGGCCGTCGCCGCGCTGTGCGACCGGCGCGCGGGGATCGGCGGCGACGGGCTGCTGCACGTCGTGCGGTCCGCGGCGCACCCCGAGGCGCGGTCCATGGCGGACGAGGCCGAGTGGTTCATGGACTACCGCAACGGCGACGGATCCGTCGCCGAGATGTGCGGCAACGGCGTGCGGGTCTTCGCCCGCTACCTCCAGCACGCCGGGCACGTCGGCGAGGGCGACCTCGCGATCGCCACGCGCGGCGGCGTCAAGACCGTGCACATCGCCAAGGACGGCGACATCACCGTCGGCATGGGCCGCGCGGTCCTCCCCGAGGGGGACGTCACCGTGGCCGTCGGCGACCGCAGCTGGCCCGCGCGCAACGTCAACATGGGCAACCCGCACGCCGTGGCCTTCGTCGCCGATCTGGCCGACGCGGGCGGCCTGTTCACCGCGCCCTCCTTCGCCCCGGAAGCCGCCTATCCGGACGGCGTGAACGTGGAGTTCGTCGTCGACCGCGGCCCCCGGCACGTGGCGATGCGGGTGCATGAGCGCGGCGTCGGCGAGACCCGCTCCTGCGGCACCGGCGCGTGCGCCGTCGCCGTGGCCGCCGCCCGCCGCGACGGCGTCGACCCGCGCCACACCGGCCTGCCGGTGACGTACACGGTGGACCTGCCCGGCGGCACACTCGTGATCACCGAACAGCCGGACGGCAGCATCGAGATGACCGGTCCCGCGGTCATCGTCGCCGAGGGCGCGATCGAGGCCGAGTGGCTGGAGAACGCCCTCGGCTGAATGGGGCGCCACATGATCTCCCGCCGTCCGGCCCTCGCCGCCGTCGATCCGCAGGACACAGCGGGTGGAAGGCTTCGGGATCATGGCTCACCGGCCACCCGATGGCGTGAAAACGACCGTGAACGGCCCGTCGCTCTTTGGAGTGATCCGTTTCACGGTCGGCCGGAGGCGGCCGGTCCGACCCCCCGCGGCTGGATAGCATCAGGCACCGGCCCGGACGGGGGATCAACGCCGTCTCCCAGGCCCGAGTCCGCCCTGGGGCGCCGTCCGCCGGATCCACGCAGCCGGAGGTGCTCATGAACGCGGAGGCCGCGAAACCTGCGACCCCTGGCCCGCTCGCACCGGGCCACGTCACACCGGCCGGGACGCGCCGCAAGTCCCGCCCCCGGCTCGACCTGCGCCGGCTGGGCCGCGCCGCCCTGCTGGGACCGTCCTCCGCCCGCGACCGGCTGCCCGACGCCATCGGCCACGTCGTCGAGGCGCACCGCGCCCATCACCCCGACGCCGACCTCGAACCGCTGCGCCGCGCCTACGTGCTCGCGGAGTCCTCGCACCGCGGCCAGATGCGCAAGAGCGGCGAGCCGTACATCACCCACCCGCTCGCCGTCACCCTCATCCTGGCCGAACTCGGCGCCGAGACCACCACGTTGACCGCCTCCCTGCTGCACGACACGGTCGAGGACACCGACGTCACGCTCGACCAGGTGGGCGAGGAGTTCGGCGAGGAGGTGCGGTATCTCGTCGACGGCGTCACCAAGTTGGAGAAGGTCGACTACGGCGCCGCCGCCGAGCCCGAGACCTTCCGCAAGATGCTCGTCGCCACCGGCAACGACGTCCGCGTGATGTCGATCAAACTCGCCGACCGGCTGCACAACATGCGCACCCTCGGCGTGATGCGCCCCGCCAAGCAGGAACGCATCGCCAAGGTGACACGTGACGTGCTCATCCCGCTGGCCGAACGCCTCGGCGTCCAGGCGCTCAAGACCGAGCTGGAGGACCTGGTCTTCGCGATCCTCCACCGCGAGGAGTACGAGAAGACCCGCGAGCTGATCGTCAACAACGCCGCCCGCGAGGACGACCCGCTCGCCGACGTCGCCGACGACGTCCGCAAGGTGCTCCGGGAGGCCGACATCCCGGCCGAAGTCCTCATCCGGCCGCGGCACTTCGTCTCCGTGCACCGCGTCTCCCGCAAACGCGGCCCGCTGCGCGGCGCCGACTTCGGCCGGCTGCTGGTGCTGGTGAACGAGGACGCCGACTGCTACGCCGTGCTGGGCGAGCTGCACACCTGTATGACGCCGGTGGTCTCCGAGTTCAAGGACTTCATCGCCGTCCCCAAGTTCAACCTGTACCAGTCGCTGCACACCGCCGTGGCGGGCGACGACGGCCAGGTCGTCGAAGTCCTCATCCGCACCCACCAGATGCACAAGGTCGCCGAGGCCGGCGTCGTCGCCCTCGGCAACCCCTACGCCGCCCCGCCGGAGGAGCAGTCCGCGGGCGACGGCGAGCGCGTCGACCCGACCCGCCCCGGCTGGCTGTCCCGGCTGCTCGAATGGCAGCAGGCCGCGCCCGACCCCGACACCTTCTGGTCCACCCTCCGCGAGGACCTCGCCCAGGACCGGGAGATCACGGTCTTCCGTCCCGACGGCGGCACCCTCGGCCTGCCCGAGGGCGCGACCTGCGTGGACGCCGCCTATGCGCAGTACGGCGAGGACGCGCACGCCTGTATCGGCGCCCGGGTCAACGGGCGGCTCGCCACGCTCAGCACCGTGCTCAAGGACGGGGACACCGTCCAGCTCCTCATGGACCAGGACGCGGCCTCCGCGCCGTCCCGCGAGTGGCTGGACCACGCGACCACCCCTGCGGCCCGCATCGCCATCCAGCGCTGGCTCGCCGCCCACCCCACCGCCGAGGACGCCGACACGCGCTCCCTGGCCGACGACGTCGAGACCCCCCGGCCGGCCGGGACGGAGGCCCCTCAGCCCTCCGGCGCCTACGCCCCGGACCCCGGGCGTCCCGCGGCCGCGCAGGTGCTGGTCGACCGGGACGGCGCGACCGTACGGCTGGCCGGCTGCTGTACGCCCGTACCGCCCGACGAGGTCACCGGATTCGCGGTGCGCGGGGGAGCGGTCACCGTGCACCGGACGGAGTGTCCGGCGGTGGCGCGGATGAAGAGCGCGGGGCGCACGGAGGTCGGCGTGCGCTGGGGCGAGGGCGCCGAGTGCCGGGTCACGCTGGTGGCGGAGTCGTTCGTCCGGCCGCACCTCCTGGCGGACCTCACCGAGGCGATGGCCACCGAGGGCGCCGAGATCGTCTCCGCCACCGTCGAACCGCCGGAACGGCAGCAGGTGCGCCACACCTACACCGTGCAGCTCCCGGACGCCGCCCAGTTGCCCGCCCTGATGCGCGCCATGCGCAATGTGGCGGGCGTGTACGACGTGAGCCGGGCGCAGCCGCAGGCGCAGGGCGGCTGAGGACGCCCCTCGGACCCGGCGCCCCCGGTCACGGCACCCGGCGCACACACCCCTGCGGTGTGATTACCCGATCGGGTGGGTCGGGAGCGCGCCGCCGCAGCCGTGCCCGCCCGCGCTGATAGCCGTGAGGCATGCCGCTCACCTCCCGGAACCCAGCGCTCCTCACCTCCCGTCGCCCCACCGCGCGGACCCCCCGACGCCCGGCGACCCGCGTCCGCCGCCGCACCGCCCAGGCCCTGCTCGCCTCCGCCGTCGGCGTCTGCCTGGTCGCCGCCGGCACTCCCGCCGAGCCGCTCGGCATCGGCGACCCCCTCTTCCCGCACCTCGGCAATCCCGGTTACGACGTGCAGGCGTACCACCTGGACCTCACCTATCCCGGCAGCAACGACCGGCCGCTCGAGGCCGTCACCACCGTCGACGCCCGGGTCACCGCCGAGCTGGACCGGATCAACCTCGACTTCGCCCACGGCCAGGTGCACTCCGTCGAGGTCGACGGCGAACCGGCCGTCTTCACCGGCACGGGCGAGGACCTGGTGATCACCCCCGACGACGACCTCGACCCGGGCGACTCCGTGCGCATCACCGTCCGGCACACCAGCGACCCCCGGCCCGCCGACCGTGAGGGCGGCTGGGTGCGCACCGCCGACGGCCTCGCCCTCGCCAACCAGGCCGACGCCGCCCACCTGGTGTTCCCGTGCAACGACCACCCCTCCGACAAGGCGATGTTCAGCTTCCGGATCACCGTCCCGGAGGGCTACACCGCCGTCGCCAACGGCCTCCCCACCGCCGTCGACCGCGCACCCGGCGCCACCACCTGGAGCTACCGCACCCGCAACCCCATGGCCACCGAACTCGCCCAGGTGTCCGTCGGCCGCTCCACCGTCCTGCACCGCGCGGGACCCCACGACCTGCCCCTGCGGGACGTCGTCCCCACCGAGCACCGCACCGCCCTCGAACCCTGGCTGGCGAAGACCCCGGCGCAGATCTCCTGGATGGAGGAGCGGGTCGGCCGCTACCCCTTCGCCACCTACGGTCTGCTGCTCGCCGACGCCTCCACCGGCTTCGCCCTGGAGACCCAGACGCTCTCCCTCTTCGAACGCGACCTGTTCACCGACCCCGCCCTGCCCGCCTGGTACGTCGAGTCGATCATGGTGCACGAGCTGGCCCACCAGTGGTTCGGCGACAGCGTCAGCCCCCGCACCTGGGCCGACCTGTGGCTCAACGAGGGCCACGCCACCTGGTACGAGGCGCTGTACGCCGAGAAGCGCGGCGGCAGGACCCTGGAAGCACGGATGCGCGCCGCGTACGAGTCCTCCGACGGCTGGCGCGCCGCCGGAGGAACGCCCGCCGCGCCGAAGCCGCCCGAGCCGGGCAAGAAGATCGGCATCTTCCGCCCGGGCGTCTACGGCGGCGCCGCACTGGTGCTCTACGCCCTGCGCCAGGAGATCGGGCAGGAGGCGTTCGACCGGCTGGAGCGCGCCTGGGTCGTCCGGCACCGTGACTCCAACGCCTCCACCGCCGACTTCGTCCGCCTCGCCTCCGAGACCGCGGGACGCGACCTCACCGGCTTCCTCCACGCCTGGCTGTACGACGACACCACCCCGCCGATGCCCGGCCACCCCGACTGGCGGTCGTCGAAGCGCGCCGTGACGGAGGAGCCCGGCCCGCACGGGCATCCCGCGCATCGGCCCGACGCGGGCGGGGAATAACACGGTGACGAGACGGGCCGTACCGTGCGACCATCGTCGGGTCCGCGCGACAGGGGAAACGGGAATCTCCCGGGGTACCCGGACGTTGTGGACAGTGACGGAAGGCCACTCGGCCGGATCCGTCGCCGCAGACGGCAACCCAACGACGTAAGGACCCAATGACCTCCTCTTCTTCCCCTTCCCAGGACACCAAGCGCTTCGCGCACAGCCATGCCGAGGGTCTTCGGGCCGATGCCCTGATGGAAGAGGACGTCGCCTGGAGCCTCGAGATCGACGGAGAGCGGGACGGCGACCAGTTCGACCGCTCCGAGCGCGCGGCCCTGCGCCGTGTCGCCGGCCTCTCCACCGAGCTCGAGGACGTCACCGAGGTCGAGTACCGGCAGCTCCGCCTGGAGCGCGTCGTGCTCGTCGGGGTGTGGACCTCGGGCACCGCGCAGGACGCAGAGAACTCCCTCGCGGAGCTCGCCGCCCTCGCCGAGACGGCGGGCGCCCTCGTCCTCGACGGCGTGATCCAGCGCCGGGACAAGCCGGACGCGGCGACCTACATCGGCTCCGGCAAGGCCGAGGAGCTGCGCGACATCGTGCTCGAGTCGGGCGCCGACACCGTCATCTGCGACGGTGAGCTCAGCCCCGGCCAGCTCATCCACCTCGAGGACGTCGTCAAGGTCAAGGTCATCGACCGCACGGCCCTGATCCTCGACATCTTCGCCCAGCACGCCAAGTCCCGAGAGGGCAAGGCGCAGGTAGCGCTCGCGCAGATGCAGTACATGCTGCCGCGGCTGCGCGGCTGGGGTCAGTCGCTGTCCCGGCAGATGGGCGGCGGCAAGGGCGGCGGCCTCGCCACCCGTGGTCCCGGTGAGACCAAGATCGAGACGGACCGGCGACGGATCCGCGAGAAGATGGCGAAGATGCGCCGGGAGATCGCGGAGATGAAGACCGGCCGCGAGATCAAGCGCCAGGAGCGCAAGCGCAACAAGGTGCCGTCCGTCGCCATCGCCGGCTACACCAACGCGGGCAAGTCCTCGCTGCTCAACCGGCTCACCGGCGCGGGCGTGCTGGTGGAGAACGCCCTGTTCGCCACCCTCGACCCGACCGTGCGCCGGGCCGAGACCCCGAGCGGCCGGCTGTACACGCTGGCCGACACCGTCGGCTTCGTCCGGCACCTGCCGCACCACCTGGTCGAGGCGTTCCGCTCCACCATGGAGGAGGTCGGCGACTCCGACCTGATCCTCCACGTGGTGGACGGCTCGCACCCGAACCCGGAGGAGCAGCTCGCCGCCGTGCGCGAGGTGATCCGGGACGTCGGCGCCACCGGCGTGCCCGAGATCGTCGTGATCAACAAGGCGGACGCGGCGGACCCGCTCACCCTGCAGCGGCTGCTGCGGGTGGAGCCGCACTCCATCGCCGTCTCGGCCCGCACCGGCCGGGGCATCCCGGAGCTGCTCGCCCTGATCGACAGCGAGCTGCCCCGCCCGTCGGTGGAGATCGAGGCCCTCGTGCCGTACACCCACGGCAAGCTGGTCGCCCGCGCCCACGACGAGGGCGAAGTGATCTCCGAGGAGCACACCCCGGAGGGCACCCTGCTCAAGGTGCGGGTGCACGAGGAGCTGGCGGCGGAGTTCGCGCCGTACGTTCCGACCCCGGCCGGCTGACCCGGACCGCGGACCACGACGAGGGCCCGCCCCCTGCCGAGTGCAGGGGGCGGGCCCTCGTCGTGTGCGGCTCAGCGGCCGCCGTAGGTCCTGCTCATGTTCTGGTACAGCGCCTCGGCCCCCGCGCCGAGCCGCGGGCCCGCGAGCCAGGTGTGGTCCAGCGGGCCGATCGAGGTGTTCGACACCAGCACCGTCTCACCGTTCACCACCCGGAACCAGCCGCCGCCGGACGAGCCGCCGGTCATCGTGCACCCGATGCGGTACATGTCCGGCAGGTTCGGGGCGAGCGAGAAGCGGCCCGGGGCGTCCAGGCACTTGAACATCCGCAGCCCGTTGTACGGCGGCGCCGCCGGGTAGCCCCAGGCGCCCATCGTGCCCGCCTGGGCCGCGTCCGGGTCGGAGAAGTCGACGTCGAGCGCGGCGCCGACGGTCTCCTCCAGGGACTTCGCGCCCTGCTCCGGCTGCACGTGCAGCACGGCGTAGTCGTACGCCGCCCCGTCGCCGCCGCTCTCCGAGCCGCCCTGGATCCAGCCGTTGGACGTCGACGCCCAGTCCGCCCACCAGTTGCCGTACGGGGCGATCTCCGCCGGGTCCGCGCCGCTCAGCTCGGCCTCGGAGCGGCCATGGTCGTTGTAGGCCGGGACGAAGACGATGTTGCGGTACCAGCCGCCGTCCGCGCCCGCGTGGACACAGTGCCCGGCGGTCCACACGAGGTTGGACTTCCCCGGGTGGTTGACGTCCTTGACCACCGTGCCGGAGCAGACGGCCGAGCCCTCGGGGGTGTCGAAGAACACCTTCCCGACCGGGGCCGCGTTCTCGTGGTACGGCGTCTTCTCCGCCTGCGCGGTCACCGGCGTCGGCTCAGGGTCGCTCAGCCCCTGGGCCGCGGAGGCGTCCTTCGTGGTGACCGTCTTCTCGGCCTCCTCGGCGTCCTGCATCCGCTCGGGCTTCCAGAGGCCCTCGATGACCGGGTTGACGAAGTCCCGCGCCTCGCGCAGCCACTCGTCCCGGTCCCAGTCCTTCCAGCCGCCGTCGCGCCAGTCGTCCACGTCGATGCCGTGGTCCTTCAACCGGTCGGCGAGGTCGGCCGGGACGCGGAGCCCGCCGCCCGCGTCGTCACCGGCTCCGGCCGTGCTCGCCGAGGCGTCGGGCCGGTCGGTCGCCTTGTCCTCCGTGGACCCGCGCCGCAGGCGGTCGCGGTGAGCGCCAGCGCGGCGAGCAGCGCGCTCGCGGCGAGGGCGGTCCGCCGTCCGCGCCGGCGCGGGACGGTCGGGGAGAGGGAACGCATGCTGTGGTGACCCCCGTCACTACTCAGAATTCGTGTGCCGCTGCGTCGGTGTTCCGTCGTCCGCCCCGGGCGCGCGGCGCCACCCGGGGCGGACGGTCCGGTCACTGACCGGCGAACTTCCCACTGACCGCGTCGTAGACGCCCTTGGCCTCCCTGCCGAGCCGCGGCCCGGCCAGCCAGCCGGTCGTCACCGGGCCGATGGAGGTGTTGGAGACCAGTGCGGGCTTGCCGTCCTGGCCGGCCGCGATCCAGCCGCCGCCGGAGGAACCGGCGGTCATGCTGCAGCCGATGCGGTACATCGTCGGGTCGGACGCGCTCAGCGAAAGCCGGCCCGGCTTGTCCTCGCAGGAGTACAGGGACTGTCCGTCGTACGGGGGCGCGGCCGGGTAGCCGATCGCCTCCATCTCCTTGATCTTCGGCACGGCGGGCGCGTTGAAGTCGACCGGCATCGCCGCACCGACCGTCTCCTCCAGCGACGTGCCGTCGCCGCCCTTCTCCGGGGTCACATGGATGACGGCGAAGTCGTACGAGGCGCCGTCACCGCCCGTCGCTCCGCCCTGCTCGATCCACTGGTCCGAGGTCTGCGCCCAGTCGCCCCACCAGACGCCGTACGGAGCGACCTCCTCCTTGGTGGCCCCGCCGATCTCCTTCGCCGACATGCCCGAGTCGTTGTACGACGGCACGAAGGCGATGTTGCGGTACCAGCCGCCCTTCTTGCCCGCGTGCACGCAGTGGCCCGCCGTCCACACCATGTTGGACTTGCCCGGGTTGGCCGGGTCCTCCACCACCGTCGCGGAGCAGACCATCGTGCCCTCGGGGGAGTCGAAGAAGACCTTCCCCGCGGTGGGCGCGTTCTCGTGGTACGACGGCGGCACGGCCTTCGCCTGCACCGGGTCCGGCGTGGGGTCGGTGACGCCCTGGTCGCCGGAGATGTCGTTCTCGTCGACCTCCGGCTGGTCGGGCTCGTCGGCCTCACGCATGCGGTCCGGGTCCCACAGGTCCTCGATGATCGGGTTGACGAAGTCCTGCGCCTCACGCAGCCACTTGTCCTTGTCCCAGTTCTTCCAGGCGCCGTCCCGCCACTTGTCGAGGTCGATCCCGTGCTCCTTGAGCCGGTCCGCGATGTCGTCCGGGATCTTGAGCTTGCCGTCGTCGGCCTCGGCCGTCGCCGAGGTGTCCGCGCTCGCGTCGGTGTCGCCCGACTCGCACGCGGTGGCGGTCAGGGCCAGCGCGGAGGCGAGGGCAACTGCCGCCAGCACGGGGGGCGTTCTGCGTGACCGCCTCCTCACGCGGCGAGCGGCGGACGACGGCCGTATGGATCGCATGATCTGAACTCCCCCTGAAATGAACGGTGGTGGTACGACGCCCGTCGTCACATCCGACCCGGACGAGTCGTTGGGCTGCTCCGACGGTTTGGGACAACGGCACCACACACTAGGCGTTCGCCGTGGGGGCCGTCCGACGGAACGGCAACGGTTCGGCTACAAGGCGTCTGACCTGGCCGGTCGTGTGCGGATCTCGTGGAGCGGGGGCGTGGGGCGCGGTGCGTGGTAGGGGTGGCGGTCCATGCGCGCGCCGCGCGCGGGGGTGGTGCTCCGGGCGCCGGGCCGCGCTTCGGGCGCGGGGCGCCGGCCGCCTCCGCGGCTCTCCGTGTGCGCGCACGATTGTCGGTGGGGGGCCGTAGGGTTGGTCGGGCTATGACTCAGCCCTCACTCCCCGAACTCCTGCATGCTGCCGTCACCGCTGTCGGCGGCACGGAGCGCCCCGGTCAGGTGGCCATGGCCGAAGCCGTCGCCGAGGCGATCGACGACGGCGCCCATCTGCTCGTCCAGGCCGGCACCGGCACCGGCAAGTCCCTGGGCTACCTGGTGCCCGCGCTCGCGCACGGGGAGCGGGTCGTCGTGGCGACGGCGACCCTGGCGCTCCAGCGGCAGCTCGTCGAGCGGGACCTGCCGCGCACGGTGGAGGCGCTGCATCCGCTGCTGCGCCGCCGCCCGGAGTTCGCGATGCTCAAGGGCCGGTCGAACTACCTGTGCCTGCACCGGCTGCACGAGGGCGTCCCGCAGGACGAGGAGGAGGGCCTCTTCGACCAGTTCGAGGCGGCCGCGCCCACCAGCAAGCTGGGCCAGGACCTGCTGCGGCTGCGCGACTGGTCGGACGAGACGGAGACCGGCGACCGCGACGACCTCACGCCCGGCGTGTCCGACCGGGCCTGGTCGCAGGTGTCGGTGTCCTCGCGGGAGTGCCTGGGCGCGACGAAGTGCGCGTACGGCGCGGAGTGCTTCGCCGAGGCGGCCCGCGAGCGCGCCAAGCTGGCCGAGGTGATCGTCACCAACCACGCGCTGCTCGCCATCGACGCCATCGAGGGCGCCCCGGTGCTGCCGCAGCACGAGGTGCTGATCGTGGACGAGGCGCACGAGCTGGTCTCCCGGGTGACCGGGGTGGCCACCGGCGAGCTCACCCCGGGGCAGGTGAACCGGGCGGTGCGGCGCGCGGCGAAGCTGGTGAACGAGAAGGCGGCCGACCAGCTGCAGACGGCCGCCGAGGGCTTCGAGCGGCTGATGGAGCTGGCCCTGCCGGGCCGGCTGGAGGAGATCCCGGAGGACCTCGGGTACGCGCTGATGGCGCTGCGTGACGCGTGCCGCACGGTGATCTCCGCGATCGGCTCCACCCGCGACAAGTCGGTCCAGGACGAGGACGCGGTCCGCAAGCAGGCACTGGCCTCCGTGGAGAGCGTCCACGACGTGGCGGAGCGGATCACCAACGGTTCCGAGTGGGACGTCGTCTGGTACGAGCGGCACGACCGCTTCGGGGCCTCGCTGCGGGTCGCGCCCATGTCGGTCTCGGGGCTGCTGCGGGAGAAGCTGTTCACCGACCGCTCGGTCGTGCTGACGTCGGCCACGCTGAAGCTGGGCGGCGACTTCAACGGCGTGGGTGCGTCGCTGGGGCTGGGCCCCGAGGGCGCGGAGGGGGACGACCTCCCGCAGTGGAAGGGCGTGGACGTCGGCTCGCCGTTCGACTACCCCCGGCAGGGCATCCTGTACGTCGCCAAGCACCTGGCCCGGCCTGCCCGGGACGGGGACCGCAAGGACATGCTCGACGAGCTCACGGAGCTGATCCAGGCCGCCGGCGGCCGCACGCTGGGGCTGTTCTCGTCGATGCGGGCGGCCCAGCTCGCGGCGGAGGAACTGCGCTCGCGGATCCCGGAGTACCCGATCCTCCTCCAGGGCGAGGAGACGCTCGGCGAGCTGATCAAGAACTTCGCGGCGGACCCGCGGACGTGCCTCTTCGGCACGTTGTCGCTGTGGCAGGGCGTGGACGTCCCCGGGCCCAGCTGCCAGCTGGTGGTCATGGACAAGATCCCGTTCCCGCGTCCCGACGACCCCCTGATGAGCGCGCGCCAGAAGGCCGTCGAGGAGGCCGGCGGCAACGGCTTCATGGCGGTCGCGGCGACGCACGCGGCACTGCTGATGGCGCAGGGAGCGGGTCGCCTGGTCCGCGCCTCGGGCGACCGGGGAGTGGTGGCGGTCCTGGATCCCCGCCTGGCGACGGCGCGCTACGGCAGCTACTTGAAGGCATCGATGCCGGACTTCTGGTACACGACGGACCGGAATCAAGTCCGCAAGTCCCTTGCGGCTATCGACGCGGCGGCCAAGCAAGCGGAGTAGGAACGGGGGCCTGGGCGCCCTGGTGCCCCGCCCGGGTGGGGTGGAGTCTCGCGGCCCCTGGGAGGCTGGAGAAACGGCCGCAGAGAGCCGCACACGCGCTCTTGCCCGCAGCGGGGCGGGGCCGGCCTGCGGCTCGGCGCCGGTGGAAGGGTGGGCGCCTACGCCCCGGGAGGGCGAAGGCGTGGCCCGCGGGAGCCCGCCGGGCTGAGCCCCTCCCGTCGGAACCGGTCCGGTCCGCGGCCGGCTGCCGCAACGCCGCGCACGCGAAAACGCCGCGCACGCGAAGTTGCGGGACGAAGCCGCCCTGCCCGGCGCATGTGGCCACGGCTCAGCGACTCCGGCCCGGCGGTGGCCGGAGTGTCCTCATCGGTGCGCGCCGGCACGGGGCGCCGTGAGCCGTGCCCGGGGCGTTTCCGGCAATACCGCGCGCTTTCAAGGGGCCAAGGCGCCCCCGGGCAACACAGGACCCCGGAACCGGCGCAGGGGTTCCGGGGTCCGGTCAGGGGCGGGGCGGGCCAAGGGGGTGGCCCGGCTCCCGTCGGGGTCAGACGCGGCGGAGGACGGCCACCACCTTGCCGAGGATCGTCGCGTCGTCGCCGGGGATCGGCTCGTAGGCCGCGTTGTGCGGGAGCAGCCAGACATGGCCGTCCTCCCGCTTGAACCGCTTCACGGTCGCCTCGCCGTCCAGCATCGCTGCCACGATGTCGCCGTTCTCGGCGACCGGCTGGCGGCGGACCGTGACCCAGTCGCCGTCGCAGATCGCGGCCTCGATCATGGAGTCACCCACGACCTTCAGCACGAACAGCTCACCGTCGCCGACGAGCTGCCGGGGCAGCGGGAAGACGTCCTCGACGGACTCCTCCGCGAGGATCGGGCCACCGGCGGCGATCCGGCCGACCAGCGGCACGTACGACGCGGCGGGCTTGCCGGCGGTGTCCGTCGGCTGCACGGTCGCGGCCTGGTCGGACCCCCGCACCTCGTACGCGCGCGGACGGTGCGGGTCACGGCGCAGGAAGCCCTTGCGCTCCAGCGCCATGAGCTGGTGCGCGACGGAGGAGGTGCTGGAGAGCCCGACCGCCTGGCCGATCTCCCGCATCGACGGCGGGTATCCGCGCCGCTGCACCGAGTCCCTGATCACTTCGATGACCCGGCGCTGCCGGTCGGTGAGTCCGGAGCTGTCCGCCCGGATGCCGGGAGGTCGGCCCGGCAGGGAGCGCTTGTGCGCCTCGGGATTCGTGGCTTCGTTCATCGCATGCACCGGCTCGATGCGGCCCTGGGAGCGGTCCTGGGCGGTGATGGCGGCACTGTCTGCGGTGGTGGTCACGTCGGCCCCTCTCGATGGTCTCCCTGCAGCACAACGGTAGATGCTTTCGAAAGGTTGCGCCAAACACACGTTCGAGTGAAAAATCGCGAATTGTGGCTCGCGTTCTTTCACCGAGGTGTATTGGTCGCCGCACTTCCTGCCGGACAAACGGGCCATTTGTTGTACTCTTCACCGCCGAGGTCTCCGCCGGGGCGGCGGCCTCGCGGTGCGCGGAGTCAGTCTGCCATCGTGGGGCCCCACGCGCGTGAAGCGACCCCGCCCTCTTCCGGAGCGGCACGCCCCCTCCCCGTCTCCGGCACGTCTTCTCCCCAACGGGGACGGGCCTCCGAGCGTGCGCGGGGAACGCCCGGGGGCGCCTCATGGGCAGACTTCCAGCTCCGGATTCCCCGTTCGGCGCGCGACACGCGTCTCACTCTCGATGTATGCGCCAATCCCCACATCTAGTGGTTGGATTGCAACAGCAGCCCAGAAGTTGTGGTCCCCCCGGTCTCCGAGGGCTCCGCGATCGCCTATGCTGGTGCTGCTTCGTGAGGCCCCTGGGGCCTGCGAGGTCATTGAGTCTGCTGTGAGGAGGGTTGGGATCCATGCACTGCCCCTTCTGCAGGCACCCCGACAGCCGTGTCGTCGACAGCCGTACGACCGACGACGGCACGTCGATCCGCAGGCGCCGCCAGTGCCCGGACTGCTCCCGTCGTTTCACGACCGTGGAGACGTGTTCGCTCATGGTGGTCAAGCGGTCGGGAGTCACCGAGCCGTTCAGCCGCACCAAGGTCATCAATGGTGTGCGCAAGGCGTGCCAGGGACGGCCCGTCACCGAGGACGCCCTCGCCCAGCTCGGCCAGCGGGTCGAGGAAGCGGTGCGGGCCACCGGAAGCGCCGAGCTGACCACCCACGACGTGGGGCTGGCCATACTCGGCCCGTTGCAGGAACTCGACCTCGTGGCCTACCTGCGGTTCGCGTCCGTGTACCGGGCGTTCGACTCGCTGGAGGACTTCGAGGCCGCGATCGCGGAACTCCGGCGGGCGGAGCGGCCCGCCGAGGGCGACGGGGGCGGCGACGGGGCCGCCCCGGGGAGCCAGGAAGACGACAGCGGGCAGGAGGGGACCGCGCAGGTCCCCGCGCCCGCTCCCGCCGGCTGAGCGGCGGTCCGGCCCCGGACGCGAGGGTCCGGGACCGGTTCGGCCGGCGGCGAAGAAGACCTGTTGCGGGCAGGCGAGTGGGTGCCCGCAGCATCAGACAGAACACCGTGCCACGGGAACATCGGGGCACTTCAGGGCGTTTTCGCCCGTATCAGGGAGGCGGCATGACAGAGACGGCGAGCGGTCCGGCACGTAGTTCCCGAGCCAAGGCGAGCAAGGCCGGCAAGGGACTTCGGGTCGAGCGCATCCACACCACCCCGGGGGTCCACCCGTACGACGAGGTGGCCTGGGAGCGCCGTGACGTCGTCATGACCAACTGGCGCGACGGCTCGGTCAACTTCGAGCAGCGCGGCGTGGAGTTCCCCGACTTCTGGTCGGTGAACGCGGTCAACATCGTCACCAGCAAGTACTTCCGGGGCGCCGTCGGCACCCCGCAGCGCGAGACCAGCCTCAAGCAGCTGATCGACCGCATCGTGAAGACGTACCGGAAGGCCGGCGAGGACAACAAGTACTTCGCCTCGCCCGCCGACGCCGAGATCTTCGAGCACGAGCTGGCCTACGCCCTCCTGCACCAGATCTTCAGCTTCAACAGCCCCGTGTGGTTCAACGTGGGCACGCCCCAGCCGCAGCAGGTCAGCGCCTGCTTCATCCTGTCCGTCGACGACTCCATGGAGTCGATCCTCGACTGGTACAAGGAAGAGGGCATGATCTTCAAGGGCGGCTCCGGCGCCGGCCTGAACCTCTCCCGCATCCGCTCCTCCAAGGAGCTCCTCTCCTCCGGCGGCAACGCCTCCGGGCCGGTCTCCTTCATGCGCGGCGCCGACGCCTCCGCCGGCACCATCAAGTCCGGCGGCGCCACCCGCCGCGCGGCGAAGATGGTCGTGCTCGACGTCGACCACCCCGACATCGAGGACTTCATCGAGACCAAGGTGAAGGAGGAGGAGAAGATCCGCGTCCTGCGCGACGCGGGCTTCGACATGGACCTGGGCGGCGACGACATCGCCTCCGTCCAGTACCAGAACGCCAACAACTCCGTGCGCGTCAACGACGAGTTCATGGAGGCCGTCGAGAAGGGCGGCAAGTTCGGCCTGCGTGCCCGTATGACCGGCGAGGTCATCGAGGAGGTCGACGCCAAGGCGCTCTTCCGCAAGATCGCCGAGGCCGCGTGGGCCTGCGCCGACCCGGGCATCCAGTACGACGGCGTCATCAACCACTGGCACACCTGCCCCGAGTCCGGCCGGATCACCGCGTCGAACCCGTGCAGCGAGTACATGCACCTGGACAACACGTCCTGCAACCTGGCCTCGCTGAACCTGATGAAGTTCCTCAAGGACGACGGCAAGGGCAACCAGTCGTTCGAGACCGAACGCTTCCAGAAGGTCGTCGAGCTGGTCATCACCGCGATGGACATCTCGATCTGCTTCGCGGACTTCCCGACCGAGAAGATCGGCGAGAACACCCGCGCCTTCCGCCAGCTCGGCATCGGCTACGCCAACCTCGGCGCCCTGCTGATGGCCACCGGTCACGCCTACGACTCCGACGGCGGCCGCGCGCTCGCCGGGTCCATCACCTCCCTGATGACCGGCACCGCCTACCGCCGCTCCGCCGAGCTCGCCGCGGTCGTCGGCCCGTACGAGGGCTACGCCCGCAACGCCGACGCCCACAAGCGCGTCATGAAGCAGCACGCCGACGCCAACGGCGCCGCCCCGCGCATGGACGATCTGGACAGCCCGGTGTGGGCCGCCGCCACCGAGGCCTGGCAGGACGTGCTGCGCCTCGGCGAGAAGAACGGCTTCCGCAACTCCCAGGCGTCCGTGCTCGCCCCGACCGGCACCATCGGCCTGGCGATGTCCTGCGACACCACCGGTGTCGAGCCCGACCTCGCCCTGGTCAAGTTCAAGAAGCTGGTCGGCGGCGGCTCGATGCAGATCGTCAACGGCACCGTTCCGCAGGCCCTGCGCCGCCTGGGCTACCAGGAGGAGCAGATCGAGGCGATCGTCGCCCACATCGCCGAGCACGGCAATGTGATCGACGCCCCCGGCCTCAAGCCCGAGCACTACGAGGTGTTCGACTGCGCCATGGGCGAGCGCGCCATCTCCCCGATGGGCCACGTCCGCATGATGGCCGCGATCCAGCCGTGGATCTCCGGCGCCATCTCCAAGACGGTCAACATGCCGGAGACGGCGACCGTCGAGGAGGTCGAGGAGATCTACTTCGAGGCCTGGAAGCTGGGCGTCAAGGCGCTCGCCATCTACCGCGACAACTGCAAGGTCGGCCAGCCCCTCTCCGCCAAGACCAAGGAGAAGGAGAAGGCCGAGGTCACGGAGAAGGCCGAGGAGACGATCCGCGCCGCGGTCGAGAAGGTCGTCGAGTACCGCCCGGTCCGCAAGCGCCTCCCGAAGGGCCGTCCCGGCATCACCACCTCCTTCACGGTGGGCGGCGCCGAGGGCTACATGACCGCCAACTCCTACCCGGACGACGGTCTCGGCGAGGTCTTCCTGAAGATGTCGAAGCAGGGCTCCACGCTCGCGGGCATGATGGACGCCTTCTCCATCGCCGTCTCGGTGGGCCTCCAGTACGGCGTGCCGCTGGAGACCTACGTCTCGAAGTTCACCAACATGCGCTTCGAGCCGGCCGGCATGACGGACGACCCGGATGTGCGGATGGCGCAGTCGATCGTCGACTACATCTTCCGCCGCCTGGCGCTGGACTTCCTGCCGTTCGAGACGCGCTCCGCGCTCGGCATCCACTCCGCCGAGGAGCGCCAGCGTCATCTGGAGACCGGCTCGTACGAGCCGGCCGACGACGAGGTCGACGTCGAGGGCCTGGCCCAGTCGGCGCCGCGCGCCCAGGAGCTGAAGGCGGTCTCCACGCCGAAGGCCGAGACCGAGGCGGCCAAGCCCGCCCCGAAGCAGGCCCACACCAGCGCCGAGCTGGTGGAGATGCAGCTGGGCATCCAGGCCGACGCCCCGCTGTGCTTCTCCTGCGGCACGAAGATGCAGCGCGCCGGTTCCTGCTACATCTGCGAGGGCTGCGGCTCGACCAGCGGCTGCAGCTGACGCCGACCCGCCAGGGCACTGCCCGGCGGTGAGACGGTGAGGGCGGTGGTACCGGGTTCCCGGTGCCACCGCCCTCGGGCGTCTTAGGCCCTGTACGCAGGGGCCGTTTCCCGGTGTCAGGCGCGGCGGGCGCCCATCGCGCGCGTGAAGTCGACCGGATCACCGTCGAAGCCGTGCACGCCCGCACGGAACTCCCAGGGGCCCGAGCCCTCCCGGACGAACTCCGCGACCGTGGCCGCCGTCGCGCCGAGCACGCGGCCGAAGTCGTCCTCCGCCAGCACGTCGTAGCCCTCACGGATGCGCAGCCCCGGGTTGCGCACCCCGGAGAACGTCCGCGGCGCCTGCTGTTGCTGTATGACGACGCCGACCACCACGCGCGCGTAGCGCGGGTCCAGGCGGTCCAGCTCCAGCGTCATCACCTCGTCGTACCCGAACCCCTTGCCGTCCTGGCTGTCCCGGTTGAGCGTGATGGTGCCGTCGGGGGAGCGGCTGTCGAAGTGCACCACGTAGACCGGGTCCCCGTGCGGGGCATCCGCCCCGTAGGGCGCGGCGACCAGATCGAGGTCGGTGGAGGGCTCCCCCGTCGGACTCGGATCCCACCGCAGCGCGATCTCGACCTTGCGGATCCCCTTGCCGATGCCGTTCACCCGTTGTCCCCTTCCTCGTGACCGTCCTGCCGGCACACCCCAACTACCGCAAAACCACGGCAGATTGTCCATCCTGCCACGCGTGCGCTCCCGGGCGCCGGTACGCAGTCGACGCGAGGGCGACCGGGGCCGCACTCCCTGGGCTTACGATGGCGCGGTGCTGGTCAAGTGGATTCGCTGCACCGTGGTGGACCGTCGGGGGTTCGAGCGGGGACAGCGGAAGTGGGCGGGGCTTCTGGGGGAGCCGGGATTTCGCGCGCAGGGCGGAGGCTGGAGCCGGGGGCGGCAGGACGTGGCGCACATCTTCTCCTTCTGGGAGAGCCGCGCCTTCTACGACTCGTTCATGGCCAGGTCCCACGACCGGCTGGCCTCCTCCCAGGCCGGCACCTTCAAGAACGCCCAGGTCCGACTGTTCGACCACCGCTTCGACGTGAAGACCGGGTTCGAGCCGCGCTTCACCGACGCCGATCTGATCCGGGTCGCGCTGTGCCGCGTCCACGAGGAACGCGCCGAGCACTTCGTGCTGATGCAGGAGAAGGTGTGGAACCCGGCGATGGCCGGCTCGCCCGGCATGGTGCGGGGGCTGTTCGGCGAGGCGCCAGGCAACGAATACCTCATCCTGTCGATGTGGCGTGCCGCCGCCGAACACGGTAAGTACCGCACCGAACGCGTGGAGCGACTGGCGCTGCGGGCGCAGACCGAGGCGGACGTCGCGGCCCTCGCGGGCGACCTCGTCGACATGGAGTCCGCCTGGACGGTGTGAGCGCGCTTCCGCGGTCGGGAGCGGCACACATGTGTGTGACAAATGCCGTACGGAACCCGCACGAGTGCCCGTAGCGCCCTCACCCGATCTAGGGTTTTGGCATGGCACGACCACGGCGCATCGTCCTTGTCCGGCACGGTGAATCAACGGGCAATGTTGACGACACCGTTTATGAGCGCGAACCCGACCACGCCCTCGGGCTCACCGAGCGGGGCAGGAAGCAGGCCGAGGCGACGGGCGAGCGGCTCCGCGACCTCTTCGGCCGGGAGCGGGTCAGCGTCTACGTGTCCCCGTACCGGCGGACGCTCGAGACCCTGAACGCCTTCCACCTCGACCCGGACCTGATACGCGTCCGCGAGGAGCCCCGCCTGCGCGAACAGGACTGGGGCAACTGGCAGGACCGCGAGGACGTCCGCCTCCAGAAGGCCTACCGGGACGCCTACGGCCACTTCTTCTACCGCTTCGCCCAGGGCGAGTCCGGCGCCGACGTCTACGACCGCGTCGGCGGCTTCCTGGAGAGCCTGTTCCGCAGCTTCGAGGCCCCGGACCACCCGCCGAACGTCCTGATCGTCACCCACGGTCTGGCCATGCGGCTGTTCTGCATGCGGTGGTTCCACTGGACCGTGGCGGAGTTCGAGTCGCTCTCCAACCCGGGGAACGCCGAGGTGAGGATGCTCGTCCTGGGCGAGAACGGGAAGTACACGCTGGACAGGCCCTTCGATCGCTGGCGCGATCCCGAGCCCTACCCGATCACCGGATAGGCGAGATGTACTGGAGTCGGCGAGAGCCGGATGGGAGAGTTGCGAGGCGATGACCACTGATCGTTCCCCGGAGGCGCGGCTCGAGCGCGCGCTGGCGAGCCTGCGCGGCCTGTCGGTGGGGGATGCGCTCGGCTCGCAGTTCTTCGTGCCGGTGAACTACCCCCTGCTCAAGCGCCGCGAACTGCCCGAGGGCCCCTGGCAGTGGACCGACGACACCGAGATGGCCTGCTCCGTAGTCGCCGTCCTGGCCACGCACCACCGCATCGACCAGGACGCCCTGGCCCACTCCTTCGCCCACCACCACGACTTCGACCGGGGCTACGGTCCTGCGGTCAACCGCCTGCTGCGCCTGGTCCGCGAGGGCGGCGACTGGCGCGAACTGGCCGCCGCCCTCTTCAACGGCCAGGGCTCGTGGGGCAACGGCGCCGCGATGCGCATCCCGCCCCTGGGCGCCTGGTACGCCGACGACCCCGAGCAGGCGACCCACCAGGCGGAGATCTCCGCCTACCCCACGCACCAGCACCGCGAGGCCGTGGTCGGCGCCATGGCCGTCGCAGCGGCGGCCGCCCTCGCGGCGGCGCCGGACGGACCGCCTGGCGCCGAGGACCTTCTCGACGGGGTCATCGCGCTGATCCCCGCGCGCAGTGCGGTGGGCGCGGGGCTGCGGCGGGCGCGCGACATGCTCGACTACGGCGACGCGGCCACCGTCGCGGCCGTCCTCGGCTGCGGACGGCGTACGACCGCCCACGACACCGTGCCCTTCGCGCTCTGGTCCGCCGCCCGCTCCCTGGGCGACTATGAGAACGCCTTCTGGACGACCGCGCAGGTGGGCGGCGACGTCGACACCACCTGTTCCATCGTGGGCGGGGTGGTCGCGGCCGGGCCGGCGGGGGCCCCGCCCGCGGAGTGGGTGGAGCGGGTGGAGCCGTTGCCGGAGTGGGTGACGCGGTCGGTCGAGGTCTGACGGCCTCGGTCTGTTGACGGCAGGCCGACCCCTTCGGAACTCTCCGTGTGCGACGGGAACTCTGCGTGACCGGCCGAGCGTTGTCGGTGTGTCGGCTGGTGGGCGGTGTGAGGTGCTGTGGGCCTTGCGGCGCTCGGGACAGGCTGACGCGTGTCGGTGTGGTGCCGGCGTGGGGTGCGGGCGCGAGTGTGCCGGGGGAGGGGTGTCGGATGGCCGTGTGGGCGGGAGTGCTGCTCGCGCTGTGTGCCGTGGTGCTGTCGCACGTGCTGCACGCGCGTCGGCCCGGGGTCGCCCCGCCGACCCCCGTGGAGTCGGCCGGTGCGCCGCCGGGCCGGGCGCGTGCGGTGGTCCCGTCAGCCGATGCCGGGTCCCGCCGTGCCGGACAGGGCCTCCAGGTCGCTCTTGCGGACCCGGATGACGAACCAGGCGACCGCCAGGGCCAGCACCGCCATCGCCGCCGCCGGGACGAACGCAGCGGAGATGCCCTGCGCGAGCACCTCGTGCCCCCAGGGCGCCGGAAGCTGATGGGTCTGGGCGAACTCCGCCTTCTGTTCCGCCGTCCCCTCGGCGAGGAAGGCCGGGACCTGCTTCTCCGCCTCGTCGCGGCCGGCCGTGCCGAACACCGTGGTGAGCAGCGCCAGGCCGACCGATCCGCCCACCTGCTGCATGGCGTTGAGCAGGCCGGAGGCGGCGCCTGCCTCGTGCTGGGCCACTCCGGAGACCGCGGTGAGCGTCAGCGTCACGAAGTTCAGGCCCATGCCGAAGCCGAAGACCAGCATCGGCCCGAGGATGCCGCTGACGTAGGAGCTGTCGGAGTCGATCAGCGTCTGCCAGGCCAGCCCGAGCGCGGCCAGCGTCGAACCGGTGATCATGAAGGGCTTGGGTCCGAACACCGGCAGGAACCGCTGCGAGATCCCCGCCCCGGCGGCGATCACGAACGTCACCGGAAGGAAGGCGAGACCGGCCTCGATCGGGGTGTAGCCGAGGACGTTCTGCACGAAGAGAACGATGTAGAAGAACATGCCGAACATCGCCGCGGCGAGGCTGAGCATGATCACATACGTGCCCGAGCGGTTGCGGTCGGCGAACATCCGCAGCGGCGTGATCGGTTCCTTGGCGCGGGACTCGATCAGCGCGAAGCCCGCCAGCAGGATCGCCGACGCGACGAACGAGCCGATCGTGACGGTGTCGCTCCAGCCCTCCTCGGCGGCGCGGATGAAGCCGTAGACGAGCGTGGCCATGCCGGCCGTCGACGTCACCGCGCCCGCGATGTCGAAGCGTCCGGTGTGCCGTTCGGACTCGTTGATGTACATCGGCGCCAGAACGGCGATCAGCAGGCCGATGGGCACGTTGACGAAGAGCACCCACCGCCAGTCGAGCCACTCGGTGAGCATGCCGCCCGCGAGCAGTCCGATGGCGCCGCCGCCCGCCGAGACCGCGGCGAAGACGCCGAAGGCCCGGTTGCGTTCGGGGCCCTCCGGGAACGTGGTGGTGATGAGCGCCAGCGAGGTCGGCGAGGCGATCGCGCCGCCCATGCCCTGCAGCACGCGCGCCGCGAGCAGCTGCCACGGCTCCTGGGCGAGCCCGCCGAGCAGGGAGGCGGCGGTGAACAGCAGGATGCCGGTCATGAAGACGCGGCGCCGGCCGAGGATGTCGCCGGCCCGGCCGCCGAGGAGCAGCAGCCCGCCGAAGGTCAGGGTGTAGGCGCTGACCACCCAGGTGAGATCGGTGGTGCTGAACTGCAGGGCATTCTGGATGTGCGGGAGCGCGATGTTCACAATCGTCGCGTCGAGTACGACCATGAGTTGACAGGCCGCGATGACGGCGAGGGCGATGCCGGGACGCCCTGGCCGGCGAGCCGCACCCGGCTTTGGATCCTGGAGCAAAGGAGAGGTGGTCACGATGGGTCCCCCACGGAAGAGTTAGTGAACGAGCGCGTTCACTGTTGCGTCAACGGTAGGAGCCCCCGACAGTGAACGCAAGCGTTCACTGAACGGCCGTCGTGTCGGCGCGTCCCCCTTCGGCGCCGTACGGCGGGTGCTTCATCCCCGAATGCCCGCTTCCTCTGCTCGTTGGAGAGAGTCAGATGGTTACTTCGAGCTGGGCCGCGGCCCAGGCTCAGACGGCCGCCTCCCGCCGCCGCGGCGCCGTACTGGAACGCGCGATCCTCGAGGCCGCGCTGGAGCAGCTCAGCACGGTCGGCTGGAACGGCCTGACGATGGAGGGCGTCGCCGCGGGCGCCCAGACGGGGAAGGCGGCCGTCTACCGGCGCTGGCCCTCCAAGGAGGACCTCGTCGCCGACGCCCTGCGTGCCGCACTGCCCGACTTCCGGGAGGCGCCGGACCTCGGAAGCGTCCGCGAGGACCTGCTGGAGCTGTGCCGCAGGGCCCGGGACGCCATGTTCTCCAAGCCGGGATTCGCCCTTCGCGCCGTCATTCACGAGTGCGACAACACCGAAGCCGAACGCTTCCACGCGGTGATCGTCAGCGGTCTCGTGGAGCCGACCCTCACGATGCTCCGCGAGGTGATCGAGCGCGGTATCGAGCGGGGAGAGGTGCGCCCCGACGCCGCCAACGGGTATGTCTTCGACACCATTCCGGCGATGATGATGTACCGCTCGAAGATGTGCGGCAGCGAATGGCCGGACGTCGATCTGGAGCAGATGATCGACCAGTTGATGGTCCCGCTGCTGCGCCCGCACCCCTCCTGACCGCACGCGTGATCACAAGGTGGTGACGGTGGTGTCCACAGTCCGGGAACCGGGGTGTCGCACGCCGAACCGGGCGGCGTACGCTAAGGGCGCCATGCCGTACGAACCACCTACTCACACCGTCGAGCGCTCACTCCGCGCCACGACCGGAGCGAAGATCGTTGCAGGTGTCGACGAGGTGGGGCGTGGTGCGTGGGCCGGCCCGGTCACCGTCTGCGCCGCGATCACCGGACTGCGCCGGCCCCCCGAGGGACTCACCGACTCCAAGCTCCTCACCGTCAAGCGCCGCACCGAACTCGCCGAGACGCTGCGGAGCTGGGTGACGTCGTACGCCCTGGGCCACGCGTCGCCCGAGGAGATCGACGACCTGGGGATGACCGCCGCGCTCCGCCTGGCGGCCGTCCGCGCCCTGGAGGGTCTGCCCGTCAGGCCCGACGCGGTCATCCTCGACGGCAAGCACGACTACCTCGGCGCGCCGTGGCGGGTCAGGACGGTCATCAAGGGCGACCAGTCGTGCGTGGCCGTGGCGGCGGCGTCGGTCATCGCCAAGGTCCAGCGCGACAAAATGATGGCCGAACTGGGCGCCGACCATGCAGACTTCGGTTTCGCGGACAACGCCGGGTATCCGTCCCCCGTGCACCGGGCCGCGCTGGAGGTCCGGGGACCCACCCCGCACCACCGGCTGTCGTGGGCGTATCTTGATGCGCTGCCCCAGTGGCGGCACCTCAAGAAGGCCCGCACCTGGGCGGAGGCGCGCGTCCCTGAGATCGAGGGCCAACTCGGCTTCGACTTCGGACCGGACGCTCGCACTGATGTGCCACCCGGCGCTGCCGACCGTGCCACCGTTTGATAAAAATCAGCTCATGCCTCTCATTCCCGAGGAGCCTCAGATTCACGAGAGTGCCCAGGGTCCCCGCGCCACGCCGTCCAGCGGCCGCACCGCGCCGACCCCCCGCCCCGTACCCGGTCCCCGCCCCGCGGCTCCGTCACGTCCCGGCCGTCCCGGCCCGCCGCGGCCGGCGCCTCCGGCCCAGCGCACCTCGCGTGACGCGGCCCCCGCGGCCAAGCCCGGCCCTTCGGCTGCGCCCGCTGCCGCCGACGGCCCGCAGATCCAGCTGATCCCGGCCTCCGTCGAAGGGGCGCTCGACGCCGCCGAGGAAGCCGTCGACCTGCTCCTGGACTCCGGCCGTGCCCCCGGCGACGTGCTGGTGATCACCACCGGTGAACAGCACCCGTGGGCCACCCACGAACTGTCCTTCGGTGAGGCGTCCTACTGGGCACAGCACGACGCCGGTGACGACGTCTTCTACACGGACGCCCAGGTGGCGGACCGTGCCAAGGCGCGTCCCGTCGTGGTGGTCGCCGTCAACGGCGGCCCCGAGTCCGTGACCGCCACCGCCCTGAAGGCGGCCCACTCCCGGGCCGGCGCGCTGCTGATCGTCTGCGGGGACCCGCAGCGCATCAACTCCGTGCTGGGTGCCGGGGTCTGAGCGGACGCCACGGCGCCGGTCGGCATCCGGGCGGGGGATCGTTCGTGCGTACGTGAAAGTCGGCGGCCACGGTGCCTTGTGCACCGGTGGCCGTTCGGTGCGCGGGGGCGGGCGAACGGACCGGCGTCAGCGGGCGGCCGCGCGGCGCAGCACGTCCGACGCGGCCCCTCCGGTGCGCGGAATCCGCGGCGGCGCCGCGGACATGGCGACCGGCTCCGGCTCCGAACCGGCGCTGGGATGGCGGCCGCCCCGGCCCTCACCCAGGACCTGCCAGCCGTCACGCGTCAGCGTGATGTACGCACCGCAGCGCAGCCCGTGCAGGGTGCAGGCGTCCCGCAGCCCCCACATCCAGGCTCCGTCCTCCTCCGTCCAGCGGGCGTCGCCCTCGCGGCAGTAGAGCAGGACGGCGGTGCGCACCGGGGTGCGGCGCCGCAGGTCGTGCGGGATGACCCGGCGCAGCTGGGCCAGCAGCGCGTTGCGGTACATCCAGCCGTCGGCGGAGGCGGAGCGCCGCGTGAACGACGCGCTCGCCCGGAGACGTTCGTCCGGATCGAGCACGGCGACGACCGCGGTCGCCGGGCCGGGACGGTGCCGGGCGTGCAGCCCGCTGACGACCTCGCGCGGACTGCGCAGCAGCGGGATTCCCGCGGCCGCCCACTCCGCAGGCTCGAGCACACGGTTGGCGGATACGGCGGACGACGACAGCGAAGCCGCCGAGGACGGAGCGAATCCGAAGGTCACGGTCCTCCCTTCGGCTACGCCCACACTGCGGGCGGTCGGATTCGGGGGAGCGCGCACGCAACAGAGCCCTACCTGGTCGGCGGGCGAGCCGTGCGGGTGCGTCCTTCAATTCTTCCTGTCGAACTTGGATGCGGCAACGAGCAATTGGGGCACGGGACCGTTATCGGCGGATCCGCGGCTAATATCCCCAGCCGCCGAATGCGGGCTTCCGGTCAGCCCTGTACGGCCAGTACCAGCGGCAGTACTCCCTGCGCACCCGCGCGCCGCAGCAGCCGTGCCGCGACGGCGAGTGTCCACCCCGTCTCGGTGTAGTCGTCCACCAGAAGCACCGGACCTCCGGCCCGCGCGAGTGCCTCCGCGAGCTCGGGCGGGACGGTCAGCGCGCCGGCGAGTGCCTTGAGCCGCTGGGCGCTGTTGCTGCGGGGGAGTTGATGCTGCTCGCCCGCGCTCTCCACCGTGCCGAGCAGCGGCAGCCGCCCGGTCTCCGCGATGTGCGCCCCGAGCGACCGGACGAGCTGGGGCCGCGTGCGCGAGGCGACGGTCACCACCCCGACCGGCCGGGGCTGGGCGTCGTCCACGCCGGGCGCCCAGCCGCCCGGTCCCTTGGCCCAGTCGGCGAGGACGCCCACCGCGGCCCGAGCGACATCGTCGGGCACGGGTCCGTCGGGCGCGTGCGGTGCGAGCAGCGGACGCAGCCGGTTGCCCCATCCGATGTCCGACAGCCGGCCGAGGGCACGTCCCTGTGCCGCCTGCTCGCCGGCCGGGATACGGCCCTTCAGGTCTACGCCGATCGCCGGGAGTCCGGTGGGCCACATGCGCCGCGGCTCCACCTCCACGCCCGCCTTGCCGAGGTCGGCGCGGGCCGCGTCCAGCGCCACGGCGGAGGCCTCGGCCGTGTAGCGGGCCCCCGCGCAGTTGTCGCAGCGGCCGCAGGGCTTGGCGCCCTCGTCGTCCAACTGCCGCTGCAGGAACTCCATCCGGCAGTCCGTCGTCGCCACGTAGTCGCGCATCGCCTGCTGTTCGGCCGCGCGCTGACGCGCCACCCAGGCGTACCGCTCGGCGTCGTACGTCCAGGGCCGGCCGGTCGCGATCCAGCCGCCCTTGACCCGCTGCACCGCCCCGTCCACGTCGAGCACCTTCAGCATGGTCTCCAGGCGGGAGCGGCGCAGCTCCACGAGCGGTTCGAGCGCGGGGAGGGACAGGGGCCGTTCGGAGCGCGCCAGCACGTCCAGCGTGCGGCGCACCGTCTCCTCCGGCGGGAAGGCCAGGGAGGCGAAGTACTCCCAGATCGCCTCGTCCTCCTTGCCTGGCAGGAGCAGCACCTCCGCGTGCCGGACACCGCGGCCCGCGCGGCCGACCTGCTGGTAGTAGGAGATGGGCGAGGACGGCGACCCCAGATGCACCACGAAGCCCAGGTCGGGCTTGTCGAACCCCATGCCGAGGGCGGACGTGGCGACGAGCGCCTTCACCTTGTTGGCCAGCAGGTCCTCCTCGGCCTGCTGCCGGTCGGCGTTCTCGGTCCGCCCGGTGTACGAGGCGACCACATGTCCGCGCCGGCGCAGGAACGCGGTGACCTCCTCGGCCACGGCCACCGTCAGCGTGTAGATGATCCCCGACCCGGGGAGCTGGTCCAGGTGGTCGGCGAGCCAGGCCATGCGGTGCGCCGCGTCCGGCAGCCGCAGCACGCTCAGACTGAGGCTCTCCCGGTCCAGCGGGCCCCGCAGCACCAGGGCGTCCGAGGAGCCGCCGGTGCCGAGCTGCTCGGCGACGTCGGCGGTCACCCGGGCGTTGGCCGTGGCGGTGGTGGCCAGGACGGGCACCCCCTCCGGCAGGTCGCTCAGCATCGTGCGGAGCCGCCGGTAGTCCGGGCGGAAGTCGTGGCCCCAGTCGGAGATGCAGTGCGCCTCGTCGACCACGAGCAGTCCGGTCGCGGCGGCCAGCCGGGGCAGCACCTGGTCGCGGAAGTCCGGGTTGTTCAGCCGCTCGGGACTGACCAGCAGCACATCCACGTCCCCCGCCTCGATCTCCGCCCGGACGGCGTCCCACTCCTCACTGTTGGAGGAGTTGATCGTCCGGGCGTGGACCCCGGCCCGGGCCGCGGCCTCGACCTGGTTGCGCATGAGCGCGAGAAGCGGGGAGACGATCACGGTCGGTCCGCTGCCCTGGGCCCGCAGCAGCGCGGTCGCCACGAAGTACACCGCGGACTTGCCCCAGCCCGTGCGCTGAACGACCAGCGCACGGCGCTTCTCGGCGACCAGCGCCTCGATCGCCCGCCATTGGTCGTCGCGCAGCCGTGCGGTGCCCGTGTCGTCGCCGACGAGACGGGCGAGCACCGCGTCGGCGGCCGTCCGGAGGTCCGTGTTGCTCGTGTGCTCCATGGGTCCCATACAACAGGACGGCGCCGACATCGGCTCAAGCCTGTGGACGAAGGCCGGCCTGCGGCGATGGGGGTGGCATGGACCTGATGGGACTTATCCACAGGAAAACCGGAATGTCGCAATCTGCGAGATGGTCACGACATGACGAACCAGAGCGGGACGACCGGTCCCTCCGAGAACAGTGACATCCCCATCCAGGGCGGGCCCGACGCGTCGGAGCCGCGCCGGGAAGCGGCCGTCGCCCCGGAAGCAACCGTTGGCCGGGAAGCGGCGGCGACCCGCGCCGAGGCGACCGCGCCGGTGAGCCGGGAGGACCGCCCTCCGCTCCCACCGGACCTGACCTGCACCGCCTACGAGAGCCACGGCGACCCGCAGCAGGTGACCCTGCGCACCCCGGCCGAGCTCGCCGACGCCGTGCCCTATCTCCTCGGCTATCGCCCGGAGGACAGCATGGTCCTCGTCTCCCTGCACGACACCGGAGGCCGGGGCAGGTTCGGCGGCCGGGCCAGGCTCGGCATCCCCGCCGACCCCGGTGACTGGCCCTCGGCCGCCCGCCAGCTCGCCCAGGGTCTGGTGACCGGCAGCGAGCGCCGGGGCTCCCGGCCCGAGCAGATGGTCCTCTTCCTGTGCCGGGAGCCGGGGCAGGGCGAGACCGGCCGGCAGGTCAAGGAGCGGCTGGGGCCGCTGGCCCAGGCCCTGCGGCTGGAGTGCGGAGCCCTGGACGTGCCGGTGATCGAAGCCCTCTGCATCTCCGACGGCCGCTTCTGGTCGTACTGCTGCGACGACCAAACCTGCTGCCCGGTCGAAGGGACGCCGATGGGTCTGCCCGGCACATCCGTGCTGGCCGCCGCGGCCGCCTACGCCGGGGTTCAGGTCCGTGGCTCCCTGCGCGCACTGCACGCCCGGCTCCAGCCCTGGGAAACCTCGGCCGCCCACGACCAGCGCCGCGCACTGGACGAGGCCGCGCTGAAACTGCTGCCCCGGATCGTCGACGCGGAGGACCGGAAAGCCGTCGCCGACGAGACCATGGAGCTGGCCGAGCGCCTCATGCGCCGCCTCGCCGACGCCCCACCCGTCTCCGGAACGCTCCCTTCGGACCTGCGCGACGACGAACTGATCACGTACGACGAAGCGGCCCTGGTGCTCCACGGTCTGCAGGACCGCCCCACCCGCGACCGCGCAGCGGCGTGGATGGAGGGCGACGAGGCGGCCCCGGCCCTCCGCCTGTGGCGTACGTTGGCACGCCGCTGCGTCGGCCCGTACGGGGAGTACGCCGCCGCGCCCCTCACTCTCGCCGGGTGGGTCGCCTGGTCCTCCGGCGATGAACTGGAGGCCCGGGAGGCACTCGCCATGGCCCTCGGGGCCGACCCGGACTATCTCTTCGCCCGTCTGCTGCACCAGGCGTGCAACGAGGGGCTCGACCCGGAGTCGATCCGCCGCTGCCTGCGGGGCGAGGGTGACGACGAGGACGAGAGCGAGGACGACAGCCCGGCCGAGGTGGGCGAGGCACCCGGTCACGGTGCGGGCGAGGCGCCGGAGCGGGACGCGTGCCGTGCCCCTGATCAGGACGCGGGTCCCGCGCCCCGGAGGCGCCGGATGCGGGCGTCCGGCCGCGCGGGGCGGTTCGCTCCCCGGGGAAGCGCCCCGACCGGGCGGGTGCCGCGCCCCCGCATGGCACCGGGCGGGGCCCGGCCCGGAGGCGCCGCGCGCCCCGGCGCCGTGAGCGGGCGCGGGCGCCGTCAGGAGGGTGTGCACTCGACGTCACTCAGGGAGGAGGCGGAGGAGTAGGGAGATGCCTGTACGGAAGGAGATCGGACGACGATCCGGCCGGTGAAGGGAGTGTTTATCGTCAGGCAGACGACTATGATCGCGGCATGCCCTACGACCCGTCAGCCTTTCCGCCTTTCGCCGTCACCGTGGACCTGGTCGTGCTCACCGTGCGACGTCACGCTCTGTGTGCGCTGGCGGTGCGCAGGGGAGAGCCTCCGTTCCAGGGGCGCTGGGCACTCCCCGGAGGGTTCGTACGGGCCGACGAGGATCTGGCGCAGGCGGCGGCGCGGGAGCTGGCCGAGGAGACAGGGCTGCGGGTTCATGATCCGGCCATGCCCACCCAGGACCACGGCGCCCACCTCGAGCAGCTGGCCACGTACGGCGACCCCAAGCGTGACCCGCGTATGCGGGTGGTCAGCGTCGCGCACCTCGCCCTCGCCCCGGACCTGCCGGCGCCCCGGGCGGGCGGCGATGCGAGCAACGCGCGCTGGGCGCCCGTGGACGAGCTGCTGCAGCAGGGCGGTTACGGCAGGGACGGCGAGCCGGTGGCGCCGCTTGCCTTCGATCATGCGCAGATCCTCTCGGACGGGGTGGAGCGCGCCCGTTCGAAGATCGAGTACTCCTCGCTGGCGACGGCGTTCTGCCCGCCGGAGTTCACCGTCGGTGAGCTGCGCCGGGTCTACGAGGCGGTCTGGGGCGTGGCGCTCGACCCGCGCAACTTCCACCGCAAGGTGACGGGGACCCCGGGCTTCCTGGTGCCCACCGGCGGCACCACCACCCGGCAGGGCGGCCGTCCCGCCCAGCTCTTCCGGGCCGGCGGCGCCACCCTGCTCAACCCGCCCATGCTGCGCCCCGAGGTCTGACACCGGAGAGGAGAGGGGAGGGGGCGGGGCCGGGGCCGGGACGCCTTCCCTGACCGTTCTCCCTCCGTGCAACGGGCCCTGCGGTGCCCGAAAAACCCGATATGGCGCGCTATCTTGCATCGGGTGATCCAGGCCATCGGACTGACCAGCATCCCCCGCAAAGAGCAGCCGCCCGCCGTCGACAACGTCTCCTTCGAGGCGCACGCGGGCCGCGTCACCGCTTTGCTCGGAGCACCAGGCGCGGGCAAGACGACGGTGTTGAGGCTCATGCTGGAGCTTCAACGCGGGCGCGGGATCACCTACTTCAGAGGCCGCCCGCTGCACCGCATCCCGCACCCCGCGCACGAGGTCGGCGTGGTGCTGGGCGACGTGCCGGGGCACCCCGCCCGCTCGGTTCGCGGTCACCTCCGCATGCTGTGCGCGGCCTCGGGGGTCCCGGCCCGGCGCGCCGACGAAGTGCTCGAAGCGGTGGGCCTGGTGAGCCTGCGCGACGAACGCCTCGGCAGCCTGTCGCGCGGCATGGACCGCCGCCTCGGCCTGGCCTGCGCCCTCCTGCCGGACCCGCACACCCTCGTGCTCGACGACCCCGCGCGAGGGCTCGCGGCGGGCGAGAGGCACTGGCTGCACGACATGCTGCGGGAACACGCGGCCCAGGGCGGGACGGTGCTGTGCAGCACCGCCGACCCCAAGGAGGCGGCGCGCTTCGCCGATCACGTGGTCACGTTGGACGGCGGACGGCTCGTCGCCGACCAGCGGGCCGCCGACTTCGCCCGCACGCGGCTGCGCCCCCGCGTCGTCGTCCGCAGTCCGCACGCCGCCCGCCTCTCGGTGCTGCTCGCCCAGCAGGCCCGTACCGCGCAGCGGTCCGTGGAGGTCGTACGGGAGGGCGGCAACCGCCTCTGCGTCTACGGCAGTACCTGCGCCGAGGTGGGGGAGACGGCCTTCCGGAACGGGATCGTCGTCCATCAACTGGCGGACGAGGTAGGGGACATGGGGCCGGGGGCGGGTACGGACGCGGAAGGCTCGCCGACGCCGGCGGCGGAGTCCCGGCCCGCGGCCGTAACCGACGCGCAGTCCGTTCCCGACCCGGATCCCGAAGCAGTGGCAGCCTCCGACCCCGGGCCGGAATCACCGACTCCCGAGCCTGAGGCCGCTCCCGCACCAACGACCCCGCCCGAGCCACCCCATCTCGCCCCCGACGACGACACCCCCCAGGCGGCACCCCCACCACAACCCGCCACCCCCAGCCCCGCCTCCGTCACCCTCCCGCCCCCCGTCCTCGTCCGCCCCGCGCCCACCCCCCTGCGGCCCGTCCGCTACGAGATCCGGAGGGCCGCCGGGGTGGCCACCGGTTACATCGTCGGGGCCTGCGTCCTCGCCGTGTCCGCGCTCACCGCCGTGCTGCTGGCACGCATCGGCCACACCCCGCAGCCGCGGCTGCTGGCAGCCTGGCCCGTGGAGTTGCCGCTGCCGCCCGCCGCGCTCGGGGCGGGGCTGCTCGGCGCGCTGGCGTTCGGTGACGAGTTCCGCCACCCCGCTCTCGCCGTGGACCGGGGGACCGTCCCGCGGAGGCTCGGACTGCTGACCGCGAAGCTGTTCGTCGCCTCGCTGACCGCCCTCGCCCTGGCCGTGCTGACCGTCGGCTGCACCGCGGAACTGCTCTACCTCGTCTACGGGAGCGAACTCGTCGCGCTCCCCGCGGACTGGCCCGCTCTCACCGCCGGGTGGCTCACCCTGGTCACGGGCTGCGCCTGGGCCGGAGTGCTGGCCGCGGGCGTCTTCCGGTCCACCACCGCCGGGCTCGCGGCGGTCGTCGCCGTGCCGCTTCTCGTCGTACCCGCCGTGCACACGATCACGGAGGGTCCCGCGGTGCGCGGTCCGGCGCCGCTTGCCGGGCGGTTGCGGGACGGGCTGCCGCTGCGCTGGCCCTTCGGCGGCGAGCAGCATCTGGAGGCGCTGCTGCGGCTGCTGGCCCAACCCGTGGGCGGGGCCATGGCGTTGTCGGTGCTGGCTCTCCTGTGCGCGTACGCGTTCACGGGTCTGCGGAGCCGAGTCCGATGACGTCCGTTGGAGACCGAGTTTGAGTTTCTCTGCCTTTCCCTGATCACAACTCCCCAGGAAAAGCTCATTTCTTTCCGATAAGGCGTCAATTGCGGCGAGGTGAGCGATCACCCTTTCGTGTGCTTTTCACCAAAGACCTCAAGGGAGTTGGAACCGACGCCGACAAAGGATGCGTGAGTACCCTTGCGCACACCATGATGACCGCCGCCCGCTCCGCCGACTCCGGCCTCGCGACCCCGGGCGAACTCGACCGCTACCCGTACGCGGAGACGCCCGGCACCGACCGGGGCCCGGTGTGGGACGGCGGGGATCCGGAGCTGGGCCGTGTGGGCCGGCGGACCGCGGGCACCCGCGGACGCGGGCTGCACGGACAACTGGTCCAGCAACTGGGACAGATGATCGTTTCCGGTGACCTGGGCGCCGACCGCCCGCTGGTGCCCGAGGAGATCGGCCAGCGTTTCGAGGTGTCCCGTACCGTCGTCCGCGAGTCGCTCCGCGTCCTGGAGGCCAAGGGCCTGGTCAGCGCCCGGCCGAACGTGGGCACGCGGGTGCGCCCGGTCAGCGACTGGAACCTTCTCGACCCGGACATCATCGAGTGGCGGGCCTACGGCCCACAGCGGGACGACCAGCGCCGTGAGCTGAGCGAGCTGCGCTGGACGATCGAGCCGCTCGCCGCGCGACTGGCGGCCGGACACGGCCGGGAGGACGTCCAGCAGAGGCTGACCGACATGGTGGAGATCATGGGTCACGCCCTCGGACAGGGTGACGCGCTGACCTTCGCCCGGGCCGACAACGAGTTCCACTCCCTGCTCATCCAGATCGCCGGCAACCGCATGCTGGAGCACCTGTCCGGAATCGTGTCCGCCGCGCTCCAGGTGTCGGGCGGCCCGGTCACCGGCTGTGAGCGGCCGAACGAGACCTCGCTGGCCCACCACGCCCGCATCGTCGACGCCCTCGCCGCGGGCGACGGCCCCGCCGCCGAGTCGGCCATGCGGCAACTTCTCACGGTCCACCCCGAGGTGGAGCGCGTGGTGCCCGCCCCGCGCGAGCACTGACCGCGTTTCCCCGACGGCTGGGTCCGGCCTGCCATCCCCCTCCTGTGGCGGAGTCGCGTCCGTGAGCCGTTCCCCGTCGGACCCTGCGGAACCGCCGGCGGTTCCGCAGGGTCCGACGGTACGAAAGACCTGACCCGGCCCTGGGGTGTCGGCCTCCTCGCCCCCGGTGCACGCTTCTGTCCTCATCTGCAAGGTTTTGACCGGTTACGGGGTGTGACTCGGGCCACGCGGAATGGGCGTAACGCTCCTGGGGAGAACGCGATGACCTAAGAGGTGACAGCCGCGGAGGGAATACGGACGCCGTTCACGGCGCTGTGCATCTTCCCGGCCCCCGCCCGCGCCGTCGGCCCATCCCCAAGCCGGCGGTCGGCCCCTGTCCACTGTGGACAGGGCCGGAAGCCGTTTTCCAACGTTCCGAGAGGTTGTTCGTGTCGGCCAGCACATCCCGTACGCTCCCGCCGGAGATCGCCGAGTCCGTCTCTGTCATGGCGCTCATCGAGCGGGGAAAGGCTGAGGGGCAGATCGCCGGCGATGACGTGCGTCGGGCCTTCGAAGCTGACCAGATTCCGGCCACTCAGTGGAAGAACGTACTGCGCAGCCTCAACCAGATCCTCGAGGAAGAGGGTGTGACGCTGATGGTCAGTGCCGCAGAGCCCAAGCGCACCCGCAAGAGCGTCGCAGCGAAGAGTCCCGCCAAGCGCACCGCCACCAAGGCCGTAGCGGCCAAGACGGCGACCCCCCGGAAGGCCACCGCCGCCGCGTCCGCGGCCCCGGCCGCCGACGCAGCCGCCGAGGAAGAGGCGGCGCCGAAGAAGGCGGCCGCCAAGAAGACCACCGCCAAGAAGGCGGCGGCGAAGAAGGCCACGGCCAAGAAGACCGCCGCGAAGAAGACGACGTCCAAGAAGGACGACGCCGAGCTGGTCGACGAGGAGGTCCTCGAGGAGACCAAGGTCGCGGACGAGCCCGAGGGCACCGAGAGCGCCGGCTTCGTGCTGTCCGACGAGGACGAGGACGACGCGCCGGCCCAGCAGGTCGCCGCCGCGGGCGCCACCGCCGACCCGGTCAAGGACTACCTCAAGCAGATCGGCAAGGTCCCGCTGCTCAACGCCGAGCAGGAGGTCGAGCTCGCCAAGCGCATCGAGGCGGGCCTGTTCGCCGAGGACAAGCTGGCGAACTCCGACAAGCTGGCGCCGAAGCTGAAGCGCGAGCTGGAGATCATCGCGGAGGACGGCCGCCGGGCCAAGAACCACCTGCTGGAGGCCAACCTCCGACTCGTGGTCTCCCTGGCCAAGCGCTACACCGGCCGCGGCATGCTCTTCCTGGACCTGATCCAGGAGGGCAACCTCGGTCTGATCCGCGCGGTCGAGAAGTTCGACTACACCAAGGGCTACAAGTTCTCCACGTACGCCACCTGGTGGATCCGTCAGGCGATCACCCGCGCCATGGCCGACCAGGCCCGCACCATCCGTATCCCGGTGCACATGGTCGAGGTCATCAACAAGCTCGCGCGCGTCCAGCGCCAGATGCTCCAGGACCTGGGCCGCGAGCCCACCCCGGAGGAACTGGCCAAGGAACTCGACATGACCCCGGAGAAGGTCATCGAGGTCCAGAAGTACGGCCGCGAGCCCATCTCCCTGCACACCCCGCTGGGCGAGGACGGCGACAGCGAGTTCGGTGACCTCATCGAGGACTCCGAGGCCGTCGTCCCGGCCGACGCCGTCAGCTTCACGCTGCTGCAGGAGCAGCTGCACTCCGTGCTCGACACCCTGTCGGAGCGCGAGGCGGGCGTCGTCTCCATGCGGTTCGGTCTCACCGACGGTCAGCCGAAGACCCTCGACGAGATCGGCAAGGTGTACGGCGTCACGCGTGAGCGGATCCGCCAGATCGAGTCGAAGACCATGTCGAAGCTGCGTCACCCGTCGCGTTCGCAGGTGCTGCGCGACTACCTCGACTAGGACGTAGCTTCCGCTACGGCCTGTCGCGCGCCGCTGTCCGTGAAGGCCCGGCCCCGCTCCAGGGGCCGGGCCTTCACGCTGTCGCGCGGGTGCGGGCCGCGATCACTTCCCTCACTGTGGGTGTCCAAGGTTCACCCCAGTGTGAGGAGCGTGCATGCGACGTCGACTTGCCAGGGCCCTGGCCCGGCCGCTGACCCTCGTGGCCGCGGGGACCGTCATACCACTGGCCTCGGCCGCTCCCGTCGCCGCCGACAGCGTCGTCGTCGGCGGCTTCCCCGTCGATGTGTCCCAGAGCCCGTACACCGTGGCGCTCTCCAGCCGTGACCGGTTCGGCGGTACGCGGGCGGGGCAGTTCTGCGGGGGTGTGGCGGTCGGACGGACCACCGTGCTCACCGCGGCCCACTGCATGGACCCCGAGGTGCTCGGCGCCTCCCCGGACCGGGTGCCCGACCTCAAGGTCATAGCCGGGCGTACGGAACTGCTCTCCGAGAGCGGTCAAGAGGTCGCCGTACGGAAGGCCTGGGTGAACCCGGACTACGACGGCGACACCAACTCCGGCGACTTCGCCGTGCTCAGCCTGGCCGAGCCGCTGCCCGCGGCCTCGGTCATAGGAATGGCAGGGTCGGGCGACCCTGCGTACCGCGCGGGCACGCCCGCCACGGTCTACGGCTGGGGGGACACCACCGGCTCCGGCAGCTACGCCGGCAGCCTGCACGGGGCGCGCGTACGGGTGCAGCCCGACTCCCTGTGCGAGAAGGCGTACTCCGGGGGCGCCAACGGCACCTACCGCGCCGAGACGATGCTGTGCGCGGGTGAGGCGGCCGGGGGCCGGGACGCCTGCCAGGGCGACAGCGGGGGGCCGCTCGTCGCCCAGGGGCGGCTCATAGGCCTGGTCTCCTGGGGAGCGGGCTGCGGCTGGGCCGGCAGCCCGGGGGTCTACACCCGCATCTCCGACGTCCTGGACACCCTGGGGTGGCCTGCGACGGCACAAAGCTGAGGGGCGCCTGCGGCCGCTGAGGGGCCTTGGCGGGGCCAAGCCTCCCAGGCCCCCGGCGGGCCCGGCGCGGGGCGTGTGAGCAGCATCTACGGCACTCAGCAGGGCCGCCGTGCTGTCACGGGGCCGCGTCCCATGACCCACGCCTGCTCCAGCCGCCTCCAGCGGCGCGGGGCGCCCATGCTGCAGTGACGGGCCGCGCCCGACACCTCACTGGGTGCCGGGTACCAGAGGAGCCCGCATGCAGCGCGCGACGGGGCCGCGCCCGACACCTCACTGCGGTGCCGGGCGCCGGAGGGGCTCGCATGCAGCGCGCTTGGGCTCAGAAGCGCACCTTCATCTGCGCCACGGTCGCGCCCGACCGTCCCAGCCGCCTCTCAGGCCACGGGCGTGCGACGGCCCCGCCCCACCCCAGCGGCAGCGAGAACGCAGACGGGCGGCGTCCTCCGCAAGGGAAGGACGCCGCCCGTTCGCCGGCCTGTGCCGGGCTGGCTGCTCGTCGTCGGACGCGAAGTGTCAGCGCTCCTCGTCAGGAGCGGCCTTCGGAGCGGTCAGCCGCTCCGTCTCGTCCTGTATCTCAGCGGCGATCTTCTTGAGTTCCGGCTCGAACTTGCGACCGTGGTGGGCGCAGAAGAGCAGTTCTCCACCGCTCAGCAGGACGACGCGCAGGTAAGCCTGGGCGCCGCAGCGGTCGCAGCGATCGGCGGCCGTCAGCGGGCTCGCGGGGGTCAGAACAGTAGTCACGTCGCCTCTTCTCTAGCTCGACGAGCTGTCGTACCAGGGTCAACATCCAACCAGCCCCAAAACGTTCCCGCTCGAGGCTTTTCCTCGAAAAAAATCTCCGAGGTGGCCGGCTGCTGCCGGTTGGCGGCGAATGTGCCGTAGTGCGTGTCTCTGTGTCGTACGGATTCGCGTCGTATCGGTGGTCGGCCCTCCCGGCTGGGTTGCCGGTTGTTCATGAGGACGTGCCCGGAGCCTAAATGGTTCATGCCTCGATGGGAACGTGATGTGTGCTTCACTCCATCGAGGGATCGAACACCCATGCGACTCTCGACTAGGGTGGGACCGAGACGAGGGTGGCGTTACAACGGCTCTACCAGGCCTCGGTACCCTCTCACCGGTGAACCAAGCCGCGCCCTTACCCAAGAGGGCCCCATCTGAAATTCAGCGAGGAGCGAACCGCGTGACCGCCGAGACGTCCGTGCCGTCGTCCACAGCGCTGCTGGCAGGAGCAGACCGGGACGGTTCCAACTACACCGCGCGGCACCTGCTCGTCCTCGAGGGGCTCGAGGCCGTGCGCAAGCGCCCCGGTATGTACATCGGGTCCACGGACAGCCGTGGCCTGATGCACTGCCTCTGGGAGATCATCGACAACGCCGTGGACGAGGCCCTCGGCGGCTACTGCGACCACATCGAGGTCGTCCTGCACGACGACGGCTCGGTGGAGGTCAAGGACAACGGCCGCGGCATCCCGGTCGACGTCGAGCCCAAGACCGGCCTCTCCGGTGTCGAGGTCGTCATGACCAAGCTGCACGCCGGCGGAAAGTTCGGCGGCGGCTCCTACGCCGCCTCCGGCGGTCTGCACGGCGTCGGCGCCTCCGTGGTGAACGCGCTCTCCGCGCGCCTCGACGTGGAGGTCGACCGCGGGGGCCACACCCACGCGATCAGCTTCCGCCGCGGCGTCCCCGGCGTCTTCTCCGGCCCCGGACCGGACGCGAAGTTCGAGCCCGGGAGCGGCCTGCGCAAGACCAAGAAGATCCCGAAGACCCGCAGCGGCACCCGCGTGCGCTACTGGGCGGACCGCCAGATCTTCCTCAAGGACGCCAAGCTCAACCTGGAGACCCTGCACGCGCGCGCCCGGCAGACCGCGTTCCTGGTGCCCGGCCTGACCATCGTCGTCCGCGACGAGTACGGGCTCGGCGAGGGCGGCAGCAAGGGTGAGGAGTCCTTCCGCTTCGACGGCGGCATCTCCGAGTTCTGCGAGTTCCTCGCCTCCGACCGGCCGATCTGCGACACGCTCCGCTTCACCGGGCAGGGCACCTTCAAGGAGACGGTCCCGGTCCTCGACGAGCACGGCCAGATGACGCCGACCGAGGTCACCCGCGAGCTCGGCGTCGACGTCGCGATGCGCTGGGGCACCGGCTACGAGACCACGGTCAAGTCCTTCGTCAACATCATCGCCACCCCCAAGGGCGGCACCCACGTCGCGGGCTTCGAGCAGGCCGTCGCCAAGACGATGAACGAGGTCCTGCGCGCCAAGAAGATGCTGCGCGTGGCCGAGGACGACGTCGTGAAGGACGACGCCCTCGAGGGCCTCACCGCGGTGGTCACGGTCCGACTCGCCGAACCTCAGTTCGAAGGTCAGACCAAGGAGGTGCTCGGCACCTCCGCGGCCCGCCGCATCGTGAACAACGTGGTCTCCAAGGAGCTCAAGGCGTTCCTGACCTCCACCAAGCGGGACGCCGCCCAGCAGGCCCGCGTGGTCATGGAGAAGGTCGTCGCCGCGGCCCGTACGCGCATCGCCGCCCGTCAGCACAAGGACGCGCAGCGCCGCAAGACGGCCCTGGAGTCCTCCTCGCTGCCCGCCAAGCTCGCCGACTGCCGAAGCGACGACGTCGACCGCAGCGAGCTGTTCATCGTCGAGGGCGACTCCGCGCTCGGCACGGCCAAGCTCGCCCGGAACTCCGAGTTCCAGGCGCTGCTGCCGATCCGCGGCAAGATCCTCAACGTGCAGAAGTCGTCCGTCACGGACATGCTCAAGAACGCCGAGTGCGGCGCGATCATCCAGGTCATAGGGGCCGGGTCCGGCCGGACCTTCGACATCGACGCGGCGCGCTACGGCAAGATCATCATGATGACCGACGCCGATGTGGACGGCTCCCACATCCGCACGCTGCTCCTGACCCTGTTCCACCGCTACATGCGGCCCATGGTCGAGGCCGGCCGGGTCTTCGCCGCCGTGCCGCCGCTGCACCGGATCGAGATCGTCCAGCCCAAGAAGGGCCAGGACAAGTACGTGTACACGTACTCGGACCGGGAGCTGCGGGACAAGCTCATGGAGCTCCAGAGGAAGGGCGTCCGCTACAAGGACTCGATCCAGCGCTACAAGGGTCTCGGCGAGATGGACGCCGACCAGCTGGCCGAGACCACGATGGACCCGCGCCACCGCACCCTGCGCCGGATCAACCTCACCGACCTCGAGGCCGCCGAGCAGGTCTTCGACCTCCTCATGGGCAACGACGTCGCGCCGCGCAAGGAGTTCATCTCCAGCTCCGCGGCCACGCTGGACCGCTCCCGCATCGACGCCTAGGAGCGCTCGGCCTCAGAAGGGGGGCCGCCGTCCCGGAGCATGACGGCGGCCCCCCTCCGTCATGCTCCCCGCACGCCCTGGTCACCTGATGGGGTGAAGCAGTACGGGAAGAAGAGTCAGGGAACTTCCCGTTCTGTCCATCCTTGGGTATGCAGCGAAGCAACGCGGGGGACGTGACCTACGACGATCCCTGGTACGACGCCCTGGCCTCGGGCTGGGGCGAATCCGCCGCGGCCGTGGCACTGCCGCCGGCCAGGCCCGAGCCGGCCGCCCCGCCCTCGGCGGCCGCCGACATCTACCTCGAGGTGCAGCGCAGCGCGGCCTTCCAGGAAGTGCGCCGCCGCTACCGGCGTTTCGTGGTCCCCGGAGCCGCCGCCTTCCTCCTCTGGTACGTCGCCTACGTCGTCACCGCCACCACCCTCCCCGGACTGATGGCGCGCCCCGTCGCGGGCGCGGTCAACGCCGGAATGCTCGCGGGTCTCGGCCAGTTCCTCACCACCTTCCTGCTCACCTGGGCCTATGTCCGCCACGCCCGGCTGCGGCGCGACCGCGCGGCGCTCGAACTGCGCTGGGACACCCAGGAGATGGCACGAGGCAGAGGCGGCGCGTCATGACGACCGACCACCGCACCACCGCCCTGCTGCTGTTCAGCGCCTTCGTCGCCGTCACTCTGATCATCACCACCTGGGTGAGCCGCCACCGCCAGGGCTCCGCCGAGGAGTTCTACGCGGGCAACCGTCTCTTCTCGCCGATGGAGAACGGTTTTGCCATCGCCGGCGACTACATGTCGGCCGCCTCCTTCCTCGGCATCTCCGGACTCATCGCCCTCGTCGGCTACGACGGCATGCTCTACTCGGTGGGCTTCCTGGTGGCCTGGCTGGTGGTGCTGTTCCTGGTCGCCGAACTGGTCCGCAACTGCGGCCGGTTCACACTCGCCGACGTGGTCGCCGCCCGGATGCGGGAGCGGCCGGTGCGCATCGCCGCCGGCACCTCCTCCGTCGCCGTCTCCGTGCTGTACCTGGTGGCGCAGATGGTCGGCGCGGGCAGCCTCGTCGCGCTCCTCCTCGGCGGCACCGGAGAGGCCGTGCAGGCCTGGACCGTGGTCGGCGTCGGCGCGCTCATGGTGATCTACGTGTCGCTCGGCGGCATGCGCGCCACCACCTGGATCCAGATCGTGAAGGCGGTCCTGCTGCTCGGCGGCACCGTCACCCTCACCGTCCTCGTCCTGCTGCGCTTCCACGGGGACGTCAACCGCCTGCTGCACACCGCCGCCGAACGCAGCGGCCATGGCGACGCGTTCCTCGCCCCCGGCCTCGCCTACGGCGGCGACTGGACCGCCCGCTTCGACTTCATCAGCCTCGGACTCGCCCTGGTCCTCGGCACGGCGGGCCTGCCGCACATCCTGTCCCGCTTCTACACCGTCCCCACCGCGCGCGCTGCCCGGCGGTCCGTGGTCTGGGCGATCGGACTCATCGGCGGCTTCTACCTGATGACCATCGTGCTGGGCTTCGGCGCCGCCGCCCTCATCGGCCCGGACGCCGTGCGGGCCTCGCACGCGTCGGGCAACACGGCCGTCCCGCTGCTCGCGCTCGACCTGGGCGGCGGCGCGGGCACCACCGGCGGAACGGTCCTCTTCGCGGTCGTCGCCGCGGTCGCCTTCGCCACGATCCTCGCCGTGGTCGCCGGGATCACGCTCGCCTCCTCGGCCTCCGTCGCCCACGACCTGTACGCCTCCCTGCGCCGGCCCGGCGGCAAGCCCCGCAGCGAGGTCGCCGTCGCGCGCGTCGCCGCCGTCGGCATCGGCGTCGTCGCGATCGCCCTCGGCCTGCTGGCCCGCGACCTCAACGTCGCGTTCCTCGTCGGCCTGGCCTTCGCCGTCGCCGCTTCCGCCAACCTGCCCGTGCTGCTCTACTCGCTGTTCTGGCGCGGCTTCACCACCCGGGGCGCCGTGTGGTCCGTCTACGGCGGTCTGATCCCGGCGGTGGTGCTGGTGCTGCTGTCCCCGGTGGTGTCCGGCAGCCCCGACTCCCTGTTCCCCGGCGTCGACTTCCAGCTCTTCCCGCTGCAGAACCCTGGACTGGTCTCCGTCCCGCTGGGCTTCCTCGCCGGCTGGCTCGGCACGGTCACCTCCACCGAGGTCCCCGACGAGGCCCGCCACGCCGAGACCGAGGTGCGGTCGCTGACGGGCGCGGGCGCGGCCTGACGAACAGCCGTTCCGGAGACGTACGGCGCCGGCATCCGTAGGGGAGGAGGGCACGGTTCCTTCCCCCGCCCCCACGAGCCGTGCCTCAGGCGCGGGTCGCCCACACGTAACGGTGTTCCGGGCGGCCCGCGTCCCCGTACCGCAGGGTCAGCGTGGCCCGTCCCGTGCGCTCCAGGAGCTTCAGATAGCGCTGGGCGGTCTGCCGGCTCACCCCGGTGCGTTCGGCGATCTCCTGGGCCGACAGCGGCTTCTCCGCGGCCGTCAGCGCCCGCCGTACGAGGTCCGCCGTGGTGGGGGAGTGCCCCTTGGGCAGCTGCGGCTCGGTCGCCTCCGACAGCGCGCCGAAGATGCGGTCCACCTCCGCCTGCTCCGCCTCGCCGCCGCCGTCCAGGGTGCGGCGCAGCCGCGCGTACGCCTCCAGCTTGCCGCGCAGCCCCGCGAAGGCGAACGGCTTGACCAGGTACTGCAGCGCGCCGTGCCGCATCGCCGCCTGAACCGTCGCCACGTCCCGCGCCGCCGTCACCATGATCACGTCGGCCTGGTGGCCGCGCCGCCGCATCTCCCTCACGACGTCCAGCCCCGTCTCGTCCGGCAGATAGTGGTCCATGAGGACGAGATCCACCCGGGGCACCGTCTCCACCCGCTCCAGCGCCTCGGCCGCGCTGTGCGCCGGACGTACGGCGTGGAAGCCGGGCACCTTGTCGACGTAGGCCGCGTTCACCCGCGCCACCCGGACGTCGTCGTCCACGACCAGGACCTCGATCACCGTGCCTCCTCGGCTGCCTTGGAGGGGGCGCCCGTGAGGGCGGCCGGCGGCTCCGGCTCGGTCAGCGCCTCCGGCAGGATCACGGTGAACTCGGCGCCCCCGCCCGGGGCCTCGCCCACGCGCGCGTCGCCCCCGTGCCGGTGTGCGAGCCGGCGCACCAGCGGCAGCCCGATGCCCCGCTCACGGTGGCCGGGCGGCTCCTTGGTGGACCAGCCCTCCGTGAAGATCAACTCCCGCTGCCCGGGCGGCACACCGGGGCCCGTGTCCCGCACCACGAGCACCGCCGTACGGCCCTCCGCGCGCAACTCGACCTCCACGCGCGCGTCGGGCGTACCGGCGACGGCGTCCAGCGCGTTGTCCACCAGATTGCCCACGACGGTCACCAGCCCGCGCGGGTCGACCAGCCGGTCCGGCAGGCGCGACCGGTCCGACAGCCTCAGGACCGCCCCGCGTTCGGCCGCCACCGTCGCCTTGCCCACCAGCAGCGCCGCCAGCAGCGGCTCCCGGATCCGCTCCGTGACCTGCTCCGACGTGGCCCGGTGGTCGCCCACCACCTCGCCGACGAACTCCACCGCGTCCTCGTACATCTCCAGCTCCAGCAGCCCCAGCAGGGTGTGCATACGGTTCGCGTGCTCGTGGTCCTGGGCACGCAGCGCGTCGATCAGCCCGCGCGTCGAGTCGAGCTCCCGGCCCAGCTGGTCCAGCTCGGTGCGGTCGCGCAGGGTGGCCACGGCGCCGCCGTCGTCCGTCGGCATACGGTTCGCGACCAGCACCCGCTGCCCGCGGACGGTGAGCAGGTCGGTGCCGGTCACCCGGCCCGCCAGCACGTCGGCCGTGCGGCCCGCGCCCAGCGCCTCGTCCGGCGAGCTGCCGACGGCCTCCTCGCCGATGCCCAGCAGCCGCTGCGCCTCGTCGTTCAGCAGACGGACACGCCCGTGGCGGTCCAGGGCCACGACGCCCTCCCGGATGCCGTGCAGCATCGCCTCGCGCTCCGCGAGCAGCGCGGCGATGTCGGAGAAGGCCAGGTCGCGGGTCTGCCGCTGGACCCGCCGGGAGATCAGCCAGGCCGCGAGCGCGCCCACCGCGAGCGCGCCGCCCGCGTAGGCGAACAGCCCCGGGATGGCATGGATCAGCCGCGCGCGGACGCTGTCGTAGGCGATGCCGACCGAGACCGCGCCGATCACCTCGCCGTCCGCGTCCCGCAACGGCACCTTGCCGCGCGCGGAACGGCCCAGGGTGCCCTCGTCGATCTCCATGACCTCACGGCCGGCCAGCGCCTCGCCGGGGTCGGTCGACACCAGGCCGCCGATCCGCTCCGGGTCGGTGTGCGACCAGCGCACGCCCCGCCGGTCCAGCACCACCACGTACTCCGCCCCGGTGGCCCGCCGGATCCGCTCCGCCTCCCGCTGCACCGGCCCGTCGGGCGTGGGCTTCGTGGCACGCAGGTCCTCGGCGATCTGCGGCTGCTGGGCGGTGGTCTGCGCGATCGCCAGGGCGCGGCGCATCGCCTGGTCGTCCAGCTGCTCGCCGAGCGGCGCGAGGAAGAGGCCGGTCGCCAGCACGGCGACTCCCGCGGCGATCGCCACCTGCATCAGCAGGACCTGGGAGAACACCCGCCGCGGCAGGCCGAGGCGCAGACGGCGAGCGGGGGTCGTGGGGGTCATGCCCCGACGGTACGTGGGGGAGGCGGGGGCGCCGTAGGGGGTGTGACGTGCTTCTCGTGGGGGTCAGCCGGCCATGGCCGCGGGGGCGAGCGCACGGACGTCGAGGACGTCCATCCGCGCGGGCGAGCCGAGGGGCGAGCCGCAGCTCTCCGGACGGGGCGGTCGGGAGGCGCCCTGCGCCACCTCGACGCGCCAGCGCCGCCCGTCGACGTGGGCGACGGTCACCGTCCAGTGGGGCGCGGCGCCCTCGGTCCGTACGACGCTCAGCGCCTCGGCGGCGTCCTCGCGCACGGCGCGCCGTACGGCCAGCTCGGCCGCCTGGCCGTGCCGCTCCCACGCGGAGGCGCCCCGGCACCCCTCGGTGACGATGCGGCCTTCCCGCACGCCGCACAGCACCTCCTTCACCGCGTGCGCCTCCGCCCGCCCGTAGGCGTAGCCGTACGGCAGCACCAGCACGGTGGGGGAGAAGCGGTGACCGCCGAGGTGGGTGACCTCCCAGACGCCCTCGACACCGGAGGACGCCAGCTCGGCTGCGAGGGGCCTGCCGAGCAGGGCGCAGCAGCGGTCGCGTTTGCCGTTGGTGCAGACGAGGGCGAGAGGGTCGCCGTCGTGGGGCGCGCCGCCCAGCACCGCGTCGAAGCTCGCGGTCTCGCCGCGGCCGAGGGCCGGGAAGTCGAGGTCGAGCAGGCGGGCGGGGTCGGTGGTGGTCGCGGAGTGCAGCCGGACGTCGCCCGGGACGGTGTGGGCGACGTACACGCGGCGCGTGGCGGGCATCCGGCTGTCCGCGTGGCGGCCGGGACGCCTGATGAGGGCGATGCGTACGCCGGTGCCCTTGGCAGCGGCCTCCAGGGCGCGGCCCAGGGCGGGGTCGAGATGGCTGGACGTGAGCGCCTTGGCACCCCACGGGCCGGGCTGCTCCAGCAGAAGCCAGGTCCGCGCGGTGGCCGCGGTCCCCGCGACGGGCTCGTGGAGCGCGCGGGAGACGGTTGAGCACGTGCTACTCACACAGGTGAGCCTAACCTGAGTTCCACTCCGGTGCCTTCTTGGCCCCCTGAGGTGCAATGCGCCCTACCTGCGTGGCATATGCCGAAAATGCCGGTGAGTAACAATGCTCGCGCACTTATCACCCTTGAGGGCTATTCCGGGAAAGTGAAGCCTCACGCCTTCGGGTTGCAGGGGTGTTACGTTCTCGGCGCGACCAGGTTCCACCCCTGTGCGCCTGTTTTCTTCAGCGGCGCGGACCTGCAAAGATACGCTCGCGCGTCGCGCGGCATCGAGCGCTGGTGCTCGTGCCCAGAGAACAGAGGAAATCAGTGAGTCAGATCGTTCGCCGTCTCGGCGTCGCTCCGCGTCTTCGAGGCAGTGCTACCGGGGCGACCTGCCCCGACTTGTTCGAGTTGGCCGATGGAAACTTCGCCGTCATCGGCACGGACGTCACTGATTCGCTGGAATCGCATCTACCCGCCGACGCTGCACGTGCCGACTATGAGCGCATCGTGGTGATTACCAGAGAAACCCTGGTCAAGGCGAAGCCGGACATCCCGGACGCTTAGGTCACTGATCGGTGGGCGGTTCGCCCACAACCCACCACTCGCCGGTGTCCGCTTCGTCTAGCTGCAGCAGAAGCTCGTCGATCATCTGAGCTATCTTGGCCTCCTCTGTCCCTTCGAGGCTGTCGCGATCGTGGCGTGTTGCTTCCCAGTAGTCCCTCACTATCGCGTTCTGGAACAAGGCTCTGGCGTGTTTGAAGAATTCGTCCAGGGTGAGGTTGCCGATGCGGTGGTAGTTCAGCAGGTTGGTGTACGCGGCGTTCGCGAACAGGTACTGTCGGCGCTTCTGGGTCGTGACAGGCACCTCGTACAGGTCCAGCACCTCGGCCAGTTCAGGGTCGTCAATTGCCTTGCTCAGCAACTCCCAGTGCTGCCGCTGCTGCATGGCCAGGTTGGCCCGCTGCTGATTGCTGGCCTGTTCTTCCAGGCGCTCAAGGCGCCGGTTGATCGCGTCCAACGTGCCCCGCTGTGCTGCCACCGCAGCGATTACCCCTGCAACCATCCCCAGACCGGCTGCGGTGACGGAGTGCAGCCTCCGCAGCCCCACGCTCTTTGTGCCCATGTCAAATACCCCCGATCAGGCCGCCGTCCGCCGGTCGTCGGGTGGTGGGTCGACTTCAGGGAACCGGCGAGCGGTGGGCGGCGCTTGCCGCCTTCCAGGGTGCCGAGCGGCTCTGATCGGCGGGAAGGCGGAGAGGAGGCGCACGGAGGGAAGCGAGGGTCGCACAATCCGGCGCCTTGTCAGACGTCTGCCCCGCGAATGCTGCTAACAATCGTTCACTTCGGGCTCGTTACGGGTACTCGTATCCTGGACCGTCAGTCGTTCGTCCGTGCGCACGCCGTCAGCGAGCCGGTGTGCGCACAGGTGTGAGAGGGGTCGTGTGTCGGAGCGGAGCAGCGGGCGGCAGATTCCGGTGGTCGTGCTGGCCGGATTCCTCGGCTCGGGAAAGACCACCCTGCTCAACCACCTCCTCCACCGCAGCGGCGGCAGCCGTATCGGCGCGGTCGTGAACGACTTCGGGGCGGTCGAGATCGACGCCATGGCGGTCGCGGGCGCCCTCGGCGACTCGACCGTGTCCCTCGGCAACGGCTGTCTCTGCTGTGCCGTCGACGCCAGTGAGCTCGACGAGTACCTCGAGCGGCTCGCCCGCTCCTCCGCCGGCATCGACGTCATCGTCATCGAGGCGAGCGGCCTGGCCGAACCGCAGGAGCTCGTCCGCATGGTCCTCGCCAGTGAGCTGCCGAACATCGTCTACGGCGGCCTCGTCGAGGTCGTGGACGCCGCCGAGTTCGACGAGACCAGGGCCGCGCACCCCGGCATCGACCGGCATCTGGCGCTCGCCGACCTCGTGGTCGTCAACAAGATCGACCGGGTGGACGACCCGGAACCGGTGCTGAAGACGGTTCGGGACCTCGTCGACCGCGCCGCCGTGGTGCCCGCCACGCACGGCCGGGTCGACCCCGAGTTCCTCTTCGACTGCCGGCCGAGCGAGGAGCGCATCGGGCAGTTGTCCTTCGACGACCTCCATCGGGACGACGCCCCCGAGCAGGAGCAGCACGCTCATCTGCACGCGGGCTACGACACCCTCTCCTTCGTGTCCGAGCGCCCTCTCGACCCCCGTCGCCTCATCGCCTTCCTCGACAGCCGGCCCGCAGGGCTCTACCGCATCAAGGGGTACGTCGACTTCGGCCCCTACGACGTGCGCAACCGGTACGCCGTGCACGCCGTCGGCCGGTTCCTGCGCTTCTACCCCGAGCCGTGGCCGGCCGGCGCCGGGCGGGCGACGCAGCTCGTGCTGATCGGGACCGGCCTCGACACCGGCGCCCTGCGCACCGAGCTGGACGCGTGTGTGAGCGACGACGCCCCACACGCCGACGACGAGGCCGGCATGTGGGGCGTCCTGCGCTACGTCCAGGAGGCCGAGGAACCCGAGGCCTAGACCGGCCCGGCCACCACGGCCACCGTCTTGCCCAGCGACACGCCCGAGCCGTCGCGGCGCGGGTCGATCTCCGGGAGCTCCACCGGGGTGCCGTTCTTCTGCGCCGCGCGCGCCGGGGCGGGGCCCGCCCAGGCCAGGGACAGGCAGTCCTCGCCCTTCAGGAACCGCTGGCAGCGCACGCCGCCGGTGGCCCGGCCCTTGCGCGGGTACTGGTCGAACGGGGTCAGCTTGGCCGTCGTCTGGACCGAGTCGTCGAGCGTGCCGCGCGAGCCCGCGACCGTGAAGACCACCGCGTCCGCCGCCGGGTCGACCGCCGTGAAGCTGATGACCTTCGCGCCCTCGCCGAGCTTGATGCCCGTCATGCCGCCCGCCGGACGTCCCTGCGGACGCACGATCGAGGCCGGGAAGCGCAGCAGCTGCGCGTCGTCGGTGATGAAGACCAGGTCCTCCTCACCTGTGCGCAGTTCGGTCGCGCCGACGATCCGGTCGCCCTCCTTGAGGGTGATGACCTCGAGCTCCTCCTTGTTGGAGGGGTAGTCGGGCACCACGCGCTTGACCACACCCTGCTGGGTGCCGATCGCCAGGCCCGGCGAGGACTCGTCGAGCGTGGTCAGGCACACCACCTGCTCGTCGTCCTCCAGGGACACGAACTCCGCCAGCGGCGCCCCGCCCGACAGGTTCGGCACCGGCATCGACTCCGGCAGCTGGGGCAGGTCGATCACGTTGACCCGGAGCAGCCGGCCCGCCGACGTGACCACGCCGATCTCGCCGCGCGCGGTCGCCGGGACCGCCGAGACGATCACGTCGTGCTTGACGCGCTTGCCCCCGGAGGTGTCGGTGAGCGGCCGGTCGTCGGCGGTGCGCGCCAGCAGACCCGTGGACGACAGGAGTACCCGGCACGGGGTGTCCGCCACCTGCAGCGGCACCGCGGCCGGCGTGGCCGCCGACTCCAGCAGCAGCGTGCGCCGGTCGTCGCCGAACTTCTTCGCCACCGCGGCCAGTTCGGACGAGACCAGCTTGCGCAGCTCCGCGTCCGAATCCAGGATCCGGGTCAGCTCCTCGATCTCCGCGTTCAGCCGGTCCTTCTCGGCCTCCAGCTCGATCCGGTCGTACTTGGTGAGGCGGCGCAGCGGGGTGTCCAGGATGTACTGCGTCTGGATGTCGCTCAGCGAGAAGTGCTCGATGAGCCGCTGCTTGGCCTGCGCCGAGTTCTCGCTGGAGCGGATCAGGCGGATGACCTCGTCGATGTCGAGCAGGGCCGTGAGCAGGCCCTCGACCAGGTGCAGCCGGTCGCGCTTCTTGCCGCGCCGGAACTCCGAGCGGCGGCGCACCACGGTGAAGCGGTGGTCGAGGTAGACCTCGAGCAGCTCCTTGAGGCCGAGCGTGAGCGGCTGGCCGTCGACCAGCGCCACGTTGTTGATGCCGAAGGACTCCTCCATCGGCGTCAGCTTGTACAGCTGCTCCAGCACGGCCTCCGGCACGAAGCCGTTCTTGATCTCGATGACCAGGCGCAGGCCGTGCTCGCGGTCGGTGAGGTCCTTGACGTCCGCGATGCCCTGGAGCTTCTTGGAGCCCACCAGGTCCTTGATCTTGGCGATCACCTTCTCCGGGCCGACCGTGAACGGCAGCTCCGTGACGACCAGGCCCTTGCGGCGCGCGGTGACGTCCTCGACGGTCACCGTCGCGCGGATCTTGAACGTGCCGCGCCCGGTCTCGTAGGCGTCCCGGATGCCGTTGAGGCCGACGATGCGGCCGCCCGTGGGCAGGTCGGGGCCCGGGACGTGCTTCATCAGGGCGTCGAGGTCGGCGTTGGGGTGCCGGATCAGGTGCCGCGCGGCGGCGACGACCTCACGCAGGTTGTGCGGCGGCATGTTGGTGGCCATGCCGACGGCGATGCCCGAGGCGCCGTTCACCAGGAGGTTGGGGAACGCGGCGGGCAGGGCGACCGGTTCCTGCTCCTGGCCGTCGTAGTTGGGCGCGAAGTCGACCGTGTCCTCGTCGATGGACTCGGTCATCAGACTCGTGGCCTCGGCCATGCGGCACTCGGTGTACCGCATGGCGGCCGGCGGGTCGTCGTTGCCCAGCGAGCCGAAGTTGCCGTGGCCGTCCACCAGGGGCAGGCGCATGGAGAACGGCTGCGCCATGCGGACCAGGGCGTCGTAGATCGACGCGTCGCCGTGCGGGTGCAGCTTTCCCATCACCTCGCCCACCACGCGCGCGCACTTGACGTACCCGCGCTCGGGGCGCAGGCCCATCTCGTTCATCTGGTAGACGATGCGGCGGTGCACCGGCTTGAGACCGTCACGCGCGTCGGGCAGGGCGCGGGAGTAGATGACCGAGTACGCGTACTCGAGGAAGGAGCCCTGCATCTCGTCGACGACGTCGATGTCGAGGATCTTCTCCTCGTACGGGTCGTCGGGCGGCGGGGTCTTCGTGCTGCGGCGGGCCATCGCTGCCGGCTCCTTGCTGAAGCGTGGGACGGGATCTGACGCGGACCATTGTGGACCTTCGCACTGACAGGGCGGGACCAGGACCCGGGTCCTGCCGCCCGGTTCGGCGCGGGTACGGCGGCGCGAGCAGGCTACGCGGCTCCGTCGCCGCGCACTTCGCGGGGTCGCCCTGCGGGCGGCGTCCGGGTCTTGGCGGGGCCGCCGCAGACCGCGCCCCCGCCTCCGCGCGGCCCCGTGACCGACGCGGCCCCGCATGAGCGTGACCCGCTCCCCGCCCGAGGGCGCCACCGTCCCCTCCGCGCACCGCCCCCCCGCCCCGGCGCACCCCACCCGCCCGCACCCCTCAGGCGCACGACGGCGCACCCCAGAGGCGACCCGGCGCACACCCCCCGTCACGCGCCGTGCGCTTCCGTCACCCCCGCACCACCCGCCCCACCAGGTTCTCGCTCTCGGCGTAGCCGCCCGGTCCGGGAACTCCACCGGCCGTCCGCACGCTTGCATACAGTGGCAGGACCGGCAGAAACGGCGGTGTCGACGACGACCGCCTCCGCGATCGAAGGGACGTACATGCCCATGGGTCACACGGCCACAGCCCAGGCAGGCTCCGGAGGCCTGACAGCGACCGAACACCGCCTGGCCAACGGCCTGCGCGTGGTGCTCTCCGAGGACCACCTGACCCCGGTCGCGGCGGTGTGCCTCTGGTACGACGTGGGCTCACGGCACGAGGTCAAGGGCCGTACGGGCCTGGCTCACCTTTTCGAGCACCTGATGTTCCAGGGGTCCGCCCAGGTGAAGGGCAACGGCCACTTCGAACTGGTGCAGGGCGCCGGCGGCTCGCTCAACGGCACCACCAGCTTCGAGCGGACCAACTACTTCGAGACCATGCCCGCCCACCAGCTGGAGCTCGCCCTCTGGCTGGAGGCCGACCGCATGGGCTCCCTGCTGACCGCCCTGGACGAGGAGTCCATGGAGAACCAGCGGGACGTCGTGAAGAACGAGCGCCGTCAGCGCTACGACAACGTTCCCTACGGCACCGCCTTCGAGAAGCTGACCGCCCTCGCCTACCCGGAGGGCCACCCGTACCACCACACCCCGATCGGGTCGATGGCCGACCTGGACGCGGCGACCCTGGAGGACGCCCGCCAGTTCTTCCGTACGTACTACGCGCCGAACAACGCGGTGCTGTCCGTGGTCGGCGACATCGACCCCGAGCAGACGCTCGCCTGGATCGAGAAGTACTTCGGCTCCATCCCCTCGCACGACGGCAAGCCCGCCCCGCGCGACGGCTCGCTGCCCGACGTGATCGGCGAGGAGCTGCGCGAGGTCGTCGAGGAGGAGGTCCCGGCGCGGGCGCTGATGGCCGCCTACCGGCTCCCGGAGGACGGCACGCGCGCGTGCGACGCGGCCGACCTGGCGCTCACCGTCCTCGGCGGCGGCGAGTCCTCGCGGATCTACAACCGCCTGGTGCGGCGCGACCGTACGGCCGTCGCGGCCGGGTTCGGCCTGCTGCGGCTGGCCGGGGCGCCGTCCCTGGGCTGGCTGGACGTGAAGACGTCCGGCGATGTCGAGGTGCCGGTGATCGAGGCCGCCATCGACGAGGAGCTCGCCCGGTTCGCCGAGGAGGGCCCCAGTGCCGAGGAGATGGAGCGCGCCCAGGCCCAGCTGGAGCGCGAGTGGCTCGACCGGCTCGGCACGGTCGCCGGGCGCGCCGACGAACTGTGCCGCTACGCCGTGCTGTTCGGCGACCCGCAGCTCGCCCTGACCGCCGTGAGCCGGGTCCTGGAGGTGACGGCCGAGGAGGTCCAGGAGGTCGCCAAGGCGCGCCTGCGGCCCGACAACCGCGCGGTGCTCGTCTACGAGCCCGTCGCCCCGGCGGCTGGTGACGCAGCCGCCGAAGCCACCGAAGCCGCCGCGGCCGCCGCCGACGAGAACGAGGAGACGTCGAAGTGACCGAGCTCGCCACGATGGAGTTCCACCCCCGGCCGCAGGCGGGCGAGGCCAAGCCCTGGGCCTTCCCGGCCCCCGAGCGCGGCTCCCTCGACAACGGCCTGACCGTGCTGCGCTGCCACCGCCCGGGCCAGCAGGTCGTCGCCGTCGAGGTGATCCTCGACGCGCCTCTGGACGCGGAGCCGGAGGGCCTGGACGGCGTCGCCACGATCATGGCGCGGGCCTTCTCCGAGGGCACCGACAAGCACTCCGCCGAGGAGTTCGCCGCCGAGCTGGAGCGCTGCGGCGCCACCCTCGACGCGCACGCCGACCACCCCGGCGTCCGCCTCAGCCTGGAAGTGCCGGCCTCGCGGCTCGCCAAGGGGCTCGGCCTGGTCGCCGACGCCCTGCGCGCGCCCGCCTTCGCCGACAGCGAGATCGAACGCCTGGTCCGCAACCGCCTCGACGAGATCCCGCACGAGCTGGCGAACCCGTCCCGCCGCGCCGCGAAGGAGCTCTCCAGGGAGCTGTTCCCGGCGAGCGCGCGCATGTCGCGCCCGCGCCAGGGCACCGAGGAGACCGTCGAGCGCATCGACTCCGCGGCCGTGCGCGGCTTCTACGAGAAGCACGTCCGCCCGGCCACGGCGACCGCCGTGGTGGTCGGCGACCTCACCGGCGTCGACCTGGACGCGCTGCTCGCCGACACCCTGGGCGCCTGGACGGGCTCCCAGGCGCAGCCGCGGCCCGTCCCGCCGGTCGTCGCGGACGACACCGGCCGCGTGGTCATCGTGGACCGCCCCGGCGCCGTGCAGACGCAGCTGCTGATCGGCCGTACCGGCCCGGACCGGCACGACCGCGTGTGGCCCGCGCAGGTGCTCGGCACGTACTGCCTCGGCGGCACCCTCACCTCGCGCCTGGACCGCGTCCTGCGCGAGGAGAAGGGATACACCTACGGCGTACGGGCGTTCGGCCAGGTGCTGCGCTCGGCCCCCGACGGCACGGGCGCGTCGCTGCTGGCCATTAGCGGCTCGGTCGACACCCCCAACACGGGCCCGGCACTGGACGACCTGTGGACCGTGCTGCGCACGCTGGCCGCCGAGGGCCTCACGGACGACGAGCGGGAAGTCGCCGTGCAGAACCTGGTGGGCGTGGCGCCGCTCAAGTACGAGACGGCCGCGGCCGTCGCGGGCACCCTGGCCGACCAGGTCGAGCAGCACCTGCCGGACCACTACCAGGCCGACCTGTACCGGCAGTTGGCCGCGACCGGCACGGTGGAGGCCACGGCGGCCGTCGTGAACGCCTTCCCGGTGGACCGTCTGGTGACCGTGCTCGTCGGTGACGCGGCGCAGATCAAGGAGCCCGTGGAGGCGCTCGGGATCGGCGAAGTCACGGTCGTCACGGCCGAGTAGGCGCGGCGGAACGCACGCGCGCGGGAGCCCCGGCGGCGGGAACGTCACCGGGGCTCCCTTATGCCCGAATTGGGGCGGAGGTTGCCTGTCTGCCCTGTGGGATGCGCTACAAAACCATGGATTCGTTTGGGGATTGCGAGATGTCCCGCTTAGCTTCGTGCGGGCTGTTCGTCGGGCAGTGCGCCGCATCCGCGGCACCGGACAGTCATCGCCGAGTCCCCGTACGGCGCGAGCCAGGGGAGCCGGGGACCCACACGTAGTCCCTGGGGTGAATCGGACGCCCGCGCGTGTCGCGAGGGTGTCCGTAGGAGACCTTCCTGCTCCGAACCCGTCAGCTAACCCGGTAGGCGAGAGGGAAGGAAAGGACCAGCTTGTACATGGCGTTCACCCGCGCCACCGGGAAGCACCGTCGTCCCAGCCGCGTCCAGCGCGGCACCGCCCGCGCCGCGGGCGTCGCGGCCCTCGCGGGCACCGGCGTCGTCGGCTCCTTCGCGGCCCCCGCGCTCGCCGCCGAACCGGCCGCCGCCCAGACCGGCCTCACCCCTGTCGTGACCCTCGGCGACGTGGTCGCCGACCGCATCGACGCCCAGGCCGCAGCCCAGCACGAGGCCGCCCGCGTGGCGGCCCAGGAGGCCGCGCGCAAGGCCGCCGAGGAGGCGGCCCGCGAGCGCGCCGTCGAGGAGGCGGAGAAGGCCCGCGCCGAGAAGGAGCGCGCCGCGCGTGAGGCGGAGCGCAAGCGCCTCAACACCTTCGTCTCCCCGATCCCCGGCTCCTACGTGTCGACCGGCTACCAGAGCGGCGGCGCCATCTGGTCGTCCGGCAGCCACACCGGGATCGACTTCCACGCCGCGAGCGGCACGCCCGTCCACTCCGTCGGCGTCGGCACGGTCGTCGAGGCCGGCTGGGGCGGCGCGTACGGCAACCAGGTCGTCATCAAGATGCACGACGGCACGTACACCCAGTACGGGCACCTGTCGTCGATCGGGGTGTCGGTGGGCCAGGAGGTCGCCGCCGGTGAGCAGATCGGCCTGTCCGGCGCCACCGGCAACGTCACTGGCGCCCACCTGCACTTCGAGGCGCGCATGTCCCCCGAGTACGGCTCCGACCTCGACCCGGTCGCCTACCTCCGGTCGCACGGCGTGAACATCTGAGGCGTCGTCGCGCCCTCCCCGCGGCGTAACCGACCCGCCCTCAAGCCCCGGCTCCCGCGAGCCGGGGCTTTCGCCGTTTTCGAACCCGTCCGCCCATGCGCCGCCTGTCCAAAAATTATGTATGGATTCCGGTCCGCCGTCGGAAATTGTCTCCGGTTGCAATAGAGTCACGAACGGACGTCAATCGTCGACGTTTCACGGGGATTAAGCCGGAGGTCGGTCATGCGTATTCCCGCGCACTCGGTGTGCACGGCGATCCGGGACGACATCGTCGCCGGTGTCTACGAGCGCGGGGGCCGGCTCACCGAGGAACTGCTCGCCCGCCGCTACGGGGTCTCCCGGGTCCCCGTCCGCGAGGCGCTGCGCACCCTGGAGGCCGAGGGGTTCGTGGTGACCCGGCGACACGCGGGCGCGTGCGTCGCGGAGCCCACCGAGCAGGAGGCCGCCGACCTCCTGGAGATGCGCCAGCTCCTGGAGCCGCTCGGCGCCTCCCGGGCGGCCCAGCGGCGCACCGACGCCCATCTCAGGGTGCTGCGCGGCCTGGTCAGGCTGGGGCAGGAACGCGCACGTCAGGGCAACAGCGACGACCTGCGCTCGCTGGGCGGCTGGTTCCACGAGACGCTCGCCCAGGCCTCCGGCAGCCCGGCGCTGACGTCGATGCTGACCCAGCTCAGGCACAAGATCGCCTGGATGTACGCGGTGGACGGGCCGCCCGACCCGGTCGCGTACTGGGCGGAGCACGGCGCCATCGTGGACGCCGTGGCACGCGGCGACGGCGAGCGCGCCCGGACCCTCACGGCCCTGCACACCGAGCAGGCGAACGCCGGACACCGGCTGCGGTTCGGCTCCGGAGCCGAACGCGCCGTCCGCACGGACCGTGTGAGGAACTCGCAACATCCCGTAAACATGACGGGCCTGCGCCATTAACACGAGTCCCGTATACAAAGAGGGCGGAAATCGCGGGGGCTTTTTCTGCTGCCCGGAAATGGGAATGAGAAAGGCCCGCCCGGTGGTCCGGGCGGGCCTTTCCGTGTCGCACGGCACTCGCGTGCGGAATTCGTGGTCAGACGGTCTCGGGGAGTTCCTCGAGACCCTCGGCGACCAGTTTCGCCAGACGGTCCAGGGCGGCGTCCGCGCCCTCGGCGTCGGAGGCGAGGACGATCTCCTCACCGCCCTGCGCGCCCAGGCCCAGGACGGCCAGCATCGAGGCCGCGTTGACGGGGGTGCCCCCGGCCTTGGCGATCGTCACCGGGACGCCTGCGGCCGTGGCGGCTCGGACGAAGATGGAGGCGGGGCGGGCGTGGAGACCCTCGGCCCAGCCGACGTTGACGCGGCGCTCAGCCATGTGTTGCTGCCCTTCGCTGTTCAGGGTTGTCTAGACCAGTCTTCCATATCGTGGCGCGTGCCCGGAGCGGCGTCCGGGACGGCCCGACGACCCCCGGGCCGCGGCCTCGGCCCGGCGGTCGTCACCACAGACTGCCTCGCGCCGCCGTCGGACGCGAGCCGTACTCTGGGGCCCATGCAGACCTCGTCGGACCGCCACGAGTACCCCGCCCACTGGGAGGCCGACGTGGTGCTGCGCGACGGCGGCACCGCGCGCATCCGTCCCATCACCGCGGACGACGCGGAGCGGCTGGTCAGCTTCTACGAGCAGGTGTCCGACGAGTCGAAGTACTACCGCTTCTTCGCGCCCTACCCGCGGCTGTCGGCCAAGGACGTGCACCGCTTCACCCACCACGACTTCGTGGACCGCGTCGGGCTCGCGGCGACCGTCGGCGACGACTTCATCGGCACCGTGCGCTACGACCGCATCGGCGCGGGCGGGCGGCCCGCGACCGGCGAGGAGGCCGACGAGGCCGAGGTCGCGTTCCTGGTGCAGGACGCCCACCAGGGCCGGGGCGTCGCCTCCGCCCTCCTGGAGCACATCGCCGCGGTCGCCCGGGAGCGGGGCATCCGCCGGTTCGCCGCCGAGGTGCTGCCCGCCAACACCAAGATGATCAAGGTGTTCACCGACGCCGGGTACACCCAGAAGCGCAGCTTCGAGGACGGCGTGGTGCGCCTGGAGTTCGACCTCGAACCCACCGACCGCTCCCTGGCCGTGCAGTACGCGCGCGAGCAGCGCGCGGAGGCCCGCTCGGTGCAGCGGCTCCTCGCCCCCGGCGCGGTCGCCGTCATCGGCACCGGCCGCGCGCCCGGCGGCGTCGGACGCAGCATCCTCGGCAACATCCGCGACGCCGGCTTCACCGGCCGCCTCTACGCCGTCAACGGGGCGCTGCCGGAGGGGGAGAAGGAGCTCGACGGCGTTCCCGCCTTCCGCTCCGTGCGCGACATCGACGGACCCGTGGACCTCGCGGTCGTCGCGGTGCCCGCCGAACGGGTCCCCGAGGTGGTCGCCGAGTGCGGCGAGCACGAGGTCCAGGGCCTCGTCGTGGTCTCCGCCGGCTACGCCGAGTCCGGCCCCGAGGGCAGGGAGCGCCAGCGCGCCCTGGTCCGGCAGGCCCGCAGCTACGGCATGCGGATCATCGGACCGAACTCCTTCGGCGTCATCAACACCTCGCCCGAGGTGCGGCTGAACGCCTCGCTCGCCCCCGACATGCCCCGCGCCGGACGCATCGGCCTGTTCGCCCAGTCCGGCGCCATCGGCGTCGCGCTGCTGTCCCGGCTGCACCGGCGCGGCGGCGGCGTCACCGGCGTCACCGGCCTGTCCACGTTCGTCTCCTCCGGCAACCGCGCCGACGTCTCCGGCAACGACGTCCTGCAGTACTGGTACGAGGACGCCGACACCGACGTCGCCCTGATGTACCTGGAGTCCATCGGCAACCCCCGCAAGTTCACCCGCCTCGCCCGCCGCACCGCCGCCGCCAAGCCGCTGGTCGTGGTGCAGGGCGCGCGCCACGGAGCCGGACCGCGCGGGCACGCCGTCCGCGCCACCCAGCTGCCGCACGCCACGGTCTCCGCCCTGCTGCGCCAGGCCGGGGTGATCCGCGTGGACACCATCACCGAACTGGTCGACGCCGGCCTGCTGCTCGCCCGCCAGCCCCTCCCCGCCGGACCCCGGGTGGCCATCCTCGGCAACTCCGAGTCCCTGGGCCTGCTCACCTACGACGCCTGCCTCGCCGAAGGGCTGCGCCCGCACCCCCCGCAGGACCTCACCACCGCCGCCTCCGCGGCCGACTTCCACGCGGCGCTCTCCCGCGCCCTGGCCGACGACTCCTCCGACGCGGTCGTCGTCACCGCCATCCCCTCGGTGGGGGAGGGCTCGGTGGGCGACGCGGCCCTGGCGGAGGCGCTGCGCTCGGCCGCCGCCGAGCAGCCCACCAAGCCGGTCCTCGTGGTCCACGTCGAACTGGGCGGCCTCGCCGAGGCCCTGTCCGCCGCGACGAGCACAGCGCCCCAGCCGGGCGCCGCCTCCGGCCCGGTCCCCACGGCGGGCGGCACACCGGCGGGGGAGCGCGCGGCACCCCGCACGGGGGCGGACGCCAAGGGCGCACCCGCACCACCCCCCGAGGGCGCCCACCCCATTCCCGCCTACCCCGCCGCCGAGCGTGCCGTACGGGCGCTCGCGCAGGCCGTGGCGTACGGGCAGTGGAGGCGGGACGCGGCCGACCCCGGCAAGGTGCCGGAGTACGAGGACATCGACGAGCGGGGCGCCGCCGCCCTCATCGACGGGCTGCTCGCCCGCGGCCAGGGCCTCACCCTCACCACCGAGGCCACCTGCGAACTGCTCGCCGCCTACGGCGTCCACGTCCACCGCGCCCTGCCCGCGCCCACCCCCGACGCCGCCGCCGAGGCCGCCCGCACCCTCGGCTATCCGGTCGCCCTCAAGGCGACCGCCCCGCACCTCAGGCACCGCGCCGACCTCGGCGGCGTCCGCCTCGACCTCGCCGACGAGGACCAGCTGCGCCGGGCGTACGCCGAGCTCACCGAGCTGTTCGGCGGCCCCGAGGAGCTGCGTCCCGTGGTGCAGCGGATGGCCCCGCGCGGGGTGGACACCGTGGTCCGCGCCGTCATCGACCCGGCGGCCGGCGCAGTGCTGTCCTTCGGGCTCGCCGGGGCCGCCTCCCAGCTGCTCGGCGACATGGCGCACCGCCTGATCCCGGTGACCGACCGGGACGCCACCTCGCTGGTCCGCTCGATCCGCACGGCGCCGCTGCTGTTCGGCTGGCGCGGCTCGGCGCCCGTCGACACCCCCGCGCTCGAGGAGCTGATGCTGCGGGTGTCGCGCCTGGTCCACGACCATCCCGAGGTGGTCGCGGTCACCCTGGAGCCGGTCGTCGTCGCCCCGTACGGCGTCAGCGTCCTCGGCGCCTCCGTACGCCTGGCGCCGCCGCCCGCCCGCGACGACCACGGCCCCCGGACCCTCCCCGCGTACTGACCCGGGGCGAGCGGTGCCTCGCAGTCGGTGGCCACCCGTAGGATGGGCCACATGGCCAAGACCAGTACGACGTCCCAGGGGCTGCGGGCGGCGATCGAGCGCAGCGGCTACTACCCGGCCCTCGTGGCCGAGGCGGTGGAGGCCGCCGTGGGCGGCGAGCCCGTGCGGTCGTACCTGGTCCACCAGGAGACGACGTTCGACCAGAACGAGGTGCGGCGGCACGTGACCGTGCTCGTCCTCACCGCCAACCGCTTCATCGTCAGCCACACCGACGAGCAGGCCGCCGACAGCACCTCCCCGACCCCCTACGCCACCACGTCCACCGAGTCGGTCAAGCTCGGCCGGATCTCGTCGATCGTGGTCAGCCGCGTGGTCGCCAACCCCGAGTCGTACACGCCGGGCACGCTGCCGCGCGAGATCGTCCTCACCATCGGCTGGGGCGCGGTCTCCCGCCTCGACCTGGAGCCGGCCGCCTGCGGCGACCCCGACTGCGAGGCCGACCACGGCTACACGGGCAGCTCGACGGCCGACGACCTGAGCCTGCGCGTCAGCGAGGCCGGTGACGGACCGGAGACCGTGCGCCAGGCGCTCGCCTTCGCCCAGGCCCTCTCCGAGGCGACCGCGGACCTGCACTGATGGCTCACCCCCCGCCCGCCGCCCACGACCGAGGACCCCTTGCCCCCGGCTGGGACACCCACCCGGAGCCCCTCGCGGTCGGCTCCGCGCCCGTCCCGGACTACGGCACCGGCTCCCTGGCCGACCTGCTGCCCACCCTCGCGGCGGGCCTCGGCGTCCCCGGCATGACCGCGGGCATCGGCGAGCTGACCCCCGCCGACCGCAACTGCGTCTTCCTCATCGACGGCCTGGGCTGGGAGCAGCTCAAGGCCCACCCGGAGGAGGCGCCGTTCATGACGTCCCTGCTGTCCGCCTCGCGCGGCGGCACCGGACGTCCGATCACCGCGGGCTACCCGGCGACCACCGCGACCTCCCTCGCCTCCGTCGGCACCGGCCTGCCCCCGGGCGCGCACGGCCTGCCCGGCTACACCGTGCGCGACCCGGACACCGGCGCGCTGATGAACCAGCTGCGCTGGCAGCCCTGGACCCCGCCGGGCGCCTGGCAGCCGTACCCGACCGTGTTCGAGCTGGCGCACCGCGCGGGTGTGCACGCCGCGCAGGTGTCCTCCCCGACCTTCGCCAACACCCCGCTGACCAAGGTGGCGTTGAGCGGCGGCACCTTCCAGGGGCGGCTGTCCGGCGAGGACCGCATGGACGCCGCCGCGGAGCAACTGGCCTTGGCCGACCGCGCTCTGGTGTACACGTACTACGCCGAGGTCGACGGCGCCGGCCACCGCTTCGGCGTGGACTCCGACACCTGGCGCGGCCAGCTCATGTACGTGGACCGCCTGGTGCAGCGCCTCGCCGAGCAACTCCCGCCGCGCAGCGCCCTGTACGTCACCGCCGACCACGGCATGGTGGACATCCCGTTCGACGAGACGCACCGCATCGACTTCGACGAGGACTGGGAGCTGAAGGCGGGCGTCGCCCTGCTCGGCGGCGAGGGCCGCGCGCGCCATGTGTACGCGGTGCCCGGCGCCGCAGGCGACGTGCTGGCGTGCTGGCGCGAGGTGCTCGGCGAGCAGTTCTGGGTCGCCTCCCGCGACGAGGCGATCGCCGCGGGCTGGTTCGGACCGGAGATCGACGAGCGGGTGTACCACCGGCTCGGTGACGTGATCGCCGCCGCGCGGGACGACGTCCTGCTCGTCGCCTCCGAGCGGGAGCCCAGGGAGTCGGCGATGGTCGGCAACCACGGTTCCATGACCCCTGCCGAGCAGCTGGTTCCCCTGCTCGAAGTACGCTCCTGACGCGCTCCGCCGTCCCTGCCCCCTGCCGAAAGGTTGCCGACCCCTGATGTCCGAGCTGGTGTTCTTCTGCGGAACGATGGACTGCGGGAAGTCGACCCTCGCTCTGCAGATCGAGCACAACCGGTCGGCACGCGGCCTGGTCGGCATGATCTTCACCCGTAACGACCGGGCCGGCGAGGGCAAGCTCTCCTCCCGTCTGGGCCTGGTCACGGACGCGGTGGAGGTGGAGGACGGCGCCGACCTGTACGCGCACCTCGTCGACCATCTCTCGCAGGGCCGCCGGGCGGACTACGTGATCGCCGACGAGGCGCAGTTCCTGGACCCCGAGCAGATCGACCAGCTCGCGCGCGTGGTGGACGACCTGGACCTGGACGTCTACGCCTTCGGTATCACCACCGACTTCCGCTCCAAGCTGTTCCCCGGCTCCCAGCGTCTGGTCGAACTCGCCGACCGCGTCGAGGTGCTCCAGGTCGAGGCCCTGTGCTGGTGCGGCGCCCGTGCCACGCACAACGCCCGTACGGTCGGCGGCGTGATGGTCGTCGAGGGCGCCCAGGTCGTCGTCGGGGATGTCACCGGCTCCGCGGACGAGATCGGCTACGAGGTGTTGTGCCGGCGCCATCACCGGCGCCGGATGACGGCGGCGACGGCGAGGGCGGCGGCGCTGGCACCGGATGTGCTGCCGGTGTCGTCGAGCTGAACGGGCTTGAAGGACCGGGTACTTTTCCAAACAAGTGATCGAATTCTGCGGCCGGTCCCGCTATGATCGTCGACTGGCAAGGCCGTAGCGCAGAGGTCGTCGCGCCCACGCATCAAGCTGGAGGACGTCGGTTCGAATCCGACCGGTCTTGCCGCCCTAGTCGTGGAGAAACGTCGACAGACGTCGGTCCGTCCTGGGCGGGCGGGGGCCATTCCGCCCCCGGCGGACCGGACACCGGCGACGGACCGGTGGAGTGGTGATGACGCAGCCGACCCCCGTGCGCTGCCCGGCGATCGAGCACCCGGACGTCCCGGCCGCCGATCCCGCGGGGCTGGACCCGCTGCTGGCCAGGCTCGGCTCGGACCGGACGGTGGAGGACGACGAGACCTTCCCGCTCGGCACCCTCCGCGCGGACGGCCGGGTCGACCTGTGCAAGCAGGGACTCGGAGCGGCGGGCGCCGCCCGGCTGATGCCCGCCACGGCCGCCTCCCCGCACGCCCGGCACGTGCTGCTCGGCACCAACGCCATAGGCGACGAAGGCGCGTTGACGGTAGCCCGCGCCCTCGCCGAGGGCCACGGCCTGCGCACCCTCTACCTCGGCTGCAACCGCATCGGCCCCGACGGCGTCACCGCCCTCGCCGACGCGCTCTCCGCCGACGGCACCGTCCGTGCCCTCTGGCTCAAGCGCAACCCGGTCGGCGACGACGGCGTCACGGCCCTCGCCGCGATGCTCCGCCGCAACACCACCCTGCGCACCCTCGACCTCGTCAACACCGGTGCCACGACGGCGAGTCTGCGCCTCCTGCTGGACGCCCTCACCGGCCGCCCGCACCCCGTGGAACGCCTCTTCCTCGGCGGGAACGGCCTGACCGCCGACTCCGCGGAGCTGCTCGCCGCGTTCGTCCGGGACGCCGGCGTGCGCGAGCTGTACCTGCCCGCCAACCACCTCGGCGACCGGGGCGCCGCCGTGCTCGCGGCGGCCGCCGCCGGCTCCGCACACCCCGTACGGCTCGGCCTGGGCGGCAACGGCATCGGTCCCGCCGGAGCACGCGCCCTCGCCGACGCCCTGGGCGGCATCGAGGCGCTCGACCTCGGACGGCCCATGTCGGAACGGAGCCTCGGCGCCCCCGCCAACGCCACCGGCGACGACGGCGCCCACGCCCTGGCCTCCGCGCTCCCCGGCAGCCCCCTGCGCCGGCTGGAGCTGCGCCACACCGGCCTCACCGGACGCGGCGCGAAGTCCCTCCTGGCGGCTGTCCCGGACGACTCCCCGCTGGAGTACGTCGGCCTGGGCCCCGGCCTGCCCCGCAAGGTGAAGCGCTCCTTCACCCGGCGTCTGCGGCCCATGACCGCCGCCCACCCCGACCTGCGCGCGACAGGGAGCGTCTACCGGTGAGCCGCCGCACCGCACCCGCGTGCTTCTCACCGGCGGAGGCGTCGAGTTGGCGCCGGATCCGCCGGTACGCCGTCCCGCGCACCATGATCGGGCGCGCGACCGAACGCCGTGTCGCGGGCGACTGGCGGGGCGCCTGCGCGGCAGCCCTTTTCGACGTCGGCATCGACCTGGCGGAGGTCGCCGAGCACTTCGGCCAGGACGTCGCCGACGCGCTGGAGGACGACCTGCGGCACCTGGTCCCCGATCTGGTGCGCTGGCACCTCCCCCGGAACCTCCACGGCTGGACCACCCTGGGCAACGACCGCACCGTCGTCCTCGCCCGCTACCGGCCGGCCGGCGCGAAGGAACGCCCCCGCGCCACGCCGTACCTGTACGTCACCACACCCGCGATGCGGCAGGGACCGCAGCGGGTCACCCTGAGCTTCGGCACGCTCCTCGACGAGGGGCCGGTCGGCGTCTTCGGCAGCACGACCGAGGACTGGCGGTACGCCCGGCACCTGTGGGACGCGCGGCACACCGCCGACCTGCGCGAGCACGCCGGCGGCCCCGGACGGCTGCCCTTCTTCGACGCGGAGGGCGGACTGCTCGGCCCGGACGCGCTGCCCTCCTCCGATCCCGGGGCGGGGGACGCGGCCGCCCGGGCCGAGTGGGCGACGCTGCTGCACGAGAAAGGGCAGGTCGCGGAGGCCTTCGCCGCGGCCGGCATCGACGCCGACCTGTCGGCTCCGCAGGGCGGCCCCGGCTGGTACCGGAGCGATCCGACGGGGCTCGTCGGCAGGTTCGCGCTCGACCACACCCGGCTCGAGCGGGAGGTCCGCCGCCTCCAGGGCGAGGGCGTCGGCGACCGCTTCCTGATCCCCGACGACTGGCGCACCCGGCTGCTGCTGGAACCGACGGCCACCGGTCTCGCGCTGAGGGTCGTGGACCACGACGAGGCCCAGGGCCTCCCCTTCCTGCCCGAGACGCTCTGGCGCAGGCTCCCCGACCTCGACCTGCTCCGGGTGGGCGGGATCGAGCGGGAACACCTGCATCCGCTGGTCGGCGAGCCCTTGTTCCCCGGCGTCCACCCCGAGGGCGGTGTCGGCGGCCCGCCGGGTCCCGACGCTCCCCCTACCGTCCGGGTGCGCTGCCGGGGCGAGTGGCACGAGGTCGGCTTCCGGCCGGGCGTCCTGCTCCGTATGCCGCACAGCGACGAGGAACAGCGGCGCGAGCGTGCCCTGCGCGCGTTCGGCGGCGCCGTCGCCGGATGCTTCGCCGTGGAGCAGACCTGGGCGTCGGGGGAGGGCCGGCTGCCGAAGGCGCTCCAGGCCCAGCGGGGCGACTTGTTCCTCCGCGCCCAGCACGGCGACACCGACGGCGTCCTCCAGCTCCTCGACATGGGCGTGGACTGCCGTGTCCGTGACGCCGGCGGCCGTTCCCTCCTGCACGTGCTGAACCTCGTCGACCACGAGCCGCTGCTGCCCCGGCTGCTCGCGGCGGGGCTCGACCTGGAGGCGAGGGACTCGCAGGACAAGACCCCGCTGTTCGTGGCGGTCGCCGAGGGCGGGTCACCGGCCCTCGTGGAGGCGCTGCTCGACGCGGGCGCCCGGATCGACGTCGAGGACCACATGGAGCAGTCGCTGGCGCACGTGATCCGCCGCTACCGCCGCTCCGACCTGAGCTTCCTCGAAAAGCGCGTGCGGGAGGAGTATCCGGACGTCGGCGCCGACTGGTGGGACGACTACCTGTCCCGCGACGACGAGGACGACGACTAGCGCGTCGGGACGGGCGGCCACCGACCCGCTCCCGCTCCCCGCTCCCGCGCGGCCCCGGCCCGCGCACCACGATCCCGCCCAGCACAGCGAGGAACCCCCGCCTTGACCACCGCCCCCGCCCCCGACCCGCTGGCCGCCGCCGACGCCCTCGTCTCCCGGCTGCGCGCCCGCCGCACCGAGCCTGCCACCAGCTCCCAACTGGAGGCCCTGGCGCTGGCGGTTACGGCCAACCAGCCCGTCCTCCTCTGGGGCGAGCCCGGCATCGGCAAGTCGGCCGGACTGGAACAGCTCGCCGCCGGACTCGGCCTCCCCCTGGAGACGGTCATCGCGAGCGTCCACGAGCCCTCGGACTTCGCCGGGCTGCCGATCGTCGGCGACGACCCGGCGGCGACCGGCGTGCCCATGGCCCCGCCGGACTGGGCGGTGCGGCTCCGGGACGCCGGGCACGGCCTGCTGTTCTTCGACGAGTTGTCCTCCGCGCCGCCGGCCGTGCAGGCGGCGCTGCTGCGGGTCGTGCTGGAACGCCGGGTCGGCAGCCTGGTCCTGCCCGACGCGGTGCGGATCGTCGCCGCCGCCAACCCGCCGTCGAGCGCCGCGGACGGCTGGCACCTCAGCCCGCCGCTCGCCAACCGCTTCGTCCACCTCCACTGGACCCACGACCCGGCCACGGTCGCGCGCGGCATGGCCGGAACCTGGCCGGAGGCGACGGTCCCGGTCGTCGACCCCGCCAAGGTCCCCGGCGCCGTGGCGCGGGCGCGCGGCGCCGTCTCCGGTTTCCTCACCGCCCGCCCCGGCCTGGTCCACCAGCTTCCCGGCGACGCGGAGACCCGCGGCCGCTCCTGGCCGTCCCCGCGCACCTGGGAGATGGCGCTGCGGCTGCTGGCGACGGCCTACGCGACCGGCGCGGGCCGGGAGGCCACGGCCGCCGCGCTCACCGGGGCCGTCGGGGACGGCGCCGGTATCGAGCTGCTGTCGTACCTGGAGCACCTGGACCTGCCCGACCCCGAGCGGGTCCTCGCCGACCCCGGCGCGTTCGCGCTCCCGGACCGAGGCGACCGGCAACTGGCCTTCCTCATCGCGATCGTGGCCGCCGTGCAGAGCGACCTCACCCGGCCCCGCTGGGAGGCCGCCTGGGCCGTGCTGGCCAAGGCGGTCGACGCGGGCGTGCCGGACGTGGCCGCCCGTGCCGCCGCCGACCTCGCGGCGATGCGCCGGCTGGACTGGCCCGTACCGCCCGGCATCGACGCGTTCCTCGATCTGCTGCAGCTGTCCGGGGCCCTGCCCGGCGGCCGCTGAGGCGAGCGGGCATGACGGACCCCCGCGACGGCCTGGACCGCACCAAACTCCTCGCCGCCCGCTACCGCGCGGCGCACGACCGCCCCTATCTGGCGTCGGCGCTGTACGCCCTCGGCATCGTGGCGAGCAGCGCGGTGCCGACGATGGGCGTGGACCGGCACTGGCGGTGCTACGTGTCGCCCGCGTTCGTCGACGCGACGCCCGTCGAGGAACTCGCGGGCGTGTGGATCCACGAGGTGGCCCACCTGCTGCGCGACCACCACGGCCGCGCCGGACGCCTCCCCGCGGCCGACCAGCGCGACCATTACCGCGTCAACGTCGCCCAGGACTGCGAGATCAACGACGATCTCCTGGCGGACCGTCTGCGCCTGCCCGCCGGACGCGTGGAACCCCGCCTCTACGGCCTGCCCGACGGGCAGTTGTTCGAGCAGTACCTGCCGGCGCTGCCCCCGCACGTCCGGGAACACGACTGCGGCTCGGGCGCCCACGGCACCCCCGCACCGTGGGAACTTCCGCAGGCCGGCGGCCCCGACGGGGTCGGCGAGGCCGAGGCGCAGGCGCTGCGCCGGCACACCGCCGAGGCGATGCGCGCCCACGTGCGCTCGCGCGGCTCCCTGCCCGGCGGCTGGCGGCGCTGGGCCGAGCAGGTCCTGGACCCCACGGTCGACTGGCGGCAGGCCCTGACCGGCGCGGTGCGGGAGGCCGCCGCCTGGGCGGGCGGCGCCGTCGACTACACCTACCGCCGTCCCTCGCGCCGTACCCCGGCGCTGCGCGGTGTGGTCCTGCCGAGCCTGCGCCGTCCGCTGCCCTGGGTGGCCGTCGTCGTCGACACCTCGGGCTCGATGGGCGACGCGGAACTCGCCGCCGCGCTGGCCGAGATCACGGGCGTCCTGCGCGAGGTCGGCGTCCGCGGCAACCGCGTCACCGTCCTCGCCTGCGATGCCGACGTGCACGCCGTGTCGCGGGTGACGTCGGCCGAGCAGGTCACGCTCGGCGGCGGGGGCGGCACGGACATGCGTGTCGGCATCGACGCCGCGCTCGCGTCCCCCGACCGCCCGTCGATCGTGATCGTGCTGACCGACGGGCTGACCCCCTGGCCCGCCGAAACCCCGTCCTGCCGTCTGATCGCGGCCCTGATCGGAGACGGCGCCCCCGAGCCGCCGCACTGGGTGGAAACGGTGCGCGTCCCGGCGGCGCCGGACTAACCGGCCACGTCGAGCAGCAGCTCGCTCAGCTCGACCGGCATCGTGATCATGCAGTCGTGGCCGGTGGGCAGCTCCCGCACCCGCGAGGGCGTCCCGTTGGGCTGGACCTCCGGCACCGGCCGCCGCACGATGCCCTCCGGGGTCGCGCCCACGCAGTGGACGTGGGTGCGGGGGACCTGGCGCAGCGCAGGGTTGTCCAGGCGCGCCGGCTGCTGGAGGCACAGCACCGGGTGGTCGGACAGCATGCCGCGCAGCCACTCCTGGTCCGCCGGGTCGGTCACCCCGAACAGGCCGAAGGGCGGAGGCAGTTCCGGCAACGGAGGGATACGCCACGGGGTGTCCGTGGAAGCGGCGGCGTCGATCAGGTGCTGGGTGACGGGCTGCGCGTCGACCGCGGTCTCGCCGTGCTCCGGCACCATCGCGTCCAGATACACCAGGTGCGCGACCCGCTCCGGGACCTCGTTCGCCGCCGACGAGATCACCAGCCCCGCGTAGCTGTGGCCGACCAGGATCACGTCGGTCAGGTCCTCGTCCTTGATCAGCCGGACGACGTCCTCGACATGGGTGTCCAGGCCGACCTCGGGGCCCAGCAGGTGCGCCTTGTCGCCGTAGCCGGTCAGGGACGGGCGGAGGACGCGGTGGCCGGCGGCCTCCAGCAGCGGGGCCGTACGGTCCCAGCACCGGCCGTCGTGCCAGGCGCCATGGACAAGAAGATAAGTCGACACGGGGGAGCCTTCCAGGAAAGGGGCATGAGAGGGCAGGCGGTTCCCTTCCGTGCCTCGGTACGCTTCAGGAACCGCCCGTTCATCGTGGTGCACCCGCCCGACCTGGGGCAATAAGGCACATTCCGGTGACCCGGTTCCCTGGAGGTAACCATGACCGCAGCCGACGACCCGTCACCGATGCCGCACCGGCAGGACCCGTGCCGCACCAGCGACGTCCTCGGCATCGTCGGCGACAAGTGGTCCCTGCTCGTCGTCCGCAACCTCAGCCAGGGACCGCGCCGCTTCACCGAACTGAAGCGCGCCACCACCGGCATCAGCCAGCGCATGCTCACCGTCACCCTGCGCAGCCTGGAACGCGACGGCATCCTCACCCGCACCGTCCACAACGTCATGCCGCCGCACGTGAGTTACGCGCTCACACCGATGGGCACGACCCTGCGCGAGGCCACCGCGCCGTTGCTGGAGTGGTCCCTCAGCAACCTGGACGGCATCCATGCCGCGCGGGACGCGTACGACTCCCGGCCGGAGACGACCCTGCCGCCCTCCTAGTCCGCCCGCCCATACCGCCGCCGCAACCCCTCCGCCAGCGGGGCCTCGGCGAAGGCGCCCGCCGCCACGCGTGCCGCGACCGTGCGGCGCACGATGCGGTCGGCCAGGGACGGGGCGTGGCGGGCCAGGGCCATCTCCGCCCGGCCGCGCCGTGTCGTCGCCACGTCGCGCGGGGCCCGGCGTGCGGTCACCGCGGCGACCACCGCCGACACCACGCCCTCCAGCGGCTCCGGCCGCGACACCCCGTCCAGGGAGAGGCCGGCCTCCCGCGTGCTGTCGTGGATCGGGCTGTTCACCATGCTCGGGTAGACCGTCGTCACGCCCACATGCGTGCCGACCTCCAGCCGCAGCGTGTCCGCGTACGCGGCGAGGGCCCGCTTGGACACCCCGTACGCGGCGGCCAGCGGCAGCGGCAGGACCGCCATCCGCGAGGCGACGAACACCACCCGGCCGCGCGCCCGTTCGAGGTGGGGGAGAGCGGCGGCCGTCACGTCCCACGCGCCCAGCAGATTGAGGCCGAGCTGCGCATGGACCTCCGTGGACGGCCGCAGCTCCGCCGGCGCCGGTCCGCCCCGGCCCGCGTTGTTCACCAGCACGTCCACGCCCCCGCCGAGCAGCCGTACGGCCTCCTCGACGCCCTTGGTCACCGACTCGGGGTCGGTCAGGTCGCAGCCCACCACCGGCACTGGCGCCGACGCGTCGGCATGCAGGTCCAACCCGACCACACGGGCGCCGAGTTCGGTGAACCGCTCGCCCAGTGCCCGCCCGAACGTCCCCGCCGCGCCCGTCACGATCACCCGCCGCCCCGCGAGCGGCGTCGCCTTCCGCACGCCCGCCAAGTCCCGCGCCACCTGGCGCAGATACTGGTCCACGTCGATCCGCATGTGCGGCCGTCTGTTGCCCCAGCGTTCCCGCGCGGCGTGCAGTTCGGTGGCGACCGACGCCAGCATCCGGTCCCGCGACGGCCTGCGCAGCCGCCCGGTCACGTACGCGGCGAGCAGCCGGCTCTGCGCCTCCACCACCGGCAGCGCCGATCCCGTCGACTGCATCAGTCCGACGAAGGACAGCGCCTCGTCGTCCAGCGGGAACACGTGCCGGTAGAGCGGGAGCCGGGCCGGGTCGGGCACCAATGCCGGGTCGAGGAACGGCACGGTCGCCCGGTACCCGGTGCACCACAGCACATGGTCCACCTCGTCCTCCTGCCCGTCCGAGAAGCGCACCCGGCGCCCCTCGAAACGCTCGATGCCCGCGCGTACGCCGATCTTCCCGGCGCGCACCAGCTCGGGGACCGTGTCGCTCAGCGTCGGGTGGTCCTGGAGCACGCCCTCCGGGGACGGCGGAAGCGCCGGACCCTCCGTGCCCCGCGCCGCCAGCCGCAGCATCGTCTGCGAGATCCGCTGGCGCAGCCGCCACGGCAGGACGGCGGCCAAGGCTCCGTTCCACTGGTCGGCCGGGCGGCCGAACAGCGTCTTGGGCAGCACCCACACCCCGCGCCGGGCGGAGATCAGCACCTCGTCCGCGTGCCCGACCAGCTCCGTCGCGATGTCCATCGCGCTGTTCCCCGTGCCGACGACCAGCACGCGGCGTCCCGCGAACTCGGACGGCTCGCGGTAGGCGTGCGCGTGGGAGGCGGTGCCCTCGAAGTCGCCGGGGTACGGCGGTTCCGGCAGACGCGGGGTGTGGTTGTGCCCGTTGGCCACCACGAGATGCGCGACCGTCTCCTCGTACGCACCCTCGGGGCCGGTCAGTTCGAGCAGCCAGCCGTCCTCGGTGCGCCGGGCGGCGGTCAGTTCCGTGCCCATCCGGAAGTGCCGGGGGACGTCGAAGCGCTCGGCGTAGTCCCGGACGTAGGAGAGAAGTTGGGCGCGGGTCGGGTAGTCCGGCCAGTCCTCCGGCATCGAGTGGTCCGAGAACTCGGTGCGCGGCTTGGACGTGTTGAGCCGCAGCCCCTCGTACGCGGCGGTGTCCGGAGCCGGCCGCCACAACCCGCCCAGCTCCTCGGCGCGTTCGACGCCGAACACCTCGACGCCCGCCTGGAGCAGCGCCTTCACGGCCGCGATCCCCGCTATGCCGCCGCCGACGACGGCCACCCGTCCCGGTCCCGCCGTGTCCCGCCCTGCACCCATCGTGTCCGCGCCCTTCCCGAGCCGCGCGGCCGTCCCATGAGGCCGCTCCGTGGAGTTATTCCAACGTGCGATGGATTATTACGTCGGACGAGTCACCGGCGCCAGACCCCTACGGCGTCTCCGTCCGCCCCGGCCCGTACAGGGCGTCGAGGAAGCGGCGCATCCACAGCCGGAACTCGTAGCGCTCCCGCTCCCGGTCGGCGGGGGCCGCGGCGGCCAGCGCGGTGACATGGCCGTGCGCCGCCCACACCAGGCTGCGCACCGTGACGTGCGGCGTGGTCTCCCGCACCGTCCCCGCCTGGGCGGCCTCAAGGAGCGCCCGCTCCACCTCGCCGTACAGCGGCAACGCGTACGCCTCGTCCAGACCCGCGCCCCGCGTCGGGTCCAGCCACCTGCGCAGCCACAGGAACGTGGTGTGCGGATGCTCCTCCAGGAAGTCCACGAACCCGTCCGCGAGCGCCCGCAGCGCCGCCGCCAGCGGCTCCCCGCCGGCCGGCGCGGCCTCCCGGAGACCCGCCACCAGCGGGGCCAGCGCCTCCCGCTCCGCCGCGTGCACCCGCTCGAAACAGGCGTCGTACAGCGCCTCCTTGGCGGGGAAGTGGTGGTGCAGGCTCGACACGTCGATGCCGACCCGCGCCGCGATGTCCCGCAGCGAGGTGCCCTCGGGTCCGCGCGCGGCGAACAGTGCCGTCGCCTCCCGCAGGATCAGTTCGCGGGTGGACGGGCCGCCGTCCCGCTCCGCCCGTCGGGGCCGGCCCGGTCCGCGCCGGGCGGGCCGCGCGGCGGAAGGTGTCTCGCTGCTCTTCCTCATCCGGCACAGTCTGGCTAGGATCCGCAGACCTCGCAATCCAACATTTGAGGGATTCATGAACGCCGCGACAGGATCCGAAGCCCCTCTCCCCGGACAGCCCACCCCCGCTGCGGTGACGGACGCCGGGGACGGCGCGGAGGTCCCCCGCCCCGCGCTCGTGCGCTACGCGCTCGGCTCGGCCGGCATGGGCGTCTACGTCACCGTCCCCGGCCTGCTGCTCCTGTACTTCCTCACCGACACCCTCGGGGTCACCCCCTGGCTGGCCGGTCTGGCGCTGCTCGTCCCGAAGGCCGTGGACATCGTCCTGCACCCGTTCGTCGGCTCCCTCTCCGACCGGGAACGCGCCCGCCGCGGAAGCCGGCTGCGGCTGCTGACGGCGGGTTGCGCCCTCGCGCCCGCATTCGTCGCCCTGTTCGCCGTCCCCGGCCCGGTGGCCGACCGTCCGTGGGCCGCCGCCCTGTGGGTCGCGGCCTGGTTCGTCGTCGCCAACGCCCTGTTCGCCGCGTACCAGGTGCCGTATCTGGCCACTCCCACCGACATGGAGATCGGCTACCACGGCCGCACCCGGGTGCTGTCCTTCCGGATGGTGGTCCTCACCGTCGGCATCCTCGCCGGCGGCGCGCTGGCCCCGCTGCTCGCGGGGGAGGGCGACTCGGTCGGCCGCTACGTCGTCATGGCCGTCGCCCTGGGCGCCTTCACCGTGGTCTTCCAGTACGTCGGCGTCGGCGGCGTACGCGACCTGCTGCCCGCGCGGGCCCCGACCGGGAAGACCGAGGACCGTCACGGACCCGCCCTCACCCAGGTACGGGACGTCCTGCGCCGCAACCGCCCCTTCCGCGTGCTGGTCTCCTGCTACCTCCTGGTGTCCACCACGACCCACCTGGTCCTCGCCGGACTGCCGTACTACGCACGGCACGAGCTGGGCCGCCCCGGCTTCACCACCGTCCTGATGGCCGCGTTCGTCGCACCCGCCCTGCTGACCACGCCCCTGTGGTTCCGTCTCTCCCGGAGCTGGGGCAAGCAGCGCTGCCTGCTGCTGTGCCAGGGCTTCTTCGTCGCCGGAGCGCTCGGCCTGGCGGTGGGGAAGTCGGCGGGACTCCTCGTCCCCGTGCTGTGCACGCTCGTCCTCGGCGTGTGCTTCGCGGGACTTCAGCTCTTCCCGTTCTCTATGGTCCCGGACACGGTCCGCGCGGCCGACGGCGACGAGACCGGACGCACCGGCGCCTACACCGGGGTGTGGACCGCGACGGAGGCCACGGGCGCCGCGGCCGGCCCCTACCTCTACTCGGCGGCCCTCGCCCTCGGCGGCTACGCGTCCGCGCGGGCCGGCGAGGAGGTCACCCAGTCGGGCGGCGCGCACACCGCCATCCTGCTCGGCTTCACACTCCTGCCCGCCCTCCTCATGGCGGCGGCGCTGGCGGTCCAGTCCCGGTACCGCCTCGACGCCCGCCTCTCGGCGCCCCGCTGAGTCACTCCGCCGTCCGCACCAGCGCGAACCGCGCCCCCTCCGGGTCCGCCACCATGGCGACGCGGCCGTGCTCGGTGTCCCGGGGGCCGCCGAGCACCTGGCCGCCGAGGTGCAGCACCTGGTCCACGGCGTCGTCGGTGTCCGCCACCGTGAAGTACGTCGTCCAGTGCGGCCCCCGGTCCCGGGGCAGCGCGTTGCCGAGGCCGTGGACGCCGGTCACCGGGCGGCCGTCCAGGCGGAGGGTCACGTAGTCCAGGTCGGCGGAAACGACCGGTTCCTCGTCGTAACCGAACACGGTCCCGTAGAACTTGGCCACATTCGTGGTCTCGAAGGTGGTCAGTTCGTTCCACGCCGGAGTGCCGGGCCGGCCGGTGACGCCGCCGACGGCACCGCGGGCCGTCTGCCAGATGCCGAAGACGGCGCCGCTCGGGTCCGAGACGAGCGCCAGCCGGCCCGCGTCGTCGGCGTCCAGCGGCCCCACGCCGACCGTCCCGCCGCACGAACGCACCACCTCGGCCGTCAGATCCACGTCGTCCGAGGCGAAGTACGGCGTCCACGCCGCGGGCAGCCGCCGGTCGGGGGACAGCACCCCGATCCCGGCCACCGGGTACCCGTCGAGCAGGGCACGCACGTACGGGCCCAGCGGGCGCGGGCCGGGCCGGAACTCCCAGCCGAACAGCGCCCCGTAGAACTGCTCGGTCGCGTCGAGTCCGCGCACCATCAGGCTCACCCAGCACGGTGTGCCGGGCGGGTGCCGGACGGACCCGTCGCCGTTCGGGCGGGCGTTCCCCCGTGCGTCGGTCATCGTCACTCTCTTCTCGGCCGCCCGTACGTCGGCCGTGTCCGCTCGCCCCCTGCGGGGGTCGTCCCGTGCCGGCGCGGCGGATCGTTCCCGCACCGCAGCCGACACCGTATGTGCCCGATCCCGTACGCCCGGTGACCGGATGTGCCCGGCCGAGCAGAGTAGCCGGACCGGGACGAGTCGGCCACCCCGTGCGCGAGGATGGTGACCATGAACGCCATCATCTCCGCAACCGAACTCGCGGACGCGCTGCGGTCGGAGCGTCCTCCGGTCCTGCTCGACGTCCGCTGGCAGCTCAGCACGGCAGCGGCGAGCGGTCAGCCGTTCGACGGACGCGCCGCCTACGCGTCGGGCCACATCCCCGGCGCCGTCTTCGTCGACCTGGACCGCGAACTGGCCTCCGCACCGGGCCCGCAGGGGCGCCATCCGCTGCCGGACCTCGACGTGTTCGGCGCGGCGATGCGGCGCGCGGGCGTGTCCGCGGGAACGCCCGTGGTCGCGTACGACGGCGGCATCGGGTGGGCGGCGGCCCGCGCCTGGTGGCTGCTGCGCTGGACCGGTCACCCGGACGTACGGGTCCTGGACGGCGGACTGCCCGCCTGGAACGGCCCGTTGGAGACGCGGGCGCCGACGCCGGCCGAGGGCGACTTCGTGCCGAAGCCGGCGGAGGGCGGCGTGCTGGACGCGGACGGCGCGGCGGCGCTGGCTCGTTCGGGGGTACTGCTGGACGCACGTGCGGGGGAGCGGTACCGGGGCGAGGTGGAGCCGATCGACCCCGTCGGCGGCCATATCCCGGGGGCGGTGTCGGCGCCGACGTCGGAGAACGTGGACGCGGACGGTCGTTTTCGGCCCGCGGCGGAGTTGCGCGCGCGCTTCGGTGAGATGGGTGTGGCGCAGGACGTCCCGGTCGGCGTGTACTGCGGTTCGGGCGTGTCGGCGGCGCACGAGGTACTGGCGTTGGCGATCGCGGGCATCCCGGCGGCGCTGTACGTCGGCTCGTGGTCGGAGTGGTCCTCGGACCCGCAACGGCCGGTGGCGGTGGGGCCGGATCCGCAGTGACGGGGCTGTATCGGCCCTGACGGGCCTCGTCCTCAAACGCCGGACGGGCTGATTCCAGCCCCTCCGGCGTTTCAGGAGCGGGGTCCGGGGCGGACCCCGGAGACAACTACTCCTGCTTCTTGCGCCGCGTTCCGAACACGATCTCGTCCCAGCTCGGCACCGCCGCCCTGCGGCCTGGGCGGACGCCGTCCGCCTCGGCCTGGCGGTCGGTCGAGCCGATGAGGCGGTCCCGGTGGCCGCCCACCGAACGCGGCATCAGCACATCCGCGTACGCGGACCCCGCGGACGCGGCCGGCGCCGGAGGTTCCTCCGCCTCGGGCTCGGACTCCGGCTCCTCGGCGGCCGGTTCGGTGCGCTCGGGCACCACCAGGTCGCCGCGGAAGCTCGGCACGGCCTCCAGCAGGCTGGTCAGCGAGTCGCGTTCACCCGAGGCCGTGGCCGCGGTGGACTCCTCGGCCGGCTCGGACGCCTGCGCGGGCAGGCTGGGCCGCTCGCGGTCGGCGGGGCGGTCCAGCGGACGGTCCCGCGGCAGCCGGGCGATGCGCGGCACGAACGGGAAGCTGGGCTCGGGCGCGGCGAGGTCGTCGGACTCGCCGATCAGCGAGCGGGCCTCGTCGTCGACGGCCTGGACGAGCCGCCGGGGCGGGTCGTACGTCCAGCTCGCCGAGTGCGGCTCGCCCGCGACCCGGTAGACCAGCAGGACCTCCCAGGTGCCGTCGTCGCGGCGCCACGAGTCCCACTGGACGGTGTCCTTCTCGGCGCCGCGCAGCAGCAGCCGCTCCTGGACGGCCTCGCCCAGCGGGGGGCCGGAGTTCTCACCGGGGCGGCGGACCGGCGTCTTGCGGGCGCGCTCGGCCATGAAGGCGCGCTCGGCGAGGACGGGGCCCTCGAAGCGGCGTACGCGGTCCACGGGGATGCCGGCCATCTGCGCGACCTCTTCCGCGGTCGCGCCCGCCCTTATACGGGCCTGGATGTCGCGGGGGCGGAGGTGGCTCTCCACCTCGATCTCGATCTGGCCGAGGCGGGGACGGTCGCCGCGCACGGCGGCGCGGAGCCGTTCGTCGATCGGAAGCGTGTACTCCGTGCTGTCCGCAGCCTTCAGCACCAGCCGTGTGCCGTCATTCGAGACGGCCACGACACGCAGTTCGGGCATGGGGACCTCCCGGGTGGTGCCTGCCGACGTCACGTGCGTCGCTGCTTCCGCTAGTCGAGTGTGGCCTGCCCGGGTGCAGCCTGCCACAACCTTGCCGAGTTGCCCGGCGTGTCGGGCGCGGGCCCTGGATCGCCGTTATGGCACGGTTACCTATTCGCAACGCTAAGTGACCAAATGCGTCACCCTGTGCAACTAGCCCCCTCCCGGCGGTCCTCCGAGGACCCGGGCACCCTGACGGGAGTCCGGACCCAGGGCTCGCAACAGTACTCCATTTGGGCCACGTGCGTGGATTGGCACGCCGTGCGAGTTCACGCAAGAGGTGGGACTTGGCCGCCGTTGCCCCACTCATCCACCCCTGGACGTGGGGGACTTGTGGGGAACTTCACGCAATCGTCAGATACGGAGGCAATGTCTGCGGCCTGACCGTGCCGTGGGCGCTACTCGCCCAGGACCCGCCGCAAGTAGTCGTTGCGGAACCGCCGTTCCGGGTCCAGCCGGTCCCGCAGCGCGACGAACTCGCCGAAACGCGGATACACCCGTGAGAGGTACTCGGCGTCACGTGTGTGGATCTTCCCCCAATGGGGTCGCCCCTCGTGCGCGGTGAAGATGCGCTCGGCGGCGGTGAAGTACCGCTGGTAGGGCGTCCCCTTGAACATGTGGACCGCCACGTACGCGCTCTCCCGGCCGGACGCCGTCGACAGGGTGATGTCGTCGGCCGGCGCGGTGCGCACCTCGACCGGGAAGCTCACCCGCAGCGGGGAGCGGTCCACCATCGCCTTCAGCTCCCGCAGCGTGTCCACGAGCGCCTCGCGCGGCACCGCGTACTCCATCTCCACGAAGCGCACCCGGCGCGGGGAGGTGAACACCCGGTAGGGGATGTCGGTGTACGTCCGCGCGGACAGCGCCCGGCTGGAGATCTGCGCGATGGCCGGAATCGTCACCGGGGCCGCGCGGCCCACCCAGTTGGCGACCTGGAAGACCCCGTTGGAGAGGAACTCGTCCTCGAACCAGCCACGGAGCGGCGGCACCGGGCGCTCCGGGCCCGCGCTGCGGTTGTTGCGCTTGGTGTTGGTGTTGCCGGTGTGCGGGAACCAGTAGAACTCGAAGTGCTCGTTCTCGGCGTGCAGCGCGTCGAACTCGGCGCACACCCGGTCGAACGTCATGGGCTCCTCGCGCGCGTTGAGGAGGAAGAGCGGCTCCACGGCGAACGTGATGGCGGTGACGATGCCGAGGGCGCCGAGTCCGATCCGGGCGGCGGCGAAGACGTCCGGGTTCTCCTTCTCGGAGCAGGTGAGCACCGAGCCGTCGGCGGTGACCAGTTCGAGGCCCTTGATCTGGGCGGCGATGGAGGCGGACTCACGCCCGGTGCCGTGGGTGCCGGTGCTGGCGGCGCCGGAGACCGTCTGCTCCATGATGTCGCCCATGTTGGTCAGCGACAGACCCTCGCGCGCGAGGGCGGCGTTGAGCCGCTTCAGCGGGGTGCCCGCCTCGACCGTGACCGTGCCCGCCTCGCGGTCGATCCTCCGAATCCCCGTCAGCAGCTGGGGGCGTATCAGCAGGCCCTCGGTCGCGGCTATGGAGGTGAAGGAGTGGCCGGTCCCCACCGCCTTCACCGGCAGTCCGTCCTCGGCGGCCCGGCGCACGGCGTCGGCCAGCTCGTCGACCGAGGCGGGCGTGACCTCCCGGGCCGGCCGGACGGAGACGGTGCCTCCCCAGTTACGCCACGTGCCGTTCCTCGCGCTCGTCGTGCTCGTCGTGCTGACCAACGAAGCCTCCCCGACCCGGCGCCGGCCGCTTGAGCCGGCGGTACCCGAGGAAACCGACCGCGACCGCGACGGCCCCGGCGGCCGCCGGAACCCCGTACCCGGCGCGCGCCCCGGCCGTGTCGATCACCCAGCCGCCGGCGGAGGAGCCGAGGGCGATGCCGACCGCGAGCCCGGTGCTCACCCAGGTCATGCCCTCGGTGAGCTGTGCGCGAGGTACGTGCTCTTCGATGAGGGACATGGTCGTGATCATCGTGGGAGCGATGGACAGACCCGCAACGAACAGCGCCACGGCCAGAAACGGCAAGTTCCCGACCAGTAGGAGTGGGATCATACTCACGGCCATGGCGCAAACGCCCAGCAGCCACCGGCGCTCGGGCGCCCCCGCGAAGTGCAGCAGTCCGAACACCAGACCGGCCACGCAGGACCCCAGGGCGTACACCGCGAGCACGAGGCTGGCCGCGGCCTTGTGTCCCTCCTCCTCGGCGAAGGCGACCGTCACCACGTCCACCGCGCCGAAGATCGTGCCCGTCGCCACGAACGTCGCCACCAGCACCCGCAGACCGCGCGAACGCAGCGCGGAGCCGCCGCCCTGGCGCGCACGCGGATGCGGCTCCGGCTCGGTGGCGCGCTGCGCGGTCAGCCAGAAGACGCCCGCCGCCAGGAAGCAGGCCGCCAGCAGCGGGCCGGCCTCCGGGAACCAGGCCGTGGACAGCCCGATGGAGACGATCGGGCCGACGATGAAGCACACCTCGTCGACCACCGACTCGAACGAATAGGCGGTGTGCAGGCTCGGGGTGCCGCGGTACAGCGCCGCCCAGCGGGCCCGGACCATCGCGCCGAGGCTCGGCACGCAGCCGATCCCCACGCACGCGGCGAACAGCACCCACTCCGGCCAGGAGAAGTGCACGGCGAGCAGCAGCACGGTCCCCGAGGACAGCGACAGCAGCGTGGCCGGGCGCAGCACCCGGCGCTGCCCGTACTGGTCCACCAGGCGCGACACCTGAGGGCCCACCAGCGCGGCGGACAGCGCGATGGTCGCCGAGAGGGCGCCCGCCAGCCCGTACCGGCCGGTCACCTGGGAGATCATCGTGACGACGCCGATGCCCGTCATCGACAGCGGCATCCGGCCGAGGAACCCCGCGGCGGAGAAGGCCTTGCTGCCGGGGGCGGCGAACAGGGCGCGATAGGGGCTGGGCACGGGGTCTCCGGAAGATCAGTAAGGTGCTATCGCAGTCGATACAGATTACCGGCGACATCACCCGTTTGCGCCGGTGATGTACGGCACCTTCTTTTCGCGGCACCCCCGGCCCCCGTGCCCGTTGTCGGCGCCGGGTGGGAGGATCGAGACATGTCTGACGTGCTCGATGCCAGTCCCTACGACGCCCTGCTCCTGCTCTCCTTCGGCGGCCCGGAAGGCCCGGACGACGTCGTCCCGTTCCTGGAGAACGTGACGCGCGGGCGGGGCATCCCCAAGGAACGCCTCAAGGAAGTCGGGCAGCACTACTTCCAGTTCGGCGGGGTCAGCCCGATCAACGACCAGAACCGCGCCCTGCTGGACGCCCTGCGCAAGGACTTCGCCGAGCACGGCCTGGACCTGCCGGTGTACTGGGGCAACCGCAACTGGGCGCCTTACCTGACCGACACCCTCCGCGACATGGTCCGCGACGGCCGCCGCCGCATCCTCGTCCTCGCCACCAGCGCCTACGCGTCCTACTCGGGCTGCCGCCAGTACCGGGAGAACCTCGCCGACGCGCTCGCCACGCTGGAGAAGGAGGGGCTGGAGCTGCCGAAGATCGACAAGCTGCGGCACTACTTCAACCACCCCGGCTTCGTCGAGCCCATGGTCGACGGCGTGATCCGCTCGCTCGCCGACCTCCCCGAGGACGTCCGGGACGGCGCGCACCTCGCCTTCTGCACCCACTCCATCCCCACCGCCGCCGCGGACACCTCCGGCCCCGTCGAGGCCCACGGCGACGGCGGCGCGTACGTCGCGCAGCACCTGGACGTGGCCCGGCTGATCGCCGACGCCGTCCGCGAGCGCACGGGCGTCGACCACCCCTGGCAGCTCGTCTACCAGTCCCGCTCCGGCGCCCCGCACATCCCCTGGCTGGAGCCCGACATCTGCGACCACCTCGAGGAGCGGAAGGCCGCCGGCGTCCCGGCGGTCGTCATGGCGCCCATCGGCTTCGTCTCGGACCACATGGAGGTCCTCTACGACCTCGACACCGAGGCCACCGCCAAGGCGCAGGAGCTGGGCCTGCCGGTGCGCCGCTCGGCGACCGTCGGCGACGACCCGCGCTTCGCCGCCGCCGTCCGCGAGCTGGTGCTGGAGCGCGCCGCGACCGAGAGCGGGCGGGACGTCACCCGGTGCGCCCTGGGCGCGCTCGGCCCCAGCCACGACCTGTGCCCGGTGGGCTGCTGCCCGGCCCGCGCCCCGCGTCCCGCCGCCGCGGGCGCCGACAGCCCCTACGCGTGAGGAGCCCCGTGACCGACCCCCTGCACGCGGAACTGCTGGAGCTGGCCCGGGAGGCCGCCCGGCGCGCCGGTGAGCTGCTGCGCGACGGCCGCCCTGCCGATCTCGCGGTCGCCGCCACCAAGTCCAGCTCGGTCGACGTCGTCACCGAGATGGACCTCGCGGCGGAGAAGCTGATCACCGGGCTGATCGCCGAGCGCCGCCCGGACGACGGCATCCTCGGCGAGGAGGGCGCCTCCACGGCCGGCAGCAGCGGCGTCCGCTGGGTCGTCGACCCCCTCGACGGCACGGTGAACTACCTGTACGGGCTGCCCACCTGGGCTGTCTCCGTGGCGGCCGAGCAGGACGGCGTGGCCGTCGCCGGCGCGGTGTTCGCCCCGATGCGCGGCGAGGAGTACCACGCGGTGCTGGGCGGCGGGGCGTGGGCCACCGGCGCGTGGGAGGGCGAGCGGCGCCTGGCCTGCCGGCCGTCGCCGCCGCTGGACCAGGCCCTGGTCTCCACCGGCTTCAACTACGTCGCCGACGTCCGCGAGGAGCAGGCCGAGATCGCCCGCCGCCTGATCCCGCTGGTCCGGGACATCCGCCGCGGCGGCTCGGCGGCGATCGACCTCTGCGACGTGGCGGCGGGCCGCCTCGACGGCTACTACGAACGCGGCCTCCACCCGTGGGACGTGGCGGCGGGCGCCCTGATAGCCCGGGAGTCCGGCGCCCTGACGACCGGCCGCCACCCGGACAGCCCCCCGACGTCCGACCTGACGGTTGCGGCGTCCCCCGGCGTGCTGGAACCGCTCCTCGGCCTTCTGAGGAAGTTCGGGGCGTAGGGATCGCCTGACGCCGCCGACCGTGTGGGACGCGGCCACGGTCCGGGCGGCCGCCGGCCCGAACGGCGGCCGGATGCCGGCTGGGCTGGGCCGGACCGCGTCCGTGGCGCCGCCGGCCGGGGCCTTCCGGGCGGCTGGTCGGCGGCCTCGCGCCCGCGTTCACGGCAACGGGCCCCGGTGGATCCGTCCACCAGGGCCCGTCGGGCGTTCCGTGCGCCGGTCAGGCGCTGTGGGCGCCGACTTCCACGCCGTGTTCGGCCGCGAGGCGGCGCAGGTCGTCGAGTTCGCCCTGTTCCACTTCGACGAGGAAGTCGTCGCCCTCGTCGCGGGCCCGCGACAGGTCGGACTCGGTCGCCTTTATGCGCTGCAGAAGTCCTGCGGTGAATGCGTCCATGCTGCGCCCCCTCGTCCTGGGTCGGTGGGTCGGTGGCACGGGGGTGTGCCGTCGGAAGGGACGATCACGTCCGTGGCGGATGCCCGGCGCCGCTCGGCCGGGCGGCGACGGTACCGGACATCCACGCCCGCTCTGCGGAAGCGGACCGTGTGCACCGCATGGTGGTGCGGTACAAGCAGAGCGTGATCGCGGGATGTAAACCCGTCCTCCCCAAGCTCCCTCCCGCGGAAACCTAACCTCGCGAGAAATTCTCGTATTCCCGCCCCGTTCGTCCGCACGTTCCCCGGCCCCGGGGCCGTCGGTCACCCCCTGTTCCGGCCGCCTTACAGCCGACTTACGGTCGAAAAGGGCAGGATGGAGGCAACAACACCCACCCGTACCCCCTGCCCGCGTGCGCGCCCTCGCGGCCCGCCGGGCGGGTCATGAGGAAGGACAAGCGACGTGCGCGTACTCGTCGTCGAGGACGAGCAGCTGCTCGCCGATGCGGTGGCCACCGGACTGCGCCGGGAGGCCATGGCCGTCGACGTCGTGTACGACGGTGCGGCCGCCCTGGAGCGCATCGGCGTCAACGACTACGACGTGGTCGTCCTCGACCGCGACCTCCCCCTGGTCCACGGCGACGACGTCTGCCGCAAGATCGTCGAACTCGGCATGCCCACGCGCGTGCTGATGCTCACGGCGTCCGGCGACGTCAGCGACCGCGTCGAGGGACTCGAGATCGGCGCCGACGACTACCTGCCCAAGCCGTTCGCCTTCAGCGAGCTCATCGCCCGCGTGCGGGCGCTCGGCCGGCGGACCAGCGTGCCCCTGCCGCCCGTCCTGGAGCGGGCCGGGATCAAGCTGGACCCCAACCGCCGCGAGGTCTTCCGCGACGGCAAGGAGGTCCAGCTCGCGCCGAAGGAGTTCGCCGTGCTGGAGGTCCTCATGCGCAGCGAGGGCGCCGTGGTCTCCGCGGAGCAGCTGCTGGAGAAGGCCTGGGACGAGAACACCGACCCGTTCACCAACGTGGTCCGCGTGACCGTCATGACCCTGCGCCGCAAGCTGGGCGAGCCGCCGGTCATCGTGACCGTGCCCGGCTCCGGATACCGGATCTGATCACCGACCATGGCTGCCACTCCCGCGCCCCCCACCGCGCCCCCCAAGCCCACCTGGGACCCCCGGTCGCCCACCCCGCTGCCGTGGCTGCGTCCCACCATCCGCATACGGCTCACGCTGCTGTACGGCGGCATGTTCCTGATCGCCGGCATCCTGCTGCTGTCGATCATCTACCTGCTCGCCGCGCAGGCCCTGCGCACCGGCAGCCAGCCGCTGTTCAAGATCGTCGACTTCGACGGCCTGAAGATCTCCAGCCAGGACTGTCCGGGCATCGCCGACGGCAACCTCTCGCTGACCGAGTTCAACAACGCGATCAGCGAGTGCATCGACCACCAGCGCCAGGTCGCCCTGGACAACCTGCTCAGCCGCTCCCTGCTGGCCCTGCTCGGCCTCGCCGTCATCGCCTTCGCCTTCGGCTACGCCATGGCCGGGCGCGTGCTGTCGCCGCTGGGCCGGATCACCCGCACCGCCCGCGCGGTGGCGGGCTCGGACCTGTCCCGCCGGATCGAGCTGGACGGCCCGGACGACGAGCTGAAGGAGCTGGCCGACACCTTCGACGACATGCTGGAGCGGCTCCAGCGCGCGTTCACCGCCCAGCAGCGCTTCGTGGGGAACGCCTCCCACGAGCTGCGCACCCCGCTGGCGATCAACCGCACGCTGCTCGAGGTGCACCTCTCCGACCCGAACGCCCCGGTGGAGCTCCAGCAGCTCGGCAAGACGCTGCTGGCCACCAACGAACGCAGCGAGCAGCTCGTGGAGGGCCTGCTGCTGCTCGCCCGCAGCGACAACCAGATCGTGGAGCGGGGCCCCGTCGACCTCGCGGAGGTGGCCGGCCAGGCCATCGACCAGGTCGCCGCCGAGGCGGAGTCCCGGCACGTCACGTTCCGCGGCACGCGCCGTCCCGCCGTGGTCCAGGGCAACGGCGTCCTGCTGGAGCGGATCGCCCTGAACCTGGTGCAGAACGCCGTGCGGTACAACATCCCGCAGGACGGCTGGGTGGAGGTCACCACGGACGTCCAGCACGGCCAGGCGGTCCTCGTGGTGTCCAACACCGGCCCGGTCGTCCCGGCGTACGAGGTGGAGAACCTCTTCGAGCCGTTCCGCAGGCTGCGCACCGAGCGGACGGGCAGCGACAAGGGCGTGGGCCTGGGTCTGTCCATCGTGCGGTCGGTCGCCCGGGCGCACGGCGGGCACATCTACGCGCAGCCGAGGGAGGGCGGAGGACTCGTGATGCGTGTCACCCTTCCGATCTGACATCATGCCCCGGCCCCGCCCCGTGTTCGCTTTGGGCGGAATTTTCGAGCACCCTCACGATCGAATTCATGTGTGATCGATCACAGGCGCGTCGATTCGGCCATCTACTCTCCGTGATCATGAACCCCGTCGTAAAGCCGGAAAAGTCCCGGTTTTCAGGGGTCCCGTTCACGGGAAGTACACGGTGAGGTGCCTTTGTAGTGCGGCATCGGGACCGTGTACGGTCCCCATCGCCATCCAAGCCGATCACTCATGAGGAGTCCGGTTGGGTGTCGATTGAGTAACAGACCTTGATGTGAGGCAAAATCTCCGCCTCAGGTCGGGCACAAGTCCGGCCTCTCACGCGTTACGTGCGCTGGAGACACCGCATACACCCAGAGGGGGAGAGCGACATGGCTACCGATTACGACACTCCACGCAAGACCGACGACGACGTCGACTCGGACAGCTTGGAAGAGCTGAAGGCCCGGCGGAACGACAAGTCGGCCTCGGCCGTGGACGTCGACGAGTTCGAGGCCGCAGAAGGCCTGGAACTGCCCGGTGCGGACCTCTCGAACGAAGAGCTGGCCGTCCGGGTCCTGCCCAAGCAGCAGGACGAGTTCACGTGCATGAGCTGCTTCCTGGTGCACCACCGCAGCCAGCTGGCCCGCGAGAAGAACGGCCAGCCGATCTGCCGCGACTGCGACTGAGGCGGGGTCGGCCGTGACTGGCTCGACCCCACCGCGGAAGCGCCGCTTCTTCTCGAAGGGAGCGGACCAAGGGTCCACCGAGGACCCACAGCACGACACGCGTGATCCCGAGCGAGGCTGGACCGGTGACGGGGCGGCCTCGCTCGAAGCGCCGGCCGGCCGGGGTGACCTCCCGGCATCCCTGGAGGTCACCGCGCCCGTGGCGCGCAGGCGGACCGCCGTCGTCCGGCAGAAGGCCCGGGAAGGCGTCCGCAAGGGCGGAGCACGCGCCCGCGCGGGCCTGGCGCACCTCGCCGACCGGATCATCGACATCGCCCCGCGTGTGCCCGTACGGGACCTCGCGACCCTGCGGGAGCAGTTCCCCGGGCTCGGACCCGAGGAGATCGCCGACAAGCTCGTGGCGGGCGCCGCCAAGGCCACCGCGACGGTCGGCGCCGGCGTCGGGGCGGCGGCCATGATGCCCGTCCCGCCCGCGATGCCGACGGAGCTGGCCGCCGAGGTCACCGGCGTCGCCGCGATCGAGCTGAAGCTGATCGCCGAACTGCACGAGGTCTACGGCGTACGACCAGCCGGCACCCTCGCCCAGCGCAGCACCGTGTACCTCAACTCCTGGTCCCAGGAACGCGGCATCGAGGCGACCAGGCCCTCCACCGTCAGCGCGGCGCTGAACAGCCGCATGAAGCGCGAACTGCGCCAGCGGATCATGAAACGCACGGTGCGCAACCTGCCGAACCTGATGCCGTTCCTCGTCGGAGCGGCCGTCGGCGCCGTGATGAACCGGCGCGACACCAGAAAGCTCGCCTCCCGCATCCGGGACGACCTGCGCAAGGTCCAGGTCCCCTGGGACGAACTGCCCGCGCTCCCCGAACTGGAGCGCCCCGCCGACGCCCTCCCCGAGCACGCCCTGGAGCTCGACATGGACGCCGGCCGCCACCGGAAGGACGACGGCCCCCGGTAAGCGCCCTGGGGTCCCGTGAGCGGGCCTCTACGAGGCGTCCGCCCCGTCCCTCGCCGCCCGGAGCGCCCGCGCCAGCCGCTCGGGCTCACGCGTGGACAGGAAGACGTACGGAGTGGGGTCCTCCGGGTCCGTGACCGTCACGCGCAGCGCGCCGGGGACGTACGCCCGCAGCAGCATGAACGCGCGCGGGTCGGCCTTCGGGCCGCGCCAGGCGCGCGCCTCCTCCGCGTCCAGCACCTCCGCGTCACCCAGCGCCGACGCCGGGATCTTCGCCTCGCCCGCGATCAGATGACCGTTCACGACCCGGATCCGCACCGAGCCGTACGCGCTCACCACGACCGCCGCCGCGGCGGTCCCGCCCGCCAGTCCGGCCAGCATCGGCAGCGTGCCGAACGGCAGCATGATCAGCGCGAGCGAGAGCCCGGCCAGGAGGCACAGGAACCACCAGGAGCGCGGAGCGGTGAGGCGTTCTTCGTACGGGGCGCCGGAAAGCTGCATGAAGCCAAGCTTGGCACGCTCCCGGCAGGGGCCCCGCGCCAGGGCGGACGCGTGCTCGGGCGCCTCACGGCGGGCGGGTAAGGTCTGCGGCTGTGAGTGGTAATTCCGCAGCTCTTCAGCCCCCCGCCGACGCCGTGCCGCCCGTGCGCCACCCCGACGCCCCCGCACCGGGCGAGCTCCTGGGCGCCCACTACGGGCAGTGCTTCGGCTGCGGCGACGAACAGCCCCACGGGCTGCACCTCCAGGCGCGCGCCGGCGAAGGCGTGTCGATCACCGCCGAGTTCACCGTGCAGCCCGCGCACCAGGGCGCCCCCGGACTCGCTCACGGCGGTGTGCTGGCCACCGCCCTCGACGAGACGCTCGGCTCGCTGAACTGGCTGCTCCGCGTCATCGCGGTCACCGGACGGCTGGAGACCGACTTCGTCCGGCCCGTGCCCGTCGGCACCGTGCTGCACCTCAAGGCCGAGGTGACCGCCGTGGCCGGACGGAAGATCTACTGCACCGCCACCGGACACATCGACGGCCCCGACGGACCGGTCGCCGTCCGCGCGGACGCCCTGTTCATCGAGGTCAAGGTGGACCACTTCATCGACCACGGCCGCCAGGAGGAGATCCGGGCCGCCATGGACGACCCCGACCAGGTCCGCCGGGCCCGCGCCTTCGAGGTGAACCCGTGAGCGCCGGCCGCGAGGCGCTCGAGGTGCTCATCCGGCGCGTCGACCCGGACGTACCGCTTCCGGCGTACGAGCACCCCGGCGACGCGGGGGCCGACCTGCGCACCACCGAGGCCTGCGAGCTGGCCCCGGGGGAGCGGGCCGTTCTGCCCACCGGGGTGTCTGTCGCGCTCCCGGAGGGGTACGCGGCCTTCGTACACCCGCGATCCGGCCTTGCCGCCCGCTGCGGCGTCGCCCTGGTGAATGCCCCGGGGACGATTGATGCCGGGTACCGTGGGGAGATCAAGGTGATCGTGGTGAATCTCGACCCGCGCGAGTCCGTGCGGTTCGAGCGCTTCGACCGGATTGCCCAACTGGTCGTCCAGCAGGTCGAGAGGGTGCGCTTCGTGTCGGTCGCACAGCTGCCCGCATCGGCCCGGGCCGAGGGGGGCTTCGGATCCACCGGCGGCCACGCCGCGGTGGAAGGTAAGAGCGGCACAAGCGTTCAGGCCGCCGAGGGCGGTACAGCGGGTGGGAATCGATACGCTTCGGTCGTATCCGACCGGGAAGGACAGTGACGTGTTCGGACGTCGCAAGAAGAGGGATGCCGCCGACGGTGCGGCCGGCGAGGCCGAGCAGGTCGTCGACGGTGTCGGCGCGGAGGCGGGCGAGGAGAACGGGCGCGTGAGGCTCGAGCCCGCGCCCCGGCCCGACGGGCCCTGGGACAGCTCCGAGGTCCGCGAGCCCGGCGAGGGCCGGGTCGATCTGGGCGGTCTGTTCGTGCCCGGTGTGGACGGCATGGAACTGCGCGTGGAGGTCGCGGGCGACGCGATCGTCGCGGCCACCGTCGTACTGCAGGACAGCGCCATCCAGCTGCAGGCCTTCGCCGCGCCCAAGCGCGAGGGCATCTGGGGCGAGGTCCGCGAGGAGATCGCCGCCGGCATCACCCAGCAGGGCGGCATCATCGACGAGGTCGAGGGCCCGCTGGGCTGGGAGCTGCGCGCCCAGGTCCCCGTACAGCTGCCGGACGGCACGGGCGGCTTCCAGGTGGTGCGGTTCGTCGGCGTGGACGGCCCCCGCTGGTTCCTGCGCGGAGTGATCTCCGGGCAGGGCGCGGTGCAGCCGCAGGCGGCGGGTCTGCTGGAGCAGATCTTCCGGGACACGGTGGTGGTGCGAGGGGACGGCCCCATGGCCCCGCGCGACCCGATCGTCCTGAAGCTGCCGAACGATGCGCAGATGGTGCCGGAGAATGTGCAGCAGGAGGAAGGGTCGCGGTTCGCGGGCGGGATGAGCCGGCTGCAGCGGGGGCCTGAGATCACGGAAGTGCGCTAGCGGAGTTTTTGTCGTGGCCCGCGGGGCCGGTCGTTCGCGGCCGGTCGCCGCGGGCCGCTGTCGTTCCCGGGGCCCCGCCCCGGACCCCGCTCCTCAAACGCCGGGGCCATAGGTAACCCGTCCGGCGTTCGAGGACGAGGCCCGCCAGGGCCGATGAGGGGGTCCGGAGGGCGGAGCCCCCGGGGTCGGGACGGGAAGGGGCGGCGGGGGCGAGTCACTTCGTGCGGCACCCCTTGACGCTGCATTGGTCTGGACCTACCGTCCCCGTTCAGCTCGGGTGTTCAAAGGAACGCCCACTGTTCATGTACGGGAACGGATGGCCCTCACATGTCCGCTTCACGCCCCCGACGTACCCGCCTCCTGTTCGCCCTCCTGACCACCGCCCTCGCCGGAACCCTCACCCTCCACCCCACCGCCCCACCCGCCCAGGCGGCGGCCCGCGCAACCTTCACCCACCCCGGCGTCACCGTCTCCAAGCCCCAGCTCGACTTCGCCCGCAGCAAGGTCCTCTCCGGCGCCCAGCCCTGGAAGACCGCCTACGACCGCATGGCGGCGAGCAAGTACGCCGACCTCAACCGCACCCCCACACCCCGCGCCATCGTGGAGTGCGGCTCGTACTCCAACCCCAACCTCGGCTGCACGGACGAACGCGAGGACGCGATCGCCGCGTACACCCAGGCCCTCATGTGGTACGTCACCCGCGACGCCCGCCACGCCACCAAGGCCATCCAGCTCATGGACGCCTGGTCCGCCGTGATCCGCGACCACACCAACAGCAACGCGCCCCTGCAGACCGGCTGGGCCGGCTCCTCCTGGGCCAAGGCCGCCGAGATCGTCAAGCACACCTGGACCGGCGGCTGGCCCCACCAGAACCGCTTCGCCACCGCGCTGCGCGACGTCTACCTGCCCGAGATCATCAACGGCTCGAACTCCAACGGGAACTGGGAGCTGACGATGATGGAGGCCGCCGTCGGCATCTCCGTCTTCCTGGACGACCGCGCCTCGTACGACAAGGCGATGGCGACGTTCCGCACCCGTACCGCCGCCTACGTCTACCTGGCCTCCGACGGGCCCCTGCCGAAGACCGTCCCCAGCCAGAACCTCGACACCCGCGACAAGATCGTCCGGTACTGGCAGAACCAGTCCACCTTCGTCACCGGCCTCACCCAGGAGACCTGCCGCGACCTCACGCACACCGGCTACGGCATCTCCTCCCTCTCGCACGTCGCCGAGACCAGCCGCATCCAGGGCCAGGACCTCTACGGCACCGACGTCGGCGAGCGGCTGCGGCACGCGCTCGGGTTCCAGGCGAAGTACGAGCAGGGCGAGCCCGTGCCCGGTTGGCTGTGCGGAGGCACCCTGCACCTGGGCCTCGGCCCGGTCACCGAGGTCGGCTACAACGCGATGCACAACCGCCTCGGCCTCCCCATGACCAACACCCAGGCGCTGACCGAGCGCACCCGCCCCTCCGGCACCAACAACCTGTTCGTCGCCTGGGAGACCCTCACCCACGGCGACAATCCCGCCTGACCCTGTTGATCGACCGGGCGCCGGACGGCGATACTGGCGCCCGGTCCACGGGGGAGGGCATCCGCACATGGGACGGACGATCACCGACGCCATGGTGCGCGTCGAGGACGTGCACAAGTCGTACGGCAGCGGCGCCGCCGCCGTGCACGCGCTGCGAGGCGTCTCCTTCGAGGTCCCGCGCGGCGAACTCGTCGCCCTCAAGGGGCGCTCCGGATCCGGCAAGACCACCCTGCTGAACATCGTCGGCGGCCTCGACACCCCCGACCGGGGACGCGTCGACGTCGACGGCCGGGACCTCGCCGGTCTCGACGAGGACGGCCTGCTCGCCCTGCGCCGCGACCACGTCGGCTTCGTCTTCCAGTCCTTCGGCCTCATCCCCATCCTCAGCGCCGCCGAGAACGTCGGCGTCCCGCTGCGGCTGCGCGGCGCGGACCCCCGCGAGCGCGAGGAGCGCGTCGAGCTGCTGCTGTCCCTCGTCGGCCTCGCCGACCACGCCGCCCAGCGGCCCGGAGAGCTGTCCGGCGGCCAGCAGCAGCGGGTCGCCGTCGCCCGCGCCCTCGCCAACAACCCCTCCCTGCTCATCGCCGACGAGCCCACCGGCCAGCTCGACGCCGAGACCGGACACGCCGTGATGGAACTGCTGCGCGCGGTCGTCCGCAGCGAGAACGTCACCGCGCTCGTCGCCACCCACGACACCACCCTCCTCGACCTGGCCGACCGCGTCCTCGAACTGAGCGACGGGCAGATCACCGAGCACTGACCGGCGGGCCGCCCGGCCCTCGCGTCAGGGTTGCGTCAAGGCCGGGCCCCGCGCCCCCGCCCGCGGTCGGGCCCCCGTGCACGGCGGCCTTGGGCCTGTCCGGCGGATCAAGTCGGGGGAAAGGAGCGGCGCCTTGCAACCCCGCGCCCCCGGCATGATCCGCCGGACAGGCCCTAACTAAGGTCGACTCCGCCAGGAGCACGACCGGAAGACAATGGGGCCATGGGACGCGGCAAGCTCAGGATCCACCTCGGCGCGGCGCCGGGCGTGGGCAAGACCTACGCGATGCTCGCCGAGGCGCGCCGCCGCGCCGAACGGGGCACCGACTGCGTCGTCGCCTTCGTGGAGACGCACGGCAGGCCCCGCACCGAGGCCCTGCTGACCGGCCTGGAGCAGGTCCCGTACAGATGGCTGGAGCACGGTGGCGCGACCGTCGCCGAGATGGACCTCGACGCCGTCCTCGCCCGCCGCCCCCGCGTCGCCCTCGTCGACGAACTCGCCCACACCAACGCGCCCGGCTCGCGCAACGCCAAGCGCTGGCAGGACGTGGAGGAGCTGCTGGCCGCCGGGATCGACGTGCTGTCCACCGTCGGCATCCAGCACCTGGAGTCGCTGGGCGACACCGTGGAGTCCATCACCGGCGTACGCGAGGCGGAGACCGTGCCGGACGAGGTGGTGCGCCGCGCCGACCAGGTGGAACTGGTCGACATGACGCCCGAGGCGCTGCGCCGCCGCATGGCGCACGGCAACATCCACCAGCCCGACCAGGTCGACGCGGCCCTCTCCAGCTACTTCCGCCCCGGCAACCTCGCCGCCCTGCGGGAACTCGCCCTGCTGTGGGTCGCCGACCGGGTCGACGCCCACCTTCAGCGCTATCGCAGCGAGCACGCCGTCTCCGCGATCTGGGGCTCGCGCGAGCGGATCGTGGTCGGGCTGACCGGCGGACCCGAGGGGCGCACCCTCATCCGGCGCGCCGCGCGGCTCGCGGAGAAGGGCGCGGGCGGACAGCTGCTCGCCGTGTACATATCCCGCAGCGACGGCCTCACCTCCGCCTCGCCCGGCGAGCTCGCCGCCCAGCGCACCCTCGTCGAGGACCTCGGCGGCAGCTTCCACCACGTCGTCGGCGACGACATACCGGCCGCCCTGCTCGACTTCGCGCGCGGCGCCAACGCCACCCAGATCGTGCTGGGCTCCTCCCGCCGCCGCACCTGGCAGTACGTCTTCGGCCCCGGCGTCGGCGCGACCGTCGCCCGCGACTGCGGACCCGACATGGACGTGCACATCGTCACCCACGAGGAGGCCGCCAAGGGCCGCGGACTCCCCGTAGCCCGGGGAGCGCCCCTGGGACGGCTGCGGCTCGCCTGGGGATGGACGGTCGGCACGGCGGGACCCGTCGTCCTGGCGGTGCTCCTCAGCGCCGTCGACCCGGGGCTCGCCATCGACATGCTGATGTTCCTCGCGGTGACCGTCGCCGCGGCGCTCCTCGGCGGACTGTGGCCGGCCCTCGCCTCGGCGGCCGTCGGCTCCCTGCTGCTCAACTTCCTCTACACCCCGCCCCTGCACACCTGGAGCGTCTCCGACCCGCGGAACATCGTCGCCATCGTCGTCTTCGTCGCGGTCGGCGCGTCGGTCGCGTCCGTGGTCGACCTCGCGGCCCGGCGCACCCAGCAGGCGGCCCGGCTGCGCGCCGAGTCGGAGATCCTGTCGTTCCTCGCGGGCAACGTGCTGCGCGGCGAGACCGGCCTGGAGGATCTGCTGGAGCGGGTCCGGGAGACCTTCGGCATGGAGTCCGCCGCGCTGCTGGAACGCGCCGGGGACGTCGAGCCGTGGACCTGCGCCGGACGGGCGGGCCGCGGCCGGCCGGTCGAACGGCCCGAGGACGCCGACGTCGAGGTGCCCGTCGGCGACCACATGGCGCTGGCCCTGACCGGCCGGGTGCCGCCCGCCGAGGACCGCAGGGTGCTGGCCGCCTTCGCCGCGCAGGCCGCCGTCGTGCTGGACCGCAGGCGGCTGCGCGAACAGGCCGACCGCGCCCTCGCCCTCGCCGAGGGCAACCGCATCCGCACCGCGCTCCTCGCCGCCGTCAGCCACGACCTGCGCACCCCGCTGGCCGGGATCAAGGCGGCCGTCTCCTCGCTGCGCTCCGAGGACGTCGAATGGTCCGACGAGGACCGCGCCGAACTCCTCGAGGGCATCGAGGACGGCGCGGACCGCCTGGACCACCTGGTGGGCAACCTGCTCGACATGTCCCGCCTGCACACCGGCACGGTCACCCCGCTGATACGCGGCACCGACCTGGACGAGGTGGTGCCGCGCGCCCTCGGCGGGGTGCCCGAGGACAGCGTCGCCCTCGACGTCCCCGAGACCCTGCCCATGGTCGACGCCGACCCCGGACTGCTGGAGCGGGCCATGGCCAACGTGATCGAGAACGCCGTGAAGTACAGCCCGCCCGGGGAGAAGGTGCTGGTCGCCGCCAGCGCCCTCGCCGGCCGGGTCGAGGTACGGGTCGTCGACCGCGGCCCCGGCGTCCCCGACGAGGCGAAGGAGCGCATCTTCGCGCCGTTCCAGCGGCACGGGGACGCCCCGCGCGGCGCCGGCGTCGGCCTGGGCCTCGCGGTCGCGCGCGGCTTCACCGAGGCCATGGGCGGAACCTTGAACGCCGACGACACGCCCGGCGGAGGCCTCACCATGACCCTCACCCTGCACGCGGCGGACGCCCGGCCGGAGGACGGCCGCGTCGCCGCCCGGAACGAAAGGCGGGCTTCATGACCCGGGTGCTGGTGGTCGACGACGACCCGGCCATCGTGCGGGCCCTGGTGATCAACCTCAGGGCCCGGCAGTACGAGGTCGACTCCGCCGAGGACGGGGCGGGCGCCCTGCGCACGGCCGCCGCCCGCCACCCCGACGTGGTCGTCCTCGACCTGGGCCTGCCCGACACGGACGGCGTCGACGTCATCCGGCGGCTGCGCGAGTGGAGCCGGGTGCCGATCCTGGTGCTGTCCGCGCGGCACGCCTCCGGCGAGAAGGTCCAGGCGCTGGACGCCGGCGCCGACGACTACGTCACCAAGCCCTTCGGCATGGACGAACTGCTCGCCCGGCTGCGGGCCGCCGTACGGCGCGCGGAACCCGCCGACGGGGGAGACGTGGTCGTGGAGACCGAGGCGTTCACCGTCGACCTCGCAGCGAAGAAGGTCCACCGAGACGGACGTGACGTACGGCTCACGCCCACCGAGTGGCATCTCCTGGAGGCGCTGGTGCGCGCCGGGGGCCGCCTGGTGGGGCAGCGGCAGCTGCTGCGGGAGGTGTGGGGGCCGTCGTACGGGACGGAGACCAACTACCTGCGGGTCTACATGGCGCAGCTGCGCCGCAAGCTGGAGGCGGACCCGTCCCGGCCGCGCCATCTCATCACCGAGCCCGGCATGGGCTACCGCTTCGAGAAGTGACGCGGAGCCGTTCGGACCGGGGAAGCAGGGGGTACGTAACCGTCAGTGCACCCCGGTACGCTTCAGATATGAGTGCTGTTCCTCGGTCCGAGAAGCCGGCAGGCCGGTTCCGCCGCATGCTCGACCGGCTCTCGTCCTCCCAGGAGGACCTGGAGTCGGAGGAGCTGCGCGAGGACGCCGCGACGGCCGGCTGCACGCGGATAGGTGACTGCCAGGACCGCGAGATCGTCACGGTTACTGGTACCTTGCGCACGGTCACGCAGCGTCCGCGCGCGGGAGTGCCGGCCCTGGAGGCCGAGCTGTTCGACGGCACCGCCGCGCTGGACGTGGTGTGGCTCGGCAGGCGCTCCATCACGGGGATAGAGCCGGGGCGCAAGCTGATCGCATCGGGCCGGATCGCCATGAGCCGTGGTCGCCGGGTGCTGTTCAATCCGAAATACGAACTGAGACCCCTCGGACGGGAGTAGCCGGTGACGTCGCTCGACAAGCCGACAACCGAAGAGACCTCCGCGGACACGTCCGCGGACGACGCCCGGGCGGTGACGGAAGCCGCCCTGTTCGAGGCGTTCGGCGGTGTCCGGGGCATGGTCGAGACGGTGCTGCCGGGGCTGCTCTTCGTCAGCATCTACACGGTCAACAAGAACCTGCACATGTCGGCGCTCGCGGCGCTCGGCGTGGCGCTCGTCATGGTCGTGGTCCGGCTGGTCCGCAGGGACACCGTGAAGCACGCGTTCAGCGGCGTCTTCGGCGTCGGCTTCGGCGTGGTCTTCGCGATGATGACCGGCAACGCCAAGGACTTCTACCTGCCGGGCATGCTCTACACCCTGGGCCTGGCCCTGGCGTACATCGTCACGGCGATGGCGGGGGTCCCGCTGATCGGCCTGATGCTGGGCCCGGTGTTCAAGGAGAACCTCTCCTGGCGCACCAGGAACCCGGGCCGCAAGAAGGCGTACACCAAGGCCAGCTGGGCCTGGGGCCTGATCCTGCTCGCCAAGTGCGCGATTCTCTTCCCGCTGTACTGGTGGGCGGACACCACCCAGCTCGGCTGGGTGCTGGTGGCGCTGAAGATCCCGCCGTTCCTGCTCGCCGTCTACCTGACCTGGGTGTTCCTGGCGAAGGCCCCGCCGCCGATCGACGTCTTCGCCGAGATGGAGGCGCAGGAGCGCGCGGAGGAGGAGCGGAAGGCGGCCGCTGCCGCGGGGGAGAACGCGGGCGAAGGGGCGCCGGCCGGCCGGCACCGTCGCCAGTCCTGAGGTTCGCTGTCGTACGTGAGGGGCGCCCGGATCACTCCGGGCGCCCCTCACGTTTCGGCTGTTACGCCTCCTTGCGGACCGACAGCAGGTCCTCCAGCTGCTCCTCCCGGGCCTGCGCGGCCACGAAGAGCAGCTCGTCGCCGGCCTCCAGGGAGTCCTCGCGGGTCGGCGTCAGCACCCGCGTGCCGCGGATGATCGTCACCAGCGAGGTGTCCTGCGGCCACTCCACGTCCCCGACCTGCGTCCCGGCCAGCGCGGACTCCTCCGGCAGGGTCAGCTCCACCAGGTTGGCGTCGCCGTGGCTGAAGCGCAGCAGGCGGACCAGGTCGCCGACGCTCACCGCCTCCTCCACCAGCGCCGACATCAGACGCGGGGTGGAGACGGCGACGTCCACGCCCCAGGACTCGTTGAAGAGCCACTCGTTCTTCGGGTTGTTCACCCGGGCGACGACCCGGGGCACGCCGTACTCGGTCTTCGCGAGCAGCGACACGACCAGGTTGACCTTGTCGTCGCCGGTCGCGGCGATGACGACGTTGCAGCGCTGGAGCGCCGCCTCGTCCAGGGACGTGATCTCGCAGGCGTCGGCGAGCAGCCACTCCGCCTGCGGGACGCGCTCCACCGAGATCGCGGTCGGCGCCTTGTCGATCAGCAGGACCTCGTGGCCGTTCTCCAGCAGCTCGCCCGCGATCGAGCGGCCCACCGCGCCGGCTCCGGCAATGGCGACCCTCATCAGCGACCGCCCTCCTCGTCGGGTCCCTTGGCGAAGGCCGCCTCGACCCGGTCGATCTCGTCCGTGCGCATCACCACGTGCACCAGGTCACCCTCCTGCAACACCGTCTGCGAGCTGGGCAGGATGGCCTCGCCGAGCCGGGTGAGGAACGCGACCCGCACACCCGTCTCGTCCTGCAGCCGGGAGACGCGGTGCCCCACCCACGCCGGGGAGGTGTGCACCTCGGCGAGCTGCACCCCGCCCGTGGGGTCGCGCCACAGCGGCTCGGCGCCCGAGGGGAGCAGCCGGCGCAGCATCTGGTCGGCGGTCCACCGGACCGTGGCGACCGTCGGGATGCCCAGCCGCTGGTAGACCTCCGCGCGCCGGGGGTCGTAGATGCGGGCGGCGACGTTCTCGATGCCGAACATCTCGCGGGCCACCCGGGCGGCGATGATGTTGGAGTTGTCGCCGCTGGACACGGCGGCGAAGGCGCCGGCGTCCTCGATGCCGGCCTCGCGCAGGGTGTCCTGGTCGAAACCGACACCGGTGACCCGGCGGCCGCCGAACGAGGAGCCCAGCCGGCGGAACGCGGTGGGGTCCTGGTCGATCACGGCGATCGTGTGCCCTTGTTCCTCCAGGGCGTGGGCCAGGGCGGAACCGACCCTGCCGCAGCCCATGATGACGATATGCATCGCGTTACACCGCGCTTCCTGCAGGCCGTGCGACCTTCATGACCTTCGTGCTCATGTCTCTCTTTCGGCTCGCCAGGCAACACGTCGCGGCCTGTTGGCGGCCGCCAGGCAACATCATGCCGGGGCCGGCGGGCGGTGACGCCCCTCGGGGGCGTCTCTGCATGCCGTAACCGACGGTACGGGCCTGGGCGGCCATACCGTCCGCGGCGCGGTGGGGGCCGGGCGCGCAGTTCCCCGCCCCCCTTTCGGGGCGCCTTCCCTCAGGGGCGCGGGCAACCCACGAGGACCTACCGGCGCGTGATGCTCCGCACGCTCGCGACAGCCAGCACCCCGAGGACGACGAGGCCGGCCGCTGCGCCGATGAGTTCTGCGGTCGTGTGCATGGGACCCTCCACGAGGCGTGGCGACAACGGCCGGTCATGTGGTCGTACAGGCATGGGACTCCCCCGAACTGCGCAACCCGCACCCCGGCGCCCCGACTTTTCACCCGGAGAGCAGCAGCCGTATGGATGCCGTATGGATCTGGGGTGGCGGGTGCGTCACCAGTCCCCGGACGGCTTACGATCCACACTTGTGTCCAAACTGACCGACGTGCCCAAACGCATCCTCATCGGGCGCGCACTACGCAGCGACCGGCTGGGCGAAACGCTCCTGCCGAAGCGCATCGCACTCCCCGTCTTCGCCTCCGACCCGCTGTCCTCCGTGGCGTACGCGCCCGGCGAGGTGCTGCTGGTCCTGTCCATCGCGGGCCTGTCGGCGTACCACTTCAGCCCCTGGATCGCCGCCGCGGTGGTCGTGCTGATGTTCACCGTGGTCGCCTCCTACCGGCAGAACGTGCATGCGTACCCCAGCGGCGGCGGCGACTACGAGGTGGCCACCACCAACCTCGGCCCGAGAGCCGGCCTGACCGTCGCGAGCGCCCTGCTCGTCGACTACGTCCTCACCGTGGCCGTGTCGATCTCCTCCGGCATCGAGAACCTCGGCTCGGCGGTCCCGTTCGTCGTCGAGAACAAGGTGGCCTGCGCGGTCGGCGTGATCGTGCTGCTGACGCTGATGAACCTGCGCGGGGTCCGGGAGTCGGGCACGCTCTTCGCGATCCCCACCTACGTCTTCGTCGCCGGCGTCTTCCTCATGATCGCGTGGGGCGCCTTCCGCGGGGTCGTCCTCGGCGACGACATGCGCGCGCCGACCGCCGACTTCGAGATCAAACCCGAGCACCCCGGCCTGGCCGGCTTCGCCCTCGTCTTCCTGCTGCTGCGCGCCTTCTCCTCCGGCTGCGCCGCGCTCACCGGCGTCGAGGCGATCTCCAACGGCGTCCCGGGCTTCCGCAAACCCAAGTCGCGCAACGCTGCGACCACCCTCGCGATGATGGGCCTGCTCGCCGTCACCATGTTCTGCGGCATCATCGCGCTGGCCGCCGCCACCGACGTACGGATGGCGGAGAACCCGGGCGAGGACCTCGTCCACAACGGCGTCCCGCTCGGCCCCGGCTATGTGCAGGACCCGGTGATCTCCCAGGTCGCCGAGGCCGTCTTCGGACACGGCAGCGTGCTGTTCATGATCCTCGCCGCGGCCACCGCGCTGGTGCTGTTCCTCGCCGCGAACACCGCGTACAACGGCTTCCCGCTGCTCGGCTCGATCCTCGCCCAGGACCGCTACCTGCCCCGCCAGCTGCACACCCGCGGCGACCGTCTCGCCTTCTCCAACGGCATCGTGCTGCTCGCGGGCGCCGCCACACTGCTGGTGTGCATCTACGGCGCCGACTCGACCCGGCTGATCCAGCTGTACATCGTCGGCGTGTTCGTGTCCTTCACGCTCAGCCAGATCGGCATGGTCCGGCACTGGAACCGGCTGCTGGCCGGCGAACGTGACCTGGCCGCGCGCCGCCACATGATCCGCTCCCGGGCCATCAACGCCTTCGGCGCCTTCTTCACCGGCCTGGTGCTGGTCGTGGTGCTGCTCACCAAGTTCACGCACGGAGCCTGGGTCGCCCTGCTCGGCATGTGCATTTTCTACGCGACGATGACGGCGATCCGCCGCCACTACGACCGCGTCGCCGAGGAGATCGCCGCGCCGGACACCCCGAGCGAGGACACCCTACGGCCGTCCCGCGTCCACTCGGTCGTCCTGGTCTCCAAGGTGCACCGCCCCGCCCTGCGCGCCCTCGCCTACGCGAAGCTGCTGCGCTCCGACACCCTGGAGGCGGTCAGCGTCAACGTGGACCCCGAGGAGACCAGGGCGCTGCGCGAGGAGTGGGAGCGGCGCGGCATCGACGTCCCCCTGAAGGTCCTCGACTCCCCGTACCGGGAGGTCACCCGTCCGGTGATCGAGTACGTCAAGAGCCTGCGCGCGCAGTCGCCGCGGGACGTGGTCTCCGTGATCATCCCGGAGTACGTGGTCGGCCACTGGTACGAGCACTTCCTCCACAACCAGAGCGCGCTGCGGCTCAAGGGCCGGCTGCTGTTCACGCCGGGTGTGATGGTCACCTCGGTGCCGTACCAGCTGGAGTCCTCCGAGGCGGCGAAACTGCGCGCCCGCAGGCGGCAGGACTGGGCCGCGCCCGGCTCGGTGCGCCGGGGACCCGCCGAGCGGGCGAAGGACAGCTCGTCGCGCACGTAGACTGGTGGGCTGTTGTCCCGGGCCGCCAGGCCCGCCCGCCCGTACCCGATGTTGTGGAGTCACCCCGCCATGCAGGCAGAACCGAGGAAATCACTGGTGGGGGAGGAGTACGAGGTCGAGATCGGCCCCGTCGCCCACGGCGGCCACTGCATCGCCCGTACGTCGGAGGGGCAGGTCCTCTTCGTCCGGCACGCCCTGCCCGGCGAGCGGGTCGTCGCCCGTGTCACCGAGGGCGAGGAGGGCGCGCGGTTCCTGCGCGCCGACGCGGTGACGGTGCTGGAAGCGTCGAAGGACCGTATCGACGCGCCCTGCCCGTTCGCCGGCCCCGGCCGCTGCGGCGGCTGCGACTGGCAGCACGCCAAGCCGGGCGCGCAGCGGCGGCTCAAGGGCGAAGTCGTCGCCGAGCAGCTCCAGCGGCTGGCCGGGCTGACGCCCGAGGAGGCCGGCTGGGACGGCACGGTGATGCCCGCCGAGGGCGACAAGGTGCCCGCGGGCCAGGTCCCGTCCTGGCGCACGCGCGTGCAGTACGCGGTGACGGCGGACGGCCGCGCGGGACTGCGCCGGCACCGCTCGCACGAGGTCGAGCCGATCGACCACTGCCTGATCGCCGCGGAGGGCGTCAGCGAGCTGGGCATCGAGAAGCGGGACTGGACCGGCATGGACTCGGTCGAGGCGATCGCCGCGACCGGCTCCCAGGACCGCCAGGTGGTGCTGACGCCGAAGCCCGGCGCGCGCCTCCCGCTGGTCGAACTGGACCGCCCCGTCTCGGTGCTGCGCATCGACGAGCGCAACGGCCAGGTGCACCGGGTGCACGGCCGCCCGTTCGTCCGCGAGCGCGCCGACGGCCGCACCTACCGGGTCGGCAACGGCGGCTTCTGGCAGGTCCACCCGAAAGCCGCCGACACCCTCGTCACCGCGGTCATGCAAGGCCTGCTTCCGCGCAAGGGCGACATGGCGCTCGACCTGTACTGCGGGGTGGGCCTGTTCGCGGGCGCGCTGGCCGACCGGGTCGGCGAGCAGGGCGCGGTGCTCGGCATCGAGTCCGGCAAGCGCGCGGTGGAGGACGCCCGGCACAACCTGGCCGACTTCCCCCGGGTGCGGATCGAGCAGGGCAAGGTCGAGTCGGTGCTGCCCCGCACCGGCATCACCGAGGTCGACCTGGTCGTCCTCGACCCGCCCCGCGCGGGCGCCGGCCGCAGGACGGTCGAGCACCTCTCCTCCCTGGGCGCCCGCCGCATCGCCTACGTCGCCTGCGACCCGGCCGCCCTGGCCCGCGACCTGGCGTACTTCCGGGACGGGGGGTACAAGGTGCGGACGCTGCGGGTGTTCGACCTGTTTCCGATGACGCATCATGTGGAGTGCGTGGCGATTCTGGAGCCGGTGAAGAAGGGCGTCTGACCTGCGGTTTTGCTGAAGAGGCAGGGTGTTCGACGTGTATTGCGGGAGCCAACACGTCGAAGCTCGTGCACCGGTCCCACCTGCGGTTTTTACGCTGGCGTGACAGGTGGGGCGGGTGGTTTTCGGGATTCCAACGCTCGTTTGACGCTGGAACTCGGCGGCAGGCGACATGCCGGAGGCTGCGCGCCACGTTGGCGGCTAGCCAGGACAGTTGCGCTGTGGGAAGAGCTGCGTGGCCCTGCTGCAGATGACTGCATCTGGCTACAAAGAGTGATGATCCAAGCGGTGGGGTCATGCTGCTGCGGGGGCTTTCCGTAGTGCTGGAACTTTCGATCGGGTGTTGTTTCAGGGGTGCGCTTGATATCTGCAGTGGTTCAGGTGCACGCTCGTCGGGACAGGGCAGGGAGAGGAGCGCGACGATGAGTGAGCCTGCGCAGGAGGCGGCCGACGTTTCGCAGCCGCCCATGCAGGTGGAGGCGATCCGCTCGGCCCTCGCGCAGGTCGCACCGGACCTGCTTCCCCGGTTCGACGAGGCGCGGGCGGCGGCCACGGCCAAGGCCCGGCTGAACGTCTCCGCGACGCCGCTGCGGAACTTCGTTCAGGGCTGGGCCGTGGAAGTGGCCATAGCGCGTAGGCCGGAGACGTCTGCCCGCCTCCGTGACTTGGAGGCGCGCGCGGCGAGGGCCGTCGGCCTGGACGAGGCACGCGCCATTGCCGCGGAGATCAGCAGCATCCGGCGTAGCGCCGCAGCCGAGGTGGGCCTTCATCAGGCGGGCGCTCGGTGAGCTTTGACGACCTCTGGGTATGGGAGTACGCCTTCCATGCCGAGGACGAGATCAGCTATCCGCAGGTCGTGCGGGACGAACTGAAGATCATTGCCGATCAGCTGGTCGAGATGGCGAACCTCGGTATTGATCCCGCCGAGCTCGGTGAGCCCACCTCGGGGACGGCCCGTCGGCATGACTTGCCGTGCGGAGGCTGGTTCACCACCCAGTCCCTGCCGTACAGCCGACCGCCCCTTCTTGCCGTGGTTGAAGTGATTCCACCGTTTCAACTTCTCTGAAAGATTTCCCGGGCGCGCGTGCAGGAGCTCGGTGCCGGTGAACTTCCACCCAGTCGACACCACGCTGCCGGCCAATGCAGCTGGAGGGACGGAGGCTGCGTGCATGACCGGGGGCTCGGCCATCCTGTGACCGATGCCCCGGCTCTCCGCCGCGTGCACTTGACCGCCCGCACGGTCGGAAGAAGTAGTCTCCCGATGGGACAAGGGCCGAGTCACGCAGTGGAGCGGCTGGCAGAACGACAGGACAGGCCCGGTAGTCGTCGGTGTTGAGCGACTCCAGGCGGCCGTAGGCATTGCCATGGTGGGCAGCAGCACTCCCCCTGGGCCGCCCCCGCCTGCCTTGACGTCCTGATTCCAGGCGTTGCTCCGGCCGTTGGGCCCTGTTTTGCAGCTCGGCCTGCTTGTGCTCCAGGAGCTTGCGGGCGAAGTGGCCGCCGCGCATCGTCACCATGACCTCGCGGTCCATGACTGGCCAACGTGTTGAGGCTGCCGATCGCCACTGTTCGCTCGTCGATCACTGCGGTCTTCCGATGCATGACGTTGACGGGAGGCCGCGCACCAGCACGAGACGGCCGCCCTCATGGGCCGGGACATTGTCGTGGTCCCCGGCGAGTGCTTGGACGTCGGGCGCGATCGGCGGTACCGTCGCACCCTCCTCGGTTCCTCCCCGACCAGTTGGATGCCCCTGCGCCTCGCAGGGCCCGAGCCGGACAGCGTCGAGACGAAGGGCTTCAGCGTCTCCGAGGCGGTGCAGAACGGCTCCTTGCTCACCTTGCAACGGGGCTTCCTCATCGCCAAGCTCAGCGAGCTGACGGTACGCGGACTATTGCGTGGCCGTGAACCGCGCCGCCTCACCCCCTCCGTCACCACTCGCCAGCACCCCGACAGAGACCCCCTGGGACCCGCGATCGAGGCCACCCTCGCGGAGCTCGGTGCCCGTGTCGCGGAGGAGAGGGAGTTGGAGCTCTTGCTGTCCGACCTCGTGTGAGGCGGCAGGGCATGCCGGGACAGGCGTTGCAGGGACACCGGGCGGTGTCCGACCCGCCCGGAGTTCGGACTGCGCGGATGACGGGAGCGGGTTTGATGTCCTCGGCGTCGATGAGGGTGCGAATGTCGTGCGGATCGGAGGTCCAGAGGGTGGCGCCGAGTCCGACTGCCGTGACGCAGTAGTCCCACCCGACTACCGCAGGATGCACAAGGCGCTTGTTTCCTGGGGGCGTCATGCTGGACTTGGCGGATCGCCAAGACGGGTGCGAAAACCGTTTCCTCCGTGCACAATTGACGGTCCGTCGCCTACGTCGGGGCGACCGGGGGTTATTCACCTGGAGACGACATGTCGGTGGGGAAGCAGGCCCTGTTCGAGCGGCTGGACAGGGGTCCGTCCTTCTTGTTCCTGGGGCAGAGCTATCTATCCATCGAAACGGGGCACGACCCGCTGGTAGGACCTCTAGCCAGGTCACTGGGTATGGACGACGTGCCCGAGACCGCCTACCAGGCAATTCTTGGTGCCGTCCCGGATAGCCGTGAGGCGGCTGTCAAGGCGCTCAATGATGCTGGACGTGCACTGGTACTGCCGCCGTCATTGAAGACCACGCTGGAGTTCCCTTGGAACGGCGTGCTCTCCTCGGCCGTCGATCCCTCGTGGCGGCTGGGTCTCAAACAGGACTGGCGGACGGTCCAGGAGACTGTGCCGCAGCGCGACCGGACGCGCCTGTCGCGCGACATGGCCGACGTCCAAGCGCTCATGCTCTTCGGAGGCGTTGATCAGCCGGTCGACGAGAGACCGCCCGCGACGAAGATGGAGTTGGCGCGACGCAGAGCGCTGGCAGCCGAGGCTCTGTCGCGGATCGTTACGGACGGACTGACCCCGCGGGGTTTGTTGGTGGTGGAGGGCTGGTCTCTCTGCGACTGGCTCGACCCCGAGACGCTCTACAGCCAGATCTGCGACGCGGTTCCGAACCAGGTGCACCTGTTCTCCACGACCGACGAAATCCTCGCGGACGAGTTCGTACGTGAGGCGATCAATCTCAAGGTGCTTGTCCCGCACCGGGAGACATTCGCCTCTCTGGTGGAGGAGGCGCGGAGCACCGGTCGTCTGAGCGACGGCGGCCCGACCACTACCTCAACCCACGCGGTACGCGTCGGCGACCGACGCCTGCCCATCGACCGGAGTCGCTGGCAGCGGATTCTGCCGCACGCCCGTCCGGTGGACGTGGACCTCCTCGACGATCCGCCTGCTGAGTCCAAGCATCGGCGCTTCCAGAAGTTCCGCGAGTTTCTTGGTGCGAGCGACGGTTCGCCGACCTGGTGGGCGCATGCCCGCGGCCTCCCCTTCCAGCGCAACTTCGAGAAAGACTTGACGGACTTGGTCGAAGATGCAGCCGCATCCCCGGAGCGACGGGGACCGCTTCTGGTTGTCGGTCAGTCAGGGACGGGGAAGAGCGTCGCTCTGGCTCGGCTGGCCTTCCAGACTGCCCGGACAGGTAGGCGAGTCGTCCTCCATATCCCGCGCAAGTCGACGCGCCCGGAGTTTCAGGCACTTGATGACTTCTGCCTATGGGCGGAGGAGCAGTCAGGGGCCAACACTCTGATCGTGTGGGACGGCATGTTGGAGCCTGAGGACTACCAGCGGCTCTTCGACTATCTGCGTAGCCGGGGCCGCAAGGTGGTCCTGGTCGGCAGTTGCTATTGGGACGAGGACCAGTTCGGCGACGGCGGTGGTAGAAAGCGTGGGCGGGCTGACAAACAGGTGAAGACGGCCCCCCGGTACCGGCGAAGTAGAGATTTCGTCGAGGCGCCGGCCACCATCGCCGGGAAAGAGCTTGACCGCTTCACCCGCTACCTGGCGGACTTTGGCATCGTCCTCAAGAACGCGGACGAGGCGGTCGTGGCCCGCGATCGGTCGTTCCTGTCGGCTCTATACCGCCTACTGCCCGACGCGCATGTTCCTCTGTCCCACGGCTTGGTGCTCGAGCTGAGGCGCTCCGAGGAGCGCCTGGGCAATGCCGCCCGTACGCGGATCAGCTACGAGCCGCCCACGATCATGGCGGCGGCCCTGGAGGAGGCCGGCCTGCTGCACGGCCTGGAAGCACTCCCGGACACCTTGGCAGAGGGGGCGTCCGCCTGGCAGGACGACCCATACGAGCGCCTCCTCAGCTTGATCCTACTGATTCACAGCCATGGCCTGCGTATGCCACTTGAGCTTGCCCTGCGCACCATCGGCCGCGACGGCGTCCGGAATCTTCCCGACCTGCTGAGTGGCATAGACATCATCCGCTGGGACGAGGATGAACAGGGCAACTACACCCTCGGAGGGCGTAACCAGTTGGAGGCAACCCTACTGACCGGCGCCCGCCGATGGGGGGAGGAGCGGGAGGCGGCTCAGATTGCGGAAGTGATCGAACTGGTCCGGCCTGATTCCCGAGCCCGTAATGGCGGCCCAGAGATCGAGTTCGTCATGGCGCTCCTCACCGCGATTGGCCCGCAGAAGAACCGGGAGCAGCGGAAGTACGGGGCCCAGTACCTGCTGATCGCTGACTCCATCGCCAAGCTGAGAATGATGGTCACCAACCCTGTGATTCATGCACGGCTCACCCACAAAGAGGTGAACATGCGGCGTGAGTGGGCGGTGTGGGACCAGCGTCGGCAGGGACCGGACGCCGAACTGCGACGCCGTGCTTTGAAGGCAGCGCAGGAGGCCGTGGACGAGGCGCTGCGGGAAGCGGAAGACTTGGGTCACCGGCGGGACATCCGCCTGAATCTCTACGTCGAGCAGGCCAGCATTCGTGGCTCCCAACTGTACGAATTGCTCCACTCCGGACCTGACGGCGGCGTTCCTCAGCCGTTGCCGAGTGAGGAGTACATTTCGGGCGAACTCGTGGAACTCAAGCGCAGCGTCCAGTCGGCTCTGGAGTGCGAAGCGACCAACTACTACCCGGTGGATGTGCTCTGCTGGGCGACCCGGGACACGTTCAAAGCGGGAGCGCTGTCGGACGAGGCTGCAGCCACGCTAGTCGGTGACTGCCTGAGCGCCCTGACAGTGATAGACCCGGAGACTCTTGAGCCCGGACAGGCTGGCCTCTACCACAGCAAGTTCGCGGAAATCGCCTCGCTGGCAAGCGACCATTTCCTGGCAGAGCAGCAGTTGAAAAAGCTTGAGGCGTACGACGAGCCGCTGGCCGCCTTCTTCTATGCCCTGAAAGTCAGTGGCTTCATCAACAATGAACCCGACCAGGAGGGCGTGCAGCAGGCTCTGAAGCATCTCAGGCGGAACCCCCTCCGGCTCCAAGATGAACGCTGCGTGCGCCTTGCCGTCGACCTGCTGTGGTTCGCGCGAACCGGTGAGCGATTCCTCTCTGGTGAGCGCCAGACCCTGCCGCTGGATCAGGCTGCCTGGCAGGAGTGCCTCGAGTTCACGGAACTTGCGTCGGCCTACGACGCGATGCCTTCGCTCAGGGTCCACTTCATGCGCGCGCTGGCGCTCTTCCACCTTGGCAGTATCGATCGGGCGATGGACGCGTTCCGAGACCTGGACCGGCTCTCACTGGAGCAGCGAGATCGCCGCCGCGTGATCAATGTCTACGTGTCGAGCTGGGAGGACGGTGCTCCCCGAGTCTTCCGGGCTCGAGTTCTGCGGGTAGATACGGACTTCCAGGGTGGTCGCTGTTGGGTCGAGGGGTACCAGCGGGAGCTCCCATTCAACCCCTCCGACTTCGGACCTGACCAAGCCGTCGAAGGAAGGACGCTTGACGCCTACATCTCGTTCAACATGATCGGTCCGCGGCTGGAGCCTCCGCGGAGACCTGGAGAGCGTCGTGGGCCCACGCTTCTGGGGCCTGCCGCCCGCCGGCAGAGCGAAGTGCGAGGTGCTCGGTGACAACGACGCATCCCACCCCGCCGGTCGCGCCCGAGGCCGCCTGGAATCGCATCACCGGCGTCCATCGGAATCTCGACCGGCTCGCCCGCCACCTGTTGAAGCGTTCAGCCGGCACGGACGTCAGTCTGCCTCCACCCGACTTCACTCACCCGCAGACCGCCTTCTTCTTCGCCACGATCTGGATGCGGGCGTGGTATTCGGAGGCATGGGCGGCCTCCAGCAGGTGGCTCTACGAACAGGCTGCGGCTCTGGGACACACGCCGCCCGAGAAGGACTTCGCGGACACGATGCGCCGGTTGCGCGCGTTTCTGGTCCATCACATGGACGCTTCGGTCTCCGAGAGCGAGGAGACCGAGCGAGTTTGCAACGAGTGGTTCGAGCGGGCCTGTGGGTCTGTCGTGCCCCAGTCCATCGTCGAATGGCAGCACTGCTTGGCCAGGCTGCTTGAACAGAACGAGGCTTACGCCCATTTCATGCTGGCCATAGCCAAGTCCGTCGAGCGCAGTCCTGAGAAGTCCACTTTGGTGCTGCAGTGGCGTGCCGCCTTGGAACGTCAGGACTATCCGCGTTACAGGAAAAGCCTTCAGGAGGCTGCGGGAGACCTGGGGCTTCAGCGGCTCAACGATCAGAAGCTGAACAGCATCCATGCCCGGTACCGGGTGCGGTGGGCCAGAGCACTTGAGAAGCTGGCGCACGACGCCGATTTCGAACGTGAGATCCGCCTGCGCGCCGAGTGGGCTCTTCTCGCCGACACGAGCGGAGCCTTGATCGTCTCTGCTTCGGACGTCATGGAGGCGCTCGGCCTTTCCCCCGGTCCCCAGGTCGCCCGCGCTCTGCGTCTTGCACAGGTCCTCCAGGAGTTCCACCCCGACGACTCGGCTGAACAGCTGCTGCAGCGCCTTTCCGTGCAGTGGACCGCTGTACGCCAGTAGCCGCACGCCGACAACGCCAGGGAGGTGGGCCGCGGGTCGGAAGCGCGGGCCATCCCCGTGGTTCTCATCACCATGAACTGGCGTGGCAGGCCCCTGACCAGCCACGAAGTCGTGGTCAACAGCATCGCCGCGACCCGCACCCGCACCGCCTGCACGTCCGACAGCAGGAGCAGGTCCGCGCCGTCGTCCACCGCGTCGGCGAAACCCTGGCCCAGTTCGGTGACGAAGGCGGCGGCGGTCCGCATCAGGCCACGCCTGCCCGTGACGTCACCCCGCGCCCGGGTGTCGGCGGGCAGGCCGCGGAACTTCAGTCCCGCCTCGCGTGCGAGAGGCGCGAACGTGTCCGTGGCGGCGAGGGTGACGTCGTGGCCGGCCTGGCGCAGTACGGCGCCCAGCCCCGTGTACGGGGCGACGTCGCCTCGCGACCCTGCCGCCGCGATCACGATTCTCATCGGCTTCCCTCGAGATCGGTGCGGTCACCGGAGTGGCGGGCGGCGTTGGCGTGCACCGCCTTGCGCAGATAGGCGGCCAGGCCGGGGCGTTGCTGCGACGGCGGTACGACCAGGGCGAAGGCACGCGGGTCGGCCACGAAGTCGTCCGCGATACGCCGGTGCATGTCGGGCGGGCAGGAGGTGAACCAGCGCGCGATGTGCAGGCGGTGTTCCTCGGCGAGGTCCATGGCCCGCCCGCCGCAGCTCGGCTCCCCCTCGTCGAAGGCCGCGAGCAACTCCGCCCGCCAGGCGGCGGCCTCGCCCATGAGGCGGGTCCAGTCCTCCTTGGTGTGGGCGTTCGCGCGCGCCATCGCCTCGCGCTGTCCCTCCGAGTGCGCCCACTTCAGCTCCGCCTCGGTGGCGTAGCTCAGGTCGAAGGCGACCTCGCCGAAGACCTCGAAGCGTTCCTCGGGGGTGAGGGGCACGCCGGTCCGCTGAACCTCGATGGCCCGTTCCGCGACCTCGGCCAGCCGCCGCAGCCTGGCGATCTCCTCGTTCAGTCGCCGCAGCCGGTCTTGGAGCCGCTCCAGGGCGTTCGCCTGCGGGTCGTCGAGGAGCGAGGCGATCTCCTCGAGGGGGAAGCCCAGTTCACGGTAGAAGAGGATCTGCTGAAGCCGGACCAGGTCCGCCTCGCCGTAGAGCCGGTAGCCGGCCGGGCTGCGGTCGCTGGGCGAGAGCAGCCCCGCCTTGTCGTAGTGGTGCAGCGTCCGCACCGTCACCCCGGCGAAGTCCGCGACCTGCCCCACGGAGTAGCTCATCCGCCTCCCCTTTCGTCGGCACAGAGCCTCAAGCCTGACGCAGGGGGAGGGTCAAGCCGTGCCCGGTGGAGGAGAGAGCCCTGCGGCGGCGCGTTGCTGGTGAGGGCGGAAGGGGGGCAGCCGGAGCTGGAGGGCGTGGAGGACCGCGTTGCCCCGGATCACCTGCGAGGCCCAGGCGGTCCGTGAGGCGCGGTCGTATCTCTTGACCGACCGGGGACTGCCGCGCCCGCAGGTCACCACGCGGGGCTACTGGCGCGTGGGCGCGGCGAACCATCCGGACCACGACTCCGGGGAGGACTGAGCCACCCCGCCCGCCGACCCCGGCAGCGGGGAGGTCAGTTCCCTTGCACAGGATGGGCCTTCTCGTACAGCGCGCGGGTGACGGCGAGCCAGGTCTCCTTCGGCAGCTCCGGGATGCGGTGCTCCTCCGCGTCGATCAGGAGTTCCTGGAGGATCCGGTGGTCTTCCGGCGCGTCGGACGAGGCGATCGAGCGCAGATACTTGGTGAGCCGCGGGACTTGGTGCTTCGTCGTCCGGGAGTCGACCAGCCAGGTGAAGAACCAGCGGACCATGCGGGCGGTGCGCCGGCTGTGCAGGTCGGCCGCGTACGGGTCGGAGAGGTCCGGGGGCGGCGTGATCCGGAAGTCGGCGGCCAGAAGGCCGGCCAGCAGCTCGCGGGCTGCCTCCTCCGCCTGGACCGCGTGCGGCAGGTGTTCGAGGATCATGTTCTGCGCCGCGTACGTCAGGGGCTGGCGCAGGAGCGACAGCAGGTCCTCGTGGTGGGTCTGCGACAGACGTTCCTCCGCGCTGTGCCGGAGGTCGGCGGCGCGTCCCGCACGGTTCGTCGCACAGGTCAGGTCCTCGGCCAGGGCGCGGATCTGGGACGTCCCCAGACGGGACCGGCGGCCCCTGTGCCCCAGCAGCTTCGAGACCGTCGACCGTCCTGCCACCGGCTGGTCGAAGAGCACCGGCAACGCCTCGTCCCGCAGGAAGCGTTGGTACTCCGGCGTCAGCCGGTCGGTGATCGCTCCCGATCCGGGGACCGTCGTGAAACCGGCTCCGGCCCCTGTCGTACGTCGGGTGGCGGGCGCGTCCAGGCCCTCCCGTGGCTGGAACTCAGGGGGCGCACTCGGCGCGGGCGGATACGGGGAGGAAGCGTCCGGCGGCCCTGGGTGCCCATGGTGGGTGACGGGACCTGACGGTACGGCGGGGGCGGGCCGCCCCGGTTCCTCCCAGGCGCCCGGCGTCTGCACGGTACCCGACGTCTCCCGGGTGCCCGGCGCCTGTTGCCGCGCCGTCGTCGGCTTCGCCTCCGGACCCGGCTGCGGGCCGGCCGACGGCGCTTGCTCGACCGGCTGTCGCTCCCACTCCGGCGAAGAGGTCCTGGCCGCGTCGGAGGCGGGGGCCTGCCAGGCCGGCGGAGTGGGCGACTCCCGGACGTCCGGCCGCGGCTGCGGCCGTTGCCGGCCGGGCGGAACGAGGTCCTGGGCGCGTCCTTGGGCCGGAACGGACGGAGCGGAGGACGGAGCCGGGGCAGGCGACGGAGCGGGAGACCGAACCTGGGCCGGGTCGGCCACGTGAACGGAACCCGTGTCCGTGACCTGCGCCCCGCCGTACCTGCCGGGCCACACCTCCCGGAGCAGGGCGTGGCAGCGCCGGTGTTCCGGGTCGGCCGAGTTCGGGTCGGTGTCCAGCAGCCGCCGGTACGGCACGTCGGACCGCCGGTCCAGGTAGTGGTCCACGAGCATGGTGGCGAGTTCGGCGGCGCGGTCCGTGCCGGGGTCCAGCAGATCGATCCGGCGCAGCCGGCCGTCCTCCGTGGGGGAGACGCGCCAGGCCGGGACGAACACCACCCGGTACGGCTGGTCGTCCCTCGTGTCGAAGGTGGCGAACTGCCAGCTCGCCGCTTCCCGCTCCCGGTCCAGAGAGGGGCCGAAGACGCACCACAGTCCCCACAACACCAGGAGCGCCGGCTCCGGCAGCTCCTCCGGCGGGGGCACAGTCCGATGCTCCCGGGCCCGGGCGTACGCCTCGGTCAGGGACTCGTCCAGTTCGCCCGCCAGGGCCGACAGCCGGGCCCCCGGGGTGCGGAGGAACTGGGCCACGAGACACACCAGCGGGCGCCGGACCAGAGGGACGTTCTCCCACATGCGGTCCCGCATGTCGGTGGCCAGGGCCTTGAGCCTGTCGCGTGACACCGGCTCGATCTCCCCTGTCACCTGGTCGGCCCAGCCCGGTGCGGCCCAGGGGGCCGCACCCAGACTGACGCAGTACAGCGGCACCAGATAATTCGCCGGACCCAGCAACGCGTGGCACACCGTGCTGTCGCGCCCCTGGGCGTCGGATCCCGGCGTGCGGCGGACCAGGAGGACGCGGCCGCCGGGGAGGATGTGCCGGACCACACTGGGTCGTTGCTCGCCGCCCATGACGCGCAGGACGGGGCCGAGCCGGTCGGCGAGGGCACGCGCCTCGGGCTCGGGGCAGGAGTGGGCGACCGCGGCGATCCCCGCGCCCCGGTGGCCCACGTTGCCGGCCCAGCGGAAGACGATCTGGTGCACCCGGTCGTCGGGTGCGGCCGTGTCGTCGGGCCGGCCGGGTCGTGCCGGTGTCACAGGCCCACCGCCGTCGCTCCGTCGGCGGCGCCGTCGTCGATCAGCCCGCACATCGCGAGCACCGACACCAGCGGTTCCAGGACCCGCAGCGGCCGGGTGCCGTGCGGGAACCGGCCCTCGTGGTCGTGACTGCCCGTCGCGGAGGCGAAGTGCAGGGTGCAGCGCAGCACACTGTCGAAGGGGGCGACCCACGCCTGCCCGGTGTGGTGGCGCAGGAACGCGTACGCGTCACGGCTCTCCTCCGCGAACCGGTCGGCCAGCCGCCCGTCCGGCGGAGGTTCGGCCAGCCAGCGGTCCACGGGAGGCTCGAACCGCACCAGATCGCTCTTGTTGACCACGACCGCCGCCGCCACCCCGAGGTACTGCCCGCTCGTGCGCGGCAGCCGGTCCAGCACGGTCTGGAACGCCGGATCGCCGCCCCTGGTGTGGCCGAGGTCGCCGCGCAGCGGGTCCAGGTACGGCATCGGCAGGGCCCGCAACGGGTCCACCACGAAGATCAGCGCGTCCACGCCCACCATGAAACGGGTCAGCGCATCGGTGCGACGCAGGTCCTCGCCGGCCAGGTCGAAGAACGCCACCGGCCGGGCCGTCCCATCGGGGCGGCTCAGCAGCAACGCGTCCACGAACGCCGCGAACTCGCCCGCGCTTCGGGTGTGTTCGAGCATCTCGCCGGACCGCAGCCGTTCCACCCGCTCGCTCATGAACGTCTGGTGGTCCTGCGGGTTCACCGACTGCATCTGGAGCCCGTACCGCTTCAGACCGCCGTCCGCGATCTCCGCGATCATCTGCGTGAGCAGATGTGTCTTGCCGGTGGCGGAGTCCCCGACCATCGCCACGGTCAGCGGAGCGCCGTTGGTCAGGTACGGCACCGGGATGTAGTGGGCCTGCCCGCCCTCGGAACTGCCGCACCGCTGATAGGCGGAGCGGAGGGTGTCGGCGAGGCGCAGCGGACTGATCCGCCGGTCCACGCGCAACTCCTCGAACATCTGCTTGTCGTTGCGGACGAACAACTGCTGTTCGTCGTACGTGATGATCTCCAGGCAGTACGGGCAGAGAACGTCCTGGGTGGTGGCCTCCGGCCCCATGGGAACAGTCATCGGCGGGTGTCTCCTTCGGACCGGCTCCCGCCGGGCTCGTGCGTGCCGGAGGTACGTCCTCCACTGATCCAGGTGCGCAGCCGGCCGCGCTCGCGGACCGGGTACTCGTAGCCGGTGAACGGCGGCGGCGCCTCGTCGTGCCGGGGCGGCGCGTCCGCCGTCCCGAGGTGCTCCTGCGCCGGGACGTACGGAGTGTGCGCCGTGGGAGGAGGGGGCGCGAAAGTGGCGTGCTTGCGGCGCCGGATCTCGTCGAACTCCCGGCGGTGCCGCTCCATCGGGTCCGGCAGCAGCGCGCCCGCCGCCTCGGCGGCGATCTCGGGCGCCAGCGTGCGCAGCAGCGCGTCCGGCGTCGGCCGGTCCGCGGCCTGACGGGCGAACACCGGTCCGAGCGTCTCCGCCACCGACCGCTGCGTGGCGAGGTCGGCCGGAGGCCCGTCGGGGCTTCCCGGGCGGCCGGTGACCAGGTGGTACAGCACCTGTGCCACGCTCCACAGCGCGTCCCGCGCGTCCGTCGTGCCCACCCCGGCCCGCTGCTCGGGCGAGGCGTAGGGCGGGATCCCGTACGGCACCCGGGGGCGCCCTGCCCGGACCACCGAGCCCAGGTCCCAGACCTGCACGCCCTGCGTGTCCACGCGGACGGCGCCCGGCACGATGCCCCGGTGCACCAGGCCGACGGCCTCCATCAGCCGTACCACCAGCACCAGATCACGCTCCACGACCCGCTGCTCGGCCATCGACACGCGCTCGGTCGGACCGGACAGCGGGCGGCCGCGCGGCACGGCGTACAGCACGAACGGCGTCAGGGTGTTGACGTCGTAACCGACCGGCGTCGGGAAGAGGCCGCCGAAGTGGGTGCCCGCGTAGGCGCGGTGCAGCGCCAGCGCGGCCGTGATCTCCGCCTGGAGCAGGGCGTACGCCTCCCGGTCCGCGCCCGCCTCGCGCGGCAGCCGGACCTGGAAGCCCTGCCAGCCGTCCTCGAAACGGACCGGCCGGGCCAGCGCGGGCGGCCGGACCAGACGGGGCCGGTCCGGACCGAACCTGGCCCGCACCCGATGCGTGACGCCCTGCGGCGAGACGAACGAGAACTCCACGGGGCCTTCCCGGGAGGGTGCGGGATCCTGTCGGCCGTCCGGCCGGAGGCCCGCCGCCGTGAACGGCTCCGCCGCCGGCCCGAAGCCGTCGGGGCGCGATGCGGGCCGCTGGTCGTTCACCATGACTTCCCCACTGTGTCGGTCCGTGTGCCCGGGGCACGGTCGGTCGTCGTCCTGACGCGGTTCACCGCTGAGCCCACTCCTCGCCCTGATCCGCGACGGTGCCGGTCGTCCCGTCGCCGGGAGTTGTGAGGGAGCCGTCCTGTGCCCAGGTGCGTACGCGCACGTTCTCCACCACACCGGCGCGCAGCGGAACCAGGCGCAGCGTGCCGGCGAAGCGGCCGGCCTCCGTCCACACCATCGCGGCCGGCTCTCCGTCGGGACCGCGCCCGCCAGGCGTCGTCTCGACCGACGGCCGTACGGCCTGGGGGGCGAAGGCGACGGACCGCGCCTCGGCCGGGTCCCGGCTGAGCAGCGAGAGCTGTGCGGGAGGACACAGCAGCAAGGGCCTGCCCTGCTCCGACCCGGTGTTGAGCACGTCCCTGACCCGCTGGACGCCGATGCCCAGCAGCGCCGCGGCGTCCGCCCGGGCCCGGTCCGGCCGGGCGTAGGGCGGAGTGGGCAGCACCCCGTTGTCACGCAGGCCCGCCCCGGCCGCCGCGATGGCCCGGGACACGGCGGTTTCCAGCGTCGCCGGTGCGCTGCCCCCGGGCCCAGCGCCTCCCGCGGCTCCGGAGGAGTCCGCGCGGCCGCGCAGCGCGGCAACCGTCGCGTCGGCCAGATCCGCCACCAGGGTCGGCACCAGATCGGGGCCGCCCTCGCCCGCACCCCGGTGCAGCCAGGGCGGGTCCACCGGAGGCACGGTCCGGGCGCGGTCCCCGGGTCCCTCGGCGCGCTGGCCCCAGCCGTCTCCAGACGCCTCGTCCGGTGCGTCGTCGGGCCAGTCGAGGTCCCCCCACGACGGCTCCGGCGGCTGTTCCTCCCCGTGCTCCGGTGCGGGGACGGATCCGGCCGGCGCGTGCGGTGCCGGGACGCTCGCCGGAGTTCCGTACGGTTCCCCCGCGTACGCCTGAGCCGTCTCCGGCCGTCCGGCCGGCCAGGACGACTCGTCCCAGCCGGGGTCGGACCAGCCGTCCGTACCGGCCGTACCCGTACCTGCCGTACCCGCGCCGGCCGTTCCCGCGCCGGGGGCGGACGGCGGGCCGGACAGCGGGTGTCCGGCGTCCGCCGCGACGGCCGCGCCCCGCAGCACCGCCGCGAGCGTCCGGGCGCCGTCGGCGAGCCGGGTGCGTTCCTCGGCCGCCCACCACTGGCGGTGCAGCGCGTCCGCCAGGGCCGCGTCCACCCGGGCCAGGCACGGCCCCAGACCGGAGATGCCTGTCGCCTCCCACCAGTCGGCGAGCCCCCGGCGCCACCACGCCCCGACGCACAGAACCGCGCCGAGCACACCGGCCAGCACACCCACGAGCACCAGCTCCCGCGGGACGCTCACCAGCAGCGTCAGACCGAACCCGGCACCCGCGCCCGCCGCCAGCGCCACGGTGCGGGCCGCAGCGGCCCCGTGCATCCGGCCGCCCGCCGCGCGGCCCGGCCGGACCGCGCGGGCCAGCGCGCCGCCGAGGAGGAACACCAGCGCCGGCACCAGCGCGAGCAACGTGCCGGGCCACGGCGCGAGCGCGGAGAGGAAGGCGGTGAGTGCCGTCGGCACCAGCCACCGCGCCCGGGCACGGGCGAAGTACAGCGGAACCGCGGCCGACACCCGTCCCAGGGACTGCTCCGGGCACGCCTGCTCCAGGTCCCCCAGCCGGGCGGCGGACGGCGTCGGGGCGACCCGTTCGGCGAGTGCCGTCAGCCGGGCCGCGACCGCGCGCAGCGGCAGCCCGGAGGTCAGCCAGTGCGCGGTGCAGCGTTGCAGTCCCTCGTCCGGGTCGCCGCCACGAGAGCGCCGTTCCCTCATCTCCGCGGGCAGTGCCACGCCCCCGTCGGACAGCCGGGCCAGCGCGTCGCCGCGCGGGACGCCGGGCGCGCCGCTGTCCCGGAGCACCCGGGCCACGACGTCCCGGTAGCGGCCGAGCGCGTCCGCCGCGCGGGCCGTCGACGCGGGCACCTCGTCCGCCGTCCGGCGGCCCGTCAGCAGTGCGCGGGCGTGGCTCAGTTCGTCCCGGTGTGCGGCGAGCGCGTCCAGGGCCCGCTCGCACGCGGTGCGGGCGGAGTCGGCCGCGCCGCCCGGACGCAGCAGCTCCGTCACCGGACGCTCAGGTCCCGGGCCGAGCAACTCGGCCAGCTGCCGCGGAAGTTCCTGCGCGGCCAGGGGCGCGGTGAGCGACGTCTCGGCCCCCGCGAAGCGGGCCAGCGCACCGGCCCACGCGCTGTCCCGCGCCTCAGGTGTCAGGTCGTGTTCCAGCACCCGCAGCGACAGGGTGGCCACCGACACCGGGGCGTCGCGCAGTTCGGCCAGCACCTTGTCGAAGATCTCCCGCACGCGCAGCAGATCGGTCAGCGCGGCCAGCGCCGCCTCCTTCTCCGCGCCGGGGTCGCCGGTGCCCTGGTCGTACCCCGCCCGCGGGTCGGGGGCCCACAGCACCCCCGTGTGGGACGACTGGAGCACGGACGCCAGCCGCAGCCGGCGTCCGCCCTCCGGTGCGGGGACATCCTCGTGCGGCATGTCCCGGTACGGCGGGTCCGGGTACGAAGCGGGCCGGTACGGCGTGTCCGGGGACGGGCTCACGGGGCGTCGCCGCTCCAGGTCGCCGGTCACCAGGCAGAGCAGACGCACCGCGCCCAGCGTCGGCGCGCCCGCGACCAGTTCGTACGCCTCGGCGTGCGCCGTCAGCCCGTCCGGGTCGTCCACCACCAGGAACCGCAGGTCGCCGGTGTGGTCCCGCGCGCCGTCCGGCAGCCGTGCGGCCATCCGGCGGCGCAGCCCGGAGCCGTCCTCGGGCACGTCCCGTCCGCCCCGGAAGTCGAGGACGACGACCGGGCTCTCCACGGCGGTCACGCGCTTCCCTCCCAGCTCTCGCGGGCGTCGCCGCCGGGCGTGATCTCCTCGTCGGGCCAGTCGGCGTCTCCGTCCGTGTCCGAGACGCCCCACGGCGCGGCCGAACCTGCGCCCGGCCAGCCGGTGTCGGGTTCGGCGCTGCGCGGGAAGGGCGGGTACTCCGGCGCCCGGGCGGGCGCCGGTCCCTGCGCGGGCCGTCCGGCCGGCGCGGGGCGTACCGGCCGGCCGGCGGGCGGTACGCCGCGCCGGGCCGGGCCGGCCGCACCACCCTCCGGACGTGGACGGTCCGCCGGGCCGGCAGCCGGGGGTGTCGGCCAGTGCCGGTCCGTTCGTCGTGGCGGCCGGCGACGCCACCCGCGGTCCGCGTCGCCGCCGTCCGTGCGCGGGCACCTCACCGGCGGGCGCGGACCGGGCGGGCGGACGCACGCCGCCGGCCGGCCTCGACGCCCGGCCTGCCGTGCGACGGCACGTCCCAGCCGTCGTCGCGGCGAGGCGCCCCGTCGTGCGGCGCGCCGCCGTACGGGCCGGCCTGCCGCCCGCCGTCCGCCGGTTCGAAGCGCTGCGGGAGTTCGGCGGGCCGCTGCTGCGAGGACCGGTCCCAGGCCCCGGCCTGGGACCCGCCCGGGATCCGGCCGGTGGTCCACGCGTCCTCCTCCGGGGGCCCTGCGTACGCGCCGCCGCTCCGGTTCTCGCGGACCCACTCCTCCAGGTCGCGCAGGGTGGGGTGGGCGGGGTTCTCGCCCTCCGGGAAGGGCAGGCCGAGCGCGTCGGGCAGGGTCTCCGCCCAGAACTCGCGCAGCCGGCGCGTCCAATCGGCCACCCGCGCGCCGTAGCGCCGCTCCCGCTCGTCCAGGAGCCGCAGCTGACGCGGCGCCACCTCGTGGACCAGCTGCAGATACAGCTCCGAGGGTTCGCTTCCCGAGGTGCCCAGCCCACGCGGCAGCGTGTTCATCACCACCTTGCAGTAGCTCTGCACGATGTTCTCCTCGGCCAGCAGCACCCAGCGCTCGTACGCCCGCAGCAGCCCGGCCCAGCTGGAGATGCCGTCCTGGTGGTCGGTGAGCGCCAGCTGGATGCCGAGCGCGTCCTCGCTGGGGTCGTCGTGCAGCCGGATGCGCAGCCGCTGCGGGGACGCGGGGTCGCCCTGGTAGTCGATCTGGCCGTTCCACAGCGCGCACAGCAGGCGGTTGAGGATGTGCGCCCGGTCGTCGGGCGTACTGGCCAGCCAGTCGTCCCGGTACCCGAGCCGCTGCCGCCAGCGCAGCACGTCCTCGTCGCGGCGGCTCTCCTGAGCCTTGGCCCACTGGCGCAGCACCTTGCGGGCCTCCGGCACCTCCGTGAGGCTCATCTCGCTGCGGAACAGCACCACGGAGATCGAGTCGGTGTCGACGGCACGGAACTCGATGGTCCGCTGGCTGTCCTGCGGCAGCCGCAGATGCTTCTCCAGATAGGTGTCCACGGCCGTCCGGCGCGAGCCCGGATAGGTGATGAGCACCTTCAGCCGTCCGTTGCCCTCGGGGGTGAACCCGGCCGGCAGCAGGCCGGCCAGCTTGTACCGGAACTGCTCCAGCGCCCGTGCGCTGACCTGCTGGGCCGCCTCGGCGTCACCGGCCTCGGCGGCCAGCAGCGTGCTCATCCTCGGCAGCAGCGCGCGCGACTGCCGTCCGTCGGGCCGCTCGGAGAACAACCGCTGCACCCGGTGCTTGAACGCGGCCTTCACCTCCGCCACGGCCGCGTCCGGGTGGTGCCTGCCGATCGCGAAGGCGCCGCGGCGCAGCTCGGCGTCGACCAGCTTGTGCATCAGTGCGGCCTCGTCGCCGTTGGGTCCGAGCTGATGGCTCTCCGCCAGACGCTCCATCAGCGCCTGGTAGAAACGGCCCAGGTTGCCCTGCGGGGGCAGCAGGTACGAGACGCCGGTGCGGTCGTCGTACAGCTCCTTGACCTGGGCCGCGTGGGCGCGCGGCTGGTCGTCCACGTGCTTGCGGAAGGCGTCGACGAGCGCGTGCACCTCGTTGCGCAGCAGGTTCGCGGCCTGCCTCCAGCGCGGTTCGTGCTCACTCCAGGCGCGGTGCCAGACCTTGTGGGCCCGCCACTTGTACCAGCGGTCCTGGGCCTCCAGCACGACGGCCACCTCGTCGTCCGTCCAGCGCGGACGCGGCCCCACCACCCGGCCCTTGATCCTCGGCACCGGCGGCGGCTGGAGGTCGACCCCGTTCGGCCGTGCCGGGTCCTGCCGGCGGTTGTCGAGCATGCCGAGGAAGCCGAGCCGGGCCACGGCGTTGGTCTCGTCCGGCACGCCCGACACCACCCGGCCGAGTGTGAAGAGGTCGGTCTTCGCCAGCAGTTGCTCCGCGGCCGTCCGCGGTGCGAAGCCCTCCACCAGCATCGGCATGCGGTGGGCGACCTGCCGCTCCAGGTCGGCCAGCAGCCGCCGCATCTGCTCCAGCCGGTCCCGCAGGGCCGTCTCGATCTCGCCGCTGCCGCGCGGCAGCGGGTCGGGGTCGGTCACCTCCAGCGGCTCGCGCCGCCACAGCTCGCCCAGCCCGGCGGCGGTGAACATCTCCCGGACCAGAGGCGCCGTCTCGTGCGGCACGGCGGTGGAGGGGTCGGTCAGCCCGGTCACCGCGTGGGCCAGCATCTTGGCCGCGACCAGTTCGGCCAGTTCGTCCAGCGGCGCCGTCATCGACGCGACCAGGCTGGTGGAGATGCCCTTGCGGCCGATACCGGTCGCGGAACGGGTCCGGCGGCTGACGTCGCCGTTGACGAAGTTGCTGGCGAAGGTCTGGTAGTCGTCGTCGCGTCCCCCGCCCTTCGCCTCGCCCAGATTGAGGTCGGTGCCGATCAGGGACACCACCAGGGACACGATGGAGCGGCGCAGATCATCGGGGCGGATACCGGCCGTCTGGCTGAACAGGAAGGCGGTGGGCACCGTGCCCGGCCGCAGCGACACCGGGTGGGTCTGCGGATAGCGGATGCGCAGCGACTCCCTGAGGTCCACGTCGCCCAGTTCCGCCTCCGCGTGCGGCGCGTTCTGCTCGTCGACCAGCCGGGACAGGTCCACCACCGCGCGGGCGGCGTTGAGTTCGGCCTCCCGGCCGCCGCCCTTGGCCTCGGGGAACGCCGACGGCATGACCACCAGCGGATAGATCCGCGCGCCCCGGAACCTCTTGTCCTTGAACGCCTGCCCGATCAGATGCAGGTAGTCCAGGAAGATGCCGGTGCCGGTGCCGCCTGCCACCGAGAAGGCCACGAACACGTCGCAGCCGTTGATGGTGTCGCCGCCGACCTCCTGGAGTTCCCCGCCGGCCCCTGCGATCGCGTCGATGGCCCGGTGCAGCGGGGTCAGCACCGGCGCGGGACCGTTGGCCAAGGTGGCGAACAGTGCGGCGCGGCCCACCGTGGGAAGCTGGCCGGCGCCGTTGCGCAGCGGGTTGATCTTGGGTTCGCCGCTCTGCGGCGGCAGCCAGTCGGACACCTCCTCGCGCAGCAGCGCGCGCAGCATCCGGGTCACCTCGGGCGAGCTCTCGTAGTCCGCGGGCAGCAGGTTGTGCGTGGCGCGCGAGGTGCGGCTGTAGGCCTGCCGGAGCGTCGCGTCCGCACTCAGGTGCGGCAGCCGGTGCAGCTCCGCGTCGCTGTAGTCCGCGTAGACGAACTGCAGGCAGGCGGGCAGTTCGTGCGGCAGCCTGCCGTTGCCGGTGAGGGCGGTGCCGTCCGGGCCGCAGAGCTCGGCGCGCAGCCGGCGCTCCAGTTCGGCGCCGATCAAACCGCCGGTGCCGCCGAGGCCGACGAACAGCATCGGCTGGAAGATCTTCATCGCTTCGTTTCCCCCCTGTCCGGTGCGTGGGCACCGGGCGCTGGACGGGTCTCAGGTCCCATGGGCGGGCCTGTCGTGGGTCGGTGGCGGCCGCACGCGCCGGCCGCCGGGTCTCAGGTGGCCTCGTCGAATTCGTCGTCGTACGAGGAGCCGCCGTACGGCGAGCCGCCGGCGGGGGAGCCGCCGTACGGGTCCCGGCCGCCGGTGCCGTACGCGTCACTCCGGGCGGACGTCGCCGTGACGGGCCGGCGCTGTCCGGGCAGCAGGTCCGCCAGCCAGCGGGGCGTTCCCGTCCGCGGGGCGGCCGTCCGTCCGTCGGCGCCGCGCTCCACCCGCAGCCGGACGTGGCCTTCCAACGGCACGTCACGGGCCAGCGCGTACGACTGGTCCCGCCCGTCCGGCGTGCGCAGCCGCACGCCGGTGCGCGGGTCGCGCTGCACGGCGTACCGGCCCATGGGGGAAGGGTTCAGCCGCGGGTTGGGGCCGTCCGGGTCCGACACGTCGAACCGGTACCAGGGGTCGCGCCTGCGCGGCACCGTCGTCTCGCTGGTGGTGCGCTCCCCGGAGTCGTCGGACACGGTGAGCCGGAGCAGCAGTCCCCCCGGCGAGACCCCCTCGCGCGCCTGCCTGCGATGCCACACGAACCAGCCGGCCAGTACCGCCAGGAGCACGGCGCCGGTCACCAGCGCCCACCACCAGCGGTCCCAGACCCGCGCGGGCCACGAGGGAACCGGGGTGACGTCCACCGTGACCAGCTTCGCGTCGAGCGGCCGGGCGGCCTCGTCGGCGTCCGACACCTCCAGCCGCGCGCTCAGCTCCCGCGGGCCCAGCCCGGAGCTCACGGTCAGCCGGCCGGCCTGGTCCACGGACTCGCCGGGGGCCAGCGTCACCTCGGTGAGGGAGAGGGCGAGGGCGCCCGGCTCGGTGTCCCGCAGCGACAGGCGCAGGGTGTGCGGCCGGTCCGAGTCGTTGGACGCCAGCAGCCTGAACGGCACGCTGCCGCCGGGGTGCGCCTGCGCGTCGTCCACGCGGAGCCCGGCGCGCACCTCGGGGTTGCGCGCGGCGGTGCGGGTCAGGAACGGCCGGTGGTCGGCGGTGAGTCCGACGGCACCGAGCACCCCGACGGCCTTGAGGGCGCCCTTCGCCGTGCGGGGGACCGTCACGGTGCCGGTGAAACGGCCGTCACCGGCGTCCTTGTCGCCGTCCTCCCCGTCGTCCGAGAGCGCGAGCGGCACGGGGTCGAAGCCGTCGCCCGTCAGCTGCCCGGACACCTTCAGCCTGCGCAGGTCAGCCGGGTCGACGACGCCCTGCTCGTCGCGGGTCTGGAGGGTCAGTTCGACGCGGGCCTTCTCACCCGGCCGGGGTGAGGCGGGCGTCAGGACGATGGAGGAACGCACGGCTCCCCGCCACTGCACGGAGACACTGGCCAGCTGGTCCCGGTGACCCTCCGGCGCGTCGAGCCGGACCTGCCAGCGCCCGGGTCTGGGGTCGGTGATGCGCAGCGACTCCACCTCGCCGCCCGCCCCGTTCAGCGTGAACGTGGAGCCGTCGGACCGGCTTCCGGGCTCGATCTCCCGGCCGCTCGGGTCGACGTACCTGGCCCGCACCGCGCGGTCGCCCTTGGAGACGACGATCGTGGCGAGCGTCGCCAGTGGCGAGAGCGGTACGGAGATGTCCGCCGGCGGGGTGTCCTTGCGCGGCGGGTCGCTGAGCAGACAACGGGCCCCGGCGAAGGCGCGCTGCACCGCGTCGCCCAGGGCCTGGGAGTCCGTCGCCCGGTCCGCGCGCGGACGGGCCGCCTCGAGGTTGGTGCAGCCGCCCCGGTAACCGCCTTCCGCCATGTCCCGCAGTGCGTCCATGTCGACGTCGTCGCCGAAGCCGAGCGGCCAGATCTGCACCCGGGCGGCGCGGGCCTCGGCCAGCGCCTTGACCAGCTCGCGGCGGCCGTTCTCCTCGCGGCTCTCCTTGTCCGTGCCGTAGGAGGGGCTGTCGCTCACGTCGAGCTTGCCGTCGGTGAGCAGGAAGAGGATGCGCGGTCGGTCGCCGCCGTGTTCACCCAGCCGGGTCACGGCCTGCCGGATCGCGCTCGGGAAGTCGGTCCCGGTGCCCTGGCCCTTGCCGCGCCGGGCCAGCTTGCGCAGGCAGCCGTCCATCTTCTCCTGTGCCACCGCGTCGAGCGCGGTCGTCGGGCACACCTCGTCCACCGGGCTCTGGTCGTCGTTGTCGGCGCTGGCGAACCCCAGGACGGTCATCCGCGACGCCGGGGAGATCTCCCCGACCGCGATCCGTCCGACGGCGTCCCGCTCCCGCTCCACGTCGGCCTCGCTCAGGCTGTTCGACTCGTCCACCGCGACGGCCAGGTCCACGGCGTCCGTGGCGCCGGCCGCGACCGGGGCGAGCGGCGTGGGCTGCGCCGTCCGCCCGAGCACGGCCGGCCCGAGGAGCAGCAGCGCCAGCACGACGGCGGTCCGCCGGACCCCGGGCAGCCCCCGGCGTCTCAGGGGCACCGTGGGGCTCGAACCGTCCGGCGCGCGGGCACCGGAGGCGGTGCGGACGTCGACCGTCCCACGGCGCCCCGTCGTCGCCGCACCCGCGTCATCCGTCGTACCGGCCCGGGATGCCGCGCGTCCGCCTCGTCCCCGTGCCGTGCGTCCCGCACCGCCGTACGCCGGTGCGGCGTCGTGTGCGTTCATGTCGTCCCCCTCCACTGTCACTCCATATGCCTGAATGTCGGGTGCGCGAGGCCTGTGAAGCCCCGCGTGTCCCGGTGCCGGCAGCCGGTGCCGCCTGTTCGCCCCCCTGCGTGCCGGGATCAGCCGAGCAGCAGCCCGGCCGTCGCCGCCAGCGCCCCCGGTACCAGCCAGACCGCCCCCCAGCGGATGCACCGGTACTTCCGGACGAGGATGTGGCTGTGGTCCACGGCCTGGGTCAGCAGCCAGGCGGTGACGTCCTCGCCCGCTCTGCCCACGGCCTCGGCCACGCCGCCCGCTCCGGTCGCCGCGTGCACCGCGACGACGTCGGCGAAGAAGGTGATGCCGGGCCCCACCCGCTCAGTTCCGCCGTGCGGCAGCACCGCCCGAACGAGTGACACGGAGCCCGCCAGCCACATCAGCAACCCGGCCACCAGCAGCACCAGTCCCGGCACGGAGGGCCGGTCCGGCGGGAGCTGCCCCGTCCCGACCACCAGCGGCGGCACGGCCAGGGTCACCGACAGCAGCACCGACGCCTTGGCGTCCGCCCGGCCGGTGTCCTCACGGACCGAGGCGAGCAGCTGCTCGGCGACGTAGCGGGCCTCCGGCACGATGGTCCCCGGCGCGTGGGGTGCGGCCGTCATCGTCCGCCGTCCCGGCCGTCCGTGCTCCCGTCCGACGGGTCGCCCCAGATGTCGTCGTCCTCGTGGGCCCCGCCACGGGATCCCGCCCAGGGGCCGGGGTCCGCCCCGGACTCCGTGTGCCCGGAATCCGTGTGCCCGGACTCCGTGTGCCCGGACTCCGGGCGGCCGGAGGGTTCGGCCTGGACGTACTCGAAGCCGTGGCCGTCGGTGTGTCCGGACGTGCCGTACGAGTCCGTCGCCGCGGGCGCGGCGGCCGGCGGCGCGACGACGTCCTGCGGCTCGCCCCACCAGTCGTCCTCCACCTGGTGCGGCGGTCCGGCCGAGGGCCGCGCCGTCCCGCGCCCCGGGGTGTCGTACGTCCCGGTGTCCCGCGCCGCCGTGGCGTCCGGCCAGTCCTGCGCAAAGGCCCCGGCGGATGCCGCGGGGGCCTGCGCGACCGGCGGGGGCGGCAGCGCGGTACGGGGCTCGAACCCCGACGACGGAAGCTGCGCCGTCCCCTGCCCGGGAAGCACCATCTGACGGATGTAGGCGTCCAGTTCAGGCGTGTTGATCCGCCCCTCGTGCGCCATCCGGATCAGGAACTCCCGGTTGGCGCGCTGGTCCTCGGCCTGGCTCTCCAGCATCATCTTGACGAGCCGGCCGACCTCGGCACTGTCGCCCGATGCCATCAGATACGCGTACTTCTCCGCGTCGGTGCCGTGCGCGATCGCCGCGAACCCACGGAAGCGGGCGGTCACCCGCTGCATCTCCGCCTCGTCCCTGCGGGTCCGGTTGACGAAGGCGATCTGTGTGCGGTCGGTGCCGACCTCGACGAACACGTCGGTGCGCAGTCCCACCTCGCGCCCGAGTCCCGCCCAGTGCCCCGCCTTGATGTCCCGCTGCACCGCCTGGTTGGCCTCGTGCGCCTGGTCCACGGAGTACCGGGCGGTGACGCCCTGAAGCCGGTTCACGATCTCAGGACCGAGGTCGTTCTCCACGCTGAACAGGCGCTTCTCCACGACCAGCCGGTAGTCGACGACCTCCCAGCGCAGCGTCACCCGGGTGTCGAAGAAGGTCGCCGCGCCGTGCGCCGGCAGCTTCAGCGTGAACGTGGTCGTGTGCCGTCCGCAGGCGACCTCACAGACACTCGTGGGCCGGGACCAGCGGCTGAGCCGGTCGCGGTGGTCGGCGCCCCGCGCGGTGATCACACTGTGCCCGCCGTCCTGGTAGTAGAGCACCGAGGCCACCTGCGCGCCGTAGTGCTTGAAACTCCGCCCCTGTACGGCCCGTTCACGCAGGAACGGCCCGGCGGGGTTGTCCGGGAGGGTCATGCCCTCTCCCTGTTCCACCGTCACCTCTGCTCCTCCCCCCGGCCGCCCTGGCCGCGTCCCGTCGCCGCCATCGCCGCCACCACATGGCGGGCGAAGGCAGCGGTCATCGGTTCTTCCGGCGCGTCCACCAGCAACCGCAGCAGCCAGCGCAGCCGTTCGGCGTCCCGACGGCCGCGGATCATCCGGGGCAGCAGCCACAGCAGCGCCTGGAGGATCTCCCCGCGAGGTCCGGCGGCATCGCTGTCCGCCGGCGACTCCCCGGCCGCCTGCTCGAACACATAGGCGCGGCCCGGCACTCCAGGTACCGCGGCGTCCGCCTCGGCGGCCCGCAGCCACGTGGCCAGGCCTTCCGTCGCGGCCTCGTGGGACAGCCGGTTCGCCAGCGCCCGCCACAGCAGGTCCGCCAGGGGCTCGGCCGCGCTCTCCACCGTCACGGCCACGGCCAGGGCCAGCGGCCAGTGCGCCCTCCGGGCCAGCTCCGCGTCGGTCGTCGCGACCGGCGCCCGGGGCACCGGCGGCCGTTCGTCCGTCCGGGTCAGGGCGTGCGGCCCGGCGCCGCCCGGCTGCCCCGGCGTCCTGCCCGCGAGCCGCACCCCGCCGGGCCTCCACACCCGGCCGGCGAAGGACGGTGCGGACAGGGCGGACTCGGCGGGCGGCTCGTCCGGGCCGTCGCCCGACTCCGCCTGCCACATGTCGTCGGTCCGCGCGCAGAACAGCCGTACGGCGCAGAGCATGGTGAGGTCGATCTGCTCGTCGGTGCCGTGCTCGGCCCACTCGCAGAGCACGGTGGCCGCCTCCCCGGCCCGGCTGCCGGCCACCAGCCGGGTCGCCCCGAACGAGGCGACGAGCGCATGGGCGCCGTCGTCCCGGCCGCCGATGCCGCACAGCAGCTCCATGGCCCGGCGGGTGTCGTCCACGATCCGGCCGGAACCGAGGGCCAGCGCCGCCGTCCAGCGCAGCGCCGGCACCGGGGCGTCCGCCCAGTCCTCCACCACACCCCGCACCGCCGACCGGTGCGGCTCGCGGCCGGCGGCCTGGTGGAGCGCGGTCGCGGCGAAGTAGCGGCGCCGGGTGTCCTCGGCCGCCGACAGCGGCCGGATGAGCTCCGCGAAGCCGTACCCGAGGTCGGCGGTGGCGAGTTCACCCGCGACCACGGCCGCGCGTACCCACACCTGTGGGCGGGGGTCGCCCGCCAGCCCGCGCAGCCAGCGCACCAGCGGGCCACGTGCCGCGTGATGGCGGTGCCAGACCTCGGCCAGCACCGAGCCCGCCAGCGCGGTGCCCCGGTAGCTGACCGTGCGGACCGGCACGGCCACCCCGCCCACCGACACCTCCTCACCGGTGCGCGCCTCCGCCCGGCAGGCGGCGAGCAGGCCGTCCAGGTCCTCCGCGAACACCGGCCGCCCGTGCGCCCGTCCGGGCATCCGTACGGCGAGGATCTGCTGGGCGAGCAGCTCGGCGGCGTCGGCCACCGAGCTGAGCGCCTCCCCGTCCAGCACCGCGAGCGCGATCCGGAACGAGGCCTCCCGCACCCGTGCCGCGGCATCGTCCATGAACGCGTCCGCCCCTTCCCGGTCCGGCGCGGGCGTCGGGGGCAGCGGGTCGGCCGCCCCCGAGAACCACTCGCGGGCCTGTCGGCGCGCGATGTGGCCGCAGCTGTCCAGGAGTTCGTCCCGGCTCACCTCGCCTCGCACGTGCTGGGCCACCCGTTCGGCGACCAGCTCCGTCTCGGACGGCCGCAGCGCCTCCGGCAGGATGCCCAGCGCGTCCAGGAACAGCGGGTGCTTGAGGATCTGTTCGCCCCGGCCCAGAGCGTCCGGGTCCGGGCAGTCCGCGAGGTGTCGTACGAGCTGCCACTCCAGCAGTTCCCCTGCGGGCGCCGGCGGACACGGCAGCCCGTAGCGCCCTTGCAGCAGATGACCGGCGGGCGACGTGGGGGAGACGACCAGCACCGCGTACGCCCCTTTCGCGGCGAGTCGCGCGGCCAGCGCGTCCAGGTGCAGTTCCTGCGGAGCCGTGAAGCCGGCCGCGCTCGCGGGAAGCTGGACCAGCAGACCGCCGCCGTCCGGCACACCGTCGGCGACCGCGCCCGGATCGGCGGTGAGCCGCCCCAGGTCGGACGGCGCGAGCCGGGTCACCCGGCCCCGGGTGAGGAGGACCCCCGTGCCCCCGCGGTCGTCGGGCTCCGCCGTCCCGGGCGCGGAAGTACCGGCCCCGGGCGCGGTGCTCCGGGCGGCGGCGGTCACCTCGTCCAGCAGGCAGAGCCCGGTGGTGAGGCGGCCGGTGCCGGGCGGGCCGCCCAGCACCAGGACACGGCGTGCGCGCAGCGCCCGCTTCAGCGTGGGATAGCCCGCCGGGGCCCGGTAGACCTGGCGCAGCCGGTCCAGTTCGTCCTCGGGCACGTCACCGAAGACGGGTGCTCCCGTGTCCCGGGCGCCGATGTACACGTCGCCGAAGTGCGCGCGGTCGAAGCTCGTGCGGTCGAAGACGCTGCTGTTGCCCCGGATGTCGAACCGGGCCTGTGCGGCCCGCTGGACCCGGGCCGCCGCGCGCGCCTCACCGGGGACCCCCGAGTCGGCCAGCGGGTCCCGGGTCGCCTCCCGGAAGCGCTGCTCCTGACGGTCCCGCTGCTCCGCGCGTTCCGCCTCGCCCATCCGGTCCCGGGCGCCGCCCGGGCCCGCCTCGCCGTCGGCGTCCTCGGCGGAATCCGGAACCGGCCGCCGTTCACCGTCCTGCCACGAAGGTTCGTCCCCTGCCCGCCACCGGTCCTGCCCGGTGGGTGCGTCCTGGGCTCCGGCGCCCTCGGCGCCCCCGTGTTCGTTCTGGCCGCTCACCGTCGTCCGTCCGTGAGGTCGTCGCCGTGCCCTTCCAGCCGGGTGCCGGGCGGGGCGGCGCGGTCCCCGGACCTCCGGCCGTCGGCGTCCCCGTCGCCCCGGCCTGCCGCGCCCGTGCCGCCCCCGAAGTGGACCGGTCCCTGGAAGGTGGCACGGTCCTGGACGACGCTGGGGCCGCCCTGCACCGTGATGTCCCAGTGGGCGCCGGATCCGGCGCCGACCGGCCACGCCTCCTTCCCGGCCGCCTGCCGTGCGGGTCCGTCGGCGAAGGGCCGGTCGCCCGGGGCCTCGGCATGCCCCGGGCCCCTTCCGGGTGGCCGGCCCTCCGCCTCGGCTCCCGTGGACGCGCCGCCCCCGTGCTCCCCCGAAGGCGCGTCCACGGGAAGTGTGTCGAACCCTTCGTCACCCGGCACCGCGGGCCGGGCCTCGCCCGGCACGTGGAACCACGCGGTCACCGGGCCCTCCTTCAGCTCGACCCGGGCCGGGCGGTACGCGGACGGCTCCACGAACCGTCCTCCGTGCCGGACGATCTCGTGGTGCAGCGACTCGGAGACCACCAGGACCAGATCGCGCCCCGAGCGGTCCAGCACCGTCCGGGTCACCTCCGAGTCCGCGAGCCGGCAGACCAGGTCCATGGCGTGGCCCGACAGACCCTCCTCGTCGTGCGTCACCGGACCCACGTGGAGTCCGACGCGCAGCCCGAGCGGGCGGGCCAGGTCCTCGTTCCCCGTCCGCTGCCGCTGGTGCACCTCCGCCAGCCAGGTGCCGAGCAGCCGGACCGGCGGGATGCGCGCGTCCACGGCGGCGATGAAGCCGTCCCCCCGGTCCTCCAGGTGCAGCATCGACCTCGCCACGCCCGCCGCCTCGAACGAGGCGTGGGCCAGGTCGTAGATCCGGGCGCGCATCCGCTTCTTCGCGCCGTCGAGGTAACCGCCCGAGCCCCGGGTGTCCACGCTCATCAAGGTCTTGTAGACGGCTCCGTCGGCCATCCGGCCACCCCCCTGTCGTGCCTGACTGACCGTCAGCATGGCGGCTCACGCCGGCTCGCGATGTGGCCGTTTACACATCCGGTGGCAGCACATGGATCCAGCGCCTGCAACGCACGCCCCGCGCGCTGCGCCGTTCTGCGCCCCGCACTCCAACACAACCTCAGGGACCCCTTGACGTGGACCAGTTGAGGTGATCTAGGGAAGGGGTGCCCGCGAGCGGGGGGCGGGGTGGGGGCCGAACCGTCGTCGGAGGAGGTGCGCAGTGGGGGCGGGAGCGGCGCCGGCGGTCGTCGGAGAACGTGCGCGAGGGCCTAGAACCCGATGTTTCCGCCGGCCGCCAGCAGGCGCAGCGCGTCGTGGTCGATCAGCTCGATGCGGCGGGGCCGGGTGCGGACGACCCCGGCGGTCCGCAGCAGCCGCAGCGACTTGGCGACCGCCTCGCGGGTGGCGCCGACCGCGTCCGCGAGGTCGTGCTGGGCGAACTGCGCGAGCACCGGGTACGCGTCCCCGGTTCCCGTCCCGTGCGTGGCCGTCGGTGCGGACGGCGCCCCCTGGAGGTCCGCGAGTTCCAGCAGCCGCCGGGCCACCCGCTGCAGCACGGTCAGGGAGGCCAGCGTGCGCCGTTCCTCGTCGGCGGTGCGCAGCCGCGAGACCAGCTGAGCCATGAGCACGGCCGACACCTGCGGATCGCGCCCGGCGAACGCGCGGAACCGGGCGCCCGGCACCACCAGGGTGCGGACCGGACCGAGCGCCGTGACGGAGGCGCTGCGCCGGATGCCGCCCAGCGCGGCCATCTCGCCCACGACCTCTCCACGCCTGCGCAGCGCCAGGATCAGCCGCGCCGACGACCGGTCGGTCGCCGTGGACACCACGGCCCACCCCTCGAGCAGTACCAGCACATGGCTGCTGTCGTCCTGCTCGTGCAGCAGGTGCTCGTCCGCCCGGAACGTCCGCTCGACACTGATCCGGAAAAGATCCTTCCGCGCTTCGTCGCTGAGAGCGTCGAGGAACGTGCGGTCCTGCACCACCAGAGCCATGTATCCGTCGCTTCCGGCAGAGGCCGGCGGTCCGGCCGAGGGGCGAGAGAAAGAGTGAGGCGGATGGGCCTGACACTGTACTCGCGCCCCGGCCGCGCCGTCCTGTACCGGCGGACACCGCCGTGACCTGTTCCACCGGCGCGCGGCTCCCTGCGGGGTGACATGGCCCGGCGAATGCGGGGCACGGGGGACCGGGACGGGAAGTCCACGTTCCCCGGCCACGCACACGGCACACGGGGCGGCTCGTGACGCCGTCGCGGTCGTCCGGACGGACGGCGCGAGGGGTCGCGGCGCACCGCCGTGTTCCGGCACGCGGCCGATGCCCCAGGGGCGGAACGCATGCCCGCGAAGGCGGACGGGGTGACCGCACGGAAGAACACGGGCGTGGCCGAAGGCACCGCCGGCATGAGAAAGAGGGGGTCGCGTGGAGCGTTCAGGCCTGCCGGGAGACGGCGTCGACGCGCAGGTGTTCACCTCCGACCCCGAGGTCGGCGCGGATCTCGCCCGTGTGGACTGGGCGGCGACACCGCTGGGCGCGCCGCGGGAGTGGCCGCAGAGTCTGCAGACGGCCGTCAGCATCCTGCTCTCCTCCCGGTTCCCGATGTGGATGGCCTGGGGCGAGGAGCTGACGTTCTTCTGCAACGCCGCCTACCGGCGCGACACCCTCGGCCGGAAGTACCCGTGGGCGCTGGGACGGCCCGCGAGCGAGGTGTGGGCGGAGATCTGGGGCGACATCGGCCCCCGTATCGACGCCGTGCTCGGCACGGGTCGCGCCACCTGGGACGAGGGGCTGCTCCTCTTCCTGGAGCGGTCCGGCTACACCGAGGAGACCTACCACACCTTCTCCTACAGCCCGCTGCGTGACGACGCCGGCCACGTCGTCGGCATGCTGTGCGTCGTCAGCGAGGACACCGAGCGGGTGATCGGCGAGCGGCGCATGGCCACCCTGCGCGACCTCGGCTCCGACCCCAGCGTGATCCGCACCGAGCAGGAGGTGCTGGCCTTCGCCGACCGGCAGCTGTCCCGCAACCCGCGGGACCTGCCCTTCACCCTCACCTACCTCTTCGACGGCGACGACGCCCGGCTCGTCGGCGCGACCGGCGTCACCCCCGGACCGCCCCTCGCGCCCCCCGTCCTCCCCGCATCCAGCGCCGAAGGCCCTTGGCCCGTCGCCGCGCTCGCCGACGGGGAGGCGCGGCTCGTCCCGCTGACCGGCGCCCCCTTCGACGGCCCGCCCGGCGGCGGCCGGCCCGAGCCGCCCGTGGAGGCGCTCGTGGTCCCCCTCCTCCAGCAGGGCAGCGCCCCGTACGGCTTCCTCGTCGCCGGGCTGAACCGGTACCGCGACCTCGACGACCGCTACCGGGGGTTCGTCGAGCTGGCCGCCGGACACATCGCCTCCGGCATCGGCAGCGCCCGCAGCTACGAGGCCCAGCAGCGGCGCGCCGAGGAACTGGCCGAGCTGGACCGGGCCAAGACCACGTTCTTCTCCAACATCAGCCACGAGCTGCGCACCCCCCTCACCCTGATCATGGGCCCCGTCGAGGAACTGCGGACCCGGCTCGCCGACGCGGGCGAGGACATACGGACCGAGCTCGACGCCATCCACCGCAACGGGCTGCGGCTCGGCAAACTCGTCAACACCCTGCTCGACTTCTCCCGTATCGAGGCCGGCCGCATGCAGGCCCGCTACGAGCCGGTCGAACTGGGCGCGGTCACCGCGGAGTTGGCCAGCGTCTTCCGCTCGGCCATCGAGCGGGCCGGGCTCACCTTCCAGGTGGACTGCCCCGCCCTGGACGAACCGGTGCACGTGGACCGCACCCTGTGGGAGAAGGTGATCCTCAACCTCCTCAGCAACGCGCTGAAGTTCACCTTCGAGGGAACGGTCCGCGTGACCGTGCGCCGCTCCGGCCCGCACGCGGTGGTCACCGTCGCCGACACCGGGACCGGGGTGCCGGAGGCGGAGATGCCCCGCCTGTTCGAGCGTTTCCACCGCATCGAGAACGCCCGCTCCCGGTCCAACGAGGGCAGCGGCATCGGACTCGCCCTGGTGCGGGAGCTCGTCGGGCTGCACGGCGGCACCATCGACGCCGCCAGCACCGAGGGCGAGGGCACCGCCTTCACCGTCCGCGTGCCGTTCGGCACCGCGCATCTGCCCGAGGGCTCCGTGGTGTCCGAACCGGCCGCCGTCAGGGCCTCGGCCACCGCCGACCCGTACGTCCACGAGGCCCTCCGTTGGCTCCCGGTGAGCCCGGAGGGCGCGGCGGACGGTGACGGCCCGGAGGGGACGGAGGCCGCCCCGCTCGGCACGGACGCCGGACCCGCCCGCAGCGCACGTGTCCTGGTCGCCGACGACAACGCCGACATGCGCGAGTACCTCACCCGCATCCTGACCGCCGGGGGCTACGAGGTCACCGCCGTCACCGACGGCGTCGAGGCCCTCGACGCCGCCCGCCGCCGCACCCCCGACCTCGTCGTCAGCGATGTGATGATGCCCCGGCTGGACGGGCTCGAGCTGGTGAGCAGGCTGCGTGGAGACTCCCGTACGGCGTCCGTGCCGGTGCTGCTGCTGTCGGCCAGGGCCGGGCAGGAGGCGTCGATCGAGGGGCTGCGGGCCGGTGCCGACGACTACCTGGTGAAGCCGTTCGCCGCAGCCGAACTGCTCGCCCGGGTCCGCGCCAACGTCGAACTGGCCCGGCTGCGCGGCCACCACCTGCGCTGGCGCACCGCGCTCGTCGACTCGCTCCAGGAGGCGTTCTTCGTCTGCGACGAGTCCGGCGCCGTCGTGGAGATCAACGCGGCGTTCACCGACATCCTCGGCTACGGCACCGAGGACCTGCCGTACGCCCCGGTCCACCCCTGGTGGCCGGACGCGGTCACCCATCCGGGCGCGCACGAGCAGGCCGGCGACGCCTTCGCCGGACTCCTCGAGAACGCGCGGGGCTCGTACACCGTGCCGGTCACCCGCCGCGACGGCCGGCGTCTGTGGATCGCGGTCACCTACAACAAGGCCGAGGACCCGGAGACCGGACGCCGTGTCACCGTCGGCACCTTCCGCGACGTCACCGCCCAGCACTACGCCGTCCAGCGCGAGACGGCGCTCGCCGCGCTCAGCACCTCGCTGTCCCGCGCCTCGAACATGCGCGAGGCGCTGTCCGGCGCCCTGGACCAGCTGCGGTCGCTGTGGCACGCGGACGTCGTGCTGGCAGCCGTCTTCGACGGCGACGACGCCCCCGCGCTCACCGCCACCGACCCGGACCTGCGCTGGGACGGCCTGCCGGAGGGACTGCGGGAACGGCTCGGCGCGCTGCGCGGCCGGCCCCCGCTGACCGTGGTCACCGAGCACAGCGCCGCGGGCGTTCTGCTGGAACACCCGCAGGGCCCGCTGACCCTGTGGGTCGACCTGGGCGGGGACCGGCCGTTCACCTCCGAGGACGAGCTGCTGCTGTCGCTGCTGTCCGGGCACCTCGCGCAGGGCCTGGTGCGCGCGCACCAGATCGACCAGCAGCGTCAGGCCGCGATCGCCCTCCAGCGCGCCATCCTCGGCCCCGCCCGGCTCCCCGACGGGTTCGCCGTCCGGTACGAACCCGCCTCGCGCCCGCTGGAGGTGGGAGGCGACTGGTACGACACCGTCACCCTGCCGGACGGGCGCACGGGGATCGTCGTCGGTGACTGCGTCGGACGCGGTCTGGAGGCGGCCAGCGTCATGGGGCAGCTGCGCAGCGCCTGCCGCGCCCTGCTGCTCCAGGACCCCAGCCCCGGCCGCACGCTGGCGGCGCTCGACCAGTTCGCGGCCGGTCTGACGGGCGCCCTGTGCACGACCGTGTTCTGCGGTGTGCTCGACCCCGCCACCGGGGAACTCACCTACTCCGGCGCCGGGCACCCGCCCGGCATCCTCGTCCACCCCGACGGCACCGTACGGCTGCTGGAGGAAGGGTGCGCCCTGCCCCTCGCCGTACGTCCGGGCCGTACGCGCCCCGAGGCCACGTGCTCCCTGCCCGCCCGGGCCACGCTGCTGCTCTACACCGACGGTCTCGTCGAACGGCGGCGGCTGCCCCTCAGCACCGGCATCGAGCGGGCGGGCCACGCCGTGCGGGAGGGCCGCGACATGCCCGTCGAGGACCTCGCAGGCGCGGTGATGGCGCGGCTCGCCCCGGCCGGCGGGTACGACGACGACGTGGCGCTGCTGCTGTACCGCCACCCCGCCCCGCTGGACATCACCTTCCCGGCCGAGTCCTCCCAGCTCGCCCCCGTGCGGAGGGCGCTGAGGGGCTGGCTGGCCCAGTGCGAGCTGCCGCCCAACGCGGTGCAGAACGTCCTCGTCGCCGTCGGTGAGGCATGCGCGAACGCCATCGAGCACGGCCACCGGCACACCCCCGGGGACGACGTACGGCTGCGCGCCGTGGCGCTGGTGGACAGCCTGCGGGTGACCGTGGCCGACAGCGGCCGCTGGAAGGACCCCCAGCCCGGCGCGAACGCGCACCGCGGCCGGGGCATGCCCCTGATGCGGGCGATGATGCAGCAGGTCACCGTCTCTCCCGGCCCGTCCGGCACCACCGTCGACATGCAGATGAGGATCGCCTGATGACCACTCCGCTCACCCTCGTGCCCGGACGGGGTCCCGACGGCGCCGGACGTCTCGCCGTCGGCGGCGAGATCGACATGAGCAACGCCGGCCGTCTGGCCGAGGCCCTGGACAGCCGTCCCGGCCCCCTCGTCGTGGACCTGACGGAGGTGGAGTATCTCGACAGCGCGGGGCTGAGCGTGCTGTTCGCCCACGCCGAGAGACTGGAGCTCGTCGTTCCGCCGTTGCTCGAACCCGTCCTCACCGTCTCGGGCCTCGCCGGTCTCGCCACCGTCCACCTCTCCGGCGCCCCGGACGCGCCGCAGGGTTGACCGGCCCGGACCGGGGAATCCGCAAGGTGCCCGTCCACTCCGGACGCCCGCGCGCCGGCGGCACCCGCCGCCGTACGCCGTACCGGAGCCCGACCGCCCAGGAAAGATGCCCCAGGTGAGTGACGCCCTCGGCACGACCGTCCGGTACACCGGCGAGTGCACCGCCGTGGTCGTCGTCACCGGAGACGTCGATCTGCACACCGCGCCCGAGCTGCGGGCGGAGGCGCGGACCGCGATGACCCAGGGCGCCCGGCATCTGGTCCTGGACATGGGCGGGGTGGACTTCGTCGACTCCACCGGCCTCAGCACCCTCATCGTCCTGCTGCACGCCACCCAGGACGCGGGCGGCTCGCTCCGCGTGGCGTGCGTGCCCGAGCGGCTGGTGCGCATGGTGACCATGACCGGCATCGCCGAGCTGCTGCCCGTGCACGAGACGGTCGCGGAGGCGCTGGCGGCGCTGGACGCGGGTGACACCGGGGACGCCGGGAACGCCGCCGGCGGGACCGACCCGTCCCGGTGACCCGCCCGTCAGGGCCCTCCGCCTTTTCACCGACGGGCGGTCCCGCACGCCCCTGCCCCGGCCGAGGGAACCCCGTTCGTTGCGCCACATCCCGTCATGGGCGGCGCCGTCCGGGGCAGCCGGGACGCCAGGACACACGGTCCGGCGGCGGACACGGACCGGTGCCGGGGGGAAGCGGCGCCGGACCGGCGTACGCGGCGGCGGAGGGGACGAGATGAGACCTGGGCGGGAACCGCGGACAGGGGAGGGGACACGCCCGTCACCGGCGGTGCGGGACCGGGACGACGACCTGTCGGTACTGTTCGGCATGTCCACCGCGCTGTTCGCCTCCATGGCGGGCCCTGCCCATGTGCTGGAGGCCGCGAACCCTGCGTTCTTCACCGCCATCGGGGGCGGACAACGGGAACGGACAGGGGTGCCGCTCGGCGATCTGATGCCCGAACTGGAGGCCCAGGGCTTCCTCCGGCTGCTCGACCAGGTCTACCGGACGGGGGAGCGGCACGTCGGCCGGGACACCCGCGTCGTCATCGGCGCCGGCAGCCGGGCCCGTGAGGCGTACTTCGACTTCACCTACGAGGCCCGCCGCGACGCCGGCGGCAACGTCGTGGGCGTCCGCATGATCGGCGTCGAGACCACCCAGGCCAAGCACGCCCGGCGGCTGGCCGCCGAGCAGCGCGCCCTCCTGGAGCAGATCGCCCGTCAGGCCCCGCTGCCCGAGGTGCTGGAGGGCATGTGCCGGGTGATCGAGGAGCTGTCGCCCGACGTCATCGTCTCGGTGCTGCTCGCCGACGAGGAGGGCCGGCGTCTGCACCACGGCGCCGCGCCCAGCCTGCCCGCCTTCTACAACCAGGCCATCGACGGCATCGCCGCCGGTGAGGGCGTCGGCTCCTGCGGCACGGCCGCGCACCGGCGCCGGATGGTGATCGTCACCGACATCGCCACCGACCCCCTGTGGGACGGCTTCCGTGAGCTGGCCGCCAGGGCGGGGCTGGCCGCGTGCTGGTCCACCCCGATCCTCGGGCGTGAAGAGCGGGTGCTCGGCACGTTCGGGATGTACCACCGCACACCGCGCGCCCCGCAGGACGCCGACCTCGCGCTGGCCGGCATGTTCGTCGACACCGCGGCCCTGGCTGTCGAACGGCACCACGCCGAGCGGGACCGGCGCATGGCCGACGCCCGGGAGAAGGCGGCCCGCGACGACCTCTCCTACCTGCTGACCGTCAGCACCGCGCTGGCGGGACCGCTGGAGGAGGGGCAGACGCTCCGCCGCCTCGCCGAACTGGCCGTTCCGGCGCTGGCGCCGCTCGCCGCCGTGGACGTCCTGGAGGCCGGACGGGTGCACCGGGTGGCGGCCGCCGCCGTGACCGGGCGCGCCCGTGAACTGCTTGCGTCCCCCGGTGCCGCCCGGGAGTTCCTGGAGACCGAGGACGACGCCGTCGCACGTGTCCTCGCCACCGGCCTCACCGAGGTGGCCCGCCGCACCCCGGCCGGCCCCGGACCGTGGGAGGAGCTGGGCGTCACCGGGTACCTCTGCGTCCCGCTCATGGACCGGGAGCTGCCCTTCGGCGTGCTGAGCCTCTACGCGACGGACGACGCCGCCCTCGACGGCCACCGGATCGCGCTGGCGGAGGAGGTCGCCCGCCGCGCCGCCTCGGCCGCGCACAACGCGCGCCAGTACGCGCAGCGCGCCGCCCTCGCCCGCGACCTCCAGACCGGCCTGCTGCTGCCGGACCTGCCCGACGTCCCCGGCGCGCAGATGGCCGCCTTCTACCATCCGGCGGGTCAAGGGCTCGACATCGGCGGCGACTTCTACGACGTCTTCCCCCGCGGGGACGGCAGCTGGTCCTTCGTCCTCGGCGACGTCTGCGGGCGCGGCGCCAAGGCCGCCACCACGACGGCCCTGGTGCGGCACACGGCCCGAGCCGTCGCCCCGCTCCTCGACGACCCGGTCGCCGTCGTCAAGGCCGTCGACAGAGCCCTGAACGACCGCAACGCCCAGCAGAACAACGGCTTCGTGACGCTGGTGTACGGCCATCTCACCCCGGCCGGGGACGGCCTCGCCGTCGAGCTGGTCCGGGCGGGCCACACCCTCCCCCTTCTGCTCGACTCCGGTCACACGGTGACCCCGGTCGAGGCCCACGGCGGCCTGATCGGCATCGGCGTCCCGCCCCGCCTCGACGCGGTCCGCTTCACCCTGCGCCCCACGGAGAGCCTGGTGCTGTACACCGACGGCATCACGGAGTGCCGGGGTGAGAACACGGAACAGTACGGGGACGCCCGCCTGGCCAAGGCCCTGGCCTCCACCCCGGCCCACCCTTCCGCAGCGGAGATCGTCCGGAAGCTGACGGAGGACATCCGGGCGTTCACGGACGGGCGGAGGGTGGACGACGACCAGGCGGCGCTGGTGGTGACGGCGGAGGGGCCGTGACGCACGGCGCGGGCGGTGAGGTCAGGCCGGCTCGCGGTTCAGGTCTGCTCGCCGAGGAGCCGGTGCGGCCCGGCCGCGGCGCGGTTGAGCGCCACGATGTCCTCGAAGGTCCGGTCGTCGGGTGACCAGGAGCCGATGACCGCCAGGACCGCCTCCCGCCGTACCCCGCCGTACCCGCGCGGCCTCGGGGCCGGCGAGCGCGAGAGCCCCGCGCAGCCGCCCGGCGTCCAGGCCGGTGCAGCAGGCCGGGGTCCCCGCCTGCATGCGCCACCCGTCGTCGGCCGTGCCCGCGTCGACCGGGTCGAACCCGGTGTCGTCGACCAGCTCCATGACCAGCTTCCTGGCGCCCGGATCGGTGCCGGCCACGGGTACGGCGAGGCGTCCGGGGGCTCCCGCGGGCCGGCCTTCGTGCGCGGGGGCCGTCTGCACGAAAGCGTTCCACGCGCGGACGACCGGTCGTCGGCGACAGCGCGGTCGAGCGGCTCGGCCCGCACGTCACGGCCGTACCGGTCACCGGGCTGCCCCCGAGGGAGGTCCTGCCGGCCTGGCCGCCCGAGTCCCGTGACGCACGCATCGCGAGCCTGCTCGACCTGGTTCCCGGTGACGGCTGATCCTCGCGGCACACGCAGACGGCCGCGGACGGCACAGGGCCCCGCCGGGACGCAGCCCGGCGGGGCCCGATGTGCGGTGCCGCGCTGGCTGCTAGCGCACCGCGTAACCGAAGTACTCGCCGTGGGCGGGGAGTCCGCCCTGGCCCGGCTGGTACGTGGTGGCGGGCGTGCTGGTGCCGCCCGTCACGGCGTTCGCGAACGGCAGGACGTGCACGGCACCGGTGGCGGCGGGACCGTACGGCATGCCGATGTAGAGGTTGCGCGGGGTGAAGTGGATGCTCGTGCCCATCTTGGCGCCGGCGCTCGGCGGTCCGGGGACGCCGTCGCCGTCGCCGGCCTCGATCCACAGGTCGTTGAGGCCCGACGCGCCGATCAGGGAGAAGGTGTGGACGGCGCCGGCGTCGGCCACGCCCGCGAGGTCCTCACCGGGGACACCCACGGCCAGCTTCAGCGTCTCGGCCGAACCGACCTCCCGGGGCGCGGTGTTGACCGCGCTCAGGGAGGAACCCGTGGCGTCGCCGGCCTCGATGGTGCCGGAACGGTCGTCGTCCGCGGTGCCCTGGTTGAGCGCGCGCACATAGGTCCACGTGCCGTCGCCCTTGAAGTGCAGGAGGAGGACGTTGCCCGCGCCGGCGAGCTGCGGGCCGCCGGTCGTGGCGGCCAGGGCCTCGCCAGGAGCCCCGATCGCGAGGAACGAGTCGGTGGCCGTGGCGGCGCCGGCCGGACGGTAGGCGACCAGCGCGAGAGCCTGGCCGAACTTGTCACCGGCCTCCGCCCCGGCGTTGATGTTCGCGTTGTCCTGGTCGAGGCCCGTGACGATGGTGGGCCGTCCGGCGGCGTCCAGCGTGTGGCTGAACACGGCCAGGTTGCCGGCGTTCGCGTCGCCGCCGATGGCGTCACCGGGGGCGCCCACGGCGATGAAGTTGGAGTCGCCCGCCACGGCAGTGCCGAAGGTGTCGTTCGCCTCGGCCGCGCCGGGGACGTTCGGCGAGTCCTGGCTGATGTCGATGCTGGTGTCGCCGTGCACGTAGAAGGCGGCGCCCGCCTTGGCGAGCGAACCGATCGCCTCGCCCGGCGCGCCGATCAGGACCCACGGCCTGCCCTCGGCGGTGGTGCCCGCATCCAGGGCGGCGCCCATCCGGTCGTTGCTCTCGGGCTTGGCGGTGGCGAGGGAGCCGGTGCCGGCGCCCTGCTCGAGGTGGCGGGCGGCCGGACCGCTGCCGAGGCCGTCCTTGCCGCCGAACAGGATGTCGACGAAGCCGGCGTCGGTCGCGGTGCCGAGGTCCTCCTCGGACGCGGAGACCACGAGGTCGGTGTAGCCGTCCTCGTTGTAGTCGACGGTCGCGAGGTGGTTGCCGAAGTGGTCGCCGGGCTCGGAACCGCCGGGCACCCAGTCGAGGTCCTGGGTGAGCTCCGCGGTGCCCTTGCCGCCGCCGTACACGACACGGACCAGACCCGCGGTCTTGTCACCGTCGACCGTGGCCATCGGGTCGCCGACGGCGATGTCCTCGACGGCGTCGCCGTTGAAGTCGACGATGCGGGTGCCGCCGGCCTTCTCCGCGACCCAGGCGGCGAGGTCGTCGACGCGCGCGACGACGCCCGCCGTGGAGGTCTGCGCCTCGTCGGTGCCGAGGCAACCGCCCTGCGAGGATCGGCTGGTGAGGCCGACGAGCGTGCCGCCGGACAGCACCGGGCCGCCCGCGTCGCCCATGCAGGCGGCGACCCCGCCCTTGCCGGTGACGTTCGCGGAGGTGGCCGCGGCCGAGTCCACGGTGTAGACGCCGGTGTGCAGCTGGTTCGGCGCCCACACGGTCTTCGTCCGGCCGTATCCGGCGAAGGTCAGCTCCGCGCCGGCCGCGGGCGCGCCGGCGGCGAACGTCGCCGGGGTCACGTTGGTGACGGGCCGGCTGAGGCGGGCCAGCACCACGTCGCGGTCGGTGCGCGGCACCAGCTCGACGACGCGGCGCTCGGCGCCCTGCGTGCCGTTGAGGTCGGAGCGGCCGACGACGGCGGTGGTGGCCTTGGCGGGGACGCCGGCCGGGACGGCGAGCGAGACGGCGGGGTCCTCGGCGAAGCAGCTCGCCGCCGTCAGCAGCCACTCGGGGTCGACGAGGACGGCGGAGCAGCCGCGGTCGTGGGCGCCGACGGTGATCTTCGCCGTGTAGGCGTACGTGGTGTCCGAGGCGGCCACCGGCGTGCCGCCGGTGACGGCGAGGGCGGGCGCCGCGCTCAGCGCGAGCGACCCGGCGGCCAGGACGGCGCAGAGCGCGGCCGGCCGAGGACGTCTGATGAAGGACATGAAGGTGGGTTCCGCAATCATGGGGAGGCGGGGCTCAGTTGGTGACGTGGATCTCGACCAGGACGTGCTCCCGGCCGTCGACGGACTCGCCGACGCCCGCCCAGGTGTCCGCCGGGATGTCGTACTCGACCTGGTCGTCCTCGGCCGTCATCTCCAGGTGGGTGTTGGCGGAGTCGTCCGTCTTCACCCCGTGCACCGAGGGCAGTTCGAGGGTCAGGAAGCCGGTGTCGGCCGTGACCGCGAAACAGACGTCCTCACGGTCGCGGGCGAGGAACCGCAGCAGGTCGGCCCCCGCGGCGCAGTCGGCGAGCACGATGTGGCCGTCGCCGCGCTTGAGGACGATGTCCTGCACGGCCAGGATCTTGTCGGCGTCCGGGTAGGCGTAGTCCTCCACGGCGTAGCCGGGCGCGTCGTCGGCGACGGCCTCGGCCGGGGAGCCGGCCGCGGCGCCGCCCTGGGCGAGCACCGCCCAGGCCAGCGCTCCGGCGGTGGCCGCGGCGCCCAGAAGGCGCACGAGTGCGTTGCGTGTGGTCATCACAGTCCTAGAAGGTCTAGAAGGTCGTGTCTGACGGGCTTGCGCCCATGGGGAAGAGGGCGGCTCAGTGCGCCCTGTCGTACGTCTGTGTGACGGGACCGTCGGGATCGAGGCGGAAGAACAGCGAGTCCTGGTCCTCCACGTAGAGCTGGATCCCGCCGGTGGCGCCGAGTCCGCCGTCCTGCACGCCCAGGTACACGAAGTCGTCGGACGTGTCCGGCTTCTCGTAGTCCCAGGTGCCGCTGAAGTCGGCCGGCTCGGCGCCCTCGTCCGTGGTGACCGCGGTGGCCGTGAACGTCCCGTCCGCCGAGAGCTCGATGCGCCCGCCGTCGTCGTTGCGGTAGACACCGGGCAGCTTCCGCGGGTCGATCTCCTCGCCGCACCCCGAGACGAGCAGGGCGGCCGCGGCGAGCACGGCGGACAGCCGCCGTGCCCGTGCCGTCCCGCGCCTCACGGGCCCAGGGTCACGTCGAACTCGATCACCTGGGTCTTGGGCGACATCGGCCCCTCGTCACCGACGACCTTGTCGACGAACGCGCCCACGGTGTCGCTCCACCAGTCGGTGTACCCGATGACCGGGGGGTGCGTCGCCGACTCGATGTCGGACTCGTTGTACGCGGTGTACCGCCAGGTGACCGAGCCGTCCGCGTTCTCCCGCACGGGAGTCATCCGGACCTGGTGCGAGCCGAGGAACGTGTACGCGAGGTTGCCGGTGAGCCCGGCCGTGGCGAGCGTGCCGTAGTCGGTGAGGTACTTGCCGACGCCGTCGAAGCCGCTGAGCTGGTAGTCGTACATGTACGTCTTGCCCAGCTGGTACTTCCCGGTGCGCTGCCACTCCCTGAGGAAGTACTCGATGACGCCCTTGGTGTGGGCGTGCTCGCGGTAGAGACGGGTGAACTCGTCGTTCGGGCCGAAGCACTGCGAGCGGGGGCCGTCGCCGTAGAGCCAGCTCCAGCCCAGCTCCCACGGGTTGGTGCTGTTGCGGTGCTCGATCGGGTCGCCGAACGGCGTCAGGCAGCTCTCCGCTCCCTCGGGCAGCCCGGTCTCGCCGTCGATCGGCACCTTCGCGTTGTCGATGGCGTCCTGGATCGCCTGCCGGATCGCCGCCTGGATCACCAGGATCCGCGCCTCGGTCGCGGCCCGCGCCGCCTGGGCGTAGGACTTGCCCGCCGCCAGTTCCGCCTGCCGCGCCTTCGTCGCGGAGGCCTGCGCGTCGGCGGCGTAGGACGCGGCGGTGGAGGCGGAGCGCACGGCGCGGTTGGCCGCGTCCCGTGCCACGGCGCTCGCCTTGCGGGCCGTGGCGGCCGCCTTGGCGGCGGTCTGTGCGGACGCGGCGGCGGAGGCGGCGGACGTTTCCGCGGCCTCGGCGTTCCTGCGGGCCTCCTCGGCGGAGACCTTGGCGTCGGCCGCCCAGCCCTTCGCCTTGTCGGACCACTCGGTGGCCTCGTCGGCGGCCTGACGGGCGAGCGCCGCGGCCTCGGAGGCGTACGCCGCGTCCTCGAGCGCGTCCTGGGCGACCTTGGCCGCCCGGGCGATGGCCGCGCGGATCGCGCTGATGTGCGTGGCGTGGTCGTGGTCGATGCGCGCGAACTCGTGCTGCGTCGTCCCGATGAACTGGCGCAGCATGTGCGTGTCGCCCTCGAGGGCGACCTGCGCCGCGGCCCGTACGTAGGGACCGCCGCTCGCCAGCAGCGTGGTGGCCGCCACCCGGTCGTCCTCGTGGACGGCCGCGGCGCGCTCCACGTGCAGGAAGGCGTGCAGCGCCTCGGCGGAGCCGTCCGTCAGGGCGGCCTCGGCGGCCTTCCGCACGGCCGAGCCGGTGGCGGGGTCCGCGAGGAGCGTGGTGACCTCCACCTCGTTGTCGTCCCGGGCCGCCTCGACCGCGCCCCTCTCCAGGAACGTCCTGACGGTGGCGGCGTCCTCGGTGCCCAGCGCCGAGGCGGCGGCCTCGGCCACCTTGCGCGTGGAGATCGCGGCGACGGCCGCGGCGTTCTCCGCGTTGTCCTGCTCCAGGGCGATCAGCCGGTCGGCCTCGATCCAGCGCAGGACGTCCTCGTCGGAGCCTGCCAGCGCGAACTCGGCGGCCTCCCGCGTCCAGGTGCCGGACCGTTCGAGGAGCAGGACCGCGGCCTGCCGTCCCTTGTCCACGGCCTCCCCGGTCCGGCCCTCGGCGAACGCCGTGTCCATCGCGGTGATCAGCGCGAGGAGTTCACCGGAGAGCCGCGCCTGCTGCGTCCGCTCCTGGTTGGCGCGCTCCAGGAGGTCGGTCTCCGCGCGCCGCTGCTGCTGGGCGACCTCGATCGCTTCCTCGGTCTCCTCGTTCAGCCGGGCGATCTCGGCCTCACGGGCCTCCTGTTCGACCTCCCGCGCCTCGGTGACGGCGTCGTAGGCCTTGTTCGCGGCCTCGACGGCCGCGTTCGCGGCGGCGGTGGAGCGGTTGGCGTAGTCCACGGCCTTGCCGGCGTTGGCGGCCGCCTCCTCGGCGGCGGCGGCCGCCTTGTCCGCGTGGTCGGCCGCGCTGTCGGCGGCGTCGGCCGCGGTGCGCGCGCGGCCGCCGATCTGCGGACAGGGTGGAGGCCGGCTCGCGGCGCGTGGCCCGGCCCGCGCGCTCGGCGATGGCGGCCTGACGCTGCGCCTCGGCGGCCTGGGACTGCGCGGCCCGAGGCCGCGCGGCGTCGGCGGAAGCGCGCGCGCTGCGGCCGAGTCACCGCGGCACCCGCGCGGCGATACCCGCGGACTCCGCCGCGTCGGAGGCGAGGGCCGCGAGCCGCGCCTTCGCGGCGACCGTGCGGACCCAGCTGACCATGGCCTTCGCGGCCTGCGCCGCCTGGTTGCGGCCTCTGCCATGTTCGCGTTCTTCGACGCGCTGATCGCGCGTGGTAGGCACGCGACGCGGCGCCCCCCGGCGCGGCAGCGCTGCGGCGGCGTTCGCGGCGGACACCGAACGGCGGGCCGCGGCCTGCGCGGTGCGCGAGGCGGACACCGCGGTCGACGCGGCGGCCGCGGCTCCCTGCGCGGCCCGTGCCGCCTTGTTCGCCGCCTTCGCCGAGCGCTGCACGTCCTGTTCGGCGGCCAGGGCCTCGGCCTTGGCCTCCAGCGCGGCCGTCTTGGCCTTCTCGGCCGCCTGGACCGCCTGCTCCGACAGCTCGACGGCCTCGTCGGTCTTGCGCTCGGCGAGCTTGCCCTCCGACTCCACGATCTTGACCAGCTGCTGGATCGTGGCGGTCTCCTCGTCCCGCGCCCGGGCGATGTACTGCCCCGTCGTCAGGAACCACTGGATCGCCCGGGGCGAGCCGTCGTCGAGCGCCCGCTCCGCGTACTGGCGCACCTGCGGCGAGGCGGTGACGAGGATCGACGTCACCTGGACGCGCTGGTCCTCGTGGAGCGCGTCGTACTGCCCGGTGCTGAGGAAGGACCGCAGTGCGAAGTCCGTCCCGGCCGTCAGCGCCTCGGAGGACTCGCGTTTCACGGCCTTGCCGCCGTGCGCGTTGACCGTGGTGACGGCCACCCGCAGGTCCTCGCGCACCGCGGTCTGGAAGCCGCCGCCGAGATAGGCGGCGACGGCCGCGTCCCCGCCGGACAGCGCCTCGCCGATGCCCGTGCGCGTGGCCTTGCCCGCGCTGACCAGGGCCTGGGTGAGGGCGAACCGGTTGTCCTCGGCCTCGGCCGCCGGCAGCCGCTCGCCGAGGAACGCGGACACCGCGTCCGTGTTGCCCACGAGCGCCGCCGCCGCGGCCGTCCGCACCGCACGGCCGCCCGTCCGGTACGCCCGTACGACCTTGGCGCGGTCGGTGTCGGGCAGCCCCGCGCCGCCGTCCGCCGGCACCGGGTCCGCCGCGTACGCGGGCCGGGACCCGAACACCCCCAGGGGCACCGCGGTCCCTGCCGCGATCCCGCCCAGGATGGCCAATGACTGACGTCTGCTGAATATCTCCCGTGCCTCCGGCATCGGGACCCCCTTCTCGGCTCCGAGGGGACATCCCGCCGCCCCCCCCGCGGTTCAAGGCCCCTATGGAAACGGGATCTTGGCGGCCCGTCCAACGCCAGAAATCACCTGGAAACAGGGGTAACCCTGGGTTACCCGGAGTGATGCGCGTCACGATGAGAAACGGTTGTAATGCTGTCGGTAACGAAGTGCCGAGGGCCGGGAATTGGCCGGAATCCGGCGGCTGGCAGCAGGCGCGGCTTCGGTGGACGGCGTGGCGTGAACTCGCCGATGGCCGAAATCTCGCGGGGTCGCGGGGTGGACTTCGTTATCTCGGGCCGGAGCGTCCGTGGGACGCGCCCGGGCGCGACGAAACTTTCGCCGGACGTGTACAGGCTTGCGAGTTGATCGCTTGGCGACGCATGCATCCAAGGGAAGGTATACGGCCTTCATGATGTGTGACCTGCGCTGATGGATCGCACCATTCCCGAAGTGTGAAGAGCAAGTTTCCGAAAGGCTGCCGAAACTGTTGACACGCCCATGTCGCCCTACGAACACTGTGGCCACCGCACGACAGCCAACCCCCGTGCCCCAGGCGTCACTTGGGAGCCACGGTGGTCGGCCCTGCAAGGCAGCGGGTGGCACCAGCCGCCCGGCCCCCCCACCAGCCTTCATTCGGGAGGACGCATGAACCAGGACGGCAAGCGGTACGAGTCCGAGCAGAACCCGCGCCCCTTCATGGGCCTGAGCCGGCGCGGCTTCCTCGTCGGCACCGGCGCGGGCGCCGCCGCGGCCGTCGCCGGGTCCGGGCTGCTGCTGCCCGGCACCGCGCACGCCGCCACCACCATCACCACCAACCAGACCGGGTACGACGGCATGTACTACTCGTTCTGGACCGACGGCGGCGGCTCCGTCTCCATGACGCTCAACGGCGGCGGCAGCTACAGCACCCAGTGGACCAACTGCGGCAACTTCGTGGCCGGCAAGGGCTGGGCCAACGGCGGGCGCCGGACCGTCCGGTACAACGGCTGGTTCAACCCGTCGGGCAACGGCTACGGCTGCCTCTACGGCTGGACCTCCAACCCGCTCGTCGAGTACTACATCGTCGACAACTGGGGCAGCTACCGGCCCACGGGTGAGTTCCGGGGCACCGTCTACAGCGACGGCGGCACGTACGACATCTACAAGACGACCCGGTACAACGCCCCCTCCGTCGAAGGCACCCGCACCTTCGACCAGTACTGGAGCGTCCGCCAGCAGAAGGTGACCAGCGGCTCCGGCACCATCACCACCGGCAACCACTTCGACGCCTGGGCGCGCGCCGGGATGAACCTCGGTGACTTCCGGTACTACATGATCCTGGCGACCGAGGGCTACCAGAGCAGCGGCAGCTCCACCATCACCGTCTCCGGCTGACGCCGGACACCTCGCCCTCCCCGGCCGGCGGTCTCACCCTGCGAACCGCCGGTTGGGGAGCTCCACCCGGGCCGCCATCATGGGGGCCATGCACAGTCCGCCGCCCCGTCTCCGTGCCCCCGAGTGGTTCACGGCCGACGGGTCGACCCTGAACGTCGCCCTCGTGTACCCGATGCGGGGGCCCGCCGGCATCTTCGGCCCCACCTGCGAGTCCTGCGCACGGCTCGCCGCCGAGGAGATCAACCGGGACGGCGGCGTGCTCGGCAGGGAGCTGCGGCTGCTGGAGGTCGACGGCGGCGCCGAGCCCCGGCAGGTCGCCGACGAGGTCGAGGCACTCGTCGCCACCGGCGCCGTGCACGGTGTCACCGGCTGGCACATCTCCTCCGTACGGCAGGCCGTCGCCCCGCGCATCGCGCACCGCGTGCCGTACGTCTACACCGCCCTGTACGAGGGCGGCGAGCGCACCGACGGCGTCTACCTCACGAGCGAGACGCCCTCCTGGCAGCTGCTGCCCGCGATGCGGCTGCTCGCCGAGGAGCGGGGTGTGCGCCGCTGGTTCGTCGTCGGCAACGACTACGTGTGGCCCCGGCGCACCGCCCGAGCGGCCCGGCGCTACGCCCGCGAGAGCCGGGGGCGCGTCTGCGGCGAGGCGTATCTCCCGCTCGGCGCCGACGAGTTCGCCGGGCTGCTGCGGCGCATCGAGCGCGCCGACGCCGACGGGGTGATCGTGCTCCTCGTGGGCGGCGACGCCGTCCGCTTCAACCGCGCGTTCGCCGCCGCCGGGCTCGACCGGCGCTGTCTGCGGCTGTCCACGCTGATGGACGAGAACATGCTCCTCGCCGGCGGCCCCGAGGCCACCGTCGACCTCTACAGCACGGCGGGGTATTTCGCCTCGCTCGCCGACCGCAACACCCTCGACTTCCACGGCCGTCACGCCGCCCGCTTCGGCGCCGACGCGCCCGTGCCCGGCAGCCTCGGCGAGTCCTGCTACGAGGGCGTGCGGCTGCTCGCCGCACTGGTCGAACGGGCCCGCACCCTCGACGTGTCCGCCATCGGCGCGACCGCCGCCGACGTCCGCTACGAGGGCCCGCGCGGACTGCTCGGCCTGGACGGACGGCATGTCCGCCAGCGCATCTACCTCGCCGAGGCGGACGGGCTCGACTTCAACGTCCTCGCCCAACTGCGCTCCCCGCACGGCCTGTTGTGACCCCGTCCGGCGCCTCCTCCCACGCGTCACCGAGCCGGGCCAGCAGCGTCCGCAGCACGTCCTCGTCCTTTGGGGTCAGCGGCCCCGCCTCCGCCCACTCCGCCCGCACCGCGCCCGACACCTGCTGCCAGCGCTCCAGGCCCCGTGGGGTGAGCTGCGCCAGGACGCGGCGCCGGTCCCTCGGGTCGATGCGGCGGAACACCAGGTTCTGGTCGACGAGCTGGTCGATCAGCTTCGTCAGCGTCGGCGCCGGCAGGAACGCGTGGCCGGCGACGGCCGTCATGGTGTGTCCCGCGCCGTCGGACAGCAGGTCGAGCACCCGCCATGCCTCCACGGAACAGCCGAACTCGTCGAGCACGGACCGGATCCGCGCCACCGAGAGGCGCTCGGCCCGCGTCAGCAGATGAAGCAGTTCCTCGGGCCGCCGGGGCCGCCTCGCCATTCCACTCCTCAGCATGCGTCCACAGAGTACGTCCCCGCCCCGGGGACGCGTCGAGCGTACCCGCCGACAACACTCCCCTTGCAGCGCATTGACCCGAACTGATCCTTTCCCGCGGAAGCAATAAAGGCGCGCCGGAATGCCGTTGGATACGGTTCGTCAATTGCGCGGAAACGCCGGGGAAACAGTTCCGCCCCAGGCTGTGGACGCACTTCGGCGACCGGCCCGGAGAGTCCACCCACTCCGTCCCCGCATCCCTCGAACGCCCCTGTGGGCAAGGAGGTTCCGCATGTCCGGCATCGGTATCAGCAGGCGAGGTCTTCTGACCGGTCTCTCCGTCCTCGGCACCTCCGCCGCGCTCGGCGCGTGCGGCGCCAAGACCGGCAGCGACACGTCCTCCGCGTCGGGCGCGAAAGCCGACACGTCCGGCGACACGGTGAAAGTGGGCCTGCTGAATTCGCTGTCCGGCACCATGGCCATCAGCGAAGTCACCGTGCACAACGCGCTTCTTCTCGCCGTCAAGGAGATCAACGCCGCCGGCGGCGTCCTCGGGAAGAAACTGAAGCCGGTCAGCCAGGATGGCGCCTCCGACTGGCCCACCTTCGCAGAGAAGGCGCAGACCCTGATCACCGACGACAAGGTGGCCGCCACCTTCGGCTGCTGGACCTCCGCCAGCCGCAAGGCCGTCAAGCCGGTCTTCGAGCGCAACAAGTCGCTGCTGTTCTACCCGGTGCAGTACGAGGGCCTGGAGCAGTCCCCCTACATCTTCTACGTCGGCGCCACCACCAACCAGCAGATCGTGCCCGCCCTCGACTACCTCAAGAAACAGGACCTCACCCGGCTCTACCTGGTCGGCAGCGACTACGTCTTCCCGCGCACCGCCAACAAGGAGATCCGCGCCTACGCGAAGGCCAACGGCATGGAGGTGGTCGGCGAGGACTACGCGCCGCTCGGCTCCACCGAGTTCGGCACCATCGTCAACAAGGTCAAGGACGCCGGCGCGGACGCCGTGTTCAACACCCTCAACGGCGACAGCAACGTGGCCTTCTTCAAGGAGTACAAGTCCGCCGGACTCACCGCGAAGAGCCTGCCGGTGCTGTCGGTGTCCATCGCCGAGGAGGAGGTCAAGAGCATCGGCACCCAGTACCTGGAGGGCCAGCTCACCGCCTGGAACTACTACCAGACCACCCCCGGCACGGCGAACGACAGGTTCGTCAAGGCCTACCAGGCCGCCTACGGCAAGGACAAGCCGACCTCGGACCCGATGGAGGCCGCCTACATCTCGGTGTACCTGTGGAAGGCGATGGTCGAGAAGGCCGGCTCCTTCGACGTGGCCGACGTGAAGGCCGCGGCCGACGGCATCACCTTCGACGCCCCCGAGGGCAAGGTCACCGTCGACGGCGCCACCCAGCACGTCCACAAGACGGCGCGCATCGGGAAGGTCGGCGCGGACGGCCTGATCACCGAGGTGTGGAACTCGGGCGCGCCGATCGAGCCGGACCCGTACCTCAAGGGCTACGACTGGGCCTCCGGCCTCTCCTGAGCCCCGCGCGCCCCTGCGCGCCCCGCCCGTCCCCGCCTGACTCCGTCCGTCCCCGATCCGGAGCCGCCTCATGACGGTCGTCCTCAACCAGTCCTTCACCGGCATCAGCATCGGTGCCGTGCTGCTGCTCATCGCCCTCGGACTCACCCTCACCTTCGGGCAGATGGGCGTCATCAACATGGCGCACGGCGAGTTCATCATGGCCGGCGCCTACACCGCGTACGTCCTCCAGCAGGCGGTCGGCAGCGCGGGCGTCTGTCTGCTCGTCGCCCTGCCGCTCGCGTTCCTCGTCGCCGGGGCGATGGGCGCGCTCCTGGAGTGGCTGCTCATCCGGCGGCTCTACACCCGGCCGCTGGACACCCTGCTGGTCACCTGGGGCGTGTCCCTCATGCTCCAGCAGCTCGCGAGGGACGTCTTCGGAGCCCCCAACGTGCAGACCACCGCCCCGGACCTGCTCACCGGGCACGTCTCCGTCGGCGGGGTGACCCTCGCCAACAACCGGCTGTTCATCCTCGGCATCGCCCTGCTGTGCGTCCTCGCCCTCACGCTGATCCTGCGGCTCACCCCGCTCGGCCGGCGCATCCGGGCCGTCGTACAGAACCGCGACCTGGCCGAGGTGTCCGGCATCGCCACCGGACGCGTCGACCGCACCACCTTCTTCATCGGCTCGGGCCTGGCGGGCGTGGCCGGCGTCGCGCTCACCCTGGTCGGCCCGATCGGCCCGACGATGGGCACCAACTACATCGTCGACGCCTTCCTGGTCGTGGTCGTCGGCGGCATCGCCCAGCTCAAGGGCAGCGTCATCACGGCCTTCGCGCTCGGCGTGCTCCAGTCGGTCCTGGAGTACTCCACCACCGTCAGTGTCGCCAAGGTCGTCGTGCTCGTCGCGATCGTCGTGTTCCTCCAGTGGCGACCCCAGGGCCTGTACACACTGCGCACCCGGAGCCTCGCATGACCACAACGACCTCACCCGCCGGGACGACGGCCACGGAACCGCCCGTCACCGAGCCCCCGGCGCCGTTCCTGGAGCGCTTCCGCGTCCCCGGCGCCTTCCTCATCGGCGCGGTGCTCCTGCTCGGCATCGCCCCGCTCGCCCTCTCCGACTTCCGGCTCAACCTCCTGGCCAAGTACCTGTGTTACGCCGTCGTCGCCGTCGGCGTCAGCCTCGCCTGGGGCCGCGGAGGGCTGCTGGTCCTCGGCCAGGGCGTCTTCTTCGGGCTCGGCGGCTATGCCATGGCGATGCACCTCAAACTCGCCGACGCCGCCGTCACCGGTCAGACCCTGCCCGACTTCATGCAGTTGTACGGCGCCGGTGACGCCCTGCCGTGGTGGTGGAAGCCGTTCGCCAGCCCCGCGTTCGCCCTCGCCATGACCGTGCTGCTGCCGATGGCGGTGGCCGCGGTGCTGGGCTTCTTCGTCTTCCGCCGCCGGGTGAAGGGCGCCTACTTCGCGATCCTCAGCCAGGCGCTGGCCGCCGCGTTCGCCGTCTGGCTCGTCGGCCAGCAGGCCACCACGGGCGGCACCAACGGCCTCACCGACATCCAGGGCTTCTTCGGCTACGACCTCGACGACCCGGTCAACCAGCGGATGGTGTACTTCGTCGTCGCCGCCGTGCTCCTGCTGCTGATGGCCGCCGCGCGGCAGCTGTTCGTCAGCCGCTACGGCGAACTCCTCGTCGCCGTACGGGACTCCGAGGAGCGCGTGCGGTTCCTCGGCTACAACCCGGCCAACGTCAAGCTCGTCGCGTACGTCGTCGCGGCCGGCATGGCGGGACTGGCCGGCGCCCTGTTCGTGCCCGCCGTGGGGATCATCTCCCCGGCGCTGACCGGCATCGTGCCGTCCATCGGCTTCGTCATCGGCGCGGCCGTGGGCGGGCGGGCCAGCCTGCTGGGCGCGGTGCTCGGCGCGGTCGCCGTCGCCTGGACGCAGTCCACCCTGTCGGACGCGTACCCGGCCGCGTGGACGTACCTCCAGGGTCTGCTGTTCGTGGTGGCGGTCGGCTTCCTGCCCGGGGGACTCGCCTCCCTGGTGACCGTACTGCGGCGCAAACGGCGTACGACCGACGACCCCGTGACGGGAGGAGCGGCATGAGCGGCGAGGGACTGACCGTACGCGGCCTGCGGGTGACGTTCGACGGGTTCACGGCCGTCGACGGCGTGGACCTCGACATCCGCCCCGGCGACCTGCGCTTCCTCATCGGACCCAATGGGGCCGGCAAGACCACCCTCGTCGACGCGGTCACCGGGCTCGTAAAAGCGAGCGGATCGGTCCGCTTCGGCGGTGAGGAGCTGCTGGGGCGGCCCGTGCACCGCATCGCGCGGCTCGGGATCGGCCGTACGTTCCAGACCGCCACGGTCTTCGAGGAGCTGACCGTCCTGCAGAACCTGGACATCGCCGCGGGGGCCGGACGCGGCCCGCTGACCATGCTGCGGCGCCGCAAGGGTGTGCCCGAGGAGGTGACCCGGGCGCTGGAGACCACCGGCCTCACCGCCCTGCGCGACCGCCCGGCGGGTGTGCTCGCGCACGGCCAGAAGCAGTGGCTGGAGATCGGCATGCTGCTGGTGAAGGACGTACGGCTGCTGCTGCTCGACGAGCCCGTCGCCGGCATGAGCCACGACGAACGCGAAGCCACCGGGCGGCTGTTGCGGCGGATCAGCGAGGACCGCACGGTGGTTGTCATCGAGCACGACATGGACTTCATGCGGTCCTTCGCGCGCAGCGTCAGCGTCCTGCACGCCGGCAAGGTGCTGAGCGAGGGCTCGGTCACCGAGGTGCAGGCCGACGCCCGCGTCCAGGAGGTCTACCTGGGCCGCGCCTCCGAGCCCGAACCCGAACCCGGGCCGGCCGCCGTCCCCGTCGCCGAGGAGGCGTGAGACCCATGCTGCAGATCCAGTCCGTGCGGGCCGGGTACGACCGCACCACCGTGCTGCACGGCGTGACCGTCGAGGTGCCGAAGGACGGCGTCGCGGCCGTCCTCGGCCACAACGGCGCCGGCAAGAGCACCCTCCTGCGCACGGTCATGGGGCTCCTCCCCGCGTCCGCCGGCACGGTCCTGCTGGACGGCGAGGACATCACCCGCCTCGCCCCGCACAAACGGGTCGCCCGCGGTGTGGCGTACGTGCCGCAGGGACAGCAGAGCTTCCCGCACCTCACCACCGCGGAGAACCTCCGGCTCGTCGCCGACGGCCGCCCCGACGGCCAGGAGGCCGTCGCGGAGGCGCTGGACCTCTTCCCGGTCCTGCGGGAGCTGTCCGGACGCCGGGCCGGTCTCCTCTCCGGCGGCCAGCGCCAGCAACTGGCCATCGCCCGCGCCCTGGTCACCCGGCCCCGGCTGCTGCTCCTGGACGAGCCGACCGAGGGCATCCAGCCGTCCGTCGTCGCCGAGATCGAGGAGACGATCCTCGCCCTGACCCGGCGCGGCGGCCTGTCCGTCCTCCTGGTCGAACAGCATGTCGGCTTCGCCATGCGCGCCGCCCAGCGGTACTACGTCCTGGAGGCCGGACGGGTCACGTCGTCGGGCGACGGGGGAGCGGAGGCGGAGGGGACGGTACGGGCGGCGCTCAGCGTGTGAAGTCCCGGACCACCGGGCGACCGGTTCCGTGCAGGGGCTCCGGCGTCGGGGACGCGGGCGGCGCGGGAGGTGCCGGCCGGGACGGCTGGCCCCTCGTCCGGGCCTCAGTCTCGGCCCCGCGCGTGACGGAAACGAGCGAGCCCCTCGGCGAGGTCGACCACCGGGTCCGGGTAGCCGAGGGCGTCGCGCCGCTCCGGCGGGAGGCGCCACGGCTCGTGGATCTGCCGGGCGTCGACGTCGGCGAGTTCCGGGACCCAGCGGCGTACGTACGCGCCCCGCGGGTCGAAGCGGCGGGCCTGGACCGTGGGGTTGAGGACCCGGTGGGGGCGGGTGTCGGTGCCGGTGCCGGCGGCCCACTGCCAGTTGAGCTGGTTGTTGACGACGTCGCCGTCCACCAGCAGGTCCAGGAAGTGCCGGGCGCCGATCCGCCAGTCCACGTACAGGGTCTTGGTCAGGAAGCTCGCCGCCAGCAGGCGCGCCCGGTTGTGCATCCAGCCCTCGTGGCGCAGCTGTCGCATGGCCGCGTCGACGATCGGGTAGCCGGTGCGTCCGTCCCGCCAGGCGGCGATGTCCTCGGCGGCGTCCTCCTCGCCGCGCCAGCGGTCGTCGCGGGTGCGGTAGTCACGCCAGGACGCCTCGGGGCGCGCCGCCAGCACCTGATGGTGGAAGTCGCGCCAGCACAGCTGACGCACGAACGCCTCCGCGCCCGGACCGCCCTGCTCACGGGCCCGGTGGATCGCCTCCGCCGCCGAGAGCGTCCCGAAGTGCAGGTACGGCGACAGCCGCGAGGTGGCGTCACCCGCGAGATCGTCGTGCCGGTCCTCGTAGGCGGCCATGCCTCCGGAGCGTGACCACCGTGCGAGCCGGTCCCGGCCGGCCTTCTCCCCTCCCGGCGGAAGACCGGGGGAGGTGCCGGACACGTCCGCGCGGACGGGCAGCGGCTCGCCGCGCACCCCCTCGGGGACGCGGACGGCGCGGGGCGCGGCGAGGGGCGTGCGTAGGGTCTGCTGCGACCAGCGGCGCAGGTACGGGGTGAAGACGCCGTAGTGGCCCGAGCCGGCCGGGGTCACCGCACCCGGGGCGAGCGCGGTGATCACCGCGTCGTGCACGCGCAGCGCCACCCCGGCGACGCCCAGCTCCTTGCGCAGCAGCTCCTCACGGCGGTGGGCGTACGCGGTCACGCCCGCCGCCATGTGCACTTCGGCGGCCCCGCACGCGGAGGCCACCGCGCACACCTCCGGCACGACCGGCCCCGAGCGGACCACGAGCCGCCCGCCGCGCTGTCGCAGCGAGGCGTCGAGGTCATGGAGGCAGTCGGCGAGGAAGGCCCGCCGGTTGGGCGCGTCGAAGCCGGCCGCGTGGATCCCCGGGTCCCGCACGAACAGCGGCACCACCTCGTCCGCCGACCGCAGAGCCGCGCGCAGCGGGGGGTGGTCGCGCAGACGCAGGTCCGCGGTGAAGAGGACCACGGAGACGGTCACGGGTCACTCCGGAGGTCGGGCGGCGGGAGGCGTCCGGTGCCGCACGGCGCGAGTAGCCACGAGGGGGGCGCGGGAAACGTCGCCGGTGGGTGCGGTGCGGCTGACCCGGACGGGGGAGGGGCGCGGACCCGGAGGGGCGCGGTGCGTGACCCGGGCGGGCGGGGTTACCCGTCGGGCATGACTGACACACGCCCCCTCGCACTGATCACCGGCGCGTCCAGCGGCATCGGCCTCGAGCTGGCCCGGCAGTTCGCGTCGCACGGCTACGACCTGGTGGTGAACGCCGAGGACGAGGAGCTGGACGCGGCGGCGCGGCAGCTGCGGGAGTCCGGCGCCGAGGTGCGGGCGGTGCGCGCCGACCTGCGGACCGGCGAGGGACGCTTCCTGCTCCTCGACGCGCTCGACGGCCTGACCGTGGACGTCGCCGTCCTCAACGCAGGGGTCGGCCAGGGCGGCGCCTTCGTCGACACCGACCTCGCCGACGACCAGGCGGTCATCGACCTGAACGTCACGGCGACCGTACGGCTGGCCAAGCCGCTGCTGCGGGCGATGGTGGCGCGTGGCGAAGGGCGGCTCGCCTTCACCTCGTCCGTCGCCAGCCAGATGCCGGGCTCCTTCCAGCCGGTCTACAACGCCTCCAAGTCGTTCGTGCAGTCCTTCGCGCAGGCGCTGGCGGAGGAGGTGAAGGACACCGGGGTGACGGTCACCGCCTTCATGCCGGGCCCGACGGAGACGGAGTTCTTCGACCGGGCGGACATGGCGGACGACGCCCGCATGGGCACCATGGAGAAGGACTCGGCGGCACAGGTGGCCGAGCAGGCGTTCGAGGCGATCGTGAAGGGCCGGAAGAAGGCCGTCACCGGGTCGCTGATGACGAAGGCGCAGGGCCTGGCCGGGAAGGTGCTGCCCGACGGCGTGAAGGCGGCGGCCCACCGGCGCCTCGCCGAACCGGGGACGGGTGACGGCTCACGGGACTGACCGACCCCCGGGGCGGGTGTTTCGGCGCGTCCGCACGAGACACCCGTGCACGGCAGGCGCGCTACGAGGCGCAGGCGACGCTAGGAGGAAGCCGATGTCGAACCCGCAACAGCCCGAGCTGCGGCGCAGCGACAAGGGCGCGGCCACACCACAGGACAGCGAGGCCCGCAAGGCGTCCCAGCCCGGCCGCGGCGCGGGCGGCCGCGCCCACGGCACCGACCGCGGCAACAAGGGCGGCGGACGGGGTGGCGGCAAGCCGCCGGAGCAGCGGCCGGACCACCCGGAGTAGGGGTCGATGATCGCAAGGGGCGCGCCCAGGGCTGGGCGCGCCCCTCGCGTGTCCGACACCGGTGGTGTCGGACACGTCCGTGCCCGTGCAGGCCTTGGCGTCGGCCCGACGCGGTACGGGTGGACCCGGTGGGCGGGTCGCAGCGTGCCGGGTGACCGGCAGTGGAGGCGGAGGTGGGCCGGTCGGCGGTGGGTGTCGCAGGCGAAGTGCGGCCGTCTTCCTCGCTGGGCCGCCGGGGGCGCGCCGGCGGGGGCCGTCGGCGTGGACCGCCGCGGCGGACGCCCCCGCCGTCGTGCCGGACAGGGCCGCCGCACCCGCCAGCCCCTCCAGGGACAGCGCCAGCGCGCGCGGCTCGGCGAGCGTGCGGGCGATCTCCAGGCTCTCCTCGTGGTACGCGGCCGCCGCCCCCGCGTCGCCCCGCAACTCCGCGACGAAGCCCAGCTCCGCCCGGAGCAGGTGGTCGCCCGCGTCCGACGACACGTCCGCGTAGGCGTCACGGAGCCGCAGCAGCTGCGCCTCGGCCGCGTCGAGGTCGCCCGAGCGGCGCGCGCCCAGAGCCAGACCCATCCCGGAGTGGATCTCCCCGTACTTGTAGCCCTGCTCGACGGCGATCCGGCGGGCCTGCTCGTGCAGCTCGCGGGCGCGGTCCCAGTCCCCGGCCAGCAGCGCCAGCCGCCCCAGCCCGGACAGCCGCGCGGACACCTCCGCCTCCAGCCCCAACTCCCACGCCATCCGCAGCCCTTCGTGCTGACGCCGCTCGGCGTCCGCGTACGCGCCCTTGATCTCGGCGAGCGCGGCGAGCGGCGAGACCGTCTGCAATTCCCCCCACCGGTCGCCGAGTTCGCGGTAGATCCGGGCGCTGCGCCCGCCGTCGCGGCCCAGTCCGGCGAGGTCCCCGCGCACCAGCTCCAGCGTGGCCCGCAGCCCCAGCGCGGCGGCCGTGCCCCAGTCGTCCCGCGCATCGGTGACCAGGGCGAGGGCGTGGTCGTTCAGCTTCTCCGCGTCGTCCGCGTCACCCGCGCTGAACAGCCCGTACGCGCACAGCCACAGCGCGCGGGCCCGCCGCACCGGGTCGGGCACGGCCTCCCCGGCCGCCGCGAGCCGGTCACCTGCGCCGCAACCCGCTCTCGGTGTCCCGTCGGCCACCGTGCGGTCCCCGGTCAGCAGCGCGAACGCCGTGTGCAGCAGACCGAGTTCGGCGTACGCCGGGTCGTCCGGGGAGGCCGCCGTCACCGCGGCCAGGCTGCGACGGGCCTCGGTGAGGCGGCCGCGCAGCAGCCACCACCACGCCAGCGCCGTCGCCAGCCGCACCGCGTCCCCGGGCTCGCCCGCCTCCGCGCGCCGCACCGCCTCGTCCAGCGCCGCCCGCAGATTGCCCGCCTCCGCGTCCAGTCGCGTCAGCCACGCCCGCTGCCCATCACCCCGCAGCAACGGCTCGGCGCGCTCGGCCAGTTCGCGGTAGTGCCGCAGATGCCGTTCCCGTACGGCGGCGAGGTCCTCCATCTCCCGCAGCCGCTCGACGGCGTACGCGGCGACCGACTCCAGCAGCCGGTAGCGCGGCCCGGTCGGGCCGTCCGCGACCACCACCAGCGACCGGTCCACCAGCCGCGTGACGAGGTCCGGGACCTCCTCGCGGGAGACGCCGTCCCCGGCACACACCGCCTCCGCGGCCTCCAGGTCGCAGCCGTCGCGGTGCGCGGCCAGCCGCCGCAGCACGATGCGTTCGGGCGCGCTGAGCAGCTCCCAGCTCCAGTCGATCATCGCCCGCAGCGTCTGCTGACGCGCGGGGGCGCCGCGCCGCCCGGACGTCAGCACCCGGAACCGGTCGTGCAGCCGCGCCGCCAACTCCCGTACGCCCAACGCCCGTACGCGGGTCGCGGCGAGCTCCAGGGCGAGCGGGATGCCGTCGAGGCGGCGGCAGATCTCGGCGACCGCCCGCCGGTCGGGCTCGTCCGGCGCGCCGGGGTCGCGTGGGAAACCCGGGGCAGCGGCGGCCGCCCGCTCCATGAACAGCCGAACCGCGTCCTCCGGGGACAGCGGCTCCACCAGGAACACCGCCTCGCCCGGCAGCCCGAGCGGTTCCTGGCCGGTGGCGAGGATCCGCAGGCCGGGGGCGGCCCCGAGCAGCAGCCCGGCGAGTTCGGCGGCGGCGTCGACCACGTGCTCGCAGTTGTCCAGGACGAGCAGGGTGCGGCGGTCGCGCAGCACGGCGGCGAGGCGGTGCGGAAGCGAGGGGGTGGCCGCGCCGGTGCCGGGCAGCGGGGCGGGGGTGTCGTCCCGGACGCCCAGGGCGGCGGCGACGACCTGCGCGAGGTCGGCGGCGGCGCCGGCGCGCAGGCCGGAGAACTCCACGAGCCGGACGTCGTCCGTGCCGTCCCGCTCGGCGACGGCCGCCGCCGCGAGGGCCAGCCGCGTCTTGCCCACACCGCCGGGACCGGTGAGGGTCACCAGCCGTGAGGCGAGGAGCAGTTGGGAGAGGCGGGTGAGGGCCTCGTCGCGTCCGACGAGGGGGGTGAGGGGAACGGGAAGGTTCGAGGGCGCGCGAACGGTGCCGGGGCGTACGGGCCGGCCCGCCGTGGACGCCGGCTCCACCTCCTGCCGCAGCACCGCCTCGTGCAGGGCGGCGAGTTCCGGACTCGGGTCGACGCCCAGCTCCTCGGCGAGGCGTCCGCGCAGGTCCTCGTAGGTCGCGAGGGCCTCGCCCTGGCGGCCCGCCGCGTACAGCGCCCGCATCTGCAGGGCCCGCAGCCGCTCCCGTAACGGGTGCCGCGCCACCAGGTCGGCCAGCTCACCGGCGAGGAGGGCGTGCCCGCCCGTCTCCAGGCGGGCCTCCGCCCGCGCCTCCAGCACGGACAGCCGCTGCTCCGCGAGCCGCAGCGCGGGCCCCCGGGCGAAGGACGCGTCGGCGAAGTCGGCGTACGCGGGCCCCCGCCACAGCTCCAGCGCCTCGGTGAGCAGCGCGGCCCGGGTGCCGGGGTCGCCGGCGGCGTGGGCCTCGGCGACCAGGGCGCCGAACCGCTCGGCGTCCACCTCGTCGCCGGCGTCGAGCCGCAGCAGGTATCCCGGCGGCTGCCGCACCACCCGCTCCGGGCCGATCACGCGCCGCAGCTGGGACACCTTGGCGCGCAGGGCGTCCGGCGGGCGGCCGGGCGGCGCGTCGCCCCACAGGTCGTCGATGAGCCGGTCGGCGGAGACCGGCGCCCCGTCGTGCGCGAGCAGGTCCGCGAGCAGCGCGCGGACCTTGGCCTCGGGGACCTTGACCTCCCGACCTCCGTCGTCCCGCACCACCAGTGGACCGAGTACCCCGAACCGCATGGGCGCCACCGTACCCGCCGCCCCCACGCCCCTGGGCGCGGCGACGGCCCGAAGGTTTCCCGAACGTCCCCCGAACCCTCCGGGCGCACAGTCGTCCCATGACCGGCGCCGGCGGGGACGGGCACCGTGGACGGAGGGAGCGGCACCCCATGACCAAGTACGCGCACACCGAGGCCCTCGTCGTGGGCGGGACCGGCGCCATCGGTCTGGCCATCGCCAAGCGGCTGGTGGAGGGCGGGGCCACGGTCCTGCTGACCGCCGGCACCGCCGAGGACCGCGCGTACGCCGCTGCCGAACTGGGCTCGTCCGCAGGGGTTCTCGAGCCGGCCGGGATCGAGGCCGTCCTGGCCGCACGCGAAGGCGACGGCGTCGACCTGCTCTTCGCCGGGTCCGTCCCGGTCGCGCGGCCCCTGCTGGGCCACCTCCGCGACGGCGGCGCGCTGGTACTGACCTCGCCGACGCCGTGCCCCGACACCGTACGGGCGCTGGCCGCCGAACTGGCCGGGCGGGGCATCCGCGTCAACGCCGTGGCGCCGGGCTGTATCGAGGCGCCGGGCTCCGGCGCCGCACCCCTGCCCCCGCTGGGCCGGCTCGGCGCCGCCGAGGAGGTGGCCCGCGCCGCGCTGTTCCTCGCCACGGAGGCGACGTTCACCACGGGCGCCCGCCTCCCCGTCGACGGCGGTCTCGGCACCCCCTGAACCGACGGGCCCCGCTCACCCCCCTGACATCCCACCCGAACCTGGAGCACATTCCCCATGAGCACCGCATCCGACACGGCACACGACGCCGCGGCGGCACCCGGCCCCCGGCGCGGCACGGGCGACGGCGAGGAGAAACTCCCGCTGTTCGCACTGCTGGCGCTCGCCACCGCCGTCTTCATCACCAGCCTCACCGAGACCCTGCCCGCGGGACTGCTGCCCGCGATGAGCCGCGACCTCGGGGTGAGCGAGTCCGCCACCGGCCAGACCGTCACCGTCTACGCCGTCGGCACGGCCCTCACCGCGATCCCCCTGACCGCCGCCACCTCCGCCTGGCGGCGCAAGACGCTGCTGCTCACCGCCGTGGCCGGCTTCGCCCTCGCCAACACCGTGACCGCCGTGTCGTCCCTGTACGGGCTGACCATGGTGGCCCGGTTCGTCGCCGGTGTGGCGGCCGGCCTGGCCTGGGCGCTGCTCGCCGGGTACGCCCGCCGCATGGCGCCCGTCCACCTCCAGGGCAAGGCGATGGCCATCGCGATGGCGGGCATCCCGGTCGCCCTCTCCCTGGGCGTGCCGGCCGGGACCTTCCTCGGCGACTGGCTCGGCTGGCGGGCGGCGTTCCTGTCGATGACGGCGCTGACGGTGGTGCTGTTCGTGTGGATCCTCGCGGTCGTGCCGGACTTCCCCGGCCAGCCGCGCGGCGAACGGCCCAAGCTGCTGCGCACGGTGCGCGTCCCGGGCGTCACCCCGGTCCTGTTCGTCACGCTCGTCTTCGTCCTCGCCCACACCATCCTGTACGCGTACATCGCCACGTTCCTCGACGACATCGGGATGGGCGGCAGCACAGGACTGGTGCTGCTGGTGTTCGGCGGCGCCTCGCTGCTGAGCATCTGGATCGTCGGCGCGCAGATCAACCGCCGGCTGCGGCTGCTGACCGTCGGCGGCGCCGTGCTGGTGGCGGTGGCGGCCGCGCTGCTGGCGGTCCAGTCCGACAACACGGCCCTCGTCTACGTCGCGGTGGTGCTGTGGGGCCTCGGCTGGGGCGGGGTGCCGACCCTGCTGCAGACGGCCGTCGGTGACGCGGGCGGCGAACACGCGGACGCGGCGCAGGCCATGCTGGTCACCCTGTGGAACGCGGCCATGGCCGGCGGCGGCATCGTCGGCGGCGTGCTGCTGGACGCGCTGGGCAGCGAGTCGTTCCCGTGGACGGTGGGGCTGCTCCTGCTGCCGGTGATCGCGGTGATCCTGTACGCGCGGCACGCGGGCTTCCCGGCGCGGCGGCCGGGGGCAGCGACGCCCCACGAGCCCTTCGTCGCGGGCGCATGAACACCTCGTGAAGCGCGGCCGGCCGCACTGTGCAGCGGGCGGCCGGCCCGTGCAGGCTCGGACCATCACCCCGTGTCCGGTCCCGACTCCCGTAACTCTCCAACTCCCGTGACACCGGACGGACTTCGCAGGAGGAGACGTACTGTGCCCCCAACCCGTCGGAAACAGGTGCACCTCGCCGCCCAGTTGCCCGGCATCCACAACGTCACCGTGTGGTCGGACCCGCGCTCCGGCAGCCAGATCGCCCTCGACTCGTTCGTCCGGCTCGCGCGGACCGTCGAGCGCGGCAAGTTCGACTTCTTCTTCCTCGCCGAGGGCCTGCGCCTGCGCGAGCACAAGGGCAAGGTCTACGACCTGGACATCGCGGGCCGCCCCGAGAACCTGACCGTGCTCGGCGCCCTCGCCGCCGTCACCACCCACCTGGGCCTCGCCGCCACCGTCAACACCACCTTCAACGAGCCCTACGAGGTGGCCCGCCGCCTCGCCACCCTGGACCGGCTCAGCGGCGGACGGGCCGCCTGGAACGTCGTCACCAGCTACGACGCCTTCACCGGCGAGAACTTCCGGCGGGGCGGCTTCCTCGCCGAGGTCGACCGCTACACCCGCGCCGCCGAATTCCTCACCGTGGCCCGGACGTTGTGGGACAGCTGGGCCGACGACGACCTGCGGGCCGACCCTGCCACAGGGGAGTACGCGCGAGCCGAGGCGGGCCGCTTCGCCCACCGCGGGCGGCACTTCGACATCTCCGGCCGCTTCAGCACCCCGCCCGGTCCGCAGGGCCACCCGGTGGTGATCCAGGCCGGCGAGTCCGACGCGGGGCGCGAGTTCGCCGCCTCCGACGCCGAGGTGATCTTCAGCAAGCACAACCGCCTCGACGTCGCCCGCAGCTTCTACCGGGACGTCAAACGCCGCCTGCCCCGCTACGGCCGCCGTCCCGAGGACCTGCTGATCCTCCCCACCGCCAACGTGGTCGTCGCCGACACCGACGCGGAGGCCGCCGTCCTCGCCGACGAGATCAGCCGCGAGCTGGTCAGCCCGCAGACCGCCATCGCCCACCTGGAGGCCGTCTGGGGCCGCGACCTCAGCGGCTACGACCCCGACGGCCCGCTGCCCGACGTCGAGCCCGAGGACGACGCGCACTTCCTCAAGGGCCATTCCGTGTTCCGCAAGGACCGCGCCGCGACCGCCCGCGCCTGGCGCGAACTCGCCCGCGAACGCGGCCTGTCCATCCGGGAACTGGTCGTCGAGGTCGGCGGCCGTCCCACCTTCGTCGGCAGTCCCCGCACCGTCGCCGACGCCGTCGACCACTTCGTCCAGACCGACGGCGCCGACGGGTTCGTCCTCGTCCCGCACCTCACCCCCGGCGGCCTCGACGACTTCGTCGACCGGGTGGTGCCGCTGCTCCAGGAGAAGGGCGTGCACCGCGCCGACTACACCGGCGCCACCCTCCGCGACCACCTCGGCCTCACCGACGCGCCCCGCCCCGCCTCCTGGGGCGGCCGCGGCGCCCACGAGCTGAAGGAGACCCCCGTATGACCGGCCGCCCGCTGCACCTCGCCGTCGCCCTGGACGGCGCCGGCTGGCACCCCGCGGCGTGGCGGGAGGACGGCGCCCGCCCCGGCGAACTGCTCACCGCCCGCCACTGGGCGGACCTGGTCACGGAGGCCGAGCGCGGCCTGCTGGACTTCGTCACCTTCGAGGACGCCCTCGGCCTCCAGTCGGCCGCCTTCCATCTCCCGGACGACCGCACCGACCAGGTCAGGGGCTCCTTCGACGCCGTCCTCCTCGCCTCCTACCTCGCCCCGCTCACCACCCGCATCGGCCTGGTCCCCACCACCAACGTCACCCACACCGAGCCGTTCCACCTCGCGATCGGCACCGCCACCCTCGACCACGCCTCCCTGGGCCGGGCCGGCTGGCGGCCGCAGATCGCGTCCCGCGCCTCCGACGCGGCCCTCTTCGGCCGCCGCACCACACCTCAGCTGACCGACGAGGACGTCACCGACCCGGAGAAGATCGCCGCCCGGCTGCGTGACCTCTTCGACGAGGCCGCCGACGTGGTGGAGGCGGTGCGGCGGCTCTGGGACAGCTGGGAGGACGACGCGGAGATACGGGACGCGGCCACTGGCCGTTTCCTCGATCGCGACAAGGTCCACCACATCGGCTTCGAGGGACGGTGGTTCAGCGTCAAGGGCCCCTCGATCACCCCGCGCGGCCCGCAGGGACAGCCGCCCGTGGTCAGCCTCGCCCACGCCTCCCTCCCGTACGCGTTCGCGGCCGCCGCCTCCGACGTCGTCACCGTCACCCCGCACGACCGGGAGGGCGCCGCGGCGATCCTCGGCCAGGTGGACGCGGCGGTGGCGGACGCCGGACGCGACCGGACCGAACGCCCGCTGCGGGTCCTCGCCGACCTCCTCGTCGTCCTCGACGAACGCCCCGGCGCCGCCGCCCGCCGTCTGGCCCGCCTCGACGAACGGGCCGGAACCGCCCTGCGATCCGACGCGGAGATCTTCACCGGCACCCCCGCCGAACTCGCCGGCCTCCTCCTCGACTGGCGCGCCGCCGGCCTGGACGGCTTCCGCCTCCGCCCCGCCGCCCTGCCGCACGACCTGACGGCGATCACCCGGGGCCTGGTCCCCGAACTCCAGCGCCGAGGCGCCTTCCGCACGGCCTACGACAGCACCACCCTCCGCGGCCACCTCGGTCTGCCGCGCCCGGTCAGCCGGTACGCGACGGCGGGGTGAGCGCGGCGATCACGGGAGCCAACTCCCTCTGTCCCACCGTCGGTTAACCTGAGAAGGGGGCGTTGCACGGGGGTGGGCGGCACGGTGACGGTGACGGACGGCAAGGTGACCGCCGCGGCGGTGCTGCCTGTGGCGATGCGCGGGCGTCTTGCCGTTGTCGCCGTGCTCGCCGGACTCGTGGTCGTCGGGCTCGGCTTCCGGTACGCCGGTGACGCCGGGCCCGGGCGGACGGACGCCCGGATCGGGGCGGCCGCGTACGGGGTCGGGGAACCCTGGTGGGACATCGCCAACGCGACGGACTTCCTGGGCGACCCCGGGGGTGCGCTCCTGCTGCTCACGGCCGGTGTCGTCGCCTGCCTGAGGGCCCGCCGGCATCGCGCCGCCGTGCTGCTCCTCGCCGGTCCCGGGCTCACCGTCGGCGCGACGCGCCTGCTCAAGCCCCTCGCCGCCCGCACCATCAACGGCGACGACAACCTGGCCTTCCCGAGCGGCCACACCGCCTTCCTCACGGCGTTCGCCCTCACCTTGGCGCTGCTCGCGGCAGGAAGGTTCGGGCTCGGCCCGACGTCCGGCACCGTCCTCGCCCTGGCCGCCGCCTCCGCCGCCGGCGCCCTCATGGGCTGGGCCCAGGTCGCCACCGGGGCGCACTACCCGACCGACACGGTGGGCGGCTGCTGCACCGCCCTGGCGGTGGTGCCGGCGGCGGCGTGGGTCATCGACCGGGTGGCCGACTCCCCACGCCACCGCCTCAGTTGACGGGCATCCCTCAGGACCCGCCCCTGAGGACCCGCCCCTGAGGACCCGCCCCTCAGGAAACGTCCGTCAGGACCCGCCCCTGAGGACCCGCCCCTCAGGGGCGGGTCCTCAAGACCGTCCCTCAGGACGCCCCCGACCTCACGCCCTCCGCCGGAACACCGGCCGTACCGGCCTGCCGCCCAGCCACGGCGTCGGATCGCCCGCGTCCAGTGCCTTGCGGTACACCGCACACGCCTGGCCGACCACGTCCACCGTGCGGTCGATGTCGGCCTCTTCCAGCGCGCCGCTCACCACGAACGACGGGGCCAGCACCCCGCCCATGAGCAACCGTCGCAGGAACAGCGTCCGGTACTCCTGCGACGGCCGGCCCCGCGCGTCCAGCGTCGCGAACACCAGGTTGCTGGCGCGGCCCCGGACCATCACATGGTCGGCGACGCCCATCGCGGCCGCCGCGTCCCGCACGCCCGCGGCCAGCCGCTCGCCCAGCGCGTGCAGCCGCGCCGTGACGCCCTCCTCCACGTACGTGGTCTGCACGGCCATCGCCGCCGCCAGGGCGTGCGTCTCCGCGCCGTGCGTGGTGGACAGCAGGAACACCCGGTCGCCGTCGTGCCGCAGCCCGCCGCGCTCCATCAGCTCGCGGCGCCCGGCCAGCGCGGACACCGCGAAGCCGTTGCCCAGCGCCTTGCCGAAGGTGGACAGGTCGGGGGTCACCCCGTACAGGCCCTGCGCGCCCGCCTCGGACCAGCGGAAGCCGGTGATCATCTCGTCGAAGACCAGCAGGCTGCCGTGGCGGTGCGCGAGGTCGCGCAGCCCGGCGAGGTAGCCCGGCGGGGGCTCTGTCTGGGTGGCCGGCTCCAGGATCAGGCAGGCGATCTCGTCCGGGTACCGGTCGAACAGCGCCTCCACGGCGGCCGGATCGCCGTACGGGAACGTCACCGTCAGATCCGTGGTCTGCGACGGGATGCCCGCCGACAGCGGCGTGGTGCCGATGAACCAGTCATCCACCGAGAAGAACGGATGGTCCGCGCAGAGCGCCACCCGCGCGCGCCCGGTGACGGCGCGCGCCAGCCGCACCGCCGCCGTGGTCGCGTCGGAGCCGTTCTTCGCGAACTTCACCATCTCCGCGGTCGGCACGGTGGCGAGGAACCGCTCCGCCGCCTGAGCCTCCACCACCGACGGGCGGACGAAGTTGCTGCCCCGGTCCAGTTCCCGCCGCACCGCCTCCAGCACCCGCGGATGGGCGTGCCCGAGACTCACCGACCGCAGCCCCGAGCCGTACTCGATGTACTCGTTGCCGTCGACGTCCCACACATGGGCGCCACGCCCGTGGCTGATGACCGGCGCCAGGTCCTGCGGGTACTGGTCGTCGCCCTTGGCGTACGTGTGCGCCCCGCCCGGGATCGCCGCGTGCAGCCGTTCGTTCACCGCCCGGGACACGGGCAGTTCCCACTCCTCGCCGCTCATGGCGCCTTCACCTCCAGCGTTCTCAGCACCTCCGCCAGGCCCGGCGCCTTGCGGTCCCGTTCCGACGTCAGCGTCACCGGCAGCGGCCAGGGGACGGCCAGTTCGGGGTCGTCGAAGGCGATCGTCACGTCCTCCGACGGGTCGTGCTCGCGGTCGATCCGGTACGAGGTGTCGGCGGTCTCCGTCAGCGCCTGGAAACCGTGCGCGCAGCCCGCCGGCACGTACAGCGTGGCCTGCGTGTCCCCGGACAGCTCGACCGTGGCCCGGCCCAGGTACGTCGGCGAGCCGGGCCGCAGGTCCACCACCACGTCGAAGATCCGGCCGTACGAGCAGCGGACCAGTTTCGCCTCGCCCTCGCCGGACCGCAGATGCATGCCGCGCACCACGCCCCGCACCGAACGGGAGAGGCTGTCCTGGACGAAGGCGTTCGGGTCGATGCCCACGGAACGCACCACGTCCGCGTCGAACGTGCGGCAGAAGAAGCCGCGTTCGTCGGTGAACGGCGTCGGCTCGAACAGGAGCGCCCCGGCGATCGCCGGGACCTCGGTCACCTTCATGGCGTCTCCTGACGTACGTGGTCGGGTGCGGCGTCGGACGCCGGTAAGAGCGCGTTCAGCGCCTCGAACTGCCGGCGGACGCGTCCGGCCAGTACCGGGTTGCCCTCGGCGAGGGTCCGCCGGACCTCCGCCCGGTCGCGCTCCAGTGCGCGGAACTGTTCCAGCAGCCGGCCCGCGTCGATGTCCCGCGCCGGGTGACAGTGCTCGCCCAGCCCCATGTCGGCCATCAGCCGGTCGCTCTTCGCCGCGTAGCTCACGGCGAGCGCCGGCGTTCCGACCTTCAGGGCGCACACCAGATTGTGGTAGCGGGTCGCCACCACGGTGTCCGCGACCGCCATCTCCTTCATCAGGTCACCCAGCGACGCCGTGGCGGCGGCGGTGACCAGCGGCGAGTCCACCGCCTCGAGGATCGCCTCGGTCACCGGCCGGTCGACGTCGTCGCCGGTGAGCAGCCGCACCGGCCTGCCCTCCGCGGCCAGCGCGCGCACGAACCGCGTCATGCCGTCCAGATAGCGGGAGCGCAGCTCCTCCGCCCGGTCCCGTTCGTCGTTGCTGCCGCCGAAGTCCATGACGCCCACGCACACCGGTCCGGGCGGCCCCGAGGGGTCGCCCGGCGGGGGAGTCGGCAGGGCGAACACCAGGTCGGCGTACACCTCGTCGCGCGAGGTGTCCACGCCCATCGCCCGTATCGCGTCCCGCGACAGCGTGTCCCGGTACGACCGGTACGCGGCCAGCCGCGCCGCCCAGCGGGTCAGCGCCCGCACCGGACGGCTGCCCGTCCCGGACGCCCCGACCCCGACCAGCGCGACCGGCGTGCGCAGCAGCCGTCCCGCCGCGCACACCAGGAACAGCGAGTACGGCATGCCCCACGGCCGCAGCGGCAGCGTGCTCTCCAGGATGCCGGTGCCGGGCACGATCACCAGGTCGTGCCGGCGCACCCAGGCCGCGATGCGGAAGGCGTCCACGAGCTTCCCCACGCCCTTGCCCGCGATGTCACCCGGGCGGGCGGCCGTGCGGTACTCGCCGCGGAACCAGTGCAGGCGTGCGGCCGGTATCCCGTACCGGGCCGTGACGGTCTCGGGGCCGCCGCACAGGGCGTCCACCTCCGCCTCCGGACGGTCCGCGCGCAGATGGTCCAGGACTGCCACCAGTGAGCCGTCGTTGCCGACGTTCCCGGAGCCGAACAGACCGAAGAGGCCCACCCGGGGAGACGTCACGCGCCACCCCCCTCGCGGCCGGCGACCAGGGCGTCGACGGAGATGTCCAGGGCGGCCGGGTCCACCGGGGCCCGGTCCTCGACCCGCTCGCCGGCGCCCGGCCGGACCCGGCTGGTCGCCCACGAGGCGAGATGCCGGTAGCAGGCGCGCCGGTCGGCGGGGGACAGCGGCGCCCGTCGCACCGCCGACACGAACCCCCACACGTACTCGGCGAGCAGCCGGGGCGTCGGGTGCAGCAGTCCTGCGCGGCGCGGGTCCAGGTTGACGCAGCGGGCGCGCTTGGAGGGGTTGGCCCGCTCGGCGCGGGTGGGGTGGTCGCGGCGGAAGTACAGCAGCTCCGGCACCTGGTGGAAGCGGCCGTGCAGGGTGATCTCGGCGACGAAGGTGCGGTCCGCGTGGTGGTAGCTGTCGTGCGGCTTGACCCGGCGCAGCACGTCGGCGCGCATCACGCCGTAGAAGTCGTCGCCGCCGGGCTCGAACAGCAGGCTGCGGAACCGCTCGGGCGCGTGCGGCGAGCCGGTGTTCAGCGTGTAGGCGTATGGCACCTTGACCTTGCCGTCGGCGTCGATGACCGCCTGGTCGCTGTGGGCGAGGATCACGTCCGGGTGCTCGTCCAGCGCCTCCACACAGCGCTTCAGCAGGTCACGGGCGTACAGGTCGTCGTGCGAGGCCCACTTGAACAGCTCGCCGCGGCACTGGGTGAAGACGTAGTTGTGGTTCGGCGCGGCGCCGATGTTCCGGGTCAGCGGGATGTACCGGATGCGGGAGTCCTGCTTGGCGTAACGCCGGCAGATGTCCTGGGTCCCGTCGGTCGACGCGTTGTCGGTGATGACCAACTCGAAGTCCTCGTACGTCTGGCCGAGCAGGGCCTCCAGCGACTCGGCGAGGTACTCCTCGCCGTTGTACACGGGTAGGCCGATGCTCAGCCGGGGTTGCGCGGTCATACGTCCTCACTTCACGGATGAGAGATCTCGGTGGTGCTCGCGCAGCGCGATCCTCAGATGCAGCCACCACGCGGCCGAACCGCACACGGACGCGGCCGCGGCCCCCCAGGCCGAGCCGACGGTGCCGCCGAGGGCCGCACCGCCGATCCCGAGACCGACGTAGCAGACTGAGGCGAAGATCTGGCACCGCAGACTGAGCCGGGCCGCGCCGAGTGCGCGCAGCCCGGCGGCCGCTCCGGTACCGACACCGGCCCCCGCGACACTGAGGGTGGCCGGAATGATGAGTTCCTTGGCGGCGGGCCACACGTCTCCCAGGACCAGCTCCCCAGCCCGGTCCGGCATCAGCAGCAGCACGCAGCCCCACAGCAGGGCGGCGACCGCCTGGCCGCCGCCCAGGAACAGACAGAACCGGCCGAGCCGGTGCGGGGCCTGCCGCAGCATCCGCGCCGCCTCGGCCACGGTGACCAGCGTCAGCCCCATCAGCACGGCCAGGAACGGGCCCTGCAGCAGTTCGGCGCCCCGGACGACGCCGACCGCGCCGACGCCGACGATGGCGCCGAGCCCGTACGCGCGCAGCTGGCCCGCGCCGCTCACGCAGGTGTTCTCGACCAGGTAGCGGTAGCCGAGGTCACGGTGGTCGCGGATCCACGGCCGGGCCCCGGTGAGCCGCGGCCGGATGCCGGACTGCGCCCAGCCGTACACCCCCGCCACCGCGGCCGAGCCGCCCCAGGCGAGCACGAACGCGGGCACGGTGCCCGCCTGCGCCGCCACGACCATGGCGGGGATCAGCGCCACGCCCCACACCACGTCGTTGACGAACGCCTTCCGGCCGACGCCGGCGGCGAAGAACGAGTACCGCCAGGCGTCCTGGAGCAGCAGCCCGGGCAGCACCACGCCCAGGCAGGCGAACGCCGCGCCCACGCTGCCGCCGAGCAGCGGCCAGAGCGCCACGCACAGCGCGCCGATGACCGCGCCGACGCCCAGCGAGGTGCCCGTGGAACGCGACACCGCTTGCCGCCAGGACGCCTCGGACACGCCGCTGAACCGCACCACGAGAGGGTCGGTGGCCAGCCCCCGGGAGACGCTGAGCACCACGCCGTAGGTCACCCAGGCCAGGCTGAACACGCCGAACGCGGTCAGTCCCAGCGAGCGCGCCACGTACACGCCCACGGCGAAGTTCGACAGGCTGGAGGCCGCCTGGTCGGCGAGCCCCCACGACAGGCGGCCCGCGACGGCCCGCGTGACGGTGCGGGCCGGGCGCGCCGCCGGCGCCGCTGTCGTCCTGTCCCCCTCGGTGGCCATCGGCCTCACGCCTTGACCAGTCCGGCGCCGTGCAGGGCGTCGGCCGCCGCGACGACGGTGTCGAACGGCAGACCGGCCCGCTCGGCCACGTCCAGCAGACCGTGCTCGCCGTCGGAGAGGCTGAGCACCCACAGCATCGCCATCTGGGCCTCCTGCGCGTCACTGCGGCCGCCGAGCGCCCCGTAGAGCCCGCGCCGGCCCAACTGCGGTTCCCCGTACGGGCTGAGGTTGACGTACCGCCGGTTCCGGTCGAGCACGGCGAACGCCTCCCGGCACACGGCGAGGGTGTCCTCCATCGCCTCCGGCGTCACGAAGTCCAGGTCGTCCGCCGAGGTGTGGTACTCCGGGTAGCCGGCGTACGGGGTCCGGCTGAGCGACCCGACCCCGAGGTCGAAGCCCGGCGAGCAGAACTGCCGCTCGTCGTAGCCGTACGGGGTGAACTCCCGTATCTCGTGCGGCCGTCCGGACGTCTCCAGGACGTACCGCATCACCCGGTCGATCTCCGCGTCCCCGCGCCTGCTGCGCTTGTACGTCAGCGAGCCGCGGTCCCCCGCGCAGGCCAGCACAAGACCGTGCCGCACCCGCTCCACCCGGCCGGCGTTGCGGGCCAGCCAGGTGATCGCCCCGATGGTGCCGGGCGCGAACAGGAACCGGTACGTGTAGTACGGCGTGCTCTCCCCGAGCGACCGGGCGAGGAAGACGGCCACCGCGATGCCGGCCAGGTTGTCGTTGGCCAGCGACGGGTGGCAGACGTGGCTGGAGACGAGCACCTCGTCGGGCACCTGTCCCGACACCACGTGCTCACCGTAGGTGAGGTGCCCGTCCGCGAGGGTGGAGTCGATCCGCACCTCGTACTCGCCGTCCGGCAGCGCGTCCAGGGTCTCCTGCGCGAGGCAGAAGCCCCAGTCCGGCTTGTAGTAACTGGTGCGGTACGGAACCCATTTCGGGTGCTCGGGCAGGGTGTGCAGATGCGGGCGCAGCTCCGACAGGGGCATTCGCGCCGACACCGGCACGCTGTACCCGAGCACGTGCAGGCTGGAGTCGGCGAGATCGACGACCCGCCGCCCGGACGGGTCGGCGATCCACGCCTCGCGGACGTTCCACTCCTGCGGCACCGTCCAGTCGAGCACCTGTGTGCCGGTGGGCACCTCGTGCACCTCCAGCGGCAGATGCTCCCCGACGACGTCCAGGGTGGCGCGCACCCCGTCGCCGGTGATGCTCCGGCAGAGCGGGTACATCCGCTCCACCAGGGCGTGCATCTCCTCGCCCGGCGTGGTCACGACCGCCACCGCAGGGTGTCGTCGACCGTGCCCGCGTCGGACGCGGCGCGCAGCACGGCGAGCCGGGTGAACCGCTGCTCGAACGCCTCCCGGGTCAGCCCGTGCGTCCGGTACTTGTCCGCCAGTTCGAGCGCGCCGCGCTGCACCGACCACTCGCACGCGAAGCCGGGGATCGCCTCCCGGAAGCGGGAGAAGTCCACCCGGTAGGAGCGCGGGTCGGCGCCCGTCTCGCCGGTGATGACCACCTTGGAGCCGTCCACCGCCTCCGCGACCTGCTGGGCGATCTCCGCGACCGTGACGTTGTTGGTCTCGCTGCCGATGTTGAACGCCGTGTCGTGCACCGCCTCCCGGGGCGCCTCCAGGGCGGCCGTGAACGCCCGGGCGATGTCCGCGGCGTGCACCAGCGGACGCCACGGCGTGCCGTCGGACAGCACCAGCACCTCACCGGACAGCAGGGCGTGCCCGACGAGGTTGTTCAGCACGATGTCGGCGCGCAGCCGGGGCGAGTAGCCGAAGGCGGTCGCGTTGCGCATGTAGACCGGGCTGAAGTCGTCGTCGGCCAGTTCGTGCAGGTCGTCCTCGACTCGCACCTTGGACTCGGCGTACGGCGTCACCGGGCGCAGCGGGGCTTCCTCGGCCACCAGTTCGTCGCCGCCCGCCGCGCCGTAGACCGAGCAGGTCGAGGCGTACAGGAAGCGCCGCACCCCCGCGTCCCGGGCCAGCTTCGCCAGCCGTACGGACGCGTGGTGGTTGATGTCGTAGGTGAGTTCCGGCGCCAGCGCCCCCAGCGGGTCGTTGGACAGGGCGGCCAGGTGGATCACGGCGTCCACGCCGGCCACATGACCGGCCGTGACGTCCCGCAGGTCCACCCGCGTCCCCGGAGGGTCCGCGGGCGTCGGCCCCAGCACGCAGTCGGCGAACAGGCCGGCGTCCAGCCCGGTGACCTCGTGTCCGGCGGCCGTGAGCACCGGGGCCATCACGGTGCCCAGATAGCCCTGGTGTCCGGTGAGCAGTACGCGCAAGGTTTCAACCCCCCAGGTCGACAGTGAGTTTGGTGACGGCGAACGCCTCGGCGTAGCGCGCGTTGCTTTCGATGCCCCGGATCCGGGCGAGCCCCAGGAAGGCCTCCCGGTCGTACCAGGGCCGGTGCCGCTGCGAGGGGTAGTGCTCCTGCAGCAGCCGCACCTTGTCCTCGGCCGTCTCCGGCGCCAGCGGCTGGTACACCACCGGACGGCCCAGGTCCCCGTCCCACTTGACGATCTCGTAGCCCAGCACGAGATGGTCGCGGAACGCGGTCGTCATCAGCTTCGCCAGACCACGGTGGTCCTGGTGCGCGTCCTCGGTGCGCGGGGCGAGCACCAGGTCGGGCTCGGTGCGGGCGCGCAGCTCCTCGACCGCGGCCTTCGCCTCCGCCCAGTGCGCGGGCAGCCGGCCGTCGGGCAGCTTGTCCACGGTCAGCCTGAGGTCGGCGCCCGGACAGAACGCGGCGAGCGCCTGCTGCTCCTCCTGCTCGCGCTCCGTGCCCCCGCCGGACAGCACCAGCGCGTCGACCCTGAGGCCCGGGTGGGCCCGGCACAGGGTCAGCAGGGTGCCGCCGGCGCCGATGGCGATGTCGTCGCAGTGCGCGCCCACCGCGACGACCCGCTCCAGACGCCCCGCTCCCAGCCGGATCACGCGCTCACCCCCGTCCCCGTGCGCTCCCGCTCCCACACGGCCCACGGACGGTCCCCCCGGGCGTAGGCCTCGTCCAGCGCCGTGCGCTCCTTGACCGTGTCGGTCGGCTGCCAGAAGCCGCGGTGCCGGTGTGCGACGAGCCTTCCCCGCTTGGCCAGTTGGGCACACCCGTCGGCGACGAGATCTCCGTTCTCGGGGATGTGGTCGAAGATCTCCTGGCGCAGCACGAAGTAGCCGCCGTTCTCCCACAGCGGCAGCTCACTCACCGGGGTGATGCCGCCCACCAGGCCGTCCTGGCCCAGCTCCACGCAGTGGAACGACGACTGCGGCGGCACCACCATCATCGACGCGCCCGCGTCCCGGCGGGAGAACCGGTCGATCATCTCCGGCAGCGGGGCGTCGGTGAGCACGTCCGCGTAGTTGGCGAGGAACATCTCGTCGCCGTCCAGATGCTCCCGCACCCGGCGCAGCCGTTCCCCGATGGGCGACTCGATGCCGGTCTGCGCGAACGTGATGGTCCAGTCCGCGATGTCGGTGGACAGCAGCTCGGTGCGGCCGCCGCGCAGCACGAAGTCGTTGGAGACGGTCTCCTCGTAGGTGAGGAAGAAGTTCTTGATGTGGTGGGCGCCGTAGCCCAGGCACAGGATGAACTCCTTGTGCCCGTAGTGCGCGTAGTAGCGCATCACGTGCCAGATCAGCGGGCGCGGGCCGACCATCGCCATCGGCTTGGGTAGGTCGTCGTTCGCCCCGGCGCGCATGCGCATCCCGTAACCGCCGCAGAACAGTACGACCTTCATCGCGAGACCTCGACAATGCTCAGTTCCGGGATGGGGAAGACCAGCCGGCCGCCCCACTCGTGCACGTACGCCAGCTGCTCGGTCAGCTCGGCGCGCAGGTTCCACGGCAGCACCAGCACGTAGTCCGGCCGGTCGGCGGCGATCCGCTCCGGCGGCAGGATCGGGATGCGCGTGCCCGGCGTGTACCGGCCGTGCTTGTACGGGTTGCGGTCCACCGTGTACGCCAGCAGGTCGGGCCGGATGCCGCAGTGGTTGAGCAGCGTGTTGCCCTTGCCGGGGGCGCCGTAGCCGACGACCGTCTTCCCCTCCTCGGCCGCCTCGACCAGGAACCGCAGCAGGTCCCGGCGCACCTTGGCCACCCGGGCGGAGAACTCGGTGTAGCCGGACAGCTCCTGCAGTCCGGCGGCCTTCTCCCGTGCCAGGACATCGGCCACCCGCCGGCTGGGCTCCCCGGCCGTCTCCTCGGGCCGCGCCCACAGCCGGAGCGACCCGCCGTGCGTGGGCAGCAGCTCCACGTCCACCAGGGCGAGACCGCCGCTCGCCAGCGCCCGGATCGCGGAGGCGACCGTGTAGTACTGGAAGTGCTCGTGGTAGATCGTGTCGTACTGGTTCTCCTCGATCAGGGTCAGCAGGTGCTGCACCTCGATCGACACCCAGCCGTCGTCCGCGACCAGGGCGCGCAGCCCCTTCGTGAAGCCGATGACGTCCGGGATGTGCGCGTACACGTTGTTGGCGACGACCAGGTCGGCCGGCCCGTGCTCGGCGCGCACCTCCGCGCCCGTCTCGGGGCTCAGGAACGCGGTGTGCGTGGGCACGCCCGCCTCCCGCGCCGCCGCGCCGACGTTCACCGACGGCTCGACGCCGAGGCAGCGGATGCCCCGGTCCACCACGTGCCGCAGCAGATAGCCGTCGTTGCTCGCCACCTCCACCACGAAGGAGTCCTCGCCGAGCCCGAGCCGCGCCGCCGCGTCCTCCACGAAGACCCGCGCGTGCTCCACCCAGGAGGAGGAGTACGACGAGAAGTACGCGTACTCGCTGAACGTCTCCTCCGGCGTGATCAGCGGCGGGATCTGCGCCAGCCGGCAGTCCGTGCACACCCGCAGGTGCAGCGGGTACGTCTGCTCCGGCGCGTCCAGCTGCTCCGCGGCGAGAAAGCTCTCGCACGGCGGGGTCGCCCCCAGGTCGACGACGCTCTCCAGCGCCGTCGAACCGCACAGTCGGCAACGTGTCATCTGCTTCCCCCATCCCGCTCGCGCAGGTCCCCCCGGCGCGAGCCCGTGTGCGTGTCCCCTCGCGACGGGTCCGCCCCGCCGTGTCCCGCGACCGCCGCGCGGTACCCCTCCTCCAGGCGCGCCAGCCCCACCTCCGGGCTGAAGCCCCGCTCGTAGCGGAGCCGGGCGGCCCGGCCCATCTCCCGGTTGCCTTCACCGTCCGCGGTGACCCGGCGCAACGCGGCCGCCAGCGACGCGGCGTCGTCCGGCCGGTGCAGCAGCCCGGTCACCCCGTCCTCGACCAGCTCGGTGAACGCGCCGTGCCCGGCGGCGACGGCCGGCACCCCCGCCGCCATCGCCTCCACGACCACCAGCCCGAACGCCTCCTTCCACGTCGACGGCGCCACCACGGCCACCGCCCCCGCGACGGCCTCACGGCACCGCGCCCGGTCGTACAGGCCGACGTAGCGCACGTCGTCCCGGCCCGCCGCCCAGGCCGCCACCTCCGCCTCCAGCGGGCCCGTGCCGGCGATCACCAGCGGCACGCCGACCCCGCCGGCGGCGGCGAGCTCGTCCCACGCGGCCATCAGCAGCCGTACGCCCTTCACCTCGGCGAGCCGCCCCAGGTACAGCAGGTGCTCGCCGGGGCCGGTGCGGCGTACGTCGGTCTCCGGCACGAAGTTGTGCTTCACCACCAGCCGTTCGCCCGGCATCCCCGCGCCCGCCAGCACCTCGCGCTGCGCCGCCGAGATGCAGAAGAACCGTTCCACGCCCGACCACCAGCGCCGCCGGTTCACCGACAGGCTCACCGCCAACGGCACGGTCGCCAGGCGGGAGTTCCGGTAGCACCCGTGCCGGACGGCGGGCAGCGGCGCCCGCCCCACGCACGCGGTGCACGGCGAGCCGTCCCGGTGCAGGGTGCCCGGCGGGCACACCTGCGTGTAGTTGTGCAGCGTGGCGACCGCAGGCACCCCGGCGTCCGCGCACGCGGCGATCACCGCGGGCGACAGCAGCGGGAACACGTTGTGCAGGTGCACCACGTCGGGACGCTCGGCGCGCAGCCGCTCCGCCAGCCGGGCGCGCACCGCCGGGTTCCACGGCACCAGCAGCGGGATCGCGGCCTTGGCGGGCAGCGAGCGGGCGGCGATCTCGTCGCTGCGCCGCTCGAACACCCCGACCCGGTGGCCGGCCTCCCGCAGCAGCGCGACCTCCTGGTCGACGACCTTGTTCTCCCCGCTCGGCTGCGCCGACGCGTAGCGGTTGTGCACCACCATGACGTGCATTCACGCCACCTCCTTGCCGTGGACCGGCCGCGCGACGGTCCTGCGGACGGGCTCCGGCGCAGGCGGCTCCGCCTCCGGCGCGGGCGGTGCGGAGGGCGCCACCAGCAGCGAGGCCGCCAGCGCCAGATGCAGCAGGTACGGCGAGGCGTCGCCCAGGCCCGCCTCCGTGTACGAGGCGAGCCCGCAGTAGGTGATCAGGAACAGGGCGCAGGCCCGCGCCAGCGACGGCGGCCGCAGCAGCGCGACCGTGGCCGGCACCAGCACGAACGCGGCGACCAACGCCACGCCCAGGAGGCCCTGTTCGTGGTAGACGGCGAGCCAGCTGTTGTCGATGGGCAGGCCGTCGAACGACTTGTCGCCGAGCCCCACCCCGAACAGCCGCTCCACGCCTGTGCGCGGCGCGTCCAGCAGCGCCTCCCACACCTTGGCGCGGCCGGTGAGGGTGGAGAAGTTCTCCTCGGTCTGCCCGCGCAGGAACCACGCCTGGAGCAGCGACCCGAACGCGACCGCGGCGACCGCCGCGCACACCAGCGCCCAGCCGAACCAGCGGCGGGCGGCGGCGCTGGTCAGCACCATGGAGCCGATCGCCACCACCAGACCCGCGAGCAGCCCGATCGTCGCCGTCCGGGTGTGCGTGAGGGCGAGCAGCGCCAGCGACGGCACGATCACCAGCGCGGCGCTCCGCCGGTCGGTGCGCCGACCGAGCACCAGCAGCACCGCGAGCCCCACGACCACCGCCGCGTACTGGCCGATCTGCGGCGGTGTCAGCGGCCACAGCGCGCCCACCAGACGGCCTCCGTACAGGTCGGGCAGGGCCGCGCCCGGCGACAGCACCAGACCGGCGGCGACCGAGCACAGCACCAGGAAGTACCAGCGGATGTGATACCGCACGAAGGTGGTGGACCCGTCCCACCAGCGGCTGACCAGCCACAGCGTGGCCACGAACACCGCGAACCGGCCGCACCGGAACAGCGCCCCGAACCCGGCGCTCAGGTCCACGCTGGAGATCAGGCTCGGCACCAGCAGCAGACCGAGCAGCAGCAGGAACGCGCTGGGCCGCACCCGCAGCCGCAGGTTCATGGCCAGCGCCAGCGCGAACGCGGCGACCAGGGCGCCCATCGTCACCATCTGGATCAGCGACCGGGGCAGCGGCACGACGGTCTCCGCGCCCGTGGAGCCGAGGGTGTTGAGGACCAGCAGCCCCCACACCGTCCCGACCGTTCTCGGAGTGTTCTCCACCCGCACGTCAACCACCGTCCCCGGAGCGGAAGGCGGACCCCGCGTCCTGCCGGTACGGCGCGCCTCGCCACTCCTGGAAGTCCAGCTCCCCGCTCGGGTCGTGCGCGACGAACGTCCACGGCCCCTCGTAGACGTTGTTCCGCCAGCGGTTGTGCTGCTTCAGGGTGACGGCGTCGGCGACCTTCTCGCCCATGTACGGCGACCAGTCCGGGTAGGTGCCGTAGTTGGCGAGGACCGCCATGCGGTCGCACATCGACGTGCAGTCCATCGCGGACTTGTCCAGCAGGAACCGGTTGTGGTGGATGTCCACCCGCTGGGTCCGCCACCGGCAGTCCGCGTACAGCGGCGCCTTGGCGATGCCGGGTTGCGCGCAGCGGTCGACGTCCTCGACGAGCAGCGTGCAGTCGGCCGAGGAGGTGTTGGCGGGGCTGTTGCAGAACCGGTCGGCGTTCTCCCACAGGGTGATCGCGTTCCAGTTGTCCTGGAAGAGGTTCCCGGAGATCTCCAGCGTGTCGGTGCGGGCCTTCACCCGGGGCTCGCCGCCGGACTCCGAGATGTACACGGTGGCGAACGGGAAGGTGTCGCCGCGCTCCGCGTACCGCCTGCCCTCCGCCCAGTTGTTCCGCCGGATGGTGTTGTTCCTGATCACCGCGTTGTAGCTGGTCTCGTACATCAGGGCGGCGCCCTGGTTGTCCTCCAGGACGTTGCCCTCGATCAGGAAGTCGTTGTTGTTGGTGTCCGCCCACAGTCCGGTGCCGCGGTTGCCGTGCACCCAGTTGCCGCGCACGTCCGCCCCGTCGACCGCCCAGAACTTCACGCCGCCGGTGCAGCCGCAGCCGGGCCGCTTGGTCTCCCAGTCGTGCCGGTTGTTGTCGGTGATCTCGTTGCCCTCCAGCACCAGGTCGCGCAGCGGACCCGACCCCTTGTAGGCGTTCATGCCGTACTGGCCGTTGCCGCGCAGGCAGCTCGCCCGCACCCGCTGCCCGGACCCGGCCATCAGCCCGGCGCCGGAGTTGAACTGGATCCTGGAGTGCTCGATCAGCCAGCCGTCGGCCGAGTCGTGGTTCACCACGCCCTCGTCGTGCGGCGCGACGAACCCCTGCACGGTCAGATGCCGGATGGTGACGTCACGCGCGCCGCCGCCGAACGCGTACTGGTTGGTCTTCCGGCCGTCGAGGACCGCGCCGGGCGCGCCGATGTAGGTGTCGCCGTCCTTGGGCTCCACCTGCGCGTACCGGTCGTCGGCCAGGCGGTGTCTTCCGGGCTTCAGCCAGAACGTGGTGCCGGCCGGGCTGGAGTTGGTCTGCGCGGAGAGATCGCCGGGCACCGAGGGGTCCACGGTCACCGCGCCGGACGGCGCCTTCGACGGTCCGGGTTCGGGCTTGTCGCACACCCGGGCCACTGACCGCGGCGCCCCGCCGGAGTCCTCCGGCCGCGTGCGCGCGTCCGCCCGTGACGGCCCGTCCGGCGTCGTCCCCGGCTCGGGCGTGCTCTCGCACCCGGCGGTCACCGCCAGCGCCAGGGCCACCCCGGCCGCCGACGCCCAGAGCCGCCGCCGGCGCACGTCCCCTCCACGCAGACCCATCGCAGCCCCCTAGCCGTCGAACCCGAGAACGGTGATGAACTCGGCCGTCCCGTCGACGGATCCGCTGCCGACCAGCGTGGTGCTCGGCACCTTGCGCCCGAACCCGGGGGAGTACCAGCCCAGCGGCGGATCGCTCTCCCCGCGGTGCGCCCGCCAGATGAGCCCGTCCGGCAGGCCGAGCACCGCCGAGCGGTCCTCGCCGTCCCGCGTCCAGGTGAGCCGCGCCCGGCTCCCCTCCAGCTCCGCCGTCACCGACGGGCCGAGGTGGAACGCCAGCCGCACCTCCCGGCGGTCCCCGCTCACCGTGTCGGTGATCCGCACCTCACGGCTCTCGTACGTGACGTCGACCTGCCGCCGGTGGAGCAGCGGCCGGTAGCCGTCGTGCTCGGCGCACCAGCGCGCCGCCTTCTCCCCGTCGGTGTCCACCTTCAGCACCCGGGTCACGGCGTGCCGCGTCCACAGGAACGGGCCGCCGGACACCGACTGGTCCCGGCCGTCCGCCTCGAGCGTGCTGTGGCCGAGCGTGGAGCGGAAGTAGCTCCGCCACTCGGGTTGGCCGTGGTAGCAGTACGTGCCCGGGTCGGCCAGCACGTCCACCCCGTCGTGCCGCACCTCCACCGACAGGGCGTCCGCGTGGGCGTGCGCGGCGATCGACAGGAACCCGTGCGGCCCGCCGTCGCAGCGGCACCAGATGTCCCCGGGCCCGCGCAGCACGGTCAGCCCCGCGTCCGCGAAGTGCGCGGGCCGGCTCTCCGGACGCGCCACACCCTCGCCGTACGGCTCGGTCAGTGAGGCCAGCAGCGGGGTGCGGACATCGGCGCCGGGCACCTCGGGCCACCAGGCGAGCCGGCCGAACACCGCCCCGCCGGTGGCCAGCAGCGACCCCCAGCGGTCGGTGTCCGGGCCGTCGAGCACCAGCCCGTGTCCGTCGTCCGCGTCGCCCTGACGGGGCGGGCGCAGCCGGTTGTCGACGACCGCCGCGAGCGCGTCCGTCATCCGCAGCAGCACCAGCCGTGTCGTCGCGGGCACGGTCACGCCCGCGGCGTCCGCCTCGGCCACCGCGGCCAGGCCCAGCTCCAGCACCAGCCCGTGGTACTCGCTGGCCAGCTCCCGGTTGATCCCGGACAGGAAGGTGTTGGCGCGCAGATGCCGGTCCAGGTCGCGCAGGGCGTCCGCCCGCCACCGCGGCGAGTACGGGAACCAGCCGAACGCGCAGGACGCGGCGAGCTGCCCGGCCGCCTCGGCGACCGCGTGATTGTTCGCCGACGAGCCCCGGCTGGGGAACGCGGCCAGCCAGCGCTGGTGGTGCCAGATCTGGTCCAGCGCCACCGGGTTCTCCTCGAACAGCGCGGGCGCCCCCGCCCAGCCGTCCAGCAGCCGCCGGATCCACACCCACGACAGCAGCCGGATGCCCAGCTCGATGCCGCTGACCCAATGGACGCCCCGCAGCGGCGGGTTGGCCTCCCACCACGACCGCAGATGCGCGGCCGCCCGCTCCGCGTACCGGTCGTTCCCGGTGAGCGCGTACGCGGCGGCCAGCACGGTCAGGTACTGGTGCCGGGACGGCTCCCAGATCTGCTTGATGTCGCCGACCGCCTCCTCGTCCCGGTACGGCACGTCGAAGGCATGGTCCAGCGGGGCACGCCGGCCGGTCTTCGGGTCGAACTGCCAGTCCGGGTCCGCCATGTCGTCGCGGACCACCCCGAAGAACTCGGCGCGCCCCGACATCAGCCGGTCCGCCTCGGCGACCAGACGCTTCACCGCGTCCGGGTCCACCGCGGCGAGCGCGCCCTCGGGCAGCACGGCCGTGAACCGGACGCCCGTCACCGGCGGCCGCTCGGGCAGCGCCGACCGCCGGCGCCGCCGGCGCACCGCGTCGACGGCCCGGCCGCCGGCCTCACGCGGCCCCATCCGGGACAGCCGCCGCAGGTACCACCCCGCGCTCATGCTCATCGCGCCCCCGCCAGGGTGACCGGGACTCCGCTCGCCAGCGCGGTCCGCACGGCGAGCGTGGCCGTCGTGGTGGCGGCCAGGGACTCCAGCGGCACCGGCATAGGGCCGCCCGTCCGCACGGCCTTGACGAACGCCGCCAGCTCCGCGTTCTGCCCCTTGTCCCGCGTCTTAGGCAGCCGTGAGCCGACCCACTGCCGGCGCCGCCCGTCGTACACGGAGGCCCGCGTGAAGTCGTCGAGCCGCAGCACCTTGCCGTCGGCGATCAGGTCCAGCGTCTCCTTCGGGAAGGACGCCGGGCCGGAGGTGACGTAGCTGATCGTCGCCGTGGACCCGTCCGGGTAGCCCAGCACGATCTGCAGGTCCTCGTTGCCGGCCGGGGCGGCCGCGTACACCGACACCGGGTCGGCGTCCAGCAGCCAGCTCGCGGTGTCGACGAAGTGCCCGCCCTCCCCGGCGAACCGGGACCCCTCGGTGTCCTGCCGCAGATACCAGCTGCCGTGGTCCAGTCGGCCCGCGTTGACCAGGTAGCGCAGGCTCGCCGGCCCGGTGCGGGCGCCGAACAGCTCTCGGGCCTCCCCGAGCAGCGGGGCGAACCGGCGGTTGAAGCCCACCTGGATCCGGTCGTTGCCGGACTCCTCCACCGCCGCCAGCACGGAGGCCAGCTCCTCCTCGGTGAGCGCCAGCGGCTTCTCCACGAACACCGCCTTGCCCGCGAGCAGCGCACGCCGGGTCAGCTCGGCGTGGGAGCTGTGCCGGGTCACCACGAACACCGCGTCCACGGCCGGGTCTCCGAGCACCGCGTCCAGGTCGGTGGTGGCCTTCCCGAAGCCGAACTTCCGCTGGGCGTTGGCCGCGGACAGCGCCGTGGTGGTGACGACCGTGGACAGCTCCACGCCGTCGCGGCCCGTCAGATGCGGCAGCAGCATCGACGACGCGTAGTTCCCGGCGCCGACGAACGCCAGCCGCACCGGCCCGGAGCGCCGCGCGGGAGCCGTCCGCCCGGACGGGCGCGCCATCTCGGGCACCCTGGGCACCGTCACCTCCGGCGCCTCGACGGAGGCCGCGTCCTCCCCCGGCGCGTACCGGAACAGCACCGCGACCGCCTTGAGTTCGCCCTCCTCGAGCCGCCGGTACGTCTCCACGGCGTCCTCGAAGCCGGCGACGTGCGACACCAGCGGCTCCACGTCCACGCCGCCCCGCGCGATCAGATCGAGGAAGCACCCCAGATTGCGGCGCTCGGTCCAGCGGACGTAGCCGATCGGGTAGTCGCGGCCCTGGAGTTCGTACTCCGGGTCGTAGCGCCCGGGCCCGTAGCTGCGGGAGAAGCGGACGTCGAGTTCCTTCTCGTAGTACGCGTTCCACGGCAGGTCGAGCCGGCACTTGCCGATGTCGATCACCCGGCCGCGGTCCCGGCACAGCCGCGCGGCCAGCTCCACCGGCTGGTTGCTGCTGCCGCCGGCCGCCAGATACACCTGGTCCACGCCCATGCCGCCGGTGAGTTCGGCGACCGCGCTCTCCACGCTCGCCGAACCCGGGTCGCCGCAGGCCGCCGCGCCCAGCCGCTCGGCCAGCTCGCAGCGGGACGGGTCCGGGTCCACGCCGACCACCCGCACCCCGGAGGCGTTCAGCAGCTGCACGACCAGCTGCCCGATCAGTCCCAGACCGATCACCAGGGCCACCTCGCCGAGCCGCGACTCGCCCTGCCGCACCCCCTGCAGCGCGATCGACCCGACCGTGCCGAACGCCGCGTGCCGGGGCGCCACCCCGTCCGGGACGGGGACGTAGAGGTTCTTCGGCACCCAGTTCAGCTCGGCGTGCAGCGCGTGCTCGTTGCCCGCGCACGCCACCAGGTCGCCCACCTTCACGTCGTCGATCCCGGCGCCGACCTGCTCCACCACCCCGCACAGCGAATAACCCAGCGGCGTGTACGAGTCGAGCTTGCCCATCACCTTGCGGTACGTGGCCGGCACCCCGTTGGAGGCGACGCTCTGCACGACCTTCGCCACCTGGTCCGGACGCGACCGCGCCTTGCCCAGCATCGACATGCCGGCCTCGGACACCTTCATCAGCTCGGTGCCGGTGGAGATCAGCGAGAAGGCGCTGCGCACCAGCACCCCGCCCGGCTTGCAGCCCGGCACCGGCACGTCGAGCAGCGCCAGCTCACCGCTCTTGTAGTTCTGCACTACCTGTTTCACGGAGTTCCTCTTGTCTCTACGCCGTCGAGGTGGGGGAGTCGTGGCCGGCCTTGGAGGTCGCGTCGCGGTACCAGTGCTCGAGGGTCAGCACATGCCAGAGGTGCTTGGAGAAGTCCCGCTGCCCGGCGGCGTCCTCGGCGGCCATGCGCGCCAGCGCCTCCCGGCGCAGGAAGCCGGAGCGGACCAGCAGACCGTCGTGCACCACCTCCTGCACCAGCGGGGCGAGGTCCCGGCTCATCCAGGCCCGCAGCGGGGCGCTGAACAGGCCCTTCGGCCGGTACACGATCTCCCGGGGCAGCACCCTCGTGGCCGCCTCCTTCAGCACCGCCTTGCCCTGCCGCCCGGCGATCTTGCGCGCGCCGGGCACCGCGAACGCCGCCCTGACCACCTCGACGTCCACGTACGGCACCCGCACCTCGGTCGACGCGGCCATGCTCGACCGGTCGGTGTAGGCGAGGTTGAGGCCCGGCAGGAACATCCGCGCGTCCGTCAGGCACATGCGGTTCACGAAGTCGTCGAGGGCGTTGTCCCGGTAGACGTCCGCGTGCTCGGTCAGCACGTCGTCGACCGCCGGGGCCAGGTCCGGGTCGAGCAGCCCGATCAGCTCCTCGCGGTCGTACAGGGTGTAGCTGCGGCGGAACGCGGTCTCCTCCGGAAGGCCCGCGAACGACAGGAACCGCTTCGCGAACCGCACCGACCGCAGCCCGCGCCGGCTCGTCGCGACCGGCAGCCGGTCCACGGCGGCGGCCACCCCGCGCCGCACCGGCGCCGGCACCCGCCGGTAGCGCACACCGATCAGATTCGCCAGATGCTTGCGGTACCCGGCGAACAGCTCGTCGGCGCCCATCCCCGACAGCATCACCTTCACCCCGGCCTCCCGTGCGGCCGAGCAGATGAGGAAGGTGTTGATCGCGGCCGGGTCGCCCACCGGCTCGTCCAGGTGGTAGGTCATCCGCGGCAGCAGGTCCTGGACGTCCGGGGCGATCTCGATCTCCCGCAGGTCCACCCCGAACTGTTCCGCGACCCGGCGGGCGTAGCGCAGGTCGTCCGGCATCGCCTCGAACCGCGCGTCCTCCGCCCGGAACCCGATCGTGTACGCGGGGATGCCGGGCCGGTCGCGGGCCGCCAGCGCGGTCAGATAGCTGGAGTCCAGGCCGCCCGACAGGAACGTCGCCACCGGCACGTCGGACAGCAGATGGAGCCGTGTCGACTCCTCCACCACGGCCGCCAGGTCCGGCAGATCACCGGACCGCGCCCGCTCCTGCCCCTCGGCGGCGACCTCCCGCAGATCCCAGAAGCGCCCCCGCTGCACCGAGCCGTCGGGCCGGCAGCGCAGCCAGGTTCCCGGCGGCAGCTTCTCCGCCCCGCGGAACGCGCACCGCGAGTCCGGCACCCAGTAGTACAGCAGCGACGCCACCAGTGCCGCAGGGTCCACCTCCAGCGACCCGCCCGTTACCGCCGCCAGCGCCTTCAGCTCCGAGGCGAACAGCAGCCCTTCGCCGCGCCGCAGCAGGAACAGCGGCTTGATGCCGAGCTGGTCGCGGGCCAGCACCAGCTCACCGGTGCGCTCGTCGAACACGGCGAACGCGAACATGCCGCGCAGCCGGGGCAGACAGTCCGTGCCCCAGCGCCGCCACGCCTCCAGCAGCACCTCGGTGTCCGAGGTGCCCCGGAACCGCACCCCGGCGCCCTCCAGCTCGGCCCGCAGCTGAGGCGCGTTGTACAGCTCGCCGTTGTAGGTGAGGGCCAGCCCCTCCGACACCATCGGCTGGGCGCCGGTGCCGGACAGGTCGAGGATGGCCAGCCTGCGGTGCCCGAGGTGAACCTCGCCGTCGCCCAGCGAGTGGGCGTACGTCCCGGACCCGTCCGGGCCGCGGTGGGCGAGGGTCTCGGTGAGCCGGTCGGTGACCGCCTTGCCGTCCGGCCACCGGTACGTGCCTGCGATGCCGCACATGAGCTACCGCGCCTCCTGGTCGCTGTCCGGGACCCGCGCCGCCCACATCGGCAGCCGTTCCGTACGGCGCGGGCCGTCCGTCACCGCCTGCACGGTGGGGTTGGACCCCGTGCCGTTCTGCCGGGCCGGCCGTCCCTCGCGGACGCGCGGCACCGGGAACGGCCCGTCCCACAGCGTCCCGTCCGTCCGGTCCCGCGGATCCGGGTCGACCAGCACCACGCCGGCCACCTCCACACGCCGGTCGGCGAGCTGCCGCGCCACGGTGTGCAGCCACGCGGTGGTGCCGTGCCCCGCCCGGACGACCAGCACGGCCCTGCTCGCCAGGTCGGCGAGGTCGGACCAGGCCGCGCCCGGCGCCACCGACGCCACGCCGATCCGGCGCCGGTCGGACGGCAGGGCCGCGGCCCGCTCCACCCCGACCACCTCCGGGTCGCCCGGCTTCCGCCGGCGCCCGGCGAGCCCGTGCCGGGGCAGGGAGTCGACCACGGCCACCGGCTCGTCCGCCGCCAGCGTCCGCGCCAGGTCCAGGGCGATCACGCCCGCCCCGCGCGGACAGCCCAGCTCCAGCAGCGCCAGCGGCTCCGTGGAAGAGCGCACCGTACGGGCCAGCGACGAGGTGAGCCGGGTCCGTGCCGCACGCTTGCGCCTGCGCCGCCACAGCAGGCCCGGCCGCAGCGCGGTCCTGGACAGCTCGGCGGTGACCGACGCGCCCAGATGGCGTGCGATGTCCCGGCGCAGCACCGGGCGGTCGCCCACCACGGAGGCGACCGCGGCCACCACCAGGCCCAGCACCAGACCGAGGACCAGACCGATGCCGCCGTCGGTGGCGAGGGCCTTCGGCAGCGAGTGCTTCACGGTGTGCGGGGCGTCCACGATCTGCGTGCCCGCGATCAGCCGGGGCGTGCCCACCCGGGCCTCCGCCGCCCGCTGCGAGAAGTCGCTGATGCGGGAGCTGAGTTCGGCGCGGCGGGCGAACAGCGTCTCCAGGTTCGCCGACTCCTGCGGGCTGCCCTCCGGCGGGCCGTCGCCGATCGCCTCGTTCACCTGGTCGAGTTCCTTCTGCAGGCGGTCGCGCTGCGCGATCAGCGTCGAGGCGTCGGCCGCCGCGGCCTCCTTGATCCGCCGCACATGGTCCGTGACGAACGCCTCGGCCACCGCCTCTGCGCGGTCCACCGCCTCCGCGCCGGTGTCGCCTGTCGCCTTGATCTCCATCAGGTTGTTGGTCAGGCCCGCGCCCTCGTAGTCCTCCATGAAGTCCTCGGCGCTCTGCGAGGAGTCGAGGGACTTCAGGGCCGCGTCGGCGATCCGCGTGGTGTGCAGCAGCGCCACGTCGGTCTGGATCAGGGTGCCCGGGTCGTTCGGCTGGTCGTCCTGGTGGGCGACCAGCACCTTCGCCACGGCGGTCGGCGGCGGGGGCAGCAGCACCGCCACCGCCGCCCCGAGCACCAGCCCCAGCAGCGCGAGCGAGCCCCACAGTCGGCGGCGTCTGCGCACCGACACCACCAAAGCCTGCAGATCCAGCAGGGGAGCGGCGGCCGTCGGCTCCGCTGTCGTACTCGTCATCGCGCACCTCCCCGCGCGCCGTCGCCGAGGGCGAGCGCCGGCGCGGCGGCCTCCCGCGGCGGGCCGGCGGACCGCGCCGGACGGGTCCGGACCGCGTCGGCCAGGACGATGCCGACGACGTCGTGTCCCGCGTCCGCGCACGCCTCGGCGAACCCGGCCAGTTCGGCGGCGGTGCGGGTGCCCGCGCTCAGCACGACCAGGACGCCCGACTCCTCCTCACGGTCGGGCACCAGCGGCGCCTCGGCGGAGACCTCCGCCACCCGCAGCCGCGGGTCGCCGCCGGCCTCCTCCACCAGCCGCTCCGCCGCACGCAGCGCGACACCGTCGTCGTCGGGCACGACGAGCAGCAGCCGCCGCGCGGCGACGCGGACGCGGGCCTGTACCGCCCCCCCCCCCGCCGGTACCGGATCCCCAGGCTCGCCTCGTCCCCGGCGACCGGCGGCGCGGGCGCGTTCCAGGGCGTGTCCAGGCCGAGCAGCCGGCGGACCGGGTGCCGCGAGCCGTCGGCCTCCGGCCGGCGCACGCCCTTCGCCGCGGGCACGTCGACCCCGCCGAGCAGCCCCGACCGAAGCGCGGCGGCGATCTCCCGCTCGGAGCGCAGCCGGCGGTTCACTCGCGCCGCGCCGAGATGCCCGACGACCGCGACCAGCAGGAACAGCACCGCACCGGCGGCGATCAGCTGCACCCGGGTCGGCGGGGCCTCGCCGGACGGCTTCGCCGCAGGGCCCATGACGACCAGGCGGGAGCCGGCCGTGCCCGACTGCGCCTGGTTCAGCTTCTCGACCGCCTCCTGCAGCGCGGTGCGCAGCTTCGCCAGCTCGGTGCGGGTCTGCACGCTCTCCACGGTCCGGCCGGGGTCGGCCGCGTCGGCCAGCTCGGTGATGCGGCGGCTGGTGGTGAGCACCGTCTGCCGCAGCTGCTCGGGACCGGCCGCCGCCGTCGGGTCGGCCGTCTCCTCCCCGATCCGCGCGGAGAACGCCACGAACTGCCGCGCCAGTTCGTCGGAGAGCCGCTGCGCCTTCGCGGGGCTCTCCGCCGTCCCGGAGATCTTGATGATGTTGCCGTCGGTCACCTCGGCGCGCACCCGCTTGCGCAGCTCCTCGCCGTCGACCCCGTCCCACTTCAGCGCGGCGGCCGTACGGTCGGTCACCACCGTGCTGGTGGCGATCTCCGCCTGGGTCAGCAGCACCCGCTCCTCCCAGGCGCCCGGCAGCAGCACCGACGCCGACGTGGAGTACCGGGGCGGGAACACCAGGGAGGCGCCGAGGCCGACCAGCGCCCCCAGCACGACGAGGGCCGTCAGCAGCCTGCCGCGCCCGCGGAGCATCCGCCCGACGGTGACCAGGCGTATCGCGTCATCGCTCAAGGGACGTGCCTCTTTCCCGCCCGCTGGGGGCCGCAGCGTCCGCACCGTTGCTGACGGCGGCCTCGTACGCGGCCAGCAGCGCCGCCTGCGAGTTCCGCCAGGCCAGCGGGCCGTTGATCCGTTCCTGCCCGTACTTCCCCATACGGGCGCGCTGTTCGGGGTCGTCCAGCAGCCGGGCGATCAGCGCGGCGAACTCGCCCTCGTCGTCGCCCTTCGCGTACACGGCGGCCTCGCCCGCGGAGACCCGCGCCTCCTTCAGGTCGAAGGAGACGATCGGCCGGCCCATCACCATGTACTCGAGGACCTTGTTCATGGTCGACACGTCGTTGAGCGGGTTGCACGGGTCGGGGGAGAGGCACACGTCCGCGGTGGACAGCCAGCGCACCAGGTCGGCGTCCGGCACGCGTCCCGTGAACTCCACCTGGCCGTCGAGCCCCAGCTCCCGGGACAGCTCCAGCATCGCGTCGAAGGTGTCGCCCGCGCCGACGAACACCGCGTGCCAGTCGGTACGTCCCTGCTCGTCGCGGAGCTTCGCCAGCGCCCGCAGCGCGTAGTCGACGCCGTCCTGCGGGCCCATCACGCCCAGATAACAAAGCAGATGGGGCTTGCCGCGCTTCAGCTCCGGCTCCGGGTCCACCGGGTGGAACCGCTCGGTGTCGGGCGCGCTGCGCACCACGAACACGTCCTCGGGCCGCCGCCCGCCGCGGCGCACGGCGACGTCCTTGTAGCTCTCGTTGGTGGCGAGCACCACGTCCGCCGCCCGGTACGTCGCCCGCTCCAGCGCGCACACGCCCCGGTACAGCAGGTCCTTGCCCCGCCCGAACCGGGACAGATACAGCTCCGGCACCAGGTCGTGCTGGTCGAAGACGAACTTCGCGCCCTGCCGCTTCAGCCGCAGCGCGGGCAGGAACAGCAGGTCGGGAGGGTTGCAGGCGTGCACCACGTCCACCGGACCGACCTTGCGGGCCAGCCGCGCGGTGTGCCACAGCGCGGCCCCGTACTCCTTGAGGTAGCCGGCCGGTCCTCCGGTGGCCGCGCGCAGCGGGTAGCGGTGGATCCGCACCCCGTCGATCACGGCCTCCGGCTCGGTGTCCCGCTTGGCGCCCCGCGGGCAGATGACGTCGACCTCCCAGCCGGCGTCGCGGAGCGTCCGGCACTCCTGCCACACCCGCCGGTCGAACGGCACCGACAGGTTCTCCACCAGGATCAGCGCGCGGCGGCCCCGCGCGCCCTTCGGCTCACCAAGCAAGGCCCACGTACCCGGGTTCGGCCCGGCGCGCGTCGGCGTCGGGGAGGCGGACGAGGTCGATGATCACGGGGTCGTCGCCGTGCGGCAGCGCCGACAGCACCGCCGGGTCCTTCGTGCCGACCAGGACGACCTCCGCGTGGTCCAGCACGTCCTCCACGGAGTCGGCGAGCAGCTGCGCCAGGTGCGGCAGCCGGTTCTCGATGTACTCGCGGTTGGCGCCGAGCAGCCGCGACAGGCTGACATTGGCGTCGTGGATGCGCAGGTCGTACCCCTTGCCGAAGAGCCGCTCCGCCAGCTCCACCAGCGGGCTCTCGCGCAGATCGTCGGTGCCCGGCTTGAACGAGAGCCCGAACAGGCCGACCTTTCGCTTGCCGGTGCGTTCCACCAGCTCCACCGCGCGCTGCAGATGCTCCTCGTTGGACGGAAGGACGTGGGAGAGGATCGGCACCGCCACGTCGGCCCGGTGCGCCGCGTGCACCAGGCTCCGCAGGTCCTTCGGCAGGCAGGAGCCCCCGAAGGCGAAGCCCGGACGCAGGTACGCGGGGCTGATGTTGAGCTTGCGGTCGGCGAGGAACACGTCCATCACCTGGTGCGAGTCCACCCCGAGCGCCCGGCACACCGCGCCCAGCTCGTTGGCGAAGCCGATCTTCAGTCCGTGGAAGGCGTTGTCCGCGTACTTGATCGCCTCGGCCGTCGGCACCGGCACCCGGAACACCTCGCCGGGCAGATCCTCGTACAGCGCCGCGACGACGTCGCCGCTCGCCGTGTCCAGCTCGCCGATGACGGTCTTCGGCGGGTCGAAGAAGTCCCGCACGCTGGTGCCCTCGCGCAGGAACTCCGGGTTGACCGCGACGCCGATGTCCACGCCCGCGGTGCCGCCGACCTGCTTCTCCAGGATCGGCACCAGCAGGCCCAGGCAAGTGCCCGGCAGCATCGTGGAGCGGAACACCACGGTGTGCCGCCCGCCCCGCTCGGCCAGCGCCGCGCCGATCTCCTCGGTGACCCGCTCCAAGTACGTCGTGCACAGGCTGCCGTTGGGCTCCGACGGGGTGCCCACGCAGATCAGGGACACCTCGCTGTTCCCGATCGCCTCGCGTACGTCGGTGGTCGCGCGCAGCGCCCCGCTGCCCACGACCTCGGCGATCAGCTCGCCGATCCGTTCCTCGACGACGGGCGCCTTGCCGTCGTTGACCAGGTCCACCTTCACCGGGTTGACGTCCACCCCGACGACCTCGTGACCCATGCTCGCCAGGCACGCGGCCGACACGCAGCCCACGTAGCCGAGCCCGAAAACGCTGACTCTCATGACCCGTTCCTCCCCCCGGGCAGGCCCCCTCGGCCTGCGGTCCGCACCCCGGCCGCCCCACGGCCGCCGCGCATCAGTAGGCCCCCTGTCCCTGCACCACGGCGCGCAGCGTCTTCCACAAGATCACCGTGTCCAGGGCGAGGGACCAGTCCTCGACGTACCGCAGGTCCAGGCGGACCGCCTCCTCCCACGACAGGTCGCTGCGTCCGCTGATCTGCCACAGCCCGGTGAGCCCCGGCTTGACCTTGAGCCGGCGCCGGATGTCCGGGCCGTAGGCGGCGCACTCCTCCGGCAGCGGCGGCCGCGGGCCGACCAGCGACATCGACCCGGTGAGCACGTTGAACAGCTGCGGCAGTTCGTCCAGCGAGTAGCGCCGCAGCACCGCCCCGACCCGGGTCACCCGCGGGTCGCGGCGCATCTTGAACAGCGGTCCGGCGCCCTCGTTGAGGCCGGCCAGCGCGGCGCGGGCGCGGTCCGCGCCGGGGATCATCGTGCGGAACTTCAGAATGGTGAACTCACGGCCGTCCTTGCCGACTCTGCGCTGCCGGTAGAACACCCCGCCCCGGCTGTCCGCCGCCACCAGCAGCGCGACCAGCAGCAGCAGCGGCGCGAACAGCACCAGCAGGAGCGTCGCGCCGAGCCGGTCGACGACGCCCTTGACCGCGCGGCGGCCGCCGGTGAACGCCGGCATGCTGACCCGCAGCAGCGGTATGCCGAGGACCGCGTCGACGTGCAGCCGCGGCCCCGCCACCTCCATCAGCACCGGTGCGACGACCATCTCGGCCTCGCTGCCCTCCAGGTTCCACGACAGCCGCTGCAGCCGGTCCGGCGACCAGTGGGGGTCGGGGGTGACGGCGACGACGCGGTAGCCGTCGCGGCGGACGTGGTCGGCGACGTCCGCCAGCCGGCCCACCACCGGCACCCCGTCCAGCCGGCCGCCGTCGAGTCCGGGGCCGTCGGTGGTGCACACCGCGTCCACGCGCCAGCCCAGATGCGGGTACTTGCGGGTGCGGGCGATCAGGTCGCGCACCGTGTCCGGGCTCCCGGCGGCCAGCACGGGCCGCAGACAGCGGCCCTCCTTGCGCTGCCGGTGCAGCCACAGGCGCAGCAGGTAACGCATCGTCATGGTGACGAGCGCGATCGCGGGAACCGCGACGAAGATCCAGAGTTTGATGTTGCGCGAGGTCAGGGCGATCCCGCCGAGCGCGAGCACGACGGTCGCCATGAACAGCGAGCGGCCCAGCCGCCGGAACTCCTCGGCGCCCTGGCCCAGCACGGTCGGCGCCCACGACCGGCTCACCGTCAGCGCCCCCAGCACCAGCAACCAGGTGCCGAAGGCGAGAATGCCCCACTTCTCGTGCCAGTTGGCGGCGTCCCGGACGCCGAAGAAGTTGCCGATCCCCGCGACGACGACGGCGGTCGCCACCGTGTCGCTCATGATCACGGTACGGCGGTAGCGGTGCTCCCAGTCGGCCGTGTCACGGGCCGGCGCCCCGTCCGCCAGCTGACCCCGTTCCGACGGGAACGGGCTGACCAATCCCCCTTGCCGCACAGAACCCCCCAGGTCCCCGGTGATGCGACGTGTTCGCCTGACACTGTCTGCGCCGGGGGGACCCCACCCCCCGAACCGCGCTGTTCCTCGCCACGGGAGGCCCCCGCCTCCCGCGCCGGCACGCCGGCTACGGACGGATGAAGAACAACGTGAACAACCTGTCGCGGCGGCAGCGGCACGCGGCCGCGCCGGTACATGGAGCCGAGCGGACCTGGCCGGTCCCTCAGGTGCGCCCCCGCACCCGAGCCCCCCCGGGGCTCAGCGGTGTGATCACCCCCACGCCTGGCGTCGGACGAACCCCTCCCCCCGGCGCCGGACTTAAAGATCATTCAATCGGTCGCCTCGTGCCCGAACACCCGAAGCAGGGTCAATCTAGACCATCGGGGCCTGTAAGAAGAGAGGGTGTGGGGAAATTGTGTTCAGGCGACGTGGCCGAATGCGCCGTCCGGAACCCGTCCGCGTGGGTCTCGCACCGCCGTCTCAACTCCCGTCGTACGACTGCGTGATGACACTTACGACCGGCGCCGACGGCATCTCGCCGGGCGTCCCGAGCGTCCGTCGGGACGGCGACTGCCGAGGTCCGGGCACACATGACGTACACATGAGCCCACTGCCCCCGCCGCGCCTCGAGCGCCTCGTGATACAGGGCCCCGGGACCGGAATCCCACGCACCGCACCCCGTTCGAACGATTTCGTGCACGTTCCACGGATGTCCGAGATTTACCCGCTGAACCGACCGTTCCGCAGGGCGGCTGGGGGGCTCGCCGACGAGGAGGGAGGCGGAGCACCGGTCGGTGACGCCGCCCGGTCGCTGTCGACCACGCGGGACCCGACCGCCGCCTCAGACCGGGTACGCCGTGTGGATGTGGCCGTCACGGATGACGACTTCGACAACACTGGTCTCTCGACCGCTGCCGTTCACACCTACCGGCTCGCCGTAGTCGAAGCGGTGCAGATGACTGTCCTGGCCTGCTCGGGCGCGGGGGTTGGGTATCGCCGGGGTTCCGTCGACACCTTCCCGAAGCCGTCGGCCCAGGACGAAGTCGTCGGCGTCCCAGAAGAAGTCCTCGTAGAACTCACCAGGCAGTGAGGGCTCAGGTCCGGTCGGGTCGGCGTTCTCCCGCACTCGGTCCTGAGCACCCGGGCCGTGCTGGCCCTCGATGTGGGCCTCGCGTTGCTCCGTGATGCCGTGTCTGCTGCTCTCGCAGTTGACCAACCCCCACGGATCGGTCCACCGAAGGGGGTCAGGGACGTACCCGTGGTGGTTCGGCGCCGGGGCGAGGCCCAGCGGATCCGGACTGACATAGCGGGCATTGGCGGGGTCGTAGTAGCGGCGGAAGTTGTAGTGGAGGCCTGTCTCGCGGTCGTGGTACTGCCCTGGGAAGCGGAGAGGGCAGTCGACGGGATCCGAGGTGTGGGCCAGCGGCGCGCCCCACAGAGTGGTGCGTGCCCGCCACGTGATCCGGCCTGCCTCGTCGACCAGTTCCGTGGGTGTGCCCACCACATCGGTGATGATGGCGTAGAAGCGGCGGTCGACCTCGTCCTGGTCCAGTTGTGCCAGCGCGCGGTTCGTGCCGGGAGCCCATTCCCAGCTCCTGGTGGGGCCGTCGACGGACTCGCTCTGTTCCGCCAGGTGGGAACCGTCCCAGGTGAAGACGGTTTCCTCTGCGGTCCGGCCGTCGTCGGACAGCCGCCGCTTGGCGACGCGTCGGCCAAGACCGTCGTACACGTACGCCCAGCGGCAGCCGTCCGGGGTCGTGACCTGAGTGAGCCGGTCCTCGGCGTCCCACTCGTAGGTCCATTCCCTCGTCCCCCCGGACAGCAGCTTGCGTGTCTGCCGGACGAGGCGCCCCTGCGGATCGTGCACGTAGGTGACGTGGCCGGCCCTGCGGATGAGGGTCCCGTCGTGGACCCGCTCCCCTTGCGGGCCGCCTTCCGGGGTGTCGGCGCGGCTGACGTTGCCCGCCGCGTCATAGGCGTAGCGCTCGGACCACCCGTCGGCCGTGACCGCCTCGACCCGGCCGAGGCGATCACGGGTGAACCCGCGGACGCCATGGGTCTGGTCCGCGACGGCCGTCAGGCTGCCGTCCTGTCCGTACGAGTAGGAGCGGTGCAGCAATGCCCGATGGAGAGTGTCCGAATCGGAGGCGGCTCCCGTCCGGACCGTCTGGCCGGTGAGACGGTGGCCGGCGTCCCACTCCTGGGTGAGTACCGCCGCCTCGCCGAGCCGTCGCTCGGTCTCGTGCCCCGACGCCCCGTAGCCGAAGGACAGGGAGTTCTCGGCCAGTCGTACTCGGAGGGGGCGGTTGTTGGCGTCCCATTCCCACCGACTGACGACACCTGACGGGGTCGTCCGCTCCACCCGCCTGCCGAGAACGTCGTACGCGGTGCGCAGTGCGCGTCCGTCACACTCCTCCGAGACGACACGGCCCGCCGCATCGCGTGTGAGTGTGAGGACGGTGTGGGGCGTGACTGCCCTTGTCAGCTGGCCGGCGGCGTCGTAGGCGAAGGTGGCGGCTTCCTCCCCGGAACGCCGTTGCACGACCCGTCCGCACGCATCGCGCATGTACGTGGTGATCTGCCCCGCACCGTTGGTGCGCCGGACCAGGCGGCCCGCCGCGTCGTAGGCGTAGGACACGGTGCGTCCGTTGAAGTCGGTCTCGCTCACGAGACGGCCCGCAGGGTCGTACTCGTAGGTCCATACGGCACCCGACGCGCTCGTCACAGAGGTGAGCCGCAACTCTGTGTCGTACGCGAACCACGTCGTCGAGCCGTCTGCCTCCGTACGGGCCCGCACCCGGTCGAAGTGGGTGATGGCGTGAGTCGTGCTCCGTCCGTCGGTGCCGGTGTGGCGGACGACGTTGCCTTCTCCGTCGTAGGACCAACTCTCGCTGCTGCCGTCGGCCATGACCCGCTCGGCCGGGAGCCCTTCCACCGTCCAGGTGGTACGGGTTGTCGAACCGGTGGCGCCGACGGATTCGACGATGCGCCCGAAGGCGTCACGGGTGACCCGGCTGGTCCCGCCCAGCGGCGCCGTGACGGCGTCGGGCAGGCCCAGCGGTCCGGGCTGGACACGGTGGGTCGCGCCGAGCGCGTTAGTCACGGAGAGGAGTGCTCCGGAGGCGTCGTGGACGTAGGCGGTCACGGCGCCGTCGACGTCGACCGTCGCTGTCGGGTTGCCGTTGTCGTCATAGGCGTACCCGCGCCTGCCGCCGGTCGGCAGAGTGATCCACACCGGACGGTCGAAGGCGTCGTACTCACAGCTCGTCGTCGTGCCGTCGGGCCGCACCACGGAGGTGGGGTTGCCGCGCTCGTCGTAGCTGAAGCGGGATGTGTGGCCCAGCGGATCCGTCCGCGAGAGCAGCCGGTTGTACGCGTCCCATTCGGCGTGCGTGGTGTTGCCGAGCGGGTCGGTCTGGGCGACCACCTGCCCGCGCTCGTTGTACCGATAGGCCGTGGTGTGGCCCAGAGAATCCGTATACCGCGTCTCGCGGGCGTCAGTGTCGTAGGCGATCGTGCAGGACAGGAATCCTTCTGCGCCGTCACCTCGGACGCACCGATCGGCGTCGTCGTACGAGAAGCGGTACCAGGAGCCGTTGCGGTCGGTCCAGGACGTGATGCGTCCCTGGAGGTCGTAGGTGAGCATGAACGGCAGTCCGCTGGAGTTGCGGATCTCGGTGAGATGCCCTTCGGTGCTGTACGCGTACCGCAGTAGCGTCGTGCCCTCGGGCCCGTCCGCCTCGTTGCGCAGCCGCAGTGCGACGATCCGGTCGTCCTCGGTGTCGATGTGCACATGACGGCCTCCGGAGTCGCGCACGGCGGTGGGCGCGCCGGATGCGTCCCGGTCAACGTCGATGCGCCGCCCGCCGCGGTCGGTCACCGCGGCCAACGGGAGGGTGAACGCCTCCTGCGCGGCGACAGGTGAGGCCGGTGGAGCGAAGTGACGGGTGCGGCCTGATGCGGGGTCGGTGATGCGGAGGGGGGCACCTGGCGCCCCGTCCCAGTCCAGGGGCCAGCGCGGTCCTTCGAGAGGCATGACCGAAGTACCGGGTGCGGGGACGGGATACACAAGGATCATGCCGTCCTCGGACGCGAAGACGGCTCCGTTGTCGTCCAGTTCGAGACGCTCGTCGAGCGTCGATGCCCAGGAGGGGCCGAACCACCGGCCCCAGTGGTAGGTCGACAGATGTGTTCGCCGCAGCACGAGGGGGAGGAGTCCGGGAAGACTGACGTCGGTCTCCTCCATGATCATCTCGCCGGAAACCATGTCGACGGGATCGCCGTTCTTGCAGCGCCCCTTGGCGGGCTTGCTCTTGCCGACGGCGTCGTCCGCCCCCTTCCGCAGCCCGCGTCCGAGCCCTTTGGTCATGGCCTTGAGGCCGCCTTTGCCCAGCGCCTTCATGCCTTTGGCGAGGCCGCCGAGGGTGGTGAGGCCCTTCATGCCGGGTATGCAGTCCAGTGCGGCCAGTCCGACGTCCCATAGGGACGCTTGTCCCTTGGAATACTTGTAGAGCGTGTCGGCCAGGACGACGAGGGCGGCGATGAGGACGATCGCGCCGAGGATCGGCCCGCCGATGATCAGGGCGACGATGCCGACGACCGCGACCACGATCTTGCAGGCGGCGACGATGTTGTCCCAGTTGTCGGTGAACCAGTCGCCGATCTCCTCCCACCACGACCGGTTCTGAATCCCCGCGTCGGAGGCCTCGTCGATCTTCGACTTCGCGTCCCGCGCCGCCTCCTCACGCATCTTCCGCGCGTCCGCGGCCATCTTCTTCGCCGCGTCCAGCGCGCTCTGCGCGGACGTCACGTCCGACTGCGCCTTCGTGTGCGCGCTCTTGGCGCTGCGCACGTCCCGCGTCGCGGCCCGCACCTTCGCCTCGTCGGGCTTGTCCGCGTCCGACTTCGACCCCGTCGGGTCGTCCTTGTACTTGTCGGCCTCCTTCGTCGCCCGCCCCACCCACGACTGAGCCGACGCCAGCTTCGACTTCGCCGACGTCAGGTCCGCCTGCGCCTCACGCGCCTTCGCCAACGCCTTGTCCGCCAGCGCCTGCGCCCGCTCCAGCTTCGGCCAGTAGTCCGCGAGCGCGTCCCCGCACATCGCGTACGACTTCTCCAGCTTCCTCAGATTCTTCGGAACGCCGGAGAACTCCTCCTTGAACACCTTCGCCGACTTGCCCGCCCACTCCGCCAGCGTCCCCTCACCGGCCATCCCCTTCACCAGACGCAACGCCTCGGAGACGTCATCGGCGAAGTCGTGCAGGAACCTCGCGAGCTTGCGCACCCGCTCCGGGTCACCGGGCGTCGGGTCCTTGTCCAGATCAAGGACATGCCAATCGTGTGGGCGGTGACCCATGAGCTCCCCCGTTGCGACGCTTCACTCGTAGAACGTGTGCCTGAGCAAAGCTACTTGATGTCATCCTCGTAGACTCGTGAGGTGAGTCATGACCGAGTGACACCTGGTGACGGCGCTTCCGAGCGGCGGCGATGGGAAGAGGCAGGCCCGGAGGAACTGGCGCGTCTGGCCGGGCAGCGGCCGGGAGAGCTGTTCGCGGCGGCGGAGCAGCTGTGCGCTGAAGCGTCCGGTGAGGAGTTCGGAGGGAGCCTGGCAGTGCGCACCGTCGGGCGCATCGCCGAGGCCCTCGCCGAGACGCGCTCCCAGGGCTGCGCCGCGTACGCCGTGGACATCGTGGGCCGACTGCTGCCCTGCGGAACTGTGGCCTGGGAGGAAGGGGACCGGATTCGGCGCTCGGTGGCCGCGAGGCTGGCCAAGGTGCAGCCTCTACGGAACCTCGAGCCCTTGTTCGGGCAGGTGCCGGACGGACTTCACGATTCTGAGGTCGAGACCCGGGCCTGTCTGCTCGGTGAGCTCGCGCTGCTCGGCACCGGGACCGGGCGAGCTCGTATGGATGCCTACGCCGAGAGGTTGCGCACGCTCGGGCACCCGCTGGCGTGGCTGCCTGAGACCCGGCTCGACATCGAGCACCGGTTCATGGTGAGGGTGCGCGGGCTCGGGGCGGTCAAGACCTTGCGGCAGCTTCGGGCCCGTTTTCCCGAGGTGCCGCCGAGTGAGACCGGTGCGGATGCCGGGCTGCACGCTGTCGGTGTGCCCGATGACGCCCGGGCTCAGGCGGCCGCACGGCCCTTCGTCGCCGGCGGGTGGGCGCGTACTCCCGAGGCGCGATTCTTCGTGCTGCCTGCGCCGATCGAGCCCGGTGACTTCGGGACGGCCCTTCTTCAGCGGCTCCCCCTGGATTGTCTGGAGGGCGACGGGACCGCGGTCGCCTGTATGACGACGCCCGATGACGTGCTCAACGAGTTGTTCTCCGCCGCGTATCACGGCGGGGCCGGTGGGCAGGGGCAGGGTGGTGCGTATGCGCGGCTCTTCGCGTGGGAGAGTCTGTACGCCCTCATGGGGCTACCCGCCGACGTGCCGTTCCTCGAAGCCGTGCGGACCACCCCCGATCACCGCTGGCTCCGCTTCCTCGCTTCCACCCCGTGGTTCCACCACGACACCGCCGACCTGGGCCTCGCCGTGCTCGACGCCTCCCGTACCCGCGTCGCGGTCCTCGCTGCCACCGACACCGATGTCATGGCGTCGGACGCGTCAGCACAGCCGTGAACTTGTAGCGGGAGCCCCGGTACACCGACCGCACCCACTCCACCGGTGTCCCGTTCTCGTCCCGCGAGTGGCGGGACAGCAGCAGCATCGGCAGGCCCACGTCCGTGGCGAGCAGGCCCGCCTCGCGCGGGGTCGCCGGCGACGTCTCGATGGTCTCGTCGGCCTCCGCCGGCCGCACCCCGTACACCTCGGCCAGCGTCGTGTAGAGGGAGGTGTAGCGGCGGAGGTTGCGGCGCAGGCCGGGGAAGCGGCGGGCGGAGAGGTGGGTCGCCTCGATCGCCATCGGCTCGCCGCCGGCCAGCCGCAGCCGCTCGATGCGCAGCACCCTGTCCTCCGGCTCGACCTCCAGCAGTGCCGCCAGCTCCTCGTCGGCCGCGACATAGCCGATGTCCAGGACACGGGACGCCGGGTTGAGACCCTGCGCCCTCATGTCCTCCGTATAAGAGGTGAGCTGAAGCGTCCGGTACACCTTCGGGCGGGCCACGAACGTGCCCTTGCCCTGGATCCGGTCCAGCCGTCCCTCGCTCACCAGCTCCAGCAGCGCCTTGCGGACCGTCGTACGGGACGTGCCGAACTCGACGGCGAGCAGCCGCTCGGCCGGCATCGGGGAGCCCGGGACGCGCTCGTCCGTCATCTGCAGCAGCCGCTGCTTGATGCGGTAGTACTTCGGCACGCGGTCCCCGCGGCCCGGCGCCCCCGTGCCGGGCCGGTCGGCGCTGCTGACGTCCGTGCTCATGTCCTGCCTTCCGGCTGCGGTGTCCGGCGCGCGGACGGCAGGGGGCCGGCCGCGGTGCACGTCGGCGGACCGTCAGGTGATCGGCGCCGCACGCTCGGCGATCCCGTTATAACGGCGCGCTCTTGCTTTGGTCTAGTCCAACCCTGGATCCCGTCCCTCTTTGGGTGGACATCTCCACGTCACACACGGCCCGTTGCCGTTACCCAGCCGTGAGTGGGGCAACCCTTGACACGACCATAGGTCTAGGCCAAGCTCCCCTTGCTGGTCTAAACCATTTAGCGGAAGCCGGGTCCCAGCCCGCCGAGCTGTTGCGCCGATGTCAGGGTCACCGCGAGGGCGTGGGTGTGCAAGGCATTCCTGAGGAGGGGTGGCGCGTGAAGCGCAAGCTGATAGCCGCGATCGGGGTCGCGGGCATGTTGTTCTCGGTCGCTGCGTGCGGTGGCGACGACGGCGGCGACGGCAAGAAGGCCGGCGCGGACGGCTACGCCGGACAGACGCTCACCGTCTGGGTCATGGACGGCTCCTCACCGGACCAGTGGCAGAAGGACCTCGCCGCCGAGTTCGAGAAGAAGACCAAGGCGAAGGTCAAGTTCGAGGTCCAGCAGTGGAACGGCATCCAGCAGAAGCTGACCACCGCCCTGTCCGAGGAGAACCCTCCGGACGTCTTCGAGATCGGCAACACCCAGACCCCCGCCTACGCCAAGACCGGCGGCCTCGCCGACCTCGCTGACCTCAAGGAGGAGATCGGCGCCGACTGGACCGAGTCCCTCAACGAGTCCTCCGTCTACGAGGGCAAGCAGTACGCCGCCCCCTGGTACTTCGCCAACCGCGTCGTCCTCTACAACAAGAAGGTCTGGGCCGACGCCGGCCTCAAGGACACCCCCAAGACCCGCGACGAGTTCTACGCCGCGCTGAAGACCATCGGTGAGAAGACCGACGCCGAGCCGATCTACCTGCCCGGCCAGAACTGGTACCACTTCGTCGGCCTGGTCATCGGCGAGGGCGGCGAACTCGTCAAGAAGGACGGCGACAAGTACGTCTCCAACCTCGACGACCCGAAGGTCGCCGCGGCCGCCGAGACCTACAAGAAGTTCCAGGCCCTGTCCAAGGCCCCCAAGGACAAGGACGAGGCCACCCCGCAGCAGGGCGAGGTCTTCGCCAAGGGCAACGTCGGCGCCTTCATCGGCATGGGCTGGGAGGCCGGCATCGCCGTCGAGGCCAACCCCGCCATCGAGAAGCAGATCGGCTACTTCACCATCCCCGGCGCCACCGCCGGCAAGCCCGAGGGCGTCTTCCTCGGCGGCTCCAACCTCGCCGTCGCCGCGGGCAGCCAGAAGCAGGAGCTCGCCAAGGAGTTCCTGAAGCTCGCCCTCTCCGACACGTTCGAGGGCCAGCTCGCCAAGGAGAACGGCGTCATCCCCAACAAGGAGTCGCTGCAGAGCAACCTCAAGGGCAACGCGCCCGCCGAGGCCGCAGCTCCCGCCGCCGCCGTCGGCGGCACCACCCCGCTGATCGCCGAGTGGGCCGCCGTCGAGAACGACCCCAACCCGATCAAGACGTATCTGACCGCCGTCCTGAACGGCAAGTCCCCGGCCGCCGCCGCGAAGCAGGTCGAGGGCGAGTTCAACAAGCGCCTGGCGCAGCAGCAGTAACAGCGCACGCGCTCCGACCGGAGCGGGGACCGGCCGACGGGACGGTCCCCGCCCCGCGTTGAGCACGCCGAGAAGAGAGATCGCGAGCATGACCGTGCAGACCGAACGGCCGCCCTCCTCACCGGCGGACGTCCGCAAGGCGGACGACCCCGCACCCGCCGGGCCCCGACCCAGAGCCGCGTCGCGGGCCGGCGCGCTCGCCCCGTACCTCCTGCTGCTGCCCGCCTGCGCGGCCACCGTGCTGCTGCTCGGCTGGCCGCTGCTGAAGGACCTGCTGCTGTCGTTCCAGAACCTCAACATGGCGCAGCTCATCCAGCACGTCACCGAGTGGAACGGCGTCGACAACTACAAGGAGGTCCTCACCGGGGAGGACTTCTGGCGGGTCACCCTCCGCTCCATCCTGTTCACCGCCGTCAACGTCGTCCTCACCATGCTGCTGGGCGCCCTCGTCGGTCTGCTGCTCGCCCGCCTGGGCAGGCGGATGCGGTTCACGCTGATGATGGGCCTGGTGCTGGCCTGGGCGATGCCCGTGGTCGCCGCCACCACCGTCTACCAGTGGCTGTTCGCGCAGCGCTTCGGCGTCGTCAACTGGGTCCTCGACAAGCTCGGCTGGCACGCCATGGCCGACTACAGCTGGACCAGCAGCCAGATGTCGACGTTCTTCGTCGTCACCCTGCTCATCGTCTGGATGTCCGTGCCGTTCGTCGCGATCAACCTCTACGCGGCGACCACCACCATCCCCGGCGAGCTGTACGAGGCGGCCGCGCTCGACGGCGCCGGCGCCTGGCGCAGCTTCACCACCGTCACCCTGCCGTTCCTGCGGCCGTTCCTCTACGCCACGACATTCCTGGAGATCATCTGGATCTTCAAGGCGTTCGTCCAGGTCTTCACCTTCAACGGCGGCGGCCCCGACCGGCTCACCGAGATCCTGCCCGTCTACGCCTACATCGAGGGCGTCGGCAACCAGCACTACGGCATGGGCGCGGCGATCGCGGTGCTGACCATCCTGATCATGCTCGGCCTGACCGCGTACTACCTCAGGATCGTGCTCAAGCAAGAGGAGGACGAGCTGTGAAGCGCTCGCTCTTCGGCCGCATCTGGCCCAACGCCACCGCCCTCGTCGTCTTCGCCGCCTGCATCTTCCCCGTGTACTGGATGTTCGCCACGGCGCTGAAGCCGACCGGCGACATCATCGCCGAGGACCCGGTCTGGTTCCCCACGGACATCACGTTCGAGCACTTCGGGACCGCGACGGACGCCGAGCACTTCTGGACGTATCTCCGCAACTCGCTCACCGTCACCTGTCTGGCCGTCCTCTTCTCCCTGGCCGTCGCGCTGGCCGGCTCCTTCGCCCTGGCCCGTATGCGGTTCAAGGGGCGGCGCGGCTTCGTCATCGGGTTCATGCTGGCCCAGATGGCGCCCTGGGAGGTCATGGTGATCGCGATCTACATGATCGTGCGCGACGCCTCCATGCTGAACAGCCTGGTGCCGCTGACCGCGTTCTACATGATGATGATCCTGCCCTTCACCATCCTGACGCTGCGTGGCTTCGTCGCCGCCGTGCCGAAGGAGCTGGAGGAGTCCGCGATGGTCGACGGCTGCACCCGCGCCCAGGCGTTCCGCCGGGTCATCCTGCCGCTGCTCGCGCCCGGCCTGATGTCCACGTCCATGTTCGGCTTCATCACCGCCTGGAACGAGTTCCCCCTCGTCCTGGTGCTCAGCAAGGAGTCCGGCGGCGCGCAGACCCTGCCGCTGTGGCTGTCCAGCTTCCAGACCCAGTTCGGCGACGACTGGGGCGCCACCATGGCCGCCTCCTCCCTGTTCGCCGTGCCGATCCTGATCCTCTTCGTCTTCCTGCAGCGCCGCGCCGTCAGCGGCCTCACCGCAGGCGCCGTGAAGGGATAACGCCACCAGATGACGACATTCACCACCGGCGCCTCCACCCTCACCCGGGACGCGCTCGCCGTGCTGCAGCCGGGGTTCACCGGCACCAGCGCACCCGACTGGGTGCGGCGCAGACTGGCCGAGGGCCTGGTCTCCGTCGCCCTGTTCGGCCGTAACGTCGCCGACCCCGAGCAGGTCACCGCCCTCACCGCCCAGCTGCGCGCCGAACGGGACGACCTGCTGGTGGCCATCGACGAGGAGGCCGGCGACGTCACCCGTCTCGAGGTGCGCACCGGCTCCTCGTTCCCCGGCAACCACGCCCTCGGCGCCGTCGACGACCCCGCCCTCACCCGTCGGGTGGCCCGCGAGCTGGGCCGCCGGCTCGCCGCGTGCGGCGTCAACCTCAACTGGGCTCCCTCGGCCGACGTCAACGCCAACCCCGACAACCCGGTGATCGGCGTACGGTCCTTCGGCCGCGACCCCGCCCTCGTCGCCCGGCACACCGCCGCCTATGTCGAGGGCCTGCAGTCCCACGGCGTCGCCGCCTGCACCAAGCACTTCCCCGGCCACGGCGACACCAGCGTCGACTCCCACCACGCGCTCCCGCAGATCGACCTGGACGCCACCACGCTGCACGAGCGCGAACTCCGGCCGTTCCGCGCCGCCATCGAGGCCGGCACGCGTGCCGTCATGACCGCCCACATCCGCGTCCCCGTCCTCGACCCGGACCGCCCCGCCACCCTCTCCCCGCGCATCCTCACCGGCCTGCTGCGCGACGAGCTCGGCTACGACGGTCTCATCGTCACCGACGGCATGGAGATGGGCGCCGTCACCGGCACCTACGGCCTCGAACACGGGGTCGTGCTGGCCATCGCGGCCGGCGCCGACGCGATCTGCGTGGGCGGCGGACTCGCCGACGAGGACACGGTGCTGCGGCTCCAGGACGCCCTGGTCACCGCCGTACGCTCCGGCGAACTGCCCGAGGAACGGCTCGCCGACGCCGCGGCCCGGGTCAGGTCCCTCGCCGCCTGGACGACGGGCATGCGCCGGTCGCCCTCCGCGGCGGACGACCCGGCGCCGGAGATCGGCCTGACGGCCGCGCGCCGCGCCGTCACGGTCACCCGTGCCGGCGGTCCCGCACCGGTCACCGCGCCCGTCTACGTCGCCACGTTCAGCCCCGCCCCCAACATCGCCGTCGGCGACGAGACGCCGTGGGGCGTCGGCGCGGAACTGGAACGCCTCCTCCCCGGCACGGACACGGGCCACTTCACCGGCCCCGACGCGGGAAGGGAGGCCCTGCGCGCGGCCGCCGGCCGGAGGGTGGTCGCGGTGGTCCGCGACGAACACCGGCACCCGTGGATGGGCGCGGCCCTGGACACGCTGCTGGCGGAGGGGCCGGACACGGTGGTCGTGGAGATGGGGGTGCCGCAGTCGGCGCCGCGCGGCGCCGTGCACATTGCCACCCACGGAGCGGCGAGGGTATGCGGCGTGGCCGCGGCGGAGGCGGTCCTGGCGGGCTAGCTCACCCTTGGCGGACCCCGCTCCTCAAATGCCGGACGGGCTACCAGCAGCCCCTCCGGCGCTTGAGGAGCGGGGTCCGGGGCGGAGCCCCGGGGTCGGGTACGGGAAGGGGCGGAGGGGGCGAAACGACCCCCGGCCGTCACGGATACAGCTTCTCCCCCCGCGCCAGCATGGCCACGAACTTCTCGATCCGCGCCGCCCGCGTAGCCGCCCGCTTCGCCTCCTCGATCCGGTGAAGGATCGCGTACCGGTTCCGGCTGTCCAAGCCCTCGAAGAACTCCCGCGCCCCCACAGGCGCCGCGTCCAACGCAGCCCGCAGATCGTCAGGAACGACCGCACTCCGCTGCCCCGCGTACGCCGCCTCCCACCGCCCGTCCGCCTTGGCCCTCTCCACCTCCCGCAGCCCGGCCGGCCGCATCCGCCCCCGCTCGATCAACTCGATCGCCTTCTGCCGGTTCACCGCGGACCACCGACTCCGAGCCCGCCGCGGAGTGAACCGCTGGACCCAGTACGTCTCGTCCAGACTCCGCTTCTGCCCGTCGATCCACCCGAAGCACAGCGCGGACTCCAGCGCGGTGGCGTAGTCGACCCCCTTCAGCCCGGACCCCTTCCGCGGAATCCTCAGCCACAGCCCCTCCGCATCCCCCTGGTGCTCCTCCAGCCATGCCTCGAACTCCTCCTGGGTCGAGAAACCCAGCACCGGCCCCACCGCACCACCCGTCTCACCAGCCATGTGCACATGCAAGCCGCGCCCGGGACCAAGGTCAACAGCCCACACGGATCGGGGTGTTGCGGGGCAAGCGATGGCGGAGCGTGTCGTTGTTGGGCCGAACGGGTGACCATGGGTAAGAATTGGCCGATGCAGACAGCCAGCGCGACAGGGGACGGAGCATGCCGGTGAGCAGCCACGATGTCACCGACGAACAGTGGGAGGGGCTCGCCCAGGTCGTGCCGCTGCGGGGCCGCGACGCATGGCCGTCCTCGGTCGGCCGCCGCGCGATGCCGGAGGCCAGGACGGAGGCGCGGCGCCGTTTCGTCGTCCTGCGTGTGAACGTCTTCGCGGACGCCCGCGAGGTGGCCGAGACCCTGATGTCCGGGATACCCGTCCTGCTCGACCTGACGGGCGCGGAACCGGACGTCGCCAAACGCGTCCTCGACTTCAGCACGGGCGTCGTCTTCGGCCTCGCCAGCGGAATGCACCGCGTGGACCGCAACGTCTTCCTGCTGACGCCGGAGGGCATGGAGGTCACCGGACTGATGGAGGGCGTGGGAGCGCCCGGCGCATGACGCTCCACGCGCCCCGCGCGCGAAGACCGGCGCGCCGTCCGTTCGTAGGAACGGCCCTCTGACGGAACGGTTCGGCGGCAGCGGAAGCGTTTAGCGTCCGGCGCATGACCCCGCCGCCCCCGCCCCAGCCGGTCGCGACGACGACGCCCCCGCCGCCCGCCGCACCACCCCCCACGCGCGCGCCCGTGGACCCCGGGCAGGCCCGGCGCCCCAACCTGCCGCGCGTCACCGAGCTGCTGCTCTCCGCCTTCGCCGGACACCGCGGCACCACGTTCCGCCTGGGCGACCTCACCCTGCTCGCCGGTCCCAGCGGCACCGGCAAGACCACCGCGCTGCGCGCCTACGAGGCGCTCGCGCGGCTCGGCGGCGGAGCCGAACTGGGCGAGGTGTTCCCGAGCCCTTCGGCCTGCGTCCCGGAGCGGGCCCGGCCTGACGCCCAGCGCCGCCGCGGCTTCCGCATCGGCTGCACCGCCGACGGCCCCGAGGGCCCGGTCCGCCTGGAGGTCGCCGTCCAGGCGGAGCCCGAACTGCGCATCGTGGGGGAAAGGCTGTCCGCCGACGGCCTGGTTCTCCTGGAGACCGCGCTGCGCGATCCCCGCCGGCGCACCGTGCAGGCCGCCTGGCACACGGGCGGCGCCACCGCGGTCACCCGCGCGCCCCTCCCCGACGACCGTCTCGGCACCGCGCTGCTGCCGCTGCGCGTCGCCGGCACGACCGCCGGGCAGCTCCGCGTGCTCGCCGCCGCCGAGCAGATGCTGGTGGCGCTGCGCTCCGTCTTCCCCTGCGACCCCCGCCCCGAGCGGATGCGGGACCCCGTCCCCGCGGGCAGCGGGCGGCTGCTCCCGGGCTGCGAGAACCTCGCCGACGTGCTGTGGCGCACCCGCTCCGAGTGCACCCGCCGCCACGCCCTGCTCGTGGACGCGGTGCGCGTCGGCTGCGCCGGACCCGTCGCCGACCTGCTCGCCGAGCCGTCCGCCGGAGGCCGCCTGGTGCGCGCCGTGCTCGACCGGGGCAACGGCGCCCGCACGACGCTGCGCCGGCTCGGCGACGGCGAACTGCGCTACACCGCCCTCGCGCTGGTCCTGCTCACCGGCCCCGGCGTGCTGGAGGCGGACATCCCCGGCGAGGTGCCGGCCGCCCTGCAGTGCCTCACCGTCCTCGCCGACAACCTCGACCGGGCGCAGGACCCGGCCCAGCGCGCGGCCCTGCTGGCGCTGGCGGCGCGGATGTGCGAACGGGGGCACATCCGCCTGGTCGGCGCGGTGAGCGACGCCACCTGGGCCGCCCGGGTGCCCGGGGCGACCGTGGTACACCTGAGGCGTGACTGATCCGCACGACGCGTCCCGGCCCGCCGACCTGCCCGCGCTCCGGCGCCGCCTCGCCGAGTTCGCCGCCGCGCGGAACTGGCAGCCGTACCACACGCCCAAGAACCTGGTCGCCGCGCTCGCCGTGGAGGCGGCCGAACTGCAGGAGATCTTCCAGTGGTTGACGCCGGAGGAGTCCGCCCGCGTGATGGACGACCCGGACACCGCGCACCGCGTCACCGACGAGGTGGCCGACGTGCTGGCCTACCTCCTCCAGTTCTGCGAGGTCCTCGGCGTCGACCCGCTGGCGGCCCTGGCCGAGAAGATCGACCGGAACGAGCACAGGTTCCCGGTGCCTGACCCGGAGCGGTCGTCCGGAGCTCCGCCCCGCGCTTAGGGCCTGTCCGGCGGATCACGCCGAGGACGCGGGGTCTGGCACGCCCGTCTGCGGCGTTGTCGTCACTCGCCGACGCTCCGCGTCGACTCCCTCCTCCGCCTTGCAGCTGGACGCACCAGACCCCGCTCATCTGGGTTGCAAGACGCTGCGCCTTTCCCCCGACTTGATCCGCCGGACAGGCCCGAGGAGCCATCCCTTCCACTCTCACGCTCGGTAGTCGAATGTTCGACCGGCCCTCCCCGGCTGTCCACAGATTTCGGACTTCCTCTGGCCTTTTGTCTCACAGAGCTTCACTCTGGGTAGTGAACAAGGGAGTGCAACGGATGCGGACGCGTGGGCAGCGCGTCGGACAGACGGGGGCAGCGCATGGACGCTGTGCGGCTCATCGTGACGAGCAGGAGGGCCCTGGCCGCCGGCGGCCAGGTTCCGGAGCTGCTGACCGAGGTGTGGCAGGCGCAGGCCCTGGCCCAGGCGGTAGGGAGCCGCCTGGCGCTCGTGGGCCCGCCCCAACTGCGCGACGAAGCCACGGGGTTGGCCGACCTGGCCTGCCGTGGCATCGGCGTCCTGGACCGGCCGCCGGCCGACTTCGGTGAGCCGCGCGCGGCCCGGCTCACCGAACTGGGCGACACCCGCGCGTGCCTGATGCACCTCGGCGGCCTGCTCGGCGACGTCGGCATCGCCCTCGTCGGCATCGCCTGCGCCGCCGGCGACGAGGCGACGTACTGGAGCTGTGTCGAGGCCATCGACGCGGCGGACGAGGCGCGGGACCGCGTCCGGGACATGCTCCGCAAACTGGCGGAGCGGGAGGCGGCGTTACCCCGGCGGGAGGCCGGCTGACCGCCGGGTCACGAGCCCTCAGACGCCCGGGCTGTCGCCCGACCCCTCGGCCGAGGCCCCCCGCGCCTCACCCCTCCCGCCGGCCCCCTGAAGCTCCGCGTCCAGCGCGGACAGGTCCGCGTTCAGCGCCGCCATCAGCATGTCCATCTGCGCCAGCAGACCCCCCTGCGGCCCTCCGGGCATCACCCCGCCCCGCTGCGGCCCTCCGGGCACCACCCCGCCCCCCTGCGGCACACTGCTCTGCTCCTCCGACATGACGGCCCCCTCGGCCCATGGCCCCGCCGGGGGGCCGACACGGTGACGCCCCGGCGTCACAGGTCCGGCGCGGGTGCCGGACGCTCCGGCTCCGAGCGAGCCAACGATCTTCCCCACCCCCGGTCACGACCGGCCGTACCACCGGCGTGCGGCGAGGCACGCCGAGGGGCCACGCGCGCCCCCGCCCCGGTGACCGTGCAGGATGGAAGGCATGGATCTTCGCATCTTCACCGAGCCCCAGCAGGGGGCCACCTACGACACTCTGCTCACCGTCGCCAAGGCCACCGAGGACCTCGGCTTCGACGCCTTCTTCCGTTCCGACCACTACCTGAGCATGGGCTCCGCGGACGGCCTGCCCGGCCCCACCGACGCCTGGATCACCCTCGCCGGACTCGCCCGCGAGACCAAGCGGATCCGCCTCGGCACGCTGATGACCGCCGCCACCTTCCGCCTGCCCGGCGTGCTCGCCATCCAGGTCGCGCAGGTCGACCAGATGTCCGGCGGACGCGTCGAACTCGGCCTGGGCGCGGGCTGGTTCGAGGAGGAGCACAAGGCGTACGGCATCCCCTTCCCCAAGGAGAAGTTCGCCCGCCTCGAGGAGCAGCTCGAGATCGTCACCGGTCTGTGGGCCACCGAGGCCGGCAAGACCTTCGACTTCCACGGCACCTACTACGACCTCACCAAGTCGCCCGCGCTGCCCAAGCCGGCCCAGTCCAAGGTGCCCGTGCTGATCGGCGGCCACGGCGCCAAGAGGACCCCGCGCCTCGCGGCCCGGTTCGCCGACGAGTTCAACATCCCCTTCGCGTCGGTCGAGGACTCCGCCTCCCAGTTCGAGCGGGTCCGGAACGCCGCCCGTGAGATCGGCCGCGACCCGGGCGAACTCGTCTACTCCAACGCCCTCGTCGTCTGCGTCGGCCGCGACGACCAGGAGGTGGCGCGCCGCGCCGCCGCGATCGGCCGTGAGGCCGACGAGCTGAAGGCGAACGGTCTGGCGGGTTCCCCGGCCGAGGTGGTCGACAAGATCGGCCGCTACGCCGAGATCGGCTCGCAGCGCGTCTACCTCCAGGTGCTCGACCTGTCCGACCTGGACCACCTGGAGCTGATCTCCTCCCAGGTCCAGTCCCAGCTGTCCTGACCCGGCGCGGGAGCGGGGCCGCACCCGTGAAGGGGCGGCCCCGCACCGCATATGCGCGAAAAATACGCGGACCCCCGCGACCCCTTGCCTGTACGTTGGGCCGACACCGTGAATCCCGGTGTTCTCCCCAGCTCAGAAGGTGTCTCGAGGTGTGACTCCGTGTTCCTGACGATCAGCACCACCGGCTCCGCGCAGCGCCCGGCGACCGACCTCGGTCATCTGCTGCACAAGCATCCCGAGAAGGCGCAGGCGTTCTCCACGTCGTACGGCACGGCGCACGTCCTCTACCCCGAGGCGGACGCCGAACGCTGCACGGCGGCGCTGCTGCTGGAGGTGGACGCGGTGGCGCTGGTCCGGCGCGGCAAGGGCAAGGGCCGCGGCGGCGCACCCGACGCCGCCCTGACGCAGTACGTCAACGACCGGCCGTACGCGGCCTCCTCACTGCTCGCCGTCGCCCTCGGCTCCGTCTTCTCCAGCGCCATGCGTGGTGTGTGCACCGCGCGCCCGGAGCTGCCGGACGCCCCGCGCCCGCTGCGTATCGAGGTGCCCGCGCTGCCCGCGCGCGGCGGCGCCGACCTGGTCCGCCGCCTCTTCGAGCCGCTCGGCTGGACGGTCACCGCCGAACCGGTGCCGCTGGACACGGAGTTCCCTGACTGGGGCGACTCCCGCTACATACGCCTGACCCTGGAGGCCCAGGAGCTCACCCTCGCCGAGGCGCTGCGCCACCTGTACGTGCTGCTCCCCGTCCTGGACGACGCCAAGCACTACTGGGTCTCCCCGGACGAGGTCGACAAGCTGCTGCGCGTCGGCGACGGCTGGCTGGCCGGCCACCCGGAGCGGGAGCTGATCACCCGCCGCTACCTCTCCCACCGCTGGTCGCTGACCCGGCAGGCGAAGGAGCGGCTGGAGCTGGTGCGGCTGGCCGAGGCGGACGACAGCGAGGTCGAGGACCTCGACAACGCCGTGGAGCCGGAGGCCGAGGAGGAGGAGCGGCCCACCCCGCTCGCCGTGCGGCGCCGCGAGGCGATCCTCGGCGTGCTGCGCGCGTCCGGAGCCGCCCGGGTGCTCGACCTCGGCTGCGGGCAGGGCCAGTTGGTGCAGGCGCTGCTGAAGGACCCGGCGTTCACCGAGATCGTCGGCGTGGACGTGTCGATGCGGGCGCTCACCATCGCCTCCCGGCGGCTCAAGCTGGACCGCATGGGGGAGCGGCAGGCGTCCCGCGTCACCCTCCTCCAGGGCTCCCTCGCCTACACCGACAAGCGCCTCAAGGGTTACGACGCGGCCGTGCTCAGCGAGGTGATCGAACACCTCGACCTGCCACGGCTGCCCGCCCTGGAGTACGCGGTGTTCGGCGCCGCCCGCCCCCGTACGGTGTGCGTCACCACCCCGAACGTCGAGTACAACGTCCGCTGGGAGAGCCTGCCGGCCGGGCATGTCCGGCACGGCGACCACCGCTTCGAGTGGACCCGCGAGGAGTTCCGCGGCTGGGGCCGCACCGTCGCCGAACGGCACGGCTACGACGTCGAGTTCCTGCCGGTCGGTCCTGACGACCCCGAGGTCGGACCGCCCACCCAGATGGCCGTGTTCCGGCTCGGCACCCCGAAGGAGGCGAAGGCCGCATGACGACCACCGACACCACCGCCACCGCCGCGCGCGGCCGTGCCCTGCCGGTCACCGACCTGTCCCTGGTGGTGCTGATCGGCGCCTCCGGCTCGGGCAAGTCCACTTTCGCGCGCCGCCACTTCAAGCCGACGGAGGTCATCTCCTCCGACTTCTGCCGGGGTCTGGTCGCCGACGACGAGAACGACCAGAGCGCCTCCCGTGACGCCTTCGACGTGCTGCACTACATCGCGGGCAAGCGCCTCGCGGCCGGCCGCCGCACCGTCGTCGACGCCACCAGCGTCCAGCAGGACGCCCGGCGTCAGCTGATCGACCTGGCCAGGCAGCACGACGTGCTGCCGATCGCCATCGTCCTCGACGTGCCCGAGGAGGTGTGCGCCGAGCGCAACGCGGCCCGCACCGACCGCGCCGACATGCCCCGCCGGGTCATCCGCCGCCACACCCGCGAACTCCGGCGCAGCCTGCGCCACCTGGAGCGCGAGGGCTTCCGCAAGGTGCACGTGCTGCGCGGCGTGGAGGAGGTCGAGCACGCCACCGTGGTCACGGAGAAGCGGTTCAACGACCTCACCCACCTCACCGGGCCGTTCGACATCGTCGGCGACATCCACGGCTGCTCCGCCGAACTGGAGGCGCTGCTCGGCAAGCTGGGCTACGTCGACGGCGTCCACCCGGAGGGCCGCACCGCCGTGTTCGTCGGCGACCTCGTCGACCGCGGGCCCGACAGCCCCGGCGTGCTGCGCCGCGTGATGTCCATGGTCACGTCGGGCAACGCCCTGTGCGTGCCCGGCAACCACGAGAACAAGTTCGGCCGCTACCTCAAGGGCCGCAACGTCCAGCACACGCACGGACTCGCCGAGACGATCGAGCAGATGGAGGGTGAGAGCGAGGAATTCCGCGCCGAGGTACGGGAGTTCGTCGAGGGTCTGGTCAGCCACTACGTCCTCGACGGCGGCAAGCTCGTCGTCTGCCACGCCGGCCTGCCCGAGAAGTACCACGGCCGCACCTCCGGCCGGGTCCGCAGCCACGCCCTCTACGGCGACACCACCGGCGAGACCGACGAGTTCGGGCTGCCCGTGCGCTACCCGTGGGCGGAGGACTACCGCGGCAAGGCCGCCGTCGTCTACGGCCACACGCCCGTCCCCGAGGCGACCTGGCTCAACAACACCATCTGCCTGGACACCGGGGCGGTGTTCGGCGGCAAGCTCACCGCGCTGCGCTGGCCGGAGCGCGAGCTCGTCGACGTACCGGCCGAGCAGGTCTGGTACGAGCCGGTGCGGCCGCTGCGCACCGAGGCGCCCGGCGGGCACGAGGGGCGCCCGCTGGACCTGGCGGACGTGCACGGCCGGCGGGTCGTGGAGACCCGGCACATGGGCCGGGTGGCCGTACGGGAGGAGAACGCGGCGGCCGCGCTGGAGGTGATGAGCCGGTTCGCGCTCGACCCGCGGCTGCTGCCGTACCTGCCGCCGACCATGGCGCCCACCGCGACCTCGCAGCTCGACGGCTACCTGGAGCACCCGGTGGAGGCGTTCGCGCGCTACGAGCAGGACGGTGTGGCCCGGGTGGTGTGCGAGGAGAAGCACATGGGGTCGCGCGCGGTCGCCCTGGTGTGCCGGGACGCGGAGACGGCGTCCCGCCGGTTCGGCGCGGCCGGGGGCGAGACGGGCTCGCTGTACACCCGTACCGGCCGGCCGTTCTTCGACGACGCCGACGTCACCGAGGAGATCCTCGGCCGGCTGCGCACGGCCGCCGGCGAGGCCGGGCTGTGGGACGAACTCGAGACCGACTGGCTGCTGCTGGACGCCGAGCTGATGCCGTGGTCGCTGAAGGCGTCCGGGCTGCTGCGCACCCAGTACGCGGCGGTCGGCGCCGCGGCCGGCGCGGTCTTCCCGTCCGCCCTCACGGCCCTGGAGGGCGCGGCGGCCCGCGGGGTCGACGTGGGCGAGCTGCTGACCCGTCAGCGGGAGCGGGCGAGCGCGGCGGCCGGGTTCACCGACGCCTACCGCCGCTACTGCTGGACCACCGAAGGGCTGGAGGGCGTGCGTCTCGCGCCGTTCCAGATCCTCGCCGTGCGGGGCCGCAGCCTGGCCGGGCTGCCGCACGACGGGCAGCTCGCCCTGATCGACCGCATGGTCGAGCACGACGCCACGGGCCTGCTCCAGACCACCCGCCGGCTCTACGTCGACACCGCCGACCCCGAGTCGGTGCGGGCCGGCGTGGACTGGTGGCTGGAGATGACCGGACGCGGCGGCGAGGGCATGGTCGTCAAGCCGGTCGGCGCCCTTGCCCGCGACGGCGCCGGACGGCTGGTGCAGCCGGGCGTCAAGTGCCGCGGCCGGGAGTACCTGCGGATCATCTACGGTCCCGAGTACACCCGGCCGGAGAACCTGGCCCGCCTGCGCTCCCGCTTCCTCGGCCACAAGCAGTCCCTCGCCCTGCGCGAGTACGCCCTCGGCCTGGAGGCCCTGGACCGCCTCGCCGACGGGGAGCCGCTGTGGCGGGGCCACGAGCCGGTGTTCGCGGTGCTCGCGGTGCTCGCCCTGGAGTCGGAACCGGTCGACCCGCGTCTGTGAGGCGCGCGGGGCGCGGAGGACCACCGGTACCTCCGCGCCCCGCCGCCCGCCGGGCGCCCCGCGCGCTTCCCGCGTGTGGCGGACGGGATTCGGCGAGGGCAGGGGTGAACCCGGGTCCGGGCGGTCAGGATGGAGGCATGACCTACCACGTCGACTCCGAGGCCGGGCGGCTGCGCCGCGTCATCCTGCACCGGCCCGATCTCGAGCTCAAAAGGCTCACCCCGAGCAACAAGGACGCGCTGCTCTTCGACGACGTGCTCTGGGTGCGCCGGGCGCGCGCGGAGCACGACGGTTTCGCGGACGTGCTGCGCGACCGAGGCGTCACCGTCCACCTCTTCGGCGACCTGCTCACCGAGACGCTGGAGCTGCCCGAGGCGCGGGCGCTCGTGCTGGACCGGGTCTTCGACGAGAAGGAGTACGGCCCGCTCGCCACCGACCATCTGCGCGCCGCGTTCGAGACGCTGCCCGCGCCGGAGCTGGCGGAGGTGCTGATCGGCGGGATGACCAAGCGGGAGTTCCTCGACTCGCACTCCGAGCCGGTCTCCGTGCGCTTCCATGTGATGGAGCTGGACGACTTCCTGCTCCACCCGCTGCCCAACCACCTCTTCACCCGCGACACGTCCGCGTGGATCTACGACGGCGTCTCCATCAACGCCATGCGGTGGCCGGCCCGCCAGCGCGAGACCGTGCACTTCGAAGCGATCTACCGGCACCACCCGATGTTCCGGGACGCGTCCTTCCACCTGTGGTCCGAGGGGCAGGCCGACTACCCGTCCACCATCGAGGGCGGCGACGTGCTGGTGATCGGCAACGGCGCGGTGCTGATCGGGATGAGCGAGCGGACCACCCCGCAGGCCGTGGAGATGCTCGCGCACAAGCTGTTCGCGGCCGGCTCGGCGCGCACCATCGTCGCCCTCGACATGCCGAAGAGACGCGCCCTGATGCATCTCGACACCGTGATGACCATGGTCGACGGCGACACCTTCACCCAGTACGCGGGCCTGCCGATGCTCCGCTCGTACACGATCGAGCCGGGCGGCGACGAGAAGGAGCTGAAGGTCACCGACCATCCGCCGGAGCACATGCACCGGGCGATCGCCGCCGCGCTCGGCCTGAGCGAGATCCGTGTGCTGACCGCCACCCAGGACGTGCACGCGGCCGAGAGGGAGCAGTGGGACGACGGCTGCAACGTCCTGGCCGTCGAACCGGGCGTGGTCGTCGCCTACGAGCGGAACTCCACCACCAACACCCACCTGCGGAAACAGGGCATCGAGGTGATAGAGATCCCCGGCAGCGAGCTGGGACGGGGGAGGGGCGGGCCGCGCTGCATGAGCTGCCCGGTGGAACGGGACGCCGTATAGAGGGCGCTGTATAGAATTGCAAGTAGTCGTATAGACTTCCATGGTTCGTGTCCCCCAGTCCTGGAGCGCCCCCATGGCGACAGTCCCGACCCCCCTCGCCGGCCGTCACTTCCTCAAGGAGGTCGACTTCACCGCGGAGGAGTTCCGCGGCCTGCTGGAGCTGGCCGCCGAGCTGAAGGCCGCCAAGCGGGCCGGGGCCGAGACGCCGTACCTGCGCGGGAAGAACATCGCCCTGATCTTCGAGAAGACCTCGACGCGCACCCGCTGCGCCTTCGAGGTCGCCGCCGCCGACCAGGGCGCCTCCACGACCTACCTCGACCCGTCGGGCTCGCAGATGGGCCACAAGGAGTCCGTGAAGGACACCGCGCGGGTGCTGGGCCGGATGTACGACGGGATCGAGTACCGGGGCGACAGCCAGGCCAAGGTCGAGGAGCTGGCCGCCTTCGCGGGCGTCCCCGTCTTCAACGGGCTCACCGACGACTGGCACCCCACCCAGATGCTCGCCGACGTGCTCACCATGACCGAGCACAGCGACAAGCCGCTCACGGAGATCGCCTTCGCCTACCTCGGCGACGCCCGCTTCAACATGGGCAACTCCTACCTGGTCACCGCCGCCCTGCTCGGCATGGACGTGCGGATCGTCGCGCCGAAGACGTACTGGCCCGCGCAGGAGGTGATCGACCGCGCCCGTGAGCTGGCCGCGGCGAGCGGGGCCCGGATCACGCTCACCGAGGAGATCGCCGAGGGCGTCGCGGGCGCCGACTTCGTCGCCACCGACGTCTGGGTGTCCATGGGGGAGCCCAAGGAGGTCTGGGGCGAGCGGATCGCCGCCCTCGCGCCGTACGCGGTGACCATGGACGTGCTGCGCGCCACCGGGAACCCGGACATCGGCTTCCTGCACTGCCTGCCGGCCTTCCACGACCTGGGCACCGCCGTCGGCCGGGACGTGTACGAGGCGCACGGCCTCGAGTCGCTCGAGGTGACCGACGAGGTGTTCGAGTCGGCGCACTCGCTGGTCTTCGACGAGGCCGAGAACCGTATGCACACCATCAAGGCGGTCCTGGTCGCCACCCTCGGCTGAGAGCCCGCGTCAGACCGGGCTGCGCTGGCCCGGCAGCCGGAACCACACCGCCTTGCCGGACTCGGTGGGGCGGTGTCCGCACGAGGAGCTGAGCATACGGATCAGCAGCAGCCCGCGCCCGTGCTCCTGCCACGGGTCGGGCAGGTCGAGGTTGGGCTTGGTGAGGTCGCGGGGCGGCTCCGGGTCCTCGTCGTGCACCTCCACCTGGAAGCCGGTCGGCAGCAGCCTCAGCACCAGCTCGATGGGGGTGGCGCCCGAAGTGTGCTCCACGGCGTTCGCCACCAGCTCCGCCGTCAGCAGCTCCGCCGTGTCGCAGTCGGCGGAGTGCTCCCGCTCGGCGAGCGCGGTGCGCACCAGCGCACGCGCGACGGGCACGGCCGCGGTCGTGTGCGGCAGCGCGACGCGCCAGGAGGTGGGGATGGCGGGGGGTTCGTACACAGCGTTTCCGTTCATGGAGCGGGCGCTCCCGTGTTCGAGTGCCCATGGTACGGCGCGCCTCTCCCGGTTCCGCTCCCGGGATGGGGGGAGCCACCGGAGCCCTGCCGGGCGCACCGACCGGGGCGCCGCGCCCCGGCAACCGCGGCCTACCCGCCCGGCGACCCCGCCTCGCACGCCCGGCCGCACCGTTACCGAGGCGTCGATGTTCCGTGACGCGTGTGACGGCGCCCGAACGGCGTATCGCGCACTCGTGACGACAGTCACCAACCGGTGATAACTTCGAGTGGCAGACCTCACTGAGCCGCGCAGTGCCCGCCCGAGGAGGCCGCCCTCATGAGTCCTTTCACCGGCTCCGCCGCCCGCACCGCGCGCTGGGAGCATCTGCGCGTCGAGATCGCCGACGGCGTCGCCCATGTCACCCTCGCCCGCCCCGACAAGCTGAACGCGCTCACCTTCGGCGCCTACGCCGACCTGCGCGACCTGCTCGCCGAGCTGTCCCGGGAGCGGGCCGTCCGCGCCCTGGTGCTGGGCGGCGAGGGGCGCGGCTTCTGCTCGGGCGGCGACGTCGACGAGATCATCGGCGCCACCCTGTCCATGGACACCGCCCAGCTCCTCGACTTCAACCGCATGACCGGCCAGGTGGTCCGCGCGGTCCGCGAATGCCCCTTCCCGGTCGTCGCGGCGGTCCACGGGGTAGCGGCGGGCGCCGGCGCGGTCCTCGCGCTGGCCGCGGACTTCCGGGTCGCCGACCCCACCGCCCGCTTCGCCTTCCTGTTCACCCGGGTCGGCCTGTCCGGCGGCGACATGGGCGCGGCCTACCTGCTGCCCCGGGTCGTCGGCCTCGGCCACGCCACCCGTCTGCTGATGCTGGGCGAGCCGGTGCACGCCCCGGAGGCCGAGCGGATCGGCCTGATCAGCGCGCTGACCGAAGAGGGCGGCGCGGACACGGCGTCCCGCGACCTGGCCCGCCGCCTCGCCGACGGCCCGGCCCTGGCCCACGCCCAGACGAAGGCGCTGCTCACCTCCGAACTGGACATGCCGCTGGCCGCGTCGATCGAACTGGACGCCTCCACCCAGGCCCTCCTGATGACAGGAGAGGACTACGCCGAGTTCCACGCGGCCTTCACGGAGAAGCGAGCCCCGAAATGGAGGGGGCGGTGACTCCCCCAGGAGCGCGCGGAACTGCGCGACAAGCCACAACGAACCCGCACCCGCCGACGAAGCCGAACGGCCCCCTGCGCGTGGCGGTCGTCGGAGGCGGCCCGGGCGGCCTCTACGCCGCCGCCCTCCTGAAACGGCTGCAGCCGAACCGCCACATCACGGTGTGGGAACGCAACACCCCCCACGACACCTTCGGCTTCGGCGTGGTCCTCTCCGACGAAACCCTCGGCGGCATCGAACACGCGGACCCGGAGGTCTACTCCGCCCTGCAATCCGAATTCGTCCGCTGGGACGACATCGACATCGTCCACAGAACCACCCGCCACACCTCCCAAGGACACGGCTTCGCAGCCCTCGGCCGCCGCCGCCTCCTGGAGATCCTCCACCACCGCTGCCGCTCCCTGGGAGTAGAACTCCGCTTCCGGGAAGAGGCCCCGGACCCGGCCCACCTCGCCCGGACCCACGACCTCGTCATCGCCGCCGACGGAGTCCACAGCACCACCCGCACCGCCTTCGCGGACGTGTTCCGCCCGCACATCACCGCGCACCGCTGCCGTTACATCTGGCTGGCCGCCGACTTCCCCTTCGACGCCTTCCGCTTCGAGATCGCGGAGACCGAACACGGCGTGATGCAGCTGCACGGCTACCCCTTTTCCGCCGACGCCTCCACCGTGATCGTGGAGATGCGCGAAGAGGTGTGGCGGGCCGCCGGTTTCGACGAGCTCGACGAGACCGAGTCCGTCGAACGCTGCGCCAAGATCTTCGCGGACGCGCTCGGCGGCCGGCCCCTCCGCTCCAACAACTCGGCGTGGACGACGTTCCGTACGGTCGTCAACGAGCGCTGGTCGCACGGCAACGTGGTGCTGCTCGGGGACGCCGCCCACACCGCGCACTTCTCCATCGGCTCCGGCACCAAGCTCGCCGTGGAGGACGCCCTCGCCCTCGCCGCCTGCCTGAGCGAGCAGCCCACGCTCACCGACGCCCTCGAGGCGTACGAGGCGGAGCGGCGGCCCGTCGTCGCCTCCACCCAGCGCGCGGCCCGCGCCAGCCTGGAGTGGTTCGAGAACATCGCCCTCCACCTGAACCAGCCGCCGCGCCAGTTCGCGTTCAACCTGCTCACCCGCAGCCGCCGCGTCACCCACGACAATCTGCGGCTGCGTGACCCGCACTTCACCGAGGCGGTGGAGCGCGGCTTCGGCTGCCCGCCCGGCACGCCCCCGATGTTCACCTCGTTCCGGCTGCGCGGACTCACCCTGCGCAACCGCGTCGTCGTCTCACCCATGGACATGTACTCGGCGGCCGACGGCCTGCCCAGCGACTTCCACCTCGTCCACCTCGGCGCCCGCGCGCTGGGCGGCGCCGGCCTGGTGATGACGGAGATGGTGTGCGTCAGCCCGGAGGGCCGGATCACCCCCGGGTGCGCCGGGCTGTGGAGCGGACGGCAGGCGGAGGCGTGGCGGCGGATCACCGACTTCGTGCACACCCGCGCCCCCGGTACCGCCATCGGCGTGCAGCTCGGCCACAGCGGCCGCAAGGGCTCTACCAGGCTGATGTGGGAGGGCATGGACGAACCCCTCGACGAGGGCAACTGGCCCCTGGTCGCCCCGTCCCCGCTGCCGTACAAGCCCGGAAGCCAGACCCCCCGCGAACTCTCCCGCGCCCAGCTCACCGACCTGCGCGAGCAGTTCACGGCTGCCGCCGTACGTGCCGCGCGCGCCGGATTCGACCTCCTCGAACTGCACTGCGCACACGGCTATCTGCTCTCGAGCTTCCTCTCCCCGCTGACCAACCGCCGCACCGACGCCTACGGCGGCTCGCTGGAGAAGCGGCTGCGCTTCCCGCTGGAGGTGTTCGACGCGGTGCGGGCGGTGTGGCCGGAGGACCGGCCGATGACCGTGCGGATCTCCGCGACCGACTGGGCGGAGGGCGGCACCACGGCGGAGGACGCGGTGGCGATCGCCCGCGCCTTCGCCGACCACGGCGCCGACGCGATCGACGTGTCCACCGGGCAGGTGGTGGCCGACGAGGAGCCGGAGTTCGGCCGCTCCTACCAGACGCCGTTCGCCGACCGGGTGCGCAACGAGGCCCGCGTCCCGGTGATCGCGGTCGGCGCGATCTCCTCCTGGGACGACGTCAACTCCCTGATCCTGGCCGGTCGTACGGACCTGTGCGCGCTGGCCCGCCCGCATCTGTACGACCCGCACTGGACGCTGCACGCAGCCGCCGAGCAGGGGTACGAGGGTCCGGGCGTGGTCTGGCCGCCGCAGTACCGCGCGGGCAGCCGCCCGCCCCGTACGGGCCGCACCGACGCGCCCAAGCCCCGCCTCACCCTCTCCGACCTGCCGCTCACGGAAGGCGCGTAAGAGAGGAACGCCTCAGTCCGCCTCGGCGGCGGAAGCGGAGCCGGACGCCGGGTTCACGAACTCCGCCCCCGCGTCCCGCAACCGCTCGTGCAGCGCCCGGAAGACGGCCGCCGAGCGCGTCCCCGGCCAGTCCGCCGGCAGCAGCGCGGCGGGCAGGCCCGGGTCCGTGTACGGGAGGTGGCGCCAGTCGTCCAGGGCGAGGAGGTAGTCCCGGTACGCCTCCTCCGGCGGGGTGTCCGTGCGCTGTTCCCAGGCGCGCAGCACCGGCGCGTGCCCCTCCAGGAACGCCTCGTGCGCCTTGGCGATCGCCTGCAGGTCCCACCAGCGGGCCACCGCCTCCGCCGTGGCCGCGAACCCCAGGTGCTCGCCGCGGAACAGGTCGACGTACCCGTCGAGCCGCAGCCGCTCCAGGGTGTGCCGGGTCTCCTCGTACAGCCGGGCCGGGGCGATCCACACGCCCGGCGCCGCCGTGCCGAAGCCGAGACCGGCCAGCCGGGAGCGCAGCAGATGCCGCTTCTGCCGCTCCGACTCCGGCACCGAGAACACCGCGAGGACCCAGCCCTCGTCGCCGGGCGGCGCGGTGGCGTAGATGCGCCGGTCGCCGTCCTCCAGCAACTGCCGTGCCTCGGGCGACAGTTCGTAGCCGGCCGCGCCCCGGTCGGTGCGGGCCGGGAGGAGCAGTCCGCGGCGCTTGAGCCGGGACACGGAGGAACGCACGGACGGCGCGTCCACGCCGACGGCGGCCAGCAGCCGGATCAACTCCGCGACGGGCACCGGGCCCGGCACGAACCGGCCGTAGGCGCCGTAGAGCGTGACGATGAGAGACCGTGGAGCATGCTGGTCGGACACGTTGATCATCTTAGGTCGTGTCCGCGGGGCCGTTTCCCCGGCATCAGCCCTGGTCGTCTCCGGTGCCGGCGCCCGTACGCAGCCGGAACCGCTGAAGCTTGCCGGTGGCCGTGCGCGGCAGCGCGTCCAGGAAGACGATCTCCCGCGGGCACTTGTACGGCGCCAGCTCCGTCTTCACGAACGCCCGCAGCGCCTCCGCGTCCCGCTCCGCGCCTTCCTTGAGCACCGTGTACGCCACCACGACCTGCCCGCGTGCCTCGTCGGGACGCCCGACCACCGCCGCCTCCACCACGTCCGGGTGGCGCAGCAGGGCGTCCTCGACCTCGGGGCCCGCGATGTTGTACCCGGCCGAGATGATCATGTCGTCGGCGCGGGCCACGTACCGGAAGTAGCCGTCGGGGTCGCGGACGTAGGTGTCGCCGGTGACGTTCCAGCCGTCCCGTACATAGTTTCGCTGGCGCGGATCGGCCAGGTAGCGGCAGCCGACGGGGCCCCGCACCGCGAGCAGTCCGGGCTGCCCGTCGGGCACCGGGACGCCGTCCGCGTCCTGCACGCGCGCCTGCCAGCCGGGCACGGGGACGCCGGTGGCGCCGGGGCGGACGGCGTCGTCGGCGGCGGAGATGAAGATGTGCAGCAGTTCGGTGGCGCCGATGCCGTTGATGATGCGCACCCCGGTGCGGTCGTGCCAGGCCTGCCAGGTCGCGGCCGGCAGGTTCTCGCCCGCCGAGACGCAGCGGCGCAGGCTGGACAGGTCGTGTCCGTCCGCCTCCGCCAGCATCGCCCGGTAGGCGGTGGGCGCGGTGAACAGCACCGACACCCGGTGCTCCTCGATCGCCGTCAACAGCTGGGCGGGATGGGCCTGTTCGAGCAGCAGGGCACTCGCCCCCGCGCGCAGCGGAAACACCACCAGACCACCGAGTCCGAAGGTGAAGCCCAGTGGCGGACTGCCCGCGAACACGTCGTCGGCGACCGGCTCGAGGACGTGCCGGGAGAAGGTGTCCGCGATGGCCAGCACGTCCCGGTGGAAGTGCATGCAGCCTTTGGGCTTCCCGGTCGTGCCGGAGGTGAAGGCGATCAGGGCGACGTCGTCGGCGGCCGTCTCCACCGCCTCGAACGGGCCCTCGGGCGCGTGGCGGTGCAGCAGGTCGTCGCGGGAGTCCCCGCCGAACACGGCGATCCGCAGGTCCGGGACCTCCGCCTTCACGAGGTCGTCGAGGGAGCGCACGTCGCACAGGGCATGCCGCACCTTCGCGAGCGCGCAGATGGTGGCCAGCTCGTGCGGGCGCTGCTGGGCCAGCACGGTGACGGCGACCGCACCCGCCTTCAGCACCGCCAGCCAGCAGGCGGCCAGCCACGGCGTGGTGGGCCCGCGCAGCAGCACCCGGTTGCCGGGCACCACCCCGAGGTCCGTGGTGAGCAGATGCGCCAGCCGGTCCACCCGCGCGCGCAGCTCCCCGTACGTCCAGACCTCGCCGTCGGGCGTACGGAACGCCGGGCGGTCGTCGGGCCGGCCCTGGAGCAACTCCGCGGCGCAGTTCAGCCGCCCGGGGTAGCGCAGCTCCGGCAGGTCGAAGCGGAGCTCGGGCCACTCGTCCGGTGGCGGGAGACGGTCGCGGGCGAAGGTGTCGACGTGCGCGGTGGGCCGTGGATGCATACCGGTTCGCCCCCTTGGCGTGGTGGGCTCGCATCAGGAGCGTATCGTGTTGGTGACGGCAGTCAACGGTTCGCGATAGCCTCGGCGGGTGGCCCACCGGCGAGGGAAGGGACCGGCGATGACCGCATTCTCGCTCGAACCGGAACAGCTCGCCCGGTGCGCGGAGCTGCGCACCCTGGCCGCCGAACGGCTCAGGCCGCTCGCCGAGAAGGGCGAGCCGGGCCGTGTGAACCGCGCGCTCGTCGCCGAGTTGGGCGCGCTCGGACTGCTGTCCCGGCTGTTCACCTCCGGTGCGCTGGACCTGTGCCTGATGCGCGAGTCGCTCGCCCAGGCGTGCACGGAGGCGGAGACCGCCCTCGCCCTCCAGGGCCTCGGCGCCCACCCGGTGCACGCCCACGGCACCCCCGGACAGAGGCAGCGGTGGCTCCCCCGGGTGAGTGACGGCACGGCGGTCGCGGCCTTCGCCCTCTCCGAACCGGGCGCCGGCTCCGACGCCGCCGCGCTGTCGCTGAGCGCGGAGCGCGACGGGCCGGACGGGTGGCGGCTCACCGGCGAGAAGTGCTGGATCTCCAACGCCCCCGACGCCGACTTCTACACCGTCTTCGCCCGCACCACACCCGGCGCGGGCGCGCGCGGCGTGACCGCCTTCCTGGTGCCCGCCGACCGGCCCGGCCTCACCGGCAGCCGCCTCGACATGATCGCCCCGCACGCCATCGGGGCCCTGACCTTCGACGGCGTGCCGGTCGCCTCCGCCGACGTCCTCGGCGAACCCGACGCCGGCTTCCGGGTCGCCATGGACACCCTCAACCTGTTCCGGCCCAGCGTCGGCGCCTTCGCCGTCGGCATGGCGCAGGCCGCCCTCGACGCGACCGTCGCCCACACCGCCGCGCGGGACGCCTTCGGCGGCCGGCTCAAGGACCTCCAGGCGGTCGCCCACCAGGTCGCCGAGATGTCCGTCCGCACCGAGGCCGCCCGCCTGATGGTGTACGCGGCGGCCACCGCGTACGACGAGGGCGCGGACGACGTGCCGCGGCGCTCCGCGATGGCGAAGCTGCTGGCCACCGAGACCGCCCAGTACGTCGTCGACACCGCCGTCCAGCTGCACGGCGCGCGCGCCCTGTGCCGGGGCCATTTGCTCGAACACCTGTACCGCGAGGTCCGCGCGCCCCGCATCTACGAGGGGGCGAGCGAGGTCCAGCGCGGCATCATCGCCAAGGAGCTGTACAAGAACCTGGAGGCCCGGTGACCGCCGAGCGCGTCAACCCGCCCGACCTGTCCCCGCCAGCCGGCTTCTCCCACGCCGTCGTCGCCACCGGCTCCCGCGTGGTGTTCCTGGCCGGGCAGACCGCCCTCGACGGCGACGGGAAGGTCACCGGCGACACGCTCCCCGAACAGTTCACCCGCGCCCTCACCAATCTCCTCACCGCCCTCCGCGCCGCCGGCGGCACCCCCGCAAACCTGGCCCGCGTCACGGTCTACGCCACGGATGTCGCCGCGTACCGCGAGCATGCGCGTGAACTGGGGCGTATCTGGCGTGACTTGGCGGGCCGGGACTACCCGGCGATGGCGGTCGTGCAGGTGGTGCGGCTGTGGGACGAGGAGGCGATGATCGAACTCGACGGGTTCGCCGTCCTGCCGTGAGCCGCCGGGCGCACCCGACCCGCTGCTCCTAGCCTGGAGCGATGCCGGAGATCGAGCTGAGCGCGGGCACCGTCGCGTACGAGGACACGGGCGGGGAGGGGCCGGTGGTCGTGCTGCTGCACGGGCTGCTGCAGGATGCCTCCGTGTGGCGCCATGTGGTCGCCGAACTGCGCACCGACCACCGCGTCGTCGCGCCGACCCTCCCCTACGGGGCCCACCGCACGCCGATGACACAGCCGCCGACGCCGGACTTGGTCAACGAGCTGATCGCCGAGTTCCTCGACCGGCTGGACCTGCGCGACGTCACGCTCGTCGAGAGCGACTGCGGACGTGCGCAGACGGTCGCGGCGCGGCATCCCGAGCGGCTGGCGCGGCTCGTGCTGATCTCGTGCGAGGCGTTCGACAACTACCCGCCGGGGCTTCCCGGGAAGATGATCGGGCTCGCGTGCCGGGTGCCGGGCGGGGTGCCGCTGATGGCGCGTGTGCTGGGCTGGAAGCCGTTGCGCCGGCTTCCGGTCGGCTTCGGCGCGCTGACGAAGCGGCCGTTGCCCGACGAACTGGTCGAACGGTGGCTCCGGCCGCTGCGGACGGATCCGGCGATCCGCCGGGACTTCCGGCACTACAACACGCATGTGCGGCGCACGGAGCTGCTGGAGGCCGCGCAGGGGTTGCGGCGCTTCGACCGGCCGGCGCTGGTGGTGTGGGCGACGGAGGACCTGATGATGCCGCGGAAGCATGGGCGCACGCTGGCGGAGCTGCTGCCGCGGGGGCGGTTGGTGGAGCTGAGGGGGACACGGACGCTGATCGCGCAGGACCGTCCGCAGAGGCTGGCTTCGCTGCTGAGGTGGTTCGTGGCGCAGGGCTGAGCGGGGCCCGGGCGCTGGGCCTCCTCGCGTGGGGGTGCGCGCCGAGGGGCGCCTGCGGGCCGGTGGGGGCCGTTCGCGCCGTTCCCCGCGCCCCTTCAGGGCCGGTGGGAACTGCGCGAACGGCCACTGCGGCAGGGGGTGCCCCTCAAGCCGCGGCCATGAGCCGCCCCCGCCGGAACGGCCCGGCCGGTCCGCCACCGAAGGGGTGACATGAGTGGCCGCGACCCCGTGCTGCGGGTAGGGCTGAAGATCCCTGATCCGTTCACCCCGGAGGTCCCTCGTGCCCGTACGCCCCCTCCTCGGCACGGCGTCCTGCGCCGCGCTGCTGCTGCTCGGCGCCGCCGCGGCGGCCCCCTCTGCGACGGCCGCGCCGTCCGCCCCGGCGGAGTACGTCACCGTCGACCCGGAGGGCCGGATCGCCGCCGACGGCACGGTCACCCTCACCGGCACCTACCGCTGCACCGCCGGCGAGGCGCCCGTCTACGTCAGCTCCTCGGTCAGCCAGAGCGAGCCCAACGTCAAGTACGGCATCGGAGGTTCCGTCGCCAAGTGCGACGGCGAGGAGCACCGCTGGCAGAACAGCGGCAAGGCCGCCGACGACGCCCTGAAGGCGGGCCCGGTCAAGGTGGAGGCGACCCTGCTGGAGCTGCGCGCGAGCGGCATCCTGCTCCTCCCCGTCCCGCACGCCGTCAGCCACCACGACGTCACCCTCGCCGAGGGCTGACCGAGGGCCGGCCGCGCACACCGGCTCACCACCGGCCCGTGGCGTCTACGCCGCCGCCGACCCCGGCCAGTCCAGCAGCCGCGCCCCGATGACCGCCGTCTGCAGCATGTACCGGTGCGCCGGGTCGCCGGGGTCGGCGCCGGTCAGCCGGTGGATGCGTTCCAGGCGGTACGTCAGCGCCCGTACGCTCAGCGACAGCCGGCGGGCCGCCTCCGCGGCGACGCAGCCGGAGTCGAAGTAGGCCGTGAGCGTGTCCAGCAGCGGCCCGGCGCCGCCGCGCGCCTCGGTCAGCGGACCCAGCGTGTTGTGCACCAGGTCGGCCATGGCCTGCCGGTCGCGGGCCAGCACCGGGTAGACCAGCAGGTCGGAGGCGCGCAGCACCGGGTCGTCCATGTCCAGCCGCTCGGCGATCTCCAGCGCGTTCAGCGCCTCCTCGTACGACTGGACCACCCCGCCGGGGCCCGACTGGGGGCGTCCGACGGCGACCTGGCCGCCGTCGGTCGCGGCGTGCGCCTGCTTGGCGAAGTGGGTGAGCACGTCCTGCTGGTGGCCGGGAGCGATGCACAGCAGCCGCCCGTCCTTGGTGGTGAGCAGGACGCTCCGGTCGCCGAACCGGGCGATCAGCGCGCGCTCCACCTGACGGGGCACCGGGTCGCCCTCCTCGTAGGTGACCGGGCCCCGGGCGACGGCGACGGCGTGCTCCTGGGACAGGCGCAGCCCGAACCGTTCGGCCCTCTCGGAGAGCCGGCCGAGGTCGCTGCGGCCGTAGAGCAGGTCGTCGATGAACTCCCGCCGTGCCGCCTCCTCCTGACGGACCGCCATCCGCTGGGCCCGCTCGTACCCTTCGGCGAAGGCGTCCACCGCCTGCTGCACGGCGGCCAGCGCGCCGTCGGCGTCCGCGCCGCGGGCCGGCCAGGCGCCGCGCGCGGCGGCGAGATGGGCGATGACGAGGGAGCGCAGACTGTAACCGGCCTCCGCCGCCTGTTCCCCGAGGGCGCGGCGGGAGGCGAGTTCGTCACGGGTGAGGCGTCGGCCCGTGGCCGCGACCTCGGCCAGTATCCGGGCGTACCCCTCCAGATACTGTTCCGGAATCTCTCGATCCGACACGTCGTCCCCTCGGCTTCCTCACACGGTCCTGATGCGTTCATGTCGGCGCACCGGCATGCAGACCCTAATGAACTTTGCCGGAATCCGGCAATGCGCGGTGCGGGCCGGACCGGGCAGCATGGCCCGCGGGGAGCACTGCGGAGGTTCCGGTGCCGGACACCGGCAGGTGGTGTCCGTGCCGGAACCGGAGGGGAGCGGTGCTGCCCGACGACATCGGCCGTCGCACGCACGGACCGCGAAGACGAAGACGGAGAGGGGGCGGGCAGATGCGGACCTTCGAGAACCGCGCGAACGGCCCTGCCGCCTCCCGTCGCACGGGGCCGCTGCACCGCACCGCCCCTGACGAACCCTGGCCGTCCCGGTCCCCGCGCACGCGTGGTGCGGACCGGGACGGTGCGGCGCGCCCGGCCGCGGAAGCCAGCCCTCCGCGCCCGGCGCGAAACCGTCTCGACGGCTGAGCCGTCTCCACCACCGTCCGACGCACCGCCTCGCCCCGGCGCGAGGCCCCACACCCTTCAGGCCCTCGCCTTCGAGGCGCCGCACACATCCGACTTCTGCCCGTAAGTCAGCCCAGAAGGACGTGTCCCATGGATGCCGCCACCGTGGGCATCGCCGTACTCGTCGGCGCCGCCCTGTTGCTCGTGCTCATCGGTCTGCTGCTCGTCACCAAGCTGTTCCGCAAGGTGGAACAGGGCAAGGCGCTGATCGTCTCCAAGCTCCGCAAGGTCGACGTGACCTTCACCGGCTCGGTCGTGCTGCCCGTGCTGCACAAGGCCGAGGTGATGGACATCTCGGTGAAGACCATCGAGATCACCCGCGCCGGCAAGGAAGGACTGATCTGCCGGGACAACATCCGCGCGGACATCCGCATCACGTTCTTCGTCAAGGTCAACAAGACCGCCGAGGACGTCGTCAAGGTCGCCCAGGCCGTCGGCACCGCCCGCGCCAGCGACCGCAACACGCTCCAGGAGCTGTTCCACGCGAAGTTCTCCGAGGCGCTGAAGACCGTCGGCAAGCAGATGGACTTCACCGACCTCTACACCAAGCGTGAGGAGCTGCGGTACCGGATCATCGAGGTCATCGGCGTCGATCTGAACGGCTACCACCTCGAGGACGCGGCGATCGACTACCTGGAGCAGACGCCGCTCACCCAGCTCGACCCGGGCAACGTCCTCGACGCGCAGGGCATCCGCAAGATCACCGAGCTGACCGCGGTGGAGCACGTCCGCACCAACGAGGCGCAGCGCAACGAGGAGAAGGAGATCACGCGGCAGGACGTCGACGCGCGTGAGGCGATCCTGGAGCTGCAGCGCCGGCAGACCGACGCGGAGATCAAGCAGAAGCGGGAGATCGAGACCGTGCGCGCCCGCGAGGAGGCGGAGACCGCGCGGGTGGTCGAGGAGGAGCGGCTGCGCGCGCAGAGCGCCTTCCTGCGTACGGAGGAACAGCTGGGCGTGCAGCGGGAGAACCAGGCCCGCGAGGTCGCCGTCGCCGCGAAGAACCGCGAGCGGGTCATCGCCGTGGAGAGCGAGCGCATCGAGAAGGACCGCCTCCTTGAGGTCATCGCCCGGGAGCGGGAGACCGAACTGACCCGGATCGCCGCCGAGAAGGAGGTCGAGGCGGAGAAGCGGGAGATCGCCGAGGTCATCCGCGAGCGCGTCGCCGTGGACCGTACGGTCGCCGAGCAGGAGGAGTCCATCAAGAAGCTGCGGGCCGTCGAGGAGGCGGAGCGGCAGCGGCAGGCCGTGATCATCGCGGCGGAGGCCGAGGCGCAGGAGAAGCTGGTCAAGGACATCAAGGCCGCCGAAGCCGCCGAGCAGGCCGCCGCGCACCGCGCCGCCGAGGAACTCACCCTCGCCGAGGCCCGGCTGAAGACGGCCGACCTGGACGCCAAGGCGAAGCTGCGGCTCGCGGAGGGCGTCCAGGCGGAGTCCGCCGCCGAGGGTCTCGCCGCCGTGCAGGTGCGCGACAAGGAGGCCGAGGTCATCGAGAAGGCGGGCCGTGCCGAGGCCGAGGCCACCGAGGCCCGGCTGCGCGCGGAGGCCGAGGGCGCCCGTGCCAAGGCGGTCGCCGAGGCGGAGGCCATCTCCGGCAAGCTGCGCGCCGAGGCGGCGGGACTCACCGAGAAGGCGGCGGCGATGGCCGCGCTCGACGAGGCGTCCCGCGGCCACGAGGAGTACCGCCTGCGTCTCGAGGCCGAGAAGGACGTACGGCTGGCCGGGCTCGACGTGCAGCGGCAGGTCGCGGAGGCGCAGGCCACCGTGCTCGCCACCGGCCTGGAGAACGCGGACATCAACATCGTCGGCGGCGACTCGGTGTTCTTCGACCGTCTGGTGTCGTCCATCTCGCTCGGCAGGAGCGTGGACGGCTTCGTGAAGAACTCCGAGACCGCGCAGGCCCTCGCCGGGCCCTGGCTGGACGGCTCCGCGAGCTTCACCGACGACCTGAGCCGGATGCTCGGCTCCGTCTCCACCTCCGACGTGCAGAACCTCACGGTGTCCGCCCTGCTGATGAAGCTGATGAAGCAGGGCGGCGAGAACACCGGGCAGTTCGAGCAACTGCTCGACAAGGCGGGTGAGTTGGGTCTGGCGGACACTCCGCTGGCCGTGCTGAACGGCCGTACCAGGGCCTGACCGCCACCCGGCCGGGAGCCGCCGCACAGGGGACGGCGGCTCCCGGCCGGCACTTTCCCGCGAGGCAGCCGTGACGGCACGTTCCCGCGAGGCAGCCATGCCGGCACCTTCCCGAGAGGCAGCCATGACCACCGGCACCCACGAGCCCACCCACGACACCGCCCGCCCGGGCGCCGCCCCGGACCCGACCGCCGGTACGGACCCGCAGCGGCCCACCGCGGCGGTCGACGGCGGCGCCTACCAGGTCCTGCGCGACCGCCTCACCGACCGCGCCTCCGAACTCGTCCGCCGTGCCGAGGCGTTGAACCGGCGCCGGGCCGAGGAGTTCGGCGCGCCCGAGCTGCGCCTCATGGGTACCGAGCGGCTGCGCACCGAGCGCACCGCCGTGCCCCGCGATGTCGTCGCCGTCGGAGACGTGCTGCTCTTCGGGTACGAGACCCGGCCCCGCCCGGAGCGGGACACCACCGTCGGCGACGTCCTCGCCGCCCACGACCGCGACCTGAACCGGCTGCCCGAGGACGCAGTGCCCGGCCTCCTCGACGACCCCGCCTTCCGGCGGGAGTTCGCCGCCCTGCACCGCTACTACCGGCAGGCGCGTCTGCTGCGGCTGCGCCGCGTCGAGGGCAAGCTGCTCGCCGTCTTCCAGACCGGCGAGAAGCCCGGCGACATCCGCGTCCTGCGCTGGACGGTCTCCGAGGACGGCCACGCGGAGTTCCTCGACGCCCGCGGCGACCGCGACCACGCGCGCGTCCCGCACGCCGACATCACCTGGACGCCCGCCACCCGCGAGGACCACGTCCTCGGCCGCCACCCGCACGTCTCCGTGCGCGGCGAGGTGTTCGTCGACACCCTCGGCGGCACCCTCACCGTCAAGGCGGAGAACGACACCGGCACGCCCGACGGCATCCACAGCGAGCCCGTCGACGAGCCCCTGCAGTCCCTCGCGGACGCCGACATCGCCCACGCCCGCGTCGGCCCCCTGATCCTGCTGCGGATCCTCCCCTACAAGGAGACCGCCCACCGCCACCTGGTGTTCAACACCCTCACCCGCACCGTCGTCCGCCTCGACGGCATCGGCCAGGGCTGCCGCCGGCTCCCCGAGGACCAGGGCATCGTCTTCCCCGGCGGCTACTGCCTCGCCGCCGGCACCCACAAGACCTACGAACTCGACACCGAGGGCATGGAGTTCGAGCGGGAGGTGCGCTCCCCGTACGGCGAGGACGTCCTCTACGCCTTCCACGCGCCCGCCCGCGGACGCGCCCTGCTGCTCTCCTACAACCAGATCCGCGAGGCCGTCGCCACCCCGATGCCCTGCCACGGCTGGGCCCTCTTCGACGACGGCCACCTCACCCTGCTGCGCCCCGAGGGCGACGAACCCGCCCGCGTGCATCCCGTGCAGCTGTGGGAGACGCCGTACCTGTCCGACGCCCGCGCCGCCGCGCAGCCGGTGGGGGAGGGGCCGCTGGCCCGGGTGGGCAACGCCGACCTGGTGCGCGGCATCTCCGACTGCCTGTCGCTGGCCCGCGCCGCCGCCGAGACCACCCCCACCGCCGAGATCTACGCGACCCTCGCCGCCGCCTGCGTGCGGGCCCTGGACACCCACCACTGGCTGGGCGACCCGGAGGTCGGCGACCTGCGCACCCCGCTGGAGGAGGTGCGCGCCACCGCCGAACAGGTGCTCGCCGAGTTCGAGACGGTCACCGACCTCACCCGCCGGGCCGCCGAGGCGCTCGACGAGGCCGCCGCACGGATCGCCGCCGTGGTGCGCCGGCTGCGCGGCGAACAGCCCCGCGAGGCCGCCGCCTGGGTCCGCGGCCTCACCGAACTCCGCCAGGCCCAGGGTCATCTGCTGACCCTGAAGGAGATGCGGTACGCGGACCACGAGCGCATCGACGCGCTCGCCGCCGAGGCCGAGGACGACCTCGCCTCCTTCGGGCAGCGCGCCGTCGCCTTCCTCGCCCGCGAGGACGCCTTCGCCGCCCACCACGCCGACCTGGAGCGGCTGCACGCCGACATCGAGGCGGTCACCACCACCGCCGAGGCCGCCCCGCTCGCCGCCCGCCTCGACGAACTCTCCGACGGGCTGCGCACGGTCACCGAGGTGGTCGCCGGACTCGACATCGCCGACGCCACCGTCCGCACCGGCGTCCTGGAGCGGGTCGCCGACGCCCTCGGCGGCGTCAACCGCGCCCGCGCCGGCCTCGACACGCGCCGCCACTCCCTTCTCGACCGGGAGGCGCGCGCCGGGTTCGCCGCCGAGCTGACCCTGCTCGGCCAGACCGTCACCGGCGCCCTCGCCGCCGTCGGCGACCCGGACGCCTGCGACGACCAGATGGCCCGGGTCCTCGCCCAGCTCGAGGAACTGGAGTCGCGGTTCGCCGAGTTCGACGACGTCCTCGGCGAACTCGCCGACCGGCGCACCGAGATCTACGAGGCGTTCTCCGCCCGCAAGCAGAGCCTCACGGACGCCCGCGCCCGCCGCGCCGGTCAGCTCGCCTCCGCCGCCGAGCGGGTCCTCGAGACGATCGCCCGCCGCAGCGCCGCGCTCGCCGACGCCGACGCGGTGAGCACCTACTTCGCCTCCGACCCGCTGGTCGCGAAGGTCCGCCGCAGCGCCGACGACCTGCGCGCCCTCGGCGACCGGGTGCGCGCCGAGGAACTCGACGGCAAGCTGCGCTCTGCCCGCGAGGAGGCCGCCCGCGCCCTGCGGGACCGCACCGACCTCTACGCCGACGGCGGCCGCACCCTCCGCCTGGGCGCCCACCGCTTCGCCGTCTCCACCCAGCCCTTCGACCTCACCGTCGTCCCGCACGACGACGGCCTCGCCCTCGCCCTCACCGGCACCGACTACCGTGTCCCCGTCACCGACCCGGCCCTGCTCGCCGACCGCCCGCTGTGGGACCGGCACCTGCCGTCGGAATCCCCGCAGGTCAGCCGCGCCGAGTACCTCGCCGCACGGCTGCTGCGCGAACACGGCCCGGACGCGCTCGCCGCCGCCGACGACCTCCCCGCGCTGGTCCGCACGGCCGCCGAAGAGGCGTACGACGAGGGCTATGAGCGGGGCGTGCACGACCACGACGCGACCGTGCTCCTCACCGCCCTGCTGCCCCTGTTCGACGGCGCCGGCACCCTGCGCCACGCCTCCGCCGCCCGCGCCCACGCCCTGCTGTTCTGGACGCACGGCACCACGGAGCCGGAGCGCGCCGACCGGACCCGCCGCGCCCGCTCGCTGGCCCGGGTCCGGGACGCCTTCGGCGCGCCGCCCGCGCTGGACGCGCTGCGGGACGAACTGGCCCGCGCGGTGGGGGAGTGGGACCCGGACGCCCCGGTCCGCCCGGAGGCGTGCGCCGCGTACCTCTTCGACGAACTCACCACCGGGCCCGACGGGTTCGTGATCAGCGCCCGCGCCCGCACCCTGCTCGACAAGTTCCGCCGCACGGTCGCCGGCGAGGCGTATGACGAGGACCTCACCGCCCTTGGTGACCTCGCCGCGCGCCGGCAGCTCGTCGAGGCGTGGCTCACCGCGTACGCGCGGGCGTCCGGGGAGGAGACGGACGCCGGGGACCTCGCGGAGGCCGTGGCCGCCGAGCTGTGCCCGGACGTGCCCCGCCACGAGTCGGACGCGCCCCTCACCGTCACCGTGGAGGGCCTGGTCTCCACCCACCCGCGCATCACCGACCGCCGGCTCACGCTGCGCCTCGACGAGTTCCTCGCCCGCACCGACGCCTTCCGGGCGCGCGAGGTGCCCGCCTTCCGGGCTTTCCAGCGCCGCCGCGCCGAGCTCGTCACCGGGGAGCGGGCGCGGCTCCGCCTGGACGACCACCGTCCGCGCGTGATGGCGTCGTTCGTCCGCAACCGGCTGGTCGACGAGGTGTACCTGCCGCTGATCGGCGACAGCCTCGCCAAGCAGCTCGGCACCACGGGCGAGTCCGCCCGCACCGGCACCGGCGGACTCCTGCTGCTCCTCTCCCCGCCCGGCTACGGCAAGACGACCCTGATGGAGTACGTCGCCCACCGCCTCGGCCTGGTCCTGGTGCGTGTCAGCGGTCCCGCGCTCGGCCACGGCGTCACCTCGCTCGACCCTGCGGAGGCGCCGAACGCCACCGCCCGCCAGGAGGTCGAGAAGATCAACTTCGCGCTGGCGGCGGGCAGCAACACTCTGCTGTACCTGGACGACATCCAGCACACCTCGCCCGAACTGCTGCAGAAGTTCATCCCGTTGTGCGACGCGACCCGCCGGGTGGAGGGCGTGTGGCAGGGCGAGCCGCGCACCTACGACCTGCGCGGCAAGCGGTTCGCGGTATGCATGGCCGGCAACCCGTACACCGAGTCCGGTGAGGTCTTCCGGGTGCCCGACATGCTGTCCAACCGGGCCGACGTGTGGAACCTGGGCGACATGCTCACCGGCAAGGAGGACGTGTTCGCGCTCAGCTTCGTGGAGAACGCGCTCACCGCGAACCCGGTGCTCGCGCCGCTCGCCGGCCGCGACCGCGCCGACCTGGACCTGCTGATCCGGCTCGCCTCCGACGACCCGACGGCCCGCCCGGACCGTCTGCTCCACCCGTACGCGCCGACCGAACTCGACCGTGTGCTGGCGGTGTTGCGCCATCTGCTCACCGCCCGCCGGACGGTCCTGGCGGTCAACGCGGCCTACATCGCGTCCGCGGCCCGCTCCGACGACGCCCGCACCGAGCCGCCGTTCCTGCTCCAGGGCTCGTACCGCAACATGAACAAGATCGCCCAACGGATCCAGCCGGTGATGAACGACGCCGAGCTGTCCGCCGTCGTCGAGGACCACTACGCGGCCGAGGCGCAGACCCTCACCACCGGCGCCGAGGCGAACCTGCTGAAGCTCGCCGAGCTGCGCGGCACGCTCACGCCCGAACAGGCCGCCCGCTGGACGGAGGTGAAGGCGGCCCACGTCCGCACTCTCACCTTGGGCGGCTCCGGCGACGACGCGCTCGCCCGCGCGGTGTCCGCCCTCGCCCTGCTCGGCGACCGCATCGCGGCGGTGGAGTCGGCGATCACCCGCGCGGCCGACCCCAGGCGCCTCCTCGCGACACCGCCGCGGCAGGACGGGGAGGGCTGAACAGGGGGCGTGGAAAGGGCCGTTCGACGAGACCGGTGCCGGGCCGCGCGGGGGGCGGCCCGGCACCCTTTTTCCGCCACAAAGTTGGCGTGAACATGGCGCATCCGAGGTTTATCTACGCGCGGAGCGCGATCGGTCAAATCAGTATTCGGGTCATAGCGGATGACTTTTCGGCCGGGTAGTTACCGAGTGGTATCCCGCCCTGCTACAACACCAGTTGCTCCCTCAACTACCGTCGCGAGTTTCGTCGTGAGAGGCGGACACACGTGTCAACGCGTTCACTGGGAACAACTCTCGCCACCCTGGTCCTCGGTGTGGCGACCGTCCTCGGCCTGGCACAACCTGCCGCGGCCGCCGGCCACCACTACGTGGCCCTCGGCGACTCCTACTCCTCCGGAGTGGGCGCCGGGAGCTACACCTCCGAGAGCGGCGACTGCAAACGCAGCACCGTCGCCTACCCCCAGCTGTGGAGCAACGCCAACGCCCCCGCGTCGTTCAAGTTCGTCGCCTGCTCGGGCGCGACCACGACCAGCGTGGCCTCCTCGCAGCTGAGCGCGCTGTCCTCCACCACCACCCTCGTCAGCGTCACCGCCGGCGGCAACGACATCGGCTTCGCGGACGTCATGCAGACCTGCGTCCTGCAGTCCGAGGCCACCTGCGTCGCCGCCGTGAACAGCGCCGTCTCGCAGATGCAGAACTCCCTGCCGGGCAAGCTCGACTCGCTGTACTCGTCGATCCGCTCCCGCGCCCCGCAGGCCCGCGTCGTCGTCCTCGGCTACCCGCGCTTCTACAAGCTGTCCGGCAGCTGCATCGCCGGCCTCACCGAGACCGAGCGCAGTGCCATCAACAACGCGGGCGACGTCCTCAACGGCGTGATCGCCAAGCGTGCCGCCAACGCCGGGTTCGCCTGGTCCAGCGTGGTCGACGAGTTCACCGGCCACGAGCTCTGCTCGGGCGACGCCTGGCTGCACAGCGTCACCATCCCGATCGGCAACTCCTACCACCCGAAGGCCGTCGGCCAGTCCTCCGGCTACCTGCCCGCCTTCCGCTCTGCGGTCTGACGGGACGACAACTGCTCACGCAGGCGGCAGCATTCCGTTTTGTCCTCTGGCGGACGCGCGTAGACCCCGGGCATCATCTGTCTGCTCCGCCTGCACAGCCGTCCCTCACACACCCTGTCCCCTCAGCAGGAAGGTCCCCCCACATGAAGACCCTCAAGGCCCCGAAGCTCCGCTCGGCCCTGACCGCCCTCGCCCTCGTCGTCGCCCCGGGCGCCGTGGTGATGGGCACCGCCGGTGAGGCCGCCGCCGTCACCAAGATCAGCCACGCCACCGCGACGTCCATGTTCAGCCAGGTCGGCATCACCTGGTCGTCGTCCGGCGGCTGCTCCAACCGCAACGTGTCCACCTGCACGTCCTTCGACCAGCTCAACCTGGCCACCGCCCAGGGCGCCCAGACCCTGAAGCGGGCCAGCGGCTGCGCGCTGAACATCACCGGCGGCACCGAGACCGGGCACGCCTCCGGCACGTACTCGCACTGGAACGGCTACAAGCTCGACTTCGGCAAGAACACCTGCGTCACCAACTACATCAAGAACTCCTTCAGCTACATCGGCGTGCGCGGCGACGGCGCCCAGCAGTGGCAGTCCGGCTCGGGCAACGTCTACGCCGACGAGGGCAACCACTGGGACGTCACCTACTACAACTGCGGGGGCTGCTGAACGGGCGCCCTCTGACAGGTGCTGTCACCCAATCTGACGTTTGCGCAGTTCCCCGCGCCCCGGGGTGTGCAGTGCGCCGCACCCCAAGAGTGAAGGGCGCGGGGGCAGTACCACACCCCTGGGGGCGCGGGAACTGCGCGAGCGGCAGGACAGGGCGCCGGCCTTGCGACGCACGGTCGGCCGAACACCCCGCCGCGGGCGCCGGTCACGCGCTCACCCCCCGGCGCGCTGCCCGGGCCGCTCCACGGCAACTTCGCCGGAGGCACCGGCACCGGCCCCGCCGTGACGGGGCCCGCGGGCACCGGCGGCAGGCGCCACCAGGACAGCCGCGGCGACGAACACCAGGACGACTACCATCGCCGGGCGCAGTCCGTAGTGATCGCCCAGGAAGCCGAGCGTGGGCGGCCCCACCAGGAACGCGACGTAGCCGATCGTCGCCACGAGGCCGACCCGGGCGGTCTCGTCGGGCCCCGAGTCGCCGGCCGCCGACAGAGCCACCGGGAAGCCCAGGGACGCGCCCAGTCCCCAGAACAGGACGGCGGCCGCCGCCACGACCGCGTTGTCGGAGAAGATGACCAGGCACAGACCCACGGCTCCGGAGACCGCGCTGGCCCGCACCACGGCCGCCCGGCTGTAACGGCTGAGGAAGAACGCGCCGCCGAAGCGTCCCAGGGTCATCGCGGCGGCGAATCCCACGAAGACGAGCGAGCCGAGGGCGGCGTCGAGACCGTGGCCGTCGACCATCAGCAGCGGCAGCCAGTCGTTGGCGGCGCCCTCGGCGAGAGCCATGGCCAGGACGATGGCCCCGATCATCAGCAGCCGTCGGTCCTTCCACACCTGCGGGCCCGCCGGTCGTGCGGAGTCCGAAGCGGGCACCGCGGCACGGACCCCGATCCCAGCGGGCACACCGCCGATGGCGTACCCGAACATCGCGGCCGTCACCGCGGCCACCGCCAGGAGGTGCCAGTGGGCGGGGAACGCCGCGGCGGTGGCCGCCATGCCGGCCAGGCCGCCGACGACGGTGCCCAGGCTGAAGCATCCGTGCAGCGTGGGCAGAACCGGCCTGCCGGTGATCCGCTCGACGTCGGCACCGTCCACGTTGATCGCCACCTCGCCCGCCCCGATCCCCAGGCCGAACAGGCACAGCCCCGCGGCGACCAGGGGCGCGGAGGCGAGGGCGGTGCCCCCGCCCACGACGACCACACTCGCGATGACGAACAGCGTGCCGAGCGCCGTCACCGGCCTGGTCCCGAACCGGGACACGAAACGGCCCGAACACAGGATGCCGGCCATGGAGCCGACGGACAGCCCGAACAGCACCAGCCCCATCTCCCCCGTGGACACACCCAGACGGTCACGGACGTCCGGCGTGCGCGTGATCCACGAGGACATGGCGACGCCGTTGAGGAAGAAGAAGAGGTACAGCGCCCGGCGGCGTCGGCGTACGGCACGGTCGGTCAAGGTGGGGCTCCGCCGGGGATGGTGGGAACGAGGGGCAGGCAGGCGACGCTCCCGCTCACCCACCGGGTTTGAACAAATGTACACATCGAGCCGCGAACGCCCTTCCCGAGGCCGCGTGCACCGCCAGGAGGCCGGCACCGCTGAACAGGCCCCACCCCCGTCGGCCGGAGACGGAACCTAGTCAGGACGCCGTTCCCCGCACTCCGGCAGGGCGGCCAGCGCCGCCAGTTCCTCCGGGGTGCGGGGACCGGCGTCCGCGGCGTAGGCCGGACCGCGCGCCCGCAGGAACAGGCCGGCCGCCACACCCCACGGCAGCCTCAGCCCCGCCGCCGTGAGGAGGTCCCGCCGGGACAGCATCTCCGCCGCCGGGCCGGTGTGCGCGCCCCACGGGGTGAGCAGCGCCGCGTCGTCGGCCCAGCGCAGGGCGAGGTCCACGTCGTGCGTCGCCATCACCACCGTCGTGCCGCCCGCCCGCAGACCCTCCAGGGTGGCCAGCAGCCGCTCCTGGCCGTCGGGATCGAGGCCCGCCGTCGGCTCGTCCAGGATCAGCACCCGCGGCCGCATCGCGACCGCGCCCGCGATCGCCGTCCGCTTGCGCTGCCCGTACGACAGAAGATGCGTGGGCCGGTCGGCGAGCGCGGCGATGTCCAGCGCCTCCAGCGCCTCCGCGACCCGCGCGCGCACCGCCGCGTCGGGCAGCCCCAGGTTCAGCGGCCCGAACGACACGTCCTGCCCCACGGACGCGGCGAACAGCTGGTCGTCCGGATCCTGCACCACCAGCTGCACGGTGCTGCGCAGCGCCGTCAGCCCCTTCCGGTCATGCCGCACCGCACGTCCCGACAGCAGCAACTCCCCGCCGTACGGCCGCAGTCCGCCGCTCAGCAGCCGCATCAGCGTGGTCTTGCCGCTGCCGTTGCGCCCCAGCAACGCCAGCGTCCTTCCCTCGCGCACCTCGAAGTCGAGCCCGGTGAACACCGGCGGCCCGTCCTCGTACGCGAACGACACGTCCCGCAGTGCCACCAGCACGGTTCCACTCACGACAGGGGCCTTTCCAGTACGAAGGTGAGGGCGGCCAGCGCCACCAGGAGCGCCACGCTCGCGGCCGTGAACCGGGCGGACACCCGCGCCTCGGGCACCAGCACGCGCAGGGCGCCGTCGTAGCCGCGGCCCGCGAGCCCGGTCTGCAGCCGCGCCGCCCGGTCGAAGGACCGCACGAACGCGGTCGCCCCGAGCCCGCCGAGCGAACGCCACGTCGCCGCGCGGGTGGTGTGCCCGAGCCGCGCCGCCTGCGCCCGGTGCACCCGGCGCACCGAGTCGAGCAGCAGAAAGCTCATCCGGTACGTCACCAGCGCCACGTCCACCAGCGGCGCGGGCACCCCGGCGCGCACCAGGCGCGGCAGCAGGTCCGACATGGGTGTGGTGAACGCGAACAGCAGCACGCCAAGGGAGGCCGCCGAGGTGCGCAGCAGCAACTCCCCGGCGCGCAACGGCCCGTCGGGCGCGGGCGACACGAAACCGCCGGGCCCGCCCACCCTCACCAGCAGGGTGAGCGCCCCGGTGACGCAGAACCCCAGCGGCACCCGGTACGCCCGCCACAGCCGCCCGGCCGGCACCCCCGCCGGGCCGAGCAGCAGCACCAGCGCGCTGACCAGCACCAACGCGGCGCCCGGCCACGGGGGCAGGGAGATCGCGAGGACGGTGAGACCGAGGCCGAGGACGGCCTTGTCCACGGGATGGCGGCGGCGCCAGCGGCTGCTGTGCGCCGCCGCGTCGATCGGCAGCACGGGCCTGTCAGCCCCGTCCGCCGTCGGCGCCGGAGCGCACCTCCGCGTCGTCCCGGGCGCCCGCGTCGCCGCCCCGCCGCCCCGCTCGTGCGTCCCGTCCGGGGCCCGCAGGCCGGCGGCCTGCTCACGCGCCCCTTCCGGGGTCTGAACGCCGGCCCGCTCCCGCTCCCGGGCCCGCGCCTCGCCCTGCCGCCGGCCACGCCGCAGCCCGAAGTAGTACGCCAGCACGCCCGCGCCGAGCGCCGCCTGGACGGCGAACAGCGCCGACTCGATCTCCCCGGACGGCGGTTCGTACAGCGGCGAGAACCATGGCTCGTAGTCCGGGTCGATCTCGGTGATCGCGGTCTCCGCCTCGCCGTCCGCGCCGGCGAACGGCTCCTCCTTGTGGTCGCCGAGCCCGAACGCCAGCGGGATCACGGCTAGAGCGGCGACGAGCAGCAGGAGCAGCGTGTTGATCTTCGCGTTGCGGCTCATCGGGCCACCGCCTCGGGCGACTCGGCCTCCGCGGCCCGCTTGCCGTCGGCCACCGAGGTGACCAGCACGCCGAGCCGGGTCAGCTCGCCCTTGCTGGACTGCACCAGCAGGCGCATCACCAGCACGGTCAGCAGCCCCTCGCTGACCGCGAGCGGGATCTGCGTGACGGCGAAGATGGAGCCGAACTTGCCGAGCGCGCCCAGGAATCCGCTGCCCGGGTCGGGGAACGCCAGCGCGAGCTGGACGCTCGTCACGCAGTACGTCGACAGGTCGGCGACGAACGCGCCGCAGAACACCGCGCCCATCAGCGGCACGCCGTACCGGCGCAGCAGCCGGTAGGCGCCGTACCCGGCCCAGGGGCCGACGATCGCCAGGGAGAAGACGTTGGCGCCGAGCGTGGTGAGCCCGCCGTGGGCGAGCAGCAGCGCCTGGAACAGCAGGGTGATGGTCCCGAGCACCGCCATGACCGGCGGCCGGAACAGGATCGCGCCCAGCCCCGTGCCGGTGGGATGGGAGCAACTCCCTGTCACCGACGGGAGCTTCAGCGCGGACAGGACGAACGTGAACGCTCCCGACGCGCCCAGCAGGAGCGTGCTCTCGGGATGTTCTCTGACGTCACGGACGAGCGACCGGGCTCCGTGGACGACGAACGGCGCCGACGCGACGCCCCAGGCGACCGCGTGCGCCGGAGGCAGGAAACCCTCGGCAATGTGCATGGCTCGGCAGACCCTCTCCAGCACCTCGTGGATGGTTGACGCGCCTTGGCCGGTCTCCTGGCTGACGGGTACCACCGCCCGTGCTCCGCCTTCCCGGGTCCCGAAGGACCCAGTGGCTGCCCGCGAGGGCCGGAGCCGGACTTCCCGATCACAGTGGCGAGGGCCGCACCGGTATCGCACCGATTTCCCGTCACCAAGGCGTGGTGACAGTAGTCCCCGCCGCGGCCCGGTGACAAGCGGCGACAGGGGCGCGCGGAGGGCGCCCGGCGGCTCGCACCCCGGCGCACACCTGCGCGTTCGGGCCCCGGGACGGCCGCCCGGGAACCGGGGGACTGGTCGGCCGGCGTTCCGGGCAAGGTCTTCTTGCAATTAATATGCAAGAGCGATTGACCGGCAACAGGGATGTGAGGTTCGATGACGACCCGACGACGCATACGGGGCGCCGCCGCCGTGCTGGCGACGGCCACGGCGGTCTCCGCCTGCTCGGCGCCGGGCTCCGGCGGCACGGACGCGGGGGCGGCCGGCGAGTCCGTGGTGATCGGCGTCTCCACCGAGCCCGACACCCTCAGCCCGCTCCTCGGCTACGGCAAGGACGGCAACTCCAAGCTGTTCGACGGCCTGCTCGCCCGCACCGCCGACATGACGTTGAAACCCGCCCTGGCCAGGGCGCTTCCGCGGATCACGGACGGCGGACGCACCTACACGTACACCCTGCGCGAGGGCGTGAGGTTCAGCGACGGCACGCCGCTGACCGCGCGGGACGTCGTCTTCACGTACCGCACGGTCCTCGACGACGACACCAACAACACCGCCAAGAGCGAACTCGCGGCCGTCGAAAGCGTCCGGGCGGTGGGCGACGACACGGTCGTCTTCACCCTCCACCACCCCTACGCGCCGTTCGCCGCCCGCACGGTGCTGCCGATCGTCCCCGAGCACATCGCCGGGAAGCAGGACCCCAACACCGGGCCCTTCAACACCAAGCCGGTCGGCACCGGACCGTACGTCCTCGTCGACTGGCGCAAGGGCGAGAAGCTGACCTTCAAGGCCAACCCGCACTACTGGGGCGGCGCCCCGAAGGTGAAGAAACTCACCATGGCGATCGTCGCCGACGACGACGTCCGCGCCACCCGGCTCCGCTCCGGCGACCTCGACGGCGCGGTCCTCCCGCCCAACCTCGCCGCCACCTTCAAGAGCGACGACGGCAGGAAGACGTACCGGGCCACCTCCTACGACGTCCGCGTCGTCACCCTCCCCAGCGGCAACCCCGTCACCGGCGACACCGCGATCCGCCGCGCCCTCGACCTCGCCGTCGACCGGCAGGCCATGGTCGACAAGATCCTCGACGGCGCGGGACGCCCCGCCTACGGGCCGCTGCCCGTCGACGACCCGTGGTTCGCCAAGGAGACCGAGCGGTCGCGCGACCTCGCGAAGGCCGGCCGCATCCTCGACGCCGCCGGCTGGACGAAGCGCGAGGACGGCATCCGCGCCAAGGACGGCCGCCCCGCCCGCTTCACGCTGTACTACCCCTCCGGCGACAAGGTCCGCCAGGACCACGCCCTCGCCTACGCCTCCGACGCCAAGAAGGCCGGCATCGACGTCCGCGTGGAGAGCGCCACCTGGGAGGTCATCGAGCCCCGCATGAACCGCGACGCCGTCCTCGCGGGCTTCGGCAGCACCGGCGACCCCGACTTCGGGCTCTACACCATGCTGCACTCCTCCCTCGCCGGCGACGGCTTCAACAACATGGCGCACTACGACAACCCGGCCGTCGACCGCGCGCTGGAGACCGGCCGCCGCAGCCAGGACCCCGCGACCCGCAAGGCCGCCTACGACGCCCTCCAGCGCGCCCTCGTGAAGGACCCCGGCTACACCTTCCTCACCCACATCGACCACCTGTACGTGCTCGCCGACCGCTGGAAGGGCCTCACCACCCAGACCGAACCGCACGAGCACGGCTTCGCCGCCGGACCCTGGTGGAACGTCGAGGACTGGCAGCCCGCGACATGAGTCACGCCCCCTGGCCGGCGGTGACCCGGCTCGTGGTGCGCCGCGCGCTGTACGCCGTGCCGGTGCTCCTCGTCGTCACCTTCGGCGTGTTCGCCGTCGCCGCCGCGTCCCCGTTCGACCCGGTGAGGGCGTACGCGGGCACGGCCGCGCTCGGCGCCGACCAGGAGACCCTGGACCGGCTGCGGGAAAACCTGGGCGTGGACCGGCCGTTCACCGCCCGCTGGTGGGACTGGCTGACCTCCGCGCTCGGCGGTGACCTCGGCCGGTCGGCGGTGATGCGCCAGCCGGTGGCCGAGGTCATCGGCGAACGCCTGTTGTGGTCCACGCTGTTGTGCGCCGTCGCGTTCGCCGTGGCCGTGCTGCTCGGCACGGTCCTCGGCGTGCTCGCCGCCCGCCGCCCCGGCTCCCTCGTGGACCGCGCCGTCACCTCCGCCGCGTACGTCCTGGAGGCCGCCCCGGTCTTCTGGATCGCGCTGCTCGCGGTGTGGCTGTTCGCCCTCCAGCTGGACGTCCTCCCGGCGGGCGGCCTCACCGACACCGGCAGCGATCGGATCACCTTCGGCGGCCTGGTCGAGCACCTGGTCCTCCCCGCCGGCGTCCTCGCCGTCTCCCAACTGCCCTGGTTCACCCTGTACGTCCGTCAAGGCGTCGGCGACGCGCTCGCGGAGGACCCCGTGCGCGGGGCGAGGGCGCGCGGCCTGAGCGAACGCACCGTGCTGCTCGGCCACGCCCTGCGCTCCGGCCTGCTGCCGGTGCTCACGCTGATCGGCTCCCGGGTGCCGGAACTCATCACCGGGGCGCTGCTGGTGGAGACCGTCTTCAGCTGGCCCGGCATCGCGTCCGCCACGGTGGAGGCGGCCACGGCGGTCGACTTCCCGCTGCTCGCCGCGCTCACCACGCTCGCCACCGCCGCCGTCCTCGCCGGCAACCTGCTGGCCGACCTGCTCTACGGGCTGATCGACCCGAGGGTGAAGCTGGAGGAGATGTGACGACCCACGTCGACGTGCCGGACAGGAAGTTGGCCTGGCGTGCGCACGGGACCGCCCGCCGCTCCACGCACGTCCTGCGGCTGCGCGTCTCCGCCGCCCTGGTCTCCGTGACCGTACTGGCGGTGCTGCTGGTGCCGCCGCTGGTCCAGCTCGATCAGCAGGCCGTCGACCTGGCCGTCAAGCTCGAACCGCCCAGCTGGGCGCACCCGTTCGGCACGGACGACGTGGGCCGCGACCTCCTGCTGCGGTGCGTCTACGGGCTGCGCGTGTCCCTGCTGGTGGGCGTGGTGGCCGCGCTCACCGCCACCGTGATCGGCACGGCCGTGGGGGCCGCCGCCGGCGCCCTCGGCGGCCGGGCCGACCGTCTGGTCATGCGTCTGGTCGACACCCTGTCGTCCGTGCCGCATCTGCTGCTCGGCATCTTCATCGTCGCCATGTTCCGGCCAGGCGTCTGGCCGGTGGTGATCTCCGTCGCCCTCACGCACTGGCTGTCCACAGCGCGCATCGTCCGCGCGGAGGTGCTGTCGCTGCGGTCCCGGCCGTTCGTGGACGCGGCCGTGTCCGGCGGGGCGAGCCGGTGGCGGGTGACCGTACGCCATCTGCTCCCGGGCGTGCTGCCACAGGCGGGCCTCGCCGCCGTACTGATGGTCCCGCACGCCATGTGGCACGAGTCGGCCCTGTCCTTCCTGGGCCTGGGCCTGCCCACGCACACCGCGAGCCTCGGCACGCTGATCCAGGGCGCCCGAGGTTCCCTCCTCGCGGGCCAGTGGTGGCCCACCCTCTTCCCGGGCCTGTTCCTGATCCTCCCCACCCTCGCGATCGCCGGCCTGGCGGGCGCGTGGCGGGAACGGATCAATCCGCGACGCCGATCGGAGCTGATGCTGTGACCCTCGTGCCGCTTCTCTCGGTACGCGACCTGTCCGTCCGCTTCCTGCTCCCCGGAGGGCGCCGGGTCGACGCCGTGTCGGACGCGTCGTTCGACGTGGCGCCGGGGGAGTGTCTCGCGCTGATCGGGGAGAGCGGGTGCGGCAAGTCCGTGCTGGCGTCCGCCCTGCTCGGCCTGCTCCCGGCCAACGCCCGCACCGCCGGCCACGCCCGCCTGGGCGACCTCGACCTGCTCACGGCGGACGAACGCACCCTCGCCCGCGCCGTGCGGGGCCGCCGTATCGGGCTGGTCCCGCAGTCCCCGGCGGCCCACCTCACCCCGGTGCGGACGATCCGCTCGCACATCGAGGAGACGGTCGCCCGCCTCACCGGCGTCCGCGGCCGTGCCGCCCGCCGGAAAGCCGCCGAACAGGCCTCGCTGCGCGCCGAGTTCCCCCTGGGCCACCTCGACCGGCACCCGCACGAACTGTCCGGCGGGCTGGCCCAGCGCGCCGCGACCGCCCTCGCGCTGGTCGGCGACGCCCCGCTGCTGCTCGCGGACGAACCGACCACCGGCCTGGACCGCGACCTGGTGGACCGCACGGTCGACGAACTGCGCCGCCACGTGGACGCCGGCCACGCCCTGCTGATGATCACCCACGACCTGGCGGCGGCCGAGCGCATCGCCGACCGGGTGGCGGTCATGTACGCGGGCCGGATCGTCGAACTGACCGACGCGGACCCCTTCTTCGGCTCCCCGGGCCCTTGCCACCCCTACAGCCGCGGCCTGCTGGAGGCGCTGCCCGAGCGGTCCTTCACCCCGGTCCCGGGTCTGCCCCCGGAACTGGGCAGCCTCCCCGAGGGGTGCGCCTTCGCCCCGCGCTGCGACCGGGCGACGGACGCCTGCGCGACCCTCCCGCTCCTCGGGAACACCGTCGCCTGCCACCACCCGGTACCGGCCGACACCCCCCGCACGACCCGTACCCCGGAGGACACCCGTGCTTGAGCTGCGCGCCGTCACCGCCGGCTACGACCGCCGCGCCCCCGTCGTCCGCGACGCGCACCTCACCGTCACCGCGGGCGAGGCGGTGGGCCTGCTCGGCCCGAGCGGCTGCGGAAAATCGACCCTCGCCCGGGTCGCCGCGCTGCTGCACCGCCCGGACGCCGGTGAGGTCGTCCTCGACGGCACACCCGTCCGCGGCTTCCGTCATCGGGCGCCCCGTGAGCAGCGCACCGCCATCGGCGTGGTGTTCCAGCAGCCGCGCCTGGCCGCCGACCCACGGCTGCGCCTCGCCGACCTGATCGCGGAACCCCTGCGGGCGACGGGCCGGCGCGCCTCGGCCGGCGACCGCGTGGCGGAACTGGCCGACGCCGTGGGCCTCACCCCGGACCTGCTCGGCCGCCGCCCGCACGAGGTGAGCGACGGCCAGCTGCAACGCGCGTGCCTGGCGCGGGCCTTGGCGTTGAAACCCCGGTGGCTGGTGTGCGACGAGATGACGGCGATGCTCGACGCGTCGACCACGGCCGCGGTGGTGCGGGTCGTGGAGGACTACCGCGCCTCGACGGGCGCGGGCCTGCTGTCGGTGGGGCACGACCGGACGCTGCTGAACCGCTGGTGCGACCGTACGGTCCCCTGGGAGGCGGTGGCCGCGGGCTGAGGCCCGGGCGGCCCGAGCCCGCCTCCCGGGGAACGGGTCACCACATCTGGGTGTCGTCCGCGAGGTCGCCCTCCCCGAGCGGGACGTCCCCGAACTCCTCGTCAGTGGCGGGCCCGCCGAAGGGGCCGGAGAGCATGCTGCTCATCAGTTCCTCGATGTCCAGCTCGGTGGCCCCGGCCGGCGCCTCGGGCTTCTCACCCTCGCTGACGCGCAGCACCAGCGCGAACTTCTTGACCTTCGCCGTCTCCGTCAGCTTGGCGAGATCGACGGACACCTCGGTCAGCTCGCCGTTCTTCAGCGTGAAGTCGGCGCTGACCTTCGTGTTCGGGGCATCCGCGACATCCTTGGCGGTGGGCAGCTCCTCGCCGATCGGCAGCTCGTTCCGCAGCGGCTTCACCGCGTCCAACAGCTCGGTCAGCAGCGTGCGGAAGGGCGCGGTCGCCTTGATGTGCTCGGTGCCGTCCGAACCGCCGGAGGTGGTGAAGTCGACGTTCTCGGCCACGGCCTTCTTCAGCGCGTCCGTCAGCTTCTTCTGCGTCTTGGCGTCGAGGCTGGGCTCGGCCGAGGGCTCCTCGGCTCCGAGGCCTTCCGCCCCGGACACGTTCTTGCCGGTCTCCTCCATCGCCTTCTTGGAGAGCTTGATCCACTGGCCTTCGAGGAGCTTCTTGAACGCCCCCGCCTGCGGCGGCAGTTCCTTCACCGACGGCATCGGATTGCCCGACATCTCGCCCAGCGTGGCGGCGTCGACGCGGGCGTAGATCCAGTCCCCGACCAGCCGGTACTCGAGGAGGGCGCCGTCAGGACCACTGAGCTTCATCGCCATCGCCGTGAAGTCCTTGTCCTCGGACTCCTTGATCGGCTTCTTCGAGTACATGGAGACGCTGATCGTCCCCTCGCTGAGCAGCTCGGCCATCTCGGCCGGCATCTCCTCACCCGGCTCCGACTGCTCGGCGTCCAGCGCCATCAGCGACTTCGCATCGGTGTCGAGGTCCAGCTCGAAGGCGATCGAACGCTCCTCGCCGAGCTTCTCGAAGGCGTTGTCCAGCTTCTGCCCGGCGGTCAGGTTCTCCACGGTGCCGCAGGCGGCGGCACCGGCGAGAACCATGCCGGCGACGGCGGTGGTGGTGAGGGTCTTGCGCAGTGCGAAAATGACGATCTCCTTGTCAAACGACCGGTCCGGTCGTCACATCAGACGACCGAGCAAGTCGAACGGTTGTATGGCAAATGCAAGTTCATGGGGGAAACGCGTACGGAAGTGGCCCGTGCCCGACTCACCGGCCCGCGCGCAGGGAAGAACCGGACCATGTCCACTCACACCACGGCCGCCGCGGGAGTCCAGGTCTGCTCCCTCAAACGGGACACCCCGCAGACCGTCCCGGCAAACAGCCCCTACACGGTGATCCGGTTCCCCTTTGGCTCCGCCGAGTCCAGCGACCGTTTCACGATGCACCAGGTCAACCAGCCCGACGGCTATGTGATCACCGACTGGGACAACGACCCCCGCTCCGGCCTGATATGGCCCAGCGTGGCCGGCTGGGGCACCCTGTACGCGATGATCCAGTGGGAGGCCGGCAACTACGACGAACTCCGCGACCAGTTCGTCCGCGACCCCCTCGGGCTCACCCCCAACCCCAATGACACCACGGCCACGGAACACCGCCCGCCGAGCCCCGGCATGCAGTGCTGGACCAAGAGCTGGGGCATCTTCGTCGACCCGTCCGTCCCCCTCGCGGTGCGGGCCACCCACGACGACAGCGTGGCCCGCAAGATCGTGCTGGCGGAGTTCAAGCTGGTGATCCACGAGGCGGCGTGAGGGCGGTGTGCGCCCGCGGGCCGGGGGCCAGGGGTTACGTTCGCGGCCTCCCGACGCTGATCGTGGCGTAGGCGAAGACCTCGCCCTCCCGGGGCGCGCGGTTCCAGGACCGGGTGGTCAGCTCCGGCAGGATGCCCTCGGCCAGCGCGTGCCAGGGGAGGGCGAGCCCGAACTCTCGCTCCAGGGCGGTCAGCAGACGCCGCTCGCGGTCGGTGTCGTCGCCACCGCTCAGCACCGGCGCCGGGTCGAGGGCCTCGGGCACAGGCCCCGAACGCTCGACGTCCGTGCCGCGCAGCGTGTACGCGTACAGCTCCTCGCCCCGCTCGGCGACCGAGAGGTGGAACAGCGCCGGGAGGTCGTCGCGACCGCGGCGTATCCACAGCACCACGGCGCGCCCGCCGCCGCGGGAGGCCTCGATGGCTGGGGAGACGAAGAGGCGCCCAGGCCCCCGAACCCCTGCGGCCGGGTCGAACCCGAACGCCCACCCGGAGCCCGTCCGTCCCACCCCCACCACGGCCCGGTCCTCCCACGGCGCGGAGTCGTCCCGCTGCCGCCTGACGTCGTGGGGGAACCACCCGGCGGGACGGACGGGCGGGGCGGTCAGGCCGGCCCCCGCGTTCTGCCCGACCAGACCGGGCAGCGCCTCCGGCTCCACGCCCTCCACCCACAGACACCGGTAGGAGCCGTACGGGGCGTTCCACCGCTGGGCCTCCGCGAGCCAGGACAGCCCCGGCGGATCGAGGTCGGGCACCGGCTCGGGCGCCACGCCCGCCCGTCCGGCGCGGGGCGTCGCCAGCAGCTCCCGCCCCCGCTCCCGCGTGACCACCGGTCCGAGCACCGGATCGGCCAGCAGTCCGAGCGGAGCCATGAGTTGCGGTACGGGCGGCGACCAGGAGGGCAACGCGGCCCGGATGACTCGCCATGCGCCGTCGGTGTCCCCCCACCGCGCCGCCTCCCGCGCCTCGGCGACGGCCTGCCCGAAGTCACCGCCAGGTGCGTAACGGTAGGAGCCGTCGCGCACCTGGGCGAGTATCGCGTCGGCGGCCGCTCGGACGGCATCGTCGGTCTCGGCGCCCAACGGGAACTGGTGGCCACCTGGGTGGGGGCGGCTGTCCCGCACCCGGGCCAAGGCCATCACGGGCACCAGCTCGTCCGCACAGCGAGGATCGGCGACAAGGTCACCGAAGAACATGCCCCCGCCGCTGACGCCCCGCGACAGCACGTCGAGCTGCCCCAGCATGCCCCAGGCCCCCGGCCGCCCGTATCGCCGCGCGACCTCGAGCAGTTCCCGTGCCGCTTCCCACCTCCCGCTCAACGCCTCCTCCCGTGCCCGCGCGACGTCGGCGTCCCGGGCGCGGGTGGTGTCGTTGGCGAACTCCGGGAGACGCGCCCGTCCGGAGTGGAAGGACTCGTACCGGCGCTGCATGTAGGCACGGAACGACGGATACCGGTCCGGGTACTCCCCGCTCCACCCCTTGTAGACGTACAGCGCCCACTCGCCGTGCTCGTCGGTGTCGCCCGGATCGAGGAGCACGTAGGACATGTCGGAGTCGGTCTCCAGTTGCAGCGCGCGCTGCCACATCCCGGCGAGCAGCACCTCCTGCTCCGTCGACCGCTCGTCCAGGTTCTCCCGGTACATCGGCGTCATGCCGAACGGATCCCCGAACCAGCCGATCTCGTGCGCCGCCCCGAGCTGGTAGATCGAGTCGTCGCGCAGACTCCAGCCGTTGCTCGCCAGAAGGAACTCCCGGTATGACGGCGGCAGCCGGGTCCCCAGGCGCCGCTCGGCGTCGGCCACCTCGGCCTCGGACGCCGGCGGAGCACCGAGCGCCGCCAGATCGGAGAGGGCCGTCTCGCCTTCCTCTTCCTCCAGTTCCATGGCCTCGTCCTCGCTCGGCACCCACTCGTCCTGCCAACGCCGCAGGAACGTCCCCCAGTCGAACCCGTTGTCGTCCATGCGCCGATGGTGGCAGCACCCACTGACAACGCTCGGTGCCTCCTTGGTCCCATCGCGCCGTCCCGGACGTGGACGAAAGTCGCAGGGCCGTCGACTTCCGCCCGATCCCTGACCGTTGCACGCGCCGCTGAACTGGCCGCATGCCGACCCGAACGTGCGAGCCGACCGCCGTCACCGCCCGCGCCCTCGCCCCCGACCTGGCGCGAGGCTTCATGCTCCTGTTCATCGCGCTGGCCAACTCCCACTACTTCCTGTCCGGCCGCCCGGTGCTCGGCGGCTACCCCCGGGACGGCTCGGCCGGTGCGCGGCCTGGCCCCCGGTCTGTGCCGGGCTCTGGGCGACATCCATGGAGCCGGGCTCGTACACCGTGATCTGAAGTCGTCGAACGTGATGGTCACCATCGACGGACCCAAGGTGATCGACTTCGGCATCGTCCGGGCACTGGACGGTTCGACCACCAGCGGTCTGACATCCACCGGGGTGGTGATCGGCTCACCCGGATTCATGGCTCCCGAGCAGATTCTCGGCGAGCGGCTCACCCCGGCCAGTGACATCTTCTCCCTCGGCGCCGTGCTGGCCTTCGCGGCGTCCGGGCGCCTCCCCTTCGACGCCGGCCGCGTTTCTCACCTGGCCCTTGTTCTGGTGGACGCTTGGGTGGACCGAGCTGAGCAGCCCCAAGGCACCGGCCGGCGACGTCGACTACCTGTACTGACCCAGAAGGATGGTCGGCTGAGGGCCGGCCGTCGAGGTGATCAAGCAACCGCGTCGACCAGATCCGCCCGGACCGTCTTGCCGGTGGGCGGATAAGGGACGCAGTCCCAGTGGTCGGCGAGGGCCGCGACGAGGGTCAGGCCGCGTCCGCCGGTGGACAGAGGGTCAGGCGTGGTGTCCGTGGGGCGGAGGTCTCCGCGGGCGTCGCTGACCTCGACGCGGAGGCGGCCGGCCGCAGGGTCGAGGGCGAGCGTGAGCCGGAAGCAGCGCCCCGGCACGCGGCCGTGCAGCACGGCGTTGGCGGCCAGTTCCGCGACGACCAGTTCGGCGCGCTCCACGAGGTCCCGCGAGACGCCCCAGGAACGCAGTTCGGCCACCGCGAGCAGCCGCGCCAGACGGGCGCCGCGCCGTGTGGACGACAGCAACTGCGTGAAGGTGCGAAGGGGGTTTGCGACGCGAGGTGTTGCGTGGTTCATGGCGTCAGACTGGCGGCTCGGTGCCGGCGGGCGCGAGTGCCGCGCCCCGTACGCGAAGCAGGCGTACGAAGGGGGAGAGCACGCGGTACGCCGGAGTCGCGCGGCGCTGTGTGAGGAACTCCGACAGGTGTCAAAAAGTGGTTGCTTTAACGAAGTTGACTGTAATTCAAGTCACCGGAAGGGCTTTCCAGCCACCGCGCGACACTAAACTGACCAGTAAGGAAATGATGCGGGCGACGCCTCGGTGCAGCGATTGACCACCGCTGCCGGCGTGCCCGCTTTGCCCTGCTGCGCCGCATTCGGCTCAGCGGGGGTACGTACGCAGGGGGAGATTTCACTTGACCACGGTCGTAGAGACCCGGCCGTTCGACGTTTCCGTTGACGGGGAGACGCTGGCACGCCTGACGTCCCGGGAGCGTGAAGTTCTGCGCTGCCTGGCGAGAGGCGAGACGAACCGCCTGCTCGCCCGGCGGCTGGGAATCGCGGAAAGAACCGTCCGGGCCCATGTCACGAGCGTCGTGCGCAAGCTGGACGTGGGATCCAGATTCGAGGCCAGTCTGGTGGCGTTCCATCATTACGAGGCCCTCTCCGAGGAGACAACCGCCTCCTGAGGCATTGCCTCCTACGGCATTGCCCCATACGGCATTGCCGCAAGAGGCATTGCCCCATACGGTCATGCCGCGAACGGCAATGCCGCAGGAGGCAATGGAAGAGCCCGCCCCACCCTGGCAGGCTCGACGGCGTCGTTGGCCGTGCGTCGACATATACCCGGAACACCTGACCGGGCGCACGGCCTTGCCCATATCTGGATTACCGTCCTCGGGAGAAACAACCCGCATGAACATCAAGAAGATCGTCACCGCCGCCGGTGCCGCCACCGCCGGCGTCGCCCTCTTCGTCGCCACCCAGGGCAGCGCCCAGGCCGCCCCGGCGCAGCCGGCCGCGCCCGTGGCCGCCGCCCAGCCGTCGCAGGGGAAGGCGCCGCAGGCCCTCGCCTCTCTCGTGGGCAAGGCCGCCAAGTCCGTCGGCAAGGCCGCCACCAAGGGGGCCAACAAGGCCACGGCCGTCGGCAAGGGCATGGCCGTGGTGGCGAAGAGCAACGCCGACAACATGCTGTCTCACGGCAGCATCTTCGCCCCTCCGGCCGATCTGCCGCAGGGCGTCTCGGCCGACTCGGTCTTCGACCGGTAAGCACCACGTGACGCACTCGTACCGCACCACCAGGAGGGCGGCGCTCGTTGTCGGCGGCGCCCTCCTGGGCGCTCATATGACCATGGCCGCCCTGTCGCAGGCGCCACTCAGTCCGGCGAAACTCGTCTACGGCGACCGGCTGGCGGAATACCTCGACCCGTACTTCTCGCAGAACTGGCAGCTTTTCGCCCCGACGCCCCTCTCCGACGACCGTGGCATTCTCGCGCGGGCCGCGTGTGCCGACGGATCGGTGACGCAGTACTACGACGTGTCGGCCCGCGGTGTGGAAAAGGCGCAGAATTCCCGCTTCTTCCCGTCGCGGGAGATCCGCATCGTCTCCGCGCATCTCCAGAACATCACCAGCAGCGAGGAACTCCTCAGAAGGATCCGCCAGCAGCAGACCAACGACAAGAAGCCCCTGCTGCCCCCGCTTCCCTATGAGAAGGCCACCGAGGCGGAGTCGGTGAAGGGACTGTCCCGGTACGCCTACGACCAGCTGCCTGCCGTATGCCACGGGGAAACGGTGAAGCTCCAGATCCGTATGTACGTGCACGAGCTGCCGCCGTGGTCGCAGCGTCACGACCCCTCCGCCGAGGGGAAAGTCCTGGTGCACGATTTCGCCTGGCAGAAAACCCGGGATCTGCGATGAAGAACTCCTTGAAAAGCATCACCGACCGGCTGGACGTCTGGTCCCTGCGTCCCGCGGCCGTCACCGGTGTCTCGGGAACGCGGGCGCTGCTCGGTTTCGTCGGGCTCATGTACTACGTGAGCCAGTACCAGGAGCGAAACTATCTGTTCGGCCCCGACGGGGTGCTCCCGTACGAGGACTTCAAGGCCCAGCTGACCGGCTTCAGCCTGTACACCCTGTCGGCGTCGCCCTGGTACTTCCAGCTGGTCTACCACCTGGGGATCGCCGCCGCGCTCGCGGTGATGCTCGGCGTCGGCGGCCGGCCCGGACTCGCCATGCACTGGGCCCTGTTGTGGTCGGTCTACCAGCGGCAGCCCGGCCTCCTGGACGGCGGCGACAACCTCGCGCACGTCGTCATCCCCTTCCTGCTGCTGACGCGCTGCTACGACCGGTTCGCCCTGCCCACCGGCCTGGCGAGCCGTCTCGCCCGACGGGTCCCGGGACACCTGCGGGCGTTGTCCGTGCCGTTCCACAACCTGGGCGTCCTCATGGTCGCGGCGCAGATCTGTCTGGTCTACGTCGTCTCCGGCCTCTACAAGGTCATGGGTGAGGAATGGCAGGACGGCACCGCGCTCTTCTACATCATGCGCGTCGCGGAGTTCGAGCTGCCCGGCTGGTCGCACCTCGTGTACGAGAACGACCTCCTGGTCGTCCTCGGCACGTACGGAACGGTCGCCTTCCTGGTCTACTTCCCCATGGGCGTGCTCGTTCCGGCGCTGCGTCCCTGGGCGGCGGCCGCGTCCATCTGCTTCCACCTGTCGATCGCGTTCTTCATGGGGCTGACCGGCTTCGCCCTGACGATGATCGCCTGCGATCTGGTCTTCCTGTCCGGCGCTCTCGACCGTGCGCTGATGTGGCTCCGGGAGAGGCTTCCCGGGTCCCGGACGCCCCCGGCGGACTCGGCGCCGGCAGACCCCGCGACGGCGGAGCGGCCGGGCGGAGAGAACACGACGCAGCCGACCGCGCCCCAAGCCGAACTCGTCTGACCGACAGGAGCGACAGACAGCATGCCCACCCCTCTCTGCCTGCTGGGCGGTGCCGGTGTCGAAGACCGGGCCGCCCACGGCCACGACCGGGACCGGTTCGTGGAAATCGGCTCTCTCAGCAAGGTGTTCACCGGAACCGTCCTGGCCCAGCTGGCGAAGGAAGGGACCGTGGGCCTCGACACTCCGCTGGAGAAGTACCTGGAGGAGGTGCCCGCCGGGACGGGCATCACCCTCCGGCACCTCGCCGAGCACACCTCGGGCCTGCCGCGTCTGCCGCCCGGTCCCGCCGGTCCGCCCGACGACCCGTACGCCGCCTTCACCGAGCAGGCTCTGCGCGCCTCGCTGCGCGAGCTGGACCGGGTGGCCACGGGCCCGCTGGGCAAGGAGGAGTACTCCAACCTGGGGTACGCGGTGCTCGGGCACGCCCTCACCACCGTCACGGGACGCCCGTACCAGCAACTCGTGGACGAGCACGTCCTGTTGCCGCTGGGACTGGACGCGGGTGCGGTGACCGCGCTGCCGCCGCGGGACCGGTGTCTCGTGCCACAGGGCCTGTTCGGGCGGCCCCGTCCCCGGTGGACGCTGACCGGGCCGATCCTGCCGGCCGGCGGCCTGTGGTCCACCTGCCGGACCCTGTCCCAGGTCGTGACCGGACTGCTCGTCGAACGCCGACTGGGCCCGCCCGCCCCCAGCTGGCAGCGGAGTGCGTCGATCACGTGGCACAACGGCGCCACGCGCGGCTCGTCCGTCGTGGCCGCCGCGCACGACGACGGCCGCTGGATCGTCCTGCACCGCCTGGGCGCCGCGGACCGCACCGACCGTCTCGCCAGAGAAACCCTCCTCGCGGCTCCCGCGCCGTACGGCCGGACCTGAACAACAACACCACCACCACCACGAAAGGTCCACGGGAAGCGTCTTGAGAATCACCTGGTTCGCCTGGCTGGCACAGCACGCCGACGAATACGGCTACAGCGACGGGCCGTTGCGCGCCTCGATAGGGACGGGCGCCGTGCTGGTGACCGCCGCGCTGTTCTGGTTCGCGCTGCACCGCAACCGGCCCGCCGCCATGGCCGCCGCCGGCGTCACGTGCGCCCTGGGCATCGGCTGGCTGGCCTTCCACTGAAAGGACCCTCATGACGGACGCCGTCGTCGTCGGTTCCGGACCGAACGGTCTCGCCGCCGCGCTCACCCTCGCCCGTGCCGGGCTCCGGGTCGAGGTGTTCGAGGCACACCAGCGCATCGGCGGAGGGCTGCGCACGGAAGCGCTGTTCGACTCCGAGGTGCTCCACGACATCTGCGCGGCCGTCCACCCCATGGCGCCGGCGTCCCCGTTCATGCGGTCACTCGACCTGGAGGCGCACGGCGTCCCCCTGCTGCACTCTCCCGCCGCCTACGGGCACCCCCTCCAGGGCCGACCGGCCGCACTGGCATGGCGTGACCTCGACGCCACCTGCGCCGGACTCGGCCGTGACGGGCAGCGATGGCGGCGGCTGATGCTCCCGCTGATGGAGCGTTCCGCGGACGTGGTGGACCTGATGCTCTCCACACAACGCACGCCGCCGAACCCGAAGGCCCTGGCCCTGCTGGCCACCCGCCTGCCGGCCCAGACCCTGCGCGTCGGCGGAGGCCTGCGCACGGAGGCGGCCCGGGCGCTCCTCACCGGTGTGGCCGCCCACGGCATCGGCCGACTGCCCTCACCGGCGTCCGCCGCTGTCGCCCTGCTGCTCGGGCACCTCGCCCACACCACCGGCTGGCCCGTCCCCCAGGGCGGCTCCCAGGCCGTCGCCGCCGTCATGGCCCGGCAGATCGAACGGCTCGGCGGCCGGATCCACACCGGTGTCCGGGTGGACGATCTGCGGGACCTGCCCACCCGCGGGCTCACCCTCCTGGACGTCTCGCCCCGCGAACTGGCCCGGATCGCCCCGCTGTCCCAGGGGTACCTCCGCGCGCTGTCCCGCTACCGGTACGGACCGGGCGCGGCCAAGGCCGACTTCCTTGTCGAAGGCGCGATCCCTTGGGCCGACCCCCGCCTGTCCCAGGCTGCCACGATCCACCTGGGCGGAGCCCGCGGCACGGCACCGCAACTGGCCCGAGCCGAGACGGCGACGGCCCGGGGGGTGAGGGTCCCGCACCCGTACATCATCGTGGTCGACCCGGCCGCGGCGGACCCGGCACGGGCCGTCCGGGGCAGGAGGCCGGTATGGGCCTACGCGCACGTACCGCACGGCGATCCCCATGACCCCCTGCCGACGATCCGCGCCGCCCTCGAACGCCACGCGCCGGGCTTCACCGACACGGTGATCGCCGAACGCGGGGTGTCGGCGGCGGAGCTGGGCGCGTACAACCCGAACTACGTCGGTGGCGACATCGCGTCCGGCGCGATGACCCTGTGGCAGACGCTGGCCCGCCCCGTCCCGCGCTGGAACCCCTACCAGACGCCCCTGCCCGGCACGTGGCTGTGCTCCTCGGCGACCCCGCCGGGTCCCTCGGTGCACGGAATGTGCGGGTACTACGCGGCGCGCGCGGCACTGGAGACATGGCGGAAGGCGGACCGGCCCGCGATCGCGCACCTGCTCGAAGGCTGACGCCGACCGCGACGACCGGACCCGGCCTCGCCGGCACTTGCAGCTCCCGGCCGGACTCGGACCCGGAGGCGCCCGGCGGCCGGGCCATGAGGAAGGCGGGAAGCCGGAACGGAGTTCCCGATGTCCCGGAGCCTCCGCGCAGGCGGGGGACTGTCGGTGGCGGGTGACAGGATCACCGGCATGGTTCTCGTACGTACCACTCCACCGCGGCCGGTCGAGGTGACCGAGCTGTTTCCCGAACTGGCCCCGCTGGCGCGTCCCGCGATCCGGCTGCATCCCCGCCCGGGATCGCCGTCGGTCAAGGACAGTTCCGTCGGGGGACCGTTGCTGTGGCCGGCCGACGAACCCTGGCCGCACTGCGAGGACGCGCACCTGCACGGTGACAGCGGCTTCCGTGAGTCACCCGCAGCGATACGGCTCGGCAGATACCGGCGGGCTCAGCAGCATGACGACTCCTACGGCCCCTTGTTCACGCCCGAGGAGGTGGCGGCCCTGGAGCAGAAGGCCGCGAGGCTCGAGGAGCGGCTCGACGCGGGCCCTCCCTGGCCCGATGAGTGCCCGGTCCCGCTGCTGCCCGTGGCCCAGCTGTATCTGCGCGACGTGCCCCTGCTGCGGCCGCCCGGAGAGGCCGATCTGCTGCAGATCCTGTGGTGCCCCTACGATCACGAGCCGGACTGGAAGCCCGCGACCAGGGTGTTCTGGCGCTCGGCCGCCTTGGTCACCGACGTCGTCGCCACGCCACCGGAACCGTACGAGGCCAACTACTCGGGCTATGTGCCGGAGCCGTGTCTGCTGGCCCCGGAAGCGATCACCGAGTACCCCGGCAGCCTCGATCTGAGTCCGGAGGTGAGGCAGGTGGTGGGGGACTGGAGCCGATGGCAGGCGGCACGTGCGGTGGTGGACGGATCGTACGAGGAGTACCCGGCGGAGTACTACGACGCCCACCTGGCCGACACTCCCGGCTGGAAGGCCGGCGGCTGGCCGCCGTGGGGCCGTACCGACCCGATCCCCCGGTACTGCGCCGTCTGCGAGGCCCGGATGGTCCCGCTGCTGACCATCGCCTCTTTCGAATGGGACGGCGAAACGTACGGTTGGGCGCCGCAGGAGGAGCGGGACGCCGCCTACGCCCGCGGCCACCTCGCCGGCCTGGACCCCGCACAGCCGACGCGGGTGGAAGTGGGCAGCACCGACAACATGCAGCTCTACGTCTGCCCGGAGTCCCCCGAGCACCCGCACACCGACTTGATCCAGTGAAAGCGGTCTATGCGCACGGGCAAGGCAAGTCGGGGGCCGCGCGGTTCGGGGAGCAGGTGACCACGGCGAGGGCGAGGTAGGCGGGGCGTTCGAGGTAGTGGCCGTACGACACGTCGCCGCCCGCGTGCAGCCGTTCGGCGGCGGCGTCCACCAGCCGGGCCAGGCGCGCGGTGTCCCGGTCGTGCTCCGTGGCGAACCGCGGGGCGTACTCGGCCAGGCGCTCGCCCAGCCAGGCCGCCGCCTCCTTCGCCTCCTCCCAGGTTCCCCGCACCAGCGAGGGGGGCTTGACGAGCCAGTACGCCGTCTCCAGGGGCGGAAGGTCCGACGTGCGGAACTCCGCGGCGACCTGGCGGTAGCGCTCGATCAGTTCCGGCCTGCTCCCGGCCGGGGGCGGATCGGGGTGCGGGGGCCGCCGCAGGGCCTCGTCGTCGAAGCGGGCCTTCGGGCCGGTCCAGAGGTAGGCGTGGTGGTGCACGTGCTGTTCCCGTTTCCGTGACGAGGAGTACCGGCCGGACGCGCGGGAGGAACGCGGTCCGGCCGGCGGCTGGGGGGAAGGGGAGGGAGGTGTCAGGCGCCCAGGCCGAAGCGGGCCGGGTCGATACCGGCGGCGTCCAGTTCCTCCGTGGTGAACCGCAGGGGCGTTACGTCCGGCCGCTTGCTGTCGCCCAGCGCCCAGGCGTCGTCACCGATCCGGGCCAGGGTCACGCAGCCCTCAGTGCAGGGGCCGCCGCACGCCTTCGTGAACGAGGCCGCGCTGATGTCGAGGGCGTAGAGGTTGGTTCCGTTCCGCATGACTGCACCTTCCAGCTCGTCTGACGCGGCCGGGTCCGGCCGCCGCCGCCCGTGAGGGGCGGGAGTGCACGGAGGGAGCGTGCCGCCTGGTGTTTCCGCAGGTGAGCGGTGGACACGGACGGCTCGTCCCGGATCTCCGTGACCTCAGAGTGGCGGTCGGACGGGGGCGGGGACGAGTGTGGCACCCCGTACGCTGAGTCAGCGTACGGACACGAAGAGTGGACGGTACGTCTGATGATCCGTCAGGCTTGGGGTGGAGCCAGCCGAGCGGTGTGAGAGACGTCGGCGTGGTGCGGTGCGGAGGCGAGGAAAGGGGCGGCGGATGGACGTGGTCGGGGTCGAGGGGGAGGCGACCGGGAGCGCCGGCGGGGTGCGGGCGGTTCCGGCGGGGCCGGTGGGGGAGTGGGAGCGGGAGCCGCAACCGTCGGACAGCCTGCGGACGTTCGGGGCGGTCGTGCAGGCGCTGCGCGAGCACGCGGGGCTGAGCCGGGCGGACCTCGGTGCGAGGGTCCAGTACTCGAAACACACGGTCGAGTCGGTGGAGTTGGGGCGCCGGATGCCGGACGAGGCATTCGTGGAGCGGGCGGAGGAGGCGCTCGGTAACACGGGTGCGCTGCGGAAGGCCGCGCGGCACCTGGCGCGGGGGGAGGCGGGGCTGGCGGCGTGGTTCCGGCGGTGGGCGAGGCTGGAGCGGGAGGCGGTGAGTCTGTGTACGTATGAGTGCCGGTTGGTGCCGGGGTTGTTGCAGTCGGAGGCGTATGCGCGGGCGGTGTTCGACAACAGCATCCCGCTGCTGACCGACGAGCAGACGGAGGCGCAGTTCACGGCCCGAATGGAACGGCAGGCCATGATGCGGGAGCGGCCGACCGTGCCGTTCGGCTTCATCGTGGAGGAGTCGGTGTTCCGGCGCGGGTTGGGCGGGGCGCAGGTTCAGGCGAACATGCTTGACCATGTACTTGAGCTGACTGCGCCGCGCAACGTGACGCTTCAAGTGGTGCCGTTGAAGTTGGAGTTCCACGGGTGCCTGGACGGGCCCGTCCAGTTGGTGGAGACCTCGGAGGGGCGGCGGCTCGGATACTCCGAGGGGCAGCAGAACGGGCGATTGATCTCCGACGCGAAAGAGGTGAGCTTGCTCTGCCGACGCTATGACACACTGCGCTCGCAGGCCCTCAACCCACAGGAATCCCGGGACCTGCTGGAGCGACTGCGAGGAGAGCTATGAGCAGCAGTATGTCGGAACTCGCCTGGTTCAAGTCCAGCTACAGCGGCACCCAGGGTGACAGCTGCGTGGAGGTCGCAATCGCCGAACAGGCCGTCCACGTACGGGACTCCAAGGACGTGACCCGCCCGGCCTTCGCTGTCGGCCGCGAAGGCTGGGGGCAGTTCGTACGGTTCGCGTCGGAGCGATGAGCGACTTGAAGGCGTGCCGTCCGCTGGAGTGGCGGACGGCACACCATCAGCGCGTTCGGGGCGGAGGGTTGGCTGCGAGGGCGCCTTACTCCCCGAGCGAAGCCACCGCCTCCTCGTAACCCCCCGTCGGTGGAGCCGTGTCCGGCCCGTACACCAAGTTCAGCACCCCCGTGCTGAACGTCTCCGACTTCAGCAGCTTCAGCGGGATCGACGACTCCCCCTCGTCGAACAGCCGCATCCCCTGCCGCACCGCGATCGGGTGCACCAGCAGTTGCAGCTCGTCCAGCAGCCCGGCCGCGAGCAGCTGACGGATGATCGAGATGGAGCCGCTCAGCCCGATGTCACCGCCCGGCTCCCGCTTCAGCGCGGCCGCCACCTCGGCGACGTCGCCCTGCGCCTGCTCCGAGTTGCGCCACTGGAAGTCGAGGGGGCTGCGGGAGAACACGATCTTCCGCATGTCGCCGAGCTGCTTGGCGAAGCCCGCGTCCTCCCCGCCTGCGGTCTCGCGTTCCGGCCAGGCGCCGGCGAAGCTGTCGTACGTCACGCGGCCGAAGAGCATGGTGTCGGCGTTGCTCAGACCCGCGCCCACGGCCGCGCCCATCTCGTCGTTGAAGTAGGGGAAGTGCCACTGGTCGGGCGCCTCGACGACGCCGTCGAGCGAGATGAACACGCTGGCCACGATCTTGCGGGACATGGGGTCCTCCTGTGCTGTCGGTCCGTGTACCGAATACGACCGTGGCAGCCCCCGGAACTCATCGCCCGACGGCACGCGAAGAGATGACTCCGGACGGCCGTCCCGCCCCGCCCGTCCGGCGCCGGCGGTCCGTGACACTGCCCAGCCATCCCAGCAGGAACCCGGCCGGCACCGTCACCACCCCCGGGATCGTCACGTCCCACAGCCGGAAGTCGTGCCCCGGCCAGATCGACGTCGGCGTCCCGGACGCGTACGGCGACACCGCGAGCGCGACCACGCACACCGCCGTCGCTCCCCACAGGCACCACAGCGCGCCGCGCGCGGTGAAGCCGGGCCAGTACAGGGCGTACAGCAGGACCGGCGCGAGGGCGGCCCCGCAGAGGGCGAGCCAGAGCGTGGAGACGACGACCAGGTTCCAGTCGGCGCACACGACGGCCACGGCTGCGGCGGCCAGCCCGGTCAGCGCGGCCGACCAGCGCGACGCGGTGCCGTCGAGCCGCCCGGCCGGCCGGTCACCGGAGGCGGCGGCCAGTACGTCCCGGCCGAGGGTGATCCCGGCGGCCAGGGTGACGTCCACGACGGCGGCCAGCGCGGTGAGGAAGAGGACGCAGGCGAGGGCTGCGACCAGGAGGCCGCCGTCGTCCAGCGCCCGCCCCAGCAGCAGCGGCGTGAACACCTGCGCCGACGGCCCGGCCTCCCGCAGCACCCCGCCGACCAGCGCCGCCGCGCCCACACCGACGACGGCGAGAGCCCCGTACAGCAGAACCAGCTCACCGAGCATCCACCGGCCGACGATCCGCGCCCCGCGCGGGCTCTTCGTCGCGATGGCCCGCATCAGTACGGCGGGCATGGCGAGCGTGGCCATGGTCATGCCGAAGATCTGCCCGACCCGGTTCACCGCCCCGACCCATCCGTCACCGGTGTAGCCGCCCGGCCGCAGGAACGCCTCTCCCGCCCCCGACCCGGTGGCGGCCGCGTCGAGCAGCCGCCCGAGGTCCCCGCCGAAGCGGTGCAGGACCAGGAAGGCGGCGACGATCAGCACGGGCAGCGCGATCGCCGACTTGACGATCATCACCACCCCCGTGCCCCGGATCCCGCCGCTGACGGCCAGCGCCGTCATCACACACCCGATGACGACGATGCACCCGGTCCGGGCCCCCGGCTGCCCGAGCACGGCAGCGGCCACATTCCCGACGACCACCAACTGCACGACCAGCAAAGGGAAACAGACCAGCAACGTCACCACACCCCATGCCACCCGCACACCGGATCCGCCGCTCCCACGGGCGTCCAGCAGGTCCGGCGCGGTCAGCGAGGCGTGCGCCCGCAGCGGCTCGACGACGAGCACGAGGAAGAGGAGCACCCCGACGATGCTGCCCAGCATGACGCCGAGCCCGTCGAACCCCGTCGTGGCGACCATGCCCACCAGCACGGTGACGGTCGCGACGGTGGTCGTGTCGCCGCCCATCGCGATGCCCTGCTGCCAGGACCGCAGCCGCCGGCTGTCGGACAGCACGAGCGCGCGGTCGTCCTCGTCGGCGCCGGTGATGACGCACAGCATCAGGCAGATGACGACGAACACGGAGAACACGGCGAACACGAGGGACCGGGAGGAGGGGTCGAGCAACGAGGTCACGCCGCCCACCTCCGGTCGTCCGCCTCCGCGGCTTCGACGGCGTCGACCCGCCGCCCGTACACGACCAGGCCGTGCAGCCCGACGGCCAGCGGCACCAGGACGGCAAGCGCCCCGAGACTCACACAGCCGAGCACGCCGACGCCGTACACCCCGGGCACGAGCGCGGCCCCCGCCACGTACACCAGCCACACGCCGGCGATCCGCACACCGACCCGCAGCCCCACCCCCAGCCGCACACGCTCCGCCTCGTAGAACTCCACGACAACTCCGCTCACATACGTCGGTTACGCCGATACGGGAGGTCGTGGAGTCAACCAGGGACGGAGGGGGTGCAGGCGAGTCACTGTTCCCGCGCCCAACCAGGACCGCGAGAGACGGTGCCGAAGCACTGCACCGGACCCGCGTCAGTCGAGAACGGCCGCGCGAGCACGGTCCCGTGCCCGTCGGCGAGGGCGTACGGGGCACCGTCGAGCGCGGCGACGAACAGGGTCTTCGGTGTGAGCGGGGCGTCGATCGGCGGGACCGAGGGGTCGACGCCCCGCGCCTCGAAGCTGATGCGGTGGGCGCCGAGGCGCGTGATCTGCTCGACGGCGCGGTGACGGGCCGGTTCGTCCAGGTAGGCGAGCGTGGCGGAGTGGGTGACGACGAGTGTGGCGGCGCGCGGGGCGCCGGCAGCCACCCGGGCGAGGTCGGTGGTCAGGTCACCGGTCGTGATCTGCACGCCTTCCTCCGCCGCGACGGCGGCCGCCGCGGTGAGGCGCGCCCGCCGGATCTCGTGCTCCGGCCAGACGAGGGTCTGGAGCCAGGCGAGTGTGTCGGCGTCCGAGGGATCCAGCGGACGCAGGTCGAGCCCCGCACGCCAGACGATGTCCGGCATGGCAGCGGGCGGGACGAGACCGCGGCCGAGGCGGACGTCCATGGAGACGGGGCCGGGACCGTTCACCGGTGTGAGGGCCGCCTCGCCGTTGAAGGTGTAGGCGTAGCGGTCCGGGATCAGGCACAGTCCGGCGGAGGCGCCGATCTCGAACAGGGCGATGGGACCGGGGAGTTGTTGAAGCCCCATGAGGAGCGCGCCGCAGCGGGCAGGCTCGTTGGTCTGCGTCGCCCGCGCCCGGACGGTCGCCTCGAACTCCGCCCAGCGGGTGGTGAGGACACCGCGCAGGGAGTCCACGTCACCGGGCCGCGCCCCATGCCATCGCGCGGCTGCGAACACCAGGTTGGGCTGCTGCTTGCCGGGCGGCAGCGACGCCAACGGTGCGAGGAGGCCGGGGTCGTCGGCAACCGCCTCCGCCCAACGCCGCAACGTGGGTGACGAATCGGCCGCCTGATGGACGGCGAAGTCGCGGTAGCGCTGGGCGAGGGCGTGCGGATCCGGATGCTTACCGGTGGTGTCGTTCATGACGGGAAGCGTGCGGGAGGCCCCCGGCCGAGGTCGACGTTGACCGCGTCAATGTGGGGCCAGCCAGGGCCCGCCCGACACGTCACGCCAGGGCGCGGGGCCGCAACCGCAGCCCGTGCGGGTACTCCTCCAGGGCGTGCGCCATGAGGCCGGGAATCCGGGCGAGGGTGAAGACGACCTCCCCGGCGTCGGCCGGCAGGTCCGCGGCAAGCGTCAGCGCGGCCAGAGCGACGTCGATGTTCGGGTACACGCTGTACTCACGTGCCACCCGCACGGCGAACTCGTCGACCGCGTCGGCCGTTTCGGGGGACACGGCGGCGACACGCTCCAGGAGCGGGGCCGCACGGGGATCGGGACCGACGTACACCTTGTGCCCGAACCCCGGAACCGGGGCATCGGGCACCGTGCGCGTGGAGATCCACGTCCGCAGGGCGGCCGTGGCGGCACGGCTCGCCCCCGCCTGGGCGCGGCCGCTCATCGCGGCCAGCCCGGTGAGGAGCACCATCCACGGGTCGGCGCCGACGCCGGCGGCGGTCCGGGCGGCCAGTGTCGAGGCGGTGAGTTCGTGGTCCACCAGCACGCTCAGCGCCACGTCGAGGGCGCGGGTGACGCTCTCGAACCACGCGCCGCCGGCGGACGCGGGCGTCCAGGCGCGAGCGAGCCGCTGGGCGACGGTGCCGTCCTGCGCGCCGGTCAGCGCCGCGACCGAGACGGCGACGGCGGTGACGGCGACGTCCCGGCAATGCTCGGGTTGGAGAGAGTCACGGCGTTCGTCCCGCGCGGCGCACCGCATCACGGTCCAGCGCACGGCGTCCGCACCCGCCGCCTCACCGGGCCCAGGCTCGTCACAGGCCGTGCTGCTCCACATGGCGTCGGACAGCCCGAGCACATGGCACGCCGTCCACTCGAACCCCCGGTCCGCGCAGTCCGACACGTCGACCTCACGGAAGGCGAGGCGGCCGGACGCGTCGAGCTGGGTGACCTCGGACTCGATCAGTGGCATGGCGCCCGCGCGCGGCCGGCTCCGCGCCCGGGCCAGCGCCAGCACGTCGTCCCGCCGGAACCGTGATACCCGCTGCCCTCCCGGCCCCGTCGTCACCTCCCGCGCGACGACACCGCGCGACACATAGGCGTACAGCGTGGACAGCCGTACCCCCAGGGCCTCGGCGGCCTGCTCGGACGTCATCCAGGGACTGCGCACCCCACGATGATGAGGCACGCGGCGCCGCAGTCACGAGAGCCGACGTCGACGCCGGCCGGACCCCCGGCCCTGGACGGTGAGGGACTGGCCGCCTTCTACGCGGCGGTCATCCAGGGAATGAACCAGCCGCCGTCGACGGGGCGACGCTGGACACACTGGAGCACGTGGTGGACGCGGCGATGGCGGCCTGGCCGGACGCGCCGGCGCCGTGGTGTCCTTCAGGAAAGCAGCCCCTGCCCGAGGGAGAGGTCCTCGTCGTCGACGACGTTGCGCTTGAGCCATGTGGAGTAGAGGACGTCGTCGGCCGTGCACGTGTTGTACAACTTGTTGGTCGTCAGGGTGTGTTCGGTGGTGTGCTTCCTCGGGTTGTGGCCCCAGTCGGTGAGGAAGAAGTTGTAGTGGAGGCCGGATCGGTCGAGGCGTGCGATCGATGCCTTGGTCTGGGCCGCCCAGTCGTCGATGAACGCCGCGGTCTCGGTCGACGTGTGGTTCAGTGCGGCGCCGAAGCGAGTGAGGGTGTCGTCGTAGAGCGTGTTGGCGTGCAGGTACTTGATGGTGCGGGTGACGGCGTCGCAGCGGTGAAGGAGCGCGTCCTCGTAGAGGTCGGTGCCTATGTCGAAGCCCAGGGTCTTCGCGCTGTCGGCCTGCCAGGTCGTGTCCACGATGTCGCGCCAGCGCTCGGAGACGAGTCCGACGCCGTCCGAGAGGCAGTAGACCTTCGAGTCCGTGTAGCGGTCGGCGATCTGCGGTGCGTAGAAGGCCGAGGCCCATGCGCCGGCGCTTTCGCCGGAGACGAGAACCTTGTCGGCCTCCGGGAAGTTGGCGTAGACCCATTCGAGCACGGCCGTCACATTGGTGCGCCCGTTGTGGCGGACCTCGATGGCCGTGCCGTTGTGACGGTAGGTGGTGACGGTGTCGCCGACGTGCAGGTCCCCGGTGCTGTAGGGGACGAAGACGAAGTTCCAGTCACGGAAGGCATTGGCGGTGTTGCGGCGGCCGGCCATTCCGACGAGCCCGGCGGGGAACAGCCGGGTCAGCGAGTTGAAGTAGAACATCCGCAGATCTCGCGTGTAGCCGCGCACGAGGCCGAGGGGACGGATCGGAAGGGCGGCGGTTCTGCCGTCCCAGCAGGCTCCGCCACCGGAGAAGTGGATCACGAGGTTGCTGGACGTGCCGCGCCGGAAGAACATCGCGTACGCGGAGCCGTCGGCGCTCACGGTTGCCTTCCCCAGGTCGACGGTGTGCCATTTGGCGTCCGCGACCTCGTCGATGCCGGCCGCGTGGCTCGGACGGCCGAAGAAGATGAAGTACACGTAGAGGAATCCCAGAACGAGTACGGCACCGATCACCGCCGCGGTCGCCGCCGCGTTCGTCCAGAGGCCGAGGGCGACCGCTGCGCAGATGACTGCGGCCACGGCCCACTTCGCTGCTTTCATGCGTTCACTGCCTGTCTGTGTCGTCGGAGTGCGTGCTCGGTGAGGTCGTGACAGGGCATCCGGGGGGGCGGGCTTATGCCTCCTCGACCAGGGCTGGGCCCCACTCGCCAAGGGCGGGCGCCGGTTCGGCCTGTACCGGCAGTGCGTGTGCGGGATATGCCGTGGTCTCTACCGGTGCGCGGCGCCGAACCAGCGGGTGGCCGCGTTCTCGAACTCCGCGGCGTCGGGGATGCTCTCGCGGGCCCAGGCCACGATGCCGTCCGGGCGCACGAGGAGGGCGCTGAAGCCGAGGCTGTCACGTACGGGGCCGGTGGCGTACCGGATGCGGCCCTGCCACTGCTGCGCCGTGGGTCGCAGTGCCTGATCGGCGGTGAAGTCCAGCGCGACGCCGTGGCCCGTCTGCAGGAGCTCTCCGAGCCGGGTGCCGTCCTCGAAGCAGAAGTCCGGGGCGCTGCTGCCGGCCAGTGGGTGGTTTTCGCCCAGGTCGTAGCGGTGGAACAGGCCGGAGGTGCGGCGGTGGACGTGCGTGGTGCCGTCGGTGGTGCGCATCAGGTCGTGGACCAGCCGGCGCAAGGCGGGGGCGTGGGGGCCCGGGGCCATGGTCGCCACCTGAGCGCGGGACCAGTCCAGGACGGCGGCGCCGACGGGGTGGCGCTCGGTGGTGTAGGTGTCGAGGAGGCCCTCGGGCGCGGTGCCGTGCAGGGTGGCGGCGAGCTTCCAGCCGAGGTTCATCGCGTCGCCGACACCGAGGTTGAGTCCCTGGCCGCCCAGTGGTGAGTGGATGTGGGCGGCGTCGCCGGCGAGCAGGACGCGGCCGTTGCGGTAGCTCGTCACCTGCATGGCGCGGTCGGTGAAGCTGGAGGCGTGGTGCACGTCGTCCAGGGTCACGTCGGTGCCGGAGACACGGCGCAGCACGCTCTGCAGGTGTTCGCGGGTCAGCGGCCCGGAGCGGTCGAAGGCGCCGCCGTCGAAGTCCAGCATGCCCAGGTACCCCTCGAAGGGCGTGCGCAGGAACATGCCGGTCCCGGTCAGGTTGTAGCCCATGGGTAACCGGTCGGGGCCGGCGAAGGTGACCTCGGCGACGTAGCCGGTGAACAGGGGGCCGGTGCCGACGAAGTCGAACCCGGCCAGCCGGCGCACCGCGCTGCGGCCGCCGTCGCAGCCCACGAGGTACCGCGCGCGGTACTGCCGGCCGGCCGCGGTGACGACGACGCCTTCGTCGTCCTGGCCTACCGCGGTGACCGGGGCGTCGCGGACGATCTCCACGCCCAGCGCGGAAGCCCTCTCGGCCAGCACGGTGGTGACCGCGGCCAGGCTGGTCATGAACCCTTCCATCACCGGGCCGGGCAGCCGGCGCGGCAGGACGGTGGTGTCGATGTCGGCCGGGTCCAGCGTCATGCCCGCGAAGTGGCTGAGCTGCCGCGGATCGGGCACTTCGACAGCGTCCGGATCCGCGCCGACCTTCCGCGGATCGGCGCCGGACGCCTTCATGGCTGCGTCCAGCAGTCCGCGGCGGTAGAACGTCTCGGCGGATCCGGCGTTCAGGCCCCGCAGCCCCAAGGGCAGTTCCCCTAGCGGCGGGTGCGGTTCCCGGTCCCGCTCGAGGACGAGGACGGAGCAGCCCGACAGGGCCAGCTCGTCGGCGGCCAACAGCCCGACCGGGCCGGCCCCCGCGACGATGACGTCATGCATGGGAGGTGTCCTTTCTCAAGACCTTGGCCGGCCCGCACCGCCGGAGCGTCATCACAGACGGGCGAGGCCGTCGAGAATGACGGCGATGCCCGTGAGGAACTGTTCGCGGTCGTCGTGATCCCTCATCTGACCGACGACGGCGTGCAGGAACGGATAGGCCTCGGGTGAGAGTTGCTGCCAGCCCGCCGAGGCCGCGTCCAAGTGCTCCTCGCGGTCGACGTCGCCGTCGATGCCGGAGGTGTCTCCTTCGATGCGGGCCTTCTGGCTGACCGCGCCGAGGATGTAGTGCACGAGCGTGGAGGCCGCGTCGAACCAGCGCTCCTGTGGCACACCGAGTGCCTGCACCTGCCGGCCGATGCGCTCGAAGATGCCGACCGTGACCACGCCGGCCGGGTTGCGGATTATCTGCAGGGTCAGTCGCGTGGCCAGCCACGGGTGAGCAGTGATCGCGTCGAACAGGGCCAGGGCGGCCACGCGGATCTCCTCGGTCGGCGTGGACGCCGCGGGAGCGGGCGCCGCGGCCAGCGCCGCCGTCACCACCGTCTGGGTCGCCGCGTCCAGCAGATCGTCGCGCTTGCCCACGTGATACGCGATCGCCCCTGCCCCCGTCGACAGGCGCTCGGTGAGGGCCCGTACGGTCAGGGCGCTCTCGCCTCCCCCGTCCAGCAGCTCGATGGCGGTGGCGAGGATCCGGTCCCTGGAAAGCACCTGATTACGACGCCCTGGGCGGCGCGTTGGCATCGTCATGCCTCCATGATGACATATTTAGTACGCTGCACCAACTTGGTGCTGCGTACCAAGTTGGGTGTGCGACCGCATCGATCCAGCTCGGAGGGTCGTGTCAGGTGCTGCGCAAAAGACCCAGAGATGCCGCCGCACCCCTCCGGGTCCCGCTGAGCAGCAGGTCGGACGGGGTGCGGCGGCGCGCGCCCCAGGGTTGGGTCCTGGGCCTTGCGTTCCTGGAGGAAGTCGCCGATGGCGCGGTCGAGTGCGTCGCCGTCCGCTGCGGCCAGGGCGAGGCGGACAGTGGTGGCATGGGGCGGGCGGATGAGGTTGGGTGCGCAGGCATGGACTCGCTCGGTGCTCATACAGACTCGACGCCCACATGATCACCAACGGCCATGCCTGTTCTACGTCCAGGGTCGCCGCCGACAGAAGTCGACAAGCTGTCACATCCAGTGCACAGCAGGCGAACCACCCACCTCGGCACTTCTGAAAGACCCTGCGTAACGGAGTGAGGCCGATCCTCAGGAGCGTTTGTTGAGCTTCTTGGCTTCGGTAAGGATGCGGCCTCGATCCATGAATCCGACACCGCGATCTCTAAGGATCTTGTCGACGTGGTGCTGCTTGCTGCCGGTACGGAGCAGACGTGCGGCCTCAGCCACCAGGCCATCCTGCTGGGTTGTGGAGGCCGCTGTGGCGCGGTCGTGCGTGGGATGTGGCACACGAGTCCTGCCCATCGTTGTCACCGGGCCTGTTTCTGGCCGGGAAACGACGGCCGCCCGGAAGGGCCGGATCTGGAGGTAGACGCGGATGCCGAACCGTGCGGCTATCAGGAACGTGCCGAGCGACCAGCACGCCAGGAGGATGCCTATGAACTTCAGGACGTCCAGGGCGAGCGGGCCGGTGTAGGTCTTGTCGTCTCCGATCGAGCCCAGCGGTGCCATGAGGAGACAAACACCCGCGACCACACGCCAGTTTCGCCGCCAGAACGTCTGTAGTTCGGCCGTTTCGGGGTTCCGAGCCGTTATGGGCACGGTGGATGCGGAGGAGCGGTGGATGCGGCGTGCCGCGTCGTTGACTGGCTTCATCGCGCCGTCCAGGTGATACCTGAAGAGCGCGATGTTCCACTCCTGGGCGTAGGCCACGGCGGTGGGTGCGTAATCGCTGCCGGTGAAGAAGATCAGCTGTGCGGTCGATCCGTACGGGCGCGCTCCCACGAAGCGTTGCAGTTCCGGACGCCCGACCTGGGCGGCCTGGTACTTGACCTGTCCCAGTGCGCCGGTAGCGCGGACATCGATGCCTGAGTCCGGGCCGCCTGGGCGTGCGGTGGCATCGGTATAGCCCCAGTGGCGCATCCAGCGGGCGGCGTTGAGCTCGGCCTGCTGCCACGACGAAATCTGCATCGGCTGCGGCGTCACAGCTCTTGGCGGCATCTCGGCCACGTTCCCCCTCGCTCCCGGCTCGGCAGATCACTGCGCAAGGCAGAGCAGAACGCACACCTGACAGAGGAATAGCAGGCCGGCGCCGAGCTGCCCCATGGTATGCGGTGTCGTGGTGACCGCAGTAGCGGGAAGCGGTGCAAAGCCAGCAGTCGAGGGTCGGCGTGGCGCCTCGGTCACCGCTACATGCCACTATGACGCGTCACATGAGGAGATGGGGGGCGACGACAGCCATGAGGTACGACCAGAGGCAGGCGGACAAGCTCGATGAGACGATGCTCGAATTGCTGCTGCCGACAAGCGCGGTGGAGTCACTGGGGCAGTGGCTAGCCGACTCCCAGCGCGGCCAGCGGTACGCGAACGGAAGTGGCCCTCACACCATCCCGTACGCGCCATCCACCTGGGTGGCCGTAACGCCCTGGCCCACCACCTTCGCCGACCGGGCGGCGGCCGATTCGGCCTCGGTGAGCCGAGCCGAGGTCGTGGCCGCGGTCCGGGCCGCGGAGCAGTCCGAGAGCTGGGCAGAGGCGTTCGTGGCCACGCAGGTGTGGGGCTACGGTGTTACGGGCTACGGCCCGTACCGCACTCGTCAGGTGCTCGCCCAGCCCAGCGCTGAGGCCGTCCTCACCGAGGCGGTGTCTCTGCTCGTCGACGAGGGCGCGGTCGCAGCCTACGAGGTGCTGCACACTCTCGATGGCCTCGGGCCGGCGTTCCTCACCAAATTCCTCTACTTCGCGGGCCAGGCGCTGTCAGACGTGAAGGGCCCGCGTCCCCTGATCCTCGACAGCGTGCTCGCCGGGGTCCTGCGCAGGCACGCCACGAAGGTTGGACGTGCGGTTGGCTACGAGTGGTCCGAGGCGGTCGCCAAGTGGATCTGGCGCGACAGCGGCTGGAGTTCCCACCGTTACGACGTCTACCTCCGGTGGATGTACGCCGCCAACGAGCGACTCGCGGCCGCGTCGATCGACTGGCCCACAACCCCGGACGTGCTCGAGCTGGCACTTTTCAGTGCCGTCTGGGACCCGGAGTAACCATATCGCCGGGGGTTCACCTTCGGGTGCCCGCTTGGTTCAGGTGCTTGTCCAACGGCCGCCGCCAAGTGCCGAGGCGTCGGACGTCAGCAGACGATGACCGCCCACCTTGGAAATGGTCCCGCCAGGTGGTGTAGGGGATCAAGCGCCGGAACCCGCAGATCGGGGCCGTGGCTATGTCGGGGTAGGTGTCCGGCCCGCCTCAGCAGGACGCCTGGCGGGCTGCCGCGCCGGGACGGCTGCACCGACGTCCGGCCGAGCCGCACGGATCGCCGCGACCAACGAGTACAGGTACGGATTGACCATGGGCCGTTACTTCGTGGGCGGCGACTGCATCAACACGAACCGCACTTGCCGTTCGCCGACGGGGACGTGGGGGACGCCACGGTCACCGCCGCTCCTCGGACGTTGCTAGGCCACTTCGACGACAACTCTCCGTAAAGGCTGACGGGTGCTCAGACATCTCTGACGCACCGTCAACCATTCAAGATCATCTTGCACGTGCGTTGCACAAGGCGCTGAAAAACAACAGTGATCAATGGAGTGCTGCGAAGGTGAGTACTCGCAGGTCAACTGGCGTGTTGAGGTGTGGTGCCCCTTGCCTCCAAGGGGCACGACACCACGCCTCTCAGATGTCCCGGAAAATCTCGATCTGCGCCCCGATCGAGTTCAGCCGCTCCGCCAGGTCCTCGTACCCCCGGTTGATGACGTACACGTTCCGCAGCACCGACGTCCCCTCCGCCGCCATCATGGCGAGGAGGACGACGACGGCCGGGCGCAGGGCCGGCGGGCACATCATCTCCGCCGCGCGCCAGCGGGTCGGGCCCTCGACCAGGACGCGGTGCGGGTCCAGCAACTGCAGGCGGCCGCCGAGGCGGTTGAGGTCGGTCAGGTAGATGGCGCGGTTGTCGTAGACCCAGTCGTGGATGAGGGTCTGGCCCTGCGCCACTGCCGCGATCGCCGCGAAGAACGGCACGTTGTCGATGTTCAGGCCCGGGAACGGCATCGGGTGGATCTTGTCGATCGGCGCCTCCAGCTTGGAGGGCCGTACCGTCAGGTCCACCAGCCGGGTACGGCCGTTGTCCGCGAAGTACTCCGGCGTGCGGTCGTGGTCGAGGCCCATCTCCTCCAGGACCGCCAGCTCGATCTCCAGGAACTCGATCGGCACCCGGCGGACCGTCAGCTCCGACTCCGTCACCACCGCGGCCGCGACGAGGCTCATCGCCTCGACCGGGTCCTCGGAGGGGGAGTAGTCGACGTCCACGTCGATCTTCGGCACGCCGTGCACGGTCAGCGTCGTCGTGCCGATGCCGTCGACCTTGACGCCCAGCGCCTCCAGGAAGAAGCACAGGTCCTGGACCATGTAGTTGGAGGACGCGTTGCGGATGACGGTCGTGCCGTCGTGCCGCGCCGCGGCCAGCAGCGCGTTCTCGGTGACCGTGTCCCCGCGCTCGGTCAGCACGATCGGGCGGTCCGGGGCGACGGCGCGGTCGACCACCGCGTGGTACTGCCCCTCCGTCGCGGCGATGTCCAGGCCGAAGCGGCGCAGCGCGATCATGTGCGGCTCCACCGTGCGGGTGCCGAGGTCGCAGCCGCCGGCGTACGGCAGCATGAAGCGGTCCATGCGGTGCAGCAGCGGGCCGAGGAACATGATGATGGAGCGGGTACGGCGGGCCGCCTCCGCGTCGATCGCCGCGAGGTCCAGCTCGGCCGGCGGCACGATCTCCAGGTCGACGCCGTCGTTGATCCAGCGGGTGCGCACGCCGATGGAGTTCAGCACCTCCAGGAGGCGGTACACCTCCTCGATGCGAGCGACGCGGCGCAGCACCGTGCGCCCGCTGTTGAGCAGTGAGGCGCACAGCAGTGCCACGCACGCGTTCTTGCTCGTCTTCACGTCGATGGCGCCGGAGAGCCGGCGGCCGCCCACCACACGCAGATGCATCGGACCGGCGTAGCCGAGGGAGACGATCTCACTGTCCAGCGCCTCGCCGATGCGGGCGATCATCTCAAGGCTGATGTTCTGGTTGCCGCGCTCGATCCGGTTGACCGCGCTCTGGCTGGTGCCCAGAGCCTCCGCGAGCTGGGTCTGTGTCCAGCCGCGGTGCTGCCTTGCGTCACGGATGAGCTTACCGATGCGTACGAGGTAGTCGTCTGCCATGGGGTTGAGGCTATCTCAGATATGAGATGGCACCTCTTCGGGGGGTCCATTCGGGTGACAGTCGGATGATGTGACGTCAATGTCCCCCGACCATCAGCTGGTCCGGCGGCTGCGGGTGGTGCGCCTCCACCCGAAAGGTCCGGGCAAATCCATCGATGTCGTACGTCGTCCCGTGCTGCTCCGTGTGTACCGGGGGCCGTTCTTCCCGCCTCCGGTGGTGATGGACCACGACTTCTTGTTGATGTTCAGCCGCACCCCCGGAAGGATCCGGAAACTCTTACGGAACGTGAGGGGCATCCTCGTCTCCCTGGTCGGGCCGCTGGGGCTTGTCGATGACTGGATGACTGACTGTGCCTCAGTCGGTTACCCCGGTCCGCCGCAGCCATGACAACCCGTGACAGCCGCCGGGCGCGGCGGCACCGTCTGGGCGGGCGCCGTCGGGACGTGGCGCCTTCCGGGTGCGGCGCCCTCCGGCCGCGCCAGCCGTGGCGCCGAGCCGCCCCCGGCGGGAGGGTGGGGGAAGCAAAGGAGGGAAGAGTGAAGGCGCGTCCAGGGGCCACACCGGAACCCGGGCATGACCATTCCGCCCCCGTGTACTAGAGTTATCTCGACATCGAGATATCTGCCGAGGCGCACCGCGGTCGCCACGCGAGTTAGGCATACCTAACTTAGCCTGACCTCACCGGAACGGCCAAGCCGGCGTGGCGGCACGATTGACGGTGGTACGCGCACATCAATGAAGGAGACTGTCGTGTCGGCGAACAGCTTCGACGCCCGCAGCACGCTGCAGGTGGGCGACGAGTCGTACGAGATCTTCCGGCTGGACAAGGTCGAGGGCTCCGCGCGCCTTCCCTACAGCCTGAAGGTGCTGCTGGAGAACCTCCTCCGCACCGAGGACGGCGCGAACATCACCGCCGACCACATCCGCGCCCTGGGCGGCTGGGACTCCCAGGCGCAGCCGTCGCAGGAGATCCAGTTCACGCCGGCCCGCGTGATCATGCAGGACTTCACCGGCGTGCCCTGTGTCGTCGACCTCGCCACGATGCGTGAGGCCGTGAAGGAGCTCGGCGGCGACCCGGCCAAGATCAACCCGCTGGCCCCGGCCGAGCTGGTCATCGACCACTCCGTCATCGCCGACAAGTTCGGCACGAACGACGCCTTCAAGCAGAACGTCGAGCTGGAGTACGGCCGCAACCGCGAGCGCTACCAGTTCCTGCGCTGGGGCCAGACCGCGTTCGACGAGTTCAAGGTCGTCCCGCCCGGCACCGGCATCGTCCACCAGGTGAACATCGAGCACCTGGCCCGCGTCGTCATGACCCGCGACGGCAAGGCGTACCCCGACACCCTGGTCGGCACCGACTCGCACACCACGATGGTCAACGGCCTGGGCGTCCTCGGCTGGGGCGTCGGCGGCATCGAGGCCGAGGCCGCCATGCTCGGCCAGCCGGTCTCCATGCTGATCCCGCGCGTCGTCGGCTTCAAGCTCACCGGTGAGCTGCAGCCCGGCACCACTGCCACCGACCTGGTGCTCACGATCACCGAGATGCTGCGCAAGCACGGCGTCGTCGGCAAGTTCGTCGAGTTCTACGGCGAGGGTGTCGCCGCCACCTCCCTCGCGAACCGCGCCACCATCGGCAACATGTCGCCGGAGTTCGGCTCCACCGCCGCGATCTTCCCGATCGACGACGAGACGCTGAGCTACCTGCGTCTGACCGGCCGCTCCGAGCAGCAGGTCGCGCTGGTCGAGGCGTACGCCAAGGAGCAGGGCCTCTGGCTGGACCCGAAGGCCGAGCCGGACTTCTCCGAGAAGCTCGAGCTGGACCTGTCCACGGTCGTCCCGTCGATCGCCGGCCCGAAGCGCCCGCAGGACCGCATCGTCCTCGCCGACGCCAAGTCGCAGTTCGAGCAGGACGTCCGCGCCTACGTCAAGGACGGCGGCGACGTCGACGAGGCGATCAAGGAGTCCTTCCCGGCCTCCGACGCCCCGGCCGTCTCCAACGGCGTCCCGTCCAACCCGGTCGAGGTGACCGCCCCCGACGGCACCACCTACACCCTGGACCACGGCGCGGTGACGGTCGCGGCCATCACCTCCTGCACCAACACCTCCAACCCGTACGTCATGGTCGCCGCCGCGCTGGTGGCCAAGAAGGCGGTGGAGAAGGGCCTGACCCGCAAGCCGTGGGTCAAGACCACCCTCGCCCCGGGCTCCAAGGTCGTCACCGACTACTTCGAGAAGGCGGGCCTGACCCCGTACCTCGACAAGGTCGGCTTCAACCTGGTCGGTTACGGCTGCACCACCTGCATCGGCAACTCCGGCCCGCTGCCGGAGGAGGTCTCCAAGGCCGTCAACGAGCACGACCTGGCCGTCACCTCGGTGCTGTCCGGCAACCGCAACTTCGAGGGCCGGATCAACCCCGACGTCAAGATGAACTACCTGGCGTCCCCGCCGCTGGTGGTCGCCTACGCGCTCGCCGGTTCCATGAAGGTGGACATCACCCGCGAGGCCCTCGGCTACGACCAGGACAACAACCCGGTCTTCCTGAAGGACATCTGGCCCTCCGAGGCCGAGGTGAACGACGTCGTGGCGAACGCCATCGGCGAGGACATGTTCTCCAAGTCCTACTCCGACGTCTTCGCCGGCGACGCCCAGTGGCAGGCGCTGCCCATCCCGACCGGTGACACCTTCGAGTGGGACGCAGAGTCCACCTACGTCCGCAAGCCCCCGTACTTCGAGGGCATGCAGATGGAGCCGGCCCCGGTCGAGGACATCACCGGCGCCCGCGTGCTGGCCAAGCTGGGCGACTCGGTCACCACCGACCACATCTCCCCGGCCGGCGCCATCAAGGCCGACACCCCGGCCGGCAAGTACCTCACGGAGCACGGCATCGAGCGCCGCGACTTCAACAGCTACGGCTCCCGCCGCGGCAACCACGAGGTCATGATCCGCGGTACGTTCGCCAACATCCGCCTGCGCAACCAGATCGCGCCGGGCACCGAGGGCGGCTACACGCGTGACTTCACGCAGGAGGGCGGCCCGGTCTCCTTCATCTACGACGCCTCGCAGAACTACCAGGCCGCCGGCATCCCGCTGGTCGTCCTGGCCGGCAAGGAGTACGGCTCCGGCTCGTCCCGCGACTGGGCGGCCAAGGGCACCGCGCTCCTCGGTGTCAAGGCCGTCATCGCCGAGTCCTACGAGCGCATCCACCGTTCGAACCTCATCGGCATGGGCGTCCTGCCGCTGCAGTTCCCGGAGGGCCACACCGCCGAGTCCCTCGGTCTGACCGGCGAGGAGACCTTCTCCGTCACCGGCGTGACCGAGCTGAACGACGGCACGACGCCCCGCACGGTGAAGGTCACCACCGACACCGGTGTCGAGTTCGACGCGGTCGTCCGCATCGACACCCCCGGTGAGGCCGACTACTACCGCAACGGCGGCATCCTGCAGTACGTGCTGCGCAGCCTGATCCGCAAGTAAGCACCCCAGCAGATCGGTCGAGGGCCGCATCCCCGCGTGGGATGCGGCCCTCGGGCGTTCCCGGTGCGCGCCCGCCTCCATGACCGATACGCGCGGTAACCGTTTACATCCCCGCTCCCCGGCGCTACCGTCCCTTCCACGGACGAGGTGGGAGCGCTCCCATATATGAGCGTGGCGGACCGGAACCCGTCGCCGGGGCGCCGCCACCTCGTCCGCCCCCACAGTCGCGGACGGGAGTGTCATGATCACGTCACCGCGCGACCGCGCCGGCGCGAGGACGGCCCGGCGCAAGGGCGACCGGGCCTTGTTCGTCGTTCTCGTCTGCGTCCTCGCCGCCTTGCCGGCGGCCGGCCTCGCCCTGACCGTGGGCGCCGTCACCCCCGCCCGCCCCGACGCGCTGCCCCGCTCCGAACTGCGCGGCCTGCTGCTCTGCCGCGCGGGCCCCCTCACCGGACCTGGTGCACTCACGCCCCCAACACCTCCCGCAACCATCCCAGTTGCCGCCGCACATGCAGCGCGTCCCCGCCCTCATGCCCGTTGAACGGGTAGGCGTGCAGGACCTTCTCCTCCTGGCCGCCCGCCAGTTCCGCGTACCGGTTGTACGCCGCGTACGCCCCGCTCGGCGGACACACCGTGTCGCGCAGGCCCACTCCGAAGTGCGCGGGCGCCTGGGCGCGGCGGGCGAAGGAGATGCCCTCCACGTAGGACAGGGTGTGGTGGACGGCCTCCTCCGCGCCCCGGTGCACCGAGAGGTATGCGCTGATCTCGCCGTACGGAGAGGCGTCCGTGAGGTCCAGCGCGCGCCGGATCCCGCACAGGAAGGGTGCCGTGACCAGGACCGCCGCGAGGTCCGGCACCAGCCCCGCGACCGCCAGCGCGACGCCCCCGCCCTGGCTGTTGCCCGCCACCGCGACCCGGGAGGCGTCCACGCCCGGCAGTGCGCGCACCGCGTCCACTGCCCGCACAGCGTCGGTGATCAGCCGGCGGTAGTGGTAGTCGTGCGGGTCGAGCAGCCCGCGTGCGGCCGGTCCGGGGCCGCCGGGCGCGGTGGCGTGGGGGTCGGGGGTGTCCCCGCCGCATCCGTACTGGTCGCCCTGGCCCCGGTTGTCCATCAGCAGATGCGCGTACCCGGCGTTGACCCAGGTGAGCCGCTCGTGGGGGAGACCCCTGCCGCGCCCGTACCCGGCGAACTCCACCACGGCCGGGAGGGGTTCGCTCACCCCGGCGGGGCGGCTGAACCACCCCCGCACCGGATCGCCCGCGAACCCGCGGAACGTCACGTCCGAGGTCTCCGTCAGCCGCAGCCCGTTGTCCACCGGCTCTGCGGAGAGCAGTGCGTCGCCCGCGTCCGCCGCCTCCTCCCGCGTGCGCGTCCAGAAGTCGTCGAAGTCCGCGGGTTCGGCGACGGCCGGGCGGTAGTGCTCCAGGTCGGCCGGGGGCAGGTCGAACGCGGGCACGCGGCACCTCGCAGGCTCGGACGGACGGCACCCCCGATCGTTGCGGGCGTACCGCAAGAAATTTCGGTGGACGGTAACAGATCTTGGCCCGGTCCCACACCGGTCCGTTGTGGACTTCCGTGCCGCCGTGACGCAGCAAAAGTCGCCTGCGCACCACCCATTGACAGCGCTTACTGCGGCTCATAAGTTGCCGCGGAGTTACCGGGAAGGGCTCGAAAGTTTCGGTTCTGTGTGAGGCACGGGAGGCCCGGGCAATGAGCAGCTCCACCACGTCGGCTCCGCCTCCGGGCACCCAGGAGCCGCCTCCGGCGCCCCCGCCACGGCGGCGCACCCGGTCACCCTCGCCCACCGGCTGGCGGCGCGCGCTGCGCAAGGACTGGCAGCTGTACTCGCTGGCCGTGCTGCCGCTGCTGTTCTTCCTGGTGTTCCGCTATCTGCCGATGCTCGGCAACGTGATCGCGTTCCGCCGGTTCGAGCCGGGCGGCTCGGTCTTCGGCGAGTACTGGGTGGGCCTGCGCTACGTCGAGATGTTCCTGTCCGATCCGACGTTCTGGCAGGTCTTCCGCAACACCCTGTGGATCGGCGGTCTGACGCTCGTCTTCTGCTTCCCCGTCCCGATCGTGCTCGCCCTGCTGCTCAACGAGGTCCGCCGCAGGTCGTTGAAACGATTCGTGCAGTCGGTGTCGTACCTGCCGCACTTCCTGTCCATCGTGATCGTCGCCGGCATCACGATGCAGATGCTCGCCACGGACGGCCCCGTCAACCATGTCCTCGGCTGGTTCGGGCACGACCCGGTCCGGTTCATCCAGGAACCCGAATGGTTCCGCACCATCTACGTCGGCTCCGAGATCTGGCAGACCGCCGGCTGGGGCACGATCCTCTACCTCGCCGCGCTCACCACCATCGACGAGGACCTGTACGAGGCCGCCCGGATCGACGGCGCGAACCGCTGGCGGCAGATCTGGCACGTCACCCTGCCCGGCATCCGCCCCACCATGATCACGCTGCTGATCCTCAACATCGGCACGTTCCTGGCCGTCGGTTTCGAGAAGGTCCTGTTGCTGTACAACCCGCTGACGTATCCCACCGCCGACGTGATCTCCACCTACCTCTACCGCACGGGTGTGGAGTCCAACAGCTTCAGCTACGCCGCCGCCATCGGCCTGTTCGAGGCGGTCATCGGCCTGGTGCTGATCACCTCGGCCAACCAGCTGTCGCGCCGCACGGTGGGGACGAGCCTGTGGTGAGCACCATCCGCCCCTCGCGGGGGTACCGCGTCTTCCAGGGCGTCAACGGCGTGATCCTCACCCTGGTCGTGCTGATCACGCTGTACCCGTTCGTGAACATCGTCGCCCGCTCGTTCAGCGGCGAGAAGGAGATCCGCGCCGGTGACGTGACGCTGTGGCCCAAGGGCTTCAACCTCACCACCTACGAGATCGTCTTCTCCGACTCGATGTTCTGGCGGAACTACGGCAACACCGTCCTCTACACGGTCGTCGCCACCGCCGTCGCCATGGTGCTGACCACCTGCTACGCCTACGTCCTGTCCAAGCACCACCTCAAGGGCCGGGGCGCGCTCGTCGGGATCGCCGTGTTCACCATGTTCTTCACCGGCGGCCTCATCCCCAACTACGTCCTGATCACCAGCCTCGGGCTGAAGAACAGCGTGTGGGCCATCGCCCTGCCGAACGCGATCAGCGTCTTCAACCTGCTGGTGATGAAGGCCTTCTTCGAGAGCCTGCCGTCGGAGCTGGAGGAGGCCGCGCAGATCGACGGCCTCAGCGCCTACGGCATCCTGCTGCGGATCGTGCTGCCGCTGTCCAAGGCGGTCGTCGCGACCATGGTGCTGTTCTACTCGGTGTCCTTCTGGAACTCCTGGTTCTCGGCGTTCCTCTACATGGACCGCACCGAGCTGATGCCGGTCACGGTCTATCTGCGCAACCTGCTCGCGGGCGCCACCGGAGGCACCGCCGCCGGCGCGGGCACCGAGAACCTCAGCCAGGTCAACGCCAACATCCAGGCGGTGACGATCGTGCTCACCTCGCTGCCGATCCTCTGCGTGTACCCGTTCGTGCAGCGCTACTTCGTCTCCGGCGTGATGCTCGGCGCGGTCAAGGGCTGACGGCCGCCGGCGCGCTCCACCCACCCCCTCCAGGCCACCCCCACGTCACAGGAGTCCCCGTGCAGAACAACGGACAGCTCTCCCGGCGCCAGATACTCGCCGCCGCCGGATTCCTCGGCCTCGCCACCCTCACCGGCTGCGGCAGCGGCGGCGACGGCGAGGACACCAAGGACCTGTCGAAGAAGCGCGACGGCGCCATGAAGAACTACCGTGCCGGACAGCAGTTCAAGGCCACCGAGCCGCTCACCTTCACCGTCCTGCACAACGACAACCCGGTCTACCCGTCGAAGAAGAGCTGGCTGTTCTGGAAGGAGCTCACCCGGCGCACCGGCGTCACCCTGGACGCCACCCCGGTCCCGCTGAGCGACTACGAGAAGAAGCGCAGCCTCCTCATCGGCGCGGGCGACGCCCCGCTGCTCATCCCCAAGACCTACCCGGGCGCGGAGACCGCCTTCGTCTCCTCCGGCGCGATCCTGCCGGTCAGCGAGTACACCGACCTGATGCCCAACTTCCAGGAGAAGGTGAAGAGATGGAACCTCCAGCCGGAGGTCGACTCGCTGCGCCAGTCCGACGGCCGCTCCTACCTGCTCCCCGGCCTGCACGAGAAGGTGCGCCAGCAGTACTCGCTGTCCTTCCGCACCGACATCCTGACCAAGCACGGCCTCGCCCTGCCCACCACCTGGGGCGAGGTGTACACGACCCTGAAGGCGCTCCGTGAGGAGTACCCGGACCGCTACCCGCTCACCGACCGGTGGAGCACCAACACCCCGTTCCCGGCGGGCGCGCTGTTCCAGTACCTCGGTCAGGCGCACGGCGTCCGCGCCGGCTGGTCGTACCTCAACACCACCTGGGACGCCACAGCGGAGAAGTTCGTCTTCACCGGCGCCACCGACGCCTTCCGCCAGGTCGTGGAGTACCTGCGCAAGCTGGTCGCGGAGAAGCTGATGGACCCGGAGAGCTTCACCCAGACCGACGAAGAGGCGGTGAAGAAGCTGCTGGGGGAGAAGTCCTTCGCGATCAGCGCCAACGCGCAGGAGCTGGTGCAGAACTACCGCTACAACCTCCAGCGGCAGGTCAAGGGAGCCACCATCGAGATGATCCCGGTACCGCTCGGCCCGGCGGGCCCCGTCGTCATGGGAGGCGGACGGCTGGAGAACGGCATGATGATCTCCAGCAAGGCGCTGGAGCGGGACGACTTCGTCGCCCTGATGCAGTTCGTGGACTGGCTCTGGTACTCCGACGCCGGCCAGGAGTTCTGCAAGTGGGGCGTGGAGAACACCACGTTCACCCGCTCCGGCGCGGGCTACCGGCTCAAGCCCGGCATCTCCCTCATGGGCTCCGACCCGGGCGCCCCGAAGGACCTGCAGAAGGACTTCGGCTTCTTCAACGGCGTGTTCACCTACGGTGGCAGCTGGGCCCTGGTCTCCTCGTCCTTCAGCCCGGACGAGAAGAAGTTCACCGACGTGATGGCCGCCCGCAAGGAGCTGCCCGTCGACCCGCCGCACCCGCTGCGCGCCGAGGAGCAGGAGCAGGCCACCCTCTGGGACACCCCGCTGAAGGACCACGTCACCCAGAACGCCCTGCGCTTCGTCCTCGGCAAACGCCCCCTCTCCGAGTGGGACGACTACGTCAAGGAGCTCAAGGCGAAGAACATGGACCGCTACATCGAGCTGCACAACCAGGCGTACGAGCGGTTCCAGAAGGAGAACGCGTGATCCACGTGCCCGCGGAGTCCGTCGGCCGGCTGTCCGACGCCTGGCGCGCCTGCGTCGGAACCGGCCGGCTCGACCTCGCCCTGCGCCGCGACTACCAGGACTCCCTCGCCATCCTCCAGCGCGACATCGGCTTCCGCCATCTGCGCGGCCACGGCCTGCTCAGCGACGGCATGGGCGTCCACCGTCCCTACGAGTGGCAGGGCGCCCGCCGCACCCACCACTCGTTCACCTACCTCGACCAGGTGCTCGACGCGCTCCTCGCCACCGGCATCCGCCCCTTCCTCGAACTCGGCTTCATGCCGCGGGAGATGGCGTCGGGCACGCAGACGGTGTTCTGGTGGGAGGGCAACGTCACCCCGCCCGCCGACGAGAAGGAGTGGACCCGCCTGGTGCGCGCGGTCCTCACCCACCTGATCGACCGCTACGGCCTCGACGAGGTGCGCACCTGGCCCGTCGAGGTGTGGAACGAGCCGGACCTGCCCCCGTTCTGGCAGGACGCCGACGAGGCGGCCTACCACCGGCTGTACGAGGCGACGGCGCACACCGTGAAGGAGGTGGACGCGGAGCTGGCGGTCGGCGGGCCCGCGCTGTCCCCGGCCGCCGACGGCTGGCTGGAGCGGTTCGCCGAGTTCGCCGAACGCCGGGACGTGCCCGTGGACTTCGTGTCCCGGCACGCCTACGCCTCCGGGCCCGCGCAGGACGTCCCGTTCGGCACCCACCAGACCCTCGCCCCGGCGAGCACCCTCCTCGACCAGTTCGCCCAGCCGCGTGCCGCCCTCGCGGGCACCCGCCTGGCCGGACTCCCGGTCCACATCACGGAGTTCAACTCCTCCTACCGGCCGGACAACCTGATCCACGACACCACGTTCCACGCCGCCTACCTCGCCCCCGTGGTGGCATCGGGCGGTGACCACGCCGACTCCTTCTCCTACTGGACGTTCAGCGACGTCTTCGAGGAGACCGGCATCCCCACCGCCCTGTTCCACGGCGGCTTCGGCCTGCTCACCCACCGCCAGATCCGCAAACCCACCTACCACCTGTACGCGTTCATGGCGCGGATGGGGGAGGAGCAACTGGCGTGCGGTGACGATCACTTGGTGACCCGGCACGCGGACGGGCGGATCACCGTCCTCGCCTGGGCCCCCGTCGACCCCACAGGGCGGACACCGGGCCCGGACCGGCACACCCTGCGCCTGTCCCTCCCCGCGCGGGGCGGCGAGCTGTTCGTGCGCCGCTCCTCCGTCGACGAGGAGCGCGGCAACGCCTACACCGCCTGGCGGCACATGGGCTCCCCCCGCTCCCCGCGCCCCGCGCAGCTCGACATCCTGCACGAGGCCTCCGAGCCCGCCCGCAGCCACTCCCGGCTCCCCGTCGAGGACGGCCGGACGGACCTCACCCTCACCCTGGCCCGTCACGAGGTCACCCTCGTCGAGCTGACCCCCGTGGACGACGAGACCCCGCCCTGGTGGGACGAGCGGCGGCTGCTCGGCGGGGAGGCGCCATGAGCACCGTACGCGCCGACGCCTTCGGCACCGGCCCGCTGTCCCGGGCCGCCGCCCTGATCCACACGCTCGTCACCGTCGAGGCCCTGCTGCTGCTCACCGCGGCGCCGGGCCTCGCCGGTCTCTTCCTGGTCACCCCCGACCCGGCCAACCTGCCGCTCGCCGCCCTCTGCCTGCTGCCGCTCGGCCCGTCCGCCGCCGCGGCCCTCTACGCCCTGCACCACCGCGGCGGCGACCTCACCGAACTCCGCCCGTCGAGCGCCTTCCTGCGCGGCTGGCGCATGAACGCCGTGCCCGCGCTGAAGCTGTGGGCGCCGCTGCTCGGCTGGCTCACGGTGATCGCGTTCACCCTCACCCACTTCCCGGCGACCGGACTGCCCGGCTGGTGGGCGTTCCTGCTCGCCGTGATCGGCGTGGGAAGCCTGCTGTGGGGCGCCCACGCGCTGGTGCTGACCGCCCTGTTCACCTTCCGCGCCCGGGACACCGCTCGCCTCGCCGCGTACTTCCTGGCGAAGCAGCCGCGTTCCACCCTGGGCGCCCTGTCCCTGCTGATCCTCACGGCTGCCGCCACCGCCCTGCTCACGGAGGCCCTGCCCGCCCTGTTCGCCGCGCCGCTGCTGCTGTCGCTGCTGCACGCCGGCCGCCCGGTGGTCGAGGAGACCCGGGACCACTTCACGGCCTGAGGCCGCGCGGGCGCTCAGTGGATCGTGCGCCCGTGCGCGTCCGGCACCCCGGACTTGCGCAGGAAGTAGCTGTTGATCTGGTCCCGCCACTCCCGCGCACTGCGCAGCTGCTCCTCGAACCGCTCCGCCACCCGCGCGTGCCGCTCCGGCTCCACCAGGTTCGCGAGGCCCGCCCACACCCGGCGGGCCTCCTCGGCCTCCTCCACGCCCTCGAAATGGGTGTCGTAGATGTGCTGGATCACCGTCTTCCCGCTGTGCAGCACATGGCCGTACGGGACGTGGTGGAAGAACAGCAGCAGCTCGTCGGGGCAGGTGCCGGGGGACTCGTAGAGCTTCGCCCACGGCTCGGCGTACTGGCCCGCGTAGCCGGTGCCGGTCGCCACGGAGCGGTCGACGCCGACGCCGTCCCGGTCGGCGAAGTGGTAGGTGCCCCAGGGGCTGTACTCGTAGCCGTCCACGCTCGGCCCGTAGTGATGGCCCGGCTGCACCATGAAGCCCACCCCGAGCGGCGCCGTGTACTTCTCGTACGTCCCCCAGGAGCCGTCCAGGACCGCGTGCAGCCCCTCGGCCAGCCGGCCGGGGCTGCCAGGGTGCGTCAGCGCGATCCACTCGTCGAGGACGGACCGCGGGTCCGCCGCCGGGTCCCACGCCAGCCGTCCGAAGGTGTACAGGTTCGCCTGGGCGAGGGGGTGCCCGGTCCAGAAGCGGTCGTCGCCGGCGTTGGGCACCGCGACCAGACCGTCCGCGAGCCGCCCCGCGGGCACCTCCCCGTCCGGGCGGAACCGCAGCACCTCGCTCCACATCGGGCCCAGCCAGCACGCGTGCTTCTGCTGCCCGGTGTACTCCTGCGTGACCTGGAGCTCCACCGCGAGCCGGGTGTCCGGCATCGCGCCGATCAGCGGCGAGACCGGCTCACGCACCTGGAAGTCCATCGGCCCGTGCTTCACCTGGAGCACCGCGTTGTCCGCGAACTCCCCGTCCAGCGGCGTGAAGTGGTCGTACGCGGCCCGCGCCCGGTCGGTCGAGCGGTCCCGCCAGTCCTGGCGGTGGTCGTAGACGAACGCCCGCCAGTGCACCGTGCCGCCGTGCGGCTCCAGCGCGGCCGCGAGCATGTTCGCGCCGTCGGCGTGCGAGCGGCCGTAGGCGAAGGGGCCCGGCTGGCCTTCGGAGTCGGCCTTCACGACGTACCCGCCGAAGTCGGGGACGGCCTCGTACACGCGGGCGGTCGTCGCAGCCCACCAGGCGCGCACGGCCGGGTCCAGCGGGTCGGCGGTGGGCAGCCCGCCCAGCAGGATCGGCGCGGCGAAGCTGACCGAGAGGTGCGTGCGGACGCCGTACGGCCGCAGAGCGCCGGCGATCGCGGCCACGTCCCCGATCCGGTCGGTCAGCAGCCGCGCCTCCGTGGCGTGCACGTTGACGTTGTTGACGGCGACGGCGTTGATCCCGCACGCGGCCAGCAGCCTCCCGTACGCCCGCACCCGGGCGAGGTCGCCGCGTGCCACGCCGTCCGCCCAGAACAGGGAGCCGCCCGCGTAACCGCGCTCCACCTGGCCCATCACCGGGTGCACGGCCACGTTGTCCCAGTGGTCCAGCATGCGCGTGGCGAGGGCCGGGCGGTGCGTGCGCGACGCCAGGTCCCCGGCGAAGGCGCCCTCGCCGAGCCGCACCACGTGGAACAGCCCGTACAGCAGCCCCCGCCCGCCGGACGCGGTCACCGTCGTGACCCCGTCACGGCGCTCGAGCGTGTAGCCCTCGTCGGACGAGTCCTCGCCGGTCAGGTCGAGGACCAACTCCGCCGCGTCCCCGTCCCGCACCACCTCGCCGCCGAACCGGGCGCAGACGCCGACGAGTTCGGCGCGCACCGTGTCCTTCAGCGGATCGGGGCCGCCCCGGACGAGTGAACGGCGGGCGCCGACCGCGCGGAACGCGGCGTCGGGCAGCCAGGCGGCGTCGAAGTTCCCCGAGTCCGTCATGGCCCCATTCTCGTGCACAGGGCGCTCCGGAGGTACCCGTGGTGATCGCGAAATCCCCCCGCGGTCACGGAAAGGGCGGCCACGGAAAGGGCGGGCACGGAAAGGCGGGCCCGGACCAGGTCCGGACCCGCCAGGCGAGCGTCGGTCAGCTCAGCAGCTCCACCTCCGCCAGCGTCGCCTCACCGGTCAGCACCAGCCGGTAGTGCGCGTACGGCTGAGGCTTCGCCACCGAGAAGACGCGGGTCTGCTTGTCCCAGCGGAAGGACTCGTCCGCCCGCCGGTCCACGTCCTGCCACGTCTTCCCGTCCGCGGAGCCCTGGAGCACCCAGCCGGTGGGCGCCTTGGCGGCCTGAGCGGAGGTCAGCGTGTACTGCACCGCCGTGGCGGCCTTCTCCACGGGCAGCTCGACCTCGGTCACCGCACCGCTGGTCTCCGAGGTGTTGTCGAACAGCGGGCCCTCGCCCTTCACCGCGTCCTCGCGCGGGGCGGGCACCTCGTCGTCCTGGGTGATCGACACCGGCGCGGCGTTCTTGCCGGTGCCCCACGCCGACGGGCGCGGACCCATGTCGAACTCGAGCACGCCCCCCTTGGCGATCGCCGAGTGCGGCAGCGCCGTGGAGTTCCACTTCTTGCCGTTGACCTTCAGGCCCTGCACGTACACGTTCTTCGCGCTGTTCTTCGGCGCCTTGACGACCAGGTCGCGGCCGTTCTCCAGGTGCACGGTGACCTTGGTGAACAGCGGGGAGCCGATGGCGTACTCGCCGCTGCCCATCACCAGCGGGTAGAAGCCGAGCGAGGAGAACAGGTACCAGGCGGACTGCTCGCCGTTGTCCTCGTCGCCGTGGTAGCCCTGCCCGATCTCGCTGCCCGTGTACAGGCGGGACAGCACCTCGCGCACGTTCGCCTGCGTCTTCCAGGGCTGCCCGGCCGCGTCGTACATGTACAGGGCGTGGTGGGCCACCTGGTTGGAGTGGCCGTACATGCCCATGCGGACGTCGCGCGCCTCGATCATCTCGTGGATGACGCCGCCGTAGGAGCCCTTGAGGTCCGGGGAGGCCGTCTCGGGCGTGGAGAGGTACTCGTCGAGCTTGTCGGCGAGGCCCTTGCGCCCGCCGTACAGGTTGGCGAGGCCCCGGCTGTCCTGCGCGGCGGTGAACGCGTAGCCCCAGCCGTTGGTCTCCGTGTAGTCGTAGCCCCACACCCGGGGGTCGTACGCGGAGGACTTCACCCGCCAGTCGCCCTTGAGGTCACGGCCCTGGAAGAAGCCGGCCTCGGGGTCGAACAGGTTGACGTAGTCCTGCGCCCGGTTCAGGAAGTACGCCGACTCCTCCTGGTAGCGCTTGTCGCCGGTCTTCCTGTAGAGCGCCTCGCCCATCTTGGCGATGCCGTAGTCGTTGAGGTAGCCCTCCAGGGCCCAGGAGAGGCCCTCGTGGGTCTCGGTGCTGGTGTAGCCGAGGAACGGCGAGGTCGCCATGCCCTTGCGGCCCACACCGGACGACGGGGGCACCACGGTGGCGTTCTTCAGCGCCGCGTCGTACGCGGCCTTCGCGTCGAAGGTGTCGACGCCCTTGACGTAGGCGTCCGCGAAGGCGACGTCCGAGGAGGTGCCCGTCATCAGGTCCGCGTAGCCGGGGGAGGACCAGCGGGAGGTCCAGCCGCCGTCCTTGTAGTGCTGCACGAACCCGTCGACCAGCTCACCTGCCTTGGTGGGCGTGAGGAAGGAGTACGCCGGCCAGGTCGTCCGGTAGGTGTCCCAGAAGCCGTTGTTGACGTACACCTTGCCGTCCACGATCTTCGCGCCCGTGTGGGCCGGCGTGTCCGGCTCCGGCATCCGCGAGAACGGCGAGGCGTACTTGTACGTCCCGTCGACCTTCTCGAAGCCCGAGTTCGGGTACAGGTACAGCCGGTACAGGCTGGAGTAGAGCGTGGTCAGCTGGTCCGTCGTGGCGCCCTCGACCTCGACCTTGCCGAGGATGCGGTCCCACTGCTTCCGTGCGTCCCGCTTGACGTCGTCGAACGAGGTCTTGCGGCCGATCTCCTGGCGCAGGTTGTCCTTCGCCTGGTCCACGCTGATCAGCGAGGTGGCCAGGCGCAGGGTGACCGTGCGGTCCTTGCCCGCGTCGAAGCTCAGATGGCCGCGCTCGCCCTCGGAGTCGCCGCCGGTGACCTTCCTGTCGAACTCGCCGTAGACGAACAGGCGGGTCGCGCCGGTGGACAGACCGGACTTGACGTCCGAGAAGGCGGTGAAGGAGGAGCCCTCCTTGTCCAGCGTCAGCCCCGCCTCGTCGGTGACGTTGTCGAAGATCACGCTCGCGTCGTCACCGGGGAAGGTGAAGCGCATCATCGCCGCGTGGTCCGTCGGCGCCATCTCGGCCTTCACGCCGTTCTCGAACCGGACCCCGTAGTAGTACGGCCTGGCGGTCTCGTTCTCGTGCCGGAAGGCCAGCTCGCGCGCGTCACGGCCGGTCTCCGGGGTGCCCTCGGCGGCCGACGGCATCACCTGGAAGGTCTGCCGGTCGCCCATCCACGGGCTCGGCTCGTGGCTCGCGCTGAACGCCTGGACCGTCGGCAGGTTGTCGTCGTTGTTGCCCGCCGCGTACTCGTACAGCCAGCTCTTGGAACCGGCGTTGGTCACCGGGGTCCAGAAGTTGAAACCGTGCGGCACCGCCGTCGCCGGGAAGGTGTTGCCGCGCGAGAAGCTGCCGCTGGAGTTGGTGCCGCGGGTGGTCACCGCATAGTCCGACAGATGCGCCTTCGGCGGCTCGGGCCGCACCTCCTTCAGGGCCACGTCGTCCAGCCAGCCGCGGAACTTCGCCGGGCCCTTGGGGGAGTCGTACGCCACCAGGATCCGGTCCACGGTCTTGCCGCGGGCCACCGAGCCGATCCGGGAGACCACGTTGTTCCACTGGTTGACGTACAGCACCTTCGACTCGCCCTGCCCGCGCGGGGTGAGCGGGAAGCCGTGCTGGTCGGTGGCGCGCAGGTCGCTCAGATAGGTGCCGTCGGTGAAGGCGAGGTCGACGGCGACGTTCGTGGCGTCGTAGTCGAGGTCGCCGTCCGCCATCGACGGGAAGACCCGGTAGGACAGCTGGGTGTCCCGCTCGACCTTCACATGGACGTCGAACACCTTGTTGTACGAGTACGCCCGCCCGTCGGCGAGATGCCGGCCCGCGTAACGCAGCGCCCGCACACCGGTGAAGCCCGCCCGCGCCTTGGCGGTCGGGGAGCCGGTCGGGCCGCGGTCCACCAGCGACAGCATGTCCTCGGGCACCGGCTGGTCCTCGCCGCCGGCCGCGAACTGCACATCGGCGAGCTGCACTATGTTGCCGCTGCCGTTCTTGGTGATCTCCAGCCGGAAGTGCCGGTACTCACCGACGACGGACTTCTCCAGCGCGTACGTCTTGGTCTGGAAGCGCTCCTCGAACGTCTCACCTGCGCGGGTGTCGAGGGTCGTCCAGTCCTCGCCGTCGGCGGAGCCCTTGAGGACCCAGTCGCGCGGGTCCCGCTCGTCGTGGTCGTTGGCGGAGGTGAGCGCGTACCGCTGCACCTCGACCGGCGCGTCGAAGTCGAACTCCACCCAGGCGGTGGGCTCGAACGCCAGCCACTTGGTGCTGGACAGGCTGTCGACGAGGTGCTCCTTCACCTCCCGGCCGTCGGTGTTCTCCGCGCTCGCGCGGACCTCCGTCACATGGTCGGTGACATTGCCGGGGATTCCGGCGCTGTACCCGCCGTTCACGCCGGAGGCGCGCTTGCCGCCGCCGCGCGTGGTCTCCACGGTGTTCAGCCAGTCCGGGGCGGGGTCCCCGGACTCGAACGACGAGGAGAACTCCCGGTCGGTCCTCGGCGGCGCCTCGGGGAGCGCCACGGCGACGCCCTGCGAGCCCGCGGCCAAAGCGAAGGCGGTCGTCGCGACGACCGCCGTTCCCCATCTGTGCCGAACCCTCTGTTGCATGCGCGAGCACCCTTCCTGCGCTGGACAACGTTGTCAATTGCAGTGCGCAAGGACCAGTAGTGGGTCAAGTGGCGTGTGATGTCAAGGGGTTGATTGTGGCATTCGCAAGCGATGGCGGGGACTTTTCCGTTGCGTAAGGTGCCCGAGGCTCTTATTTCCGCGAGGTCTCAACTCGGAAAAGACGTATGGGGAACCTTGCATTCGATCTTGCTCCGTCGGCGTGAAGTGGACTATACCTGTCGGCACTCCGGGGCAATCTTCACCGCACCCGACCAGTACCAGCCGCATTTCCTGCACGACCCAGCTTGACCCGAACGCGGTGCCGGGAAAGATCCGGTTCACCGCCTGAGTCCTGGAGAAGGCGAGGACTTGAGCATGGGATCCACCACCGGCGTGGGCCACCGCGATCCGGTCAGCCGGAGCGCGACAGCCGCTCCGGCCCCGGCGACCGTTGTGCCGGCATCGCTCAGCTGATCACCGGCGCCGCACCGAGGCTCCGAGACGACGGCGACAACGCCCCACGTACGGCCGGCGCACCACGGTCCGGCCACGGCGGGCGCACACGCAGCACACCCGTACCGATCCAACCGATCAGTGAGGATGCAGAGATGACCATTCGTGCCGGATCTCTTGACAGGCGGACGCTCCTGCGCGGGGCCATCGCCACCGCGGCGGTGGGCTCCTTCGCGGTCGCGTGCAGCTCTCCCTCCGGCAAGGACGGCGACGGCGACAGCGGGCCGAAGGGCGAGAAGAGCGCCACCAATCCGTTCGGCGTCGCCGCCAACTCCACGGTCGAGGCGGCCATCTTCGACGGCGGCTACGGCACCGACTACGTCGACTACACCAACCAGGTGCTCGGCGGCCAGGTCAAGGGCCTCAAGGTCAAGGTCGAGCCGGTCGTCGACATCGCCCCCCAGCTCCAGCCCCGCTTCGTCGGCGGCAACCCGCCGGACCTCATCGACAACTCCGGTGAGGACCAGATCGGCTTCCTCGGCATCCTCGACCAGCTGGAGGAGCTCGACGACCTCTTCGAGGCCAACACCTACGAGGGCAAGAAGATCGCCGACATCGTCTACCCCGGCGTCAAGGCCCCCGGCACGTTCCGGGACAAGTTCGTCGCGCTCAACTACGTGATGACCGTGTACGGCGTCTGGTACTCGAAGTCGCTCTTCGAGGAGAACGGCTGGACCCCGCCGAAGACCTGGGACGAGGCGCTCGACCTGGGCCAGCAGGCGAAGAAGAAGGGCAAGTACCTCTTCGTCCACGGCAAGGAGGCGGCGACCTACTACCGCACGCTCCTGATCGACTCGGCGATCAAGGAGGGCGGCGACGAGGTCCGGCTCGCCCTGGAGAACCTGGAGAAGGGCTGTTGGTCGCACCCGGCCGTCCAGGGCGTCATCAAGGTCATGGAGACCATGGTCAAGCAGAAGATGTTCGTCCCCGGCGGCTCCGGCACCCAGTTCCAGAAGGCGCAGGCGATCTGGAGCAACGACCAGAAGGCGCTGCTCTACCCGTCCGGCGGCTGGATCGAGAACGAGATGAAGAAGGCCACCAAGGCCGACTTCCAGATGACCGGCTTCCCGTCGATGACGCTCACCGACAAGCCGACGCTGCCCTACGAGTCGCTCCGCGCGGCCGCCGGCGAGCCGTTCATCGTGCCCAGGCAGGGCAAGAACCCGGCCGGCGGCAAGGAGGTGCTGCGGGCGATGCTGTCGGAGAAGGCGGCCGCCAACTTCTCCAGGACGAAGCTGGCCCCGACCATCGTCAAGGGCACCGTGCCCGCCGACGGTTACGGATCGACGGCGCTCGTCTCGCAGACGAAGATGCTGGAGGCCGCGGGCACCAACATCTTCAACTACATGTTCGTCGAGACCTACGGTCTGAACACCGACCAGCTGGTGCCGTTCAACTCGTTCCTCGCCGGCGACATCGACGGCAAGGGGCTGACCTCGGCCCTGCAGAAGATCTCCGACAAGGTCCGGGAGGACGACTCCGTCGACAAGGTCAAGGTCAGCTAGCACCGCGATGAAGGACACGACCCCCATTGCCAAGACCGCGAGCCGCCGGCCGAAGCCGGCCGCTCGCGGCGGGCGGCCACGGCGCCGCAAACTCACCTTCGACCGGGTGACGTTCTTCCTCGCGTTCCTCGGCGTCCCGCTGGCCATCTTCGTGATCTTCGTCCTGATCCCGTTCGGCGAGGCGATCTTCTGGGGGATGACCGACTGGCGTGGCTTCAGCCCGGACTACAACTTCGTCGGCTTCGACAACTTCACGAAGATGTTCCAGGACGACGTCTTCCTGAAGGCGCTGCGCAACGTCGCACTCCTCGCGGTCTTCGTGCCGCTGGTGACGCTGACGCTCGCCCTCGGGGTCGCCGTGGCCATCACCCTCGGCGGGCCCAGCAAGGGCCCCGTCCGAGGGATCCGGGGAGCGTCGTTCTACCGGATCGTCTCGTTCTTCCCCTACGTCGTGCCGGCGATCATCGTCGGTCTGATCTGGGCGCAGATGTACGACCCCAACGCCGGGCTGCTCAACGGCGTCCTCACGGGCCTCGGCCTCGACCGGTTCGACACGTTCGCGTGGCTGGGCGAGAAGGCGACGGCGATGCCGTCCGTCATGTTCGTCATCGTCTGGGGCCTCGTCGGGTTCTACGCGGTGCTCTTCATCGCCGCGATCAAGGGCGTCCCCGCCGAGCTGTACGAGGCAGCGAGGATCGACGGGGCCGGCCGGCTGCGCACGACGGTCTCGATCACCCTGCCGGCGATCCGGGACAGCGTGCAGACGGCATACATCTACCTGGGCATCGCCGCCCTCGACGCGTTCGTCTACGTCCAGGCGATGGTGCCGAACGGCGGCCCGGACAACTCGACCCTGACGATCAGCCAGCGTCTGTTCAACGTCGCCTTCGCCAAGCAGCAGTTCGGCTACGCCACCGCGATGGGCGTCGTCCTCGCCGTCGTCACCCTGGTGTTCGCGGCGCTGGTGTTCCTCGTCAACCGCCTCACGGGCGGCGGCGAGGGCGAGAGCAAGAGGAAAGCACCTGGGGCGAGAGCTCGGCGTGCCGCAGCCAAGGGAGGTGCCGGGTGAGCGTCGTCGCCGCCGACCGGAAGACGGCCAGTGACCGTGAACCGGCGAAGGACCGGAAGCTGACGCGTGTCGCCGCGGGCGGCGACCGCAGATTCGCGGCGATCTCGCACGCCCTGCTGATCCTGTGGTCCGTGATCGTGATCGTGCCCATGCTCTGGGTGCTGATGTCGTCGTTCAAATCGACCGGCGAGATCCTTTCGTCGCCGTTCTCGCTCCCCGATCACTGGCGGATCGAGAATTACGCGAACGCGTGGACCGACGCGAGCATCGGGAAGTACTTCCTGAATTCCGTGATCGTCGTGGTCTCGGCACTGATCCTGGTGATGCTGCTCGGTGCGATGTGCGCCTACATTCTCGCCCGGTTCGAGTTCCCCGGCCGCCGGCTGATCTACTACGTCATGCTCGCGGGACTGACTTTCCCGGTCTTTCTGGCGATCGTTCCGCTCTTCTTCCAGTTGCAGAACTTCGGGCTGCTGAACACGCGTCTCGGGCTGATCCTCACCTATGTCGCGTTCGCGCTGCCGTTCACGATGTTCTTCCTCTACGCGTTCTTCCGGTCGCTGCCGCACGACGTGTACGAGGCCGCGCTGATCGACGGCGCCGGGGACTGGCGGGCGTTCTTCCAGGTGATGCTGCCGATGGCCCGTCCGGGCATGGCGGCGGTGGCGATCTTCAACTTCCTGGGCCTGTGGAACCAGTTCCTGCTGCCGGTGGCGCTCAACACCGACCACGACATGTGGGTCCTCACCCAGGGCATGGCCGCCTACGCGTCCTCGCAGGTCTACGACATCGACTACGGCGCGCTGTTCGCGGCGATCGTGATCACCGTGGTGCCCGTACTGATCGTGTACTGCGTCTTCCAGCGGCGGATCGCCGGCTCGGTGTCGCAGGGCACCTTCCGCTGACGCCCGCCGCCGCTCCACCCGTCGTACGCAGGGGTCCGGCCCCGGAGAGACAGCTCTCCGGGGCCGGACCCCTGCGGCGCACCAACGGTAGTCGGCCGGACACGGCCAGGAACCGATTTCTGTCAAGGTCTTGACGTCACCGTGCGATTCAGCGGACTTTGGAGTTCATAACTTGTACAAGGCCTTCGTCGCCCCCTGGGTGACGCGGGCCAGGGATGAGGGTGAGAGTCAATGGAGACTCCGGGGTCGCAGTCGTCGCTGCACCGAGCCAACCTGGAGCGGGTCGTCCGAGCGGTACGTCTGGCGGGCTCCCTGACCCAGGCGGAGATCGCGAGGACGACCGGCCTGTCCGCGGCCACGGTCTCCAACATCGTCCGGGAGCTGAAGGACGGCGGCACGGTCGAGGTGACCCCCACGTCGGCGGGGGGACGCCGGGCCCGCAGCGTATCGCTGAGCGGGGACGCCGGCATCGTGATCGGGGTCGACTTCGGCCATACCCACCTACGGGTCGCGGTGGGCAACCTCGCGCACCAGGTGCTCGCGGAGGAGTCCGAACCGCTGGACGTGGACGCCTCCTCGACGCAGGGCTTCGACCGGGCGGAACAGCTGGTCAACCGCCTGATCGAGGCCACCGGCGTGGACCGGTCCAAGGTCGCCGGCGTCGGTCTCGGCGTGCCCGGACCGATCGACGTGGAGTCCGGCACCCTCGGCTCCACCGCTATCCTGCCCGGCTGGTCCGGCACCCGTCCCGCCGAGGAGCTGCGGGGGCGGCTCGGCGTGCCGGTGCACGTGGACAACGACGCCAACCTGGGCGCCCTCGGCGAGATGGTCTGGGGGAGCGGCCGGGGCGTGCGCGACCTGGCGTACATCAAGGTCGCCAGCGGTGTCGGCGCGGGCCTGGTGATCAGCGGGAAGATCTACCGGGGTCCCGGCGGCACGGCGGGCGAGATCGGGCACATCACCCTGGACGAGTCCGGCCCGGTCTGCCGCTGCGGCAACCGCGGCTGCCTGGAGACCTTCACGGCCGCCCGCTACGTGCTGCCGCTGCTCCAGCCCAGTCACGGCACGGATCTGACCATGGAGGGCGTCGTACGGATGGCCAGGGACGGCGATCCGGGGTGCCGCCGGGTCGTCGCCGACGTGGGCCGCCACATCGGCAGCGGTGTAGCCAATCTGTGCAACCTCCTGAACCCGAGCCGGGTCGTGCTCGGCGGCGATCTCGCGGAGGCCGGGGAGCTGGTCCTGGGCCCCATAAGGGAGTCCGTGGGACGCTATGCCATCCCCAGTGCCGCGCGCCAACTGTCGGTGCTTCCAGGGGCACTTGGCGGCCGTGCGGAGGTGCTCGGCGCCCTCGCGCTGGCGCTGAGCGAGATGGGCGATTCGACCCTTCTGGACGGCACGGCGACGGGGTCCCTCGCCGTGTCCGCCCCTGCCTTCACTTAGAGAACGGATGGCACCGTTGCCATCTCGTTAAGGATTTACTTCTTGACGTCGCACGTGCGGCCGAGTTGACTTCCAGCCACCTCGGCCGCAACGACGCGGCCTCGTCAGGGAGGTTTGTAGAAGTGAACACGCGTATGCGTCGTGCTGCCTTCGCCATCGCCGCCGGTGCGATGGCCGTCTCGCTCGCCGCCTGTGGCAGCGCCGCCGAGTCCGGCGACAAGAGCGACTCGGGCGACTCCGCCGCCAAGGGCGACAACATCAAGGTCGGTCTGCTCCTGCCGGAGAACCAGACCGCGCGGTACGAGAAGCTCGACAAGCCCTTGATCGAGAAGAAGGTCAAGGAGCTCACGAACAACAAGGGCGAGGTCGTCTACGCCAACGCCAAGCAGGACGCCAGCCTGCAGAACCAGCAGGTCGACACGATGGTGACCAACAAGGTCGACGTGCTCATCGTGGACGCGGTGGACTCCAAGGCCATCGCCGGCTCCGTGAAGAAGGCCAAGGACGCCGGCATCCCGGTCGTGGCCTACGACCGCCTCGCCGAGGGCCCGATCGACGCCTACACGTCGTTCGACAACGTGACCGTCGGCAAGACGCAGGGCGAGGCCCTGCTGCAGGCGCTGGGCGCGAAGGCCAAGAGCGGCCAGATCGTCATGATGAACGGCTCCTCCACCGACCCGAACGCCGCCATGTTCAAGGAGGGCGCGCACTCCGTCCTCGACGGCAAGGTCAAGATCGGGCGCGAGTACGACACCAAGGAGTGGAAGCCCGAGAACGCCAACGCCAACATGGAGGGCGCCATCTCCGCCCTCGGCAAGGACAAGATCGTCGGCGTCTACTCCGCCAACGACGGCATGGCGGGCGGCATCATCACCGCCCTCAAGGCCGCCGGCCTGAAGAACATCCCGGTCACCGGCCAGGACGCCGAACTCGCGGGCGTGCAGCGCATCGTGACCGGTGAGCAGTACATGTCCGTCTACAAGCCGTACCCGCAGGAGGCGAACGTCGCCGCGGAGATGGCCGTCGCGCTGGCCCAGGGCAAGTCGCTGGACTCCATCGCCAAGGACAAGGTCGACAGCCCCACCGACAAGGGGATCCCGTCGGTGATCGTCCCGGTCGTCTCGCTGACCAAGGACAACATCAACGACACCGTGATCAAGGACGGCATCTACACCGTCCAGGAGATCTGCACGGGCAAGTACAAGGCCGCCTGCGACAAGATCGGCCTCAAGTAAGCAGTCCCGCATCCCGTGACCGAGGGGAGTCCGCAGACCCGGACTCCCCCGACGGGACGACTGCCCAGCGCTTCCGCCGGCGCCCCGCACACACCAGCCCCGCAAGCTACGCGGGGCGCCGGACGGAACAACCCCCCCCAATCCCTTGCACAACCTCCCGCCGGGTCAGGCGGCGAAGGAGATGGTTCACGTGTCCGCTACGCCCGTGCTGGCGTTGCGCGGGGTCTCCAAGCGGTTCGGTGCCGTCCAGGCGCTCACCGACGTCGAGCTTGAGGTCCACGCCGGTGAAGTGGTCGCCCTGGTGGGCGACAACGGCGCCGGAAAGTCCACGCTGGTCAAGACGATCGCCGGCGTGCATCCCATCGATGAGGGCGTCATCGAGTGGGACGGCAAGGCCGTACAGATCAACAAGCCGCACGACGCCCAGAACCTGGGCATCGCGACGGTGTACCAGGACCTCGCGCTGTGCGACAACATCGACGTCGTCGGCAACCTCTACCTGGGCCGGGAGCTGCGCAGGCGCGGCGTCCTGGACGAGGTGGAGATGGAGCGCCGCTCCCGCGAGCTCCTCGACACCCTGTCGATCCGCATCCCCAGCGTCCGTATCCCGATCGCCTCGCTGTCCGGTGGCCAGCGCCAGGTGGTCGCCATCGCCCGGTCCATGCTCGGCGAGCCCAAGCTGGTCATCCTGGACGAGCCCACGGCGGCCCTCGGCGTCGAGCAGACCGCGCAGGTCCTCGACCTGGTCGAGCGGCTGCGCGAGCGCGGCCACGCGGTCATCCTCATCAGCCACAACATGGCGGACGTGAAGGCCGTGGCGGACAAGGTCGCCGTCCTGCGCCTCGGGCGCAACAACGGCGTCTTCGAGGTCAAGTCGACCTCGCAGGAAGAAATCATCTCCGCCATCACGGGCGCCACGGACAACGCCGTGACCCGTCGTGCGGCGCGCACCAATGGGGAGATCAAGAAGTGAGCACCGAGAAGACCTCCACCCCCACCGCCGAGGAACACTCCGTGGCGAACCCGGACGCGGCCGCCAAGGCGGTCACCGCGGTCGACCCCCGGCTGCTGGTGCGCGAGCAGGGCCTGCTGGGCTACTGGAACGAGTTCAAGCGGAAGATGAAGGCGGGTGACCTCGGCTCCATCCCCGTGGTGGTCGGCCTCCTGGTCATCTGGGCCATCTTCACCAGCCTGAACGGCAACTTCCTCACCGCCGGCAACTTCTCCGACATGTCCGTCGCGATGGTCGGCACCGGCATGATCGCCGTCGGCATCGTCTTCGTCCTGCTGCTCGGCGAGATCGACCTGTCGGTCGGCTCCGTCAGCGGTGTCGCGGGCGCCACGTTCGCCGTGCTGAACATCACGCACGGCATGAACGAGATACTCGCCCTCGTGCTGGCGATCCTCACCGGCACGGTCGCCGGCGCGATCCACGGCTTCATCTTCGCCCGGATCGGCGTGCCCGCCTTCGCCGTCACCCTGGCCGGCCTGCTGTTCTGGCAGGGCTTCATGCTCCAGATCCTCGGTGACAACGGCACCATCAACCTGGACTCCGAGGGCCTGGTCGTCAAGCTGACCAGCTACTACTTCAGCGACGTGGCCGCCGCGTACGGTCTGGCGCTGTTCGCGACCGTGGCGTACTTCCTCGCCTCGTTCTTCGACAACCGCCGCCGTGAGGCCGCCGGGGTGCCCTCGCGCCCGCTGAACGAGATCATCGTCCGCACGGCGCTGCTCGCGATCCTGGCCTTCGCCGTCGCGATCGTGTTCAACCAGTACAAGGGCCTGCCGCTGGCCGTGGTGATCTTCCTGGCCTTCCTGGTCCTCACGGACTTCGTGCTGCGCCGCACCTCCTACGGCCGCAAGGTGTTCGCGCTCGGCGGCAGCGTCGAGGCGTCCCGCCGCGCGGGTATCAACGTCGAGCTGATCCGGATCTCGGTCTTCGCGATCGCCGGTACGTTCGCCGCGATGGGCGGTCTGTTCGTGGCGTCGAAGATCGCCTCCGCGAACCAGGGCGCCGGTACCGGTGAGTTCCTGATGAACGTCATCGCGGCCGCGGTGATCGGTGGTACGTCGCTGTTCGGCGGCCGTGGGCGTACGTGGGACGCGCTGCTGGGTGTGATGGTGATCGTGTCCATCCAGTACGGACTGGCGCTGGAGGGCATCGCCTCTCCGGTGCAGTACATGATCACCGGTGGTGTTCTGCTGGCGACGGTCGTCATCGACGCCGTCACCCGGAAGACGCAGAAGACCGCGGGGCGGGCCTAGGCCTAGTCGTTCGGCTGCGGGACCGTCTCGGCTGGTCGAGCCCGCGCGGCGGAGCCGCACATCGATACGGTCCCGCGCCCCTTGAGGGGTGACCTGTGCCCGGTGCCTTCTCGGTGCCGGGCACAGGTGCGTCTTACGGGGGTACTGGCCGAACGGGTGATGTACGACGCACTGCCCCGGGAACGATCGGTTGAGCGGAAGATTAGACTCGACCCGCCCGGCAACAGCTCGATCAGCTCTACTGCAAGGAGGCACGGGTGCCGCTGCTGACCCGCATCAGGGGACCGCGCGATCTGGACCGGCTCACCCTCGAGGAGCTCGACCAGCTGGCCGGGGAGATCCGGACCTTCCTCGTCGACGCGGTCTCCAAGACCGGCGGCCACCTCGGCCCCAACCTCGGTGTGGTGGAGCTCACCATCGCCCTGCACCGGGTCTTCGAGTCCCCGAAGGACAAGGTCCTCTGGGACACCGGCCACCAGTCGTACGTGCACAAGCTGCTGACCGGCCGGCAGGACTTCTCCCGGCTGAAGATGAAGGGCGGCCTGTCCGGCTACCCCTCGCAGGCGGAGTCCGAGCACGACGTCATCGAGAACAGCCACGCCTCCACGGTGCTCGGCTGGGCCGACGGCATCGCCAAGGCCAACCAGCTGCTGAAGCGGGACGACAGCCACGTCGTCGCGGTCATCGGCGACGGCGCCCTCACCGGCGGCATGGCCTGGGAGGCGCTCAACAACATCGCCGACGCCAAGGACCGCCCGCTGGTCATCGTCGTCAACGACAACGAGCGCTCCTACTCGCCCACCATCGGCGGCCTGGCGAACCACCTGGCGACCTTGCGCACCACCGACGGCTACGAGCGCTTCCTGACCCGCACCAAGGACCTCCTGGAGCGCACTCCGGTCGTCGGCCAGGCCCTCTACGACACCCTGCACGGCGCGAAGAAGGGCCTCAAGGACTTCATCGCCCCGCAGGGCATGTTCGAGGACCTCGGCCTGAAGTACGTCGGCCCGATCGACGGCCACGACATCGAGGCCCTGGAGTCCGCGCTGGCCCGCGCCAAGCGGTTCAACGGCCCGGTCATCGTCCACTGCCTCACCGAGAAGGGCCGCGGCTACCAGCCCGCCCTCCAGGACGAGGCGGACCGCTTCCACGCCGTCGGCAAGATCCACCCCGACACGGGCCTGCCGATCGCCACCTCCGGCGCCGACTGGACGTCCGTCTTCGGCGAGGAGATGGTCAAGCTCGGCGAGGAGCGCGAGGACGTCGTCGCCATCACGGCCGCCATGCTCCAGCCGGTCGGCCTGGACAAGTTCGCCAAGCGCTTCCCCGACCGCGTCTACGACGTCGGCATCGCCGAGCAGCACGGCGCCGTCTCCGCCGCCGGCCTCGCCCACGCGGGCGTGCACCCGGTCTTCGCCGTGTACGCCACCTTCCTGAACCGCGCCTTCGACCAGGTGCTCATGGACGTCGCCCTGCACAAGTGCGGCGTGACGTTCGTGCTGGACCGGGCCGGCATCACCGGCACCGACGGCGCCTCCCACAACGGCATGTGGGACATGTCGATCCTCCAGGTCGTGCCCGGCCTCCGGCTCGCCGCCCCGCGCGACGCCGACCAGGTCCGCGCCCAGCTCCGCGAGGCCGTTGCCGTCGACGACGCGCCCACCGTGGTGCGCTTCTCCAAGGGCGCCGTCGGCCCCGCCGTGCCCGCCGTGGGCCGCGTCGGCGGCATGGACGTGCTGCGCGAGCCCGGTACCGACACGCCCGACGTGCTGCTGGTCTCCGTGGGCGCGCTCGCCCCGATGTGCCTGGAGATCGCCTCGCTGCTGGACCGGCAGGGCATCTCCACCACCGTCGTCGACCCGCGCTGGGTCAAGCCCGTCGACGAGGCCATGGCCCCGCTCGCGGCCAAGCACCGCGTCGTCGTCACCGTCGAGGACAACTCGCGCGTCGGCGGCGTCGGCTCCGCCGTCGCCCAGGCGCTGCGCGACGCCGGGGTGGACATGCCGCTGCGCGACTTCGGCATCCCGCCGCGCTTCCTCGACCATGCCTCGCGCGCCGAGGTCATGGCGGAGATCGGGCTGACCGCCCCGGACGTCGCCCGCCAGGTCACCGGCCTGGTGGCGAAGCTGGACGGGAAGTACGAGCGGTCCTCCGCGGACGCCGTCGACTCCGTGGAGCCCGCCAGGGACTGACCCGCCGCCACGCGCGACACGCCGTCACGGGGCGGTCGTGCGGGCGTAGCCCGGATGGGCCGTGCGGGCCACTGTGAAGAGTGGCGCGCGCGGCCCGTTCGCGTGAAGGCGCCCGCGCCGGGGCATACGCATCACGCCCCCTCTCGATCATGTCGAGGACGACAAGCGTGGGAGGTACCCGTGACAAGCCCCCTCTTCCGGACGAAGAAGGTCGAGCAGTCCATCCGCGACACCGAGGAGCCCGAGCACGCCCTCAAGAAGTCCCTGTCCGCGCTGGATCTGACCGTCTTCGGTGTCGGTGTCATCATCGGCACCGGCATCTTCGTCCTCACCGGCACCGTCGCCAAGGACAACGCCGGTCCGGCCACCGCCCTCGCGTTCGTGGTGGCCGGTGTCGTCTGCGCGCTGGCCGCGCTCTGCTACGCCGAGTTCGCCTCCACCGTCCCCGTGGCGGGCTCCGCGTACACGTTCTCGTACGCCTCTCTGGGTGAGCTGCCGGCCTGGACCATCGGCTGGGACCTGGTCCTGGAGTTCGCGCTCGGCACGGCGGTGGTGGCCGTCGGCTGGTCCGGCTACATCCAGTCGCTGATGGACAACGCCGGGTGGCAGATGCCCGCCGCGCTCGGCAGCCGTGAGGGCTCCGACGTGTTCGGCTTCGACATCCTCGCCGCCGTCCTGGTGCTGGTCCTCACCGGCATCCTGGTCCTCGGCATGAAGCTGTCCGCCCGGGTCACCACCGTCGTCGTCGCCGTCAAGGTGACCGTGGTCCTCGTCGTGATCATCGCCGGGGCCTTCTTCATCACCGCCGACAACTACGACCCGTTCATCCCGAAGTCCGAGCCCGTACCGGCCGGTCAGAGCCTCGACTCCCCGCTCATCCAGCTCATCTTCGGCTGGGCCCCGTCCAACTTCGGTGTGATGGGCATCTTCACCGCCGCCTCGGTGGTGTTCTTCGCGTTCATCGGCTTCGACATCGTCGCCACGGCCGCCGAGGAGACCCGCAACCCGCAGCGCGACATGCCGCGCGGCATCCTCGGCTCGCTGTTCATCTGCACCCTGCTGTACGTCCTGGTGTCGCTCGTCGTCACCGGTATGCAGCACTACAGCGAACTGTCGGTGGACGCCCCGCTCGCGGACGCGTTCAAGGCCACCGGGCATCCCTGGTTCGCCGGCTTCATCAGCTTCGGCGCCGCCGTCGGCCTGACGACCGTCTGCATGATCCTGCTGCTCGGCCAGACCCGGGTCTTCTTCGCGATGAGCCGCGACGGGCTGCTGCCCACCTTCTTCTCCCGGGTCCACCCGCGCTTCCGCACCCCGCACCGGCCGACGATCCTGCTCGGCGTCCTCATCGCCGTGCTGGCCGGCTTCACCCCGCTTAACGAACTGGCGGCGCTGGTGAACATCGGCACGCTGTTCGCGTTCGTCGTCGTCGCGATCAGTGTGATCATCCTCCGCCGCACCCGCCCCGACCTGCACCGCGCGTTCCGCACCCCGTGGGTGCCGGCGCTGCCGATCGTGTCGGTGGCCGCCTCGGTGTGGCTGATGCTCAACCTGCCGGCGGAGACGTGGGTCCGGTTCGGCATCTGGATGGCGATCGGCTTCGTCGTGTACTTCCTGTACAGCCGGACGCACAGCCGGATGGCGAAGGGGGAGGACACGACGTCACCGGCGGCCTGACCGCCGGACGGTCCCGCGGCCCCGTGCTCCCGGCCTGACCGGGGGTGCGGGGCCTTCACGCGAGGTGGCGTGAGGTGACCGGCTCAGTCGGTCCCGGGGCGGCGCGGCGCGGGCCGTACGGTACGCGGCCCGGCGACGTCGGCGCCCAGCTCCTCCACCCGGCGGCGCAGCTCGCGGTCGGCCGTGACGACGAGGACCGGACGGTCGCCCGCCTCCGCCACCAGGGCGACCATGTGGTCGTCCCCGCTGCCGGGCGCGGCCGCCACCCGGACGCCCGGGACCGGCTCCACACCCCGGGCCGCGCCCTCCACCACCAGCACGATCTCCACGGGCCCGGCGTGCCCGGGCACCCCCTGGGCCGCGAGATGGTCCCGCAGCCGCTCGGCGGCGCCACGGCGGTCCCGCCACCATCCGTCGGGCACGGACCCCACGACGTTCGCGGCGTCGACGATCACGAGCAGGGAACCGGCGTCTTCCATACGGTCAGGGTCCCACGCAAGCCCGGGCAATACCCCCGCGGGGGAGGCCGTACGGCGGGATCCCGCGTCCACGGCACGCACCGCAGTGCGTAAGGTGAACAGGTGAACGGCGACTGGCTTCTCCGCGGCCGCGACGGCCGCCTCACCGTCTATCTGAAATCGGACGACGCCGTCCTGTGCCGCGCGGAAACAGCACCCGGCGGCCCCTGGGAGCCCTTCCGCCGGGCCGGCGGCGACCTGGGGCTCCAGCAGGGACCCGCGGCCGTGGGACAGGGCGCGGACGGGTACGCCCATCTGGCCGCGTGGCGGCAGGCGGGGCCGGGGGAGTCCCGGTTGGTGCACTGCACGCACTTCCGGCCGCTGCTCGCCCCGCTGGACTGGTCCCCGGTGGGCCACCCCAACGGCAAGGGCGACCGCACGGGCACGCCCGCGGTGGCCGTGGACGACCGCAGGCGCGCGTACGTCTTCGTGCGCAACGCGGGCGGCGGGGTCAGCCTGCTGGTGCAGAAGGAGCGGGGCGGCTGGTACCCGTGGCGGGATCTGAAGGGCTCCGGCGTCCAGGACCAACTGGCCGCCGCGAGCCGGGAGTCGGGCCTGGTGGAGGTCTACGCGTCCACGCCGGAGCGAATACTCCACTGGCGTCAGGAGGAGCCCGGCAGGACGCCCACGCGGGACGAGACGGCGGACGTGGCCGCCCGCCCCGGCACCCTGCGCGCGCTGCGCACGTCCGCCGAGCGGACCACCCTCTTCTTCACCGGCCAGGACGGCGAGTTGTGGTCCTGGCGGCCCGGCAACAAGCCGGTGCCGGTGCTCCAGGCGGCGGGCCCCGGCCCGGTCGCGGCGGTGCGCTGCGAGATAGACGGCCACGACTGCACGGTGCTGGCGCAGCGCGCGGCGAGCGGCAGGGTGGCGTTCGCCGCGTACCCCACGGAGCAGGAACAGGCGGGCGCCTGGTGGACCGAGTCCGGCCCGCCCCTCCCGCCCACGGCGGAGGTCGCCCTGGCGGTCGACGCCCAGGGCACCTTGGTCGCCGCGACCCTCGACCCGGTGACGTCGACGCTCCGCGTCACGCGGCGGAAGGAGGAGGCGGGGCTGGCGCTGGAGGGGTGGCGGGAGGTCTGAGACCCCGCCGGGAGACGCCGGAACCGGCGTCTCCCGACCCAGGCCGTCAGGTCAGGAACCGCCCCCGGTCGCCGGGGACTTCTTCGCCGACTCCGGGATCTCCTGGTCGCTGCGGATGGCCTTCCACAGCGTGGACGCCTGAGGTTCGGCGGCCACCACCCGGTTGGGGTCCCGCTTGTCGTACGCGACGGGCAGCATGATCGTCTCCATGGAGCCCGGGTCGACCCCGTTCATGCTGCGCCCGAAGTCGGCGAGCGCGGTGAGGGAGGCGAGCTCGGAGTCGGTGGTCAGCGCCGCGGTCAGGGTGTCCGCGATCTTGTAGGTCTTGGTGGGGCTGCCCAGCAGGTCCTGCTTCTTGATCTCACCGAGCAGGGCGATCATGAACTCCTGCTGGAGACCGATACGGCCGAGGTCGCTGCCGTCGCCGATGCCGTGCCGGGTGCGGACGAACTGCAGGGACTCGGTGCCGTCCAGGCGGTGGGTGCCGGCGGTCAGGTCGAGGCCGCTGGACTTGTCGTGGATGTCCTGGTCGACGGTGACCTCGACGCCGCCGATGGCGTCCACGAGGTCCTTGAAGCCGGCGAAGTCGATCTCGACGTAGTGGTCCATGCGGACGCCGGACATCTTCTCCACCGTCTTGACCACACAGGCCGGACCGACCTGCGAGTAGATGGAGTTGAACATCACGCGCTCGGCCCCGGCCACCGTGGAGCCGTCCGCGTCCTTGCACTCGGGCCGGGCCACCAGGGTGTCGCGCGGGATGCTGACGGCGACGGCCTGGGTGCGGCCCTCGGGTATGTGCATCACGAGCGCCGTGTCGGAGCGGGCGCCGGCGATCTTGCCGGCGTTCAGTTCCGCGTTGTCGCCCGCGCGGGAGTCGGAGCCGAGGATCAGGATGTTCTGGCCGGAGGTGGGCAGCTTCTCCGGGCGGTCGTCACCGATCGCCTCGTTGATGTCGACGCCGTTGATGTTGCCGTCGAGATCGCTCCAGAGCCAATACGCGGCGCCGGCCCCCGCGACGAGGAGCACGGCCAGCGTCAGCAGGATCCACCGGCCGGTGCGCCGCCGACGGGGCGCCTCCTGTCCGCGCCGGCGGCGCGACGTGCTCGGGGTGTCGGTGGCTGGGGTCGTCATCCGATGGGTGTCCTCGTCTGTGCGCGGCGCATGGTGCCGGTGCGGGTAGTGCCGGAACTGCAGGTAGCCGGCCTGGCGGTGGCGCCGGGCGCGGGGTGCCCGGCACGCGGCTGCTCGGGCGAACGAACGGACAGACCCACGACCCCGCCCTGGCGTTGTACGACAGTGATCCACATCACGGAACGTCGTCCGCGGCGGGGAGTGGCGGGCGAGCGGCTCTCGTCCGTCACGGACCGGCGAGGTCGCCTCTGGGTGCCCGATACATGTATGCAGTGTGCATATCATGTGTGCGTTCCAGGTCCCGTGTCCATATCGGGTGAACGTTCCAGGGAGTCCGGCATGGCGATACGGGATCGGTCCGCGCGCACACCGCGCCGCGGCCGCGCCGGCGGAGCCGCTTCCATACCCGCGCGCCCGCCGGTGACCGGCACGGCGACCGGCTCCTGGCTGGTCCGCGGCAAGGACGGCCGGCTCACGGCTTACGCGCGCTGCGAAGGCGGTCTGCTGCGTTGGACGGAGAGCCGGCCCGGCGGTCCCGACTGGTCGGAACCCGCCGTCTTCCCTGTCGACGACCTCACCCACCTGACCGTGGCCCAGGGCGCCGACGCCTATGTGCACTTCCTGGGTCGCCGCGAGCGGCTTGCCGACGGCGGTGTCGAGGTCGACGTGGTGCACGCCGTGCAGTACCAGACCGGACGGCCTCTCACCGAGTGGCGCTCCCTCGGTAATCCGCACCGCACGCCCGAGAAGGCCGCGCTGCTCTGGGCGCCGGCCGCGGCGGTCGCCCCGTCCGGCGACGTCCACGTCTTCGCACGCAACGCGGGCGGCGGGCTCATGATGCGCAGGGAGGGACGGGGCGGCCGATGGGAGCCCTGGGCCGACCTGCGGGGGGCCGGTCTGCGGGACGGGGTGAGCGCGACCGCCGCGGCCGGGCGGGTCGAGGTGTTCGCCCCCGCGGGCGGCGTCGCGCTGACCTGGAGCCAGCCGGAGCCCGGCGCCGTGCCGCGGCGGTTCCCCGACGTACGGCCCGGCGCGCTCCCGGGATCGGCCGCCGCCCTGGAGACCGCGCCCGGTCGGCTCACCTGGTTCTGGAGCGACCCGGCCGGCGCCGGTCTGGTCTGTCTGCGGCCCGGCTCGTGGGCCGTCCCGCTGAGCGGCACTCCCGCGGACGGGGCGAACGTGCTGCTGCGTCAGGTGCTCGACGGGTACGACTGCACGGTCATCGCCCACCGGGGCCGCACCGGCACGGTGCTCGTCGGCGTCTGCGGGACGGAGGCCGAGGCGTCAGGTCTCTGGTGGGGGGACACGGGGCGAACCTGCCTGGGAGACCCGGCCCTGGCGCACGATGCCCACGGCAGGGTCGTGCTCGCCGTCATGGATCCCGACGGGGAACTGTGGGTGGCCAGGCAGGGCGATGGCCCAGGGCTGTCGTTCGCGGACTGGCTGCGGATTCCGTCGTGACGCTCTCACGCGGATACGGCAACAGCCGTAAAGGTTGTACGGATGTGGCATGTCTGACAGATCATCGACAAGGGCGATCACCGGTAGACATGAAGTGCTTGTAATGTAAACATTCCGCCAGGTCGGTGAGCAGTGTGTGACAACTGGTGGTCCTGACGGTGAACAGGCCGGTACGAACCGGCCCCCGTACACGGCACGCCGCGGATGCGCAGGCCGGCCAGGGTGGGGTCATTTCCCGGAGCGACGAGCTCCGGCCTTGATGTGAATGGTGCGGAAGTCTGGTGAGCCTCAACAACCCCGAGGCGAGCGCGCTCGTGTCGACATATCGATCTTTGGTGCCCGCAGGGGCGAGGCGCCGGATCGTCCGTCGGGTGCCGGGGCCGGTACGCAACTCGGTGAAGCGCTCGCTCGCGTCCGCCGACGCCGTGCGTTCGGCCGTGGTCGTCCGGGCTCTGGGCGGCACCCGTAAGGCCGGCAGGCAGGACGAACCGTGTGTGCGGGTCGTCCGCCTGGCCGGGCGACACCTGCGCGCCGTGGAGGTGCCTGGCGCCACCGCCTGGGCCGCCCGCGCCCGCAATCTGCACATCCTCGTCGCCCTCCTGGAGGAGGCCGGCATCGACTACTTCTGCGTGCGGGGCAACGGCTCCCGGACGCCGTGCGTGGCCGTGCCCGCGCGGTGGCGTGCCGATGTCGAGGAACTGCTGCGCGTCACCTGCGCCGAGCACCCCGGGTACGTGAGCCAGGCGTCCCATGGGCAGCCGAGGCCCGCCTCCGCGCAGGGCTCCTGGCGCGCCCTGCGCGGGCAGCGCGTGCTGCGCATGACCTGGGTCGTCTGCGACCCCAGCGGGAACCTGGTCTTCGGCCCCGACCAAGGGTGCGACATCGAGTTCTGGGCGGAGCAGGACGGCCGGCTGGTCGCCCCCCGCCCCAACAAGGTGGTGACCGAGGTCCCGGTGGACGCGGGGCGGTGCTGGGCGGAGCAGAACCGATTCAGCGTCATTCCCGCCGTCTACAACACCGGCCACGCCCGCACCCTGCCCGAATTCGCGGCCACGCTTCCCGACGACCACACCTTCCCGATCGACGTCGTCTACACCTGGGTCGACGACTCCGACCCGCGCTGGCGGGCGAGCAGGGACGCCGCCCGCGCGCGGCTCACCGGCATCCCCGGCGGCGGCCTGCACGACCTGGCGGCCAACGACTCGCGCTACACCAGCCGCGACGAGCTGCGGTACTCCCTGCGCTCCATCCACCAGTACGCCCCGTGGGTACGGAACATCTTCCTGGTCACCGCCGGACAGGTGCCGTCCTGGCTGAGCACCGAGTTCCCGGGCCTGCGGGTGGTGGACCACCGCGAGATCTTCTCGGACCCGAGCGCCCTGCCCACGTTCAACTCGCACGCGATCGAGAGCCAGCTGCACCACATCCCCGAACTCGCCGAGCACTTCCTGTACCTGAACGACGACGTGTTCTTCGGCCGTCCCGCCCACCCCGGCCAGTTCTTCCACGCCAACGGCCTGACCAAGTTCTTCCCGTCCAAGGCGCTCATCCCGTCCGGACGCGCCGGCACCGGGGACCTCCCCGTCGACGCGGCGGGGAAGAACAGCCGGGGCCTGGTCGCCCAGCAGTTCGGCACCGTCGTCTCCCAGAAGATGAAGCACACCCCCCATGCCCTGCGGCGCAGCGTGCTCGCCGAGATCGAGCAGGTCTATGCCAAGGCGCACCGGGTGACCCAGCACTCCCGGTTCCGCTCCCCGCACGACGTGCCCATCGCGTCGTCGCTGCACCACTACTACGCCTACCACTCGGCCCGCGCCACGGTCGGAGACATCCGCTACGTCTACATCGACCTGGCCGCCGACACGGCCCAGCGCCGGCTCGACAACCTCCTCGCCCGGCGCAACTTCGACACCTTCTGCATGAACGACACGGTCCCCGCCGCCGACATGGCGGCGCAGTCCCGGATGGTGGCGGGTTTCCTGGACGCCTACTTCCCCGTGCCCAGTCCGTTCGAGGCGGTTACCGGTGCGCCCGCACCGCACCGGCTCGCACCGCAGGCCGAGCGCATGGCGGAACTGGGGCACTCCGGCCGATGAGTCCTCGCCCCAAGTCCGCCGTGGCCCGTCCGGGCCGCGCCGCCCGCGCCCGGGCCGCCGCACTGCGCAACCAGCTCCTGCAGAGCGTCTTCCTGCCCCTGCGACAGGACCGGACCGCCCAGCTCCGGTACGCCGCCATCCTCGACGGCCACACCGTCAATCTGCACGCCCGGCTGCCCGAGTCGGCCGGCCTGCCCGAGAGCGCCGAGGTCGTCCTCAGCCGCGGCAGGCACACCTTCACCGCGGAGGCACGCGTGTACGAAGGGCCGGACGGTGAGGCCCTGGTGGACGCCGTCGTCCTGCTCGGCGCCGAGGTCGGCGGAGCGCCCACGGGACCCGGCCGCTGGCGGCTGCGGCTGCGCCTGCGCTCCGGGCGCCGCACCCGCGTCGTGCCCCTGCTGCTGGTCACCCCTCCGGTGCCGTACAGCGGACCCACCAAGCCCATGACGGCCTCCTCGGTCACGGGAGAACGGCACCGGCTAGGACGCTCCTTCAGGGGAAGCGCCCGCGTCGTCAGCACCGGGGCGCGCCCCTCGGCGGAAGTGCTCAAGGTGCACCTCACCCATGCCGGCGTCACCGTCGACTTCCGGCTCCTGGGCATCCGGGCCGAGCAGCCGTGGGCCGAGTTCGTCGCCTCCGGACGCCGGCTCGAACAGCCCGTCACCGGCCCGGCCCCCGGCATCCTGCGCGTCGACGTGCCGCTGGACCGGATGCCGCCCCGCGGAAACCGGCCCGACCACTGGGACATCGTCCTGTGCGGCGCCGACGGACGGCGGCTCCGGCTCGGACGCAGGCTGCACGACGTCCGCAACCCCCTGCGTGTCTTCGCCATGCGCAGTCTCGCGATCACCCCGCCGGGCCACCCGCCGATGATCGTCCAGCCCCGTTACACCCCAGCAGGCAATCTCCGGGTCACCTGCACGCGTATGCCCGAGGCAGGCTGACACCCACCGATGAAGATCACCTACTTGCTGACCACCGCCGACGCGGTGGGCGGCACCGAACGCGCCGTGTTCAACCAGGCGTCGGAGCTCGCCGGACGGCACGACGTCCGGGTCCTCAGCGTCTTCAAGAGCAGACGTGAGCAGTTCTTCACCCCGCACGAACGGGTGCGGCTCGACTACCTCGTCGACCTCGCGTCGGGCACCCCGCGCCCGTTCCGCGCCACCGGTATGGACGAGAGCGTACGGACGGAACTGGCCACGCAGCCCAGCCGGATCGTCGACCGCTCCTGGGAGGCGGCCTTCAGCAGGCTCTCGGACCTCGAGCTCGAACTCGCCCTCCAGACCACCGACACGGACGTCCTGGTCACCACGACCCCGGCCCTGATGGCACTCGCCGTGGAACTGGCGCCGGCGCGCGTCATCACGGTCCACCAGGAACACCGGGTGTCCGAACTGCGCGGCACCAGCGGCGAGCCGCTGCGCCGGTACACGCCCCGGCTGGACGCGCTCGCCGTTCTCAGCGAACGCACCAGGGACTGGTTCGCCGAGACCCTCGCAGGTGCCGCGCCCCGCCTGGAGGTCGTGCCCAACGCTCTGCCGGGAGGTTTCCGGCCGCGCTCCACCCTGCAGACCCGTACCGTGGTGATCGCCGGCCGCCTCGTCGCGGAGAAGCAGGTCGACCACGCCGTGACCGCCTGGGCCACCGTGGCCCGCGAGCACCCCGACTGGCAGCTGCGCATCTTCGGCGACGGACCGCTCAGCGGGGCCCTGCGCCGGCAGATCGACACGCTCGGGCTGCACGACTGCGTCCAGCTCAACGGCAACTCGCAGTACCTGGCGGAGGAGTGGGCGAAGGCCAGCATCGCCACCCTCACCTCCCGCAACGAGGCGTTCGGCCTGGTCCTGGCCGAGGCACAGGCGGCCGGAGTCCCGGTCGTCTCCTACGACTCGCCCAACGGCCCCCGCGAGGTGGTCATCGACGGGCAGACCGGCATCCTCGTGCCGCCCGGCGACACCGACGCACTCGCCTCGGCCCTGATGCTGCTCATCCGGGACACGGAGCTGCGCGGACGGATGGGGGCCGCGGCCCTCGCCGCGGCCAACCGCTTCTCTCCCGCGGTGGTGACCGCCACCTGGGAGCGCCTGTTCCACGAGCTGGTGGCGGAGCGCGACAGTGGCCGTCGCGCCGTCGTCAAGGCCGAACGGCAGGCCGTGCACGACGTCCGCAGCGGCCCCGACGGCACTGTCCCCGCGGCCGCAGCGGCCCCCGCCAGCACGGTGCGCACCTCGGACCAGCGCGCCCTGGAAGCACGCCTGCTCAAGCGGCGCAGACTGGTGAGCGACGGCGGGCAGATCTGCCGGCTGTTGGAGTGGGAATCCCCCTGGGACGCCGTTCAGCAGAACCTGGCGCTGGCGGCCGATGTGCTCGAGGGCGCCGACATCCCCTACTTCGTGGTCCGCGACCATCTGGTGCGGCACACCGTCGCGGTGCACGCGATGTACCGCGAGGCGGTTTTCAAGGCCCTCGCCGACCGGTACGCGCGGGACGCGGTGTACGCCGCCGTCCTCAACGAGGGGCAGAACACCGTGGCCACCGTCCTCGCCGGTCACGTGGCGGCGTACACCGACATGCCCTCGGCCGGTGTCCGGGTGTACCGGAACCTCGTGTCGCCCTCCCGTACCTTGCGCCTGGGCGCCGTCTACGGCTGCACCATCTCGTTCTGGGACACCGACCCCGACGACGAGAGCGGCTCGCACCTCAAGGCGCCGGCGCGCACCCTCATCGGTGACCGGGTGCCCAACTCCGCGCTGCGGCGCAGCGCCCGCACCCTGGGCGGCCGCACGTACCCCACGATCGAGCCCTTCCGCCGTGTGCTCCACGGCGACATCGGGTTCCCCGTGGACGCCGTCTACACCTGGGTGAACGGCGCAGACCTCGCCTGGCTCGAGCGCAAGAACGCCGCCCTGGCCGCGATGGGGATGGAGACGGAGGACGCCGCCACCAGCGCCGCGCGCTTCCGGGACCGCGACGAACTGCGGTACTCCCTGCGGTCCATCGACATGTACGCCCCCTGGATCCGCAACATCTACCTCGTCACCGACCAGCAGGTGCCCGAGTGGCTCGACCTCTCCCACCCGCGTGTGCGGGTCGTCGACCACACCGAGATCTTCGGTGACCGCGGCGCCCTGCCCACGTACAACTCGCACGCCATCGAGAGCCAGTTGCACCATATCGAGGGTCTGGCCGAGCACTTCCTGTACTTCAACGACGACGTCTTCCTGGGGCGCACGCTGCAGCCCGACATGTTTTTCCTCGGCAACGGGCAGGCGAAGTACTTCATGTCGCCCACCTCCGTGCCGATGGCCCCGGCGTCGCGCGACGACGAGTTCAACATCAGTGCCGCCAAGAACAACAGGGCCCTCGTCGAGCAGTCCTTCGGGCAGACCCTGGTCCACTCCTTCCTGCACGCGCCGCACCCGCTGCGGCGCAGCGTCCTCGCCGACATCGAGGAGCACTACCGGCACGCCGTGGCCACCACCGCGGCCAACCGGCTGCGCGACCACAGCGACGTGTCGGTCGCCTCCTCCCTGCACCACTACGTCGGCTTCCACACCCTGCGCAGCGTCCCCGGCAGCATCTCCTGCGGCTTCGTCAACGTCGGCCTGAGCGAGCACGCCCCACGGCTCAACCGGATCCTGTCCGTGCGCCCGCACGACGTGTTCTGTCTGAACGACTACCACGACGGCGACGTGCCGGAGGAGGAGCAGGACGCCGTTCTCGCGGCCTTCCTGCCCAGCTACTTCCCTGTGCCCAGCCAGTTCGAGACCGGGTCCCGGCGCAACCAGCTCGCCCACGAGGGCCGCCTCGGGGACTGGCCGCTGTGAGGCCCGCCGTCCGGCTCCGGCTCCACGGACGTCCGCCCCTGCGAGACACGGTGATCCCGTACGCCACGGCGTGACGGGACGATGTGAGGAACACATGAACAAGATCTGCGTCATCGGGAACTCCGTGGCCGCCCCGCGGACCGCCGAGGAAGCACCGCTCGCGGGCTGGGGCCAGTACCTCGGCGGCTTCCTGGGCGCCGGGTACGAAGTGCGCAACTACGCACGCGACGCCATGACCCTGCGTCGCTACTTCACCGGGCGGTTCGCCACACTCCTCACCGCTCTCGCCCCCGGCGACATGGTGTTCCTCGCCTTCGGCAACGTCGAACAACGCATCAACCAGCTCAACCGCCATCACGGACCGCGCGAGTACAAGGAGTACCTGCGTCTGTACGCCGAGGCCATCCGTGGCGAGGGGGCGATTCCCGTCCTGCTCACACCGGCGGCCCGCTGCGCGTTCGACGAGACCGGGAACGTCGTGAACACCCACGACGAGTACCCCGGCCTCACGCGTGAGGCCGCGGCGGAGACGGGCAGCCCGCTGATCGACATGACCGCCCTCACCACGAACATGCTTGCCGAACTCGGGCCCACACGGGCGCGCCGGCTCTACCGGTGGCTGGACCCCGGGGAGCATCCGAACCACCCCGACGGCATCATCGACGCCAGCCACTTCAACGACGTCGGAGCGCGCGAGGTGGCGCGGCGCGTGGCCATCAGCATGCTCGACACGGCCGGGCTGCCGCAGAACACGGTCGACCCCCAGACCCTCGCCGCAGGCACGATTCCCCCGGTGCTGGCCGAGTTCACCGTGAGCCGGCCGGAGCTGGCCCTCACCATGGCCCCGAGCGTGCCCGAAGGACCGGTCGTCGTCTCACCCGCGCCCGGGGAAGTCGTGGGCGCGGCACGGAAGCTGACGGGCAAGGCGCCTGCGGGAACCGGCTACGTCCTCTTCTACGAACAGGGCCGGTACCTCGGCGGCACCACCGTCTCCCCCTCCGGCACCTGGCAGTGGCGCCGCGTCGTCAACTGGTCGGCTGGACCGCACAGTGTCGACGTGCTCGGCGTCACCGGCAACGCCGTCTCGCCGACGGCCGTCGCCGAATTCCACGTTCTGGACCGGCTGGACCCCCCGGTGGTCTCCGGGCCCCGGCCCGACGGCTGGTGCGGCCCGCGGCCCCGTTTCTCGGGCACGGCGGCCCCCGGAACGCAGAAGGTGATGGTGCTGGAACAGGGCAGGCTCATCGCCGAGGCCCCTGTGCAGGAGGACGGGACCTGGCGGGTGACCCATGCCCACGACTGGCGGCCCGGCACCTACGAGGTGGAGTTCGTGTCGGTGTTCAGCGCCATCCACTCGCCGGCTGTTTCCCACCCGCTGCGGGTGCACGGCATCCCCGAGGACAGCTGGCTGAACACGTCGTTGTCCTCCCGGGAGCCCTGCTCGGGTTCGTGCGAGCACTACCCGGCGATGCCCGAGTGGTGACCCGCGTGCCGTAAGGCGGCACCCATGACGAAGGGGCCCCCGCCGGAAGGCGGAGGCCCCTTCACGCGTCACATCCGTGCGTCACACCCGATTCACGCCGGAACCGAGGCAACCCCCGGCTCCAGGAACCGCTTCCCGTTCACCCGCTCCGAGACACCCTCCCGGTCCAGGTACGGAGTGATTCCGCCCAGGTGGAAGGGCCAGCCGGCGCCCGTGATCAGGCAGAGGTCGATGTCCTGGGCCTCGGCGACGACGCCCTCGTCGAGCATCAGGCCGATCTCCTGGGCCACCGCGTCGAGGACGCGGTCGCGGACCTGCTCCTCCGTGAGGACCGTGTCGCCCTGCTTCAGCAGCGCCGCGACCTCCGGGTCGAGCTCCGGCTTGCCGGAGTCGTAGACGTAGAAGCCGCGCTTGCCGGCCTCGACGACCGCCTTCAGGTTCGGGGAGACCGTGAAGCGGTCCGGGAACGCCCGGTTGAGCGTCTCCGAGACGTGCAGGCCGATCGCGGGGCCGACCAGCTCGAGGAGGACCAGCGGGGACATCGGCAGGCCGAGCGGCTCCACCGCCTTCTCCGCGACCTCGACGGGCGTGCCCTCGTCGATGACGTTCTGGATCTCGCCCATGAAGCGGGTCAGGATGCGGTTGACGACGAACGCCGGGGCGTCCTTCACCAGCACCGCGGTCTTCTTCAGCTTCTTGGCGACGCCGAACGCCGTGGCCAGCGACGCGTCGTCGGTCTTCTCGCCGCGCACGATCTCCAGCAGGGGGAGGACCGCGACCGGGTTGAAGAAGTGGAAGCCGACGACCCGCTCGGGGTGCTGGAGCTTCGACGCCATCTCCGTCACCGACAGCGAGGAGGTGTTGGTGGCGAGGATCGCGTGCGCCGGGGCGACCGCCTCGACCTCCGCGAACACCTGCTGCTTGACGCCCATCTCCTCGAACACGGCCTCGATGATGAAGTCGGCGTCCGCGAAGCCCTCGGCCTTGTCCAGCACACCGGTGACCAGGGCCTTCAGGCGGTTGGCCTTGTCCTGGTTGATACGGCCCTTGCCGAGCAGCTTGTCGATCTCGGAGTGGACGTAGCCCACACCCTTGTCGATGCGCTCCTGGTCGATGTCCGTGAGGACGACCGGGACCTCGAGGCGGCGCAGGAAGAGGAGGGCGAGCTGGCTGGCCATCAGGCCGGCGCCGACGACGCCCACCTTGGTGACCGGGCGCGCCAGGCTCTTGTCCGGGGCGCCGGCGGGACGCTTGCCGCGCTTCTGCACCAGGTTGAACGCGTAGATGCCGGACCGCAGTTCGCCGCCCATGATCAGGTCGGCGAGCGCCTGGTCCTCGGCGTCGTAGCCCTTCTGCAGGTCGCCGTCCTTGGCCTCGGCGATGATGTCCAGGGCGCGGTAGGCGGCCGGGGCCGCGCCGTGCACCTTGGAGTCGGCGATGAAGCGGCCCTTGGCGACGGCCTGGTCCCAGGCCTCGCCGCGGTCGATCGCCGGACGCTCGACCGTGATCTCGCCCTTGAGGACGGACGCGGTCCAGATCAGCGACTGCTCCAGGAAGTCCGCGCCCTCGAACAGCGCGTCCGCGATGCCGAGTTCGTAGACCTGCTTGCCCTTGAGCTGACGGTTCTGGTTGAGGCTGTTCTCGATGATCACCGAGACGGCCTTCTCCGCGCCGATCAGGTTCGGCAGCAGGGTGCAGCCGCCCCAGCCGGGCACCAGGCCGAGGAAGACCTCGGGCAGGGAGAACGCGGGCAGCGCCGCGGACACCGTGCGGTAGGCGCAGTGCAGACCGATCTCCACGCCGCCGCCCATGGCGGCGCCGTTGTAGTACGCGAAGGTCGGCACGGCCAGCTTCGCCAGACGCTTGAAGACGTCGTGGCCGCCCTTGCCGATGGCCAGCGCGTCCTCGTGACGCTTCAGCAGCTCGACGCCCTTGAGGTCGGCGCCGACCGCGAAGATGAACGGCTTGCCGGTGACGCCGACGCCGACGATCTCGCCGTCCGCGGCCTCCTTCTCGACCTGGTCGATCGCGGCGTCGATGTTCGCCAGCGACTGCGGGCCGAGGGTGGTCGGCTTGGTGTGGTCGTGGCCGTTGTCCAGGGTGATCAGGGCGAAGCGCCCAGCACCCAGCGGCAGGTCGAAGTGGCGTACGTGCGCCTGCGTGACGACCTCACCCGGGAACAGCTCGGCCGCACCCTTCAAAAGCTCAGCGGTGGTGCTCACTTGTCCCCCTCGAAGTGCGGGTTCTCCCAGATGACCGTCGCGCCCATGCCGAAGCCGACGCACATGGTGGTCAGGCCGTAGCGGACGTGCGGCTGCTCCTCGAACTGGCGGGCCAGCTGCGTCATCAGGCGGACGCCGGAGGAGGCCAGCGGGTGGCCGAACGCGATGGCGCCGCCGTACTGGTTGACGCGGGCGTCGTCGTCGGCGATGCCGTAGTGCTCCAGGAACGCGAGGACCTGGACGGCGAAGGCCTCGTTGATCTCGAACAGGCCGATGTCGGAGATGGACAGGCCCGCCTGGGCGAGCGCCTTCTCCGTGGCCGGGATCGGGCCGTAGCCCATGACCTCGGGCTCCACGCCGGCGAAGGAGTAGGAGACCAGGCGCATCTTGACCGGCAGCCCGTTCTCGCGGGCGAAGTCCTCGGAGGCGATGACCGAGGCGGTGGCGCCGTCGTTCAGACCGGCCGCGTTGCCCGCGGTGACCCGGCCGTGCACGCGGAACGGCGTCTTCAGACCGGCCAGGTTCTCCAGGGTGGTGCCCGGGCGCATCGGCTCGTCGGCCGTGACCAGGCCCCAGCCCGTCTCCCCGCCCTCGGGGCTGGTGCGGCGCACCGAGATCGGCACCAGGTCGGCCTGGATCTTGCCGTTGGCGTACGCCTTGGCGGCCTTCTCCTGGGAGCGCACCGCGTACTCGTCGGCGCGCTGCTTGGTGATCGACGGGTAGCGGTCGTGCAGGTTCTCCGCGGTCATGCCCATGAACAGGGCGGACTCGTCGACCAGCTTCTCCGAGACGAACCGCGGGTTCGGGTCCACGCCCTCGCCCATCGGGTGGCGGCCCATGTGCTCGACACCGCCCGCGATGGCGACGTCGTACGCGCCGAAGGCGACGGAGCCGGCCACCGTGGTGACGGCGGTCAGCGCGCCGGCGCACATGCGGTCGATGGAGTAACCCGGCACCGACTGCGGCAGACCCGCGAGGATGCCCGCCGTACGGCCGATGGTCAGGCCCTGGTCGCCGATCTGCGTGGTCGCGGCGATGGCGACCTCGTCGATCTTCTTCGGGTCGAGACCCGGGTTGCGGCGCAGCAGCTCCCGGATCGCCTTGACGACGAGGTCATCGGCACGGGTCTCGTGGTAGATGCCCTTCGGGCCCGCCTTGCCGAACGGGGTACGGACGCCGTCGACGAAGACGACGTCCCTGACGGTACGAGGCACGATGGCTCTCCTCCAGGTACGGGATGCTGAGCGCTTGCTTACGGCCCATGCTACTTGCGGGTAACGTCGCTGCCCACCCCCGTCGGCCGGAGCGGCGAACATCACACGACCGGCCCCCGCGAACGAGGACCGGCCGTGTGCCGCGCAGGGTGGTGCTACGACCGCCAGAGCCGCCTGCGCAGGCCCCGGCGCAGCCGCGCCCGGGTGGAGACCCGCTCGTTCCGGCCGGAGATCCGGCGGGCCACCGAGGAGGCCCGGTTCTCCCGTACCTCCAGCTCACCGGCCTGGTGCGCGAACAGCCCGCCGCCGGTGCTCATCGCGATCTCCGCCGTGTACGTCCCGGGCGGCACGTCGGAGAGGTCCACGCCTTCCTTGTCCTCGGAGGTGAAGTAACCGAAGGAGTACGACCCGAAGTCGCCCGGCGCCATGTGCGGGCGCACCTTGTCCTCCCGTTTCACCGCCTTGAGGGCGACGGTGTGCGTGCTGTCCGCGCCGCGCAGCGTGAGGTAGTACGTCGAGTGGGTGGCGCGGTCGGCGTTGCGGCCGGGGAGGAAGAAGACGCCGTACACCCGGAGCTTCGGACCCTCCATCGCGAACCGCTTCAGCGCGAACACGGACCCGCCGGGTCCGGCCGCCGTGAGGTCGCGCTTGATCACCCGGACGCTCCTCGCGTCACCCCGGAGGACCACCTCGCGGCCCCCGGCGGCGGCACGCCGGTCGATCGCCCGGTAGGCGACCAGCGGCACCCTGCGGTCGATGTCCTCGCTCTCGCTGGTCACCCGGGCGAACACGTCGTACATACCGTCGGGCAGCGTGTCGAACAGCTCCCGCGCCTCGCAGGTGAATCCGCCGTCCTTGTAGGACGCGAAGTGCGTGTCGAAGTACTTCAGGTACAGCTGGTCCACCGGCACGGTCTTCGCGTCGGCCACCCACGCCTGCTCGTCCCGGACCAGCACCAACTGCTTGGTCTCCCGTGCGCCGGCTTCCTCGCCCTCCTCGGCGGAGACGCCGGGGAGGAAGGCGTGCCCGGACAGCGTGGCCCGCTCGGGGGTGAGCTGCGCGGCCGTCAGCACACCCGCCGCGGTGTCCCGCGCCCGCAGGTCCGACAGATGCTCGGCGGCCGCGTCGTCGTCCACCTCGTTGGAGCCGACCTGCACCTCGCCGAACCGCGGCACCGTTCCCTCGGTCAGCGCGTAGATGACGCTGAGGATCACCGACAGGCCCTGCCGCGTCACCTCCGCGTGCTTCACCAGGGCAGGCGATTCCACCATGAAGAAGTTGAAGTTGGAGTACTTCCGCAGAGCCGGGAGGAAATGGACGACGTGTTCCTCGTACTGGTAGTCCTTCGTCGAGGAGAACAGGTAGATGTTCCGGTCCAGGTCGGTGGTCTCCGCGAGCAGCTCCGGGAGCACCGAGTCGAGCCGGTCCACGTTCTCCTGCGGCTGGCCCTCGCCGAGCACCCACTCGCCGAGCACACCGTGCCCCTGGGAGTAACTGCCGATGAAGTACTGCGGCGTGGAGGCCACGATGTGCCGGTAGCCGTACTTCAGCGCATAGAAAATGGCCGCGCTGCCGCCCTTCGAGGAACCGGCGAGAACCACCGTCTCCCGCGCCAGACCGAGCTTTTCCCGGTAGTGCGTAATCAGTTCTTCGACGGCGTCGGAAACAGAGAAGTCCATCGCCCGCGCCACGTAGTACGACGGGCCTCCGTCGAACCGGTCGCGGATTCTCAGCACGTTGCACTGGACGCCCGAAAGGGCGGCCCCGAATCCGTACTTCGACCCCACGGAGGAAAACACCACGAGCAGGTTGCCGTGGTCGCCCGCAGCGGGCGTGAACTCGTACTCGATCTCCCAGTTGCCGTATTTCTCCACACGTATCGCGGGCGTGCGGATCGTCGCTGTCCTGTAGTTTTCGGACGTGTGGGGGAGTGTGTCCGAATGCTGCGGGTTGGCCGGGCGGACCTGGGTGGGTTCCATGAAATGGTGCCCCTTGTTCCTGTCAGAGATTTTCCGTTCGGAGTTCGGGCCGCTCCGCAGGAAACACTCTCCGACGTGGGGGTGCGGGCGTTTTCGCAGGAAGAGCAGCCGGGACGAGGCTAACCTATGCTCCCGCTGTGGAGCGAGAGGCGGACCTGAGCCTCGTTCCGCGTATTCCCGGTCATCGGCGGCGCATGCGGACAGTGCGCCGGAATTCAGGTCAAGTGACCCTCGTAACAGGGAACTTCCCCCGTACGGCCGACGCCGCCCCGGGGCCGGGTCACGGCGGGGCCGTGGAGCCCCGCGGGGTGAGGACCGGCGTCGGCACCGGGTGCGACCCCGGACCGTCCCCGGTGAACGTTCCGAACAGGGTACGCGCCACCTCCGCGCCGAAGCCGTGCACGTCGTGGCTCATCGCCGACAGGGTGGGCCGGGTCGGCCGGCACAGCTGTGAGTCGTCCCACGCCGGCAGCTACACGTCCTCGGGCACCCGCAGCCCCATCTCGGCCGCCACCGACAGCCCCGCCACCCGCTCCCCGGGCAACAGCGTCACCCGCCCCCGGTGGGCGGCCGCCTCCGGTCCAGCCGGTCCGCCTGGAGCAGCAGGTCCCGCACGAGCGTGCGCACGGTGACCGTGACTCCTCTCGGGCGCGAGCGCCGTCTCGAACTCCGGCCGCGGATACGGGATGTCGCGGGCCGCCGCCGGAAAGTGCAGCGCCGACAGCGGCTCCCGTGCTGCCGCCCCTCGCCGTGGTCCTGCTGACCTCGCTGAACACCTCCCGCGAGATGGCGGACGGCAGCGGCGCGCCCGCCCTGCCCATCGACCCGCTGAACTAGGGGATCAACGTCTGCAACGACTTCTGCATCCCCTTCTTCCCCATGCCCTCCGAGGACCTTGGCGTGATCTCGACGTCGCTGTTCCGCTTCATGGGCCCCTTCGGGGCGCACTGGGAGACGTTCCCGCAGCGGTTCATCTGCAACGGCTTCATGCGGGGAGCGACGAAGTGGACGACGTAGGTCAGGCGTTGTGGGCGGGTCCGGCGTTCAGGGCGGTGACCAGGAGCGGCGTGACCTGCTCGACCTGCCAGGGGCGGGCGCCGTGCGCGGTCAGGGCCGCGGCGACCGACTCGGGCGTGGCCGGGGACGGCGGCTCCCAGCAGACCCTGCGCACGGTGTCCGGCGTGATCAGGTTCTCCGCGGGCATGTTCAACTGCTCCGCGAGCGCGGTCACGCCCGCCCGCGCGGCCGACAGCCGGGCCGCGGCAGCCGGGTCCTTGTCGGCCCAGGCGCGCGGCGGCGGGGGACCGGTCACCGGCTGGCCGGGCTGGGGCAGCCGGTCCTCGCTCAGCGCCTTCGCCCGGTCGACGGCCGCCTGCCACTGCTCGAGCTGGCGGCGGCCCACCCGCTGGCCGAAGCCGTTCAGCGCGGCCAGGGCGTTCGGATTGGACGGCATGGCGAGGGCGGCCTCGACGATCGCGGCGTCGGACAGCACCTTGCCGGGGGAGACGTCGCGGCGCCGGGCGATCCGGTCCCGGGTCTGCCACAGCTCCCGTACGACGGCCATCTGCCGGCGGCGGCGCACCTTGTGCATGCCGGACGTACGACGCCAGGGGTCCTTGCGGGGCTCCGGCGGCGGCGCCGAGGCGATCGCGTCGAACTCCTGCCGCGCCCAGTCCAGTTTGCCCTGCCGGTCCAGGTCCTTCTCCAGCGCGTCCCGCAGGTCGACCAGCAGCTCGACGTCGAGGGCGGCGTACCGCAGCCACGGCTCGGGCAGCGGGCGGGTGGACCAGTCCACGGCGGAGTGGCCCTTCTCCAGCACGAAGCCGAGCACGTTCTCCACCATCGCGCCGAGGCCGACCCGGGGGAACCCGGCCAGCCGGCCCGCCAGCTCGGTGTCGAAGAGCCGCGTCGGCGCCATGCCTATCTCGCGCAGACAGGGCAGGTCCTGGGTGGCGGCGTGCAGCACCCACTCGACGCCGGACAGCGCCTCGTTCAGCGCGGAGAGGTCGGGGCAGGCGACCGGGTCGATCAGCGCCGTGCCCGCGCCCTCGCGGCGGAGCTGGACGAGGTAGGCGCGCTGCCCGTAGCGGTAGCCGGAGGCGCGCTCGGCGTCCACGGCGACGGGGCCGCGGCCCGCGGCGAAGGCGGCGACCACCTCGGCGAGGGCGGCCTCGTCGGCCACCACGGGCGGGATGCCCTCGCGGGGCTCCAGCAGGGGGATCGGCGCCTGTGCAGCAGAGGATCCGCCGTCGTCCGGAGGGGCGCCTCCGGTGGTGCGCAGTGAACTGTCTGCTGCGGTGTCGTGGGCGTCGGTCACCTGTCAAGAGTATCCGCACGGGCCGGTACCCGGCCCGCCCCACCGTCTGACGATGCCGCCGACCAGCGAAAACAGGCCGCCGCGCAGGCGCCCCTCAGGGGCGCGGGGAACTGCGCGATCAGCCACGGACTGCCCGCAGTCGCGGCGCGCGGCGCCTTGAAGCGGGCTGCGGCGGAGGCGCCCCTCAAGGGGCGCGGGGAACTGCGCGCCCAGCCACGGACTGCCCGCACCCGGCGTCGACGGGGTGCCGCTGCGCCCACCCGTGCCGCCCTGCGGCACGACTGCCCGCAGCTGCGGAGGCGTCCCTCAAGGGGCGCGGGGAACTGCGCGATCAGCCACGTACCACCCGCGCCCGGCACTGCGGGGTGCCACCACGCCACCGCGCCCGCCGACGCGGGGGCATCGGCGGGCGCGGACGGGGACGGGGACGGTCGGGAAAGAGGGCTCAGTGGATGATTCCGGTACGCAGGGCCACCGCCACCATCCCCGCACGGTCCCCCGTGCCGAGCTTTCGGGCGATACGGGCAAGGTGACTCTTCACGGTCAGGGCGGACAGGCCCATCGAGACGCCGATCGCCTTGTTCGACTGGCCCTCCGCAACCAGCCGCAGCACCTCGACCTCACGGCCGGACAGCTCGCGGTAGCCGCCCGGGTGGCTCGGGGCACCCGGGGGACGACGGTGCAGGCGGGCGGCCGCCGCGCCGATGGGGGCCGCACCGGGACGGGTGGGGAGCCCGAGGTTGGTGCGGGTGCCGGTGACGACGTAGCCCTTGACGCCGCCGGCGAGGGCGTTGCGCACGGCGCCGATGTCGTCGGCGGCCGAGAGGGCGAGGCCGTTGGGCCAGCCCGCGGCGCGGGTCTCGGAGAGAAGGGTGAGGCCGGAACCATCCGGCAGATGGACTTCGGCGACGCAGATGTCGCGGGGGTTGCCGATGCGGGGACGAGCCTCCGCGACGGACGAGGCCTCGATCACATCGCGCACACCGAGCGCCCACAGATGGCGGGTGACGGTGGAACGGACGCGGGGGTCGGCCACGACCACCATGGCGGTCGGCTTGTTCGGGCGGTAGGCGACCAGGCTTGAGGGCTGCTCGAGGAGAACGGACACCAGGCCTCCTGGGGTGCGGGACGGGGCCGGCTCGTGGGGGTGAAGCCGGGACGAACCGTGCTTTCAAGGTCACAGTCGTCTTCGGCAGCAAACCTGAAGTCCTTTAGGAAATGATCACGATCTGGTGAGTAACAATCCGGGCAATTCGGACGCACGATCGATCATTCGAAGATCGAACGGTTTCGGTCTGCGGCGAATCGCTTCCGAATGTGGCCGTATCGACAAAGAGACGGCCAATGAGGCATCCGTGAGGTTTGGAACAGGACATCTCTGAGAGGTCCACTCCGCGACTGGCCGAAACCCGACCCGCGGCAGGCGAGAACCGGCGACCCGTGAGGGTCAGCGCGACTGCGGCCCCCGCCGCTGCGGCAGCGTCACCACCGACGCGTCGCCGGGCGCGGCCGGCGGCAGCCCCGCCACCTGCGCGAGCAGATCGCACCATGCGACCAGATGGGTCGCCGTGTCCGGCACCCCGCCCAGCCCCTCCCGGGGCGTCCACGAGGCGCGGATCTCGATCTGTGAGGCGGCAGGCCGCTCGGACAGCCCGCCGAAGTAGTGGGAGCTCGCCCGCGTCACCGTCCCGCTCGGCTCCCCGAACGCCAGCCCGCGCGCGGTGAGCGCACCCGTCAGCCAGGACCAGCACACGTCCGGCAGCAGCGGGTCCGCCGCCATCTCCGGCTCCAGTTCCGCGCGGACCAGCGTCACCAGGCGGAACGTGCCGTGCCAGGCGTCGTGCCCGGCCGGGTCGTACAGCAGCACCAGACGGCCGTCGGCGAGATCCTCCTCGCCGTCCATGACCGCCGCCTCCAGGGCGTACGCGTACGGCGCGAGGCGTTTCGGCGCGGGGGTGGGCTCGACCTCGATCTGCGGCCGCAGCCGCGCGCCGCGCAGCGCCTCGACAGCGCTCCGGAAGGGCAGCGGGGGTGCGCCCCCGGGTCCGGTGGTGCTCCCAGCCTCCTTGGATTCGTCCATTCCGCCAGCGCCGTCCGACAGTCGTCCCTGAGCCGCAGCCATGCGGGGAAGATTAAGCGGAACGGGGCGTCGGCGCAGGGAGGGACACCCGCGCCGTCCGGGGGTGTCCGGATCACGCCGTACCCCCGTCGCGTGTCCCCGCTCCCCGCGATCAGGGCTCCCCGGCGGCCGGGACCGTTGCGGCGTCATGCGAGACTGGCCGGTGTGAGCGCCAACGTGAGCCCGACGGGCAGCCAGCCGACCTCGACGTACGACAGTGCCTTCCTCAAGGCGTGCCGGCGTGAGCCGGTGCCGCACACCCCGGTGTGGTTCATGCGGCAGGCCGGGCGCTCCCTGCCGGAGTACCGCAAGGTGCGCGAGGGCATCGGCATGCTCGACTCCTGCATGCGCCCCGACCTGGTCACCGAGATCACGCTCCAGCCGGTGCGCCGCCACCAGGTCGACGCGGCCATCTACTTCAGCGACATCGTCGTGCCACTCAAGGCCATCGGCATCGACCTCGACATCAAGCCGGGCGTCGGCCCGGTCGTCGAGCGGCCGGTGCGCACCCGTGCCGACCTCGACCGGCTGCGCGACCTGACCCCGCAGGACGTCCCCTACGTCACCGAGGCGATCGGGATGCTGACCCGGGAGCTGGGCGCCACCCCGCTGATCGGCTTCGCGGGCGCCCCCTTCACCCTCGCCAGCTACCTCGTCGAGGGCGGCCCGTCCCGCACGTACGAGAACGCCAAGGCGATGATGTACGGCGATCCCGGGCTGTGGGCGGACCTGCTGGACCGGCTCGCGGACATCACGGCCGCGTTCCTGAAGGTGCAGATCGAGGCGGGCGCCTCGGCCGTGCAGCTCTTCGACTCCTGGGCCGGCGCGCTCGCCCCCGCCGACTACCGCCGCTCGGTGCTGCCCGCGTCGGCGAAGGTGTTCGACGCGGTCGCCTCCTACGAGGTGCCGCGCATCCACTTCGGCGTCGGCACCGGCGAGCTGCTCGGTCTGATGGGCGAGGCCGGCGCGGACGTCGTCGGCGTCGATTGGCGCGTCCCGCTGGACGAGGCGGCCCGCCGTGTCGGCCCCGGCAAGGCGCTCCAGGGCAACCTCGACCCGACCGTGCTGTTCGCGGGCCGCGAGGCCGTCGAGACCAGGGCCCAGGAGGTCCTCGACTCGGCCGCCGGCCTGGAGGGCCACGTCTTCAACCTCGGCCACGGCGTCATGCCGTCCACGGACCCGGACGCCCTGACGCGGCTGGTGGAGTACGTGCACACGGCGTCCGCCCGCTGACCGTATACGACTGACCGTCGTCGGGCGGCCTTCGGGCCGCCGGTGAGGCCGGTTCCGCGCGCTCCCGCGCGCGGCACCGGCCTTTCGCGTACCCGGGCACCCTTCGCACCGGCCTCCCCCCGTCTTGTTCGGCACTCCGAACGGCGGTCGCTATGTCGGTAACGATTGGGCAACTTGCGAAAACTTTCTGTTGCTCCACCGACATTTTCGGCGGTAGACCTTGCCCAACTTCGCGGATGACTCGTTAGTTTGCGCAAACTAATCAGGATTTGGATCACTTGTGTCGACAGATCAGGAGCGCCCGATGACGAGGAAGACCCGCAGCACGACGGCTGCCGCGATCGGCCTGTGCTGCCTCGCACTCGCCGCCGCCGGATGTGCCGGTGGCGGTGACGACGGCGCGGGCGGCGGCGCGGCGACGGTGACCGTGTGGACGAACGCCATGGAGGGACGCGGCCTGGTGTTCTGGCAGAACGCCGCCAAGGAGTACAAGAAGCTGCACCCCGACGTCACCATCAAGATCCAGTCCGTGCAGAACGAGGACCTCGACGGCAAGCTGCAGAACGCCCTCAACTCCGGCTCCGCGCCCGACATCTTCCTCCAGCGCGGCGGCGGCAAGATGCAGGCCATGGTCGACGCCGGCCAGATCAAGGAGCTGCAGCTCACCGACACCGACCGGGGCAACGTGGGCGAGGCGGCCCTCGAGGGCGTCTCCATCGACGGCAAGATCTACGCGATGCCGCTCGACACCCAGCCCGAGGGCATCTACTACAGCAAGGACCTCTTCAAGAAGGCCGGCATCGCCGCGCCCCCGACGACGGTGGACGAGCTGAAGGAGGCCGTTGCGAAACTGAAGGCGATCAAGGTCGCCCCCATCGCGGTCGGCGCCAAGGACGCCTGGCCCGCCGCGCACTGGTACTACAACTTCGCCCTGCGCGAGTGCAGTCAGGAGACGCTGCAGGAGTCGGCCAAGTCGCTCACCTTCGACGACCCCTGCTGGACGAAGGCCGGCGAGGACCTCGCGGACCTCCTGGGCGCCGACCCCTTCCAGAAGGGCTTCCTCACGGCCACCTCGCAGCAGGGAGCCGGATCGTCGGCCGGACTGATCGCCAACCACAGGGCCGGCATGGAGCTCATGGGCAACTGGAACCCGGGCGTCATCGCCGACCTGACCCCGGACAAGAAGCCGCTCCCCGACCTCGGCTGGTTCCCCTTCCCGGCCGTCCCCGGCGGCAAGGGCGACCCCACCGCCATCATGGGCGGCGCCGGCGGCTACTCCCTGTCCAGGAACGCGCCCGAAGAAGCCCTCTCCTTCCTCCAGTTCACGGTGACCAAGGAGCAGCAGGAGGCCTACGCCGAGGCCTTCGACACCATCCCGGTGAACAAGGCGGCCCAGGGCGTCGTCACCGAGCCGTACAACATCTCGGCGCTCCAGGCGTTCAACAAGGCCGCCTACTCCATGCAGTTCCTCGACACCCAGTACGGCCAGAACGTCGGCAACGCCATGAACATCGCCGTGGTGAACCTGCTGGCAGGCAAGGGCACCGCGGCCGACATCGTCAAGGACGTCAAGGCCGCGGCGGAGAAGGGCTGACCGGACAGACATGAGCGACACCCTCGCCCCGCGGCGTGCGGCCGCACGCCGCCGGGGCAGGACGCGACTGGAGATCGTCGTCCTGTCCGCACCGGCCGTCCTCGTCTTCCTGGCGTTCGTGATCTTCCCGGTCGCGCTCGCCGCCTACTACGGCTTCTACCGGTGGAAGGGCTACGGAGACCCCACCGACTGGGTCGGCCTGAACAACTACCGGCTGATCCTCACCGACCCCGCCTTCCACGACGTCCTGTGGCACAACGGCCTGATCCTGGTGCTGTCCCTGGTCCTCCAGGGGCCCCTGGCGATCGGTCTCGCCCTGCTGCTCAACCGCCGGATCCGCGGCCGCTCCGCGATCCGCGTCCTGGTCTTCGTGCCGTACATCATCTCCGAGGTGATCGTCGGCACCGGCTGGAGCCTGATGCTGCAGAGCGACGGCGCCGTCAACGGCCTGCTGCGCGCGATCGGTCTGGGCTCGCTGGAGGCCGACTGGATCTCCGACCCGGACCTGGCGCTCTGGACGCTGATGGCCGTCATCACCTGGAAGTACCTCGGCTTCGCGGTGATCCTGATGCTCGCGGGACTGCAGTCGATCCCCGACGAGATCTTCGAGGCCGGGCAGATCGACGGCGCCTCCTACTGGCAGATCCAGCGCCGCATCACGCTGCCGCTGCTGGGGCCGACGATCCGCATCTGGGCGTTCCTGTCGATCATCGGCTCGCTGCAGCTGTTCGACCTCGTCTACATCATCTGGGGCCAGTACGTCTCGGGCACCGCCGGGACCTCCACCATGGCGATCTACATGCTCGCCCAGGGCCGCAACGCGGGCAACTACGGCTACGGAAGCGCCGTCGCCGTGGTGATGTTCGTGATCTCGCTGGTCGTCGCGCTGATCTACCAGCGGTTCGTCCTGCGCCGCGACCTCAGGGGCGCCGTCACCGAAGGGACCGTGTGATGAGCGCGACGACCACCCTCACCCGGAAGCCTTCGAGGCGCGACGGCGGCCCCGTCACCTACTTCGTGGCGCTGCTGTTCGTCGGCGTGTGCGTCGCGCCGGTGCTCTACATCGTGCTCGGGGGCTTCCGCACCAACGCCCACATCACCACCGATCCGGCCGCGCTGCCCGACCCCTGGGTCACCGTCAACTACCTCGGCGTCCTCAAGTCCTCGGTGTTCTGGGGCGAGTTCGCCAACTCACTGATCGTGGCGCTGGCCAGCACGGCCGGCATCGTCGCGCTCGGGCTGATGGTGAGCTTCGTCATCGCCCGCTACGACTTCCGGTTCAAGGGCGCCATGTACTCGCTGTTCGCGGCGGGCCTGATGTTCCCGATGGTCATCGCGATCACCCCGCTCTACCTGGTGATCAAGGACCTCGGGCTCGTCGACAACCTGCTGGGCGTGATCGTCCCGCAGATCGCGTTCGGCCTGCCGACGACCGTCATCATCCTCGTGCCGTTCCTGCGGGCCATCCCGAACGAGATCGAGGAGGCCGCCGCGCTCGACGGAATGAGCCGGCTGGGGTTCTTCTTCCGCATGGTGGTCCCGCTGTCGCTGCCCGGCGTGGTCACCGTCGGCATCCTCGCCTTCGTGGGCAGCTGGAACAACTACCTGCTGCCCCTCTACGTCCTCAACTCGCAGGCCAACTTCACGCTGCCGCTGGGCGTGCAGGTGTTCTCCTCGCAGTACTCCACGGACACCGCGAAGGTGCTCGCCTTCACCTCGCTCGCCATGCTGCCCGCCCTGGTGTTCTTCTCGGTCTTCGAGAAGCGCATCGTGGGCGGTCTCACCGGCGCGGTGAAGGGCTGAGGGAAGGGACCGCAGCCGTGACCGTCACCTCCCGGCCGACACCGGACCCGGTCGCCGAACGCCGGGAGGTGGCCTGCCCGTTGCGCGACGGAACACGGCTGCGGACCCTCCTGCTCCTCCCGCACGGCACCGGACCCTGGCCGGCCCTCCTCGTCCGCCACCCCTACGACGTGACCCGCGAGGAGGACGACGGGTACCTGGACGTCCGCCGCCTGGTCGCCGCCGGCCACCTGGTCGCGCTCCAGGACGTGCGGGGCCGCTTCGGCTCCGAGGGCGTCTTCGACCCCTGCGCCCAGGAGGAGGCGGACGGCGCCGACGCCGTGGCCTGGCTCGCGGCCCGCCCCGAGTGCGACGGCGCCGTGGGCATGTGGGGCGCGTCCTACGCCTCCGACACCCAGTTCGCCGCACTGCTCGGCGGAGCCCCGGCGCTGCGGGCGCTGGCCCCCGCCATGACGCCCGCGCTGTCCGCGCTCGACGGCTTCCGCTTCCGCGGGGGCGTGCCGGAGCTCGGCAGCACACTCGCCTGGACGCACTACGCCATCGCCCCGGACGCGATCGCCCGTGTCCCCTCCGCCCGCGAACGGGACGCCGAGCACCGGCTCCACGAGGCGACCGAGCAGGCGATCGCGACGGGCGAGGCGTACCGCGCCGGGGCCCTGCACGAGCAGCGGGACGCCGAGGGCATCGTCCGATGGGGGCTGGACCGGCTGCGGGAGCCGCTGGACTCGCCGCGTCACCGGGCGGGGAAGATCGTCGACCGGCTCGACGCGGTCGACGTACCGGTGCTGCTGACCGGCGGCTGGTTCGACGTGTTCCTCGGGCCGACCCTGGAGCTGTACCGGCGGCTGCGGCGCCGCGCGGAGGACACGGGAGGGCCGGCGCCCCGGCTGGTCGTGGGCCCGTGGACGCACGACGACTACTCCGGCCGGGCCGCGGGCCTCGACTTCGGCCCGGAGGCGTCCGCCGAGGCCGTGGACCTCACCGCGCTGCACCTGCGCTGGTTCGACGCGGTGCTGCGCGGGCGTGCGCTCGGCTCCCCGCTGGTACAGGTGTTCCTGATGGGCGCCGACCGGTGGGTGGAGGCGGACGTGTTCCCGCCCCGCGACGCGCGGCCGCTCGAGCTGTACCTGACCCCCGAGGGCGCCCTCGCCCCCGAACCGGCCGGGAGCGGGGGCCGGAGGCTCGTCAGCGACCCGGCGTCCCCCGTGCCGACGCGCGGCGGGGCGGTCCTGCTGTTCGCGCCGTTCGGGGCGGGCCCCGCCGACCAGAGGGCGGTCGAGGCACGGCCCGACGTCGTCTCCTGGCGCACCGGGCCGCTGGAGAAGGAGCTCACGGTGATGGGCGCGGTCCGTGCCGTCGTCCATCTCGTCACCACGGGGACGGACGCGGACGTGGTGGTCCGGCTGTGCGACGAACACCCCGACGGCACCAGCCGCGTCGTCGCCGACGGCGTGCGGCGGGCATCGGCGCGGTCCGTCGACCCCGTGACCGGCCGGGGCGCGAGGGGGCCGCTGGAGCCGGGCCGGGCGTACGAGATCGCCGTGGACCTCTGGTCGACCGCGCACACCTTCCTGCCGGGCCACCGGATACGCGTCGACATCGCCCCGAGCTCCTCACCGCGCTGGGACGTCGGCGCCAACTCCTACGCGCCGGACGGGGAGTCCGCTCCCGCCGTCACGGCCGAGCACACGATCCTCCAGGGCCCCGGGCGGCCGAGCCGGATCGTCCTCGACGTCGTCACGTCACCCGTGTGACACGGGGCCGGTCGAGGCGCGGACGACCAGTTCCGTCGCCAGCTTCATCCGGGCCGCGGCGCGGGTCCCGCGGTCCTCGCCCCGCGCGAGGTCGAGCAGCAACTTGACCGCCGCGGCGCCGAGTTCGGTGCTGGGCTGCCGTACGGTCGTCAGGCCGGGGGTGATGTACTGCGCCTCCGGCAGGTCGTCGAAGCCGATGACGCTGATGTCGTCGGGGACCCGCAGACCCCGCTCGCCCAGCGCGTCGTAGACGCCGAGCGCCATCGAGTCGGCGCAGGCGAAGACCGCCGTGATGCCCGGGTTCTCGTCGAGAAGGGCGTGGGTGGCGGCCGCCGCCCTGGCGCGGTTCCACCCGCCGTGGGTCACGGTCACCGTGGCCCGTCCGCCGGTCTCCGTGTCGGCCGCCCCGCGGAAGCCGTCGACGCGGGCCCGGCTGAACAGATGGCGGGCGTGCCCGGCGATCACGCCCAGCCGCTCGTGGCCCAGGGACAGCAGATGCTCGGCGGCCATGCGGCCGCCCTCCCAGTTCGCCACGCCGACGCTCGTCACGCCCGCCGGCGGTGTGGTCATCGGGTCGATCAGCACCACCGGGACGCCCGCCGCGAACAGTGCGCCGAACTGCGGCGACGCCGGGTCGACCAGCGTGCCGACCACGCCGAGGGTGCGCCTGCGCAGCACCCGCGACGCCCAGTCGCCCTGCGGCTCGGCGAGAGTCAGCACCACGTCGAGCCCCGCCGCGGCGGCCTCGCGGCCGGCTCCGGCGATGAGGAGGTTCGCCCACGACCCCTCGAAGTGGGTGACCACCAGGTCGAGGACGTCGGACCGGCCGTTCTCTTCCCGCCCGGCCTCGGACTTGCCGCCGCCCCTGCGGGTGTAGCCGACGGCCCGTACGGCCTCCATGACCCGCGCGCGGGTCTCCGCCGAGACGTCGGTCCCGCCGCGCAGCACCTTCGACACGGTCGGAACGCTCGTGCCGGCGGTCTCGGCGACCAGGGACAAGGTGGGACGCGTTCCGGCTGGTCGGGGTGGCATGGGGGACAGATTAGCCCAACCGGCGCAGGGCCCCGCGGCCTCGGGCGGTCCCTCACACGGCGGGCGTCGGAACGTACTCGAACCAGTCGAACGCGACCGACCCCTCCGTGGCGTACATGCCGATGACGCGGCCGGTGAAGCCCGCGGCGACCTCGGTGGAGAGATAGCGCCCGTCCAGTTCGGCGAGCGGGTGGGCGCCCGGGGCGGTGGGGTCGCCCAGCCAGAAGGCGAGGGTGTCCGGGCCGGTGGTGTGGCCGTCGGTGAGCAGGGGCGACGCGGGCACCAGGTCCGAGGTGCGGACGGTCACGCCGAGGGTCAGCGGACCGGGCGGGGCGGACCGCTGGGCCACGGTCTCGCTCAGCGGCCCGATCCGCGCCACGACGCGCACCTCGCCGCCGCCCACTTCCACCTCGTAGTGGTGGGCCTCGTCAAGGCGTACGCAGATCCCGCCGCGTCCCCTGCCCGGGTCGACCAGGGCGGTGACGCGGCAGTCGAGGTGCTGCTGGCGGCGGCCGACGAACGTGTAGCCGGGGGTGTCCAGGGTGGGGCCGGTGGCGCGCAGCACCAGCGAGCCGGGACGCTCCGTCAGCGACCAGGAGCCCTCCGGGCGGGTGAACGGCGAGATCCAGTGCGGGGCGAGGGCGGTCCCGTCGAAGTCGTCGCGGGCGGGCGGAGCCGGTACGGGATGCCAGGCGCCGCCGGGCGCCGCATGACGCTCCGGCACGGGCGCGACGACCGGCCAGCCGTCCTCGTCCCATTCCACGGGCGTCAGGAACGTCTCCCGGCCCAGGACATGCACGTCGGGCGTGAACCCGCGCGGGCGGACGCCGAGCAGCACCATCCACCAGCCGCCGTCGGGCGCCTGGACCAGGTCGGCGTGGCCGGTGTTCTGGATGCGGCGGGCGGTGCCGCTGTGGGAGAGCAGCGGGTTGCCGGGGGCGCCCTCCCAGGGGCCGCGCGGGGAGCGGGCGCGGGCCGCCGACACGGCGTGGCCGCGCTCCGTGCCGCCCTCGGCGATCAGCAGGTACCACCAGTCGCCGATGCGGTAGAGGTGCGGAGCCTCCGGGTACTTGAGGCCGCTGCCCGACCAGGTGGGGAAGGGGCCCTCAAGGACCGCGCCCGTGACCGGGTCGATCCGGGCCAGGTTGATGCCGCCCGCGGGTCCGGAGAAGGCGCACCAGCAGGTGCCGTCCTCCTCCCATGCCAGGTCGGGGTCGATGCCCTCGACGTCGATCCGGACGGGGTCGCTCCACGGGCCCTCGGGGCGCTCGGCCGTGACGACGAAGTTGCCGCCGCCGTCGACGTTGGTGTTGATCACCCAGAAGCGGCCGTCGTGGTGCCGGATCGTGGGGGCGTAGAGGCCGCCGGACGCCTTCGAGCCGGGGAGCGGCAGCGGCAGTTGGGCGGGGCGGTCGAGCACGTTGCCGATCTGCTCCCAGTGGACCAGGTCCCGGCTGTGGAAGAGGGGCAGCCCGGGGAAGTACTCGAAGCTGGAGCACACCAGGTAGTAGTCGTCGCCGACCCGGCACACGCTCGGATCGGGGTGGAAACCGCTGATCACCGGGTTGTCGTACGTGTGGTCGAACATGGTCCTCCCCATCGAACAGCGGCCGCTGGGGGGAGTCTAGGCCCGCGGACGATCAAGCGGGAGGTCGTTCCGGCAGCCGGGCCCGCGCTACCAGCCGGGTCCGCCCCGCCAACCCGGTCCGCCCTGCCACCCGGGGCCGCTTTCCCAGCCGGGCCGCGCCCGCCGGCCGAAGAGGATGCCGCGCGGCTCGGGCGGCGGGGGAGTGCCCGGCTTCAGCGGCCATGCCAGCAGCATGCCGACGACGAACCCGACGACGTGCGCCGCGTACGCCACCGTGCCCGCGTCCGTGACGCCCTGCCCGGTCGAGTACACCGCCTGGAGCGCGAACCACAGGCCCAGCACGATCCACGCGGGCAGCCGCAGCGGCAGGAAGATCAGGAACGGCACCAGCACCCAGACGCGTGCCCTCGGGTAGAGCACCAGGTACGCGCCCAGCACACCGGCGACGGCGCCCGACGCGCCGATCAGGGGCTCGCCCGAGTCGGCGTTCAGAAGAGCGAAGCCGTACGCGGCCGCGTAGCCGCAGACCAGGTAGAACAGCAGGAAGCGGACGTGCCCCATGCGGTCCTCGATGTTGTTGCCGAAGATCCACAGGAAGAGCATGTTGCCCAGCAGGTGCAGCCAGCCGCCGTGCAGGAACATCGCCGTCAGCACGCTCAGTTCGGGCGACTTCTCGTAGCGGGGCGGGCCGATCACGCACCCGGCGCCCCGCGGGCCCACGCCGGTGGCGCCGGTCGGCACGAGGCTCGGCAGCTGGTGGTGGATCAGCTCCCTGGGCACCACCGCCCACCGCTCCAGGAACGCCTCGAGGTGGCACAGGTCCGCCAGGCTGCCGCCGCCCCCGGTCAGGGAGCCGACGACACCGGGCGTGTACGCCACGAAGACGACGATGTTGGCGATGATGAGCGCGTACGTCACCCAGGGGGTGCGGCGCGCGGGGTTCACGTCATGAACAGGGATGACCACATTCCACTGGTGCCCGGACGGCCGCCGGTGAATCAACGGGCCCCTGAACGCCGCCCGTCCGGCGTGCGTATGTCTCGTCAACCGCCCGCGGCGCGGGGAAGGCGCCGCGGGGCCGACGTGAGGACACAGGCGATGAACGACCGAGTGACCGTCCCCGTGCACGCGCTGCCCGACGGCGAGGCCGAGCTGACGCTCGTGGTCCGCCTCCCCTGGGAGGACGTCGCCCGGCTCGGCCAGGAGGCGGGGCGGCTCGCCTCGCAGATGCAGCGGCCGGTGACGCTGGACGAGGCGGTGAGCCACCGCCTGCGGTCCGTGCGCGCCACCGCCGCGCACGCCCGCCCGACGGCCGGCGAACAGCCCCCCGCCGTCCCCCCGGCCACCGCCTCCGCCACGTCGGCGACCGGCTCGGTCTCCTCCCTCCCGTCCCGCCCGCCGGCCGAACAGGCCCGCCAGGCGATCGAACGGATCAACGGCACGGCGTGACGCCGTCCCGCACGGCGGCCGTGTCCCGGGCCCGGGACAGCCGACGCGCGCCGGGTACGCCCCGCCTGCCGGACACGAGCCGCACGCGGGACGCGCCCCGCACCGGCCCGCCACACGGGCCCGCACCGCCGGGCTCGTTCCTTACGCGGAGCGTGCGCCGGCCTCGCGGGCTGCGGGCTTGCGGCCGTGTACGGCCGGGGTCCGGTTCATGCTGGCGTGCGTCGTGCGTCGTGCGTCGTACGTCGTGCGTCGTGCGCCGGGCTGCCTGCCGGGTGTGTCGGGCGGGGCCGGGCGTGGGCCCGCCCGGACGACCGCCGCGGATGCCCAGCCGGTCCAGCCGTCCCCGCCAACGTCAAGCTGGTAACCCAGCTCGACCCGCCGCCGGGCCGGGGGCCGCGCGCACGGGCGTGAGCCACGCTTCCGGTTGCGGTGCACACGGCCCTGTGCGGCCGGCGCCCGGCTTCGGTCCGCTCGTACCGAGTGCCGAGTGCCGAGTGCCGAGCGCCGAGTGCCGGTCCGGCGGCCGCAAGTGGGCCGTGCTCACCGTCCCCGCACCTTCGCCGCCGCCTTCCGGGCCGCCACCTGGATCGGGTCCCAGACCGGGGAGAACGGCGGGGCGTAGCCCAGGTCCAGGGCTGCCACCTGGTGGACCGTCATGCCTGCCGTGAGGGCGACCGCCGCGACGTCCACGCGTTTGCCCGCGCCCTCGCGGCCGACGATCTGGACGCCGAGGAGGCGGCCCGTGCCGAGTTCCGCCAGCATCTTCACCGTCATGGGGGCGGCGTCCGGGTAGTAGCCCGCGCGGCTGGTCGACTCGATCGTCACCGCCTCGAAGCGCAGGCCCACACGGCGGGCGTCCTTCTCCCGCAGGCCGGTGCGCGCGATCTCCAGGTCGCACACCTTGCTGACCGCCGTTCCGACCACGCCGGGGAAGGTCGCGTAGCCGCCGCCGGCGTTCGTGCCGATGATCTGGCCGTGCTTGTTGGCGTGGGTGCCCAGCGGGATGTGCCGCAGCTGCCCGGAGACCAGGTCGAGCACCTCCACGCAGTCGCCGCCCGACCACACGTTCTCCTGCCCGCGCACCCGCAGCGACCGGTCGGTGAGCAGCCCGCCGCTGTCCCCGAGGGGCAGCCCGGCGGCCCGCGCGAGGGCGGTCTCCGGCCGTACGCCGATGCCCAGGACCACGACGTCGGCGGGGTACTCGGCGTCCGCGGTGGCGATCGCGCGCACCCGGCCGTCGGCGCCGGTGGGCAGCGCGGTGACCTCGGCGTCGTCGACCATCGTGATGCCCATCCCGGTCATGGCCTCGCGCACCAGCCGGCCCATGTCGGGGTCGAGCGTCGCCATCGGCTCCCGGCCGCGGTTGACGACCGTCACCTCGTAGCCGCGGTTGATCAGCGCCTCGGCCATCTCCACGCCGATGTAGCCCGCGCCCACGACCACCGCGCGGCGCCCTCCCGTACGGGACAGCGTGTCCAGCAGCGCCTGACCGTCGTCCAGGGTTTGCACCCCGTGCACCCCGGGCGCGTCGATCCCGGGCAGGTCCGGGCGGACGGGCCGCGCACCGGTCGCGATCACCAGCCTGTCGTACGACGTCCACGACTCGGCGCCGGACTCCAGGTCACGGGCGCGCACCCGCCCCCGGTCCACGTCGATCTCCGTGACCTCGGTGCGCAGCCGCACGTCGATGTCCCGCGCGCGGTGCTCAGCGGGAGTGCGGGCGATGAGCTCGTCCCGGTCCCCGACGTCGCCGCCCACCCAGTAGGGGATGCCGCAGGCGGAGTAGGAGGTGAAGTGGCCGCGTTCGAACGCCACGATCTCCAGCTCGTCCGGCCCCTTCATCCGCCGGGCCTGCGACGCCGCGGACATGCCCGCGGCGTCGCCGCCGATCACGACCAGCCGTTCCCTCGCCCCGTGCGCAGCGCTCGTGTTCATGCCGCCCACGCTACGGGGGAGGGGCGAGCGCGGTTCCTCAGGCGTCGCCGTTACCGGCCTCGGGGGTGTGCCCGGGGACGGGCGGGGCGACGGGCAGCGACCCCGTGCCCGTGCCCGGACCGCCGGACGTCGCGGGCTCCGGACGCGGGCGGCGCCGCAGCCGCGGGCCGATCAGCTTGACCCACACCAGCACGAGCAGCGCCGCCACCGCCGCGAACGGCAGGACCGCGCCCAGCGCCAGCATCAGCCAGCGCAGCAGGGTCACGAAGACGCCCCAGCCGCCCGCGAGCGCGTCCAGGAAACCGGGGTCCTCGTCCTCCTTCTTCTCCTTCTTCACCGGCGTCTCGGACAGCGTGAGCGTGATCGTGGCGAGGCTCGTGCGGTCCTTCAGGGACGCCTGTTGGGCGAGCAGCGACTCCAGGTCGGCCTGGCGGCTGCTGAGTTCGCCCTCCAGCGTCACCACGTCGCTCAGCCGGGTCGCCCGGTCCATCAGCTCACGGATCCGCGCCACGCTCGCCCGCTGCGACCGGATGCGGCTCTCCACGTCGACCACCTGGTCGGTGACGTCCTCCGCGTTCGCGCGGCGCTCGACCAGGGTGCCCGTGCCCTCCAGCGCGGCCAGCACCTTCTCGTACGCGTCCACGGGCACGCGCAGCACCACACGGGTGCGCTCGTGGCCCCGGCCGTCCCCGCGGGTCGTCTCGTCGCCGACGTAGCCGCCCGCGTTCGTCGTCGCGGTGCGCGCCTCGTCGAGCGCCGTCGGCACGTCCTTGACGCGCACCGTCAGGGAGGCGGTGCGGATGATGTGCTCCGCCGCCACCCGCGGCGCCGACGGGACGGAACGGTCCCCCGTGCCGCCGCCGGGCGCGCCCTGCTTCCCGGACTCGGGCCCCGCCTGCGCGGCCGCGCCCTCGTCCGCCGCCACCCCGGGTGCGGCCTTGCTGTCCGACCCCGCCCCGAGGTCGTCGGACGACGCGCCGCACCCCGTGACGAGAAGGGCGGCCGCCAGCAACGCCCCCGCCAGTGCGTGGGCGGATCGTACGGATCGTCGTGTGCGCATTGCGGGACTCCCCCTGCCGTGGTGACACTGACGCTCCTCAGACGCCGTGAGGGGGGCGGGCGTTCGGACCGTACGGTCGCGATGGGGTCACGGTAGGGACTCGGCGGGGCCACACGGCCCTGGCCGGCCCGCGCGCGGCGTTTGAGAAGGTGGAGGGCATGAGCGGATCACACACGGACGGCGGCCGGCACGCCGTCGTCGTCGGAGCGGGCATCGCCGGACTGGCCGCCGCGCACCGGCTGCTGGAGCACGGGGCGCGGGTCACCGTGCTGGAGGCCTCGGACCGGGTCGGCGGCAAGCTGCTGCCCGGCGAGATCGCGGGCGCCCGCGTCGACCTCGGCGCGGAGTCGCTGCTGGCCCGCCGGCCCGAGGCGGTCGGACTCGCCCGCGCGGTCGGGCTGGCCGACCGGCTCCAGCCGCCCGCCACCGCCTCCGCCGCGCTGTGGACCCGCGGCGCGCTGCGTCCCATGCCGAAGGGACACGTCATGGGCGTCCCCGGCACCGCCGCCGCGCTCGCCGGCGTGCTGTCCGACGAGGGCCTCGCCCGGATCGGGCGGGACGCCGAGCTGCCGCCCACCGAGATCGGCGACGACGTCGCCATCGGCGAGCACGTCGCCGAGCGGTTCGGCCGTGAGGTCGTCGACCGGCTCGTGGAGCCGCTGCTCGGCGGGGTGTACGCGGGCGACGCGTACCGCATCTCGATGCGCTCGGCCGTCCCGCAGCTGTTCGAGGCGGCCCGCGCGCACGCCACCCTGACCGAGGCGGTGCGCGCCGTGCAGGCCAGGACGGCCGCCGCCCAGCAGGCCGGTCCCGTCTTCACGGGCGTCGCGGGAGGCGTGGGCACCCTGCCGCTCGCGGTCGCCGACTCCCTGCGCGCCCGGGGCGTCCGCATCCTCACCGGCGCCCCGGTCACCGAACTGCGCCGCGAGGCCGACGACGGCTGGCGGCTCGTCGCCGGCGGCGCAGTTCGGTGCACGCCGACGCGGTCGTCGTCGCCGTGCCCGCCCCGGCCGCCGCGCACCTGCTGCGCGCCGAGGCGCCGGGCGCCGCCGCCGAGCTGTCCGCCGTCGAGTACGCCTCGATGGCGCTGATCACCCTCGCCTACCGGCGCGACGAGGCGCGGCTGCCCGAGGGCAGCGGGTTCCTGGTGCCGCCCGTGGAGGGCCGCTCCATCAAGGCGTCCACCTTCGCCTCCCGCAAGTGGGGCTGGATCGCCGAGGAGAACCCGGACCTGGCCGTCGTGCGCACCTCCGTGGGCCGCCACGGCGAGACGGAGATCCTGCACCGCGACGACGACGAGCTGGTGGAGCTGTCCCGGCACGACCTGAAGGCGGCCACCGGCCTGGACGCCGCCCCGGTCGCCGCCCGCGTGACCCGCTGGGACGACGGTCTGCCGCAGTACCCGGTCGGCCACCACGCGCGCGTCGCCCGCGTCCGCGCCCATCTCTCGGGCCTGTCCGGCCTGGCCGTGTGCGGCGCCGCGTACGACGGCGTCGGCGTGCCCGCGTGCATCGCGAGCGCGTACGCCGCCGCCGACCAGATCCAGGGCGACCTGCGCGCTGTGCAGCAGCTCACCGCGCACCCGGTGCAAAGCCTTCACGGAGGAGCAGGAGAATAAGGGACATGAGTGACGACGCCACCACCCCCGCGCCCGACCGGATCCCCAACAAGGGCAAGCTGGCCAAGGACCTCAACGAGGTCATCCGCTACACCCTGTGGTCCGTGTTCAAGCTGAAGGACGTCCTGCCGGAGGACCGCGCCGGCTACGCCGAGGAGGTCCAGGAGCTGTTCGACCAGCTCGCCGCCAAGGACGTCACGATCCGCGGCACCTACGACGTGTCGGGCCTGCGCGCCGACGCCGACCTCATGATCTGGTGGCACGCCGAGACCGCCGACCAGCTCCAGGAGGCCTACAACCTCTTCCGCCGCACCAAGCTGGGCCGCGCGCTGGAGCCGGTCTGGTCGAACATGGCGCTGCACCGCCCCGCCGAGTTCAACCGCTCGCACATCCCGGCGTTCCTCGCCGACGAGACGCCCCGCGACTACGTCAGCGTCTATCCGTTCGTGCGCTCCTACGACTGGTACCTGCTGCCCGACGAGGACCGCCGCCGGATGCTCGCGGACCACGGCAAGATGGCCCGCGGCTACCCGGACGTGCGCGCCAACACGGTCGCCTCGTTCTCCCTCGGCGACTACGAGTGGATCCTCGCCTTCGAGGCCGACGAGCTGTACCGCATCGTCGACCTGATGCGTCACCTGCGCGGCTCCGAGGCCCGCAGGCACGTCCGCGAGGAGGTGCCGTTCTTCACGGGCCGCCGCAAGGACGTCGCCGAGCTGGTCGCCGGTCTGGCCTGACGCCTCAGGCCCGGGGAGCGGGCGCCGGGTGCGGTGCGCAGGACGCGCGCCGGCCCGGCACCCGGCCCGCCAGCAGATACGCCGTCAGGTGCGCGTTCACGCACGCGTTCGCGCCGCCCGCGAGCCCGTGGCTGCCCGCGTCCCGCTCCGTCACCAGCGCCGACCCCGTCAGCCGCCGGTGCAGTTCCAGCGCCCCGTCGTACGGGGTGGCCGCGTCCCGTTCCGCCGCCAGGATCAGCGTGGGCGGCAGCGCGTCCTCCCCGGCGCGCACGTCCAGCGGCCGCTGCCGGGGCGCCGGCCAGGAGGCGCAGGGCAGGTTGGTCCACACGTTGTCCCACGTCTCGAACGGCGCCCGGCGCGCGAGCCGTGTGTTGTCCCGGTCCCACACCGCGAAGTCCGTCGGCCAGGGCGCGTCGTTGCACTCCACGGCCAGATACACCGCGCGCGTGTTCTCCGCCTCAGCCGCCGCCTCGGGCTGCTCCTCCGCCTGCTCCACCAGCGGCGCCGGGTCGCCCTTCAGATACGCCGACAACGCGTGCGCGCGCTGCGGCCAGTGGTCGTCGTAGTACGCCGCCTGCAGCATCGCCGTGTGCAGCTGCGCCGGACCGACCTTCCCGCCCGCCGGCTCCCGCGCCAGCCGCTCCCGTACGACGTCGTAGCTGTCGCGCACCTTCCGCGCGGTGTCGCCCAGCCCGTACACGTCGTGGTGGCGGGCGGCCCAGGCCCGGAAGTCCGCCCAGCGGTCCTCGAACGCGGCCGACTGGGCCAGGTTGTTGCGGTACCAGATCCGCTCCGGCGCCGGGTTCACCGCCGAGTCGAACACCATACGCCGCACATGTGAGGGGAACAGCGTCGCGTACAGCGCGCCGATGTACGTGCCGTACGACGAGCCGAGGAACGTCAGCCGGGTCTCGCCCAGCGCGGCGCGCAGCACGTCCAGGTCACGGGCGTTGTTCAGCGAGGTGTAGTGCTGGAGGGCGTCCCCCGCGCGCTCGGCGCACCCCCGCGCGTACGCCGCCGCGCGGGCCGCGCGCTCCCGCTTGACCGCCGCCGTCGGGTGCGGGGGCGCGGGCGCGGGGCCCTGATGGAAGGTCTTCGGGTCGGTGCACGACAGCGGGGCGGAACGGCCCACCCCGCGCGGCGCGTAGCCCACCAGGTCGTACGCCGCCGCCAGCCGCTTCCAGCCCGGGACCACGCCCAGCATCGGGAAGTACATGCCGCTGACGCCGGGCCCGCCCGGGTTGTTCACCAGGGAGCCCTGACGGGGCACCGCCCGCCCGGTCGCGGGGTCCTCCCCGGTGGCCCGGGAGCGGCTGACGGTGAGGCGGATCTGCTCGCCGTCCGGGCGGGTGTAGTCGAGCGGGACGCGTAGGGTGCCGCACTCCACGGAGGGCGGCAGCTCCTGTTCCTCGGCGCACGGGCCGAAATCGATCCCCTCCGAGGCGGCGCGCGCGGCGGCCACCGCGGTGCCGCGTGCCTCGGAGGCGGACGAGGATGAGGACGTGGACGCGGACGGGGACGGGCGTGCGGGGGTGGTGAGGAGCAAGGACCCGGCGGCCACGAGGGCGGCGGCGGTTCTCATCGGTGGGGGGATCCCTTCGGTGCGCTGCGGCGACGGCGACAAAAGGGATGTTTTCGGCACGCGAGGTGCCGGGCAAGGACCGCCCGCCGGGTGTCGGCGACGGGTTCACCACTCCACGCGCGGCTCCCGGTGCGCGAAGGCGGCGCGCACCTGCGGTTCGCCCACCGCGTGCACCCCGCTCACCGCGACGGAGGTGAGGTACGCGCGGTCGTCGTCGCTGTCGCCGGCCGCCGCCTGCCGCACGGAGGCCAGCAGTCGCTCCCCTGCCGGGGACGCCCAGGGGGAGGCGGGGCTCAGCTCGAAGCGGGCTATGGCCAGACAGCCCAGCGTGAACACCAGCGGCAGCGCGAACCACAGGGCGACCAGCAGGCGCGGCATCTGCGACGGCACCGGCATGAGCAGCGCGACGACGGCGAGACCGGCCACCGCGGGCACGGCGAGACGCAGCCGGCGCAGCGCCTCCGCGACGGTCCGCCCGTCGCCCTCCGGCACCGCGAGCCCGGCGCGCACCAGCCGCTCCGCCAGCGTACGCACCGCCTCCGCGGTCGCCGCGGCCTTCCGCACCGGCGCTATGGGCGACTGGCCTTCCGGCCCGATCGCCCCTATCACCGTGCGCTCCATGTCGTCCCGCCCGCGCGGATCGACGACGGTGGCCCAGCCGGTGTGCGCCAGCAGCAGCCGCCGCTGACGGGCCATCGCGACGAGCGTGAGATCGGCGACCCGCGCGGGCCCGCCGGACAGGAACGCCGCCTCGTACAGCGTCAGCCCTTGCCGCCCTCCCGCCTCTTCACGGGCGTAGGCCGCCTCACGCACAGCAGCACGACACAGCCGCAACCCGGCGAGCCCGGCGATCGCCCAGGCCAGCAGCAGGAGAGGTACCCAGAACATGAGTTGTTTGTAAGGGACACGGTCGCGGGAGCACCATGCCTTGTTCACGATCCGGACACAGTGTTGTGGGTATGTGACGTTCCGGCCGGGGGTGTTGCCTCGGGTGTCCCGGAGGGCGTCAGCGCCGCAGCAGGGCCCGGCGGGTGGCGCGGGCGAGGCGGACCGTCGGGCGGTGGGCGCGGGGGCGGGGGCCCGAGCGGTCGCGGTGCCACTCGCGCAGGGCGCGGCGCGTGCGGGAGTCGTCGAGGCGGCCGGGATGCAGGAGGTGTTCCACGAAGGCCATCGCGTCGTGCCGGTAGCCGCCCGTCATCGGACGGGTCCCCGCGTACGCGAGGAACGCCGGGCGGTAGCCGTCGCCGAGGATCTCCGGCAGTTCCGGGGCCACCTTCCCCACGACGTCCGCCCGCTTGGCGGCCAGCGCCCGCGCCTGCACCCGCATCCGCGTCCGGTCGAACCCCTCCGGCACCGGCGTCCCCGCGACCAGCGAGGACAGCACCGCGGTCTGGGCCAGCGCCAGCCGCTCCCGGGTGGCCTCGGTGACGGGCTCAAAGGCGGCGGGCCCCGGAACCGGCTCGGGCGCTGGAACGGCGCGGGCACGGGCGCCCGCCTCCACCGCCCCGCGGATCGCGTCCAGTTCGCGCCCCAGCTCCGCCGGGGCCGGGAAGTTCTCGTCCCGCTCCAGCAGCACGCCCGGGGGCGACACCCGGGAGGCGAGGTCGGTCAGGATGTCCAGCACCGGCCGCGGCACCGGGTGGGCGTGGCTGTCGTGCCACACGCCGTCCCGCTCGAACCCGCCCGCGACATGGACGTACGCGATGGCCTCCACGGGGAGTTCGCCGAGCGCCTTGGCCGGGTCCTCGCCGCGGTTGACGTGGTTGGTGTGCAGGTTGGCGACGTCGATGAGCAGCCGTACGCCGGTCCGGTCGGCCAGTTCGTACAGGAACTGCCCCTCGGTCATCTCCTCGCCGGGCCAGGAGAATAGCGCGGCGATGTTCTCCACCGCGAGCGGCACCGGGAGCGCGTCCTGGGCGATGCGGACGTTCTCGCACAGCACGTCGAGGGCCTCACGGCTGCGCGGCACCGGCAGCAGGTGCCCGGCCTCGATGCCGGGGGACGCGGTCAGCGGACCGCCCGCCCGCACGAACGCGATGTGCTCGGTGACCAGGGGCGAGCCCAGCGCCGTGGCCCGCTCGACGAGCGCGGTGAGCCGCCCCTCGTCGGGGCGTTCGGCGCCGCCGAGCCCCAGGGAGACGCCGTGCGGCACGACGGTCACCCCGCGCTCGCGCAGCCGCAGCAGCGACTCGGGCAGATGGCCGGGGCAGACGTTCTCCGCGACCACCTCGACCCAGTCGACGCCCGGCATGGCCTCCACCGCGTCCGCGATCTCCGGACGCCATCCGATCCCGGTCCCCAGCCGTACCGTCGTCATCCCCGTCCCCTCCTTCACCCCGGGCGTTCCCGCCCGGCCCCCGGTCCGTCCGCACGGGCGTGCCGGACGTGCCGGGGATATGACCCGCGGCTCCGCGCCCGAACCGTCCTCGGGCCGCCTTCAGAGGAACATTTGAGGTTGGGGGAGGGCCGTCGGGGAACGGATGCCTGACGCGTTGTCAGTGGGGTGCGGCAGGATGAGCGCCATGAGTCGAGTGATCACGTACAACACGGCCACGAAGGCCGGCGTCCTGTCCTACCTGGGAGCGGGCGAGAAGCTGACCGCCGAGCAGCACCGCGTCCTCGGCATGGTGCGGGAGCGGGCGGAGGCCGCCCAGGAGAACCTGGACGCACAGGGGCTGGACTGGGGGCTGCCGATACCGGAGGCGCTCGACCATCTCCTCGAGGGACGTGCGGACTCGACCGCGGAGTACGCGGCCGGCGCCTACGCCAGGGCCCTGCAGTGCGTCATCGACATGAACGGGTCCGACCCGTGCGACCTGGGCGTCTATTCCAAACCCGCCACCTTCTTCCTCGCGGTGGACGAGGAGCTGCGCCGGGCCGGGGTCGGCGAGGACCTGCTGCTGTACCCGCACGTGTTCTCGGGTCCGCCCGCGGAGATACCGTTCTTCTTCCCGCACGCCGTGGACGGCCCGCACATCGGCATGTTCCCGCTGGACAAGGCCAAGCCCGCCGCGGACGCCTACCGCGCGGTGGTCGACTCCGTGGCGCCCGACTTCCGCGACGAGGTCGGCCGGTTCGCGTCCGTCTTCGAGTCCGAGCACAGCGAGTGGGAGTACGCGACGAAGGCCATCGACTGGTACGACCAGGACACGATCTTCTTCTCGATCACCGGCTGAGCCGACGCCCCCGCGCCGGCTCGGACAGGCTCACCGCGCCGGCCCGGGCAGGCTCACCGCGCCGGCCAGGCAGGCTCACCGCACCTGGAACGCCGTCGACACACCCTCGATCGACGAGATCTTCCCGCCGAGGCTCTTCGCGTCGCCGTGGTAGACGACGCGGTAGGTGCCCGAGGGGGTGCCCTGGGGGATGTCCCAGGTGATGGTGACCTTGGACGCGGCGATGCCGTCGCGAGCCCAGTGGAAGCGGGTCGACCAGTCGCCGTCGTCGGCGACGGTGCGCCACGCGCCGCCGGAGTCGCGCCGCTCGATCCGCAGATACGTGTCGCCGCGGTGCAGGTCGTTGCCCGGGTGGGCGCCGGCGAAGACGACCTCGACGCGTTCCCCGGTCCGGTAGTTCTCCCGCGGCGGCACCAGCACGTCGCCGAACTTCCGGAACAGCGGCGGCGCGTCCAGCACCACACCGGGCTGGAGCGTGAGCGCCTTGCCGGTCAGGTCCGGCGGCTCGGGACCGAGCGGCAGGTCCGTGCCGTCGCGCAGGGAGACCGCCAGCTCGGACGCGGTCTGCTGGAGCGCGGGGAGCTGCCAGCGCCCGAAGAGGGTGCTGCCGCCCTCGTACTGCTGGGCGTCGTACTCCTCCGGCGTGGTCACGTAGTGGAAGTAGGAGTTGCTGTACCCGGCGACCAGCACGTCGTCCAGGTCCGCGCCGACGATCCCGGCGACCGTGCGCCGCAGCCGCAGGCCCGCGCAGACGGTGACCTCGCCGGGGATGCCGATGAGGTACAGGCCGCCGATGCGCACCAGCATCACCGGCACCCGCTCCTGCACCCACGGGTAGATCCGGTTCATCTCCCCGATCGGCACGAAGACGTCCTTCGGCGCCTGCGCCTGCTTCAGCTCGGGGGAGACCGTGTAGATGACGGAGTTGGAGATCGCGTCCCAGAAGGGGTTGTCGCCCTCGTCGAAGCCGGGGAAGGCCGGCCCGTCCTCCAGGCTGCCCGCCGCCATCGACGCGCCGATGCACGGCTTGGAGGTGCGGTGGGTCTTCCCGTCGCCGGTGAACTCCGGACGCACGGTGACGTCGGACAGGTCGATGTACACCAGCCGCGAGTCGACCGGCCCGGACAGCCGCGTGCCCGGCGTGTCCGCCTGCGCCGCGGCCGCCTCGTACTGGCGCAGCCCGCTGGTGCGGGTGGCCTCGAAGTCGGCGGGCGTCGTGGGCGGCACCAGGTCCAGGTTGGGCGACATGTCGCCGCTGTTGGTCTGGGCGAACGCCGACACGAACTCCGGTGCGCCGTCGGCGAGATAGTCCACGCCGTGGACCTCGCGCTCCCAGTGGTAGGCGGCGTAGCCCTTGTTGTCGGCGCTGATCAGACGGTTGTCGCCGGACATGCTGGTGCCGTGCACCGGGAACCAGTTGACCGCCCCGACCGTGCGGCCCTCCCGCTCCACCCGCAGCAGGGTGGTCAGGGTGTCGACGCCGTCCGGGAAGTGGTCCCGGTCCTCCTTAGGGTTGCGGTCGAAGGCGGTGCGCGAGCGGTTGGCGCTGACGCCGGTCAAGGTGCCGTGGCTGAGCAGCAGTTCGGACGGGGCGAGGTCCTCGTGCGCGTTGCGCGCCGCCTCGAACAGGCCGTCCGCCACCGCCTCGAAGGTCGCCTTGTGGAAGCCGAACGTCGTGGTGTTGTACAGGAGATGGTGCGAGTAGCCGCCGGGGCCCGCATGGGTGTGGGTGGCGGTGATGAGGACGTTCTGCTCGGTGTACGTGTCGCCGTACGCCTGCCTCAGCCGCCGCAGCACCGCGCGGTGCACGCTCTCGAAGATCATGGGGGAGTCGGCGACGATCAGCAGCACACGGCGTCCGCTCGTCTGCTCGGCCACGACGAACGCCCGCGCCCGCAGCCGGGTGTGGAGCCCCGCCGCCTGCTGGTCGAAGCGGCCGTAGCCCATCATGCCGACCTCGGCGACCTCACCCGTGGCGTCGGAGATCCCTCGGCCGACGAGATACCCGCCGCCGCTTCCCGAAGCCGCGGCGGCAGCGGCGCCCGGTGCGGCCAGATGCGCGCCCGCGAGGCCCAGGCCGGTGACGGCGCCCGCCCTGAGGACGGTCCTGCGGCTGTGCGAGGGAGGACGTTCCGCGGTCATACGCTGCTCCTCAGGCTCGGTCGGCCCCCGCCGGACGAAACATGAACAACATTCAAATTCCGCGCCTCATTGGTACACCGGCCGCCATGAACACGGCAAGAGTCGTGCGCGCGTACGACGCGACCGGCCCGGTGGTCCGTTTCTCACGGACCACCGGGCCGGCTCCCACACGGTGAAGCTATTCCTTGCCTTGGAGCGGCTCCCGCTCGCACACGGTCCCCGCCGCCGGCACCGTGCCGTCCAGCAGATACGCGTTCACGGTCTTCCGTACACAGGTGTTGCCGGAGTCGTACGCGCCGTGGCCCTCGCCCTCGTAGGTGAGTTCCACGCCGACGCTCCTGCCGAGCCGTTCCGCCATCCGCGCGGCGCCCTCGTACGGCGTCGCGGGGTCGCCGGTGTTGCCGACGAGGAGGATCGGCGGCGCGCCGGGCGCGCTCACGTCCGGGTGCTCGGCCTTGCCCCGCACCGGCCAGTCGGTGCACTCCAGCGCGCCCCACACCATGGAGTCGCCGAAGATCGGGGACGCCTTCTCGAACGCGGCGGCCTGTTCCAGCACGTCGTCGACGGTGTAGCGGTCGCTGCGGTCGGCGCAGGTGACGGCGGTCTGGGCGTCCTCCTCGCCGCCCCGCCTCCGGCTCCGCCCTCGCCGGCCGGGCCGCAGGCGGCCAGGGAGGCGGAGAGCAGGACGGCGCCGGACAGCAGGGCAGCGGCTGTCGTACGTCGTATCGGCATGCGCCCAGCCTCCGGCGGGCCTGCGGCAGCCGCACGGCCGTCCCATCCATCCGGAGGACGCCCCGGGTCAGCGCAGCGCCGGGTGGTCCGCGACCACGGTGCAGGAACCAGGGGCGATCTCCGTGAAGCCCGCGTCGCGCACCGTCGGCAGGCCGCCGCCGGTCAGCGCGGGCCAGTCGGCGGGGTCGGCGGTGCGCACGGCGAGCGGGAAACCGGCCGCGCGCCACGCCTCGCGGGCCGCGTCCGGGAGTTCCCACCAGGCGAGTTGGGCACCGTGTCCGGCCTGGGCCATCGCCTTGCCGGCGGACATCTCCAGCTCCGGGTTCATCCAGAGCGTGGGCGTGCCGGGGTCCGCGGGCGGCACCGGGTCAGGGTCGTCGAGGTCGGTGCCGGACACCTGGAGCCGGGCCAGGTCCTTGGGCCAGCCGTCCAGCGGCACCGGCGGGAACACCCGCACCTCGGCCGACTTCCCGGTCACGGTGATCCCGGGGAGCGCCTCCGCACGCCGCCACTCCGCGCCGCGCGCCCGCCGCACCACCTTGCGGATCCGTCCGTCCTGCCAGGCGCGGATCGCCTGCGCCCACTCGCCGTCGCCGACCGACCGCTCGTCGGTCAGCATCACCAGCACCGCGCGGGCCGCCGTCTCCAGCGCGTCCGTCCGCGCGGGCGGCGAGCCGCGCTCGATACGGACCACCAGCGGCAGCACGAACTGCGGCGCCGCGTCGCGGTCACCCGGGTCGGGTCGGAAGGGGCTGTCGGGGGCGGGTGTCGTCCGGTCGTCGTTCACCTGCCCAGTGTGCCAAGCGGGACGGGAGTGATGCCGGGCGGGACGAGGACGATGCCGGGCGGGACGGGCGCGACGCCGGGCGGCACCGGCGGACATCAAGGGGCGCCGAGGGGGCACCAGGGTGGGGGAAGGGACTGATGCGCGATGACTCAGGCGGTGCCGCAGCGTGGCGGAGGAGGAGGCTCCAGCGGTCTGTACGACGTGCTGGAGCTGATCCTCGACCGGGGGCTGGTGATCGACGCGTTCGTGCGGGTGTCGCTGGTCGGGATCGAGATACTCAAGATCGACATTCGCATCGTGGTGGCGAGCGTCGACACCTACCTGCGCTTCGCGGAGGCGTGCAACCGGCTGGACCTGGAGTCCGGCCCGCGCAAGCCCGTAGGACTGACCGAACTCCCCGACAAGATGCGCGAGTCGGGCTCCAAGGGAGCGGCCAAGGGCATCCTGTCCGGCGCGGCGGAGACGATCTCCGAAGCGTTCCAGTCGGCCCGCGAGGAGCCGAGGCGGCGGTAGCTGCACCGCGTCGTGAGCCGCGCGCGGGATCAGGGTCACGCCCCGCCCGGCGGACGGTCCCGACGACGGCGCGCACGGACTCGGCTCCGGTCAGCCCGAGCAGGCCGTGCGTTCCGCCTCCCGCCACTCGCAGACCGGGCACAGCGTGATGCCCTTGTACGACTCCGGGTACTCCGTGGGCTCCTGGCACTGGACGCACGCCGCGTACGGCGGGCCGTCCGCCTTCGGCGGGCGCTCGGTGCCGACGAGGCAGTAGTCGCGGTCGGTCACGTCGTCGCTCATGCCTCCAGCGTAGAACGGTCAGCCGCGTCCGTTCGCCGCGCCGATCAGCTCGGAGACCTTCACGAAGCGGTAGCCCTGGCGACGCAGCTCCGGGACGACCGTCCGTACCGCCTTCTCCGTCGTCGGGGCGGCGCTGCGGGTGCAGTGCAGGACGACCACCGAGCCGGGCCGCACCCCGTCCAGCACCTGCCGGGCCACCGCGTCCGCGTCCGTGGCGAAGGCGTCACCGCCGACGACGTCCCACTGCACGGCTGTGACACCGGCCGGAATCAGCGCCTTCAGCGCCCGCCGGTCGTAACAGCCGCCCGGGAAGCGGAAGTACGGCATCGGTTCGGGCACGCCCACCGCGCGGAACGCCCGGTACGCCCGCTCCACGTCGGCCCGCATCCGCTCCTCGGGCACGGTGGGCAGGCCGTAGCAGTCGGCGGTGAAGGCGTAGTGGCTGTAGGAGTGGTTGGCGACCTCGAAGAGCGGGTCACGACCGATGGCGCGGGCCTGGTCCGGGTACTCCTCGGCCCACCGCCCGGTCATGAACACGGTCGCCGGCACCTTCAGCGTCCGCAGCGTCTCGATCAGCCGCGGATGGTCGAAACGCTCGCCCGCCGCGGCCCGCGGGCCCTGGTCGGCGGTCATGTCGGCGTCGAAGGTGAGGGCGATGGTCTTCCCGGCGTCGCGCGGACCGTGCTCGAAGACCGGGACGACACCCTCGGGCCCCGCGGCGAGCGTGGGCGGCGCCGACGGGGCGGCGGGGGAGGGCGCCGGGGAGGGCGGCCGCGCGGCGGGACCTGCGGAGGAGCCGCACGCGGTGAGGGCGGCGGCGAGAGCGCAGGCGGCGATAACACGACGTGAAAGTGTGATCACCGTATGAAAGTAGGGTGCGAGTCGGCGGTAGCTGTCGCGGCTCTGGCGTAGACACTCACCCGGTCGGAGGGGCCGGCCCCTCCGACCGGGGGCGGGTCTCAGATGTCCCGCCGCTCCAGCGGCTTCGTCGCCGGCCCCTGGACCACGTTCCCCTCCGTGTCGAAGCGGGAGCCGTGACACGGGCACTCCCATGCGCGTTCCGCCGCGTTGAAGTCGACCAGGCAGCCCATGTGCGTGCAGCGGGCGGAGACCGCGTGCAGGGCGCCGTCGTCGTCGCGGTACACCGCCAGGCGGCCGCCCTCCGTGCGGACCACCGCGCCCTCGCCCGGCGGCAGCGCCTCCACCGGGGGCGACGGGCGCAGCCGGTCGCCGACGAAGTGCTTGGCGACCTGCGCCTGGTGCTTGAGGAAGGCCGGGGCCTCCCGCACGGCCGAGGCCACGCGCCGCGGGTCGTACAGCCCCGCCCACGCGCACTCACCGCCCGTGATCTGCGCGGTCAGCAGCCGGCCCGCCATCATGCCGCCGCTCATGCCCCAGCCGCCGAAGCCGGTGGCCACGTACGTGTGCCGGGCGCCCTGGTGCAGCGGCCCGACCAGCGGCACCGTGTCGGTGGGGTCGTTGTCCTGCGTGGCCCAGAAGTGCGTCAGCTCCACGCCCGGGAAGTGCCGGCGCGCCCACTGCGCCAGCCGGTCGAAGCGGGCGCGGGTGTCGCCGGTGCCCGGCGTGAAGTGCTCGCCGGTGACCACCAGCAGCCGGCGGGAGGCGTCGTCGCCGTAGGGCGCGGTGCGCACCGAACGGGAGCCGCCGTACGGGGTGATGTACATGCCCTCCGGGTCCAGCTCCGCCGGCACCGGCCCCGCCACGACCAGCTCGCGGCGCGGGGAGAGGCGGGTGAACAGCAGCGCGCGGTCGAAGACCGGGTAGTGCGTGGCGACCACGACGTCCCTGGCCGTCACGAACGCCCCGGTCGACGTCGACAGCCGGCAGGGCTCGCCCTCCTCCAGACCCAGCACGGTCGTGTCCTCGTACAGCCGCCCGCCGTGCGCCTCGATGTCGTCGGCGAGCGCCAGCAGGTACTTGCGGGGATGGAACTGCGCCTGCTCCGGCACCTCCACCGCGCCCGCCACCGGGAACGGCAGCCCCGTCTCCGTCACGAACGACGCGGGCAGACCCGCCTCCCGCGCGGCCCGCGCCTCCGCGCGCACCTCGTCCACCCGGTCCGCGTCCGTGACGTACGTGTACGAGCTGCGCCGCTCCCACTCGCACGCGACCCCCAGCTCCTCCACCACCCCGGCGGCCCGCTCGATCGCCTCCGCCTGCGACCGGGCGTAGAGCCGCGCGCCCTCGCTGCCGCGGGTGCGGCGCAGCTTGTCGTAGACCAGCGAGTGCAGCGCGGTGACCTTGGCGGTGGTGTGTCCGGTGACGCCCGCCGCGAGCCGGCCCGCCTCCAGCACGGCGACGCCGCGCCCCGCCCGCGCCAGCTCCCACGCCGTGCACAGACCGGCGATGCCGCCGCCGATCACCGCCACGTCCACGTCCAGGGGGTCGGACAGTGCGGGGCGGCGCTCCCCGCCGGGCGCGGTGTTCAGCCAGTACGAGTCACCCGAGTGCTGCTTCTGCGTCATGCGGGGGCGAGTACCCCGGCGCGGGGGCTTCACGGCGGGCGGAACGGGCGCCGCGCGGTTGCCGGCGGTCGGGCGCGGGCGTAACGTACAACCAAATGGTTGTAGATGGGATGGACGAGGCCGACCGGGCCGTGGACCGGCTGTTCCACGCGCTGGCCGACGCGACGCGGCGCGACATGCTGCGCCGCTGCGTCCGCGGTGAGCTGTCCGTGTCACGGCTGGCCGCCGCGTACCCGATGAGCTTCGCCGCGGTGCAGAAACACGTCACGGTGCTGGAGCGGGCGGGGCTGGTCACCAAGGAGCGGCGCGGACGGGAGCAGCTCGTGCGCACCGACCCCGACGCGGTGGCCCGCGCGCGGCAGGCGCTGGACGCGCTCGAGTCGGCCTGGCGGGCCCGCGTGGACCGGATGTCCGGCCTGCTCGCCGAGGAGGAGGACGGTCCGGACGCCGGCTGAGGCCCGCGTACGGAAGTGACAGGACGCCACAGGAAAGGACCGGACGGATGACTCTCACCCGTGTCGACAAGGACGTCGACACCCTCACGCTCACCCTCGTCGCGGACTTCACCGCACCGGTGGAGCGGGTCTGGCGGCTGTGGGCCGACCCGCGGCTGCTGGAGCGCTGGTGGGGCCCGCCCGGGTTCCCGGCGACCGTCGAGGAGCACGACCTCACCCCCGGCGGCGGCGTGAAGTACCACATGACCGGGCCGGAGGGCGAGAAGTACGGCGGCTGGTGGCGGATCTCCGCGGTCACGCCGCCGACGTCCCTGGAGTTCACCGACGGTTTCGCCGGCCAGGACGGGAAGCCGGACCCGGAGATGCCGGTCACCACGGTCCGGGTGACGCTCACCGGGCACGAGGACGGCACACGGATGGAACTGCGGTCCGCGTTCGACACCCGGGAGCAGATGGAGCGGCTGGTGGAGATGGGCATGGCCGAGGGCATGAGCCAGGCCGTCGGCCAGATGGACGCGCTGCTGAAGGACTGACGGGAGGGAGGAGGGCGGGCGCGGCACGCGCCCGCCCTCCCGCACCTTCCGGTGTTACCGGCGCCAGGGTCCGGTCACGGCGAACGTCGTGCCCGGGTCGTAGACGTTGACGTACATCGTCCTGCCGTCCGGGGCGAACGTGACGCCGGCGAACTCGCCCCACTGCGGGTCCTCGGCCGTGCCCGTGTTCTGCCGGTTGCGGGCCATCGCATAGACCTCGCCGTGCCGGGTGACGCCGAAGACGTGCTGGGCGCCGCCGCCGTCCTCACACACCATCAGACCGCCGCTGGGCGCGAGGCAGATGTTGTCCGGGGACTCGCCGGGCAGCTGGATGTCGGTGTCCGGGCCGAAGACGATGACCAGGGTGAGGCGGCGGCGGTCCGGGTCGTAACGCCAGATCTGGCCGTAGTGGTCGGCGGCCGAACCCTCGGAGCTGTGGGCGAAGGACGACACGAAGTAGACGGAGCTGCCGCCCCAGTAGCAGCCCTCCAGCTTCTGCGCGTGGGTGATGCCCTTCGGACCGAAGTCCTGGAAACGGATGGGCGTTTCGACGGCCAAGGGGTCGGGGACGTCCACCCACTCGATGTCGTCGAAGCGGGCGCCGATCTCCTGGATCGAGGACAGGTCCGGCACGCCGGGCACCCGCATCGCCTGGAGCTTGCCGCCCGCGCGCAGCGAACCGGTGCCGCCGAGCGGCTTCTTCGGCAGGAAGCGGTAGAACAGGCCGAAGGGGCGCTCGAAGGCGTCCTCCGTCTCGTAGACCACGCCCCGCTTCGGGTCCACCGCGATCGCCTCGTGCTGGAAGCGGCCCATCGCGGTCAGCGGCACGGCTCCGGTGCGGCGCGGGTCGGCGCCGTCCACCTCGAAGATGAAGCCGTGGTCCTTGGTGTAGCCGTTGGTGCCGGCCTTGTCCTCGGTCTCCTCGCAGGTCAGCCAGGTCTTCCATGGGGTGGGCCCGCCCGCGCAGTTGACGGCCGTACCGGCGATCGCCACCCGCTCGTCGACCACGCGGCCGCTCCGGTCGAGGGTGAGCGCGGTACACCCGCCCTTGCCCTCCGGGTCGTACGTCAGCCCGTCGACCACCGGGACCGGGACTCTGCCGGTGGCCCGGTTCTCGTGGTTGCGGACCAGATGGGTACGGCCCTGCCGGCCGGCGAAGGCGGACATGCCGTCGTGGTTGGAGGGGACGGGGCCCTCACCGGAGCGGAGCTGGTCGCCCTCCTTGGAGAGCACGGTGTAGCGGAAGCCCTTGGGCAGGTCGAGCAGTCCGTCGGGGTCGGGGACGAGGTCGCCGTAGCCGTGGTGGCCGAGGCTCTGCGCGGCCGCGGTCTGGGTGAACAGTTCGGAGAGGGCGCCGGTGAAGGCGATACCGACACCCACGGCGCCGGAACGGGCGAGCATCTGGCGTCGGGTTGTTGCCGTGGAGCCGTGGGGGGACCCGTTTTCTGACATGGGGAAACCTTCCTGCTGGCGGACAGGAACTGTGACCCCGCCGTGTCTATCACCTGCCGCCGATCACGGGAACCACGCGACCCGCACGTGTCCCACGAACCAGGCCCGGCCGCGGGGACCCACGGGGCGCTTCGACCCCCCGGCACCACCAGGTGCGGGGGTCGGTGCGGACCCCAACCCCACCACCAGGTACGGGGGTTGGTGCGGACCCCCCAACCATTGCACCGACCCAGGCCCCCTCACCGCGTCGTCAGCCTCACCGGCGGTGTGTCCGCCCCGCTGTGGCGTTCCGCCCAGTGGCTCAGGGCCGTGCTGACGGCGTGGTCCAGGTGGTGAAGGGCCGTGAGGTCCAGTTCGACCGGGCGGTCCTGGGGGAGGGACTCCAGGGTGTCCAGGATCTTCGGAAGGCGCAGGAACGTCGCGTTGCCGGAGAGGTGGACCTGGACGGGACCCGCGCCCTTGTCCATGACCTCCAGCTTGACCTTCGAGGACTCCCAGGCCGTCTTCACCACCGACAGGGCCAGCCCGATCAGCACGCCCTCGAACATGTTCACCACGACGATCGACACGGCCGTCACGACGAGGATCAGCGCCTCGCCCCGCTGACCCCGCCACAGGGAGACCAGCCCCCGGAACGGGATCAGCTTCCAGCCGGCGTGGATCAGGATGCCCGCCAGCGCCGGCAGCGGGATCCACGCGAGGGCGGACGGCAGCAGCGCCGCGAACAGCAGCAGCCACACGCCGTGCAGCACCCGGGACGCCTTGGTCCGCGCGCCCGCCTGGACGTTGGCCGAACTGCGCACGATGACCGCGGTCATGGGCAGTGCGCCGAGCAGCCCGCAGACCGTGTTGCCCGCGCCCTGCGCCATCAGCTCCCGGTTGTAGCGGGTGCGCGGACCCGTGTGCAGCCGGTCCACCGCCGCCGCGCTGAACAGGCTCTCCGCGGAGGCGATGAGGGCGAAGGCGACGACCGTGCCCAGCACGCCCACGTCCATGAGGACACCGAAGGCGTCCGGTCCGGGCGGCTGGACGGACCCGAGCAGCCCCGTCACCTCGACCGTGGCGACCGGAACCGCGAACGCCGCCGTGACCGCCGTCGCGAGCAGCACCGCGGCGAGCGCGCCCGGCACGGCCCCGGCCGGTCCCGGCAGCCGCCGCCACAACACCGTCACCACGATCGCGCCCGCGCCGACCGCCAGCGAGGCGAGAGCCTCCCGCCCGGCGAGCGCGTCCGCGGCGGCCCCGGGCATCCCGAGGATCTTGTCGACGCCGCCCGCGGGCGCCTCGAGCCCGGCGGCGGAGTAGAGCTGGCCGGCGATGAGGACCAGGCCGATGCCGGCCAGCATGCCCTCGATCACCGACAACGACATCGCCCGGAACCAGCGGCCGAGCCGCAGCGCCCCCATGGCGAGCTGGAGCAGCCCGGCGGCGAGCACGATCACGCCGAGCGCGGGGAGGCCGTAGGAGTCCACCGCCTCGAAGACCAGCACGGTGAGTCCGGCGGCGGGACCGGACACCTGGAGGCTGCTGCCCGGCAGCAGGCCGGTGACCAGACCGCCCACGATGCCGGTGACGAGGCCGAGTTCGGCGGGGACCCCGGAGGCGACGGCGACGCCGACGCAGAGCGGGAGGGCGACGAGGAACACGACGAGCGAGGCGGCGACGTCCTGCCGCAGATGCGGGAAGCGGTGCACGCCTGCCCTCACCGGGTCCGGCACGCGCGGCGGGCGCGGCGCTGGGCGTCGGCGGGGGGCGGTACGGCACCGGGGGCGAGGAGCCCGAAAGGGGTGGTGGCCAACGGTTCGGGGTGTCGGCCGGACGAGCGGGGGTGGTCGACGCAAGGGCGGTGCATCTGTTTCCTCCTGGCGCGTGTGGGGACGCGTCGGACACGCATGACGAGGACCGGTCCCGCTGATCACCGGCCCGCGTTGTGACGGACCGTATACGCGGATGCGAAGGCCGCGGGACGGGGTGGCCGAGGTAAAGCGACGGCAAGGCCCGGGGTGCGGCCGCCGGTCACCGGACCTCGCAACACGCGTACCTGACATGGTGGTTCGCACCGGGTGCCTCAGGTCCGCGCAAGGTCAACGATTGGTCAAGAAACACGGTAACCCTGCGTGGCTGTTCGCACCGGCTCATCGGAGGGCCACGCCGCACTCAGCCCGAAAAGAACACGTGGGTTGGCGGGATCGGTTCCGTGGCCGCCGATGGTCCGTTCGGGCATCGAACGCCCGTCCAGAGGGGTGGTGCGCGCGGGTCAGGAGGGGTGGTGGCCCACGGGTCGGACGGCGTCCGCGAGCCGCTTGGCGTCCCTGGCCAGAGCGGTGAGACGGGAGATCGCCCGGAAGTACTTCTTGCGGTAGCCGCCCCTCAGCATCTCCTCGCTGAACAGCTGGTCGAACGGCAGCCCCGACGCGAGCACCGGCACCTCACGGTCGTAGAGCCGGTCCGCGAGGACCACGAGCCGCAGCGCGGTCGACTGGTCCGGCACCGGCCGCACCCCGGTGAGGCACACCGCGCCGATGCCGTCGGTCAGCGCGCCGTAGCGGCTGGGGTGGACCCGGGCGAGGTGGTCGAGCAGGTCGGGGAAGGCGTCCAGCGACGCGCCCTCGGTGGCGTGGGCCACCCGGGTCACCACGTCGTCGGAGTACGGCGGCGGCGCCTCGGGCAGGCCCCGGTGCCGGTAGTCCTCGCCGTCGATCCTGAGCGCGCGGAAGTGCGCCGACAGGCCCTGGATCTCGCGCAGGAAGTCCGCCGCCGCGAAGCGGCCCTCGCCGAGCTTGCCCGGCAGCGTGTTGGAGGTGGCGGCGAGCGCGACGCCCGCCTCGACCAGCTTGCCGAGGAGGGTGGAGACCAGGACGGTGTCGCCCGGGTCGTCCAGCTCGAACTCGTCGATGCACAGCAGCCGGTGCCCGGAGAGCGTCTTCACGGTCTGCTGGAACCCCAGCGCGCCCACGAGGTTGGTCAGCTCGACGAACGTGCCGAACGCCTTGAGCGCCGGCTCGGCCGGGGTGGCGTGCCACAGGGAGGCCAGCAGGTGCGTCTTGCCGACGCCGTAGCCGCCGTCCAGGTAGACGCCGCGCGGCCCGGAGGGGGCCTTCTTCGGGGCCTTGCCGAAGCCGAACAGCCGGCGGCGGCCCGCGTCCCCGCCCGGCTTCCCGTCGAGACCCGCCGCGAAGCCCTCGAGGACGCGCACGGCCTCGGTCTGGCTCGGCTGGTTCGGGTCGGGGATGTACGTGCTGAAGCGGACGGCGTCGAACCGCGGCGGCGGCACCATCTCGGCGACGAGCCGGTCCGCGGGGACGTGCGGCTCGCGGGCGCACAGCGAGAGCGGAGCCACGTCGGCTATCGGACCGGGACGGGAGGCAGCGGAGGACGACACGGTCCCCCATCGTACGGGGCGTGGAAGACTGCCTGACATGCGACGCCTGTTCCCCGTGACCGATGTGACCGACGAGACGGCAGCCGCCGGCGGTGCGGATGCCGGGGAGTGGAGCCTGGCCGAGCTGGCCGCCGCGTACGCCTACCCGGAGCCCGGTCCGGACGGTCCCGCGCCCTGGCTGCGCGGCAACATGGTCTCCACCCTCGACGGCGCCGCCCAGCACGACGGCCGCTCGCAGCCCATCTCCTGCCCCGCCGACATGCGGATCTTCGGGGTGCTGCGGGCCCTCGCGGACGCGGTCGTGGTCGGCGCGGAAACGGTACGGCAGGAGGGCTACCGCCCGGCCCGCGCCCGTGCCGAGTTCGCGGCGGCCCGCGAAGCCGCGGGTCAGGGCCCGGCGCCCGCGATCGCGGTGGTCTCGGCGAGCCTGGACCTGGACTTCTCGCTGCCTCTGTTCACCTCCCCGCTGGTGCCCACCCTGGTCCTCACCGGCGCCGCCGCCGACCCGCAGCGCGTTGCCGCCGCCGAGAGGGCGGGCGCCCGCGTGGTCGTCGCCGGGGAGGGCGCCGGGGTGGACCCCGGCCGGGCCGTGCACGCTCTCGCCGAGCTGGGGCACACCCGCCTGCTGACCGAGGGCGGACCCCGGCTGCTCGGCCAGCTGATCGCCGCCGACGTGCTGGACGAGCTCTGCCTCACCGTCTCCCCGATGCTCACGGCGGGTGACGCTCAGCGCATCGCCGGTGGACCCTCGGTGACATTTCCGCGTCGGTTCACGCTGTCGTCGATGTTGGAAGAGGACGGATTCCTGTTCACGCGCTACCGGCGGGCCTGACCGGCACGGCCGGGCGTGCACCAACCGGAGGGAGGACAGCCGGTCCGACGACGCAGCCGCCGCCGGTCCGGCGATCGGCGGAACCGTCCGCCCGTCCCGTGCGGTGACGGGCGAGACTGAAACCGGCCGTACTCGCGCCCGTACGGGGAAGGATGATCTCCGCGGGGGCCTGGCTCGGCCCACGGAGCAGCGAGGGTCCGCGAGCCCTCCGAGGAGTAGAGGGGCGCCTGGTGTTCACAAGCGTACTGATGATCGAGAAGGCCCTGACGTCCGCCGACGTGGAGTTCGTCACCACCCTGCACGGCGACGAGCCGGTCGCCTTCCACGTCCTGCTCCAGCCACGCGGGGAACAGGCCGACCGGCTGCTGAGAGCCATCGACGACGTCGCGCTCGGCGAGATCGACGAGGCCGTGCGCGAGGCCGAGACCCCCGAGGGCGACGAGGCCCGGAGCATGGGGGAGCGGGCGCTCGAGGTGTCCCTGAAGGCGCTGCGCACCACCGGCGACACCGCCGAGGGCCGCCTCGTCGAGGACCACCCGCTGGACGCGCTGAGGAAGCTCGTCGAAGAGGTGAACGCGGACGAGGTGATCGTCCTGACGGACCCGCACTACGTGGAGGAGTTCTTCCACCGCGACTGGGCCTCCCGGGCCCGCCACAAGGTGGGCGTGCCGGTGCTGAAACTCTTCTCCCACAGCAAGGCATAGGCTGGGGCCGCGCTCTTGCGGCTCGGCACGCGAGGGCGCGAAGACCGTCGTCCCGCTCGTCGCACCACTGGGAGAATCGCATGGCACCCGGCCTTCCTACCGCCATGGACCGACCGCACTTCATCGGCATCGGCGGCGCCGGGATGTCGGGCATCGCCAAGATCCTCGCCCAGCGGGGCGCGAAGGTGGCCGGCAGCGACGCCAAGGACTCGGCGACCGCCCAGGCCCTGCGCGCCCTCGGCGTCACCGTGCACATCGGGCACGCTGCCGCGCACCTCGCCGACGACGCCAGCTGCGTCGTGGTCTCCTCCGCGATCCGCGAGGACAACCCGGAGCTGCGGCGCGCCGCCGAGCTGGGCATCCCCGTGGTGCACCGCTCCGACGCCCTCGCCGCCCTGATGGACGGGCTGCGCCCGATCGCGGTGGCCGGCACCCACGGCAAGACCACCACCACGTCCATGCTGGCGGTCGCCCTCACCGAGCTGGGCCGCGAGCCGTCGTACGCCATCGGCGGCGACCTGGACGCCCCCGGCTCCAACGCGCTGCACGGCGCGGGCGAGATCTTCGTCGCCGAGGCCGACGAGTCCGACCGCAGCTTCCACAAGTACGCGCCCGAGGTCGCGATCATCCTCAACGTGGAGCTGGACCACCACGCGAACTACGCGTCGATGGAGGAGATCCACGAGTCCTTCGAGACGTTCGTCGGCCGCGTCGTCCCCGGCGGCACGCTGGTGATCTCCGCCGACCACGAGGGCGCCCGCGAGCTGACCCGCCGCCTGGACGGCTCCGTGCGGACCGTGACGTACGGCGAGTCCGCGGACGCCGACGTGCGCGTGCTGTCGGTCGTCCCGCAGGGCCTGAAGAGCGAGGTGACCGTCGAGCTGGACGGCGCCCCGCTCACCTTCACCGTGTCGGTGCCGGGCAAGCACTACGCGCACAACGCGGTCGCCGCCCTCGCCGCCGGTGTGGCGCTGGGTGTCCCCGCCGCCGAGCTGGCGCCCGCGCTGGCCGCGTACACCGGCGTCAAGCGCCGCCTCCAGCTCAAGGGCGAGGCGGCCGGCGTCCAGGTCATCGACTCCTACGCGCACCACCCCACCGAGATGACCGCCGACCTGGAGGCGATGCGTTCCGCCGCCGGGGACGCCCGCATCCTCGTGGTCTTCCAGCCCCACCTGTTCTCCCGCACCCGCGAGCTCGGCAAGGAGATGGGCGTGGCCCTGGCCCTCGCCGACGCCTCGCTGGTCCTTGACATCTACCCGGCCCGTGAGGACCCGATCCCCGGCGTCACCAGCGAGCTGATCATCGAGGCGGCCCGCGCGGCCGGCGCGGACGTGACGGCCGTCCACGACGCTGCGGAGGTCCCCGCGGCGGTCGCGGGAATGGCCAAGCCCGGCGATCTGGTTCTCACCATGGGAGCGGGCGACGTCACCGACCTCGGCCCGCGCATCCTGGACCGTCTGTCGAACTAAGGGGCTGGAACCTCATGCCGTACGACGTGGAGAAGCCGGACGAGCAGTGGCGCGCGGAGCTGTCGCCGTCCGAGTACGCGGTTCTGCGCCAGGCGGCGACGGAACCGGCCTTCACCGGTGAGTACACCGACACCAGGACCGAGGGTGTCTACTCCTGCCGTGCCTGCGGCGCGGAGCTGTTCACCTCGGACACGAAGTTCGAGTCGCACTGCGGCTGGCCGTCCTTCTACGACCCGAAGGACACCGACGCCGTCGAGCTGGTCGAGGACCGCTCGCACGGCATGGTGCGCACCGAGGTGCGCTGCGCCCGCTGCGGCTCGCACCTCGGGCACGTCTTCGAGGGCGAGGGCTACCCGACGCCCACGGACCAGCGGTACTGCATCAACAGCATCTCGCTGAAGCTGCGCCCCGCCGGTTCCTGACCCGCAGGAGCCCTGCTCCTCACCACCCGGTCAGCACCAGGTGGTTGAGGAGCAGGGCCAGGGCCGCCTGCCCGGCGAGCCATGCGCGCGGACCGGGCAGGTACGCGCAGACGGGCAGCAGCCACAGGGCGAACGGCAGCCAGATCCGCTCCGTCTCCGCCTTGCTCATCCCGGACAGATCCGCGACCAGCAGCGCCAGCAGCGCGGACCCCACCAGCAGTGCCAGCCGGGGCGCCGGGTCGCGGAGGACGGCCGTACGGCCGGACCTCCCCAGCTCGGCGCCTCCCCGGCGCAGCCCCGCCACCGTCGCGGGGCCCACCATCAGCACCGTGCACGCCAGGTTCGCCCACACCCAGTAGCCGTACGGGCGGACACCGCCCGCGCCTTGGTAGTAGCGGGTCACCAGCAGCCGGTACGCCTCCCACCAGTCGAAGCCGAGCGCCGTGAACACGGCCGGCGCCACCAGGAAACCGGCGGCCACGTACGGCAGCGCCCGCAGCCGCCGCGTGCCCAGCAGCAGGACGGCCGCGGCGGTCACCGCGATCAGGGTGAGCCCGTACGACAGGTACACCGTCAGGCCGAACAGCAGCCCGGAGCCCAGGCCCGTCCAGGCCGGGCTGCGGCCGGTGACGGCGAAGGACAGCAGGGCGAGCGCCCAGGCGGCGACCGCCGTGAACCAGCCGTCGGCGGAGGCGCCCGTCCAAATCGCCGCGGGGACGAGGACGAGGAAGGGCGCGGCCCGGCGTGCGAGGTCCTCGGAGGCAAGCCGCCGCACCGTGACGAGGACGGCGACGGCCGCCGTGCTGCCGGCGGTGATGACGAACGCTCCGGCCCACGCCCCGCCGCCCAGCCCGATCCGGTCCAGCAGCACGAAGGTGAGCGTGGCGCCCGGCGGGTGTCCGGCCACGTGCGCCGGCCAGTTGTCGGGGGCGCCGAGGAGAATGTGCGCGTGGAAGTCCCGCAGGGTCGCCGGGATGTCCTGGAAGCGGCCGATCACCTGGAGGTACTCGTGCCGGGTGGTCAGCCGTCCGGCGACGCCCCGCTGCCAGCCGTCGGCCAGGGCCAGCGACCACGTCCAGGCGAGCGCCCCGCCCCACACGGTGAGCAGCAGCGGCCGCCACGGCAGCCGCGCCGCGACCGACGGCCCGCACGCCACGACCGCGACGGCGACCACGAGCGCGGCCGGGGTGCCCGGGCCGGCGTGCGGCATCCACTCGCCCACGAGGGGCGGCCATCCGACGCGGAGGACGCCGTAGCGGTTCTGCAGGTGTGTGCCGATCAGGGCGGCGGCCAGGACCAGCAGCGCGGCGGCGGCCACGGCGCAGGCGTCGGCCGCCGTGCCGCCGGGGCGGACACGCGGGCCGTGGAGGTCCGTGCGGTCAGGAGTGCGCTTCACGACGTCACACGCTAGGCCGCCCGGCCTGCGGCAAGCGGCTGACGAGCGGCGACGTCAGCGTTTCGTCACCGGTTGCGGACCCCTTCCGGGTGCCGCGCCGACCTACCGTCGGCACATGGCACGGTCCTCCCTCCCCGGCCGCCTCCCGCGCGGCCCCTTCTCGCCGGGCTTCTGGCGCAGCCCGCTGCGCGGCACCTGGTTCACCTCGGTGCTCGGCGTGGTGCTGCTCGCCGGCATCACGACCCTGTTCGTGACGGGTCTGGTGTCGTACGCGGCGTACAACCCGGATCTGTCGCCGGTGAACGACCGCACGCCCGACAAGGGCGTCCTCGGCTTCTACCTGTTCTCCTGGCCCACCGACCCGCCCTGGCTCTACCGGCTCACCCAGGGCGTCCACGTCACCCTCGGCCTGGGGCTCGTACCGGTGCTGCTGGCCAAGCTGTGGTCGGTCGTGCCGAAACTCTTCACCCTGCCGCCGGCCCGCTCCGTCACCCACGCCCTGGAGCGGATCTCGCTGATCCTGCTGGTCGGCGGCGCGCTGTTCCAGTTCGTCACCGGCATCCTCAACATCCAGCTGGACTACATCTTCCCGGGCTCGTTCTACCCGCTGCACTTCTACGGCGCGTGGGTCTTCTTCGGGGCGTTCCTCGCGCACGTGGTGCTCAAGGCGCCCGCCGCCTTCCGGAACCTGCGGCGCATGCGGCGCGGTGAGGTCGAGGAGCCGGACCCGGAACTGACCGCTGCGCGGCCCGACCCGCCGACCGTGACCCGGCGCGGGGCGCTCGGATTGGTCGGCGGGGCCTCCCTGCTGCTCGTCGCCACCTCCGCCGGACGCAGCATCGACGGGCCCTTGCGCCATACCGCCGTCCTCACCCCGCACGGCGGCCCCGATCCGGGCCACGGCCCCGGTGCGTTCCAGGTCAACAAGACGGCCGAGTACGCCGGGATCCGCCCCGACGACACCACCGAGGAGGCGTGGCGGCTGACCGTCACCGGCCGCACCGGCACCGTACGGCTGACCAGGGCCGACCTGCTGGCGATGGAGCAGCACGACGCCGCCCTGCCCATCGCCTGCGTCGAGGGCTGGTCCACCTCCGACCAGGCCTGGCGGGGCGTACGGCTGCGGGACCTCGCCGCGCTGGCGGGACACGACGAAGCGGCCGACGTGTACGTGGAGTCGCTGCAATTGCACGGCACCTGGCGGCACGCCGCCCTGAGCGCCGGTCAGGTCGCCGACGGACGCTCCCTGCTGGCCCTGGCCGTCAACGGCGCCGACCTGACCCCGGACCACGGCCACCCGGCCCGCGTCATCGTCCCCGCCGCGCCCGGCGTGCTCAACACCAAATGGGTCACGCGGCTGACCTTCGGCGAGCTGTGAGGAGAGGACTCGTGGCCAGAAGGACGCCCCGGCCCCCGGTGGGCAGCCCCTTCCATCTGCTGGTGCTGCTGTGCTCGTTCGCCCTCTGCGCGTACGCGGGCGTGCGGTTGCTCGACGGCGACCGGCTGATGATCACCGTGTGGTTCGTGGGCGCGGCGCTCGTTCACGACCTGGTGCTGCTGCCGCTGTACGCGGCCGCCGACCGCGCCCTGATCACCGTTACGGCCGGCCGCACGGCCTGGGTGAACCACGTCCGCGTTCCGGCCGCCCTGTCCGGGCTGCTGCTCCTGGTGTGGTTCCCGCTGATCTCCGGCCGGGTGTCGGAGCGGTACCAGGCCGTCACCGGCCTCTCCGCCGACGGCTTCGCGGCCCGCTGGCTGCTGATCACGGCGGCGCTGTTCGGCGGGTCGGCGGTGCTGTTCGCGATGCGGACGGGCCGCCGCCGGCCGGCACCCAAGGAGTAGGGCCTGTCCGGCGGACCACCGGGGCGCGGGGCCTGGCACGCCCCCCACTGCCCCGCGGCCCCACGGTCGCCGAGCCTGACGGCCCGTCCGCTGCTGCGGCTGATCCGCCGCCGTGCCCGGGTCCCGCACGACTGCGACTCTCACCTGAACACGGTCGGCCTGCAGTTCGACAGGCAGCCGGCACAGGAACCGGCCGGCTGACCGCCCCGGTGCGGGCCGGTTCACTCCGGCGGGCGGCGCAGCCGCAGTGAGCGCAACACCAGCTGCATTTCGAACTGCGCCGTCGGATCGCGCAGTTGGTCGCCGAAGACCTCCTCCAGCTGGCGCAGCCGGTACCGGACGGTCTGCGGATGCACGGCGAGCCGCTGGGCGACCTCGCTGGCGTTGCGGGCGCAGCTCAGCCAGCACAGCAGGGTCTCGGCGAGCCGCTCACGCTGGGGAGGGCGCACGGCGTCCAGCGGCCCCAGGTACTGCCGGGCGAGCGCGTCGACGAGATCCTCGTCGCGGAACAGCAGCAGGGTCGCCAGATGGTCGTCGCAGCGGACCAGCCCGGTGCCGGGCAGGACGCCGCGCCGTGCGAGGTCGAGCGCGTCGAGGGCCCAGCGCAGCGAACGGGCGCCGGAGTCGAGGGCGACGGTGGGCCCGAGCGCCGCGTTCAGGCCGCGTAACGCCGCCGCGACGGCCCGCTCCCGGCCCGGGCCCTGGGGATCGGGCACGATGATGACGCCCGGCTGCCCGTCGAACCGGGCGAGGAACTCCGTCGGCACGATGGGGCGCACGGGCCCCTCGGGCAGGTCGGCGACGGCGACGGCGATCTCCCGGGGCAGCGGCCACTGCGCGGTCCGGGCGAGGTCGGCGACCGCCTCCGGGGAGACCGCCGGGTCGGCCGTCAGCAGGTCGATCAACCTGCCCCGCCGCTGCTGCAGTTCACCGGCGGCGTGCAGCCGGGCCTCGGTGTACCCGGAGGTGGTCGCGGCGGCCATCTCGTCGAGGTGCAGGAACACGGTCTCGCCCAGCGCGATGAGCACGTCCGGCGGCAGCCGGTGGACCTCGAAGAGTTCGCACACCCGGCGCCAGGTCACCCGGGCGCCGATCCGCAGCGCCGCCTGGAACGAGTCGAGACTGCGCCCCTCGTCGGCCTCCCCCTTCCCGATCCGCCGGTACGTGGCCCTGACGTCCTCCGCGTCGCTCCCGGTGCCCGACAGCCGGGCGAGGAAGCCTTCCAGGGCCTGCGCCACACCCCGGTTGATGACGTGTGTGTACGTCTCGTCCGCGGGGCGGGCGTACTCGGGGATCTCGACGCCGATGGTCCGGACGACCTCCTCGGTGATCTCGTCGAGGAACGGGCGCAAGTGGTCCAGGAGTTCGGTCGGCAGGGCGGTGAGCGGCGCGTCACCGCGGGAAGGTCCGGTCCTGGTGCGGGCTCCGTCGGCCATGGCGCTCCCTCGGTGTGGGGGACATCAGGGGCCCGCGCACCGTACCGCCCGGTCGGTGCGCGGACTTGTCGGCGGCGGGCGGGATCCGGCCGCGGGGTATGTCATCGAAGTGACAACGAGACCGATTGTCCTGTGCGTACGGACACAAGTGGCCACAGGGTGTGATGGGTCACCATCCCGCACATGACGGATCTGTTCGAGCGACGGCCTCCCGAGGAACCCGGACTGGACTTCTACGCCTCCGGCGTGCCCTGGCACCTCCCCGTGCCCCGGGACACGCTGCCTGACCTGCTCGACGCCGCCGCCCACCGGTACGGCGCCCGTACGGCCCTGGCCTCGCGGGGGAACCGGACAGGCTTCCGCGCCCTGCGGCGGGCGGCCGCGCGGATCGCCCCGGCGCTCTCCCGGCTCGGACTGCGGCGCAGCGACCACCTGGCGCTGCTGCTGCCCGACTGCCCTGAGGCCGTCGTGCTCTGCCACGCCGCGTGGCGGCTCGGCGCGGTCGTCGTACCGGGCCGCCCCTCCGACAGCCGGCAGGTCCTGGCCCGCGCCGTGGTGGCCGCCGTACCGCGGGAGCGGCTCGGGGAGATCGCCGCGAGCGGGGACCACGGGTTCCTGCGCGCCGTCGTGACCGTGGAGACGAAGCCGCCCCGCACCCGTCGGCGGGACGCCCGGCCGCGGACCGCGGACGTGCCCCGCGAGGAGCCGTCCGCCGGGCCGGCCCGGACCGTCGCGGCGCTCCGGCCGGCCCCGCACACGCGGCACATCCCCGCCCAACGGTCCGGCTCCGGCGGGCCGTACCGCGCGACCGCCGCCCCAGACGCCCGTCCGGCCCGCGGGCCCGTGGACGTCGTGGCCTACCGGGACCTGGAGCGGCGGCCGCCCGACCGGCCGGGCGGGCTCCTCGACTGGGACTGGTCCGGCGGAGCGGACCCCGACGACGTCGCCGTCCTCGTGCACCGGCGCGACGGCACACGGGTCCTCCTGCGCCACCGCAACCTCGTGGCGGCGGCGCACCAGGTCGTCGCCTGGCAGGCCGCCCCGGCGCCACGCAGGCCACGGCTGCTGTCGCTGGTGCCGCTGTCGGACACCCGGGGGATCGTCCTGGTGACGGCGGCACTCCTGGCCGGGGCACGGACCGTGCTGGTGCCAGGCGGCGGCCCGTTCGCCGCGCTGAAGGCGGCCCGCCGGCACGCGCCCACCGTCCTGGTGGCGTCCCCCGCGGACCTGCGCCGCCTCCTGGAACGTCCCGCCCACGAACGGGAGGCCCTGGCCACCGTGCGCACCGTCGTCACGGCCCCGCTGGACGCCTCCACCGGCGAGCGGTTACGGGCGGCGCTGGACGCCCGCGTCGTCGAGGCGTACGGTCCCGCGGCCGCAGCCGGAGTCGCCCTGGCCAACCCGCCGACCGCGGACGCCCGTCCGGGCACCGCCGGACTGACGGTGCCGCGCACCCGGGCGAGGATCGCCGTCGAGGGCTTCCCCGACGTGGACGTGCTGCCCGGCCACGCCGGCGAACTCCTGCTGCGCGGACCGCAGATCGGTGACCACCCCGGGCGCCCGGCGGGCGGCTGGCTGCGCACCGGGCTCCTCGCCGTACGCGGCCCCGACGGCTTCGTCACGCTGCTCCGCGGCGGTGGCGGCCGGGACGCCGCAGCGCCACCGCACTGACCACCGCGCCGAGCAGGACGCAGCCGGCGGCCAGCCGCAGTCCCGTGTCGTAGCCGTCGAGGAACGCGGTCTGCGGGGCCACCCCGTCCGCCAGCGCGTCCCGTTCGGTGCGGGTGAGCACGATGCCGACCAGGACCACGCCGAACACCCCGCTGATCTCCCGTGCCGCGCTCACCAGGCCCGACGCCATGCCGGTGCGGGTGGCGGGGACGCCGGCGATCGACCGCACGGTGAGCGGCGTGGTCAGGGCCGAACCGACGCCGACGAGCAGCAGCCCCGGCTGCAGATCCGCGTAGGAGGCGTCCGCGCCGGTTCCGGCCACCAGCAGCAGCCCCCCGGCGACCAGGGCCAGCCCCGCCGCGATGGAACGGTGGGCGCCGAGGATCCGGGCGGCGCGTTCGGCGAACGGCGTGCACACCAGCAGGGCGCCGGCCAGCGGCAGGAACACCGCTCCCGCCTCCACCGGGGAGAAGCCGAGGACCTGTTGCAGGTAGAGGGCGGTGAAGAAGAACACGCCGTTGACGCCGACGCCCCACAGCACCTGCGCCGCGACACCGCCGACGAGGATCCGGTCACGGAGCATCCGCAGGTCCACCAGGGGCAGGAAGGCACGCGCCTCCACCAGCAGGAACGCGGCGCCGGTCAGGGCCGACAGCCACAGGAACAGCGGGACGGGGGGCGTGGAGAAGGTGTGCTCGCCGCCCTTCACCAGCGCGTAGGTGAGCAGGAACAGAGCCACGGCGGACAGGAGGACGCCCGGCACGTCCAGCAGTGAGGCGGACCACCGGCCCGTGCCGCGCCGGCCGGCCGACGGGACCGCCGGCACCAGCAGCAGGGCCAGCACCCCGAAGGGCACGTTGAGCAGGAAGATCCAGGTCCAGCCCCAGCGTTCGGTGACGAACCCGCCGATGACCGGTCCGAGCGCCAGGGCCAGCGCCAGGGACGCCGTCCACAGCCCGATGGCGGTGGCGCGGCGCCGGGCCGGCAGGTCCCTGGCGACGACCGCCAGGGACGCGGGCACGATCAGTGCGGCCCCGGCGCCCTGCACGGCACGGGCCGCCATCAGCGCCGTACCGCTGTCCGCCAGGGCGGCGGCGGACGAGGACACGGTGAACACCACGACGCCGACGGCCATGACGGCGCGCCGCCCGGCGAGGTCGGCGACCCGCCCGCCCGCGAGGAGCAGCGTCCCGAACGACAGGACGTAGCTCGCCGCGACCCACTCCAGGTCCGCGACGTCCAGCCCCAACTCCTCCTGGACGGTGGGCAGCGCCACGTTGACGACCGTGTTGTCCAGCGTGGTCAGAAACCCGGTCAGGGCCATCAGGACCAGTACCGCCGACAGCCTTCCACGATGCATGACCTCGCCCTTCCCGCCGGATGCGTCCCACGGATTGTGCGGGGGCGCGCGTCCCGGGCACTGCTGTGCGAGCCGTTGATTGGCGGGGCGGGAGTTGTCACCGCGCTGACAGTCGCTGTTGGACGGTCTGTCAACGGCCCGTCTTCTGCGACCACCGCACCGGAGCGGAACCTGAGGCCTCAGCCGAACCGCCCGTCAACACAGTGGAGTCGAGATGACCGACACCTCCGAACCCGCGCCGCTGCTGACCGACCGGCTCCGGCACTGGGCGGCGCACAGCGCCCACCGGCCCGCCGTCACGTACGTCGCCTTCCCCGCACCGGACTCGGCCGGTGTGCACCGCACGCTGAGCTGGCAGGGCCTCGACGCGCGGGCCCGCGCGGTCGCCGGGCGGCTGCACGGCACGGTGCGCCCGGGTGACCGGGTGGCGCTGCTGCTGCCGCAGGGCCTCGACTACACGGCGGCCTTCCTCGGCTGCCTGTACGCGGGAGTCATCGCCGTCCCCCTGTTCACGCCCGACCTCGCGGGCCACGGGGGCCGGCTGGCCGCCGTGCTCGACGACTGCGAACCGGCCCATGTGCTCACCGACGGGCCGTCGCGGGAGCAGGTGGAGCGGATGACCGGCGGGCGCCTGCCCGTGACGACCGTGGACGCGCTGCCGCAGGGCCCGCCGGCCACGGAACTGCCCCGCCCCGCCCCCGACGACGTCGCCTACCTGCAGTACACCTCGGGCTCCACCCGCAGCCCGGCCGGAGTGATGGTGACCCACGCCAACGTCGTCGCCAACGCCCGGCAGGCCGTCACCGCCTTCGACGCCGCCCCCGGACGCACCACCACCGTCGGCTGGCTGCCGCTCTTCCACGACATGGGCCTGGTGCTGAGCGTCGCCGCCCCCGTCCACGCCGGGTTCGCCTCCGTCCTCCTCGACCCGGTGGCGTTCCTGGAACGCCCGGTGCGCTGGCTGCGCCTGCTCGGCAGGTACCCGGGCGCGGTCAGCGCCGCGCCCAACTTCGCGTACGACTACTGCGTCACGCGCGTCGGCGCCGACGAGGCGGCCGAGCTGCGGCTCGACCGGGTGGCGGCGCTGCTCAACGGCAGTGAGCCGGTGCGGCCCGCCACCCTGGAGCGGTTCCTCGACGCGTTCGGCCCGGCCGGTCTCGCCGCCGAGGCCCTGTGCCCCGCCTACGGGCTCGCCGAGGCCACCGTGTTCGTCACCGCCGACCGCCGCGACGAGCCGCCGCTGACCGTGGAGTGCGACCCCGGGGCCCTGGCGGAGGGCCGCGTGGAGGTACGGCCCGGCGGCACGGCACGGCTCACCACGTGCGGCCGGCCGGTCGGCCAGGAGGTGCGCGTCGCCGACCCGGAGTCGAACGCCGTGCTGGACGAGGGGCGGGTCGGCGAGATCCAGGTGCGCGGGCCGAACGTGGGCGCCGGCTACTGGAAACAGTCCGAACGCAGCGCCGAGACGTTCCGCGACGGCTGGCTGCACACGGGCGACCTGGGCGCGCTGCACGACGGGAGGCTGCTGGTGACCGGGCGGCTGAAGGACCTCATCGTCGTCGACGGCCGCAACCACTACCCCCAGGACGTCGAGGAGACCGTGCAGTCGGCGCTGGACGTGGTGCGCCGGGACCGGCTCGCCGCCTTCACCGTCCCGCGCGAGGAGGACGGCCCGGAGGACCTCGTGGTGGTGGCCGAGGTCCGGCGGGGCACGGCGACCGACGGCGCGCAAGCCCGCGAGCGGCTGGCCAGGGCCCGGGCCGCGGTCGCGGCGCGGCACGGACTGCGGCTGGCGGAGCTGGTGCTGGTCGAGGCGGGCACGGTGCCGCGCACCTCCAGCGGCAAGGTGGCCAGGGCCGCCTGCCGGGAACGCCTGATCTCCGGCGCGCTGCGGGCGGAGGCGCTGTGAGCGCCACGGCGCGGCTCGTACGGGAGGTGCTGGTCGCGCGCCTCGGCGAGTGGTACGGCGTGCGTCCCGAGGACGTGACCGACGACCGGCCCCTCGCCGAGCACGGACTCACCTCACGGGACGCGGTCGCCCTCACCGCGCTCCTCGGCCGGGCCGTGGGACGCCAACTCCCCGCGACCCTGCTGTGGGAGACACCGACCCCGGCGGCGCTGGTCGCGGCGCTCACCGCACAGGAGGACCGGCCCCCGGCCGGCGTACCCTCCGCCGGAGCGGCGACGACCTCTTCCCCCGCCGCCGGGGCCCCGGTCGCCGTGGTCGGGGTCGGCTGCCGCTTCCCGGGCGGAGCCGACTCCCCGGCCGCGTACTGGCGGTTGCTCACCGACGGCCGGGACGCCGTCGGCACGGTGCCCGGGGGACGCTGGGAGCGGTTCGTGCCGGACGGTTCCGTCCTGCCCGCCGACCTCGGCCGGCACGGCGGCTTCCTGGACGGCGTCGAGGAGTTCGACGCCGAGTTCTTCGGCATCGCCGCCGACGAGGCCGTGGCCCTCGACCCGCAGCAGCGGATGCTGCTCGAAGTGACCCGCGAGGCCCTCGACCACGCGGCGATCCCCGCGCCCTCGCTCGCCGGCACCCGCACCGGGGTGTTCGTCGGGATCAGCGGCACCGAGTACGCCCATCTCACCGCCGGACGGCCGGAGTCGGTGACCCCGTGGACGGCGGCCGGCGCCTCCCTCGGCGTGGCCGCGGGCCGCGTCTCCTACGCGCTGGACCTGCGGGGCCCGAGCCTGGCCGTCGACACGGCCTGCTCGTCGTCCCTGGTCGCCGTGGACCACGCGGTGCGCGCCCTGGCCGACGGCACCTGTGACGCGGCGCTCGCCGCCGGCGTCAACGTCCTGCTCTCGCCGACCGTGACGCTCGGACTCCAGCGGGCGGGCGCGCTGTCCGCCGACGGGCGGTGCAAGGCGTTCGACGCGGCGGCCGACGGCATGGTCCGCGGTGAGGGATGCGGTGTCGTCGTCCTCAAGCGCCTCGCCGACGCCGAACGGGCCGGCGACCGCGTCCTCGCCGTGATCACCGCCACCGAGGTGAACTCCGACGGCCGTTCGAACGGCCTGACCGCCCCCAACGCCGCCGCGCAGCGCGCCCTGCTGGCCCACGCCCACGGCCCCGACGGCCGGCGGCTGGACTACGTCGAGGCGCACGGCACCGGCACCCCGCTCGGCGACCCCGTCGAGGCCGGGGCGCTGGGCGCGGTCCTCGGACAGGGCCGCCCCGCCGAACAGCCCCTGCTGCTCGGCTCGGTGAAGACGAACATCGGCCACCTGGAGGCGGCGGCGGGCATCGCCGGACTCATCAAGACCGTCCTCGCCCTCCACCACGACGAACTCCCCGGCCAGCTGCACTTCGCCGAACCCAACCCGCACATCGACCTGGACGCCCTGCGCCTGCGCGTTCTCACCGCCCCCGAACCGTGGCCCCGCTACTCCGGGACGGCCACCGCGGGGGTGTCGTCCTTCGGCTTCAGCGGGACGAACGCGCACGTGGTGCTCCGGGAACACCGTCCACGTGGACGCGGGAGCGCGGGCGACCGCCCCGCAGCCGTCGCCGGCGCCCCCGGCCTCCGCCGTGCTGTTCCCGCACCCGAAGCCGGCGACCCCGCGCGCGGATCCGTCGCGGGCGCCCGGGAACCCCGCGGTCCCGTAGGCGCGGAGGAGCGTCGCGGCCCTGGGACCGGCGGCCCGACGGAAACGGCCGGCGGCCCCGTTCACCGGCCTGGTGCCGTTCCCGCACCCGAAGCCGGCGACCCCGCGCGCGGATCCGTCGCGGGCGCCCGGACCCCGCGGTCCCGTAGGCGCGGAGGAGCGTCGCGGCCCTGGACCGGCGGCCGACGGAACGGGCCGGCGCCCTTCACCGGCCAGGATTCGGCCTCCCCTGGCCGGCGGCGGCGGCCGGGACCGTCGGCCCGCCCTGGTGCTGCTCGACGCTCCCACCGACGGCCGCCTGCGGGCCCCGCCGGTGAGCTGGCGCGGTGGCTCGACTCGCCCGCGGCCGCGGCGCAGGGCCGGCCGATGTCGGCCGGACCCTGGCCGGCCGCACCGGCCGCGGCCGGAAGCGCGCCGCCGTCGTCGCCCGCGACCGGGACACCCTCTCCACCGCCCTGCACCGTCTCGCCATGGGCGACCCGGACACGCACCTCGTCACCGCCGACCGTGCCCCCATCGCCCCCGACGACCCGGGCCCGGTGTGGGTCTTCTCCGGATACGGCTCCCAGTGGCCCGGAATGGGGCGTGAACTGCTCGCGGCGGAACCGGCGTTCGCCGCCGCCGTCGAGCGGCTCGAACCGGTGCTGCGCGAGCAGGCGGGCGTCTCTCTGCTCGGCGCGACGGAACCCGACGCCGACCTCACCTCCCTCACCGCCGTCATGCCGGCCCTCTTCGGCCTCCAGGTCGCCCTCGCCGAACTCTGGCGCTCCTACGGCGCCGAACCCTCGGCGGTGATCGGCCACTCGCTGGGCGAGATCGCGGCGGCGGTCACGGCAGGCGCCCTGGACGCGCCGACCGGGGCACGGATCGTGGCCTTCCGGTCCCGGCTCCTGACCACCGTGCGTGGCGGCACCATGGCCGTCGTCGACCTGCCCCCGCCGGACCTCGGCCGGATGACGGAGGACCTGCCGACCCTGCACGTCGCGGTGTACGCGTCGCCGGAGCAGTGCGTCGTCACCGGTTCGGCGCAGGAGGTCGGCGCGCTGGTCGCCCGGGTCACCGCCGAGGGCGGCTTCGCCAGGACCATGCCGGTGCCGGTGGCGGGACACTCGCCGGACGTCGACCCCCTGCTGGACGCGTTCGCCTGGGAACTGGGCGCCGTCCCGTACGGCGACCCCGTATGCCGGCGCTACTCCACGGTGCTGGACGACCCCCTCGACGAGGCCCCCTACGACACCGCCTACTGGCTGGCCAACCTGCGCCGCCCGGTCCGCTTCGAGCAGGCGGTGCGCGCGGCCGCGCGGGACGGACACCGCGTGTTCGTGGAGGTCGCCCCGCACCCCACCCAGGCCCACCCGCTGGCCCGCACCCTGGAGGCCGCCGGGGCGGACGAGGCGCTGGTCGTCCCGACGCTGCGGCGCGGCACCGACGACGCGACGTCCTTCCGTACCGCTCTCGCCACGCTCCTGGTGCACGGCGCCCGCGTCCCCTCGGCACGGGAGACGCTGCATCCGGACGGGCGGATCACGGACGTGCCCCCGCCCCGCTGGCAGCACCGCCGGTACTGGGCGGGCGAGGTCGTGCTGCCGCTGCCCGCACCGGAGTCCCGTCCCGCCGCGGCCACCCGGCTGGACCGGCTGCGTATGCTCGTCGCCCGCGTCATGGGCTTCGCCCCGGACCGGCTCGACCCGGACGTCCCGCTCACCGACCTGGGCCTCGACTCGCTCACGGCGGTCCGCATCAGGACCGCCGTGCTGGGGGAGTTCGGCTCGGCGCCGGAACTCGGTGTGCTGCTGCGCCAGGGCACCTTGCGCGGCGTGGCAGGCCTGCTCGACGACGCGCCCGCCCCGTCACCCGCGCCGCCCCTCGCACACCCCGGGGAACCCGTGCACGGCACGCCCGGAGTCCTGCGCTCGTTCCCCGGAACCGGACCGCACGCGCCCCTGTTCCTGGCGCACGCCGCCGGCGGCTCCTCCGACGTGTACGGCCACCTGGCCGCGCGCCTGGACGGACACCGGCCGGTGTACGGATTCGACCGGCTGGAACACCCGGACGACGTGCCCGCCCGGGCCGCCGAGTTCGCCCGCCGGATCCGGCAGATCAGGCCCGAGGGCCCCTGGACCCTCGGCGGCTGGTCGTACGGCGGAGTCGTCGCCCAGGAGACGGCCCGGCTGCTGAGCCGGGCGGGCGAAGTCACGGCACTGGTCCTCGTCGACTCGATCCTCCCCCTGCCGGCCCCGCCCGTCGCCACCCCGGCGGAGGAGGCACGGCGCCGCTTCGCCGGCTTCGCCGCGTACGTGCACACCGTGTACGGGGTCGAACTGGAGCTGCCCTACGTCGAGTTGGGGGCGATGGACGACACCGCGCAGGTCGATCTCGTGCTCGCGCTGCTGGAGAAGGCCGTCGACCTGCCGCCCGCCGTCCTAGCCCACCAGCGCTCCTCCTACCTGGACCTGCGCAGCGCGGAACGGCACAGCCCCGGCCCGTACCCGGGCCGCACCCTCCTCTACCGGGCGACGCGACCCGCGCCGCACACCGTCCGCGACGCCCGCTACGAACGCACCGACGCCACGCTCGGCTGGGACGCCCACTGCCCCGACCTGACCGTGACCGATCTGCCCGCCCACCACCTGGCGCTGCTGGACCCGCCGGCCGTGGACACCCTCGCCGCGGACCTGGCCCGCGCCCTCGACCCCTCCGGCCTCCCGCCGACGACCGCCCCGATGGAGCCCTGATGCGACGCACCCGCCGGCACCGCAGATCCCTCCGCACCCGCCTCGCCGCACTCACCGCCACCGCCGCGCTGCTCGCGACGGGCGGTGCGCTCGTGGCGTCCACCGCACAGGGCACGACGACGTCCGCCGGGGAGCGGACGGCCTCGGCCGCCGAGGTGGTCGGACGCCACTGGCTCGACGAGCGGACCGTCGATCTGACCGTCCGCTCCCCGGCCGTGGGCGCGGACGTCCCCGTACGGGTGCTGCTCCCGGACTCGTACGCCGGGGCGCCCGACCGTGAGCGGCCGGTGCTCTACCTGCTGCACGGCGCGCACGACGACCACACCTCGTGGACGCGGGAGACGGACGTCGAGGAGTTCCTGGCCGACAAGGAGGTCATCACCGTCATGCCGTCGGCGGGACCCACCGGCATCCCCACCGACTGGTGGAACTTCGGCCGCCGCGGGGCCGACTACGAGACCTTCCAGCTCGACGAGGTCACGGGGCTGCTGCGCGAGGAGTTCCACGCGGGGCCGGCCAGGGCCGTCGCCGGGGTGTCGACCGGCGGCTACGGCGCCCTGGCGATCGCGGCCCGCAGACCCGGTACGTTCGCGGCTGCCGCCTCCTACAGCGGCATCCTGGACACGACCGCGACCGGCATGCGCACCGTCGTCGGCGCGATCGTCGCCCGGGAGGGACAACTGCCGGCCGCCCTGTGGGGCAGCGCCGTCCTGCAGCAGGCCAACTGGTCGGCCCACAACCCCTACCGGCTCGCGGACCGGCTGCGGGGCACCCACCTGTACGTCTCGCAGGGCAGCGGCCTGCCCAGCGACGACTTCGGCAACCTCGAAGGCGCCGTGCTGGAGGGCACGTTGTGGTCGCAGGCACGGAAGTTCGTCGACCGGCTCGACGACCTCGGCGTACCGGTGCGGTCGCATCTGTACCGGGGCGGCACACACGCGTGGACCGCGTGGCGGGCCGAGTTCGAGACCTCCTGGCCCACCCTCGCCACGGGCCTGGGCCTTGACCCGGCCCGGTGACGGGGGACCGCCCCAAAGGGGGGCGGCCGCTCACGGGGCCCGTGACCCCGACCGCCCGAAAGCCTGGCGCGCCCGGCAACTCGGCGCGCGCGGTCGTTCCGAGGGCCGGACTGCGGAAGGCCGGGCAGTGCGCTGGACTTCCGGCGTCGGCGGTCGGGGCCCGGCGCCGGATGCTGGACGTTCCGGCTTCCGGGCCGCAGGGCCGGGCGGCCCTCGTCACCCGCGAGGGTCCGTCGGTGTGGCGGCCGGTGTTCGGGCCGGGGCCCGGAGGGCGACGAAGGCGCGGCCGTCCGTGGACCACCGGTCCTCCGCGCGCCACCCGCACGCCCGCGCGCGGCGCATCAGCGCCGGGGTGCCGAGGCGGGCCCAGGGGAAGGGGGCTCCGGGGGTGTCGCAGGGGCCGGTGACCCGGACGGTGACGCGTTCGTCGACGTCCGGGCACGGGACCGTCTCGGCGAGCAGCAGCCCGCCCGCCGTCAGCACCCGCGCCATCCGGTGCAGCAGCGCGGCCGGGTCACCGCCGATACCGATGTTGCCGTCCATCAGCAGCGCCGTGTCCCAGCGCCCGGTGCCGGGCAGCGGGTCGAACACCGAGGCCCGCAGCGCCCGTCCGCCACGCCGGACCGTGTGCGCCACCGCGGCCTCGCTCACGTCGATGCCGAGCGCCCGGCGCCCCCGCGCGGCGAGGGCGGCCACCAGCCGGCCGGGTCCGCAGCCCACGTCCAGCACCGCGCCCTCGCAGCGCCCCAGCACGTCGAGATCGGCCGGATCGGGCTCCGCGCACCAGCGTTCCACGTCCAGCGGCAGCAGCCAGCCGTCCGTGCGGCGCAGGAACAGCGGGCCCCGGCCGGCGCGCAGCGCGTCGGCGTACGGGTCGGCCGACCAGGCGGGGTCGGCGGTCGGGAGGGGACGGCCGGGGGCGCGCTGGGAGCCGAGGCGGGGCGTGGCCGTCGCGCGTGCCCCGCTCACGGCGGGCCGCCGTCAGCCGGGCCAGCCGTGCGGCGAACCGTCCGTCAGGCGCCGCGTCCGCCACGGCCACCGCGTCCTCGGCCGTGTCCACGTCCCGCAGCAGCGGCAGGTCGCGTACCCGCAGCCCGTCCAGCCGCCGCCGTTGCGCGGCCCCCGTGTACGGCGTCGACATGGGCACCCCCCGCAGCAGCTCCGGGTCCGGGTCGGCCAGGCCCAGAGCCCAGAAGCCGCCGTCCGCGGCCGGCCCGAACCAGGCGTCGCAGTCGGCGAAGTCCACCGTCAGCAGCTCCGGCGTCACCTGCGGGGTGTCCATGCCGATGAGCAGGGCGGGCCCGTCGCAGCCGGCGAACGCGGCGGCCAGCCGCTCGTCGAGACCGCCCGCGCACTGCGGCACGACCTCCACACCGGCCGGCAGCCACGGCCCCGGCTCCCCGTCCAGCACCAGCACCCGCCGCCGCGCGGGGGTGCGCGCCACCGCGTCGAGGGTGTCCGCGAGCGAGGCCTCCGCGAGCGCCGCCGCCTCCTCCGACGTGAACGGCGGGGTCAGCCTGGTCTTCACCCGGCCCGGCCGCGGCTCCTTCGCGATGACCAGCAGTGCCACCTCCGGCGCCGTCACCGCGTCATCCCCTCGCGCGCCGGCGGCTCCTGTTCGCGCGCGGGCGGCCCCTGGAGCACCCGGCTCATGTCCCGTACGGCCTGGAAGGTGCCGCGCCAGGTGCCGGTCACCTTGGAGGCGCCGGTGCGCGGGGTGTACGGCACGTCGTGCTCGGTGATCCGCCAGCCGGCGTCGGCGGCGCGCACCACCATCTCCAGCGGGTAGCCGCTGCGCCGGTCGGTCAGGTCCAGCGCGAGCAACTCCTCGCGCCGGGCCGCCCGCAGCGGGCCCAGGTCGCGCAGCCGCAGCCCGGTGCGGCGGCGCAGCAGCAGGGAGAGGGCCGCGTTCCCGGCGCGGGCGTGCGGCGGCCAGGCGCCCCGCCCTTGCGGACGGCGCCGGCCCAGCACCAGGTCGGCGGCGCCCGCACGGAGCTCGTCGACGAACGGCACCAGGTCCGACGGGTCCAGCGAGGCGTCGCAGTCGCAGAAGCAGACGACCTCGGCCGTGGCCGCGGTCAGTCCGGCGTGGCAGGCGGCGCCGAAGCCGCGCTGCGTCTCGCGTACGACCGTGGCGCCGAGTTCGCGGGCGATGCGGTCGGAGCCGTCCGTGGAGCCGTTGTCGACGACGAGCGCCCGCCAGCCGGGCGGGATGCGGCGCAGCACCCAGGGCAGCGCGGCGGCCTCGTCGAGACAGGGGAGGACGACGTCCACGGAGGCCGTTGGGCCACTCGGTGGTGGTTCGGGGGAGATGGTCACGGCTCTCACCCTACGAACGCGAAACGGGCGTACCGGGCATCGGCTCCTTACGAAACTCGGACGTCCGCGTCCGCCCCGGACGGTTCGCGCGCGCGGGGTGCGAGGCTGGACGGCATGGAGCAAGCACCCACCGGCGGCGGGGCCGGAGCCCGGGTCCTCGTCGTCGACGACGACCCCACCGTCGCCGAGATCGTCACGGGCTACCTCGACCGCGCCGGGTACGTCGTCGACCGGGCCGGCGACGGCCCCGACGCCCTCGCCCGCGCCGCCGCCCACCGGCCCGACCTGATCGTCCTCGACCTCATGCTGCCCGGCATGGACGGCCTCGAGGTGTGCCGCAGGATGCGCGGGCAGGGTCCGGTGCCGGTCATCATGCTCACGGCGCGCGGCGACGAGGACGACCGGATCCTGGGCCTGGAGGTCGGGGCCGACGACTACGTCACCAAGCCCTTCAGCCCGCGGGAGCTGGTGCTGCGGGTGGGGTCGGTGCTGCGGCGGGCGCGGCCGGTGGCGGACGCGTCCGCCCGTTCCGATGTGCTGGGGGCAGCGGGGCTCGTCGTTGATCCCGGGGCTCGGAAGGCCGTCAGGCACGGCGTCGAACTTGCTCTGACCGTCAGGGAGTTCGACCTGCTGTCGTTCTTCCTCGCGCACCCCGGGCGCGCGTTCACGCGGGAGGAGCTGATGCGGGTTGTGTGGGGGTGGGACTTCGGTGACCTGTCCACCGTGACCGTCCATGTACGGCGGCTGCGCGGCAAGGTCGAGGACGACCCGGCGCGGCCCCGACTCATCCGCACCGTCTGGGGCGTCGGTTACCGCTTCGACCCCGCGACGACCGAGGAGGACTGAGGCACGTGCGCGACGCTCTGCTCATCGCCCTGTTCGCGTTCCTCGGCGCCACCACGGCGGGGGTGCTCGGCGCGGGCGTCCTGCGGCTGATCCGGCGGCGGTCGCTGACCGCGCACCTCGCGGTCGTCGCCGCCGTCGCGGTCGCCGCGATGCTGGCGGGAACGCTGGCCGTCGCCCGCGCGATGTTCCTGTCGGCGCACGATCTGAGCGTGGTGACGACGGTCGCGGCCATGGCGGCGGTGGTCTCGCTGGTCACCGCGTTGCTGCTGGGGCGGTGGGTCGTCGCCCGGAGTCGTGAACTTGCCCTGGCCGCACGGTCGTTCGGGGACGGTGGGGACTTCGCCGCCCCGGACGGGCCAGCGGCTGCCGAATTCGCCGCCCTGAGCCGGGAGTTGGAGGCCACCAGCGTGAAGCTCGCGGAGTCGCGGGACCGGGAGCGGGCGCTGGAGTCCTCGCGGCGTGAGCTCGTCGCCTGGATCTCGCATGATCTGCGGACGCCTCTCGCGGGGCTGCGGGCGATGGCCGAGGCGCTGGAGGACGGGGTGGCCGCCGAGCCCGACCGGTACCTCAGGCAGATCCGTACGGAGGTGGAGCGGCTCAACGAGATGGTCGGGGACCTTTTCGAGCTGTCCCGCATCCATGCGGGGGCGCTGTCGCTGTCACCGGCGCGGATGAGTGTGTACGACCTTGTCGGTGACGCCCTCGCGGGGGCGGATCCGCTCGCCCGTGAGTACGGGGTGCGGCTCGTCGGGGACGGGGTGGAGCCGGTGCCGGTGGAGGTGGACGGGCGGGAGATGAGCCGTGTGCTGGGGAATCTGCTCGTGAACGCGATTCGGCGGACGCCGGCGGACGGGACGGTCGCGGTGTCCGCACGGCGGGCGGGGGAGGGGGTCGTGGTGTCCGTGACGGACGGGTGCGGGGGGATTCCTGAGGAGGATCTGCCTCGGGTGTTCGACACGGGGTGGAGGGGGAGCGATGCGAGGACGCCTCCGGCGGGGGCGGGGCTGGGGCTGGCGATCGTGCGGGGGATTGTGGAGGCGCATCGGGGGAGGGCGGTGGTGCGGAATGTCGAGGGTGGGTGTCGGTTTGAGGTGACGTTGCCTTTGGCGGGGTGAGGGGTTTCGTTCACCGCGGGCCGGTGGGGGCTTGTCGCGCAGTTCCCCGCGCCCCTTGGGGGTGCTGACCCCGCGTTTCTCAAGAAGCTGCGGCGAACTCCCTCATTCCTTGCTCGAAGGTGACCTCCGGCTTCCAGCCCAGGTCCGTTCTTAGGCGTGTCGAGTCCGCCGTGATGTGGCGGACGTCGCCCAGGCGGTACTCGCCTGTGATGATCGGCGAGGGGCCGCCGTGGGCCTTCGACAGGGCCTCGGCCATCTCGCCGACCGTGTGCGGGATGCCGCTGCCCGTGTTGTACGCGGTGAGGGCGCCGGCGTGCGGGTCGGACTCCAGCGCTGTCACGTTGGCCGACGCCACGTCCCGTACGTGGACGAAGTCCCGGCGCTGGTTGCCGTCCTCGAAGACGCGGGGGGCCTCGCCTCGGGCCAGGGCGGAGCGGAAGAAGGACGCGACTCCGGCGTACGGGGTGTCCCGGGGCATGCCCGGGCCGTACACGTTGTGGTAGCGCAGCGACACCGCCGAGCCGCCCGTCGCCCGCGCCCACGCGGCGGCCAGGTGCTCCTGCGCCAGCTTGGTCGTGGCGTACACGTTGCGCGGGTCGGCCGGGGCGTCCTCGGCGACCAGGCCCGGGGCGAGGGCCGCCCCGCACACCGGGCACGGGGGTTCGAAGCGCCCGGCCGCCAGGTCCTCCTCGGCGCGCGGGCCCGGCCGTACGACGCCGTGCCCGGCACACTCGTAGCGGCCCTCGCCGTACACCACCATCGAGCCCGCCAGCACCAGCCGCCGTACGCCCGCCTCCGCCATCGCCGTCAGCAGGACCGCCGTGCCGAGGTCGTTGCGGGAGACGTACTCGGGCGCGTCCGCGAAGCCGGTGCCGAGGCCGACCATCGCCGCCTGGTGGCAGACCGCGTCCACGCCGTTGAGCGCCGCTCGCACCGCGTCCGGCGCGCGGACGTCCGACGCCGGGTCGGTACGGACGTCGAACACGACGGGGTCGTGCCCGCGCGCCCGCAGCGCCGTGACGACATGGGATCCGATGAAACCGGCACCGCCGGTGACCAGCACACGCATGCCCTCACGCTAAGTCCGCGGCCGGTCCGGAAGCGGCTTCGCGCCCGGCACGTCACCGGTCCGTAAGACCCCGGGACGGCAACCGCACCGTGAACACCGTGGCGCCCGGCCTGCTCGTCAGGTCGATGTCGCCGCCGTGGGCCCGGACCAGGGAGCGGGCGACCGACAGGCCGAGTCCGCTGCCGCCGCGGTCGCGGGTGCGGGCCTTGTCGACGCGGTAGAAGCGGTCGAAGACCCGGTCCCGGTGGTCCGCCGGGATGCCGGGGCCCGCGTCGGCGACCCGCACCAGCACCGCGTGGGCGGTGGCGGTGAGCTCGACCGTGACCGGGGTGCCGGGCGGGGTGTGCACGGCGGCGTTGGCGAGGAGGTTGTCCAGCACCTGGCGTATGCGCTGGGGGTCGAGACGCAGGACCAAGGGCCCGGTGGTGCGGTCCGTCACCGTGAGCGGATGCGCCGGGCGGCCCGCGCGGAACGCGTCCGCCGCCCGCTGCACCAGCTCCCTCGGGTCGGTGTCCTCCGCCCGCAGCGGCCTCTCCACCTCCGCCGCGTCCAGCCGGGCGAGCAGCAGCAGGTCGTCCAGCAGGATCCCCATCCGCGCCGCCTCCGCGCGCAGCCGCGCCAAGTGCCGCTCCCGCTCGGCCGGTTCGTTCGCGGCGGCGTACTGGAAGAGGTCCGCGTAGCCGCGCACCGACATCAGCGGGGTGCGCAGTTCGTGCGAGGCGCCCGCGGCGAAGCGGCGCAGCCGCAGCTCCGCCTCCGCGCGGACCGCGAGGGAGTCGTCGATGTGCTCCAGCATGGTGTTGAACGCGGTGCGCAGCTCGGCCACTTCATGTCCGCCGTCGCGTCCGTCCGCGCGCAGCGGCAGCCGGGCCGCGGACTCGGTCAGGTCGTGCGAGGTGATGCCGTGCGCGGTGTGCGCCATGTCGCTCAGCGGCTTCAAACCGTGCCGCAGCATCCGCCGCCCGGACACCACCAGCGCCGTCAGCGCCAGCGCGAACACCACCACCTGCACGGTGACCAGCCGTTCGACGGTCTCCTCCACGTCCTCCACGGGGGCCGCGCTCACGAGTACCACCCCCGGCTCCACCTCGCAGCCGCGCAGCCGGTACGTGCCCTCTCCCTCGATCCGCGCCGTGCGCATCAGCTCCGTGTCGGAGTGCGCCATCGCCCGCGCCAGATCGGCCAGCGGCCGGGTGTCCTCGGGCACGTCGGCGGGCCGGCGCAGCGAGACCGAGCCGCCGCCGACGTCGTACACCGCCGTGTACCAGCCGTAGTACGGCTTGCGCCGTACCGTGCCGTGCGCCGCCGCGTCCTTGGCCTGCACCGCCTGGATGAGCTTCAGCTGCTTGCCCAGCTGCTGTTCGAGATAGTCCCGCATGTACGCGGTGAGGGCCGTGCCGACGACCGCGAACACCGCGAGCGACAGCACCCCGAGGCCCAGCGTCAGACGGGTGCCGAGCCGCATCCGCCGGTAGGCGTCCCGCAGCCGCCGGGCGGCGGCCCTCACTCGCCCGCCTGCCGGATCACGTACCCGAAGCCCCGCACGGTCCGGATCAGCGGCGCGCCGGTGGCGTCCAGCTTGCGCCGCAGCCGGCTGACCACCAGCTCCACCACGTTGGACCGGCCGCCGAAGCCGTACTCCCACACTTGGTCGAGGATCTGCGCCTTCGTCAGCACGGTCGGGGAGCGGCGCATCAGATGGCGCAGCACCTCGTACTCGGTCGGGGTGAGCGCCAGCAGATGCTCACCGCGCCGCACCTCCCGGGTGTCCTCGTCCATCGTCAGGTCGCCCACCCGCAGCACCGAGCGGGGGAAGCCGGGGCCCGTGCTGCGCCGCAGCACCGTGCGCAGCCGCGCCATCAGCTCCTCGACCGCGAACGGCTTGACCAGGTAGTCGTCCCCGCCCCGGGTCAGTCCCGCCACCCGGTCGGCGACCCCGTCCCGCGCGGTGAGGAACACCACCGGCACCATCCGCCCGGAGCGGCGCAGCCCGTCCAGCACGCCGAAGCCGTCGACGTCCGGCAGCATCAGGTCGAGCACCACGATGTCCGGGCGGAACGCGTCCGCGCGGCGCAGCGCCTCCTCGCCGGTGTGGGCGGTGACCGCCTCCCACCCCTCGTACCGGGCGACCGTCGCCACCAGGTCGGCTATCGGAGGGTCGTCGTCCACCACGAGCAGTCGCACTCTGTCCACCCGCCCATACTGCGCCACCGCCCCCCTCGCGCCCGAGGCCGCCGCAGGACCGGGATCCGATCGACAGCGAACCGACAGGAAACCGGAAGACGGCCTACATGTCGTCAGGTCGCGGAAGGTGGTTTGACCCGACGGGATCCGGGCAGGTGGCGGCGTGGCCCCCGGCCGCCCCGACGCCGGGGTCCCGCGTATTTTCCCGGGGTCTCGTCGGTGCCGACGTCTACACTCGACCGGCACACGGCGCGGGCGACCTCGGCCGACCATCTTCTGCCACCCGAAGGGCAAGCGGCGTCTTGATACGGATCGACTCAGTCACGAAGCGGTACCCGGACGGCACGGTGGCGGTCGACCGGCTGTCGCTGGAGATCCCCGACCGCTCGATCACCGTCCTCGTCGGCCCCTCGGGCTGCGGCAAGACGACCACCCTGCGCATGATCAACCGGATGGTCGAGCCCACCGAGGGCACCATCCTCCTCGACGGCGAGGACGTCCAGCGGCAGCCGGTGACCACCCTGCGCCGCAACATGGGCTACGTCATCCAGAACGCGGGCCTCTTCCAGCACCGCACCATCGCCGACAACATCGCGACCGTGCCCCGCATGCTCGGCTGGGGCAAGCAGCGGGCCCGGGAGCGGGCGGCGGAGCTGATGGAGCGGGTGGGGCTGGACTCCTCGCTGGCCGGGCGGTACCCGTACCAGCTGTCCGGCGGCCAGCAGCAGCGCGTCGGGGTGGCGCGGGCGCTCGCCGCGGACCCGCCGGTGCTGCTGATGGACGAGCCGTTCTCGGCCGTCGACCCGGTGGTGCGCAAGGGACTCCAGGACGAACTGCTGCGCCTCCAGGACGAGCTGGGCAAGACCGTCGTCTTCGTCACCCACGACATCGACGAGGCCATCAAGCTCGGCACGATGGTCGCCGTGCTGCGTGAGGGCGGCCGGCTCGCCCAGTACGCGCCCCCCGCCGAGCTGCTGTCGAACCCGGCGGACGCCTTCGTCGAGGACTTCCTCGGCGCCGACCGCGGCATCCGCCGGCTCTCCTTCTTCACCTCGGACGCGCTGGAGCTGACCACCGACGCGGTGGTCCCGGCCGACGCGCCCGCCGAACGCCTCGCCGCCGTGGAGGCACCGTACCTGCTGGTGACCGACGCCGACGGCCGCCCGCTGGGCTGGCGGGAGCGGGGGAGCGACGACGGCCGGCTGCTGTCGTACGGACGCCCTTTCCGCCCCGGCGTCGACTCGCTGCGGGCCGCGCTCGACTGCGCTGTCCTCTCGCCCACCGGCTGGGCGGTCGCCGTCGACGCGGACGGCAAGGTGACGGGCGTGGTCTCCCAGCAGACCATCGGCGAGGCCGTCCGCGCCGCGCACACCGAGGCGGAACCGGACGCGGCCCCGGCCCCGGATGCCGACCCGGGATCGGAAGCGACCCGCGGCGAGGACGAGAAGGTCGCCGGATGAACGGCTTCTTCGTCATCCCCAGCGACCTCCAGCACAGCTGGGCCGGCCTGATCGGGGTGCATCTGCGCGAGGCCCTGCTGCCGGTCGTCGCGGGCCTGCTGCTCGCCCTGCCGCTGGCGCTGCTGTGCAACCGGTTCCGCTGGCTGTACCCGCCGGTGCTCGGCCTGACGACCGTCCTCTACGCGGTGCCGTCCCTCGCCTTCTTCGTCGTGCTCATCGACTACACGGGCCAGACCGAGCTGACCGTGATGATCCCGCTGGCCCTCTACAGCCTGGTGGTGCTGGTCCCGGCGATCGCCGACGGCGTGCGCTCGGTGCCCGACGAGACCCTCTCCGCCGCCACCGCGATGGGCTTCGGTCCCGTACGGCGGTATCTCCAGGTGCAGTTGCCGATCGCCGCCCCCGCGATCATCGCGGGGCTGCGGGTCGCCACCGCGTCCAGCATCTCCCTGGTGAGCGTCGGCGCCCTCATCGGCAACCAGGGCGCCCTCGGCAATCTGATGGCCGCCGCGCAGAAGTACGACCGGCCCGAACTCGCGGCGAACGCCGTGCTGACGACGGCCGTCCTCGCGGTCCTGTGCGACGCCGCGCTGGTTCTCCTGCGCCGGGTGCTGACCCCGTGGATGCCCCGTTCCGGACGGGAGCGGACCGCCGCCCCGCGCGAGGAACTCCTCACGAAGGGCGCCGCCCGGTGAACGTCCTCACCTTCGTCCAGGCCTTCTTCGGCGACAGCGCGCACTGGCACGGCTACGACGGCATCCCGTCCCGCTTCCTGGAACACGTCCAGTACACCCTGCTGGCCCTCGCGGTCGCCGCGGCGATCGGTCTGCCCGTCGGGCTGCTGACCGGGCACACCGGACGCGGCGGCAACGCGATCGCCGTCGTCGCCAACGCCGCCCGCGCGCTGCCCAGTTTCGGCCTGCTGGTGCTCTCCGTGCTGCTCATCGGCTTCGGTCTGCTGCCCGTGATGATCCCGCTGGTCGTGCTCGCCGTGCCGCCCATCCTGGTGACCACGTACGAGGCGGTCCGCACCGTCGACCCCGCACCCGTCGACGCGGCGCGCGGGATGGGCATGCCCGAGTCCGGGATCCTGTTCCGGGTGGAGGTGCCGGTGGCGCTCCCGCTGATCCTCAGCGGCCTGCGGTCCGCCGCCGTCCAGATCGTGTCCACGGCCACCATCGCCGCCTACGTCAGCCTCGGCGGACTGGGCCGGTACGTCATCGACGGCCTCTACCAGCGCGACTACGAGAAGGTCGTCGGCGGGGCGACGCTGGTGGCGGTCCTCGCCCTGGTCACGCTCGCCCTGTTCTGGGCCGTGGGGCGGTTCGCGGTGTCGCCCGGAGTGCGCCGCCGCTGACATTCGATCAGTTGTACGACAAATGTGACCCCGACGTCCTTGACCGGGCGCGGGACGGCTGGATTGGATCGGTGAATGACTTCTACGGCGAAGAGCAGCAGATCGAGGACGAGGCACCACGGCGCGGCGGCGGTCGCGCTCGCCGCCGCGGCGGCGCTGCTCACGGGATGTTCCTCCGGGGACACCTCCGACAACCCGCTCGACGGCGACAAGGCGGAGGCGGGCACGGTCGTCGTCGGCTCGAACAACTTCGCCGAGTCCACCCTGCTCGCCGACATCTACGGCGAGGCGCTGCGCGCCAAGGGCCTGAAGGTCACCTACAAGCACAACATCGGCAGCCGTGAGACCACCTACGGCCTGATGAGGAACGGCTCGGTGACGGTCCTTCCGGAGTACAACGGCTCCCTCCTCGCCTACCTGGACGAGAAGGCCGCCCAGACCTCCGCCGACGAGGTCAACACGGCCGTGAAGGCGAAGCTGGACAAGCAGCTCACCCTGCTGGAGTCCTCGCCCGCCGAGGACAAGGACTCGGTCGCCCTCAACGCGGCGACGGCGGAGAAGTACGGCCTCACCGCCGAGTCCACGCTCGCCGACCTCAAGGAGGCCGCGCCCCGGCTGGTGATCGGCGGCTCGCCCGAGTTCCAGACCCGGCAGCAGGGCCTCAAGGGCCTGCAGTCGGTCTACGGCCTGACGTTCAAGAACTTCAAGGCGCTGGACGCGGGCGGCCCGCTCACCCAGGCGGCCCTCGCGCAGAACGAGGTCCAGGCGGCGGACGTGTTCACCACGGACCCGACCATCGTCAAGGAGAAGTTCGTCGTCCTGAAGGACCCGGAGAACCTCTTCGGGTACGCCAACGTCACCCCGCTGGTCCGCAAGGACGCGCTGCCGAAGGAAGGCGTCGAGGCGCTGAACGCGGTCTCCGCGAAGCTGGACACCGAGACGCTGCTCGACCTGGACGCCCAGGTGCAGCTGGAGAAGAAGGACCCGCTGGACGTCGCCAAGGCCTGGCTGAAGTCCGCCGGACTCGTCTGAGACCCGTCGCGGGGTGCGGCGGAACGGACCGCCGCCCCCCGCGGGTTCGACCTGCCGCACCCCGCGGGCTCAGCTCGCGGCCGCCGCCTGCGCGATCAGCAGGTCGATCAGCGCGATCAGCACGTCCCGCGAGGACTCCCGCTCCCGCGCGTCGCACAGCAGCACCGGCACCTCCGCCGGCAGCGTCAGCGCCTCCCGGATGTCCTCCACCGGGTACGGGTGCTCGCCGTGGAAGCCGTTGACGGCCACCACGAACGGGATGCCCCGGCGTTCGAAGAAGTCGATCGCGGCGAAACTCGACTTCGGCCGCCGTACGTCCACCAGGACCACCGCGCCCAGCGCGCCGAGGGCCAGGTCGTTCCACATGAACCAGAACCGCTGCTGCCCCGGCGTGCCGAACAGGTAGAGCACCAGGTCGTCCGACACGGTGATCCGGCCGAAGTCCATGGCCACCGTGGTGACACGTTTCTCCTCGACGCCGTCCAGGTCGTCGACGCCCAGGCCCGCCATGGTCAGCGGTTCCTCGGTGCGCAGCGGCCTGATCTCGCTGACCGAGCCGACCATGGTCGTCTTGCCCACGCCGAAACCGCCGGCGATCAGGATCTTGACCGTGTCGGGCGCGTCGCCGTCGGCGGACGCCCGGGCGTCGGTGTCAGAGCCGGCCAAGGCCTTCCCTCACTTTCTGCAGCAGGTCCGGATCCGGGGTGGTGACGGAACGCGGCGGACGGACGGTGATCCGCCCCGCCTCCAGCAGGTCGCAGAGCATGATGACGACCACGCTCACCGGCAGGTCGAGCCGCGCGGCCAGTTCGGCGACCGCCATCGGACGGGCGCACAGGCGCAGGATCCGCGTGTGCTCGGGCTGCGGCCGGGCCGCCGACTCCGGCTGCGGGTCCGCCGCCGTCACCGTCGTGATGAGCGTGAAGTCGGCGCGGCTCGGCCGGGTGCGGCCCCCGGTCAGGGTGAACGGCCGTACCAGCCGCCCCGAAGGGTCGCTCCCGCCCACCTCACACGCCTGGGTCTTCGGCGGAACCGCTGGTGTCCCGCGGGGCCGCGCTGAGGTGCTCGCCGATCTTCTTGACCAGCATGTTCATCTGGTACGCGACCACGCCGACGTCCGCCTTCGGGCCGGTCAGCACCACCAGGTGGGCGCCGGGTCCGGCCGAGGTGAGGATCAGGTAGCTGTGCGCCATCTCGATGAGCGCCTGGCGGACCGGGCCGCCGCGGAAGTCCATACTGACGCCCTTGCTCAGGCTCATCAGACCGGACGCGGTCGCGGCCAGGCGCTCGGCGTCGTCGCGCAGGAAGCCGGTGGACTTGGAGACCACCAGACCGTCCTCGGAGAGCACCACGGCCTGGTTGACGTCGGCGACCCGTTCCACGAGTCCGGTCAGCAGCTGGTCCAGCTGGGTGTGGGTGGCGGGCAGGGGGCGTGTCATGGCGGTGTTCCTTCGTCGGCGTTCAGCGGTCGGCGTCTGCGGTCGGGGTCGGGTGCCCGGAGGCGGGCGCGGGCACGTGGGTCGGCTGCCCGTCCTCGGGCTCGTCACCGGCGGCGTCCCGCGCCCGGAGCGTGCCCTGCTGGAAACAGGCCAGGGAGGAGGCGGCGTGCTCGGCGGTGAACTCGTCGTCGCCCGGCTCCTCGGCGGAGGGCTCCTCGAGCAGTTCGGCGGCGAGGCTGGTCTGCGGCACCCGCCGCGGGAGCGGGGCGAGACCGCCCTTGCGGGCGTGGCCTTCGGGCTTGGGGGAGGCGTCGGCGCGCGCGGGCGTGGGGCGGTCCTCGGCGGGGTCCGTGCCGCTTTCCCCGGGCGCGGTCCGGGAAGCGTCCTCGGAGTCGCCCCGGGTGTCCTCCGCGGCCACGGCGTCACCGCGCGACCGCTCCCGGGCCGGCAGGGGCCGCAGCGGGGAGGAGGCGTCCTCGGCGGCAGCGTCCTGCGCGGCGGCCTCCTTCGCGGGAGCGCCCCCGGAGCCGGACGTTCCCCGCGCCGTGTCCGACGGCTCGTCGGCCACGACGACCACCTCGCGCGGCAGCAGCACGATCGCCGTCGTCCCGCCGTACGGCGACGGGCGCAGCGTGACCGTGATGCCGTGGCGGTGCGCGAGCTGGGAGATGACGAACATGCCGAGCCGCAGGTCGTCGGCGAGGGCCACCACGTCGAACTGCGGAGGCTCGGCCAGATGGGCGTTGAGGGACGCGTAGTCCTCCTCGGACATGCCGAGTCCCCGGTCCTCGACCTCGACGGCGAGGCCCTTGGCGACCATCGCCGCCCGCACCGTGACGGGGCTCGGCGCCGGCGAGTACACCGTCGCGTTGTCGATCAGTTCGGCGAGCAGATGGATCACGTCGGCCACCGCGGGCGGCGCGAGCGACACCTCCTCGTCGGCGAACACCTCCACCCGCTGGTACTCGGCGACCTCGCCCACCGCGCTGCGCAGGATGTCGATCAGCGCGACCGGCTCGCTCCAGGTGCGGCCGGGGCGCTCCCCGCTGACGATGACCAGGTTCTCCTCGTACCTGCGCAACTGGCTGGCCGCGGAGTCGAGTTCGTACAGGCCCTTGAGGACCTCGGGGTCGGTGTGCCGGCGCTCCAGCGCGTCGAGCTTGCTGAGCTGGAGGTTGACCAGGTTCTGGCTCTGCCGCGCGATGCCCAGGATGATCTTCTGGAAGCCGCGCCGGGTGTCGGCGAGTTCCACGGCGGTGTGCACGGCGGTGCGCTGCGCGGTGTTGAACGCCTTGGCCACCTGGCCGAGTTCGTCGTGGCCGTAGTCCAGGGGCGTGGTCGCCGACTCGGGGTCGACCTTCTCGCCGCGTTCCAGCCGGGCCACGACGTCCGGCAGCCGCTCCTGCGCCAGGCTCAGCGTGGCCAGCCGCAGTCCGCGCAGCCGGCGGGACAGCGAGCGGGTGATGCGCCAGGACAGCACCGCGCACAGCAGCAGCGCGAGCAGCCCCGCCGCGCTCAGCGAGGCGGCCGTCACCAGCAGGCTGCGCGCCTCGCCGGCGCTGCGGGTGAGCAGCCCGTCGGTCTGCTGCCGGATCATGGCGTTGTACTGCGGGGCGATCCGGTCCATGGCGTCGGCCCACCGGTCGCGCAGGTCCGGCAGTTCGATCTCCTGGGCCTTCCCCTCGGACGGGGTGGCCAGCACCTGGTCCTCCACCGCCTCCAGGGCGCGCCACTCGGGGCTGGACAGGATCCGCTCGGTCTGCGCCTTCAGGTCGCCGTCGAGCGCGGGCATGATCTGGTCGGCGACCAGCCAGCGCCGGGTGTGCACCAGTTCGGCGAATGTCTGCCGGTGGTCGGCGTCCAGACGGCCGGACGGCCAGGCGAGGGTGAGCAGCGCGTCCTCCTGGGACACCAGTTCCGCCGCGTGCTCCAGTGACACCAGCGGCTGCGCCTGGGAGGTGAGGTCGCCGTCGTCGACCTGGGACAGCTCCTGGAAGGCGTGGATCTGGTCGTCGATGACCGACGTGTACTGCTCCAGCGCCTCCTCGGCGGTGATGTCACGGGGGTTGTCGATCTGGTCGCGGTAGTACTCCAGGCTGCCCACCGAGCCGAGCACCGAGTACAGCCGGTCCGAGATGCGCGCCGGCGCCTGGGCGATCGCGTCGGCCTGCCCCATGAGCCGTGCCACGGACCGGTCGGTGGCGCGCCGCTGGGTGTCCAGTGCGGACCGCGAACCGTCAGGACCGGCCAGCCACTCGGCGGTCAGCGCCCGCTCCCGCTGGAGGTCGAGCGCGGCGTGCGTGCCCATCGCGCCGGTGGACCGGCTCAGCTGGGTCTGCGACCGCAGCTCCAGACCCTCGGAGAACATGCGGATCGTGGTCACGCCCCACAGCCCGGCGAGGGCGACGCAGGGCACCAGGGCGAGCAGGATCAGCGAGAGGCGTATGGAGCCGAGACGGCGCCGGGCACCTGTCCGTCGAGACATCGTGGTCCTAGAGCTGTCGGGTGGTGGGGACGGTACGCACGGCGGCGGTCAGCGGGTTCCGGCGGCGGCGAAGGAGGCGACCGAGTCCGCCTCCGTCTTCGTGACGAACGCCGGCCCGGTGAGCACGGGCGCGGTGCCGCCGCCGCTGACGTTGCCGTTGGTCCGGTACAGCCACAGCGCGTCCACGGCGAGATAGCCCTGGAGGTACGGCTGCTGGTCGACGGCGAACCGGACGTTGCCGCCGCGCACGGCGTCCACCAGTTCCTCGTTCAGGTCGAAGGTGGCCACCTGGGCCTCGCTGTCCGCCTCGGCCGCCGCGTCCACGGCCAGGAGCGCGAAGTCGGCGCCGTTGGTGACCACTTGGTCGATGGACGGGTCCTGGCGCAGTTTCGCCGCGAGGATGCCGGAGACGGCCTGCTCGTCGGTGCCGTCCACGTACAGGTTCTCGCTCGTGCCGCGGAACGTCTTCTTCACTCCGGCACAGCGGGCCTCCAGGCCGACGTTGCCCCGCTCGTGCACCAGGCACAGCGTGTGCTTGGCCTTCAGCTGGTTCAGCTTCTCGCCGACCGCGCGGCCCGCGAGGCTCTCGTCCTGGCCGAAGAACGCCAGCAGCCCGGCCTTCTTCCAGGCGTTCACACCGGAGTTGAGGCCGACCACGGGGATGTCCGCGGCGCGCGCCTCGTTGACGGGGTCCTTCATGGCCTGCGGCTTGGCCAGGGTGAGCGCGATGCCGTCGACGCCGTCGCGGATCGCCCGGCGCACCAGGTCGGCCTGTCCGGACCCGTCCGGGTCGCTGAGATAGGTCAGTTCGATGCCGTCCTTGGCGGCCGCGGCCTCCGCGCCCTTGCGCACCCGGTCCCAGAACGCGTCGCCCTCGCTGCCGTGGGTGACCAGCGCGACCCGCAGGCCCCCGGAGCCGCGCGCGGCGCCCGCGCCGCCGTCTTCCGCGTCCGTGCCGGAGGAGGAGCACCCCGCCACCAGCAGACCGATCGCGGCCGCCAGGACCGCCGTTCGACGTCTCGGGATGCGGCGGGACGGGGGACGAGTGTTCATGAGGAGCGCGGACCTCGCTGTAACGGCTGAGCCAAGTGCAGGGGAGAGACGCCGGCGGGCCGGCCGCCGCGGGGTGCGGCCGTCCGGGTGACTCTCGCTGGCCGGAGCCAACCGCGTGGAACCACTGGTCGTCAAGTGAACAGCCACGCGAAGTGAGGTGCCGCTGCCGCATTGTGATGAACCGTGAGAACGTATGAAGCGGAAGCTCAGACTCCGTACGGAGCGAGGGGGGCGTGCGCACGGAAACCCCGCGTGCTGTTTCGCCTCGCGGCGTACGCCCCGTATGCCCGGTGTGTTCAACTGAGCCCGCCCGTGGGGGTGATGAACGTCAGCACACGGTGAGTTATCGTGTACGGGGCGTTAGAAACAAACGGCATGGACCGTCGCTTTCCGGCCACAGGAGTGCAGTCGATGGCAAGGCAGGTACGCGCCGAGAAGACCCGCGCGACGATCATCACGGCCGCCGCCGACCTGTTCGACCGGCAGGGCTACGAAGCGACCAGTCTCAGCGACATCGTCGAGCACGCGCGCGTCACCAAAGGGGCGCTGTACTTCCACTTCGCCGCCAAGGAAGACCTCGCCCACGCCATCCTGGAACTCCAGTCCGCGACCTGCCACCGGCTCGCCCGCGACACCGGCGCCCGCGGCCGCACCTCCCTGGAGGCGCTGATGCGCCTCACCTTCTGCGTGGCCCGCCTGTCCGCCGAGGACCCCGTGCTGCGGGCCGGACTGCGGCTCGCCACCGGCACCACCCGGCCGCGCCCTCCGCTCAGCCACCCCTTCACCGAGTGGCTCGACATCGTCTCGGCCCGGCTGGCCGCCGCCGTCGAGGAGTCCGACGTCCACCCGGACGCCGACATCGACGTCGTCGCCCACTCCCTGGTCTGCTTCTTCGTCGGCACCCAGGTCGTCGGCCGCGCCCGCGAGCCCGCCGCCCGCGGACCCCGCCGCACCGCCGAGATGTGGCAGCTCCTCATCCGCGGCCTGGTCCCCGTCACCCGCCGAGCCCGCTACCTCTCCCTCGCCGCCCGGCTGGAACGCGAGCCGGCCCCGCTGTGAGGTCCGGCGCGCTGTGGCGTCCGCTCCGCCGTGACGCCCGGCGCCCGGCCGTCCGGCGGGTTACGGTGAGCCCCATGCCCGACACCCCCGCCGCCCCCGTGATCGTCGCCGACGAGCCCGGCACCTTCCCGTACGGCGTGCTGGCCGAACGGCACCCCGCGATCCTCCGCCAGGTCGCCGAGGACACCCCCTACGGCCCCGAGCAGCGCCGCGCGCTCGACGCCCTGCTGGAGAACTGCACCGAGGGCGCGATCACGCCCCTGCCCGCCGACGCCCACGACCGCGACCGCTGGGCCGCCTGGGGCATGGACGCCCACGCCGGCCGCTCCTGGCACGACGTGCCCTGGCTGTGGTCCGAGAGCTGGTTCTACCGCCAACTGCTCCAGGCCGTCGGCTACTTCGAGCCCGGCCCCTGGCAGGGCATCGACCCCTTCCGCCCCGCCAAGCTCGCCGAGCTGGACGCGCCCGCCACGGACGAGGAACTCGCCGCGCTCGACGCCCTCGACGACCTTCCCGAGGACGAGCGCGCCCGCGCCCTGCTGCACGGCTCCCTCTGGGGCAACCGCGCCGACCTCGGCTTCCGCATGTCCGCCGAGGGCGCCGAGGAGACCGCCGCCGTCCCCGCCCTCGTCGCCGACGACAGCGACCGCCTGTGGTCCCTGCTCGACGCCTCCCGGCCCGGCACCCTCTGCCTCGTCGCCGACAACGCCGGCCGTGAACTCGTCCCCGACCTGCTGCTGATCGCCCACCTGCTCGCCCACGGGCGTATCGACCGCGCGGTCCTGCACATCAAGCCGCACCCGTACTACGTCTCCGACGCCACCGCCGCCGACGTCCTCGACGCCGTACGCCGCCTCACCGCCGCCAAGGGCGCCGCCGGGGCGTACGGACACCGCCTGCGCGCCGCCCTCACCGACGGGCGGCTCGCACTGCGCGCCCACCCCTTCTCCTGCGCGCCCCTGCCGTACGCCGACATGCCGGACGACCTGCGCGCCGACTTCGCGGAGGCGTCCCTCACCGTCCTCAAGGGCGACCTCAACTACCGCCGCCTCGTGGGTGACCGGTACTGGCCGCCGACCACCCCGTTCGCCGGCGTGACGGCGTACTTCCCCGGTCCGGTCGCCGCCCTGCGCACCCTCAAGTCGGACGTGATCACCGGACTCGCCCCGGAGACGGAGGCGGCGCTGGACGCGGAGGAGGGCGGGCGCTGGCGTACCGGCGGCACCCATGCGCTGATCCAGGTACGGACCTGAGCTTCCAACTCCCGTTTCCGGGCAGGTTTCACGCGAAGGTGTGATCACCAAGCGGGCGGCGGATGCGGCCGGAGCGGCACGGGTAGCCCCCGGCCATGACGCAGCCCTTCGAACTCCCGCACTTCTACATGCCGCACCCCGCGCGCCTCAATCCGCACGTGGACGAGGCCCGGGCCCACTCCACGGCCTGGGCGCGCGAGATGGGCATGCTGGAGGGCAGCGGGGTCTGGGAGCAGGCCGACCTCGACGCGCACGACTACGGCCTGCTCTGCGCCTACACGCACCCCGACTGCGACGGCCCCGCGCTGTCCCTGATCACCGACTGGTACGTGTGGGTGTTCTTCTTCGACGACCACTTCCTGGAGAAGTACAAGCGCACCCAGGACCGCGTCGGCGGCAAGGCCCATCTGGACCGGCTGCCGCTGTTCATGCCCCTGGAGCCGGGGACGCCGGTCCCCGAGCCGGAGAACCCGGTGGAGGCGGGCCTCGCCGACCTGTGGGCGCGGACCGTGCCGGCGATGTCCGCCGACTGGCGCCGCCGGTTCGCCGTCGCCACCGAGCACCTCCTCAACGAGTCGCTGTGGGAGCTGTCCAACATCAACGAGGGGCGGATCGCCAACCCCGTCGAGTACATCGAGATGCGCCGCAAGGTGGGCGGCGCCCCCTGGTCGGCGGGGCTCGTGGAGTACGCCACCGCCGAGGTGCCGGCCGCCGTCGCCGGGACCCGCCCGCTGCGGGTGCTCATGGAGACGTTCTCTGACGCCGTGCACCTGCGCAACGACCTGTTCTCCTACCAGCGGGAGGTCGAGGACGAGGGCGAGCTCAGCAACGGCGTGCTGGTCCTGGAGACCTTCTTCGGCTGCACCACGCAGGAGGCCGCCGACCTGGTCAACGACGTCCTCACCTCGCGGCTGCACCAGTTCGAGCACACCGCGTTCACGGAGGTCCCCGCCGTCGCCCTGGAGCAGGGGCTCACCCCGGCGGAGACGGCCGCCGTCGCCGCGTACGCCAAGGGGCTGCAGGACTGGCAGGCGGGCGGCCACGAGTGGCACATGCGCTCCAGCCGCTACATGAACGAGAACGCCCGCCCCGGCCCCTCCTGGCAGACCCTGACCGGCCCCGGCACCTCCGCCGCCGACGTCGGCGCGCTGCTCGCCCGCGCCGCCGCCGAACGGCTGCGCCCGTACCGGCACGTGCCGTACCAGAAGGTCGGACCGTCGGTCGTCCCCGACATCCGCATGCCGTTCCCGCTGTCCCTCAGCCCGGCCCTCGAAGGCTCCCGGCGGCACCTGCTGGAGTGGTCGCACCGCATGGGCATCCTCGGCGAGGGCGTCTGGGACGAGGACAAGCTCGCCAGCTGCGACCTGCCCCTGTGCGCGGCGGGCCTGGACCCGGACGCCACCCAGGAACAGCTCGACCTCGCCTCCGGCTGGCTGGCCTTCGGCACCTACGGCGACGACTACTACCCGCTGGTCTACGGCCACCGCCGCGACCTGGCCGCCGCCCGGCTCACCACGGCCCGCCTGTCCGCCTGCATGCCGCTGGACGGCGAGGAGGCGCCCCTGCCCGCCAACGCGATGGAACGGTCCCTGATCGACCTGTGGGCGCGCACCACGGCCGGGATGACTCCCGAGCAGCGCCGCCCGCTGAGGACGGCCGTCGACACGATGACCGAGTCATGGGTGTGGGAGCTGTCCAACCAGATCCAGAACCGCGTCCCGGACCCCGTGGACTACCTGGAGATGCGCCGCGCCACCTTCGGCTCCGACCTCACCCTCGGACTGTGCCGCGCCGGACACGGCCCCGCGGTCCCGCCGGAGGTGTACCGCACGGGCCCGGTCCGCTCCCTGGAGAACGCGGCGATCGACTTCGCGTGCCTGCTCAACGACGTGTTCTCGTACCAGAAGGAGATCGAGTTCGAGGGGGAGATGCACAACGCCGTCCTCGTCGTGCAGAACTTCTTCGGCATCGACTACGCGACCGCGCTGCCCGTCGTCGCGGACCTGATGAACCAGCGCATGCGGCAGTTCGAGCACGTCGCCGAGCACGAACTGCCCGTCGTGTACGACGACTTCCAGTTGTCGGAGGAGGCGCGGGCGGTCATGCGCGGCTATGTGACCGACCTGCAGAACTGGATGGCGGGCATTCTCAACTGGCACCGCAGCGTGGACCGCTACAGGGACGAGTACCTGTCCGGGCGGGTGCACGGCTTCCTGCAGCACCGGTCACCGGCGCCCCCGGTCCTCGTCTGACGGCCGGCCGCGATGGAACCCCACGCGCTCCGCCCCCGGCCGATGCCCGGCGCCCACACCTTCCCCCGGGCGGATCCCGCTCCCGCCGCCATCGAGGAGACGCCGCCCGCGCGCCCGCGGGGCCGGCGGGCGGCGGCGGGCCTCGCCCTGCTGCTGACCGGGGCCGTCCTGGGCGTCCTGGCCACCACATGGGCGGGCCGGGCGTCCGGTCCGGCCCTCACCGCCCGGCTCGGGGTGGAGGTGACCGACGACGGCCGGCCGGGCGCCCTGGTGGTCGGCGTCCAGGACCCCGGCCCCGCCCACACGGCCGGCCTCCGCGAGGGCGACCTGCTGCTCGCCGTCGGCGCCACCCGCGTCGACACGGCCGCGGACCTGGCCCACGCCCTCGCCCGCACCCCGCCGGGCACGGCGATCCGCCTGACCGTCCGGCACGCCACGGGCGGCTACCGACAGGTGACGGCGATTCCCGGAATCCTGACGTGAGGGGGGTGCCGGCCGGGCGCGCGGGGGTCGAAGGGGGCGCACGGATGCATCAGGACGTGGCGAAGCTGGGGATTCCGCCCCCGGACGGGCCGGCTCCCGGAGGCAACCCCGGCAACCGGCTCGCGCCGTACCCGTTCGGCGGGCAGGATGCTGCCCGTAGCCCCGACGTACGCCCTGGGAGGCACCCGGATGACCGGCACCGCGCCCGTGCCCTTCACCGCCGACGACTACAAGGCCCGTATGGACCGGGCGGCGCGGCAGGCCGCCGACGCCGGGCTCGCGGGGCTGCTCGTCGCGCCGGGACCGGACCTGGTGTGGCTCACCGGGTACGCGCCGCCCGCCGTCACCGAGCGGCTCACCCTGCTGGTCCTGGCCGCCGGCCGGGAACCCGTGCTAGTCGTCCCCACCCTGGAGGCCCCGGACGCCGAGAAGGCCCCCGGCGCGCCCGCCCTCGCCCTGCGCGACTGGACCGACGGCAAGGACCCTTACGCCCTCACCGCGGCCCTCCTCGACCACAAGGGGCGCTTCGGCGTCAGCGACAACGCCTGGGCGCTGCACCTGCTGGGACTTCAGCAGGCCCTTCCCGGCACCTCGTACGTGTCCCTCACCGAGGCGCTGCCGATGCTGCGCGCCGTGAAGGACGCCGCCGAACTGGAGCGGCTCGCCGCGGCCGGCGCCGCCGCCGACGCCGCCTTCGAGGAGATCAGGAACGTCCGCTTCTCCGGCCGCCGGGAGTCCGAGGTCGCCGCCGACCTCGCCGCGCTGCTGCGCCGCTTCGGCCACTCCCAGGTCGACTTCACCATCGTCGCCTCCGGCCCCAACGGGGCCAACCCGCACCACGAGGCCGGCGACCGCCGCATCGAGCGCGGCGACATGGTCGTCCTGGACTTCGGCGGCCTCAAGGACGGCTACGGCTCCGACACCTCCCGCACGGTGCACGTCGGCGAGCCCACCGACGAGGAGCGCCGGGTGCACGACCTGGTGCGCGAGGCGCAGGAGGCCGGCTTCCGCGCGGTGCGGCCGGGCGCGGCCTGCCAGGACGTCGACCGGGCGGCCCGCGCGGTCATCGACGGCGCCGGGTACGGCGAGTACTTCATCCACCGCACCGGGCACGGCATCGGCGTCACCACCCACGAGCCGCCGTACATGATCGAGGGCGAGGAGCGGCCGCTCGTCCCCGGCATGTGCTTCTCCGTCGAGCCGGGCGTCTATCTGCCGGGCCGGTTCGGGGTGCGGATCGAGGACATCGTGACCGTCACCGAGGACGGCGGACGGCGGCTGAACGACACGGAGCGGGGGATGGTGATAGTCGACTGAGCGGCACCGTCCGGCCCTTCCGCCCCGTCCCACCCTGCCTCTCCCGAACGGTTACGGCGCGACCATGACCCAGGCACCGACACCCACCGTTGACACCGTCCGCCGACTGGCCCGGTCCCTGCTCAAGGACAGCGGGCACGGCGCCGGCGCGTCCGCCGCCCTCGACGTGCGGCCCGCCGGCGACGGCGCCGACCCCACCACCTGGCTGGTGGGCACCCGGTACGTGCTGCACCTCGCCCCGGACCGTGCGACCGGCGCCCGCCGGCGCCGCGAACTGCGGCTGCGTGAGGTGGTGCGCCCGCACGTGCCGGTCGCGCTGCCCGTCTGCCTGGCGCAGGGCGAGTGGGCGCCCGGCCTCTTGTGCACACTGGAGACCCGCCTGGTCGGCGGCACGGCGGAGGAGAACACCGTGTCCGCCGTCGGCGAGACCGACCTGGCGGGCCTGCTCACCGGGCTCCACCAGGTGCCGGTACGGCAGGCCGAGTCGCTGGGCGTGCCCCGCGTGCCGCCGCGCTCACTGGAGACCCTGCGGCGGGCCGCCGGGGAGGCCGTCGAACTGCTCGACAAGGCGGACGAGTTCGAGGCGGCACGGCTGAGGCAGTTCACCCAGCCCGCGACCGTGCAGCTCGCCGCGCAGGCCGGGTCGGCGGTGCTGGTGCACCACGCCCTCACGGGCGGCAACCTGGTCGTCGGCGCGGACGGGCGGGTGCGGGGGGTGCTCGGCTGGGACTCGGCGGTGGTCGGCGACCCGGCCGAGGACATCGCGGGCCTGGCCCGCGCCGTCGGAGCCCCGGCCGCCGTCCGCGCGGCCACGCTGGCGGGCTACGGCGCCCGCCCCTGCCTGCGCGGCCTGTGGCTGGCCCGCTGCGACTGCGTCATCCACCTCGCCGAGGCCCTCGTCCACAACGACACGTCGACCCTGCCCTTGCTCCGCACCCGCCTCCGCCGAGCCTGGGAACCCATCATGCTGGAACGCGTCACGGACCTACGCGACAGCGACGCGGCGCCTTAGGGAGTCCGGGTGCGGGGTTCCTCCCCGCGCCGGCGCGCCCGTCGTGCCGTCGCGCGTCACGTCCTCCGAGTGGGCGTCGCCGCGCCGTGAGGCGCTCCGGGTGGGTCCGGCCACAGGGCCGGCGAAACCGTCCCGCGCCGAGAAGCCCGTCGTGCGGTCGCGCGTCACGGCCTCCGGGTGGGCGTCGCCGCGCCGTGAGGCGCTCGGGGTGGGTCCGGCCACAGGGCCGGCGAAACTGTCCCGCGCCGAGAAGCCCGTCGTGCGGTCGCGCGTCACGGCCTCCGGGTGGGCGTCGCCGCGCCGTGAGGCGCTCGGGGTGGGTCCGGCCACAGGGCCGGCGAAACTGTCCCGCGCCGAGAAGCCCGTCGTGCGGTCGCGCGTCGCTCCTCCGAGTGGGCGTCGCCGCGCCGTGAGGCGCTCCGGGTGGGTCCGGCCACAGGGCCGGCGAAACCGTCCCGCGCCGAGAAGCCCGTCGTGCCGTCGCGCGTCACGTCCTCCGGGGCGGCGTCGCGGCGGCGCGAAGCGCCCCAGTGTCCGGGCGCGGGCTGGTAGAACCCGTCTGGTGCCTGCGGCACCTGTCGTGCCGCGGCGTCACCGGCGCCGTGGAACACCCCAGGTGGCCTGGGCGCGAGCCGCGGTTCCGCCCTCCCCGCGCCGGCGCGCCCGTCGGAGCCGCGAGGTGCCCGCCGTAGCGCAGCCCCACGCGACCCTGAGCGCGGGGCGGGGCACCCCCGCCCCGCGCCCCTCACTCCTGCAGCAACACCACCGCCGACTCCCCTGGCAGCCGCAGCAGACCGTCCGCCCCGGGGACGTCCACCGGTTCCCACGCCGCCAGGATCCGGGCCTCGCGGGAGCCCAGGGGGATGTCCGCCGGTTCGGCGCCCAGGTTCACCGCCACGCGGACGTCGCCGCGGCGGAACGCCAGCCAGCGACGGTCCTCGTCGTAGGCCACCTTCGTGTCGGCGAGGTCCGGGTCGGTGAGGTCCGGCTGCTCGCGGCGCAGCGCGAGCAGTTGCCGGTACCAGGCCAGCATCCGCGCGTGCGGCTCCCGCTCCGGCTCGGACCAGTCGAGGCAGGAGCGGTCGCGGGTGGCCGGGTCCTGCGGGTCGGGCACGTCCTGCTCGGCCCACCCGTGCGCCGCGAACTCCCGGCGCCGCCCCTCGCTGACCGCCTTCGCCAGCTCCGGGTCGGTGTGGTCGGTGAAGAACTGCCACGGCGTGCCCGCCGCCCACTCCTCGCCCATGAACAGCATCGGCGTGAACGGCGCGGTCAGCGTCAGAGCCGCCGCGCAGGCCAGCAGCCCGGGGGAGACCAGCGCGGCCAGCCGGTCGCCCTGGGCACGGTTGCCGACCTGGTCGTGGGTCTGGCTGTACCCCAGCAGCCGGTGCGCGGCCACCCGGGTGCGGTCGAGCGGCCGGCCGTGGCGCCGGCCCCGGAAACTGGAGTACGTGCCGTCGTGGAAGAAGCCGTGGGTGAGCGTCTTGGCCAGGGCCTTCAGCGGGGCCCGCGCGAAGTCGGCGTAGTAGCCCTGCGACTCGCCGGTCAGGGCGGTGTGCAGGGCGTGGTGGAAGTCGTCGTTCCACTGCGCGTGGACGCCGTAGCCGCCGTTCTCGCGCGGGGTGATGATCCGCGGGTCGTTGAGGTCGGACTCGGCGATCAGGAACAGCGGCCGGCCGGTGTCGGCGGCCAGTTCGTCCACGGCCTGCGACAGCTCCTCCAGGAAGTGGCGCGCGCGGGTGTCGACCAGCGCGTGCACCGCGTCCAGCCGCAGCCCGTCGATCCGGTAGTCCCGCAGCCACGCCAGCGCGCTCTCCACGAGGTACGCGCGCACCTCGTCCGAGCCGGGCGCGTCCAGGTTGACCGCCGCGCCCCACGGCGTGTGGTGCGTGTCGGTGAAGTACGGGCCGAACTGCGGCAGGTAATTGCCCGACGGGCCCAGGTGGTTGTGCACCACGTCCAGGACGACGCCGAGCCCCAGTGCGTGCGCCCGGTCGACGAACCGTTTCAGCCCCTCGGGCCCGCCGTACGGCTCGTGCACCGCCCACAGCGAGACGCCCTCGTACCCCCAGCCGTGCCGGCCCGGGAACGGGCACACCGGCATCAACTCCACGTGCGTGACGCCCAGGTCGGCGAGGTGCCCGAGCCGTTCGGCGGCGGCGTCGAAGGTGCCCTCGCGGGTATACGTGCCGACGTGCGTCTCGTACAGCACCGCGCCGGGCAGCGGGCGTCCGGTCCACTCGGCGGTCCACTCGTAACGGTCGTGGTCGACGACGGCGCTGAGCCCGTCGGGGCCGTCGGGCTGGCGGCGCGACCGGGGGTCCGGCAGCACCGGTCCGTCGTCCAGCGCGAAGCCGTACCGGGAGCCGTCGTGCGCCTCGGCCTCCCCCCGCCACCACCCCTCCCGCTCGGGATCGCGCTCCAACGCGCGCGTGACGCCGTCGCACCGGAGCGTCACTCGGCCGGCCTGTGGTGCCCACACCTCGAACTGCACGGACGGTTCCCCTTCGTCTGCTCACCGTGATGAAGCGCCTCCATCGTGCGGCATGGGAGATCAATTCGCCGGGGGATCCGCCGTTTTGCGGCGGGTGTCGCGCGACGGACCGCGGCGCGGGCGAGGGCGCGGGCGGTGACGCAGGCGGGGGCGGGTCTTCCGTTTACGGGGTTTCTGGACAGCCCGCACCTGGCTGACCGACAATCACCGCGTGACGTCGTCCTTCGAGTTCTCCACGTACCCCGCGCGGCTCTCCGACGCGGAGCGCGACAAGGCGCTGAGCGTGCTGCGGGACGGCGTCGCCAAGGGCCGCCTGTCCCACGACACGTTCATCCGGCGCATGGAACTGGCGCTCGTGGCGCGGCGCGCCGACGAACTCGCCGCGCTCACCGCCGACCTCCCCCGCGAGAGCCGCCTCTCCCGCGCGGTGTTCGGCACGGTCGAGGCCGTCTCCGGGTTCACCGTCCGGCTGCGCCGGGCCTGGCGCGCCGAGAAGCTGCCGAAGCTGCTGCTGCCGCACCCCGCGCAGGGGCACCCGCTGCGGATAGGGCGCGACCCTGCCAACGGGCTGCGGCTCACCCATGAGACGGTGTCCCGCGTGCACGCCGAACTCACCCATCAGGGCGGCCTGTGGGTGCTGCGCGACCTCGGCTCCACCAACGGCACGACGGTGAACGGCCGTCGGGTGGTCGGCGCGGCCGTGGTCCGCGACGGCGACCAGGTGGGCTTCGGACAGATCACCTACCGGCTCGCCGCCAACTGACACGGATGTGCCGGCCGTTGACACGTGACGGTGTTGACGCGGCCCGGGCAGTCGTGACTGACTGTAGGGGGACCCCGCACTCCCCGTGCTCGTACTCCTTGTACGTGCCGCACCCCGCACTCCCGCACGGCCTGTACTTCCGGTGGACGACGGCGTCGCTTCGTGGAGGTGTGACCTGACGCCCCTCCTGAGCTATCCGACCGTCGACGAACTCGGCGCGCGGGCCGCCGCCCTCGCCGCCCGCCACCCCCGCGACGCGCGCCTGCGCCGCGTCGGCGTCTCCCGCGCGGGCACCCCCCTGTGGCTGCTGAGCGTCGGCCACGGAGGCCGCCAGGCCCTCGTCGTCGCGGGACCCCACGCCAACGAGCCGGTGGGCGGCGCGACGGTGCTACGGCTCGCCGAGCACGCGCTCGCCGACCGCCGCTTCACCGACGGCGCCGACGTCACCTGGAACCTGCTGCTCAGTCTCGACCCCGACGGCCTGCGCCACAACGAGCGCTGGCTGACCGGCCCGTACACCCTCGGCCACCACTTCCGGAACTTCTACCGCCCCGGTTTCCTGGAGCAGCCCGAGTGGCTGCCGGACGGCGCAGCGGCCGCCGCGCTGCCGGAGACCCGCGCGCTGCTCGCCCTCCAGGACCAACTGCGGCCCTTCCTCCAGTGCTCCCTGCACGGCGTGGACGTCGGCGGAGGCTTCGTCGAACTCACCCACGAACTGCCGGGCCTCGACCGCCGGGTCGCGGCCGTCGCCGCGCGCCTCGGCGTTCCGCGCGAACTCGGCGCGTACGACGCCCTGTACTGGCCGGGACTCGGCCCCGCCGTCTACCGCATCCCGCCCCCGCGCCGCCGCGACCTGGCCGCCGCCATCACGGAGGCGGCCGTGGAGTCGACGTGGTACCACCCCTACGGGTACGGAACGGTCACCGCGGTCGTGGAGGCGCCGATGTGGGGCGTCGCCGCCGTCGCGAACGGCGCCCCGCACCCCGACCCGGACGCCGAACTGCGGTCCGTCAGCCGCACCCTGCGCCGCGACACCGGGCTGCTCGGCGGCCTGGCGGCACGGATCCGCCCGTACGTCGCGGGCGTGCCCGACGCGGACCGGCTGCTCGCCCCGGTCGACGACTACCTCCTCGTCTGCCCGGGCCTCGCGGACGCCTGGGACCCCGACTGCGGGAACGATTCTGCGCATCCGCTGCCGCCCATGACGACCGCCCGCCTGGCCGCGCTGCGCCTCGCCGGCCGGCGCCTCGCCCTGCGCACTGCGGGGCTGCTGCACCAGCTCGTCACCCGCGCGGGCCACGATCCCACCGACGCGCTGCCGGCGTTGAACCGGCTGATCGACGCGCGTTGCGCGGACCTCCGGGACACGCTCGGCGCCCGCTGGATCCCCGTGGACCGCCAGGCGGAGTACCAGGCCCGGGTGATCCGCGCCGTGTGCGCCCTGGCCGTACGGGGGACACCCGAGGCCTCCCGTTCGGGTGAGCGGGACTGGGGTACCGGGCCCGCCGTGCCGATGCACCGGGAATGACGCACACCTCAGTGAAGACGGTCGGGGCCGGGCTGACCGCCGCAGCCCTCCTCCTGCTCGCCGGCGCGACGCCCTCCGCCCACGCGGACACCGGGAACTGGCTGATGCTGAGCGTCAGCCACGGGGAGAACACGACGGCCGGGACGGAGGACGGCACGCTGCTGCGCTGCGACCCGCCCGGCGGCGGCCACCCGCACGCGGAGGAGGCCTGCGCGCAGCTTTCCCAGGCGGACGGCCGCATCACCGCCCTCCCCGCGGAGGACGCCCTCTGCCCGATGATCTACGCCCCGGTGACGGCCCACGCGGAGGGCATGTGGCGCGACCGCCCGGTCACCTGGACGGAAACCTTCCCGAACACCTGCACGCTACGCGCCCACACGGGGGCGCTGTTCGCGCTGGACGGGACGTGAGACGTCCACTCGCCTGCGGCAGACTGGGGCGGGCCTGAGCGGACCTCCGCGCCGAGGCCTGACGCGGCCCTGGAGACGAGGCGGGCCGAGCGCCGTGGTCGGCGCCCGCCGCGCGGGCAGCAGCGCGAACGCCCCTGACGGGACGTGAGACCGCCTGCGCGCGGGGCCGCGGCCATGACGGCCCGGTGACGGCGGCGCCTTTCGCCGATGCCGTGGCCCGGCGTGTGCGTGGCACGTCGCCGGCCGTGCACGGCGTTCCGCGCTCCGACGCCCGGCGCGACGTGTCCGGCAAGCGTCCTTCGCTCGGGCGGCGGAGTCCGGCGACCGTCGGACACCGACGGTGCCCGGTCCCGTGGAGAACCTCGCGTCTGGGCACGAGGCGCGACGACCGCAGTGTGTCTTCCGTTCGGGTGCGGCGTTCGGCCGGCGTTGGACGCCGACGGTGTCCGTCCGCGCGGAGAAGCTCGCGTGGCGGCGTTCGGCCCGGCGGTTGGACGCCGACGGTGTCCGGTCCCGCGCGGAGAAGCCTCGCGCTCTGGGCACCGAGGCGCGACGACCGCAGTGTGTCCTTCCGTTCCGGGTGGCGGCGTTCGGCCCGGCGGTTGGACGCCGACGGTGTCCGGTCCCGCGTGGAGAAGCCTCGCGCTCTGGGCACCGAGGCGCGACGACCGCAGTGTGTCCTTCCGTTCCGGGTGGCGGCCTTCGGCCCGACCGTCGGACACGAGGGTGTCCGGTCCCGCGTGGAGAAGTCTCGTGCTCCGTGCACCGAGGCGCGACGACCGCAGTGTGTCCTTCCGTTCCGGGTGGCGGCGTTCGGCCCGACCGTCGGACACGAGGGTGTCCGGTCCCGCGTGGAGAAGTCTCGTGCTCCGTGCACCGAGGCGCGACGACCGCAGTGTGTCCTCCCCGGCCGGGGGCGCGCACCCGGCCGGCCCCCTCACATCAACCCCACCCGCGCCTGCCGCGCCGCCGCCACCACCGTGCGGGACTGGTGTTCCACCTGGTGGCCGACCGGGACCCAGCGGGCGCGGAAGCGGGTGGCGAAGGCGTCGCTCCAGTGGGCCACCAGGCGGTCCAGGCGGGCCGCCGCCTGGGCGTCGGTGTCCCGCAGGGCCCGCCGCAGCATCGCCGCCGCCCGCAGCGGCACCCGGCGCGCGAAGGCGTCCACGCTGCCGACGTAGGCTCGGGTGCCGTCCGCCGGCGGGGTGCGGACCAGGTCGGCGGCCAGCCCCGGCACCAGCTCCAGCACCCAGGTGGCCGCCCGCAGCAGCGGACCGCCGGTCTCGGCGGGCGGCGGTCCGCTCCGTACGTCCTCAAGGACGTGCCGCACCTCGCCCGCGTCCCGCAGCAGGCGTTCCGCCAGCGCGTGCATCGCCGTGTCCGGCGCCGGGTGCGGGGCCGGGTCGTCGACCAGGTCGCTCGCCCACATCGGCACCTCGACCACCGCGGTCAGACCGCCGTACCGGTGCGCGTGGTACCAGGTGCTGTGCCGGGCGTCGTCGCTCAGACTCGGATAGGCCGGGGCGGCCTCCGGCGCGGGCATCACGTGCACACCGGGCCCCGACGCGGGCCAGCCCGCCGCGTCCGAGGCCCCCGTCTCGACGGGGATGTGCAGCTCGGCCGCGGACTTGGCGAACGGCTCCGCCAGCCCGGGCACGTCCCGCGTCAACTGCACCCAGCTGCCGCCCAGATCGGTGCCGTGCAGGGACACCTGGAGGAAGGGCCGCAGCTCGTCGATCACCCCGGTCAGCGCCCGCGTCTCCGGCGGCAGCCGGTCCGCGGGCAGCACCGAGGGCGCCCACTCCGGCTGCTCGGGCCCGGCCGGGCGGAAGAAGCCCAGGTGGTAGTCGTACAGGCTGCGCGGCGCCGGCGTGACGTGCAGGCTCGCCCCGTCGGGGTCCGCGCACAGCAGGAAGTGCCAGGAGACGCCGTCCCGCAGCTCACGCTCGAGCAGGGCGCGCCGGGCCAGCGACAGCAGCGTCCCGTTGCCCGCGGGCTCGTTGGCGTGGGCGCCCGCCACGACCAGGACGGCGTCCCGGGCGCGTCCCACGGACAGCAGGTGCAGCGGCCGTCCCCCACGCGACGTCCCCACCTGCCGCAGCACACACAGCCCCGGCCACTGGACTGCCAGCGCCCGGGCGGAGAAGACCAGTTCGGACACCGTCGGATAGCGAGACTCCCGCAGCGGACCCACCCCCCGTCACCGCCCGCACTCGCACTGCGCAGTACCCCACGGTCGCGAGACGGTGTCAAGGGCGGTGCGGGGGAGCCGCCAGGGGGCGCTCAGGGGCACGCCATGGCCCCATTCCCGCACGTCCTGCGTCCCTCGCCGGACGCGCGTCCCACGGGTCCCCACCAGCCGTGCGCCGACCGCGCACCGACCCCGCACAGCGCCCCGACAACCGGAACCACCGTCACTCCGGCACCCGCTCCAACAGCGCCACCGGCGACGCGGCGAAGAGCTCCGCCACCCGCACGCCCCCCTCGAACTCCCGCCCAGGATCCCGGACATCGGCCCACCGCCCCGGCGGCAGCGGAAGCCGGGTGCCGCCCCAGCCGCCCGCCTCCGCGAGACGCAGGGACAGGCGGGTGACCGCCGTGACCACCGCGCCGGAGCGGACGAACGCCAGACAGTGGTCCGCCGCCGGCCCCTCGGCCGCCAGCGGCTCGTACGAGGCCGCCGGACCGAACACCTCCGGCCGCCGCGCCCGCAGCGCCAGCGCCGCCCGCGTCACCGCCTCCTTCTCCGCGACGTCCCCGAGACCCCCGACGCCCCCGCCCTCCCCGCCGTCCTCGCCGAACCGCGCGGGCCGCCGGTTGTCCGGGTCGACCAGCGCCCGGTACTCGCGCTCCGTGCCCTGGTAGACGTCGGGCACGCCCGGCATGGTCAGGTGCACCAGCGCCGCGCCCAGCACGTTCGCCCGGACGTGCGGCTCCAGCGCCTCCCGCAGCTCCGCCACCTTCCGCCCCGGCACCCCGCACGGCCCCGCCGCGACGAACCGCGCCACCGCCTCCTCGTAGGGCGGCTCCTGCTCCGTCCAGCTGGTGAACAGGCCCGCCTCGCGCACATGTTTCAACAGCGCCGCCCGCACCCGCTCCTCCTCGGCCGGGCCGAGCCCGAACACCGTCTGCCAGGCCGCCCACGCGGTCTGTCCGTCGGGCGCCGCCTCCCCGGTGCGAGACACCTCCGTGAGGACGTCCGCCCAGCGCCGAGGGCACTCGGTGAGCACGTGCAGCGCCGCCCGCACGTCCGCGCTGCGCTTGACGTCGTGCGTGGACAGCACCGTCCCCGTGGCCGGCCAGTCGCGCTGCACGCGCGCGCAGTACGCGTGGAAGCGGTCCGGCCCCACCGCCGGGTCGCCCGGCTCGCCGCCCACCTCCGTCGCCGACAGCAGCGGCACATAGCGGTAGAACGCCGTGTCCTCCACGGACTTGGCCCGCAGCGCCGACGCCGTCTGCGCGAACCGCGTACGGAACTCCCCGTACGCGGGCCCGTCCCCGTACCGCCCCAGCAGCAGATCCCGTACGACGTCCACCGCGCCCGCCTCCTCCGGGACGGCGAACGCGCGGCGGGCCTCGGCCGCGGCCTCCTCGGTCACCACCGTGGCCGCGTCCTCGGGGGTGTAGGGGCGGTACACCTCAAGCCGCACCAGCAGCTCCGTCAGCGCGATGCGCAGCGCCCAGGGCGCGCGGTCGCGCAGCGCGGTCTCGGGGGCGGTCGCGCACAGCCGGGCCGCCACCCGGGTGAGCCGGTCCAGCTCGGCGGCCAGCTCGTGCGTGAGCACCTTGTAAGCGGCCCTGCGGACCGTGGCGTCCCAGTCGCCGCCCCGGTCCGTCTGCGGGGCCGCGAAGGCCCGGTAGCGGTCCACCAGCTCCCCGAAGCCCGCCGGGTCCAGGAACAGCCCGTCGACGTGGCGCAGGGCGTCGTAGCCGGTCGTGCCTGCGACCGGCCACGAGGCGGGCAGCGCCTCGCCGTCGGCGAGGATCTTCTCCACCACCGTCCAGCGGCCGCCCGTCGCCTCGTGCAGCCGCCGCAGATAGCCGCCCGGGTCCGCGAGCCCGTCCGGGTGGTCGACGCGCAGCCCGTCGACCACGCCCTCGTGCAGCAGCTCCAGGATCTTCGCGTGCGTCGCCTCGAACACCTCGGGGTCCTCCACCCGCACCCCGATCAGCTCGGAGATGCTGAAGAACCGCCGGTAGTTCAGCTCGGTGCGGGCCAGCCTCCACCACACCGGGCGGTACCACTGCGCGTCCAGCAACTGCGGCAGCGGCAGCCCCGCCGTGCCCTCGCGGAGCGGGAAGGCGTGGTCGTAGTAGCGCAGGACGTCCCCGTCGGCCTTCAGCTCGTCCGCCACCTCGCCGAGCGGACCGCCGAGCACGGGCAGCAGCATCTGCCCGCCCTGCGCCTCCCAGTCGATGTCGAACCAGCGGGCGCGGGGGGACGACGGGCCGTCGCGCAGCACCTCCCACAGCGCCGGGTTGTGGCGGGGGGACATCGCCATGTGGTTCGGGACGATGTCCACGATCAGTCCGAGGCCGTGCGCCCGGGCCGTGCGGGACAGCTCCCGCAGGCCCTCCTCACCGCCCAGCTCCTCCCGTACGCGCGTCGGGTCCACGACGTCGTAACCGTGGGCCGAGCCGGGGACCGCCTCCAGGACGGGGGAGAGGTGCAGGTGGGACACGCCGAGCTCGGCCAGGTACGGGACGGCTTCGGCGGCTGCCTGGAAGGGGAAGGCGGGCTGGAGCTGCAGGCGGTAGGTCGCCGTGGGGACTGCCGGGGCACTGGGCTCAGGGGTCATGGGGACGTACGTACCCGCGTGGGCGCGTGTCGTGCGCCCGCTGCTCCGTTCGGGGCGGGGGCGGGAGGGTTTTCGACCCCGCCGCCCCTTCCCGTCCTGAAACCGGGGCTCCGCCCCGGACCCCGCTCCTCGAACGCCGGAGGGGCTGTCCAGTCCCTACGCCGGCCGTTGCAGCACCGTCAGGCTGCGATCGGCAAGCGTCAGCCTCGTCCCCGCCGACACCTTCGGACCCGTCCCCGGCGGCACGCCGTCCTCGCGGGCCGTGTCGACCACCACCTGCCACTGCGCGCCGTGGTCCACCGGCACCACGAAGTCCAGCGGCTTGGGCGAGGCGTTGAACATCAGCAGGAACGAGTCGTCGGTGATCCGCTCCCCGCGCTGCCCGGGCTCGGAGATCGCGTTGCCGTTGAGGAACACGGTCAGCGCCGACGCCCGCGCCGACTCCCAGTCCCGCTGGGTCATCTCCGCGCCCTCGGGCGTGAACCAGGCGATGTCGGAGAGGTCGTCATGGGTGCCCTCCACGGGACGGCCGTGGAAGAAGCGGCGGCGCCGGAAGACGGGGTGGTCCTTGCGCAGCCACACCATCGCGCGCGTGAACTCCAGCAGCTGCCGCCGGAGGTCACCCTCGCCGGCCTCGTCCTCGTCCTCCGGCCAGTTCACCCACGCCAGTTCGTTGTCCTGGCAGTACGCGTTGTTGTTGCCGCGCTGCGTGCGGGCCAGTTCGTCGCCGTGACTGATCATCGGCACGCCCTGGGACAGCATCAGCGTGGCGATGAAGTTCCGCATCTGCCGGGCGCGCAGCTTCAGCACGTCCGGGTCGTCGGTGTCGCCCTCGGCGCCGCAGTTCCAGGACCGGTTGTGGCTCTCGCCGTCCCGGTTGTCCTCGCCGTTGGCCTCGTTGTGCTTCTCGTTGTACGAGACCAGGTCGTGCAGGGTGAAGCCGTCGTGGCAAGTGACGAAGTTGATCGAGGCGAGCGGGCGCCGCCCGTCGTCCTGGTAGAGGTCGGAGGAGCCGGTCAGCCGGGACGCGAACTCGGCGAGCGTGCGCGGCTCGCCCCGCCACAGGTCCCGCACGGTGTCCCGGTACTTGCCGTTCCACTCGGTCCACAGCGGCGGGAAGTTGCCCACCTGGTAGCCGCCCTCGCCGACGTCCCAGGGCTCGGCGATCAGCTTCACCTGGGAGACCACCGGGTCCTGCTGCACCAGGTCGAAGAACGACGACAGCCGGTCCACCTCGTGGAACTGCCGCGCCAGGGTGGCCGCGAGGTCGAAGCGGAACCCGTCGACATGCATCTCGGTGACCCAGTACCGCAGCGAGTCCATGATCATCTGGAGCACGTGCGGGGACCGCATCAGCAGCGAGTTCCCGGTGCCCGTGGTGTCCATGTAGTAGCGGGGGTCCTCGGCCAGCCGGTAGTACGAGGGGTTGTCGAGGCCCTTGAAGGACAGTGTGGGGCCCAGGTGGTTGCCCTCGGCGGTGTGGTTGTAGACCACGTCGAGGATCACCTCGATCCCGGCCTCGTGCAGCGCCTTCACCGCCGACTTGAACTCCAGCACCTGCTGGCCCCGGTCGCCCCACGACGCGTAGGCGTTGTGCGGGGCGAAGAAGCCGATGGTGTTGTAGCCCCAGTAGTTGTTCAGCCCCATGTCGACCAGCCGGTGGTCGTTGACGAACTGGTGGACCGGCATCAGCTCCAGCGCGGTGACGCCCAGTTCGGTCAGGTGCTCGATGATCGCCGGGTGCGCCAGGCCCGCGTAGGTGCCGCGCAGTTCCTCGGGCAGCCCCGGGTGACGCATGGTGAGCCCCTTGACGTGGGCCTCGTAGATCACCGTGTGGTGGTACTCCGTCCGGGGGCGCCGGTCGTCCCCCCAGTCGAAGTACGGGTTGACCACGACCGACGTCATCGTGTGCGGCGCCGAGTCCAGGTCGTTGCGCCGTTCGGGGTCGTCGAAGTGGTAGCCGTAGACCTCCTCGCCCCACTGGATCGAGCCGCTGATCGCACGCGCGTACGGATCGAGCAGCAGTTTCGCGGAGTTGCAGCGCAGCCCCCGCTCGGGGGCGTACGGCCCGTGCACACGGAAGCCGTACCGCTGCCCGGGCATCACCCCGGGCAGGTACGCGTGCCGCACGAACGCGTCGCTCTCCCGCAGTTCGACCGCGGTCTCGGAGCCGTCGTCGTGCAGCAGACACAGCTCTACTCGGTCCGCGGCCTCCGTGAAGACCGCGAAATTCGTTCCGGCGCCGTCGTACGTGGCACCGAGCGGATACGCCTCGCCAGGCCAGACCTGCATGGACACGACTCTTTCAGGTGTACGGCGCCGGTGGGGACGCCTTGGCTCCGAGTGTCCCCGTGTCTCCCCGAACGGGCGGGATCAAGGGCGGGTCCACTTCCTACCCATGCCCCGGCCGCGACGGACCGCACCTTCTGTGATGTCCGCCATGAAACCGCTCGCCCGCCCGCCCGAGGACGGCGGAACGGTCGCTTGGACGGGGGAAGTTGGGAAACGACCCTGTCCATCGGGCTGCATCCCGCACCGCATGCGGAGTACTCTCCTTGATCGTTGGACGGGGAGTGCTCGGGGGACTGGAAGGCGGTGCGCGGGTGGGCTCGGGAGGGCTGGAACTGCCCCCTGGTGACGAGGGTCACGAGGGGAGCGGCTCCACGGACGTCCCGCCCGGTGCGGTGTCCCTGGCGCGGCCGATGGACGCGGGTTCGATCGGACCGGAGCTGGACTGGGGCGCGGACGCGTGGCGCGAGGTGCGCACGCGCGCGCAGCGGGCCGGCCGGGCCTACATCTGGCTGAACCTGGTCGAGCAGCGGCTGCGCGCGGTCGTCGCCGCCGTGCTGCGGCCCATCTACGAGCCCGTGCACGGCGACGACTGGGTGGTCGCCGCCGCCGGGCCCGCCGGACAGGAGTGGGTGCAGCGCGCGGTCGCCGTGCGCGAGGTCAGCCGCCGCAAGGGCTATCTGCTCGATCCGGCCGATGACAACGTGCTGTCGTTCCTCACCCTGCCGCAGTTGCGCGAGCTGATGGTGCAGCACTGGCCGTGCTTCGAGCCGTACTTCGACGACCGCAGGGACGTCGAGCTGGCCCTGGACGAGCTGGAGGTCACCCGCAACGTGGTCTCCCGCAACCGGGCGCTGTCCGAGGCGGTGCTGAACCAGGCGGAGCGGGCCTCCGCGCGGCTGCTCGAGATGCTCGGCGCGGGCGGCGACGTGCCCTCGGCGCGCCGGCTGCCGGTGGACGCGGTCGAGGACCTGGTCGGCGACCGGTACGCGGACGTGGTCGCCGTGCACCCGGACCGGGTGCGGCTGCTGCGCCAGTTCCCCGCCGAGGACATATTCGGCGGTGCGCGCAGGCTCGACGCCATCGGCATCGGCCTGAACCTGCTCGTGCAGAACTTCTCCGGCCGCCGGCTGGTGCGGCTCGCCGAGTCCGGCTGCCGGGTGCGGCTGCTGTTCCTCAACCCGGCCTCCAGCGCGGTCAAGCGGCGCGAGCGCGAACTGGGCATCAAACGGGGCGAGCTGGGCCGGTCCGTGGAGATGAACATCCTCCACATGCGCCGTGTGCGGTCCCGGCTGCGCGACCCGGGCGCCTTCGAGATCCAGGTCTACGACGAGACGCCGCGCTGCACGGCCTACCTGGTCGACGGCGACGGCTCCGACGGCATCGCCCTGGTCCAGAACCACCTGCGCCGCACCCGCGGCATGGAGGCGCCGGTGTTCGTCCTGCGCAACGGCACCAAGGTGGTCAAGCCGGGCGAGATCGAGGAGGGCGGTCTCTTCCCCACCTACCGCGAGGAGTTCGAGCAGATGTGGGCGGATTCGCGGCCGGTGTCCTGAACCTCCGGGTCCGTGTGTGTTCCCGGGGCCGCCCGGTCCGCCCGCCAAACGGAATGCGATCCTCTGGTTGTCAGTGGCGCGTGCGAGGGTGAAGCCACTGGGGGAACGCACCGCACAGAAGGGGGGCAGCCCATGGGCTGGCACCGGGAGCTGCTGATCGGCTTCGACCTGGAGACGACGGGGACGGATCCGCGCGAGGCGCGGATCGTCACGGGAGCCGTGATCGAGCTCCGCGCGGGGGAGACCCTGGGGCGCCGGGAGTGGCTGGCCGACCCGGGCGTGCCGATCCCCGCCGACGCGGTCGCGGTCCACGGCATCAGCAACGAGCGCGCGGCCGCCGAGGGCCGTCCCGCCGACCAGGTGGCCGACGCCATCGCCGGGGTTCTCGCGGCCTACTGGAAGACCGGCGTCCCGGTCGTCGCCTACAACGCCTCGTTCGACCTGAGTCTGCTCTCCGCCGAGCTGCGGAGGTACGGACTGCCGTCCCTGCGCGACCGACTGGGCGGCGCCGACCCGGCCCCGGTGATCGACCCGTACACCATCGATCGCGCCGTCGACCGCTACCGCCGCGGCAAGCGCACGCTTGAGGCGGTCTGCGCGGAGTACGGAGTGCGGCTCGACGCGGCGCACGACGCGACGGCCGACGCCCTCGCCGCCGCCCGTCTGGCCTGTGCGATAGCCGACCGCCACCCGAAGGTCGCGGCCCTCGGCCCGGCGGAGCTGCACCGCCGCCAGATCGAGTGGTACGCGGCCTGGGCGGCGGACTTCCAGGACTTCCTGCGCCGCAAGGGCGACCCGGCCGCCGTCGTCGAGGGCATGTGGCCGCTGCGCGAGCCGGCGGAGGAGCCGGTCCGGCCCGGGCACGCCCAGGGCCTTCCGTCCGGATCAGGCCGGCTGTGAGGCGCGGTGCGTCTCGGCCGTCCCGACGGGGTCCGTGCGTGCAGCCGCAGGGCGAAGGAGGACGGTGAGCAGCGGGGCAGCGTGCCCGGCCCCCGCGACGCCGGGACGAGCTGGGCGAGCGCCCTGAGGGGCGGCGGATCCGCTCAGAACGGGTACCAGCGCACGGTCTCGTTCCCGTCCCGCAGGGACGCCACCCGGCGGCGGAACTCGGCCAGCGCCTTGGGGTTGCCCGGGGCGTGCTGGGCGACCCAGGCGCAGCTGGCCGTCTCCCGCGCCCCGCGCAGCACCGAGCACCCCTCCCACTCGCGCACGTCCCAGCCGTAGGTCTCGGTGAACGAGGCGTAGGCCTCGTCCGGCAGGCCGTAGCGGTCGTGGGAGAGGGCCATCACCACCAGGTCGTGCTCGCGCAGGTCCGAGGAGAAGGTCTCCAGGTCGACCAGCACGGGCCCGTCCGGGCCGACGTGCACGTTGCGCGGCAGCGCGTCGCCGTGGATCGGGCCGCGCGGCAGCCGGGGCGTCAGCGCGGCCGCGGCCTTCGCGAACCCATCGCGCCGCTCGCGCAGATACGCCGCGTCCGCCGGGTCGATCGCGTCGCCCGCGAGCCGCAGCCAGCGCTCCACGCCGTCCAGCAGCTCGCGGGGCGGCAGGGCGAAGGGCGGAGGGGGCAGCGCGTGCACCTGCCGCAGCAACACGGCCAGGTCCTTCGGCCCGGCGGGCCGCACCGGGTCGGGCAGCCGGCGCCACACGGTCACCGGGTGCCCCTCCACCAGCAGCGCCTCGGACTCGGCGGGACGCACCGCGGGCACGCCCTGCTCGGCCAGCCAGCCGGCGACGGCCAGTTCGCGGCGGGCCCGTTCCAGCAGCTCCGCGTCCCGGCCCACCTTCACCGCCAGGTCCCCGGCGGCGAACACCGCGTTCTCCCCGAGCGCCAGCAGCCGCGCGTCCCCGGCGTCCCCGGGGAGCACCCCCGCGGCCTGAAGAACCTCCCGCGCCCGCGCCTCGTCCATCGCTTCCGCCTCCGTGTCCGTCCCGGGCCCCGCCGGGCGCCTGTCGTCCGGCCGTTCGCCGGCCAGTCTCGCATTCGCACAGGTCGGGTGGTGTGCGCGGGCCCTTGACGTGCGCTGTCGCGTTCACGACCATGACCGGGCCCACCCCCCACCTGCAAAGGGGCTGATGCCGTGACGTCGGTGACCGAGGCGAGGAGACCGGCGCCCCACGCGCCCGGGCCGAGCCGTCCGAGACGGCGTGCCGTCGACCACGGCCCGTGGTTCCTGGTGCTGCCCGCGTTGATCCCCATCCTGGTGCTCAGCGTCGGCCCGCTGCTCCACGGCATCCTGCTGGCCTTCACCGACGCCCAGTCCGGCCGTACCGAGCCCACCCGCTGGATCGGCGCCCTGAACTTCCGGGACCTGCTCCAGGACACCCTGTTCTGGGAGTCCTTCCGCATCGGGCTGGTGTGGGCGGTCGGCGTGACGGTCCCGCAGTTCCTGCTGGCGCTCGGCCTCGCCCTGCTGCTCAACCAGGACCTGCGGCTGCGCTGGGCGGCCCGCGCCCTGGCGATCGTGCCCTGGGCGATGCCCGAGGTGGTCGTCGGCATCATGTGGCGCATCACCTACAACCCGGACGCCGGCATCCTCAACGAGACGCTGCGCGACCTCGGGTTCGGCGGCGACCGGGACTGGCTGAGCGGCCTCGCCACCGCCCTGCCCGCGGTGATCGTCGTCGGCGTGTGGGCGGGCATGCCGCAGACCACGGTGGCCCTGCTCGCCGGACTCCAGAACACCCCGCGCGAGCTGCACGAGGCCGCGGCCGTCGACGGCGCGGGCGCCTGGCGCCGCTTCCGCACCGTCACCTGGCCGGCGCTGCGGCCCGTCGCCGTCGCCATCACGGCGCTCAACCTGATCTGGAACTTCAACTCCTTCGCCCTGGTCTACGTGCTCACCAACGGCGGCCCCGGCGGCCGCACCCGCCTGCCCATGCTGTTCGCCTACGAAGAGGCCTTCCGGTACGGGCAGTTCGGCTACGCGGCCGCGATGGGCTGTGTGATGGTCGCCGTGATCTCGGTGCTGCTCGCCGTGTTCCTCGTGGGCCGGCTCAGGGGAGGTGAGGAGCGTTGAGGACCCGTCCCGCCGCCCGCGCCGGCCAGTACACGGCCCTGCTCGCCTACCTGGTCTTCCTGGCCTTCCCGTTCGTGTGGCTCGCGTCCACCGCGTTCAAGCCGGCCACCGAGCTGGCCGGGCTGCACCCCACCTGGATCCCGCAGGACCCCACCCTCGCCAACTTCCGTCAGGCCTTCGACGAACAGCCGCTGCTGCGGGCCGCCCTCAACTCCCTGCTCACCGCGTCCGCCTCGGCCCTCGTCGCGGTCGCCGTGGCCACCCCGACGGCGTACGTCATGGCCCGCCGGCGCGGCGCCCTGGCGCGGGCGGCGACCGGCTGGGTGGTCGTCAGCCAGGCGTTCCCGTTCGTGCTGCTGGTCATCCCGCTGTTCCTGGTGCTGAAGAACCTGCGGCTCATCGACTCGCTGCCCGGCCTGGTGCTGGTCTACGTCGTCTGGTCGCTGCCCTTCGCCCTGTGGATGCTCACCGGCTACGTCCGTGCCGTGCCGGCCGAGCTGGAGGAGGCGGCCGCCGTGGACGGCGCCGGACGGCTGCGGACCCTGGTGTCGGTGACCGTGCCGCTGCTCGCGCCGGGCATCGCCGCGACCGCGCTGTTCGCGTTCGTCACCGCGTGGAACGAGTTCTTCTTCGCCCTCGTCCTGCTGAAGACACCCGAACACCAGACGCTGCCGGTGCTCCTCACCCGCTTCATCGGCGCCGAAGGCGTCGCCGACCTCGGCCCGCTGGCCGCCGCCGCGTTCCTCGCGACACTTCCGTCCCTGCTGGTGTTCGCGCTCATCCAGCGCCGCATCACCGGCTCCCTCCTCGCCGGGGCGGTGAAGGGCTGATGACCCGCATGACCCGCAATTCCCGCACGACCCGCGCAAGGTTCCTCGCCGGGGTCCTCGCGCTGACCCTGCTGCTCGCCGGCTGCTCCTCAGAACCCACCCGCGACGACGGCCGGGTCACCCTGCGCTTCCAGTCCCTGGCCTGGCAGCAGGAGTCGGTCGAGGCCACCAAGGAACTCGTCGACGAGTGGAACGCCCTCCACCCGGAGATCCAGGTGGAGTACGTCCAGGGCAGCTGGGACAGCGTCCACGACCAGCTCCTCACCTCCTTCGAGGGAGGCGAGGCCCCCGACATCGTCCACGACGCCTCCGACGACCTCGCCGACTTCGCGTACGGCGGCCACCTCGCCGACCTCACGGACCTGCTGCCCGAGCGGCTCACCTCCGACATCCCTGCGCTCTCCTGGGAGTCCGTCACCTTCGGCGACGGCGTCTACGGTGTGCCCTTCCTCCAGGAGCCGCGCGTCCTCATCGCCGACGCCGTCCGTCTGAAGGAGTCCGGCGTCCGCATCCCGACGCCCGAACACCCGTGGAGCTGGGCCGAGTTCCGCCAGGTGACGAAGGAACTGTCCGGCGACGGCCGCTACGGGGTCGCCTGGCCCCTCAAGGAGCCGGTCTCCGCCACCCTCAACCTGTCCCTCTCCGCGGGCGGCCGGCTCTTCCACCGCGGCGCCGACGGGAAGGTCACCGTGCGGTTCGAGGACGGCGACGAGGTCGTCCCGCGCACCATCAGCGAGCAGGTGAGCGCCGACCACAGCGCCTCGCCCACCACCCTCGGCAGCGGCGGCTCCGACACCCTGCCCGGCCTCTTCGCCGGCAAGTACGCGATGGTGCCGCTCGGCTTCTCGTACCGGCAGCAGATCGTCCAGCAGGCGCCGAAGGGCTTCCGGTGGCAGGTGCTGCCCGCACCCGCAGGGGCCGGCGGTCTCGCCCAGGGCGTCAGCCCGCAGACGCTGTCCGTCGCCGAGGACTGCCCGCACAAGAAGGAGGCCGTCGCCTTCCTCGACTTCCTCCTCCAGCCGCGGAACATGGTGCGCCTCGCGCTCGGCGACTGGATGCTGCCCACCGGCCGCCAGGCCCTCGCCGACCCGGCCCTGCGCACCCCCGAACACGGCTGGGCCACCGGCACGGCCCTCGCGGCCCATCTGCGCCCGGCCCCCGCCCAGTCCGTACGGGGCTACCCCGAGTGGAAGGACAAGGTCGCCACTCCGGCCCTCCAGGAGTACTACAGCGGCGCGATCGGCCTGGGGGAGCTGCGGAAGCGGCTGGAGAAGGACGGCAACCTGGTCCTCGCCCGGTACCAGAGGTGAGCGGCGCCCCGCAATGACGTTGCACGAGACGTCTCGTCTCGCTTAAGGTCGTCGCATGACCGCTCCCGCGCACATCGCCATGTTCTCCATCGCCGCCCACGGGCACGTGAACCCCAGCCTCGAGGTGATCCGTGAGCTGGTGGCGCGCGGGCACCGGGTGACGTACGCGATCCCGCCCCTGTTCGCCGGGAAGGTGGCCGAGACCGGCGCCGAGCCCAGGCTGTGGAACTCCACCCTGCCCGGGCCCGACGACGACCCCGAGGCCTGGGGCACCACCCTCCTCGACAACGTCGAGCCGTTCCTCGCGGACGCCATGCAGGCCCTCCCGCAGCTCGTCGAGGCGTACGAGGGCGACACCCCCGACCTCGTGCTGCACGACATCACCGCCTACCCGGCCCGCGTGCTCGCCCACCGCTGGGGCGTGCCCGCGATCTCCCTCTCGCCGAACCTCGTCGCCTGGGAGGGCTACGAGAAGGAGATCGCCGGGCCGATGTGGGAGGAGCCGAAGAAGACCGCACGCGGCAAGGCGTACTACGCCCGCTTCCAGGCCTGGCTGGAGGAGAACGGCGTCACCCTGCACCCCGACGACTTCGCCGGGCGCCCCGACCGCTCCATCGTGCTGATCCCGAAGGCGCTCCAGCCGAACGCCGACCGGGTCGACGAGCGCGTGTACTCCTTCGTGGGCGCGTGCCAGGGCGACCGGAGCGCCGAGGGCGACTGGCAGCGGCCGGCCGGGGCGGAGAAGGTCGTCCTGGTGTCGCTCGGCTCGTCCTTCACCAAGCAGCCGGCCTTCTACCGGGCGTGCGTCGAGGCGTTCGCCGGACTGCCCGGCTGGCACCTGGTGCTGCAGATCGGCAAGCACGTCCATCCGGTGGAGCTGGGTGACGTACCGGCGAACGTCGAGGTGCGGTCCTGGGTGCCGCAGCTCGCGCTCCTCAAGCAGGCCGACCTGTTCGTCACCCACGCGGGTGCGGGCGGCAGCCAGGAGGGGCTGGCCACGGCCACCCCGATGATCGCGGTGCCGCAGGCCGTGGACCAGTTCGGCAACGCGGACATGCTCCAGGCGCTCGGAGTGGCCCGCCACCTGCCCACCGAGGAGGCGACACCCGAGGCGCTGCGCACCGCGGCCCTCGCCCTGGTCGACGATCCGGAGGTCGCCCGCCGGCTGAAGGACGTCCAGGCGGAGATGGCGAAGGAGGGCGGCACGAAGAGGGCGGCCGACCTGATCGAGGCGGAACTTCCCGGACGCGGCCGCTAGTACGGCTCCGAGGAGACGGAAGGGGCCCGGCGTTGGCTGCCGCCGGGCCCTGGTCCGTGATGTCGGTGCCGGTGTGAGGGCCGGTCAGACCGGCACCTTCTCGCCCTCGTCGTCCCGCGTCCTCGGCGTGACCGCCGCCGGAGCCTCGTCGTGCGTGAGGTCGGGCAGCCGGTGCATCCATTTCGGGAAGTACCAGTTCCGTTCGCCCAGCAGGGACATCACCGCCGGGAGCAGCACGCCCCGGATCACCGTGGCGTCGATCAGCACCGCCGCCGCCAGGCCCACGCCCATCTGCTTCATGGACTGCATGGACAGCGTCCCGAAGATCGCGAACACGGCGACCATGATGACCGCGGCGCTGGTGACCACCCCGGCCGTGGTGACCACCCCGTGCCGGATCGCGTCCCGTGTCTCCAGGCCCCGCGCCCGCGCCTCACGGATCCGCGAGACCACGAACACGTGGTAGTCCATCGACAGACCGAACAGGATCACGAAGAGGAACAGCGGCAGCCAGGTGATGATGGCGCCCACGCCCTCCGCGCCCACCAGGGACGCGCCCCAGCCGTGCTGGAAGACCGCCACGAGGATGCCGTACGCGGCGCCCACCGACAGCAGGTTCAGCACGATCGAGGTGACCGCGACCGTCAGCGAGCGGAACGACAGCAGCATCAGCAGGAAGGCGAACACCACCACGAACGCGAAGACCGGGACCACCGAGCCGACCAGCTGGTCGTTGAAGTCCTTGTTGCCCGCCACCTGGCCGGTGATCGGCGCCTCGACCCCGTCGACCTTCCCCAGCGTCGCCGGCCGCACCTCGTCGCGCAGCTTCTCCAGGCTGGCGCCCGCCGCGTCCTGGTCGGAGCCGCCCACCAGCGGCACGTAGACGAACGCCAGGTTCTGCTGGTCGTGCAGCTTGATCTCGACCGGACCGCGCGAGGCGCCCGAACTGACCGCCCGCTCACGGAAGTCGGCCAGCGCCGCCTTCACCTCCGGCGCGTTGATGTCGTCCGCCTTGACGACCACCTCGGCCGGCTCGGAACCGCCCGGGAACGCCTCGTTGACCCGGTTGTACGTCTGCACGATCGGCAGCGAGTCGCCGAACTCCTGGTCCAGGGTGAGGTTCTCGGTCTTCATGCCGAGCGCGGGCGCGGCCACCGCGAGCAGGGCGCCGGCCGCCACCGCCACCGACAGCACCGGCCGGGCGAGGACCCGCTTCAGCACCGCCGACCAGAACCGGCTGTCGTTCGAGCCGCTCGTCCTCCGCCGCAGGAACGGCACCTTGCCCTTCTCGACCCGCTCGCCCAGCAGCGACAGCAGCGCGGGCAGCACCGTCACGGAGCCGACCATGGCGACGGCCACCACCATCAGCGAGGCCAGGCCCATCGCCTCGAACTCGGCGATCCCGGTGAACAGCATGCCCGCCATCGCCACGCACACGGTGACACCGGAGACGACGATCGCGCGGCCGCTGGTCGCGGCGGCGATCCGCAGCGCGGTCCGCGCGTCCCGCCCGGCCGCCCGCTCCTCGCGCTCGCGGCGCAGGTAGAACAGGCAGTAGTCGACGCCGACGGCCAGACCCACCAGCAGCATCACCGAGTTGGCGGTGTCGCTCATCGGCTGCAGATGGCTGACGAGCCCCATCAGGCCCATCGTCGCCACGATCGCGGTGATCGCCAGCGCGACCGGCAGCAGCGCCGCCACCAGCGCGCCGAACGCGATCAGCAGGATGCCGAGGGCGACCGGCACCGCCGAGTACTCGGCCTTCTGGAAGTCGTCGCCGAACGCGTCGTCGAACGTCTTCATCATGCTGGCGCCGCCGATCTCCTCGATCTGCAGCGACCCGTGCTCCTTCTGGACGTCCGCCACCGCGTCCAGCACCGGCTCGATCCGCTCACCGGCCGTCTGCGGGTCGCCCCGCACGTCGAACTGGACCAGCGCGCTGCGCCCGTCCTTCGAGACCGTGCCGCTGTCGTACGGCGAGGTGACGTCCGTGACCTGCCCGGTGCGCTCCACCGCCGCGACGACCGCGGCGACCGCCGACCGGAACTCCGCGTCGGTGGAGGTGGGACCGTCCTCCTTCGCCTGGACGAGCACCGTCTCCGAGGCCGGCTCCTCGATCCCGGCGTCCTCGATGATGCGGGCCGCGGTGCTGGTCTCCCTCTTGAGCTGGTCACCGTCCTCGACGTCGACCCGGCCCGCCGCCGAGCCGAGCCCCATCGCCAGCACCACGAACAGCACCCAGATGCCGACGGCCGCCCAGCGGTGCCGGGCGCTCCAGCCGCCGGCGCGGGCGGCGAGCCCCCGTACCCGCGCGTCTCCGTTCCCCATGACGGGTTCGCTCCCTCGTCCGCGGCGACGGCCCCCTGCCGCCACCTGACGTATCGACGGTATGGGCGGCATCCGCGCGTCTCGTCGTGCTGCCTGGTGAAGCCCGCGGGCCCCGGCTCATCCCGACGGCGCGGCCCGCCTCCCCACTGGGGAGGACCGTGGCCCCCTACACATGTCCGGGTCGGCGGCCCGGTGGATCAGGGTCGAGGGGCGGAGGGAGAGGAACCGGTTCCGGCCATTCCGCAACCTTGTTGAATAAGTCACAGCAGTGCGTTCAGGTTGCTCAGGGAGCCGCCCGTCGGTCAGAGTTGCGAGGCCCGCCCGCGCGCGGGCCCCCGGCCGTCGTGCCCACCCCCACGGGGCACGACGGCCGCACTACGCTCGGGCCCATGGCGACGAGATACGCGGCGCTGCTGCGCGGCATCAACGTGGGCGGCGGCAAGAAGGTCCCGATGGCCGAACTGCGCACCCTGCTGGAGAGCCTCGACCACGAGGACGTGCGGACGTACCTGCAGAGCGGCCAGGCGGCGTTCACCGCGGGCCACGGCGACGAGGAGTCGCTGGCCGCCGAGCTGTCCGGGGCGGTCGCCGCGCGCTTCGGCTTCGACGTGGACGTGATCGTCCGCGACCACGCCTATCTGAAGGGCGTGGCCGGCGCCTGCCCCTTCCCGACGGCCGGCCTGGAGCCCAAGCAGCTCCACGTCACCTACTTCTCCGCGCCCGTCACCGAGGACCGGTTCGCGGAGATCGACCGTGAGGCGTACCTCCCCGAGGACTTCCGCCTGGGCGACCGCTGCCTCTACCTGTACGTCCCCGACGGCCTCGGCCGCTCCAAGCTCGCCGAGCACCTGTCGAAGCCCCGCCTCAACAAGGGCGTGGTCGCCACCAGCCGCAACTGGAACACGGTGCGCAAGCTGGTGGAGATGACGGCGGGCTGAGGCTTAGGGCCTGTGCGGCGGATCAAGTCGGGGGAAAGGCGCAGCGTCTTGCAACCCAGGTGAGCGGGGTCTGGTGCGTCCAGCTGCAAGGCGGAGGAGGGAGTCGACGCGGAGCGTCGGCGAGTGACGACAACGCCGCAGATGGGCGTGCCAGACCCCGCGTCCTCGGCGTGATCCGCCGGACAGGGCCCTAGGCGCCCAGCGCCGTCAGCAGCGGTGTGCGGGCCGCGTCGTAGCGGTCCAGGAGCACCTGGGCGACCTCGGGGGAGGGGCCCAGCACGTCCGCCAGGACGTCGGCCTCGGCCGCGCCCCGGGCGATCCGGTCGGGCAGCCGTCCCGGCGCGAGCACGTACGGGGCGACGGCGACGCGCGCGCAGCCGAGCTCCCGCAGCTCCCGCACCGCGTCCTCGGTACGGGGAAGGGATGCGGAGGCGAACGCAGGCCGCACGGCGCACCAACCGGTGTGCCGCCACTCCCGCGCGATATCTGCGATCACTGCGATCGCCTCCGGGTCGGAGGACCCCGCCGAGGCCAGCACGACCCCGGTCGAGGACTTGTCGGCGGGCGTCAGGCCCGCCTCGTACAGGCGGCGTTCCAGGGCCGCCAGCAGCAGCGGGGACGGGCCGAGCACGTCCGCCTGGCGGATCCGCAGCCGCGGCGGCGCCTCGGACAGCACCGCGGGGATGTCCGCCTTGGCGTGGAAGGCCCGGGTCAGCAGCAGCGGCAGCGCGACCACGTCACGCACCCCCTCCGCGTCCAGGGATTCCAGCACCGCGCCGACGGACGGCACGTTGAAGTCCAGGAACCCGGTCTCCACCCGCAGCCCGGGCCGCCGGCCGCGCACGCGGCGCACCAGATCGTGCACGGTCGCGGCGTGCCGCGGGTCGCGGCTGCCGTGGGCGACGACGAGCAGGACGGGACGACGCAACACAGGCACCTCAGCTCTTCACCAGGAGTCCGCGGGTGCGCAGGACCCGGCGTTCGAGGGGGCTGAAGATCAGCAGGTCGACGGCGATGCCGACGGTGAGGATGAGCAGGATCGCCTCGAAGACCATGGCCATGTCGCTGGCGTTGCGGCCGTTCTCCAGGAGCTGCCCGAGGCCTACGCCGAGGTCGGGGAAGGAGGCGATGATCTCGGCGGCCATGAGGGAGCGCCAGGAGAAGGCCCAGCCCTGCTTGAGGCCGGCGACGTAACCGGGCAGGGCGGCGGGCAGCGTGATGTGCCAGGTGCCCTTCAGGCCGGTGGCGCCGAGGGTGCGTCCGGCGCGCTGGAACAGGGGCGGGACCTGGTCGACGCCGGAGAGCAGCCCGTTGGCGATGGACGGCACCGCGCCGAGCAGGATGACCGCGTACATCATCTGGTTGTTCAGGCCGAGCCAGATGACGGCGGGCGGGACCCACGCCACCGAGGGCAGGGACTGCAGGCCGGACAGGATCGGGCCGATCGCGGCGCGGATCAGCTTGACCCGGGCGAGGAGGAGGCCGAGGGGGGTGGCGATGACCAGGGCGAGGCAGAAGCCGAACAGGCCGCGCGAGACGGAGGTCCAGATATAGCCGAGGAGTTCGCCCTGCAGCCAGGCCTTCTCCACCACCTGCCAGACGTCGGCGGGCGCGGGCAGCTTGGTGGGGTCGTCGACGACCTTGAAGGTGATCAGCGACTGCCACACGGTCAGCACCAGCGCGACGGCGACGACAGGCGGGAGGATCTTCTGGGTGAGGGTCTGCCGGAACGGCTTGCGGGTGGTCTGCACCGTCTCCAGCGCGTCCAGACCCGCTTCCAGTCCGGCGAGGTCCCCGGCGTCCTTGGGGGTGGTGTCAGTGCTGGCCATGTCGGCGGATCTCCCCACGGAGTTGCTCGGTGATCTCGACGGACAGCTCGGCCACGGCCGTGTCCTCGATGCGGCGCGGGTGCGGGATGTCCACGGTCCACTGCCGGGCGATACGGCCGGGCCGGGAGGACAGCAGGACGACACGCTGGGCGAGGCGGACCGCCTCGCGGACGTTGTGGGTGACGAACAGGACCGACAGGCCGGTCTCCCGCCAGATACGGGTGAGTTCGTCGTGGAGGACGTCGCGGGTGATGGCGTCGAGCGCGGCGAACGGCTCGTCCATCAGCAGCAGCCGGCTCTCCTGCGCGAGGGCGCGGGCGAGGGCGACGCGCTGGCGCATGCCGCCGGACAGCTCGTGGACGCGCTTGCCGTGGGCGCCGCCCAGGCGGACCAGCTCCAGAAGCTGCTCGGCGCGCTCGCGCCGTTCGTTCTTGGGGGTGCCGCGCAGTTTCAGGGCGAGTTCGATGTTCTTGCCGGCGGTGAGCCAGGGGAACAGGGCGTGTTCCTGGAACATCAGGGCGGGGCGGCCGTCGGTGGTGATGCCGCCGGCGGTCGGCTTGTCGAGGCCGGCGACGAGGTTGAGCAGGGTGGACTTGCCGCAGCCGGAGGCGCCGAGGAGGGTGACGAACTCGCCGGGGGCCACGTCGAGGCTGATGTCGTCCAGCACGAGCTGCTGTCCGGCGGGGCCGGCGAAGGACTTCGAGACATGCTCGATACGGGCCGCGTGCGTGGCCGACTGCGTGCCGTCGGCGGCCTTGGCGAGGGTCGTGGCCATGGTCGTCACCTCCTGGGAAGCGTGTGTGATCCGGGTCGGGCGACGCCGAGTCCGGCGTCGTCGACGGCGGGCCGGCCGGCCGCCTGGAGGACCTTGCGGAGCAGGGACAGGTCGTAGATGCCCTTCAGGTCCGGCTGCTCCAGCAGGCCCGCCTCGACGGCGTGGCCCGCCTGGGTCCTGAGGGTGGCGGCCAGCGGGTCGTCCAGGAACGTGATCGACTTCCAGGCCGGATCGAGAACCTCTGCGGGCAGCGGCTTGCCGGTGTCGGCCGCGAGCCGCGCGTTGGCGGCCTCCTCGGCCTCCTCCGGGTGGGCGTTGATCCACCGGTTGGTCTCGACGGACGCCCGCAGCACGGCCTCGACGGCCTTGGGGTGCTTGTCGAGGAACTTCTGGCGGACGACGATGTTCGTGATCACGAACTTGCCGTCCGGCCACAGCGACGCCTCGTCCAGCAGTACCTTGCCGCCCTGCGCGACCAGCCGCGACGCGGTCGGCTCCGGCACCCACGCCCCGTCCACCGAACCCGACTTGAACGCGTCCGGGGTGACCTTGTTGTCGCTGCGGACGACGGTGACGTCGCCCTTGCCGCTCTGCGGGTCGACCTTCCAGCCCTGCTCGGCGGCCCAGTTGAGGAACGCCACGTCCTGCGTGTTGCCGAGCTGCGGGGTCGCGATCCGCTTCCCCTCGACGTCCTCGACGGACTTCACCTTGTCGGGGTTCACGACCAGCTTCACCCCGCCGGACGCCGAACCGCCCACGATGCGCAGGTTCTTGCCGTCCGCCTTGGTGTAACCGTTGACCGCGGGGGAGGGACCGAGAAAGGCGACGTCCAGGGAGCCCGAGTTGAGCGCCTCGATCGCCGACGGACCCGCGTTGAACACCGCGTACTTCGCCTCGGTGCCCTGGAGTTCCTTCTGGAAGAACCCCTTCTCGGCGCCGACCAGGGCGGTGCCGTGGGTGAGGTTGCCGAAGTAGCCGATCCGGACGGCGTCCAGACCGTCGGTCTTCGCGCCCGAGACGGCCTGAGCGGTGTCCTTGTCCTTCGCCTGGGACCCGTAACCGCAGGCGGCCAGGGCCGGCAACGGCAGCATGGCCGTCACCGCGAGGGCGCGGCGCAGGGCGGTCGTGGCAGACAAGGGGGACGTTCCTCTCGGTGGCGGCCCGGCGGTCACATGAGGTGGCCGGGCCGTCGGCGGATTCAGGGCAGTACGGGCGCTGCGGGAGGCCGGCGCGTGGTCAGAAGTCCCACCCGTCGTCGTCCGCCTCGTCGTCGACCGGGTCGGGCGAGGCGAAGGACTCGCCGACCATGCCGGCGGTGAGCGTGGTCCCGTCGTTGGGGTCGATCAGGATGAACGACCCGGTGCGGCGGGAGTCCGCGTAGGTGTCGGCGGGCAGCGGCTCGGCGGTGCGGATGGTGACGCGGCCGATGTCGTTGGCGGTGAGGTGGCCCGGGTGCGGGTGCAGGGACAGGTCGTCGAGGGTGAGCCGGGACGGGATGTCCTTGACGATCGCCTTGACCGTGCGGGTGCCGTGCTTGATCAGCACACGGTGGCCGACCCTCAGCGGCTCGTCGGCGACGTGGCAGACGGTCGCCTCCAGGTCCTGCGTGGTGGCCGGGGCGTCCTTCGCCGGGACGATCAGGTCGCCGCGGGAGATGTCGATGTCGTCCGCGAGGAGCAGCGTCACCGACTGCGGCGTCCAGGCGACGTCGACCGGCTTGCCCAGCAGGTCGATGCCGGTGATCGTCGTCGAGCGGCCCGAGGGCAGCACGGTGACCTCGTCGCCGACGCGGAAGGTGCCGGCGGCGATTTGCCCCGCGTAGCCGCGGTAGTCGGGGAGTTCGGGGCTCTGCGGCCGGATCACGTACTGCACGGGCAGCCGGGCGTGGCAGCGGGTCAGGTCGTGGCTGACCGGCACGGTCTCCAGGTGCTCCAGCACCGTGGGGCCGCCGTACCAGTCCATGTTCGCGGACGGGTCCACCACGTTGTCCCCGGCGAGCGCCGAGATCGGGATCGCGGTCACCTCGGGGACGCCCAGTTCGGTGGCGTAGGCGGTGAACTCCTCGGCGATCGCGGCGAACACGGACTCCTGGTAGCCGACCAGGTCCATCTTGTTCACGGCGAGCACCACGTGCGGCACCCGCAGCAGCGCGGCGATCGCCGCGTGCCGGCGGGTCTGCTCGACCACGCCGTTGCGGGCGTCGACCAGGATCACCGTCAGCTCGGCGGTCGAGGCGCCGGTGACCATGTTCCGCGTGTACTGCACATGGCCGGGGGTGTCGGCGAGGATGAACCGCCGCCGGGGCGTGGCGAAGTAACGGTACGCCACGTCGATCGTGATGCCCTGCTCCCGCTCGGCGCGCAGGCCGTCGGTGAGCAGCGCCAGGTCGGGGGCGTCCTGGCCGCGGCTGGCGGAGGCGCGCTCGACGGCCTCCAGCTGGTCGGCGAGCACCGACTTGGAGTCGTGCAGCAGACGGCCCACCAGGGTGGACTTGCCGTCGTCGACGGAGCCGGCGGTGGCGAACCGCAGCAGGGTGGTGGCCGAGAGCTCCTCGGTCGTGATCGTGCTCATGCTTAGAAGTACCCCTCGCGCTTGCGGTCTTCCATCGCGGCCTCGGACAGCTTGTCGTCGGCGCGGGTCGCGCCGCGTTCGGTGAGCCGGGAGGCGGCGATCTCCGTGATCACCTTCTCGATGGTGTCGGCGTCGGAGTCGACGGCGCCGGTGCAGGACATGTCGCCGACGGTGCGGTAGCGCACCAGGCGCTTCTCGACCGTCTCGCCGTCCTTCGGGCCGCCCCACTCGCCCGCGGTCAGCCACATGCCGCCGCGCTTGAAGACCTCACGCTCGTGCGCGTAGTAGATCTGGGGCAGTTCGATGTTCTCGCGGGCGATGTACTGCCACACGTCCAGCTCGGTCCAGTTGGACAGCGGGAACACGCGGACGTGCTCACCGGGGGCGTGCCGGCCGTTGTACAGGTTCCACAGCTCGGGGCGCTGGCGGCGCGGGTCCCATTGGGAGAACTCGTCGCGCAGGGAGAACACCCGCTCCTTGGCGCGGGCCTTCTCCTCGTCACGGCGCCCGCCGCCGAACACCGCGTCGAAACCCTCGTCGCGGATCTTCTCCGTGAGCGGCACCGTCTGCAGCGGGTTGCGGGTGCCGTCCGGGCGCTCCTTGAGGACGCCGCGGTCGATGTAGTCCTGCACGGAGGCCACGTGCAGGCGCAGGCCGTGCTCGGCGACCGTGCGGTCGCGGTAGTCGAGGACCTCGGGGAAGTTGTGCCCGGTGTCCACGTGCAGCAGCGAGAACGGCACGGGCGCGGGCGCGAACGCCTTCAGCGCCAGGTGCAGCATGACGATGGAGTCCTTGCCGCCGGAGAACAGGATCACCGGCTTCTCGAACTCACCCGCCACCTCACGGAAGATGTGCACGGCCTCCGACTCGAGGGCGTCCAGGTGGGAGAGGGCGTACGGGCTGTCCGTACCCTCCTCGACGGTGGTGGCTGCGGTCGTCATGCCAGTCCCCTTTCGCTGAGCACGGCGTATACCGCCGCCGCGGACTCCTGCACGGTCTGGTGCTGCGACTCGATGCGCAGATCGGGCTTCTCGGGCTCCTCGTACGGGTCGTCGACGCCGGTGAGCCCGGACAGCTCACCCGCCGCCTGCTTGGCGTACAGGCCCTTCACGTCACGGACGGAGCACACCTCCACGGGTGTCGCCACGTGCACCTCGACGTACGGCGTGCCGTTCGCCTCGTGGCGGGCGCGGACGGCCTCGCGGCTGTCGGCGTAGGGGGCGATCACCGGGACGAGCGCCAGCACGCCGTTACGGGCGAGCAGTTCGGCGACGAAGCCGATGCGCTGCACGTTGGTGTGCCGGTCCTCGCGGCTGAAGCCGAGGCCCGCCGAGAGGAACTCGCGGATCTCGTCACCGTCGAGCACCTCGGCCGGCCGGCCCTGTTCGCGCAGACGGGCGGCGAGTTCGTGCGCGATGGTGGTCTTGCCCGCACTCGGCAGACCCGTGAGCCAGACGGTGGCTCCGGTCGTCACGTGGTTCTCCTGGTTCGTCGAAGGCGCGGTCATGGCGGTCAGCCGTGCAGTCCGCACTCGGTCTTGGCGCGGCCCGCCCAGCGGCCGGCGCGGGCGTCCTCGCCCTCCAGCACACGGCGGGTGCAGGGGGCGCACCCCACGGAGGCGTAGCCGTCCTGCAGCAGCGGGTTGGTGAGGACGCCGTGCTCGGCGACGTAGGCGTCCACGTCGTCCTGGGTCCACCGGGCGATGGGGGAGATCTTGACCTTCCGCCGCTTCTCGTCCCAGCCGACGACCGGGGTGTCCGCCCGGGTCGGGGACTCGTCGCGGCGCAGGCCGGTCGCCCAGGCCAGGTAGTCCTTCAGGCCCTCCTCCAGCGGCTGGACCTTGCGCAGCTTGCAGCACAGGTCCGGGTCGCGGTCGTGGAGCTTCGGGCCGTACTCGGCGTCCTGCTCGGCGACCGTCTGACGGGGCGTGAGCGTGATGACGTTGACGTCCATCACGGCCTCCACGGCGTCCCGGGTGCCGATGGTCTCGGGGAAGTGGTAGCCGGTGTCGAGGAACACCACGTCCACCCCGGGCAGCGCCCGGGAGGCGAGGTGGGCGACGACCGCGTCCTCCATGGAGGAGGTCACGCAGAAGCGCTTGCCGAACGTGTCGGCCGCCCACCGGAGGATCTCCAGGGCGGAGGCGTCCTCCAGGTCCCGGCCCGCCTGCTCGGCCAGCTCCCGCAACTCGACGGTGCCGCGCTCGTCCGATACGGCCGTCATGCCGGGTCCCCTCCCGTGTCGGATCGGTCAAGACCCCGGGCGAGCAGCCCGAGGAACTTCAGCCGGAAGGCGCGGTTGCAGGCCGCGCACTCCCAGGCGCCGTGCCCTTCCTCGCTGGGGCGCAGGTCCTCGTCGCCGCAGTAGGGGCAGTAGAACGGCGCCGCCCGCTCACTCACGACAGGGCCTCCTCGGAGGCGCGGGTGACCCAGGACGCGAACCGCTCGCCGTCCTCGCGCTCCGCCTCGAAACGCTTGAGCACCCGCTCGATGTAGTCCGGGAGCTCGTCCGCGGTGACCTTCAGGCCGCGCACCTTGCGGCCGAACCCGGCCTCCAGGCCGAGCGCGCCGCCCAGGTGCACCTGGTAGCCCTCGACCTGCTCGCCCTCGTCGTTCAGCACGAGCTGGCCCTTGAGACCGATGTCCGCCACCTGGATACGGGCGCAGGCGTTCGGGCAGCCGTTGAGGTTGATGGTGATCGGCTCGTCGAACTGCGGCATACGGCGCTCGAGTTCGTCGATCAGCGAGGCGCCGCGCGCCTTGGTCTCGACGATGGCGAGCTTGCAGAACTCGATGCCGGTGCAGGCCATGGTGCCGCGCCGGAACGGCGAGGGGCGGGCGCTGAGGTCCAGCGCCTCCAGGGACTCCACGAGGGACTCGACCTGGGACTCCTCGACGTCGAGGATGATCATCTTCTGTTCGACGGTGGTGCGCACCCGGCCCGAGCCGTGCGCCTCGGCGACGTCCGCGATCTTGGTGAGGGTGGTGCCGTCGACCCGGCCGACGCGCGGCGCGAAGCCGACGTAGAAGCGGCCGTCCTTCTGGCGGTGCACCCCGATGTGGTCGCGCCAGCGCGACACCGGCTCGGCGGGCGCCGGACCGTCCGTCAGCTTGCGCTTCAGGTACTCGTCCTCGAGCACCTGACGGAACTTCTCCGCGCCCCAGTCGGCGACCAGGAACTTCAGCCGGGCGCGGGTGCGCAGCCGGCGGTAGCCGTAGTCGCGGAAGATGGACAGGACGCCCTCGTAGACGTCCGGGACGTCCTCCAGCGGCACCCAGGCGCCGAGCCGCACGCCCAGCTTGGGGTTGGTGGACAGACCGCCGCCGACCCACAGGTCGAAGCCCGGCCCGTGCTCGGGGTGGTGGACGCCGACGAACGCCACGTCGTTGATCTCGTGCACCACGTCCAGCACCGGCGAGCCGGAGATGGCCGTCTTGAACTTGCGGGGCAGGTTCGAGTACGCCGGGTTGCCCAGGACGCGGCGCTTCATCTCCTCCAGCGCCGGCGTGCCGTCGATGATCTCGTCCTCGGCGATGCCCGCCACGGGGGAGCCGATCATCACACGGGGCGTGTCCCCGCAGGCGGTGACCGTGGACAGGCCGACGCCCTCCAGGCGGTCCCAGATCTCGGGCACGTCCTCGATGCGGATCCAGTGGTACTGGACGTTCTGCCGGTCCGTGATGTCCGCGGTGCCGCGCGCGAACTCCTGCGAGACCTCACCGACCACCCGCAGCTGGCGCGTGGTCAGCGCACCGCCGTCGATGCGCACCCGCAGCATGAAGTACTCGTCGTCCAGCTCCTCCGGCTCCAGGACCGCGGTCTTGCCGCCGTCGATGCCGGGCTTGCGCTGGGTGTAGAGGCCCCACCACCGCATGCGGCCGCGCAGGTCGTTGGGGTCGATCGAGTCGAAGCCCCGCTTGGAGTAGATCGTCTCAATGCGTGTCCGCACATTGAGACCGTCGTCGTCCTTCTTGAACTGCTCGTTGCCGTTCAGCGGGGTGAAGTGCCCCGCCGCCCACTGTCCCTCTCCGCGGTGACGGCTCGCCTTGCGGCGGGGGGTCGCGGTGGCAGGCTTCTGCGCGGCGGCAGGCTTCTGCGGGGTGGCGGCCATGGTTGATACGTCCTTCGGGACAGCGGTGGATGGTCTCTCGGCGCGGGGCGCCATGCCGGGATGGGCGGCTCTGACCTGCGTCTACGCGCACACGGGCAGAGTCGTGCGCGTCCTTGCGCAGCAAAGGAGGGGAGTGGGGTGTCGGGCGCTGCTGGGTGCTCTCAGCGCGCCGGACAGATGGCGCTGGACATGCGGCCGAGGTCGACATGCCGCCGACTCACCAAGGCGATTCCAGTTCCAGGCATGGCGGAAGCCTGGCACGGCGATCTGGAGGCAGTCCACCGTTATCCGAAATGTGGACACCCTTGTCCCGGTATACGAGACAAGGGTGTCCTTGGTCACACGCGGTGCGAGCGGTCTTGCCGGAGCCGCTCAGGCGGAGTAAGCCCCCGGCCACGGGCCCGGCGTGGCCACCTCCGGCTCGTCCTCCACCTTGGTGTCGAACAGCCGGAAACCCCGCCGCAGATAGTTGTCCATGGCGTGCTCGCCGTCCTTGCTGCACGTGTGCAGCCACACCCGCGTGGTCGGCTTCACCCCCGGCCAGCGGTCCGCCAGGTCCCAGGCGCGCGCCACCCCGTACGACAGCAGATGGCCGCCGATGCGCCGGCCGCGGAAGGCGGGCAGCAGCCCGAAGTAGAGGATCTCCACGACCCCCTCGTCCTGCGCCTCCAGCTCCACGTACCCGGCCGGGGTGCCCCGGTCGTAGGCGACCCACGTCTCCACGCCGGGCCGCTCCAGATGCTCCTGCCACCGCGCGTACGTCCAGCCCAGCCGGTCGGTCCAGCGGATGTCGCCGCCCACCGACGCGTACAGGAAGCGGCTGAACTCGGGGGAGGGCACCTCGGAGCGGACCACCCGCACGTCCCCCTCGGGCACGGCGGCCGGACGGAGATCGGTGGGCGCGGTCTGCTCCAGGGACCAGGTGGTCACGGAGAGGGTCGTCATGTCCGAAAGACAACCATCCGGCACACGTCCCTGTCGAACGCTTGACCAGCAGACGGACGGCTCCGGACCGCGAGGACAGGCCCTAGCGCTCCAGCGCCTCGTCGACCGCCGCGAGCGGCAGCGAGAACAGTGTCCGCCCCGACTGCGACCACACCTCCCCGGTCGCCTGCCAGTACGACAGCGACGTCGCCGGCCCGCTCCAGCAGCGGTACGTCTCGTCCGCCCCGCAGCGCACCGGGCTCGCGCCCTTGGTGTCCTGCCGCCACAGAGTGCCGCGCTCCTCCGGCGTCCCCGATCCACGGCTCACGTACCAGTCGGACCGGTGCGCCAGCGCCCCGCGCACATGGGTCAGTTCCGTCTCGTACACCGCGACCGGCCGCGTCCGGAGCAGCGGGCCGTACTGCGGGCGGGGGCCGAACGCGTACCGCCACAGCCGGGTCGGGCCCTCCTCGTCGGGGGCCGTCGCCTCGTGCACCACCAGACTGTCGGGCGTGGTGGTGCGGTCCAGGGAGATCCCGCCGGGCCGCGGCGCGCCGGGGTCCGCCGTCGCGTAGGAGGCGACCGCCGGGAGCACGTACCGGGCGCCCGCCGCCGACCAGCCGCCGGGCACCCGCCCCACGGCCCGCGCGTCCACGGTGGCCCGCTGCACCCGGTCCAGGTCGTACACGTACAGCGCGCCGCCCTCGCCCCGCCCCGTGGTGACGAGCAGCTTGTCCTGGTACCAGACCATGCCGGACACGTCGGAGCCGAGCCCCCGGAAGTCCCGCCCGCCGTCCACCGGCACCGCGAGCAGCGCCCAGGTGTAGCGCGGCGCCCGGTCGTCGTCGGCGGCCACGAAGGCGATCCGCGCGAGCCCCTGCTCGGCGGGCGTGCCGGAGTCGCGGGTCCAGCCGGACAGGACCACCCGGTGCGCGCCCCAGCGGCCGTCCTCGTCGGCGTCCCCTGAGGTGGTGACCGCGCCGGCCCGCCAGCCGTCGGTGTCCCGCTCGGGCCAGCAGTACGCCGTCGTCACGGCCGGCTCCACGGGCAGCGCCCGCCGGTCGTCGTCCGAACAGGCGTCGGCGTCCTGGAGCGCCCCGTCCGGGTCGGCGAGCACGGCGCCCACACCCACGGCGGGACCCATCGACGCGGTGAGACGGCGCAGTTCGGCGCCCGGGACGGCGTGCTCGGTCAGCCGCAGCGGCGCGGTGTCGGCGGCCGCGGTGAGCGGCTTCAGCGCGCCGGGGTCGTCGGCGTCGGTGGCCTGCGAGGTGCTGATCATGGTGGCGGCCGCGGTGAGCGCCAGGGCCGTACCGGCCAGCGTGGCGCGCAGCGCCCTGCCTCTGTGGCGCCGGCGGTGTCTGCCGCGATGCTTCATGACGTCCTCCCGAGCGAGCCAACTGCGTCCGGTGATCCGCGGGTTGACCGTGGAGCAGGTGGGGCGGCCCGTCCCCGGATGCTACGGCAGCCGGACGCCGGACGGGACGAAGACCCTGCAATTTCACACGCGGGCCCCCGAGGGCACGTACCCATGTACAGGTCTACCCCGCCGGCGCGGCGGTTTCCGGCCAGATCCTCGGTGTCCTCAGCGCGAGCCGTGCACCAGCCCCGGGGCGGACGCCGTGCGCGGGAAGAGGTCCCCGGGGCTGTCCGGCAGCACCACCTCCACCTCGGCGGACTCCGTGAAGCGGTACGGCCGGTGCTCGAGCAGCGCCCCCAGATAGCGCCGCACGCGGGACATCTCCGCGCGGACCGTCACCGTGCGGGCCGGGTCGCCGAACACGTCACGGGCCAGGTCGGCGGCGCTGCGGCCCGCCCGGTGCACGGCCAGCAGATACAGCAACTCCGCGTGCCGCGGGCTCAGTTCACGGGACCACACGCCGGCCCCGTCGGACACCCGCACAAAGCGGCGCGGCCCGCCCAGGTCCAGCACGATCCGCGCGCCGGGACGCGCCGCCGGCTCCTCCTCCGCCCGCACCAGCCAGCCCCCGGCGAGCGGCTCCAGCGAGCACCTCCCCAGCGCCGGCAGCCACCGCCGGCCCGCGGACACCGACTTGGGCAGCGCAAGCCGCTCCGTGTACGGCATCCCGGTCACCGCCGCCGTCCACCCGTGCCGGTCCACCACCAGCGCCCGCCCGTCGGTCCGGGCCAGCACCGGCGCCGCCACCGCCCGCAGCCGCTCCAGCGACCGCATGTGCATCTCCCGCAGCCGCGCCTCGGCCAGCTTCGCCACCGAGTCCACCCACGGCAGCGTCGCCGGGTGCATGGACTCCAGCGGGCCGCTCACGTCGACCACGCCGATCAGCCGCCCGTCCCGCGGGTCGGTGATGGGCGCGCCCGCGCAGGTCCATGTGGCGTGCGACCGTACGAAGTGCTCGGAGGCGAAGACCTGCACCGGGCGCCCGGTCACCGCGGGCGTGCCCACCCCGTTGGTGCCGACGACGTCCTCACGCCAGTCCGCGCCGATCTCGAAGCCCACCAAGTCCGCCTTGCGCAGCACCGGAGCGCTGCCCTCCCGCCACAGCACCCGGCCCTCGTCGTCCGCCACCACCATGATGTGCCGCCCGACGTCCGCGACCGACAACAGCCCCTCGCGCAGCACCGGCAGCACGTGCCGCAGCGGCGAGGCCTCCCGGCGCCGCCGCACCTCGTCCATCGACAGCAGCCCGCTGCGCCGGCCGTGGTCGGGGTCCACCCCGCTGCGCAGCACCCGCTCCCAGGACTGCCCGATCACCGGGCGGGGAGGGACGGGCGCGGGCCGCCCCGACAGCGCGGCGGAACGGACCTCGTCGAGCACGCGCGCCGCGCGCACGGTGTCGACGGCGGCCAGATGCGACACGTCCATCGGCGAGAGCGCCACCGGACCTCCCGGAAGAAAACCTGTCGGACCCCAATACTGCCGTCTGCCCCGGATGAGGACGCTCAGTACTGGTACGGAAACAGCAAGTTGCAACCCCCTGCAACTCTGGTGACACGACCGCTCACTGATTGAAACTTGAGCGACGCCGTCCCGAGCGGCGTGCACGGCTCTTCGGGAGTCCGTGGCGGCGGGGGTGGTGCCGTGTCGGCGCAGCACCACCCCCGCGGCATGCCTGCCGGCGGCTTTTCGGAGTGCGCTCCGGTGGGGTGCCTCTTCGGGTGCGTCGGCGGACGCGGGTGCGTTGGGGTTGGTCGCGCGGTTCCCCGCGCCCCTGGGGGTGTCGTCGCTGGGCGGCGTGCCGGCCCGGGTGCGGCTCGGGGTGCGTCGGCGGGTGCGGGTGTGTGGGGGCTGGTCGCGCGGTTCCCCGCGCCCCTGGGGTGTTACCCCGAGCCGGGTCTCAGGGGTGCGGGTGGGCTCGCTCCACGATGGATGCCAGGTTCAGGGTGGGCGGGAGTGTGCCGAAGGCTGTGCCTGTTTCCGTGCTCAGGCGGCCCGCGCAGAAGGCGTCTGCCACCTCCGGGGGTGCGTGGCGGACCAGCAGGGAGGCCTGCAGGACCAGCGCCAGGCGTTCCGTCAGGCGGCGGGCCCGGGCCTCGGCGGCCTCCAGGTCCGCCAGGTCCGTCAGCAGGTTCTTGACGGCCGCGTCCAGGCGGTGGTCCGCGCCCCGGGCCTTCCCGACCTCCCGGAGGTACGCGTCCAGCGTCCCCGGGTCCCGGCGCAGCGCCCGCAGCACGTCCAGCGCCTGTACGTTGCCCGCGCCCTCCCAGATCGAGTTCAGCGGCGACTCCCGCACCAGCCGGGGCATCCCCGACTCCTCCACGTAGCCGTTGCCGCCGAGGCACTCCGCCGCCTCCACCGTGACCGGCGCGCACCGCTTCGTCACCCAGTACTTCGCCGCCGGCACCGCGATCCGCAGCAGCGCCCGCTCCTGCTCCCCGCCGTCGTCGTACGCCGCCGCCAGCCGCAGCGCCAGCGTCGTCGCCGCCTCGGACTCCAGCGCCAGGTCGGCGAGCACGTTCCGCATCAGCGGCTTGTCGAGCAGCTTCCCGCCGAACGCCTCCCGGTGCGCGCAGTGGTGCACCGCCTGCGCCACGGCCTGCCGCATCAGCCCCGCCGAGCCCAGCACGCAGTCGAGACGCGTGGCCGCCACCATCCCGATGATGGTGCGCACCCCGCGCCCCTCCTCGCCGACCCGGCGCGCCCACGTCCCGTCGAACTCGACCTCGGCGGAGGCGTTGGAGCGGTTGCCCAGCTTGTCCTTGAGCCGCTGCAGCGCGAACACGTTGCGAGTGCCGTCCTCCAGCACCCGCGGCACCAGGAAGCACGTCAGCCCGCCGGGCGCCTGCGCCAGCACCAGGAAGCCGTCCGACATCGGCGCCGAGCAGAACCACTTGTGCCCGGTCAGCGCGTACGTGCCGTCCTCGGCGAGCGGCCGCGCGGCCGTCGTGTTGGCCCGGACGTCGCTGCCGCCCTGCTTCTCCGTCATCCCCATCCCGAACAGCGCGCCGGCCTTCTGCCCGGCGGGCCGCAGCCCGCGGTCGTAGACCATGGACGTCAGCCGGGGCTCCCACTCGGCGGCCAGCTCCGGGTCGGTGCGCAGCGCCGGCACCGCCGCGTGCGTCATCGACAGCGGACAGCAGTTGCCGGCCTCCACCTGCGTCCACATCAGGAAGGCCGCCGCCCGCCGCACATGCCCGCCGGGCCGCGTCCAGGCCGCCGTCAGCCCCGCCGAGACGCCCTTGCCGAGCAGCCGGTGCCAGGCGGGGTGGAACTCGACCTCGTCGATCCGGTGCCCGTACCGGTCGTGGGTGCGCAGCCGTGGCGGGTTCTCGTCGGCCTGCGCCCCCCACTCCTGCACCTGGGCGGATCCGCACGCGCGCCCCAGCGCCGACAGCTCCGCGAGCCCGTCCTCCCGCGCCTCGGACACCAGGTGCCGCTCGACCGCCTCCACCAGGGCGCGGTCCGAGCCGAACACGTCGTACTGGACGAGCGGGGGAGCCTGGTTGGTCACGGTGTGCGTGCTGCCTGCCATGGGGCGAACCTACCCCGCCCCCCGCCCCGCCTCACGCGAGGACGGGGCCTGTGGGTGAGTGGGGCCGGGCGTGGCGGATACCTTTGGTTCGTGCAGCCAGCAAGTGAATCCCCAGACGCGCCCTCCGGTCGCCTCCACAGGGCCCGCGCCCTGTACCGGAACGTCTCCAAACGCCGGACGGCCTGGCTGCTGCTGAAGGACACCGTCAACTCGTGCATGGAGTACCGCATCCTGGGCCTGGCGGCCGAGGCGGCGTTCTTCACGCTGCTGTCGGTGCCCCCGCTGCTCCTCAGCCTGGTCGGACTGCTCGGCTACGTCGACGCCTGGACCGGCGCGGACACCATCCAGAGCGTGCAGCGCAACCTCCTGGACGCCTCCCGCACGGTGCTGTCCGACCGCGGCGTCACCGAGGTCGCCGAGCCGATCCTCAGAGACGTCACCAAGGGCGGCCGGCCCGACGTGATCTCCCTCGGCTTCCTGATCGCCGTCTGGTCGGGCTCCCGCGCGGTGAACGTCTTCATCGACACCATCACCGTCATGTACGGCCTCGACGGCGTCCGCGGCATCGTCAGGACCCGGCTGCTCGCCTTCCTGCTGTTCATCGTGGCCCTGCTGATCGGCTCGGTCGCGCTGCCGCTGATGGTCGCGGGTCCCGACGCGGTGGTGGACGTCGTGCCCTGGTCGACGACGGTCGTGCAGATCCTCTACTGGCCGGTCGTCATCCTGCTCTCGGTGGCCTTTCTGACCACGCTCTACCACGTGTCCGTGCCCGTGCGGTCCCCGTGGATCGAGGACGTGCCGGGCGCGCTGGTCGCCCTCGCCATGTGGGTCCTCGGCAGCTTCCTGCTGCGCATCTACCTCACCAACACCGTCGAGGGCCCCACCATCTACGGCTCCCTCGCCGCCCCCGTGGCCGTGCTGCTGTGGATCGGTGTGTCCGCCTTCGCCGTGCTGGTGGGGGCGGCCGTCAACGCGGCCATCGACCGGGTGTGGCCGGCCGCCGCCACCGCCGCGGCCCGTGAGGCCAACGAGCGGCAGCGGCAGGCGCAGGTCGCCGAGTACGTCGCCCGCACCACCGCGTCCGGGGACGCGGACCCCGACATGCCCTCCGAGTTCCCCGAACGCTGGTCGCGCTTCCTGCCCCCCGAGGACGTCACGGCCCGCCTGCGCACCCACTCCAAGTCCGCCCAGCCCCGCAACGGGGACGGCCCGGGCCACGACGACCGGCACCGCGACTGACGCGACGCGTCCCGGCGGGTGGCTCACTCCGTCCAGGAGCCGTCCGCCGCCGCCTCCCGCACGACGTCGGAGAAGTCCCGCGGCTCCCGGCCGAGCACCTGCCGCACCCCGTCCTCCACGCGCGCGTTGCGCCCGTCGAGCAGGGTCGCGAACACCTCGACGAGGAACGCGGCCTCCTCGCCCGGCACCCCGAACCCGGTCAGCGTCTCCCGGTAGGAGTCCGCCGGCACCGCCCGGTACGTCAGCGGCCGTCCCGTCGCCCGCGCGATCTCCGCCACCGCCTCCGCCCAGGTGAGCGGCCGCGGCCCGGTCACGGTCAGCGTCCGCCCCGCGTACCGCTCCCCTCCGGCCAGCGCGGCCACCACCAACTCCGCGACGTCCCGCACGTCGACGAACGGCTCCGCCACCTCGCCCGCCGGGAACACCAGCTCCCCGCCCCGCAGCTCCTCGGCCAGCGGCCCCTCCGAGAAGTTCTGCGCGAACCACGCCGACCGCACCACCGTCCAGTCCGCGCCGGACGCCCGCAGCGCCTCCTCCGCGGGCAGCGCCTGGTCCTCGCCCCGCGCGGACAGCAGCACCAGCCGCCGCACCCCCGCGCCCAGGGCGGTCTCCGCCAGCTCGCCGACCGCCTCCGCCGTCCCCGGCGCCCCGACGTCGGCCGGGTGCACCAGATAGGCCGCGTCGGCCCCGCGCAGCACGCCCTCCCACGTCGTCCCGTCCGCCCAGTCGAAGCCGGTCGCCCGCGACGCCGGCCGCACCGTCATCCCGGCCGCCTCCGCGGCCCGCGCCACCCGGCTCCCGGTCCGCCCGGAAGCCCCGGTGACCACCAGTGTCATGTCCTTCGCAGATGTCGTCCTGTCCATGTCTCCGAGTCAACTGCCGCCGCCCGCGCGGAACCATCGTCGAGCGGCGCGCCCGCATACGCCCGCGTCTACGCTGACCCCATGGACGCACTCACCGGTCTGCTGGAGGGTCCCCGCGCCCGCGGCGCGTTCATGATCCGGGCGTGCTTCGACCCGCCGTGGGCGGTGCGGGTGGAGGACCGCGCCCCGCTGACGGTGATGCTCCTCGTACGCGGCGACGCGTGGCTGCTGCCCGACCGGGGCGAACCGGTCCGGCTGCGCGCCGGCGACCTCGCCGTCGCCCGCGGCCCCGACCCGTACACCTGCGCCGACGCGCCCGGCACCGCGCCGCAGGCGCTGATCCTGCCCGGCGGCCGGTGCCACTACCCCGACGGACGGCCCCTCAACGGCTCGATGGACCTCGGCGTCCGCACCTGGGGCGACCGCCCCGACGGCGGGACCGTGCTGCTCATCGGCACCTACCAGCTGCGCGGCGAGATCGGCGGCCGGCTCCTTGACGCGCTGCCGCCGGTGCTCTCCCTCGGCGCCGACGTGTGGGAGTGCCCGCTCACCCCACTGCTGATGGAGGAGGTCGGACGCGACGCCCCCGGTCAGGAGGTCGTCCTGGACCGGCTGCTCGACCTCCTCGTCATCGCCGCCCTGCGCGCCTGGTTCGCCCGCCCCGAGGCGGAGCCGCCCGCCTGGTACGAGGCCCTGTCCGACCCGGTCGTCGGCCCGGTGCTGCGGCTCCTCCAGGACGACCCCGCCCGCCCCTGGACCGTCGCCGGGCTCGCCGGGAAGGCCGGCGTCTCCCGGGCCGCGCTCGCCCGCCGCTTCACCCGGCTCGTCGGCGAACCCCCGATGTCCTACCTCACCGGCTGGCGGCTCGCCCTCGCCGCCGACCGGCTGCGCGACACCGACGACACCCTCGCCGCCGTCGCCCGGCAGGTCGGCTACAGCAGCGCCTTCGCCCTCTCCACCGCCTTCAAGCGGGCCTACGGCGTCAGTCCGCAGGAGTGGCGGAACCGGGCCGCCGCGTAGCCTGGACCCGTGTACAGGGAGCGCGCGTCACGGCTGCCGGGCGCGGCCGTGTGGACCAGTGTCCCCGCCGAAGGGGACGGGCCGGGCCGGGTGCTGCCGGACGGCTGCATGGACCTGCTGTGGCACGACGGCCGTCTGCTGGTCGCCGGCCCCGACACCCACGCCTACGTCGACGGGAGCTCCGCCGGGCCCTGGTCCGGGATCCGCTTCCACCCCGGCACCGCGCCCACGCTGCTGGGCGTGCCCGCGCACGAACTGCGCGACCGGCGGGTGGAGCTGGCCGATGTGTGGCCGGCGGCGGAGGTGCGGCGTGCGACCGCCCGTGTGCACGGCGCACACCACCCGGCGCGCGGCCTGGAGGACGTCGCCCTCCGTCTGGCCGCGTCGGCCGGCCCGCCAGACCCGCTGCTGACCCGCCTGGTCGCGGCGCTCGACGCGGGCCGCCCGGTCGCGGGGACGGCGGACGCCCTGGGGCTGGGCGCACGCCAGTTGCACCGCCGTTCGCTCGCCGCCTTCGGCTACGGTCCGAAGACCCTGGCCCGTATCCTCCGCATGCGCCGCGCCCTGGCTCTGGCCCACGCGGGCGTCCCCTTCGCGGAGACCGCGGCCCGCGCCGGCTACGCGGACCAGCCTCATCTGTCGCGCGAGGTGAGGAGCTTGACGGGGGTGGCGCTGCGGGAGCTGGTGCCGCCGCCCGGCGCGGCCTCCTGACGCGGCCGTGAGGTCAGCCGCCCGTGGGGAGCGGGGAGAAGAGGTCCACCCCGTTGCCGTCCGGGTCGAGCACGACGGCGTACCGCTGCCCCCACACCGCGTCCCACGGCTTCAGCTCGGCACGGGCGCCGGACTCCACCAGCTCCGCGAACAGCGCGTCGACCTCGGAGGGGCTGTCGCACCGCACGGCCAGGGAGGTCCGGCCCTCTCCCGACGGCGGCCGCCACCCCGGGCGGAACGACCGGACCATCTCCTCGGTGTCCAGCAACAGCCGCATCCCGCCCGGCAGTTCCGCCTCCACATGTCCCTCCGCCTCGGCCCCTTCCGGGAACGCCAGCCCGAGCCGCCGGTAGAAGGCGACGGAGGCGGCCATGTCCGAGACGACCGTTCCGATGGCATCGAATCGTGTGCTCATGCGGCCGACGGTAGGGCGGGGACCGCCGGGGTGTCTTGAACGAATCGGACACGTGCCCCGGCGGAGGGCATAGGCGGCGCCTATACCCTCCGCTCGCTTTTCGTCTTTGATTCTCGTTTCCGTGCGTACGTACGGTCTTTTTCGTTGCACCCCATTTCTCACTTCCGCGGATTTCCCGCCGACGAAAGGACCGTCGTATGTCCATCGCACCGCACACCGAAAAGGCCGCCGAAACGCGTGAACTCACCGGGAGGCGCGCCCTCGTGACGGGCGGCACCCGGGGTATCGGGGCGGCCGTCGTGCGCCGGCTCCTCGACGCGGGCGCCGACGTCCTCACCACCGCCCGCTCGGCCTCCGGCACCGTGCCGGAGGGCGCCCGGTTCACGCAGGCCGACGTGCGCACCCGCGAGGGCGCGGAGGCGCTCGCGGAGGCCGTGCGGGACCGGCTGGGCAGCGTGGACGTCGTCGTCCACAACGCCGGCGGCGCCGCCCCGCACCCGGGCGCCCTGGCCATCCCGGACGAGGAGTGGCAGGAGGCGCTGGACCTCAACTTCCTGTCGGCGGTACGGCTGGACGCTCTGCTCGCGCCGGGGATGCGGGAGCGGCGCGCGGGGGCGATCGTGCACGTGTCGTCGGCCGTGGTGCCCGTTCCCGGCCCGTTGTTCCTGCACTACACGGCGGCCAAGGCGGCCCTGGAGAACTACGGCCGCGGGCTGGCCGCCGAGCTGGCGCCCGACGGTGTGCGGGTCAACACCGTGACCCCGGGCCGCACCGCCACCCCCGGCGGTGAGGAGACGCGCAGGCAGTGGGCCGCCCTGAGCGACACCACCGGCGCCACGGCGACCCCGCCGCTCGGCCGCGAGGGCCGGCCGGACGACATCGCCCAGGCGGTGCTGTACCTCGTCTCCGACCGGGCGAGCTGGGTCACCGGCACGAATCTCGTCGTGGACGGCGGCGAATTCCCGCGGTGAATGCGCGGTCGGTCGACGGCCGGTCGTTTCAGGAATTCCGGGAGATGGACACGCTTTCCGGCGCGGATCCCGGCCATTCCTCTTTCCGTAGAAGGTTCAGCAGCGTCTTCTCCGCCGGTCCCGCGTCCGGCCGGAGCACGGCGATGACCGGCCGGTGGAGGGCCGGAGACACCGGGCGTACGACGTGCTCGTGACCGGGCGGCACCGCCGACGCGGGCAGCAGCGTCACGCCCAGCCCCTCGGCGGCCCAGCGCACGGCCGTCGCCGCCTGGGACACCCGGGCGGCGGTGGCCGGTGTCAGCCCGTGGTCCCGGACCACCTCCATCAGGACGGCGTCGAGTGTGCTGTCCCGGTCGAACCGCACCCACGGCTCACCCTTCAGACCGGCCAGCTCGACCCGCTCCGAGTCCAGTCGCGGGTGCCCCTCGCCCAGCACCACGACCAGCTCCTCGTCGCCGAGGCGGTGGGCGTCGGACGGGGTGCGGTCGCAGGCCGCCATCAGCGCGAAGTCCAGCGCCCCCCGGCGGCACAGCCGGTCCAGCTCGGCCGCGCTGGGCTCCTCGAAGACGGTGATCTCCAACCGGGGGTAGCGCCGGCGCAGTTCGCCCAGGGCACGGGGCAACTGGCGGGTGCCGAAGCCCATCTGCACCGCGACCACCAGCTCGCCCACCAGGTCCTCGGCGCCGGCCCGCGCGGTCGCACGCGCCCGGCGGGACGCGGTCACGGCGACCTCCGCCTCCCGCAGGAACGCCCGGCCGACCGTGGTGGGCACCAGCCCGGTCGGCGTGCGGGCGAACAGCCGTACCCCGAGCTCCCGCTCCAGGCCGCGGATCTGCTGGGACACCGACGGCTGGGCCACGCGCAGCCGTTCGGCGGCCGCGGTCACCGAGCCCTCCTCGGCGACGGCCAGGGCGTACTCGTACTGGCGCAGGCTCATCGGCTCCGGCGTCCCCTTCTCTCGGTGCGGCGCGCTGACCGCCGTCGTAGGCGCGGGGCCCCGAGGGTGGGGGCCGCGCACGCGCGCGTAGGCTCCCGCGCATGGCCGACCCCGCCCTCCTCGTCTACACCCGCACCACCGACTACCGTCACGACTCCATCCCCGCCGCCATAACCGCCCTCCGTTCCCTGGGCGACTTCGAAATCCACGCCCACGAGAACCCGACGGCGCTCGAGCAACCGCTCGACCACTACGCAGCGGTCGTCTTCCTCTCCACCAGCGGCGACGTCCTCACCCCCACCGCCCGCGACCGCCTCACCGCGTACATCGAGAACGGCGGCGGCTTCGCAGGCATCCACGCCGCCGCCTGCACGGAGTACGACTGGCCCTACTACGGCGACCTCCTGGGCGCCCGCTTCGCCGGCCACCCCCCGATCCAGCCCGGCCGCGCCCTCGTGGAGGACCCCGACCACCCGGCGACCCGCCACCTGCCTCCCACCTGGGAGGTGACCGACGAGTGGTACGACTTTCACGTCAGCCCGCGCCCGACCGCGCACGTCCTCCTCTCCGCCGACGAGTCGTCGTACACCGGCGGCACGATGGGCGACGACCACCCCCTGGCCTGGTGCCGCACGCAGGGCGCGGGCCGCGTCTTCTACACGGCCCTCGGCCACACCGTCGAGGCCTACGACGACCCGCTCTTCCTCGCCCATCTGCGCGGCGGGATCACCTGGGCCGCGGCCCGCTGACCTCCCGCCGCGGCCCGCTGACCTCCCGCCACGGCATGCAGACGCCCGCCTCACGGGCCACCACCGCCAGGGTCGGCCCGGCCGCCGCCCGCGCATGCCCCGTTCGGCCCATCGGGCCCACCCGCCTCTCGCTCCGGGCAGAAAGCGCTTCCTGCTGGAGATCGGCGGCCGCGGGGCGGGAAGAACTCCGTCAAGCGACCTCGGGCCGCGCCTCGTTCGGAGAGGAATAGCGGGGGGTGGTGTGGTGCTGTTGTCGTTACCGGCGGGTTTTTGCATGTGCGGCCGGTGGGGTGCCGGCGCTGCGGCGCCCGGTGACGGCGCGGACGGCCGTGGACGCACGGACCCGTACGCGCGGGGCGAAGGGTGGTGGGCGTATGGCGGCCGAGGGAGAGCGGGCGATGCCCGTGGTCACGACGGCGCACGGCGCCGTGCGGGGACGCTGGGAGAAGGGGGTCGCCGTGTTCCGCGGCATCCCCTACGCGGCGCCCCCGTTCGGGCCGCGCCGCTTCCGGCCCCCCGTCCCGCCGGAGCCGTGGGACGGTGTGCGGGACGCCGGCGCGTTCGGGCCCACCGCGCCGAAACCCCCGTACAGCACCGCCTTCGCCGAGTACCTCTCGGACCCCGACATCGACGGCGACGACTGTCTCAACCTCAACGTCTGGACCCCCGACCCGTCCCCGGCCGCCCGGCTCCCCGTCCTGGTGTGGCTGCACGGCGGCGCGCTGACCAGGGGATCCTCCGCGGTCCCGGTGTACGACGGCAGCACCTTCGCCCGCGACGGGGTTGTCTTCGTCTCCCTCAACTACCGCCTGGGCGTGGAGGGCTACGGCCTCTTCCCGGACGCCCCCGCCAACCCCGGGCTGCGCGACCAGCTCGCCGCGCTCCGGTGGGTGCACGAGTCCGTCGCCGCGTTCGGCGGCGACCCCGGCCGGGTCACCCTCGCCGGCCAGTCCGCCGGAGCCATCAGCACGGGCGCGCTCGTCGCCGCCCCGCAGTCACAGGGGCTGATACGGCAGGCCGTCCTGCAGAGCGGGCCGCCCGAGTCCACGGAGCGGGACAAGGTGCGGCGCATGGTCCGCCGCATGGCCACCCGTCTCAAGGTGCCCGCCACCGCCGAGGCCTTCGCCGCCGTCGACCGTGAGCAGCTGCTGCGCGTCCAGGCGGACGTGGGCCGGCTCGGCAGCCCGGTGCTCGGCGGCCCCGCCTTCGGCGTCGTCGTCGACGGCGACCTCGTCCCGCGCGACCCCCTGGAGGCCCTCACCGACGGCGCGGCTCCCGGCGTCACCCTGATGACCGGCTGGACCCGCGACGAGTACCGGCTCTGGCTGGTCCCCGGCGGCCTCACCGAACGCGTGGACCGCCTCGGCGCCGTCGCCCTCGCGGGCGCGATGGCCCGCTGCCACTGCGGCAGCGAGGTCCCGCGCGGCTACCGCGCCCTCCACCCCGACGCCGGCACCGCCGAGACCGTCGGCCAGATGGTCACCGACCACCTCCTGCGCAACCCCCTGCACCGGCTGTCCGACGGCCGCACGGAACCCTCGTACGTCTACGAGTTCGCCTGGCCCTCCCGCCGCCCCGGCATGGGCGCCTGCCACGCCCTGGAGCTGGGCTTCGTCTTCGACAGCGGCGACAGCCCCGACGCCCGCAAGCTCGCAGGCGAGGGCGCCCCGCAGGAGCTGGCGGACGCGATGCACGGGGCGTGGGTACGGTTCGTCACCGACGGCGACCCCGGCTGGGAGCCGTGGGGCCCGCACCACCCGGTCCAGGTGTACGGCGACGGCGCCCCGCACGTCGTGCGCGGCCCCCGCGACCGCGAACTCGCCCTGTGGACGGCCCCCGAGGCCGGGCGGGCCGTCCGCACACCGCAGTCGCCGGAACTGCGCTCCGTGATCCGGCGCCTGCGTCGCAGCGGGGCCCTCCGCCGTACCTGAGGCACCCGTCGGCGCTGCCCCGGCGGCCGGGCCCCCGGAGGGGTGAGGCACTCAGGGTTGCTGCTCAGACGGCCGGTTCCCCCGGAGGGCGCGGCTCCGGGCAGCGCGTGCCGGCCGGGATCCGCAGGGCGAGCAGCGCCATGTCGTCCTGGCCGTCGCTCGGGTGGTGGTCCGCCAGCACCCGCACGAACTCCGTCAGCGGCCGTTCCGCGTGGGTGGCCGCGAGGTCCGCGAGGGCGGTCAGGCCCTCGTCGATGGAGTGCGCGTGGTGTTCGACCAGCCCGTCGGTGAAGAAGAGCAGGATCGAGCCGGCCGGCAGCTCGTGCGTGTGGTCGGGCCGTTCCATGCCGGTGCTCACCCCGAGCGGCACGCCCGGCTCGGCGTCCAGGTACTCCGTCTCCAGGTCCGGGGTGATCAGCAGCGGCGGGAAGTGCCCCGCGGTGCTCCAGCGCAGCATCCAGCCGTTCTCGTGCGGCTCGATCCTGGCCAGGCAGACCGTGGTGACCGGGACGTCCGCGGTGGCCTGCAGGGTGCGGTCCAGCTGGACGAGGACCTCGCTGGGCGGGGTGCGGCGGTCGTAGAGCAGGGCGCGCAGCATGCTGTGGATACGGGCCATGGCGGCGGCCGCGTCCAGGTCGTGGCCGCCGACGTCCCCGATCGCCACGCCGACCGTGTCGTCGGGCAGCACCATCGCGTCGTACCAGTCGCCGCCGAGCCGGCTGGGCCGGCTGGCCGGCCGGTACACGGTGGCCGCCTCGAAGGGGTTCAGGTCGGGGAGGGCGGGCAGCAGCAGCCGCTGGAAGCGCTCGGCGCTGTCCCGTACCTGCCCGAACAGGCGGGCGTTCTCGATGGCGATGCCGGCCGCGCCGGCCAGGGCGACGACGACGTCCTCGTCCTCCCGGTTGAACGGCCGGCCGTCGTAGCGCTCCGAGAGGTACAGATCGCCGTAGATCTCGCCGCGGACGGTGACGGCCACGCCGAGAAGCGTCCGCATCGGGGGATGGCCGGGCGGGAACCCGGCGGAGGAGGGATGCGCGGGGATGTTCTCGACGCGCAGCGGCTCCGGATCCTGGATCAGCAGCCCCAGCACCCCGCGGCCGTGCGGGAAGGGCACGCCGGACAGCGCGGAGCGCTCCTCCTCGCTCAGGCCGGCGGTGACGAACTCCTTCAGGTACTCACCGGACTCGTGAAGCACGCCCAGGGCGCCGTAGCGGGCGCCGACCAGATCCATCGCGGTGGTGACGATGCGCCGCAGCACGGCGGACAGGTCCAGCTCGCCGCTGATGGCGAGGACGGCGTCGAGCAGCCCCTGCAGCCGGTCCTTGGCGTCGGCCAGGGCCCGCAGCTGGGTGCCGATCAGCTCCAGCTCGCTGTCGAGGTGGAGCTTGAGGTCGGCTACCTGGGACGGCCGCGGGGCGGGGCCGGGCCCTTCCCGCCCGCTCTCGTCCCGGCCGTCCTGCTCGCTCAACGCGCACACCCCGGCGACGCCCCGGCGGCAGCCGCACGCCGCCCGCGACGACTCCGCCCGCCCAGCCCTCCACGCGAGGGGTACACCCGGCCTCCCGACACACCCGTGATCGAACAAAACCACAGCATGACATGGGTAAAGCGGGCATTTCCCCTATTGGTACGCCATCGGTATGCCGCCGCGCCGGCCACTCCTAGGCGGGGGCGATACGGAGGACGGCGGTCTTGCCGTTGACCTCGACGACGGTGAGGCGCATGACGTCGTTGAGGGTCGCGGCGGGACCCTTGCCGCAGCGGAGCCGTACGCCTCCGCCGCCCGGGGAGGTGACGCTGCCGCCGCCGGAGCATCCGGCGATGCTGTAGCCCGGTCCGTGGATCGGCGCGACCATCTCCACGTCGTCCCCGCCGACCGCGGTCACCTCGATCGGCCCGAGCCCGTACGACGCCGGAACCTCGAGGACGTCCCCGACGCCGACGGTGACCTCGCAGGTGCCGTCGGCGCAGGGGCCGGTGGGGGAGAGGGAGGGCGTGGGCGTCTCGGACGCGGATGTGGACGCGGAGGCGTCACCCGCGCGCGCAGAGGGGTTCTTGCCGCCACCGTGCCCGTCCCCGTCCCCGGAGGAACAAGAGGAGAGGGAGAGGACGGCCGCGGCAACGGCGGCGAGGGCGAGGGACGTTGTCGATGTGCGCACCATGCCCGCCATTGAAGGCGCGGACGTGCGTGAGGACGCGGACGTTGACCCACCCGCAACGCGGTGTTCGACGTGAAGGGGGGCGCACCGGCGCACACGTAGGCTTTGGCGGTGCGCACGGTGGAACTGTTGTTGGACGAGGCCGCGGATGCGGCGGTACGGGAGGCCTGGCGGCGGCTCGCGGACGCGGGGCTGCCGAGTCAGGCGCGCCACCGCTCACCGACCAACAGCCCGCATCTCACCCTGGCCTCCTGCCCGGAGCTGACGGCTCCGATCCGCTGGGAACTGGCCGAGGTGGCGGCCGCGTTGCCCCTGCCGGTGCGTTTCGCGGGCCTGATCCGCTTCGAGCGGCCGACGTCCGTCCTGGCCTGGTCGCTGGCGCCGGACGCCGCGCTGGCCGAGCTGCACCGGAAGGTGTGGGACGCGGTGACCTCCGACAACCGCCCCGAGACACTGAACCCCTTCCACGCGCCGGGCAACTGGAGCCCTCACATCACGCTCGGCCGCACCCGCCGCGCCGGCGCCTTCACCAGCCGCCGCATCCCGGCACTGCTCCCGGCACCCCCGCTGTCGGCCCACCTCGCGACCTTGAGGAGCTTCGACACGGAGACGGGGACGCTGGAGATCCTGACGCCGGGTGCCTGATTGCTCAGGTGCCGTTGAGCGCGTCGACCGGCGGCAGCGTTGAGCGCGTCGCCCGGCGGCACCAGCAGTTCGAGGGCCGCCGCAGGTACATCGCACGTCCGTTCGGCGTAGACTCCCCGTTCCACCTGACGGGAGGTCACCCGAGTGGTCGTCGCACGGATGGTCGCCGGAGCCGGTTCGATGCTGGCGATGCTCAGCCTGTCCGGCTGCGGACTCCTGTGGAGCTGCACCGACACGACCGCGGAGCGTGGTGAGGCGGGTGTGCGGGTGGACATCGTGGACACCGAGGAGCGACCCGTCGGCGTCACCGCCGAGGTGACCGGCTGGCGCAGGGAACCGCATCCGCAGGTGCCGCAGGAAGGTGACCAGATCCACTTCGACTTCCGCTTCGAAGGCGACACGCTGGGAAGCGACCCGGCGGTCGACGCCTGCGCGGTCGACGAGGAACGCGTGGTGCTGGGCTGTCAGACGGTCCACTCGATGACGGACTTCGGCCGAGTGGGCACGTACACCGGTGACGAGTACCTCACGGTCGACCATCCCGAACAGGTCGCCGAGGTCCTGCTGATCCCCGACGACCAGTCGACGCACGACCGACGGACCTGCGAGGACGACATCAAGGACGGCGGCGGGGTGCACCCGCCGGACGAGCCGGAACGGGGGGAGAAGCTGTAACTCGCGGGCGGGCGTCAGCCGTTCCGCAGCGTCGGGCGGACCTGGCGCAGGAACGTCGCGTTGTCCGGGGTCTCCCGCAGTCGCGTCAGCAGCGTCTCCAGGTCGGTCGCCGAGTCGCGGGAGGTCAGGGCGCGGCGCAGGCCCTGTGTGGCCGTCAGTTCCTCCGGGGTGAGGAGGAGTTCCTCGCGGCGGGTGCCCGAGGTGGTGATGTCCACCGCCGGGAACAGGCGACGGGACGCCGACTCGCGGTGCAGGCGCAGCTCCATGTTGCCGGTGCCCTTGAGCTCCTCGAAGAAGAACTCGTCCGCGCGCGACCCCGTGTCCACCAGCGCGGAGGCGAGGATCGTCAGCGAACCGCCCTCCTCCGTCTCGCGGGCGGCGCCGAAGAACCGCTTCGGGCCGGTGAGCGCACCGGCGTCCACCCCGCCGCTGAGGGTGCGGCCGCCGGGGCCCGCCGCGTTGTTGTACGCCCTGCACAGCCGCGTCAGCGAGTCCAGCAGGATCACCACGTCCTCACCGGCCTCCGCGAGCCGCTTGGCCCGCTCCACGACCAGCTCGGCGAGCGCGATGTGCTGCTTGGCGGGACGGTCGAACGTCGACGAGTACACCTCGCCCCGCACCGAGCGCCGCATGTCGGTGACCTCTTCGGGGCGCTCGTCGAGCAGCACCACCATCAGCCGGCACTCGGGGTGGTTCCCCGCGACGGCCGCGGCGAGCTGCTGGATGAGGACGGTCTTGCCGGTCTTGGGCGGCGCGACCAGCAGTCCGCGCTGCCCCTTGCCCACCGGCGCCAGCAGATCGACGACCCGGCCGGCGAGCCCGGACGCCCGGTGTTCCAGGCGGAGCCGGCGGTGGGGGTGGACCGGGGTCAGGTCGCGGAAGTGGGGACGGTCCGCGATCGAGGTCGGCGTACGGCCGTCGACGCGGGCGATGTCGGTGAGCGCCCGGCGGTCGCCGAGGACGCCTTCCACCAGGTCGCCCTTGCGCAGGCCGTGCCGGCGCACCAGGGCGGCGGAGACGACGGGGTCGGACGACCCGGCCACGAGGCCGGCGCCGCGCAGGTACCCCTTCCCGGTCGCGTCGACGTCGAGGACACCGGTGACGGTGACGTTCTGCGGCTGCTGGGGGTTCGAGGCCGAACGGCCCGAGGCCGGGCGGTCGACGGTCTTCCTGCCCGAGGTCCGACGGGCGGGGCGGTCGAGTGCTGTGGTCATGTGGAGGTCCTTTCGAAGGACGGAAAGAAGCAGAGAAGAAGAGCGAGAAGGGGGAACCGCGGTCTTCAGGGAGGGCGTGTGCGCGCCTCACAGCGGTGGGAACCTCACTGCGGTCGCCGTGCGACCGAGGGGAAAGCCGTACGCGGGCGGTACGAGAGCCGACGTGACGGCTGAGAGACGCCGAAGCGAAGAAGGTTTCGGCGGTGAAGACTGGCCCGGCGCCCTCACGGGGCGCTACACGGCACTCATGGCACCGTACCACGCTGCCGCCCCGGGGCACGAGGGCCCGGGGGCCAGGGGGCTGGAGAGGCGTAAGGCGCCCTACGCCCCCCGCAGCGTCCCCGTGACCGACGCGATCGCCTCCGGGCCCACCCGGCAGCACCCCCCGATCAGCCGCGCTCCCGCGTCCCGCCAGCCCGTCACCCGGGACGCCGAGAACGTGGGCTCGCCGGCCCAGGCGCGGGCCCGGGCGTCCCATCGTTCGCCGCTGTTCGGGTACACCACCACCGGCTTGTCCGTCACCCGTGCGGCGACGGAGACCGCGTGGTCCGCGTCCTCCGGCGTGCAGCAGTTGACGCCGACCGCGATCACCTCGTCCGCCCGCGCGGCAAGGGCGAACGCGTCCTCCAGCGGCTGGCCCGCCCGCGTGCGGCCGCCCGCCGCCGAGTACGACACCCAGGCGGGCACCCCCAGCCCGCGCACCGCCCGCAGCAGCGCCTCGGCCTCGTCCGTGTCGGGGATCGTCTCCAGGGCGAGGACGTCCGGTGCGGCGGACGCCAGGACCTCCAGCCGGGGACGGTGGAACCGTTCCAGCTCCGCGACGGACAGCCCGTAGCGGCCCCGGTACTCGGAGCCGTCCGCGAGCATCGCGCCGTACGGTCCGACGGAGGCCGCCACCCAGCGCGGGCGCGGCGCACCCGGGGCGCGCCCTGCCGCCGTACGGGCGCACTCCACGCTCAGCGCCAGCAGCTCCGCCGCCCGCTCCCGGCCGATGCCACGCCGCGCGAACCCCTCGAACGTCGCCTGGTAGCTCGCCGTGATCGCCACGTCCGCGCCCGCCTCGAAGTACGCGAGGTGCGCCGCCGTGACCGCCTCCGGCTCGTCCGCGAGGAGCCGCGCCGACCACAGCGCGTCGCTCAGGTCGTGACCGGCCGAAGCGAGCTGGTTGGACATGCCGCCGTCCAGGACGACCGGGCCGTCCGCCAGGGCCGCGGCGAGGGACTCCGTGGTGCTCATACGGCGACGCTAACCGAGGCCGCGGCCTCGGCGCGCCTCCCGGCCCGGCTGCTGGGATGCTGGAAGCAAGCGCGGCCCGACAGGGGCGGTGAGTGCCGTGACAACCGCACACCAGGGCGACGGCCGCCCGGCCGTGGACCACGACGATGCGCGGAGCGGGCCGTACGACCCGCACGGCGACCCCTTCCTGCGCACCCGCTTCGCCGTCCCCGCGCAGCCGGACACGTTCCTGCGCAGGGAGCGGCTGGCCCGGCACCTCGACGGCGCCCTGCGCACCCCCCTGACCATGGTGAACGGCTGCGCCGGCGCCGGGAAGACGCTGCTGGTCGCGGACTGGGTGGCCGGGCACCCCGAGCTGCCCGTCGCCTGGCTCACCACCGACACCGACGGGCAGGGCCCCGGCATGTTCTGGGCGTACCTCCTCCAGGCGCTGCGCACGTCCGGCGTGCCGCTGCCCGGCGACATCGCCTCCCCGGCCGACGCGAACCGGGTGGGCGACGCCCTGCCGGCCCGGCTCGCCGCCCTGCTCAGCGCACGGGACCGGCCGGTGGTGCTGATCCTTGACGAGTTCGACCGGGTCACCGCCCCCGAGATCGCCGCCCAGCTCGACTTCCTGCTGCGCCACTCCACACCCGGGCTGCGGCTGGTCCTCGTCACCCGTACCGAGCCGCTGCTGCCCCTGCACCGCTACCGGGCCGCGGGCGAGCTGACCGAGATCCGCGACGCGGAGCTCGCCTTCACGCCCGGCGAGGCGGCCCGGCTGATGGAGGCGCACGGCCTGCGGCTGTCCCCGGCCGCCGTGCGCGGGGTCGTGGAACGGACCCGCGGGTGGGCCGCCGGACTGCGGCTGTGCGCGCTCGCGGCGGAGGAGGCCCCCGACCCGGAACTCTGCCTCAAGGAGTTCGAGGCCGACCGCAGCGCCGTCGCCGACTTCCTGCTGGCCGAGGTGCTCCGACGGCAGGACGCCGGGACGCAGGAGCTGCTGCTGCGGGTCAGCGTCCTCGACCGGTTCGGCCCCCGGCTGGCCAACGCGGTCACCGGACGCGCGGACGCCGAGGCCGTGCTGGCCCGGCTGCACCGCGGCAACGCCTTCGTCCAGCACATCGGCCACGGCGTGTACCGGCTGCACCCCCTGTTCGCGGAGATCCTCCGCGCCCACCTGCGGATGCGCCGGCCGGGACTGGAACCCGAGCTGCACCGGCGGGCCGCCGTCTGCCTCCGTACGGCCGGGGCGCTCCCGGCGGCGCTCGGCCACGGCGCCGCCGCCGACGACTGGGAGTTCACCGCCTCCGCCCTCGTCGACGACCTCGCCCTCGGCCAGTTCTTCACCGGCCCCCGCGCCGACATCCTCGCCACCCTGTTCTCCCGCATGGGGCCACGGGGCGGCGAGGGACCCGCGCCGGAACTCGTACGCGCCGCCGCCCGGCTCTCCCGCGGCGACCTCGCCGCGGGCGCCGCCCGGCTGCGGCGGGCACGCAGCGCACGCGGGACGACGCACGGCGGTGAGGCGGACACGGCTGCCGTCCGGATGGGCTGCGCCCTCCTGGACGCCCTCGTCGCCCGCTGTCCGGCGCGCCCGGCCGCGCGAGGACGCCGTCCGCGAGGCCGAGGCCGCTGCGGGACCTCCTCCCCGCCGAACTGCTCGACCGGCACCCGGAGTTCTTCGCCTGCTCCTGGACCACCTGGGCCGTCCGGCTGTGGCGGGCGACTTCACGGGCGCGGACGCGCTGACGCGGGCGGCCGTGACGGCCCCGCGCCCCGGCCACCGCCTGCCCGCGAGACGCGCTGGCGCGGCTCGCCCTCCTCCGACGTCCTGCACGGCTGGCCGGACCGCCCGAACGCACGGCACGCGAGCCTCGCGGAGACGGAACGTCCGGACTCGCCCGCCCGCCTCCTCCGGCGTGGAGCGTCTCGTCCTCGCCGCCGTGCCGGGAGCGCGAGGAACTGGGGCGGCGCGGCGCTGCTGACACGGCGGGCGAGTGCATCCGCGCGAGGGACCCGTCCTGGAGGCCGGGCGCGCCCTGGTCCGCGCGCCTGCACCTGGCGCGCGGCGAGCCCGCGGCGGGTGGAAGGCGGTGGAGCCGGGGTGCCGCCGACGGCCGACTCGCCGTGGGCCCGGGCGAACGGCCTGGTCCGGCGGCGCCGACTCGCCGAGGGCCGCCCGCAGGACGCCGCCGCGCTGCTGCCCGAGGTCCCGCGACCAGCCCGCTGCGCGGTGGGCGCGGCACGGGTGCTGCTGGCGCCGGACGGCCCGAGCTGCCGTACGTCCTCGACCGGGCGGCCGTCGACGAGCACGCGGCCCTGCCGTGACGTACGGGCCGCGCTGGTACGGCCCGCCCCCGACCGCGCGGGGACACCACCGCGGCCCGCCGCCTGGTCACCCGGGCGGTGACGGAAGCACACGGGAGGCCTGCGCGCCCCCTGCCGAGACGGGCTCCTGGATCCGCCCTACCTGACCGCCCCCCGCCACGCCGTCCGTCCCGTCCGTCCCACCGGAACCCCGCCCCGCCGTCGAGGAACTGAGCGGCCGCGAACGGGACGTCCTGCGGAGGCTCGCCCTGCGATGTCCACGGAGGAGATGGCCGCGAACCTGTACGTCTCGGTGAACACGGTGAAGACGCACCTGAAGAACGCCTACCGAAAGCTGTCGGGGGCCGCCGCAGCGAGGCGGTACGGCCGCCCGGGAGCGGGCCTGCTGTGAGGCAGGCGCCGTCTCATGACGCCCGCCGGGCCCGTGGCCGGGGCCGCCGAGCGGAACGGCGGGCGGCGAGCGGGAAGCCCGCGCCGGGTACGACGCGCAATCCGCGCTCCGCGGCGGGCGGACACCGGCGCCGTCGGCGCGAGGCACCCGCGGCTGAGGCGTCCTCGCCGCCCGTCGAGGGGAGCCCGGCACAGGGCGGGCGCACCGAGCTCCGCACGGAGCCCCGACGGGCGGCGGACGGCGCCCGCATCGCCGCCGGCAGGCAGCCCGCGGACGCGGCACCGCCGGACGCCTGCCGCGGGACCCGGTGGCGCCGGACGAGCGCCGGCCCGCCGCGGGGGACGGGGCAGTGGCGGCGACGGGCGGCGCGCCCGTGCCGACCGCCGTGCGCAACCCCGCGACACAGGCGGACGAGCCGTCCGCCGCCCGCCGCACGCACGCCGACTACACCGGCGGTGTCTACGGGTCCATGCTCGCCGCCTCCGTCATCGTCGGGGCCGGCACGCTCGGGGCCTTCCCCCGGCTGGAGCTGATGCTCCTTCTCCTGCTCACCGGCGTGGTGTTCTGGATCGCCCATGTGCACGCCCAGCTGTTCGGGGCGCGGCTGGCGCGGCATCCGCCGGACCGTGCCGTCGTCGGGCGGGTGTGCCGGGAGGAGTGGACCATCGTCAAGGCCGCGGTGCCTCCGGCCCTCGCCGTGGGGGTCGGGCCGGTACTGGGGCTCGACGTGCAGGGCGGCCAGTGGTTCGCGCTGTCCGTCGCCGTGACGGGACAGGTGGGCTGGTCCGTGGCCGCGGCCCGGCAGGCGGGCGCGCCGGGGCGGCTGCTGGTGCTGTCGGCGCTGGTCAACCTCGTCCTGGGGCTGGTCATCCTGGCGAGCAAGCTGTGGCTGAAGCACTGACCCCGTCGCACCCCGAGCGGCTCCTCACCTGCCCGGGGTGAGCCGCGAAACCCCCGCGGGCCCGACCATCGGAAGGGTGCGGGCGTGGTTCGCCCGGTCCAGGCACCACCCGGGGAGCGGCTCATGCGCTACGAGATCCGCGTCGAGGGACAGCTCTCGGAACCGCTGATCCGCATGTTCCCCGAGCTGGACCACGTGACGATGTCCGGGCAGACCCTGCTGTTCGGGCAGGTGGTCGACGAGGCGCACCTCTACGGGCTGCTCGCCCGCTGCCAGTCACTCGGCCTGCGGATCCTGGAGCTGCGCCAGGTGCCGCAGTGAGCCCCCGACGGGAGGCTGGAGCCGCTCAGGGATGCCCCTCCGCGCGCACCCGCCCGGCCCGCACCGCCTCGCCCAGCGCCGCGAAGTCGAGTTCGTTGCGGTCGGCGTACTCCTGCGCGAACGCCGCGAGCGCCCGGTCGAAGCGGTCGCCGCGCCCCAGGTACGCGGCGACGGCGACCGGGTCGCCGGACCTCGCGTGGGCCCGCGCCAGGCTCGCCCCGCACAGGCGGGCGAACTGGCGCAGCAGAGAGGGGTCCATCGTCTCGGGCCGGGCGATGCCCTTCCAGTCGCGCAGCTGCCGTACGTAGAAGTCGCGGGGCCGGCCGTCGAGGCCGGTCGCGTGCGTCCAGCCGAGCAGGATGTCGCTGGTCGTCTGGATCAGCCGCTGGCCCTCCACCACCCGCCGGCCCTGGTTGTCGGGCTCCTCGCCGTCCGTGTACGGGGCGAGCACCGACTCCTGGGCCTCCTTGGCCTGGAGCAGCAGCGGATCGTCGTCGTCCCGGCCGAGCAGCAGCACGATCCAGCAGCGGGTGCCGACACTGCCGACGCCCACCACCTTCCGGGCCACGTCGACCAGCCGGTAGCGGCTCAGCAACTGCCGCCGGTCCGACGCCAGCGACCGCGCGTAGCCGTCCAGCACCGCCCGCAGCCCCTTCTCCTCGGCCGACGCGCCGTCCAGCAGGTCCCGCAGCGGGGTGATCAGCGGCGGGTCCGCCGCGATGCGCCGCCCCTCCGGCGTGGCCCGGGTGAGCTTCGCGTACGCCTGGAGGTGGGTGCGGCCGCGCGCCTTGCGGGCCGCCTCGGCCGTACGCCGCCGGCCCTCCGCGGTCAGGGAGGAGGCCGCCAGCTCGCGCAGCCGGTCGGCGTCGTCCTGCGCGTACCAGATGTCCAGCGCGCGCATCCCGGCGAACTCCCGCATACGCAGCCGGTACGCGGCCACGCACGCCCGCACCGCGTCGCTCTGCTCCGCCACGGTGAAGCCGTTCGCCCGTCCGGCGATCGCGAAGCTGGCCGCGAGCCGTTTGACGTCCCATTCGAAGGGGCCGGTGTGCGTCTCGTCGAAGTCGTTGATGTCGAAGACGAGATGCCGCTCGGGGGAGGCCAGCAGCCGGAAGTTCAGCAGATGTGCGTCCCCGCACAGCTGCACGGTCAGCCCGGTGTCCGGGAGCGGCGCGAGGTCGGCCGCCATGATCGCGGCGGCGCCCCGGTAGAAGCGGAACGGTGACTCCAGCATCCGCCCGTAGCGGACCGGCACCAGCTCGGACAGCCGGGCCGCGGACTGCCGTTCCAGCACGTCCACGGGGTCCGGCCGTCCCCGCGCCGGCGTGAACGCGCCGTGGGACGAGCGGGGCGCACGCCCCCGCGCCCGCTTGCCGTACGAGGCCCGCTCGGCCGGGGACGGGGAGGCCGCCCGCGCGTCGAACACGTCCGGTACCGCCATCGCCGTCCTCCCGTCGCGCACGGTCACGACTCCACGCCGTCCATCCCACCCCGTGGGCCCCGCCCGCCGGATCACCCGCGCCGGGTGAGGCGACCGGCACCCCGTACGGAACACGCTGAGGTCGGCACGGTGCGACGGCGCGCCGCGGGCGGGCGCAGAGGGCCCGCGAGCGAGGAGGAGATGACCGGCATGACGTATCTCGCGTACGACTACCCGCTGCTCAGCGCACTGCTGACGATGCTGGTGTTCTTCCTGTGGATCATGTGGTTCATCCTGCTCTTCCGGGTCGTCGTCGACGTCGTCCGCGACGACTCCCTGAGCGGCTGGGCCAAGACGGGCTGGCTGGTCTTCACGGTCGTGCTGCCCTTCCTGGGCGTCTTCGTCTACATCATCGCCCGCGGCAGGAACATGGGCAGCCGTGAGCTGGCCCAGGCACGCGCCCAGCAGGAGGCGCTCGACAGCTACATCAGGGAGACGGCGAAGGGCACGGGGGAGCCGGCCGGCAGCGTGGACGAACTGGCCCGGCTCTCCGAGATCAAGGCGCGCGGGGACATCACGGACGACGAGTTCCGCAGGGCCAAGGAGCTGGTCCTGAGCGGCCACGGGCCCCACTCCTGACCGGGACGTCCTGTCAGGGAACCGCACACGACACGGAACCGAGGCACAGCGATGACAGCCACACATCCGACACACGGCGCGCACGCGCCGTCGGCGAAGCGCGAGTGGGCGGGCGGCCTGACCGTCTTCGCCGCCGTCACCCTGATGCTCGTGGGGGTGCTGGACATCTTCCGCGGGATCATGGGCATCGCCGAGGACGACGTCTTCGTGACGACACAGAACTACGTCTTCAAGTTCGACCTGACGGCCTGGGGCTGGACCCACCTCGTGCTCGGCGCGATCGCGGTGCTCGTCGGCATGGGCCTGGGCCGGGGAGCCCTGTGGGCCCGCGTCTCCGGCGTGGTGATCGCGGGACTGGTCGTCATCGCGAACTTCCTGTCCCTGCCGTACTACCCGGTCTGGTCCGTGGTGATGATCGCCTTCTCCGGGTTCGTCATCTGGGCGCTGTGCGTGGGCGGCCGCTCCCGCACCTGACGCGGGACGCGTCCCGTGCGGCGGGACGGGTACCCGGTGGGGCGTGCGGTGTCCCGGCGGGCGCGGGCCTCACGGCTCACGCCCGCCGGGGCGTACGCGGGTTCCGTCCCGACCGGAAGGCGGTGGACATGTGCCGTTGGCTCGCCTATTCGGGCACACCGATCCTGCTCGAGAACCTGCTCTACCGGCCGGTCCACTCCCTGATCGACCAGAGCCTGCACGCCCGGATGGGCGTCGAGACCACCAACGGCGACGGCTTCGGCATCGGCTGGTACGTGCCGGACAAGGACAGCCCCGCCGTGGTCAGGGACATCGGCCCGGCCTGGAGCGACCGTAATCTGCGGGAGATCGCCGGGCACGTCGTCTCCCCGCTGTTCTTCGCCCACATTCGCGCCTCCACCGGCACGGCGGTGCAGCAGACCAACTGCCACCCCTTCCGGCACGGCCGCTGGATGTGGATGCACAACGGCGCCATCGAGGGCTTCCCCCTGCTGCGGCGCGACCTCGCCCTGGCCGTCCGCCCGGACCTCTTCCCGTACGTCGAGGGGTCCACGGACTCCGAGATGATGTTCTACCTGGCGCTCACCTTCGGCCTGGAGGACGACCCGCGCGGCGCCGTCGCCCGTATGACCGGCCTGGTCGAGCGCACCGGCCGCGCGCACGGCGTCGAGTACCCGATGCAGATGACGGTCGCGGTCACCGACGGCGTACGGCTGTGGTCCTTCCGCTACTCCACCCGGCGAAAGTCGCGGTCCCTCTTCTACAACACCCGCGTCGAGACGCTGAAGTCCCTCCACCCGGACGTGGCGTTCCTGCGCGACATCGCGGACGACGCCCGCCTCATCGTCTCCGAGCCCCTCGGTGACCTGACCGGAGCCTGGAACGAGGTCCCGGAGAGCTCGTACGGGGTGGTGCAGCCGGAGGGGGACGAGATGCACACGTTCACGCCGGAGTGAGCGCACCTGGCGAGGACCGTTCGGCGGGCGCCGAAGCGTCCCCGCCCTAGCGTGGCCCGTATGACGGACGACGACGCAGCCCGCCGCGCGGAGACCTTCGCCGCGCTCCACCACCAGGACCGGCCGCTCCTGCTGCCCAACGCCTGGGACCACGCCTCCGCGGCCCTCCTCCACGCCCACGGTTTCCCCGCCGTCGGCACCACCAGCCTGGGCGTCGCCGCGGCGGCCGGACTGCCCGACGGGACCCGGGCCACCCGCGAGGAGACCCTGCGCCTGGCCGGCGCGCTCGGCGCGCTGCCGTGCCTGCTCTCCGTCGACGCGGAGGACGGCTTCAGCGACGATCCCGGCGAAGTGGGCATGTATGCGGCGGAGTTGCGGGCGCGGGGCGCGGTGGGGATCAACCTGGAGGACGGGCTGGGGCCCGTCGACCGGCACGTGGCGAAGATCCGCGCCGTGCGCGCCGCCGCACCCGGGCTCTTCGTCAACGCCCGGACGGACACGTACTGGCTCGGGGACGGCGAGGGGGCGAGGGAGCGGGTGCTCGCGTACCGGGACGCCGGAGCCGACGGGGTGTTCGTGCCGGGACTGACCGACCTCGGCGTGATCGCCGGTCTGGTGCGTGCGCTGGAGGGCTGCCCCCTCAACGTCCTGTACGCGCCCGGCGGCCCGTCCCCCGACCGGCTCGCCGAGGTCGGCGTACGGCGCGTCAGCCTCGGCTCGCTGCTGTACCGGCGGGCGCTCGGCGCGGCGCTGGACGCGGTGGCCGCGGTACGGGAGGGACGGGACGCGGGGGAGGGCACGGTGCCGTCGTACGGGGAGGTGCAGAAGCTCGCGGGCTGAGCGCCCGACGGCTCAACCCGCGTCTCTTCGCGGCCAGTTCCGCAAGGTCAGGTGCAGCGCGTCGATCGTCCGGTCCCAGGACGCCTCCAGATCGCGCGGCGCGCCGAACGCGCCGGAGGACTCCAGGGCGCAGTAGCCGTGGAAGGAGCTGCGCAACAGCCGTACGGCGTCGGTGAGATCCGGCTCCTCCAGGCCGTACGCGCGGAGCAGCCCGTAGATGACCTCGGCGGTGCGGCGCATCTCGGGGGAGTCCGTCGCCGTGGCCTCGTCCAGGCGGATCTGGGTGGCGGCGTACCGGCCCGGGTGGGCGAGGGCGTAGCCCCGGTACGCGCTCGCGAAGGCGGCCAGGGCGTCCTTGCCGGTGCGGCCGTCGACGGCTTCCGCGATCCGGTCGGTCATCTCGCCGCCCGCCAGCAGCGCCATCCGGGTGCGCAGGTCCCGCAGTCCGCGCACATGCGTGTACAGGCTTGCGTCCTTGACGTTGAAACGCCGGGCCAGCGCGGACAGGGTGACGTTCTCGTAGCCGGCCTCGTCGGCGAGGTCGGCGGCGGCCGCGACGAGGAGGTCTGCGGTGAGTCCGGCGCGGGGGATGTGTGCCTCCGGCGGTCGGGCGGGCGGTTTCGGACAGGTGAATGTAGCCGACGCGGGCGGGGTTGCGGGTCGCCCGCCGGTGGGTAGTGGTTGCTGGCGTGGTCCCCGCGCCCTCCTGAGGGGCGCGGGGCCCCGCGCGACCGGCCCCCGGACGGCCCGCAGCCGTCGTGTCGGTGGCACGCGCCGGTCACTCCATGGACGACCGTGGTTCACACGCCGCCCGGATGCTCCACTGCGGCGCGTTCGAGACGAGGAGGCAGTCATGGGGCACGGGCACGGACCGCACGACCATCACCACCACGACAACCACGACCACGGGCCTGGCGCGTCCGCGCCGCTGCCCGCGGCCTTCGACACCTCCGTGCCCGACGAGGCGCTGACCCCCGAGCAGGCGTCCCGCCGCGCCCTGTTACGCCGTGCCGGCCTGCTGGGCGCGGGCCTGGCCGCGGGCACCGTGCTGTCCGGCAGCGGCACGGCCACGGCCTCACCGCCCGCGGACGCCCGAAGAGCCGACGCCGCGGCCCCGCGCCACGGATACCTCTGGCTCGCCGGCGACCACCACATCCACACCCACTACAGCAGCGACGGCAAGTACCGCGTCGTCGACCAGGTCCGCCAGGGCGCCCGGCACGGCCTGGACTGGATGGTGATCACCGACCACGGCAGCGCGATCCACGCCAGGATCGGCGTCGAGAACGTCAACCCGGACATCAGACAGGCGCGCGCCGCGTACCGGGACACCCTCGTCTTCCAGGGACTGGAGTGGAACATCCCGGCCGCCGACCACGGCACCGTGTTCGTCCACCCCGGACGCAACGAGGTCGCCGTGCTCAAACAGTTCGAGACCGACTACGACGGCATCGTGAAGGGCGCGGGCGACTCCAGCCCCGCCAACGAGGCCCTCGCCGTGGCCGGGATCCGGTTCCTCGCCGACCAGGTGCGCCGCCGCACGGTGGACGACGCCCTGATGCTCGCCCACCACCCCTCCCGCAAGGGCATCGACTCCCCGCACGAGATCCGCGCCTGGCGCGACGCCACCGGCCAGGACCGGCGGATCGCCGTCGGCTTCGAGGGCGCCCCCGGCCACCAGGCCGCCGGACTGCCCACGCCGCTCGGCCCGGGCCGCGCCCGCGGCTACTACGACGGCAGCCCCACCGCGAACTCGTTCCCCGGCTACCCCCTGGACAGCTACCGCACCTGGGGCGGCTTCGACTGGATGACCGCCACCGTCGGCGGCCTGTGGGACAGCCTCCTCGCCGAGGGCCGCCCCTGGTGGATCACCGCGAACTCCGACTCCCACCACGTGTACGCCGACACCACCGTCCGCGGCGCCGGCGACTTCCCCGCCAACGGCCGGCACGGCGCCCCCGTGTACGCCGGGAAGATCGACACCACGGCGGTGGACTACTGGCCCGGCCAGTACAGCCGCACCCACGTCGGCGCCAAGAGCTTCTCCTACGCCGCCGTCATGGACGGCATCCGCGCCGGCCGCGTCTGGGTCGACCACGGTCAGCTCGTCGACGGCCTCGACGTCCGCGTCTCCGGCGGCGGCCGCTGGACCACCCTCGGCGGCGCCCTGCACGTCCCCAAGGGCACGAAGGTCACGCTGACCGCCGACGTGGCACTCGCCGCCGACGCCAACTGGGCCGGTTTCACACCCCGGCTGGCCCGCGTGGACGTCATCCGGGGCGACGTCACCGGCCCGGTCGCCGACCAGGACACGTTCACCGCGCCGACGGCGGCCGTCGTCCGGTCGTACGACGTCGCGGCGTCCGAGGGCACCGTCCGGTTCACCTACGACCTCGGCCCGGTCGACCGCCCGCTGTACGTCCGGCTGCGCGGCACCGACGGCAACCGTTCCGCCGTCGGCGTCATGGGCGCCGAGGTCGACCCGGCGGGCCCCGCCCAGGACGTCTACGGCGACGCCGACCCGTGGCGGGACCTGTGGTTCTACTCGAATCCGGTGTGGGTGCTGCCGGAGTGACCGTGGGAGCGTGGGAGCCTCCCCGGCCCCCACGCTCCCCCCGGCCCGTCAGTCGCCCAGCACCCCCCGCACGAACGCGTTCCCGAACACGCCCTCCGGGTCCAGCTCACGCACCAGCGCGCGGAAGTCGTGCAGGCGCGGGTAGCGGGCCTGCAGTTCGGCCGGCGGGGTGGTGAAGACCTTGCCCCAGTGGGGGCGCGGCGAGAACGGGGCGAGGGCCTCCTCCAGGCGTCGCACCACCGGCAGCACCGTCGGCGTGTCCTCGATCCAGGTGAAGTGCAGCGCCACCGTGTCACGGCCGTACGACGGGCTCATCCACTGCTCGTCGGCGGCGACGGTGCGCACCTCGCAGGTCTGGAGCACGGGCGCCACCGTGTCCCGGATTCCGTCGAGGGCGTGCAGCGCGTCCACGGCCGCGCCCCGGGGCAGCAGGTACTCCGACTGGAGCTCCGCGCCGCTGCTCGGGGTGAACTCCGCCCGGAAGTGCGGCAGCCGCTCGTGCCAGGGGCCCGGCGCCCCGAACTGCTCGGTGCAGTTCACGCCGGGCATGCCCGGCACCGGATGCATCTTCTCCGTCGCGGGCGCCGCCCACGGGAAGTCGGTGCGCGGCCGGTCGGCGCGGTGCTTCACCCACACCTGCCGGAAGCCGGGCTCCCGCCAGTCGGTGAACAGGCTCACGCTGTACGCGGCCGACATCACCGCCTCGAACGTGTCCGCGTCCAGCACGTCGAGCGGCAGCTCGGTGAACACCCGCTGCTCCACCTCGTACGCCGGCTCCAGGTCCAGGGTGAGCGCCGTGACCACGCCGAGCGCGCCCAGCGCGGTGACCGCGCCGCCGAACCGCTCGTCGCCGCGCTCCAGGGTGAGCGTGGAGCCGTCCGCCGTGACCAGCTCCACCGCGCGCACGGACGAGGCGAGCGGGCCGTTGCCGACGCCCGAGCCGTGCGTGCCGGTGGCGACCGACCCGGCCACCGAGATGTGGGGGAGTGACGCCATGTTCCCCAGCGCCAGCCCGTGCCGGTGCACCTCGCGGGCCAGTTCCGCGTACCGCACCCCGCCGCCGACCCGGACCCTGCGCGCCTGGGCGTCCACCTCGATCACCGGGGGCAGCGCGGCCAGGGACAGCAGGACGCCGTCCTCGCCCGCGTCGGCGATGTCGTTGAAGGAGTGGCCGCTGCCCAGCACCCGTACCCGCGAGGCGTCGGCGACCAGGGCGCGCAGCGCGTCCGTCGTGTGCGGCCGGTGCAGCTCCTTGGCGGCGTACGTGATGTTGCCCGCCCAGTTGGTCACGCTCTCGGTCATCCCTCGTCCTTCCCGCCTGCGGGCCCGTGACATGGGCCACCTCGGAACCTACCTCGGGAGTGACCGGCGCCATGTGGGGGGACCCGCCGCCCCGGATGTCCGGCCGGGGGCATACCGTGAGGAGTCGTACGTCGGCACCGGGAGGAGAACACGCGATGGGCAGCCGTACCGCGCTGGTCGAGGATCTGATGGAGCGGTTCCCGCACGTTCCGCGCGAGGCCGTCTTCAAGGAGGACCTGCTGCGCGGCGGCGTGGCCTTCGACCCCTCAGCGCTCAGCGACAACGAGGGCGGCGAGGTCAAACCGAAGTCGTACTTCATCTTCTCCTTCGACCACGGCACCCTGCCGGAGCTGGGCGAGGCCGCGCTGCGCCGCCCGCCGGAGGAGATCATCCTCACCGGAGGACCGTACGACCTGCGCCGCACGGTCGTGTCCGTCCGGGTGAACCCGTCGTCCCCGTACCGGGTCGCCGCCGACGAGCACGGCATGCTCGGCCTCTACCTGGACGGCAAGCGGATCTCCGACGTCGGCGTGCCGCCGATGCCGGAGTACTACAAGCACAAGCTGTCCAACGGGAAGTCCGTGATGGAGGTCGCCCCCACCATCCAGTGGGGCTACCTGATCTACCTGACGGTCTTCCGGGTCTGCCAGTACTTCGGCGCCAAGGAGGAATGCCAGTACTGCGACATCAACCACAACTGGCGCCAGCACAAGGCGGCCGGCCGGCCCTACACCGGCGTGAAGGACGTCGAGGAGGTCCTCGAGGCGCTGGAGATCATCGACAAGTACGACACGGCGAAGGCGTCCACCGCCTACACCCTCACCGGCGGCGCCATCACCAAGACCGTCTCCGGCCGCGACGAGGCCGACTTCTACGGCCACTACGCCAAGGCGATCGAGGAGCGCTTCCCCGGCCGCTGGATCGGCAAGGTCGTCGCCCAGGCGCTGCCCAAGGACGACGTGCAGCGCTTCAAGGACTACGGCGTGCAGATCTACCACCCCAACTACGAGGTGTGGGACGAGTACCTGTTCAAGATGTACTGCCCCGGCAAGGAGCGGTACGTCGGCCGTGACGAGTGGCACCGCCGCATCCTCGACTCCGCGGAGATCTTCGGCGCGCGCAACGTGATCCCCAACTTCGTGGCGGGCGTGGAGATGGCCGAGCCGTTCGGCTTCAAGACCGTCGACGAGGCGATCGCGTCCACCACCGAGGGCCTGCGCTTCTTCATGTCGAAGGGCATCACGCCCCGCTTCACCACCTGGTGCCCCGAGCCGACCACGCCGCTCGGCAAGGCCAACCCGCAGGGCGCGCCGCTGGAGTACCACATCCGGCTGCTCCAGGCGTACCGGCAGACGATGGAGGACTTCGGACTCGCCTCGCCCCCCGGCTACGGCCCGCCCGGACCCGGCCGCGCGGTGTTCTCCGTCAGCTCCTTCATGGACAGCCTGCCGGCGACGGAGCCCGTCGAAGCCGTCTGAGCGACCGCCCGGGCGCGGTCCGGATGTGACAGAACTGCATACGAAAGGCCGGAACCGAGACGTTCCGGCCTTTCGTGCGTATGGTCCCTGCGAGGGGTCGCGGTATGGCCACACAAAGTGAAGAGAGCGCTTGTCAGTTGTGTCGGAGACGTGCAAAGCTCTCGTCCACTGCCGCGAGGTTTCCCTCAACTCCACCAGCCGGTATGGCGAGTTGACCTCGCTCGTGGATGCAGGAGTCTCATGCCCGACCTGCCGAGCCCTCAGGACGCCACCGAGGCGGCCCTGTTCTCCGAATGCTGGGACGCGGTGCTCTCCTACGCCGACCTGTGCACGGCGGGTTCGAGCGCCGCCGCGGAACTGGCCCGCGAGGCCTTCGCCGAGGGCATACGGGAACTGCGCGCCGCCGAGTCGGGAAGCGTGCGCGGGACCGGCCGCCGCTCCTCCAGGCTGCCCCGTGTCCCCCTCCTGCTGACCGCCGTGCGCACCACCGCCGCCGCGTGGGAGAAGGACGGACAGGGCCACAAGCTCGACCCCGAACTGCGGCTGTGGCTGCACTCGGACGAGGCCGCCCGCTACACCGGGCCGCCCCTCGAACGCCCCATCGCGCTGCGGGGGTTGCGGGACCTCCAGCAGGCGGACGCCGAACTGCTGTGGCTGGCCGAGGCGGAGGCGCTGCCGCTGCCCCTCGTGGCCCGCCGCCTGGGCCTCGACCCCGCCACCACGGCCGACGAACTCGCCCAGGTCAGCCGCCTGTTCCGGGACCGCTGCCACCGGAACCACCTCGACTCCCCGATGGACGCCGAGTGCCGCAGCTACGCCCGGCTGCTCGACGCCGTCACCCGCTCGCCCGCCGCGGACACCCCCGAGGACCTGTCCCGGCACCTTGCCACCTGCCGCCAGTGCGCGGAGGCCGCCGCCTGCCTGCGGCTGAACACCGGCACCCTGCCCGGCGCGCTCGCCGGCGGCGTCATCGGCTGGGGCGGCCTCGCCTACCTGGAGCGCCGCCGCCGCGCCGCGGAAGTCAGACTGGGCGCGGGGAACCCGGACGGGCCCGACGCGGACCACGACGACCCGGCGCGCGGACGGGACCGCAAGGCGCGGGTCGTCCGGCACGGGCCGATGGCCGCGGCGGTCCTCGTCTCGCTGCTGGCTCTCGCGGTGTCGCTGATGCCGTTCGGGGACGGCGGGGACCCGGGGACGCCCGCCGCCGACAACGACCGCGGCGGCCCGGTGGCGGCCCCCGCGCCGTCGCTCCCGCCGGTGGGCACGGCGCCGTCCGGCTCCGCCGGCCCGCACCGTCGTCGCCCTCGCCCCCCGGCGCCGCGCCGAGCCGCACCGCCCGGCCCTCCCGTACGGCGGACCCGACCCCCGAGCCCGACCCGGAACCCCAGGGCACGTCCTCGGGCGCCGCGGAGACCCCGGGCGCCGACCCGCCGGCCGCGTGCCAGGTCGACTACGACGTGCTCAACCAGTGGCCGGAGGGCTACCAGGCCGCCGTCACCGTGACGACCCGCCACACCCTGGACGGCTGGCGCGTCGCCTTCACCGTCCCGGAGGGCCACCGCGTCACGCACATGTGGGACGCGTCGGTGCACCAGACGGGGGGCCGGGTGACGGCCACGGCGGCCGACTACAACGCCGCCGTCGCGGCAGGCGGCCACCTGTCCTTCGGCTTCCTGACGGCCCGCCAGGGGCCGGACACGCGGGCATACGACTTCACGCTGAACGGACGGGTGTGCGAGGTGGCGTGAGACTGGGTCTTCGCGGCAATCTTCCGGCGGGCCTCGGAGACAGCGCCGTGCCCCGCACGGTCGTACGCCGGGTGCGGCCCGTCGGGGGCTGGTCGCGCAGTTCCCCGCGCCCCTTCGGGGCGCCCCCCGGGCTGCTGCTGCGCCCTGTCGAGTCAGCGTTCGTGGCCCTCACGCTCGTCCCGCAGCATGCGAAGACGTTCCTGCTCGCGCTTGCTGTACGCGGCCGTCCGGATCGCCTCGTCGCTCTCCAGGCTCGAACCCAGCGCCCCGCCCACCGTGGCGACCGATGCGACGAACCAGGCGAGCGTCCAGTACTGCCCGCCGTCCAGCGGGGTCCGGGTGACGGACATGTACACCCGGTCGTTGAGGATGAACAGCGCCCACAGCAGGTTGACGGTCATGAGGCCGACGTAGCAGACGAGCACCCCGAGCCCCAGGGTGACGACCGTCGAGGCGTTGTAGAGGGCCTCCCTCTGTCGCGCCTCCGGCGAGGCGTCAGTCGTCCTGTGCCACAGCCCAGCGTCCACGATCAGCCACCCCACCATGAGCACGATCGACCCGACGGTCGCGATGACGAGCCGCACCGTGCTCAGCGTCCCGGCGAGGCTCCATACGGTGGCGTTCACGGTCGCGATGGCCCCCGTGGCAAGGGCGGTCGCCAGGGCTTTCGACAGGCCGGGCACCAGCCGCCACGGCCGATTGGCGCGGACCATGCCGAGGAGGAGCCTCAGATAGCCGCGCGGCCCGGTGACCACGTACCGGAGGTCGACCGCCTCGTCGTCGTCGGCCCGGCTCCGGTGAATGGGCGCGAGACGGCCGACGAACGTCAGCAGCGGCTCACGCCGAGGGGTTCCGCCAGCCCCGGCGGTCTGCGCCTGCGTCAGGTTGAGCACGGCGTCCTCGACCGCACGCCGGGCCCTCCGCTGGAAACCCAGCCCTCCGAGTGAGGGAAGGGACAGCACCGCCATGCCGTGTTCATGGTCGAGATCCACGGCGAGCTTGCGCCCGTGCGTGTGAAGGGGAAGGTCGGTGAGAGCCACGACGACGTCCCAGTCCTCCTCACGTCCGCGCTCCAGGACCCGGCGCCGCAGGGTGGCCGGGTCCTCGGCCCCGGCGGTGAAGGGCTCACTGACCACGTGGACGTCGAACTCCCGCCCTTCGCCCGCCCTTTCGGAGAGCCGTTCGGGCAGTTTCTGGGCCACGCGGTGGGCGATCTCCGTCGGCGCGTCCGGATCCGCGAGGAGGGCTACGGTGGTGACGGCCTGGGACGACATCCGTATCACTGGCCCCTTCGCATGGGCTGGCCTGGCGCATTTCCGTGCCCATCATGTGCCCCAGGGGCGATGCGTGCGCCCCGTGACACGCGGCCCGGACGCTTACCCGAGCTGCCCGTACGCTTTCCCGGGTCGGACGACGGCCAGCCGCCCCACCAACAGTCCGACCCGCGCCTCCGCGTCCCCCGCCGGCAACCGCCCCGCCCGCGTCAGCGTCGCCAGCCCGTGCAGCGACGCCCAGAACACCTCCGTGAACAACCCCGGCTCGACCCCCTCTCCGGCCACGTCCCGCAACGTCTCCAGCAACGCCGCGAACCCGTCCTTCAGCGCCTCGGGCGTGTCCTCCGCCGCGAACGCCAGCCCGCCGTCCAGCTGGAACATCGCGTCGTAGACGGCAGGATTCCGCTCGGCGAAGTCCAGATACGCCCGCGCCAGCGCGGTGACCCGCCCCCGCGCCTCCTCCGTCGACGCGGAAGCCGCCCGCAGCTCCGCCGCCAGCTCGGCGGCCCCCTCCAGGGCCACCGCGCCGATGATCTCCCGCTTCCCCCGGAAATGGCTGTACAGCACGGGCTGGCTGTACTCGATCCGCTCGGCGAGCCGCCGGGTCGTGACCGCGTCCCACCCCTGCTCCTCGGCGAGTTCCCGCGCCGTGGCGACGATGAGCCGCTCCCGCTCCGCCCGCTCCCGCTGCTTGCGTTCCTGTACCGACATACTCGAAGCCTAGCACTGCTAGACAATCGAGCGGCGACAGTCTAGCGTTGACCCATCAGCTAGCAATGCTAGATCCAGCGCCGCCCGCATCAAGGGATCCAGGGGGATCACATGCTCAGCACACTCGAAGTGGCCACCGTCGTCATCGTCGGCCTGATGGTCGGCGTGGAGTTCTCGGTCGCCTTCGTCATGAACCGCGTCATCGACGCACTCCCGGAGGACAGCGCCCAGCAGGCCCACGCCCACGGCGGCCGCCTGCTCGGCGCGGTGATGCCGGTCTGGTACATCGGCTCGCTCGTCCTCGTCGCCGTATGGGCCGTCGCGGGCCGCAACCACCCCGACCCCGGCACGGGACTCCTCGTCACCGCCGCCGCCCTGCTCGTCCTCAGCGTGATCATGTCGGTGCTGCTGCTCGTCCCGATCAACAACCGCAACAAGACCTGGACGCCCGAGAACCGCCCCGCCGACTGGCGGGAGCAGCTCAACCGCTGGCTCCGCTACCACTACGGCCGTCTCGCCCTGATCGCCGCGGCCTTCACCCTTCTGGCCGTCGCCCGAGGCTGAACCGCGGCACGCGGGGGGCTCAGCTCACGGTGAGGGCCTTGACCAGCGCCGCGAACCGCAGCTCCTGACGCCGGGGAAGGGCGGGAGTGATTCCGCGGGCTCACCGGCGCGCCGCCAACGTCACTCCCACCCCGCCTCCGAGTACGGGCGCTTGGCACGCACATGGGCGATGGCCTCACGCGTGTACGGGACGACCCGCTCGGGCAGGGCGTCCGGGTCCCACCACTGCCACGCGAGACACTTGTCCGGCTCCCGCACCTGCGGCACCCCCGTCCAGGCACGGGCCCGGAAGACCAGCTGAAGCCGTGGCCGCCGGCCCGGCCCGGGGAGCTGGTGCAGTACGTGTACGAACTCCACGTCCCGCGGATCGATACACAGCCCGGCCTCCTCCTCGGCCTCGCGCACCAGACAGAGCACCGCGCTCTCCTGCTCGCAGTGCCCGGCGAGGAAGTGCCATGTGTTGGGCGCGAAGGCGGAGTTGTGATGCCGCAGCCCGAGCAGCACCCGACCGGCCGGGTCCTCGAGGTAGAGATGCGCCCCGACGATGTGCGGCACGGCTCCGGCGCCGTGGCGGACCGTGCGGCTTGGCACTGCGGCCCGGTCTGCAGCGTGCGTCCGCACCAGGTCGCGGGTGGAGGGGAGCATACGGAGCCGGTCCAGGTCCTCCGGCCGGAACCAGCGCAGCATCACTCCCTCCGTGAGCGGCAGCCGCGCGGGGTCGCCCTCCCACTGACTCGCGTATACCTGCACCGAAGCGGGCTCGCTTCCGTCATCGGACACTGTGACGACGGCGAAGGGTTCCGGAGCCGACAGCTCCGAAGCGGACGTGTACGCCTCACCTTTGGGTGTAGCAGCGGGCACTGACACGGAACGGGGGCACAAGGACCGGCCGGGGCGTCATCCGGCCAGGGGCGGTCGGGCAGCTGACCCCGCAATGACACGGCGCCCTCGGGCGAGGCGCCGAGCGCGGCCGGCACGCGTGACTCTCACCTGCCGCAACGCGTTCGGCTCAACACCCGTCCCGTCCCCGCTGCGATTGGCGAGAAGTTGGGGAGCGCGCGTGAGCTCCCCGTACGCGCGAGCGCAGAAGGCGGACGCCGGCTCGCCACCCGATGCGCCCCACAAACGGGTGCCGAGAAAAGAGATGGCGGGGCGCCCCCGCGCCCTCTAATGTGTGCCGGGTCGGCAAGGCGCCCGTGCAGTGGTGCCGTTCGTGGCGAGGGACTCCGGGAGGTGTGACCGATGGCCGTTTCCGTGATGGGCCGTGCCCGCATTCAGTCGTTCGTTTCGTTCACCTCCGTGGTCTCCGGCTGACCTCCTCTCACTCCGCGCGTTCGTCAACACGCGCCGCCGGGGCCGCCCTTCGAAGGGTTTCCCTTGAGTTTCTCCTCCTCTTCTTCCGTTTCCGCCTCCTCGCACTCCCTTGCTCCCTACGGCTGGGACGACGAGTGGGCCGACGCCTTCGCCCCGTACGCCGCTCAAGGGCTCGTGCCGGGGCGGGTGCTCCGGGTCGACCGGGGGCTGTGTGACATGGCCACCCCCGGCGGGGTGATCCGTGCCGACACCGAGTACGTCGTCCCCCGTGACCCGATGAAGGTCATCTGCACGGGTGACTGGGCCGCCGTCGACCCCGAAGGCGCCCGCCCCCGTTACGTGCGCACGCTGCTGCCCCGCCGTACCGCGTTCGTGCGGTCCACCTCCTCCAAGCGGTCCGAGGGGCAGATCCTCGCCGCCAACGTCGACCACGCCGTCGTCGCCGTGTCCCTCGCCGTCGAGCTCGACCTCGCCCGGATCGAGCGGTTCCTCGCGCTGGCGTGGGAGTCCGGGGCGCAGCCGGTCGTGGTGCTGACCAAGGCCGACCTCGTACCGGACGAGGTGACCCGGTCGTACCTCGTGCAGGACGTCGAGACGTCCGCGCCCGGCGTGCCCGTCCTCACCGTCAGCGCGCAGGACGGGGAGGGGATCGACGTGCTCGCCGCGGTCGTCGGCGGCGGGACCTCGGTCCTGCTCGGGCAGTCCGGCGCCGGAAAGTCCACTCTGGCCAACGTCCTCCTCGGCGAGGACGTCATGGACGTCCAGGCCACCCGGGACGTCGACGGCAAGGGCCGCCACACCACCACGACCCGCAACCTGCTCCTGCTGCCCGGCGGGGGAGTCCTCATCGACACCCCCGGTCTGCGGGGCGTCGGGCTGTGGGACGCCGGCACCGGTGTCGGCCAGGTGTTCTCCGAGATCCAGGACCTCGCCGAGAACTGCCGCTTCCACGACTGCGCCCACGAAAGCGAACCCGGCTGTGCCGTCCTCGACGCCATCGAGACCGGTGAGCTGCCGCAGCGCCGTCTGGACAGCTACCGCAAGCTGCTCCGGGAGAACCAGTACATCGTCGCCAAGACCGACGCCCGCGTCCGTGCCGAGCTCCGCAGGGACTGGAAGCGCAAGGGCGCCCTCGGCAAGGCCGCCATGGAGGCCAAGCGGGGGCGCATCCGCTGACACCTCCGACACCAGACCCCCCGCCGGGTGCCCGTCGCGGCACCCGGCGGGCGGCTCAGCCCTGCTCCCGCAGCTCCAGCACGTACCGCGCCGTCAGCGCCACCGCCCGGTCCCCGTCCCCGGTCAGCGCCTTCAGCGTGTCCGTGGCCGCCGGGCCCGGGATCTCCGCCAGGGCCTGCGTCAGGCGGCGGCGCGCGGACTGGTCCAGCGAGGGATCCGCCAGGCGGTCCGACAGGGCCGTCACGATCCGCGCCGCCGCCTCCGCGTCCCCCGCCAGCGTCCCCAGCGCGTCCGCCGCGTCGACGTCGTTCGCCTCCTCGACGACCATCCCCACCAGTTCCGGCATCGCCTCCGCCACCCCGCGCGCCCCCAGCTCCAGCGCCGCCGTCCGGCGCACCGACGGGTCCGCGTCCCCGAGCGCCTCCCGCAGCAGCGCCGTCGCCCGCTCGCCCGGGATCTCCGCCAGGCACCGCACCGCCCGCCCCCGCACCTGGGGCAGCGCCGACCCCAGCCCCGCCGCCAGCAGTTCCGCGCCCCGCTCGCCCTCCTGCGCCAGCGCCCACCGCAGGGCGCCCGCGACGTTCGGGTCCGTCTCGCTCAGCACCGCCTCCACCAGCGCCTCCACCGGCACCGGCGCCGTGTCCACCGACGACAGGGCCGCCCGCTGCCGCATCCCCGCATCCCCCGACCGCAGGTTCCGCAGCAGCGCGACGACCCGGAGGACCTCCTGCCAGTCGGCCGGTTCCGCCGCGTCGATCCGCTGGAGACGGGTCAGCAGCTCCGTCTCCCGCGCGATGCGCTCCCGCGTCCGCCGCGCCAGGTCCGCGACCAGACCGGACGGGGTGAAGCCGGGGTCGTCCAGGGCGCGGCCCACGTCCCGCAGCGACAGCCCGAGCGACCGCAGGCTCTCCACGTGGAAGATCCGCCGGATGTCCTCCTCCGTGTACGCCCGGTACCCGGCCGCCGTACGGCCCGTCGGCCGCACCAGCCCCAGCGATTCGTAGTGCCGCAGCATCCGGGGGCTCACCCCGGACCGCCGCGCCACCTCACCGATCAGCACCCCTGCCTCACCCCTCCTCACCGGGAGGCCCGCCCGGCCCCAGCGACACCACGCGCTTCGCCTCCTCCACCGCGTACGCGAACCCCGCCTCAGGGTCACGCCGCAACTGCTCCGTCGCGAGCGCGTGCGCCCGTACCCGAGGGTCCGGATGGCCCTCCGCCACGGCCCGCACCGGCGGGACCGCCGGCCCGCCCAGCTCGATCAGCGCCCGGCTCAGACTCAGCTGTGTCTCCCGCTCGCCCCGCCCGAGCTGCGACACCAGCGCCCGGGAAAGCTCCGCCGCCTCGTCCTCCGGCGCCAGCAGCACCGCCGTGCGCCAGGCGGTCCGCGCCACCTCGTCGTCCGGGTCGGTCAGCAGCGGCCGCGGCACCGCCGGCCACACGCCCCGGTCCCCGATCTTCGACAGGGTGTGCAGCGCCTGGCTCCGCGCCCGGGCGTCCGGCGACCGCAGCTCGGCCAGGACCCGCGGCACCGTGACCGTCTCCGGGTGCCGGGTCAGGGCCCACGTCAGCATGTCCCGCACATGGAACACCGGTTCCACCCCGCACCGCTCCACCAGCGGCTCCACGAACCCCGGGTCCGGGTCCGACCCGGCCGCCAGCGCCGCGCGCAGCCGTACCGAGGAGTCGTCGTGCCGCAGTCCCGCGAGCACCCGTGATGTCGTCGTCTCCGCCTTGGGCGTGGTCATCGGAGCACCTCCTGGCACGCCAGTGAAGACCTTCTCACCGTGTCAGGGTCAAACACGCGCCCGCAGCGCCCCTCGGGCTCCATGTCCGATTCCCGCCAGCCCGGCCCTCCCCGCCCAGGGACACTGGACCGTATGACGGACGAGGACAGCAGGTACGAGGCGGTGCGCAGCCGGGACGCGCGGTTCGACGGCGTGTTCTTCTTCGCCGTCGAGACCACCGGCATCTACTGCCGGCCCAGCTGCCCCGCCGTCACCCCCAAACGCGCCCACGTGCGCTTCTTCCCGACCGCCGCCGCGGCCCAGGGCGCGGGCTTCCGGGCCTGCCGGCGCTGCCGCCCCGACGCCGTGCCCGGCTCCGCCGAGTGGAACGTACGCGCCGACGTCGTGGGCCGCGCCATGCGTCTCATCGCCGACGGCGTCGTGGACCGCGAGGGCGTGGCCGGACTCGCCGCGCGACTCGGCTACAGCGCCCGCCAGGTGCAGCGGCAGCTCACCGCGGAGCTGGGCGCCGGACCGGTCGCCCTCGCCCGGGCGCAGCGCGCCCACACCGCGCGGGTGCTCCTGCAGACCACCGGACTGCCGGTCACCGAGATCGCGTTCGCCGCCGGGTTCGCCAGCGTCCGCCAGTTCAACGACACCGTCCGCGCCGTGTACGCCACCACGCCCACCGGACTGCGCGCCGCCGCGCCCCGCAAGGGCCGGCCCCGCCCCGGCGCCCCCACCGCCGGCGTGCCCCTGCGCCTCGCCCACCGCGGCCCCTACCAGGCGCGCCCCCTCTTCGACCTGCTGGAACGCGAGGCCGTCCCCGGCGTCGAGGAGGTGACCGGCACGCCCGGCGCCCGCACCTACCGACGCACCCTGCGCCTCCCCTACGGCACCGGCATCGCCGCCGTCGAGGAGCGCGCCCGTACGGGTCCGGGCGGCTGGATCGACGCCCGCGTCCACCTCACCGACCTGCGCGATCTGACCACCGCCGTGCAGCGGCTGCGCCGGCTGTTCGACCTGGACGCCGACCCGTACGCCGTCGACGAGCGCCTCGGCGCCGACGCCCGGCTCGCCCCGCTGGTCGCCGCCCGCCCCGGGCTGCGCTCGCCC
>NZ_CP058273.1:5815420-7046427 GCF_024760485.1 Streptomyces thermocarboxydus
CGCCGGCGCCGAGCCCGGCGGCACCCTGGGCGCGCTCACCGCCGCCCTCGCCGACGGCGCCGTACGGCTCGGACCCGGTGACGACCGGGACGCGGCGCGGGACGCCCTCGCCGCCGTCCCCGGCCTCGACGACCGTACGATCGCCGAGATCCGCACCCGTGCGCTCGGCGACCCCGACGTGGCCCCGCCCGGCCTCGACGCCCCCGACAGCTGGCGCCCCTGGCGCTCGTACGCCCTGAACCACCTGCGCGCCGCAGGGGAGTTGGAGTGACCCTCATGACGACGACGTACTGGACGCACGTGGACAGCCCGCTCGGGCCGCTGCTGCTGACCGCCGCACCGACCGGCGAGCTGACCTCGCTCACCGTGCCCGGGCAGAAGAAGGCGACCGTGGTGCTGGACGACTGGACGCGGGACTCCGGGCCCTTCCGGGAGGCGGAACGGCAGCTCGCCGCGTACTTCGCCGGTGACCTCAAGGAGTTCCGGCTGCCGACGCGGGCCGTCGGCACCCCCTTCCGGGAGAAGGTGTGGGCCGCCCTCGACGACGTGCCGTACGGCGGGACCGTGACCTACGGGGAGATCGCCGCGCGCGTCGGGGCGCCCCGGGCGGCCGTGCGCGCGGTCGGCGGCGCCATCGGCGCGAACCCGTTGCTGATCGTCCGCCCGTGTCACCGCGTCATCGGCGCCGACGGGTCCCTCACGGGGTACGCGGGCGGGCTGGAGCGGAAGGTCGCGCTGCTCGCGCACGAGGGTGTGCTGCCGCGGCCCTGATCCCGGGGGGCGTCAGCCGAAAAAGACCGCGCCGAGCCACGCCGCCGCGATCAGCTGGCAGGTGAACAGCTCCGTCAGCAGGCTCCACCCGCCCGACCGCATCACCGTGCGCACCGCCGCCCTCGCCTCCCCACGGCGGCCGAGACGGATCCGTTCGTGGACGTACACCCCGGCGAGGAAGCCGGGGATCGCGCCGATCACCGGGAGCAGGACGAACCCCGCGAACGAGCCGCCGCCCGCGTACGTCAGCAGTTCGGCGTCCACCCCGCCCTCCCGGAGTCTGCGGGGCGGCAGCGCCCAGCGGACCACCTGCGACAGGAACAGCACCACGGTCGCCCCCACCAGCACCCACCACGAGACCGCCTGCGGGTCCTTCAGCGTCCACCACAGGACCGCGGCCCACACCAGCCAGGACCCGGGCACACCGGGCACCAGCACTCCGCACAGACCGAACAGGAGCACCAGTCCGGTGAGCAGGAGGTCCCACGCTCCCATCTGTCCAGGGTGCAGGAGGGTGCGGGACGGCGCAGATCGGGAGCCGGGACCGCGCAGATCGGGAGCCGGGACCGCGCGGTGAGGGTCGCGCGGTGCGGCGATTTTCCCGATGCCCCGTTTTCATCCGGCCCGTCCGGTGGACAATTGGGGGCATGAGTCAGCAGGGGGGAAGGCCCGGCGGGCCCACCGGTCCCGGTCCCGAGGACGACTGGTGGGGTCAGCTGTACGACGACGCCGCCGACGACACGGGGCCGGCGCCCGCGGCCGACTCGCTGGACGACCGGTTCGCCTCGGCGGCGGGAGCGGTGGGGGGTGCCGGGGTGCCTGCCCCGTCGGCCCCGGATCCCCGGGGCGGCCCCGGGACCCCGGTGGTGCCGGGCCAGCGCCGGACGCCGCCGGTGCAGGGCTCCGCCGGGACGCCGTCCCGGGCCTGGTGGGAGCCTGCCCCTCCGGCGGACGCCCGTCCGACGCCGTTACCTCCGGACCAGGCCGGTCCGGCCGACACGCCTCCGGCGGCGGAGCCGCCCGCGAAGCTCCCGCCGGAACCTGCCGTCCCGGCCGACCCGCCGCCCGCGACGCCCCGCCGGGCGGACTTCTCCGGCCGACGGCCTCCCGCGCCGAACGGCCGTCCGGCCGGTGCCGGCGCCTGGACCAACGGCGCCTTCGTACCCCCCGGTCAGGGCGGTCCGGCTGACTCGCCGTCTGCGTCGCAGCCGCCGTCCGGCCCGCCGCCGGCGCCGGGTCGGCGCCTGGGCCAGCGCGCCCCGCAGCGCCCCGTACCCGCCCGGACCGGGCCGTCCGGCCGACCCGCGCCCGCGTCACAGCCGCCGTCCGGCCCGCCGTCGCCGTCGGCTCCCGAGGCGACGGCGCCCGCAGCGCCCCGCACCCGCCGACCGGGCCGTCCGGCCGACCCGCGCCCGCGTCGGAGACGCCTCCTGCGCCGCCCGCATCCAGGTGCCCGGCACCCGGCGCCGCAGCCGAGCCGCCCCGCCGACGTCCCCGCCGCGCCGGAGGCGGAGCCCGCGTCGGAGGCGGACCCCGTGTCGGAGGCGGACCGCGCGCCGGAGGCGACCCCCACCCTCGCCGACCGTCCGCCCCCCTCCGGCCCCACCGCCGCCCCCGTCTACGGCGACTGGACCCCCGCCGCGCCGGCCGACGGTGAGCCGGAGGACGGCGGTGAGTCCAGGCTCGGGCCGCTCCCGCCCCCACCGCCCTCCCGTGCCTACGTCGGCACCCGGCCGCCCACCTACGACGCCGAGCCCACCGCGCTTCCCGCCGCCGACCCCGACGACCTGGACGCGCTCGTGCCGGACACCGTGCTGGACGGCGCCCGGTACGGGGCCTGCACCCTGCGGGCCGTGTCCGTGCGGGGGGACTCCGCGCGGTACCGGGGCGAGCCCCGCCGTGACGCGCTGCTGACCGCGCGGTTCGGGGCGGGGGAGCGGGCCCTCGTGCTGGTGGCGCTGGCCACCGGCGCCAGGACCGCTCCCGGCGCGCACCTGGCCGCCGCCGAGGTGTGCCGCTGGATCGCCGCGGCGGTCGGCCGCAGCCACGAGCGGCTCACCGGCGACATCCGGGCGGCCCGCCGCGCCGACCTCAAGGCGGGCCTGCACCGCCTCACCGACCGCAGCCTCGGCAAGCTGCGGGCCGCCGCGGCCGAGCAGGGCCTCGACCCCGACGACTACGCGGCCACCCTGCGCTGCCTGCTGCTGTCCGCCGACCCCGAGTGCCGCACCCGGGTGTTCTTCGGGGTCGGCCCCGGAGGACTGTTCCGGCTGCGGGACCGCGAGTGGCAGGACATCGAGCCGGAGGTCGCGGAGGTGAAGGGCGAGCCGGTCCTCGGCTTCGGCTCGGCGCCGCACGAGACGCCGGACGGCGACCGCCTCACCATGGACCTCGGCATCCCCACGCCCCCGAGCCCGTACGAGCCGGCCCCCGAGCCGCCCCGCGAGCCCTTCCGTTTCCGTACCTCCGTAGCCCGGCCGGGTGATGTGCTGCTGATGTGCGGCACCGGGTTCGCCGAACCCCTGCGCGGCGAACCGGAACTCCGCGCCCACCTCGCCGACCGGTGGTCCGGTCCCGAGCCGCCGGGACTGACGGCGTATCTGGCCGACACCCAGGTACGGGTGAAGGGGTACGCCGACGACCGTACGGCCGTGGCCGTCTGGGAGGCGTGAGCCCGCGCGGTGTGAATTCATGGAAACCGTCAGGCATCTCCGGCACCCGAGGGGCAGACGGAAACCATGGCCAAACAGAACATCGCGGAACAGTTCGTCGACATCCTCGTCCGAGCGGGAGTCAAACGCCTGTACGGCGTGGTGGGCGACAGCCTCAACCCGGTCGTGGACGCCGTGCGCCGCAACTCCGCCATCGACTGGATCCATGTCCGGCACGAGGAGACCGCCGCGTTCGCGGCCGGCGCCGAGGCGCAGGTCACCGGCCGGCTCGCCGCCTGCGCCGGCTCCTGCGGCCCCGGCAACCTCCACCTCATCAACGGCCTCTACGACGCACACCGCTCCATGGCGCCCGTCCTCGCCCTCGCCTCCCACATCCCGTCCAGCGAGATCGGCCTCGGCTACTTCCAGGAGACCCACCCGGACCAACTGTTCCGGGAGTGCAGTCACTACTCCGAGCTGATCTCCAGCCCCCGCCAGATGCCCCGGCTGCTGGACACCGCCATTCAGCACGCGGTCGGCCGCTCCGGCGTCAGCGTCGTCTCGCTGCCCGGCGACCTCGCCGACGAACCCGCCCCCGACCAGGCGCCCGAGACCGCGCTGGTCACCTCCCGGCCCACGGTCCGCCCCGGCGACGACGAGATCGACAAGCTCGTCGACATGATCGACCGCGCCGAGAAGGTCACCCTGTTCTGCGGCGCCGGCACCAAGGGCGCGCACGCCGAGGTGATGGAGTTCGCCGGGAAGATCAAGGCCCCGGTGGGCCACGCCCTGCGCGGCAAGGAATGGATCCAGTACGACAATCCGTACGACGTGGGCATGAGCGGGCTGCTCGGCTACGGCGCCGCGTACGAGGCGACGCACGAGTGCGACCTGCTGATCCTGCTCGGCACCGACTTCCCGTACAACGCCTTCCTGCCCGGCGACGACGTGAAGATCGTCCAGGTGGACGTGCGGCCCGAGATCATCGGGCGGCGCTCCAAGCTGGACCTCGCGGTGTGGGGCGACGTGAGGGAGACGCTGCGCTGTCTCATCCCCCGGGTGCGCGCCAAGGACAACCGCAAGTTCCTCGACCGGATGCTGAAGAAGCACGCGGAGGCGCTGGAGGGGGTGGTGAAGGCGTACACCCGCAAGGTGGAGAAGCATGTGCCGATCCACCCGGAGTACGTGGCGTCCGTCCTGGACGACATGGCCGACGACGACGCCGTCTTCACCGTCGACACCGGCATGTGCAACGTCTGGGCCGCCCGCTACATCTCACCCAACGGCCGCCGCAGGATCATCGGTTCGTTCTCCCACGGCTCCATGGCGAACGCGCTGCCGATGGCGATCGGGGCGCAGTTCACCGACCGGCACCGTCAGGTCGTGTCGATGTCCGGCGACGGCGGATTCAGCATGCTGATGGGCGACTTCCTCACGCTCGTGCAGTACGACCTGCCGGTGAAGGTGGTCCTGTTCAACAACTCCTCGCTGAGCATGGTGGAGCTGGAGATGCTGGTCGCCGGACTGCCCTCGTACGGAACCGGGATGAAGAACCCCGACTTCGCCGAAGTGGCCCGCGCGTGCGGCGCCTACGGGGTGCGGGTGGAGAAGCCGAAGGAGCTGGCGGGCGCGCTGAAGGCGGCGTTCAAGCACAAGGGTCCGGCGCTGGTGGACATCGTGACCGACCCCAACGCGCTGTCCATCCCGCCGAAGATCAGCAAGGAGATGGTGACCGGGTTCGCCCTGTCCGCGTCCAAGATCGTGCTGGACGGCGGGGTCGGCCGGATGGTCCAGATGGCCCGCTCCAACCTGCGGAACGTGCCGCGCCCGTAGGCGGGTTCACGTGCTCCGGGCCCGCCAGGACCGGTTCAGGGTGTCGTACTCGTAGTGCGGCAGGCCCTCGACGGCACTGGTGCGGAAGGGACGGCCACGGTCGTCGATCCGCACCGTGCCGGTGCGGCCCTGCGAGGACCAGTCCAGCTCCAGGTACCAGCGGCAGTCGCAGCCCTCGGTGCGAGCGGTGATCATCAGCACCTCGGGGTCGGTCGCGGACACCCGGTACGGCATCCGCACCGCCGGGATCGGCGTCCCCGCGTCGTTCCCGGCGACCGCCCGCGCGATCGGCCGGTCCTTGTCGAGGTCCACGTCGAAGTAGCGCGGGGTCAGCGCGCCGCCGCACCCCTGGTCCATCGCGTACGCGTTGCCGGGCGCCGGCGCCGAACGGCCGGCCACCCGGACCCGCAGGGCCGTGAGTACGACGGCCGTGTCGGACCTCCCCTGCACCGACAGCTCCACCAGCATCTCCTTGCCGTGCACGGCGCCCTGCGTGGCCGCCCAGGTCCGGGCGTCCTGCGGGGCGGGCGGCGGAGGCACCCGGGCGGGCGGCTTCGCCACCACGTAGTCGTGGCCGCAGCCGTACGCCCAGGCGTGGTCGTTCACCGACCAGGTGAGGGGCACCGGCCCTGCGGGCGCGCTGTCCGGGGCGGTGGGGGAGACGGCGGGGGCCGGCGCCTTGGACGCGGTGCCGTTGCCGCCGTGGCGGGCGGAGGGGGAGGGGGAGGCCACCTTCGACGGGGAGGGGGAGCCGGTGGGCGCGACGGACCGCGCGGGGCCCGCGCCCCTCGAGGTGCCGCTCTCCTCGGTTTCCTCCGCGGCCCCGACGGCCCCGCTCCCGGACACCGTCCCCCGGTCCTTCGGCAGGAACGACAGACTCCCGACGGTGGCGAGCACGGCGCACATGGCAGCGGCGGCCACGGCGACACGCTTGTGCCGCCAACGCCCCCGACGGGGGCCCTGGTTGTGCCCCACGGGCCCGCTGACGACGTGGGTATCGTCCGGGCCCGGCTCCTCGGAGTGGCCGGAACCGATCGCTGGGGAGGAACCCGGTTGCTCACCCTCTGATGTCCCGGACGAGGCCTCCGGCCCCTGGGGCGTCTCCGGGGTCTCCCCACCCCGTGGCCGGCGCCGTGCCTCCGCCGCGCGGAGCCACAGGCGGTGCAGTTCGAGGCGTTCCGCGTCGGTCGCTCCGCACAGGGCGGCGAACCGTTCGACCGGGGCGAAGTCGACCGGGACCGCGTCTCCGGCGCAGTAGCGGTGCAGCGTCGAGGTGTTCATCTGGAGGCGGCGGGCCAACTGGCCGTAGCTGCGGTCCGTACGGTCCTTCAGCTCCCGCAGCAGCGCCGCGAACTGCGTCACCTCGTCCTGTGCCGACACCGGTTCCGTCCCCCCGTCACTCGTCCGAACGTGCCCGAGTCCGCCTCGCCCGGGCGTCCCGGTCCGTCCCAGGCACCCTGTATCCCTGCACGTCGCACGGGCCGGGATGGTTCCATGCCGGGGAATCGGGCGGCGACGCTTGCGCCGGTCCTCCGCGACGGCGGATGCTCTGACCACGGCGTACCGCCCCGACGGCCCGGATGACCATCCCGGCCGTCGCGGTGCACGTGTCGTCATTCCACCACGCACATCCACGGGGGTCACCCATGCCTGTCCGCACCCGTGTCGCGGCACTCGCCGCGCTCACCGCCACCGCGCTCGCCGTGGGCGCTGCCGCCACCACACAGGCCGGCGCCACGCCGGGCGACGCCGCACGGACGAACGCGGCGGCGAAGAACGCGTCCGCGCAGAAGAAAGCAGCGGCACCCCGGTTCCTCGCGGCGTCCGAACTGCCCCCGCACCCGACCGGCTGGACCGCGGGACCGGTCACCGACGGCTTCCCTGAGCAGCTCGCGTACTGCCTGGGCGAGGGCGTGCCCGCGTACGACTACCGGCACCGCCTGTTCCACACCGAGCTGGACACCAGCGCCGTGCAGGTCACCGTCGTGACCGGGTCCGCCGCGAAGGGCAAGGCCCTGGCGGCCCGGCTGAACAAGGAGATCCGCGGCTGCGCGGCCCGGCTGGAGCGGCTGTACCCGGAGATCGAGGCCGAGGGCCGGTTCTTCGGCACGCTGCCCGTCGAGGAGGGGGCGACGGTGCACGGCCTGCACACCGAGACGTCGTACGGCGCCACGGACGTCAACCTGCTGTCCGTGGGGCGCGACGGCCGCACCGTGACCGTCGTCGGCTGGGGGCAGATGGGCGACTTCGACGACGCCCCGCTCGCCGCCTTCAAGAAGACTGCGAAGAAGGCGGTCACCAAGCTCTACTGAGGTTCACGAGTTCCACGGCCACCGTGTGACAGCCGGGGTCGTCCTCTCGCCACGGGGGTCGGGAGGACGGCCCCGCACACGGTTGTGTGGCCGTTGCACTTCGGACAACAACGCGTCACAGCCGCTCCGTATGACTGGCATGTGAACGACCGGGCAAGCATTCCCGTGTAGGTGTTCGAGCAGGTGGGGGAATCGGCATCGGCACGCGGGCGGGGGTCATGAGAAGTCAGGCTTCGGCGGATCGGCTGAGGCGCACACTGGGGCGTGCGGATCTGCGGGCGGTGGCCGAGTCCCGCCGCGCCCTGCGCGAGCTGTTACGTCACCGGTGCGATCCGGAGCGGTCCGCGGTCGCGGAACTGCTCACCAGCGAACTCGTGACCAACGCCCTCGTCCACACCGACCGCGACGCGGTCCTCACCGCGGACGTCGGCCCCTGGGGACTGCGCGTGGAGGTACGGGACTTCACCGCCCGTGAGCCCCGGCCGCGTTCGCGGACGGGCAACGACACGACGAACGGGCGGGGTCTGGTGCTGGTGGAGTCGCTGGCCGACGACTGGGGCGTGAGACGGCACGGCGTGGGCAAGTCCGTCTGGTTCGCGCTCGGCCCGGAGGCGGAGACGGAGACGGACGCCGACGCGGCGTGAGGGAGGCGGTTTCCCACCGCGTCCCTCACGCCGCGTCGCGCAGTCGGTCCAGGCTCACGCGTCAGCCGAACTGCTGCTCCAGGTCCTTGAGTTTGCGCTCCAGGCTGTCCAGACGCGGCAGCGCCTGGGTGTCGTCCTCGGCCGTGAGGTCGACCGTCAGCGCCTCACCGCCGGAGCGGCGGACCGGCTGCAGGGAGGGACGCGGGGCGGGGGCGGGCAGGGCCTCCGGCGCCGCTATGGCAGGCTCCGCGGCGACCACGTCGGAGTCCCGCTCCACCGTGGCCTCGAGCTCGCGCCCGCCGCCCCGGCCGCCGAACCCGCGGTGACCGCGGCTGATCGCCTTCAGACGGGCCCGGTCCATACGCTCCTGGTCCCGCCGGCGCCGCTTCTCCTGGTCCTTGCGGAGCTTGTCCTCGCGGACCTCCTCGACCGCCTCGTCCAGGCTGCGCACGCCCTCCAGCAGCATCAGCGACCAGGCGCGGTAGGTCTCCCGGGGAGCGCGCAGCCAGCGGACGATGCGGATCTGCGGCAACGGCCGCGGCACCAGGCCCTGTTCCCGCAGGGCGGCGCGGCGGGTCTGCTTCAGCGCGCGGTCGAAGAGGACCGCGGCGGACAGGGACATGCCCGCGAAGAAGTGCGGGGCGCCCGCGTGGCCGACGCCGCGCGGCGCGTGGACCCAGTTGAACCAGGCGGCCGCGAGGGCGAACGTCCACACCAGTATGCGCGAGCCGAGGGCCGCGTCACCGTGGCTGGCCTCGCGCACGGCGAGCACCGAGCAGAACATCGCCGCGCCGTCCAGGCCGAAGGGGACGAGGTACTGCCACCCGCCGGACAGGCCGAGGTTCTGCTCACCGAAGCCGACCAGGCCGTGGAACGACAGGGCGGCTGCCACCGCCGCACAGCAGAACAGCAGCACGTAGGAGACGGTGCCGTAGAGGGCCTCCTTGCGCCTGCGGCGCTCCTCGCTGCGCTCCCACGAGTCGTCGGCGCTCGTGTCCTTGACCGAGGAGCGCTTGCCGCGCGCCAGCACCGCCACCGCCGCCAGCATGCCCAGGAGCAGCACGGCGCCCGGAAGCAGCCAGTTCAGCGATATGTCGGTCAGTCTCATCTAGGGGTCCCTTGCATTGGGATAGGGCGTAACGCCCGCCATAGTGGCCCAATCCCGGCGTCCCTCAGGGGGTTTCGGGGCAAGAGGCCGCCAACGGAGCGCGAGGGGGTGCCCAGGGCGGCTTTCTGCTCGAACTGCCGCATGAGGGGCGGGAGTTGAGTTCGAATAAGACTACCCGTACGGGTGGTTCCGTGGAGACTTCCTGCGGGCGGTGAGGAAATCGTGAAGTGCTCGTGACCTCACGCCCGGACGCGGCGGGGCGCAACGGCGGGGCGGCCGGACGATCTTACCCCGTCCGGCCGCCCCGCGTTGCTCTGACAGCTCGTCAACCGGCCTGTCCGACCAGCTCTTTCTCCCGCTCAGGGGCGCGCGCCCCGGTCCGCTCCTTGGCGCAGGTGCGCGGGCAGGTGGCGCAGACGTCCGCCGGGCGCAGGGTGTAGAACATGCAGCAGCTCACCCGCTCCCGGGTGGCGGCGGCCGGCTCCCCGCCGGGCCCGGACGGCCTGCGGAACGTCACCGCGCCGACGTACGGCTTCGTCGCGCCCGGCAGCAGCAGCTCCAGCTCGCGCAGGGCCCGCTCCTCCTCGCCGAGCAGCCCGGCGACGTACCAGAGGCTCTCGACGATCTCGTCGGTCGCCATGCCCCACAGCGCCCGGCCGCGCCGGCGCATCCGGGGGCCGAATCCGGTCAGCACGGGCTCCAGGTGTTCGGCGACCGCCGCGCGCACCTCCGCCCGCAGCGCCTCCTCGTCCCGCACCACGCGCGCGCCGGGGAGGGCGGCGGCCGGGTCGTCCGGCAGACAGGCGAAGCCGGCGGGGCGTACGGCCATGCGGCCGACGGCGAGCCCGGCGGCGGTGCGGTCGAACGAGACGTGCGTCACGGGGTAGCGCGGGACCCGGCGGTGCAGGAACCATGGCACGGTGATCAGCAGACAGGCCGGCCAGGCGTACCGGTGCAGACCGAAGCTCGCGATGACGTCCGGGCGGCCCTGCTGTCCGTAGTCCCGCCGCACCTGCGTGTCGTCCCAGGCGAGGAAGGCGTCGAGTGCGTCCCCGCCTGCGGCGAGGCCGGCGGCGTCGACCCAGCCGCCGCCCCGGGGGGCCGCCTCCTCCGCGCCGAGCTCGGTGACGGCGAGGGCGGGGAAGGCCTCCGCCAGGCGGGCGTACGCGTCCGCTACGGCCGAACCGGGCACGGCCATGGGGCCACCCCTTCACGTCTCGTGGAACCGGGCAATCAAAGGTAAGCCTCACCTTACCCAAATTCGCGGAGATGTGAACTGGCGTCCGATGCGCCTATGGTGCTTGACGCACAGGTGCCAACCCGCCGTAATGACCCCAAGTACCGACACGTCCGCAGGAGGACCTTGTGAAGCAGGGCACGCAGGGCTCCGCCGGGACGACGACGGGCGAGGCGGCCGCGGCCGCCGAGGCCGCCGCCCGCGCCGGGGACGCGGACCGGCGCCGCGACGCCGGCGCGGCCGTCGAGGGGTCCGCGCGCGGCGAGCACACCCACGGCGAGCCCGTCCTTCCCCGTCCCCGGTCCGCCGTCCAGCGGTCGTCCGTGCGCGGCCAGATCCTGGCCGCCCTGCGCACCGCGCTGGTCACCGGCGACCTGCGGCCCGGCGAGGTCTACTCGGGGCCCGCGCTGGCCGAGCGCTTCGGCGTCTCCGCCACGCCCGTCCGCGAGGCCATGCAGCAGCTCGCCCAGGAGGGCGCGGTCGAGGTCGTGCCCAACCGGGGCTTCCGGGTCGTCGAGCGCAGCGAGCGGGAACTGGCCGAGCTGGCGGAGGTGCGCGCGCTGATCGAGGTGCCGGTGATGCTGCGGCTGGCCCGTACGGTGCCGCCCGAGCGGTGGGCCGGACTGCGCCCGCTCGCCGAGGCCACCGTCCGCGCCGCGTCCTCCGGCTGCCGCGCCACGTACGCCGAGGCGGACCGCGCCTTCCACAGCGCGGTCCTCACGCTCGCCGGCAACCAGCAACTGGTCGGCGTGGCGGAGGAGTTGCACCGCCGCGCCCAGTGGCCCCTGGTCGGCGGCAACGCTCCCGGCGGCGGCACCCGCGCCGAACTGATCGCGGACGCCCACGAACACACGGCTCTGCTGGACGCGTTGATCGCGGGCGACCTGGACGTGGTGAGGGCACTGGTGGGCGAGCACTTCAACGGGGCGGAGTAGGAGCGGGCCCCGTCCGACACCCCTCCTGACTCCCCTGAGCCGCACCCCGGGTTCACCCGAACGAGGCACCCGTCACGGGTCTCACGCCGTCGCCGCGTCCGCTTCCGGAGGGGCCAGGCGATCGGCGAGCCACGTGGGGACTCCGCCCAGGAGGCGGAAGAGGCGGCGGGCCTCCTCGCGGAGGCGGGAGGCCTCCGGTTCCGTCTCCGTGTCCGCCAGGGACACCAGCGCCGGCGCCGTGCCGACCAGGTACCCCAGCTCCTCCCGGATCCGCAGCGACTCCGCGAACCCGTGCCGGGCCTCCGTCAGCTCGCCCTCGCGCAGGGCGAGTCCGGCGAGATGGCGCCAGGTGGCGGACAGCAGCAGCGGGTCGGCGTGCGCGGTGGCGCCCGCGTGCGCCCGCCGGTACGCGGCGCGGGCGGCCTGCGGGGAGCGGGTGAGGTTCTCCGCGATCAGCCCGCGCCGGAAGTCCAGCAGCGGCCGTCCCGGCGCGCCCGGCGCGATCAGCGCGGCGGCCCGGCCCAGCGCGGCTCGCGCCTCGTCGGCCCGGTCCCGGACCTGGAACAGCGTGGCCGCGTAGGCCAAGTACCCGCGTTCACAAGCGGCCGCCCCCCGCTCGTCGTCGGTGTGCGCCAGCGCCTCCGCCGTACGGAGCGCGTCCTCCGCGTCCTCCCACCCCGCCTCGGTGTACAGGCACCGCTCCACCAGCAGCGACGCCCGCTGCAGAGCCGCCTCAGGGGTGGCGGGGGTGAGCAGTGCGGCCGCGTCCACCCAGCAGGCGCGGGAGCGGAGCCGCCACACCGCCGTCCGGAGGGGATCGTCTTCGGCGGTCGTTCCGTCACCGGACATGGCGGTATGCGCCACGTTGCCCTCCCCGAGCACGCCATCGAGCTGTTGAGTGGTGGCCGCATCTCAGCACGAACCACCGGGCCCGGCCAAGAGGGCGGGTGAAGGATTTCACAAAGTCATGGGGAGTGGGACGGAACCGGGGAGTCCGGCCCGTGGGCCGGATCGGGGAGGCCGGCACTCCAGCGGGTGGAGCCGTCGTGTGCCGGGTGCGGGCCGGTTGTGGCTGGTCGCGCAGTTCCCCGCGGCTTTAAGGGCGTTGCACCCATGCAGGTGATCAGCTCATCCGCAGTGCCAGGAAGAAGTCCAGCTTGTCCTCCAGCCGCGACAGGTCACGCCCGGTCAACTGCTCGATGCGGCCGACGCGGTAGCGCAGCGTGTTGACGTGCAGGTGGAGGCGGGTGGCGCAGCGGGTCCAGGAGCCGTCGCAGTCGAGGAACGCCTCCAGCGTGGGGATCAGCTCGGCGCGGTGCCGGCGGTCGTACTCGCGCAGCGGGTCCAGCAGCCGGGCGGTGAACGCGCGCCGCACGTCGTCCGGCACGAACGGCAGCAGCAGCACGTGCGACGCCAGTTCCTGGTGTCCGGCCGCGCAGACCCGGCCGGGGCGGGCCGCGGCGACCCGGCGCGCGTGCCGGGCCTCCTCCAGCGCGCCGCGCAGCCCGTCCGCCGAGTGCACGGCCGCGGACACGCCGACGGTGAGCCGTCCGTCCCCGTCGAGGCCCGCCGTCAGCGGCCCCCGCACCGACTCCAGCAGCGCGTCGGCCAGCACCCCGGGGCCCGCCTCGTCGTGCTCGTCGGCCACCGACGGCAGCGGGACCAGCGCGACCGCCTCGTCGCCGGTGTGCGCCACCGCGATCCGGTCGGACGGCTCGGGTCCGGTCGACGCCGGGTCGACCAGGATCTCCTCGAGCAGCGCCTGCGTGACGGGCCCCGCGTCGCCGCGCCCGTCCTCCCACTCGACCCGGGCGACCACGACCTGCCAGTGCGGCGCGGTCCCGAGACCGGGCAGCAGCACCGGCGCGGCCACCCGCAGACGCGCGGCGATCTCCGCGGGAGCCGCGCCCGTCTGCACCAGCTCCAGCACCTCCTGCGCGAGCCGCCGCCGCACCGTGCGCGCCGCGTCCCGCCGGTCCCGCTCGACGGCGATCAGCTGGGTGACGCCCTGGAGCAGATCCAGCCGCTCCTCGGCCCAGTCCCCGGCGTCCGCCTCGACCGCCAGCAGCCAGTCCGCGAGCATCGTCTCGCGCGGGTCCGCCGGCTCCGAGGACGGGCCGTGCCCGCTGCCCCGCACCGGGAAGAGGCTGTACGTCGTCCGGTCCAGCACCACCCGGTGCGGACCGCGCCGCCCGGTCCGCACGGCCGCCAGATGCTCCGCCGCGAGCCGCGCGCACGCCTTGGCGTCCAGCGCGGGCGCGGTGCCGCGCGCCCCCGCGGTCTCCTTGGGCGCCGCGATCAGCCGGCCGGTGGGGGAGAGCACCCAGGCGCGCAGGTCCAGGTCGGAGCCGAGCAGGTCGAGCACCACGTCGGGGCCGCCGCCCGCCGGTCCCGAGGTCATCATCCGCCGGTGCCGGTCCACCACGGCCGCCAGGTCCCCGGCGCGCTCGCCGGACACCTGCCGTACGACGTGCTCGGTGACGGTCGCGAAGGCCACCGACTCGTGCACCGCGAACAGCGGCAGCCGGTGCCGCGCGCACGCCACGACCAGGTCGTCGGGGACGTCCCCCAGCTCCGCCTCGCCCGCGGCCAGCGCGGCCACCCCGGCCTGCACGAGAATCCGTACGAACGGCTCGGAGTCGGCGGCGTCGCGGCGCCAGGCCAGCCCGGTGAGCACCAGCTCGCCGCCGGACAGATAGCGGCTGGGGTCGCGCAGGTCGGTGGTCATCACCCCGCGCACACTGCGGTCCAGCTCGTCCTCCCCGCCGAGCAGCTTCAGGCCCAGCGCGTCGGTGTCCAGCAGTGCGCGCAGCCGCATTCTCGTCGCCGCCGTTCCTTGTCTCGGTGTCTCGGTACCCGTGGGGAGGGTGAAGGGTGGGTCGGGAGGGGCCCGTGGGACTGGCCTGCGGACATGCTCCGCCCGGCCCCGATCGACTCCCGCGTTACTGGAGGAAGACCGGAAGGTTACTGGGCCTCTCCGTTCATACGAATCTACAAGATGCCCGCGTTGGCCAGCCAACTCCTTCATGGTTTCCGTGACTGACCCGGGCGGAGTACGCGGCGGTGTACTGAACGCACTCCGCGTGAACACCGCAGGAACGAGCCGCGCCCGCCGCACACGGATTGGCTCAGTCCGTACGCCCCACGAGACGAAGAAGAGAGCCGGTCATGGACTTCCTTCGCCCCGCCAGCTGGGAGGAGGCGCTCGCCGCGAAGGCCGAGCACCCCACCGCTGTGCCGATCGCGGGCGGCACCGACGTGATGGTCGAGATCAACTTCGACCACCGCCGTCCCGAGTACCTGATGGACCTCACCCGCATCGGTGATCTCTACGAATGGGAGGTGGGCCAGGACACCGTCCGGCTCGGCGCCTCCGTCCCCTACGCGAAGATCATGGAGCACCTCCGCCCCGAGCTTCCGGGCCTCGCCCTCGCCTCCCACACGGTCGCCTCCCCGCAGATCCGCAACCGCGGAGGCGTCGGCGGCAACCTCGGCACCGCCTCCCCGGCCGGCGACGCCCACCCCGCCCTGCTCGCGGCCGGCGCCGAGGTCGAGGTGGAGTCCGTACGGGGCTCCCGCCGCATCCCGGTCGACGACTTCTACACCGGCGTGAAGCGCAACGCCCTCGCGCCCGACGAGCTGATCCGCGCCGTCCACGTCAAGAAGGCGGACGGGCCGCAGCAGTACTCCAAGGTCGGCACGCGCAACGCCATGGTCATCGCCGTGTGCGCCTTCGGCCTCGCCCTGCACCCGGAGACCCGCACGGTCCGCACCGGCATCGGCTCGGCCGCCCCGACCCCGATCCGGGCGACGGCCGCCGAGGACTTCCTGAACGCGGCCCTGGAGGAGGGCGGCTTCTGGGACAACGGGAAGATCGTCACCCCGTCCGTCGCGAAGCAGTTCGCCGATCTGTGCGCCGCCGCCTGCAATCCCATCGACGACGTGCGCGGCACCGCGAGCTACCGCCGTCACGCGGTCGGCGTGATGGCCCGCCGCACCCTGACCTGGACCTGGGAGTCGTACCGCGGCGCCCACCGCACCACGGAGGGAGCCGCGTAATGCGCGTCAACTTCACCGTCAACGGACGCCCCCAGCAGGCCGACGACGTCTGGGAGGGCGAGTCCCTGCTCTACGTCCTGCGCGAGCGCCTCGGCCTGCCGGGGTCCAAGAACGCCTGCGAACAGGGCGAGTGCGGCTCCTGCACCGTACGGCTCGACGGGGTGCCCGTGTGCTCCTGTCTGGTCGCCGCCGGACAGGCCGAAGGCCGCGAGGTCGTCACCGTGGAAGGCCTCGCCGACCACGCCCGGCAGCGCGCCTGCGGTACGGGCGGGACCTGCGGCACCTCCCTCGACGAGGCCAAGGGATGGACGGCCGACGGCGCCGACTCGCAGACCGGCGAGGGCGCCGAACTCTCTCCGGTCCAGCAGGCGTTCATCGACGCCGGCGCCGTCCAGTGCGGCTTCTGCACGCCCGGGCTGCTGGTCGCCGCCGACGAGATGCTGGAGCGCAACCCCAACCCGTCCGACGCGGACATCCGCGAGGCGCTCTCCGGCAACCTCTGCCGCTGCACCGGCTACGAGAAGATCATGGACGCGGTCCGCCTCGCGGCCGCCCGCCAGTCCGAGGGGGTCTGAACATGCCCACGAACGGCGTTCCCACGAAGATCACACAAGGCTCCGGCACCAAGGGCGGCATCGGCGAGTCCACCCTCCGCCCCGACGGCACCCTCAAGGTCACCGGCGAGTTCGCGTACTCCTCCGACATGTGGCACGAGGACATGCTCTGGGGCCAGATCCTGCGCTCCACCGTCGCCCACGCCGAGATCGTCTCCATCGACACCGCCGAGGCCCTCGCCACCCCGGGCGTGTACGCCGTCATGACGTACGACGACCTGCCCGCCGACGTGAAGCACTACGGTCTGGAGATCCGGGACACCCCGGTCCTCGCCCACGGCAAGGTCCGCCACCACGGCGAGCCCGTCGCGATCGTCGCCGCCGACCACCCCGAGACGGCCCGCCGCGCCGCCGCGAAGATCAAGGTCGAGTACCGCGAACTCCCCGTCATCACCGACGAGGCGTCCGCGACCGCCCCCGACGCGGTCCTGGTCCACGAGCACCGCGACGACCACCACGTCGGGCACGTCCCGCACCCCAACATCGTGCACCGCCAGCCCATCGTGCGCGGAGACGTCGCCGCCGCCCGCGGGCGCGCCGACGTCATCGTGGAGGGCGAGTACACCTTCGGCATGCAGGACCAGGCCTTCCTCGGGCCCGAGTCCGGACTCGCCGTGCCCGAGGAGGACGGCGGCGTCCACCTCTACATCGCCACCCAGTGGCTCCACTCCGACCTGCGCCAGATCGCGCCGGTGCTCGGCCTTCCCGAGGACAAGGTGCGCATGACGCTGGCCGGCGTCGGCGGCGCGTTCGGCGGACGCGAGGACCTGTCCATGCAGATCCACGCCTGCCTGCTCGCCCTGCGCACCGGCAAGCCCGTCAAGATCGTTTACAACCGCTTCGAGTCCTTCTTCGGCCACGTCCACCGCCACCCCGCCAAGCTCCACTACGAGCACGGCGCCACCGCGGACGGCAAGCTGACCCACGTCAAGGCCCGCATCGTCCTCGACGGCGGCGCGTACGCCTCCGCCTCCCCGGCCGTGGTCGGCAACGCCTCCTCGCTCGGCGTCGGGCCGTACGCCGTGGACGACGTCGACATCGAGGCGATCGCCCTCTACACCAACAACCCGCCGTGCGGCGCGATGCGCGGATTCGGCGCGGTCCAGGCGTGCTTCGCCTACGAGGCGCAGATGGACAAGCTGGCGGCCAGGCTCGGCATGGACCCGGTGGAGCTGCGGCAGCGCAACGCCATGGAGCAGGGCACCCTCCTGCCGACCGGCCAGCCCGTCGACTCCCCGGCGCCGGTCGCCGAACTCCTGCGCCGCGTCAAGGCGATGCCCATGCCGCCCGAGCGCCAGTGGGAGTCCAGCGAGGGCGCGGACGTACGCCAGCTCCCCGGCGGTCTGTCCAACACCACGCACGGCGAGGGCGTCGTCCGGGGCGTCGGCTACGCGGTCGGCATCAAGAACGTCGGCTTCTCCGAGGGCTTCGACGACTACTCCACCGCCCGCGTCCGCATGGAGGTCGTCGGCGGTGAACCGGTCGCCACCGTGCACACCGCGATGGCCGAGGTCGGCCAGGGCGGCGTCACCGTCCACGCCCAGATCGCCCGCACCGAGCTGGGCGTCACCCAGGTGACGATCCACCCGGCCGACACCCGCGTCGGCTCGGCGGGTTCGACGTCCGCGTCCCGCCAGACGTACGTCACCGGCGGCGCGATCAAGCACGCCTGCGAGCTGGTCCGCGAGAAGGTCCTCGAACTGGGCCGGCGCAAGCTGGGCTCCTACCACCCCGCCTGGGCACACGCCGAACTGCTGCTGGAGGGCGGCAAGGTCGTCACCGACGGCGGCGAGGTCCTCGCCGACCTGGTGGACGTCCTCGGCGACGAGGCCGTCGAGGTCGAGGAGGAGTGGCGCCACCGCCCCACCGAGCCCTTCGACCTGCGCACCGGCCAGGGCAACGGCCACGTCCAGTACTCGTTCGCCGCGCACCGGGCGGTCGTCGAGGTCGACACGGAGCTGGGGCTGGTGAAGGTGATCGAGCTGGCCTGCGCGCAGGATGTCGGCAGGGCGCTGAACCCGTTGTCGGTGGTCGGCCAGATCCAGGGTGGCACCACCCAGGGGCTGGGGGTCGCGGTCATGGAGGAGATCCTGGTCGACCCGACGACGGCGAAGGTGCGGAATCCGTCGTTCACGGACTATCTGATTCCGACGATCCTCGACACCCCGACGATCCCGGTGGACGTCCTGGAACTCGCCGACGACCACGCGCCGTACGGGCTTCGGGGCATCGGTGAGGCGCCTACGTTGTCGTCGACACCGGCGGTGCTGGCGGCGATCCGTGCGGCGACGGGCCTGGAGCTCAACAGAACGCCGGTCCGTCCGGAACACCTCACGGGCACGGCGTAACGCCGGGTGCGGGCAGTCCGTGGCCGGTCGCGCAGTTCCCCGCGCCCCTTGAGGGGCGTTCCGCCCCAGCTGCGGGCCGGCTGCCGCCGTAGCCGCGGGTGCAGCGGCGCCCTTGCAACGCCGGGTGCGGGCAGTCCGTGGCTGAGCGCGCAGTTCCCCGCGCCCCTGAAGGCGTGCGATCGCCCCGGCCGCTGAAAGCGCACCGCGCCGCCGCTGCGGGCAGTCGTGCCGCTGGGGCGGCACGGGTGGGCGCAGCGGCACCCCCGCCGGGCAGGCGTCGACCCACCCACCCCCGCCCCGGCACCACCTCGTTCGTCTCGGGCCGTCCCCCGGGTCGTGCACCTCCCCAAATCCCGACGCCCCCCGCAGGGGGACCGGGTGCCCCTATGAACCTTGGGAGCAGGCCACCATGACCCAACAGTCACTCGACCCCACCACCACCCCCGAGAACCGGGGCCCGGAATCCCCCGTTTCCGACCACACCCCCTGGCTCGACCGCTACTTCCACATCACCCGCAGAGGATCGACCCTCGCCCGCGAACTCCGCGGCGGCACCACCACCTTCATGGCGATGGCGTACATCCTCCTCCTCAACCCCTTGATCCTCTCGGGCAAGGACGCCGCGGGGAACACCCTCGCCCCCACCGCCCTCATCACCGCCACCGCCTTCGCCGCCGCCGTATCCACGCTCCTCATGGGCTTCTTCGGCAAGGTCCCCCTCGCCCTGGCCGCCGGCCTCTCCGTGTCCGGCGTCCTCGCCTCCCAGGTCGCGCCGGAGATGACCTGGCCGCAGGCGATGGGGATGTGCGTGATGTACGGCGTGGTCATCATGCTGCTGGTCGTCACCGGCCTCCGCGAGATGATCATGAACGCCATCCCGCTGGCCCTGAAGCACGCGATCACCATGGGCATCGGCCTGTTCATCGCCCTGATCGGCTTCTACAAGGCCGGCTTCGTCCACCAGGGCGAGTCCACCCCGGTCACCCTCGGCCCGTCGGGCGAACTGGCGGGCTGGCCGGTCCTGTTGTTCGCGATCACCCTGCTCGCCGTCTTCGTGCTGCAAGCCCGCGGGGTCCCCGGCGCCATCCTCATCGGCATCGTCGGCGGCACCGTACTCGCCGTGGTGCTCAACGCGTTCGGCGTGATCGACCCCAAGCAGTGGGCGAGCGGCCCGCCCGAGCTGAAGGGCGGCGCGGTGTCGATGCCGGACTTCTCGCTCTTCGGGCACGTCGAGTTCGGCGGCTGGGGCGAGGTCGGCGCGATGACCGTCGGGATGATCGTGTTCACCCTCGTCCTGGCCGGGTTCTTCGACGCGATGGCGACCATCATCGGCGTCGGCACGGAGGCGGAACTCGCCGACGACAAGGGCCGCATGCCGGGCCTGTCGAAGGCGCTGTTCATCGACGGCGCCGGCGGAGCGATCGGCGGCGTGGCGGGCGCGTCCGGCCAGACGGTGTTCGTCGAGTCCGCGACCGGCGTGGGCGAGGGCGCCCGCACCGGTCTGTCCTCCGTCGTCACCGGGCTGTTCTTCGCCGCCTGCCTGTTCTTCACCCCGCTGACGGCGATCGTGCCGGGCGAGGTGGCCGCCGCGGCGCTGGTGGTGATCGGCGCGATGATGATGTCGAACGCCCGTCATGTCGACTGGGCCGACCGCGCCACCGCGATCCCGGTGTTCCTGACCGTGGTGGTCATGCCGTTCACCTACTCGATCACCGCGGGCGTGGCCGCCGGCGTCGTCTCGTACACCGCCGTCAAGGCGGGCCAGGGGAAGGCGCGGGAGGTCGGACCGTTCATGTGGGGGCTGACCCTGGTCTTCCTGGTGTTCTTCGCCCTCGCCCCGATCGAGGGCTGGCTCGGGGTGCGCTGAGAGGGCCACCCTGTCTTCCACGTCACCGCAGCCGTCAACGCAGCCGAGGAGAGCGAGAATGCTGGACATCGCCGAGGAGCTTCACCGGTGGGTCGCCGAGGGCCGTGACTTCGCCGTCGCCACCGTGGTGGCCGTCGGCGGCAGCGCGCCCCGCGGGGCCGGCGCCGCGCTCGCGGTCGACGCCGACGGCACGGCGGTCGGCTCGGTCTCCGGCGGGTGCGTGGAGGGCGCGGTGTACGAGCTGTGCGTACGGGCGCTCGAGGACGGCGTGACCGTCCTCGAGCGGTTCGGCTACAGCGACGAGGACGCCTTCGCCGTCGGCCTCACCTGCGGCGGGATCATCGACGTGATGGTCACCCCCGTACGGGCGTCCGACCCCGCCCGCCCCGTGCTGGCCTCCGCGCTCGCCGCGGTGGCGGGCGGGCGGGCGGCGGCGCTCGCCCGCGTCGTCGAGGGCCCGGAGCATCTGCGCGGCCGCGCGCTCACCGTCCTCGCCGACGGTTCGTACGAGGGCGGCTTCGGCGCGCACCCGGAGCTGGACCGCACGGTCGTCGCCGAGGCGGGCGCCTTCCTGGACGCGGGCCGTACCGGCACCGTGGAGACAGGCGAGGAGGGCTCGCGCTGCGGGGAGCCCGTCACCGTGCTGGTCGAGTCGTCGGTGCCGCCGCCCCGGATGATCGTGTTCGGCGCGATCGACTTCGCGGCGGCGCTGGTACGGGTCGGCAAGTTCCTCGGCCACCACGTCACCGTGTGCGACGCGCGGCCGGTGTTCGCGACCCGGGCGCGCTTCCCGGAGGCGGACGAGATCGTCGTGGAGTGGCCGCACGAGTACCTGGCCCGCACGGAGGTGGACGCCCGCACGGTGCTGTGCGTCCTCACCCACGACGCCAAGTTCGACGTACCGCTGCTGGAGCTGGCGCTCCGTCTGCCGGTCGCCTACGTCGGCGCGATGGGCTCCCGCCGCACCCACCTGGACCGCAACGCGCGCCTCCGGGAGGCCGGCGTCACCGAGCTGGAGCTGGCTCGCCTCAGGTCCCCCATCGGCCTCGACCTGGGCGCCCGCACCCCGGAGGAGACGGCCGTGTCCATCGCGGCGGAGATCGTCGCCGCCCGCAGAGGCGGCACGGGCGTCGCCCTCACGGGCGCGCACACCCCCATCCACCACGACACCCCGGCCCCGGCCCGCACCATCGGCTCGGTGGCCTGAGCGGAAGCCCGTACGTCAGCGCCCCGACAGCGCGTGCCGGACCCGCCACAGGTCGCGCAGCAGCGCGATCTCCGCCATGTGGTGGACGAACTCCAGGTTGGCTCCCGCGATCACGCCGACGAACGGGTCGTCGGGGTCGGAACCGTAGGGGTACTGCGAGAAGCCCACCGTGTCGAGCTGCTCCTCGGTGACGCCGCCGATGGCGTCGCGCCACCAGTCGACGGTCTCCCAGAACCGCTCCAGCGCGGCGGCGGCGGAGGGCGTGAAGTCGACCATCTGCTTCGGGTCCTGACGCTTCTCCCCGAAGGCCCACTCCCAGCCGCCCGCGAACTCGTAGTGCAGATGCCCCAGCCGCCACGCGATCGTGGTGAGCGGGGTGTCGTCGGGCTCCGGTTCCCCGGTGTGGGCGAGGACCTCCTCGACCCGCGCCACGCTCACGCTCCAGTCCTCGGCGATCTTCTCGACGCTCATCCCGGAGGCCGCCTGCCGGGCCACCTCCGCGTACTCGGACGCGGGGATGTCCGGGTCGCCCAGGTCGAGCACCCACGCGCCGGGTCCGAAGGCCCTGGGCGTCACCGCCTCGCCGCGGGGCCGGATCGACCAGCAGCCGGGCACCGGCTCCCAGAGGTACTCGTCGTCGCCGAGCCCCGACAGGCGCGCACGGGCCATGTCCGTCGCCTTGTCGAACTGCTCCAGCAGCATGCTCAAGCGGTCGGTCCGTATGCCCTCGGTGCCCATGCCAGGCCTTCCCGTGGTCGGGTCGCTGTCCGGATTGCCACCGGGACCGTAGTGGCCCCGCGCCGGGGGACGCGACTGCTTTTCCGGGGGCACCCACGCCGCGGCGGAGGTCACCCCCGCCGCAGCAGCCGGTCCGTCGCCCGCCCGAACATCACGCGACCCGCCCGCGCCAGCAGCCCGTCGCACGCGGCCGGGAGGAAACGCACGCGGACGTCCTCCCGCCACACCACCCGGCTGCGTCCGCCGGGACGCGCGTGCACCTCGATCTCCGCCCACCCCATGACCGTCCGCCCGCGCTTCTCCAGCCGGCAGAACCCCGGGGAGTCGCCCGCCGGGGGCCGCCACACCGTGACCTCCATCGGGTCGTCGAAGCCGAGCGGGACCGTGCCCGTGCGGGCGGTGAACCGGGTGCCCTCGCCGGTGGGCGGGGGAGTGGTGACGGTGATCCGGGTCAGCGGGACCACCTCGCCGTGCCGGGGCCAGGTGGTGACCCGGCGCCAGGCCTCGGCGGCAGACAGGGGCACGGTGCGCTGGAGCTCGAAGGTGGCCACGGGCCGATCCTAGGAGCCCCTCCCCGCCCTCACCGGTACACCGCGCCCGGCTCCGCCTTCCCCGGCGCGAGCAGTTGCGGGACCGTCACGAAGACGTACCCCCGCTTCTTCAGCGCGTCGATGATGCCCGGCACGGCGGGCACGGTGCCGTCGTAGAGGTCGTGCAGCAGGATGATGCCGTCGCGGGAGGACCGGGCGAGGACCCGGCGCGTGATCAGGTCCGGGTCGGTCGTCGTGTAGTCCTTCGCCGTCACGCTCCACAGCACCTCCGACAGCCCCAGCTCGCGGCTGATGCCGTGCACCGTGTCGTTCGTGCGGCCCTGCGGCGGGCGCATCAGGGTGGGGCGGCGGCCGGTGAGGCGCTCTATCGCGTCGTTGGTGCGCTCCAGCTCCTCGCGTATCTCGTCCGGCTCCAGCTCCGTGAGGATGCGGTGGGTCCAGGTGTGGCTCGCCACCTCGTGCCCCTCGTCGGCCATTCGCCGCACCAGCTCCGGGTACGTGTCGATGTGCCGCTTGCCGAGGAGGAAGAAGGTCGCCGGGACCCGCTCCTCCTCGAGGATGTCGAGCAGCCGCGCGGAGTGCTCGCTCGGCCCCGCGTCGAACGTCAGCGCTACGCACTTGGCCTCGCGGCAGTCCACGGCCCCGAACCGCGCCTGCACGTCGGTCGCGCGGACGGTGCTGGGCGCGGTCGACTCCACGCGCGTGCATCCGGTCAGCGCCAGCGCGGCCACCGCGGCCCCGGCCGCAAGGGCGTGGAACGCGGCCCCTCTTCTCGTCGTCTTCCTGTTCGGAAAAGGCATGCGCGGACTGTACACACGGTCTATACACCGGGTTTATAGTCCGCTGTCGCGTGCCTCCGTCCGGGTGATCCGGCCCTGTGAGAGTTGTCACCGGGCGGCCGGGCAACCATCCGGCCCGTCCCGCCCTCCGACCTGCGCCCCTCTCCGTCTCGGGGCACGCTGGTGCAGAGCGCCGCATACACGCACGGAGCGGGGCGAGCCGTGTCCAACCGTTTGACGCGGGCCGGGCGCGGCACCCGCTCCCCGCAGTACTCGCCCGACGCAGGGACGGAGCCAACTCCCCATGCACGACCCCGGTGACCACGCCCCGTTCCCCGAGCGCCGCCCCACCCCCGCGGGTCCGCGCCCGGGCGGGCCGTACGCCGGGTGCGGAGGGAGGGCGCCGGGATGACGCCCTACGCCGTCGTGGTCCCCACCCTCGTGCGGGACTGCCTCCCCGACTGCCTCGCCGCGCTGGCCGCCGCGCGCGGACCACGCCCCGAGCGCATCGTCCTCGTCGACGACCGCCCCGCCACGCCCGTCCCCGACCCGGAGCCCCTGGAGCACGCGCTGAGCGTCCTCGGCGACCTCCGCGACCGCACCACCGTGCTGCCGGGAGAGGCCCGCGGCCCCGCCGCCGCCCGCAACACCGGACTGCGCGCCGTCACCGAGCCCTGGGTGGTGTTCGTCGACGACGACGTCCAGGTCGGGCCGCACTGGTGCGCCCAGCTCCAGCAGGACCTCGACGAGGCGACGCCCGACACCGCGGGCGTGCCGGGTGTCATCACCGTGCCGCTGCCCGGCGGACGGCGCCCCACCGACTGGGAACGCGGCACCGCGGGACTGGCCCGCGCCCGCTGGATCAGCGCCGACATGGCCTACCGCACCGAGGTCCTCCGCCGGGTAGGAGGCTTCGACGAACGCTTCCCCCGCGCGCACCGCGAGGACGCCGACCTCGCGCTGCGGCTCCTCGACGCCGGCTGGCGCATCCGCCGCGGCCGGCGCACCACCCTGCACCCCGTGCGCCCCGCCTCCCGCTGGGCGTCGGTGGGCAAGCAGCGCGGCCACGCCGACGACGCCCTGATGCGGCGGCTGCACGGCCCCGACTGGTGGGAGCGGGCCGTCTCGCCGCGCGGACGCATCCGCCGGCACGCCGCGATCACCGCGGCCTGGGCCGCGTGCGCGCTCGCCGTCACCGGACACCGCAGAGCCGCCGCGGCCTGCGCGGCGGGATGGGCGGCCGGCACCGCCGAGTTCGCCCGCGCCCGTATCGCGCCCGGGCCGCGCACCCCCGAGGAGGTAGCGACCGTGCTCGCCACCAGCGTGGTCATCCCGCCCGCCGCCACCTGGCACCGCCTGGCCGGCGCCTGGCGCCACCGCAACGCCCCCGCCTGGCGGGAGGTGGCCCGATGAGCCCTGTGCGGGCGGTGCTGTTCGACCGCGACGGCACCCTGGTGCACGACGTGCCCTACAACGCCGCCCCGGAGCGCGTACGCCCCGTCGACGGGGCGCGCGAGGCGCTCGACGCGCTGCGCGACCGCCGTATCCGCCTCGGTGTCGTCACCAACCAGTCCGGGGTCGCCCGGGGGCTGCTCACCGAGGCCGACGTCCGGCGGGTCAACAAACGCGTGGAGGAACTCCTCGGCCCGTTCGACGTCCGGGCGTTCTGCCCGCACGGCCCCGACGACGGCTGCCCCTGCCGCAAGCCCCGGCCCGGAATGATCCTCGACGCCGCCCGGCAGCTCGGCGTCGACCCCGCCGACTGCGTCGTCGTCGGCGACATCGGCTCCGACGTCGAGGCCGCCTGCCGGGCCGGCGCGCACGCCGTCCTCGTCCCCACGCCCGTCACCCGCCCCGAGGAGACCGCCGCCGCCCCGCATGTGGCGCGCGACCTGCCCGCCGCCGTACGGCTCATCCTCGACGGCCCGCCGTGGGAGACCCCGGGCGGCACCCCCGCGCTGGGGCTGTACGCCGACGCCGAACACGCGCGGGTGGCCTCCCGGCGCCCGCCGGCCGCCCCCGCCGAAGCGCCGCCCCGGACCCGGAGGTACCTGTGAGAGCCCTCGTCACCCGGCTCGACAGCTTCGGCGACGTCCTGCTCGCCGGGCCCGCCGTACGCGCCGTCGCCGCCCGCGCCGACCACGTCACCCTGCTGTGCGGACCGCACGGGGCGCCCGCGGCGCGGCTGCTGCCCGGGGTGGACGAGGTGATCGTCTGGGAGTCCCCGTGGACCGGGTTCCGGCCGCCGCCCGTCGACCGGGACGACATCGGCAAGCTCGTCGCGTCCCTCGACGCCGACGCCGCGCTCGTCCTCACCTCGTTCCACCAGTCGCCGCTGCCCACCGCGCTGTTGCTGCGGCTGGCCGGCGTGCCCTTCATCGCCGCCGACAGCGAGGACCACCCCGGCAGCCTCCTCGACGTACGCCACCACCGCGCCCCGCACGCCCACGAGGCCGAGGCCGCCCTCGACCTCGCCGAGGCGGCCGGCTTCCCCCGCGTCGACGACGGCCGGCTGCGGGTCCTCCCGCCGCCCGCCGCCGACGCGCTCACCGGCGACAGGCCGTACGTCGTCGTCCACCCCGGCGCCAGCGTGCCCGCCCGCGCCTGGAGCCCCGGACGCTGCGCCCAGGCGGTGCGCGAACTGACCGCCGCCGGACGGCGCGTCGTCGTCACCGGCGGCGCGGGGGAGCGCGACCTCACCGCGTACGTCGCCGGCGGCCGCGCCCTCGACCTGGGCGGCCGTACCGACGCCCCGCGGCTCGCCGGGGTGCTCGCCGGGGCCGACTGCGTCGTCGCGGGCAACACCGGCCCCGCCCATCTCGCCGCCGCCGTCGGCACCCCCGTGGTGTCGCTGTTCGCGCCGGTCGTCCCCGCCGAGCGGTGGCGCCCCTACGGCGTGCCCCACCTGCTGCTCGGCGACCAGGACGCCCCGTGCGCCGGAAGCCGCGCCCGGCGCTGCCCCGTACCGGGCCATCCCTGCCTGGACACCGTGACCGCGCTCGACGTCGTCGCCGCGGTCGACAAGCTCGTGGAGGTGGCATGAGGATCCTGCTGTGGCATGTGCACGGGTCGTGGACCACGGCCTTCGTGCAGGGACCGCACACCTACGTCGTCCCCGTCACCCCGGACCGCGGACCCGACGGGCTCGGCCGCGCCCGCACCTTCGACTGGCCCGACACGGTCGTGGAGGTCCCGCCGGAACGCCTGGCCGAGCAGGACATCGACGCCGTGGTGCTGCAACGCCCGCACGAGATCGGCCTGGTGGACCACTGGCTGCGCCGCCGCCCGCCGCTCGTCTACCTGGAGCACAACGCCCCGCACGGCGACGTCCCCGACACCCGGCACCCCGCGGCGGACATCCCCGGCGTGACCCTCGTGCACGTCACCCACTTCAACCGGCTGATGTGGGACGCCGGTTCCACCCCCACCACGGTGATCGAGCACGGCATCGTCGACCCCGGCCCGCTGTGGACCGGCGAGCTGCCGCACGCCGCCGTCGTCGTCAACGAGCCGGTGCGGCGCGGCCGTACGACCGGCACCGACCTGCTCCCGGAGTTCGCCGCCGCCGCGCCGCTGGACGTGTTCGGCATGGGCACCGAAGGCCTCGCCGGCCACCTCGGGCTGCCCGCCGACCGGTGCCGCTCCCACGAGCTGACCCAGGCACGCCTGCACGCCGAGCTGGCCCGCCGCCGCGTCTACGTCCACCCGGTGCGCTGGACCTCCCTCGGCCTGTCCCTGCTGGAGGCCATGCACCTCGGCATGCCCGTCGTCGCCCTCGCCACCACCGAGGTCACCGAGGCGGTGCCGCCCGGCGCGGGCGTCGTCTCCAACCGGATCGACCTCCTCACCGACGCCGTACGGGAGTTCGTCGCCGACCCGCTCGCCGCCCGCCGCACCGGCGAGCTCGCCCGCGCCGCCGCCCTCGCCCGCTACGGCCTGCCCCGCTTCCTCGACGACTGGGAACGTCTCCTCAAAGAGGTCACGCGATGACGTCCCCCCGGGTGCTCGTGCTGCGGGCGCTCGGGCTCGGGGACCTGCTCGCCGGGGTGCCCGCGCTGCGGGCGCTGCGACGCGGCTTCCCGGAGCACGAGATCGTGCTGGCCGCTCCTGCCGACCTCGCTCCCGTCGCCGAGGCGACCGGGGCCGTCGACCGGCTGCTGCCCGCCTCCGCGCCCGGCCGGGCCGTCCCCCGCACCCTCGACTGGACCGGCCCGCCCCCGGACGTCGCCGTCGACCTCCACGGCAACGGCCCGCCCAGCCACCGCCTGCTCCAATCCCTGCGCCCCGCCCGGCTGTTCGCCTTCGCGCACCCGGACACCCCCGGCATCGAGGGACCACCCTGGTACCGCGACGAACACGAACGCGACCGCTGGTGCCGGCTGCTGACCTTCCACGGCCTCGACGCCGACCCCGCCGACCTGCGGCTGCCCCGCCCGGACACCCCCTCGCCCGCGCCCGGCGCGGTCGTCCTGCACCCCGGCGCCGGCGCGCCCGCGCGCTGCTGGCCCGTCGAGCGGTACGCGGCCGTCGCCTCCGCCCTGCGCGACCGGGGGCTGCGGGTCGTGGTCACCGGGGGCGCGCACGAGTCCGACCTGGTGGCCCGGCTCGCCAAGGAGGCCCGGCTGTCCGACACGGACGTCTTCTCCGGCGGCCTGCCCTTCCACCGGCTGTCCGCCCTCGTCGCCGGCGCCCGCGCGGTCGTCAGCGGCGACACCGGCGTCGCCCACCTCGCCGTCGCCCACGCCACGCCCACGGTCACCCTGTTCGGCCCCGTCCCGCCGAGCCACTGGGGCCCGCCCCCGCACCCCCGCCACATCGCCCTGTGGCACGGCCCCGAGGGCGACCCGCACGCCCGCCGCCCCGACCCGGCACTGCTGCGCATCACCCCCGACGAGGTGCTGGACGCCCTGCACCGCGTCCCCGCACCCGAGGAGCCCGCCCCATGACCCGCCACCACCGCGTCGGCGTCGTCATCGCCACCCGGAACCGCCGCGACCGCCTCGCGGGCACCCTCCGCCACCTCACCGACCTGCCCGAACGGCCCGACATCCTCGTGGCCGACAACGCCTCCACCGACGGCACCCGCGCCATGGTCGCCCGGGACTTCCCCCACGTACGGGTCCTCGCCCTCACCCGCAACCACGGCGCCCTCGCCCGCAACCACGGCGTCCGCGCCCTCGACACCCCGTACGTCGCGTTCGCCGACGACGACTCCTGGTGGGAGCCCGGCGCACTCGCCCGCGCCGCCGGCCTGTTCGACGCCCACCCGCGGCTCGGACTGATCGCCGCCCGCACCCTCGTCGGCCCCGAGAACGCCGAGGACCCGCTCAACGACCTCCTCGCCCGCTCCCCGCTCGGTCCCGCCACCGACCTCCCCGGCGTCCAGGTGCTCGGCTTCCTCGCCTGCGCCGCCGTCGTCCGCCGCATCGCCTACCTCGACGCGGGCGGCTTCCACCGGGTGCTGTTCTTCGGCGGCGAGGAGACCTGCCTCGCCTACGACCTCGCCGCCCGCGGCTGGGGCGTCACCCACTGCCCCGACGTCGTCGCCCACCACCACCCGGCCACCTCGGGACGCCCCGGCCGGCCCGTGCAGCAGCGCCGCAACGAGGTGCTCACCGCCTGGCTGCGCCGTCCCGTCCGGTACGCCCTCGCCCGCACCGGCGCCCTCGCCGCCGAGGCCCGCGCCGACACGACCGCCCGGTGCGCCCTGCGCCAGACGGTCGCCCTGCTGCCCGCCGCCCTGCGCGCCCGCCGGCCGCTGCCCCCGCACGTGGAGCGCGCCGCCCGCCGGCTGGAACTGGAGGGGGCGACCGTATGACCGACCCCCGCACCACCGTCGTCGTCATCACCCACAACCGCCGCCGGGAACTGCTGCGCACCCTCGACCGGCTAGCCGAACTCCCCGAACGGCCCCAGATGATCGTCACCGACAACGGCTCCACCGACGGCACCGCCGACGCCGCAGCCCGCCACCACCCGGAGGCCCGGCTGCTGCGCCCCGGCCGCAACCTCGGCGCGGTCGGCCGCAACCTCGCGGTCCGTGAGGTCACCACCCCGTACGTCGCCTTCTGCGATGACGACTCCTGGTGGGCGCCCGGCTCCCTCACCGGCGCCGCCGACCTGCTCGACCGTCACCCCGGCGTCGTCTCCGTCACCGCGCGCATCGTCGTCGAGCCGCACGGCACCGAGGACCCCATCGTGCGCGAGCTGCGCGAGTCGCCCGTGCCGGGGCCGCCGTGGATGCCCGGCCCCGCCCTCGGCTCCTTCCTCGCCGCCGCGACGGTCCTGCGCACGGACGCCTTCCGGAAGGCGGGCGGCTTCCACCCCAAGCTGTGGCTCGGCGGGGAGGAGGAACTGCTTTCCGCCGACCTCGCCGCCGACGGCTGGTGGCTCGTCTACGCCGACCACCTCACGATCCACCACCACGCCTCGGAGGCCCGCGACGCGACCCTGCGCCGCCGCCACGGCATCCGCAACACCCTGTGGTTCACCTGGCTCCGCCGCCCGGTCGTCCCCGCCCTGCGCCGCACGCTCAACCTGGCCTGCACGGTCCCGCGCGACTCGACGTCACTCCTCGCCTTCACGGAAGCGGCGGCGGCACTCCCCTGGATCCTCCGGGAACGCCGCGTCCTCCCCCCGGAGGTCGAATCCCGCCTCCGCCTCCTGGAACCGGCCCAACGGGCGTCGAAGGCACGGCGCTATCTGGGCTGAGCGAGGGGTGCCCGCGGAGCGGGCTTCGCGCCCCGGCTTGTGTGCGGGGGCGCCCGCGGGTGTCCCGCCCTTGCGCGCCCCGGCGCCCTCGCGGGGGTGGGGATGCCGAGGGGGCCCCTGGCGGCCGTGCGCGTGCGTCGGTTCGGCGGCGTCCGGCGCGGCGCCGCAGGCCTCATGCCCCCGGCGCGGCGCCGCAGGCCTCATGCCCGGCTCACGTGCCGGGAGGTCAACGGGGCTTGGGCCGTCGGCCGGCGCGTCCGCCCCTCGGGGACCGCGGTGGCCGTCACCACGGTCCCCGAGGGGCGGACGCCGGGTGTCGCTGCCTGCGGGCCAGTCCCCGGAGCGGTCGGGGCACCGAGCGAGACCTCGCCCGTCTCTCGGCCCTCGATCGGGGCGGAGCGGGGCCGCCACCCGCCGCGCGGCCCTGCCGGGCGTACGTGGCGCGTCCCCCTGTCGCGGCGTCGCAGGCGTTCGCCGCTCACCGCGAGTCTCCGCCCGGCTCCCGTGCCGAGGGCGGGGAGCGACGCTGTCACCGCAGGCCGACCCTCCTGCCTCGGGCAGCCGCCGTGCTGCGCCGGAGGCCGCGTGCGTCGCCCGCGTGGCGGGCAGCCGGAGGCCGCGGAGGCTGGGCCCTGGAGCGGACGGTGACGGAGAGGGCGCCGAGCGGGGCCTCATCTCCCGATCGCCGCGCGGGCGCCGCCGGTCGCGGCCCGCGGGGCCGCCGCCCCGGTCGCGGCCCCGCCGAATGATGCGGCACCGTCGCGGGCCGCGCGGGCACCCCGCCACCCAAGGGGCATCCGCCCCGCGCAGCGGCTCCTCATCGCCCGTCGGGCGGCGGTCCCGCGTCTGCCGACCAGCGGGACAGCAGGCGGAAGCCCATGAAGACCACCACCGGCCACACCACCGCGAACGTCCAGATCGCCCACGGGGCCGCCGTGACGAGGCCCGTCACCATCAGAGCCACCGCCACCACGGCCAGCAGGGCGACGGTCCGGCCGCGTGGAACGGCGCGGCGGGTCACCCGGGCCGCGAGACGCCTCAGGCCGGGGCCGCGGCGGGTCCGACGGCCCCGCATCAGCCGGTTGAGGCGGCGGTCACGCCGCAGCGACCGCTCGATCTCGTCGAGGATGTGCTGTTCGTGTTCAGGGAGCCGACCGAGGGACACCGTCTCTCCTCCAACGACCGCCAGGGTGGACGTGCGTTCCGGGTGCCCGGCGGACCCGCGCCCTAACCGGCTCCGGCACCCGACGTCAGCGCCTCCAGCAGCCGGTCCGCCCCGTCCGGCACCCGGCCCTCGCGGAACGTCTCACGGGCCTGCCGCGCGGCCACCCGGCCCGAGGTCAGACACCAGTCCCACCACCGGTCCAGCCGCCGCTCGTCCACCTGCTCCGCCGGCAGCAGCGCCGGCCACCCGCAGGCCCGCGCCTGCGCCGTCACCTTCGCACCGCCCGCCACCGGGTCGATCGCGATCACCGGCGTGCCGACCCTGAGGGCCAGCACGAGCCCGTGCAGCCGGTCGGTGACCACCAGGTCGAGCCGCGCCAGCACCGACTGCACCTGCGCCGGTGTGGCGTTCAGATGCCAGTCCCTGGTGTCGAGCCGCGTCTCCAGCTCCAGTCGCGCGCAGTCCTTCCCGGCCAGCCAGTGCGTCACCCGCTCGGCGACCTCCCCGTGCCGCCGCTGCGCCCCGTACTCATGCTGACCATGGGTGAGGATCACCCCGACCACCGGCCGCGGCGGCACGGCGGGCGCGCGGGCCGCCAGGTCCTCGGTGGGCGCGCGCCCGGGCGCGTCCCGGGCCAGCACCCGGTGGAACCCGGTGACCGCCGGCTCCTCCGGGTCGATCACCGACGTCCCCACGGCGATCCGCACGCAGTGCGCGAACCGCCGGTGCAACTCCTCCACCTGCGGCCCGTGCAGCGGCCCGCACACGAACACGACGTGCGTGTAGTCGTGGGGGCGTACGTCGTCGAGGTGCAGCGCGTCCGGCCGGAACCCGGGGCTCCAGGCGACGTCGTACGGTGTGCCGGACCCGCGCAGGACCGTCTCGACCCGGTGCAGGGCCAGGACGTCCCCGGCGGTCGCCTCCCCGTCGCGGAAGCTGAACCATCCGGTCAGCAGGACCCTGCGCGGTGCTGTTCGGCTTTGCTCGTGCACGGCGCACCGAGTGCCCCTCCCGGCGCGACGGCAATCGGCGCGCGTGACATCAGGGACGGGAGAACGCAGAGCGGGGAGCAGAGGTCAGCCGGCGTCGGGGCGCTGCGGCTCCTCGTGGCGCCCGGCCTCGCCGTCCTGCGGGCCGCCGCCGTCCTGCCGGGGCCGGTCCTCGTACGCACGCGGACCGGGACCCTGCTGTCCGGCGCCCTGCGGACCGGGACCCTGCGGACCGGCGCCCTGCGAACCGGGACCCTGCGGACCGGCGCCCTGCGGACCGGGACCCTGCTGCTGTCCGGGCCTCCGGGGCAGGTCGAACCCCTGCGGCGGCTGCTGACCGCCCTGCGGCTGCCCGGGCCCCTGGCCAGGACCCTGACCCTGCCCGTGAGACGAGGACCCCTGCCCCTGAGGCGAGGCCCCCTGCCCCTGCCCCGGCCCCTGCGGCAGTCCCGGCTGCCCCTGCTGCTGCCGGGGCCCGCCCTGCGGCTGGCGCGGGCCGCCCTGGGGGTGGCGGGGACCGCCGGGGCCCTGCTGCTGGCGCGGGCCGTTCTGCGGCGGACGGGGACGGACGGTGCCCGCCAACGCCTGGCGGACCTCGAACTGGGTCCGCTCGGCCACCTCGCGGACCTCGGCCACGACGTCACCGCGCTCGCGCACGAGTCTGTCGTAGACCGGGAGGTCGTCGGGGGAGGAGGCGGAGGAAGTCATGGGGTCTTTCCTTCGTGGGGGGATGTCGTGCATCGGGGCCGGATTTCCCGGCCCCGTAGGTTAAGCGCCGCCGGAGGGCCAGGGCGTTACACTCCGCCGCTTTTTGTCCGGGAAAGCGGCAGCTGTCCTGATCGGGAAAAGAGGACGGAATCCGGCCTACATCCTCGCTAGCGTGACCGCATGACGAAGCCCAGGCGGACCACCGCCGCCCCGCCGTCGCCGCCCGTCCTCGGCCCCCGCGCCCTGAACCGCGCGACCCTGGCCCGGCAGCTCCTGCTGAGCCGCTCCCCGATGTCCGCGACGGCCGCCGTCGAACACATGGTCGGCCTCCAGGCGCAGAACGTCAAGCCGCCGTACTACGCCCTCGCCGCCCGCCTCGACGGCTTCACCCCGGACGCGCTGTCCCGGCCCATGGCCGACCGCGAGGTGGTCCGCATCGTCACCCTGCGCTCGACGATCCACACCCATACCGCCGACGACTGCCTCACCCTGCGCCCCCTGGTGCAGCCCGCCCGCGACCGGGAGCTGAACCAGTTCCGTGCCGGGCTCGCCGGGGTCGACCTGGACCGCCTCGCCGCCAAGGCGCGCGCCCTCGTCGAGGAGGAGCCGCGCACCATGAAGGAACTGCGCGAGGCGCTCCTGGAGGACTGGCCGGACGCCGACCCGCAGGCCCTCTCCGTCGCCGCCCGCTGCAAGCTGCCGCTGGTGCAGGTCACCCCGCGCGGGCTGTGGGGCCGCAGCGGCCAGGTCCGGCTGACCACCGCCGAGCAGTGGCTGGGCCGGCCCGCCGAACCCGCGCCCGACCCGGACGGCACCGTACTGCGCTACCTCGCCGCGTTCGGTCCCGCCTCCGTGAAGGACATGCAGACCTGGGCCGGACTCACCCGGCTCCGTGACGCCTTCGAGCGCCTGCGGCCCCGGCTCGTCACCTTCCGCGACGACAGCGGCGCCGAACTCTTCGACCTCCCCGACGCGCCCCGCCCGGACCCCGACACCCCGGCCCCGCCCCGTTTCCTGCCCGAGTTCGACAACCTGCTGCTCTCCCACGCCGACCGCACCCGCGTGGTGCCGCCCGAGCTGAAGGGCCGGCACTGGCAGGGGAACATCGCCTACCGCACCCTGCTGGTGGACGGCTTGCTGGCGGGACTGTGGCGGCCGGACGACGACGCCCTCGTGATCGAGCCCTTCGGCCACCTCGACCGGGCGCGGCGGGCGGAGATCACGGAGGAGGCGGAACGGATGCTCGGAATCCTGCACCCGGGGACGCCGTACGACATCCGCTTCGGGACGGTACGGGACAGCTGAGGCGGCATTGGATAGGGGGCGCTGCGGGCTGCTCGTGGAAGCCCGCAACGCCCCCTGGTCGTGACCTGAGGGTTGCTCAGGAAATCATGGGGTCGGCCCTTGACGACGGCACGGCGTGACGGCGGGGCGGACGGGGGAGGCGGCGAAGGGGACGGCGTGGGCCGCGGCGGCAGTGGCGCGTCCGGGGGCGGACCGTCTGGTGCGGGTGAGCCCTGTCATGGGTCTCCTCCAGTCGCCGGTGGGGGGTCGCACTCGGGTGGGGGGGGCCGGGCGTCGGGGCGGGGTCCCGGTGCCCGGGCGATCGGCACGTGTCACACGCTAGAACCGGTCGCGGGGCCGTCCCAATGAGGGAACCCCCTAAGGGGAGTTGGACAGGGAAAACCCTCGGTCGCCGGGGGCCCGGACCAGCTGGTTTCCGGTCACGTCGGCCGGATCACGGCGCCTCGAAAGCCCGTCACGAGCCGATGACGGCAGCCTCGAGAAGTCCCTCACGGCAACGACCGGGAACCCATCGTGGCACGCACCACGCACCCTCCGTGACCCGGGTCACCCACGTCGCCCGGCGCCCCGCTCGCCTAGGGCGCCCGGCGCCCCGCTCGCCTACGGTGCCCGCCGCCCCGCCGCCAGCCGCACGATGTCCACGCGGGAGCGTATGCCCAGTTTCCGGTAGACCCGGGTGAGCGTCGCCTCGACGGTCTTGACGCTGATGAAGAGGCGCCCGGCTATCTCCCGGTTGGTCGCCCCCTCCATGACCAGCGCCGCGACCTGACGCTCCATCGAGGCCAGCCCGTCCAGCGCGGCCGGCGTCGCCGGGGGCACCGGGTCGGCCTCCGCCGGTCCGGCCGCCACGGCCTCGTCGACCTGCCGCAGCCACGGCAGCGCACGGCACCGCCGGAACAGCCGCGCCGCCTCGTCGTACCCGGCGGGACCCGGAGTCCGGGAGCGCAGCCGGGCCCGCGCGAAGGCGGCCCGCGCCTCCTCCAGGCCGTAGCCGAGCTTGGCCAGGCGTTCCTGCGCCGACGTCAACTGGGCGATCGCGGCTTGGTGTTCGCCCCGTGCCGCGCGCACCAGCGCCTCCGCGCGGTCGAGCACCGCCAGCACGCTCGCCCGGTTCAGCCGCAGCGCGTGCACCCGGGTGACGTTGATCAGCTCCTGCGCCTCGCCGGGCTCGCCGATCCGCACCAGCGCCTCGGCGAGGTCGCCCTGCCAGCGGCCGCGCGCCGGGTCGGTGATGCCCATGCCGTGCTCCAGCTCGCGCACCCGGCGCAGCGAGTGCACGGCGGCCTGCGCGTTCCCGGACACCAGCTGGGCGTAGCCGAGGGCGGCCAGGGCGAGGGACAGGTACAGCTGGTCGCCGTCCACCTCGGCGTGGTCGGCGGACTCGCGGGCCAGGGCCAGCGCCCGGTCCACGTCCCCGCCGGACGCCTCGGCGACGGAGGCGAGCATCGCGGACGCGCTCTCCCCGATGCCGGAGTCCCGGGCCAGGCGCAGGCTCTCCCCGGCCAGGTCGAGGGCGCGCCCGCAGTGCCCGAAGCGCAGCTCGGTGTCGGCGAGCAGCCGGGAGAAGTGCACCTCGCTCTCGACCATGCCGCGCCGCCGCGCCTCACGCAGCAGCGCCGTGATGGCCGTACGGGCCTCGGGGAGCTGGTCGCTCATCAGCAGCCAGCGGAACCGGGCCATCGCGGCGCCGTTGTGGTGGCTGGCGACGTCGGGGTCCTGAGGCTCCTGGAGCGCGCGGCGGATGGTGGCGGGGGCGTCCGGGTGGCCCATGAGGGTCTCGGTGGACGACTGGAAGGAGAGCGCCATCAGCTCGGTGCGCCGGTCCCCGGCGCGGGCGGCCAGCTCCGCCGCGTGCGCGGCCTCCTGACGGGACTTCGCGAAGTCGCCGTTGACGACGACCTCCCGCCAGGCGAGCTGGTAGTGGACCAGGGCGAGCAGCCGGGGGTCGTCCCCGGCGTCGGCGAGCACCTGCGGGAACACGGCGTCGACCTCGCCGAGCGCCTGCCCGGCCGCCTCGATGACCACCATCCACGCCCGGACCCGCTCGGCCGGCACGGTCGCCCGGGTCAGCACCTCGCGGGCGATGTCGCGGGCGAGGTCGACCTCGCCGGCGGTGATGGCGTCCTCGGCGGCCTCGAGGCGCCGCTCGTCGGGGGCGGGCACGGAGTCGGCGGGGGTGTGCCGGGCGGCGAGCAGTCCGAGGGAGGCGGCGACCGACGGCGCGGTAGCGGAAGTGCCGGCGGCCTCCGCGAGGCGGGCCGCGACCTCCGGGTCGGGTCCCGTGGAGGCGAGCGCCAGGTGCCGGGCGCGTTCGATCGGGTCGGAGGCGGCCGTGGACAGCGCGGTGTGCGCGGCGCGCCGCTCCCGCGCGGGGGCCTCCGCGTAGAGGGCGGCGGAGATCAGCGGGTGCGTGAAGCGCAGCGCCGGGTCCTCGGGGTCGGTGATGAGCAGCCCGAGGGAGGTGGCCTGGGCGGTCTCGGCCTCCGCGTTGTCCCGTCCGGCCGCGTGCAGCAGGGCCAGGGTGGGGCGGGCGCCGGCGCTGGCCACCAGCAGGGTGCGGCGGGCCTCGTCGGACAGCATCTCCAGGCGGCTGAGGACCAGCGCCCGCAGCGAGGTCGGCACCGGCAGCGGCTCGCCGGGCCGGGGCCGGGTGGGGCTCTCCGCGAGGGCGCGGCCCAGCTCCAGCGCGAACAGCGGGTTGCCGCCGCTGGTGCGGTGGATGTCACGCACCGTGGAGCGGGACAGGGTGGTGTAGCCGCGGTGGTCGAGCAGCGCGGACACCTCGGTGCGGGAGAACGGGCCGAGCCGCACGGCGAGCGTGTCCGGCGGGCAGGCGCGCAGGTGGCGGTCGTACTCCTCGTCCTCCGTGCGCACCGCGCACAGCATGCGCACCGGGCTGTCCCCCAGGCGGCGGGCGGCGAAGCCGAGCAGTTCGGCGCTGGCCGGGTCGAGCCACTGGAGGTCGTCGGCGACGACGAGAACGGGGCCCTCGGCGGACAGCGCGCGCAGCGTGGACAGCACCGCGAGCCGCAGCGCCAGGCCGTCCCGCTGGAGCGTGGACTCGCCGCGCCCCGTGAGCGCCGACTCCAGGGCGGTGCGCTGGGCGACGGGCAGCCGGGGGGCCACCTCGTCCAGCACCAGACCGAACAGGTCGGCCAGCGCGAGGAACGGCAGATGGGATTCGGACTCCGTGGCCGAACAGCGCAACACGCGCGAGGTCGCCGCGGCGTTTTCCGCCGCAAGTGCCCGCAGCACGGTCGATTTACCTATTCCGGCCGGGCCGTGCAGGAGCACGCTGCCGCCGCGCGCGAGCTGCGCCCTGGCGTCGGCGAACAGCTCCTCCCGGCCGATGACCAGGTCGGGGCGGTACCTGGCAGGCTCCTTGTCGTCCCGTCGCACGGTCACCGCTCCCCTCCGTGTGGCGTGTCCTGGCCAATATTAGGCAACAGGGTCCTCAATTCCGGCGGACGGTGGAGTGAGGTAAATGACAACGTTCCGATCAACTGTTAATCAAAGGTGTACTCGTGCTATTGCCGTCCGTGGGAGAACACCGCAAATCTACGGCAACCACCCGGCCCGCCGGGCGGCGACCACCGCCTCGCCCCGCGTCCGGGCTCCGAGCTTGCGCATCGCGGACCGCAGATACGCCTTGACCGTTTCGGCCGTCAGCCCCAGCCGGACGGCCGCCGCCCCGTTCGTCGCCCCCGCCGCGACGAGGGCCAGCACGTCCACCTCCCGGGGCGCCAGCCGCACCGCCCCCGAGGGCGCCTGCCGAGCGGCCGTGCGGTGCGCAGCGCCCCGTACAGCACCGCCCGCACCCGCCGCCGTACGACGACCGGCACGGCGACCACGGAGCGCAGGCCCTCGGCGGCGACCGGGACGTCGTACTCGTGGCTGATCTGCCGGGAGACGGAGTAGTCCGTCACCGCGCACGGCCGGGCCAGCGCGACCGCCTTGCCGCCGAGACCGTTGCCCGGCGTCACCGCCAGCGAGCTGAGCGCCGGGGTGGCGGTGCCGCTCAGCTCGCTGATGCGGACGTGCCGGCGCCCTGGCTCCACCAGCCCGCCGAACGCCACCGGCAGCCCCGTCGCGCGCCGCAGCCGGGCCAGCGCACCCCTGATCTCCACCGCCTCGCCCGTCCTCGTCGGGTCTGCTGTCACCTGTTCGCCCCTTCACCGCGGCCCGTGTGCGGGCGCACACCCCCGTTCGGGGGTAGTGAGACCTGCATCACGGATTACACGATGGCGGTGAGCCGCCCGGCAAGGTCCGGCACCGAGGAGGACGCATGACGACGGCGACGGAGCAGTTCCGCAGGGCCCGGGACTTCCTGCTGGAACACCGTGAGGACTACGCCACCGCCTACCGGGACTTCGCCTGGCCCCGGCCCGAACGCTTCAACTGGGCCCTGGACTGGTTCGACGCGATCGCCGACGGCAACGACCGCACGGCCCTGCACCTCGTCGAGGAGGACGGCGACGAGACGCGCCTCTCCTTCGCCGAGCTGTCGCGCCGCTCCGACCGGGTCGCGAACTGGCTGCGCGAGCGGGGCGTGGCCGCCGAGGACCGGGTGCTGGTGATGCTCGGCAACCAGGCCGAACTGTGGGAGACCGCCCTGGCCGCGATGAAGCTGCGCGCCGTGGTCATCCCCGCCACCCCGCTGCTCGGCCCCGCCGACCTGCGCGACCGCGTCGACCGCGGCCAGGTCCGCCATGTGATCGTGCGCTCCGCCGACACCGCGAAGTTCGACGAGGTGCCCGGCGACTACACCCGCATCGCGGTGGGGGAGGAGCGCGGCGGCGCCTGGCTGCCGTACGCCGACGCGTACGGCGCGTCCGAGGCCTTCACCGCCGACGGGCCGACCCAGGCCGACGACCCGCTGATGCTGTACTTCACCTCCGGCACCACCGCCCGCCCCAAGCTGGTCGAGCACACCCACACCTCGTACCCGATCGGGCATCTGGCGACCATGTACTGGGTCGGCCTGCGCCCCGGCGACGTCCACCTCAACATCTCCTCGCCCGGCTGGGCCAAGCACGCCTGGTCCAACCTCTTCGCCCCGTGGAACGCCGAGGCGACGGTCTTCCTGCACAACTACACCCGCTTCGACGCGCCCCGCCTGATGGCCGAGATGGACAAGGCGGGCGTCACCACCTTCTGCGCCCCGCCGACCGTGTGGCGCATGCTCATCCAGTCCGACCTGGGCCGGCTGCGCACCCCGCCCCGCGAGGTCGTCGCCGCGGGCGAGCCCCTCAACCCGGAGGTCATCGAACAGGTGCGGCGCGCCTGGGGCGTCACCATCCGGGACGGTTTCGGGCAGACCGAGACCGCCGTGCAGGTGTCCAACAGCCCCGGTCAGGTCCTCAAGACCGGCTCCATGGGCCGCCCCAGCCCCGGCTACCGCGTGGAACTCCTCGACCCGGTGTCGGGCGCGCCCGGCGTCAGCGAGGGCGAGATCGCGCTCGACCTGTCCGAGCGGCCCGTCGGCCTGATGACGGGCTATCACGGCGACCCGGACCGCACGGCGGAGGCGATGGCCGGCGGTTACTACCGCACCGGCGACATCGGCTCCCGCGACGAGGACGGCTACATCACCTACGTGGGGCGCGCGGACGACGTGTTCAAGGCGTCCGACTACAAGATCAGCCCGTTCGAGCTGGAGAGCGCGCTGCTGGAGCACGAGGCGGTCGCCGAGGCGGCCGTGGTGCCCGCCCCGGACGACCTGCGGCTGGCCGTGCCGAAGGCGTACATCGTGCTCGCCGACGGCTGGGAGCCAGGACCCGACACGGCGAAGGTCCTCTTCGACCACTCCCGCCAGGTGCTCGCCCCCTACAAGCGCGTCCGCCGCATCGAGTTCGGCGAGCTGCCCAAGACCGTCTCCGGCAAGATCCGCCGCATCGAACTGCGGGAGGCGACGGCGGCCGGCTCGACCGCCGAGTACCGCGAGGAGGACTTCCGGTGACCGACCTCTCCTACAGCCACGGCACGGGCGCCACGCCCCTGCTCGGTGACACCATCGGCGCCAACCTGGACCGCGCGGTCGCCGCCTGGCCCGACCGCGAGGCCCTGGTCGACGTGGAGTCGGGCCGGCGCTGGACGTACGCCGAATTCGTCGAGCAGGTCGACGAGCTGGCGTCCGCGCTGCTCAACTCCGGTGTGGCGAAGGGCGACCGGGTGGGCATCTGGGCGGTCAACTGTCCCGAGTGGGTGTTCACGCAGTTCGCCACCGCCCGCATCGGCGCGATCATGGTGAACATCAACCCGGCGTACCGCACGCACGAGGTGGAGTACGTCCTCAAGCAGTCCGGCATCCGGCTGCTGATCGCGTCCCTCAGCCACAAGACGAGCGACTACCGGGCCATGGCGGAGGAAGTCCGCGGAAGATGCCCGGAGTTGCGGGAGGTCGTGTACATCGGCGACCCGAGCTGGGACGCCCTGGTCGCCCGCGCCACCCCGGACCCCGTCCGGCCGGAGCTGTCCTGCGACGACCCCATCAACATCCAGTACACCTCGGGCACCACCGGCTTCCCCAAGGGCGCCACCCTCTCCCACCACAACATCCTCAACAACGGCTACTTCGTGGGTGAGTTGATCGCCTACAGCGAGCAGGACCGGGTGTGCATCCCTGTCCCGTTCTATCACTGTTTCGGCATGGTGATGGGGAATCTGGCGGCCACCTCCCACGGCGCCTGCATGGTCATCCCCGCCGCGTCGTTCGACCCGGCGGCCACCCTGCGCGCGGTCCAGCAGGAGCGCTGCACGTCGCTGTACGGGGTGCCGACGATGTTCATCGCCGAGCTGAACCTGCCCGACTTCGCCGCCTACGACCTCACCTCGCTGCGCACCGGCATCATGGCGGGCTCGCCCTGCCCGGTGGAGGTGATGAAGCGGGTGGTCGCCGAGATGCACATGGAGCAGGTCTCCATCTGCTACGGCATGACGGAGACCTCGCCGGTGTCCCTCCAGACCCGCATGGAGGACGACCTGGAGCACCGCACCGGCACGGTGGGCCGCGTCCTGCCTCACCTCGAGGTGAAGGTCGTGAACCCTGCCACCGGCGTCACCGTGCCACGCGGCACGTCCGGCGAACTGTGCACCCGGGGCTACAGCGTGATGCTCGGCTACTGGGACGAGCCGGAGAAGACCGCCGAGGCGATCGACCGGGGCCGCTGGATGCACACCGGCGACCTCGCGATGATGCGCGACGACGGCTACGTGGAGATCGTCGGCCGCATCAAGGACATGATCATCCGAGGCGGCGAGAACATCTACCCGCGCGAGATCGAGGAGTTCCTCTACGGCCACCCGAAGGTCGCGGACGTCCAGGTCGTCGGCGTCCCGCACGAGCGGTACGGCGAGGAGGTCCTGGCCTGCGTCATCCCCCGCGACCCGGCCGACCCGCTCACCCTGGACGAGTTGCGGACGTACTGCGACGGCCGCCTGGCCCACTACAAGGTGCCGAGCCGCCTGGAACTCCTGGAGACCTTCCCGATGACGGTCTCGGGCAAGGTGCGCAAGATCGAACTGAGGGAGAGGTACGCGACGGGCTGATCCCCTGCCTGCTCCGTGCCCCGGCACGACGCGCCGGTGCCGTTCCTCGCGCCGTGGGATCTGCGCCGCTGTGGTCCGGGATGGGCGAGGAGGACCGGGAGCAGAGGTACGCCGGTCTCGCCGCGTCCCCGCCCCTGGGCCGCGCGGTGGAGCCGGACGACGCGGCCAAGGCGTTCCTCGCCCTCATGGACCAGGACTGCATGACCGGCACGGTGTCGGTCGTCGACGGCGGCACCCTCGCCGCCCGAGGACGTAAGAGGTCCGGGGTCAGCCTCCCAGGAGGAGGCCGGCGGACGTCCCCCCCGGCGGGCGGCAGTTCCAGGCGCATGCACACGCGTGGCCACTGGTCGAGGCCGTGGGCCGACTCCTCGGCACGGATGCGGCGCAGGCCCGGGGTGAGTTCGGGTTCGGACAGGACGCGGAAGCCGAGGCGGGCGTAGTACGGGGCGTTCCACGGGACCTCGGTGAACGTGGTGAGGGTGAGGGCGCGCAGGTCCCGCTCGCGGGCGTGCTCGGCGGCGTGCGCGAGCAGGGTGCGGCCCACGCCCCGGCGGGCGGCGCGCGGGTGGACGGAGACCTGTTCGACGTGGAGGGCGCCGTCGACCGGCTCGGCGGTCAAGTACGCCGTGGGGCGGTCCTGTTCGTCCGCCGCGACCCAGCAGCGGCCGGCCTTCCGGTAGCGCTCCAGCTCGTCCAACGTGGGCGGGTCGTCGTCGGCGATCTCCGGCATGCCCAGGTCGCGGAACGGCGCGCCGGCGGCCCGTTCGACGTCCTGGAGGGCGGGCAGGTCACCCGGGGTGGCGGGGCGGATGCGCATCCGACGAGTATGGGACGCACCCGCCGCACCCGTCGCGGGAGTTTCAGGACGCTTCCGCGTCCAGTGCCACGGCGGCGGCGTTCTCGGGGCGGGCGGCGCCCGAGGGTTCGAGGACGAACAGCGGCACGTCCAGGGCGTCGGCGCGGGCGCGGGCCTCGGCGCTGTAGCCGGAGAGGGAGAAGTACAGGCAGGCCGCGGACTCTGTCATGGCGGTCAGCCACAGGCACTCCACGTCCCGCGGGGTCGCCCGCCGCGCCGACGGGTCGAGCTGGGCCAGCACGCCCCGGCCGGCCAGTCCGATGCCGGACGTCGGCCGCTGGTCCGCGCGCCGGATGTCGTCGTGGCCGAGACGGCGCAGATACAGCACGGCGGCCGTGACGGCGTCGCGCGCGGTGCGGATCGGCACGGTGGGGGCGGCGGGACGCCCCGGCCTCCCGGTGGCGGGCGCGTCCTCACGCCGGCCGATGACCGGGATGCGCAGCACCGTCCCGCAGGGGCAGCCCAGTTCGGGATGCGGCCACTCGCCGCGCGTGCCGCAACTGCCGCAGCGCACGGTCACCCATTCCTCGCGCCAGGAGCGGTGCCCGACGGCGGCCGGCACCCGGTCGGGGTCCAGCGTCGCCGCGACGGGCGCGCCGCAGGCGCAGGGGTACGCCGGGGCCGTGTAGCGGTGCGAGCGCCGACAGGCGGGGCAGCGCACCGGGAGGCTCTCGGACATGGGGCCACTCCCGTACAGATCTCGAGGCGGGTCCATCGTCCTCCTCTCCGCCGCCGATGTCCCGTACTTGAGCCCGCTCTTGACGGTCTCCCTCCACCGCTTCTACATTCATTCCAGATAGCAGAAAGAATATTCCGCTATACGGAATACGGAAGCGGCTCACCGCGGGGCGCGACGGGCGTGCGAATCCGAGAAGCCGAAGCAGGAGTACTCCATGGCTCGAATGACGGCTGCCCGCGCGGCGGTCGAGATCCTCAAGCGTGAGGGCGTCGACACCGCGTTCGGCGTCCCCGGCGCGGCGATCAACCCGTTCTACGCGGCGCTCAAGGCGTCCGGCGGCATCAGCCACACCCTCGCCCGCCATGTCGAGGGCGCCTCCCACATGGCCGAGGGCTACACCCGCACCCACCCCGGCAACATCGGCGTGTGCATCGGCACGTCGGGTCCGGCCGGCACCGACATGATCACCGGCCTGTACTCGGCGTCCGGCGACTCGATCCCGATCCTCTGCATCACCGGCCAGGCGCCGACCGCGGTGATCCACAAGGAGGACTTCCAGGCCGTCGACATCGCGTCCATCGCCCGGCCGGTCACCAAGATGGCGGTGACCGTGCTGGAGGCGGCGCAGGTGCCCGGCGTCTTCCAGCAGGCGTTCCACCTGATGCGCTCCGGGCGCCCCGGACCCGTGCTGATCGACCTGCCGATCGACGTGCAGCTGACGGAGATCGAGTTCGACCCCGACACGTACGAGCCGCTCCCCGTCTACAAGCCGGCCGCGACCCGCGCGCAGATCGAGACGGCGTTCGGCATGCTGAACGCCGCCGAGCGCCCGCTGATCGTCGCGGGCGGCGGGGTAGTCAACGCCGACGCGGCGGACCTGCTCGTGCGGTTCGCGGAGCTGACCGGGACGCCCGTCGTGCCGACGCTGATGGGCTGGGGCGTCATCCCCGACGACCATGAACTCAACGCCGGCATGGTCGGGTTGCAGACCTCCCACCGCTACGGCAACGCGACGTTCCTGGAGTCCGACTTCGTCCTCGGCATCGGCAACCGCTGGGCCAACCGCCACACCGGACGCCTCGACGTCTACACCGCCGGCCGCACCTTCGTGCACGTCGACGTCGAACCCACCCAGATCGGCCGCATCTTCGCCCCCGACTACGGCATCGCGTCCGACGCGCGCGCCGCGCTGGAACTGTTCGTCGAGGTCGCGGAGGAGATGCGGGCGGCGGGCCGCCTCCCCGACCGCACCGCCTGGGCGGCCTCCGCGCAGGAACGGCGCGCCACGCTGCAGCGCCGTACGCACTTCGACGACGTGCCGATGAAACCGCAGCGGGTCTACGAGGAGATGAACAAGGCGTTCGGGCCCGAGACGCGGTACGTCACCACCATCGGCCTCTCCCAGATCGCGGGCGCGCAGATGCTGCACGTCTACCGGCCGCGGCACTGGATCAACTGCGGCCAGGCGGGCCCCCTCGGCTGGACCGTCCCCGCGGCGCTGGGCGTGGCGAAGGCCGACCCGGAGGCCCAGGTCGTCGCCCTCTCCGGCGACTACGACTTCCAGTTCATGATCGAGGAACTGGCCGTGGGCGCACAGCACCGCATCCCGTACGTCCACGTCCTCGTCAACAACGCCTACCTGGGCCTGATCCGCCAGGCCCAGCGCGCCTTCGACATCGACTTCCAGGTCAACCTGGAGTTCGAGAACATCAACACCCCCGAACTGGGCGTCTACGGCGTCGACCACGTCAAGGTCGCGGAGGGCCTGGGCTGCAGGGCGATCCGCGTCACCGACCCGAACGAACTGGGCGCGGCCTTCGAGCAGGCGAAGAAACTCGCGGCGGAACACCGCGTCCCGGTCGTCGTGGAGGCGATCCTGGAACGCGTCACGAACATCGCGATGTCGACGACGAACGACATCAGCAACGTGATCGAGTTCGAACCCGTCGCCACGGAACCGGGCCACGCCCCGACGGCGGTCAGGCCGCTGAAGGTCTGACCGGCGACGGTCGCGCGGCGGTCCCGGCCGACGAGTGCCGGCCGGGACCGATCGCAGCGGGCGCCGCCCTCCCCTGCCTTGGCGGCCCTCCGCTGCCGTGAGGGACGGTGCGGGGGTTACTCCGTGAAGGCCCAGCCCTGGTTCGCCGAACCGTCACAGGGGAACTGGGCCGCCTGCGCGCCGTTGGCGGTGCTCGCACCGGAGATGCCCAGGCACAGCCCGCTCTTGCGGTTCTTCATCTGGAAGACGGTGTCCGAGCGCCATGAGAGGAGCCAGTCCTGGTTGGCGTCGCCGGAACCGTTGGCCTGGATGGCCACGGCGCCGGCCGCGGTGCTGGCGCCGTCGATGCCCAGGTTCTTGTCCGACCCCTGGTTCCAGAAGCTGACGTAGTTGCCGTCGCCGACGAGAGCCCAGCGCTGTGTCGCGGCAGAGCTCGCCGGCTGCTGGACGATCTTGGCGCCGTTGGCGGTGCTTCCGCCCGAAGGCTGCAGGAACTTCTGGGACTTGGTGTTCTTCACCCGATAGCTCACGACCGCCGCGGACAAGACGTCCGCGCGCGACACGGGGCGAAGGTCCGCGCCCGCCACGGGCGCCGGTTCACTGCTCCGCGGCGACTGGGCGTGGGCGACGGCGGGCGCGGCCGAGGCCAACAGCGCCCCGGCCAGAACCGCGCCGAGGACGTGACGAGTGTGCTTCTTGCGCATGCTGCGTCTCCTTGCGGGGGGTGGTCGTGGTGTTACAGAGAGCACCCCATCAGGCCTCCGCGGGCATCGCAAGAAGGTTCGATTCTTTGACCGAAAGCCCCCCTCTTGACGTGTGCATCCTGCATCCGGTTCGAGATCGCCAACGCGAGATCACGCCAGGTGGGTGAGGGTTTCGGCCGTCGTACCGACCCCGGGCAGCCGCGCACCCTCGACGAGCCGTACCGCTGAGCGACGGCGGGCCCGTCGCCAGGGCGCCCCGGACCTCATCGGTCACGGGGCGTCCTGTGCTTCCGCTGTGCGGAGGCGGTCCGTCATCCCGGCGGTCCTGTGCGATCGGACAGCCTCCGGCCCCACCTCTGGCCCGGGGCCTCGACGAAGCGATAGGTCAGGACGCTCACCGGCAGCAGCACGGCGTAGAACGCGGCCACCATCAGGGGGTTGTCCCGCTCCCACCTGCCGAGGGTGCCGTCGTTCACGGCCAGGAGCAGAGGGTGCACCAGGTAGACCGAATAGCTGATCGTGCCCAGACCGGTCAGCAGGCGCGGGATGCGCCGGTGCCGCCAGGCCAGACCCGCGCCGAAGGTCGACGCGGCCAGCAGAAAGGCCGCGATCCAGCCGCGGCGGGTGAAGTTGCTGCTGTCCCCGTAGGCGTACGCACTCCCCACCGCGCAGGCCAGGACGGTGCCGGCCGCGCACGCCGCGGAGCGCCATGGGATCTGACCCTGCTCGGCGCGGTACACGGCGGTGCCGAGGAACATCACCGCCAGGACGACCAGGCCCTCCCACATGGGGACCCCGCCGTTGAAGGAGACCAGCGCGAGCGCCAGGACGCCGCCGAGCACAGCTCCGAACAGGCTCAGGGCGGGCGACTTGGAGCAGGCACAGCAGATGGCGACGGCCATGGCGCACGAGGCGAGCGCGATCAGCCGGCCGGTGCCCAGGGCACCCGACAAGGCGGACGGCGGCAGGGTGACGCCCGCCGCCACGCTCAGGGCGGCGAGTACCGCCAGAGTGACGGACACGCCCACCGACCGGCGGTGCAGGCGGACCCTGAACAGAGCGACGACGAGCAGGTAGAACGCCATCTCGTAGGAGAGCGTCCACAGCACGAGCAGCAGGTTGGGCGTCCCCAGAAGCTCCTGCAGCAGGGTGACATGGGCGACCGCCACGGACAGGACACCCTGGCTGCCGAAGTCGCGGACCTGCGCGACACCCGCGAGGTCGGCGGCCAGGAGTGCGGTGACCACCACGGCCCACAGCGGATAGATGCGGAACAGCCGTCCGACCCAGAACCTGCGGACACAGCCTCGGCGCTCCAGCGAGGCCGGGATGATGTAGCCGCTGACCAGGAAGAACACCATGATGCCGTACCGGCTGGTGTTGAACTCGGGCATCAGCTCCCGCCGGAAATCCGCGAGGTAGGAGTACGACGCGTGGTCGAACACCACGACGAGTGCCGCGATGCCGCGTAAGGCGTCCAGCCAGGCCAGGCGCGAGCGTTGCGTCGCGGCGGCGGGCGCGGACGACGCTGCTCCCGGCGCGGACGGCCGCTCCTGGTCAGGAGGGGCGGAGGCAGAAGGGTCCATGCCCATGTTCACGTGATCATCGACGGCCCTGTTCAAGGACGCGCGGTCAGGTCACCAGGTACGGCCTGAAGTCGACGCGGAGGCCGGGGTGACGGGCCGGTCGGCGGTCCCTTCAGTTCCCCCCACCCCCGCCGCAGCCCCCTCCGCCCCCGCAGCCACCGCCACTCCCGCCCCCGCAGAAGCCGCCGCCGCAGTAGTGGGGGCCCGTGTAGGCGCCGCCGGAGGCGGGGATGAAGTGGCGCAGGCCGCGCTTGTGGCGGAGGCGGACGCGCGGGGTGAGGCCCGCGCGGAGGGCGAAGCGGGGAACGACGACGCGGAGGGCCGCCTGGCCGTGCAGGGCGACGGCCAGCAGCTTCTCCTCGTCGCAGAGGCCGTCCCGGCTCGCCGGGACGGGATACGCGGTGCGCAGCACGTGCAGGCGCCGGCGTGCCGCCCGCGTCGTGCCCAGCAGCGGGGGCGGACTCACCAGGTCCGTGTCCGCCAGCCCGGCCTTCAGCGTGTCCACCGCCCACCGGACGTCCGGGTCGCGCAGCAACTCCCGTATCTCGCACGGCCGGTGCAGCCGCTGGTGCACCGCGCTCTCCAGGTACGGCACCCGCAGCTCCGCCGGGACGTCGAGGTCTTCGTCCGGTGTCGGCAGCGGCGGCAGCGCGTGCCCCGCCTCGTTGTCGAGCGCCACCAGCCTGCCCCGCGAGCCCGGCTCGACGGCGCCGCGCAGATGCAGGGCGACGACCGCCACCACGACGGCGGCGCGCGGCCCCCCGGCCAGCAGGGCGAGTTCGTGCGGCGCTTCGCGGACGCGCTCGGTGTCGGCCATGACAGGACACCCCCTCGGACAGGGGGCCCGCCGCCCCCGTGCCGGCGGGCCCCTTGTGCGGGGATGGTTCCGCGCGCGGGGCCCGTCGAAGCCTCGGAAGGCCGTGTTCAGAGGTTCATTTGAGGGTGCCGTACCTCGTCTACGGACGTTGCCGTACGCCCGCGTCTCATGACTCGTGGTGTTCGAACAGCCCCGGCCAGTCGTCCGGGCCGCCGCCCTGCCACTCGATGAAGTCCGCGTCCTCGACGTCGGTGACGTACAGGCCGGCCAGGCGCAGGATCTCGCCCACGTCGTCGGTGTGCGTGGCGACGCCCAGCGTCTCGTCGTCGGAGGTGACCCGCCGGGAGCCGTCCAGGGCGGGCGGATGGACCACGATGTGCGGATGCTCCGTCGGATGTGCCATGCCCCCAGGCTGCTGCGGACCGCGCGGATCCGCACGCCGGGACCGGACGCACGCCGGGACCGGATCCGCACGCCGGGACCGGGCGCACGCCGGGACCGGACGCACGCCGGGAGGACGGTGGGCTCGGGGCCGCGGCGGCGGCGACGGCCGCCGGGGCGCCTCCCCTCAGGTCGAAGGAGACGGCCCGCGGCGTTGACCACCGCACTGGCTCGCGCGCCCGCGGCGCCCTCGCCCCGCCCGCATCGCGCGGACGCGGTACGGCCACCCCTCATCCGGGCCGTACGGCGTCGCGGTGCGGGCCGTGGGTTCCGGGCGGCGCCGCCGCCTTGGGCGCGACGGGACTGATGTCGGCGCCGGCGCCGCCCGGGGTCTCAGGAGGACAGCGGGGTCAGACCTCCGCGCCGGACAGCCGCTCGACGGCCCGCAGCAGCGCGGAGTGGTCGAGCCCGCCGTCGCCCTGGGCGCGCAGGCTCGCCACCAACTGGGCGACCACGGCGCCGACGGGCAGCGCGGCGCCCACGTTCCGGGCGGCGTCGGTGACGATGCCCATGTCCTTGTGGTGCAGGTCGATGCGGAAGCCGGGCTTGAAGTCCCGCTTCAGGAAGTTGTCCTTCTTGCGGGCCAGCACGGTCGAGCCGGCCAGACCGCCGCCCAGGACGTCCAGCGCGGCCGTGAGGTCGACGCCGGACTTCTCCAGGAAGACCACGGCCTCCGCGCACGCCTGGATGTTCACGGCGACGATCAGCTGGTTGGCGGCCTTCACCGTCTGCCCGGAGCCGTGCGGACCGCACCGCACGATCGTCTTCCCCAGTGCCTCGAACAAGGGCTTCGCCTCGTCGAAGTCGGCCTGGTCGCCGCCCACCATGATGGACAGCACCGCCTCGATCGCCCCGGCCTCACCGCCGGACACGGGCGCGTCGAGCACCCGGATGCCCTTCTCCTTCGCGGCGGCGGCCAGGTCGACGGAGGTCTGCGGGGTGATCGAGGACATGTCGATCAGCAGGGCGCCGCGCCGGGCGTTCTCCAGGATGCCGTCGGGGCCGTACGCCACGGCCTCGACCTGCGGGGAGGCGGGGACCATCGTGACGATCACGTCCGCGTCCCGCACCGCCTCGGCGACGGAGGAGGCGGCGGTGCCGCCCGCGGCGGCCAGCCGGTCCAGCTTGTCCCGCTCCAGGGTGTAGCCGGTGACGTCGTAGCCCGCCTTGAGGAGGTTCTCGGACATGGGGGAGCCCATGATGCCGAGACCGATCCAGGCGACCTTGGGAAGGGTGCTCATGAGGGTGCCTCTCGGTACGTCTCGGTACGTCTGAAATGGGGTGTGTCAGCAGGAAGCGCCTCAGCGGGTCAGCGGGCCTCCCGCGGCAGCCAGTCGAAGGCCTCCGCGCTCGGGCGGTCGCCCGGCTTGTACTCCAGACCGACCCGGCCGTCGTAACCGGCCTTCCGCAGCCGGTCCAGCAGCTCCTCCAGCGGGAGCGACCCGGTGCCGGGCGCGCCGCGCCCCGGGCTGTCGGCGATCTGCACATGCCCGGTCCGGTCCGCGTAGCGGTCGATCACCGCCGGCAGGTCCTCGCCGTTCATGGCCAGGTGGTACAGGTCCATCAGGAAGCGCGCGTTGCCCAGCCCCGTCGCCGCGTTGACCCGCTCGACGACGCCGACGGCGGCCGGCGCCGACACCAGCGGGTAGTGCGGCGACTCGGGCCGGTTCAGCGCCTCGATCAGCAGCACCGCGCCGATCCGGTGGGCGGCCCGCGCGGCGAGGACGAGGTTCTCCAGCGCGAGCGCGTCCTGCTCGGCCGGGTCCACGCCGTCCACCCGGTTGCCGTACAGCGCGTTCAGCGCACGGCAGCCGAGCGACTCGGCGAAACCGGCCGCGACCTCGACGTTCGCCCGGAACCGCTCCGCCTCCTCGCCCGGCACGGACAGGGCGCCCCGGTCGGGTCCGGGCAGCTGCCCGGCGTAGAAGTTCAGGCCGGTGAGCCGCACCCCCGCGTCCTCGATCGCCGTGCGCAGCGCGTCCAGTCCGGACCGAGGCGGCACGGGTGAGTCCACCCACGGCCACCACAGCTCGACCGCGCCGAAACCGGCCTCGGCGGCGGCCGCAGGGCGCTCCAGGAGCGGCAACTCGGTGAAGAGGATCGACAGGTTGACGGTGAAGCGCTGGTCTGCGAATCCCATCGGGCCGCGCTCCCTTCGCATCGTGTCCGGTAATTCCGCATTGCGGAATAAGCTTTCTGCTTACTGGAAGATTGCCTGTGCCGGTGAAGAGCTGTCAAGAGGTCGGTAGGTTGACCCCGTGCGATTGCGAGTGGAGTTCACGACGGAGCCCTTCGACCTCGACGAGGCGCCCGAGCACGCCGTCGTGGCGCGCGAGGTCATCGAGACGGCAGGCCTGGACGAGGTGGACGTCGGGCCGTTCGGCAACACCGCCGAGGGCGGCGCCGACGCGGTGCTCGCCGCCGTGGACACCCTGCTGCGCCGCACCCTGACCGCCGGCGCCACCCGTGTCTCCCTCCAGGTCAACGTCGTCGACGAGGACGACCGGTGAGCGGGACCGGTCGGAGCGCGTTCATCGCGGCCGTGAAGCCGCTGGTCGACGCGATGGGCGGGGAGATGATCCCGCCGGACGAGGCCGGCCCCGACGACGTGGTGCTCACCTGGGAGGACGCCGCCGCCGTCGCCGTACGGCTGCCGCAGCTCGCGGACTCCCTCGACCACATCCTGGCCGCGCTGGAGCGGCGCAAGGGCGTGCCGCTGGCGGAGCTGGACCGCAAGGCGAAGCAGGAGATCGTGCGCAGTCTGGAGGCGCGCGGGGCGTTCGCCGTACGGCACGGGGTGGAGACGGTGGCGAGCGCGCTCGGCGTCAGCCGCTTCACCGTCTACAACTACCTCAACCGCGAAAAGGGCGCGTGAACCGAGGCGCGGTCGCCCTCACACGGCGGCCGCCGGGCGCCTCACCCAAACGTCACACGGATTTTTCAACAAACTGTTGACGGCTGCGACGTGACGGCGTTCACTGTCGGCACGCCCGTTCGCAGCACACGGCCGTTCGCGGCCACGGAGGCTCCCGTGACGTCGACAGCAACGCCCTCGGGCCTGGCCCGGTTCAACGCCCTGGAGGAGCACGCGGCGCGCACCGCTCTCCTCGAGGTCTGCGCCTCCACCGCCTGGGCCGAGCGGCTGATCGCCGCCCGCCCGTACGCGGACCCCGACGCCCTGTACGCCGGGAGCGACGCCGCCATGGCCGCGCTCACCGAGGCCGACCTGGCCGAGGCGATGGCCGGGCACCCCCCGATCGGCCGCCCGAAACCGGGGGACCCCACCTCGGCGCGCGAGCAGCGCGGCATGGCCGGGGCGACGGACGAGCTGCGCGCCGAGATGCTGGAGCTGAACCTCGCCTACCAGGAGAGGTTCGGCCATGTGTTCCTGATCTGCGCCACCGGGCGCACCGCCGAGGAGATGCGGGACGCCGTGCGCGAGCGCCTTGGCAACCCGCCGGAGAAGGAACGCGAGATCGTCCGCACCGAACTGGGGAAGATCAACCGCATCCGGCTGACCCGACTCGTCGAAGAGGACTGACGTCGCATGAGCACCGACACCACCGCATCCGTGTCCACGCACATCCTGGACACCAGCGCGGGCCGCCCCGCCGAGGGCGTCGCCGTACGCCTGACCGCCCGCCCCGGCCCGCGGGCCGCCTGGCAGGAGCTCGGCGGGTCCGCGACCGACGCGGACGGGCGGTGCAAGGACCTGCCGGCCCTGCCGGAGGGAACCACCCATGTACGGCTCGACTTCGAGGTGGAGCCGTACTTCAAGAAGAAGGCCGAGGCTCAGCAGGACGCCCCCGCGCATCGGGACAGCGGTGCCGTGTTCTTCCCGGAGGTGACGGTCACGTTCGCCGTCACGCCCGGCGAGCACTACCACGTACCGCTGCTGCTCAACCCGTTCGGCTACTCCGTTTACCGAGGGAGCTGACACGCATGCCCACCATCCTGGGACAGAACCAGTACGGCAAGGCAGAGAACCGAGTCGTCAAGATCACGCGGGACGGCGCCACCCACCACATCAAGGACCTCAACGTCTCCGTGGCCCTGTCCGGCGACATGGAGGACGTCCACTACAACGGCTCCAACGCCAACGTCCTGCCGACCGACACCACCAAGAACACGGTGTTCGCGTTCGCCAAGGAGCACGGCATCGAGTCCGCCGAGCAGTTCGGCGTCCACCTCGCCCGCCACTTCGTCACCTCGCAGGAGCCCATCCACCGGGCGCGCATCCGCATCGAGGAGTACGCCTGGGAGCGCATCGAGGCCCCCGGCGAGGCCGAGCACTCCTTCGTCCGCAAGGGCCAGGAGACCCGCCTCACCCAGGTCACCTACGACGGTGAGAGCTGGGAGGTCGTCTCCGGCCTGAAGGACCTCACCGTCCTGAACTCCACCGACTCGGAGTTCTGGGGCTACGTCAAGGACCGCTACACCACCCTCAAGGAGACCCACGAGCGGATCCTCGCCACCTCGGTCTCCTCCCGCTGGCGCTTCAACTGGACCGACGACGCGCAGCAGATGCCCGACTGGGAGACCTCGTACGCGCGGGTCAAGCAGCACATGCTGCGGGCCTTCGCCGAGACGTACTCCCTGTCGCTCCAGCAGACGCTGTACCAGATGGGCTCCCGCGTCATCGAGGAGTGCGCCGAGATCGACGAGATCCGCTTCTCCCTCCCCAACAGCCACCATTTCCTGGTCGACCTGGAGCCGTTCGGCCTGAAGAACGACAACGAGGTGTACTTCGCCTCCGACCGCCCCTACGGCCTGATCGAGGCGACGGTCCTCAGGGACGGCTGCGAGCCGCGGATCCCGGTGGACCTCACCAACCTCTGACCGCACCCCACATCGGCACCCGTGGCCGGGTACCCGGGCCCCGCACCCGCCCGGCCACGGCACTCAAACCCCCAGGGTCCTGCCGTGCCCACTCCCCGTACGCGAAAAGGACGCACCATGGCAGCAGACCGGCGCACCGTCATCGAGAACTGTGCGATCGCCACCGTCGACGCGCAGGACACCGAGCACACCACCGGGCATCTCGTCCTCGCCGGCGACCGGATCGAGTCGCTCGGCCCCGGCCCTGCCCCCGAGGGTCTGGAGAACGTCGCCCGCCGGATCGACGCCACCGGCCATCTCGCGACCCCCGGCCTGGTCAACACCCACCACCACTTCTACCAGTGGCTCACCCGGGGCCTGGCCACCGACCACAACCTCTTCGACTGGCTCGTCGCCCTCTACCCGACCTGGGCGCGTATCGACGAGGCGATGGTCCACGCGGCGGCCCAGGGGTCCCTCGCGATGATGGCCCGCGGCGGCGTCACCACCGCCATGGACCACCACTACGTCTTCCCGCGCGGCTCCGGCGACCTGTCCGAGGCGATCATCGGAGCCGCCCGCGACATGGGCGTCCGCTTCACCCTCGCCCGCGGCTCCATGGACCGCGGCGAGTCCGACGGCGGGCTGCCCCCGGACTTCGCGGTGGAGACCCTCGACGACGCGCTCGCCGCCACCGAGGAGACGGTGCGCCGCCACCACGACACCTCGCCCGGCGCGATGACCCAGGTCGCGGTCGCCCCCTGCTCCCCGTTCTCCGTCTCCACCGAACTCATGCGCCAAGGCGCCGAGTTGGCCCGACGCCTCGGCGTGCGGCTGCACACCCACGGCTCCGAGACCGTGGAGGAGGAGAAGTTCTGCCACGAGCTGTTCGGCATGGGCCCGACCGACTACTTCGAGTCCACCGGCTGGCTCGGCGACGACGTCTGGATGGCGCACTGCGTCCACATGAACGACTCCGACATCGCCGCGTTCGCCCGCACCGGCACCGGCGTCGCCCACTGCCCGTCCTCCAACGCCCGCCTCGCCGCCGGCATCGCCCGCGTCCCCGACATGCTCGCGGCCGGCGTCCCCGTCGGTCTCGGCGTGGACGGCACCGCCTCCAACGAGTCCGGCGAACTCCACACCGAACTGCGCAACGCCCTCCTGATCAACCGCCTCGGCGCCCACCGCGAAAAGGCCCTCACGGCACGCCAGGCCCTGCGCCTCGGCACCCACGGCGGCGCGCGCGTCCTCGGCAGGGCGGACGAGATCGGCTCCCTGGAGCCGGGCAAGCTCGCCGACCTGGTGCTCTGGCGGATGGACACCCTCGCCCACGCCTCCATCGCCGACCCGGTCACCGCCCTGGTGTTCGGCGCGGCGGCCCCGGTCACCGCGTCCTTCGTGAACGGCCGTCAGATCGTCGAGAACGGCCGGCTGCTCACCGCCGACGAGGACGCCGTCGCCCGCACCACCCGCGCCGAGGCGCGGCGCCTCGCCCGGATCGCCGGGCACGCCTGACCCCCGCTCGTCTCCGGGCCGCGAGGGACGGCTCCCGGCCCGGAGACCGCGGACCCCGTACGCCGGAGTCCGCGGAGGCCGTCTCCGGGGCGCGCCCCGGCGCGCCCCGGGAACGGCACACATCCCCCGCTCCACCGGACGTCACCGTCCCTCCCCACGCTCGGCCGCACTCGAGCGGGAGGTACTCACGCCCACCCGCACCTCCCTGACAACCACGCCGGACCCGGCGTGCAACCGACCGGAGGAACACCGCAGTGGCCGACCACCCCGTAGACGAGAAACTCCCCGCGCCGAAAATGGCGACCACCGGCCTGCAGCATGTGGCCGCCATGTACGCGGGCGTCGTCGCCCCGCCCCTGATCGTCGGCGCGGCCGTCGGTCTCACCCCCGCCGAACTCACCTTCCTCACCGGCGCCTGCCTGTTCACCGCGGGCCTCGCCACGTTCCTGCAGACCGTCGGCGTGTGGAAGATCGGCGCCCGGCTGCCGTTCGTCAACGGCGTCACCTTCGCCGGCGTCGCCCCCATGACCGCGATCGTCGCCTCCACCGACGACAAGAAGGACGCCCTGCCCATCATCTTCGGCGCGGTGATCGTCGCCGGACTGCTCGGCTTCCTCGCCGCGCCCTTCTTCAGCAAGGCGGTCCGCTTCTTCCCGCCCGTGGTCACCGGCACCGTGATCACCCTGATAGGCGTCTCCCTGCTGCCCGTCGCCTTCGGCTGGGCACAGGGACCGATCCCCGACGCGGACGACTACGGCTCCGCCACCAACCTCGGCCTCGCCGCGCTCACGCTGCTCATCGTGCTGCTGCTGCGCCGCTTCACCCGCGGATTCGTCAAGCAGATCGCCGTACTGCTCGGCATGGTCGCCGGCACCCTGATCGCGATCCCGTTCGGCGTCACCGACTTCTCCCCGGTCGCCGACGCGGACCTCATCGGCTTCCCCACGCCGTTCCACTTCGGCGCCCCGCAGTTCCAGCTCGCCGCGATCCTCTCGCTGTGCGTGGTGATGGTCGTGTCGATGACCGAGTCGACCGCCGACATGCTGGCCCTCGGCGAGATCGTCGAACGTCCCGCCGACGAGAGGACCATCGCGGCCGGACTGCGCGCCGACACGCTCGGCTCGGCGATCGCCCCGCTGTTCAACGGCTTCATGTGCAGCGCGTTCGCCCAGAACATCGGGCTCGTCGCGATGACGCGGATCCGCAGCCGGTTCGTCGTCGCCACCGGCGGCGGCTTCCTCGTCCTCATGGGCCTGTGTCCGGTCGCCGCCTCGCTCATCGCCGTCGTGCCGCGCCCGGTGCTCGGCGGGGCCGGCGTGGTGCTCTTCGGGTCGGTCGCCGCCAGCGGCATCCAGACCCTCGCCAAGGCGGGCCTGGACAAGGACAACAACGTCCTCGTCGTCGCCGTGTCCCTCGCCGTCGGCGTCATCCCGATCAGCGCGCCCGAGTTCTACCACGCGTTCCCGGAGACGGCCCGTATCGTCCTGGACTCCGGCATCTCCACCGGCTGCGTGGTCGCGGTCCTGCTGAACCTCGTCTTCAACCACCTGGGCCGGGGCGGTCGTGAGGCCGCCGACGTCACCCACCCGATGGAGACGGGCGAGGACCTCGCCTCGCAGGGCAAGGCGCCGGCGGCCTCCTGACGGTCCGGCGGCCCGGTCAGGACCGGGCCGCCGCCACCTGCGCGCGCAACTGCGGCAGCATGTCGTGGTAGACGCCCGGGCACTCGGTCGTGCCGTAGTCCTTGTGCCCGAAGATCTGCGAGGACGCGATCCCGTACTGGTCGCAGGCGTACGCGCACAGCGCCACCAGCACCTCCCACTGCGCCTGCGGCGGCTGCGCGCCCGCGTGGTACTGGCCCTCGCAGGCGATGCCGACGGCCTGCGTGTTCTGTCCGGAGGTGTGGGCGCCCAGCACGAACGTCCGCCCGCCGTTGAGCGCCGACAGGCTGCCGGTGCGGCCCTCGGTGATCCAGCCGCCCCGGCTCACCAGGAAGTTGTAGCCGGTGTCGACCCAGCCGTTGTCGTCCATGTGCAGGTCCTGCACCCAGTGGGCGTGGGAGTGGGCCTGTGCGCGGGAGTAGTCGGTGGTGTTCGGCGACACGGTGTGGTGGACCACGAGCCGACTGGGCCGGTACTGCAGGACGCTGACGGTCCCCTGCGGGGACCGGGCGCCCCAGACCTTCGTGCCGTCGATGTCGGGCTGCACGGCGGCCGCGCCGCGCGCGTGCGCGACACCGGACACGGCGCCGGCGGCGAGTCCGGCCGCGCCGGCGAGCAGGAGACGGCGCCGGAAGAGGTTGCTGGGCTGCACGATCACTCCTCGGGAGAGGGGGTGTGGGGGGAATACGGAGAGGGGCCGGCGTCCGAGGACGTCGGCCCCTCCGCGTGGCCGCGTGCGTGAGGGCCTGTCAGCCCGTCACGTGTTGTTGGCGAGGGCCAGCAGCCGGTCGCGGGAGCCGTTGAACTTGTTGCGGTCGACGCTGCCCGAGACGCCGGAGACCGACCCGGCGTCGGTGTACTGCCACACCGTCCAGGTGGGGAAGCCGGCGGGGAGGGTGGGCGACGAGGCGGACGTCCAGTGCGCCACCCACAGCGGGCTCTTGGCCGACATGCCGGTCCAGCTGCCGGTGCAGGTGTTCCACCAGCTCGCCGTCGTGTAGATGACGACGTCCCGGCCGGTGCGGGACTTGTACGTGGTGTAGAAGTCGTTGATCCACGTGCGCATCTGCGTGGTGGACAGGCCGTAGCACATGGCCCCGTACGGGTTGTGCTCGATGTCCAGCACGCCGGGCAGCGTGAGGTTGTCGCGTGACCAGGCGCCGCCGTTGCTCGCGAAGTAGCCCGCCTGGGTGGCCCCGTTCGAGGCGTTGGGGAGCGCGAAGTGGTACGCCCCGCGGATCACGCCCGCGGAGTGCGCGGCGGGGTAGTTGGTGTTGAAGCGGTCGTCCTTGTAGTTGGTTCCCTCGGTCGCCTTGATCCAGGCGAACTGGATGCCGGCGTTGCGCACGGAGGTCCAGTTGATGCTGCCCTGCCAGTGCGACACGTCGATGCCCTGCACGCCGTCGGTGGGGGCCAGCAGCCCGCGTGACGGATCCTCGGCGGCGGGGTTGCCCTCGTGGATGCGGGCGCCGACGCCCATGTAGGCCTGGCCGGGCTTGACGGTGAGGGGCTTCGGGTCGGGCTGCGGTGCGGCGTTCGCTCCGGTGGCGGACGTGGCCGTGAGCGCGAGGGCGGCGCCGAGGACGCCGAGCGCGGTGGCCGTGCGTCTGCCGAGGCGGGAAACGTGGGGGAGTACCTGCATGGACTTGCCTCCTGAACACATGTGGGGATGAGACGGAGGTGACGTCGGCCGCTGCCACCTGGGCAGTTCCTTACTTCTTTGACGTGCGCGCGTCATTAGTTACGCACGTAGATTGACAAGATGTAAAGAGTCTCCTTGCTTCTCTGGTGGTCTGGTCCACTGTAGGAGCGGATGGCCAGGAAACTTGGGAGCCGAACGGAGGAAACTTTCATCGGATGAAAACATGAACCGGGTCCCGGAGACCCGGAACCCGGCCTTCACCTCAGGCTTTCGAACCGCCCTTCGGTCCGCGCATCCTGACGACGCGTCCGCAGCACGACCGCCGCCAGCCCCAGCGCGCCCGCCGCGATCACGGACGCCACCCGGAACGCCAGCTGGTACCCCTCCGCCGTCGCCGCCACCACTTCGGCGCCCTTGCCAGCAGGGCGCCGGTCCGACCGTCCGCGAGCACCGACAGCGCGGCGAGTCCCAGCGAACCGTGTTACCCCGCAGGCAGTGAACGCGCACGCGTGCCCGGTCCGGGAAGTTCTTGACAGGGTCGCCGGCAAGTGGAGCGTGCAGATCCTGGTGGCGGCGGCCCAGGGCCCCGTCCGCTTCACCGAACTGGAGCGCGGCATCGAGGGGATCAGCCGCCGCATGCTCACCCTGACGCTGCGCCAGCTGGAACGCGACGGCCTGGTCAGCCGCACCGTCCATCCGACCGTGCCGCCCAAGGTGGAGTACGCCCTCACCCCGGCCGCGGAGGAGCTGTACGAGACCCTGCTGCGGCTGACCGACTGGGCCGAACGCCACCGGGTCTACATCGCCGAGTCACGGGCGGCGTACGACACCGCCCACGATCCCGAGTTGGTGGACGCCTAGTCCAGGGTCTGTCCGGCGGATCGCTGATCCGGTGCCGGCAGGGCCTTCAGCGCGAGGGCTGTGCGCCGCGATGACGACGTGGCGTTTCCCTCTGGGCCGTCGCTTCCGGCTCGGAGGGGGCGATGTCGGCGATCAGGTTCTCGACCAGGGTCTTGATCTCGTCGCGGATCGGGCGGACCGCGTCGACGCCCTGTCCGGCCGGGTCGTCCAGCTTCCAGTCCAGGTAGCGTTTGCCGGGGAAGACGGGGCAGGTGTCGCCGCAGCCCATGGTGATGCACACGTCGGACTCCTTCACCGCGTCCACGGTGAGGGCCTTCGGGACCTCGGCGGAGATGTCGATGCCGACCTCGGCCATCGCGGCGACGGCGGCAGGATTGATCTGCTCGCCCGGGGTGGAGCCGGCGGAACGCACCTCGACGCGGTCCCCGGCGAGGTGGGCCAGCCAGGCAGCGGCCATCTGCGAGCGGCCTGCGTTGTGGATGCAGACGAACAGGACGGACGGCTTCCTGCCGGCGCTCTGGGGCATGAAGGGCTCTCTCGTCTCGAGGCGGCTGCACGCCACCCATGACATCGGCATCCGCTCCTGTCGGCGAACAGTGATGTGACAGTATCAGCGCATGCTGACTTCAGTCGATCCTGATGTGATCCGGGCGCTGGGTGATCCGCTCCGGCTGCGGATCGTGGCGCTGCTGGCGCGCGAGACGCTGTGCACCACGCACCTGGTGGAGGAGACCGGGGCCAGGCAGACCAACCTGTCCAACCACATGAAGGTGCTGCGCGAGGCCGGGCTGGTGGAGACCGAGCCGTGCGGCCGCTTCACCTACTACAAGCTCAAGGCCGACGTCCTGGCCGGTCTCTCGGAGCGGTTCGCCGAGCTCGCCGACTCCGCCCGCACCGCCGCAGAGAACAAGAGGGCCTGCCCGTGACCTCCGCCGATCCCGCTACCGCCCGCGCCCGGAGCACCGATGCGGCCGGGGATGAGTCGATCGTCAAGAAGCTTTCCACCCTCGACCGTTACCTCGCGGTGTGGATCCTGCTCGCCATGGCCCTCGGGCTCGGGCTCGGCAGGCTCGTCCCAGGGCTGAACGACGCGCTGGCGAAGGTGGAGACGGGCGGGGTCTCGCTGCCGATCGCGCTCGGCCTGCTGATCATGATGTATCCGGTGCTGGCGAAGGTGCGCTACGACCGGCTCGACGCCGTCACCGGTGACCGCAAGCTGATGGTCTCCTCGCTGGTCGTCAACTGGATCGTCGGCCCGGCGGTCATGTTCGCGCTCGCCTGGATCTTCCTGCCGGACCTGCCCGAGTACCGCACCGGCCTGATCGTCGTCGGCCTGGCCCGCTGCATCGCCATGGTCATCATCTGGAACGACCTCGCCTGCGGCGACCGCGAGGCCGCCGCCGTCCTCGTCGCCCTGAACTCCGTCTTCCAGGTCCTCGCCTTCGGCCTGCTCGGCTGGTTCTACCTCGACCTGCTGCCCGGTTGGCTCGGCCTCGGCGACGGCGAGCACCTCGACATCTCCATGGGGAAGATCGCGCTCAACGTCGTCGTCTTCCTCGGCGTCCCGCTCGCAGCCGGCTTCCTCACCCGCCGCCTGGGCGAGAAGAAGCTCGGCCGCACCGACTACGAGCAGCGGTTCCTGCCGAAGATCGGCCCGTGGGCGCTGTACGGGCTGCTGTTCACGATCGTCATCCTCTTCGCGTTGCAGGGGAAGACCATCACGTCGCAGCCGCTGGACGTCGTCCGGATCGCGCTGCCGCTCCTGGCGTACTTCGCCGTCATGTTCTTCGGCTCCTTCCTCCTCGGCAAGGGACTGGGCCTGGCCTACGACCGCACGGCGACGCTCGCCTTCACCGCGGCGGGCAACAACTTCGAGCTGGCCATCGCGGTCGCCGTCGCCACCTTCGGCGTCACCTCGGGCCAGGCCCTGTCCGGTGTCGTCGGCCCGCTCATCGAGGTGCCGGTGCTGATCGGCCTGGTCCACGTCGCGCTCGCCTGGCGAAGGAGGTTCGCGGCCGACACGGTGACGACGGCCTCGTGACCCGGCGCCCTCTCTCGGTCCGGCCGCCTCATGCACTTGCCGTCGGACACAGCTCGCTGCCGTGCCGGTCGTCGCAGGGGATCGGGAGGGCGGCCGGTCGTCCGGGCCGTGGGTGACCCGGTGTCGGCCTGCCGGTCCGGACGACTCGCAGAAAGTCGCTGCTTCCGGCTGGTTCCCCGAGTCGCCGCCGGGTCTCCGGGTGTGGTCACGCCGCAGTCGATGCGCCTACCAGCAGGCGGCCCATGGCAGCGAGCACGGACGGCTCGACGCGGTAGTAGACCCAGGTGCCGCGTCGCTCGGAGGTGAGCAGCCCGGCTTCCTTGAGCTTCTTCAGGTGGTGGGAGACGGTGGGCTGGGAGACACCCACGTCGGAGATGTCGCATACGCATGCCTCGCCGCCCTCATGCGAGGCCACGGCGGAGAACAGCCGCAGACGGACCGGATCACCGAGGGCCTTGAACATCCGAGCGGCGGTCTCGGCCTCGTCGGCCGTCATCGGGCGTTCGGTCAGCGGCGGGCAGCAGGGCGCCACGCCCTGGCCGTCGGCGGGTTCGAGCAGCGGCAGCACCTTCGCATTCGACATACGTCTATGTTGACACATGTCGAACCAGCGCGGGAGGCCCGTCAGCGGTGCACGAGACGGGCGGCCGGGCGCCGGGCGGCGCACGACGTCGACGTGCTCCATCGGTAACCTCCCTCAAATCGACGACTGTCTATGTTGACGCTCATCAATACAGGTGCCATGCTGGGCCGTGCAAGCCATCGACAGATGTCGAAACACGCAAGGAGTCGCCGTGAACGCGCCCGCCATCACCGAGCTGCCCGTCGTCGTGATCGGAGCCGGACCTGCCGGCCTGGCCGCCGCCGCCCACCTCATCGACCAGGGCGTCGAGCCCGTGGTTCTGGAAGCCGGGCCCACCGCGGGCGCCGCGGTGCGCGAGTGGTCCCACGTACGCCTGTTCTCCACCTGGGGGGAGGTGGTCGACCCGGCCGCCGAGAAGCTCTTGGCCCCCACCGGCTGGACGAGGCCCGACCCGGCCACCTACCCCTCCGGCGGCGACTGGGCCGACCTGTATCTGCAGCCGCTCGCGGACGTCCTCGGCGGCCGCGTCCGCACCGGCGCGCGCGTCACCGGTGTCTCCCGCGCCGGCCGGGACCGGATCGTCGACGCCGACCGCGAGGCGCAGCCGTTCGTGGTGCACATCACCCACACCGATGGCCGTCAGGAGCGCCTCTTCGCCCGGGCCGTCGTCGACGCCTCCGGCACCTGGGCCACGCCGTCCCCGGCAGGCGGCAGCGGGCTGCCCGCGCTCGGCGAGAAGGCAGCCGCGGACCGGATCACCTACCGCGTCCCGGACCTGAAGGACCCCGCCGTCCGCGCCCGGTACGCGGGCAGGCGCACGGCCGTGATCGGCTCCGGCGCCTCCGCCTTCACCGCCCTCGCCTACCTGGCCGACCTCGCCACGTCCGACGACGGCGCGGGAACGAAGGGCGTATGGATCCTGCGCCGCGGCATCTCGGGCTCCACCTTCGGCGGCGGCGAAGCCGACCAGCTCCCCGCGCGAGGCGCCCTGGGCCTGGCGGCGAAGGCCGCCGTCGACGAGGGCCACGCGGACGCGGTCACCGGCTTCCGCACCGAGGTGATCGAGCGCGGCACCGACGGCCGCCTGACCCTGGTCGGCGAGGACGGCCGCCGACTCGACCCGGTCGACGAAGTGATCGTGCTGACCGGCTTCCGCCCCGACCTGTCCTTCCTCGAGGAGCTGCGTCTGAACCTGGACGAGCGCCTCCAGGCTCCCGTCGCCCTGGCTCCGCTGATCGACCCCAACCAGCACTCCTGCGGCACCGTCTACCCGCACGGCCACCGCGAGCTCTCCCACCCCGAGCAGGGCGTGTATCTGGTCGGGATGAAGTCCTACGGCCGAGCCCCGACGTTCCTGGCGATGACCGGTTACGAGCAGGTCCGCTCCGTGGCCGCGGCGATCGCCGGCGACCTGGAGGCGGCCGACCGCGTGGAACTGACCCTGCCCGAAACCGGAGTCTGCGGCGGCGCCGGCCTGTTCGACGCCCCCGACGCAGCTGAGGGCTACGGCGGTGGCTGCTGCACGCCCACGCCGCAGCTCGTCCAGCTCGGCGTGACGGCCGCGGCCGGGACGGCGGCTGCCGAAGACTCCCCGGCGGGCGGCTGCTGCGGCTCGTGAGCGACCTGGACACCCCCGCGCGTGGGGCCGCGACCGGAACAGGGGAGCGGTCGCGGCCCCACGCCGTCCTGCCCGCCCTCTGCGTCACACAGATCGTGAGCTGGGGCATCCTCTACTACGCGTTCCCCGTCCTCAACCCCCAGATCACCGCCGCCACCGGCTGGCCGGTCCAGGTGACGACCGCGGCGTTCTCCCTCGCGCTGGTCGTCTCCGCCCTCGCCGGGATCCGAGTCGGCCGCATCCTCGACCGGCGCGGTCCCCGCGCCGTCATGACCATCGGCTCCACGCTCGGCGTCATCAGCCTGACGACCGTGTCCGCAGCCCCCGACCTCGCGGTGTTCACCGCCGGCTGGATGCTCGCCGGACTCGCGATGGCCGCCACCTTCTACCAGCCCGCGTTCGCCGCTCTGACCCGCTGGTGGGCCCCCGACCATGTGCGCGCACTGACGGTCGTCACCCTCGCCGGCGGACTGGCCTCCACCGTCTTCGCGCCCCTGACCGCGGCCCTCGCCGACCACCTGTCCTGGCGTCACACCTACCTCGTACTGGCCGGCGTACTCGCGGCCGTCACGATCCCCGTCCACGCCTTGGCCCTGGGTGCACCCTGGCCCCACGCCCCAGCCGCAGCGGCCTCGCGCGCGGGCGAAGCCGCTGCCGAGATCGGGCGCAGCAGGCCGTTCCTGCTGCTCGCCGCCGCATTCACCTTGTCGGCCTTCGCGATGTACGCCGTCGTCGTCGCTCTGGTCCCCCTCCTCCTGGAACGCGGGTACACCGCCGGCCAAGCGGCCTGGGTCCTCGGCATCGGCGGCGCCGGACAGACCCTCGGCCGTACCTTGTACGCAGCTCTCGCCCGCCGCACCACGGCAACGGCCCGCACCACAATCCTGATCGCGCTCGGCGGCCTGAGCACCGCCGCCTTCGCAGTCGTCCCCGGCCCCTACGCCCTGCTCATCGCCGTATCGGTCGCGGCCGGCATGGTGCGTGGCAACCTCACTCTGCTGCAGGCGACTGCCGTCACCGACCGCTGGGGCGCCACCCATTACGGCCGGCTCTCCGGGCTCCTCGCCGCACCGGCCACCACCGCCGCAGCCCTCGCACCCTTCGCCGGCGCCGCCCTCACCGCACCCCTGGGCGGCTACGGACCACTCTTCCTGCTCCTCGCTGCCGTCTCCATGGCGGCCGCCCTCACCGCGCCATGGACAAGCACCCCCGGACACCGCTGAAGGGCTCGCACAAGCGGGCCGTCGAGCGGCGCCCAGGGCGGGACGTGCGCAGGACGGGCCGCCAGGCAGCTGATCCAGTCGCGGGCTGCTCCGCGAGTCCAGTGCGGTGCCGCGCCGACGCTGACGACGGGGATGCCGCCGAGCGCCGACGCGGCAGGGCTGCGGCCGAGTTCCTGCACCTAGACGTCGACGTCCAGCCCGAAGAGGGCGGTGTCCTTCGTCAGTTCCCGGAACACGTCCCGCGGGTTCGGGACGAGCTTGCGCTTCTCCAGGTCCAACAGCCCGCCCACGGCGCTGATCTCCGCCGACACCGTGCCGTCCGTCTTCGTGATGGTCTGCCGGATGGTGAAGGTCTTGCCGCCGCCCCACTCGAAGACACAGCTCACGTCCACCTCGTCACCGGCGAGCAGTTCCCGCTTGTAGCGGATCGTGGTCTCCAGCGCGACCGGCCCCACCCCGTGCGCCTGAAGACGCGACTGGGTGATCCCGGCCTCCTGAAGCAGCGACCACCGCGCGTGCTCCGCGTAGTTCAGATACACGGCCTGGTTCAGATGGCCCTGCACGTCGGTCTCGTATCCGCGCACGGTCACGCGGACGGAATACGGCTCGCTCACTGCGTCCCCTTCACACCGGTTCGGTTCGTCGCCCGATCCACCGATCTTGGCACGCCCCTCAGACACGGCGCGGAGAGGCCAGGACGTAACGCCTCCGCGTCCTCGGCTCCGTGTACTCCCCGGCCTGCCAGCCAGCCCCCTCCAGCGTCTCCGCGCAGCCCCGCAGCGTGGCCGCGTCCGGCGCGTACACCGCGACGGCGTCCGGCTGCGGGGTCTCCCGCACCTGGTAGCCGTCGTCCCCGTCCGCCGCCCCCGCCGGCCGGTGCCCGGCCGCCTCCAGCGCCAGCGCGGCGGCCTGCACGAGGTGCGTACGCTCCCAGGCGCAGGGGCGGTCGGTCGACGCGTCGGGGTTGGTCATGCGGCGCAGTTCGAGCATGCCCTGCCATGCGCTGCGGACCTCCCGTGCGCGGGCGGCGCCCTCGGCGGCGGGGGGTGCGGGCTCGCCGCCGACGCGGGCGGTGAAGACACCGCCATCTCCGGTGGAGGCGGCGGCCTGCGTCTCGTCGGGCTCGGGCGGCTCGGTTACCGCCTCGCGCGCCCGGTGCCCGGCGGGGGTGAGGAAGTGGTCGTGCGGGGGCCGTGGATGCCGGAAGGCGAGGCCGCGCTTCACCAGCGCGGTGAGCTGGGCCTCGGTTCCTCTGAGACGCCCGGTCTCGGGGTCCGCGGCCTCGATCAGCCGGCGCTGGGCTGCGGTGAGCGGTCGGGTCATCGGCGTCCGGACGCGTAGGGGAGGAAGGCGGCCCATTGGGTGGGGGTGAAGGTGAGGTGGGGGCCCGGTATCCGCTTCGAGTCGCGTACGAGGACGGCGGCGGGGGCGAGGGCGACCTCCACGCACTCAGGCCCGTCGTTCGTGCTGTAGCTGCTCTTGAACCAGGTCAGTTCCATGCCGGACTTGGCGGTCATGTCTCTCCCAGCACTTTCTCGATGAAGGCCAGCGACTCACGGGGTGTGAGGGCCTGCGCCCGGATGATGCCATAGCGGATCTCCAGGATCTGGATCTCCTTCGGGTCGGAGATCAGCCGGTTGAACAGCTGAACCTCGACGTGCCCCACGGTGGGCCCCTCCTTGAGCCGCAGCAGTTGGAGGGCCCCCGCCAGGCCCGCGTGGTCCTCACGATCCGTGGGCAGCACCTGGATCTCCACGTTCCGCCGCCGACCCACCACCAACAGATGTTCGAGCTGCTCGCGCATGACCATTCTGCCCCCGAGCGGCCTGCGCAGCGTGACCTCTTCCTGGACGAAGTTGAACATCGGGGCGGGCTGCTCGGCGAAGACGCGCTGGCGTGCCAGGCGGGCCTCGACGAGACCGTCGATCTGTTCCTCGGAGTAGGCCGGCCGCCGCATCCCGTACAGCGCCCGCGCGTACTCAGCCGTCTGCAGCAGACCATGGACGACATGGTTGGCGTAGGCGCACAGCTCGACCGCCTCGGCCTCCAGCTTGGCCAGATCCCGAACCTTCTTCGGGAAACGAGCCTTCTCCACGTCCCCCTTCAGGGCGCTGATGAGGCCGTTGGCCTCAAGGGTCCGGTCGGCGGCGTCGAGGAACTCCTCCATCGGCGCCCGCCGTCCCCGCTCGACGGAGGAGACCTGCTCCTCGCTGTACCCGATCTGTGCGCCGAGGGCCGCCTGCGTCAGCCCTGCCCGCTCGCGGCACATCTTGATGACGCGGCCGACGGTCCGCAGCACGGCCGCCGACTCCTCGTCCGCCCCGTAAGGCTCCACGCTCATGTCCCCACACCTCCGAGGTGCTCAACTCACGGCGGGCGCCCGATGTCACGCGTCACGACCCGGACAGGCCCGGACCGCTTCCGTACACGACCTGCGGGTCCGGCCGTCGGGGCTGTTCACGGCGGAGCCGGCTGACCACGCTGAGTGACATGAACGTCGAGATCGCCCCGGTGGACGAACACACCGGGCCCGCCCGCCACTTCCGCATCCGCCTGTCGGCGACGGCGAGGGGAGCCCGGCTGGCCCGGCACCTCACGGCGGAGCAACTGACCAGCTGGGGCTGGCCGTACGACTCCGAGGGCAATCGCACGGCGTCCCTGCTGGTGGCCGAGCTGGCCGCGAACGCCGTACGGCACGGACAGGTGCGGGGCAGGGACTTCGCGCTGCGCCTGACGCTGTACGCGGCCCAGGCCACGCTCCGTATCGAGGTGACGGACGCCCGCCCGGACCGCAGCCCGCCCCTGCCGGGCACGCTCACGCCTGCCGACCCGGAGACGGAGTCGGGCCGGGGCCTGCTTCTGGTCGAGTCCCTGGCCACCCACTGGGGCGCGACGGCGGGGGACCCGTACACGAAGACGGTGTGGTGCGAGGTCGCGCTAGCGTGCCGTACATGACGGCGGAGGACGAGGAACTGGCCGGCGGTATGGCGAACGCGGGGGAGGTGGTCCGCCGGGGCGAGGTGGTGGACCGTCCGGCACCACCCAACGCCCGCGCCCTGCACGCGTACCTCCGTGGGCTGCGGGAGCAGGGCTTCGACGCGGCGCCGGCCCCGGTCGGTGTCAGCGAGGACGGTCGCGAACAACTCACGTATCTCCCGGGCGATGTGGCGCTTCCGCCGTTCCCGGGGTGGGCGATGACGGAGACGGCGCTCGTGTCGGTGGGCGGTCTGCTGCGGCGCCTGCACGAGGCGAGCGCGGGCGTGCCGGTGGACCGTGACACGGAGTGGCCGTCGGAGCTGGCCGACCCGGACGGGGGCACGATGGTGTGCCACAACGACGTATGCCCGGAGAACGTCGTGTTCCGGGACGGCCGGGCCGTCGCCCTGATCGACTTCGACCAGGCGGCGCCGGGCCGTCCGCTGTGGGACGTGGCGATGACGGCGCGGTACTGGGTGCCGATGCTGGACCCCAGGTCGGCGGCCGCGCTCTACCCGCACGGCCTGGACGCGCCGACCCGACTGCGCGTTCTGGCGGACGGCTACGGTCTGTCGGCGGAGGGCCGCGCCGAGCTGCCGGGTGTGATCGAGCAGGTCACGGAGGTGTGCCGGGCGTTCGTGGAGTGCCGGGTGGCCGAGGGCGACCCTGCCTATGTGCGGGTGCTGGCCGAGCGCGGCGGGTGGGACGCTGGGACCGGATGCAGGGGTGGCTCGCGGAGCACCGGGAGACGTTCACGACGGCCCTGCTGCCGAGAGGGCGTCGACCTCGGGCCTCTCGTCCGGCAGGGTGAGCACGCCGCCGACGCACGTGGCGGGGCGGGGCAGTTGGCTGAGCAGGGTGATGCGGTCGAGCAGTTCGTACCCCTCGGCGAGGGCCATCGTCTCGCCGCCGTAGGACTCGAGGTTCAGCACCACGGCCCGTACGGCCTCCGTCTCCTCCACGAGCATGGGGATCCCGTCGTGCCCGAGGGCGCGGGCGGCCCCGGCGCGCTCGGACATCGTCAGCAACAGCCAGTGCCCGCTGGCCTCGTCGACGACGTCCAGGTCTCTTTCGTGGACGTGGCGGACGAGTTGAGTGCGGGCGTGTCGGGTGATGCGTTCAAGTGTCCGCAGATCCTCGACGGTGACGGCGAAGGCCGCCCGCTGCGCAGGCATAGGCATGATGATGAAGCCCCTCCCCAGTGGCATACAACCGTGTGCTCGGAGGCGTGGGGGGGAAACCTGCGAGTAAGCCTTTTCTACCAGGAAAATCACCGGCGGGCGTCGGCCTCGGCGCGGGCGCGTTCGATGGCTGGGGGCGTGGGCCTCGGCCCACGCCCGGACGGCACGCAGGGGGATCAGGAGAGACCGTCCGAGGTCGGCGAGGGCGTGAGATCCTGGGCGGCCCGGTCACGACGACGATCGCGGTGGAGAGCCTGCCGGACGCGCTGCGGGGGAGGTACCTGTCGCTGAACCAGCTGGAGGTGAGCAGGTCGGGGGCGGTGGCACCGGCGCTGCTGTCGGCGGAGGCTGGGACGACACGGGTGAGCTTGGTGGGTGGGGTGAGTGGCGGCGCTGGCGGTGACGACCGGGAGGAAGGTGCCGGCGGCGGGGAGCCGCGTAGGGGGTGTCAGGGAGTGAGGAACGCGGAAACGGCTGTGCTGAACGCCTCGGGCGCAGCGTCGTGGATGAGATGCCCCACGGGGATGGTGAGGAGCCGCGCGCGGGGGATGCGGCGGGCCAACTCGGCGACGCCGTCCTGAGGGACGTGGCTGGGAGGGCCGCCGGCGAGGACGAGGGTGTCGGCGGTGATGCGGTCGAGCTGCGCAAGCCACTGAGGATCGGGAGTGTCGATCTCTTCCCGGACGGCAAGCACCATCTCCCAGTCGAAGGAGAGGGGGCCGTCCGGCCGGGCGGGGGTGGTCGCCTCGCGGGGCCGGGGGAGGGGAACGTCCTCGAGGACGAGCCGCCGTATGCGGTGGGGGCTGTGCTGTGCGAGGAGGTAGGCGACGACGCCGCCCATGGAGTGCCCGATGAGATCGACGGGGTTGAGCTGGAGCGCGTCGAGGAACTGGAGCACATCTGCTCGCATGAGCTGGAGGGAGTAACTCCCGGGCCAGTCACTCCGCCCGTGCCCACGGAGATCGAGGGCGTAGACGCGCCGGGTTCGGGCGAGGGCGGGCAGGACGACGTCCCAGTCGGAGGAGTCTTCGCCGAGGGCATGGAGGAGGACGAGCGGGGGAGCGGTGGCGGGCCCGGCAACTTTGTAGGCCATCCGGATCCCGCCATCGAGATCGACGGAGCGTTGATCAACCATCGCGGGAGGTCAGCGTCTTGAACATGTGCACGTCCGCGTGGCCGCCGGGAATCCCCAGGGTTCGACCGGTCTCGACGTAGCCGTGCTGCTGGTAGAAGGCGGGGGCCTGGAAGGTGAAGGACGAGACGGTCATCCGGTCACAGCCGCGCCGCCGGGCCTCGGCCTCGGCAGCCTCCAGCATCCTGCTGCCCCACCCCTCCTTGCGGTCGTTTTCCCGTACCCACAGCATCTCGATGCCGCAGAGTCCGCCCCAGGTCCAAGCAGCGAGTCCACCGATCAACTCACCAGCGTCGTCGCTGACCTTGACGGAGAACATGTCGCGATCGGCAGACCCGGTGGCGGCCGCGTTGAAGGCGACGAGCTCGGCGGTCAGGTGTTCGTTCAGCTCGACGTCGCGCGCGCCGGTGACCAGGGAAGAGCCGGGGTGGGGGTGGGTCGTCATCGCGCAGACTATGCCAGTCTGCCCGTCCGCTCGCACTCCATTACTGCAGCCTTGATCCAGGGCTGGCACCCGGTAGGGGAGGAGCTTGACCGACCTGCACGAGCCGTTGGAACCGCTGGACGGCGCTCCGTCGCGGTTCAGCCGTGGTGGGGTGTGCCGGCCCCCCGGGTGCATGGTGGCCCTCCTGGTGCCCGTCGTCCTCGTGCTGCTCGCGGCGGGAACGCTCATGCTCTGGCCCACCGCCAGACCACCGCCAACGAGCGTCATGAGCAGGAGGCGTTGGAGTGGATGACGAGGTGTGTCGAGTCGTACGCGGACGATGTGCGGGCCGAGGCGCGGAAGGCGCACCCAGCGGTGCCGCCCGCACCGCCGCATTGTCGGTGCCCTGTGCCACGCTCACCCCATGAGCGATCACCCGACGTCCCCCGTCACGCCCCCGCCCGGCCTCTGGGAGTCCATCGACGATCTGTGTGCCTGGCTCGACGCCAATCGGCCGATCGGCGGGCCCGACGGGTTCCTGCTACGGATCCTGAAGCTGTCGGAGGAGGTCGGCGAGGTCGCCCAGGCCGTGGTCGGGGCCACCGGGCAGAACCCCCGCAAGGGCACCACCCACACCTGGGACGACGTGCAGTCGGAACTGTGCGACGTCGCCGTCACTGCCCTGGTGGCCCTGCGTACGCTCACCCCGGCCGCCCCCGAGGTGTTCGCCAGACACCTGGAGGGTGTCACCCGCCGCTCGCTCGGGCCGCGCCGGCCGGATGCCTCCGAGGTCTGAGCCGACCGGGCTCAGGGCTGCTTGTCCAGCGGCCGTGACGCAGCGACGGCGCCCCCGGCATCCGCACCCCCACCCCGTTTCGCCGCCTGGACCGCCTCGTACACCCGCGTCCGCAGTTCCGTGAAGCGCGGGTCCGCCCGGGTGTGGAGCTGGTCGCGCCCGGCCGGGAGGTCGACCGTCAGCTGTTCTTGGACCACCGTGGGGGACGACGAGAGAATGACCACCCGTTCCCCGAGGTAGACGGCCTCGTCGATGTCGTGCGTGATGAACAGGACCGTCACGCCCAGCTCCTGCCACAGCCGGCGGACCAGGTCCTCCAGATCCGCACGCGTCTGGGCGTCGACCGCCGCGAACGGCTCGTCCATCAGCAGCACTTCCGGCTCGTACGCCACCGCCCGCGCGATGGCGACCCGCTGCTGCATACCGCCGGACAGCTGCCAGGGATACGCGCCTGCCGCGTCGTCCAGTCCGACGGCGTGCAGCGCGTGCCCGACCAGCTCCCGGCGGCGCGCCTTGCTCAGGTGCTTCTTCTGACGCAGCGGAAGTTCGACGTTGTCCCGCACCCGCATCCAGGGGAACAGGCTGCGCCCGTACTCCTGGAACACCACCGCCATCCCGGGCGGTGGCCCGGTGACCCGCTGCCCCCGCAGTACGACCTCACCCGAGGTGGGTTCCAGCAACCCGGCGACGCACTTCAGCAGCGTCGTCTTGCCGCACCCCGACGGCCCGACGACACACACCAGTTCACCGGCGTCCAGGGAGAACGTGAGGTCGCGCACCGCCTCGACGTGCCGGCCGTGTCCCTCGTAGACCTTCCGCAGGGCCCTCACGTCGAGCATGTGCCGTCCTTTCGTGGATGCGCCGTCCTTTCGTGGATACGCGGGGCCGCCGCCGCCCGTCATGACGCCCTCCGGGACCGGCGCAGGCCGTGGTACCAGGCCAGGGCGCGGCGTTCCACGGCCCGGAACACCAGGGCGAGGAGCACGCCGAGCAGACCGAGCAGCAGGATGCCGCTCCACATCTCCGGGATCGCGAAACTCCGCTGGAACTGGACGACGGCGAACCCCAGTCCGTTGCTCGCCGCGAACATCTCGCTGATGACCATCAGGATGACGCCGATCGACAGTGCCTGCCGCAGCCCCGCGAAGATCTGCGGCGACGCGGACGGCAGGACCAAGTGACGCAGGCGCGCCACGCCCCCGACGCCGTACGAGCGGGCGGTCTCGGCCAGCACACCGTCGACCGCCCGTACGCCCTCGACCGTGTTCAGCAGCACCGGCCAGACACAACCGGAGACGATGACCACGACCTTCATGGTGTCGCCGATCCCCGCGAACAGCATGATGACGGGCACCAGGACTGGCGGCGGCACGGCGCGCAGGAACTCCAGCACCGGTTCCATGACGGCCCGCACCCGCGGAAACGTGCCGATGACGACACCGAGCGCCACGCCGAGGACGCCCGCCGCGGTGAAGCCGGCCAGCAGCCGCGTGACGCTGGGCACCACGTCGGTGGTGATCCGCTCGGCCGTCCACACCTCGCGTCCGGTCTCCAGGATCGTGCGCAACGGCGGCCAGTAGACGTCGGTGCTGCCGGCGGAGGCGAACCACCACACCGTCGCGAGGACAACAGGCAGCCCGAGGGCGAGCAGCAGCTGCAGCAGGGCGGTACGCAGCACCTGAGGACGACCGGTGGACGCGCGCTTCACGGGGTCACCTCGCCCCGCACGGACTGGTGCCAGGCCAGCGAGCGCCGCTCCACCGCACGGGCGCCCGCGTTGATCAGGACACCGACGAGTCCGGTGACGGCGACCAGCGCGTACATGTCGGGGACGGCGTGGGAGGTCTGCGCGACGGCGATCCGGGCGCCCAACCCAGGTGTGCCGATGACGAGTTCGGCGGTGATCGCGAGGACGAGTGAGACGGCCGCGGCGAGCCGCACACCGGTCATGACGTACGGCAGGGCGGTCGGCCACAGCACATGGCGGATGCGTGCCCAGGTCCCCAGGCCGTAGGAGCGGGCGGTCTCCTCCGCCACCGGGTCGGTGTCCTGGACGCCGTACAGGACCTGGACGAGGACCTGCCAGAAGGCGGCGTAGACGACCAGCAGCAGGGTGGAGCGCAGATCGGTGCCGAACAGCAGGACGGCGAGGGGGATCAGGGCCACCGAGGGGATGGGCCGCAGAAACTCGACGGTACTGGCCGTCGCCTCCCGCAGATACGGGACGATGCTGATGACCATGCCCGCGGTGATGCCCGCGGTGGTGGCGATCAACAGGCCGAGGGCCCAGCCGGTCAGGGTGTCGCCGAGCGCCGTCCAGAAGGCGGCGTCGGACATCTCGTCCACCAGGGCGGCGGCGATGTCGGTGCTGGGCGGAAGGTGGTCGGGGGAGACGAACCCGAGCCGGGGCAGCGCCTCGACCAGGGCGAGGAAGCCGCAGAGCCCGGCGAGGCCGAGTACGGCGTTCCCCGGCCCTCGTCGGCGGACCACGGAGGGGCCGCCGTTGACCACCGCCCGGGTCACGGCAGCAGCGCGTCCAGGTCGGGGGACTTGTCGAACAGGCCGTCCTGGCGTCCGAGTTCACCCAGCCGCTCCAGGGACGCGCGGTCCGGTTGCTCGGGCCAGCGGGGGAGCGTCAGGGCCTGCACCGTCTTCTCGGGGATCTTGGTGTAGGCGGCGAGTATGTCCCGCACCTCGTCCGGGTGGCCGGCGGCATAGGCGAGGGACTCGCGGGTCGCCTCGGCGAACTTCTTCACCAAGTCCGGGTCCTGCTGAGCCAGTTTGTCGGAAGTGAAGTAAAGGGCGATGGTGAGGTCGGGCGAGACGTCGACGAAGTTGGACGCGACCACCCGGGCGCCCTGCTCCCTGGCGACCGAGAGGGACGGCTCGACGACCCAGGCGGCGTCGACCTGCCCGGCGTCCAGGGCGGCGGGCATCTGGTCGAAGGGGAGTTCCACGAACTCCACGCTTTTCGGGTCGCCGCCGGCCTTGCGTACGGACTCCCGTACGGAGGTGTCGCCGATGTTCTTCAGCGTGTTGACCGCGACCTTCTTCCCGGCCAGATCCTTGGGCGACTTGACGGGGCTGTCGCCCTTGACGACCACGCCGCCGAAGTCCGCACCCGCCTTCCCGGTGGAGGCGACCCCGTTGGCGACCGCCCGCACGGGGACGTTGCGGCTCCGGGCGACCATCAGCGACGTCGTGTTGCTGAACCCGAACTGGAACTGCCCGCTGACCACCCCCGGCACGATCGCCGCGCCGCCCTGGCTGGTCTCCAGCGTGAGGTCGAGGCCGCGCTCCTTGTAGAAGCCCTTCTTCTCGCCCAGGTAGATGGGGGCCACGTCGACGATGGGGATCACACCGACCTTCACGGTGGTGACACCGTCCGACGACTTTCCGGAGGACCCGGACGAGGACGACCCGCATGCCGTCGCCGCGACGGCGAGCAACGCGACGGCGACAAGTCCGGCTGGCAGACGACGCACAAGGCCTCCTGGCTGGTCACGGTGTAGGTGTGCGCAGGCCGTACGAACGTTGATGCGGGGAACCTAGGGGCAGGCCCTACGGGGGGTCAACCCATTGGTAGGTCAGTCTTCAACAACCACCGTCATGAGGACAGCCAAGTCCCGAAGCGTCAAAAGCGCATTACATGCGGGAGAACGGCGCCCACCGGGCCAGCCCGAACCCGCTTCCCTCCCGCCGGATCTCGAACGCACCCTGCCCCGGCAGATGAGCCGGGAACACCAGAGCGCGATGGTCGGCCGCGTACGCGAACATCCGTGCGCGGCTGGCGCGGGCGCCCTCCTCGTCCTCCTCGAAGCAGCTGTTCAGATGCGGCTCGTGGATCTGGATCGCCCCGTGCAGCAAGTCCCCGGCAAACACCGCCCGTTCACCCCCGGACTCCAGGTGGACGACCGCCGAACCCGGGGTGTGGCCGGGGGCGGGCTCCAGTCGGAGATTGCCGTCGATGACGTAGGACCCCTCCCACGTCGTGACGAGCCCCGCGTCGATCACCGGCTGCACGCTGTCCTCGTACACGTTCTGGTTGCCCCGCCCGAACTGGGTGCGGTGCAGGTTGTCGGGATGCCAGTACGTCACGTCGATCGCCGGCATCAGATACGTCGCGTTGGGGAACGTCGGCACCCAGTCACGGCCGTCGAGGCAGGTGTTCCAGCCGACGTGGTCGTCGTGCAGGTGGGTGTTCACGACGAGATCGACGTCCTCCGGGCGCACGCCGGCGGCGGCCAGATCGGCCAGGTAGCCGGTGTCCAGGTACGACCAGATCGGCTGCAGGGGACGGTACTTGCCGTTCCCCGCCCCCGTGTCGATCACGATCACCCTGCCCTCGCTGCGCAGCACCCACGACTGGGTGGCGACACGGGTCAGGTCGGTACGGGCGTCCCAGTGGTCCGGGTCCAGCAGCGCGGCGTGCCGCTGCCACTCCTCCGGCTTGCTGCCGGGGAAGAAGACGTCGGTCGTCATCGGGGAGATGTCGGAGAACTCGATGACGCGGGTGATCTCGACGTCACCCAGGCGGAGGGTGGTGACCTGGGGCGATGCGGTGCGGGCGGTGGGCATGGGTCTCCCTCGCAAGAGGTTGGCGCAGGGGTGGCGGGCCGTCTCCGCAGCGGGCGGCGCGGCCGTACGACCGACTCTGCGGCCCCCGCCCCACCCGCCACCAGCCCCGCCCTTGCCTACCCCTGACAGGTGCAGGCTCCGCCCCACCGCCCCCGCGCATACTGGCCGTATGGACGACCGCACATCACCGCTCGGCGCGTACCTGAAGGCGCGGCGGGCGCGGCTGAGCCCCGACGACGTCGGCCTGCCCCGGTACGGGGACCGGCGGCGCGTCCCCGGGCTGCGTCGCGAGGAGGTCGCCCTGCTCGCGGGCGTCAGCGCCGGCTACTACACACGGCTCGAACAGGGCCGGCAGGGCAACGCCTCACCGGAAGTCCTCGACGCGCTGGCCAGGGCGATGCACCTGTCCCCGGCCGAACGGGACCACCTGCACGACCTGTCCTCGACGGCCGCCCACCGCACCCGCCGCGCGACCGCACCCGGCGGCGCGGAGACCGTCTCCGCCGACCTGCGTACGCTCCTGACCACCATGGCCGCCCACGTCCCCGCCCTGGTCGTCGGCCGCCGCAACGACGTACTGGCCTGGAACCGCACCGGCCATGCCCTTCTCGCCCCCCACCTGGACTTCGCCGCCCCCGACGACGCCGCCGCCCGCCCCAACCTCTCCCGCCTGGTCTTCCTGGACGCCCCCACCCGCGCCCTCTACCGCGACTGGCCCGCGAAGGCCCGGGCGGTGGTCGGCAACCTGCGCATCCTGACCGCGCGCAACCCGGGGGACACCTGCCTGGCCGCACTGGTCGCCGAACTAAGCGCACAGAGCGCGGAGTTCAAGAGCTTGTGGGACGCCCACACCGTCGCCCCCTGCGGCCGTGACGTGCACGCCCTCGCCCACCCGGCCGCAGGCGAACTGACCGTCACCCAGCAGACGTTCGACGTTCCGAAGGAACCGGGCCAGTCCCTGGTCACCTTCACGGCGGAACCCGGCTCGCGCTCGGCGGCAGCCCTGGAAGCTCTGAAATCCCGTGGACGAACCACGAACGCCCCCGTAGCGTGTGCCCCCACGCCCTGACTCGGACGGAAGGAGGCGAGTGCCGTGCGGTTCACCCCATTCCAGCGCTCCCTTCCCCACCGTCCCGGCGTGCACGACGAGTTCTGACCGGGAGCGCTTCAGAAAGCACCCCGGAGGAATCCGTGACCGACCTGGTCATCCGCGCGCTCTCCGCGAGCGACGCCCACCTGTTCGACGCACTTCCCGACCCGCTGGGCGCCCGTGAGACCCACCGGCGTACGCGATTCCGCCCCGACTGGAAGCGCGTCGCCCTGCGCGACGGAGAGGTCGTGGCGCGCGGCGCGTGGTGGGGCGGGCCCGACGACCCGGAGCCGATCAACGTCAACTGGTTCGACGTGGCCGAGGGCGAGGAGGAGGCGGGGGCCGAACTCCTGCGCTGCGCGCCCCGGCAGGTCGAACTCGAGATCAACCTGCCCGCCGGCTGGCGCGACGACCCGGCCCTGAGCCGGGCCGCCGAGACCCGCTTCACCGCCGCACGCGCCGCCGGTTACGAACTCCTGGTGGAACGCTTCCGGTACCGCTGGACGCCGGACCGGGGCCTCCCCGACCGCCCCGGCCGTCTGACCTTCCGCGCCGAACCCGACGACGCCGTCTTCTTCGACGCACTGCGCCGCATCCACTCCGCGACGTTGGACGCCCACGCGCTCAAGGCGATCGAGGCGGGCGGCCTCGACCGGGCGGCCCAGGAGGAACTCGACTTCTTCCACTGGTGCCCGTCCCCACGCGAGTGGTGGCAGACCGCCCACACCCCGGACGGCGAGCTGGCCGGCATCCACATCCCGGCGCACAACCCGTCGGGCCCGACGATCGGCTTCATAGGCGTCGTCCCGGAACACCGCGGCCACGGCTACGCCTTCGACCTCCTCGTGGAATGCACCCGCCTCCTGGCCGACCAGGGCGCGGAGTACGTCGGCGCGGCCACGGACCGCGGCAACATCCCGATGGCGGCGTGCTTCGCGAAGGTCGGCTTCCCGATCGTCAGCGAACGCTTCAACTTCCACCCGGTGACGGGCCGGGACGCTTAGACCTCCGTGGGGTTCGGCGTCCAGCGAAGCGTCATGTCGGGCAGGTTCTCCATGTTGCGATCACCGTCGGCGGTGTCGAGGACGGTGAAACCGTGGCTCTCGTAGAACGCGCGGGCATCGGTGTTCTGCTGGAAGACGTGCAGGGACACCCCGTCAAGGCTGTGCCGCCTGACCTCGTCGAGCAGAAGCGTGCCGACTCCCTGCCGGCGGACGTCCGGACGCAGATAGAGGTGTTCGAGCATGTCGCCGTCGAGGGCCGCATAGCCGATGATCTCCGCGTCACGCACCGCGACCCACGTCCGGCACAGCTTGAGCAGCACGTCACGGACCCATCGGGTCACCTGCTCAGGACTGCGCTTCTGCGGGGGCAGGTACGGCATGGTGGCCGACCGAGAGGCCATGTGGATGCGCGCGATCACGGCTGCGTCGGCTTCCTGCGCGCATCGGATCCGGGTCCTGCCGTCATCACTCACGTCGGGAACCTACCCGCCGTGGCCCGTCGCCTTGTCCGCCACGGCGGCGGCCACGCGGACGAAGGCGGCCAGGGCCGGGGAGGTGGCGTGCTCGGGCCAGGCGAGGACGAGCGTGGTGGGCTCGGCATCCTCGACCGGGACGGCGACCAGGTCGTCGCGGAGCTGGTCGCGGATGGAGGAGGGCAGAACGGCGACCGTGCGGCCCAAGGCGATGAGGTGGAGAAGCTGCCCGAGGTCGTGGATTCGGTGTCCGTGCGAGCCGCCCTCGGATGCGCCCGGCCGGCGCGGCAGGGGCTCCCCGGCGAGCTCGTTCAGGCAGACCCGGGTACGGCCCGCGAGGCGATGTGAACGCGGCATCACGAGAAGTTGCGTCTCGGTCAGGAGGTCCTGGGTGTCCAGACCGGTGAGGTCGTTCCGGGGGCGGTGAAGCAGGGCGGCGTCGGCACGCCCCTCCCGCAGGAGGACCTCACGCTCGCCGAAGCTCCACACCAGCTCGACCGGCAGCGCACCCGGCTCAGCCTGATAGGCGTCGAGGATCGCGGGCAGCAGGCCACCGTCGCCGCCCGGCTTGACGGCCAGGACCAGCTGCGGTTCGGCGCGGCCGGCCCGCCGGGTGCGGCGCGCCGCGGCCGACGCGGCGTCGAGCACCCTACGGCTCTCGCGGAGCAGGACGGCCCCCGCCTCGGTCAGTGCGACCCGGCGACTGCTGCGTTCCAACAGGGTGACGCCCAGCCGTCGTTCGAGCTGCTGAATGGCGCGGGAGAGCGGCGGCTGGGCCATCCCCAGCCGGGCGGCCGCACGGCCGAAGTGCAGTTCTTCGGCGACCGCGGTGAAGTAGACGAGTTCTCGGACCTCGAGTCCTTCCATACCCGCACGGTATCGCCGCGTACCTGATCGGTGTTGGAACTCCCGGCCGGCCCCATGGTGGGCTGAACGCATGACACAAACCACGACTGCCCTGGTCACCGGCGCCAACAAGGGCATCGGGCGCGAGGTCGCAGCCCAGCTCGCCTCCCTCGGCGCGAACGTCCTGCTGGCCTCACGCGACCCGGACCGCGGCGCGGCAGCCGCAGCCGACCTGGGCCCGCGGGTGCACCCGGTCACCCTGGACGTCACCGACCGCGCGAGCGTCCTGTCCGCCGCCCGCTGGATCGACGAGCGCTTCGGCCGGCTGGACGTCCTGGTCAACAACGCCGGCATCTCCGGCGACCTCGCCGCCCAGAGCCCTGGCAGTGCCGAACTGCCCCTTGTGCGTGAGGTGTTCGAGACCAACGTGTTCGGTGTGATCAGCGTGACCACCACGATGCTGCCGCTGCTCGCCCGTTCCCCCGCCGCCCGGATCGTCAATGTCAGCAGTGGACTGGGCTCCCTCGCCCGGATGACCGATCCCGAGGACTACTTCACCACCCGGCCCCCGATGGCCGCGTACGTTCCGTCCAAGACCGCACTCAACTCGCTGACCGTGCAGTACGCCAAGGAACTGCGCAGTCGCGACATCCTGGTCAACGCCGCCGATCCGGGGCCGTGTGCGACCGACTTCACCACCGCGTTCCCCGGCCTCACCCGCACCGCGGCCGACAGCGCGGCCGTGGTCGTCCGGCTCGCCACGCTGCCCGACGACGGGCCGACCGGCGGCTTCTTCGACGAGCACGGCCCAGTTCCCTGGTGAGCCGTCTGTCAGGGAAGCGAGGGACGGGGGCCGGCCCGGACGGGACGGGCGGGCCGGAGACCGCGCCGTCGCCCGACGGGCCGCAGCGCCCGGGTCGCACGCGCGGTCCGAAGGGCAGGCCTCCGCGCCTCAGCCCACGAACAACTCCGGGCGGCGCCCGCAACGTGATGCGGGTGCCGCCCGGGGTGACGTCGGTGGCAAGGAGAGCGAAAGGACTTGCGTCAGAAGGAGTTGAGAAGGAAGCCCTTTCATGGCCTTGCCGTGAAACACGCTAGCACTCACTCCGGGATGAGGTCGCGCAGATTTTCGCGGGTGACGACGACCGAGTCCGGGTGCAGCCCCTCGGGACGTTCCAGACCGATGTACGTCACCGGCTCGTCCGGGACCGACGTGCCGTCCCACACCCCCACGGCCGTCCCACGGTCGGCCATCAGGCCGGTGAGGTACCGCACCGTCAGGTACTCCCGCTCCACCACGGCCCGCACCACCTTGGACACCGACACCTGGTTCTCCTCCACCCGGTTGGCCGAGGAGATGCCCCGCAGATACAGATGCAGCCACTTCGCGCGCCACCGCCCGTCGTCCTCCCGCCGGAACACCAGCGGCAGCGCCACCCGTCCCGCGCCGCGCAGGTCCGACTTCATCCGCACCGTGCGCGGCTCGAACGGCCGGCCCTTCTGCTCGCCGTCCCGCAGCATGAAGCCGAAGAACGACTCCTCGACCTCGTCGAAGCCCTCGCCGGCGAAGATGTTGACCTGGGGGACGATGAAGGCGCCGCGCACCCGGTCCAGGGACAGCTCGATGAACTCCGAGGCGCCGTTCGGCGCCTCGGTGACGTCCCCCGAGTGCACACCCGCGACCGTCTTGAGCGAGGTGTACGACAGCCACGAGTCGGTGGTGTAGTCGGCGCGGAGGAGCAGCGCGGAGAGGTCGTAGTCGGTGCGCTGCGCCGCCTCCTTCCAGTACACGAAGAAGCGCAGCCGTTCCCCGTCGACCGGGGAGACCGAGCCGCGCGGCAGCACGCCGAGCCCGGCCGCGGCCGCCCTGCCGCTGAGCGGGAGCGCCACGTCGAGGACGTCCGGGTCGACCAGCAGTCGGCCGGGCGCCGGCAGTCTGCGGCGCATCTCCGCGTCGAGGGCGGCGACCAGGCGGTCCCGGTCGGCGGCCGGCACCGGACGCCGGGCGTCGGGAGTGGCCCAGCCGCGGCCACGGCGGTTGACGAAGATCCGGGGTTCGCCGGTCTGCCGTTCCCGGTTCTGGAAGTGCTCACGGACGGACAGCACGACCCGCCCGGAGACCCGCGGAGCGACCCGCACCGCCGCGGCCACCACGGCGTCCCGCTCCTCCTGACCGGAGGCGATACGCAGCAGCAGGTCCAGGGCGCGGAACAGCTTGCCGGGCGCGGCCTCCAGCAGCCGTACCGCGCCGGGTACGTCGTACGCGTCGAGCAGCCGCTCGAGACGGCTGTCGAACGACCGCGCCTCCTTCTCCCCACGGGCCACCGCGAACACCTCGGCCGCGTGCGGCCACCGCGGGTACTCGTGCGGGTGGAGCCGCTCACCGAGCCGCTTGAAGGGCTCGCGGTGGGCGTGCACGTCGGCCAGCTTGGCGGGGTTCGCCGCGACGACGGCGTCCAGGCCCGCGAGCAGGGCACGGCGGACCGGCCGGGGCAGCGACCGGAACCGGGTCGGCTCCAGCAGCGTCACGTCTCCGCCCGACAGCGCGCAGACCAGCCGCAGCACGTCGGTGACGGTGTCGAGCAGCAGGTCCGCGCCGGCCATGAGGCGGGCCTCGTTGACGACCGCCCGGTTCTCCCGGACGGGGATCGACTCGGGCTGCGGGCCGAGCACGCAGTGCCGGGCGAGGATCCTGAGGTCGCTCAGGTGCTCCTCGTTCAGCGGCGTCGCGCTGCCCGCCAGGGCCAGGTACAGGTCGGTGAGTTCGTCGTCCAGGTTCCGCCCGAGGTGCAGAACGGTCACCCGGTCGCCCGCCGAGGCGATCAGCTCGTCCTGCGCCGCGAGCAGCTGCTCGTACGTGTGCTGGTAGCGGCCGTACGTCGGGAGGGTGAGCAGGTCCAGCACCCCGCGCGACAGCTGCCTCAGCACGCTCCCGCGCGCCGCGTCGTCGAGCGCCTTCCTCACGCACTCGATCCAGAACTCCTCGGTGTCCGGAACGTTGGCCGGGAAGTCGATGAAGTACGCGTTGTGCCGGACGTGGTCGCCCACCATCTCGCGCACCGTGTGCAGGGTCCGCCGTGCGGTGTGCACGACCGCGGCCCCGGACAGCCCCGACAGCCGCTCCAACAGCTCCGCCGAGAGCTTGAAGCCCACAGACATGAGTGCCGCGTCGAACTGCAGCGCCGCGGTCGCGCCGTGCCCGGCGGAGCCTTCGGGGGCGGGGACGTGGTGGGTGTGCCGGATGACCAGAGAAGTGAGGTCGTGCGCCATTCGTGGATGATCGCAGAGGTGTACGAACCGGCGCACGCGGGTTTTCGCGCGGGGCGCATGGGGGCGACACGGCTCGACCGAGTGGGTCAGTGGGCCTTCCGGAGGGCCCGGGGCGGGTACAACTCGTACCGCCCGAACGGGCCTACGCACCCCTCACCCGAGAGGCATCCTCCGTGCGCGATCTCGCCGACTCCGTCGAGTCGATGGAACAACTCGCCGCCGTCTGGCGGACCGTCGTGCTCGACCGTGACCCGGACGCCGACGTCCGCGACCTGCCCGGCATCGCCGTCCGCTGGGCCGACAGCCGGTTCGCCTTCTGGAACTGCGTCACCCTGACCGACGTCGGCGCGGACGCCGAACTCCTGGCGCGGCGCCTGAAGGAGACCGCGGAGATCATGCGGGCGAAGAGCCGCCCCGGTTTCCTCTGGCTCTTCGAGGACCTCCTCGACGACGAGGCGCGCACCGCGCTGGACGCGACCGCCGAGCAGGCCGGCCTCGCCTACGCCTTCCCCGGCACGGGCATGGCCGGAGACCTGCCACCGCTCTCCGAACCGCACCACCCCGACCTGACGTTCGAGCGTGTCACCACCGACGAACACCTCCGCGCCTACGCGGACATCAACTCCCGCGCCTACGGCTTCCCGCTCGAGGACGGCCGCGACGGACTCGCCGGCTCCATGCTGTGGAAGAACGGCATCCACGCCTATCTGGGCCTGCGCGACGGCACCCCCGTGGCCTGCGCCGCGACCATGGAGGCGCAGGGCCGTCTCTTCGTCCTGCTCGTCGCCACCGACCCGGAGTGGCAGCGCCGCGGCTACGGCGAGGCGGTGACCCGCAAGGCCCTGTACGAGGGCGCCCGCGCCACAGGAACCACCCGCGCCACCCTGCACGCGACAGCCGCCGGGGCGCCGGTCTACCCCCGCATCGGTTTCCGGCCCAACTCCCCGATGCGGTTCTACGGGCTCCAGGCCTGAGGAAGCGCCCTCAGCCTCCGGGTCCGAGGAAGCGCCCCTGGCCTCCAGGGCTGAGGAACCGCCCCTGGCCTCCAGGACTGAGGAACCGCCCCCGGCCGTCCTACTGCCGGTACCCGCTCAGGAACCGCCCGATCCGGCCGATCGCCGCCTCCAGGTCCTCCGCGTGGGGGAGCGTGAGGATGCGGAAGTGGTCGGGGGAGGGCCAGTTGAAGCCGGTGCCCTGGACCACCTGGATCTTCTCCCGGAGCAGCAGGTCCAGGACGAACTTCTCGTCGTCGTGGATCTTGTGCACCTTCGGGTCGAGACGCGGGAAGGCGTACAGCGCGCCCTTCGGCTTCACACAGCTCACGCCCGGGATCTCGTTCAGCTTCTCCCAGGCCACGTCCCGCTGTTCGCGCAGCCTGCCGCCGGGGGCGGTGAGGTCGCGGATGGACTGGCGTCCGCCCAGCGCGGCCTGGATGGCGTACTGCGCGGGCGCGTTGGCGCACAACCGCATCGACGCCAGCATGGTCAGACCCTCGAGGTAGTCCTTCGCGTGCTGCTTGGGACCGGTGACCACCAGCCAGCCCGAGCGGAAACCCGCCACGCGGTACGTCTTGGACAGGCCGCAGAAGGTCAGCACGACCAGGTCGGGGGCGAGCGCGGCGGCCGAGTGGTGCACGGCGTCGTCGTACAGGATCTGGTCGTAGATCTCGTCGGCGAACACCATCAGGCCGTGCCGGCGGGCCAGGTCGAGGATGCCCTCGACGACCTCCTTCGGATACACCGCGCCCGTCGGGTTGTTGGGGTTGATGATGACGACGGCCCTGGTGCGGTCGGTGATCTTCGCGGCCATGTCGTCGAGGTCCGGGTACCAGTCGGCCTGCTCGTCGCACAGGTAGTGCACCGCCTTGCCGCCCGCGAGGTTGGTCACCGCGGTCCACAGGGGGAAGTCCGGTGCGGGGATGAGGACTTCGTCGCCGTCCTCCAGCAGCGCCTGCACCGCCATCGACACCAGCTCGGAGACGCCGTTGCCGAGGAAGACGTCGTCGACGTCGACCTCCAGGCCGAGCGTCTGGTAGCGCTGGGCCACCGCGCGGCGGGCGGAGAGGATGCCGCGCGAGTCGGTGTAGCCGTGCGCCTGCGGGAGCATCCGGATCATGTCCTGGAGGATCTCCTCCGGCGCCTCGAAACCGAACAGGGCCGGATTGCCGGTGTTCAGACGCAGCACGCTGTGCCCCGCCTCCTCCAGCGCGTTGGCGTGCTCGATCACCGGGCCGCGGATCTCGTAACAGACCTCGCTGAGCTTGCTCGACTGCCGGAACTCCATGCGCCCCTCCGGTTTCTGGTGTTACTTGGTTTTACCAAGTGGGTGCTTGGAAAGTCCAACGACATGTCTAGACTGCGAGGCATGCCACCTCGCCGAAGCTACGACCAGTACTGCTCCGCCGCCCGCGCGCTCGACGTCGTCGGCGACCGCTGGACCCTGCTGATCGTCCGGGAACTGCTGGCCGGACCGCGCCGCTACACCGATCTGCACGCGGACCTGCCGGGCGTCAGCACGGACGTACTGGCCTCACGGCTGAAGGACATGGAACGCGACGGCCTCACCACCCGCCGCCGCCTTCCGCCTCCTGGCGCGGCGTACGTCTACGAACTCACCACCCGAGGACGTGAGTTGCTGCCTGTCCTTCAGGCGCTGGGCACCTGGGGCCAGGCGGAACTCGGCGAACGCCGGCCCACCGACGCGGTCCGCGCCCACTGGTTCGCCCTGCCGCTGCTGCGGGCGCTGGAGGGGGAGGGGCTGGTCGAAGTGCGCCTGGACGAGGGGTGCTTCCACGTCCACGCCGGCTCGACCGAAGGCCCCGTCTACGGAGACGGCCCGGCCCCCGCCGTCCCGGACGCGGTCCTCACCCTCGACACCCCGACCTGCATCGCCCTCAGCCGGGGCGACCTGCCTCTCGCGGAGGCGATCCGGGACGGCCGCGTCGAGGTGACCGGCGACAGCCCGCTCGCCAAGCAGCTCAGGGAGTCCTGACAGCGGGGCGTCACGCCTCGGCGAACCGCGCCGCGAGCTCCCGATGCCGGGCGGCGGCCTGCCTGGCCTGATCCGGGCCGACGGCGGCTCCCGGCATCCCGGCCAGCCGTTCGACCCACTCGGCGAGGCGCAGATGCTCATGCTGCGCATGCTCCCGGCAGGCGAGACAGGTGACCTTGTCCGGCCGCGGCGAGGTCATCGCGCAGGGCACGCGCACCCCGCACCCGGTGGTCACCTCACGGGGCAGGTCACCCGCGAGCCCGAACGTGGACGCCAGCGCGCCCCGGACGACCACGGCGTCCCGTCCCGCCTCGGCGGCGACATGAACATGCGGATCGCTGCCCTCCATCATCCGCCCATACTCCTCCGAACGACGACGGTTCGGCACCCGTCACCCGTGATCTCTGCCGGAGTGCGGCAATGATGGGGTGCCGGAGCCCGTGACAAGCTCCCGACCATGGGGTGGAGCTACAAGGTGCACGGGGGGATCGCGCTCGCGCTGAGCGCCCTGTTTCTGCTGTCGGCGGTGCTCGCCTGGATGCCGTGGGCCTCCTGGCCGGCCGGTATGACATGGATGGCGGCTGCGGCGTTGTCCCTCCCCGTCGCGCTGGCCGCGGTGGGGCGTGTGCTCCTTACCCGCGCCGACAGGAAGACGCTCTGGCTCTCCTTCCGCTGCCTGCCCGGTCGGCTGCAGGCCGTGCTCGGTGTGCTGGCCGTCACCGGTGTGCTGATGGCGGTGATCGGCGCGTCACAGGAGAACAACCTGCAGACGGACGGGGTGGAGGACGGCCGCCACTACGTCTACGACACGACCCCCCTCCACCGGGGACGTGCCGAGGTCTCGAGCAGTGCCTACGCGGACGTACTGCGGCGGGAGCAGCGCAGCTTGATGCCCGTCTTCGGAGCGGTCCTCGCCGGCGGCGCCTACGCGGTGTTCACCGCCGGTGAACTACGCCGAGCCGACGCCCGCGCCAAGCGCACCCCCGCGGCCTAGACGCGCGGAAGGCCCGCACAAAGGCGGGCCTTCCAACCAGCAACCGGCGCGATCCTTACGCCCCCGGCGGCACATGCCGCGGGCGTCCCGGCCCCCGCGTCAAGCGGTAGCCGAAGACGCCCGCCAGGGCCGCCAGCGCGCCGCCGGCCGCCGTCCAGACCCAGCGGTCCGACCACCAGCCCGACGTCCAGCCGTCCTCCGGCTCCAGATCCGCCAGGACGGCGGACGCGGAGTCGTCCGCGTCCTCCTCCGGACGGGACGCGATGCCCGGCACCAGCGGCTCCGACAGGGAGCCGTCCACCGCTGCCGCGCCGCCGATGTCCTTGGACTCGACGCGCAGTTCGGTCTCGACCGGCTGGCCCAGGTCGTCCGCCGACAGCTTCAGGGCGGTCAGGCGCACGTAGTACGTGCCGGGAAGCGGGTCGTTGGCCCACGGCTCCGACCAGGCGCGGACCGTGCGCAGCACGCACGCCAGCTCCACGCTCGTCGTGCCCGCGCCCGCCGTGCGGGTCTGCGCGCCGTACTGGCAGGCCTGGCGGCGGCGCAGGCCGTCGTACACGTCGACCTGCCACGTCTCGGAGGCGTGGCCCTCCGGCAGCTTCACGGTCGCGCGGACCGTGGGCCGCTGCCCGGCGTCCGCGGGGAACGACCAGTACAGGTAGTCACCCGTGGAGGCCCGCGCCGTGGCGGTCTGCCCCTGTTCGACCTCCGTCGCGGTGCGGAACGACGTTCCCGCCCGGGTGGGGCCGGCGCTGTCGCCGGAAGCCTCCGGGGACGGGGAGGAGTCCGCCGCGGCGGGCGCGACGGCCAGGCCCAGCGTCAGCAGGGCGGCACTCAATATTCGTACGGCGCGCATCAGTTCGTCCTCCAGACAGCGACCCGCCAGCGGGACAGCCAGCCCCAGACGAGACCGGCGAGGAAGCCGGCCACGACCAGCGCGCCGAGCAGCCACCAGCCCCGGCCGAGGCCGAAGGAGGCGACGTCGGACGCGTTGTCCGGGCCGTCGACGACGTCGACCGTCAGTTCCAGCGGCAGACCGGGCGTGGTCTTCACCCCGGCGTCCGCCGAGAAGGAGGTGGTCACGCCGAGGCACACCGTCTCCGCCGCGGGCTTGTCGCTGTCGTCGTCGTCACGCTCCGGCTTGGGGTAGCGCAGACCCGTGGACATCACGTCCGTACGGCCGTTGCCCGTGGCCTCGCCGCGCACGATCTCCCGGCCGTGCACGGTCACGGCGCGCAACAGCACGCCGTAGTCGGGACGCACCGCGCGGTCCGCGGCGACGCTCACCGAGGCGCGCAGCTCCTGCCCGGCGAGCAGCTCCACGCGGTACCAGCGCTGCTGGCCGAACTCCTCACGGTCGGTGTAGAGACCGGACTGCAGCACGGGCGCCTTGTCGCAGGAGCCGGCGCCCTCGGTGGCCACCGGGGTCACCACCGGCTCGGCCGCACGGTCCACCAACTCGTTGACCCGGTCGGTGAGTTCGTCCTGGTGCTCGACGGAGGTGTACGTGCCGCCGGTCGCCTCGGCGATACAGCTGAGCTGCCGGCTCAGCTTGGCGGTCGGCACCAGGCCCAGCGTGTCGATGGTCAGGCCGATGCCCTTGGCCGCGATCTCGCGGGCCACCTCGCACGGGTCGAGCGGGGCGCAGGTGTCCTCGCCGTCGCTGATCAGCACGATCCGCTTCGAGCCGTCGCCGCCGTCGAGGTCGTCGGCCGCCTGCAGCAGCGCCGGCCCGATCGGGGTCCAGCCGGTCGGGACGAGGGTCGCCACCGCCGTCTTCGCCTCGGTGCGGTCCAGCGGTCCGACCGGGTAGAGCTGCGCGGTGTCCTTGCAGCCCTCCTTGCGGTCGTCGCCGGCGTAGTCCGCGCCGAGGGTGCGGATGCCGAGCTGCACCTCCTCCGGCGTCGCGTCCAGCACCTCGTTGAACGCCTGCTTCGCCGCCGCCATGCGGGACTGGCCGTCGATGTCCTTGGCGCGCATCGAGCCGCTCACGTCGAGGACGAGGTCGACCTTGGGCGCGTCCTGGCCCGTGGGTTCACCGGCGGCCGCCCCGGCAGGGAAGGCGATCCCGGCCGTCAGGGCGGCGAGCAGGGCTATGGCGCCTGCCACCGGCCGTGTTCTTCTGATCATCGGCGGATCCTATTGATCAGGAGCGCCGCACTCCAAAACGGTCCGTCATCCGGGCCCGAAGCGAAAGGGATTGGGCAGTTCTGCCCACTGGTCGCCCGCGGTGCCCGGCGACAGCCGCATCAGCGTCAGCGCCTTCGCGGGCAGCGGCCCGTCGAGCAGCGCTGCCAGGTCCGGGGTGCGGGGCAGCTCCCGTACGGCGTCCTCCAGCGCCGCCCGCAGCGCCGTACCGGACCCCGCCGTCCCGGCCAGCGCGCCCGCCACCAGCGAGCCGAACAGCTTGCGGCGCAGCACCACGGGATCGTCCGTGACCATACGGTCCGGCACGTCCGGCACCGGGATGCCGTGCCGGGCCAGGCGCGCCGGTGAGACGCGCAGATCGGCGAGGTCCCGGTAGACCAGCCGTACCGGCTCCCCGTCCGGCGACAGCACCACGAGCAGGTTCTGCCCGTGCGCCTCCAGTGCCACCCCCAGGTCCAGCAGCCGCAGACACGCCGTGAGCGCCAGCCGGGCGAGACGGGCCAGGCGCGTGGGGGAGCGGGGCAGACCCGCGGCCTCCAGCGCCGCGATCGGTACCGCCCGCTCCCCGGGGCCCGCGTACTCCTCCGGTGACTCCCGCAGCAGCGCCGTCAGATCGGGCGACCCGGCCGCCACCGCGCCCAGCGTGCGGGTGATGCACAGCAGTCCGTCCGTGCGCTCCGCCACCGCCTGCCCGAAGTCGGAGAGGACAGCCGACGCCGCCACGGACCCCAGTGAGATGTCCCGCACCGAGGACGTCAGGCGGGCGCTCAGCGCCGTCTTCACATGCGGCCCGTCCGGCAGCGCGAGCGTGCGCAGCGCCATCAGGGGATGCGCCGCGAGCGTCCCCTCGCGCGCCGGCGCGCCCGCCCCCTTCAGCACATGCGCCGCCTGCCACGGATGCACCGGCACCAGCACCCGCTCCCCGTCCCGCAGCCACTCCGGCCACACCCCCGACACCAGGCACTCCCCGGCCGGAACCGGCAGCAGCCCCAGCTCCACCACCGGCCGGTGCTCGGGGCCGTACGCGAGCTGTTCGGCCGCCGAGAAGCCGGGCCGTGAACGGCAGTTCGGGTGGAAAGGGTGCCCGTCGGCCACCCGCTGCTCCCACTCCCAGTCCCGCTCCGGCACCCCGTCGCCCGAGCCCGCGAAGCCCCGCTGCCCCGCCCGCGACAGCGCCAACGAGGCGGTACTGTGCGCCAGTTCACCCGCGAACGAACCCGAGTGCGGCACCGCGAGGTCCGCCATCAGCCGCGCTGGATCGTCGTACTCCGTCCCGTCCAGGCGTACGGCGGTCACGCCGTCGTCCGTCGCGTACGGATCCGGCACCGGACCCTCCAGCCGCCGCCCGTCCGCCAGCCGCAGCACCACCCCCGACCGGGTGTCCTCCCGTCCGGTGACCCACGGCAGCGGGTCGTGCGTCAGCCCCCGCCACAGCCGGGTCAGCACCGCCGCCCTCGCGCCGGGCAGCGCCTGCCTGTACGCCGGGAGCAGAGCCGGCCGTACGACGGCCAACTCCTCGGCGATCTCGGCCTCGGCGGTGGCGGGACGCGGCACGGGCACACTCCTCGGATCGGCGGAAAGGAGGGACGTACAGGGGGACGATGCCAGACATACTGATCGTCTCCGCCGGACAGACGTAGGGAACCAGAACGCGTGGACCTGATGCACCCGCCCGCAGACGACGACGCGGCGAGCCGCGCCGGACCGGCCGGGCGCGCCGACGCCCACGCCGCCGTGCCGCTGCTGAACTGCCTGCTGCGTGAAGTCGCCGAACCCCTGTCCGGGCCCGCCAGCCCGGACGGCCCGCGAACCTACCGGCTGCCCCACAGCCGGCGGCTGCTGCGCGTGCGCGGCGCCCGCCGCCCCACCGCGCCCGAGGTGCACACCGCCGGGTCCTGGCACCGCCTCACCCACACCGAACTGGTCAAACTCGTCGCCGAGGAACTCCGCCGGCACACCGGCCGCTCCAACCACGAACTGCCCGCCGAGATGCTCGACAGCCGCGACGCCGTCGCCGCGCTGCTCGCCGCCCGCGACCGCGCCGACCCGCCCGACGACCTCTATCTGCGCTCCGAGCAGTCCCTGCTCACCGGCCACACCCACCACCCCGCCCCCAAGGCCCGCGGCGGCGGTCCCGCGGCCGCCTGGCTGCCGTACGCGCCCGAGGCGTACGCCCGCTTCCCGCTGGCGCTGCTGGGCGTGCGCGAGGACACCCTGCTGGACGAGGGCGACACCGCCGCCCTGGACGGCCTCGGCGCCGCCCCGCCCGGCTACCGGCTGCTTCCCGCCCACCCCTGGCAGCTCGACCTCGCCGCCGACGACCTCGCCCCCGCGTTCGCCGACGGCCGTCTGCTCCGGCTCGGCGAGACGCCCTGGCCGGTGTGGCCCACGGCCGCCGTCCGCACCGTCTACGCGCCCGCCGAGGACCTCTTCCTGAAGTTCAGCCTCGACGTGCGCATCACCAACGACATCCGCCGGCTGTGGCGGCACGACCTGGCGCGCCTGCGCGCCACCGACACGGCCGTGCGGGACGCCTTCGCCGACGCGGGCGCGGCGGGCGGGGCCTGGCTGAGCGACCGGGGGCACCGCACCGCGGACTTCGCCGTAGAACAGCTGGCCGTCGTCGTCCGCGACGGGTTCCGCGGCCGGCTGGTCCCGGGCGCCACCCCCTGCCTGGCCGCCGCCCTGGTCGAGGGCTTCGACGGCGACCCCCTCGCCGCCACCGGCCGGCCCGCCGACTGGTGGGAGGCGTACCTGGCCCATGTGGTGCCCCCGGCGCTCGCCGCCTTCCACCGGCACGGCGTCGTCCTGGAGGCGCACCTGCAGAACACGCTGATCGCCGTCGACGCCGACGGCATGCCCGTGCAGGCCCTCTACCGGGACGCGGAGGGCGTGAAGCTGCTCGCGTCCCCGCACCGCCCCGACGGCCTGCCCACGGTGACCCGGGAGGCCGGGTGGGAGCGGCTGGTGTACTGCCTGGTCGTCAACCACCTCATGGAGATCGCCGCCGCCCTCGCCGACCACCACCCCGGCCTCGACCCCTGGCCCGCGGTCCGCCGCGAACTGGCACGCAACGATCTCCCCGAGATCCCCGCCCTGCTGACCGCGCCCACCCTCCCCGCCAAGACCAACCTCCTCCTGCGCTGGACCGCCGCCGACGGCGCCGACGCCCGCTACCGGCCGCTGACCAACCCGCTGACGGGCCGGTGAGCGTCTCCCGGGCGGGCCACGGCGGGAGGCGACGGCCGCCCGGATGCCCCAGACTCGGGACAAGGGCGCCAGGCCCCGGGGGGGGGGGATCGCCGTCCGACCGCGCCCAGAGGAGGCGGGCCCGTGCATGACGTGCCGTTCTGGCTGTGGGCCGTGTTCGTCGTCATCGTCGTCGCGTCCCTCGCCGTCGACCTGTTCGCGCACCGCACCGCCCACGCCATCGGCTTCCGCGAGGCGACCGCCTGGAGCGTCGCGTGGATCTCCCTGGCCATCCTCTTCGGCGGGGTGGTCTTCCTCGTCGTCGGCACCGACGCGGGCGTGGAGTACACCACCGCGTGGCTGCTGGAGAAGAGCCTGTCCGTCGACAACCTCTTCGTCTTCGCGCTGATCTTCAGCTACTTCCAGGTGCCACGCGCCTACCAGCACCGCGTGCTCTTCCTCGGCGTCCTGGGCGCCCTGGTCTTCCGCGGTCTGTTCCTCGCCGCCGGTGTGGCCGTCGTCAGCCGCTTCACCGCCGTGCTGTACGTCTTCGCCGCGGTCCTCTTCTGGAGCACCTACAAGATCCTCAAAGGGGAGGACGAGAACTTCGACCCGGGGAAGAGCGTCGCGGTCCGGCTGCTGCGCAAGGTGATCCCTGTCCGTGACGAGTACGCGGGACCGCACTTCTTCGTGAAGGAGGCGGGCAAACGGGTGGCGACCCCGCTGTTCGCGGTCGTCGCCGCCATCGAGGCCGCCGACCTGGTCTTCGCCGTCGACAGCGTGCCCGCCGTCCTCGCCGTCAGCAGCGACGTGTTCATCGTCTACACCAGCAACGCCTTCGCCATCCTCGGCCTGCGCGCCCTGTACTTCATGCTGGCCGGCCTCCTCGACCGTTTCCACTACCTCAGTGTCGGCCTCGCGGTGATCCTCGGCTTCATCGGCGTCAAGCTGGTCCTCCAGGCGACCCACGAGACGGTCAGCACCGCCGTCCCCGAGATCCCGTCCCTGGTCAGCCTGGCCGTGATCGTCGTCGTCCTGGCCGTGTCGATCACGGTCAGCGTGCTGCGGCCACCGGCCGAGCAGGACAAAACCGGGTAAAGCGGGCGTAAAGTGGGTGTATGACAAGCGACCGCAAGCGCGACGGGACCCGGCCCACCGAGCTGCTGTGCGCCTCGTGCGGCAGGCCGGTGGAGACTGTCGTCACCCGGCACAAGACCTTCGGCATCAACGTCCCGCAGTGGCGGGCCGGCCCCTGCCACAACCCCGACTGCGCCGACTACGCCCCCGAGATGGTCCCGGCGGACAGTCTCCGCCGCCCTGAGCAGGGGGAGCGGCGGACGGAGGAACGCCGTAAGGAGGCAGGTCCGCACGCCTGACCGTCCCAGCCGCCCCACCCCGCGCGGTTAGGATTCCTGTCCGACGTCGAACGAGGATGGGGTGGCCCGGAGCATGCTGAAGCAGGTCACCGCCACCCGGTACGTCGAGCCCCTGCACTCCGGGGGTTCCGTGCCGGGCGTCGTCGAGGCGGACGACCTGGGCACGTACGTCGTCAAGTTCACCGGCTCCGCGCAGGGCCGCAAGGCGCTGGTCGCCGAGGTGATCGTCGGCGAGCTGGCGCGGGCGCTCGGACTGCGGTTCCCGGAACTGGTGCTGGTGCACTTCGACCCGGCGATCGCGGACGCCGAGCCCCACCAGGAGGTCCGCGACCTGCACGCCTCCAGCGCCGGGGTCAACCTCGGCATGGACCATCTGCCGGGCGCGCGCGACTTCACCCCCGAGGCGGCCGAGACGTTCACCGTCGATCCGCTGGAGGCCGGGCGGATCGTGTGGCTCGACGCGCTCACCGCGAACGTCGACCGCACCGTGCACAGCTCCAACCTGCTGCTGTGGCCCACCCTCGGCGTCACCCCGCCCCGGCTGTGGCTGATCGACCACGGCGCGGCGCTCGTCTTCCACCACCGCTGGGACGCCGGCGACCCCACGAAGGCGTACGACTTCCGCCACCATGCCCTCGGCCGGTACGGGCCCGACGTGCGCGCCGCCGACGCGGAGCTGGCGCCCCGGGTGACGGAGGAGCTGCTGCGGTCGATCGTGGACGAGGTGCCCGACGCCTGGCTGGACGGCGAGCCCGGGTTCGCCTCGCCCGAGGCGGTCCGCGCCGCGTACGTGGACCACCTGCACGCGCGGGCACGGGCGTCCGGTGCCTGGCTGCCCCTCGACTTCCCCACGGCCGACCAGATCGCCGCGGAGAACGCCGCCCGCGCGGCACGGACGCAACGGGGCCGCCCGGCCTGGCTCAAGCAGGTGCCCGATCTGCACGGCCGGCCGGCGGTGGAACAGGACGGGACGGTGCACCTGCGATGACGGCCGACGCGCGGCGCGTGGAGATCGAGTACTGCACCCGGTGCCGCTGGCTGCCCCGGGCGGCCTGGCTGGCGCAGGAGCTGCTGACGACCTTCGAGCAGGAGCTGACCGAGCTGGCGCTCAAGCCCGGCACCGGCGGCGTGTTCGTCGTCCGGGTCGGCGACGAGGTCGTCTGGGACCGGCGCGAGCAGGGCTTCCCGGAGCCGACGGCGGTGAAGCAGGCCGTACGCGACCGAGTGGCCCCGGGGAAACCCCTGGGCCACTCGGAGAAGTGAACCTGCTCAACAGTATTGAGGCGCGTCAGCCCTTGAGCTGCTCGTACGCCGGCAGCGTCAGGAAGTCCGCGTAGTCCTCGTCGAGGGCGACCTTCAGCAGCAGGTCGTGCGCCTGCTGCCAGTTGCCCGCCGCGAACGCCTCCTCGCCGATCTCCGCGCGGATGTTCGCCAGCTCCTCGGCGGCCACCTTCCGGGCCAGCTCGGCGGTGACCTTCTCGCCGTTGTCGAGGACGACACCCGCGTTGATCCACTGCCAGATCTGCGAGCGGGAGATCTCCGCGGTGGCCGCGTCCTCCATCAGGTTGAAGATGGCCACCGCGCCCAGGCCGCGCAGCCACGCCTCGATGTAACGGATGCCGACCTGCACGGCGTTGACCAGACCCGCGTACGTCGGCTTCGCGTCGAGCGAGTCGATCGCGATCAGGTCCTCGGCCTTGACGTCGACGTCCTCGCGCAGCCGGTCCTTCTGGTTCGGCCGGTCGCCGAGCACCCGGTCGAAGGACTCCATCGCGATCGGCACCAGGTCCGGGTGGGCGACCCACGAGCCGTCGAAGCCGTCGTCCGCCTCGCGGTCCTTGTCCGCCTTCACCTTCTCGAAGGCGACCTTGTTGACCTCCTCGTCCCGCCGGGACGGGATGAACGCCGCCATGCCGCCGATCGCGTGCGCGCCGCGCTTGTGGCAGGTACGGACGAGGAGTTCGGTGTACGCCCGCATGAACGGGGCGGTCATCGTCACCGCGTTGCGGTCCGGCAGCACGAACTTCGGCCCGCCGTCACGGAAGTTCTTGACGATGGAGAACAGGTAGTCCCAGCGGCCCGCGTTCAGCCCGGACGCGTGGTCGCGCAGCTCGTGGAGGATCTCCTCCATCTCGTACGCGGCCGTGATCGTCTCGATGAGGACCGTGGCGCGGACGGTGCCCTGGGGGATGCCCAGGTAGTCCTGCGCGAACACGAACACGTCGTTCCACAGCCGCGCCTCGAGGTGCGACTCCGTCTTCGGCAGGTAGAAGTACGGTCCCTTGCCGAGGTCGAGCAGCCGCTTGGCGTTGTGGAAGAAGTACAGGCCGAAGTCGACCAGCGCGCCGGGCACCGGGGTGCCGTCGGGGTCGGTGAGGTGGCGCTCGTCCAGGTGCCAGCCGCGCGGGCGCATGACGACCGTCGCCAGCTCCTCGTCCGGCCGCAGGGCGTACGTCTTGCCCGTGCGCTCGTCGGTGAAGTCGATGCGGCGGGTGTACGCGTCGATCAGGTTGAGCTGGCCGGTGACCACGTTCTCCCAGGTGGGCGCAGACGCGTCCTCGAAGTCCGCGAGCCACACCTTCGCACCGGAGTTGAGCGCGTTGATGGTCATCTTGCGGTCGGTCGGGCCGGTGATCTCGACGCGGCGGTCCTCCAGGGCCGGCGGGGCCGGGGCGACCTTCCAGGAGTCGTCGGCGCGGATCGCGGCCGTCTCCGGCAGGAAGTCGAGGGTGGAGGTGCGGGCGATCTCGGCGCGGCGCTCCGCGCGCCGGGCGAGCAGCTCGTCACGCCGGGGCGTGAACCGGCGGTGCAGCTCCGCCAGGAAGGCGAGGGCCGTCTCGGAGAGGACCTCCTCCTGCCGGGGCAGGGGCTCGGCGTCGACGATGGCCAGCGGGGACGGCGCTGGTGCGGACATCAGCTGTCACTTCCTTCGGCGTGCGGGGGCGCCGGATGCCGGGCGACCCGGGTACGGCGGGAGAGGCCCCTGCGCCGTGCAGAGGGCTCACAGGGCTTCTGATCAGTGGATAGTAGTTTCCTCATAGTGGAAGTTCAATGTTTTGTTGATGTCGAGAGTCCTCATTCAAGGTGCGTCAGATCGGCCTCCGTGTCGATGTCGTACGCCTCCGCGACATCACCGCACTCGACCAGCTCCACGGCGTCCGCGTGCTGCTTGAGATAGGCGCGGGCGCCTCGGTCCCCCGTGGCGGTCGCGGCGATCCCCTCCCAGTGTTCGGCGCCGAACAGCACCGGGTGCCCGCGTACGCCGTCGTACGCCGCCGAGACCAGCGAGCGCGGCGACCGGTACGCGCGCCGCACCCGGGCCACCGCCTCCGGGCCGATCCCCGGCTGGTCCACCAGCAGCACCAGTGCGGCCCGCGCGTCCGTGCCGGCGAGCGCGGTCAGCCCGGCCCGCAGGGACGTGCCCATGCCCTGCTCCCAGTCCGGGTTGTCGATGAGCGCGCAGTCCGGCAGCGTGGCGCGGGCGCGCACCTCTTCGGCGCGCGCCCCCAGCACCACGTGCACGCTCGCGCAGCCGCCCGCGCGCAGCACCTCGGCCGCGTGCTCCACGAGGAGCCGCCCCCGGTGGGGGAGCAGTGCCTTGGGGCGCCCGCCGAGCCTGCGTCCGCCGCCCGCCGCCAGCAACAGGCCGGCCACCCGGTTCTCGTCGTTCGTCATGCGTCCTGCATACCCCACTCGAAGCCGCCCGTCCGGGCGTCCGGCGGAAGGGTGCCCAGGGCCACGGTGTCACGCTCCGGAACAAGTCGATGACGCAGCGGGCTGGCGCAAAGGCCTCGGGGTGGCGTTTACTGGCGCGCACCGGTCCGCGGGGGCGCGTAGGACCGGTCAGGGGAGGCGCACGACGACCTGCCAGGGGGAGGACCGTGTTGCGAGGCGTGGACCAGAGGTGTGTGCCCGGCAGTCAGGTGGATCCGCGGGTGGCGGAGCTGCGCTCCGCGGTCGCCCGCTTACGCCGCCAACTGGCCGCACACCGTGCGGACTTCCGGGACCGGGGCATCGCGGAGGAGGCGCTCGCCACGCTGGCGGGGCTGGCCGCCGCCGATCGCCCCGACATTCCGATGCTGCGTCGCTCCCTGCTGCTGGTCGCCGGAGCGATCGGCTCGGTGAGCGCGCTGGGGGAGGGGTTGCGGCAGCTCCGTGAGGCGGTCGACCTCTTCGGGCCGTCACCGAAGGTGTGACGTACGGGTGTTCGGGGCGCCGGTCTGGCGGGTGATCTGCGGGGCGCGCCTCCGACGCGGGGTGAACGCGGTGTGCTGAGCGCGGCGTGGCCCGTGCCCGGCGCGACGGCAACACGCCCTCAGGCCGCCGGACCCCCCGGGTTCGCCAGCGCCTCGGACAGCTCGCGCGCGATCTCCTGCAGCACAGGCACGATCCTCTCCGTCGCCGACTCCGTGACCCGGCCCGCCGGGCCCGAGATGGAGATGGCCGCCGCCGTCGGCGCGTCCGGCACCGGGACCGCCAGGCAGCGCACGCCGATCTCCTGCTCGTTGTCGTCGATGGCGTACCCCTGCCGGCGCACCTCCTCCAGCGCGGCGAGGAAGCCCTCGGGGGTGGTGATGGTCTTCTCCGTGGCCGCGGGCATGCCCGTACGGCCCAGCAGCGCCCGCACCTCTTCCGGCGGGAACCCGGCCAGCAGCGCCTTGCCCACCCCGGTGGAGTGCGGCAGCACGCGGCGCCCCACCTCGGTGAACATCCGCATCGAGTGCTTCGACGGCACCTGCGCCACGTACACGATCTCGTCCCCGTCCAGCAGGGCCATGTTCGCCGTCTCGCCGGTCTCCTCCACCAGTCGCGCCAGATACGGCCGCGCCCAGGTGCCCAGCAGCCGGGACGCCGACTCGCCGAGGCGGATCAGGCGGGGGCCGAGCGCATACCGCCGGTTGGGCTGCTGGCGTACGTAACCGCAGGCGACCAGCGTGCGCATCAGACGGTGGATCGTCGGCAGGGGCAGGCCGCTGCTGGCGGACAGCTCGCTCAGGCCGACCTCGCCGCCCGCGTCCGCCATCCGCTCCAGCAGGTCAAAGGCGCGCTCGAGGGACTGCACGCCGCCACTGGCGGCGGGCCGGGCGGAGTCGGTGGTGCTGGCGCTGGACGTCGGCACGGCGCGTTCCTTTCGGGACTGGCAGGAGGTCAGAAGCCTACCCGGCGGCCGGTCGGCGGCCCGCTCGTACGGAGCTGCGTTCTGTGTGTCGGAAGTTTAATTCCGCTAGATGGAAACGTCCAGAGGTGACGGTCGCGCCGCCGTGGCGGCAGGAGCACCCTTGACGCGGTGGAGCCCCGACGGCAACACTCCTTCAACAGAACGTTGAATTTTCCGGCGGACCTGCAGGAGGCTCCGGGTGCCCGACGTCGAACTGGTGCTGCGCTCGACCCGCGTCATCACCCCCGAGGGGACGCGCGCCGCGTCCGTCGCCGTGGCCGGCGGCACCGTCACCGCCGTCCTGCCGCACGACGCGCCCGTCCCCGCCGGAGCCCGCCTGGAGGACCTCCGCGACGACGTCCTGCTGCCCGGCCTGGTAGACACCCATGTGCACGTCAACGACCCCGGCCGCACCGAGTGGGAGGGCTTCTGGACCGCCACCCGCGCGGCCGCCGCCGGCGGCATCACCACGCTGATCGACATGCCGCTCAACTCCCTCCCGCCGACCACGACGGTCGACCATCTGCGCGTCAAGCGGAAGACCGCCGCCGACAAGGCCCACATCGACGTCGGCTTCTGGGGCGGCGCCCTCCCCGACAACACGGCCGACCTGCGCCCGCTGCACGAGGCGGGGGTCTTCGGCTTCAAGGCGTTCCTGTCGCCGTCCGGCGTCGACGAGTTCCCCCACCTCGACGACGACCGGCTCGCCCGCGCACTGCGGGAGATCGCGTCCTTCGGCGGCCTGCTGATCGTGCACGCCGAGGACCCGCGCCAGCTCGACGGCGCCCCGCAGCGCGGCGGCCCCCGCTACGCCGACTTCCTCGCCTCCCGCCCCCGCCGCGCCGAGGACACGGCCATCGCGCGGCTCCTCGAACAGGCCCGGCGGTTCGACGCCCGCGTGCACGTCCTCCACCTCTCGTCCGCCGACGCGCTGCCCCTCATCGCCGAGGCCAAGGCGGACGGCGTCCGCGTCACCGTAGAGACCTGCCCCCACTACCTCACCCTCAACGCGGAGGAAGTCCCCGACGGGGCCAGCGAGTTCAAGTGCTGCCCGCCCATCCGCGAGGCCGCCAACCAGGACCTCCTCTGGCAGGCCCTGGCCGACGGCACCATCGACTGCGTCGTCACCGACCACTCCCCGTCCACCGCCGACCTCAAGACGGACGACTTCGCGACCGCCTGGGGCGGCATCTCCGGACTCCAGCTCAGCCTCCCCGCCGTCTGGACCGAGGCCCGCAGGCGCGGCCACACCCTGGAGGACGTGGTCCGCTGGACGTCCACGCGCACGGCCGAGCTGGCGGGCCTCGACGCCCGCAAGGGCGCCGTCGCGCCCGGCCACGACGCCGACTTCGCCGTCCTCGCCCCCGACGAGACCTTCACCGTCGACCCGGCCGCCCTCCAGCACCGCAACCGCGTGACCGCCTACGCCGGACGCACCCTGCACGGCGTCGTCCGGTCCACCTGGCTGCGCGGCGAACGCGTCCTGGCCGGCGGCGAGTTCACCGCACCGAAGGGCCGCCTGCTCACCCGGCCCTGACACGACACCCGAAAGCCGGCCCCTCACACGACACCCGAAAGGCAGGACCACATCACCGTGACGGCGATCGAGACCTTCACCGGCGACGCAAGCCCCTACGGCGGCGGCGACCCGTACGCGGACTACCGCACCGCCGACTTCCCCTTCACCCACCTCGCCGACCTCGCCGACCGCCGGCTCGGCGCCGGTGTCATCGCCGCCAACGACGAGTTCTTCGCCGAGCGCGAGAACCTCCTGCTGCCCGGCCGCCCCGTCTTCGACCCCGAACGCTTCGGCCACAAGGGCAAGATCATGGACGGCTGGGAGACCCGCCGGCGGCGCGGCGTCTCCGCCGGCCACCCCTGGCCGGACGACGACGACCACGACTGGGCTCTGATCCGCCTCGGCACGCCCGGCGTCGTCCGCGGCATCGTCGTCGACACCGCCCACTTCCGCGGCAACTACCCGCAGGCGGTCTCCGTCGAGGGCACCGCCGTCGACGGCTCCCCGTCGCCCGAGGACCTGCTCTCCGGAGACGTGAAGTGGACGACGCTGGTGCCCCGCACCCGCATCGGCGGCCACGCGGCCAACGGCTTCGCCGTCACCGCCGAACAGCGTTTCACCCACCTGCGCCTCAACCAGCACCCCGACGGCGGCATCGCCCGTCTGCGCGTGTACGGCGAGGTCGTCCCGGATCTCGCGTGGCTCACCGCGCTCGGCACCTTCGACGTCGTCGCCCTGGAGAACGGCGGCCGCGTCGAGGACGCCTCCGACCGCTTCTACTCGCCCGCCGCCAACACCATCCGCCCGGGCCGCTCCCAGAAGATGGACGACGGCTGGGAGACCCGGCGCCGGCGCGACCACGGCCACGACTGGATCACGTACCGCCTGGTCGCCCAGTCCCAGATCCGCGCCCTGGAGATCGACACCGCCTACCTCAAGGGCAACGCGGCCGGCTGGGCGTCGGTGTCCGTGCGGGACGGCGAGGACGGCGACTGGCGGGAGATCCTGCCCCGCACCCGTCTCCAGCCCGACACCAACCACCGCTTCGTCCTCCCGGACCCGGCGGTCGGCACCCACGCGCGCGTGGACATCCACCCCGACGGGGGCATCTCACGCCTCCGCCTCTTCGGGTCTCTGACGGACCAGGGGACGGCGGCGCTTGAGGCGCGGAGGCAGGAACTCGGGGGCTGAACGCCGGTACCGGTGCCCGTTCCCGAAGGTGCGGGCACCCAGGGCCATGGTCCGGTCAGGCCGCGTGTCCGCCGTCCACCGCCACCTCCGCGCCCGTCACGTACGCGGCGCCCGCCAGGTGGACGACCGTCTCCGCCACCTCCTCCGCCGTGCCGAACCGGCCCAGCGCGGTGGCCGCCGCCTGACCGGCCGCGTAGGGGCCGTCCGCCGGGTTCATCTCCGTGTCGGTCGGCCCCGGATGGACGATGTTCGCGGTGATCCCACGCTCGCCCAGCTCCCGCGCCAGCGCCTTGGTCAGCCCCACCAGCGCCGCCTTGCTCATCGCGTAGAGGGTCCCGCCGGGGCCGGTCACCCGCTGCGCCATGCACGAGCCGACGGTGACGATCCGTCCCCCGCGCTCCATCACCGCGGCCGCGGCGCGTGAGGTGATGAAGACACCGCGCACGTTCACCGCGAGCACCTGGTCGACGTCGGCGGGGGAGAGGGACTCCAGCGGGCCGAGCACGCCGACGCCCGCGTTGTTCACCAGCACGTCCAGGCGGCCCAGTTCCCGGACGGCCGCGGTCACCGCCGAGGCGGCCTCCTCCGGGTCGCCGGCGTCCGCGCGCAGGGCCACCGCGCGGCGCCCCTGCGCCTCGACGGCCCGTACGACGTCCTCCGCGGCCTCCTTGCCGTTCACATACGTCACCGCGACGTCCGCGCCCTCCCGGGCGAGCCGCAGCGCCGTCGCGGCGCCGATGCCGCGGCTGCCCCCGGTGATCAGGGCCGTGCGGCCGAGCAGGGTCTTCTCCGTGGTGTAAGTGGTCACGGGTCCATCCCAGCGGCCGTGACGGCGGGATGCTGGCGGCGATCGGACGTCGGCCTGCCGCGCCGTCAACCGCCCCGGCACTCCCTTGTGTTACATCACGGGAAACTCATCGGACCGGACCGAAAAATCCATGTACTTGACATTGACATGCCAGGGTCTACGCGCGTCATCATGGGGTATGCGATTCCCCCCACGAGCGGCCCGGTCCGGGGCCGCAGCAGCCCTTCTGTCCGTCCTTCTGCTGGGCGGTGGCGGTGTTCTCTCCGCCCCGGCGGCGCACGCCGCACCCGCCCTCCCCGTCGCCGCGTCCGCCGCACCGTCGGTCCTGGCCGTCGGCGACATCTGCTACGGCGACCTGCCGTCGGAGGCGCACGACACCCTCGACCTGATCGAACAGGGCGGCCCGTTCCCGTTCGAGCAGGACGGCACGGTCTTCCAGAACCGGGAGGGCATACTCCCCGACCAGGACACCGGCTACTACCACGAGTACACGGTGATCACGCCCGGTTCCCCCACCCGTGGCGCCCGCCGGATCGTGACCGGTGAGGAGTACCAGGAGGACTACTACACCGCCGACCACTACGCGTCGTTCGACCTGGTCGACTACTCCTGCTGACGGGCCGGCGGGCCGTGGCCGGGCCGGCGGTCCGTGTCCCGCCGGCTGTTCAGCTGCCGGGCTTCCGGGTCTCCGCGACGGCGAACAGGGCGACGCCCAGCACCATCAGGGCGACGCTCGCGTAGATCTCGTAGCCGTCGAGGAACCCGGCCCGCCGCACCAGGCCCCAGTGCCAGTCGGTGAACTCCGTCACCAGACCGGCCACGCCCTGCAGCACGGCCACGAACCCCAGCACTTCCAGCAGTCGTTTCATGCCACCGACTCTCGCCCCGCGGACCCCCCACCCACAACGGCCGCGGGGCGAGGCCTTCCCGACCGAAGTGGGCCTCTCTCCTCCGCCGGGACGCCGAAAGTCTGAGGGCGCGCGACTTTGGTCGACGATCCCGCCCGCGAGGCGCCGCACCGGGCGCCCAGTGCATAGATTTGCCGACTGTGACTGATGACAAGGCGGCGAGTACCGCCCCGGTGTACACGGGGCCCAGATGGTTCTTCCCGTCCGCCCTCATCCACGAGCTCGACCACGACGCGAGCCGCTCCGGCCGCCGCCCCCGGCGCACCGCCCGCGACTGGGTCGTCGACTTCTCCTGTTTCTTCCTCGCCGTCCTGATCGGACTGCTCGGCGCCGAGGCACTGCGGGACAGCACCGGCCTCCCGCACGCCGTCGCCGTCCTCGACCAGGTGTTCGGCGCGCTGTCCTGCGCGGCGGTCTGGCTGCGCCGCCGCCGGCCGTTCGGCCTGGCCGCGGCCATGGTGCCGGTCGGCTTCCTCTCCGAGACCTCGGGCGGGGTCGCGATCATCGCCCTGTTCACGCTCGCCGTGCACCGGCCGTTCCGGTACGTGGCCTGGGTGGCCGGCGCGCAGCTCGCGCTCACGCCGCTGTACTTCTGGTGGCGCCCCGACCCCGACCTGCCGTACGCCGCCGCCGTCGTCCTCCTCGTCGTGCTGACCGTCGCCACGGTCGGCTGGGGCATGTTCGTACGGTCCAAGCGGCAGCTCATGGTCAGCCTGCGGGACCGGGCCCGGCGCGCCGAGACGGAGGCGCGGCTGCGGGCCGAACAGGCGCAGCGGCTCGCCCGTGAGGCCATCGCGCGGGAGATGCACGACGTGCTCGCGCACCGGCTGACGCTGCTCAGCGTGCACGCGGGCGCGCTGGAGTTCCGGCCGGACGCTCCTCGCGACGAGATCGCGCGGGCGGCGGGCGTGATCCGGGAGAGCGCGCATGAGGCGCTCCAGGACCTGCGGGAGATCATCGGGGTGCTGCGGGCCGGCGACAGCGAGGACGCGGGGCGCCCTCAGCCGACGCTCGCGGCGCTGGACACCCTGGTCGCCGAGTCCCGCCAGGCGGGCATGAAGGTCACCTTGGACCAACGCGTCACGTCCGCCGCCTCCGTCCCGGCCTCCGTGGGCCGCACCGCCTACCGCATCGTCCAGGAGGCCCTGACCAACGCCCGCAAGCACGCTCCCGGCGCGGAGGTCAGGGTCGCGGTGGCCGGTGGCCCGGGGGAGGACCTCACCGTGCGGGTGCGCAACCCGCCCCCTGAGGGGGACGTCCCCCCGGTTCCGGGCGCGGGCCAGGGGCTGATCGGCCTGAGGGAGCGGGCCACGCTGGCGGGGGGTTCCCTGGAACACGGCCGGACCCGGGAGGGCGGCTTCGAGGTGAGGGCACGGCTGCCGTGGCGATGAACCTCGCGGCGATCGCGGACGGCACTTTTGCGCGGTCCTCGGCTGCCGTTCCGTACCTGCGGCTCAGGGGGTGCCTCGCGTTGCCGTATGCCGGGTGCGGGCCGTCGGGGGCCGGTTGCGCGGTTCCCCGTGCCCCTTGGGGTGCGCCGGCCGCGGGTGATCGTGCCGCTGGGGCGGCACGGGTGGGCGCGGGCGGCACGTTTGCAGCGCACGTCGGTGGCAGCTCCGTGTCTGCGGCTCAGGGGGTGTCTCTTATTGTGGTGCGCCGGGTGGCCCGTCGGGGGTCCGCCGCGCAGTTCCCCGCGCCGCTCGGGGCGCCCGCAAGCGCCGAGTCGCACAGACACCCCCGCCCAGCACCCACCCCAGCGCATGATTACGTACCGCCCATGACAAGAATCCGCGTGCTCCTCGTGGACGACGACCCCCTCGTCCGCGCCGGCCTCTCCTTCATGCTCGGCGGCGCCGACGACATCGAGATCGTCGGAGAAGCCGCCGACGGCGCCGAAGTCACCGCACTCGTCGACCGCACCCACCCCGACGTCGTCCTCATGGACATCCGCATGCCCACCGTCGACGGCCTCGCCGCCACCGAGGCGCTCCGCGCCCGCGCCGACGCCCCGCAGGTCGTCGTCCTCACCACCTTCCACGCCGACGACCAGGTCCTGCGCGCACTCCGCGCCGGCGCGGCCGGGTTCGTGCTGAAGGACACCCCGCCCGCCGAGATCGTCGCCGCGGTACGGCGCGTCGCGGCCGGCGACCCGGTGCTGTCGCCCGCCGTCACCCGGCAGTTGATGGCCCACGCCGCGGGCGACCCGGGCCCGGGCGACACCCGCCGCTCCCGCGCCCGCGACCGCGTCGCCGCCCTCAACGACCGCGAACGCGAGGTCGCCGTGGCCGTCGGCCGGGGTCTCGCCAACGCGGAGATCGCCGCCGAGCTGTACATGAGCGTGGCCACGGTCAAGACGCATGTCTCCCGCATCCTCGCCAAGCTCGACCTCAACAACCGTGTCCAGATCGCGCTGCTCGCCCATGACGCGGGCCTGCTGGAGGAGACCGACACCCCGTGACATCCCCCGTGTCCCCGCAGCCCGAGCCCCAGCCCGCACTCGACCTCGCCGCCGCTCGACACCTGCTGAACGCCCAGCCGTTCAGCAGACTCCTCGGCGCCCGCATCACCGCCTTCGGCGACGGAGGAGCGACCCTGGAGCTCGACATCCGCGAGGACCTGCACCAGCAGAACGGCTTCCTGCACGGCGGCGTCCTCGCCTACGCCGCCGACAACGCCCTCACCTTCGCGGCCGGCGCGGTCCTCGGCCCGTCCGTGCTGACCGGCGGCTTCTCGATCCAGTACCTGCGTCCGGCCACCGGCCGCACCCTCCGCGCCCGCGCGACCGTCGTCCACGCGGGCCGACGCCAGGCGGTCACCCGCTGCGACCTGCTCACAGTCGCGGACGACGAGGAAACCCTGTGCGCGGTGGCGCAGGGAACGGTCCTCCCGGTGACACCCCGCACGTCATGAAGCCCTGAAAGCCCGCCCGTCGTGAAGCCCAGAAAAGAGGGGGTGTCACCGACACCCCCCACGTCTCACGTCAGCGCCTCCTGCGCACTGCTCAACAGCTCCGCCGGCCGCACAGGTCTGCGCTCCCGCCGCGATCTCTCGCACGCCTCCGCGATCAGCAGCGCCCGCAGCGCCTCACGCCCGTCGCACGGGTTGGCCCGCTCGCCCCGCACCACCTCCACGAACGCGATCAGTTCGGCCTCGTACGCGGGCCCGAACCGCTCCAGGAAGCCGGTCCACGGCTTGTCCGCCGCGGGCGGCCCCGTCGGCTCGGTGGACGCGATGGGCGTACGGTCGTCGAGGCCGACGACGATCTGGTCGCGCTCCCCGGCCAGTTCCATGCGCACGTCGTAGCCGGCGCCGTTCATCCGGGTCCCGGTGACCGTGGCGAGGGTGCCGTCGTCGAGGGTGATCAGCACCGCGCCCGTGTCGACGTCGCCCGCCTCGCGGAACATCAGCGGCCCCGCGTCCGACCCGGTGGCGTACACGTCGACGACCTCGCGGCCGGTCACCCAGCGCAGGATGTCGAAGTCGTGGATGAGCGTGTCCCGGTACAACCCGCCCGACTGCTCCAGGTGGGAGGGGTCCGGCGGCTCCGCCTCGCTGGTCATCGCCCGTACCGTGTGCAGCCGCCCCAGCCTGCCCGTCCGTACCGCCTCGCGGGCGCCCGTGTAACCCCGGTCGAACCGTCGCTGGAAGCCCATCTGGAGCACCGTCCCGGCGGTCTCCACCTCCGTGATCGCCTGTAACGTGCCCGCGATGTCCAGGGCGATGGGCTTCTCGCAGAAGACCGGCAGACCCGCGCGCGCCGCCCGCGCGATCAGGTCCGCGTGGGCGGAGGTGGCCGTGGTGATCACCACGGCGTCGACCCCCCAGGTGTAGATCTCGTCCACCCCCGGCGCCGCCGTCTCGCCGAGCCGGTGGGCGAGGGCCTGGGCCCGCGCCGGATCGACGTCCGTGAGAATGAGGGACCCCACCTCGCGATGCCTGCTGAGTGTGTGGGCGTGAATGGTGCCGATACGGCCCGTACCGATGACCCCGATGCGCATGGAAACAAAGTGCGGCTCGCGCCGCTCCCTGTCAATGCGTATGTCCGGACAACCGAACTACACGACTTCCCGTCAACAGCCCGCACGGATACGCTCGCTCCGTGCCGAAACCAGAAGTGGACCCGACCGTGCAGCTGGAGCTGAGCGTGGACCGCGGCTCCCCCGTGCCGTTGTACTTCCAGCTGGCCCAGCAGCTGGAGTCCGCCATCGAGCACGGCACCCTCACCCCCGGCACCCTGCTGGGCAACGAGATCGAGCTGGCCGCACGCCTCGGCCTGTCCCGGCCGACCGTCCGCCAGGCCATCCAGTCGCTCGTCGACAAGGGCCTGCTGGTGCGCCGCCGCGGCGTCGGCACCCAGGTCGTGCACAGCAAGGTCAAGCGTCCGCTGGAGCTGAGCAGCCTTTACGACGACCTGGAGTCCGCCGGCCAGCGCCCCACCACCACCGTGCTGGTCAACACCATGGTCGCCGCGTCCGCCGAGGTCGCCGCGGCGCTCGGGGTGACCGAGGGGAGCGAGGTGCACCGCATCGAGCGGCTGCGCTCCGCGCACGGCGAGCCCATCGCGTACCTGTGCAACTACATCCCGCCCGGCCTGCTCGACCTGGACTCCGGCCAGCTCGAGGCCACCGGCCTGTACCGGCTGATGCGGGCCGCCGGGATCACCCTGCACAGCGCCCGCCAGACCATCGGCGCGCGGGCCGCCACCGCCGTCGAGGCCGAGCGGCTGCGCGAACAGCCCGGCGCGCCGCTGCTCACCATGCAGCGGGTCACCTTCGACGACACCGGCCGCGCGGTGGAGTACGGCACGCACACCTACCGGCCCTCGCGGTACTCCTTCGAGTTCCAGCTGCTCGTACGGAACTGAGCCGGGCCGCCTTCGGAACGCTCGGTCGTCGCATTGTCCGGACAATGTGACGCGATCCACAGGCGTACGGTGGGATCCCGACGGCCGGTGCGGACGCGAACGGCGGAGGGCCCGCTTCCGCCCCGTCCGCGCCCGTTGTCCACCCGCTTCCGGTGCCGGATCGGACGTACCCCGTCACCTGCCCGGTACCGCGATCGGGGCACCCGTGCGGCAGAATCGGGCCCGATGAGCACCTACCGCGACTTCACCGCCCCCATCGGCTCCCGGCGCGCGACCGTCCTGAGAACGGTCGGGACGCGGGAGCGCCGCTCCCACCTGTCGGCGCCCCGGGTGCCGACCGTGGGCATCGACATCGGCGGCACCAAAGTGATGGCGGGCGTCGTGGACGCCGACGGGAACATCCTGGAGAAGCTCCGGACCGAGACCCCGGACAAGTCCAAGAGCCCCAAGGTCGTCGAGGACACCATCTGCGAGCTCGTCCTGGACCTGTCCGACCGGCACGACGTGCACGCCGTCGGCATCGGCGCGGCCGGCTGGGTCGACGCCGACCGCAACCGGGTGCTCTTCGCCCCCCACCTGTCCTGGCGCAACGAACCCCTGCGCGACCGCCTCGCCGGCCGTCTCGCCGTCCCGGTCCTCGTCGACAACGACGCCAACTCCGCCGCCTGGGCCGAGTGGCGCTTCGGCGCCGGACGCGGCGAGGACAACCTCGTCATGATCACCCTCGGCACCGGCATCGGCGGCGCCATCCTCGAGGACGGCCAGGTCAAGCGCGGCAAGTACGGCGTCGCCGGCGAGTTCGGCCACATGCAGGTCGTCCCCGGCGGACACCGCTGCCCCTGCGGCAACCGCGGCTGCTGGGAGCAGTACAGCTCGGGCAACGCCCTGGTGCGCGAGGCCCGCGAGCTGGCCGCCGCCGACTCCCCGGTCGCCTACGGGATCATCGAGCACGTCAAGGGCAACATCGGCGACATCAGCGGCCCGATGATCACCGAGCTGGCCCGCGAGGGCGACGCCATGTGCATCGAGCTGCTCCAGGACATCGGGCAGTGGCTCGGCGTCGGCATCGCCAACCTGGCCGCCGCCCTCGACCCCTCCTGCTTCGTCATCGGCGGCGGCGTCTCCGCGGCCGACGACCTGCTCATCGGCCCCGCCCGGGACGCCTTCAAACGGCACCTCACCGGGCGCGGCTACCGCCCGGAGGCCCGCGTCGTGCGCGCCCAGCTCGGCCCCGAGGCCGGCATGGTCGGCGCCGCCGACCTGGCCCGCCTGGTCGCCCGCCGCTTCCGCCGCGCCAAGCGCCGCCGCGTCGAGCGGTACGAGCGCTTCGAGCGGTTCACGCAGGCCGCCCGCAAGGCCACCTCGGAGTCGCTGTGACGGGCGAGCTTCCCCCGCTGACGAACGACCCCGGCCGCACCGACGGGCAGGGCGGGGCGCACACCGGTGAGGACCGTCGGCACATGATCCGCCGCCGCGCCCTCACTCTGCTGATCATCGTCCTGCTCATCGGCATCCCGGCCGGCTACCTGGTGATCTCCGCCAACCAGAGCCGGGCCAGCGGCAAGGACAAGGAGGCGAAGTACTCGGCGACCGGCCTCACCGAGGGCTGGCCGTCCAAGCTCCAGCGGCGCATCTACCAGGTGCCCGTGCCGCACCCTGCCTGGTGGGTCGCCTCGTACGAGACGAACAACTGGAAGACCAGCCGCCTCTACGTCGAGTTCGAGACCAGCGACGCGGGCCTGACCGCCTTCCTGACCAGCATGGGCATGTCGGAGAAGGATCTGAAGGAGGACCGCCTGACGATCGGCGAGCGCGACCGCGACGTCACCGGCTGGACCTTCGACGGCCCCGGCACCTGGTCCGGCCTGGTGCACAAGCAGAAGAACCCGGCGCCCACGCACGACGTCGTCGTCAACCACGACAAGCCCGGCTACCCGCGCGTGTACGTCGTGGCCCGCACGGTGCCCTAGCCTGCCCGCCCCGACCGCCGGAGCCGATTGTCGGACCCCGCCCGTAGAGTCGAAGACGACTGGTCCGACGGACGGGCGGGGAGGTGACAAGACGTATGGGTGCCGCAACGGCCGACGGGCTCGTGGCGTCGTCGCTGCCTGCCGTGTTCCTGCCCGCACCGCTTCCGCGCGACGGACGGATCGCCTTCTACGACCCCGACGGCGCGGACGTGTCCGGAGGGAAGGAGGAAGACGCCCGGCGCACGGAGCTCACCGTCGTACGCCCCCACGGCGCGCGTGTGCGCCGCCGTACCGTCCCCGCGCTGTCCCTTCCCGTGGACGAGGCCCTGCCCCTGCTGGTCCGCGCCCGGCACGACCCGGCGGCCCACCCGGCCACCGTCTGCTGGGGCGCCGCCGCCCTGCACGCCCTGCGGCTCACCGCCCGGGGCCGCCTGCTGCCCGGCCTCACCACCGAGGGCTACGACGCCTGGCGCGCCGGCCCGCTCGAACCGGACGACGTGACCCACCTGCGCGCGGTGGCCGCCGCCCTTCCGTACGAGGGCCACGCGGTGCCCCTGCCCGGACCGGGCCCCCTGCGCCTGCCCCAGCCGGAGGCGCTGGTGCGCGCCTTCCTCGACGCGGTCGCCGACACCCTGCCCCGCACGCCCGCCGCGCCCTACGCCTCCGGACTGCCGTTCGCCGCCCGGCGGCCCCAGCGGCTGCCGGACGCCCGGGACTGGGCGGCGGAGGTCGCGGCCGGCATGGACGCGGGCGTACGGATCTCGCTCCGCCTGGACCTGTCCGCGCACGACCTCTTCGACGCCGACGGGACCGCGGGAGGCACGGGTGCGCGGGGAGCGGGCGCGGCGATCGTGCAGGTCCACAGCCTGTCCGACCCCACCCTGGTGGCCGACGCGGCGGCCCTCTGGTCCGGCGAGGCCGACCACGGTTTCGGCCCCCGCGCGCGGGTGGACGCCGCCCTCGCGGTGCGCCGCGCGGCCCGCGTCTGGCCCCCGCTGGACCGGCTCGCCGACCAGGAGGTGCCGGACGTCCTCGCCCTGTCCGAGGACGAACTGAGCGATCTGCTCGGCGTGGCGGCCACCCGGCTCGCGGCGGCCGGCGTCGCCGTGCACTGGCCGCGCGACCTCGCCCAGGACCTCACCGCCACAGCGGTCGTCCGCTCCGCGCCGGGCTCGGCGACCGACGGCACCGGCTTCTTCGAGAGCGAGGACCTGCTGCGGTTCGGCTGGCAGATCGCCCTCGGCGGCGAGCCGCTGTCCGAGGCCGAGATGGACGCCCTGGCCGAGGCGCACCGGCCGATCGTGCGGCTCCGCGACCAGTGGGTGCTGGTCGACCCCGCCCTCGTCCGCAAGGCCCGCAAACGCGACCTGGGGCTGCTCGACCCCGTCGACGCGCTGTCCGTCGCCCTCACCGGGGAGGCGGAGGTCGACGGCGAGACGGTGGAGGCGGTGCCCGTCGGGACGCTGGCCGCCCTCCGCGAGCGCCTCACCGCGGGCGTGCGGCCCGCCGACCCCCCGCCCGGCCTCGACGCCACCCTCCGCGACTACCAGCTGCGCGGCCTGGCCTGGCTGGACCTCATGACCTCCCTCGGCCTCGGCGGCTGCCTCGCCGACGACATGGGCCTCGGCAAGACGGTCACGCTCATCGCGCTGCACCTGAAGCGGGCCCGCCGCGAACCCACCCTGGTGGTCTGCCCGGCCTCCCTGCTCGGCAACTGGCAGCGGGAGATCACCCGGTTCGCGCCCGGCGTGCCCGTACGCCGCTTCCACGGCCCCGACCGCACCCTCGACGACCTGGCCGGCGGCTTCGTCCTCACCACCTACGGCACCATGCGCTCCGCCGCGCCCACTCTCGCGGAACAGCGGTGGGGCATGGTCGTCGCCGACGAGGCGCAGCACGTCAAGAACCCGCACTCGGCGACCGCCAAGGCCCTGCGCACCATCCCCGCCCCCGCGCGGGTGGCCCTCACCGGCACGCCCGTGGAGAACAACCTCTCCGAGCTGTGGGCCCTCCTCGACTGGACCACCCCCGGCCTCCTCGGCCCGCTCAAGTCCTTCCGCGCCCGGCACGCGCGCGCGGTGGAGACCGGCGAGGACGACCAGGCGGTCGAGCGGCTCGCCCGTCTGGTCCGCCCCTTCCTGCTCCGGCGCAAGAAGTCCGACCCGGGCATCGTCCCCGAGCTGCCGCCCAAGACGGAGACGGACCACCCGGTGCCGCTCACCCGCGAACAGGCCGCGCTGTACGAGGCGGTGGTGCGCGAGTCGATGACCGCCATCGAGACCGCGCAGGGGATGGGACGCCGCGGCCTCGTGCTGAAGCTGCTGACGTCGCTCAAGCAGATCTGCGACCACCCGGCGCTGTACCTCAAGGAGGAACACGCCCCGGCCGGCGACGGCCTCGCCGCCCGCTCCGGCAAACTCGCCCTGCTCGACGAACTGCTGGACACGGTGCTCGCGGAGGACGGCTCCGCCCTCGTCTTCACCCAGTACGTCGGCATGGCCCGCCTGATCACCCGCCACCTCGCCGAGCGCGCGGTGCCGGTCGACCTGCTGCACGGCGGGACACCGGTGCCTGAGCGGGAGCGGATGGTGGACCGCTTCCAGGCCGGCGCGGTCCCGGTGCTCGTGCTGTCCCTGAAGGCGGCGGGCACGGGCCTCAACCTCACCCGCGCCGGACACGTCGTCCACTTCGACCGCTGGTGGAACCCGGCGGTGGAGGAACAGGCCACCGACCGCGCGTACCGCATCGGCCAGACCCAGCCCGTCCAGGTCCACCGGCTCGTCACCGAGGGCACGGTGGAGGACCGCATCGCGGAGATGCTCCAGTCCAAGCGGGCCCTCGCCGACGCGATCCTCGGCTCTGGCGAGGCCGCACTGACGGAACTCTCCGACCGCGACCTGTCCGACCTGGTGTCCCTGCGGAGGACGACATGACGCCCCGGCCGTCGGAGGAGGCGAGGCAGGCGCTGCGCGCGGCGCGTGAGGGGGGTGTGGTGTCCGGGGACGCGGGGTCTTCGGAGGAGACAGCCTCTCCGGCCGCGGGGGCCGCGGGGGCCGCGGAGTCGCAGATGTCTTCGGCTGACGCGGCTCGGGAGGCGGTGCGCGGTGCACCGGCTGCGGGGGTGGGGGCTGAGGAGGGTGACTCGTCGGTTGTGGCCGACCGGGAGTCCCGTCCGGCTGACGGGGCGCGGGACGCTGTGCGCGGTGCGGCGGCTGCGGGGGTGGGGGCTGTGGAGGGTGACTCGTCGGTTGCGGCCGACCGGGAGTCCCGTCCGGCTGACGCGGCGCGCAAGGCGGTGCGCCGTGCGGGGGTTGCGGGGGAGGGGGCCGCGCAGGCCGGTGCGTCGTCCCCGGCTGGTCGGGCACCCCGGCCGTCCGACGCGGCGCGGGAGGCACTGCACCGCGCTCGGCAGGCCCGACGTGGAGCGGCGGGCGTGAACGCCGGTGAGGTGGGGGCGACTTCGGAGGCTGTCGCCGGGCCGCACGCGGAGCATGCGCCGTCGGCGAGCGGTGACGGGGCGCCGTCCCCGGACGCGGCGGGTGAGGCCTCGCACGCGGCCGCCGTGGCAGAAGCGCCCGGCGCGGCGCGTCCGCCCGCGGAGGCAGGCCCCGCCGATGCGTCGTACGGGTCCTTGGTCGACGGGCCGCGCGGCAAGGGCGCTCCTCGCGGCGACGAGGACGCGGCTGCCCCCACTCCGGCTGCGCGCGGTTCCGCCACCCCGGCGCCCGACGGGCACGAGGCGTCCGGCCCGACCGACAACACCGACGTGCACCTGTCCTCCCGCCCCGGCGACATCGCCCGGGAGGCGTTGCGCGCCGCCCGCGAGGAACGGGCGCGAGCCCTTGCCCGCGAGCAGGTGGAAGCGGCGAAGCGTCCCCGTCGCGATCCCGAGCCGCGCATCCCCCGCACCACGCGAGGTGACCGTGCCGCCGACCGTCGCGCGCGCGAGATCAGGGAAACCCTCGCCGACGCGTTCCGCATGCCCGACATGGCGGACGACCCGATGCCCGACGCCCCGAGGCGCGGCCCCACCGCTGAGCCCCCGGCAACCCTCGCCCCGGACAAGGCGACCACCACCACTGATGCGACGCGGGCCCCCACCAACCAGGGACCGGCCGAGGGGCCGCCCCATGCCCCCGACCGGGAACCCGCACCCGGCACCGAGGCCGAACCGGCCGGCGCCACGGATGAGGCACGGGCCGCCGCACGCGGCCGAGAACCGGCCTCCGCCCGCGTCCGATGGGAGCCGAGCCCCACCCTCCGCCGGGAGGCCCCCGCCACCCAGGCGGCGCACCACGCCGCCCCCCGTTCCATGGCCGCCCCGACCCGCGACGGCGACCACCGCCGTACCTTCCCCCCGTTCCCTCCCCGCCCCTCCGGGGACGGCGAACCCTTCGCCGAGACCTGGTGGGGGAGGGCGTGGGTCACCGCGTTGGAGGACGGCGCGCTGGACGCCGCCCGCCTCGCCCGCGGACGCGGCTACGCAGAGCAGGGGCACGTGGACGCCATCACCGTCACGCCGGGACTGGTCCTGGCGTACGTGCAGGGCAGCCGCCCCCGCCCCTACCGCGTACAGGTACGCCTGCGAACGTTCGACGACGCGGACTGGGACCGCTTCCTGGACGCCGCGGCCGACCGACCGGGTCACATCGCGGCCCTGCTGGACAAGGAGATGCCGCAGTCCCTGGCCGACTGCGGCATCCCCCTGCTCCCCGGCCCCGGCGACCTCGCCCCCCGTTGCAGCTGCCCCGACTCGGGTCACCCGTGCAAGCACGCGGCGGCGCTCTGCTACCAGACGGCCCGCCTGCTGGACGCCGACCCGTTCGTGCTGCTCCTCCTGCGCGGGCGCGGCGAGCGCGAGGTGATCGACGCGCTGTCCCGCCTCAGCGCGGCCCGCGCCGCACGGGCGGCCCAGGGACGGGAACCGGAGCCGCTGCCGGGCGTACGCGCCACCGACGCCGTGTCCCGCCGAGGCCCCGAACTCCCTCCGCTGCCCGCCCCGTTGCCCCCTCCGCAACACCCGGAACAGCCGCCCGTCTACCCGGCGTCCCCCGGCGGCCCGGACCCCCTCGCACTGGACCAGCTCGCCACCGACGCGGCGGCCCGCGCGCACGCCCTGCTCACCACGGGCCGCGACCCGGTCGGCCCGCTCTCCCTCTGGCACGACGCGGTGCGCCTGGCCGCCGCCCGCCCCGGCGCCGGCCATGTCGTCCGCTCCGACCTGGACCGGGAGATGCGCGCGGCCGGCCGTACGCCTGGCGACCTGGCGCGCGCGGTCGCCGCGTGGCGGCAGGGCGGCCCGACCGGGCTGGCCGTACTGGAGGAGCCGTGGGACCCTCCGGCCGGCCGCTTCGACCGCGCCCGCCCACTGCTGCTCGCGGCGGACCTCCCCGCGTTCCGCCCGTGGCGCAACCGCCTCACCCACCCCCGCGGCCACGTCCAGCTCCGCCTGGGCCACGACAACCTCTGGTACGCGTACGAGTCGGAGCCGGGCCACGACGACTGGTGGCCGCGCGGCACCCCGGACCCCGACCCGGTCGGCGCCCTCACCGGCCTGGACACCCTCGACGAGGGCTGAGGGCCCGCCCTGGTCTCAGCCGGCCGGCCGCCGCATCAACTCGGCCGTGTGCCGATCCGCCGGGAAGAACGTCTCGATGGCGATCTCGTCGAGCGTCACGTCCCGAGGCGACCCGAAGACGGTCGTCGTGTACAGCAGCGAAAGCTCCCCGTACTCGGTCGCCAGACGCAACGGCACCACCAGGTCCTGCGCCTCACCGCCCGGCCCGAGCGCGTCCGCGCCCTCCGGCACCGGGTAGCTTTCCAGCTCGGCGAGCAGCTCCGCCAGACCGGCGTCGGCCGTCCGCTCCAGCTGACGGCGGACCCGGCGCAGGACGTGCGCGCGCCACTGCGCGAGATTGAGGACGCGCCCCGCCATGCCGTCGGGACCCAGGGTCGCCTTCAGCACGTTGAACGGCGGATCCGACGGCCCGCGCCGTACGTCACCGAGGAACAGCCCCATGGCACGGTTCGCGGCCAGCAGTTCCCAGCGGACGTTCACGGCGAGGGCCGGGTTCGGCTCGTGCCCGGTGAGCACCGCCTCCACGGCGGCCCGCGCCGCCCCCAGGTCGTCGAAGGGCCGCTCCCGGTGCACGGGTGCGAAGCCCGCGGCGAGATAGATCGGGTTGCGCTCCCGCAGCGGCACGTCCAGCTCGTCGCACAGCCGCCGGATCATGTCCCGGCTCGGATTGGCGCGACCGGTCTCGACACAGCTGAGATGGCGGGTGGACGTCTCGGCCGCGAGCGCCACGTCGAGCTGGGAGCGGCGGCGGCGCTCACGCCAGCGCCGTAGCAGCACTCCGACCGGTGCGGTGGTCGTCGTCATGAGCCCCAGGCTGCCGGGCCGGCCGCACGACGGCAATGACCTCGCAGGTCATCGACTCCGCGCCCCGCCCCGCCGCACAGTCGGAACAGGAGCGCGGTCCGCCGTACTGCACCGCGCCGGACGAAGGGAACCCGCCATGACCGACACCACGACCGAGACGACGACACCGGCCGCCCAGCTGGAGCGCTACACCCGCTTCTGGAACACCGGCCCCGACGCCGAACGGGACCGCCTGGCCGCCACGGTCTTCACCGACGAGGTCGAGTACCGCGCCCTCGTCGGCTTCCTCCGGGGCGCGGCGGCCCTCGCGGACTTCCGGGACCAGTTCGTGTCCCACGTGGGCCCCGCGACGGTCCGCCGCCGCGAGGAACCCGAGGTGCACCACGGGAGGGCCCGCCTCCAGTGGGAGATCCTCACCGGCGACGGCACGTCCTTCGCCACGGGCACCGATGTGATCGAGTTCGCCGAGGACGGCCGCATCAGCGCGATCTCCGCCTTCCTCGACCGTGCGCCTGAGGGCTTCGACCCCACGGCACACGACTGACCCGGGCCCACCCGCGAGAAGCCCGCCCTACTCCTCCCCGCCCCCGGACGCCGACGGCACCGGCACGTCCACCTGCCGTAACTCCGCGAGGAGTTCGCTCTGTCCGGCCAGCAGGTCCGTGAGGATCCGCCGGGCTGCGCGGAGCAGTTCGGCCACGTCGCCGCCGGCAAGGGCGTACGTCACCGTCGAACCCTCACGTATGGAGACGACGATTCCGGACCGGCGCAGCACCGCCAACTGCTGGGAGAGACTGGACGGTTCGATGTCGATGTCGGCGAGCAGGTCCCGCACCGGCACCGGCCCGTGCTGCAACAGCTCCAGCACCCGGATGCGCACCGGGTGCCCCAGCATCCGGAAGAACTCTGCCTTGGCCTGGTAGAGGGGGACTTGCATGGGTGCGCGCTCCCTGCCGCGTCGGGGATGTTCTCCGCTGTGCGGCGGCGCCCTCAGCGGGCGCCGCCGTACAGCGTGCCGTTCTTCGCCGCCGATCCTTCTGGCTCGGTCCGGCGCCCGCCCTCGGCTTGGGACCATGTTCATGTGGCGACTTGAAGAAGTCTTCACATCATGGGCGCGCGTCGGCCGGGCCCCGGGGCTGCTCACACTTCCAGCTGTTCCTCGACCCGCTTGAGCTGGTGGCGGGCCATCGCCAGGTTCGAACGGGACTTGTCCAGCACGAGGTACAGGAACAGGCCGTTGCCGCTGCGGCCGGTGACCAGCCGGATCAGGTGGTACTGGGACTCCAGGGTGATGAGGATGTCCTCGATCTGCCCGGTGAGACCCAGCAGTTCCATCGTGCGCACCTTGGCGCGGATCACGTCGGTGTTGCCGGCCGCCGCGACGGTGAGGTCCAGGTCCTTCCCCCCGCCCAGGGTGCCCAGCGCCATGCCGCTCGAGTAGTCGACGACGGCCGCACCCAGGGCCCCCTCGACGCTGGTCATGATGTCCTTCAACGACACTTCCACAGTTGCCACGGGAGTCTCCCTCTCAGTCGATATGTCGTCAGGCGGCCTCAGGGCGCAGTCCGCCCTCGGACAGCCCTTCCGCCTGGCCGCGCTGGAACGTTAGGCGGGCAGGGCGTGTCGGAATACGGGGGTTTTCGTGGATGACTCGTGATGATCGAATACTTGCGCCAGGGAACACCCGTTTGCCCGCGCCCTGTTCGAATTAGCGCCGAACGAACGGACAACGACACACACGATCAGGTGAGTCAGGCGCCTCAGGGGGCCTGTAGGGCATCCACGGGCTCCGCCGTCAGGACGAGGTTGGCGGTGTAACCGCCGCGCTCCGGCTCGAACGGCGGGGCGCAGGTGATGAGCGTGAGCACCGGCGGCCCGGTACGGCGGAAGGCGGACGGCGGCAGTTCGTCCTTCGGGACGGTGGTGCGCGCGGTGACGCGGTAGACGACGGGCTCGGCGCCGTCCCGCCGCACCTCCACGGTGTCCCCGGCCCGTACATCCCTGAGCGCGGCGAACTCGCCCAGGTCGCCCGTCTCGCTGTCGAGGTGCCCCACCAGCACCGCCGACCCCTCAGGGCTGCCGGGCGCGGGCCCGTAGCGGTACCAGCCGGCCACGGCCGGGTCGTCCGGCACGGTCATGTCCCCCCGGGGGGTCACGCCGACGCCCTCGACCTGGGCGTCGAGCCCGACACCGGGTACGAGGACACGCGCGGGCGCGGCCTGCCGTACGGCCGCAGGCTCGGCCGCGGAGGACGGCGGCGCGGTCCCGGGCGTCCGACCGGCGTCACCGGGAGCCGCCGCCGTCGGCGCGGCACCGAAGTCGGCCGGGGAGTCGTCACGTTGTGGCCCCTGAGCCAGCCACAGCACACCGAGGACCACCGCCGTGACGGCCGCCAGAACGGCGACCGCCACGGCCGGTCCCCCGCGCCGCCGCGAGGTGTCAGCCACGCTTGCCGGCGAAGCGGCGGGCGGCCAGCACACCGGCCACGGCGACCACACCGCCGGCGGCAGCCCAACCTGGAGTCCACGCCGAGGAGTTGGCGGAGACGGCGGCACCGTCGCCGCCCGCGTGGACGGCCTTCGGCATGGAGTCCATGCCGCTGAACTTCTGCGTGGCCAGGGCGAGGTTCTTGTCCTCGGCGCTGCCCCAGGCGTACACGACGGTGCCGGCGCCCTCCGCCACGTTCACCTCGGCGGGGCCGATGGCCACGGTGTCGGTGCCGGCGAGGACCACGTCGGCGTCGACGGTGCCCGCGTCGACCACGGCGGAATCCTCGTCCGGGTTCGTCAGACCGGTGAAGACGGGCTGACCGCCGGCCCGGACGTCCACGGCGGGCGCGGCCGCGATGTGGCGTACGGTGAGCCGGCCCTTGCCCGCGTCGACCTTGGAGACGTCGTCGGCGAACGCGGTCAGCTGAGGCGTGCCGTCGGCGCCGAGATGGGCGGCGACCGTGGCGGCGTCGCCCTCGCCGACCTCGACCGTCTTCTCCAGAGCGGGCTTGCCGTCGGGACCCTGGCCCGCCTCGAAGATCTGGATGTCGTAGGAGCCGGCCTTGAGCGACTGCGGCTCGGTCACCGTACCGGGCTCGAAGCCGGAGAGCAGTTCGTCGCCGTTGGCGTACACGTCGACCGTCATACCGGGGATGCCGTGCACGACGGAGACCATCGCCGTGTCCTGCTCGGCGGAGGGGGCGGCCATGGCGGGCGCCGCGGCGCCGAGCGCGAGGGCGCAGGCGCCGGTGGAGGCGGCGAGGGCGACGGGAAAACGGGAGCGCATGGGGACCATCCCTTTCGAAGGAGTACCGCTCACTGCGGGACTGGACCCCAGTGTTGAACCGACGAATCGACGCAGACAACATGCGTCGTTTGTGCGTCGTAAGGCGTACGGTGGGTGCATGAGCGAGAGCAGGGAAGCCGAGGGCACGGGAGCGGCCGTACCCGGTGGCGGGCTGACCACCGGCGAGGTGGCGCGCCGCCTGGGCGTGGCCCCCACCACGGTGCGCACATGGGACCACCGCTACGGGCTCGGCCCCGCCCGCCGCCACACCGGCGGCCGGCACCGCCGCTGGACGCCGGAGGACGTGGCGCGCCTGGAGCGGATGTGCGCGCTGACGGCGACGGGGATCCCCCCGGCGGAGGCGGCACGGCTGGCCCGCGAGACGCCGGCACCGGATGCGCGGTCGGCGCCGGAAGCCCGACCGCGTCCCGCCCTCACCCCCTCCTCCCGGGCTGGCAGCGGCCTTCGCCTGGGCGACGCGCGCCAGGAGTGCAAGGGCATCGCCCGCGCCGCCCTCCGCCTCGATGCGGCCGCACTGGACCGGCTACTGCTGGACGCGATACGGGACCACGGTCTGATCGCGGCCTGGACGGAGGTGATCGTGCCGACGCTGCAGGCGGTGGGGCGCAAGTGGGAGACGTCGGGGGAGCGGTACGTGGAGGTGGAGCACTTCCTCTCCTGGCACGTCTCCGGCGCCCTCCGCCGCGCCGCACCGGACACGGTCCCCGACCGCCCGGGCGCGACGGTGGTCCTGGCGTGCGCCCCGGGCGAGAACCACACCCTCGCGCTGGAGGTCCTGTCGGCCGCCCTGGCCGAACGGGGCATCCCTGTACGGATGTTCGGCGGCGCGCTCCCGGTGGAATCCCTGATCGCGGCGGTCCGCCGGACGGGCCCGGCGGCGGTGGCCCTGTGGGCCCAGTCCCGCACGACCGCGAGCCGCCCGCTGGCCCAGCATGTGGCGTCGATGGAATGGGGCGTCCGAGGCGCCCGCCGCAGCCCCCTGGTCCTCACCCTCGGCCCAGGCTGGACAGGCCGTCCCGCACCGGGGACGGCGCGACCGCATGGCTTGGCAGACACGGTGCAGGCACTGGAGGGCCTGGCGTCACGCTGAGAACGGGGCGGGTCAGCCCCGCCACCCACTGCCTCCCCGCCGCCACCGCTTGCGCGGAGCGCGCTGATGATGGACATGGACGCTGCCCAGCAGGGGCTGCCGGGCAGCAGGGATCGGCGGGGAAGCAGCCGGGCGCGGCGACGGATCCGGACTTCTCGCGGGCTCCCCGGCGGACCGCTGCAGGGGCACGACGTCGACCGTCCCCCGAGCCGGCAGACGACCGAGCCGCCCCAGCAAGGGCTGCAGTTCGCCGTGGATGAGACGCCGGACCGTCCAGAGATGACGCAGCCACGGGACCCGGACGACGAACGGGAACACCGTGGGCCGCCACTCCCGGTCGAAGGTGATGAACGCCCTGACAGGCAGCACCCATTGCCGCTTGCCGCCCGGCGCCGGTACGGGGCAGTCCGGCAGATCGGGGAGGGACGCCCAGGCGCTGCCGCCCTCCTGACACCTCCGGGTGGCGTACAGCTCGGCCACTCCGCGCCGGAACGCGTCGTACTCCCCAGCTCCGCAAGCCACCATCAGCACGAGCCGCTCCGGCGCGACGGTGCGCAGGGCCTCGGTGAACTCCCACTCCGTGCCGGGTCCCGGGGCGACGGACAGGAGCACGGTGTGAGACCCCTGGAGCAGGGCGCTCACCGGCGCCTTCCAGTCGTCGAGCGGGAGATAGCCTCGCCGGGCACCGAGCAGGGGCAGTTCCTCCCCGGGCTGCCCCACCGCGACGACCTTTCCCAGCGCTGAGAACTGGCGGAGGATGAAGTCCTCAGTGGTGTGCCCGGGCATCTCGAAGGGGCTGCGCATCCCGCCGCCGGGAGCATCCGGGGGCGGCTCGGCCATCCTCCTGTCCATGCCGAAGGGCCGCAGATAGAGCAAGTACCGCTCGCCGCGCAGCTGTCCGAACGACGCGATGACGGGGGCGCGGTGCTGCTTGCCCCGCACCACCAGCCGCCGCCCGCCGGCGAACAGCAGCCACCCTGAGAACGGGACGGCCACGACCAGCAGGACGCGCACCGACCAGTGGATGTCCTGGACATCCGGCCCCGGATCGACGAAGAACGCGTGCGCCAGCCCGGAACCGGCCCCCGCCCCCAGGACGAACCCCAGAAAGCGCGTGACACGCCCCAGTCCGAGCAACACGGCCCCCACGCCCGGCCTCTGCCCCGGCCCCTTCATGGCCCCCATCGCCCCTCCCGCTTCCCGAACCCCGACCGTTCATGCTGCCCTGCCCACCACCTCCCCGAACCCTCAGGAGCCGCGCCGATCAGTTGTGCGGTCGCCGCGCCTCGAACAAGCGGTACGACGCCCGGTTGGTCTCCTGCGGTGCGTCCAGGGCGGTGACGTCCCGCACCTCCACACCGTGTTGGTCGAGCAGTGACTCCCACAGGTCCGGGGTGAGGACCCACATGTGCAGCGTGAGGGTGCCGCCGCCCGCGAGGTGCAGGAGTTCCGGGCGTGGGGTGGGCGTCGAACTGGGGGAGTGACCCTCGGAGTTGGTGTGCAGCACCGTGAAGTACAGGCGTCCGCCCGGGACCAACCCGTCGGCCAGGGCCGGAAACAGGCGGTTCGGCTCGAAGAAGTGAACCGCGCTGACGGAGTAGATCACGTCGTACGGCTCCTCCCGCCCCAGGTGGTCGACGGCGTCCGCGTGGAACAGGCGGAGCCCCGGCACGTCGGGGTACCGGGCGCGGGCCCGTTCGATCTGGCTGGGGGAGGCGTCGACGCCGTCGACCCGCGCACCGTAGGCGCGGGCCAGATGCGCGGCGTGCCGCCCGGTACCGCAGCCCAGGTCGAGGACCCGCAGGCCCTCCAGGTCCCCGAGGATCTCGTCGCCGGGTCCGTCCGGGCCGGGGCCCCAGGTGATCCGGTCCAGGTCGGGCAACGGCGTCCCGCGCCTCAAATGGTGCTGCCCGTAGGCGTCCCACGCGGTACGCGTCTGCTGTTCGATGTGCGACACGGCTACTCCTGTCCCGAGGGCGCCTCCCTGGCTCCATCGCGAGCAGTCCATCCTCAGCTCAAGGGGTGAACAGTCTCCAGTGCCCTCGGAGACGACCTCGACGCCGTCGTCGGTCACCTTGAGGGCGGTCTCGTCGTCGATCGCGTACCCCGGTCGCGGGATTCCGGAGGCCCACTTCTGCGCGTTGGCCATGGAGTTGTCCGGGAGATTCTCGTGGTCCAGGTGCGGGAAGATCGAGAAGCCGACCAGGCCCAGCGCGGTGTCGTCGCCGGTGGGCGGCTTCCAGACGTAGGACTCGCTGACGTCCTCGCCGACGCCGGGGGTCAACGCCATGCTCCCGGCGCTCGCTCCCACATAGACCGTCTCACTCAGCGACGGCAGCAGGTCGGCCAGCCCGGACTGCCGCATCCAGTGCGACAGATACAGGGCGTCGCCGCCACCTGCCAGCAGGACATCGGCCTCTCGGACCGAAGGGAGCCACAGATCCTCACCGAGGCTGGGCAGCGCGGTGAGCTCCAGCACCCCCAGCGACTTCCAGCCCATCTCGCACAGGGAGACGACGGAGCGTCCACTGATGAACCTCCACGCCGAACCGGCCCCGCCGGGCATGGCGTACGACGCTGTGGGAATGCACAGGGCGTTGGCCTCGGCGAGCGGTTTGCCCAGCAGGTCGACCAACGCCTCGTGGATGCTCGCGTTCTTGATGCCGGCGGATGTGAGAAGAAGCCGCACGGTACCTCCCAGTTGGCATGCGATGAAGCGGTCCGACGTACAGACCGGGTGTCACCGCGAAACTCATCGCCGGACGCGGTCGCTTGCATCCGGCGTCTTTACGTAGCCAGCCGGCCCGCGCGCCGCCTCCGATGCGCGTCGCGAGCCGCCCTGCCGTGCGTGCGTGCCGCCCTCCGACGAGCACCTCATGGCCGGCCCGCGCCCAGTGCCTGGCGAGCGCGTCCGCCATGGTGCCCGTCCCGAGTACGCCCATGCGTACCTTCGAACACGGCGACGACGTCCTGGCCGCCCCGGAAGCGGCCTGCACGTCCGGGGCGGGAGAGGCGCCGACGCCGTGACACCCCACCCCCGTGGGAACGGATCGTGCAGGCTCCGTGAATGTGTGATGGGCGCGCGCCCTGTCCAACGCGCCGAAAGGCGTGTCGAACACACGTGTTTCGGTCGTATCGGTAGCCGTGGGATGAAGCGTGCGCCCGATGCGCGCCGCTCGCATCCATTAGGGTTCCGCAGTGCCGGACGTGGTGTTGCGTGCAGGTGGGGGGCCACCGGCTCTTCCCCCGGCAACGGGAGATTTCGTACGACGTGAGAGGGTCTGACGGGTGAGCGAGACACCACCGAACACCCTGCAATACCGCTTCGACGGACCGGAAGACGCTCCGGTTCTGATCCTCGGACCGTCTCTCGGTACCACCTGGCACATGTGGGACCGGCAGATCCCCGAGCTGACGAAGCAGTGGCGGGTGTTCCGCTTCGACCTCCCGGGACACGGCGGCGCCCCCGCCCACCCCGCGGCCTCCGTCACCGACCTCGCCACCCGGCTGCTCGCCACCCTCGAGGGCCTCGGCGTCCACCGCTTCGGGTACGCCGGCTGCGCGCTCGGCGGCGCCGTCGGCATCGAGCTGGCCCTGCGGCACCCCGAGCGCCTCGCGTCCCTCGCGCTGATCGCCGCCTCGCCCCGCTTCGGCACCGCCGACGAGTTCCGCCAGCGCGGCGTGATCGTGCGTACCAACGGCCTCGACCCGATCGCCCGTTCGGCGCCCGAGCGCTGGTTCACCGGCGGGTTCGCCGCCGCCCAGCCCGCGATCACCGAGTGGGCCGTGCAGATGGTCCGCACCACCGACCCCGGCTGCTACATCGCCGCCTGCGAGGCCCTCGCCTCCTTCGACGTCCGGGCGGGCCTCGGCAGCGTGGGCGTCCCCACCCTCGTGCTCGTCGGCTCCGAGGACCAGGTCACCGGGCCCGCCGAGGCCCGCACCCTGGTCGCCGGCATCCCCGACGCCCGCCTCGCCGTCGTGCCCGGCGCCAGCCACCTCGTGCCGGTGGAGCAGCCCGCCGCCGTCACCGACCTGCTCGTCCGGCACTTCTCCACCGCCTGGCAGCCGCTCCCCGAGACCGCCACCGGCCATGTCGTGCTGCCCGCCGCCGCGCCCCGGCCGGCCGTGACGCCGGCCCCGCCGCAGCCCGTACCCGTCGCCGAGATCGCCCCGGCCGCCGCGCCCCCGGAGGGGCAGGGCGTCCCGGACCCGTACGACGCCGGCATCAAGGTCCGCCGGGAGGTGCTGGGCGACGCGCACGTCGACCGGATCCTGGAGGAGACCGACGCCTTCTCGGAGGACTTCCAGGAGCTCGTCACCCGGTACGCATGGGGCGAGGTCTGGGACCGCCCCGGACTCGACCGCCGCACCCGCAGCTGCGTCACCCTCACCGCCCTCGTCGCGGGCGGCCACCTCGACGAACTCGCCGTGCACACCCGTGCCGCCCTGCGCAACGGGCTCACCCCGGACGAGATCAAGGAGGTCCTGCTCCAGGCAGCCGTCTACTGCGGCGTCCCCGCCGCCAGCGGCGCCTTCCGCGTGGCGCAGCAGGTCATCCGCGAGGAGACCACCCCGCCGGAGTGAGACCGGAGTGAGCACACGGCACCTCCGGATTGCAGGATGGAGCCATGAAGCTCATCAAGATGTCGCACTCCTGCGTCCGGCTGGAGAAGGACGGACGCGTCCTCGTCGTCGACCCCGGCGGGTTCAGCGAGGAGGACGCCGCCGTCGGCGCGGACGCCGTGCTGGTCACCCACGAGCACCCCGACCACTTCGACGAGGGCCGGCTGCGCACCGCCATGGAGGCCAACCCTGCCGCCGAGATCTGGACGCTGAAGGCGGTCGCCGACCAGATCTCCGCCGCCTTCCCGGGCCGCGTGCACACCGTCGGCCACGGCGACACCTTCACCGCCGCCGGCTTCGACGTCCAGGTGCACGGCGAGCTGCACGCCGTGATCCACCCGGACATCCCGCGCATCACCAACGTCGGCTACCTGGTCGACGGCGGCAAACTGTTCCACCCCGGCGACGCGCTCACCGTCCCCGACCACCCGGTCGAGACGCTGATGCTGCCTGTCATGGCGCCCTGGAACAAGATTTCCGAGGTGATCGACTACGTCCGTGAGGTCCGCCCGCAGCGTGCCTACGACATCCACGACGCCCTGCTCACCGACCTCGCCCGCCCGATCTACGACCGCCAGATCGGCGCCCTCGGCGGCTCCGAGCACCTGCGGCTCGCTCCCCGGGACGCGGTCCAGCTCTGAGTCCCGAAGGACGTGAGGCGGCGGCCGTTCCCGGGCCCACGGCCGCCGGCCGCACGTTGTCACAGGCGGCGGGTAGGTTGTGAGGCATGCGCATCGCGACCTGGAACGTGAACTCGATCACCGCACGCCTGCCGAGGCTCCTGGCCTGGCTGGAGAGCAGCGGCACGGACGTGCTGTGCCTCCAGGAGGCCAAGGTCGCCGAGGCCCAGTTCCCGGTGGAGCCGCTGCGCGAGCTGGGCTACGAGGCGGCGGTCCACGCCACCGGCCGGTGGAACGGCGTGGCGATACTGTCCCGCGTCGGCCTGGAGGACGTCGTCAAGGGCCTCCCGGGCGACCCGGGGTACGACGGCTCCGAGGAGCCCCGCGCCGTCTCCGCGACCTGCGGCCCGGTGCGCGTCTGGTCGGTCTACGTGCCGAACGGCCGCGAGGTGGAGCACCCCCACTACGCGTACAAGCTCCAGTGGCTCGAGGCCCTGAAGGCGGCCGTCGCGGGCGACGCGGCGGGCAGCCGCCCGTTCGCCGTCCTCGGCGACTACAACATCGCGCCGACCGACGACGACGTCTACGACCGGTCCGCCTTCGAAGGCTCCACGCACGTCACCCCGGCCGAGCGCGCCGCCCTCGCCTCCCTGCGTGAGACCGGCCTGACCGACATCGTCCCGCGCCCCCTCAAGTACGACCAACCGTACACGTATTGGGACTACCGCCAGCTCTGCTTCCCCAAGAACCGCGGCATGCGCATCGACCTGGTCTACGGCAACGAGCCGTTCGCCAAGGCCGTCACCGACTCCTTCGTCGACCGTGAGGAGCGCAAGGGCAAGGGCGCCTCGGACCACGCACCGGTCGTCGTCGACCTGGACGTGTGACGGGCGCCGGCCCGGCGTCGACGGACCCCGCGCGCCTGTGGTGCGCGGGGCGGTTCGAATGACAGGCTGGCAGTATGAGGATCCCGTTCCTGGGCAGGCGGCGCCACAAGGACGAACTCCCCGGGCCCGAGGGGCTCGCGGAACTCCTCGCCGAGTGCGCGCTGTTGCGCTCCCAGGCGGAGAGGGAAGGCGTCCGGCTGGACGACAGCCCCGCCTCGCTGGAGGCGCTCGACCAGTTGGTTCCGCGCTGGCGGGACGACGAGGACGCCTCCGACTGGCTGGGGAACGACGCCGGGTTGTACCTGGGCACCGTGATCGTCCGCACCATTGAGGGCGCCGCGTGGGATCTCCGTCCCGACGTTCAGCCGGTCGTACGGCTCGTCGGCGGACGGGAGTTCGACGTCGTCGACGCGGGACACCGGTGGGCGGCGGACGGGGCGCCCGAACTGTCGCAGTGGTACGCCCAGGTCGCGGAAGGCTGACGTACGCGCCCCCGCGCGCGCCCCATCATCCGCCGTAAATACGGCTTATATCCGGTAAGTGCGTGTCGCGATGTCCTGGCGATCTTGCCCGGATACGTTGCGGCGGTCACCATGACGTACGGAAACCCGTCCGCCCGGACCTCGACTACGATGTTTCCTCCGTCCCGGTGGGGGAGGAGACTTCGCGGCGTAAGCGGGGACGCCGCCGCCGGGAAAGGACCGTCCGCCCAGCCGGGGCGGCGGATCACACAGGCCGGTCCCGTCCGGCGGCAGCCGGAGATCACTGCTCCCGGCGGCAGCGACCGAGCCACGGTCGCCCGCGGGTGAGGAGAAGGTCAGCTGCGCGCCGGACGGGTGGTGCCGACCCTTACGCGGGCCACCTCTTCGGAGGCGCCCCTCCGACACGCGGGGACGTGAATTCCGCCCACCAGGCCGGGCCGCCCGCCGAACCGCCCCCACGCGCGTCCACCAGGGCGCGTACCGTCCGCTCCGAGGGCGCATGCCTGGCCGCCCTCCGTCCGAGCAGCGCGCCTCGTCGGCCCGAGCATCGATGCTCCTGGCCCGCCCGGCCAACGCCCCCCGCGCGTCCGCCTCAGCCGTCAGGGCCCTTGCGGTCCGCGCCAAGGGCGAACATGTGCACCGCACTCCGGGTGAGCACCGCGCCGGGGGAGTGCGCCCCGCCAGCCCTTGCGGTCCGCGCCAAGGGCGAATACGTGCACCGCACTCCGGGTGAGCACCGCGCCGAGGGAGTGCGCCCCGCCGGCCCGAGTCCGCTACCGGCGGCTCGCCCGGTCAACGTCCCCTGGGCGTCGGCCGCGCATTGGCCAGGGGCGTGCGGGCCGGTCAACGTCCCCCCGGGCGTCCGCCCCGCATTGGCCAGGGTGCGTGCGGTCCAGGGCAAGCACGCGCGCGGTCCGTGCGGAGGGCGCGGGCCTCGATTCCCCGCCGGGCGAGCAGCGCGCCTGCCCCGAGGGCCTCGCGCGCCCCGGCCGTCTGAGCCCCCACGTCCAGCGGGCGTCGGTCCCCTGCCCGCGACGGGCCTTCCCACCGCCGGCGCGGCGTCGCGTGGGGTGGCGGGGTGCCCCGCCCCGCACGCCTGTGAGGACGCACCCCCCTCAGTCCGCCCGGTGCGACTTCTTGGCCCCCTTCAGCGCCTTCGGCGCCGGATCCGCCGGTTCCGGAGCCGGCAGCGGGCTCTGGGCCGGTTTGGTGACGTCCGCGACCAGTTCCACCACGTCCGGGCCGTACGCCTGCGAGTTGACGACCTTCAGCAGCAGCACGAACGACCCCGACCCGTACTTCCGGGCCAGCCGCTCGTGGTTGCGGGCGAGGTAGCGGGTCGCCGCCTGGTTGGTGATCGCCCGCTGCCCGCAGAACAGGAACACCGGCCGCGTCTCGCGCCGTTCACCCGCCGTCAGCCGCGCCAGCAGCACGTACTCGGTGACGCCCGGCTCCATGCGGTACAGGTCGGCGCCTATGCGGAAGGCGCCGCGGTCGGGGCCCGGCTCCGGGTCGACGTTGACCCGCACCCCGGGCAGCATGGCCGCCATGTGGGCGACCATCCGCCGGTTCGAGCCCGGCCCGCCCACGCAGAACTCGGTCCGCTCGCCGAACCCCTGGTGGGCCGCGTCCTGGGTGACCACCTGGACGTGCGCCCCGCAGTCCTTGATCAGCGCGGACAGTTCGAGCAGCGCGAACACGTCGAAGCGGTGCACCGCCGGTTCCGCCGTCGCCGGGTCGCGGTTGACGACGAGCAACGACTCGGCGTTCTCCGGCAGTCCGAAGAACGCCTGCTGACGGCGGAGCTTGCGATTCCAGAGGTAGGTTCGGGCGATCCAGCCCAGGGCGGCGCTGATGCCCGCGGCCACCAGGCCCAGCACGATGTTGCGCACGTCGTCATTCATGGGCGGGCATGCTAGCGGTCCCGGGCGCACCCGTGTTCGACACCCCGGAAAGGCCGGACGCCCCGCCCGCGCGCGGCGGCACGCCCGTACGGCCTCCCTGACGCGGCCATGGCGGCGAACTAAGCTGCCCGGACGGCCCTTTACTGGAGGTGCGGATGCGTCGCCCTGTCGCACGGAAATTCGCTGTCCTCGCGGTCACCACCGCCGTCGTCTCGGTGGGGGCCGCCGCGCCGCCGACCACCCACGGCGGGAAGACTCCTCCCGCCAAGACACCCGTGGCCGTCGGCCACGGCGGCGCCGTCTCCAGCGTCGACCCCGACGCCACCGCCGCCGGCATCGAGGTGCTGCGCAAGGGCGGCAACGCCGTCGACGCCGCCGTGGCCACGGCCGCCGCGCTCGGCGTCACCGAGCCCTACTCGGCCGGCATCGGCGGAGGCGGCTACTTCGTCTACTACGACGCCCGGTCCCGCACCGTGCACACCCTCGACGGCCGCGAGACCGCCCCGCTCAGCGCCGGCTCCGGCCTCTTCCTGGAGAACGGCACGCCGATCCCGTTCGCCGACGCGGTCAGCAGCGGACTGTCCGTCGGGACCCCCGGCACCGCGGCCACTTGGCAGCGCGCCCTCGACACGTGGGGCAAGCGCAGCCTCGGCACGGTCCTGAAGCCCGCCGAACGCCTTGCCCGCGACGGCTTCACCGTCGACGAGACCTTCCGCGCGCAGACCGCCGCCAACGAGACCCGCTTCCGCTACTTCCCCGACACCGCCGAGCTGTTCCTCCCCGGCGGTGAACTCCCCGCCGTCGGCTCCACCTTCAAGAACCCCGACCTGGCCCGCACCTACCGCGAGCTCAGCCGCAAGGGCGTCGACGTCCTGTACCGGGGCGACATCGCCCGCGACATCGTGAACGCGGTCACCAAGCCGCCCGTGGACCCGGCGTCCGGCTGGAACGCCCGCCCCGGCGACCTGACCGCCCGCGACCTCGCGACCTACCGCGTCAAGCTCCAGGCGCCGTCGAAGACCTCCTACCGCGGCCTCGACGTCTACTCCATGGCGCCCTCGTCCTCCGGCGGCACGACGGTCGGCGAGGCGCTCAACATCCTGGAGCGCACCGACCTGTCCAAGGCGAGCGACGTGCGCTACCTGCACCGCTTTATCGAGGCGAGCCGCATCGCGTTCGCCGACCGGGGCCGCTGGGTCGGCGACCCCGCCTTCGAGGACGTACCGACCAATGAACTGCTGTCGCAGCGGTTCGCGGACTCCCGCGCCTGCCTGATCAAGGACGACGCCGTCCTCACCAGCCCCGTCGCCCCCGCCGACCCCCGCGACCCGGCGCGGTGCGGGCAGGGCGGCACCGCCGCGCCGACGACGTACGAGGGCGAGAGCACCACGCATCTCACCACCGCCGACCGGTGGGGCAACGTCGTCGCCTACACGCTCACCATCGAGCAGACCGGCGGCAGCGGCATCACCGTGCCCGGCCGCGGCTTCCTGCTCAACAACGAGCTGACGGACTTCTCCTTCGCCCCGGCCAACCCGGCCGTCCACGACCCGAACCTGCCCGGCCCCGGCAAACGGCCCCGCTCGTCCATGGCGCCGACGATCGTCCTCGACCGGCACGACCGTCCGGTGGTGGCGCTCGGCTCGCCCGGCGGCTCGACCATCATCACCACCGTGCTGCAGACCCTCACCGGCTTCCTCGACCGCGGCCTGCCCCTCGTCGACGCGATCGCCGCACCCCGCGCCAGCCAGCGCAACGCGGCACAGACCGAACTCGAACCCGGCCTGTACGACAGCGAGCTGAGGCAGCGGCTCGAGGCGATCGGGCACTCCTTCCGGGAGAACCCGGAGATCGGCGCGACCACCGGCGTGCAGCGGCTGCCGGGCGGCGCCTGGCTCGCCGCGGCGGAGAAGGTCCGCCGGGGCGGCGGCTCGGCGATGGTCGTCCATCCGAAGTAACCCTGTACAGAAGTAACCCTGTACAGCGGTCGGCCCGGCTCCCCCGCGAGGGGAACCGGGCCGACGGGCTGTACGGCCGTCACTGCTCGGGCGTCGGACCCTCCGCAGCCGGACCCTCCGCAGCCGGACTCTCCGGGGCCGGACCCTCCGGGGCCGGACTCTCCGACGTCGGCCCCTCCGCAGCCGGACTCTCCGACGTCGGCCCCTCCGGAGCCGGACCCTCCGCAGCCGGACTCTCCGGCGTCGGCCCCTCCGGAGCCGGACTCTCCGGGGCCGGACTCTCCGAGGCCGGAGATTCAGGTGTCCGCGTCTCCCGCGCCTCCTGCGTGCGGAAGACCAGCCGCCCGTCCTCCACGTCCACCGTCACCCGGCCGCCCTCCTTCACGCGGCCGTCCAGCAGCAGCCGGGACAGCTGGTTGTCGACCTCTCGCTGAATGGTGCGGCGCAACGGCCGTGCGCCGTACTCCGGCTCGTAGCCCCGCTCGGCGAGCCAGTCCACGGCCGCGTCGGTGAAGTCGGCCGTGATGTTCTGCCCCTTCAGCCGGCGGCGGGTGCTCTCCAGCAGCAGGTCGGTGATCTGCCGCAGCTCCTCGGTGGTGAGCTGGCGGAACACCACGATCTCGTCGATCCGGTTGAGGAACTCGGGCCGGAAGTGCTCCCGCAGCGGCCGCAGGATCTGCTCCCGCCGCGCCTCCTCGTCGGCCTCCGCGCCGCCCGTCGCGAAGCCCAGGGTCGCGCCGCGCCGCGTGATGGCCTCGGAACCGAGGTTGCTGGTCATCACGATCACGCTGTTGGTGAAGTCCACCGTGCGGCCCTGCGAGTCGGTCAGCCGGCCGTCGTCCAGCACCTGCAGCAGGATGTTGAAGACGTCCGGGTGAGCCTTCTCGACCTCGTCGAGCAGCAGCAGCGAGTACGGATGCCGGCGCACCACCTCGGTGAGCTGACCGGCCTCCTCGTGGCCCACGTAGCCGGGCGGGGCGCCCACCAGACGGCTCACCGTGTGCCGCTCCTGGTACTCGCTCATGTCGAGGCGCACCATCCGGTCCTCGCTGCCGAACAGAGCCTCGGCGAGCGCCCGCGCCAGCTCCGTCTTGCCGACGCCCGTCGGACCGAGGAACAGGAAGCTGCCGATCGGCCGGTCCGGGCTGGACAGGCCCGCGCGGGAACGCAGCACGGCGTCCGAGACGACCCGTACGGCCTCCTCCTGGCCCACCACCCGCTGGTGCAGATGCTGCTCCAGGCTCAGCAGGCGGTCCTTCTCCTCCTCGGTGAGCCGGCTGACCGGGATGCCCGTCTGCCGGGCCACGACCTCGGCGATCGCCTCGGCGTCCACCCACAGGCTCTGGCCCTCGTCGACCTCGTCCCCGCCCCCGGCCTGCGCGATGCGCTCCTTCAGCTCCTGGATGCGGTCGCGCAGCTGCATGGCCTGCTCATACTGCTCGTCCGCGACCGCCTGGTCCTTGTCGCAGGTCAGCTGCTCGACCTCACGCTCCATCGCGCGGACGTCGGTGCCCTTGGTGCGGGCCCGCAGCCGCACCCGGGCGCCCGCCTGGTCGATCAGGTCGATCGCCTTGTCCGGCAGCCTGCGGTCGCTGAGGTAGCGGTCGGACAGCTCCACGGCCGCGACCAGCGCCTCGTCGGTGTAGCGGACCTGGTGGTGCGCCTCGTAGCGGTCGCGCAGACCGCGCAGGATCTCGATCGCGTCCGCCGGCGTGGGCTCCGGCACCATGATCGGCTGGAAGCGGCGGGCCAGCGCCGCGTCCTTCTCGATCCGCCGGTACTCCTCCAGGGTCGTCGCCCCGACGATGTTCAGCTCGCCGCGTGCCAGGGCCGGCTTGAGGATGTTGCCGGCGTCCATCGAGCCGCCCTCGCCGCCGCCTCCCGCGCCGACGACGGTGTGCAGCTCGTCGATGAACACGATCAGCTCGCCGGAGTGGGCGCGGATCTCGTCGACGAGGTTGTTCATCCGCTCCTCGAAGTCGCCCCGGTACCGGGTGCCGGCGACGACGCCGGTCAGGTCGAGGGCGACCACGCGGCGGCCGAGCAGGATGTCGGGCACGTCCCCCTCGGCGATCCGCTGCGCCAGCCCCTCCACCACGGCGGTCTTGCCGACGCCCGCGTCGCCGATCAGCACGGGGTTGTTCTTGCCGCGCCGGGACAGCACCTCGACGGTCTGCTCGATCTCCGTGTCCCGGCCGATCACCGGGTCGACGCGGCCCTCGCGGGCCAGCGCGGTCAGGTCACGGCCGTACTTGTCCAGGGTCGGGGTGCCCGTCGACGGCCGGGGGCGCTCCGGGCGCTGCTGCTGGGCCTCCGGCGCCTCGGGCGGGCCGGACGGGGCGAAACGGGCCGCGTTGAGGATGTGTCCCGCGGCCGAGTCGGGGTTGGCGGCGAGGGCGCTGAGCACATGCTCCGGGCCGATGTATCCGGCGCCGCTCGCCCGCGCCATCTCGTGCGCGTCCAGCAGCGCCCGTTTCACCGCGGGCGTCAGGGACAGCGACGTCGGGGGCGGCGCTTCGCCCGGCGGGTGCTGCACGGGCCCCGACCGGTCGTCGATCTGCGACGCCAGCGAGTCCGGGTCCGCGCCCGCGCGGCTGAGCAGACTCCGGGTCGGCTCGGCGGAGAGCGCGGCACGCAGCAGGTGCTGGGTGTCCAGGTCACGGCTGCCGTGCTCGGCCGCGTACTGGGCGGCGCCGCGCACGAGTTCACGGGCAGGCTGGCTCAGCAGCCTGCCGATGTCGATCTGGCGGGGGCGCTGCCCGCCGAAGAAGCGGGCGAGGAATTCTGCGAACGGGTCACCCTCCGGGCCGACGAAACCATTCGTCATCGTCATCCGTTCCTTCGCTGGGTCGACGTGCCGGTGCCGGGTAACCCGGTCGGGGCGCGCTCATGCCCACGATGACACGTTCGGTACGGGTGGGCATGTCCAGGTTCGCGCCAGCTGGGCATGCCCGCGCCAGACCCTTGTCAGTCCCGCGCCGTCAGCACGCGCGGCCCCGCCTCCGTGATCGCCACCGTGTGCTCCGTGTGGGCCGCGCGGGAGCCGTCCGTCGTACGGAGGGTCCAGCCGTCCGGGTCGGTGCGGTAGGCGTCGCCGCCGCCGGCGATCAGCATCGGCTCGATCGCCAGCACCATGCCGTGCCGCAGCGGCATCCCGCGCCCCGGACGGCCCTCGTTCGGCACCGGCGGGTCCTCGTGCATACGGCGGCCGATGCCGTGGCCGCCGTAGTCCTCCATGATCCCGTAGCCCGCCCCGCGGCACACCGTGCCGATGGCATGGGCGATGTCGCCCATACGGTTGCCGACCACGGCCGCCTCGATGCCCGCCGCCAGCGCCCGCTCGGCCGTCTCGATCAGGTGTGCGTCCGCAGGGCGCGCCCTGCCCACGACGAAGCTGATCGCCGAGTCGCCCGCCCAGCCGCCCCGTTGGGCGCCGCAGTCGATGGACACGAGGTCCCCGTCGCGCAGCCGGTACCCGGTCGGGATGCCGTGCACGATCGCGTCGTTCACCGACGCGCAGATCACCGCCGGGAACGGGGTCGGCGCGAAGGTGGGGCGGTACCCCAGGAACGGCGACGTCGCGCCGGCCGCGTCCAGCACCTCCCTCGCCGCCTCGTCCAGCTCCAGCAGGGAAACGCCCACGTCGGCGGCCTTCCGTACTGCCGTCAGTGCCTGGGCCACGACCTGGCCCGTCTCGTACATCGCATCGATCGACGCGTCGGTCTTCAGCTCCACCATGCCAATTACTATACCGGTATTAGAATGGGCGTCATGGTGCGCACCCCCTTGACCCCTGAAGAGCGCGAACGCGGTGAGCGGCTCGGCAGGCTGCTGCGCGAGGCGCGCGGAGCCCGCAGCATGACCGACGTCGCCGCGAGCGCCGGCATCTCCGCGGAGACCCTCCGCAAGATCGAGACGGGGCGGGCTCCGACGCCCGCGTTCTTCACCGTGGCCGCGCTGGCCGCGGCGCTCGGGCTGTCCATGGACGAGCTGATCGGACGCTGCGCGGTCCCGGACGTGCCGGACACCCCGGACGCGTCGATCGCCGCCTGACACGACGGCACCACGCTCGTACCGACCTGCCGCACCCCGCCGGAAAACTCTCCGTAGCCTCGCCGTAACACACCGGGTGTTATCTACGGAGTCGAGTACTCCGGGACTGGCGGGAGTTGGCTATGGCTGCGGAGCAACTCCCGGAAGCTGTCCGGGAGTTCACGGACCACCTACGGGATCTGCTGGCGCGTCTGGACCGGTACGCGGGCTGGTGCCTGGTGTTCTGGCAGCGCGACCCCGACGGCATGCGGGCGTGCCTCGAAGGGCGGGAACCGCCGCCGTGGGACGTGGTGGAGTCGCTGCTCCAGGATCTCGCCGCCGTCCACGGCCCGGCTGCCGCCGATGCGGAGCTGCCGCGGTCCCGCGCGCTGCACGCCGGGGCGACCGCCGCGTTCGACGCGCGCCCCGGGGCGCGGCAGGCGCTGAGCGACCGCCTCGACGTGATGCTCCGCGAGCAGCGGTACGCGGCGGACCGCCGGGCCGGTCTGACCCGCCGGCTCGCCGCCGCGGCCACCCGCGAGGAGGCGGAGTCCCTCGGCAACGACCTCGCCTGGGCCGAGGACGACCACCGCCGCGCGACGGCCCGCTGCGCGGAGATCACGGCCCGGATGGCCGCCCTCGACGAGCACACCCCGGGGCCGGGCCCCGCCCACACCCAGACCCGCTGGGCGGCCAGCCCGGCGGCGGACGCCCAGGCAGTCGCCGGACCGCAGGGTCCGCACATGACTTCCGCGGGGCAGGGCACCGGCCCGAACCCGGCCCCCGACGGCCGGGGCATCACCGAGTCACCGGGCCCCGCTCGGACACCGGGCGTGCCACAGGCGGGGCCGGCCCGTGAAGGCCACGGCCCGGCATCGGTCCCGGGCCACCGGTACGCCGTGGGTGGCGGCCCGAACCCGGTTGCGGAGGGACGCGGATCCGCCCGGACACCGGGCGGTCCCCACGCAGGCCTCGCCCGCGAGGGCCGCGCACCGGCCGCGGTACCGGACCACCGGAACGGGGGCGGCGCCCCGGCTTCGGCTCCGGACGGCCGAGGTGCCGCCCAGGCACCGGGCGTGCCACAGGTGGGGCCCGCCCGCCAGGGCCACGGCCCGGCCGGACCGCGGCCCGCGGTGCGGCCCGTACCCGGCCCGGGACGGCCGTGCCCTGGCCAGGCGCCGGGCGCGCCCAAGCGGGCCGGCCACGACGAAACCGCGTACCTCCACGGCGGTCCCGGAGCCAGCCACCGGCGTCCGGGGCCGGAAAACCCGGCCGCGACCGGCCGAGACCCGCTCGCGGCACCGGAGCCCACGCGCCGTCCCACAGTCCCCCTGCCCCCCGACCCGTCCCACCCGAGCTGCGCGCGGCGCAACAGCACGTCCCCCCGCCCGCCCCGCCGAGGAGACCCGCCTCCCCGCCCGCAAGCGCGACGCGGCGGTGCCCGGTTCGCCGGGTGGGAGGACGACGGGCGGCGCCTCTCGTCGCGCCGAGCGCGCCGTGCCGGAGTTGCCCGGCGCCGCCACCGTCGCCCGCGCGCGCGGTTCGCCGGGGCCGCCGCGGAGGCGGGGGCCGACGAGCCGCCGCCCGAGGAGCGCGTCGATGCCGAGGATCTCCGCGAGGTCGGGCACCTCGTGCGGACGCTGACCCGCCTGCGCCGCGAGGGCCGCAGCGGCGACGCGCACGTCCTGCTGAACGAGGCCGCGTACTGGCCCGCCGTACGGTTACCGCTGCTCGCGGCCGAGATGGAGCGGGCCGGGCTCGGCGCCGACTGGGCGACCCTGCTGTGGGAGGCGGCGGCGACGCTGCCCGCCGAGCGTCTCGTCGGCGCCGCCGACGCGCTCGCCGCGGGCGGCCGCGCGGAGGACGGCGAGCAGATCCTGCGGCAGGGCGTCGTCCGCCCGGCCGACGAGATCGGGCACGCCGCCCTCGCCCTCGCCGACGGCACCCGCCACCGCGAGCTGCGTGCCCTGCTCGACGCCTGCGTTCGGACACGCACCCCGCAGGACGCCGCCCGCACGGCCGCACCCGACCCGGGGCGCCTGGTGCCGCTGCTCCTGACGGCTGCCCGGGCCGTGTCGGAGGAACGGCACTGGGACGTCCTGCACGCCCTGCGCGTCGCGGGACTGGCCGCCTGACGGGGGGTCGGCGGTCCGTCCCGCTCACCCACAGGGGTGTCAAACACGATCGACTCCAGGGGCCGCACGACGATGGTCTTGGCAAGGCCGTCCGAGAGGCTTACGTTCGTCCCTCTACGGCCGTCTCTACGGGCGTAGAGGCGCTGACGTCGCGTCGAAGGAGCAGCAGCTCATGCCCAACGTCGTAACCGCCGCCCTGGTCCAGGCCACCTGGACCGGCGACACCGAGTCCATGCTGGCGAAACACGAGGAGCACGCCCGCGAGGCGGCCCGGCGGGGCGCGAAGGTCATCGGGTTCCAGGAGGTGTTCAACGCCCCCTACTTCTGCCAGGTCCAGGACGCCGGGCACTACCGCTGGGCCGAGGCGGTCCCCGACGGGCCGACCGTGCGCCGGATGCGGGACCTGGCCCGCGAGACCGGCATGGTCGTCGTCGCCCCCGTCTTCGAGGTCGAGCAGCCCGGCCACTACTACAACACCGCCGCCGTGATCGACGCCGACGGCACCTACCTCGGCAAGTACCGCAAGCACCACATCCCGCAGGTCAAGGGATTCTGGGAGAAGTTCTACTTCCGCCCGGGCAACCTCGGCTGGCCCGTCTTCGACACCGCCGTCGGCAGGGTCGGCGTCTACATCTGCTACGACCGCCACTTCCCCGAAGGCTGGCGGCAACTCGGTCTCAACGGCGCCCAGTTGGTGTACAACCCGTCCGCGACGCACCGCGGCCTCTCGGCGTACCTGTGGCAGTTGGAGCAGCCCGCGGCGGCCGTCGCCAACGAGTACTTCGTCGCCGCCATCAACCGCGTCGGCGTCGAGGAGTACGGCGACAACGACTTCTACGGCACGAGCTACTTCGTCGACCCGCGCGGGCAGTTCGTCGGCGACGTCGCCGGTGACACCAAGGAGGAACTGGTGGTCCGGGACCTCGACTTCGACCTCATCGACGAGGTGCGGCAGCAGTGGGCGTTCTACCGCGACCGCCGCCCCGACGCCTACGAAGGGCTGGTGCGCCCGTGACCGACGACCTGCTCGGCCGCCACCGCGCCGTCCTCCCCGACTGGCTCGCGCTCTACTACGACGAGCCGCTGGAGATCACCCACGGCGAGGGCCGCCACGTCTGGGACGCCCAGGGCAACCGCTACCTGGACTTCTTCGGCGGCATCCTCACCACCATGACCGCCCACGCCCTGCCCGAGGTCACCAAGGCGGTGACCGAGCAGGCCGGGCGGATCATCCACTCCTCCACCCTCTACCTCAACCGGCCGATGGTGGACCTCGCCGAACGGATCGCCAAGCTCAGCGGCATCCCCGACGCCCGGGTCTTCTTCACCACCTCCGGCACCGAGGCCAACGACACCGCCCTGCTGCTCGCCACCACCTACCGGCGCAGCAACACGCTCCTGGCGATGCGCAACAGCTACCACGGCCGTTCCTTCAGCGCCGTCGGCGTCACCGGCAACCGCGGCTGGTCCCCGACCTCGCTCTCCCCGCTGCAGACGCTGTACGTGCACGGCGGGGTCCGCACCCGGGGACCGTTCGCCCACCTCGACGACTACGACTTCGTCGCCGCCTGCGTCGACGACCTCAAGGACCTCCTCGGACACACCCGCCCGCCCGCCGCGCTGATCGCCGAGCCGATCCAGGGCGTCGGCGGCTTCACCTCCCCGCCCGACGGCCTCTACGCCGCCTTCCGCGAGGTGCTGCACGAGCGGGGCGTGCTGTGGATCTCCGACGAGGTGCAGACCGGCTGGGGCCGCACCGGCGAGCACTTCTGGGGCTGGCAGGCGCACGCCCGCAGCGGCCCGCCCGACATGCTGACCTTCGCCAAGGGCATCGGCAACGGCATGTCCATCGGCGGCGTCGTCGCCCGCGCCGAGATCATGAACTGCCTGGACGCCAACAGCATCTCCACGTTCGGCGGCACCCAGATCACCATGGCGGCGGGCCTCGCCAACCTCACCTACCTGCTGGAGCACGACCTCCAGGGCAACGCGCGCCGTGTCGGCGGCCTGCTCATCGAGCGGCTGCGGGCCGCCGCCGCCCACGTCCCCGCCGTACGAGAGGTGCGCGGGCGCGGCCTGATGATCGGCATCGAACTGACGAAGCCCGGCACCGACGAGGCGGACCCGGCCGCCGCGTCCGCCGTCCTGGAGGCGGCCCGCGCCGGCGGCCTGCTCATCGGCAAGGGCGGCGGCCACGACACCAGCGCCCTGCGCATCGCCCCGCCGCTGTCCCTCAACGTCGCGGAGGCCGAGGAGGGCGCCGCGATCCTCGAGGACGCCCTGAGGAGCATCCAGTAGCCGTTCACCCACCTTAAGGACGCCGCCATGACCACCTGGGAGCCACCGGTACCGGCCCTCTCGGTCCGGCAGGTCCTCGCCCTGGAGCGGGTCCTCGCCGGGGAGCCCGAGGTGGTGGCCGGCGCCGGCCGGCTGGACCGGCCGGTGCGCTGGGTGCACGTCGCCGAGGCGGCCGACGTCGGCGTGATGCTCAGCGGCGGGGAGATGGTGCTCACCACCGGGGTGCTGCTGGCCGGCGACGAGCACAAGCAGACCGAGTACGTCCGCTCCCTGCACCGCGCCGAGGCGTCCGCCGTGGTTCTTGGCCTCGGCCGGGCGTTTCCCTCCCCGCCGGAGGCGATGCGGCGGGCGGCGGAACGCTGCCAGTTGCCCCTGGTCGTGCTCCACCGCCCTTTCCCCTTCGCCCAGTTGACCGAGGAGGTGCAGTCCCGGCTGGTGCGCCGCAAGTTCGCCGCCGTCAGCCTCTCCGAGGCGGTCCGCACCGAACTCACCGTGCTGATCACCGGCGGCGCCCCGCTGCAGCGGCTGCTCGACGAGATCGCCCGGCACTGCGGCTGCCCCGTCGTCGTCACCAACCTCGCCCACCGCGTCCTCGGCACGGCGGGGGAGCGGTCCGCCGTCGACGACGTGCTGCGTGACTGGGAGCGCATCGCCCGCCAGGCCGGCCGCAGCGAGGGCGACGGCTGGATCCGCGCCGAACTGGGCGGGCGGGGCGAGCCCTGGGGCCGGCTGGTGCTGTGCGGGTACCGGGGCGACACCGAGACCGGGCGCCTCCTCGCCGACCGGGCCGCCGAGGCGCTCGTCCTGCACCGCATGCTCGGCGGCGCCGGCTGCTCCTGGGAGGAGCAGTCCGCGCTGAGCCTGCTCACCGACCTGGTCGGCGGCGCCGTACCGGCCCGCCATCTGCTGCCCCGGGCCCGCGCCGCCGGACTCCCCGTCAACCGGCGCACGTTCGTGCCGCTCGTGGTGCGCGGACGCCGGGCCGCCCCGCTGGACCGGACCCTGCGTCTGCTGGGCCTGCCCGGCATCGCGGGCGAACTGTCCGCCACCGCGACCGCCGTCCTGCTCAGCCTTGCCCGCGACCAGGACGCCGAGGTGCTCACCGCGCACTTCGCGGCCCGGCTGCGCGCCGAACCGGCCGACGAGCACGTCGTGGTGGCGGCCGCCGCAGCCCGTACCTCCTTCGACGACGTGCCCGCGGGACTGCGCGAGGCCCGGCACGTCGCCGACGCCGTCGCGGACGACGCCGCCGCCCTCGACCTGCCCCCCGTGGTGCGGCTACGGGACGTCCATCTGCGCGGTCTCGTACGGCTGTTGCGCGACGATCCGCAGGTGCAGTCGTTCGCCGAACGGGAACTGGCCGGGCTGCTCTGCGACCCCGGCGAGGACCTCCTCCCCGTACTGCGCACCTACCTGGCGACCGGACGCAACAAGTCCCGCACCGCGCAGCTGCACCACGTGTCCCGGCCGGCGCTGTACCGCCGGCTGGAGGCGATACAGGCGCGCCTCGGGGTGGACCTGGACGACTTCGAACAGGCCGCCTCGCTGCACATCGCACTCCTCGCGCACGACGCGCAACAACGCTGAAACGAGCGACCACCTGCGGCAACGGCGGTGACACATGGGATCGTCCGCGGATGACACGGTGACACGCCGCACCCCGGCAGACGTGACACGGTGCCACTCAGAGCGCGCTCGTCCTCTTCCTAGGCTCACTGCACACCGAGCGACCGGAGGTCCCGATGAGCCGAGTGATCCGAGCCGCCGTCTTCCAGACCGCCTGGACGGGCGACAAGGAATCGATGATCCAGGTCCACGAGCAGGCCGCGCGCGACGCGGCCGCGCAGGGCGCTCAAGTGCTGTGCTTCCAGGAGCTGTTCTACGGACCGTACTTCTGCCAGGTGCAGGACCCCGCCTTCTACGAGTACGCCGAGCGCATCCCCGACGGCCCCGTGGTCGAGCGCTTCCAGCGCCTCGCCCGGGAACTGAACCTCGTCCTGGTGCTGCCGATGTACGAGGAGGAGCAGCCCGGCGTCCTCTACAACACGGCCGCCGTGATCGACGCCGACGGCACCTACCTGGGCAAGTACCGCAAGACCCACATCCCGCAGGTCAAGGGGTTCTGGGAGAAGTTCTACTTCCGCCCCGGCAACAGCGGCTGGCCCGTCTTCGACACCAAGGCCGGCCGGATCGGCGTCTACATCTGCTACGACCGCCACTTCCCCGAGGGCTGGCGCGCGCTCGGACTCGCGGGCGCGGAGCTGGTGTTCAACCCGTCGGCCACCTCACGCGGCCTGTCCGGCTACCTCTGGCAGCTGGAGCAGCCGGCGGCGGCCGTCGCCAACGAGTACTTCGTGGGCGCGATCAACCGGGTGGGCGTCGAGGAGTACGGCGACAACGACTTCTACGGCACGAGCTACTTCGTCGACCCCGAGGCCCGCTTCGTCGGCGAGGTCGCCGGCGACAAGGAGACGGAACTGGTCGTCCGCGACCTGGACCTGGCGAAACTCCGAGAGGTCCGGGACCGCTGGCAGTTCTACCGCGACCGCAACCCGTCGGCCTACGGCCCCCTGACAACTCCGTAAGCCCCGGAAGGGGCCCGGGGAACTGCGCGAGAGACCACGACGAACCCGCACGCACCCACATCGAGGAGCGACCCGGACATGAGCACCCGCACAGTCATCCGCGGCGGCTTGGTCATCACCGCCTCCGACGAAGTACACGCAGACGTCCTCATGCAGGACGGCCGCATCGCGGCCATCGCCGCCTCCAACACCCCCGCCGCCGAAGCACTCTCCGCCGAGCGGACCGTCGACGCCACCGGCAAGTACGTCATCCCGGGCGGCGTGGACGCGCACACCCACATGGAGATGCCGTTCGGCGGCACCTTCGCCTCCGACACCTTCGAGACGGGCACGCGGGCCGCCGCCTGGGGCGGCACCACCACGATCGTCGACTTCGCCGTGCAGAGCGTGGGCCACGGCCTGCGCGAGGGACTGGACGCCTGGCACGCGAAGGCGGAGGGCAACTGCGCGATCGACTACGCGTTCCACATGATCGTCTCGGACGTGAACGAGGAAACGCTGAAGGAGATGGACCTCCTGGTCGAAGAAGGGGTGACGTCCTTCAAGCAGTTCATGGCCTACCCCGGCGTCTTCTACTCGGACGACGGCCAGATCCTCCGCGCCATGCAACGCGCCGCCGACAACGGCGGCCTCATCATGATGCACGCCGAGAACGGCATCGCCATCGACGTCCTCGTCGAGCAGGCCCTCGCCCGCGGCGAGACCGACCCCCGCTTCCACGGCGAGGTCCGCAAGGCCCTCCTGGAGGCGGAGGCGACCCACCGCGCCATCCGGCTCGCCCAGGTCGCCGGCGCCCCGCTCTACGTCGTGCACGTCTCCGCCACCGAGGCGGTCGCCGAACTGGCCAGGGCCCGCGACGACGGACTGCCCGTCTTCGGCGAGACCTGCCCCCAGTACCTGTTCCTGTCCACCGACAACCTCGCCGAGCCCGACTTCGAGGGCGCCAAGTACGTGTGCAGCACGCCCCTGCGCCCCAAGGAGCACCAGGCGGCCCTCTGGCGGGGCCTGCGCACCAACGACCTCCAGGTGGTCTCCACCGACCACTGCCCCTTCTGCTTCAGCGGGCAGAAGGAGCTCGGCCGCGGCGACTTCTCCAAGATCCCCAACGGGCTGCCGGGCGTGGAGAACCGTATGGACCTCCTGCACCAGGCCGTCGTCGACGGGCGCATCAGCCGCCGCCGCTGGATCGAGATCGCCTGCGCCGGCCCGGCGCGGATGTTCGGCCTGTACCCGAAGAAGGGCACGATCGCGCCGGGCGCCGACGCCGACGTCGTGATCTACGACCCGCACGCCGAGCAGGTCATGTCCGCCGACACCCACCACATGAACGTCGACTACTCGGCCTATGAGGGCAAGCGGGTCACCGGCCGCGTCGAGACCGTGTTCTCGCGCGGGGTCCCGGTCGTCACCGACCGGGAGTACACCGGGCACGCCGGACACGGCGTCTACACCCCGCGTTCCACCTGTCAGTACCTCAACTAGGAGCGGACCGCATGGACTTCGGCCTCGTCCTGCAGACCGACCCGCCGGCGTCGCGGGTGATCAGCCTGATGAAGCGCGCCGAGCGCAACGGGTTCACCCACGGGTGGACCTTCGACTCGGCCGTGCTGTGGCAGGAACCCTTCGTCATCTACAGCCAGATCCTCGCCAACACCACGACCCTCAAGATCGGCCCGATGGTCACCAACCCGGGCACCCGCACCTGGGAAGTGACCGCCTCCACCTTCGCCACCCTCAACGACATGTTCGGCAACCGCACCGTGTGCGGCATCGGCCGCGGCGACTCCGCGATGCGTGTCGCCGGACGCAAGCCCAACACCCTTGCCCGGCTCGGCGAGGCGATCGAGGTCATCCGCGACCTCGCCGAGGGACGCGAGGCCGACGTCGACGGGCGGCGGCTGCGCCTGCCGTGGGTCCGCGACGGCAAGCTCCCGGTGTGGATGGCCGCGTACGGGCCCAAGGCGCTCGCGCTTACCGGGCAGAAGGCCGACGGGTTCATCCTCCAGCTCGCCGACCCGTTCCTCACCGAGTGGATGGTGAAGGCGGTGCGCGACGCCGCCGCCGAGGCGGGCCGCGACCCCGACGCGGTCACCATCTGCGTCGCCGCCCCCGCGTACGTCGGCGACGACCTGGCGCACGCCCGCGAGCAGTGCCGCTGGTTCGGCGGGATGGTCGGCAACCACGTCGCCGACCTGGTCTCCCGCTACGGCGAGCACTCCGGCATGGTCCCCGAGGCGCTCACCGACTACATCAAGAACCGCGAGGGCTACGACTACAGCCACCACGGACGGGCCGGCAACCCGTCCACCGACTTCGTCCCCGACGAGATCGTGGACCGCTTCTGCCTGCTCGGCCCGCCCGAGGCGCACATCGAGAAGCTCCGCGCACTGCGCGACCTCGGCGTCGACCAGTTCGCGGTGTACGACATGCACGACGCACAGGAAACGACGATCGACGCGTACGGCGCGGAGATCATCCCGGCACTCGGAGACTGAACCGGCACCACCGCGAAAGGCACGCCCATGACCGCGACCGTCCCGCCCGCGCCCTCAGAGAACCCGATACCCGACCCGGCGGGACGCGTCGAGCTCCCGCCGGGCGCCGTCCTCACCGACGCCCGCTTCGTCAACGACGACCTGCTGCCGGTCCCGCTCGCCCGACGCCGCTGGACCACGTACAACTTCACCGCCCTGTGGGTGGGGATGGCGCACAACATCCCCTCCTGGCTGCTCGCGTCCGGACTGGTCGCGCTCGGCATGGACTGGAAGCAGGCCGTCTTCACCATCGCGCTGGCCAACGTCATCGTGCTCGCGCCGATGCTGCTGACCGGTCACGCGGGACCCAAGTACGGCATCCCGTTCCCGGTGCTGGCCCGCGCCTCCTTCGGGCTGCGCGGCGCCAACCTTCCCGCCATGATCCGGGCCGCGGTCGCCTGCGCCTGGTTCGGCATCCAGACCTGGATCGGCGGGCAGGGCATCTTCGTGCTGCTCGGCAAGCTGTTCGGCGGCTGGGCCGAGGCGTCCGAGGTGGGCGGCCAGCCATGGACCCTGTGGGTCTGCTTCGTGCTCTTCTGGGCGCTCGAACTGGCCATCATCTACCGGGGGATGGAGGCGCTGCGCCGGTTCGAGAACTGGGCCGCGCCGTTCGTCATCGTCGGCGCGCTGGTGCTGCTGGTGTGGGTCGCGAACAAGGCCGGCGGTTTTGGACCGCTGCTCGACCAGCCCTCCCGGCTGGGCTGGGGCGCAGACTTCTGGCCGGTGTTCTTCCCGTCCCTGATGGGCATGATCGCCTTCTGGTCGACGCTCAGCCTCAACATCCCCGACTTCACCCGCTTCGGCGCGGGACAGCGCGCCCAGGTGTGGGGGCAGACGCTCGGACTGCCCACCACCATGACCCTGTTCGCGCTGCTGTCGGTGTTCGTCACCTCCGGCTCGCAGGCCGTCTACGGGGCGGCGGTCTGGGACCCGGTGGAACTGGCCGCCAAGACCGACAACGTCTTCGGGCTGCTCTTCGCGCTCGTCACCGTGCTCGTCGCCACCATCTCCGTGAACATCGCGGCGAACGTGGTGTCACCGGCGTACGACCTGGCCAACCTGGCGCCGAAGTTCATCACCTTCCGCACGGGGGCGCTGATCACCGGGGTGGTCGGCGTGGTCATCATGCCGTGGAAGCTGACCGAGACGCCGGAGCTGTACATCTTCACCTGGCTCGGGCTGGTCGGCGGGCTGCTCGGCACGGTCGCCGGCATCCTCATCGCCGACTACTGGGTCGTGCGCCGCACCCGGCTGGACCTCGCCGACCTGTACACCCCGGGCGGGCGCTACTGGTACACGTCCGGCTGGAACGTGCACGCCGTCGTCGCCTTCGTGATCGGCGGGGTGCTCGCGGTGGGCGGCTCCCACTCGGCGCCCGGCAAGGGGCCCTTCCCCGAGGACGGGCTGATCCCGTTCCTGAAGCCTCTCGCGGACTACGGCTGGGCGGTCGGCCTCGCGGCCTCGCTCGTCGTGTACGTGGCGCTGACGGCGGGGTCGCGGCGGCGGGTGTGAGGACCCGCCGCCGCGACCCCGCGGCACACCTGAGTGGCCTCAGCGGGCGGTGCCGAAGTCCTGCGTCCAGTAGGTGCCGGACAGGCCGACGCCGATCTCCTTGAACGAGCAGTTGAGGATGTTGGCCTTGTGGCCGGGGCTGGTCATCCAGCCCTGCATCACCTGCTCCGGGGTGGAGTAGCCGTAGGCGACGTTCTCGCCGTAGGTGCTCCAGGCGTAGCCGGCGCGGGTGATGCGCTCACCGGGGTCGGAGCCGTCGGAGCCGGTGTGGGACATGGTGCCGGTCGACGCCATGTCCTCGCTGTGCCGCTGGGCGGCCGTGGTCAGCGTGGAGTTGGCCGTCACCGGGGCGCAGCCGGCCTCGGCGCGCTCCTGGTTGACCAGCTCCACGACCCGGGCGACGGCCCCGGACGCCGTGGCGGACGGCTTCGGCGCGGCGGTGGTCGGCTTCGGGGCCTCGGTGGTCGGCTTCGGCGCGGTGGTGGAGGGCGCGGGAGCGGCCGTGGAGGGCTTCGGGGACGCCGTGCTGGGCTTCGGGGCCGCCGTGGTGGCGGAGGCCGGCGTGGTGGCCTTCTTCTTCGGCTTCTGCGAGGGCTTGGCTCCGTGCTGCTTGCGGGCCTCCTTGGAGCGGCTCGCGGAGGCGCCGGGGGAGCCGGACGCCACCGGCGACGGGTCGCCCGCGTGCTGGCTGCTCCAGCGGCTGTACCAGCCGGGGCCGTCCCAGCGGTCCTCGCCGACCGACGGCACCGAGGTGGCGCGGTCCTCCCGCTGCCCGCCGTCCGGCCAGTCGGTGCAGGCCATGGCGACCGAGGGTATGCCGATGACGCCGACGGCGATCGCGGTGACGACCGTCCGCCGGTACTTCTTCTGCTGGCGATGGATTCCCATACGTGACCTCACCCCTGGGTGTGCGGAGGCTGGTCATTCTTGGGACGGCCCGGCGCGGGGCGCAAAGGGGTCACGTACTAGCCGGCTTCGTAGGCCGAGGAGGGCCTTGCGACGGGCGGGAGGCCGTGCCGACCTGGCCTCGATGGGTGCCGGGAGCGTCTGCCGTCTCGTCAGAAAGCGCCCTGCGGCGACGAAGCACGGGTCTCCGGATCCCGGCCGGCCCGCCCCCCGCACGGGCCGGGTCCGCTTTCCCGTCAAGACGGACAAGTCCCCCATGTCGCCGCGGGCTCGTCTACTAACCGACCCGGTCAGATCGGGAACAGGCTGTGACAGATGTCACGGAACCATCGGTTCCGGATGTGGGTCGGGGTCCGTCCCGCGCCTCGGCCCTGTCTCTCAGCCCCGCGACTTCTGCAGGGCGGCCACCGCTTCCTTGGCGGCCTTGATCGCGCCCTTGTTGATCTCGTCCGTGTCCGGGGCGCCCTTCGACTCGAAGTCGCTGCCGTTGTACGTGACGATCACCAGCGCGTTGGCGGCCCGCGCCACCACGACGCCCTCACGCGTGTCCTGCTTGTCCTCGGTGGTGAGGTTCACGACCGAGTACGCCGCGTTCCCGACTCCGGGGACGGCGCCCCCGCCGCTCTTCTCCGCCAGCCGCCCGTCGTACGACTTCTCCGCGGCCTCGTCGGAGTCCAGGATCTCGAAGGACACGTCGAGCCAGCGGTAGTCGTAGCCCTTGAGCGCGTTCCACGAGCAGGTGCGGCGCAGGTCGGCGTCCGTGGACGGTATCTCCTTGCCGGCCGTCTTCGCGCCCGGCACAAGGGACTTGACGGTCTTCGCGGACAGCGCGTCGCACGGCTCGGGCGCCGCGGCGTACGTCTTCACCGCCTGCGACTCGGACGGGGCGGTGGGCGACTGCTGCGAGGCGGTCTTCCCGGCCGGCTTGTCGTCGGAGGCCTCGGGCGCGGCCAGCGGGCCGGAGGACAGCGCCCATCCGGCCGCGGCGAGGACGACCACCGGCGACAGACGGGCGGTCAGGGCGATCGGCAGAGGAAAGGAACGCACGGCGCACTTCTCGTGGGGGACGGTGCGGAGGGGGTCCGCACTGCGGACGGGACGCCAGTGTCACACGCTTCGTCAAGGTGCGGAAGGGTTCAACTCGCTCCGTAGGCACGCGGTGACCGCGCGGTTCCGCATCGGCGGCCGCTTGCCGCAGTTCCTCTGCGAATAGGGGGATTTGAGCGTCAGGGCACCCGCGCGACCCATTCCGGTGCGGTGAACTTCGTCCGCGCCAGTTCCTGAGCGCGCGCCAGCTCCTCGTCCGTCACCTTGCCCTGCGTCAGTCCGTAGCGGGCGCGGAAGGAGTCGACCATCCGCCCGATGACCGCCTCGCGGGGCAGTCCGGTCTGCCGGCGCAGCGGGTCCACCCGCTTCTTCGCGCTCTTCGTGCCCTTGTCCGACAGCTTCTCCTTGCCGATGCGCAGCACCTCGAGCATCTTGTCCGCGTCGATGTCGTACGCCATCGTCACGTGGTGCAGCACCGCGCCGGGCCCGCCGTCGGGGCCCACGATCCGCTTCTGCGCCGCGCCCGCGATCTTCCCCTGCTCGCTGGCGATGTCGTTCAGTGGCTGGTACCAGGCCCGGACGCCCATGTCGCCGAGCGCGCCGAGCACCCAGTCGTCGAGGTAGGCGTAGCTGTCCTGGAAGGACAGGCCCTGCACCAGCGCCTCCGGCACCGACAGCGAGTACGTGATGGTGTTGCCCGGCTCCACGAACATCGCGCCGCCGCCGGAGATCCGGCGCACCACGTCCACGCCGTGCCGGCGCGCGCCCTCGGGGTCCACCTCGTTGCGCAGCGACTGGAAGCTGCCGATGATCACCGCGGGGGAGGCCCACTCCCACACCCGCAGCGTCGGCGGGCGCCGCCCGGCGGCCACCTCGTGGGTCAGCACCTCGTCCAGCGCCATGTGCAGCGCGGGCGGCTGCGGGCCCTCGTGCACCAGCTGCCAGTCGTAGTCGGTCCAGTCCGTGGCGTGCGCCAGCGCCCGGCGCACCGCGATCCCGACGCCCTCCGCCGTGAGCCCGTACATCACGGTCCCCTCGGGCAGGGCGGCCTCGATCCGCGCGGCCAGACCGGCGGCGTCGGTGTCGGCCGGGGCGCCCTCCAGGGCGCCGTTCACGGCGTCCAGCGCCTCGTCCGGCTCCAGGAAGAAGTCGCCCGCCACGCGCGCGTGCCGCAGCACCCCGTCCACCACGTCCACGTCCACCACGACGAGCTTGCCGCCGGGAACCTTGTACTCACCGTGCACGACTCCGCCTTTCCTCAGCCGCGCCTACCAACGCCGGGCCCGCCCGGATTGTTCCCGTTGCGGACGCGACGCCCGGATCCGCGGGTTCCGCGGGGGGTGGCATGCCGTGGCAGTACGCGCTTACCCTGCGTGCGGCAAGGGCCGAGGCCACCGGCCCGCAGCGGGTGGTGCGCTGGGCCGGACGACGCGAACACCTGGGGCAGGGGATGCAGTTCACCACCCGACCGACCCTCCAGGGCACCTTCGGCATGGTGTCCTCCACCCACTGGCTGGCCTCACAGACTGCCATGGCCGTCCTCGAGGACGGCGGCAACGCCTACGACGCGGCCGTCGCCGGAGCCTTCGTGCTGCACGTCGTCGAACCCCACCTCAACGGCCCGGCCGGCGAGGTGCCGATGATCCTCGCCCCGGCCGGGCGGGACGTCCGCGTGCTGTGCGGGCAGGGCGTCGCCCCGGCCGGCGCGACCGTCGCCCATTACAAGGGCCTCGGCCTCGACCTGGTCCCCGGCACCGGGCCCCTCGCCGCCGCCGTGCCCGGCGCCTTCGACGCCTGGATGCTCCTGCTGCGCGACCACGGCACCAAGTCCCTCGCGGACGTGCTGAAGTACGCCATCGGGTACGCCGAGGACGGTCACCCGCCCGTGGAGCGGGTCGGCGAGACCGTGGAGACCGTGCGCGAGCTGTTCGAGACGGAGTGGACCAGCTCCGCCGAGGTCTACCTGCCCGGCGGACGCCCGCCGCGCCCCGGCGAGCTGTTCCGCAACCCCGCGCTCGCCGCCACCTGGAAGCGGCTCCTCGCCGAGGTGACCGGCGCCGGCGACCGGGAGGCGCAGATCGAGGCCGCCCGCGACGTGTGGCGCACCGGCTTCGTCGCCGAGGCCCTGGTCCGGCAGGCCGCCCGCCCCACCCTCGACACCAGCGGCAGGCACCACACCGGCACCCTCACCGCCGACGACCTCGCCTCCTGGTCCGCCACGTACGAGGACCCGGTCACCTACGACTTCGACGGCTGGACCGTCTGCAAGGCCGGACCGTGGAGCCAGGGCCCGGCGCTCCTCCAGCAACTCGCGCTGCTCCCCGACGAGTTGCCGCCCTACGGCTCGGGCGCCTACGTGCACCTGCTCATCGAGAACTGCAAGCTCGCCATGGCCGACCGCGAGGCCTGGTACGGCGACGCCGCCGAGGTGCCGCTCGACGACCTGCTGTCCGCCGCGTACAACGCCGAGCGGCGCACCCTGGTCGGCCCGCGCGCCTCGCACGAGCTGCGCCCCGGCAGCCCCGGCGGCCGCACGCCGCGGCTCGCCGCCCACGCACGCGTCGTCGCCGCCGACGAGCCCGGCGCCGGCCTCATGGGCGCCGGCGAGCCGACCGTCGCCAAGAGCCCCACCTCACCCGTGCCCGGCGAACCGGAGGTCTCCGCCGACGGCGCCACCCGCGGCGACACCTGCCACCTCGACATCGTCGACCGCTGGGGCAACATGATCTCCGCCACGCCCAGCGGCGGCTGGCTCCAGTCCAACCCGGTCGTCCCCGAGCTGGGCTTCCCGCTCGGCACCCGGCTCCAGATGACCTGGCTGGAGGAGGGCCTGCCCAACAGCCTCACCCCGGGCCGCCGCCCCCGCACCACGCTCACCCCGTCCCTCGCCCTGCGCGACGGCGTGCCCGTCATGGCGTTCGGCACGCCCGGCGGCGACCAGCAGGACCAGTGGCAGCTGCACTTCTTCCTCGCCGTCGCCCTGCGCGCCAAGGTGCGCGGTGGGCTCGACCTCCAGGGCGCCATCGACGCCCCGAACTGGCACAACGACAGCTTCCCCGGCTCGTTCTACCCGCGCGGCATGCGGCCCGGCAGCGTCACCGTCGAGTCCCGCACCGCCCCGGAGGTCGTCGAGGAGCTGCGCCGCCGCGGCCACGACGTCACCGTCGGCGACGCCTGGTCCGAGGGCCGCCTCTGCGCGGTCGCCCGCGACCCGGCCACCGGCATCCTCTCGGCCGCCGCCAACCCGCGCGGGCAGCAGGGGTGCGCGGTGGGGTGCTGAGCGGATGCGGGGCGGGTTGCTCACGGGAGTACGCGAGTGGGTCGGCGGCCGGGTGTGGGCGCGCCGCCGATCGGGTCGCGGTGGCCTGCCGGCCGGGTGCGCGGTGGGGCGCTGAGGGGATACGCGGTGGGCTGCTCACGGGAGTGCGGGCCGTAGGCCGTGTGCGGGTGTTCCGTGTGCGGTGGCCCGCAGGCCGGGTGGGGCCGGCCCACCGACCGGATGGGCGGTGGCCTGGAGGCCGGGTGCGGGCGGGCCGTCGGCCGGGTGCGCCGTGGGCCGCGAAGCCCATCCCCACGGGTGCGGGCGGCCCATTTCCGTGCTGTCCGTGCCCGGGACCACCCCGGCCGGTCGGGGCTGTCGGTGCGGCGTGCTCTCATGGAGGGGTGATCGAGACCGACGCCAGCATCGACCAGTTCCTCACCCGGCACGCCCAGGACGTGGAGGCCGCGGTCCGCGAGGCCGCCGCGCGGGAGATCGTGCCGCGCTGGCGCCGTCTCGCCGCCCACGAGGTGGACCGCAAGAGCGGACCGCACGACGTGGTGACCGACGCCGACCGCGAGGCCGAGCGGTACCTCACGGCTCAGCTGCCCCGCCTGCTGCCCGGCTCCGTCGTGGTCGGCGAGGAGGGCGTGCACGCCGACCCGTCGACGTACGAGGCGCTGCGCGGTGACGCGCCGGTGTGGATCGTCGACCCCGTCGACGGCACCCGCCAGTTCGTGCGCGGCGAGACCGGCTACTGCACGCTGGTCGCCCTCGCCCTGGACGGCGTGGTCCAGGCCTCCTGGACGTACGCCCCGGCCCGCGAGCAGCTGGCCACCGCCGTGCGCGGACAGGGCGCCCGCCTCGACGGCGAGCCACTGCGCTGCGGCTCCCCGGAGCCCGGCCGGGACCTCCGCGTCGCCACGTCCCACCCGGACTTCACCACCGACGAGCAGAAGCGCGCCCTGCTCGGCCTGCGTACCGACGGCGTGGCCCCGCGCCCCTGCGGCTCCGCCGGGCTGGAGTACCTGTCGGTGGCCCGCGGCGAGCTGGACGCCACCGCGTTCAACTGGGAGCTGGCCTGGGACCACGCGGCCGGTCTGCTGCTGGTGGAGGAGGCGGGCGGCACCCACCTCACCCGCGCGGGCATACCGTTCGCGATCCGCGGCGGCAACACGCTGCCGTTCACCGCGGCGCGCGACGAGGCCACCGCGCGGCGGATCGTGGAGCTGCTGTCCGCGCCCGTCTGACCGCGCGGACGCCGCCCGGCGCCGTGCGGTTGGCCGGACGCCGTCCGGCGCCGTCGGCGGCCCGGCATATCCTGATCCTCTGTGGCCGTCGGCTGACGAAGGAGTCCGAAGGTGCCGTCGATGCTCGATGCGGTCGTGGTGGGGGCGGGGCCGAACGGGCTGACCGCCGCCGTGGAACTGGCCAGGCGCGGCTTCTCGGTGGCCCTCTTCGAGGCCAAGGGCACCGTCGGCGGCGGCGCCCGCACCGAGGAGCTGACCCTCCCCGGCTTCCGGCACGACCCCTGCTCCGCCGCCCACCCCCTCGCCGTCAGCTCGCCCGCCTTCCGCGGCCTGCCGCTGGAGCGGTACGGCCTGGAGTGGCTGCATCCCGAGCTGCCCATGGCCCACCCGTTCCCGGACGGCACGGCGGCCGTGCTGGCCCGCTCCGTCGGGGAGACGGCCGCGTCCTTCGGCCCGCGCGACGCCGGCGCGTACCGGCGGCTCGTGACGCCCTTCCTGCACCACTGGGACACCCTGGTCCGCGACTTCATGTCGCTGCCGCTGACCGCGCTGCCCCGCGACCCGGTCACCCTCGCCCGCTTCGGCCTCGTCGGCCTGCCCCCGTCGACCTGGCTGGCCCGCCGCTTCCGCGACGAGCGCGCCCGCACGCTCTTCGCCGGTCTCGTCGCCCATGTGATGGCCCCGCTCAGCGGCTTCGCCACCTCGGCCATAGGCCTGGTCTTCGCTCTCGCCGCGCACACCCGCGGCTGGCCCGTCGCCCGCGGCGGCTCCCAGGCGATCTCCGACGCACTCGCCGGGTATCTGCGCGACCTCGGCGGCAGCGTGCACACCGACTACGAGGTCAAGCGGCTCGACGACCTGCCCCCGGCGCGGGCGTACGTCTTCGACACCTCGCCCACCGCCCTGGCCCGTATCGCCGGCTTCGGCGACCACTACGCCCGCTACCGCTACGGCCCCGGCGTCTTCAAGATCGACTACGCGCTCGACGGGCCCGTCCCGTGGACCGCCCCCGAGGCGCGCAGGGCCGGGACCGTGCAGATCGGCGCGGACAGCGCGGAGATCGGCGCCGCCCTGCGCGCCGCGTCCCGGGAGAACCGCGCCCCCGACGCGCCGTTCCTCATCACCGTGCAGCCCTCCGTCGTCGACCCCACCCGCGCCCCCGACGGCAAGCACGTCTTCTGGGCCTACGGACACGTCCCGCACGGCTGGGACGGCGACCTCACCGACGCGATCGAGCGCCAGCTGGAGCGGTTCGCGCCCGGCTTCCGCGACCGCGTCCTGGCCCGCGCCACCGCCGGCCCGCCCGAACTGGCCGCGCGCAACGCCAACTACATCGGCGGCGACATCGCCACCGGCGCCGTCTCCGGACTCCAGACGCTGCTGCGCCCCAAGCTGTCGCTGTTCCCGTACCACACACCGCACCCCGCGGTGTTCATCTGCTCGCAGGCCACCCCGCCCGGCCCTGGCGTGCACGGCATGCCCGGCCACAACGCGGCCAAGGCCGTATGGAGGAGGCTGCGCCAGACATGACCCCCAGGATCACCCTCGTCCAGGGCGACATCACCCGGCAGAGCGCCGACGCGATCGTCAACGCGGCCAACTCGTCCCTGCTCGGCGGGGGCGGCGTCGACGGCGCGATCCACCGGCGGGGCGGCCCGGAGATCCTCGCCGAGTGCCGCGCCCTGCGCGCCTCCCACTACGGCAAGGGGCTCCCCACGGGGCAGGCGGTGGCCACCACGGCGGGGAAGCTGGACGCGCGCTGGGTGATCCACACGGTCGGCCCGGTGTACAGCGCGACGGAGGACCGCTCCGCGCTCCTCGCCTCCTGCTACCGCGAGTCCCTGCGCGTCGCCGACGAACTGGGCGCCCGCACGGTCGCGTTCCCCGCCATCTCCACCGGCGTCTACCGTTGGCCGCTGGACGACGCGGCCCGCATCGCCGTGGAAGCGGTCCGCGCGACGGACACGGCGGTCGAGGAAGTGACCTTCGTCCTCTTCGACGACCGGGCCTACCGGGCCTTCACTGCCCGGATGACCTGACCGGCGCGCCTGAGCCCGGTCCCGCGCTGCCGGCACCTGTCCGGGAACTGTTCTCCCTGCCGTCAGGGCCTGGGCGCTCCTCACGGACGGAAGGTGCGGCGGTAGGCGTCGGGCGGGACGCCGACGCTGCGGTGGAAGTGGCGGCGCAGGGTGGTGGCGGTGCCCATGCCGGCGGCCGCGGCGACGGCGTCCACGGTGGCGTCGGTGGTCTCCAGCAGTTCCTGGGCGTGGCGAATGCGCTGGGCGTGCAGCCATTGCAGTGGCGTGGTGCCGGTGAGGTGTCTGAAGTGGCGGCCGAGGTGACGTGAGCTCATGCCGGCTCGACGGGCCAGGTCCTCCACGGTCAGCGGCTGGTCCAGCCGCTCCAGCGCCCAGGGGAAGAGCTCTCCCAGGGGGTGGTTGCCCGGGGCGGGGAGGGGCGTGGCGATGAACTGGGCCTGGCCGCCGTCCCGGTGGGGCGGCGTGACCAGGCGTCGGGCGATCTTGTTGGCGTTGGCCGAGCCGTGGTCGAGGCGGACCAGGTGCAGGCACAGGTCCATGGCGGCGGCTTTGCCCGCGGAGGTCAGGACGTCGCCGTTGTCGACGTAGAGGACGTCCGGGTCGACGGTGGCCGCCGGGTGGCGCCGGGCCAGTTCCCGTGTGTGGGCCCAGTGCGTGGTGGCGCGCCTGCCGTCGAGCAGTCCCGCCGCGCCCAGGATGAAAGCGCCCGTGCACAGTGAGGCCACGCGGGCACCTGCCGCGTGGGCCGCACGTACCGCCTCGACCAGTTCGGCGGGCGGTTCGCGGTCGGTGTCGGCCCAGCCGGGGACGATCACGGTGTCCATGTGTACGAGGTGGTCGAGTCCTCGGTCGGGTTCCAGGCGGAAGCGGTCCACGGACACCGGACCGCTCCCGCAGAGGGAGAAGTCGTACCAGGGGTCCACGACGTGGGTCAGGTCGGCCCCGAAGACCTCCAGAGCTACGGACAGTTCGTAGTGGAGCATGCCGTCGGTGACGGCCAGCGCAACGGAGGGCATGTCCGGAACTGTACGTGACATGTCGTTTCCGACGCTCCTGCGCGGCGCTGCCGGAGGGACAGGATGGGGATGTCAGGCCGCAGCGGGTCGACCTCGCAGCGGGCGTTCGAGCACACGGGAGAGTTCCATGGGGTCAGGTCAGCTGGTGACGGTGTTCGGCGCCTACGGTCACACCGGGCGGTTCGTGGTCGCGGAGCTGGCCGCCCGCGGGTTCGTCCCGGTGCTGTCCGGGCGCAACGTGCGGACCCTGGAGGAGATGGCCCGCGAACACGGGCAGGAGGCCCGGGTGGCGTCGGTCGAGGACCCGGCCTCGCTGGACCGGGCCCTGGCGGGCACGGCGGCGGTCATCAACTGCGCCGGCCCCTTCGCATCGACCACCGGCCCTGTCGTCGAGGCCGCGCTCCGGGCGAGGATCCCCTACCTGGACGTGGCCGCCGAGCTCGAGGCCAACCTCGACACCTTCGCCCGCTACCGGGAGCGGGCCCGGGACGCGAAGGCGGTGATCGTCCCGGCCATGGCCTTCTTCGGAGGTCTCGGCGACCTGCTGACCACCACGGCGATGGGCGACTGGACCGAGGCCGACGAGGCACACATCGCCTACGCCCTCAGTGACTGGCACCCCACCGCCGGTACCCGGCTCTCGGGCGCAGTCTCCCGCGAGCGGCGCGGCGCCCACCGCCTGCGCTACAGCGGCGGACAGTGGGAGCGCCGCACCGATGCCGCGCCCACCCTGGAGTGGACCTTCCCGGAACCGATGGGATCCCGGCCGGTGATCGGGGAGTTCACGATGGCGGACGTCGTCACCGTCCCCCAGCACCTCTCCATCCCGGAGGTGACCACCTATATGAGCGCCGAGGCGGCCCGGGACGTCGCCGCCCCTCACACGCCGGCCCCCACCGCCGCCGACGGGCGCGGGCGCTCGAACCAGACCTTCCTGGTCGACGTCGTCGTCCGCTCCGGCGGAGCCGAACGCCGGGCGACGGCCAGTGGCCAGGACATCTACGCCGTCACCGCGCCCCTCGTCGCCGAGGCTCTCGAACGCGTCCTGACAGGCCGCACCAGGACCGTCGGCGTCGCCTCCGCCGGCGAGATCTTCGACGCCCCCGACTTCCTGCTCGCGCTCGACCCGCACATCACACTCGACCTGCACCCGCGGAAGCAGAACGCCTGACCCGGCCGGCCACCATGCCGGACGCGTGCCCGCAGCGAGCCGACGGACCCGGGCGGCCGTCCGCACGGTCGCGGCGCGGTCGCGTACGCAGCCGCGGCGTACGTACGGCCAACGGCGGTCTCTGCCGTGACCGGCCGGGCACCCCCGCGTGGCGGCCACGGCCCCCTGGACGGTGGACCGCACGGGCCGCGTACGGCCGGGCCCGCTCGGACAGGCCACCCGGCGCCCGCCGCGTGTGTTCAGGCCCGCGGCGGCCGCCGGTCCGCCTCTGCCGCGTCCGCCACCGCCTCGGCGGCGGCCTGGGCCGCCTCCGCCGTGTCGTCGGCGGCCTTCGCCGCGGCCTCGTCGTCGTGGGCGGGCTTGGCCCGGGTGGCCGGTGACGGCGGCAGCGACTCGCTGAACGCCTTCGACACGCCCTGCAGTGCCGTCGTGATCTCGCTGGGGATCACCCAGAAGTTGTTGCCCTGCCCCTGCGCGAGCTGGGGGAGCGCCTGGAGGTACTGGTAGGCGAGCAGCTTCGGGTCGGGGTCGTTGCGGTGGATCGCCTGGAACACCTCGTCGATCGCCCGCGACTGGCCCTCGGCCTCGAGGATCGCGGCGGTCCGGTTGCCCTCCGCGCGCAGCACGGCCGCCTGCTTGTCGCCCTCCGCCGTGAGGATCTGCGACTGGCGCTGTCCTTCGGCGCCCAGGATCGCCGCCCGCTTGTCCCGTTCGGCCCGCATCTGCTTCTGCATGGCCTCCTTGATGGACGTCGGCGGGTCGATGGCCTTGATCTCCACACGGTTGACCCGCAGCCCCCACTTGCCGGTCGCCTCGTCGAGCACCCCGCGCAGCTGGCTGTTGATGGTGTCCCGGGAGGTGAGGGTCTTCTCCAGGTCCATGGAGCCGACCACGTTGCGCAGCGTGGTGACGGTCAGCTGCTCCACCGCCTGGAGGAAGCTGGCGATCTCGTAGAAGGCCGCGCGCGGGTCGGTGACCTGGAAGTACAGCACGGTGTCGATCTCGACGACCAGGTTGTCCTCGGTGATGACGGGCTGAGGCTTGAAGGAGACGACCTGTTCACGCAGGTCGATCTGCGGGTGCACCCGGTCGATGTACGGGATGACGAGGTTGAGACCGGGCGTCAGGGTCTTGTGGTAGCGGCCCAGCCGCTCCACGTTGCGGGCGCGCGCCTGGGGCACGATGCGCACCGCTCGGATCACCGTGAAGATCGCGAACAGGGCGACGAGCAGCCCGGCGACGAGGGGGGCGGAGATGTCCATGGCTTCAGTCCCGTGGGTAGACGATCGCGGTCGCACCACTGATCTCGATGACGTCGACGGTCGTCCCCGGCGAGATCACCAGCGTTTCGTCGTAACTTCGGGCCGTCCACTCCTCTCCGTCGATACGGACCCGGCCGCCGGTGCCCGACACGGCCGTCAGCACCTGAGCGGGCTTGCCCACCAGCGCGTCCACACCGAACCGGGCGCCCGGGGGACGCTGGAGATGGCGCAGGGCGAGGGGGCGTACGAACAGCAGCGTCACGGCGGCGAGGACGGCGTACGCGACAAGCTGGACCCACAGCGGCAGGCCCACCCCCGCCACACCCGCCGTGACCAGCGCGGCCACGCTCAGCATGCCGAGGGCGGCGGTGAGGGTGAAGATCTCCGCCACGGCCAGGGCGGCCGCGACGATCAGCCAGATCAGCCAGGGGTCCATGTCGCGCCTCTTCTCACCCGGGGTGGAGGGCCTGTCCGGCGCCGGCCGGCACACGAGGGGGGAAACCGGCACCTTTGCCACCACTTTACGCGGCTGCGGTGCGGCTGCCGAGGCCCGTGCACCGGGCATTCCCGCCGTACATGTCCGGCACGCCGTCAATTGGGTGATGCCCCGTATGGCGCGGTTCCACCCTGTCGGGCGAGGGTTCGAACGGCCCCCTTGATCCCTGTGACGCCGGTGCCCGCCGGGCGTGTATGTGCGCCTGTCCCGCCCCGCCCGGTGTGATCGTGATGCACAGCGTCGTCGGACGGGACCGGGGCGCCGGTGACCGACGGACGGCCGAGGACGGTACGAGGAACTGATCGATGACCCTGCCCGAGCTGTACGTGACGCTGCTCGTCGCGGGCACGGTGCTGCTGGCCAGTATCGCCGCCGCCCGCACCGCGCACCGGGTGGGGCTGCCCAGTCTGCTGCTGTTCCTCGCGGTGGGGATCGTGGCCGGCGAGGACGGCCTCGGCCTGGCCTTCGACGACGTCCAGCTCGCGCAGGCGCTCGGCACCGCCGCCCTCGCCGTCATCCTCGTCGAAGGCGGTCTGACCACCCAGTGGAGCGACGTCCGCAGGCTGGTGGCGCCCGCCGGGGTCCTGGCCACCGTCGGGGTGTTCCTGTCCGTCCTGGTCACCGCCTCGGGCGCGCACTGGCTGCTCGGCCTGGACTGGAACGTGGCGCTGCTGCTCGGGGCGATCGTGTCCTCGACCGACTCCGCCGCCGTGTTCTCCGTGCTGCGGGCGCTGCCCCTGCCCCGGAAGCTGACCGGACTCGTCGAGGCGGAGTCCGGCTTCAACGACGCGCCCACCATCATCCTCGTGCTGGTCTTCTCCACCACCACCTCCGGCGTCCCGGAGATCGGTCCGCTGGTCGGCAACCTGCTGTTCCAGCTGGCCGTCGGCGGCGCGCTCGGGGTGCTGACCGGGCTTCTCGGCTCGGTCGCGCTGCGCCACATCGCCCTGCCCGCCACGGGGCTCTACCCGCTGGCCACGGTCGGTTTCGGCATCACCGCGTTCGCCGCCGCCGGCGCCGCCGGGGCGAGCGGCATCATCGCCGCCTATCTGTCCGGACTGGTCCTCGGCAACTCCCAGCTGCCGCACCGCGCCGCCACCCGGTCCTTCGCGGAGGGCGCCGGCTGGCTGGCGCAGATCGGCCTGTTCGTCATGCTGGGCCTGCTCGTCGACCCCAGCGAGCTGTCCGACGCGATCCTCCCGGCGTTCGTCGTCGGCCTGGTGCTGCTGCTCGTCGCCCGCCCCGTGTCCGTGCTGCTGTGCCTGCTGCCGTTCCGCATCCCCTGGCGGCAGCAGGCGTTCATCTCCTGGGCGGGCCTGCGCGGCGCGGTCCCCATCGTGCTCACCACGTTCCCGGTGGTGGAGAACGTGCCGCACGCCCGCGAGATCCTCAACATCGTGTTCGTGCTGGTGGCCCTGTTCACGCTGCTCCAGGGACCCACCCTGCCCGCCGTCGCCCGCCGCCTCGGCCTGGTGCGCACGGACGCGCTGCGCGAGATCCAGGTGGAGACCGCGCCCCTCGACGTCCTGGACGCCGACCTCCTCACCGTGACCATCCCGGAGGGCTCCCAGTTGCACGGCGTGGCCGTCTTCGAACTGCGGCTGCCGCCCCCGACCGTCGTCACCCTGATCGTCCGCGACGGCGCCACGCTGGTGCCCGACCGGGACACCGTGCTGCGCGCCGGGGACGAACTCCTCCTCATCGCCACCCCGGGGACCCGCGAGGACGCCGAACGCCGGCTGCGGGCCATCGGCCGGCGCGGCAAGCTCGCCCGCTGGCTCGGCGAACACGGCACGCCGGAACCGGAGGGCACCGTCACGAGCGGCTGAACTCCCGAAGCCGCGGAGGGCACTCCACACGGAACCACCACGACCGCACAGAGTCCGACGGCATCATTGCTTCGTTTGTGTGCGAGTCCTAGGGTGTGGCGGGCTCAGTAGTCGCACCGTCACCACCCGTCGTGGTTCTCCTCCGGAGTGACGTCGCCGCCGTGACGCCGCGCCGCCGGGGGATCCGGCGTGCCCTCAGTCCGCGCAGTGCCCTGTCGCACCGAGGAAGGCCACGGTCATGCCGCACCCGCACGCGTCGTCCGCCGCAGGTCCCGCCCACACCGCACGCCCCGTCCGTCCGGTGGTCAGCCGCCGCCGTCTCCTGGAGTCCGGCGCCGCCGTGCTCGGCGCCCTCGCGCTCACCGCCCCGTCCGGCGCCGCGCACGCGGCCGGCCCCCGCCCGCGGGCCGAGGACGGACCCCCGGAGTGGAACGACTTCGGCGTCTTCCGCCTAGGCACCGAACCCCCGCACACCACCCTCATGCCGTACGCCGGCGTCCCCCAGGCGCTCGCCGCCGACCGCACCCGCTCGCCGTACCGGCTGGACCTCGACGGCACCTGGAAGTTCGCCTACGCGGACCGGCCCGAGGACCGCGACCCCGACTTCCACCGCACCGACACCGACGACCGCGACTGGGACACCATCCCCGTCCCGTCTGTGTGGCAGCTGCACGGCCACGACTTCCCGATCTACCTGAACATCACCTACCCCTACGGGGGACCCAACGGCCGGGGCGAGGAACCCCGGCCGCCCGCCGCGCCCACCCGCTACAACCCGGTGGGCCAGTACCGCCGCACCTTCACCCTCCCGCGCGACTGGGACGGCCGCCGCGTCTTCCTGCACTTCGAGGGCGTCAAGTCCGCGCACTACGTGTGGATCAACGGCGAACTCGTCGGCTACGACGAGGACTCCTACACACCGTCCGAGTACGACGTCACCGATCACCTGCGTCCCGGCGCCAACCAGATCGCCGTCGAGGTGTACCGCTACTCCGACGGCGACTGGCTGGAGGACCAGGACATGATCCGGCTGAGCGGCATCTTCCGCTCGGTCCACCTCTACTCCACCCCGCCCGTGCACCTGCGCGACTTCAAGCTGGAGACGCCGCTGAACGACGGGTACACCGCCGCGGAGCTGGACGTCACGGCGCAGGTGCGGGCGTACGGCGACGGGGCGGGCGGCGGACGGTACACCGTCGAGACGCAGCTCTACGACGCGCGCGGGCACGCCGTCTGGCCGCGTCCGCTGCGGCGGACCGCCGACCTCGGTTCCGTCCAGGCCGGCCGGGACGTCACCGTACGGGCGTCCCGGGCCGTGCCCGAGCCGCGGCTGTGGTCGGCGGAGGACCCGTACCTCTACACGGCGGTCCTCCAGCTCCGCGACCCGTCCGGGACGGTCGTCGAGACGCTCTCCCACCGGGTCGGCATCCGCGAGTTCGCCCTGAAGGACGGGCTGATGCGGATCAACGGCCGTCCCGTCTCCTTCCGCGGCACCAACCGCCACGAGATGCACCCGGCCCGCGGCACCGCCCTCACCCGCGAGGACATGGTCCGCGACATCACGATCGTCAAGCGGCTGAACATGAACTCGGTCCGCACCTCGCACTACCCGGACAACCCGCTCTGGTACGAACTTGCCGACGAGTACGGCCTCTACCTCGTCGGCGAGACCAACCTCGAGACGCACGGCATCCGCGACCGCTACCCGGGCGACCACCCCGACTGGACCGCCGCCTGCGTCGCCCGCGCGCAGAACATGGTCCACCGCGACAAGAACCACCCGTCGGTGGTCATCTGGTCCCTCGGCAACGAGGCGGGCGGCGGCTCCACCTTCACCGCCATGCACGACTGGATCCGCTCCTACGACACCACCCGCGTCATCCAGTACGAGGGCGACGACCGGCCCGGCATCAGCGACATCCGCTCCCGGATGTACGAGAGCCCGGCCCGCGTCGAGCAGCGTGCCCTCGACACCGCGGACACCCGGCCGTACGTGATGATCGAGTACTCCCACGCGATGGGGAACTCCAACGGCAACTTCAAGAAGTACTGGGACGTCGTGCGCCGCCATGACGTCCTCCAGGGCGGCTGGATCTGGGACTTCGCCGACCAGTCCCTCCACACGCCCGTCCCGGAGCGCACCCTGCTCACCGAGTCGGGGCCCGCGGCGCTGCGCGGCGAGATCCTCGCCACCCGCGGCAGCCTCGACCGGGACACGGGCCTGTCCGGCATCACCGTCTTCGAACGGCACGACAGCCTCGACCTCACCGGTTCTCTCACCCTGGAGGCGTGGTTCACCCCGGGCGTGCCCGGCTCCCACCAGCCGATCGTCGCCAAGGGCGACACCCAGTACGCGCTCAAACAGACCGACCGCAGGGTCGAGTTCTTCATTTGCTCCGACGGCCAGTGGATCGCCGTCAACTGGACCGTGCCGGACGACTGGAGCGGCAGGGAGCACCATGCCGCGGGCGTCTTCGACGCCGACACCGGCAGCCTCACCCTGTACGTCGACGGCGCGGCCCGCGCCACCCGTACCACCGACCGCCGGCCCACCAGCAACACCGCCCCGCTGTCCCTCGCCTCCGACGCCGACAACCAGACCCGGGAGTTCGACGGCACGATCCGCCGCGCCCGCGTCTACGCCCGCGCCCTCACCGCCGCCGAACTGGCCTCCGACGACAGGGGACCCGGCGACGACGGCGTGCGCTTCTGGTTCGACGCCGCCACGGTGAGGACGGAACGGAAACGCCCCGAGGCCACGTCCTTTCTCGCGTACGGCGGGGACTGGGGCGACAACCCCAACGACGGCGCGTTCGTCGCCGACGGCATCGTCACCGCCGACCGCAAGCTCGGCGGCAAGGCGGCCGAGGTCAAACGCGTGTACCAAGCGGTCGGCGCCGTCCGCGCCCCGGACGGCGGACCGGGCGCGGTCACCCTCACCAACGAGTACCTTTTCACCAACCTCCGTGCCTTCGACGGCCGTTGGGAACTGGTCGCGGACGGCGAGGTGATCGGCCGCGGGCGCATCGGCCGGGACCAGCTCGACGTGACGCCGCTGTCCCAAAAGCGCGTCGAGCTGCCGGTCCGCCTGCCTCGCGACCCGGCCCCGGGCACGGAGTTCTTCCTCCAGCTGTCCTTCACCACCCGGGAGCGCACACCCTGGTCGGAGGCCGGCTTCGAGGTGGCCCGCCACCAGCTCCCGCTCGACGCGGACACCCCCGCGGTCGTGCCCGTCCCCCTGTCCCGCGTCCCCGCGCTGCGGCACGAGACGCGTGACCAGGACGTCCGCATCACGGGCAAGGGCTTCTCGGTCACCGTGGACCGCCGCACCGGCCTCCTCACCGACTACGAGGCCGACGGCACCCGCCTGCTCACCTCCGGACCGGCGCCCAACTTCTGGCGGGCGCCCACCGACAACGACCGTGGCAACGGCCAGCACCTGCGCAACCAGACCTGGCGCGACGCGGGCGCCCGCCGCTCGGTCACCGACGTCACCGTACGGCCGCTCGGCGACCGCGCCGTCGAGGTCCGCGTCACCGGCACCCTCCCCACCACGGTCGAGTCCGCGTACTCCACGGCGTACACCGTCTTCGGCAACGGCGAGATCAAGGTGGACCACACCCTCCACCCGGGCGCCGCGAACCTGCCGTACATCCCGGAGGTCGGCTCGCTGCTGTTCCTGCCCCGCCGCCTGGACCGGCTGCACTGGTACGGGCGCGGCCCCGAGGAGAACCACTGGGACCGCAACACCGGTAGCGACGTGGGCCGTTGGTCCTCCACCGTGGCCGAGCAGTGGACGCCGTACATCCGGCCGCAGGAGAACGGCAACAAGACCGACGTGCGCTGGGTGGCGCTGACCGACCGGGGCGGGCGCGGACTGCTCGTCACGGGCGAACCCCTCGTCGAGATCAACGCCTCGCACTTCACCCCGGAGGACCTGTCCGCCGGCGTCCGGCACGACTACCAGCTCACCCCGCGCGACGCGGTCGTGCTGCGGGTCAACCACCGGCAGATGGGCGTGGGCGGCGACAACAGCTGGGGCGCGCACACCCACGACGAGTTCAAGCTCTTCGCGGACCGCGACTACGCCTACACCTACCGGCTGCGCCCGCTCACCGACGTGGACCGGGCACACGCCCTGTCCCGCCGGCCCACCGCCGCGGACTGACGCGGCACACTCATGGGAGCCCGGGGTAACCGGGCTCCCATGAATGACATCCTGGCCGGCGCCTGCTCCTGGACGGACCGTGAACTCGTCGCGAGCGGCTGGTATCCGCGCGGACGGCGCGACACGGAGGGGCGACTGCGGCACTACGCGGAGCGGCTGCCGGTCGTCGAAGTGGACTCCGGCTACTACGCGTTGCCGCGCCGCCGCAACAGCGAACTGTGGGTGGAACGCACCCCGGACGGCTTCCGCTTCGACGTCAAGGCGTTCTCCCTGCTCACCGGCCACCCCACCCGCCCCGAGGCGCTCCCGGCCGACCTGCGTGGCCGGCTGTCCGCGCGCGGTGCCGCCGACTCGGCCCTGCTGGACGAAGTGTGGGGCCGCTTCGCGGAGGCGGTCGACCCCCTGCGGGCGGCCGGACGGCTGGGCGCCGTGCTGTTCCAGTTCCCGCCGTGGTTCACGCCCGGCGCCCCGGCCGAACGCTTCCTGGAGGACTGCGCGGAACGAACGAAAGGCTGGCCGCTCGCCGTGGAGTTCCGCCACCCGGCCTGGTGGCACGCCGAACGCGCCGACGAGACGCGGGAGTTGCTGACCTCCCTCGACGTCACGGCGGTCGGCACCGACATGGCGCAGGGCCTCACCGCCTCCCTGCCGCCCCTGCTCCCGGTCACCCGTCCCGCCCTGGCCGTCGTACGGTTCCACGGCCGCAGCACCGCGTGGGGGAGGGGCAGCAAGGAGGACCGATTCCGCCACGACTACGACGTCACGGAGCTGGCCGCATGGGTCCCGCGCCTGCGCCGGGCGGCGCGGCAGGCGGACGAGCTGCACGTCCTGTTCAACAACTGCTGCGGCGACGCGGCGGTACGGGCGGCGGAGACGATGCGCGACCTGCTGGCGCCGCCGCGGAGGCGGTGATCCGCCCAAGCGCAGGACACCGGACGTGGATGTCGGATTCCCGCCAGACCCCGGCCGTCCCCGTGCCGGATCCTTGAGGCATGCACCAGGGGATGCACACCGAGACCGAGCGCTGCGTGCGCGCCGTGCAGTCGAAGGACGCGCGGTTCGACGGCTGGTTCTACACCGCCGTCCTGACCACCGGCATCTACTGCCGGCCCAGCTGCCCGGCGGTTCCGCCCAAGCCGGAGCACATGGTGTTCCACCCGAGCGCCGCCGCCTGCCAGCAGGCCGGGTTCCGGGCGTGCAAACGCTGCCGCCCCGACACCAGCCCGGGCTCCCCCGAGTGGAACGTGCGCGCCGACCTCGTCGCCCGCGCCATGCGGCTCATCGCCGACGGCGTCGTGGACCGCGAGGGCGTCACCGGACTCGCCGCCCGCCTCGGCTACAGCACCCGGCAGATCGAACGCCAGCTCCTCGCCGAACTGGGCGCGGGCCCTCTCGCCCTGGCCCGTGCCCAGCGGGCGCAGACGGCGCGGCTGCTCGTCGAGACGACCGGCCTGCCGATGGCGGACGTCGCCTTCGCGGCCGGCTTCTCCTCCGTACGCACCTTCAACGACACCGTGCGGGAGGTGTTCGCGCTCTCCCCCAGCGAGCTGCGCGCCCGGGCGCCGAAACACGCGGCCGCCGCTACGCCCGGCGTGATCACGCTGCGCCTGCCGTTCCGCGCCCCGCTCCATCCCGACAACCTCTTCGGCCACCTCGCCGCCACCGCCGTTCCGGGAGTGGAGGAGTGGCTCCCCCACAGCCTCGAGGGCGTGGGAGGTACCCCCATCGGCGCGTACCGCCGGACCCTGCGCCTCCCGTACGGCCACGGCATCGTGGCCCTGGCCCCGCGCCCCGACCACATCGCCTGCCGGCTCGCCCTGAGCGACCCGCGGGACCTGACCGTCGCCATCAGCCGCTGCCGCCGCCTGCTGGATCTCGACGCCGACCCGGTCGCCGTCGACGAGCAGCTGCGCGCCGACCCGGCACTCGCGCCCCTGGTCGACAAGGCGCCCGGCCGCCGGGTGCCGCGCACGGTCGACGAGGCGGAGTTCGCCGTCCGCGCGGTCCTCGGACAGCAGGTGTCCACGGCCGCCGCCCGCACCCACGCGGCCCGCCTGGTCACCGCGCACGGCACCCCCGTCGACGACCCCGAGGGCGGACTCACCCACCTCTTCCCGGCACCGGAGGAACTGGCCGCGCTCGACCCGGACGCCCTCGCCATGCCCCGCACCCGCCGCACCACCCTGACCACCCTGGTCCGCCGCCTCGCGGACGGCGACCTGCGCCTCGGCGCCGACAGCGACTGGCCGGAGACCCGCGCCGCGCTCCTCGCCCTCCCCGGGTTCGGCCCCTGGACCGCCGACGTCATCGCCATGCGCGCCCTCGGCGACCCCGACGCCTTCCTTCCCACCGACCTCGGCGTCCGCCGCGCCGCCCAGGCCCTGGGTCTCCCCTCCACCCCGTCCGCTCTCACCACCCGCGCCGCCGCCTGGCGCCCCTGGCGCGCGTACGCGGTCCAGTACCTGTGGGCGACCGACGACAACCCGATCAACGTCCTGCCGGCCTGACCGGCGGGGGAGGACCGATGCGCCAGCACACCGTGACCGACAGCCCCTACGGCCCCCTGACCCTCGTCGCCGACGACGGCGTCCTGAGCGGCCTCTACATGACCGACCAGCGCCACCGCCCGCCCGAGGAGACCTTCGGCGCCCCCGACGACGCCCCCTTCACGGAGACGAAGGAACAGCTGGCCGCCTACTTCGCGGGCGACCTCAAGGAGTTCACCGTCCCCCTGCGCCTGCACGGCACGCCCTTCCAGCTCCGCGTGTGGGACGAACTCCGCCGCATCCCCTACGGCGAGACCCGCACCTACGGCGAACTCGCCGGTCTCCTCGGCAGCCCCAAGGCGTCCCGCGCCGTGGGCCTCGCCAACGGCCGCAACCCGGTCGGCATCATCGTCCCCTGCCACCGCGTCATCGGCTCCACCGGCAGCCTCACCGGCTACGGCGGCGGCCTGCCCCGCAAACAGCGCCTGCTGGACTTCGAACGCGGATCCGCCCTGTTCTGAGAGCGGCCGGGCGTCAGGCGGCGATCCGCCGCAGCAGCGCCGGCAGCGACGTGCCGATCGGTTCGCGGACGACCTCGTCCGCCAGGTCGTCGTACGGCGTCGGTTCCGCGTTGACGACGATCAGGCGGGCGCCGTGGTCGACGGCGACCTGGGCCAGGCCCGCCGCGGGGTGGACCTGGAGGCTGGTGCCGGCGGCGACGAAGAGGGTGCAGGCCTTCGTGATCGCCACCGCCTCGCCGAGCACCATCGGGTCCAGCGCCTCGCCGAACATCACCGTCGCCGGCTTGAGGACGCCGCCGCAGTCGACGCACGGCGGGTCGTCCTCGCCGGCCGCCAGACGGGCCAGGGCGTCCTCCATCGGGGTACGTGCGTGGCACTTGGTGCAGACGACCGCGCGCGCCGTGCCGTGGAGCTCCAGCACCTTGCGGTCCGGCATGCCGCCCAGCTGGTGCAGGCCGTCCACGTTCTGCGTGATCACCCGCACCGCCGTCCCGGACCGCTCCAGCTCGGCCACCGCACGGTGCGCGGCGTTCGGCTCGGGCAGCGCGGCGAAGTTCTCCTGCCGCATCCGCCACGACCGGCGGCGGATCTCCGGGTCGGCCATGTAGTACTCGTACGTCACGAGCTTCTCGGCGTCCGGGTCGCGGCGCCACAGCCCGGACGGCCCGCGGTAGTCGGGGATGCCGGAGTCCGTGCTGACGCCGGCGCCGGTCAGGAGGGCGACGAGGGGCTTGGCCATGCGGCGAGGGTAGGACGGACGGGGCGCGCCCGGCGAGCGGATATCGCGTCGACGGGCGCCGCCCGTCAGTGCACCCGGTGACCGTCCTCCAGCTCCGCCGTGCCCGAGCCGTCCGCCAGCACGTCCAGCGCGGCCAGCACCCGGCGGCCCAGGGAGCCGGGCAGGTGCGCGGTGATCTCCTCGCGCTCCACCAGCCGCCACGACAGGAGCTCTTCCTCCTGCAGCCGGATCGCCTTCAGCTCGTCCTCGCCGAGCACGCCCCCGTCGTACAGGTACGCCACCAGCGGCGGCACGCCGGGCGTGCGCACCCAGTCCACCGCGAGCAGCCGGCCCAGCGGCCGGTCCAGGCCGATCTCCTCGGCCGTCTCCCGCCGCGCCCCGTCGCGCGGGCTCTCCCCGTCGTCCGACTCGATCGTGCCGCCGGGCAGCGCCCACCCCTCCCGGTAGTTCGGCTCGACGAGCAGCACCCGGCCCGCCGCGTCCCGGAAGAGGGCGGCGGCCCCGGCGAGGACACGGGGGAGGGTGGCGACGTAGGCGGCGAAGTCCTGGGTCTCCTGCGTGGTGGTCATGCGGGAAGGGTACGGCGGCCGGGCGACCTGCCGGGGCCGTCGCCCGGCCCGCCCGCCCGGCGCACGGCAGCACACGCCGTCCCATGATCGACACGGCGGGCGCACACGCCGGAGCACGGCGCTCCCGGCGGTGCGGTCAGGTTTCCGCCTGTGCCAGCCGCAGCGTCCGCTCCGCCAGCTCGCTGATCCGCACCCCGTCGAACCCGAACACCGCACTGCGCACCGTGTCCTCCAGCGGCTCCTTCCACTGGTCCGGCACCGCCGCCGCCCCGCACATCACCCCCGCCACCGACCCGGCCGTCGCGCCGTTGGAGTCCGTGTCCAGGCCGCCCCGCACCGTCAGCGCGATGCTCCGGGAGAAGTCGCCGTCGCCGTACAGCAGCCCCGCGGTGATCACGGCCGCGTTCGGGACCGTGTGGATCCAGCCGAACCCCGCCGTCTCCTCCTCCATCGTGGCCAGCGTCTCCTCCCACGGCAGCCCGCTCTCCTGCAGCGACGCCACCCGGCGCACCGTCCGCGCCAGCCTGCTGCTCGCCGGGATCACCGCCAGTGCCTCCTCCACCGCCTCCCGCGCCGTCGTCGCCGTGAACGCGGCGGCGACCAGCGCCGCCGCCCACATCGCGCCGTACACGCCGTTGCCCGTATGGGACAGCACCGCGTCCTTGCGGGCCAGCGCGGCGGCCCGGCGCGGGGCGCCCGGCGACACCCAGCCGTGCACGTCGGCGCGGATCAGCGCGCCGATCCACTCCTGGTACGGGTTCTCGTACGTCGCCGTCAGCGGCGGCCGTAGCCCGTTGGCGAGGTTCCGGTACGCCGCCCGCTCCGCGGTGAACGTCTGGAAGTACGGCAGCCGCAGCAGCCACAGGTCGCCGACCTGCTCGGTGCTGAAGCCGAAGCCGTGCGTCTCCAGCAGGTGCAGGCCGAGGACCGCGTAGTCGACGTCGTCGTCCCGGCAGCTGCCGTGCACCCTGCCCCGGACGCAGTACCGCCACTCCGGGCGCAACGCCCGCTCCTCGTCCTCCGTCGGCGGTCCCGGCAGGTAGTCGGTCAGCGGCAGCGCGTCCGTCGCCCGCAGGTAGCGGTCGATACGGTCCCGTGTCCACACTTCGCCCTGCTCCACCGGCTTGCCCAGCATGTTGCCGGCGATACGGCCCAGCCAGCCGCCGAGGATGCGGTCGGCGAGCCCGGTCACGGTGGCGGTCACTCCGGTCGTGGCGGTCATGGGACCGGTCTACCCGTTACCCGGCGGTTCCGTACCGGTCCACGGGCCGGTCGGGGCATGACGGGCACGCGGCCCGGCGGTTAGGGTCGCAGCGGCGCGACAGGCCCCGGCACGCGCGCGGGGCCCGATGATCGAGGGGAAAGCCAAGTGGCGGACGCTGCAGGAAGCGGTACGCGTAGGACGCCGTCGGCCCAGCGGGTGCTGGTCGCCGCGGACAAGTTCAAGGGGTCGCTGACGGCCGTGGAGGTCGCCGAGCGGGTCACCGCCGGACTCCGCGCGGTCCGGCCGGACCTCCAGGTCGAGGCGCTGCCCGTGGCCGACGGCGGCGACGGCACCGTCGCGGCGGCCGTCGCGGCCGGGTTCGAACGGCACGAGGTGGCGGTCTCCGGGCCGCTCGGCGACGAGGTGACCGCCGCCTACGCGCTGCGGGACGGCACCGCCGTCGTGGAGATGGCGGAGGCCAGCGGGCTGCAGCGGCTGCCGGAGGGCGTCTTCGCACCGCTCACCGCGTCGACGTACGGCTCCGGGGAGCTGCTGCGGGCCGCGCTGGACGCGGGTGCGCGGAGCATCGTCTTCGGCGTCGGCGGCAGCGCGACGACGGACGGCGGGGCGGGGATGCTCGCCGCGCTGGGCGCGCGGTTCCTGACGGCGTCGGGTGAGCCGGCCGGGCCGGGCGGCGCCGCGCTGGCGGAGGTGGCGACCGCCGACCTGTCCGGTCTCGACCCGCGGCTGCGGTTGGTGGAGTTCGTGCTCGCGAGCGACGTCGACAACCCGCTGACCGGCCCGAAGGGCGCGGCGGCGGTGTACGGGCCGCAGAAGGGCGCCTCGCCGGAGGACGTGGAGCGGCTGGACGCGGCGCTGGGGCACTTCGTGAAGGTGCTGGACGCGGCCGAGGTCGCGGCGTCGCCGGGGGCGGGGGCCGCGGGCGGTATCGGGTTCGGGGCGCTGCTCTTGGGGGCGCGGTTCCGTCCCGGCATCGAGGTGATGCTGGACGTGCTGGGGTTCGCCTCCGCGCTGGAGCGGGCGGACCTGGTGATCACGGGGGAGGGGTCGCTGGACGAGCAGACGCTGCACGGGAAGGCCCCGGCGGGGGTCGCCGCGGCCGCGCGCGCCGCCGGGAAGGACGTGGTCGCCGTGTGCGGGCGGCTGGCGCTGGCGCCGGAGGTGCTGGGGCGGGCCGGGATCCGGCGGGCGTACGCCCTGACGGACGTGGAGCCGGACGTGGCGGTGTGCATCGCGGAGGCGGGGCCGATCCTGGAGCGGACGGCGGAGCGCATCGCGCGGGACTACCTCACCTGAGCCGGGCCGTGTCAGGTCCCCCCGACGGGACCTGACACCGTCTCACCACGGGCCGGTGCGGCGGTCTCGGCGCCCCCCGCGCGACCGTGTTGCGATCCCCCTCATCAGTGGTTCCATGGACATGAAGGCACCTTCGCAGGTAGGGGCGTCCCCGACGTCCTTGCCTGCGTAAGCGGCGGCGTCACCCGGCCGCTGTGCCTTCCGGCGCTCCGTGACATGGCGCCGGAGGGCGCAGCACGGAGGGAACGACGTCATGCCCACCAAGGTCATCCGCAGCCCGGAGGGCAAGCAGCGGCCGCGTGACGCCGCCTCACGCTGTACCCGAGACGCTGGACACTCCGGGCCGCGCGAGCGGTGGGGCGGCGCTGGCGGACCTACCGGACCGGCCGGGAGGCCCGCCGGAGCATCGTCCCCAACCGCAGGTGGCACCCCTGGCGGGTCTCGCTCGGCCGGCTGCTGCGTGTGTTCGCCTTCGTCGGAACCGCGCTGCTGCTCGGCTGGATCGCGCTCGCGGCGTACGACTCCTCGCAGCAGGCGCGCTCGTGGTACGACGAACTGAAGAACGACGCCTGGTTCAGCACCGTGCTGTCCTTCATGAGCCCCGTGCTGACCGGCGCCCTCCTCCTCGCGGTCTTCCTCCTGTACTGGTACCACAAGGCCAAGAGGCCGCTGGTGAGGAAGGCGCGCACCCGCCCGCACGAACTGGTCCCCACGGCCGGGACGCTCGTCGACCGGATCGTCGGGCGCCGCCAACTGGCCCAGGTGATGGCCCAGACGCTCCGCAACCGCAAGACGCGCCGTCCCTATCTGCTGGTCGGCGGCGTGGGCGTCGGCAAGACCGCCGTCCTCGTGGAGCTGACCCGCATGCTCGCGCAGCAGTCCGCCGTACCGGTGCCCCTGCGCCTGCGCGACATGGACGGGGAGTTCGACTTCGAGCAGATGGCACGGCGCCGCTTCGCCGAGGAGGCCGACCAGGGCGTCTTCGCCGCCGGGAACATCGACAAGGCATGGCGGCAACTGCGGCTCGACGACAAGGCCGTGGTCATCGCCGACGGTCTGGAGGAGGCCCTCCTCGACGAGCGGTACCGGGAGGACCGCGACAACATCATCCGGCGGGCCATCGACCGGGCGGACCGTCAGCAGCTGCCCCTCGTCATCGCCTCGCGTCCGCACGCGCCGCTGGAAGGCACCAGGGCCGCCATCGCCGACCTGGAACCGCTCAGCGAGGAGGCGGCCCTGGAGTACCTGGTCCGGGAACCCGGCGAGGGGGACGAACGCCGGCTGGACTGGGTGGTGGAGACCGCCGAGGTCTCCGACTCGCCGATCTACCTGCGCATCGCACGCGCCCTGCAACAGCGCGGACTGCTGGAGCACCTGACGCTCCGCGAGAACGACGGGCGGCTGAACACCCGCAGCAACGACTGCTCCACGATCAGGCTGTGGCTGCTCGACAGCTACCGCCGGGCCATGGAGGACGGGCTCATCCGCGACAAGCTGGTGATGGACCGCAGGGAACGCAGGGAGACCCTGTGGGTCGTGTCGGCCCTGGCCTGTTTCGGCCTGCTGCAGGACAGCCTGGAGGTGTCGTTCGACGACTTCGTCGGCGCCTACCTGGACGACCTGCGGGAGCGCCGCCGCTCCGGGGCCCTGCCCGAGGAACCGCCGGCCGGATCGTGGCGGGAGGCGGTCCGTCCCTCCGTCTCGCCGGTCCAGCGCGAGGCGGTCTGGAACGTGCTGGCCCGCACGGTCGGCGAGTCGTCGTCCTGGATCAACCCGCTGGACGCCCCCACCGAGTGCTACGCCGAGCTCGCCCGGTACGCCGCCAACGGACAGCACCTGGGGCTCGTGCGGGGCTCCGAGAACAAGGTCCGCTTCCCCCACAGCATCGTCCAGGCCTACCTGGGGCACCGGCTGCTGACCGAGGTGCCCGCCGACGAGATGGCCGCAGTCGTCGGACCCGCCCTGCGCGGCCCCGGCCCGTCCCGGGAACTCCTCATCGCCCTGGTGCTGCTTTCCCGCCACCGGGCCACCACCGCCGCGCCCCGCCCGTCAGGGCCGCGCGACGGCAGGAGGGCCCCGAGGACGAGCGAACTGCTCCGCGACGCCGCCGCGAACCGGCACGACGCGAAGTACTTCGACCTGTACGCCGCCGCCCTGGAGATCGACAGCATCGACCCGGAGCCGATCCAGGACGAGCTGGCCCGCAGCCTCGACGAACAGTGGGAGGGGCTGGTCATCAGGTCCGACCAGCGCACCGTGGAGGACGCCAAGCTCGGGCTGGTGCGGCGCTTCGGCGCGGCGCTGCGCGAACGGGAGAGGCGCGGGAACGAGGCCGGGCCGCCTCCGGGGGCGGCCGCGGCGCCGCCTCCCCTGCCGTACGAGCGGCTGCTCAGTATCGGCACGCACGAGCCCTCCCACGCCGTCCGGACCGCGATCGCCCACCAGATCGCCGCCGGCGGGGACGCCGCCTTCCGCGCCCTGCGGGAACTGTTCCCCCTCGACACCGATCCGGTGCGGCAGTACCTGCATCAGACGCGGGAGGCCAAACGGAAGCTCAACGAGGACTACACCGCCTGGCTCGAGGACACGGAGTCGGGCCGGCCCGCCGACCCGGGGACGGCGCAGCGCAGGGAGCAGCGGTACGCCCGGTTCGTACGGGAGCACGAGCGGCGCCGTACCGAACAGTGGCGTCACTTCGCCCTGCGGGCCTGGCTGGTCCCCATGTTCCTCGGGTCCGTCTCCGCGAGGTACCGCGACGAGGCCGAGGAACGCCTCGATCTCTGGCTGCGGCACCTCACCGTCCCGGGCGGCCGGAACGGCGCTCCGGCGCCGTCCACGGGACCGCCGGAGCCCGACCTGCCGCTGTCCCTGGAGATCGCCATGACCCAGGGCTTCAAGAACGCCGCGAACCGGCGCAGGCGTCATCCGGACGTGTACGAGGAGAGCCGGTCGTTCCTGACCAGGCACGCCGAGCGGATGCTCGCCTCCAGCCGCTCCTGGTACGCGCAGCTGAGTCTGCTGCACGCCCTGTGCCTGTGGGAACTGCCCGACACGGCCGGGCGGCAGGACGCCCCCGCCGGGAAGGGCGCGTCCGTCGAGCCCGTGCGCGCGGTCGCCCGCTGGCTCGCCATCGCGGGGAGCGCGCGCCGTGGCGGGGGAGACGGAGGCGGGCCGCGCGCGATGCTCCACCCGTTCGTCGCCGAGGCCGCGGACCTGGTGACCCTGGCCCTGGAGACGGGGCATCCCGAGCAGTTCCTCTGGATCGACGAGCACGGCGCCGTCAACAGCGTCGGGTCCATCCCGGCGGACCCGGAGCGCTATCGCAAGCACAATCTGTGGATCGCCCCGTCGTCCGGGTGGACCAGTCTGCATCCCCGGGCGCAGCGGCTCCTCGCCGACGTCCTGATCATGCTGAACCTCACGGAGCGGGACGGCAGCCCGGACGCCATCGAGGAACGCCTGGAGCTCACCGACCGCAGCGACCTCCCGCCCTGCGTCACCCACGACCGCACCCCGCTCCACCCCGAGCGGAGCGTGGGGCGCGACGACCGCGACGAGCCGGGCTCCACCTGCCTGCCGACCTGCACGTTCCGTCTGTGCCCCTATCCGCCCAAGGCCGCGAGGACGCAGAAGGAGATCGAGGAGCCGTTCTGCCGGCAGCAGCAGGCTCTCCTGCACAGCCACCGTCGCTGGCACCTGCCGGCCCTCACCCGGCGCACGGCCTCCTGGGTGAGCATCCCCGTACGGGAGCTGCACGCCTTCTGGGAGGTGATGGCGCACCGGAAGCGCAAGACGCCCGAGGAGGACGAGCAGGTCCTGTGAGGCGCACGCACGAAGGCGCCGCACGCACGAAGGACCCGCACGCACGAAGGACCCGCACGCACGAGGGCCCCGCACGCACGAGGGCCCCGGAACCCTTCCCGGGTCCGGGGCCCACACCACAGCCTGCGGCGGCGCTACGGCAACTGCGCCGCCCGCGCCTCACGCCGGTTGTCGCGGAAGTTGTTCACCCTCCGCGCCGTCGCGAACAGCGGAATCACCGCCCCCATCACCAGCTGCAGCGCACACCCCGTCTGCAGCAGCAGCTGTCCGCTCGGCGCGTCGAAGGCCCATGCCGCCAGCAGCCCCATCGACAGCACGATCCACGACAGCATCGCCACGGCGAGGCGCCCCCGCGGCTTCGGGTACTCGACGCGGCTCACCATCAGCCACGCCGTGCCGATGATCGCCAGCAGCGTCGCCACGAAGGGCAGCTCCAGCAGCACGATCGACACGACCGTCAGGGCCCCGAAGGGCGACGGCATGCCCTGGAAGGTGCCGTCCTTCACCGTGACGCAGGAGAACCGCGCCAGTCTCAGCACCACCGCCAGCAGCACCACGATCGCCCCGACCGCGGCCACCCTCTGGTGCGCGTCGTCCGCGACCATGCCGTAGACCAGGACGAAGTACGCTGGCGCAAGACCGAAGCTGATCAGGTCCGAGAGGTTGTCCAGCTCCGCGCCCATCGGCGAGGAACGCAGCTTGCGCGCCACCAGGCCGTCGAAGAGGTCGAAGACCGCCGCGCACAGCATCAGGATGACCGCGGTGGCCGCGCTGTGGCGGGCCATGCCGGACTCCTGGCTGCCCTGCAGATGCGGGATCAGGATGCCGGTGGTGGTGAAGTACACCGCCATGAAGCCGCACGTGGCGTTGCCCAGCGTGAGGGTGTCCGCTATCGACAGACGCAGCGACAGAGGCATCTCCTCGTCGTCGTCCTCGTCGGCCTCCGGCACCCAGCCGGCCTGTGTGTCGGGATCAACCACGGTCAATGCGAGTCACCCCAGCCACGGTCTTCTGGCCCACTTCGACATCGACCTCCACGCCCTCGGGCAGGTAGATGTCGACGCGCGAGCCGAAGCGGATGAGGCCGATGCGCTCGCCCTGCTCGACCTTGGTGCCCTGCGGCACGTAGGGGACGATGCGGCGGGCCACCGCGCCGGCGATCTGGACCATCTCGATGTCGCCGAGCTCGGTGTCGAAGTGCCACACCACGCGCTCGTTGTTCTCGCTCTCCTTGTTGAAGGCGGGAACGAAGCCACCGGGGATGTGCTCGACCGACGTCACGGTGCCGGCCAGGGGGGCGCGGTTCACGTGGACGTTCAGCGGGCTCATGAAGATCGCGACGCGGGTGCGTCCGTCCTTCCAGGGCATGATGCTCTGCACCACACCGTCGGCGGGCGAGATGACCCGGCCCTGGGCGATCTCGCGCTCGGGGTCGCGGAAGAACCACAGCATCCCCGCCGCGAGAGCGGTGGCGGGGACGGCGACGGCCTTGGCGGCGCCCGAGCGGCGGGCGCGGAGCAGACTCACGGCTGCGGTGGCGACGGTCGGCAGAAGCCACGGCGATGCTCCGCGCGCGAGGCGTACGCCGGCGAGGCTGTCGCGGTGTGCAGAGGTTTGGCTGTGGGGCATGGATGACCTTCGTAGCGGATGATGCCGCGCAACTGCGGGGGACGGCGGCTTTCCGGCGATCGTAGCGGCTCCCGGCCGCAACTGGGTAAGCCAGGCAACCAAGTCGGCGGCCGAAGAACGCATACGGGGTGTGATCCTCATCCTCAAGAAAACACCCCGTATCCGGACATCTGGCCCCGCTCAGCCCTGGAATCGATACTCTTCGAGCAGACGACGGCCGATGATCATTTTCTGGATCTCGGCGGTGCCCTCACCGATCAGCAGCATCGGGGCCTCGCGGTAGAGGCGCTCGATCTCGTACTCCTTCGAGAAGCCGTAGCCGCCGTGGATCCGGAAGGCGTCCTCCACGACCTCCTTGCAGTACTCGGAGGCGAGGTACTTCGCCATCCCTGCCTCGAGGTCGTTTCGCTCCCCGGAGTCCTTTTTGCGCGCTGCGTTGACCATCATGGCATGCGCGGCCTCCACCTTGGTAGCCATCTCGGCCAGCTTGAACTGGATGGCCTGGTGCTGGGCGATCGGCTTGCCGAAAGTGTGACGCTGCTGGGCGTACTGGACGCCCAGTTCGAAGGCACGCTGCGCGACGCCGCAGCCACGCGCCGCGACGTTCACACGGCCGACCTCGACGCCGTCCATCATTTGGTAAAAACCTCGGCCGGTGACCCCGCCGAGCACCCGATCGGCCGGAACGCGCAGGCCGTCCATGATGAGCTCGGTCGTGTCGACGCCCTTGTAGCCCATCTTGTCGATCTTGCCGGGGATGGTGAGTCCCGGGCGGACCTCGCCGAAGCCGGGCTCCTTCTCCACGAGGAACGTCGTCATCGACTTGTGGGGAGCGGTGCCCTCAGGGTGTCCTTCGTCACTTCGGACCAGAACGGCCACCAGAGACGACGTCCCGCCGTTCGTCAGCCACATCTTCTGGCCGTTGAGGACGTACTCGTCGCCGTCCTTGACCGCCTTGGACGTGATGGCCGACACGTCCGAGCCGAGGCCCGGCTCCGACATCGAGAAGGCGCCGCGGACGTCGCCGGCCGCCATCCGCGGAAGGAAGTGCTCCTTCTGCTCCCGCGTGCCGTGCTGCTTGAGCATGTACGCCACGATGAAGTGCGTGTTGATGATGCCGGACACGGACATCCAGCCGCGGGCGATCTCCTCCACGCACAGCGCGTACGTGAGAAGGGACTCGCCCAGGCCGCCGTACTCCTCGGGGATCATCAGGCCGAAGAGGCCCAGTTCCTTCAGCCCGTCGACGATCTGCTGCGGGTACTCGTCGCGGTGCTCCAGCTCGGTCGCGACCGGGATGATCTCCTTGTCCACGAAGTCCCGGACGGTGGAGAGGATCTCCTGCTGGACGTCGGTCAGACCGGCGGTCTGGGCGAGACGGGCCATCGCTTACTTCCCCTGTTCGTTCAGCTCGGGGCGGCCGGGCTGCTCGCCGCCGCGCTCCTTGGTGTACGTCTCGGTCGGGACCATCACCTTGCGGCGGAACACGCAGACCAGCGTGCCGTCCTGCTTGTAGCCCTTGGTCTCGACGTACACGATGCCGCGGTCGCTCTTCGACTTCGACGGCCACTTGTCCAGGACGGTCGTCTGCCCGTAGATCGTGTCGCCGTGGAAGGTCGGCGCCACGTGCTTGAGCGACTCGATCTCCAGGTTGGCGATCGCCTTGCCGGAGATGTCCGGCACGCTCATGCCGAGCAGCAGCGAGTAGATGTAGTTCCCGACGACGACGTTCTTGCCGAAGTCCGTCGTCTTCTCCGCATAGTTGACGTCCATGTGGAGCGGGTGGTGGTTCATGGTGAGGAGACAGAACAGGTGGTCGTCGTACTCCGTGACCGTCTTGCCCGGCCAGTGCTTGTACGTCGCGCCGACCTCGAACTCCTCGTAGGTGCGTCCGAACTGCATGACGGTCAGGCCTCCGGGATCTCGAACTTCGACGTGCGCCGCATACCGGCCGCGCGTCCCTTGCCCGCGATGACCAGGGCCATCTTGCGGCTGGCCTCGTCGATCATCTCGTCGCCGAGCATCGCGGAGCCCTTCTTGCCGCCCGCCTCGGACGTGTAGTAGTCGTACGCGTCCAGGATCAGCTCGGCGTGGTCGTAGTCCTCCTGCGAGGGGGAGAAGACCTCGTTGGCGGCGTCGACCTGGCCGGGGTGCAGCACCCACTTGCCGTCGAAACCGAGCGCGGCGGCGCGGCCGGCCACCTCGCGGAAGCCGTCCACGTTGCGGATCTGCAGGTAGGGACCGTCGATCGCCTGGAGGTTGTTGGCGCGGGCGGCCATCAGGATCTTCATCAGGATGTAGTGGTAGGCGTCCGCCGGGTAGCCGGGCGGCTGCTCGCCCACGACCAGCGACTTCATGTTGATGGACGCCATGAAGTCGGCCGGGCCGAAGATGATGGTCTCGATGCGCGGGGAGGCCTGCGCGATCTCGTTGACGTTGTTGAGGCCCTGCGCGTTCTCGATCTGCGCCTCGATGCCGATCCGGCCGACCTCGAAGCCCATCGTCTTCTCGATCTGCGTGAGCAGCAGGTCCAGGGCGACGATCTGCTGGGCGTCCTGCACCTTCGGCAGCATGATGCAGTCGAGGTTCGGGCCCGCGCCCTCGACGACCGTCACGACGTCCCGGTACGTCCACTCCGTGGTCCAGTCGTTGACGCGCACCACGCGCGTCTTGCCGGTCCAGTCGCCCTCGTTGAGGAACTTCACGATGGTGTGGCGCGCCTCGGGCTTGGCGAGCGGGGCGCAGGCGTCCTCGAGGTCCAGGAAGACCTGGTCGGCGGGGAGGCCCTGCGCCTTCTCCAGGAAGCGCGGGTTGCTTCCCGGGACCGCCAGACAGGAGCGGCGGGGGCGAAGGCGGTTGACGGTCGTCATGCGGGGACCTCCAGGGGGTCGAGCTTGTTCGCGTTGCGGATCTCGTCGACGATGCGGCCGATGATCCCGGTGATGTCGAAGTCCTTCGGCGTGAAGACCGCGGCGACTCCCGCGGCCCGCAGCTCTTCGGCGTCACCGCTGGGGATGATGCCACCGGCGATCACGGGAATGTCCGTGGCGCCGGCCACACGGAGCCGTTCGAGCACGTCCGGCACCAGCTGGGCGTGCGATCCGGAGAGGATCGACAGTCCCACCGCGTGGACGTCCTCCGCCAGCGCGGCGTCCACGATCTGCTCCGGGGTGAGCCGGATGCCCTGGTAGACCACCTCGAACCCGGCGTCGCGGGCCCGCACGGCGATCTGCTCGGCGCCGTTGGAGTGGCCGTCCAGGCCCGGCTTGCCGACCAGGAAGCGCAGCTTGCCGACGCCGAGGTCCTTCGCCGTGAGTTCCACCTTCCGGCGGACCTCCGAGAGGGCGGAGCCCTCCTCGGCGGGGACCGCGACGGGGGCCGAGGACACCCCGGTCGGCGCCCGGAACTCGCCGAACACCTCGCGCAGCGCGCCGGCCCACTCGCCGGTGGTGACGCCGGCCCGGGCGCACTCCAGGGTGGCCTCCATCAGGTTGTCGGTGCCGCGCGCGGCCTCCTTCAGCTTCTCCAGCGCCTTGCACGGGCGCGGATGGTTGAAGGGCGGCTGGTAGCGGGTGTCGCGCCAGTTCTGCAGCGCGGCGATCACCCGGGCCTCCACCGCGGGGTCGACGGTCTGGATGGCGGTGTCCAGGTCGGCGGTGAGCGGGTTGGGCTCGGTCGACTCGAAGGCGTTGACCCCGATGATCTTCTCCTCGCCGGACTCGATCCGGGCGCGGCGCTCGGCGTGCGAGGAGACGAGCTGGGACTTGAGGTAGCCGGACTCCACGGCGGCCATCGCGCCGCCCATCTCCTGGATCCGCTCGATCTCGGCGGTCGCCTCGGCGACCAGCTCCTCGACCTTGGCCTCGATCACCTTCGAGCCCTCGAAGATGTCCTCGTACTCCAGCAGGTCGCTCTCGTAGGCGAGGACCTGCTGGATGCGCAGGGACCACTGCTGGTCCCAGGGACGGGGCAGGCCGAGCGCCTCGTTCCAGGCGGGCAGCTGCACGGCACGCGCGCGGGCGTCCTTGGAGAGGGTGACGGCCAGCATCTCCAGCACGATCCGCTGGACGTTGTTCTCCGGCTGCGCCTCGGTCAGTCCGAGGGAGTTGACCTGGACGCCGTAGCGGAAGCGGCGGTGCTTGGGGTTCTCGATGCCGTACCGCTCGCGGGTGAGGGTGTCCCAGATCCGGCCGAAGGCGCGCATCTTGCACATCTCCTCGACGAAGCGGACGCCCGCGTTCACGAAGAAGGAGATACGGCCGACGACGTCGCCCATGCGCTCCTGCGGCACCTGGCCGCTGTCGCGCACCGCGTCGAGCACGGCGATCGCGGTGGACATCGCGTACGCGATCTCCTGCACCGGCGTGGCTCCGGCCTCCTGCAGGTGGTAGCTGCAGATGTTGATCGGGTTCCACTTCGGGATGTGGGAGACCGTGTACGCGATCATGTCGGTCGTCAGGCGGAGCGACGGCCCGGGCGGGAAGACGTGCGTCCCGCGGGACAGGTACTCCTTGACGATGTCGTTCTGTGTCGTGCCCTGGAGCTTGGTGATGTCCGCGCCCTGCTCCTCGGCGACGACCTGGTAGAGCGCCAGCAGCCACATGGCGGTGGCGTTGATCGTCATCGAGGTGTTCATCTGCTCCAGGGGGATGTCCTGGAACAGCCGGCGCATGTCACCGAGGTGCGAGACGGGCACCCCGACCCGGCCGACCTCGCCGCGGGCGAGGACGTGGTCGGGGTCGTAGCCGGTCTGGGTCGGCAGGTCGAACGCGACCGACAGCCCGGTCTGGCCCTTGGCGAGGTTGCGCCGGTACAGCTCGTTGGACGCCTCCGCCGTCGAGTGGCCGGCGTACGTCCGCATGAGCCACGGACGGTCCTTCTGACGCTCTGTCATGTCCGCCCTGCCTCAGATGTTCCGGAAGCGGTTGATGGCGTCGATGTGCTTGGCCCGCTTCTCGTGGTCGCGCACGCCGAGGCCCTCCTCGGGGGCGAGGCACAGCACGCCGACCTTGCCCTGGTGGAGGTTGCGGTGCACGTCGTAGGCGGCCTGGCCGGTGTCCTCCAGGGCGTAGGTCTTCGAGAGGGTGGGGTGGATCTTGCCCTTGGCGATGAGGCGGTTGGCCTCCCAGGCCTCGCGGTAGTTGGCGAAGTGGGAGCCGATGATGCGCTTCAGGGACATCCACAGATAGCGGTTGTCGTACTGGTGCATGTAGCCCGAGGTCGAGGCGCACGTGGTGATGGTGCCGCCCTTGCGGGTGACGAAGACCGAGGCGCCGAAGGTCTCGCGGCCGGGGTGCTCGAAGACGATGTCGATGTCCTCGCCGCCGGTGAGTTCGCGGATGCGCTTGCCGAAGCGCTTCCACTCCTTGGGGTCCTGGGTGTTCTCGTCCTTCCAGAACTTGTAGCCCTCGGCGTTGCGGTCGATGATCGCCTCGGCGCCCATCTTCCGGCAGATCTCCGCCTTCTGGTCGCTGGAGACGACGCAGATCGGGTTGGCGCCGCCGGCCAGCGCGAACTGGGTGGCGTAGGAGCCGAGACCGCCGCTGGCGCCCCAGATGAGGACGTTGTCGCCCTGCTTCATGCCGGCGCCGTTGCGGGAGACCAGCTGGCGGTAGGCGGTGGAGTTGACCAGGCCGGGGGCCGCGGCCTCCTCCCAGCTGAGGTGGTCCGGCTTCGGCATGAGCTGGTTGGACTTCACGAGCGCGATCTCGGCGAGGCCGCCGAAGTTGGTCTCGAAGCCCCAGATGCGCTGCTCGGGGTCGAGCATCGTGTCGTTGTGGCCGTCGGAGGACTCCAGCTCGACGGACAGACAGTGCGCGACGACCTCGTCGCCGGGCTTCCAGGAGTTGACGCCGGGACCGGTGCGCAGCACGACGCCCGCGAGGTCGGAGCCGATGATGTGGTACGGCAGGTCATGGCGCTTGGCCAGCTCGCTGGTGCGGCCGTAGCGCTCGAGGAACCCGAAGGTGGACAGCGGCTCGAAGATCGAGGTCCACACCGAGTTGTAGTTGACCGAGGAGGCCATCACGGCGACCAGGGCCTCGCCGGGGCCCAGTTCGGGCAGCGGCACGTCGTCCAGGTGGAGCGACTTGCGGGGGTCCTTGTCGCGGGTGGCGAGGCCCGCGAACATCTCCGTCTCGTCCTTGTGCACGGTGATCGCGCGGTACGACTCGGGGAGCGGCAGGGCGGCGAAGTCCTCCGACGTGGAGTCGGGCGACTGGATCGCGGCCAGGATGTCCTTGACGGTCACGGTGTTGCCTCCGGCGATGGGCGCCCTGAGGGAGGGGCGCTGAGGGTTACGTCGGTGTGCTGCTGAGGGTTGAGGGGTGCCGTCGGTTCGGCGGGGTGGTGCTTCGGCAGCGCGTGGTTGCGCGGGAGGGTGCCTGTGACGCAGGCGCCGGACGTGCGGGTGGTGGACCCGCCGGGACTCGCCCGGACTCCTTCAACGTATGGCACGCCGTGTCAGTCGGCAAGGCACTGCGTGCCAGAACTTCGGCTCAGGTGAAATCTTTACGCATCAGATGAGCGATGATCGATCGAAACGCCTCGGAAACGGGGGTGAAAAGGGCCCCTGACATGGCAAAACGGCCACCCCGAAGGGTGGCCGTCATCACAGCGTCGAAAGGCGGTTCAGCGCTCCTTGAGGGCCCGCTCGATGGCCTCCATGACCTCCTCCAGCGGGGCGTCGGTACGGGCGACCGTCACCAGCACCTCGCCGTGCGCGGACGCCGTGGCCGCCTGCGGCCGCTGCGGGGCGGCCGTGCGCCGGCCCGCCATGATCCCCGTGCCGAACGTCTTCCGCACGATCGCGAAGGCGTGGTCCAGCTGCGCCTCCACGTCGCCCTGGCCGCCCGCCCGCAGCCAGCGCCGCAGCACATGGTTGTGCGCCGTGACCACGGCGGACGCGGCGACCTCCGCCAGCAGCGGGTCGTCGTTGGCGTCGTCGTCGTGCGCGTGCTCGTCGAAGTGGCCCAGCAGATAGCGGGTGAACAGCCGCTCGTAGCGGGCCACCGAGGCGATCTCCGCCTCCCGCAGGGTCGGCACCTCACGGGTCAGCTTGTAGCGGGCGACCGAGATGTCCGGCCGCGCCGCGTACATCTTCATGACCTCTTTGATCCCCCGGCACACCGTGTCGAGCGGGTGCTCGTGCGCGGGCGCGGCGTTGAGCACCGCCTCGGCCCGCACCAGGGTGTCGTCGTGGTCGGGGAAGATCGCCTCTTCCTTGGAGCGGAAGTGGCGGAAGAACGTGCGGCGGGCCACCCCGGCGGCGGCCGCGATCTCGTCGACGGTGGTCGCCTCGTACCCCTTGGTCGCGAACAGCTCCATCGCGGCGGCCGCAAGTTCCCGGCGCATTTTGAGCCGCTGGGCGGCGGCACGCGAGCCGGCGGTGGACTCCGGCGGCTCGGTCGTGGCTGGCGTACGTGCGGACTTGGCGGGCTGGGACATGCCCTGAACGTACTGCATGCGCGCGGCACGGTGCGCGTGACCGGGGGTTCCCCCGCCCTCGGGGGGCGGGGGAGGGGCGGTGCGGGCGGGCGGCGGGAACCGGTCGGGGTCCAGCAGCCCGCCCCATTCGGCACCGCCCGGGAGCGGCTCGCCGGGGTGGTGCTCAGCGCTTGGCATATTCGCGGAAGCCGCGGCCGGTCTTACGGCCGAGGCAGCCCGCGGCCACCAGGTGCTCCAGCAGGGGCGCCGGGGCCAGACCCGGGTCGCGGAACTCGCGGTGCAGCACCTTCTCGATGGCCAGCGAGACGTCGAGGCCGACGACGTCCAGCAGCTCGAACGGACCCATCGGGTAGCCGCCGCCCAGCTTCATCGCGGCGTCGATGTCGTCCAGCGTGGCGTAGTGCTCCTGCACCATCTTCACCGCGTTGTTCAGGTACGGGAACAGCAGCGCGTTGACGATGAACCCGGCCCGGTCGCCGCAGTCCACGGCGTGCTTGCGGATCTTCGCGCAGACCTCGCGCACGGTGGCGTGGACGTCGTCGGCGGTCAGGACCGTACGCACCACCTCGACCAGCTTCATCGCCGGCGCCGGGTTGAAGAAGTGCATGCCGATCACGTCCTGCGGGCGCGACGTGGCGCGGGCGCAGGCGACGACGGGGAGGGACGACGTGGTGGTGGCGAGCACCGCGCCCGGCTCGCAGACCTTGTCCAGCGTGGCGAACAGCTGCCGCTTGACCTCCAGGTCCTCGGCGACCGCCTCGACCGCGAGGTCCACGTCGGCGAAGTCGTCGTAGGTGCCCGTCGGACGGATCAGGTCCAGCGTGCCCGCGGCCGCCTCGGCGGTCATCCGGCCCCGGTCGACCGACCGGGACAGCGACTTGCCGATACGGGCCTTCGCGGCCTGCGCCTTCTCCTCGCTGCGGGCGGCCAGCACGACCTCGAAGCCCGCCTTGGCGAACACCTCGGCGATCCCGGACGCCATCGTGCCCGAGCCGGCCACGCCGACCGAGCGCACCGGGCGTCCGGCGACGGAGGCGCCGTCCGCACGCGGGGTGAGGGCGTCCTCCACCACCGTGCCGCTGCCGGGCGTCTCGTACGTGTAGAAGCCGCGGCCCGCCTTGCGGCCGGTCAGGCCCGCCTCGCTGAGCTGCTTGAGGATCGGCGCGGGGGCGTGCAGCCGGTCGCGGGAGGCGGCGTACATGGCGTCCAGGACCGTGCGGGCGGTGTCGATGCCGATCAGGTCGAGCAGCGCCAGCGGGCCCATCGGCAGGCCGCAGCCCAGCCGCATCGCGGCGTCGATGTCCTCACGGGAGGCGTACCGGGCCTCGTACATCGCGGCGGCCTGGTTCAGGTAGCCGAACAGCAGCCCGTCGGCGACGAACCCGGGCCGGTCGCCCACCGCCACCGGCTCCTTGCCCAGGTCCAGGGCGAGGCCGGTGACGGCGCTGACGGCGGCGGGCGCGGTCAGCACGCTGGAGACCACCTCGACCAGCTTCATCGCCGGCGCCGGGTTGAAGAAGTGCATGCCCAGCACGCGCTCCGGGTGCGCGGAGTCGGCGGCGAGCCGGGTCACCGACAGCGCGTTGGTGCCGGTGGCCAACACGGTCTCCGGCCGCACGATGCCGTCCAGCTCCCGGAAGATCTGCTGCTTGATCTCGTACGACTCCGGGGCGACCTCGATCACCAGGTCGGCGCCGGCCGCGGCCGAGAGGTCGGTACCCGTGGTGACGCGGGCGAGGAGCTCCGCGCGCTGCTGCTCGGTCAGCCGGCCGCGCCCGACGGCACGGGCGGTGGAGGCCTCCAGGGCGGCGACGCACTTCGCGGCCTGGGCCTCGCTGACGTCGATGCCGATCACGTCGCGGCCGGCGGCGGCCAGGACCTCGGCGATGCCGGTGCCCATGGTGCCGAGGCCGACCACGGCGACGGTCCGGAGCGGGGACAAGGGGGTGTCGGACTGGGGAGTGGCCATCGCGGGACTCCAGGAATGAGGGTGACGACGGAAGCAGCGCCCGGGTGCGCCGAGGGGCGCACCGGGTGCGTGCGTGAATGCGGGTGTTGGCCGGGCTGCGAGCGCACACGCCCGGACCGCCGGAGATCCGGCGGCGGATCCGACCGGCCCTGTCCCGGGGCCGAGCCGTACTGCGGTACACGCGTACCGAACCGACTGCGACTCACTGCGGCCGCGTCACCAGACCGCCGTGAGGAGGGTGCGAGTGGGTAACTCGCTCGTCTGAGCTTAACTCGCCGGTAACGAGCGCGCCAGCCCCCGGATTTGTGAGGTGGGTCCCGCGCCCGGTGTGATCCGCCTAACCTCGTCGCATGGACGAAGAGTTGCGAACGCTCACGGAGCGCTTACGGGCCGAGTCCGGCGGCACGGCCGCGTTCGAGCGGCTGGCCGCCACGGACGACCACGACGTCCTGGCCGGCGTCCTCACCGCACCCGGACAGCCGCTGTGGGCGCGTGAACTGGCCGCGTACCGGCTCGGGACGGCGGGCGACCGGCGGGCCTTCGAGGCGCTGGTGCTCCTCCTCAACCACCGCGACCCGCCCCGCTGCGCCGCCGCCGCGCAGGCCCTGGCCCGCCTCGGCGACCCGCGCACCGCCCGCGCCGCGGCCGCCCTCGCCACCAACGAACTCCGCGTCGCCTACGCCCTGCACCCGGTCCGCCTGCTCGCCGAGCTGCGCGCGCCCGAGGCGGTTCCGGCCCTGATCACCACCCTCCGCCGCCGGCTGCGCCCGCACGACCCCTACCGCCGGGTCGCGCTCGCCTGCGTGGAAGGTCTGGGCGAACTCGGAGACCCTCGCGCGCAGTCCGTGCTGAACGAGGCGCTCGCCCACCCCGCGCTCGCGGAGGCGGCGGTGCACGCCCTGGCCCGCATCCCGCACCAGGGCAGCGCCCGCGGGCGGATCCCGGGGCAGCGCTGACGTGTGACGGGCCGTCACCTCGGGCCGTGCACGTACCGCACCTCGGGGACCTGGACCCCGGCCACCTCGAACGGCTCCTCCGTGCCGTCCGGCGTGAAGCCCGCCGCCTCGTAGAAGCGGCGGGCGCGCGCGTTGCTCTCGAACACCCACAGGAAGACCCGCGGATACCCGGCCGCCGCGCAGCGCTCCTTCACCTCGGCCATCAGGGCACGACCCACCCCTTGCCCGATCCGCTCGGGTGTCAGGTACAGCGCGTACAGCTCACCGTCGTCGGTGCGCGTCCCGCCGTCCCGGTACGGTCCGTACGCGGCCCATCCGGCGAGCGTGCCGTCCGCCGCCTCGGCGACCAGGTTCACCAGGCTGCCGTCCCCGGCGGCGAGGCGCGCCCGCTGCTTCTCCGCCTCCGCCGCGACGTCCATCGAGTCCAGATACGCCTGCGGGATCGTCCCCCGGTACGCGAACCGCCACCCCCGGACCCGTATCGCGGCGACCGCGTCGCCGTCGTCGGGGGTCATGGGGCGGATGCGGACGGACTCGGGGGCGGACGCGCGGGTCAGGTGGGTGGTCATGAGGGGCATCATGACCCACCGTGCCGCGCGTCCGCCCCCGAGTTTCCGCCGGGTCAGCTACGGGAGCCGAGCAGGCCGTGGAGGACCGAGCCGCGGGCCGTGCCCGGTGCCGCCTTCGACGTCAGCGGCTTGGGGTCGGGCAGCGCCTCGCAGACCGCGTCGGCGTCGCCGTGGCTGCCGCGCGGCACCGTGCCGTCGGCCAGATAGGCCGCCAGATGCCGGTCCAGGCAGGCGTTCCCGCTCAGCGTGATGCCGTGGTTGCCGCCGCCCGACTCGACCACCAGGCCGGACCGCTCCAGCCTGCGGTGCACGGTGACGGCGCCCTGGTACGGGGTGGCCGCGTCGTCCGTGGCCTGGAACAGCAGCGCGGGCGGCACCTGACTCGTGGTGTTGATCCGCTCCGGCCGGGCCGCCTCGACCGGCCAGTACGCGCACGGGGCGTTGTACCAGGCGTTGTTCCAGGACATGAACGGGGCCCGCTCGTACATCTCCCAGTTGTCCTTGCGCCACTGCGCCCAGTCCCGCGGCCAGGCCGCGTCCCGGCACTCGATCGCCGTGTAGACGCTGTAGCCGTTGTCCCCGGCGACGTCGGTCGCGCCGAAGTTCTCGTACGCCTCGACCAGCGGCCCGTCGTCCTTGTCGTTGACGTACGCGGCGAACGCCTCGGCCAGGTAGGGCCAGTAGCCGTTGTAGTAGCCGCCCGGCATGTAGGTGTCCTCCAGCTCGGCCGGGCCGACCTTCCCGCCGGCCGGCTTCTCCTTGAGCGCGGACCGCATCGCGTACCAGGCGGTCTCGGTCTTCTCCGCGTCGGTGCCGAGGTGGTAGGTCGCGTCGTTCTTGGCGACCCAGTCCATGAAGGCCCGGTGGCGGGCGTTGAACGCCTGGTTCTGGTCGAGGTTGGAGTCGTACCAGACGCCCGTGGGGTCGACCACGGAGTCCAGCACCAGACGCCGCACCCGCTGCGGGAACAGCTTGGCGTACACGGTGCCGAGGTAGGTGCCGTAGGAGTAGCCGAAGTAGTTGATCCGCTCCGCGCCCAGCGCCTGGCGGATCACGTCCAGGTCGCGCGCGGCGGCCGTGGTGGTCATGTGCGGCAGCAGGTCCCCGTACTTGCGGCCGCACGCCTCGGCGAAGGACTTCGCGCGGTCCAGGTTGGCCTGCTCCACCTCGGGCGAGGTGGGGACCGAGTCGGGGCGGACGGCGTCGAAGTGGCCCGGCGCGCAGTCGAGCGCGGGGCGGCTGTCGCCCACGCCGCGCGGGTCGAAGCCGATGACGTCGTACTCGGCGGCGACCTCCTTCGGCAGTGACGCGGCGACGAACCCGGCGAGCGTCAGTCCGCTGCCGCCCGGCCCGCCCGGGTTCACCAGCAGGGGGCCCTGGTACTTCTTCGCGGTGTGCGGGATGCGCGACAGCGCCAGCGTGATCGTGCGCCCGGAGGGGTCGGCGTGGTCCAGCGGCACCTCGACGGACGCGCACTGCAGCGTCGGGTAGCCGTCGGTGCCGCACTTCTTCCAGGCGGGCGCGGTGGCGCGGAACGTCGCTGGGGCGTGCGGGGCGCCTGCCTCGGCGGGCACGGCCGTGAGGCCCGAGGCGACGACGACGGCGGCGGCGCCGCACAGCACGGCTGCGCGTTTTTTCATGGTTCTCCCAGGACGAGATGTCGCGGACCGTGCACAACACGGTTCACGCGGCATCGTCCCGGAGCGGCGCCCCGCCTGAACGCGCTGCGCCGGTACGTGACCCGATCGGGCCGCCGGATGCGCCCGGATGCCCTCAGAGCAGCGTCAGCTGGGTCGGCAGCTCCGTCTCCGGCTCCTGCGGCGCCGCGGCCGGGATGCGGCGCGGGGTGCCCGCACGCGCGGGGCCGATGCCGTACTCCCGGGCCAGGTCGTGCACCTGACGTGTGATCCGGCGCTGGTACCAGCGGGGCGCGTAGGCGCCCTCCGCGTACAGCCGCTCGTAGCGGGCGACCAGGTGCGGGTGGTGCCGGGCCAGCCAGGACATGAACCACTCGCGGGCGCCGGGCCGCAGATGCAGCACCAGCGGTGTGACCGAGGTGGCCCCCGAGGCGGCGATGGCCCGCACGGTCGCCCTCAGCTGGTCGGGCCGGTCGCCCAGGAACGGGATCACCGGCGCCATCAGCACCCCGCAGCCGATGCCGGCGTCGGTGAACGCGCGCACCACGTCCAGCCGCCGCTCGGGCGCCGGGGTGCCCGGCTCGACCGTGCGCCACAGCTGCTCGTCGGTGAAGCCCACCGACACCGAGACGCCGACGTCGGTCACGTCAGCGGCCTGCCGCAGCAGGGGCAGGTCGCGCAGGATCAGCGTGCCCTTGGTGAGGATCGAGAAGGGGTTCGCGTGGTCGCGCAGCGCCTCGATGATCCCGGGCATCAGCCGGTAGCGGCCCTCCGCCCGCTGGTAGCAGTCGACGTTGGTGCCCATGGCTATGTGCTCGCCGTGCCAGGAGCGGGAGGCGAGCCGGTGGCGCAGCAGCTCGGGCGCGTTCACCTTGACCACGATCTGGCTGTCGAAGCCGAGCCCCGTGTCGAGGTCGAGGTAGCTGTGGGTCTTGCGGGCGAAGCAGTAGACGCAGGCGTGGGAGCAGCCCCGGTAGGGGTTCACCGTCCATTCGAACGGCATGCGGGAGGCGCCCGGCACCCGGTTGACGATGGAGCGGGCCCGGATCTCGTGGAACGTGATGCCGCGGAATTCGGGTGTGTCGAAGGTACGGGTCGTGACCGCGTCCGCGCCGAACAGCGCGGTGTCGGCACGGCCGTGTTCGGAGTCCGGTGAGAGGTTCTCCCAGCGCATGACGCCTCCTCGGTGTCGCTGTCGCACAGAATAGAACACATGTTCCCTTGATCGTGCGAGCGACATCTTCGGTCAGTTCCGGAACCCCGATTTGGGCGGCGGACGCGGGGGGTGGTTGGCTGTGCCCCGACCCTGGAGAACCCAGCCCTGGAGGATTGCGATGGCGCAGGTCGAGGCCACTACGGAGCGGATCGTCGCGGCGGACGCGGACACGGTGTTCGACGCCCTCGCCGACTACAGCGGCACCCGCGCCAAGCTGCTGCCCGAGCAGTTCAGCGAGTACGAGGTCCGCGAGGGCGGCGACGGTGAGGGCACCCTCGTGCACTGGAAGCTCCAGGCCACCAGCAAGCGCGTGCGCGACTGCCTCCTGGAGGTCACCGAGCCCACCGACGGCGAACTGGTCGAGAAGGACCGCAACTCCTCCATGGTCACCACCTGGCGGGTCACCCCCGCCGGCGAGGGCCGCGCCCGGGTCGTCGTGACCAGCGTGTGGAACGGCGCGGGCGGCATCGGCGGCTTCTTCGAGCGCACCTTCGCCCCCAAGGGCCTCGCCCGCATCTACGACGCGGTGCTGGCCCGGCTGGACGCCGAGGTCGGGAAGCAGTAGTCCCGGTCACACCGCCTTCGTCCAACTCCGTTCATCTGAAGAGGAGTTGGCGCTTCCGTCACCGGTTCGGGTGATCTCTCGACGGACCGACTCTGTGCCGTAACTCGTCGTGCTTGCTCGTAGTTGTCGCTTTTACGCGGGAATTGTTCAGCAGTGCGACGAGGGGAGCGGCACGTGGGCGGGATCACTCTGACGCAGGACGAGCCGGTCACGGCTCCATCGGCCGGGGGGCCGCGGCCCCCCGCGCCACCGGCCGGGGACCCTCCGTCCCCGGCCGCGGAGAGCGGGCCGGCCCTGAGCCCCGCCCGGGTCCGGCTCGTCTTCCTCGCGCTGATGCTGGCGCTACTGCTCGCCGCGCTCGAGCAGATGATCGTCGCCACGGCCCTGCCCAGGATCGTCGGCGAGCTGCACGGCCTGGACAAGATGTCCTGGGCGATCACCGCCTATCTGCTCACCGCCACCGTCGGACTGCCGGTCTACGGCAAACTCGGCGACCAGCTCGGCCGCAAGGGCGTCTTCCAGTTCGCCATCCTGGTCTTCGTCGTCGGCTCCGCGCTGGCCGGCCGCGCCACGACGATGGACCAGCTCATCGCCTACCGCGCGGTGCAGGGCGTCGGCGCGGGCGGCCTGATGATCGGCGTCCAGGCGATCATCGCGGACATCGTGCCCGCCCGGCAGCGCGGCCGCTTCATGGGCCTCATCGGCGCCGCCTTCGGACTCGCGTCCGTCGCAGGACCGCTGCTCGGCGGCTACTTCACCGACCATCTGACCTGGCGCTGGTGCTTCTACGTCAACGTGCCCTTCGGCCTGCTCACCATGGTCGTCGTCGCCCTGGTGCTGAAGCTGCCCAAGCCGACGGGCAGGCGCCGCTTCGACGTGCTCGGCACACTGCTGCTGACCGCCGCCTCCACCTGCCTGGTCCTGCTCACCAGCTGGGGCGGCACCGAGTACGCCTGGGACTCCCGCGTCGTGCTGGGCCTCGGCGCGGGCGCCGTCGCGGCCACCGCCGCCTTCCTGGTCGTCGAGCGGTTCGCCGTCGAACCGCTCATCCCGCTGCGGCTGTTCCGTGACTCCGTCTTCAACGTCACCGGTCTGGTGGGCCTCGTCGTCGGCGTCGCCCTGTTCGGCGCCGCCAGCTACCTGCCCACCTACCTCCAAATGGTCGACGGCGCCTCGGCGACAGAGTCCGGGCTGCTGATGCTGCCCATGATGGGCGGCATCGTCGGCACGTCCGTCGTCTCCGGGCAGATGATCAGCCGCTCCGGCCACTACCGCCGCCACCCCATCGTCGGCTCCGCCCTGTCCGTGCTCGGCATGTGGCTGCTGTCCCGCCTGGAGACCGACACGCCCCGGCTGCACTACAGCGTCTGGATGTTCGTCCTCGGCGCCGGCATCGGCATGGTGATGCCGGTCCTCGTCCTCGCCGTGCAGAACTCGGTGCGCCCCGCCGACCTCGGCACCGCCACCAGCGCCAACAACTACTTCCGGCAGATCGGCGGCAGCGTCGGCGCCGCCGTCTTCGGCACGCTGTTCGCCGGCCGGCTCACCGACGCGCTCGCCGAGCGGCTCCCCGCCGGCGCGGCAGGGGCGCCGGCCGACGCCGAGTCGATCACCCCCCAGCTCGTGCACGCCCTGCCGCCCGAGCTGCGCGACGCCTACGTCCAGGCCTATGCGGACGCCATGCCGCGCATCTTCCTGTACCTCGTGCCGGTGCTCGTCCTCGGCCTGCTCATCGCCTTCTTCCTCAAGGAGAAACCACTGGTGTCCCACCACACCCCCACCGCCGACCCGGCCCGGGAAGCACCGCACTTCGAGGCGCGCGTACCGTCCGCGCGCAGCGCGCAGAGCGGCGGCATCCCCGTCTGCGGCACCGTCCAGCACCCCGACGGCACCCCCGTGCCCCGCGCGGCGCTCACCCTCATCGACGTCCAGGGGCAGCAGACCGGACGCGGCGCGAGCGGCGCCGACGGGCGGTACGCGCTGGCCACCCCGGGACCCGGCTCGTACGTCCTGATCGCCGCCGCGGGCGGGCACCAGCCGCAGGCGGTCTCCGTGACCGTCGGCGAGCGACCCGTCGAGCTCGACGTCGTCCTCGGCGGCGCGGGCCGGCTCGCGGGCAGCGTCGTCACCGCCGACGGCACGCCCGTACGGGACGCCGCCGTCACCCTCACCAACGTGCACGGCGAGGTCGTCGCCAGCACCCGCAGCGGTCGCGAGGGCGGCTACGTCATCACCGAACTCGTCGCCGGGGAGTACACCCTCGCGGCCAGCGCGCCCGCGTTCCGCCCGGCGGCCCTCCCGGTCACCGTGCAGGCCGCGCGGGAGACCCGTCAGGACGTCGAGCTGGCGGGCGGCGCGGTGCTCCGCGGCACCGTGCGGGCCGGCGGCGGACGGCCGGTGGAGGACGCGCGGGTCACGCTGCTCGACGCGGCGGGCAACGTCGTCGACACCCTCACCACCGGACCCGACGGCACCTTCCGGTTCGTCGACCTGTCCTCCGGCGAGTACACGGTCATCGCCGCCGGCTATCCGCCGGTCGCCACCGTGCTCCAGGTGGCCGGCGGGGGACGCACCGAACGCGACCTCCAGCTCGGGCACGAGGACTGAACGCACCCCGTGCCGGTGGACCGGAGCCGCCCCCCCTCCGCGGCTCCGGTCCACGCCTGTCACCCCAGGGCCGTCAGCGCGTCCCGTACGGCCGAGGCGATCTCCTCCACGGCCGGCGGGAAGAGGATCGAGTAGTGGTTCGTGCCGTCGATCCGGCGGGCCGGCAGCCGCGCCGGGTCCAGGGCCGCCGCGGCGACCCGCCCGGCGTCGTACAGCGCCTGCGGCTCGTCGAGCAACCCCCGCTCCGCCCACAGCAGTTCGCCCCGCACCTGGGGCTGGTGCACCGCCGCCAGCGTCTCCGTGTCGCGGAGCACGTCCGCGCCGTCCGCGCGCACCGCGTCCAGCACGCAGCTGCTGCGCAGCTCGGGCGCCGTGCCCGTCAGGTCCCGCGTCACATAACCCGTCACGTGCGGGCCCCAGTGCGGGCCGAGCGCCGGGTGGGCGCGGAAGAACGCCAGATAGTCCTCCGCGCTCGCGAACGTCATCGACAGCCGGTCCATCGCCGGGCCGATCACCGCCTTCAGCAGCGCGTCGATGTCGGCGCCCTCGGGCGGCGGGAAGCCGAGACCGCCGTCGACCAGCACCACGCGCGGGAAGCGGTCGGGGTGCCGGGCGGCGGCCAGCGCGGCCACGAACGCGCCCATCGAGTGGCCCACCAGCACCACCCGTTCGAGCCCCAGGCGGTCGAGCAGCGCCACCGTGTCGTCCACGTGCGCGCCCAGCCCGTACGGCCCCGGCAGTCCCGCGCTCCCGGCCCGGCCCCGCAGGTCCGGGGCGTAGAGGTCGGCGCCGGGCAGGGCGTCGGCGAGGGCGGCGAAGGCGAGCGAGTTGGCGGTGATGCCGTGCAGGGCGACGACGGGCGGTCCTTCGCCCGGCCAGTGGGTGACGGCGAGCCGGCCGCCCCGGACGGGGGCGGTGAGGTCCCGCGCGAGGGCGGACCCGGAGGTGGTCATGCGTTTCTCCTTCGGCCGAGGGCGGTGATGCCGCCGGGGGCCAGATAGACGGCCAGGACGAAGAGGCTGCCCAGGATCAGCATCGGTTCCACCCCCAGGTCCCAGCCGCCGAGCCGCTGGTCGAGATACGTGAACAGCACCCCGCCGACGACCGGCCCCCAGCGGGTGCCGCTGCCGCCCAGCACCACCATCACCAGCAGGGTCAGGGTGAACTCGGGCGTCGAGGTGTGCGGGGTGGCGCCCGCGGTCACCAGCAGGTGCAGCACACCGCCGAGCACCGCCAGGGACGACGCCAGCACGAACGCGCCCAGCTTGTGCGCGAACGGGCTGCGGCCGAGCACCGCGACGCGCTGCTCGTTGTCCCGGATCGCCTGCCACACCCGGCCGGCCGGACGCGCGGTCACCGTCCACACCACGCCCGCCACCAGGACCAGATAGGCGAGCGCCAGCCAGTACACGTTCACGGTGTTCTGCACCCCGACCAGGGCGTCCGGCACCCCGTCGACGTACAGCGGCAGGCCCTCCTCGCCGCCGGTGAGCCCGCCCGGGTTGCGCTCCACGTAGATGGAGCCCGCCTGCGCGAAGGCAAGCGTGACCATCGCGAAGCCGACGCTGCCGAGGGCGAGGGTGCGCAGCGACACCGCGCCCAGGACGAACGCGGCCAGCGCCCCGAGCAGCAGGGTGAGCAGCGCGGCGGGCAGCAGGCCCAGGCCCAGCTCGGTCATCGCGAGCTGGGTGCCGTAGCTGCCGCCGGCGATGTAGAGGGCGTGCCCGAAGGACAGCAGCCCGGTGCGGCCGAACATCAGGTCGTAGCCGAGGGCGAGCGCGCCGAAGACCAGGCACAGGGCGAACAGCTGAAGCGAGCCGGGGGAGTTGACCGGCCCGTCGAGCAGCACCGGGATGTCCAGCGCCGAGTACGGCAGCAGCGCGAGGACCAGCAGCACCGCCACCGGGACGGTCGCCGGACGCAGCCGGCGCAGCAGCCCGTCCTCGGCGCCCGGCGCGTCCTTCACGGCCGGCGCCGGGGCGGCGGGGGTGGCCCGCGGGGTGCGGGTGGCGGTCATGCCGTGCCTCCTGCGGATCGGGTGCGGGGTGTGGTGAGCGCGCGGCGCAGCCGCGTCAGCGGCGACCCGGTCCCGGCGGCCGGCCGGGACAGCACCACCGCGGCCAGCAGGACCACGACGGCCAGGTCGCCGTAGCCGCCCGCGTAGTAGTTGGCGTACTGCTGCACCAGGCCCACGGTGAGCGCGGACAGCGCGACGCTGGTGATCGGGACGAGACCGCCGATGATCACCACGACGAACGCGAACACCAGCAGCGAGGTGCCCTGGTGCGGGGAGAGCGAGCCGAAGTAGAGGCCGCCGAGCACGCCGGCCAGGCCCGCGAGGGCGCCGCCGAGCGCGAACACCAGGGTGAACGCGCGGGTGACGTCGATGCCGAGCGCCGTGACCATCGCGCGGTCCTCCACCCCGGCGCGGACGATCAGCCCGTAACGGGTGCGGGACAGGAACAGGTGGATGCCGGCGAGCACCAGCAGCGCCACCGCGATCAGCAGGAACCGGTTCACCGGCACGCGCGCGCCGAGGACGCCCACGGTGCCGGAGAGCGCGTCGGGCACCGGGAAGGGCCGGGCGTCGGCGCCCCAGACCGTCTGCACGAGGGCGGGGACGGCGAGCGAGAGTCCGACGGTGACCAGGATCTGCTCCTTGACCCGGCCGTACAGCCGCCGGATGAGGACCAGTTCGACCACGGCCGCCAGCAGCAGCCCGGTGAGGGTGCCGACGACCGCCGCGAGCAGCAGCCCCGGCATCCCGCCGACCGTCTCGGCGGTGCGCCAGGCGGCGTAGACGGAGACGGTGAGGAACGCGCCGTGCGCGAAGTTCAGCACGTCCATCAGCCCGAAGATCAGGGCGAGTCCGGAGGCGATGAGGAAGTACAGGGCTCCCAGGCCGAGGCCGGTCAGGGTGAGCAGGACGAGGGTGTCCATCAGGCGGCTCCGTGGTCCGGGCGGCTGCCGACGCCCAGCAGCGCGGTCGTACGGGCGGTGTCGGCGAGCAGGTCGCGGGCGTCGCCGGTGTGCACCACCCGGCCGGCGTCCAGCACCACCGCGCTGCGCGCCAGCCGCCGTACCACGGCGAGGTTCTGCTCGACCAGCAGCAACGGCACGCGCTCGGCGGCCCGTTCGAGCACCTCGGCGGCCTCGGTGACCACGCGGGGCGCGAGGCCCTTGGTGGGTTCGTCGACGACGACGAGGGTGTTGTCGTTGAGCAGGGTCCGGGCGAGGGCGACCATCTGCTGCTGGCCGCCGGACAGGGTGCCGGCGCGCTGGTCGCGTCGGGCGGCGAGCTCAGGGAACAGGTCGTGCACCAGGTCGTAGCGGTGCTCGTGGCCGGGGCGTTCTGCCAGCGCGAGGTTCTCGGCGACGGTGAGCCCGGCGAACACCCCGCGGTCCTCGGGGGCGTAGCCGATGCCGCGCCGCACGGTGCGGTGGGTGGACTCGTGGGTGATGTCGTCGCCCGCGAAGGTGACACGGCCCGCGGTGACCCGGCCGCCGTCGGGCAGCAGGCCCAGCACCGCGCGGATCGTCGTCGTCTTGCCGACGCCGTTGCGGCCCAGCAGCGCGGTCACGCCGGAGGCGGGCACGTCGAAGGTGACGCCGGTGAGGATGCGGGACCCGGCGATGTCCACGTCGAGTCCCTCGACGCGCAGGATCGGTGGCGCGGTCACAGCTCGTCTCCCAGATAGGCCTGCTGGACGGTGGCGTCCGCCATGACCTCGGCGGGGCTCGCGGCGGCGAGCAGCCGCCCGTGGTGCATCACGGCCACCCGGTCGGCGAGGCCGAGGACCACGTCCATGTGATGCTCCACCAGCAGCACCGTGCGGCCCTCGTCGCGGTGCAACGACCGGATCAAATCGGTGAGTTCGGCGGTCTCCTCGGAGGCCACCCCGGCCATCGGCTCGTCCAGCAGCATCAGCCGCGCCCCGGCCGAGCCCGCGCCGAGGGTGGGCGCGAGCAGCATCGCCAGCTCCAGTTTGCGCTTGTCGCCGTGCGACAAGCCGGCCGCGAGATCCCCGGCGCGGTGCGCCAGCCGGACCCGCTCCAGCACGCCGGTGACGTCGGCCGCGCCGACCCGGCGCACCCCGGCGGACCGGGCGGCCAGGTCGACGTGCTCGGCGACCGTCATCGTGGGGAACACCGAGGACGACTGGAAGGTCCGCCCGATGCCCCGGCGCACCCGGCGGTGCGGGGGCAGGGCGGTGATGTCGTGGCCGTCGAGCAGGACGGCGCCGCCGGTCGGCCGGGTCAGCCCGGTGATCAGGTTGAACAGGGAGGTCTTGCCCGCCCCGTTCGGGCCGATCACGGCGAGGAGTTCACCCTCGCGCACGGCGAGCGACACCCCGTCGATGATGTCGGCGCCCCCCACCGACCAGCACAGCCGGTCCAGTTGCAGTACGGGTGTCATGCTCAGCCGATCCTCGTCTCGGCGGGCGCGACCTGCCCGGCCGTGAACGTCCGCGCCACCTCGGGCATGCCCGCGGTGGTGAACCGCGCCTGGAACGTGGGCTGAAGCAGCGCGTGGTCGGCGGCCCGCACGGTGTTCGGCCCCTTCACCCCGGAGAACGAGAAGCCCTCCAGCGCCTTCACCATGGCGTCCGTGTCGCCCTTCGCGCCGCCCGCGCGGACCGCCTCGACGACCATCTGCGCCGCGTTGAACCCGTCCGGGGTGAACAGGTCCTCCTCCCACTTCTTCGCCTTGAAGTACGACCGCATCGCCTTCGCCTCCGGCGTCTCGGCGGCGCCGGGCACATAGTGCGCGAGCAGCGTGACCTTCTCGCGCGCCTTGCCGAAGACCGGATAACTCGCCCTGCTGTCCAGGCCGGTGACGACGGTGGCGGCGTCGAGCACGCCCTGCTGGTCGAGGGTGGACCACATCGACCGGGCGGTGTCCCCGGCCCACGCGACGAACACCATGTCCGGCCGGGCCGCCTTCACCTTGCTCGCCACCGGGGTCAGGTCGGTGGCGGCGGGCGGCGCCAGCACCTCGCTGACGGTGGTGCCGCCGGTGCCGAGCACGGACTTCACCGCGGCGGCGTTGGCCTGCCCGAAGGCGTTGTCCTGGGCCAGCACCACGACCTTCTTGCCCTTGGAGGCGCCCAGGATGTTCTTCGCGGTCAGCACGTCCTGGTAGGTCTGCCGGCCGGAGCGGAAGGTGTAGCGGTTGGCGCCGGTCAGCGCGTCCGTGGCGGCGGGCCCGCTGATGTACAGCGTCTTGTTCTGCGCCGCGACGGGCGCGATCTGGGTGGCCACGCCGGAGACCGCGGAGCCCGCGATGATCGGCACCCCCTGCCCGATGTGCTTCTTGGCCAGGGAGACGCCCTTGGCCGGGTCGCCGCCGTCGTCGTCCTCGAGCAGGGTGATCTTCACGCCGTCGACGGCGCCGGTGCCGTCGGTCGCGTGGTCGAGTCCGGCCTCGAAACCGTGCAGGTACTGCTCGCCGTACGAGGCCAGCGGTCCGCTGGTGGAGGTGATGAGGGCGACCTTCACCTCCTCGGCGCCGGAGGCGGTACTGCTGCCGGGGCTGGAGCAGCCGGCGGCGAAGGCGGTGGCGAACAGGGCCACGGCGGCGGACAGGACAAGGGGTCTACGCATGACCGTACGGCTCCTCGGTGCGACGGCGGACGACGCCAGCGGCACGATCCGTCACGGGTGATCACTGTGCGCTGAGCGGTATCCGGCAGTGTGATCCGCGTCAGATCCGGCCACAATGTGGCCCGCACACATGCGACAGCGTTCAACCGTGGTGTCTACACATGTCGTTGAGGCGCGACTGATGAGGAGGTGGCGCTGTTCAGGAGGGCCGGCGGCTCCGGGCGGCGGCCTGGTCCGCGAGACCGCCCGCGCCCAGCAGCCCCGTCGCCTCGAACGGCTCGGCGGCGGCCAGCCGCGGCAGTTCACGCCGGGACAGCGCCGTCACCACCGGCGGCATGGCGCCCCGCACCAGCTGCGTCGCGCGCAGCCACCCGGGCACGTACACCGACGGACGGCGCCGCTCCACCGCGTCCACCAGCCGCCCCGCCACATGCTCCACCGGGTACACCTTCCGCGCGGGCGGCGGCATGTGGCCGCGCAGCTCGCGCAGCACCGCGTGCTCGTCCACCCCGCGGATCATGTCGGTGTCCGTCCAGTTGATGTAGGCGATACCCACGGCCACATGACGGTGCGCCATCTCCGCCCGCAGGGAGTGCGCGAACGCCTCGACGCCCGCCTTGGAGGCGCAGTACGCGCTCATCATCGGCGCCGAGCCGATCGACGCCAGCGACGCCACCTGGAGGAAGTAGCCGCCGGTGGCCATCAGGTCGCCGAGGAACGTGCGGGCGGTGGCCGCGCTGCCGACCAGGTTCACCTCGATCACCCGCCGCCACACCGCCGGATCCGACTCGGCGAACGGGCCACCCTCGGCGACCCCCGCGTTGGCGACCACGACCGACGGCGGCCCGAGACGCGCCCGGATGTCCGCGCCGGTCTCCGCGAGGCCCTCGTCGTCCGTGACGTCGGCCTCCCAGCAGCCGCCCTCACCGGGCAGCTCGTCCCGCACCTGCCGCAGCGTCCGCTCCTCCCGCCCGAGCAGCGCCACCTTCATGCCGCGCGCGGACAGCTCGCGGGCCAGCGCCGCGCCGAGGCCGCGGGCCGCGCCGGTGACGACGGCGGTCCTTCCGTCCAGCGGGTTCCGGGTCCGCGGCATACGACGCTCCTGTGCTCCGTGGCGGGCGTTCGTCCCGTTCACCGTAGGTCCGCCCGGGCATCCGCGCAGGTCGGGCGGTGCGGGCCGAGGCGACCGAGGGCGTCAGTGGTCTGGACCGGTGAGAGTTATCCACAGGGTGGCCGGAGCGATACGTGACGACGTAGCGTGTGCGCCATGAAGATCCTCATCAGCGCCGACATGGAGGGCGCCACCGGTGTCACCTGGCCCGCCGACGTCCTGCCGGGGACGCCCCAGTGGGAGCGGTGCCGGTCGATGTTCACCTCCGACGTGGACGCCGCCGTGCGCGGCTTCTTCGACGGCGGCGCCGACGAGGTGCTGATCAACGAGGCCCACTGGACCATGCGCAATCTGCTGCTCGAGCGGCTCGACGAGCGCGCCGAGATGCTCACCGGCCGGCACAAGGCGCTGTCCATGGTGGAGGGCGTGCAGCGCGGCGACGTCGACGGCATCGCCTTCGTCGGCTACCACGCGGGCGCCGGCATGGAGGGCGTCCTCGCGCACACCTTCCTCGCCAACTCCATCACGGGCGTCTGGCTCAACGACGTGCGCGCCAGCGAGGGCCTGCTCAACGCCCATGTGGCCGCCGAGTACGGAGTCCCGGTGATCCTCGTCACCGGCGACGACGTGGCCTGCGAGGACGCCCTGGGGTACGCGCCCGAGGCGCTGAAGGTCGCCGTGAAGGACCACGTGTCGCGGTACGCCGCCGTGTGCCGCACCCCGTCCCGGACGGCCGCCGACATCCACGCGGCGGCCAAGGAGGCCGCCGCGCTCGCGGTGCGCCGGGAGCCGGTCAGCGGCGGTCCCTTCACCGTGGCGGTGGAGTTCGACGCCGAGCACCTGGCCGGCGCCGTCACCGTCGTGCCGGGCGTCACCCGGGGCGGCGAACGCAAGGTGATCTACACCAGCGAGACCATGTACGACGCAATCCGCACCTTCAAGGCGGTCACCACGATCGCCTCGGCCGCGGTGGAGGAGCAGTATGGCTGACCAGCTCGCCCTGGACGAGGTCGTGACCTTCACGTCCGACCTCATCAGGATCGACACGACGAACCGGGGCGGGGGCGACTGCCAGGAGCGTCCCGCCGCCGAGTACGCGGCGGCGCGGCTCGCCGAGGCCGGCCTGGAGCCGGTCATGCTGGAGCGCACCCGGGGCCGGACCAACGTCGTGGCGCGGCTGGAGGGCACCGACCCGTCGGCCGACGCGCTGCTGCTCCACGGCCACCTGGACGTCGTCCCGGCCGAGCCCGCCGACTGGAGCGTGCACCCCTTCTCCGGGGAGATCCGCGACGGTGTGGTCTGGGGACGCGGCGCCGTCGACATGAAGAACATGGACGCGATGATCCTGTCCGTGGTGCGCTCCTGGGCCCGCGAGGGCGTCCGGCCGCGCCGGGACGTCGTCATCGCGTTCACCGCCGACGAGGAGGCCAGCGCCGCGGACGGCGCCGGGTTCCTCGCGGACCGGCACGCGCACCTCTTCGAGGGATGCACCGAGGGCGTCAGCGAGTCCGGCGCGTACACCTTCCACGACGGGCAGGGCCGGGAGTTCTACCCGATCGGGGCCGGCGAGCGCGGCACCGGCTGGATGAGGCTCACCGCCCGCGGCCGCGCCGGACACGGCTCCAAGGTCAACCGGGAGAACGCGGTCACCCGCCTCGCCGCCGCCGTCACCCGCATCGGCGAGCACGAGTGGCCGCTGCGCCTCACCCCGACGGTGCGCGCCGCGCTGACCGAGATCGCCGCCGTGTACGGCATCGAGACCGACCTGTCCGACGTGGACGCCCTGCTGGACAAGCTCGGCGGGGCGGCCAAGCTGGTCGAGGCCACCGTCCGCAACAGCAGCAACCCGACGATGCTCGACGCCGGCTACAAGGTCAACGTGATCCCCGGCGAGGCCGTCGCGCACGTCGACGGGCGGTTCCTGCCGGACACCGAGGACGAGTTCCGGGCCACCATGGACCGGCTCACCGGCCCCGACGTCGACTGGGAGTTCGCCCACCGGGAGATCGCCCTCCAGGCGCCGGTGGACTCGCCGACGTTCGCCGCGATGCGGGAGGCCGTGCAGGCCTTCGCGCCCGAGGCGCACACCGTGCCGTACTGCATGTCCGGCGGCACCGACGCCAAGCAGTTCGCCCGGCTCGGCATCACCGGGTACGGCTTCGCGCCGCTGAAGCTGCCCGAGGGCTTCGACTACCAGGCCCTCTTCCACGGCGTGGACGAGCGCGTGCCGGTCGAGGCGCTCCAGTTCGGTGTCCAGGTGCTCGACCGGTTCCTGCGGTCGGCGTGAAGCGAGTGGGGGAGACAGTGCAGACCCTGGCGTACGGCGAGTGGCCCTCGCCCGTCGACGCGGCCACGGCCGCGGCCCACGACGGCAGCCCCGAGTACGTGGGCTTCGTCGGCGACGAGGTGTGGTGGACCGAGCCCCGCCCCGCCGAGGCGGGCCGCCGCACCCTGGTGCGGCGGCACGCGGACGGCACCGAGGAGTCGGTCCTGCCCGCGCCGTGGAACGTCCGCAGCCGCGTCATCGAGTACGGCGGCCACCCCTGGGCGGGCGCGGTGCGCGACGGCGTGCCGCTGGTGGTGTTCGCGCACTTCCCCGACCAGCGCCTCTACCGCTGGGAGCCGGGCGCCGAACCGGTGCCGCTCACCCCGGTGTCGCCGGTCGGCCTGGGGCTGCGCTGGGCCGAGCCCGTCGTGCTGCCGGAGCGCGGCGAGGTGTGGTGCGTCCTGGAGGAGTTCACCGGCGACGGCCCGAGCGACGTGCGCCGCGTGCCGGCCGCCGTGCCCCTCGACGGGTCCGCGGCCGAGGACCGGGGCGCGGTCCGCGAGCTGACCGCGGAGAAGCACCGGTTCGTCACCGGACCGCGGCTCTCGCCCGACGGGACGCGCGCCGCCTGGATCGGCTGGGACCACCCCCGCATGCCGTGGGACGGCACCGAGCTGATCGTCGCCGACGTCGCCGCGGACGGCACCCTGACCGGCGCCCGCACCGTGGCCGGCGGACCCGAGGAGTCCGTCCCGCAGGCCGACTGGACCCACGACAACCGCCTGCTGTACGCCAGCGACCGCACCGGCTGGTGGAACCTCTACCGGGACGGCGAGCCTGTCTGCGCGCGCCCCGAGGAGTTCGCCGGGCCGCTGTGGAAGCTGGGCCAGCGCTGGTTCGCCCCGCTGGACGGCGGGCTGATCGCCGTCCTGCACGGCAAGGGCGCCCTGCGGCTCGGCGTGCTCGACCCGGAGACCTGCGAGCTCGTCGACGCCGCGGGACCGTGGAGCGAGTTCGGACCCACCGTCGCCGCGCTCGGTGAGCGGGTCGTCGCCGTCGGCGCCGGCCCGCACAGCTCCTACGAGGTCGTGGAGCTGGACACCCGCACCGGCAGGGCCCGTGTGATCGGCGCCGCCCACAGCGACGCCGTCGACCCCGCGTACTACCCCGAGCCCGAGGTCCGCACCTTCACGGGGCCCGACGGCCGGGAGATCCACGCCCAGGTGTACCCGCCGCGCAACCCCGGCAGCACCGGACCCGCCGGCGAGCTGCCCCCGTACGTGATCTGGGCGCACGGCGGCCCCACCGGCCGCTTCCCGCTGGTCCTCGACCTGGAGATCGCCTACTTCACCTCGCGCGGCATCGGCGTCGCCGAGGTCAACTACGGCGGCTCCACCGGGTACGGCCGGGAGTACCGCAACCGGCTGCGCGGACAGTGGGGCGTGGTCGACGTCGAGGACTGCGCCGCCGTCGCGCGGGCCCTCGCCGAGGAAGGCGTCGCCGACCCCCGGCGGCTCGCGGTCCGCGGCGGCAGCGCCGGCGGCTGGACCACCGCAGCCTCCCTCACCACCACCGACGTCTACGCCTGCGGCACGATCATCTACCCGGTGCTCGACCTCACCGGCTGGGGCACGGGGGAGACGCACGACTTCGAGTCGCAGTACCTGGAGACCCTGATCGGCCCGCGCGCCGAGGTGCCCGAGCGGTACGAGGAGCGCTCGCCGCTCACCCACGCCGACCGGCTGAGCGCGCCGTTCCTGCTGCTCCAGGGGCTGGACGACGTGATCTGCCCGCCCGTGCAGTGTGAGCGGTTCCTCGCCCGGCTGGCCGGCCGGGGCGTCCCGCACGCCTACCTCACCTTCGAGGGCGAAGGCCACGGCTTCCGCCGCGCGGAGACCATGGTGCGCGCCCTGGAGGCCGAGCTGTCCCTGTACGCGCAGGTGTTCGGGCTGAAGACGCCCGGCATCCCGGCCCTGGAGCTGACGCCGTGACCACGCCGACCCCGCTGAATCCGCTGCGGCGGCCGCACCGCCTCGCCCCCGGCGCCCGGGTGGCCGTGGTCGCACCCAGCGGGCCCATCCCCGAGGAACGGCTCGCCGCCGGGCTCGACGTGCTGCGCGGCTGGGGCCTCGACCCCGTCGCCGCCCCGCACGTCCTCGGCCGGCACACGGAGTTGAGCTACCTCGCGGCCGCCGACGCCGACCGGGCCGCCGATCTGCAGAACGCCTGGTGCGACCCGGCCGTCGACGCGGTGATCTGCGCCCGCGGCGGCTACGGCGCCCAGCGCATGGTCGACGCCCTCGACTGGGAGGTGATGCGGGCGGCGGGGCCGAAGGTGTTCGTCGGGTTCAGCGACATCACCACGCTGCACGAGGCGTTCGCGGTCCGGCTCGGCCTGGTCACCCTGCACGGGCCGATGGCCGCGGGCGCCGACTTCATCAAGAGCGCCCGCGCCCAGGAACACCTGCGGGCCACCCTGTTCGACCCCGAGTCGGTGCGCACGATCCGCTCCGACGGCACCGCGCTGGTCCCGGGACGCGCCCGCGGCGTGACCCTCGGCGGCTGCCTCTCCCTGATCGCCGGCGGCATCGGCACGCCGCACACCCGCGACTCCGCGCGCGGCGGACTGCTGTGCCTGGAGGACGTGGGGGAGGAGACCTACCGCCTCGACCGCTACCTCACCCAGCTGCTGCGCGCCGGGATGCTCGACGGCGTCGCCGGGCTGCTGCTGGGCTCCTGGGCGGAGTGCGACCCGTACGACACGGTGCGCGCCCTGCTCGTGGACCGGCTGGGCGGGCTCGGGGTGCCGGTGGCCGAGCAGTTCGGCTTCGGGCACTGCGACGACGCGCTGACGCTGCCGTTCGGCGTCGCGGCCGAACTGGACGCGGACGCGGGGACGCTGACACTGGAGGAACCGGCGCTGAGCTGAACACGGCGGGACCGGGCCGAGGACCGGGCCGAGCGCGCGCTGCCCGGTGTGCGTCCCCGGGCCGGCGTCGTAGGGTGACAGGGTGCCGCACACCGCTTCCCGTTACCTCACCGAAGGCCGCCGCGTGGGCCTGCGCCACTTCACCTACGACGACGCCGCCGAGTTCACCGCGCGGGCGAGGGAGAGCAAGGACCTGCACCACCCCTGGCTGTTCCCGCCGGACACCCCGGCCGCCTACACCGCCTACGCGCAGCGGCTGATCGAGGACCCCGCCAAGGCGGGGTTCCTGGTCTGCGAGAGGGAGGCGGACGGCGCCCTCGCCGGCTTCGTCAACATCAACAACATCGTCGAGGGCGGTTTCCTCTGCGGCGCCCTCGGCTACGGCGCCTTCGCCCACGCGGCCGGACGCGGGCTGATGCGCGAGGCGCTGGACCTCGTCGTGCGGTACGCGTTCGGGCCGATGCGGCTGCACCGGCTGGAGATCAACGTGCAGCCCGGCAACACCGCCTCCATCGCCCTCGCCCGCGCCTGCGGCTTCCGCAAGGAGGGCTTCTCCCCAAAGATGCTCTACATCGACGGCGCCTGGCGCGACCACGAACGCTGGGCGCTCACCACCGAGATGCTGACCGGGGACGACTGACCGGGCCCCGCGCGAAAGCCGCTCGTCACGGCCTCTGTTCAGGCGGGCGTCCGGCGGCTTCCATGGAGATCGTGACGACGATCCGACATGAGGTACTCACGCTGCCGGCCGCGCACCTCGGCCCCGACAACCCGCTGCCCGCCCTGCGCCCCCTCGACGAGATGCACCGCATCGAGGACCGCGACAAGAAGGACCTGCCGCGCGACATGGCCCGGCAGATCGGCTACGCCCCGCTGCACAGCCTGCTGCCGGTCCCCGTCCGCGACGGCTACGACCGGGACCGCGCGCCCCGCCCCCTCGACGCCCTCGTCATCGAGAACGACCGGCTGCGCGCCACCGTCCTGCCCGGCCTCGGCGGCCGGATCGCCTCCCTCGTCCACAAACCCACCGGCCGTGAACTGCTGTACGCGAACCCGGTGTTCCAGCCAGCCAACTTCGCGCTGAACGGCGCCTGGTTCTCCGGCGGCATCGAGTGGAACATCGGCGCGACCGGCCACACCACCCTGTCCTGCTCGCCCGTGCACGCGGCCCGCGTCCCCGCCCCCGACGGCGGGGAGATGCTGCGCCTGTGGGAGTGGGAGCGGCTGCGCGACCTGCCCTTCCAGGTCGACCTGTGGCTGCCGGACGGCTCCGACTTCCTCTACGTCGGCGCCCGGATCCGCAACCCGCACGAGAAGCAGGTGCCGACGTACTGGTGGTCCAACATCGCCGTCCCCGAGGACTGCCGCGTCCTCGCCCCGGCCGAGGAGGCCTACCACTTCGGCTACGAGCAGCGCCTGAGCCGTGTCCCCGTCCCCGCGTACGACGGCGTCGACCGCACCTACCCGCCCAACAGCACCTACGCCGCCGACTACTTCTACGAGGTCCCCGAGGAGCGCCGCCGCTGGATCGCCGCGCTCGACGGCGACGGGCACGGGCTCGTGCAGACCTCCACGGACACCCTGCGCGGCCGGAAGCTGTTCGTGTGGGGCCGCGGGCCCGGCGGACGGAGCTGGCAGCAGTGGCTCACCGAGCCCGGCACCGACGGCTACTGCGAGATCCAGGCGGGCCTCGCCCGCACCCAGCTGGAACACGTCCGCCTGGAGCCGGAGAGCGAGGTGTCCTGGCTGGAGGCGTACGGGCCCTTCGAGGCGCGGCGCGACGGAGACTGGGGCGCCGTCCTCGACGAGGCGGAGGCCGGACTGGAGGGAGTACTGCCGCGCGCGGACGTCGACGCGGCGTACGCGGCCTGGCTGCCGTACGCCGACACCGACCCCGGCGAGCGGCTGGCCGCCGGGTCCGGGTGGGGCGCGCTCGAGGTGCTGCGCGCCGGGTGGAAGCTGCCCGGCACGCCCTTCGACGAGAGCACCCTCGGCGAGGAGCAGGAACCCTGGCTGCACCTGCTGCGCGCCGGGTCCTTCCCCGAGCCGCCCGGCAGCCGGCCGCCCGGCGGGACGCTGGTCGCCCGGCACTGGCGGGACATGCTGGAGACGGCGCCCGCGACCGGGCTGACCGAGTACCACCTGGGCGTCGCCCAGTGGCACGGCGGCGACCGGGCGCAGGCGGTGCGCAGCTGGGAGCGGGGGCTGGCGCAGGACGGCCCGTCCTGGCCCGTCCTGCGCTGTCTCGCCGTCGCCGACCGGGAGGAGCGCCACCCGGAGCGCGCCGCCGACCGCTACACGCTGGCCTTCGACGACCTGTGCCGCGAGGCCGACAAGGCGGAGGGGGAGTGGACCGCCGCCGAGGCCGCCCTCGGGCGGGAGGCGATCGAGGCACTGCTCGCGGTGGGGCGCACGGCGGACGCCCGGTCGGTGTGGGAGCGTCTGGACCCCGGCACCCGGGCCCGCGGACGCTTCCGGCTGATCGAGGCGGGCCTGCTGCTCGCCGAGGGACGGAGCGAGGAGGCCCGCGCCGTGTTCGACGCGGGCTTCGAGGTCGCCGACCTGCGTGAGGGCGACGAGGTCATCGGGCGCCTGTGGGCGCGGCTCACGGACGAACCGCTGCCGGAGCGGTACGACTTCCGGATGCGGCCCACACCGTGACCTGACGTCAGGCGCCGCGGCGGTCCGCGTACTCGTAGACCGCCCCGTCCGGGTGGCGTGCGATCAGGTTGCGGCCGACGGGGGTGGGCAGCGGTCCGGCGAGGACGGCCGCGCCCATCTCCTCCAGCACCTGACGGGTCTCGTCGACGTCCTTGACCGCGATGGTCGCGGCGACCTTGCGCAGCACGTCCAGCTCGGCCTCGGGACCGCTCATCAGCAGGAAGCAGCCCACCGCGGCGACCTGGACGCCCTCCCGTTCGAAGCGGAGGGCGGTTCCGCCCGCCAGCCGCTCGTAGAAGGGGATGGCGGTCTCGATGTCGTCGACGCAGACGCGCAGTGTGGCACCCAGAATCTCCATGCGTCCGAGCGTAGTTGGACGCCCAGGCCGGCGGGCGGGGGCTTCCTGATCTCCACACCACTCCCTCCTGCGGTACGCCCGGGGCGAGTTACCGGGTCCCGGGCACGGGTACCCGGGCGCCATGCAGCGCTTGGAGCACATGCAGCACCTCGACAAGCACCTGGTGGACGAACTGGCCCAGGTGGCCCGGGAGTCCGTACGCGCCGAACTGCGGGAACAGACGCGGGGGCAGCGCCGCAAGGCGGCGTTGTACGCCGGCTCGGGCGCCGCCGCGCTGTACGCCGGCGCGGCGCTCGCCCTGGCGGTGGGCCTCGCCCTGGACCTGGTCCTCCCGGGCTGGGCGGCGGCGCTCGTCACGGCGGTGATCCTGGCGGCAGCGGCGGTCGCCCTGCGAGCGGCGGCCCGCCCGACACCGTCCGCCCCGGTACCCGCAACGGCTCCGCCCCCGTGCCCCCGGTGCCGTCCGCCCCGCCCACGGTCGGCACCGACCGCGCCCCGGGCGACGGCTGAGGCCGGGGCGGCACGGTGCGCGGCGGCAGCGGAAGGGCGCGGTTGTGCCCGCGTGAACCCCGCCCCGGTGTTTGACGGCCCCGCACAGGGGGACGCGGAAGTCTCCCGACGTACGCGACCGCGCCGGAGGCGAACCGTGAGTCGACCCCGCATTGTGATCGTCGGTGCCGGCTTCGCCGGGTACCGCACGGCCCAGATCCTGTCCCGTAAGGCCAAGGGCCGGGCCGAGATCGTCCTGCTCAACCCGACCGACTACTTCCTGTACCTGCCCCTGTTGCCCCAGGTCGCGGCCGGGATCCTCGAGCCGCGCCGGGTCACCGTGTCCCTCGCCGAGACGCTTCCGCAGGTCAGGCTGGTGCTGGGCGAGGCCGGCCGGATCGACCTCGACGCCCGCCAGGTGCACTACACCGGCCCCGAGGGCGAGAACGGCACCCTGCCCTACGACCGGCTGGTGCTCGCCGCCGGCAGCGTCAACAAGCTGCTGCCCATCCCGGGCGTCGCCGAGCACGCGCACGGCTTCCGCGGCCTGCCCGAGGCGCTGTACCTGCGCGATCACGTCACCCGCCAGGTGGAGCTGGCCGCCGCCACGGACGACCCGGAGCGCTGCTCCTCCCGGTGCACCTTCGTCGTCGTGGGCGCCGGCTACACCGGCACCGAGGTCGCCGCGCACGGCCAGCTCTTCACCGACGCGCACGTGGCGAAGCAGCCGCTGCGCACCGGCATGCGGCCGCGCTGGATCCTCCTCGACATCGCCGACCGGGTCCTGCCCGAACTGGACGAACGGCTCTCCCGCACCGCCGACAGCGTGCTGCGGGAGCGGGGCGTGGACGTGCGGATGGGCACCTCGGTGAAGGAGGCCACCTCCGACGGGGTGCTGCTCACGGACGGCGAGTTCGTGGGGACGCGCACCCTCGTCTGGTGCGTGGGCGTACGCCCCGACCCGCTCGTCCAGTCCCTGGAACTGCCCATGGAACGCGGCCGGCTGCTGGTCGACCCGCACCTCCAGGTTCCGGGCCGCCCGGAGGTCTTCGCCTGCGGTGACGCGGCCGCCGTGCCCGACCTGGAGAACCCCGGCTCGTACACCCCGATGACCGCTCAGCACGCCTGGCGGCAGGGCAAGGTCTGCGCGCACAACATCGCCGCGTCCTTCGGCGACGGCGAGCGGCGGGCGTACCGGCACAAGGACATGGGGTTCGTGGTGGACCTCGGCGGCGCCAAGGCCGCCGCCAACCCGCTCGGCGTCCACCTCTCCGGAGTGGCGGCCGGCGCGGTGACCCGGGGCTACCACCTCGCCGCGATGCCCGGCAACCGGGTGCGGGTGGCCGCCGACTGGCTGCTGGACGCCGTACTTCCGCGCCAGGCCGTCCAGTTGGGCCTCGTGACGTCCTGGTCGGTGCCGCTGGACACCGCGTCCCCCGAGGTCGCGCGCGTGCCGGGAGGACCGAAGGACGAGCAGCCGTCCGACCGGGCGGGAACCGACGTCACCCCGCCGCCCGACCAGCCGGAGCCCGGCCCCGACGTGGCCCCCGGCCCCGTCCGGCGTACCGACCGACCCGACGAAGGAGACGCATGAACACCGGTGAACTCGCCGAACTTGGACAGCAGTTGCGGGTGGACAGTGTCCGGGCGGCGGCCGCCGCAGGCTCCGGGCACCCCACGTCGTCGATGTCCGCGGCCGACCTCGTGGCCGTTCTCTTCGCCCGCCATCTGCGCTACGACTTCGACCGCCCCGACCACCCCGCCAACGACCGCTTCGTCCTCTCCAAGGGCCACGCCTCCCCGCTGCTGTACGCCACCTACAAGGCGGCCGGAGTCATCGGCGACGAGGAGCTGCTCACCTTCCGCGAGAACGGCAGCCGTCTCGAGGGCCACCCGACGCCCCGCAAGCTCCCCTGGGTGGAGACCGCGACCGGCTCCCTCGGGCAGGGCCTGCCCGTCGGCGTCGGCATCGCGCTCGCCGGGAAGCGGCTGGACCACACCGACTACCGGGTGTGGGTGCTGTGCGGCGACAGCGAAATGGCCGAGGGCTCGGTGTGGGAGGCGGCCGAGCAGGCCGCGTACGAGAACCTCGACAATCTCATCGCGATCGTGGACGTCAACCGGCTCGGCCAGCGCGGTCCCACCCGGCACGGCCACGACCTGGACGCCTACGCCCGCCGCTTCCAGGCGTTCGGCTGGCACACCGTCGAGGTGGACGGGCACGACGTGGACGCGGTGGACCGCGCCTACGGCGAGGCCCTGTCCACCCGGGGCCAGCCGACCGCGATCCTCGCCCGCACCCTCAAGGGCAAGGGTGTGGCGTCCGTGCAGGACCGGGAGGGGCTGCACGGCAAGCCGCTGCCGGAGGCGGAGGACGCGATCGCCGAACTGGGCGGCCCCCGCGACCTGCGCATCAGCGTCCATGCGCCGACCGCCGGCGGTGAGGCCCCCGCCCGGCGGATCACCACGCCCGAGCTGCCCCGCTGGGAGCGCGGCGAGGACGTCGCCACCCGCAATGCCTTCGGCGAGGCGCTGGCCGCCCTCGGCGCCGCGCGCGACGACGTCGTCGCCCTGGACGGCGAGGTCGGCGACTCCACGCGCCTGGAGTACTTCGCCAAGGAACACCCCGAGCGCTACATCGAGTGCTACATCGCCGAGCAGCAGATGGTCGCCGGCGCCGTCGGGGTCGCCGCGCGTGGCTGGCTGCCGTTCGCGTCCACCTTCGCGGCCTTCCTCACCCGCGCCCACGACTTCGTCCGCATGGCCGCGGTCAGCGGCTCCGGGCTCAATCTCGTCGGGTCGCACGCCGGCGTCGCCATCGGGCAGGACGGACCCAGCCAGATGGGTCTGGAGGATTTGGCGATGATGCGCGCGGTGCACGGCTCCACCGTGCTGTACCCGTGCGACGCCAACCAGACCGCCCGCCTGGTCGCCGCCATGGCCGGCCTGGAGGGCATCCGCTATCTGCGCACCTCGCGCGGCGAGAGCCCGGTGATCTACGGCCCCGACGAGGAGTTCCCCGTCGGCGGCAGCAAGGTGCTGCGCTCCTCGGGACAGGACCGGCTCACCCTGGTCGCCGCGGGTGTCACCGTGCCGGAGGCGCTGGCCGCCGCCGACACCCTCGCGGACGAGGGCGTCGCCGTACGGGTCGTCGACCTGTACTCCGTGAAGCCCGTCGACGTGGAGACGCTGCGCACCGCCGCCGAGGAGACCGGCTGTCTGATGACGGTCGAGGACCACCACCCCGAGGGCGGGCTCGGTGACGCGGTCGCCGAGGCGTTCGGCGACGGGCGTCCCGTGCCGCGGCTGGTGCGGCTCGCCGTGCGGAACATGCCGGGCTCGGCCGCCCCCGAGGAGCAGCTGCACGCCGCCGGGATCGACGCCGCGTCGATCGCCGCGGCCGGCAGGCTGCTGGTGGGGGAGGCGATCGTGTCGTGAGCGACGGCGGCTCGCGCACCGTACGGGCCGGCCGCCGGCGGGTGGAGATCCACCGTCCGGACAAGGTGCTCTTCCCGGGCGGAGACGGGGCCCGGGAGTACACCAAGGGCGACCTCGTCGACTACCACCGGGCGATCGCCCGGCACATGCTGCCGCACCTGAGGGGCCGGCCGCTGATGCTGGACCGGCGGCCCGACGGCATCGACGGCCCGGCGTTCATGCAGAAGAACACGCCCGACAGCTATCCGGACTGGATCACGCGGGTGGAGGTCGGCAAGGAGGGCGGCACCGTCACGCACACCGTGTGCGACGACACCGCCACCCTGCTGTACCTGGTCGACCAGGCGAGCATCACGCTGCACCGCTGGCTCTCCCGCGCCGACGATGTGGACCGCCCGGACCGGCTGGTCTTCGACCTCGACCCGTCCGGCGACGACTTCGGGGAGGTGCGGAAGGCCGCCCGGCTGCTGGGCGAGCTGCTGGACGAACTCGCCCTGCCCTCCGCCCTGATGACCACCGGGTCCCGGGGCCTGCACGTGGTCGTGCCGCTCGACGGCGGCCAGGACTTCGACACGGTCCGCCAGTTCGCCCGCCAGGTCGCCGACACGCTGGCCGACGCCCACCCGGACCGGCTCACCACCGCGGCCCGCAAGAAGGACCGCGGCGACCGGCTCTACCTCGACGTGCAGCGCAACGCCTACGCCCAGACCGCGGTCGCCCCCTGGACGGTGCGCGCCCTGCCGGGAGCGCCCGTCGCCGCCCCGGTCACCTGGGAGCAGCTCGACGACCCGGAGCTGCACGGCCGCCGCTGGACGGTCGGGAACGCCCTGGAGCAGGCCGAGGCGAAACCGTGGGCCGGGCTGTCCGGAAAGGGCCGCTCCCTCGCGCCGGCCCGCCGCAGGCTCGCCGCGCTGCGCGGCTGACCCGGCGGAACCGGTCGCCTCATATCCCCTTGCGACCAGGGGTGACAGCCGGACGTGGCGAACGGGTGAGTCCCCGGAGGTTTGGCGAACACGCTTGCGGCCACACGGAGGGGGAGGTGGCCATGTCGAACACGAAAAACACCGAAGAGTCACAAGATTCACAGGAATCTCCCGACTCCCGTGAGGGCCAGGACTCCCAGGAGACCCGGACCACACGCACACCCCGTAAACGCACCGCACCCCGCAGGCGGCCGGAGGACGACGGCGGGACGGCCGAGAGCACCACGGCACGGAAGAAGCCGAAGCCCATGGAGGTGCTGCGCCAGGCGCGCGAGCAGCTGGCGGAGCTCACCGGCATGGAGGCCGAGTCCGTGTCGTCCTTCGAGCAGACCTCACAGGGCTGGGTGCTGGAGGTCGAGGTCCTCGAGCTGGAGCGGGTGCCCGACACGATGAGCCTGATGGGGAGTTACCAGGTGGAGCTGGACCCCGACGGGGACCTCACCGGGTACCGGAGGGTCCGCCGCTACGAACGCGGACGCGCCGACGGGCGCAAGTAAGGCGGCCGGCAGGCCGCGCGACAGCACGGCAAGCACATCCCTACATCCCACATCCCCGACATCGAGGAGGAACGGCCGGCATGACAGTGGTACCGGCACAGCAGTCCGGCGGCGGAGGCGGCAGCAGCGGCCTCTACGACGTGCTTGAGCTTGTCCTGGACAGGGGGCTCGTCATCGACGCATTCGTGCGCGTGTCCCTGGTCGGCATCGAGATTCTCAAGATCGACGTCCGTGTCGTCGTCGCGAGCGTCGACACCTACCTCCGCTTCGCGGAGGCCTGCAACCGGCTGGACCTCGAGTCCGGCCCCAAGAAGAGCCCGGGCCTGCCCGAGATCGTCGGCGAGGTGACCGAGTCCGGCGCCCGCGGCAAGTCCAAGGGAGCCCTCTCCGGCGCCGCCGAGACCATCTCGGACGCCTTCAAGCAGGGCCGCGAGGGCGAGACCGAGTCGCGCCCCCGGGCCCGTAAGACCACCTCGCGGCGCAAGGAGGAGCAGGAGTGAGCACGTACGTCTACGGCATCACCGCCGCCTCGCACCCCTCCCTGCCCGAGGGCATGGGCGGCGTCGGCGACCCGGCGCGCCCGCTGCGGGTGCTGACCCAGGGGGAGCTGGCGGCCGTCGTCAGCGACGCCCCCGAGGGCCTGCGCCCCAAGCGGCGTGAGCTGCTCGCCCACCAGAACGTGCTCAGCGAGATCGGCGCGGGCGGCTGCGTCCTGCCCATGCGGTTCGGCAGCGTCGCCCCCGACGACGACACCGTCACCTCCGTCCTCGCCGAGCGCGCCGACCACTACCTGGAGCGGCTGCGCGCCCTCGACGGCCGGGTCGAGTACAACGTCAAGGCCAACCACGTGGAGGACGCCGTCCTCCATCACGTGATGGCCCTCAACCCGGAGATCCGCGCCCTCGCCGAATCCAACCGGCAGTCCGGCGGCGGCAGTTACGACGACAAGATCCGCCTCGGCGAGATGGTCGCCGAAGCCGTCAAGGCGCGGGAGGCCGAGGACGGCGCCACGCTGGAGAACGCGCTGCGCGGCATCGCCGACGCCGAGAGCGTGGGCCCCGAGTCCACCGGCTGGCTCGCCAACGTCTCGTACCTGGTGAAGCGCTCGACGGCGGAGGACTTCCTGGCCGCCGTGGAGAAGGCCCGCGCGGACATGCCCCACCTGGAGATACGACTGAACGGCCCGCTGCCGCCGTACAGCTTCGTCGAGCCCGGCCCTGCCGAGCCGGCGGGCACCACGGTCGCGGCGGACACCGGAGCGGAGTGACGACATGGGCCTGATCTCGGAAGTGCTCCTGCTGCCGCTCGCCCCGGCGCGTGGTGGCGCCTGGGCGATCCGGCAGGTCCTGCAGGAAGCGGAACGCATCTACTACGACCCCGCGACCATCCGTGCCGAACTGGCCCGGCTGGAGGAACAGCTGGAGGCCGGGGAGATCACCGAGGAGGAGTTCGACGAACAGGAGGACGCCCTCCTGGACCGGTTGGAGATCGCGACGCGCACAGGCGCGGGTCAAGGGGACGGGACGGCACAACGATGAATCGAACGGGACTGGGCCTCGCCATAGGGGCCGGATATCTCCTCGGACGGACCAAGAAGCTGAAGATGGCCCTGGCCGTCGGCGGACTGGTCGCGGGCAAGAAGCTCAACCTGAGCCCGCGGGCCGTCGCCGACCTGGTGGGGCAGCAGCTCCGCGACAACCCGCAGTTCAAGGAGCTGGGCGACCAGCTCCGCGGTGATCTGCGGGGCGCCGGCAAGGCCGCCTCGGGTGCTCTGGTCGAGCGGCAGCTCGGCTCGCTCGCCGACCGGCTGCACGGCCGCACCGCCGAGGTGCGCGGCCGGCTGGCCGGCGGCGGCGAGGACCGGGACGCGGAGGCGGAGGACACCGGCGAGGAGCCGTACGACGAGGAGACGGACGGCCACGAGCCGGACGACGCCGAGGACCGGGACGACGGCGGGCGTGAGCGCGGGCCGGACGCCGGGCGGGCGGCGCAGAAGGCCGCCAAGAAGGCCCCGGCGAAGAAGGGCCCCGCGGCGAAGAAGGCCGCACCGGCCAAGCGCGCCGCCGGCGGCCCGGCCCCCGCGAAGAAGGCGGCCGCCGCCAGGAAGACGGCCGCGAAGAAGACGGCCGCCTCGCGCGGCGCCCGCTCCCGGCCCGAGAAGGGAGGCGGTGAGTGATGACCGAGACCGTCGGGCGGGCCACGTCCGCCGCACGTGACGGCGCGGACGGCGCCACGAACCCGCTGTCCGAACTCGCCCACAGCGAGGCCGCGGACCGGCTCAAGGCCGAACTGCAGGACTACCTCACCGCCCAGGCCACCCGGCTGCTCTCCGGCGTCGGCCAGAAGCTGGGCGAGACCACCGGCAAGCTCAACGACATCGCCGAGGGCAACAGCCCCGGCTTCGCCAAGCTCGCCACCGACGGCGGCAAGAAGCTCGCCGAGGGCAAGGGCCCGCTGCGCACCGCCGTGGAACTCGGCGCCGGCCACGCCAAGGACAGCGTCAAGGGCGCCCTGAAGAACCTCGGCGGCGGCAAGGGCAAGCGCAAGAAGTCCTCCGGCAACAAGCCGACCGTCATCATCGAGCACATCGACGTGGGAGTGCCGCTGCGCACCGCGTACGACCAGTGGACGCAGTACCAGGACTTCAGCACCTTCGCCAAGGGCGTGAAGAGCGCCAACAAGGCCGACGACACCACGTCGGACTGGCAGGCGAAGATCTGGTGGTCGAACCGCAGCTGGAAGGCGACGACCAACGAGCAGGTGCCCGACGACCGCATCGCATGGTCGACGGAGGGCGCCAAAGGCACGATGAAGGGAGTCGTCTCCTTCCACAAGATCGCCGAGAACCTGACCAGGGTCCTGATGGTGATCGAGTACTACCCGTCCGGCTTCTTCGAGAAGACCGGCAACATCTGGCGCGCCCAGGGCCGCCGGGCACGGCTCGACCTGAAGAACTTCGCCCGCTTCATCACGATCAAGGGCGAGGCCGAGGACAGCTGGCGCGGTGAGATCCGCGACGGCGAGGTCGTCCGCAGCCACGAGGACGCCGTGGCCGAGGAGGAGGAGCAGCAGGAGGGCTCCGAGGGCTCCGAGGAAGCCGAGGGCGCCGAGGGCGCCGAGGACGAGGAGTACGGCGAGGAGGCCGAGGAGAACGGCGGCCCCGAGGACGCGTACGACGAGTCCGACGAGTCCGACGAGTCCGACGAGGACGGTGAGTACGAGGACGAGGAGGGCGCCGGGCCCGAGGACGCGTACCGGGACGAGGCCGGCGGCGCCGAGCCCGACGACCCGTACGAGGACGAGGACGAGGAAGCCGCGGGCGACGACGAGGACGACGACGAGGAGTACGAGGAGGACGTCCCCGAGGAGGAGTACGAGGACGAGGACGACGAGGACGACGAATACGAGGACGACGAGCCGGCCGACGAGGCCGCTCCTGAGGAACCCGAGGGCCGGAGCCGCCGATGACCACTCCCAGCCGACTCCCCGACCCGTACGGCCAGGGCGGCGGCGCCAATCTCGCCGACATCCTGGAAAGGGTGCTGGACAAGGGCGTGGTGATCGCGGGCGACATCAAGATCAACCTGCTCGACATCGAGCTGCTCACCATCAAGCTGCGCCTCGTCGTCGCCTCCGTGGACAAGGCCAAGGAGATGGGGATCGACTGGTGGGAGTCCGACCCGGCGCTGTCCTCACGCGCCCGGCGTGACGAACTGGCCCGTGAGAACGCCGAGTTGCGCGAGCGCCTGGCCCGGCTCGAGGAGCTGGAGCCGCGCCGCGCCGAGGAGGAGGCCCCGTGACGGGACTGCGCTACGTCTACGCGGTCTGCCGCCCCTTCGGCACACCGCTCCAGGCCCAGCTGACGGGGGTGGGCGGCGACCCGCCCCGGCTGGTGCCGCACCACGACCTGGTGGCCGTGGTCAGCCATGTGCCCGAGGCGGACTTCGCGGAGGAGCCGCTGCGGGCACATCTGGAGGACCTGGACTGGCTGACCACGGTCGCGCGGGCCCATCAGGGGGTGATCGACGCACTCACCACCGTCACCACCCCGCTGCCGCTGCGGCTCGGCACCGTCTTCCGCGACGACAGCGGCGTACGGACGATGATCGAGGCGCGCGAGGAGAACTTCCTGCGCCGGCTGGACCGGCTGGAGGGCCGCGTCGAGTGGGGCGTCAAGGTGTTCCTGGAAGCTGGGCCGGAGCAAGCCGCCGAGCAGGCCGCCGAGCGGCCCGCTCCGCAGCCAGCGGCGATGTCCGGCCGGGACTATCTGCGCCGGCGCCGGGAGCAGACGCGGTCGCGGGAGGAGCAGTGGCAGCGGGCCGAGACCTTCGCCACCGGGCTGCACCGCACCCTGACCGGTTTCGCCGAGGACTCCCGCCTGCACGCGCCGCAGAACCCGACCCTGTCCGGCCACAGCGGCCGCAACGTGCTCAACGCCGCCTACCTCGTGCCGCGCGGCGAGTCGGAGGCGTTCGTGGAGCAGGTGGAGCGCACGAAGGACGACTCCCCGGGGCTGCGGGTGGAACTCACCGGACCGTGGGCGGCCTACTCCTTCGCGGGGGAGGAAGCCGCGGGCGAGGAGGCCTCCGGTGAGAAGGCCGGCAGGGAGGGGACCGCGTGACCGTCGTCGAACGGCGTGAGATCGCCCTGGTGGACCTGCTCGACCGGCTGCTGGCCGGCGGTGTGGTGATCACGGGCGACATCACGCTGCGCATCGCCGACGTCGACCTGGTCCGCATCGACCTCAACGCGCTGATCAGCTCCGTCAACCAGAACGTCCCCTCGCCCTTCGAGGAGTCCCCGTGACCGACGACCCGCGGCACCGCACACCCGAGGCGGCGCCGGACCCCGTCACGGTGACCGACGCCGACCTCTTCGAGGGCCGCTCGCCCCTGGACCCCGAGGCGTCCTTCGACGCCAGGCCGGCGCCCGCCGCCCGCCCCGCCGAACCGCGCCCCAAGCCCCGCCGGCGCCTCGACCTGGAGCCCGACACGGTCGAGCGCGACCTGGTGAAGCTGGTCCTGACCGTGGTGGAACTGCTCCGTCAGCTCATGGAGCGGCAGGCGGTGCGCCGCTTCGACGAGGGCGACCTCACCGAGGAGCAGGAGGAGCGCGTCGGGCTGACCCTCATGCTGCTCGAGGACCGCATGGCCGAGCTGCGCAACCGCTACGGTCTGCGCCCCGAGGACCTCAACCTCGACCTCGGCCCGCTGGGGCCGCTGCTGCCCCGGGACTGAGATCCCTGGGGCACCGCGTGGACGTCGTCAGGCGTCCTGGGCATCCTTGGCGTCCACGCGGCAGAGGATCTCGCCGTGCAGCACGGCGAACCAGCCGTCCTCCCGGGCGCCCCACTCCCGCCACGCGGCGGCCACGGCCTGCAGCTCGGCGGGGGTGGTGTGCCCGCCTTCCACGGCCCGCTCCGCGTACGCCGACGCCACCGTGCGGTCCGCCCACAGCCCGCTCCACCAGGCGCGCTCCTCCGCCGTCGAGTACGTCCAGGTGCCCGACGTCGCGGTGATGTCCCCGAACCCCGCCTCCAGGGCCCACGCCTTCAGCCGCCGCCCCGCGTCCGGCTCGCCCCCGTTGGCCCGCGCCACGCGCCGGTACAGGTCCAGCCAGTCGTCGAGGCCCGCCGCCTCCGGATACCAGGTCATCGCCGCGTAGTCCGCGTCCCGGACGGCGACGTACCCGCCCGGCCGCGTCACCCGCCGCATCTCGCGCAGCGCGGCCACCGGGTCGCCCACGTGCTGGAGCACCTGATGGGCGTGGACCACGTCGAAGGTGTCGTCGGGGAAGGCCAGCGCGTGCACGTCCCCCGTCACGAAGTCCGCGTTCGCCAGACCTCGTTCCTCGGCCACCGCGCGCGCCCGCTCCAGGATGCCCGGCTCCCGGTCGAGACCGGTGACGTGCCCGTCGGGCACCAGGGCGGTCAGTCCCGCGGTGATGGTGCCGGGACCGCAGCCGATGTCCAGGATCCGCATGGAGGGCCTCAGCACCCGGAGGAGATACGCGGCCGAGTTCTCCGCGGTGCGCCAGGTGTGCGACCGCAGCACCGACTCGTGGTGCCCGTGCGTGTAGACGGCGGTTTCCCGTGCGTGCGGCATGGCGGGGCCACCCCTTCCAACTCGTCGTGAGGGGGGCCACGTTACGCGCGACGGCCGCATGATGAGATAGCTGTTTCAGATAGTGGGAAGCTGTCCGCGGGAGCGGGCGCCGTGAAACCCGTTTGCCAGACGTTCCGCGCGACCCGCAGAATCGCGCCCATGGGACACCTGGAAGCAGCGCACCTCGAGTACCACCTCCCCGACGGGAGGACACTCCTGGGCGACGTGTCGTTCCGGGTGGGGGAGGGGGCCGTCATGGCCCTCGTGGGACCCAACGGCGCCGGCAAGACGACCCTCCTGCGCATCCTCTCCGGCGAGCTCGCCCCGCACGGCGGCGGCGTCGCCGTCACCGGCGGCCTCGGCGTGATGCGCCAGTTCGTCGGCTCCGTACGGGACGACACCACCGTGCGCGACCTGCTGGTGTCCGTGGCGCAGCCGCGCATCCGCGAGGCCGCCCGCGCGGTGGACGCCGCCGAGCACGCCCTCATGACCTCCCCCAGTGCCTCAAGGGCCTGGGAGGTACCCCCATCCGACGAGGCCGCCCAGATGCGCTACGCGCAGGCCCTCTCCGACTGGGCCGAGGCGCAGGGCTACGAGGCCGAGACGCTGTGGGACATCTGCACCACGGCCGCGATGGGCGTCCCCTACGAGAAGGCCCAGTGGCGGCAGGTGAGCACGCTCTCCGGCGGCGAGCAGAAACGGCTGGTGCTGGAGGCGCTGCTGCGCGGCCCCGACGAGGTGCTGCTGCTCGACGAGCCCGACAACTACCTGGACGTGCCCGGCAAGCGCTGGCTGGAGGAGCGCCTCGCTCAGACCCGCAAGACGGTCCTGTTCGTCTCCCACGACCGGGAACTCCTCGCCCGCGCCGCCGAGAAGATCGTCTCCCTCGAACCCGGCCCGGCGGGCGCCGACGCCTGGGTGCACGGCGGCGGCTTCGCCACCTTCCACGAGGCGCGGCGCGAGCGCTTCGCCCGCTTCGAGGAGCTGCGCCGCCGCTGGGACGAGAAGCACGCCCAGCTGAAGAAGCTGGTGCTCAACCTGCGGCAGGCCGCCGAGAACAGCCCGGACATGGCCTCCCGCTACCGCGCCGCCCAGACCCGGCTGCGCAAGTTCGAGGAGGCGGGACCCCCGCCGGAGCCGCCGCGCGAGCAGGACATCCGGATGCGCCTCAAGGGCGGCCGCACCGGCGTCCGCGCCGTCACCTGCGAGCGGCTCGAGCTGACCGGCCTGATGAAACCCTTCGACCTGGAGGTGTTCTACGGCGAGCGGGTCGCGGTCCTCGGCTCCAACGGCTCCGGCAAGTCGCACTTCCTGCGCCTGCTCGCCGGCGACGACGTCGCGCACACCGGCGCCTGGCGGCTCGGCGCGCGGGTCGTGCCGGGACACTTCGCGCAGACCCACGCCCACCCCGAGCTGATCGGCCGCACCCTGCTCGACATCCTGTGGACCGAGCACGCCCAGGACCGGGGCGCCGCCATGTCCCGGCTGCGCCGCTACGAGCTGACCGAGCAGGCGGAGCGCACCTTCGGCCGGCTCTCCGGCGGGCAGCAGGCCCGCTTCCAGATCCTGCTGCTCGAACTCCAGGGTGTCACCGCGCTGCTGCTCGACGAGCCCACCGACAACCTCGACCTGGAGTCGGCGGAAGCCCTCCAGGAGGGTCTGGAGAGTTTCGAGGGCACCGTCCTCGCCGTCACGCACGACCGCTGGTTCGCCCGCTCCTTCGACCGGTTCCTGGTCTTCGGCAGCGACGGCCGGGTGCGTGAGACCCCGGAGCCGGTCTGGGACGAGCGCAGGGTGGAACGCGCGCGCTGACGCGGGGTGGCCGGGGCGCGGCGCGGGTACCCGGGACCCATGAACGCACACGACGAGCGGGGCACCACGATGACCGGAGTCGAGCCGAACCGCCTGGACGACCAGCAGCTCATGAAGGAGCTGGAGACCATCCACCGCACGCGCCACGACACGCTGCTGTACGGGTCCAACGACGCGCTGCGGGCCCACAACGAGCGTATGGCGCAGCTGGAGGGCGAGTACCTGCGGCGCAACCCGCGCCGCCCCGTCGCGCCCGGCCGCACCCGCGAGGGCGCGCGGGAGCGGACCGCCTCGGACTCCGCGACGCCGACCGCGTCGGGCACGTGAACACGAACGGGAGCCCCGCACACAGGCGGGACTCCCGTTCGCTCACTTCTGGGCGGCTGCGGGCGGCTACGAGGCGCGCTCCGCCGCGAACACCTCCAGGAAGGTCTCGCAGAACGCCTTGAGGTCGTCCGGCTTACGGCTGGTGACCAGCTTGTTCGGCCCGTGGTCGCAGACCTTCACCTGCTCGTCCACCCACTCGGCGCCCGCGTTGCGCAGGTCCGTGCGCAGGCTCGGCCAGCTGGTCATGACCCGGCCGCGCACGACGTCCGCCTCGACGAGCGTCCACGGCGCGTGACAGATCGCGGCCACCGGACGGCCCTGCTCGAAGAAGTCCCGGACGAACGCGACGGCCTTGTTGTCCATCCGCAGGAAGTCCGGGTTGGCGACTCCGCCGGGCAGCACCAGCCCGTCGAAGGAGTCCGCCGAGGTGTCGCCGACGACCTCCTGCACGGGGAAGGTGTCCGCCTTGTCGAGGTGGTTGAACGCCTGGACCTCCCCGGACTTCGTGGAGACCAGCACGGGCTCGTGGCCCGCCTGCTCGGCCGCCTTCCAGGGTTCGGTCAGCTCCACCTGCTCGACGCCCTCGGGTGCGGTCAGAAATGCGATGCGCATGATGGCGCCACGTCCCTTCGTCGGTTTGTCGTACCGCTGTCTTCGTTCGTCAGCTGTTCCTGGTCCGTCAGCCCGCCGCGTCGGGGTCCGCCCGGCTGATGCCGGCGAGCGCCGACCCGGGGTCCCGGGCCTCGACGAGGTCGCCGAGGGTCACCAGGCCGACGGGCAGCCCGCCCTCCACCACGGGGATCCGCCGGACGGCGTGCTCCCGCATCAGGGCGACCGCCGACGCCACCGGGTCGTCCGGGGCCAGCGTCAGCGGGTCCGGCGTGCACACCGAGCCGACGCTCACCGCGTACGGGTCCCGGCCCTCGGCCACCGCCCGCACGGTGATGTCCCGGTCGGTGACCACCCCCACGACCCGCTGTCCGTCCGCCACCACCACGTCGCCGATGTTCTGGCCGCGCATCATGCGCGCGGCCTCGACGACCGAGGCGTCCGGACGGACCGCCACCACGCCGGGGGTCATGACGTCCTTCACGTACTCGGCCATGGCCGGCGGGCCTCCCTTCCGGTCAAGCCGTCTCGGTCTCCCGGACACCGGTCAGCGCCCGGGCCAGTTCCTGGACGTTGTGGTAGCGCTCCTTGCGGGGCAGCCGGTCCAGCGCCTCGACGAGCGCGTCGGGGGCGTGCCGCCGTTCGAGGGCGCGCATGAGTTCACGGGGGCCGGCGGGGAAGTCCCCGCGTCCCAGGGCCCGGGCCAGTTCCAGTCGCACCGTGTCCAGCGACGACGGGTCCCGGCCGGGCGTCACGGGGCCGTTCGCCACCTCGGGGTCGTCGTCGGCGGACGGCTCCGGGTCGTGCCACTCCTCGGTGCGGGTGGGATGTCCGGACCGCAGCAGGCCCTGCAGTTCGTGCTTCATCTCGTCGTCACGGTGGACGCTGAGCCGGTCGCTGCCTCGCTGCATGTCTCCCTCCAGATCCTTCGGGGTGCGCACCGCGTACCCGAGGAGCGCGGGCCGACACCGGGTCACGGGCGGCGATCCGGGCATTTCCGAAAGGCGTGCCGGAGGAGCGTGTCCGTGCCGCCGTGGTTTGACGCCGGGCCCGGGGGAGACCCGGTCCGCACGCCCCCCACGCGGCTTCCGGAAGGACCGGCCATGGTGGTGCTCGCGCTGCTCGTCCCGTTCCTCATGCTCGGCGTGCTCCTGATGCTGGGCCGCTACGAGGACTACGTCCTGCCGCCCCGCGAGCCGGAACCGGCCGACCGGCCGGTGGGAGGTTTGCGCGGCTGACACGGGGGCACCCGGACGGACAGTGCTTCGGACAGGAGGCACGTCCGTGGTGACGGCAAGACCGCCCCGGACGTCCCTGTCCCGGTGGGTGCGTCCGCCACGGTGACCGTCCGTCCCCGAGCACCCCCTAGGGAGCTGCGACGCACCATGCCGAGCCGAACAGGCGCCAAGACGCACCCTCATCACGACGCACCCGACACCGCGGACGCCTTCCGCAGGCTCGCCGCCCTGCCCGAAGGACCCGAGCGCGACGCGCTCCGCGACGAGCTCGTACGGGCCTGGCTCCCCATGGCCCACCGCCTCGCCGGACGGTTCCGCAGCCGCGGCGAGAGCTACGACGACCTGTGCCAGGTCGCCGCCCTGGGGCTGGTCAAGGCCGTCGACCGGTACGACCCGGACCTCGGCAACGCCTTCGAGAGTTACGCCGTGCCGACCGTCACCGGCGAGATCAAGCGGCATTTCCGCGACCACATGTGGACCCTGCACGTCCCGCGCCGCGTCCAGGAGCTGCGCAACCGCGTCCGGCACGCCTCCCAGGACCTCTCCCAGACCGTCCAGGGCCGCACCCCCACCGTCGCCGAGATCGCCGAGTGCGCCGGGCTGAGCGAGGACGAGGTGCGCACCGGCCAGTCGGCGGCGGAGAGCTTCAGCGCGCTGTCCCTGGACGCCGAGATGTCCGGCAGCGACGACGGCTGGTCCCTGGGCGACGCCCTGGGCGGCCCCGACCCGGCGCTGGACACCGTGGTCGACCGCCAGGCCGTCAAGGACCGGCTGGCCGAGCTGCCCGAACGCGAGCGGGCGATCCTGTACATGCGCTTCTTCGACGACATGACGCAGAACAGCATCGCGCAGGAGCTGGGCCTGTCCCAGATGCACGTCTCCCGGCTGATCAGCCGCAGCTGCGGCCGGGTCCGCGACCAGGTGATGGGCGACACCGGCGAGGAGTGAGCGGCGGGCGCTCACCCGCGCCTGTCACCCGCGCGGGTGCGCCCGGTCCCGCGAATGGTGCCCGGCCGCGCGCGAGGCCGGGACGGGCGGGCTGTGATGGACCGGGGCGACCGCCGCGCCCCAGCCGTCGCCGAAGGAGCCCGCACCATGCGCCGCACCGTCCGTGCCCTGTCCGCCGCCGCCGTCGCCGGCACCGTCCTCGGCGCGCTCGCACCGGCCGCGACCGCCCTGACGGTCCCCGGCAGTGTGGGCGCCCGGACGTCCCCCTCCCCGTGCGCGTCGCCGACCGCCGGACACGGGTGGCCGGGGCAGGCCTCCCGCAGCGCGATGCCGACCCCGCCGCCGGGCGCGCACGAGGCCGAGGAGTACACGTCGGAGACCCTGACGGAGGAGCTCACCGAGGCCGACCTCTACGGCGCCACCACTCTCGGCACCGCCGAGGGCCTCGCCCCCGAGGAACCGGCCGAGACCGATCCGCTCGCGCCCGGGCCGGCTGAGGAGCCGCCCGCGGGCCTGGAGGAGCTGATCCCCGACGCCGGCGCCGAGGAGCGCGCCGGAGTCCCGGGCCCGGAGGGCACACCCGGCACGGCGCCGGACCCGGGAGTCGCGGACCCCGGTGCGACCGACCCGTACGGCACGGACACCGGCGCGACGGACCCGTACGCCGACCCGTACGCCGCCGATCCGTACGGCGCGGACCCCGGCGCCATGGACCACAAGGCCCCGCGCCGCACCGCGGCCGACCCGGCAACCGACCCCGTGGCCGATCCCGGCGCCGCCGGCCCGGAAGCGGCCCCGCTCTGGACCGACCCGCCCACGGCCTCGCCGTCCCCCTCCCACAAGCCGACCCACAAGCCCACCCACAAGCCCACCCCCAGCCCCACCCACAAGCCGACGTCGACCCCCTGCCCCTCGCCGACCGCCCACCAGGGCGTCCAGGCGGGAGGCGGCGGCGCCTTCACCGACTCCGTGCCCGCCCAGGTCGCGGGCGGGCTGCTGATCGCGGGCGCGTTCGGCGCCGGCGCGCACCGGCTGCTGCGCCGCCGCTCCGGCCGGGCGCGCTACTGACGCACCCGCCGGGCGGCCTGTGCCCCTACGGCGGCGTACCCGATCCGGCACCGCGCTCATGACCGGCCGGTTGCGGGGTACTGACTTCGCCGAGGGCGGCACGGCCGGACGCCGGGACACGGCGCCGGGCACTGGCAACTGCGCGGAGGTGGCGATGCGGACGCATCCGGAAGGCCACGGCCCGGTCCGCTTCGGGCCGCCGCTCCCCGAGGACGGGCTGCCGGTGCTGCCCGAGCTGGCCGGGGTGCTGGCGGCGGCCGCCTCCCGCGTCGGCCCCGAACCGGTCGGCGGCGGCCCGGCCCGGACTGCCCGCGCCCCGGCCGCACGGCCCTCGCCCCCGGCGCGCCCGCCCTGCTCACCGCCTGACCGCCGCCGTCGACGCGACGTCCTGGTGCCGAGACCGTGCGCGTCCTGGTGGGCGCCGTACGCGCGGCTGCTCGGCAGGCCCGTCTTCCACGTCCGACACCTCCCGAGAGCGCGGCGTGGCCGACCCGTACGCGCTCCTGGAGACCGTGCGCCGGATGCGCGCCGAGGGCCGCGAGCCGCGGCTGCTGGTGCTGTCCGTGGCCGACGACCCCACCGCGACGTCGCCCCGCCCAGCTGCTGCACGAAGACGCTGGAGGCCGCCGCCGGGGGAGGGCTGCCACCTGGTCAGCGACGAGACCTGGCGCGACACGCTACCACGACCCGCACGGCACGGTGCTGCTCAGCCCCGCCGAGATGCTTGCCGACCGGGTCACCGTGGTCACCGACCTCGCCGGCTCCCTGCTCCCGTCCGGCTGGCCCGCGCCGTCGCCGCTTCCCGGCGGGCGAGGAGGGGCGGCGCGCTGCACGCGCGCGTCCTCGACGTGCTCACGGCCTCGACGCGCGCGTGGCGGCCCCGTCGCCGCGGCCGCCGGATACGCGCTGTCCGAGCCCGAGCCGTCACCGCGCGCGCCACCGCGTCCGTGCGCACGCAGCCCGGGTCGCCGCCGCCGCGCACCGGGCCGTCGTCGCGGCGGGCGCCCTGGCCCGGCCCCCGCAGTGCGGCCGGCATCTGTACGTCGACCTGTCCCCGCTCGCGCCCGGGCTGGCCGCGCGCGGCGTCGGCGACGCCCAGGAGCTGGAGGACTTCCTCACCGGCCGGCTGGGCATGCCCGCGGCCGGCGGCCACCGGTTCGGCGACGACCTCGAGACACCGCGCGTCCGGCTGTGCACCGCGCCCCTGCTGGGGGACACGCCCGAGGAGCGCGCCGCCTGCCTGGAAGCGGACGAACCGGCGGAACTGCCACGGGTGGGACGCGCGTTGAACCATGTGACAACGGTCCTCGACGATCTCCGTGACGACGCTCGGCGATGGGAGTCCTCTCGATGACGCAGCGGCACGAGTCGACCAGAACGACGCCCACGGCACCGGACGCCGGCCCCCCGGCCCACGACGACCGTCCCCACCCCCCGCTCGCCGAACCGCGTCCGCTCGCCGAGCGCCGGGTGTGGCCCCGCACCTTCCACGACCGCCTGACCGCCCCGCTGCCCGGCCTCAAGGCCTTCGCCCGCTTCGCCCGCGAGGGCGCGCTGCGGCCGGGACCCGAGGGCCTCGCCGGCATCCCCGACCTGCCGTACGCGCCCGGCCCGGTGCCCGACGTGGACGCGCGCACACTCGCCGTGACCTGGGCGGGGCACGCCAGCTGGGTGGTGCGGATCGGCGGGCTCACCGTGCTCACCGACCCGGTGTGGTCCCGGCGCATCCTCGGCACGCCCGCGCGCGTCACGCCCGTCGGCGTGGCCTGGGAGGCGCTGCCCCGCGTGGACGCGGTCGTCATCAGCCACAACCACTACGACCACCTGGACGCGCCCACCCTGCGGCGGCTGCCGCGCGACACCCCGATGTTCGTGCCGGCGGGTCTTGCCCGCTGGTTCCACCGCCGCCGGTTCACCCGGGTCACCGAGCTGGACTGGTGGGAGGCGGCCGAACTCGACGGCGTCCGCTTCGACTTCGTGCCGTCCCACCACTGGTCCAAGCGCACCCTCACCGACACCTGCCGCTCGCTGTGGGGCGGCTGGGTGCTCACCGCGCCCGACGGCCACCGCGTGCACTTCGCCGGTGACACCGGCTACGGCCACTGGTTCTCCCGCATCGGCCGCCGCTACCCGGGCATCGACCTGACGCTGATGCCGATCGGCGCGTACGACCCGCGCTGGTGGCTGGCCGACGTGCACTGCGACCCGGAGGATGCGGTGCGCGCCGCCCAGGACCTGGGGGCGCGGCACATGGCGCCCATGCACTGGGGCACGTTCGTGCTGTCCGCGGAGCCGGTCCTGGAGCCGCTCACCCGGGTGCGCGCCGCCTGGGAGGCGGCCGGGCTGCCCCGGGACCGGCTGTGGGACCTGCCGGTCGGCGGGTCGCGGGTGCTCGGCTGACCCGGGCGGCCCGCGTCAGCCCGTCGGCGTGCGGCGCACCCGCCGCCACAGGCTCGGCGCCACGCTGATCAGCACGGTCAGCACGATCGCCGCCAGCACGCCCTCCCACGGCTCGGGAAACAGCGAGCCGCCGAGGACGCCGACGAGCTGGTAGGTGGCCGCCCAGGCCAGGCAGGCCGGCAGGTTGCCGCGCACGAACCGCCGCAGCGGCCACTTCGCGACCAGGCAGGCCAGCATCACCGGGAGCCGCCCGGCCGGCACCAGCCGGGACAGCACCAGCACCGCCACCCCGTGATCGGCGAGCTTGTCCTGGGCCTGTGCCAGCCGCTCCTCCGGGGCGCGCTCCCGGATCTTCTCCAGCCAGCGCGACCCGTTCTTCGACGTCATCCCGCGCCGCCCCAGCCAGTACAGCGCCACGTCGCCGAGGAAGGCGGCCAGCGACGCCGTCGCGAACACCAGCGCCATCGAGTACGGCGCCGTCTGGTGGAAGGCCACCACGGCCGCCGAGCTGACCAGCGCGCCCGTCGGCACCACCGGTACCAGCGCCCCGATGAGCACCAGCAGGAACAGCGACGGATACCCGATGGCCTGCTGGGTGGACTCGGGCGCCACGGCCGCCGGCGGCACCAGACCGTCGGCCGCCAGCACGAGGGCGGCGGGGGATATCACCGCGCGCCCCCCAGGCGCACGCTGCCGCCGTGGTCGAGCCGGTGCACCACCGCCTCCGGCGCGTGCCGCGCGGCCAGGCGCTCGAACTCGTGCCCCGGCGCGTGGAACTCGTGGGGGCGCACGGCGTCCATCCCGATCGGCCAGTACGTGCCGTAGTGCACCGGCACCGCGCTCGCCGCGCCCAGCAGCGCCAGCGCCCGCGCCGCGCGCCCCGCGTCCAGGTGCCCGTCGCCCAGGTACGGCCCCCAGCCGCCCACCGGCAGCAGCGCGGTGTCGACCGGGCCGACCTCCTTGGGCATGTCCTCGAACAGGCCGGTGTCCCCGGCGAAGTAGGTGCGCGCCTCACCCTCCACCACAAAGCCGAGGGCGGGCGCGTGGCGCCGGCCCACGGGCAGCCGCCGCCCGTCGTGCAGCGCGGGCACCGCCCGCACCGCGAGGGCGCCGACGGACGTCACGTCACCGGGCGCCATCTCCGTGACGGCGAGTCCGGTGAGCTTCCGCAGCCCCGGCACGGCGCGGAGCGCCCCGCGGGGCACGAGGAGTCGGGTGCCCGGGGCGAGCCGGGCCAGCGACGGCAGATGGAGGTGGTCGGCGTGCAGATGGGAGACCACCGCGACGTCCGCGCGCAGCGCCTCCGGCGGGGGCACCGCGCCGCGCCTGCGCCGCAGATGCGCCAGCCGGCGTGCGAACAGGGGGTCGGTGAGGACGCGCGTGTGCGAGTCCTCCAGCGTGCAGGTGGCGTGCCCCCACCACGTGACCTCCACCGGCACCTCTTCGCCTCCTTCGCGCGACTCCCCGAAGCCTACGCGCAGGAGTAGGGTCGTCGGCGAAAACCCGAGGTGGGCCCGAGGTGAGGGGGACGCCATGGCGCCGGTGCGGGTGACGACCATCGCGAGCCTGACGCCGCTGGAGGAGCTGGACGCCGATCCGTTCCTGGTGGACTCCCGCGGCCAGCACACGATGTGCGCGCGCTGGGCCGCCGAGCACGGGTACGTGGTCGCCCGCGAGCTGCTGGTGCGCGGACTGCGCCCCGACCACGCGCTGCTCTGGGACGGGGTGCGCCCCGGCGCCGACGTGTTCGTGGCGCCCAGCCGGAGGGTGCTGGAGCGGGCGCTGTCCTCCGTGGCCGAGTTCGCCGCGGAGTGCGCGCGGCGCGGGGTGCGGGTGGAGACGGTGGGCCGCGCGGAGCCGTCGTACGACGCGGCGATGAAGGCACGGGTGCACCGCAGGCTGTCCATGCCGACCGCCGGTTACGACGGCCGCTGAGCGGACGAGGGAGCGGGACAGAAGGGGCCGACCAGGGGGGACGAAACGCCTCATCAGGACGTTGTGACAGGGTGGAGGCAGGTCAGGGACCGGAGTGTGAGGTGTGCGCGGCGTGGGTGACCGGCGATGGCGGAAGGTCGCCAGTCAGATCGGGCGGAGTGTCACCGTGTGGGCGGTCTCCACGCTCACCATGCTGGTCCTCGCGGGCATCCTGCCGGACTTCCGGCTGCGGTCGGCCGACGGCAGCAGCGCCACCGACATCGCGGTCACCGCCGCGCTCGGCGCGGGCGCCTTCGGCCTGCTGTCCGCGCTGGTCTGGCCGCTCCTGGTGCGGCTGCTGCTGCTCGTGCCCGCCCTCGTCCTCGGCCTGCTGGTGTTCTTCCTCAACGGCGCCCTGCTGTGGGTGGCGCTGCGCGTCAACCCGGTCGAGCGCGGCTCGGCGGCCCCCGAGACCGCCGTGGTGGTCGCCGCCGTGATGTCCGCCGTAGCCTCCGCCACCGGAGGCGCCCTCGCCGTCCGTGACGACGACGCCTACCGCCGGCGCCTGTACCGGCTGGCGGACCGCAGACGGCGCTCCGACCCGCCCTGCCCGGCCACCCCCGGCACGGTGTTCGTCCAGCTCGACGGCGTCGGCCACGACGTCCTGCTCGCCGCCCTCGACAAGGGCCTGATGCCCACCGTCGCCCGCTGGCTGGGCACCGGCGGTGACCGGCCCACCCACCGCCTCACCCCCTGGCGCACCGACTGGTCCAGCCAGACCGGCGCCAGCCAGCTCGGCATCCTGCACGGCAGCAACTTCGACGTCCCCGCCTTCCGCTGGTACGAGAAGGCACGCCACGAGGTGATGGTCTGCAACCGGCCCACCAGCGCCGCCGAGCTCCAGGCCCGCGCCATCGAGCGCACCGGCCACGCGGGACTGCTCGCCAAGGACGGCGCCAGCCGGGGCAACCTCTTCGGCGGCGGCGCCCGGGAACAGGCGCTGGTGCTGTCCATCGCCGCCCGCCGCAGAGGCCCGGCCGCCCGCTCCCGCGCCGGCTACTTCGCCTACTTCTCCGACCCGGCCAACGCCGTGCGCACCGCCCTGTCCTTCGTCGCCGAGGTGGGCCGGGAGATCGGCCAGTCCGTGCGCGCCCGGATCCGCGCGCAGCGTCCGCGCGTCTCCCGCGGCGGGCTGTACCCGCTGGTGCGCGCCTTCGCCACCGTCGTCGAACGGGACGTCGTCACGGCCGCCGTGATGGGCGACCTGCTGGCCGGACGCAGCGCCGTCTACGCCGACCTGGTCGCCTACGACGAGGTCGCCCACCACTCCGGGCCGACCAGCCGCGACACCGAGCAGGTGCTGCGCCGGCTCGACCGCGCGCTCGCCCTGATCGAGAACGTCGCCGAGCACGCGCCCCGCCCGTACCGGATCGTCGTGCTGTCCGACCACGGGCAGAGCCCCGGCGAGACCTTCCGCTCCCGCTACGGCCTCACCCTCGGCGACCTGGTGCGGGCCGGCTGCGGGCTGCCCGTGCCGCGCCGCGCCCGGCGCACCCACAGCGGCGCCGAGGCCCGCGCGTCGGTCCGCGCCGCGCTGCGCCGGCCCGTCGAGGAGGGCGCGCAGCACTTCCGGCCCTCCCGCGGCTCCGAGCCGGTCGTGCTCGCCTCCGGCAACCTCGGCCTGGTGTCGTTCCCGGACGTGCCGCACCGCATGACCAAGGAGGAGATCGACGCCCGGCATCCCGCGCTGCTGCCGACCCTCGCCAACCACCCCGGCATCGGCTTCCTGCTGGTCCGCAGCGAACGCCACGGCGGGGTCGTGCTCGGCGCGTACGGCGCGGAGATCCCGCTGGACGACCTCGACGACAACCCGGGCCCCCTGGCCCCGTTCGGCCCCGGCGCCGCCGACGTCGTGCGCCGCACCCACACCTTCCCGCACACCGCGGACATCATGGTCAACTCCTTCTACGACCCGGCCGACGGCGAGGTGCTCGCGTTCGAGGAGCAGATCGGCTCCCACGGCGGCCTCGGCGGCGCCCAGTCCCGTCCGTTCCTGCTCTCGCCGCTGGCCCTGTCCGCGCCGGTCCCCGAGAGCGGGGAACTGGCCGGCGCCGAACAGGTCCACCACGTCCTGCGCCGCTGGCTCACCGAGTCCGACGAGTCCGACACCCGCCCCCTCCCGGACCCCCGCGAACGCGCGGCCTGAGCTCGGGCGGCCCGCCGATGGCCCGGGTGCGCCCGCCCACCCCGAGAGGGCCCGTCTTCCGGGTGAGCTGAGCCGTGATGTGATCGGATGGGGCAGGGCACCCGGTGATCCGGGCGTCCGGACCGAGCACCGCCGGTCACCCGGCCGGACTTTTTTTCGAAAGGATGCGTCATGGCAACCACGCGCTCCGCACACACCGTTTGGGAAGGCAGCCTCTTCAAGGGCAGCGGGGTCGTCGCCTTCGACTCCTCGGGCGCCATCCCCGAGCAGCCGGTCACCTGGGCCTCCCGCGCGGAGGACGCGAACGGGAAGACCAGCCCCGAGGAGCTGATCGCCGCCGCGCACTCCAGCTGCTTCTCGATGGCCCTGTCCAACGGCCTCGACAAGGCGGGCACCCCGCCCACCCGGCTGACCACCAACGCCGAGGTCACCTTCGTGCCGGGCCAGGGCATCACCGGCATCCACCTCACCGTCGAGGGCACGGTCCCCGGCCTGGACGAGGCCGGCTTCGTCGCCGCGGCCGAGGACGCCAAGGTGAACTGCCCGGTCAGCCAGGCGCTCAAGGGCACCGAGATCACCCTGACGGCGAAGCTCGCCTGACCCGTCCGACCCGCAGGACCACCGCAGGCCGCCCCGCCGCCGGGGCGGCCTGCGCCGCGTCCGCCACCGGAAGCCGCCGCCATGATGTCGCCACGCCCCGCCGTCTCCGCCCACCGCGGAGGCACCGAGCACGCCGCCCCCGCCACCTGGGAGGCGTACCAGGACGCCCTCGCCTCCGGCGCCGAGTACGTCGAGTTCGACGTACGGCGCACCGCGGACGGCGTCCTCGTCGTCCACCACGACGCCCGCGTGGGCGGCACCGGACCGCTGCTGTCCACCCTGACCCGCGCCGAGCTGGACGCCCGCGCCGGACATCCGGTGCCGGTCGTCGAGGACGTGATGGAGCTGATCGCGGGGAAGCTCGTCGCCCATCTGGACCTGAAGGAGACCGGCTACGAGCGGGAGCTGCTCGACCGGGCGGTCGCCCTGCTGGGGGAGGACGGGGTCGTCGCCACCACCCTGGAGGACCGCTCCGTCGCCGCCCTCACCGCCGCCCGCCCGCGCGTACGCACCCTGCTCTCCCTCGGCCGCGACGGCCGGGGCCTGGGCAAACGCCGGCTGGTGCGCACCCGGATCGGCGAACTGCTGCCGCTGCGCCGCGTCCGCGCCTGCGGCGCCCACGGGGTCGCCGTGCATCAGCGGCTGGCGCGCGCCACCGTGCTGCGCGAGGCCGCCCGCGGCGGACTGTTCACGATGGTGTGGACGGTCAACGACGACGCGGCGATGCGCGCGTTCCTCGCCGACCGGCGCGTGGACGTGCTGGTCACCGACCGTCCCCGCCGCGCGGTGACGCTGCGCGACCACCCGGACGGCGCACGCGTCCGCTGACTTCCGCCGCCCGCACACTTGACAAGAGGTCGCTCAAGTTTTGTGCTGGAAGTGTTGGAAGACCGGAGAGGAGCCCTTGCGGAAGGGGTTACAGCGATGGGACGTGCCGTCGGAATCGATCTGGGAACCACGAACTCGGTGGTCGCCGTGCTCGAGGGCGGTGAGCCCACCGTCATCGCCAACGCGGAAGGCGCCCGCACCACCCCCTCGGTCGTGGCCTTCGCCAAGAACGGCGAGGTGCTCGTGGGAGAGGTCGCCAAGCGGCAGGCCGTCACCAACGTCGACCGCACCGCCCGCTCGGTCAAACGGCACATGGGCGACGCCCAGTGGCGGTTCCCCGAGGAGGGCTCCGTCGACGGCACCCGCTACCGGGCGCAGGAACTGTCCTCCCGTGTGCTGCAGAAGCTGCGCCGGGACGCCGAAGCGTACCTCGGCGAGGACGTGACCGACGCCGTCATCACCGTGCCGGCGTACTTCGACGACACCCAGCGGCAGGCCACCAAGGAGGCCGGCGAGATCGCCGGGCTCAACGTGCTGCGCATCATCAACGAGCCCACGGCCGCGGCGCTCGCCTACGGCCTGGACAAGGAGAACGACCAGACGGTCCTGGTCTTCGACCTCGGCGGCGGCACCTTCGACGTGTCGCTGCTCGAGATGGGCGAGGGCGTCATCGAGGTGAAGGCCACCAACGGCGACACCCACCTCGGCGGCGACGACTGGGACCAGAGGATCGTGGACTGGCTCGCCAAGCGCTTCAAGGACCAGTACGGCATCGACCTGGCGCAGGACAGGATGGCCGTGCAGCGGCTGCGGGAGGCCGCCGAGAAGGCGAAGATCGAGCTGTCGTCGTCCAGCGAGACCACGATCAACCTGCCCTACATCACCGCCTCCGCGGAGGGCCCGCTGCACCTGGACGAGAAGCTCACCCGGGCCCAGTTCCAGGAGCTCACCCAGGATCTGCTCGAACGCTGCAAGAAGCCCTTCCACCAGGCGGTCGAGGACGCCGGGGTGCGGCTGTCCGACATCGACCACGTCATCCTCGTCGGCGGTTCCACCCGGATGCCCGCCGTGACCGACCTGGTCCGCGAACTCACCGGCAAGGAACCGCACAAGGGCGTCAACCCCGACGAGGTGGTGGCCCTCGGCGCCGCCCTCCAGGCCGGTGTCATCCGCGGCGACGTGAAGGACGTGCTGCTGCTCGACGTCACCCCGCTGTCCCTCGGCATCGAGACCAAGGGCGGCATCATGACGAAACTGATCGAGCGCAACACCACGATCCCGACCAAGCGTTCCGAGATCTTCACCACCGCCGTCGACAACCAGCCGTCGGTGCAGATCCAGGTCTACCAGGGCGAACGGGAGATCGCCGCGTACAACAAGAAGCTCGGCACGTTCGACCTGACCGGGCTGCCCCCGGCGCCGCGCGGGGTGCCGCAGATCGAGGTGACGTTCGACATCGACGCCAACGGCATCATGCACGTCTGGGCGAAGGACCTGGGCACCGGCAAGGAACAGAAGATGACCGTCACCGGCGGCTCGGCCCTCCCGAAGGACGAGATCGACCGCATGATGCGGGAGGCCGAGCAGTACGCGGAGGAGGACCGCAAGCGCAGGGAGGCGGCCGAGACCCGCAACCAGGCCGAGCAACTCGTCTACCAGACGGAGAAGTTCCTCACCGAGAACGGCGACAAGGTGCCCGCCGAGGCCAAGTCCGAGGTGGAGTCGGCGGTCGCCGACGTCAAGCGGCTGCTGGAGCAGGAGTCGCCCGACACGGCCGAGCTGCGCGCCGCCGTGGAGAAGGTCGCCACGGTCAGCCAGCGCATGGGCCAGGCAATGTACGCCCAGACCGGCACGCAAGCCGCTGCGGGCGGAACGTCCGCCCCCGGCGCCGCGGACGGAGGGACGTCCCAGGGCGACGACGACGTCGTGGACGCGGAGATCGTCGACGACGACAAGGACACCGGAACCCGCCAGGACGGAGCGGCCTGAGCCCGCGGGCGCCTCACAGGCGCTCGCGGCACTCCAGCAGCAGCTTCTCGGTGCGCCGGGCGGAGGCCGCGCCGGCCGTCATGTGGTCCAGCACCTCCAGGTGCACCGAGACCTCCTTGCGGGAGTCCAGGTACAGCGCGCCCGTCAGGTACTCGGTGAACACCATGTCCGGCAGCTCCGGCTCGGCGAACCGGAACAGCGAGAACGGCGCGTACGTCCCCGGGTGCGGCCCGTCGGCGAACTCGGCGATCTGCAGCGTGACCCGGTCCCGCGCCGCGAACTCCAGCAGCTTGTCGAGCTGGTCGCGCATCACCCGGCTGTCCCCGCTCACCGGGCGGCGCAGCACCGTCTCCTCCATCAGCACCCACAGGTGCGGCGGGTCCGGGCGCTCCAGCAGCTTCTGCCGCTCCATGCGCAGCGCCACGTGCCGCTCGACCGTCTCCGGGCCCGCCGTGCCGATCGTCCCCGCCTCCAGCACGGCGCGCGCGTAGTCCTCCGTCTGGAGCAGCCCGGGCACGAAGTGCGGCTCGTAGGAGCGGATGATGCGGGCGGCGCCCTCCAGGCTGACGTACAGGCTGAACCACTCGGGCAGCACGTCGTGGTACCGCTGCCACCAGCCAGGGCGGTTGGCGTCCTCGGCGAGCGCGACGAACGTGTCCGCCTCGTGCTCGGGCACCCCGTAGGCGGTCAGCAGCATCTGGACGTACGGGATCTTCAGCGAGACCTCGGCGGTCTCCATCCGGCGGACGGTGGCCGGCGCGACCCGCAGTATGCGGGCCGCCTCCTCCCGTGAGAGGCCCGCGGCCTCCCGCAACTCGTGCAGCCGTCGTCCCAGGACCACCTGGCCCACCGTGGGTGCGGCCCGCCGCTCACTCAACGCCACGCCTCCCCAACGTGCTCGGGCATGCGCTCATCCTGTCATGTCCCTACGAGACTCTCACGAGCCGCACGTGACCGCCCTGTCTCCCCTCCGCCCGCCGCATTACCCCGGACGTAATCGACCCGTCCGGCGCCGCACGGGATCGTGGACGCACCCCCCACGCACCGACTCCCGCACCGCTCCCGACGGAGGATGACGCCTCATGTCCACGACCCCGCTCACCGCTCCCGCCCGGACCGGAGCCCCGCTGCGCCGTCTGCTGGCCCTCGACGCCGTGGTGACCGGCGCCAACGCCCTCGCCTACCTCGCCCTTTCCGGACCGCTCGGCCGGTTCCTCGGCATCGGCTCCGGGCTGCTGCTCGGACTGGGCGCGTTCCTCGCCGTGTACGCGGCCGGCGTGGGCCTGCTGGCCGCCCGGCCGCACCCGCCGACGGCCGGCGTGACGGGTGTCGTCGAGGCCAATCTGGCCTGGACGGCGGCGAGTTTCCTCACGCTCGCGCTGTGGCTCTCGCCGACCGCCGCGGGTGCCGTGTGGGTCGTGCTCCAGGCGCTCACCGTGGGCGGCCTCGCCGTGCTGCAGCACCGGGCGCTGAAGGCGCGTCAGGCCAGCCAGGTCTGAAGGTACGCGGCCGTCGCCGGGTCGGCCGGGAGCAGCGTCTCCACGGCCAGCTCGGCGACGGTCACGTCCATCGGGGTGTTGAACGTGGCGATGGACGACACGAACGACAGCGTCCGCCCCCGGTGCTCGACCACCATCGGCAGCGCGAAGTACGCCACCGGCTCCGCCGGTTCCTCCGCCTGCCCGGCGGTGTCCGGCACGGGATACGCCGCCACCTCGTCGTACAGCGCCCGCAGCCGGTCCGAGCGGCTCAGGGCGATGTTCCGCCGCATCTGCTCCAGCAGGTGCCCCCGCCACTCCCGCAGGTTGCGGATACGCGGCGCCAGTCCCCGCGGGTGCAGGGTGAGCCGCACCGCGTTCAGCGGCGGCGTCAGCAGCGTCTCCGGGACGCCGTCGAACAGCGCGAGCACCCCCCGGTTGGCCGCCACCACGTCGTACGCCGCGTCCACCACCAGCGCCGGGTACGGCTCGAACCCGCCGAGCAGCCGCTCGATGCCGGTGCGCACGACCTCCAGCGCCGGGTCGTCCAGCGGGGTCTCCGGATAGCGGGGCGCGTAACCGGCCGCGAGCAGCAGCGCGTTGCGCTCCCGCATCGGCACGTCCAGGTGCTCGGCCAGCCGCAGCACCATCTCCTCGCTGGGCCGGGACCGGCCGGTCTCGACGAAGCTGATGTGCCGGGCGGAGGAGCCGGTGCGCAGGGCCAGCTCGAGCTGGCTGACCCGCCGCCGCTGCCTCCAGGCGCGCAGCAGCGGGCCCACGCCCTCGGTGCGGGAGACGGTCTCGGAGGGGGCAGCGGTCATGGCAGGACCGTAGCCGAGGGACCGCCGGCCGGGGGAGCGGCCTGCCCTCCGGGCAGGGCACGGGCGGGGCTTCTGTGGCAGCCTGGACGCGGCACGAGAGCCGACCCGGCGAAGGAGCACCGCGCATGCCCGTCGAACCGCTGTCCCGGACGGAGATCGAGTCCCGGCTCGCCGAGCTGCCGGGCTGGACGCTCGACGGCGACCGCCTCACCCGCGCCTACCGGCTGGACTCGCACATCGCGGCGGCGGCCATGGTCGTCCACGTCGCCCAGGTGCAGGACGAGCTGGACCACCACTCCGACCTCACCCTCGGCTACAACACGGTGTCGCTGTCCGTGCACACGCACAGCGCGGGCGGCGCCGTCACCGGGAAGGACCTCGAGCTCGCCCGCAGGGTGGAGGACCTGGCGCCCGCCCACGGGGCACACTGAGGCGCGTGCTGGACTACGACGAGGAAGCGGAGCGCTACGACGCCCTGCGCGGCGGTGAACCCCGCGCGGCGGCCGCCGCCGAGGCCGTCCTGAGTCTCGTCCCGCGCCAGGCGCGGCGCCTGCTGGACGCGGCCTGCGGCACCGGCATCGTGACCCGGAGGTTCCCCGCGTCCCGCCCCGGACTGCGGGTCACCGGCGTGGACCTGTCCACGTCGATGGCGCTGCGGGCCGCCGTCCGGCTCCCGGGCGCCGTGCTGCGCGCCGACAGCCGTCGGCTGCCGTTCCGCGACGGCTGCTTCGACGCGGTGGTCAGCGTGTGGCTGCTGCATCTGCTGACCGACCCCGCCGACGTGCGGGCCGTCGTCGCCGAGTGCGCGCGGGTGCTGCGGCCCGGCGGGGTGTATGTCACCACCGTGCACAAGGGCCTGTCGCACAACGTGGGCAGCGACATCGACGCCGTGCTCGCCGAGCGCCCGCCGAGCCCCGTGCCGGACGACCCCGCGACGGTCGCGGCCCTGGCGGCCGGGCACGGGCTGGTCCCGGCGGGTGAGGCCCGCTTCCGGGGCCACGGCCAGGGCCGCAGTCCTCGCCGCACGGTGGACGACCTGCGGCGCGGCTGGTTCGTCACCCTGCCGCCCGGCGGGCCGCTCACGGAGGAGTTCGCCGCCCGCCTCGCGGCCCTCCCCGACCAGGACCGCCCCCGCCCGGACCCGGTCTTCACGCTGAGGGCGTTCCGCAGACCGGGGTGACGTCACCCGCCGAGCAGCCGGAAGTCCACCGCCTCCTCGAGGGTCCCCGCCTCCCCGTCCGCCCGCACCCGGTACAGGCGGGCGTCCGGCAATCGCGTCACCGCCTCGGTGAGCCGTCCGTCCGTGAAGAGCGCCGCCGCGCCGTCCTCCACCGCCCATCCGGCGGGCAGGTCGCCGCGCGCCACGGACGCCCGGTAGGAGGACCGGCGGCCGGGCTCGCTGTCGTAGTGCGGGCACACCGAGCCGGGCAGCAGCCCCAGTCCGTCCGGGAGGTGGGTCAGCGGGCCGAAGGAGTCGGTGTGCGACCCCTCGGCCCAGCAGTTCGCCCCGGCGCTGATCCCGCACAGCAGCGTCCCGCCGGCGTACGCCTCCCGCATCAGCCGGTCCACACCGTGTACGCGCCAGACGGCCAGCAGGTTGGCGGTGTTGCCGCCGTCGACGTACACGACGTCCTGCGCGAGCAGGAACTCACGCAGGGCGGTGTCGTCCGACTCCCGCTGGAACAAGGGAAGTACGGACGGCTCACAGTCTTTCGCGCGAAAGGCGTCGAAGAACTTCTCGACGTATCCGGGCGCATCCCCGCCGGCCGTGGGCACGAAGCACACCGTGGGCCGCGGGGCGCGCGCCTGCCCCAGCACCCAGTCGTCCAGCACCCCGTCCTCGTCGGTGGAGAACCCGCCCCCGATCAGTGCGATCCGGCCCATCACGCGCTCACCTCCACGGCGGCGCGCAGCTGCTCGAAGGCGGTGGGGGAGGGGCGGTGGGGCAGGAAGGCGGCGATGGCGCGGGCGCAGTCCGCCGGGCTCGTCGTGGTGGTGTCGCACTCGAGGTCGTACACGCCGTGCGCGTGCACCCGCTCGTACTGCCGAGCGGCGAGTCCCGCCGGCCGGTCCCCGCGCTCCCGCTCACGCCGCTCGGTCTCCTCCAGCGAGCACCGCACGCCCACCAGGACGACCTCCCGCGGCTCGAACAGGGCAAGACAGTCGGCCAGCCGCCACTCCTCGCTCAGCACATGGTCGACGACCACGTTGTTCCCCGCAGCGGCCATCCCCGCGACCGCCCGGTGGTACCCGCGCCAGGTCCGGTGCAGCACGTCGGGCAGCCGGTCGGCCCCGATCTCGCGGCTCGACCGCATCCGGTGGAAGGCGTCCACGGGCATGTGGAAGCAGGGCTCCTCCAGTACGTCCAGCAACTCCCGGGCGATGCTGGACTTCCCCGAGCTGGACGTGCCGTTGAGGAAGATGATCCGTCCGTGCATCGGGGCTCCTTCGGGGTCGCCGGCGGGGCGGAGCCATCATCCCCCACCGGCGATCTTCACCGCGTCGCGCACTCCTCCCCGCCCACCGCGAACGCCCTCGGACCGGCATCCGCCGGAGGCCCGCTCGCCGTGAAGCCGACGGCGGCCGACGCGCCCGGTGCCACCGTGCGGTTCCAGTCGGCGTTGCGGACCGTCACGGTGGAACCCGACTGGGTGTGGGCGCCGTTCCACAGCTGAGCGATCCGTTCGCCCGCCGGGAAGGCCCAGGTCAGGGACCACCCGTCCCACGGCGTCGTGCCCGTGTTGGTCAGGCGGACGTCCGCCTGGAAGCCGTCGCCCCACGTGTTCGTGACGCGGTACGTCACCTCACATGAGCTCGACGGGCCCGGGTCCGTGCCGCTCCCGTCCGCCGGGTCGCCGTAGATCACGCCCCGCCCGTTCGTCGCCACGTACACGCGGCCGAAAACCCGCGGGTCACCGGTGATGGCCGCACCCGTCCAACCCCACTGATGCGCGTCGTCGTTGACGCGCACCCAGCTCGCGCCCGCGTCCGTGGAGCGGTAGATGCCGCGTACCCCGTCGATCCGCGCGCTGGTGAACAGCGTCTGGTACGAGGCACCGGGCGCCGCCTTGCCGAAGCCGACCGTGTCCGCCTCCTCGACGCCCGGCAGCTTGGTGAACGTCTGCCCGAAGTCGGTGGAGTGCCACAGCCCGTACGGCCCGTCGGGCTCCCCGCCCGCCAGCCAGATCTCGCCCGCCGTGCCCGGCAGCGCCTTGAACCGCACGCTGTCCCCGGTCGGCAGCCCGGCCGCCGGTGACGCCTCGAAGGTCACCCCGCCGTCCCTGCTGACGTAGAAGCGCCCGGACTTGACGCCGTAGAAGGTGGCCGGGTCCTCCCGGTCCGACTCCACGACCGCCCCCGCGGGGATGCCCTGCGACGCCGACCAGGAGGCGCCGAAGCCGGTGGTGTGGTGCACGCCCGCGCCCTCCGGGCTCCACACGAAGCGGCCGCCGTCCGCCGCCGCGGCGACCGTCCCGCCGCCGCTCACCCCCGAAGGGTCGGCCCCCGCGGACCAGTTGACGCCGTTGTCCGTGGAGAACGCCACGTGCGGACCGGAGTCGACCTGCCCCACGCGCACCACCGTGTCCGGGTCCGACTCCGCGAAGTCCAGGCTGGTCGTGGAGGTGAAGTTCGGCTGGGTGAACATCATCGACGGCACCTTCGTCAGGTCCGTGTGCCGGAACCCGCCGATGTCGCCGAGCGCGCTGAGCAACGGGGCGCCCGACGGGGGAGAGGCCAGGTCGAGGACCGCCGTCTCCTCCAGCCCGCGCACCATCGGCTTGATGGTGAACGGGGTGTCGTCGTCCCAGTTCGTCAGCTCCTCCGTGCCGTAGACCGTCGCGCCCGTGCCGTACATCATGCGGTCGGAATCGAACGGGTCGATCTCCAGCGCCTCCGTCATCCACCCCAGCTTCGGCGTCTGTTCGGGCGGCGACGGGTTGGCGCCCCAGGTCAGCCACGGCGACGAGGAGACGTCCATGACGTACCGGTTCTCGCGCTCCGGGTAGGAGGCGTAGCGCCACGCCTGGGTCCAGGTGGCGCCGCTGTCCGTGGAGCGGAAGATCTGTGTGTCCGGCCACCAGGAGCTGTACGCGGTCGCCATCACCGTGCCCGGGTTCTGCCGGTCCACCGTGAGGCCGCTGAAGCCGAAGTAGGCGTCCGCCTCCGTGACCGGGCTGATGTCGGTCCAGACGCCGGTCGCCGTGGCGTACCGGTACAGCCGCCCCTTGCCCCCGTCGTAGGGACCGCCGGTGTCGCTGTAAGTCAGATAGAGTTGGCCGTTCTCCGCGTCGAGGACGCCCTTGTGCGCGAGGTGGCCCGTGGGCTGCCCGGCCAGCCGCTCCCAGGTCGCGCCCGCGTCCGTCGAGCGGTACACGGCGTTCTCCTTGTCGGCGACGCCGACGTACACGGTCCGCGTCGGCGACCCCGCGGTGGCCGTGGACTCGTCGAACGTCACCCAGACGACGCCCTGGTTGTCCGAGGCGTACCCGCTCTCGTCGTCCGGATCCTGCGCGTAGTTCCCCGGGTTGGGGAAGGACGTCACCTTCGACCAGGTGACGCCCGCGTCCGTCGACCGCCACAGCCCGTGGCCGCTGGGCGCGCCCAGGTACAGCACGTCGTTGTCGTGCGGGTCGATTGCCAGCCGTTCGCCCATGCCCCGTCCCGGCATGTTGCCGCCCAGCTTGAACGGCAGCGTGGTCTTCCGCCAGCTCGCGCCCCGGTCGTCGGAGCGCATCACGGCGCCGTTCCCGGGGTCCCAGTCGTTGGTGTACGTGCCGACCGCCGCGTACACCCGGTCGGGGTCGGCGGAGTCGGAGGCGATGCTGACCACGCCGGTGTGGCCCCAGTCGTCCCAGCCGACCGAGTCCAGAAGCGGGATCCAGCTCCTGGTCGACTCCTGCCAGCGGTAGGCGCCGCCGATGTCGGTGCGGGCGTACGCCAGGTCCGGCTCGCTGCGGCTGAAGACGATGCCGGGGACGAAGCCGCCCCCGTCGATGCGGGCGTTGCGCCAGGTGTAGGCGTCGGCGGCCTGCGAGACGGAGGCGGGGGCCGGCAAGGGCGCGTCGGTGGCCAGGGCGGGCGGACCGCCGGTGAGCAGTCCTGCCGCCAGGCCGAGCACGGCCGTGAGGACGCGGGTTCTTCGCACGGTGGGGGTGTCCTTCCTCGTGGGGGAGAAGAAACGGGAGCGCGCGAGGACCGGGCGGCCCCCCGTGCGCGAGGGGACCGCCCGGCCCGCCGGCCCCGGCGTCAGGTGCCGGGACCGGTACACGGAGCGTCGGCGGGGACTATTCGAGAAGCTCCGCGTACGCGCCCATGGCCGTGGCGATGTCCGCCTGGGCCCAGAACCGGTGGTACGTGAAGACCGGCGCGGCGCCGCCCTTCAGATAGCTCTCGACCTTTGACCAGGCCGGGTCGTCCTTGTAGAAGGAGCGGATCGAGAGGAACGTCGACGAGGAGTCGATCCGGTCGCCGTTCGGCATGGTGCCGGTCCAGCCGGACGGGACGTACACCGGGTCGTCGAAGCGCTCGTAGTCGGTGCGGGTCTCCGGGACGGCGATGCCGAGGTCGTCCTGGTAGTTCTCCCACATGCCGTCCAGCAGCGCCTTCGCCGTGTCCGCCGCCTCGGTGTCACCCGAGCGGGCGGCGTAGTACGTCAGGATCTTGGCGTAGGAGCCGGCCACACCGACGTCGTTGGTGTAGTCGGCGACCTCGACGTGCAGCCCGCTGTTGGCGCCCGGCGACGACGGGTTCCAGGTGTCGGGCTTGCCGGACCACTTCAGCGTCGACGGGAAGAGGAACGAACCGTCCGGGTTGACCGTGGTCTCGGACAGCGCCCAGTCGACCCACTTGTCGAGGACCGCCTTGGCCTGCGCGTTGCCCGTCTGCCGGTACACCTCGGCCACCCGCTCCAGCGACCACGCCTGGAAGCCGAACCACTGGTTCGACGGCGGGTCGTGGTACACCGGCTTCTCGTCGTAGTACATGCCGTAGAAGGTCGGCGTTCCGGACGGCGGAGTGGTGTAGCGGCCCGCCCAGCTGTTGGTCGCGCCGCCCGCGATGGCGCCCTCGTCGGACTGCAGCCAGCGGTAGAACTCCAGCTGCCGCTGGTAGGACTCGGCCCAGTCCTGCGCGCCCGTCGCCGACTTCGGCTTCAGCGGAGCGTAGTTGGCGAGCGCGTATGCGGCGAGCGGGTTCTGGTACCCGCCGTGCGCGTGGCTGGAGCCGATGCGCCAGGACCAGCCCGCCGAGGTGTCGGTGGCGCCGCCCCAGGCGTAGTACCAGGAGAGCAGGTAGTGCGAGGCGTCCTTGCCGGTGCCGGCCGGGCAGGACGTGCTGGTGCAGTTGCCGATCTTCTTGAAGTACTTGTCGTACATCGCGTAGCGCAGGTAATCGCCCATCTTGGCCGCCTTGGCGACGGTCCCGGCGACCTGACCGCCCTTGCCCTGCTCCTTCGCCCACAGGTCGGCCCAGTACGCCGCCTGCACCGCGCGCGCGTCGGCGTCGGGGGCGTTGGTGAACTTCCACTGCTTGGCGTAGGAGGCGTCCTTGGTGAACAGGTCCAGGTAGCCGTTGGCGCCGCCGTACTTGAAGGCGTCACAGGTGGGCTGGGTGACCGTCTCCCACACCGACTCCTGCGGACCGCGCTGGAAGGTGTTGATGTAGGACGGGCCGGTGTCGGACGGTCCGGCCTCGCACGTGCCGGGCGAGTTGCCGTAGCCGTAAACGTTGTCCACGTCCTGGATCCAGTGCATGCCGTACACGTTGTCCGTGCCGTACGCCGACTTCAGTTCCGCCGCGATCGGGTCACGGCCGACGGAGACGCCGGAGTCGAGCTGCGACGGGTACTCGTTCGGGGTGTCGTGCTCGGGGGCGTACGTCGCCGGCTTCGAGGGGTCGTAGAAGGAGGTGGTGGGCTGGTCCGCCGCGGTCGGGATGGCGTACTGCTCCATCGTCTCCCACGCGTCGTTGAACCGCGTCCAGTCCCCGCTGATCCTGCCGTACATGGCTTGCAGCCACAGCAGGTAGCTGTACGCCTCCGAAGTGGTCTCGTGGCCGTGGTCGGGTGCCTCGACGATCAGCGTCTCGACCGAGTGGTACGGAATGCCCTCGGGGGAGAAGTAGCCGTTCGCCGGGTCGGTGATCTTGTCGTACAGCTCGAGGAAGCGGGCCTCGTACGACTTGGTCGCGCCCAGCTGGGTCACGGTCACCGCGGCCTTGGCGTGGCCGGGCGCCGTGGACTCGAAGACCGCGGAGCCGGTGCCGGAGGCGTCGGCGGTCACGGTCACGCGCTGCGCCGTGCTCCAGTTGGACGGCGTGAAGGTGAGGGTCGCGCCGGAGGACACCGACAGACCCGAGTTGCCGCTCGCCCGTGCCGTCGTGACGGTGACGTTCTCGCTCGGCTGCTTGGACAGCTTCACCTCGAACGTGCCCGACTCACCCTGCTTCACGCCCAGTTGGGACGGGCTCGCGACCACGGCGGGACCCGAGGCGACCGTGATGCCGACCGGGGTGGAGGAGGCGGAGGCGCCCAGGCTGTCGTACGCCTTGGCGACCAGCGAGTGGGCGCCGACGGCCAGACCGCCGACCGACAGCGTGAACGGCGCGGAGGTGTCGGTGCCGAGCAGTTCGGTGTCGTCGTAGAACTCCACCTTGGTGATGGTGGCCTGGTCGGCCGCGGCGGCCGTGGCCTCGAGCGGCACGGTCTCGCCCTGTGAATAGACCGAGCCGGCCTGCGGGCTGGTCAGCACGGCGATGGGCGGCTGGTGGGCGCCCACGCAGGCGGTGCCGTTGACCGAGAAGGAGGCGGGCGCGGTGTTGGTGCCGCTGTAGGAGAACTGGGCGCCGGTGGTGACGGCGGCGCCGGCGGCGATCCGGCCGTTGTGCGCGGCGTTCCTCACGGTGACCGTGGAGCCGGACTGCGACCAGCTGCCGTTCCAGCCGTTCACCAGGCGCTGGTTGCCCGCGTAGTCGTACGTCAGGGTCCAGCCGTCGATGACGTCCGAACCGCGGTTGGTGACCGTCAGGTCGGCGGTGAAGCCCGACCCCCAGTCGTTCGTCCTGTAGTCCACGCTGCACTGGACGGCCGCCGCCCGGGCGGGGGTGGTACCCGTCGACAGCATCGTCAGCGGCAGTGCGAGAGCGGTCACGGCGACCGCTAAGAGACGGCGCACGCCACCGCGTCTGCGGGGTGGGGGATGCATGGTGCTGGTCCTTCCTGCGACTCGTACATGTCAAGGCTTGAACCAGTGGGAGCGCTCCCATAGTGGGGATGGGGCAGTGACCGGTCAACCCTTGGTGCGAATCGAAAAGATTCGACGCACCGAGAAACGCCAAACTCCGCACACCCTCTGTTCTTCATCGTCACTTGGCGCTAGCTTCATGTGCACCAGTGGGAGCGGTTCCATCAGTCGACGCGTCGGTCACGACGCGTCCGAGCTGCAAGGAGTCGCTCGATGAGCCACCCCCCGCGTTCAGTACTTTTAGCCATCCCCGTACATGTGCGGAGCACCTGACGCGGGGGCGCTCGTCACCGTGGGATCCCTGTGCCGTCGTGCTGCCCGGACTCCTCCGGCCGGCATCACGGACCCGCCCGTGCGGTTCCGGGACGGCATCCCCCACCCCGTAAGGCACCAGGCCGCGCGAACGCCTGCGCGCGCCCACAAGGAACGCCCCCTACGGATAAGGAAACCCGCACCATGAGTCGCACCAGAACCGCGCTCCTCGCCGCCATGGCGCTGGTCGCCGGCGCCACCGGGTCGGCGATCGCCGCCGTCCCGGGCGACGCCGGCGCGGCCGCCGTCCCCTGCACCGTGGACTACACCGTGCAGAACCAGTGGGACACCGGCTTCACCGCGTCCGTGACGGTCACCAACCACGGCGCCGCGAAGTCGTCGTGGGCGGTGAACTGGACCTACGCCGGCAACCAGAGGGTGACCAGCGGCTGGAACGCCCGGATCACCCAGTCCGGCGCGAACGTCACGGCGGCCAACGAGTCGTACAACGCCACGCTCGCCAGCGGAGGCTCCGCAACCTTCGGCTTCCAGGGCAGCTACAGCGGGACCAACGCCGTGCCCAGCACCTTCACCCTCGACGGCGTGACCTGCAACGTCGACGACGGCGGCACCGACCCGACGGACCCGACCGACCCGACCGACCCGCCCGCCCAGGGCGACCGGGTGGACAACCCGTACGACGGCGCCAAGGTGTACGTGAACCCGGAGTGGTCCTCGAACGCCGCCGCCGAGCCGGGCGGCGACGCCGTCGCCGACCAGCCGACCGGTGTGTGGCTGGACCGCATCGCCGCCATCGACGGCGCCAACGGCAAGATGGGCCTGCGCGACCACCTCGACGAGGCGCTGCGCCAGAAGGGCTCCGACGAGCTCGTCTTCCAGGTGGTCATCTACGACCTCCCGGGCCGCGACTGCGCCGCCCTCGCCTCCAACGGCGAGCTGGGCCCGACGGAGATCGACCGCTACAAGACCGAGTTCATCGACCCGATCGCGGAGATCCTCTCCGACTCGAAGTACGCCTCGCTGCGGATCGTCACCACGGTCGAGATCGACTCGCTGCCCAACCTGGTCACCAACGTGTCGCCGCGGGCCACCGCCACGGCGAACTGCGACACGATGAAGGCCAACGGCAACTACATCAAGGGTGTCGGGTACGCCCTGAACAAGCTGGGCGACGTGCCCAACGTCTACAACTACATCGACGCGGGCCACCACGGCTGGCTGGGCTGGGACGACAACTTCGGCCCCTCCGCCGAGCTGTTCAAGCAGGCCGCGACCGCCGAGGGCGCGACCGTGGCCGACGTGCACGGCTTCATCGCCAACACGGCCAACTACAGCGCGCTGGAGGAGGACCACTTCTCCGTCAACGACAGCGTGGGCGGCAAGTCCGTGCGCGAGTCGAAGTGGGTCAGCTGGAACCGCTACGTCGACGAGCTGTCGTACGCCCAGGCCCTGCGCCAGAAGCTGGTCTCGCTCGGCTTCGACTCGAAGATCGGCATGCTGATCGACACGTCCCGCAACGGCTGGGGCGGTGCGAACCGGCCCACCGGTCCCGGCGCCACCACCGACGTGGACACCTACGTCGACGGCGGCCGCTACGACCGCCGGTACAACACGGGCAACTGGTGCAACCAGGCCGGAGCCGGTCTGGGTGAGCGGCCCCAGGCGTCCCCGGCGGCCGGTATCGACGCCTATGTGTGGATGAAGCCCCCGGGCGAGTCCGACGGCGCGAGCGAGGAGATCGACAACGACGAGGGCAAGGGCTTCGACCGGATGTGCGACCCCACCTACGGGGGCAACCCGCGCAACGACAACAACATGTCGGGCGCCCTTCCGGACGCCCCGGTCTCCGGGCACTGGTTCTCCGCCCAGTTCCAGGAGCTGCTGAAGAACGCCTACCCGCCGGTGTCGTGACCCGCTGACCCGCGTCCGCCGGACCCGGACCCCGCACGGTCCCGGTCCGGCGGACCACCGGTGTTTTGCCGTACCCGCAACATGGTTTGCCCGTCCCCGGTGCGTCGTCGCACGCTGACCGCATCCGAGCGGAGAGGCTGACCACCATGGCGCACCACCACCACGCACCCGGCCACGACGAGCACCGTCAGGGCCACGAGGGACCTGGGCACGACCACGAGCACCTCGACTGGGCCGAGCTGGCGCCCCTGCTGGAGAGCCAGGCGGAACTGTTTACCCCGCTGTACGAGCACGCCCTGTCCTGGCTGGCCAAGGAGGTCACCGAACCGGGGCTGATCGTGGACGCCGGCAGCGGACCCGGTGTGATCTCCGGACTGTTCGCCGAGACCTTCCCGGGCGCCCGCATCGTGGCCGTCGACGGCTCCGAACCGCTGCTGGAGCGGGCCCGCGCCCGCGCCGAACGCATCGGCGCCGCCGACCGTTTCGCCACCCTGACCGGTGACATGCCCGGTGTGCTGGCCGAGCTGGACTACCCGGCCGACCTGCTGTGGGCCAGCCGCAGCATCCACCACCTCGGCGACCAGGGCGCCGCGCTCGCGGCCTGCGTCGAACGGCTCGCGCCCGGCGGCACGCTCGCCGTCATGGAAGGCGGACTGTCCTCCCGCTTCCTGCCCCGCGACATCGGCATCGGCCGCCCCGGGCTCCAGGCGCGCATCGACGCCGTGGAGGCGGACCGCTTCACCCGCATGCGCGAGGAACTGCCCGGCTCGGTGGCGGTGGTGGAAGACTGGCCCGCGCTGCTCACCGCGGCCGGCCTGCACCACACCCGCTCGCGCACCTTCCTCCTCGACATCCCCGCCCCCGTTCCCGACCGTGCCCGCGCCTACGTCGCCGACTCCCTCACCCGCACCCGCGAGGTGCTCGGCGAGTATCTGGACCCCGACGACCGCGCCACCCTGGACCGCCTCGTCGACCCGGACGACCCGGCGAGCGTCCACCACCGCCCGGACGTCTTCGTCCTGGCGGCCCACACGGTCCATTCGGGGGTACGGCCGGTGTGACCCCTTGACCTGAAGAGCGCTCCAAGTGATGGACTCCCCGGCACGCGACGAGACAACAGGGGAGTTCCCATGACCGACGACCTGCGGGTCACGCTCATCACCGGAGGCGGGACCGGGATCGGCGCCGCCGTGGCGCGGCGGCTGCTGGAGGCGGGGGAGGCCGTCGCCGTCACCGGCCGGCGGGAGGAGCGGCTGCACGCGTTCGCCAAGGAACTCGGGGAGCCCGAACGGCTGTTGACGCTTCCCGGGAACGCGGCCGACTACGCCGACGTGAGCGGCGCCGTCGACGCCGTGCTGGCGCGGTTCGGCCGGCTGGACGCGGTCGTCGCCAACGCCGGGTTCGCCACGCACGACACGGTCGCCGACGGCGACCCCGCCGGGTGGACCGACATGGTGCTCACCAACGTGCTGGGCCCCGCCCTGCTGATCCGGGCCTCGGCCGGCGCGCTCCGGCGCAGCCGCGGACGGATCGTGCTGGTGGGCAGCGTCGCCGGGTTCGTGCCCACGCCCGGCAATCTGTACGGGGCCACCAAGTACGCGGTCACCGGGCTCGCCGAGAACACCCGGCGGCAGGTCACCGAGTGGGGCGTAGGGGTGACGCTGATCGCGCCGGGCCGGGTGGAGACGCCGTTCTGGGACGGCGGCGACGGACTGCCGTCGGGGCATCTGCTGACCGCCGACCAGATCGCCGGGTCGGTGGTGTGGGCGCTCGGCCAGCCGGAGGGGGTGGACGTCAACACCGTGGTCGTCCGGCCGCTGGGGCAGCCCAACTGACCGGTGCGGGAATGCCGGTGGCCGGCCACCCGTCTCCACGGGGGCCGGCCACCGGTGTGCGTGCCGTCAGGCCTGGTTGAACTCCGCGGGGTGCGGACCGGTCCGCCGGTCCTCGTTGAGCGCGCTGATCGCCGCCAGGTCCTCGTCGTCCAGGGCGAACCCGAAGACGTCGATGTTCTCCTGGATGCGCGACGGCGTCACCGACTTGGGGATGACGATGTTGCCCAGCTGGAGGTGCCAGCGCAGCACCACCTGGGCGGGCGTGCGGCCGTGCTTCTGCGCGATGGCCACGATGGCAGGGATCTCGAGGATGCCCTTGCCGGAGCCGAGCGGGGACCAGGCCTCGGTGGCGATGCCCTGCTTCGCGTGGTACTCCCGGGCGGCGGTCTGCTGGAGGTGCGGGTGCAGTTCGATCTGGTTCACCGCCGGGACGACCGAGGTCTCCCCGATCAGCCGCTCCAGGTGCTCCGGCAGGAAGTTGGACACGCCGATCGCACGCACCCGCCCGTCCGACAGCAGCTTCTCGAACGCCTTGTACGTGTCGACGTACAGGTCGCGGGCCGGGGTGGGCCAGTGGATGAGGTACAGGTCGACGTAGTCGAGGCCGAGCTTGGCCAGCGAGGTGTCGAAGGCCTTCAGGGTGGAGTCGTAACCCTGGTCGCTGTTCCACAGCTTGGTGGTGACGAAGACGTCCTCACGGGGGATGCCCGACCGTGCGATGGCCTTGCCGGTGCCCTCCTCGTTGCCGTAGATCGCGGCCGTGTCGATGCTGCGGTAGCCGGCCTCCAGCGCCGCCGCCACGGCCGTCTCGGCCTCCGCGTCCGGTACCTGCCAGACGCCGAACCCGAGCTGGGGCATCTCGACGCCGTTGTTCAGGGTGATCGGGGGGACCTTGCTCACGAGCTCTCGATCCTTAGGTTGTGGTCAGGTGTACCCCCATCGTCAACGATCACAGCCCGCGCCGCATTCCTGACCGCGGAATTCACGCCCGGTACAGCGCCTCGACCTCTTGCGTGTACGCCTTCTCGATGGCCTTGCGCTTCAGCTTCAGCGACGGCGTGAGCAGCCCGTGCTCCTCGGTGAACGGCTGCGCCAGGATGCGGAAGGTGCGGATCGACTCGGCCTGCGAGACCAGCGTGTTGGCCGCGACCACCGCGCGCCGCACCTCCGTCTCCAGATCCGCGTCGCGCACCAGTTCGGCCGGGGAGAGCCGCGGCTTCCCCCGCATCGCCAGCCAGTGCTCGACCGCCTCCTGGTCCAGGGTGACCAGCGCGGCCACGTACGGCCGGTCGTTGCCGACCACGATGCACTGGTTGACCAGCGGATGGTCGCGCACCCGCTCCTCCAGCACGCCCGGCGAGACGCTCTTGCCGCCGGACGTCACCAGGATCTCCTTCTTGCGCCCGGTGATGGTCAGGTAGCCGTCCTCGTCCAGGGAGCCCAGGTCGCCGGTGGCGAGCCAGCCGTCGTGCAGCGTCTCGTCGGTGGCCTTGGGGTTGTTGAGGTAGCCCTGGAAGACGTTCTCGCCGTGCAGCCAGATCTCGCCGTCGTCCGCGATGTGCACGCTCACCCCGGGGATCGGCTGCCCGACCGTGCCGTAGCGGGTGCGCTCCGGCGGGTTCGCGGTGGCGGCGGCGGTCGACTCCGTCAGCCCGTACCCCTCGTAGATGTGCACGCCCGCGCCCGCGAAGAACAGGCCGAGGCGCCGGTCCATCGCCGACCCGCCCGACATGGCGTGCCGGATCCTGCCGCCCATCGCGGCCCGGATCTTGGAGTACACCAGCTTCTCGAAGAGCTGGTGCTGCATCCGCAGCCCCGCGGACGGGCCGGGACCCGTGCCCCAGGCTCTCTCCTCCATCGCGTCGGCGTACCGCACGGCCACGTCGACCGCCTTCTCGAACGGCCCCGCGCGCCCCTCCCGCTCGGCCTTGCGCCGCGCCGCGTTGAACACCTTCTCGAAGATGTACGGCACGGCCAGGATGAACGTCGGCCGGAAAGCGGCCAGATCGGGCATCAGCGCGGCCGCGTTGAGCTGCGGCTGGTGGCCGAACTTCACCTTGCCGCGGATCGCCGCGACCTCCACCATCCGCCCGAAGACGTGCGCCAGCGGCAGGAACAGCAGCGTCGACGCCTCGTCGCCCCGCTTGGAGTGGAACACCGGCTCCCAGCGCTCGATGACGGTTTCCGCCTCGTACATGAAGTTGCCGTGCGACAGGACGCAGCCCTTGGGGCGGCCGGTGGTGCCCGAGGTGTAGATGACCGTCGCCGTCGAGTCGGGGGTGACCGCCCGCCGGTGCCGGTGCACCACGTCGTCCTCGAGGTGCGCGCCCGCGTCGTACAGCTCCTGCACCGCGCCCGCGTCGAGCTGCCACAGCCGGCGCATCCGCGGCAGCCGGTCGATGACCGTCGCGATGGTCATCGCGTGGTCCTCGTGCTCCACGACCGCCGCCGTCACCTCCGCGTCGTGCAGCATCCACGAGCACTGCTCGGCCGACGACGTCGGGTAGACGGGGACGACCTGCGCGCCGACGGACCACAGCGCGAAGTCGAACAGGGTCCACTCGTAGCGGGTACGGGACATGATCGCGACGCGGTCGCCGAACCGGATGCCGCTCGCCAGCAGGCCCTTCGCCAGGGCGAGCACCTCGTCACGGAACTCGGCGCAGGTCACGTCGCGCCAGTGGCCGTCGTCGTCCTTGCGGCCGAGCGCCACGCGCAGCGGCTCCTCCTCGGCGTACTGGAACACCACGTCGGCCAGACCGCCCACCGCGGGCACCTGTGACAACGGAGGGTTGGTGAACTCGCGCAATCCCGCTCCCCGCTTCCTGGCGCTCGGACCGGTGCGGCAACACCGTCGTCCCGCACAGCGCGGTGAAAGCTACCCCACGGAATCGGGGGGCGGGAGGGGGTGGAAAACCGCGCAAAGGGCGCGACACCGCCGACGGGTGAAGGAGAAACCTCGCAAGTGGGTAGGGTCCGGGCACAATCCTGACGGTGGAGTAAGTTTCGGTGCCGCAATCTCCACGGAATCTGTACGACCGCATGACTCGCCCATGGGCGAGTCAACGGCCCCCACCCAGCTCAGCGCACGGGCGGCCCGGACCGTCACTCTCCCCGGGCCGTCACCCCTGACCGCCGCGGTGCAGCCGGTCGCCGCCCGCCAGGATCGCCGCCGCGAGCGCGTCCGCCGCGCCCTGCGCCGAGGGCCGCCGCCGGCCGTGCACCACCACGAAGTCCACCGACCCCGGCTCCGGCAGCCCCGCCCGCTCCGGCATCCGCACCAGCCCCGGCGGGATCAGCCCCCGCGCGTGCACCATCACCCCGAGCCCCGCCCGCGCCGCCGCGAGCAGCCCGTTGAGGCTGCCGCTGCTGCACACGATCCGCCACTGCCGGCCCTCCCGCTCCAGCGCCCGCAGCGCCAGGTCCCGGGTGATGCCCGGCGGCGGGTAGACGATCAGCGGCACCGGGCGGTGCGGGTCGAGCCGCAGCCCCGGCGCGCCGATCCACACCAGCTCGTCCTGCCACACCAGCCGGTGCGGGTCAGGACGCGGGTCCTCGGGCCGCCGCTTGGCCAGCACCAGGTCGAGGTGGCCCGCGGCGAGCTGCTCGTGCAGGGTGCCCGACAGCTCGACCGTCAGCTCCAGATCGACCTCCGGGTGCTCGTGCCGGAACCGTTCGAGGATCTCCGGCAGCCGGGTCAGCACGAAGTCCTCGGACGCCCCGAACCGCAGCCGTCCGCGCAGCCGGGTGCCGGTGAAGAACTGCGCCGCCTGCTCGTGCACGTCGAGGATGCGGCGCGCGAAACCGAGCATCGCCTCGCCGTCCTCGGTCAGCTCCACGGAGTGGGTGTCCCGTGTGAACAGCTGCCGCCCGGTGGCCTCCTCCAGCCGCCGCACGTGCTGGCTCACCGTCGACTGGCGCAGCCCCAGCCGCCGCGCCGCCTGCGTGAAGCTCAGCGTCTGCGCGACGGACAGGAAGGTCCGCAGGTGGGTGGGCTCGTACATGCCCGGCAGCCTACTCCGGTCATCACGGAGCACGATCACAGTGAGAGCGGTGTACGGGATTCCCGATCACGGAACGGAGGAGCAGGATGGAGCGGGGACCCCTTGTCCCCATGAAGCGGGGATTCCTTTGTCCCCGCCGCCCCGGGGCACCCGCACCGGGGGACCGCACCGCCGAGCACACACACCCGAGCACGTGGAGCACCGTGAATCGCCTGCACTGGCCGCGCTGGATGCCGATCGACCCGTACATCACGCTCCTGCTCGGCACGGTGGGCGTGGCCGCGCTGCTGCCCGCCCGGGGCGCCGGCGCCGAGGTCGCGTCCGGCGCCTCCACCGCCGCGATCGCGTTCCTGTTCTTCCTCTACGGCGCCCGTCTCTCCACCCGTGAGGCGCTGGACGGACTCAAGCACTGGCGGCTCCACGTCACCGTCCTGGCCTGCACGTTCGTCGTCTTCCCGCTGCTGGGCCTGGCCTCCCGCGGACTCGTCCCGGTGTTCCTCACCGACCCGCTGTACCAGGGCCTGCTGTTCTGCACCCTGGTCCCGTCCACCATCCAGTCGTCGATCGCGTTCACCTCGATCGCCCGCGGCAACGTGCCCGCCGCGATCTGCGCCGGGTCGTTCTCCTCGCTGGCCGGCATCGTCCTCACCCCGCTGCTCGCGGCGGCGCTGCTCGGCGGCAGCGGGGGCGGCTTCTCCGGCGACTCGGTGGTGAAGATCGTGCTCCAGCTGCTGGTGCCGTTCCTCGCCGGGCAGGTCACCCGCCGCTGGATCGGCGGCTTCGTCGCCCGCCACCGCAAGGTGCTGGGTCTGGTGGACCGCGGCTCCATCCTGCTCGTCGTCTACACCGCGTTCAGCGAGGGGATGGTGCAGGGCGTCTGGAGCCAGGTGAGCCCCGGCCGGCTCGGCGGGCTGCTCGTCGTCGAGGCCGTGCTGCTCGCCGTGATGCTGGCCCTCACCTGGTACGGCGCCAAGGGCCTCGGCTTCGGCCGGGAGGACCGCATCGCCATCCAGTTCGCGGGGTCGAAGAAGTCGCTGGCCGCGGGACTGCCCATGGCGAGTGTGCTGTTCGGGGCGCACGCCTCGCTGGCCGTGCTGCCGCTGATGCTCTTCCACCAGATGCAGCTCATGGTGTGCGCGGTCATCGCCAAGCGCCGCTCCAAGGACCCCGTCCCGGAGGCCGCCCCGGAGGACCGGCTCGCACCGTCACCTGCCGGGGCCGGTACGGGGACACGCTCCGGCTGAGCCCGAGGCGCCGGAGCCGGCCGAGGCGGGGCCCCGCGGCGCAGGGGGCGCTCCCCGCCGGGTGGGGCCCCGCCGCCGTGCAGCGAGGGGGTGCGGTCAGGCCCTGACGGCCGCGGCCCGCAGGGCGATCCGCTCCTCACCCGCGTACACGTTCATGGAACTGCCCCGCAGGAAGCCCACCAGCGTCATGCCGGTCTCCGCCGCCAGGTCCACGGCGAGCGAGGACGGCGCGGAGACCGCCGCCAGCACCGGGATGCCGGCCATGACCGCCTTCTGCGCCAGCTCGAACGAGGCCCGCCCCGACACCATGAGGACCGTGCGGGACAGCGGCAGGCTCCCGCTCTGCAGGGCGCGGCCGACCAGCTTGTCGACCGCGTTGTGCCGGCCCACGTCCTCCCGTACGTCGAGGAGTTCGCCGTGCTCGTCGAACAGGGCCGCCGCGTGCAGCCCGCCGGTGCGGTCGAAGACCCGCTGGGCCGCCCGCAGCCGGTCCGGCAGCTCCGCCAGCAGCTCGGGCGTCACCCGCAGCGGCGGGGTGTCCGCGATCGGGTGACGGGTCGTGGTGCGCACCGCGTCCAGGCTGGCCTTGCCGCACAGCCCGCAGGACGAGGTGGTGTAGACGTTGCGCTCCAGGGTGATGTCGGGGAGGGCCACCCCGGGCGCCGTCGACACGTCGACCACGTTGTACGTGTTCGACCCGTCGGCGGTGGCCCCGGCGCAGTACACGATGTTGCGCAGGTCCGAGGCGGTCGCCAGGACGCCCTCGCTGACCAGGAAGCCGGCCGCCAGCGCGAAGTCGTCGCCCGGGGTGCGCATGGTGATCGCCAGGGGTTTGCCGTTGAGCCGGATCTCCAGGGGTTCCTCGGCGACGAGCGTGTCCGGTCGGGTGGAGACCGCCCCGTCCCGGATGCGGATCACCTTGCGTCGTTCCGTGACTCGTCCCATGTTCCTGTCCGTTCCGTTCAGTCCCGGCTCTGCACGTGCTGGTAGCCGAACCGGCCCTTGATGCACAGGTTGCCGTGGGTCACCGGGTTGTCGTGCGGCGACGTGACCTTCACGATCTCATTGTCCTGCACATGGAGCGTCAGGTTGCAGCCCACCCCGCAGTAGGCGCACACGGTGGTCGTGCGCGTCTGCCGCGACTCGTCCCACGTACCCGCGGCACGCATGTCGAACTCCGATTTGAACGAGAGCGCACCCGTGGGGCACACCTCGATGCAGTTGCCGCAGTACACGCACGCCGAGTCGGTGAGCGGCGCGTCGTGCTCCACGGCGATCCGGGCGTCGAAGCCGCGCCCGGCGACGGAGATCGCGAAGGAGTTCTGCCACTGGTCGCCGCAGGCGTCCACGCACTTGTAGCAGAGGATGCATTTGCCGTAGTCGCGCACGTAGAGGTCGTTGTCGACGCGGGGCTCCTCGTTCACCCTGGCCGCGTCCGGGCCGAAGCGGTCCGGCTTCGCCTCGTACTCCTTCAGCCACTCGGCGACCCGGGGCGTCGTCGACAGGTCGACCGAGGAGGCGAGCAGTTCCAGGACGACCTTGCGGCTGTGCCGGGCCCGCTCGCTGCCGGTGCGCACCTCCATGCCCGCCTCGGCCTTGCGCGAGCAGGCCGGCACCAGGGTGCGCGAGCCCTCGACCTCGACCACGCAGACCCGGCAGGCGTTCTTCGGGGTGAGGGTGTCGCCCTCGCACAGCGTCGGGATGTCCTTCCCGGCGGCCCGGCAGGCGTCCAGGATCGTCGACCCCTCGGGCGCCCGCACCGGCTCCCCGTCGAGGGTGAACTCCAGCAGACGGCGGGGGATCCCCAGCGGTGTCACGGTCATTCGTACGCCCCCAGACGGTCGATGGCGGATTCCACGGCGTTCCACGCGGTCTGGCCCAGACCGCAGATCGAGGCGTCCCGCATCGCGCGCCCCACCTCGCGCAGCAGGGTGATGTCGGCGGCGGCGTCCGCGCCGGTGCGCTCGGCGATCCGGTGCAGCGCCTCCTCCTGCCGCACGGTGCCGACCCGGCACGGCACGCACTGCCCGCAGGACTCGTCGCGGAAGAACTCCGCGATGCGCAGCAGCAGACGGGGGAGCGGGACGGTGTCGTCGAGCGCCATGACCACACCGGAGCCGAGGGTGGCGCCGGCCGCGCGGGTGCCCTCGAAGGTGAGCGGGATGTCCAGCTCGTCGGGGCGGACGAACCCGCCGGCGGCCCCGCCCAGCAGCACCGCCCTCAGCCCGTCCCGCACCCCGGCCAGCTCCAGCAGCTCGCCGAGCGTCGCGCCGAACGGCAGCTCGTAGATGCCCGGGCGGTCCACGCTGCCCGAGACGCAGAACAGCTTGGGGCCGGTGGACGCGCCGGTGCCGATCGCCGCGTACGCCTGTGCGCCCAGCGTGAGCACCGGCAGCACGTTGACCAGGGTCTCCACGTTGTTCGCGACCGTCGGCCTGCCGAACAGGCCCTTCTCCACCGGGAACGGCGGCTTGGAGCGCGGCTCGCCCCGGTAGCCCTCGATGGAGTTGAACAGGGCCGTCTCCTCGCCGCAGATGTAGGCGCCCGCGCCGCGCCGGATCTCGATGTCGAAGGAGAACCCCTGGCCCAGGATGTCGTCGCCGAGCAGACCCCGGGCGCGGGCCTGCGCGATCGCGTGCCCCATGCGCTCCAGGGCGCGCGGGTACTCGCCGCGCAGATACAGGTAGCCGTGCCGGGCGCCGGTCGCGTACGCCGCGATCGTCATGGCCTCGACCAGCGCGTACGGGTCGCCCTCCATCAGCACGCGGTCCTTGAAGGTGCCCGGCTCGGACTCGTCGGCGTTGCACACCAGGTAGTGCGGATGGTCCGGCTGGGAGGCGGTGGCCTGCCACTTGCGGCCGGTGGGGAAGGCCGCGCCGCCCCGGCCCAGCAGCCCGGAGTCGGTCACCTCCCGGATCACCCCGGCGGGCCCGAGCGCGAAGGCGCGGCGCAGCGCGGTGTACCCGCCGTGCGCCCGGTAGTCGTCCAGGCCGGCGGGGTCCACGGTGCCGACGCGGCCCAGCAGGAGCAGGTCCGGGTCGGGCGCCTGCGGGACCGCCACGGCGGCGGCGGGCTCCTCGGGCGCGTTCTCCGGCGCGAGCGCCGCGCGGACCACGGCGTCGGGGGTGGCGGGGGCGGACACCGCGGTCGCCCGTGGCGTCCCGCCGCCGGCCGTCGCACGGGCCGCGTCCTCCCCGGCCCGTACCACCAGCGCCGCCGGGGCCCGCTCGCACAGGCCCAGACACGGACTGCGCTCCACCTTCACCCCCGACTCCGGGCCCAGGCGCGTCTCCACCGCCTCGCACAGCTTCGGCGCGCCGGCCGCCGCGCAGGCCAGGTCCGTGCACACGTGCAGCACGGTGGCCGGGCGAGGGCGGACGGAGAACATGGCGTAGAACGTCGCCACGCCGTACGCCTCGGACGGCGGGACCGTCAGCCGGCGGCACAGGTAGTCGAGACCGCCCTCGCTGATCCAGCCGACCCGGTCGTTCAGCGCGTGCAGCCCCGGCAGCAGCAGGTCGCGGCGGTCACGCGCGGCCCGTCCGCCGCGCGCCCACCTCAGGTCCGCGTCGGAGCGGTCGGCGCCCTCCCAGGACGACTCGGGCGGCCCGAGCAGGGCGTCGACGGCGGCGCGCTCCTCGTCGGTCGGTTTGCTGTCGCCGAAACGCAGGTCCACGCTTGCTCACCTCACGTGTGTCGGGGCCGGGAGCTTCTCGATCCGGATCGCCGACGCCTTGAACTCCGCCGTCCCCGCGATCGGGCAGTTCGCCTCGATCGTCAGCTGGTTGGTGTCCACCTCGTCGGGAAAGTGGAACGTCATGAACGCGAGCCCCGGCCGCAGCGCGGGGTCCACCCACACCGGCGCCCGCACGGACCCGCGCCGCGAGGTCACGAGCACCTCCTCGCCCACCACGACGCCGTACCGCTCGGCGTCCTCGGGGCTCAGCTCGACGTACTCGCCGCGCCGCAGCGGGGAGGCGAAACTGCCGCTCTGCACCCCGGTGTTGTAGGAGTCCAGGCGCCGTCCCGTGGTGAGCCGGACCGGGTACCGCTCGTCGGTGAGGTCCACCGGCGGGTCGTGCTGCACGATCCCGAACGGCGCCGGACGGCCCCGGCGTTCCGGGTCCCTCTCCCACAACCGGCCGTGCAGATACGGTGGTTCGAGGCGGTCCGTGCTCGGGCACGGCCACTGGATGCCCTGGTGCTCCTCGAGCCGCTCGTACGTCATGCCGTGGTGGTCGGGGGAGACCGCGCGCAGCTCGTCCCACACGGCCTCGGCGTCCTCGTACTTCCAGTCGTGGCCGAGGCGTCCGGCGAGGTCGCAGAGGATGTCGATGTCCTCGCGGGCCTCCCCGGGCGGGGTCACGGCCCGGCGGACGCGCTGCACCCGGCGTTCGCTGTTGGTGGTGGTGCCCTCGGTCTCGGCCCAGCCGGCGGTCGCGGGCAGCACCACGTCGGCCAGTTCGGCGGTCTTCGTCAGGAAGATGTCCTGCACCACCAGGAAGTCCAGCTCCTTGAGCCGGCGCACGGCCTGGTCGGTGTCCGCCTCCGACTGGGCCGGGTTCTCGCCGATGCAGTAGACGGCGCGCAGCGACCCGTCGTCCATCGCCTCGAACATCTCCGTCAGCGTCATCCCGTACCGGGGCTGGATGACGGTGTCCCAGGCGGCCTCGAACTTGGCGCGCACGCCCGCGTCGAGGGGGTCCTGGAAGCCGGGCAGCCGGTTGGGGATCGCGCCCATGTCGCCGCCGCCCTGCACGTTGTTCTGCCCGCGCAGCGGCTGGAGCCCCGAGCCGTAGCGGCCGACGTGGCCGGTGAGCAGCGCGAGGTTGACCAGGGCGCGCACGTTGTCGGTGCCGTTGTGGTGCTCGGTGATGCCCAGGGTCCAGCACAGCTGGGCGCGTTCGGCTCGGGCGTAGGCGTGCGCCAGCTCCCGTATCGCCGCGGCCGGGACGCCGGTCACCTTCGAGGCGAGGGACAGCGTCCACGGCTCGACGAGTTCCTTGTACTCCTCGAAGCCGGTGGTGGCGCGCCGTACGAACGCCTCGTTGACCAGGCCCGCGTGGATGATCTCGCGGCCGATCGCGTGGGCCATCGCGATGTCCGTGCCGACGTTCAGCCCGAGCCAGCTCTCCGCCCACTCCGCGGTGGACGTCCGGCGCGGGTCGACCGCGTACATCCGGGCTCCGTTGTGGATGCCCTTCAGCACATGCTGGAAGAAGATCGGGTGCGCGAAGCGGGCGTTGGAGCCCCACATCACGATGAGGTCGGTGTGCTCCACCTCCTCGTACGACGAGGTGCCGCCGCCCGAGCCGAACGCGGCCGACAGCCCGGCGACCGAGGGCGCGTGACAGGTGCGGTTGCAGGAGTCGACGTTGTTGGTGCCCATGACGACCCGGGCGAACTTCTGCGCCACGTAGTTCATCTCGTTGGTGGCGCGGGAGCAGGAGAACATGCCGAACGCGCCGCGCGCCGCCTCCAGTGCGCGCGCGGTGCGGTCCAGCGCCTCGTCCCAGGTGGCCCGGCGGAACGGTTCGTCCCGTGAGTCGCGGACGAGGGGGTGGGTGAGACGGGTGTAGGTCTTCGGGATCCGGTCGCGTTTCCTCATGCGGCGCTCCTCAGCGCGAGCAGGTCGGACAGGGCGTGCACGGTGCGCAGGGTCGGCACGGGAACGCCGGTGATTTCCGCCAGCTCGACCACGGCCGTGAGCAGCACGTCGAGCTCCAGCGGCTTGCCGCGTTCCAGGTCCTGCAGCGTGGAGGTGCGGTGGTCGCCGACCCGCTCGGCGCCGGCCAGCCGCCGTTCGATGGAGACGCCGACCTCGCAGCCGAGCGCACGGGCGACGGCCAGGGTCTCGGACATCATCGTCTCGATGACCTGGCGGGTGCCGCCGTGCAGGCACATCTGCCGCATGGTGGCCCGCACCAGGGCGCTGATCGGGTTGAAGGAGATGTTGCCCAGCAGCTTGAGCCAGATGTCGCCCCGCAGGTCCGGCTCGACCGGGCACTTCAGACCGCCCGCCCGCATGGCGTCGCTCAGGGCGAGACAGCGCGCGGAGACGCTGCGGTCGGGTTCGCCGATCGAGAAGCGGGTGCCTTCCACATGCCGTACGACACCGGGCTGTTCGAGTTCGGTGGCCGCGTACACCACGCAGCCGACGGCGCGTTCGGGCGCGAGCACCGCGCTGACCGTGCCGCCGGGGTCCACGCTCTCCAGCCGGCGTCCGTCGTACGGGCCGCCGTGCCGGTGGAAGTACCACCAGGGGATGCCGTTCTGGGCGGCCACCACGGCCGTCGTGTCGTGCAGCAGCGGCTCGATCAGCGGCCCGCACGCCGCGTACGAGTTGGCCTTGAGACCCAGGAACACGTAGTCGGCGGGGCCGACCTCGGCGGGATCGTCGGTGGCGTGGGGTCGCGCGGTGAAGTCGCCGCGCGGGCTGCGTACCCGTACTCCGTCCTGCCTCATGGCCGCGAGATGCGGTCCACGGGCGATGAGATGCACGTCGGCGCCCGCGCGGTGGAGCGCGGCGCCCACGTAGGCGCCGATCGCACCGGCGCCGAGGACTGCGACTTTCATGGCGAAGGGAGCTCCGTCCGGTCGAGGGATACCGAAGAACCGGGAGAATCGCCGAATCTCTGTCGACGAAATATTGTCTACAGTATGGAGACAAGGCCGACAAGGCTTTGTGCAGCAGTAGTGGTTGTCCGCTCAACAGTCTTTTCAAGGAACTGATCACTCCCTACGGTTGGGGACTCATGAGTCCCCCCGTCGCACCGCCGGGCTGGAGCCGCTGGCTCGTGCCGCCCGCCGCGCTCGCCGTACACCTCTCCATCGGCCAGGCCTACGCCTGGAGCGTGTTCAAACCGCCGCTGGAGTCCGCGCTCGACCTCAGCGGCACCCAGAGCGCGCTGCCCTTCCAGCTCGGCATCGTCATGCTCGGCCTGTCCGCGGCCTTCGGCGGCACCCTCGTCGAACGCCGGGGCCCGCGCTGGGCGATGACGGTCGCCCTGATCTGCTTCTCCTCCGGCTTCCTGCTCTCCGCGCTGGGCGCGGCCACGGAGCAGTACTGGCTGATCGTGTTCGGCTACGGCTTCGTCGGCGGCATCGGTCTGGGCATCGGCTACATCTCGCCCGTCTCCACGCTCATCAAGTGGTTCCCGGATCGCCCAGGCATGGCCACCGGCATCGCCATCATGGGCTTCGGCGGCGGCGCGCTGATCGCCTCCCCCTGGTCGGCGCAGATGCTCGAGTCCTTCGGCGCCGACAACGTTGGCATCGCGTACGCCTTCCTCGTGCACGGGCTGACGTACGCGCTGTTCATGTCGCTCGGCGTGCTGCTCGTGCGGGTGCCGCCCTCCGTGCGGCCGGCAGCCGACGCGCCCGCCGTCACGGCCGGTCCGCAGGTCTCCGCCCGGTCCGCCGTGCGCACCCCGCAGTTCTGGCTGCTGTGGATCGTGCTCTGCATGAACGTGACCGCCGGCATCGGCATCCTGGAGAAGGCCGCGCCGATGATCACGGACTTCTTCGCGGACAGCTCCGCGCCGGTGTCCGCCACGGCCGCCGCCGGCTTCGTCGCCCTGCTGTCCGCCGCCAACATGGCGGGCCGCATCGGCTGGTCCACCACCTCCGACCTCATCGGCCGGAAGAACATCTACCGCGTCTACCTCGGCGTCGGCGCGCTGATGTACGCCCTCATCTGGTCGCTCGGCGACTCCTCCAAGCCGCTGTTCGTGCTGGCCGCGCTCGTCATCCTCTCCTTCTACGGAGGAGGCTTCGCGACCGTCCCGGCGTATCTGAAGGACCTGTTCGGCACCTACCAGGTGGGCGCCATCCACGGCCGGCTGCTCACCGCCTGGTCCACCGCCGGCGTGCTCGGACCGCTCATCGTCAACTGGGTCGCCGACCGGCAGGAGGAGGCCGGCAAGCACGGCCCGTCCCTGTACGGCGTCTCCCTGGTCGTCATGATCGGACTGCTGGCCGTCGGCTTCGTCGCCAACGAACTGGTCCGCCCCGTCCACCCGCGTCACCACGAACCGGCAGCCGAGACGCCGGCCGCCACGTCGAAGGAGGCCGCCGATGACCGGCGAGAGCAGCCCGAGTCCGCCTGAGCCGTCGCGCCGCGCGCTGATCGCCTTCTCCTGGGTGTGGGTGGGCCTCCCGCTCGCCTACGGCCTGTACGAGCTGGTGCGGAAGGCGACGCAGCTGTTCACCGGGTGATCCGGGGGTTCGCACGCGTGTCTTGAGCGTGCTCCTGGACAGGACGGGCGCGGGGACGCCTGACGCGGCCCTTCGGGGGCTGACGGAAGGCGACAAGCCTCGCGCCCGTTTCCTGTCGCTTCACCTGCACTCGTACCCGTGAGTCACTGATCAGACTGGTGCATCCCGCAACCGGATCACGAGGGGATCACCATGAGCGGCTCACGCATCACCGCCGTCGGCCACTACCAGCCCGCCCGGGTCCTGACCAACGAGGACCTGGCGGGCATGGTCGACACCAGCGACGCGTGGATCACCAGCCGCGTGGGCATCCGCACCCGGCACATCGCCGGGCCCGACGAGCCCGTGGACGAACTGGCCGCGCACGCCGCCGCCAAGGCGCTCGCCGCGGCCGGACGCACGCCCGACGAGATCGACCTGGTCCTGGTCGCCACCTCCACCGCGATCGACCGCTCGCCCAACATGGCGGCCCGCGTCGCCGCCCGCCTCGGCATGCCGGGCCCCGCCGTCATGGACGTCAACGTGGTGTGCGCCGGCTTCACCCACGCCCTCGCCACCGCCGACCACGCCGTGCGGGCCGGCGGGGCGGAGCGGGTGCTGGTGATCGGCGCCGACAAGATGTCCGACGTCACCGACTGGACCGACCGCACCACGTGCGTCCTGGTCGGCGACGGGGCGGGCGCGGCCGTCGTGGAGGCGGGCGCGCCGGGCGCGGACAACGGCATCGGTCCGGTGCTGTGGGGCTCGGTGCCGGAGATGGGGAACGCGGTGCGGATCGAGGGGACCCCGCCGCGCTTCGCGCAGGAGGGGCAGAGCGTCTACCGCTGGGCGACCACCCGGCTGCCGGAGTTCGCCCGCCGCGCCTGCGAGAAGGCGGGGCTCGGGCCCGAGGACCTCGCCGCGGTCGTGCTGCACCAGGCCAACCTGCGGATCGTGGAGCCCCTCGCACGCCGGATCGGGGCCGTCAACGCCGTCGTCGCGCGGGACGTCGTCGACTCCGGCAACACCTCGGCCGCGAGCATCCCGCTCGCCTTCTCCAAGCTCGTCGAGCAGGGCACGGTGACGAGCGGGGACCCGGTGCTGCTGTTCGGCTTCGGCGGCAACCTGTCGTACGCGGGACAGGTCGTGCGCTGTCCGTGAGGGCGCGTCCCGTGGCGCGGGTGTGACGAGGGCAACCCGAACGCGGTGCCCGCGTGCGCCGTAGACTGTAGACGAAAGACAATCACCCAAGGCGTCTACGGCGTCACCGGCGTTCACGGCGGACGCGCGGGGCCGCCGAAGAGGGGGACCGATGTTGTCGACAGGACTGCCCCACGGGGCGGTGCCCCGGCTCGAGCGGCCGGGCCCGCTGCGCGACCGCGTCTACGAGGCACTGCTCGAACTCATCACCACCCGCGCCCTCCAGCCGGGCCAGCACCTCGTCGAGAGCGAACTCGCAGGCCACCTCGGCGTCTCCCGTCAGCCGGTGCGCGAGGCGCTGCAGCGTCTCAACACCGAGGGGTGGGTCGATCTGCGGCCGGCGCAGGGTGCGTTCGTGCACGAGCCGACGGAGGAGGAGGCCGACCAGCTCCTCACCGTCCGCACGCTGCTGGAGGCGGAGGCGGCCCGGCTCGCCGCGAGCAACGCGGACAGCAAGGGCGTCCAGGCGCTGGAGGAGATCCTCGCCGAGGGGCTCAAGGCCGTCGAGGCGGACGACGTGGACGCCGCGGTGGCGCTCAACGCCCGCTTCCACGCCAAGGTGATGGAGCTCGCGGGCAACGCGGTCCTCGCCGAGCTGGCCGCGCAGGTGGACCGGCGGGTGCGCTGGTACTACACGCCGGTCGCCCGGCAGCGCGGCGAGCAGTCCTGGATCGAGCACCGCGAGCTGATCGCCGCGATCGCCGCGCGGGACGAGCAGTCGGCCACGCGGCTGATGCGCGAACACACCGAGCACACGCGGCGGTCGTACCACGCGCGGGAAGACTCCTGAGCCGTTTCGTCCCGACCTGGGCGGGGTCCTCCGGGCCCCGCACCCCCTCCTTTGTCCTGAGAGTGGAAAAAGTAGGGGCCAATTCCTGCGCGACTTCTTCCCACCTCCGGCAGGCGCTGCTACTTTCCCATCCGAAAGCACGCCACGCACGTGGCCGGAATCCGGCGCGCACAGCCGATGAGGCGGGGAGGGGCTCGTGAGACGCATGACAGCGCGACCCGCGAACGCCCATCAGGCACGACTGCTACGGCTGTTGCGCGACGGAGGGCCCAACTCCCGCGCACAGCTGGGCGACCAGGTCGACCTGTCACGGTCGAAACTGGCCGTGGAGGTGGACCGGCTGCTGGAGACGGAACTCGTCGTGGCCGACGGACTCGCCGCCTCCCGCGGCGGGCGCCGCTCCCACAACATCCGGCTCAACCCGCATCTGCGCTTCCTCGGCGTCGACATCGGCGCGACCTCGGTCGACGTCGCCGTCACCAACGCCGAACTCGAGATCCTCGGGCACATCAACCAGCCGATGGACGTGCGCGAGGGACCGGTCGCGGTCTTCGAGCAGGTGCTGTCCATGGCCGCCAAGCTGAAGGCCACCGGGCTCGCGGAGGGGTTCGACGGCGCCGGCATCGGCGTCCCCGGGCCGGTCCGCTTCCCCGAGGGCATCCCGGTCGCGCCGCCGATCATGCCCGGCTGGGACGGCTTCCCCGTGCGGGAGGCGCTCAGCCAGGAGCTCGGCTGCCCGGTCATGGTCGACAACGACGTGAACCTCATGGCGCTGGGGGAGCAGCACGCGGGTGTCGCCCGCACCGTCGCCGACTTCCTCTGCGTCAAGATCGGCACCGGCATCGGCTGCGGCATCGTCGTCGGCGGTGAGGTGTACCGCGGTACGACGGGCAGCGCGGGCGACATCGGGCACATCCAGGCCGTGCCCGAGGGACGCCCCTGCGCCTGCGGCAACCGCGGCTGCCTCGAGGCGCACTTCTCCGGCGCGGCCCTCGCGCGGGACGCCACGGAGGCCGCCGAGCAGCAGCAGTCGCCCGAACTCGCCGCACGGCTGGAGGCGAACGGCACGCTCAGCGCCGTCGACGTCGCCGCCGCGGCCGCCGCCGGTGACGCCACCGCCCTCGACCTGATCCGCGAGGGCGGCAACCGCACCGGGCAGGTCATCGCCGGCCTGGTCAGCTTCTTCAACCCGGGCCTGGTGGTGATCGGCGGCGGGGTGACCGGCCTCGGCCACACCCTGCTCGCCGCGATCCGTACCCAGGTCTACCGAGGCTCGCTGCCCCTGGCGACGGGCAACCTCCCCATCGTCCTGGGCGAGCTGGGCCCCACCGCCGGAGTCATCGGCGCGGCCCGCCTCATCAGCGACCACCTGTTCTCACCCGCCTGACCCGACGCCGGTACGGCACCCGCCGCACCGGCGCCCAGCACCACCCGCCGGCCCGTCCGGCACGCGAGTTCACCCTGCCGGTGCGACCGCCAGCCGCACCGGCACGGAGCACGACCCGCCGGTGCGGAAGCCACCCGTGCCGGCCACGTCGCCGGCACGACGGCCGGCCGCACCGGCGCGCACGGCACCACCGTGCCGCCGCGACGGCCACCAGCGCCGGCGCGCAGCGCACGGCACGCCGGGGCGGAAGCCGCCCGCCCCGGCAGGCAAGGCACCACCCGCCGGAGCGGACGCCACCCCGCATCCGGCGGTCGAGGCACCACCGTGCCGATGCGGTTTCGCCGCCCGCGCCGGCACGCGGACCGCACGACCCGCCGGGCCGGAAGCCGCCCGCCCCGGCAGGAAGCCGCACCGTCGTGAACACGGGGCCCCGCCCCCGAGCCGCACACCCGTCCCGAACACCGCCCACACCGCCACCGCTCTGCTTCGCCCTGCCCGAAAACTCTTGCCCCGCGAGGGGCCGTCGGCCCACGCACGCCGAGGGGAATCCGCATGGCACCAGAACCACCGCTGCTCAGCATGTCCGGCATCACCAAGTCGTTCCCGGGAGTCCGGGCCCTGGACGGCGTCGACCTCGACGTCCAGGCCGGCGAGGTGCACTGTCTGCTCGGCCAGAACGGCGCCGGGAAGTCCACGCTCATCAAGGTGCTGGCCGGCGCCCACCAGCCCGACACGGGCACGATCCGCTGGCGCGGCGACGACGTCACCCTGCGCTCGCCGATCGCCGCCATGCGCCTCGGCATCGCCACCATCTACCAGGAACTCGACCTGGTGGAGCACCTGTCGGTCGCCGAGAACGTCCACCTCGGCCATGAGCCCACCGCCGCGGGGTTCGTCGTCCGCGGCCGGGCGGCCCGCGCGTCAACGGCTGCGCTGCTCAAGCGTCTTGGGCACCCCGAGATCGACCCCGGACGCCTGGTCGGCGACCTCTCCGCCGCGCACCAGCAGATCGTCTCCATGGCCCGCGCCCTCTCCCACGACGTACGGCTCATCGTGATGGACGAGCCGTCCGCCGCCCTGGATCCGGACGAGGTCGACAACCTCTTCCGCATCGTCGGCGACCTGACCGCCGCCGGCGTCGCCGTCGTCTACATCTCCCACCGCCTGGAGGAGATCCGCCGCATCGGCGACCGCGTGACCGTGCTGAAGGACGGCAGGGCGGTGGCCCGCGGGCTGCCCGCCAAGTCGACGCCCACCAGCGAGGTGGTGTCGCTGATGACGGGCCGCAACGTCGAGTACGTCTTCCCGCCCCGCCCCGACACCCCGCAGGTCAAGGCCGCCGAACCGGTACTCACCGTGGAAAACCTGTCCCGGCGCGGGGAGTTCGCCCCGCTCGACCTCCAGGTGCGCCCCGGCGAGATCGTCGGTCTCGCCGGCCTCGTCGGGTCCGGGCGCTCCGAGATCCTCGAGACCGTCTACGGCGCCCGCAAGCCCGACACCGGCCGCGTCCTCGTCGACGGAAAACCCCTGCGCCCCGGCAGCGTCCGCGCCGCCGTCCGCGCGGGCCTCGGCCTCGCCCCCGAGGAACGCAAGGCGCAGGCCCTGCTGATGCTGGAGTCGGTCACCCGCAACGTGTCCGTCTCCTCCATGTCCCGCTTCGCGCGGGCCGGATGGATCGACCGCGGCGCCGAACTGGGGGCGGCGCGCGCGGCGGTCCGGGAGCTGTCCCTGCGGCCCGACAACCCCGACGTGCCCGTGCGCACCCTCTCCGGCGGCAACCAGCAGAAGGCCGTCCTCGCCCGCTGGCTGCTCCGCGGCTGCCGGGTACTGCTGCTGGACGAACCCACCCGCGGCGTCGACGTCGGCGCGCGGGCCGAACTGTACGCCGTCGTACGGCGCCTGGCGGACGAAGGGCTCGCCGTGCTGCTGGTCTCCAGCGAGGTGCCCGAGGTCCTCGGCCTCGCCGACCGCGTCCTGGTGCTGCGCGAGGGCTCCGTCGTCCACACGGCGCCCGCCCGCGAACTCGACGAACACCGTGTACTCGACCTGGTCATGGAAGGAAGCCCGGCGTCATGACGCAGAACGTCTCCCCGCCGCGGGACAGCACCCCCAAGGTGCCACCGGCCGGCGAACAGCCCGCCTGGCGGGCCGTGTTGTTCCGCGCCGACGTGCGCACCCTGTCCCTGCTCGGCGTGCTCGCCGTACTGATCCTGATCGGCGGCCTCACCAAGCCGGACCAGTTCCTGGACACCCGCAACCTCCAGCTGGTCCTCACCCAGGCGTCCGTCATCGGCGTCGTCACCGTCGGCATGACCTTCGTCATCATCTCCGGCGGCATCGACCTGTCGGTCGGCGCGATCGTCGCCCTCGCCTCGGTGTGGGCCACCACCGTCGCCACCCAGGAGTACGGCTTCGCCGGCATCCTCTTCACCGCCGTCCTGGTCGGCCTCGGCTGCGGCCTCGTCAACGGGGTGCTCATCGCGTACGGCGGGATGGTGCCGTTCATCGCCACCCTCGCCATGCTCGCCTCCGCCCGCGGTCTGGCCCTGCAGATCACCGACGGACGCACGCAGATCGTCACGGTCGACAGCGTCCTCGACCTCGGCGAGCGCGACGCCTACGTGCTGGGCGTCCCCCCGCTGGTGCTGGTGTTCGCCGCGGTCACCGTCGTCGGCTGGCTGGTGCTCAACCGCACCACCTTCGGCCGCCGTTCCGTCGCCGTCGGCGGCAACGCGGAGGCCGCCCGCCTGGCCGGGATCGACGTACGCCGCCAGCGCCTCTACCTGTACCTGCTGTCCGGGCTGTGCTGCGGCATCGCCGCCTTCCTGCTGATCGTTCTGTCCGGCTCCGGACAGAACACCAACGGCAACCTCTACGAACTCGACGCCATCGCCGCCGCGATCATCGGCGGCACCCTGCTCACCGGCGGCCGCGGCACCATCGTCGGCTCCGTCCTCGGCGTCCTGATCTTCACCACCATCACCAACATCTTCGCCCTGAACAACCTGCAGACCGACGTCCAGCAGATCGCCAAGGGCGCGATCATCGTCGCCGCCGTGCTGGTCCAGCGGCGTACCGCGAGCACGACCTGACGGAAGGGTTCACCGCCATGCCAGAGCCGACGTTCACCAGCCGCAGAGGGCTCCTCTTCGGAGCCGCCGCCGTCTCCGCCGGCGCCCTCGTCACCGGCTGCACCAGCAACGAGCCCAGCGGCGGCGACGAGCCGGCCGCGAACAACCAGCCGGCCGCCGACGACAAGCCGGGCAAGCAGGTCACCATCGGCTTCGCCGGACCGCAGGCCGACCACGGCTGGCTCAACGCCATCAACGACAACGCCAAGAAGCGCGCCGAGAAGTACTCCGACGTCACCCTGGAGATCACCGAGGGCTCCAACGACACCGCCCAGCAGATCGGCCAGATCGAGACCCTCATCAACAAGAAGGTCGACGTCCTGGTGATCCTGCCGGCCGACGGCAAGGCCCTCACCCAGGTCGGCCTGAAGGCGATGCGCGCCGGAATCCCCGTGGTGAACCTCGACCGCGTCTTCAACACCCCGCAGGCGTACCGCTGCTGGGTCGGCGGCGACAACTACGGCATGGGCCTCAACGCCGGCCACTACATCGGCGAGAAGCTCAAGGACAAGCCCGACGCCAAGGTGATCGAGCTGGCCGGCCTGGACAACCTGGAGCTGACCAAGCAGCGCACCCAGGGCTTCGACGACGCCCTCAAGAACTACCCGAACATCCGCAAGGTGGCCCGCCAGGCGGCCGAGTTCACCGTCGAGTCCGGCCAGGCCAAGATGGCGCAGCTGCTCCAGGCCCAGTCGCAGTTCGACGCGCTGTGGAACCACGACGACGACCAGGGCGTGGGCGCGCTGCGCGCCATCGAGCAGGCCGGCCGCGACGACTTCCTGATGGTCGGCGGCGCCGGCGCGCTCTCCGCGTTCGAGGCCATCAAGGCCGACAACGGTGTCCTGAAGGCCACGGTGCTGTACCCGCCGACGATGGCCGCCTCCGCGATCGACCTCGCCCGCGCCCTCGGCCAGGGCAAGGGCATCGGCGGCCTGGCCGAGTTCGAGATCCCCTCCTCGGTGACCTGCTACTCGGCCGTCGTCGACAAGGACAACGTCGACCAGTACATGCCCACCGGCTTCAGGTGAGGAGCCCCGCCCCACGGGCCTGACCAGCCCACCGGGCGGGGACCGCCCCGCCCGACACGACGACGAGGAGGACATCCGAATGGCACAGCCGCAAGCGTCCGAAGGGGCGGAAACGGGGAAGCCACCACTGCGCATCGGCATGGTCGGTTACGCCTTCATGGGCGCCGCCCACTCCCAGGGCTGGCGCACCGTGGGACGCGTCTTCGAGCTGCCGCTCCGTCCCGAGATGGCCGTCATCTGCGGCCGGGACGCCGACGCCGTGCGCACGGCGGCCGGCCGGCACGGCTGGGCGGAGGCCGAGACCGACTGGCGGGCCCTGGTGGAGCGCGACGACATCGACCTCGTCGACATCTGCACCCCCGGGGACAGCCACGCCGAGATCGCGCTGGCCGCGCTGGCCGCGGGCAAGCACGTGCTGTGCGAGAAGCCCCTCGCCAACACCGTCGCCGAGGCCGAGGCGATGGCCCGCGCCGCCCAGGAGGCGCGGGACCGCGGCCAGGCCGCCATGGTCGGCTTCAACTACCGCCGGGTGCCCGCCACCGCGCTGGCCCGGCGGATGGTGGAGGAGGGCCGCATCGGCACCCTGCGGCACGTGCGGGTCGCGTACCTCCAGGACTGGCTGGTGGACCCGCAGTTCCCGCTCACCTGGCGGCTGCGCCGGGAGCAGGCGGGCTCCGGCTCGCTCGGCGACCTCGGCGCGCACATCGTCGACCTCGCCCAGTACCTGGCGGGGGAGCCGCTCGCGGGCGTCTCCGCGCTCACCGAGACGTTCGTCCGCGAGCGGCCGCTGCCGACCGCGCCGAGCAGCGGCCTGGCCGCCGTCTCCGCCGCCGGCACCGGACCGGTCACCGTCGACGACGCCGCCGTGTTCACCGGCCGGTTCACCTCCGGCGCACTGGCGTCCTTCGAGGCCACCCGGTACGCCACCGGACGCAAGAATGCCCTGAGGATCGAACTCAACGGCGAGCGCGGCTCGCTCGCCTTCGACCTGGAGCGGCTCAACGAACTCGAGTACCACGACGGCACCGGGAACGCCACGCACGGCGGCTTCCGCCGCATCCTCGTCACCGAGCCCGACCACCCGTACCTGGACGCCTGGTGGCCGCCGGGCCACGGGCTCGGCTACGAGCACACCTTCGCGCACCAGGCCCGCGACCTGGTCCACGCCATCGCCGAGGGCCGCAGCCCCGAACCGTCCTTCGCGGACGGTCTCCAGGTGCAGCGCGTCCTCGCGGCGGTGGAGGAGAGCGCCGAGAAGAACGCCGTCTACACCCCGATCGCCGCCTGAGGAGGACCGATACGGATGCCGCGCAACTTCACCCTGTTCACCGGTCAGTGGGCCGACCTTCCGCTGGAGGAGGTCTGCCGGCTCGCCCGTGACTTCGGCTACGACGGCCTCGAACTGGCCTGCTGGGGCGACCACTTCGAGGTGGACAAGGCCCTCGCCGACCCCTCCTACGTGGCCGGCCGCCACCAGCTCCTCGACAAGTACGGCCTGAAGTGCTGGGCGATCTCCAACCACCTGGTCGGCCAGGCCGTCTGCGACGCCATCATCGACGAACGCCACCAGAACATCCTGCCCGCCCGCATCTGGGGCGACGGCGAGCCCGAGGGGGTACGGCAGCGGGCCGCCGCAGAGATCAAGGACACGGCGCGCGCCGCGGCCCTGCTCGGCGTCGACACGGTGATCGGGTTCACCGGCTCCGCCATCTGGCACCTGGTGGCCATGTTCCCGCCCGCGCCCGAGTCGATGATCGAGCGCGGCTACGAGGACTTCGCCGAGCGCTGGAACCCGATCCTCGACGTCTTCGACGCGGAGGGCGTGCGCTTCGCCCACGAGGTCCACCCCAGCGAGATCGCGTACGACTACTGGACCACGGTGCGCGCCCTCGACGCGGTGGACCGGCGCCCGGCGTTCGGGCTGAACTTCGACCCGTCGCACTTCGTCTGGCAGGACCTCGACCCGGTCGGGTTCCTGTGGGACTTCCGGGACCGGATCTACCACGTGGACTGCAAGGAGGCCCGCAAACGCCTCGACGGCCGCAACGGCCGCCTCGGCTCCCACCTTCCCTGGGGCGACCCCCGGCGCGGCTGGGACTTCGTCTCCGCCGGCCACGGTGACGTGCCCTGGGAGGACGTCTTCCGCATGCTGCGCTCCATCGACTACCGGGGCCCGGTCTCGGTGGAATGGGAGGACGCGGGCATGGACCGCCTCCAGGGCGCCCCGGAGGCCTTGAAGCGCCTCAAGTCCTTCGACTACGAACCCCCGAGCGCGTCCTTCGACGCGGCGTTCAACAGCTGAACCCCGGCGCGGGCGGGGTTCCGGGGAAGCCCGGCACCCAGGGCGGGGCGCACCCGAACGGGATTCCGCCGCCACGCCTGAGGCGGCCCCGGCCGAGGGCTGGGTGCTCGGCACGGGGCGCACCCGGGGGAGCCCGGCACCTTGTGCGGGCGCACCCGGCGAGCGGCCGTCCCGGAGGCCGGCGCCCGCCGTCTTCGGAACGCCGAGCGCCGGGCCGGAGGTCCGGTGCGGTTGTGGCGGGTGCGGGGCCGGAAGGCCACCGGGCCCCGCACGGTCCGCGCGTGCCGCCCCGGAGGGGCGGAGCGCCCGGACAGGCCCCGGCCGCAGGTCGGGAAGGGGACCGGCGTCTTCGCCGGTCCCCTGAGCCGGCATGCCCGGAACCCCCTTTGTCCTCTGTTGGGAAAAAGTTCAACCAGACGCGGTCCAAGGGGTGTTCCCCCCGGAAGAACGCGGTTACCGTCCCTGAGTGTTCAGGGCACCCACGCCTCCGGGGTGACGGCGCACCCCGGCGCCCGCACGCACCGCACGACCAGCACCTGTTCCGTACGGCCCCATCCCGTTCCCGGAGGGACTTCGTGCACAGAAGCAGACTCAAACCGACTCGCACCGCCAAGCGTCCCGCCTTCCGCACCACGCTCGCCCTCGTCACCGGCCTGCTGCTGGCCGTGGGCACCCCGGCCACCGTCGCCGGCGCCCAGCCCGGCCGTCAGGTGCAGGACGCACCGGCCGCGGCCGAGGGGCAGTTCCAGCAGGTGCCGCTCGCCAAGGGCGAACCCGAGATGGGCGAGCCCATGTCGCTCGCCGTGCTCCCGGACCGCAGCGTCCTGCACACCTCCCGTGACGGCACCCTGCGCCTCACCGACGCGGGCGGCACCACCAAGGTGGCCGGCCGTCTCGACGTCTACAGCCACGACGAGGAGGGCCTCCAGGGCGTCGGGGTGGACCCCGACTTCAAGAACAACCGGGCCATCTACCTCTACTACGCCCCGCCCCTCGACACGCCCGCAGGGGACGCCCCGGAGACCGGCACCGCCGAGGACTTCGCCAAGTTCGACGGAGTCAACCGCCTCTCCCGGTTCACCCTGAACCCCAACGGCACCCTCGACCTGTCCAGCGAGAAGAAGATCCTGGACGTCGCGGCCTCCCGCGGCATCTGCTGCCACGTCGGCGGCGACATCGACTTCGACGCCGAGGGCAACCTCTACCTGTCCACCGGCGACGACTCCAACCCGTTCGCCTCCGACGGCTACACGCCGATCGACGAGCGCGACAACCGCAACCCCGCCTTCGACGCCCGCCGCAGCGCCGGCAACACCAACGACCTGCGCGGCAAGATCCTGCGCATCAAGGTCAACGAGGACGGGTCGTACGACATCCCGGAGGGCAACCTCTTCCCGCCGGGCACGGAGAAGACCCGTCCCGAGATCTACGCGATGGGCTTCCGCAACCCGTTCCGGATCAGCGTCGACGAGAAGACCGGCGTGGTCTACGTCGGCGACTACGGCCCCGACGCCGGCACCGCCAGCCCGACCCGCGGCCCGGCCGGGCAGGTCGAGTTCGCCAAGGTGACGAAGGCCGCCAACTTCGGCTGGCCGTTCTGCACCGGCGACAACGACGCCTACGTCGACTACGACTTCGCCACCGGCCAGTCCGGCGAGAAGTTCGACTGCTCCGCGCCGAAGAACACCTCCCGGCACAACACCGGCCTGGTCGACCTGCCGCCCGCCCAGCCCGCCTGGATCCCCTACGACGGCGGCTCCGTGCCCGAGTTCGGCAGCGGCTCCGAGTCCCCGATGGCGGGCCCGGTCTACCACTACGACCCGCAGCTGGAGTCGTCCGTCAAGTTCCCCGAGGAGTTCGACGGCGACTTCTTCGCCGGCGAGTTCGGGCGCCGCTGGATCAAGCGCATCGAGCAGAACGAGGACGGCTCGGTCGCGAAGATCAACGACTTCCCGTGGACCGGCACGCAGATCATGGACATGGACTTCGGCCCCGACGGCGCGCTCTACGTCCTCGACTACGGCCTCTCCTGGTTCCAGGGCGACGAGAACTCCGCGCTGTACCGCATCGAGAACGCCGAGGACGGCTTCTCGCCGATCGTCGGAGTCACCGCGGACCGCACGTCCGGCGCGGCCGGCCTGAAGGTCACGTTCACCGCCACCGCGGAGGACGCCGACTCCCCGGAGCTCACCTACGCCTGGGACTTCGGCGACGGCACGACGGGCGAGGGGCTCAACCCCACGCACAAGTACAAGAAGGTCGGCACCTACACGGCGACCTTCACCGCGAAGGACCCCGAGGGCAACACCGGTAACGCCAGCGTCCGGATCGTCGTCGGCAACACCGAGCCCAAGGTGAGGATCGACGTCCCCGGCAACGGCAGCATGGCCGCCTTCGGCGAGCCCGTGCCGTTCAAGGTGACCGTCACCGACCCCGAGGAGACGATCGACTGCTCCAAGGTCAAGGTCGCCTACAGCCTCGGCCACGACTCCCACGCCCACGAGCTCACCAGCGAGACGGGCTGTGAGGGCACCCTCACGCCGCCCCCGGGCGACGGCGGCCACGACCCCAACGCCAACATCTACGGTGTCGTCGGCGCCAGTTACACCGACGGCGGTGCAGGCGGACAGGAGGCGCTGACCGGCACGGCCCGCGCTGTCCTCCAGCCGCTGCACCGCCAGGGCGAGCACTTCACCTCGCAGTCCGGCGTCAGCGTCATCGACAAGTCCCAGGCCAACGGCGGCAAGACCGTCGGCGACATCAACGACGGCGACTGGATCTCCTTCAGCCCCTACCGCTTCGACGGGCAGAAGAAGATGACCGTACGGGCCTCCTCCGGCGGCTCCGGCGGCTACATCGAGCTGCGCACCGGCTCCCCCGAGGGCCCGCTGCACGGCTCGGCGTACATCCCGCCGACCGGCGGCTGGGAGACGTTCCAGGACGTCGACGTCCCGCTGCGGGCACTGCCGAAGAAGACCACCGAGATCTACCTGGTCTTCCGCGGCGGCGAGGGCGCCCTGTACGACGTGGACGACTTCGAGTTCTCCAAGGAGCCGTTCAAGCAGGGCAAGAAGGTGCTGGTCTTCTCCAAGACCGCCGGCTTCCGGCACGACTCCATCGAGACCGGCGTCGCCGCCCTGAAGGAACTCGGCGCCCCGGCCGGCATCTCGGTCACCGCGACCGAGGAGGCCGGACAGTTCACCACCGCCAACCTCGCCAAGTACGACGCGGTCGCCTTCCTGTCCACCACCGGTGACGTCCTCAACGCCGACCAGCAGAAGGCGTTCGAGAACTACGTCAAGAACGGCGGCGGCTACATGGGCATCCACGCCGCCGCCGACACCGAGTACGACTGGGAGTTCTACGGCGGACTCGTCGGCGCCTACTTCGCCTCGCACCCGGCCATCCAGAAGGCCACCGTGCGCGTCGAGGACCACGACCACCCGGCCACCGCGCACCTGGACGACACCTGGGAGCGCACCGACGAGTGGTACAACTACCGCACCAACCCGCGGGACAAGGCCAAGGTCCTCGCCACCCTGGACGAGACCACCTACCAGGGCGGCACCATGAAGGGCGACCACCCGATCGCCTGGTGCCAGACCTACGGCGGCGGCCGCTCCTTCTACACCGGCGGCGGCCACACCAAGGAGTCGTACGCCGACGAGGCCTTCCGCGCCCACCTGCTCGGCGGCCTCCAGTACGCCACCGGCCAGGTGAAGGCCGACTGCAAGCCGGACACGGGCTACCGGAAGATCTTCAACGGCCAGACCCTGGACGGCTGGAAGCAGGCCGGCCCCGGCAGGTTCGTCGTCAAGGACGGCGGGGTCATGGAGTCCGAGGGCGGCATGGGTCTCCTCTGGTACCAGGCCAAGGAGCTGAAGTCGTACTCGCTGAAGCTCGACTGGAAGATGCGCGGCGACGACAACTCCGGTGTCTTCGTGGGCTTCCCGGCCTCCGACGACCCGTGGTCGGCGGTCGACCGGGGCTACGAGGTCCAGATCGACGCGACGGACGCGGTGGACCGCACCACCGGTGCGATCTACACGTTCAAGGCGGCGAACATCAAGGCCCGTGACCAGGTGCTGCGCCCGCCCGGGCAGTGGAACTCCTACGAGATCAAGGTCAAGGGCGAGCGGCTCCAGGTGTTCCTGAACGGGGTGAAGATCAACGACTTCACCAACAAGGACCCGCAGCGGAGCCTGACCGACGGCTACATCGGCCTGCAGAACCACGGTCCCGACGACAAGGTGTCCTTCCGCAACATCCAGCTGAAGGAACTGCCCTCCTAGGGCCCCGAGAACGGCGGCGGGCGGGTGGACGCCGGACCCCCGCCCGCCGCCTCCCCCCTGGGCCATCAGGCCCGGAACCTTCTCCGATCTCCGGCATCCGGTCCGGCCCGGGAGGCCCTGGCGCTCACGCGCCCGGGTCTCCCCGGACGGCACATCACCCCGTCCGGGGTTCGGCGCACCGCCGGCCGAAGGGCCGGCGGTGGCCGGCGCACCGCCCTATTCGGTTCGCGTTCGACAAGGAGGCTGCCCATGTCCGCCGAACCGTCCTCCGTCCCCACCACTTCCTCTTCCGCCCCGCGTTACGGCGTCTGGCTCGTCGGAGCCCGGGGGTCCGTCGCGACCACCGCCGTCGTGGGATGCGCGGCCGTCGCCGCCGGGCTCCATCCGCCCACCGGCATGGTCACCGAGACCCCCGACTTCGCCGCGGGCGGCCTGCCCCCGCTGTCGTCGCTCGTCTTCGGCGGGCACGACACCGTCGACTGCCCGCTGCCCAAACGCGCCGAGCACCTCGCCGAGGGCGGCGTCCTCCCGCACGGCCTCCCGACCGCCGTGCACGCCGAACTCGTCGCCGCCGAACGGGAGATCAGGCCCGGAGGCCCCACCCACGGTGACGCCGACACGGGCCCGGCCCGCACCGACGACGACTGGATCGACGTCTTCGCCGCCGACATCCGTGACTTCACCGAGCGGAACCAGCTCGCCGGCACCGTCGTGGTGAACGTCGCCTCCACCGAGCCCGCGCCCGCGGACGGCGCCCTGCCGCCCAGCTCCCTCTACGCGGCCGCCGCCCTCCGCGCCGGCTGCGGCTACGTCAACTTCACCCCGTCCACCGGCCTGCACCACCCCGCGCTGGCCGAACTCGCCTCGGAGGCGGACGTGCCGTACGCGGGCCGGGACGGCAAGACCGGGCAGACCCTGCTGCGGTCCGTGCTGGGCCCGATGTTCCAGCAGCGCGCCCTAGCCGTGCGCGCCTGGTCCGGCACCAACCTCCTCGGCGGCGGCGACGGCGCCGCCCTCGCCGACCCCGCCGCGGCCGCCGCGAAGAACGCCGGCAAGGAACGCGTCCTCGCCGACACCCTCGGCGCGGCGCCGGAGGGCGAGGTGCACATCGACGACGTGCCCGCGCTGGGCGACTGGAAGACCGCCTGGGACCACATCGCCTTCGACGGCTTCCTCGGCTCCCGCATGGTCCTCCAGACCATCTGGCAGGGCTGCGACTCCGCCCTCGCCGCGCCCCTCGTCCTCGACCTGGCGCGGCTGCTGCTCCGCGCCGGACAGAAGGGCCTCACCGGGCCGCTGGGCGAACTCGGCTTCTACTTCAAGGACCCGGTCGGCGACGGCCCGGCCTCCCTGGGGGAGCAGTACACGGAGCTGAAACGCTTCGCCGCACGCCTGAGCGACATTGCGGGGGACAGCGGGGCGCGCCGATGACCCGTGCCACGGTCCCGCTCCTCACCCTCGTGGGCCAGGACACCACACCCGCGCCCCCGACCACCTCCGAGAAACCCTCCACCCCGAACCGCGCCGCCGCCTGGGCGGAACTCCTGCGTCTGCCCGCCCTGTTCACCGTCCCCGGCGACACCCTCGCCGGCGTCGCCGCGGCCGGCGGCCGGCCAGGACTCCGCGCCCTCCTCCCCATCGGCTCCTCCCTCTGCCTGTACGCGGCCGGCATGGTCCTCAACGACTGGGCCGACCGCGCCGAGGACGCCGTGGAACGGCCTGACCGCCCCCTCCCGTCCGGACGCATCCGCCCCGCCGCCGCCCTCACCGCCGCCTGCGGCCTCACCGGCGCCGGACTGCTGCTCGCCGCCCGCGCCGGCCGGCCTCGCGGGTGGCCGCCCGCTGGCGGCGACGGTCTGGGGTACGACCTGGCGCTGAAGCACACGCCGCGGGCCGGCCGCCATGGCCGCCGCCCGCGGACTGACCTGCTGATGGCGCGCGGCCGCCGGTTCCGCCCGGCGGCGGGCGCCTCCGCGGCGCTCCTCGCTGTCACACCCTCGCCGTCACCGCCGTCTCCCGGCGCGAGACCACCGGGGGCTCGGTGGCGGCCCCGCTCGCCGCCCTCGCGGCGACGGGCGCACTGACCGCTGGTCACGCACCGCCGTGTCCGACTCCCGGGCAGGGCCGGCGGGCAGCAGCGCCCCGGCCTGCCGGGCCACCGGCGGGCGGCGCCGGACCACGCCCGCCGGCGCCGTCACCGCCGCGCTGCGCGCTACGGCCGCGCGGCCGTACTTCCACGCCGCGCTCAACCCCTCACCCGCGCTCACCCAGCGCGCGGTCGGCGGCGGCATCCGCGCCACCGTCCCCCTCCAGGCGGCGCTCGCCGCCCGGTCCGGGGCGACCGCCACGTCCCTGCTGATCGCGGCGCTGGCCCCGGCGGGACGGCTGTTCGCCCGCCGGCGCGCCATGAGGAAGGTGAGCATCACATGACCGCGCACCAGCCCCCCGCGCTGCAGCTGCGCTTCGGCTACGGCACCAACGGCCTCACCGACCTCCGCCTCGACGACGCCCTCGCCCTGCTCGCCGACCTCGGCTACGAGGGCGTCGGACTGACCCTCGACCACATGCACCTCGACCCGCTCGCCCCCGACCTCGCGGCCCGCACCCGGCACGTCGCGCGCCGCCTGGACGAGCTGGGGCTCGGCGTCACCGTGGAGACCGGAGCCCGCTACGTCCTGGACCCCCGGCGCAAGCACGGCCCGTCCCTGCTCGACCCCGACCCCGACGACCGGGCACGCCGCGTGGACCTGCTGGTACGGGCGGTCCAGGTCGCGGCCGACCTCGGGGCGCACGCCGTCCACTGCTTCAGCGGCACCGTCCCCGACCACACCGACGAGGACACCGCCTGGAAACGCCTCACCGAAGCGTTCGGACCGGTGCTGGACGCCGCGTCCGCCGCCGGGGTCCCGCTCGCCGTCGAACCCGAACCCGGTCACCTCCTCGCCACCCTCGCCGACTTCCACCACCTGCGCCGCGCCCTCGGCGACCCCGGGCCGCTCGGCCTCACCCTGGACATCGGCCACTGCCAGTGCCTGGAACCCCTCGCGCCCGCCGACTGCGTCCGCGAGGCCGCGCCCTGGCTGCGCCACGTGCAGATCGAGGACATGCGCCGCGGCGTCCACGAGCATCTGCCGTTCGGCGACGGGGAGATCGACTTCCCGCCCGTCCTCGCGGCGCTCGCCGCCACCGGATACCGGGGCCTGACCGTCGTCGAACTGCCCCGGCACTCCCACGCGGGACCCCGCTTCGCCGCCCACTCGCTGCCGTACCTGCGCCGCGCCGCCCACCTCGCGGCCGAGCGCACCGCCGGCACGTCCACCGTCCCCTCCCACGGCGATCCCTCCGCCACCCCCGAAGGGAGCAGCACCCCATGACCCGCCCGCACGCAGCACCGGCCGGTCCGGACGCCGACACCACCGGCAGACCGGCCGCCCCCGGCGACGGCACCACCCCCGCCGTCACCCCGCCCGCCGACCTGCGCCGCCACCTCGCGGCCCGGCTCGACGGCGCCGCCCGCGCCTGGTTCGACCAGGCCCTGGACGAGGCCACCGCCCACCCCGGCGCCCACGGGCCCATCTCGGTGTGGGAACTGCGCCTCGCCGAGGCGGGCCGCCGCTGCGGACCCGAACACGCCGACGCCGCCCGCGTCCTCATCCTCCACGCGGCCCGCGCCGACACCGAGGCCCTGACCCGCGTCTACCACCAGGGCACCGCCGACGAACGCCGCGCCGTCCTGCACGCCCTGCCCCATCTGGTGCCCGGGCCCGAGGCGCTCCCGCTCGTCGAGGACGCCCTGCGCACCAACGACACCCGGCTGGTCGCCGCCGCCCTCGGCCCCTACGGCGCCCGCCACCTCGACGCCCACGCCTGGCGGCACGCCGTACTGAAGTGCCTGTTCACCGGCGTCGCCCTCGACCTGCTCGCGGACCTCGCCCGGCGAGCCCGCGGCGACGCCCAACTCGCCCGCATGCTCGGCGACTACGCCGCCGAACGCACCGCCGCCGGCCGCACCGTCCCGGAGGACCTGCACCGCGTCCTGGCCCTGACCGAAGCCGCCCCGGCGCACCGCGCGGACGGCCCGGACGCCCCCCACGGCAAGGAGTCCTGATGCGCATCTTCGACCCCCACATCCACATGACGTCGCGCACCACCGACGACTACGAGGCCATGTACGCCGCGGGCGTCCGCGCCGTCGTCGAACCCTCCTTCTGGCTCGGCCAGCCCCGCACCTCCCCGGCCTCCTTCTTCGACTACTTCGACTCCCTCCTCGGCTGGGAACCCTTCCGGGCCGCCCAGTACGGCATCGCCCACCACTGCACCCTCGCCCTCAACCCCAAGGAGGCGGGCGACCCGCGCTGCACGCCCGTCCTCGACGCGCTGCCCCGCTATCTGGTCAAGGACAACGTCGTCGCCGTCGGCGAGATCGGCTACGACTCCATGACCCCCGCCGAGGACACCGCGCTCGCCGCCCAGCTCCAGATGGCCGCCGACCACGGGCTGCCCGCGCTGGTGCACACCCCGCACCGCGACAAGCTCGCCGGACTGCGCCGCACCCTCGACGTGGTCCGCGAGTCCGCGCTGCCGGTGGAGCGGGTGCTGATCGACCACCTCAACGAGACCACCGTCAAGGAGGCCAAGGACAGCGGCGCCTGGCTCGGCTTCTCCGTCTATCCCGACACCAAGATGGACGAGGAGCGGATGGTCGCCATCCTGCGCGCCTACGGCCCCGAGCAGGTGCTGGTGAACTCCGCCGCCGACTGGGGGAGGAGCGACCCGCTGAAGACCCGCAAGGTCGCCGACCTGATGCTCGCCGAAGGGTTCACCGAGGACGACGTCGACCGCGTGCTGTGGCGCAACCCGGTCGCCTTCTACGGCCTCGGCGGCCGCCTCACCCTCGACGTGGCCGCCCCCGAGGCCACCCACGAGGGCAACTCCATCCTGCGCGGCCAGCCCAGAGACGAACCGGCACCGGACACCGCCGACGCCACGGGGGCGTGAGCCATGCGCTTCCGCCACCCCGACGGGTCCACCGTCCACCTCGCCTACTGCACCAACGTCCACCCCGCCGAGACCCTCGACGGCGTCCTCGCCCAGCTCCGCGACCACTGCGAGCCCGTCCGCCGGCGTCTCGGCCGGGACCGGCTCGGCATAGGCCTGTGGCTGGCCAAGGACGCCGCCCGCGCCCTCGTCACCGACCCCGCCGCCCTCCGTAACCTCCGCTGCGAACTGGAGCGGCGCGGCCTCGAGGTCGTCACCCTCAACGGCTTCCCCTACGAGGGCTTCGGCGCCGAGGAGGTCAAGTACCGCGTCTACAAACCCGACTGGGCCGACCCCGAACGCCTGGAGCACACCGCCGCCCTCGCCCGCGTGCTCGCCGGACTGCTCCCCGACGACGTCACCGAGGGCAGCATCTCCACCCTGCCGCTCGCCTGGCGCACCGCCTACGACGACGAGCGCGCCGAGTCCGCCCGCACCGCGCTGCGCACCCTGGCCGAACGCCTCGACGCGCTCGAGGAGCTCACCGGACGCTCCGTCCGCGTCGCCCTCGAACCCGAACCGGGCTGCGTCGTCGAGACCACCCGCGACGCCATCGCCCCGCTCACCGCGGTCGGCCACGACCGCATCGGCATCTGCGTCGACACCTGCCACCTCGCCACCTCCTTCGAAGAACCCGGCACCGCCCTGGACGACCTCGCCCGGGCCGGCGTCCCCGTCGTCAAGTCCCAGCTGTCCGCCGCCCTGCACGCCGAACAGCCGCACCTCCCCGAGGTCCGCGAGGCCCTCGCCGCCTTCGCCGAACCCCGCTTCCTGCACCAGACCCGCACCCGCACGGCCGCCGGACTGCGCGGCACCGACGACCTCGACGAGGCCCTCACCGGCGACGCCCTGCCCGACGCGGGCCCCTGGCGCTCCCACTTCCACGTCCCGCTGCACGCGGCCCCCGCCGCGCCCCTCACCTCCACGCTGCCCGTCCTCACCTCCGTGCTGACCCGGCTGGTCGGCGGGCCGCATCCGCTCACCCGCCACCTCGAGGTGGAGACCTACACCTGGCAGGCGCTCCCGCCCGAACTGCGCCCCCGTGGCCGCGCCCAGCTCGCCGACGGCATCGCCGCCGAACTCACCCTGGCCCGCGACCTGCTGACGGACCTCGGCCTGAAGGAACTCCCATGACCGACCCCACCCCGCTGCTCGTCCTGGACGTCGTGGGTCTCACCCCCCGTCTGCTCGACCACATGCCCCACCTCAAGACCCTCGGGCAGTCCGGCTCCCGCGCCCCGCTCGGCACCGTGCTGCCCGCCGTCACCTGCGCCGCCCAGTCCACCTTCCTCACCGGCACCATGCCCTCCGAGCACGGCATCGTCGGCAACGGCTGGTACTTCCGGGAGCTCGGCGACGTCCTGCTGTGGCGGCAGCACAACGGCCTGGTCTCCGGCGACAAGCTGTGGGACGCCGCCCGCCGCGCCCACCCCGGCTACACCGTCGCCAACATCTGCTGGTGGTACGCCATGGGCGCGGACACCGACATCACCGTCACCCCCCGCCCCGTCTACTACGCCGACGGCCGCAAGGAACCCGACTGCTACACCCGGCCGCCCGCCCTCCACGACGAACTCACCGAGAAGTTCGGCACGTTCCCCCTGTTCCACTTCTGGGGACCCGGCGCCGACCTGGTGTCCAGCCAATGGATCATCGACGCCACCCGCCACATCATGAGCACCCGGCGCCCCGACCTGACCCTCTGCTACCTCCCTCACCTCGACTACGACCTGCAGCGCTTCGGCCCCGACGACCCGCGCTCCCTGAAGGCCGCCGCCGACCTCGACGCGGCCCTCGCCCCCCTGCTGGACGACGCCCGCGCCGAGGGACGCACCGTCGTCGCCCTCTCCGAGTACGGCATCACCCGCGTGAACCGGTCCGTGGACATCAACCGCGCCCTGCGCCGCGCCGGCCTGCTGGAGGTCCACACGCAGGACGGCATGGAGTACCTCGACCCGATGGCCTCCCGCGCCTTCGCCGTCGCCGACCACCAGATCGCCCACGTCTACGTGCGCCGCCCCGAGGACCTCGACGCCACCCGCGAGGCCCTCGACGGACTGCCCGGCATCGAGCAGCTCCTCGACGACGAGGGCAAGAAGGCCCACCACCTCGACCATCCGCGCGCCGGCGAACTCGTCGCCGTCGCCGAACCCGACGCCTGGTTCACGTACTACTACTGGCTCGACGACGACCGCGCGCCCGACTTCGCGCAGCTCGTCGAGATCCACCGCAAACCCGGCTACGACCCGGTCGAGCTGTTCATGGACCCCCACGACCCCTACGTCAAGGTCAAGGCGGCCGGCGCGCTGGCGCGCAAGAAGCTCGGCATGCGCTACCGCATGGCGGTCGTGCCCCTCGACGCCTCACCTATTCGCGGCAGCCACGGCCGCCTCCCCGCGAGCGACGACGACGGTCCGCTCCTCATCTGCTCCACCCCCTGCGCTGTCGGCGACCGCGTCGCGGCCACCGACGTCAAGCAACTCCTGCTCCGGCTCGCCGGACTCGGCTGACACCGCACGGCACCACGCCCGCCGACATCCGACTACCGAGAGTGAAACACACGGCACTGACAACGGCCGGTCCCGCAGCCGCCGGGACCGGCCACGACCGAGAAGGCAGGCACCCGTGACCTCGTACTCCGACCCCTCCACCACCACCGGCGCCGACGCCGCCGCGCTCACCGACACACCGGACGAGGCGCTGCGCCGGAGCCTCGGCGTGGGCCGCCGCCGCTTCCTCAGCACCTGCACCGCCGTCGCGGCCGGCGCCGTCGCCGCCCCCGTCTTCGGCGCCGCCCCGGCCCTGGCGCACGGCAGAGACCACGGGCACGGGAACGACCACGGCCGCGGCCAGGTGCTCGTCCCGCCGCACAAGCGCGGCATCATCCTCTACACCGTCCGTGACGCCACCGCCCGCGACCCGCTCGCCAGTGACCTGCCGTCCGGCTTCCGCGAGGTGTTCAAGCAGCTCGCCCGGCACGGCTACCGCCAGGTCGAGTTCGCCGGCTACAACCAGCACGCGAACGCGCCCGGCGGCGCGAGCCTGGAGTCGGTCGAGGGCGCCCGGCTGCTGCGCGCCTGGCTCGACGAGTACGGGCTGCGCGCCCAGGGCAACCACGGATTCATCCCGTCGTCCTGGCCGCTGACCGCCGCCGACAAGGACACCTTCAAGAAGCACCTGGAGATCGCCAACATCCTCGGCATGGACCACATGGGCACCGGCGGCGACCCCACCGGCAGTTCCTACCGCGCCGACTGGGACGTGGCCGCCGACAAGTGGAACGCGCTCGGCGAGATCGCCCGCCGTGAGGGCATCAAGCTCTACACCCACAACCACGACAGCGCGTACGGCTTCCTGCTCGACCAGGGCCCGCTGGACGACCAGGGCCGGCCGACCCGCAGCTCCGGCATCCGGAAGCTGGAGTACTTCCTGAAGATCACCGACCCCAAGGTGGTCTGGCTGGAGATGGACATCTTCTGGGCGCACGTCGCCCAGTACAAGTTCCACACCTACACCGCGCCCGACGGCTCCACCCGCAGGAACGTCTTCGACCCGGCGGGCCTGGTCAAGCGGTACAACAAGCGCTACCCGCTGTTCCACGCCAAGGACGGCGTCGTCGACACCACCAACGGCATGGGCTGGGACATGGTGCCGTTCGGCACCGGCGACATCGACTACACGACGTTCTTCTCCCGCGTCGGGCTGAGCAACTACCGCAATCCGATGGTGGAGGACGACAACTCCCCGAGCGCCACCGACCCCGCGCAGTCGCTGCGCGAGGCCAAGATCAGCTACGACGGAATGGCGGCCCTGCGCCGGCGCCGCTGACCGCGTGACGACGGACCGGGCGGCCCTTCCCCCGCGGGAAGGGCCGCCCGGTCCGTGCCGTACGGGACGTCTTCCTCAACCCTCCCCGAGCGGACGCGGGTTGGGCGTCACCTTCTTGTTCTTCGGGCGCCCCGGCGGGGTCAGGAACAGCGCCACGACCCCGGCGAACAGCGAGATGCTGCCTGCCAGCGAGAAGGCGCCGTTGTAGCCCCACGCGGCCACGACCAGGGACCCCATGCCCGCTCCGAGACCGGAGACCAGCTTCGAGCTGTACACCATCCCGTAGTTGGTGGCGTTGTTGTTCTCCCCGAAGTAGTCCGCCGTCAGCGCCGCGAACATCGGGAAGATGGCGCCGCCGCCGAAGCCGGAGATGGCGGAGAAGCACAGGAACAGCGGCAGGTTCTTGATCTCCGCCGACCAGATGATGCCGAACTGGGCGAGGCCCAGGATCACGCACACGTACAGCAGACACCGCTTGCGGCCGTACAGGTCGGACAGCCAGCCGATCACGCCGCGCCCGGTGCCGTTGACGATCGCCTTCAGTGACATCGCGGTGGCCACGATGCCGGCCGCGAAGCCCGCCTCCTCACCGATGTCGACCTGGAACGCGATGCCGAAGATGTTCACGCCCGAGGTGCAGGCGAGACAGAACCACATCAGCGCCACCCGGCCGGTCCGCCACGCCTCCATCGGGGAGTACTGCTTCACGGCGGGCGGGTTCTTCTCGAGCGAACGGCGGGCGCGCGGGTCGTCCGGCGGGTTCAGCGGGTCGACCGAGTCCGGCCACCAGTTCTTCGGCGGGTCCCGGAAGTAGAAGCCGGCCACGGCCACCACTCCGGCCAGCAGCACACCCGAGGAGACCAGCACCCAGCGGAAGTTGGAGCCGTCCATGTAGCCGTGGAAGATGAAGACGAACGGCACCGAACCGTACGCGAAACCGCCGTTGACGAAGCCGGTCTTGCCGCCCTTGCGCTCCGGGTACCACTTGCCGACCATGTTGACGCAGGTCGCGTACACCATGCCCGCGCCCATGCCGCTGAACACGCCGAACCCGAGGAACGCCAGGGCGACATGCGGCGCGAACGCCAGGGAGAGGTAGCCGAGCAGCGTGCCGACCGAGCCGAGCATCATCGCCCACCGCGCGGGCAGCTTGCCGTTCTCGCGCAGCCGCCCCGCCGGGAAGGCGACCGCGGCCTGGCAGAACACCCAGGCGGTCATCATCCAGTAGATGCTGCCGCTGGACCAGTGGTGGGCCTCGTGGAGCGTGTTCTCCGCGGACGCGAACGCGTACTCGGCGGAGGAGATGCCCATCATGCCGACCCAGGGCAGGATCACCATCCACTTGCGTTTGCGGCCCATGATGTCGATGTCGGTCTCACCGACGCGGTAGACCCGCCCGTTCCTGTCGGTCACCTCCCGGTAGGGGACGACCCGTGTGACATCCGTGGTTGTCATGGAAAATGCACCCCTTGCGTCGAAAGAACTGGCCAGCGCCCCCTGTCCCGTGCCTTTCGTGCGCGCCCGGGTCCCGGGGCCGGCCGGCGCGCACCCGCCGGCCGGCCCCCCGGTCCAGTCACCTCATGAGCCGCCCCCCATCAGCGCGGCCGCCCGCGCCCAGCGGTACTTGGCGCCGAGCACGGCCACCGGCTTCTCGGTCGTGTACGGGTAGGCCACGACCCCGTGCTCGAAGAGGTACTGGCAGGCCTCCTCGACCTCGACGTCACCGGCGAGGGAGGCCACCACGGGCTTGGAGACCCCCCGCTCGCGGAACTCCGCCACCACCCGCGCGGTGAGTTCGGCGAACACCATGGGCGGCGTGACGATCGTGTGCCAGTAGCCCAGCACCAGCGCGTGGATGCGCGGGTGCTCGAGCCCCAGCCGGATCGTCGCCTCGTACGTCGACGGCGGCTCGCCCCCGGTGATGTCCACCGGGTTGCCGGCCGCGCCGAACGGCGGGATGAACTCCCGGAAGGCGGCGTCCAGATCGGGCGGGATCTCCATCAGCGACAGCCCGTTGTCCGTGACCGCGTCCGACAGCAGCACCCCGCTGCCGCCCGCCCCCGTGATGATCACGACGTTGTCGCCCTGCGGGGTGGGCAGCACGGGCAGGGCCCGCGCGTACTCCAGCATGTCGTTCAGCCCCGGCGCCCGGATCACTCCGGCCTGCCGCAGGATGTCGTCGTACACGGCGTCGTCGCCCGCGAGCGCCCCCGTGTGCGAGCCGGCCGCCTTGGCGCCCGCGGCCGTACGGCCCGCCTTCAGCACGACCACCGGCTTCTTCGGCACGGTCGCCCGCGCCGCCTCGACGAACGCGCGCCCGTCCTTGAGGTCCTCCAGGTGCATCGCGATGCACTCGGTGTGCGGATCCTCCCCGAACCAGGTCAGCAGGTCGTCCTCGTCCAGGTCCGACTTGTTGCCGAGCCCCACGATCGCCGACACACCCGTCTTCGTGGTCCGCGCGAAGCCCAGGATCGCCATGCCGATGCCGCCCGACTGACTGGTCAGCGCCACCCCGCCCTTGACGTCGTACGGCGTGCAGAACGTGGCGCACAGGTCCTGCCAGGTGGAGTAGTAGCCGTAGATGTTCGGCCCGAGCAGCCGGACGCCGTGCCGTTCGGCGATCGCCACGATCTCCGCCTGGAGTTCGTGCTCGCCGGTCTCCGCGAACCCGGACGGGATGAGGACGGCGTTGGGAATCCCCCTGCGCCCCACCTCCTCCAGTGCCGAGGCCACGAACTTGGCGGGTATCGCGAAGACCGCCACATCCACCTCGCCGGGAACGTCCGTGACACTCTTGTACGCCTTGCGGCCCACGATGTCATCGGCCTTGGGGTTCACCGGGTGGATCTCCCCGGCGAAACCTCCGTCGACGAGGTTGCGCATCACCGAGTTGCCGATCTTGCCGGGCTCGTTGGACGCGCCGATCACCGCCACCGACCGCGGCTGCATCAGCCGGCGCATGGAGGTGAGGATCTCCTCCCTCGAGTACCGGCGGCGCTCCTTCGGCGTCTCCGTGGAGAGGATCACCCGGATGTCCGCGGCGACCGCGCCCTCCGGCGTCGCGATCACCGGGTTGAGGTCCACCTCGGCGATCTCCGGGAAGTCCGTGACCAGTTCGGACACCCGCCGGATCTGCTCGGCGACCGCCCACCGGTCCACGCCCGCCCGGCCGCGCACCCCGCTGAGGATCTCCGCCGACCGGATCGAGTCCAGCATCGACAGCGCCTCGTCGGCGTCCACCGGCGCCAGCCGGAACGTGACGTCCTTCAGCACCTCGACGAGCACCCCGCCGAGTCCGAACGCCACCACCTTCCCGAACGTCGGGTCGGTGACCGCGCCGACGATGACCTCCTGCCCCTGCGGCAGCAGTTCCTGCACCTGCACGCCCTCGATACGCGCCTGAGGGTCGTACGCCCGCGCCTTCTCCACGATCCGGCAGAACGCCGCCCGCACGTCCGCCGCGCCCTCCACCCCGACGACCACACCGCCGGCGTCGGTCTTGTGCAGGATGTCCGGCGACACGATCTTCATCACCACGGGCCCGCCGAACCGGGCCGCCGCGGCCACCGCCTCGTCGACGTCCCGCGCCAGCTCCTCGCCGGGCACGGCGATGCCGTACGCGTCGGCGATCACCTTGCCCTCGGGCGCGGTCAGCGAGGTCCGTCCCCCGGCGCGCACCGCGTCCAGCAGCGCCCGCACCTTCACCGTGCGGTCCTCGGCCATCACGTCAGATCACCCCGTTCGACTTGAGCAGGCGCAACTCCTCGTCGCCGAGACCGAGTTCGCCGACGTAGACCTCTTCGTTGTGCTCACCCAGCAGCGGGGAGGCGACCACCTCCACGGGGGAGTCGGACAGCTTCAGCGGGCTGCCGACGGTGACGAACTCGCCGCGCTCGGGGTGCGGGACGGTCACCACCATCTCGTTGGCGACCAGCGAGTCGTCCTCGATGATCTCCTTGGTGGACAGGATCGGCCCGCACGGGATGTTGTGCGCGTTGAGCTTCTCCAGCACCTCCCACTTGGGCAGCGTCGAGGACCACTCCTCGATCAGCTGGAACATCTTGCCCAGCTTCGGCAGCCGCGCCTCCGGCGTCGCCCACTCGGGGTCGTCGGCCAGCTCCGGCCGGCCGATCAGCTCGCTGACCGGCTTCCAGCCGACGGGCTGCACGATGACGTACACGTAGTCGTTCGGGCCGCCCGGCGCGCACCTCACCGCCCAGCCGGGCTGCCCGCCGCCGGACGCGTTGCCGGAGCGGGGGACCTCGTCGCCGAAGTCCTCGTTGGGGTACTCGGCGAGCGGGCCGTGCGCCAGGCGCTGCTGGTCGCGCAGCTTCACCCGGCACAGGTTCAGCACCGCGTGCTGCATCGCCACGTTCACCCGCTGCCCGCGCCCGGTGCGCTCCCGCTGGAACAGCGCGGCGAGGATGCCGGCCACCGCGTGCACACCCGTGCCCGAGTCGCCGATCTGCGCGCCCGTCGCCAGCGGCGGACCGTCCTCGAAACCGGTCGTCGACATCGACCCGCCCATCGCCTGCGCGACGACCTCGTACGCCTTGAAGTTGGTGTACGGCCCCTCGCCGAACCCCTTGATGGAGGCGTAGACGAGCCGCGGGTTGATCTCCTTGATGCGGTCCCAGGTGAACCCCATCCGGTCGACGGCGCCCGGCCCGAAGTTCTCGACCATGACGTCCGAGCGCCGGATCAGCTCGGTGAGGATCTCCTTGCCGCGCTCGGTCTTGGTGTTCAGGGTGATGCTCCGCTTGTTGCAGTTGAGCATCGTGAAGTAGAGCGAGTCGACGTCCGGCAGGTCGCGCAGCTGCCTGCGCGTGATGTCACCGGCGGGCGCCTCCAGCTTGACGACGTCCGCGCCGAGCCAGGCCAGCAGCTGGGTCGCGGAGGGGCCCGACTGGACGTGGGTCATGTCCAGGACGCGGATGCCCTCGAGTGCCTTCGCGGTCATGGGCGTGCACCTCACTTGTACATGGTCTGGTTCATCGTTCCGGGGGCGTACGCGTCCGGGTCCACCCAGACGTTGATCAGCGACGGCTTGCCCGACTCGCGGGCGCGGCGCAGCGCGGGGCCGATGTCGGCGGGGTCGCGGACCTCCTCGCCGTAGCCGCCGAGCATCCGCGCGAACTCGTCGTAGCGGACGTCCCCGAGGGTGTTGCCGACCCGCTCCCGGTCCTTGCCGTACTTGACGGCCTGGCCGTAACGGATCTGGTTCATCGAGGAGTTGTTGCCGACGATGCCGACGAAAGGCAGGTCGTAGCGGACCAGCGTCTCGAAGTCCCAGCCGGTGAGGGAGAACGCGCCGTCGCCGAACAGCGCGACGACCTCCTTGTCCGGCCGCGCCTGCTTGGCGGCCAGCACGAACGGCACCCCGACGCCGAGCGTCCCGAGCGGCCCCGGGTCCATCCAGTGGCCGGGCGACTTGGGCTGCACGACCTGCCCGGAGAAGGTGACGATGTCGCCGCCGTCGCCGATGTAGATCGAGTCCTCGGTGAGGAAGTCGTTGATCTCGCTCACCAGCCGGTACGGGTGGATCGGCGAGGCGTCCGAGCGCAGCTGCGGCAGCCGCTTCTCCAGGGCGGTCTGCTCGGCCGCGCGCAGCTCGTCCAGCCACTCCTTGCGCCTGGACGCGCCGCCGTTGATCCGCCCGGAGGCCGCCTCGGTGACCGCCTTCAGCACCAGCCCCGCGTCCCCGACGATGCCGAGGTCGATGTCGCGGTTCTTGCCGACGGTGCGGTAGTCGAGGTCGATCTGCACGACCGTCGCGGCGGGGGAGAGCCGCTTGCCGTAGCCCATCCGGAAGTCGAAGGGCGTGCCGACGATGACGATGACGTCGGCGCCCGAGAACGCGTACCGGCGCGACAGCTGGAAGTGGTGCGGGTCCCCGGGCGGCAGGGTGCCGCGGCCCGCACCGTTCATGTACGCGGGGATGTTGAGCGTGCGCACCAGTTCGGTCGCGGCCTCGGTGGCGCGGGTCGTCCACACCTGGCTGCCGAGCAGGATGGCCGGCTTCTCGGCGTGCACCAGCAGGTCGGCCAGCTTCTCGACCGCCTCCGGGTCGCCGGGGGAGCGGGTCGAGGCGCGGTAGGCGCCCGGCTTCGGCACCCGCGCCTTGTCCGCGGGCACCTTGGCGTCCAGCACATCGCGCGGGATCTCCAGGAAGGAGGGTCCCGGCGCTCCGTGGTAGCACTCGCGGAAGGCCATCGACACCATGTCCGCGGCGCGCGCCGTGTCCGGCACGGTCGCCGCGAACTTGGTGATGGGGTTCATCATGTCGACGTGCGGGAGGTCCTGCAGCGACCCCATCTTGTGCTGAGTCAGGGCCCCTTGGCCGCCGATCAGCAGCATGGGCGACTCCGCGCGGAAGGCGTTCGCGACCCCGGTGACGGCGTCGGTGGTGCCCGGTCCGGCCGTGACCACGGCGCAGCCGGGCTTGCCGGTGATGCGCGCGTAGCCGTCGGCGGCGTGGGCGGCGACCTGCTCGTGCCGTACGTCGACGACCTCGATGCCCTCGTCGACGCAGCCGTCGTAGATGTCGATGATGTGGCCGCCGCACAGCGTGTAGATGCGGTCGACGCCCTCGGCCTTGAGGGCCTTGGCGACGAGATGACCGCCGGAGATGACGTCCTGGGTGTCGTCGGGCATGGCGAAGTCCTTGTCCCTTTCCTAGGGGGCGGGGAACGCTCTCGCAGTACATTGCATACAGTCGACGAATACTGTATGAACCTTGTTATCCCGCATCCGATGGGTGGTGTCCAGGGGGTGCGCGGCACTTTTCGGTCGCCGGTTCCCGGCCCCCACCGGAGCCTTTGGCGACGTCACAGACAGGAGCCGAGATGGACCTGTACGAACACCAGGCAAGGGAACTCTTCGCAGACCACGGCATCGTGGTGCCGCGGGCCGAGATCACCTCCTCGCCCAAGCAGGCCCGCGAGATCGCCCGCAGGCTGGGCGGCCGCGTGGTCGTCAAGGCCCAGGTCAAGACCGGCGGACGCGGCAAGGCGGGCGGCGTCAAACTCGCCGCCGACCCGGCCGCCGCCGAAATCACCGCACGCCAGATCCTCGGCATGGACATCAAGGGCCACGTCGTGGAGACGGTGATGCTGGCCCGACCGGTGGACATCGAGAGCGAGTTCTACGTCTCGTACGTCCTCGACCGCGCCGCCGGCACCTTCCTCGCCATCGCCTCCGCCGAAGGGGGCATGGAGATCGAGGAGGTCGCCGCGACCCGCCCCGAGGCCGTCGCACGCGTCCCCGTCGATCCCGCCGAGGGCGTCACCCCGGCCGTCGCCGCGCGCATCGCCGACGCGGCCGGCCTGCCCGCCCGCACCGTCGACGTCCTGGTCCGCCTCTGGGACGTCCTGGTCCGCGAGGACGCCCTCCTCGTCGAGGTCAACCCGCTCGTCAGCACCCGCGACGGACAGATCGTCGCGCTCGACGGCAAGGTGACCCTCGACGACAACGCCCGCTTCCGCCAGGCACGCTGGGGCGACGAGGCCGAGGCGGGCCACGACCCGCTGGAGGCCGCCGCGGCCGCCAAGGGCCTCAACTACGTCAAGCTCGACGGCGAGGTCGGCATCATCGGCAACGGCGCCGGACTCGTCATGTCCACCCTCGACGTGGTCGCCGGCTGCGGCGCCCGCCCCGCCAACTTCCTCGACATCGGCGGCGGCGCCTCCGCCCAGGTCATGGCCGACGGACTCTCCGTCGTCCTGTCCGACCCGGCGGTGAGGTCCGTCTTCGTCAACGTCTTCGGCGGCATCACGGCCTGCGACGCCGTCGCCGACGGCATCGTCCGCGCGCTGGACACCGTACGGCTCACCAAGCCGCTCGTGGTGCGCCTCGACGGCAACAACGCCGAGCGCGGACGGGCACTCCTCGACGAGCGCGCCCACCCGCTCGTCGAACAGGTCACCACCATGGACGGCGCCGCGAGCCGGGCCGCCCACCTCGCCACCACACCCTGAGGAGACGGACGACATGGCGATCCACCTCACCAAGGAGAGCAAGATCCTCGTCCAGGGCATGACCGGCGGCGAGGGCATGAAGCACACCCGCCGGATGCTCGCCGCCGGAACGAACGTCGTGGGCGGCGTCAACCCGCGCAAGGCCGGCCGCACCGTCGACTTCGACGACCGTCAGGTCCCCGTCTTCGGCTCCGTCGCCGAAGGCATGGACGCGACGGGCGCCGACGTGACCGTCGTCTTCGTGCCGCCCGCCTTCACCAAGGCCGCGGTGACCGAGGCCGCCGACGCCGGCATCGGCCTCGCCGTCGTCATCACCGAGGGCGTCCCCGTCCACGACTCCGTCGCGTTCCTCGCCCACGCCCGCCGCCGCGGCACCCGCGTCATCGGCCCCAACTGCCCCGGCCTGATCAGCCCCGGCCAGTCGGGCGCGGGCATCATCCCCGCCGACATCACCAAGCCGGGACGCATCGGCCTGGTCTCCAAGTCCGGCACCCTCACCTACCAGCTGATGTACGAACTGCGCGACATCGGCTTCTCCACCTGCGTCGGCATCGGCGGCGACCCCGTCGTCGGCACCACCCACATCGACTGCCTCGCCGCCTTCCAGGACGACCCCGACACCGACCTGATCGTCCTCATCGGGGAGATCGGCGGCGACGCGGAGGAACGCGCGGCCGCCTACATCCGCGACCACGTCACCAAGCCCGTCGTCGGCTACATCGCCGGCTTCACCGCCCCCGAGGGCCGCACCATGGGCCACGCCGGCGCGATCGTCTCCGGCTCCTCCGGCACGGCCCGCGCCAAGCAGCAGGCGCTGGAAGCGGCCGGCGTGCGGGTCGGGCGCACGCCGACGGAGACGGCGCGGGAGGTGCTGGCGGTGCTGGACGCCTGAGCCGTACGCGCCCTTGGCCTGTCCACAGGCCCCCGGCTCCTGATCTTTCGCCGCCCCCCGATCTCCTACAGCCCCCTGATCTCTCGACCGTGCACCGAGAGCGGAGCGAACCGTATGCCACCCACCCTCACCCTCAAGTCCGGCACCTCCTGGGCCGATGCCTGGCAGCGCTGCCTGACCGTCGCCCCGGAGGCCTTCCGTGACGACCGCGTCCTCAACCTCTGGAACGCTGCCTGGCAGACCGACGGCCGTGCCCTGCCCGCCGTCAGCCCCGTCGACGGCACCCCCGTCGCGGGCCCGCCCCGCCTGGACCGGGCCACCGCCCGGCAGGCCGTGCGCGCGGCCCTGGACCAGCACCGCGCCTGGCGCCACGTCCCGCTCCCGGAACGCCGGGCCCGCGTGGCGGCCACCCTCGACGCCCTCGCCGAGCACCGCGACCTGCTCGCCCTCCTGCTCGTCTGGGAGATAGGAAAGCCCTGGCGACTGGCCTGCGCGGACGTCGACCGGGCCATCGACGGCGTGCGCTGGTACGTCGACGGCATCGACACCATGCTGGAGGGCCGCGCCCCGCTCGACGGGCCCGTCTCCAACATCGCGAGCTGGAACTACCCGATGAGCGTGCTGGTCCACGCCCTGCTGGTGCAGGCGCTGGCCGGCAACGCGGTGGTCGCCAAGACCCCGACCGACGGAGGCGTCGCCTGCCTGACCCTGGCGACGGCGCTCGCCGCCCGCGAGGGCATCCCGGTGACGCTGGTGAGCGGCAGCGGGGGAGAGCTGTCCGAGGCGCTGGTGCGGGCGCCGGAGATCGGCTGCGTCTCGTTCGTGGGGGGCCGCGACACGGGCGCCGCGGTCGCAACCGCCGTGGCTGACCTGGGCAAACGGCACATCCTCGAACAGGAGGGCCTGAACACCTGGGGCATCTGGAACTACTCGGACTGGGACGCCCTCGGCGCGCTGATCCCCAAGCTCTTCGACTACGGCAAGCAGCGCTGCACGGCCTACCCGCGCTTCGTCGTCCAGCGCAGCCTCTTCGACGCCTTCCTCGCCGCGTACCTCCCCGCGGTCCGCACGCTGCGGATCGGCCACCCCCTCGCCGTCGAGCACCCGGACGACCCGTACCCGGCGCTCGACTTCGGCCCCGTGATCAACGCGGCCAAGGCGAAGGAACTGGACGACCAGGTCGCGGAGGCGATCGACCGCGGCGCGGTCCCGCTGCACCGCGGCACACCGGCCGAGGCCCGCTTCCTGCCTGGCCAGGACACGTCGGCGTACGTCCAGCCGGTCACGCTGCTGAACCCGCCCCGCTCCTCCCCGCTGCACCACGCGGAGCCGTTCGGGCCGGTCGACACGATCGTCCTGGTCGACACGGAGGCCGAACTGCTGGCGGCCATGAACGCGTCCAACGGCGCGCTGGTGGCCACGCTCTCCACGGACGAGCGGGCCACCTTCGACCGGCTCGCCCCGCAGATCCGCGCGTTCAAGATCGGCCACGGGGTGCCTCGCTCCCGTGGCGACCGGGACGAGCTGTTCGGCGGCTTCGGCGCGTCGTGGTGCGGCGCCTTCGTCGGCGGCGAGCTCCTGGTGCGTGCGGTGACCCGGGGCCCGGCGGGGGAGAGGCTGCCGGGCAACTTCCCGGACCGCCGGCTGACCCCCTGAGCCGATCACCGGGGCCGTGCGCGGCGCCTCCCCGGGACGACGGAAACGCAGGTGAAAGGCACTCCGAAACCTTGGTATGGTTGTCCATGTCGCCGCCGGGGGAACACCTCCGACAGCGACAGACACCTTGTCCGGGTGGCGGAATGGCAGACGCGCTAGCTTGAGGTGCTAGTGCCCTTTATCGGGCGTGGGGGTTCAAGTCCCCCCTCGGACACTCACACCCACGGGACGTTCGCGAGATCGTCCCGAAGCGTTCACGAATTACCGGTCGAGTCTTGTGACTCACCGGTAATTCGTCGTTTCCGGGCCTAGAGCTCATGATCGGCTCGATGAGGGGGTGAGGCGGTGGCGGTCCAGGTACTGCGCCCCTCACCTGCCGAAACCCCACATGCCTGCGCGACGGCTGCCAGCCGTCGCGCAGGCATGTGGGGTTTCCAGGGGGCGGAGCACGGCTGAGGTGTGTCACTCGCGTGGCGGGGGGCTCGACCTGCTCCGGTCGGAGGCGGTCGCGCCCTCGGTGGATCAGAAGACGCCCTGAGGGAGAGCGGGAGGGCGGCCGGACCGGGTTCGGTGCGCGGGGTGTGAAGATAAGGACAACGGTTCGATCTCTGTGCGTTCCAGAGGCTGACACCGAAGCCCTGGTGCGCGGTACCGTGCGCGCTCAACCTGATCATCGCACTGTCCAGGGACTGTCATGCCCGAGCCTTCCACGCCGCCGGACGACCGGTCGGTAGCGCCCGCGACCGCCCGTGCGACGGCCGAGTCGCGAGCCGGGTCCTTGAGGCGGCGTCAGATGCTGTGGTCGGTGCTGCCGCCGAGCGTGGTCGCCGCGGCCGGTGCGGTAGCCACCACGCTGGCCAGTGATGGCCACCTGGACCGGACGGACCAGGCGGCGATGTGCGGCAGCGTGGTCCTCATCGGCGCCATGGCGGCGGGAATCGCGGGGGTAAGGGCTTCGGCGGAGGCGCGAGCAGTCACCAAGCACTGGACGGAGCTGTCCCGTGCGGCCGACCGGGACCGTGCCGAGCTGGCCGAGCTGATCCGTACCACAGCCGAGGGCAGAGCCGAACTGGAGTCGCTGTTCCGTCGGCTGAGAGCCGGGGAGCCCCCTGTGCGGCGCCGGCCGGAACTGCCCCCGCAGACCGGCCCGGACCAACTCTCCCGCCTCGGATTCGAGATCGCTGCGGCCCGGCACGAGGCGGAGGCAGCCCTGCTGGAGACTGCCGCCGGTGCGCTCGGTGCGGAACACAGTGCCAAGCTCGAGCAGTTCGAGGTGTTCGCCAACCTGGCGCGCAGGCTCGAGTCACTGGTGCACCGCGAGATAGGCCTGCTGGACAGCCTGGAGAACGAGGTCGAGGACCCCGACCTGCTCAAGGGGCTGTTCCAGGTGGACCATCTGTCCACCCGGATCCGCCGCTACGCCGAGAACCTGGCCGTGCTCGGCGGCGCGAACACCCACCGCCAGTGGACGCGTCCGGTCGGCCTGACCGACGTGCTGCGTTCCGCCGTCGCCGAGATCGACCAGTACGCCCGGGTCAAGCTGGTCCCACCCATTGACGGAACGGTGAGCGGTCACGCCGTGGTCGACGTCGTCCACTTGCTGGCCGAACTGCTGGAGAACGCGACGGTCTTCTCGCCGCCTCAGACCACCGTGCACGTGCGGGTCGAGCCCGTCGCCGCCGGGGTGGCGATCGAGGTCGAAGACCGGGGCCTGGGCATGTCAGCAGCCGAGCGCAACCAGATGAACACGGTGTTGGGCGCACCCGACAAGGTCGCCCTCGGCGAACTGCTGCAGGACGGCCGGATCGGCCTGTACGTGGTCTCGGTCCTGGCCCAGCGGCACGACATCGCTGTGCGGTTGCAGAGCAACGTGTACGGCGGCACTCAGGCCGTCATGGTGTTGCCCACGGCACTGCTCGGCCCGCAGCCGGCAGCTCCCGCGCCCGAGCACCCCGCTGTCGCGTCCCCTGACGCGGTGCCGCGAGACCCGCTGGAGCCCGAGGCGACGGACACCCCCGGCGACCGGGGTGACCGTCGTCGCGGATCCGCTCGTGTCCGATCCCGAACGGCAGCCCGCCCCGATGCCCTCCGACGGCGACGACGACCGTCCGCGGCTGCCTCAGCGACGCCGGGACCACGCCGCCGAACAGCCGCGCCCGGTCCCCGGCGCCGGCAGTTCCGAGGACATCGCACACGACCCGGGCCTGATGGCCGCGTTCCAGACCGGACTGCGCAGGGCCGAGGAAGCTGAGACGCCCTGACACCCGAGGGCCACCCTGGAGGCCTGGGGCCCCGTCCAGCAAGCCATTTCCTTCTGCCGAAAGAGGAGTACACGATCGTGGCGAGCGAAGACCTTTCCTGGCTGTTGACAGGTCTGGTGAACCGGGTGCCGCACACCCGAAGCGCCTTGTTGCTGTCCTCGGACGGACTGGTGAAGGCAGCGGAGGGGCTCGACACGGACGCCGCCGACCAGTTGGCCGCGCTCGCGAGTGGGCTGTACTCATTGGCGCGCAGCGCGGGCCGGCACTTCGACGACGGCGGCGACGTGCGACAGATAGTGACGGAGCTCAGCACCTCGTTGCTGTTCGTCTCGAGCGCCGGGCACGGCGCGGTGCTGGCGGTGCTGGCCGGACGCGAGGCGGACGCGGCGGTGCTGGGCTACGAGATGGGCATGATGGTGAAGAGCGTGCGCCCGCACCTGGCCACGCCGCCGCGCCACGTGGTGGGGTAACCGATGACGCCGGTCCTCCCCGACGGACCGCTGACCAACGAAACGGTCGGGCGGCTGGTCCGTCCCTACACCGTGAGCGACGGCCGGACCAGGGCCACGTCCCACTTCACGCTCGTGACCGTGGTGCGGGCCACGGGTGCCCAGACGCAGGGCACCTTCGGCCTGGAGCATGCACAGGTCCTGGCGCTGTGCGAGAGCCCTGTGAGTGTCGCCGAGGTCGCGGCCCGGATGCAGGTTCCGGCCGCCGTCGTCAAGGTGCTGCTGTCCGATCTGGCCGAGGGCGGCGCGGTGGTCACAGGCCACGCGCCCCCGCCCTCCGCGGACCACTACGCACTACCTGATCGAGACCTTCTGGAAGCGGTGCGCGATGCCCTCCTCAAACGACTGTGACCAGCCGCCCGCCGAAGCCCTGCCGGTGGGAATCAAGGTGCTCGTCGCCGGCGGCTTCGGCGTGGGAAAGACCACCTTCGTCAACACGCTCAGCGAGATCGAGCCGCTGAGCACGGAGGAGATGCTGACCGCCGTCAGCGCGGCCACGGACCGACTGGACGGAGTGGAGAACAAGGCCACCACCACCGTGGCCCTGGACTTCGGCCGGATCACCCTCAGTCCGTCCCATGTCCTGTACTTGTTCGGCACACCCGGACAGGAGCGCTTCTGGTTCATGTGGGACGAACTGTCCGAGGGGGCGCTCGGGGCGGTGGTCCTCGCCGACACCCGCAGGCTGGAGCACTCCTTCGCGGCGGTGGACTTCTTCGAGCGGCGCGGCATCCCCTTCGTCGTCGCCGTCAACGAGTTCGACGGCGCGCACCGCTACCACGCGGAGGAGGTGCGGACCGCGCTCGACCTCAGGCAGGAGGTGCCGGTGGCGCTGTGCGACGCCCGCGTCCAGAGCTCGGGCATCCGCGTGCTGCTCGAACTGATCCAGCACCTGATCACGACAAGGAGTTCCCATGGCAGCGACACCGCCCCACCCGTCCTCCGGGCCTGAGTCCGGGATCGCCGTGCGCCATCTGCTCCTCCCTCCGGAGGACCCGCAGGTGCGCACCCGGTCCGAGCGGCTGCGCGCGCTGGGCATCGAAGCCCGTCCGGACACGGAACTCGACGCCTTCGCCCGGGAGCTGGCACAGCGCACCGGCGGCTGCTATGCCGGGGTCAACTTCTTCCTGGACGCCGACCGTCAGTTCTTCGCAGGGTTGTACAGCGCCGCACAGGACACCCCGGTGCACGTGGGATCGTCGTTGCTGGAGGACCCGGTGCCCGGCCGTGTCATGCCCCGCGACATCGACATGGGCATCTGCCCGCACGTGGTCAAGCGTCGCCGGGCGCTGGTGCTGGAGGACATCCGGGATTTCCCGCGGTTCGCCGGAAACCGGGTGGTCGACGCGATCGGCATCCACTCCTACCTGGGCGCACCGCTGATAGACAGCACCGGCGTGGTGCTCGGCACCATCTGCGTCGTCGACCAGGACCCGCAACCCTGGGGGCGTAAGGGGCTGGAAACCATCAAGGCCATGGCTGCGGAACTGGTGGAACGGCTCGAGGAGTCGGCGCGCCGCCGCAGCTGACCGGCGCTGCCCGCCTGCAAAATCATGTGACCCGTGTCAGGGTGCTCCGTCGGTCCGCTGGACGAGGTACGCGTCAGGCCACTGTGTGCGGCTGTCGTCCAGGATTGCCCTGGCTCGGTGCTGGGGGGATCTGTCCCAGGGGCTCGACGCCCTCAAAGGACTCGGAGGTCCGTCGAGGTTCAGGTGCGCGGCTTCAGCTTTGATCAGGCGTACGGGCTCCCCGTCGAGGAGCAACCGGTCGATCAAGTCGTCGGTGATGTCGTCGTGTTCGCCCTGGGGCAGATCGAGGGTGACGTGGAAGTCGCGCAGCGCGGCACGGTGGCTTCGTGTGCCTGGTGCTCGGCATCGCGCAGTTTGAGCGGCGGCGACGTCAGGCTGCCCTTCTGGACTGCCCGCGCGATGCGCCCGCCGCCGTGCTCCTGCCACCTGAGCCGGATGGTGTCGACCCCGAACGCGGCAGAGTGGTGCCCGCCATCTTTCGTACCGACGGAACGCGGGTCTGGTCTGATCAGATCGCGTACTACCTCGACCGTTACGGGTTCGCGCCCGAGCTCCGGCGGCACTTTTGCCACGCGCCCGGAGCGGAAACCTCAGGTCACGGCTCGGCTTCGCAGCGCGGCCGGCCGGCTGGTGCCGGCCGGACGCGAGGGTTCCCTGACGGGACGTCCCTCCTGCGGAATCTGCTCGTAGGGATGCGGCATCAGCTCGGGACCCCACGGGTCCGGAGCGTCGCGGGGCCCCGGGCCATGGGGGTTCCTCAGATCCTGCTGCCCGAGGCGGTGTCGGACGACAGCCGCTGGGCGAGGTAGATCGGTATGACCGACAGCAGGACGAGGACCGCGGCGACAACGTTGACCACGGGCGCCTGCTGGGGCCGGGCCATGTTGGAGAAGATCCAGACGGGGAGGGTCTGGACGCCGGGTCCGGCCGTGAAGGTCGTCACCACGATCTCGTCGAAGGACAGGGCGAAGGCGAGCAGCCCGCCTGCCACGAGCGCGGAACGCACCAGGGGGAAGGTGATGTCGACGAAGGTGCGGAAGGTGTGTGCGCCCAGGTCCATGGCGGCTTCCTCGTACGAGCCGGCCATTCGGCGCAGCCGGGCGATCACATTGTTGAAGACGACCACGACGCAGAAGGTGGCGTGACCGACGATGACCGTGAACATGCCGAGGCCGACGCCGAGCGGTTCGAGGACCGTACGGAAGGCGGTGTTGAGCGCGACGCCGGTGACGATGCCCGGCAGCGCGATCGGCAGGACGATCATGAAGGAGATGGTCTCCCGGCCGAAGAACCTGAAGCGCTGGACGGCGAAGGCGATGAGCGTGCCGAGGACCAAGGCGATCGCGGTAGCGCCGAGCCCGGCCTTGACCGAGGTCCACAGTGCGGCGCGGGCACCGGTGCTTCGCCATGCGTCGCCCCACCAGTGAAAGGTGAGTCCGGGCGGCGGCCAGCCCGAGCTGCGGTCCGGGTTCAGGGAGTTGACCAGGACCAGCAGCAGCGGGATGTAGATGACCGCGAAGCCGAGCACGGCGGCGATGCGCACGGTGATACGCGCGGGGCGGGAGAGATTCATCGAGGGGCCTTCGGTTTGCGTACCGTCAGAGGCTGTCAGAGGCTGCTGAGGGCTCCGGTGCGGCGCACCGCGAGCAGATAGAACACGATGATCACCACGGGTACGGTGCCGAGCGCCGCGGCGAGCGGCAGGTCGAGGGTGATGTTGGAGTAGATGAGGTTCCCGATCAGCTGCGTCTTGCCGCCGACGATCTGCACGGCGATGTAGTCGCCGAGGCTGAGCGAGAAGGTGAAGATCGAGCCGGCCGCGATGGACGGCAGAATCATCGGCAGCACCACCAGGCGGAAGGTCCGGCCGGTGCGGGCACCGAGGTCGGCGGAGGCGTCCAGCAAGCTGGCCGGGAGCTGTTCGAGTCCGGCGTGGATCGGCAGGATCATGTACGGCAGCCACAGGTAGGTCAGCACCAGAACGGTGGCCGTCAGTCCGTAGCCGGGTCCGGTGAGGCCGAGGGGCGCGAGCAGCCAGTCCAGCAGACCGCCCTCGGCGAGCATGAGCCGCCAGGCGTAGGCCTTGACCAGATAGCTGGCCCACAGCGGGGTGAGGATGGCGACCACCAGCAGGGGCCGCCACCTGGGCCGCGCGATCCGGGCCGTGTAGAAGGCGACCGGGAAGGCGATCACGGCGCACAGGACGGTGACCACGAGGGCGACGCCGATGCTGCGCAGGGCGACCTGGCGGTAGACGTCGGTGGTGAACAGGGCGGTGAAGTTGTCCGTGTTCCAGATTTTCACCACGCTTGAGGTGAAGCTGTCCGTGGTCCAGAACGCGGAGGTGAACAGCGCGGCGAGCGAGCCGAGGTAGGCGAGGACGAGCCAGGCCAGCGGCGCGGAGAGCAGCAGGGACAGTTGCAGCCGGGGACGGCGGTGCAGGGTCCCGGCGAACCGCCGGACGAATCCGGCGGTCGGCACGGTGTTCGTCATGTGATGCTCAGCCCTTGATCTCGGTCCATGCCTGGACCCACTTGCTGTAGGGCACGCACTTGGTGTCCTTGCGGCCGTCCAGGCACTGCGGGACGGGCGTGGTCCAGAAGTGGACCTTCTTCCAGTACGGCTCGTCGGCCGCGTGGTACGTGGCGCAGTGGTCCTTCACCGAGGTCAGGGCACAGGACTTGGCGTTGGACGGGGCCTCGCCGAAGTACTCGGCGACCTGGGCGTTCGCCTTGGGGGAGATGATCCAGTCCATCCACTTGTAGGCGCAGTTGGGGTGCTTGGCCTTGGCGGAGATCATCCAGGTGTCGGACCAGCCGGTCGCGCCCTCCTTCGGCAGCACCGCCTTGACCGGGGCCTTCTCCGCCTGTGCGGCGTTGACGATCACCTGCCAGGCAGTGCCGACGACCGAGTTACCGCTCTTGAAGGCGGAGATTTCCTTGAGGTAGTCGCCCCAGTATTCCCCGATGTTGGCGTTCTGCTCCTTGAGCAGCTGGACGGCGGCGTCGAACTGCTTCTGGTCCAGGGCGTAGGGGTTCTTGATGCCCAGCGACGGCTTGGTCTTCATCAGGTACAGGGCGGCATCCGCGATGTAGATCGGTGAGTCGTACGCGGTGACCTTGCCCTTGTGGGCCGAGGCATTGTCGAAGACGGCGGACCAGGAGTCGGGGGCCGGGGTGACCTTCTTCGTGTTGTACATGAGGAGGTTGGCGCCGCGGCCGTGCGGGATGCCGTACGGGACACCGTCGACGGAGTTCCAGTCCTGGTTCTTGAGACCGGCGAAGACGTCCTTGTAGTTGGGGACGAGCTTGGTGTTGACGGGCGCGGCGTCGCCGGAGGCGATCAGGCGCAACGAGGCGTCGCCGGAGGCCGAGACCGCGTCGTACTGACCGGACTTCATCAGGCTGACCATCTCGTCGGAGGTGGCCGCGGTCTTGGTGCTGACCTGGCAGCCGGTCTGCTTCTCGAAGTCGCTGACCCAGTTGACCTTCGGGTCGTTGGAGCCGTCCTCGACATAGCCGGCCCAGGCTATGAGGTTCACCTTGCCCTCGGTCTTGCCGAGCTTCTTCTGCGCCTCGAGGTCGGGCGGGTTGAAGCCGCCGGCTGACGAGGGCGTGCCGGACGAGCCGCAGGCGGTGGCGAGGAGGAGGGCGCCGACCGCGGTGGCGGCCTTCAGCGAACGGGACATGCGCACGGAGAGCTCCACAGGGGATAGGGGGAAAGGTGGCGGCGACAGGACGTGTGGGGTGGTGCGATCACTGCGATTCGGGAACACGGACGTTGTGGCGTGGCTGCCACTGGAGCCTGACCCGCGAGCCGCGGTAGGCCGCGACGTCCTCGGACGAGGTCTCCAGGTTCTGCTGGAGGGCGGTGAGCCGCCCCCCGGCGTCGAGGTCCACGAGGAAACGAGTCGCGTCCCCGAGGTAGACGACCTCAGCGACGGTGCCGACGGCGCTGGAGTACCCCGGCTCGCTGCTGTCCCCGTCCTCCCTCAGCACGCGGATCTTCTCCGGACGGATGCTGAAGGTGCCGGCCGTGCCCACCACCCGCTCCGCGGCCTGGCCGGTGAGCAGGTTGGAGGTGCCGACGAAGCCGGCGACGAAGGGCGTGGCGGGACGTTCGTAGATCTCGGCGGGGGTGCCCACCTGCTCGATGCGGCCCTGGTTGAAGACCGCGATGCGGTCGCTCATGGTCAGCGCCTCGTCCTGGTCGTGGGTGACGAAGACGAAGGTGATGCCGACCTCGCGCTGCAGCTCCTTCAGCTCGATCTGCATCTGCTCGCGCAGCTTGAGGTCGAGGGCGCCCAGCGGCTCGTCCAGCAGCAGCACCCTGGGCGTGTTGACCAGGGCCCGGGCCAGCGCCACGCGCTGCCGCTGGCCTCCGGAGAGCTGGGACGGCCGGCGGTCGCCGAAGCCTTCGAGCCGCACGCTCGCCAGGGCCTCGCGGGCCCGCGCCAGCCGCTTGGCCTTGGGAACCTTGCGGATCTTCAAACCGTAGGCGACGTTCTGTTCCAGCGTCATATGCGGGAAGAGCGCGTAGTCCTGGAAGACGGTGTGCACATCCCGCTCGAAGGGGGCGAGGCGGGTCACGTCCCTCCCGGCGAGCTCGATGGAGCCGCTGGTGGGCAGCTCGAAGCCGGCGATCATCCGAAGCACGGTGGTCTTGCCTGATCCGGACGGCCCCAGCATCGAGAAGAACTCGCCGTCCGCGATGTCCAGATCGACTCCGGCTACCGCCTTCGTCTGCCCGAAGGACTTGCACAGGCTCTGCAGTCGGACGGCTTTCCCTTCCATGGGCGGGAACCTTTCTGGCGCTGCCGGACGTTGACCTTAAACATATGAAGTCATAGTTCTAATTTTCAACACCCCGCTAAGGTAAAGCTTGAGTCAATGAACATGGGGGTGGTTGCCGTGACACGAGAACCGTGCGGCGCCCGGCAGACCGTCTTCACACCGGTCAACAATCAGGCGCGGGTGGACGCGGTCGTGCGGCGGCTCGGCGACGCCATCGAGCTCGGGCTGCTGGCGGACGGGGAGCAACTGCCCGGCGAGTCCGACCTCGCGACACAGCTCGGCGTCTCGACCGTCACCTTGCGTGAGGCGCTGATGGCGTTGCGTCAGCAGGGGTTGGTCACCACCCGCAGGGGGCGGGGCGGAGGGAGTTTCGTCACCGTTCCCGAAGGTCCCGCCGAGGAGCGGCTGCGGAGCCTCCTCGCCGGCTGGAGCACCGAGGAACTCCGTGACCTCGGCGACCACTGGGCCGCCATCTCGGGGGCCGCCGCCCGGCTCGCGGCCCAGCGAACCGAGCCGGGGGATCTGCTCCCACTGCGCAGGTCTGTTGAGCAGTTGACGGAGGCGGCCGACGGCGCGGCACGCAGCCGGGTGCACGGGCGCTTCCACGTGGAACTGGCCGCCGCGGCCCAGTCCGCGCGGCTGACCCGGGAGGAGATCGGCATTCAGACAGAGGTGGGGGCGCTGCTGTCTCTCGTGCTCGGCGAGGAGAGGTATCTCAAGGACCTGTGCGATCGTCACCGCACCGTGATCTCCGCACTGCAAGATGGTGCGGACGAGCAGGCGAGAGCCCAGATCGAGGGGTGTGTCCAGTTGTGCATGGCGCGCTTGGTCGAACTCCGCCTCGGCTCCTCCAGCTCTGCTGGTGGCCCCCGTCCCCAGGAGGACACCTATGGGTAGCAGTCCCCGTCCCACAGGCGGCGGACCCGACATCCTTGACGAGGTGACGGCCGCCGACGTGGCAGCCTGCGTCCGCGACACCCTGGAGGGCGTCTTCGACGCCGTCTCCGAGACCGGTACGGACGCGGCGGCACTCCTCGCCTCGGTGACCGAGAGCGGCCGGCGGCCCCTCACCGGCGACCTCGCCGCGCTCCGCCCCGGCCTGCACACCCGGCTCACGCGACTCGATCTGGTCTCCGGCGCCGGTTTCGTGGCCGCTCCGGGGCTGCTCGCCGACGTATCGGCATGGCTCGAATGGTGGCAGATCGGCGCGGGCGGTGCCGTGCGCCCGCTCGTGCTGGACCTGGACCCGGAGCACTCGGCGTACTCCGACTACACCCACTGGGACTGGTTCACACTGGCCCGCGACACCGGGCGGCGCGCGGTCGCGGGGCCGTACGTGGACTATCTCTGCTCCAAGGAGTACAGCCTCACCCTGTCCGTGCCGGTGGCGGTCGGGGGCCGCTTCACGGGAGTGGCCGCGGCGGACGTGTACCTCTCGCATTTCGAGGCGGCGGTGATGCCGGTCATGCAGAAGCTGCCCGGCTCTGCCTTCCTCGTCAACGCGCGCGGCCGTGTCGCTGCCTCGGCGTGTGCCGACTATTTGGCCGGTTCTCTCGTCAAGGGCCCGGACTTCGGGGCCATACTGGCCGGACCGGCGGACGGCGTCGAACACGGCGGGCTGCGGCTGCGACCCTGCGGTGACATCCCCCTGATCCTGGTCACGACTCCCCCGGCAGGGCGTGCGTAGGTCTCCGAGCCTGCCCCTACCGGCCCTGTCGACCCAGCCCGGGACGAGCGTCACCCGCTGTACTGCGCCGCCACGTTGCCTGCGTCCAGGTCCTGCTGGGCTGGCCGGGCACTGCCGCCTCTGAGGGTTCGCAGGCGCGGTCCCAGGCGCGCAGGCGCGGCAGGGGCTGCCAGATGGCGAAGTCGTGCAGCGGCGTCGAGGGAGGACCTACGAGAGATGTGATCGCCGGTCGAGGCTAGAGCAGGACGAGCAGCCGGGTCCCCGGGACCAGCTTCCTGTTCACGGAGGTCGACTGGACGAACACCGTGTAGGCGTCGTTGCTGCCCGGCGCCACCGTCACCTCGGTCGCGGGCAGGCCCAGGAGTTGGCGGGCGGCGGGGCCGGTGAACACCTTGCCGGTCATGCGGCCGGTCGCCGGGTCCTTCTCCGCCACGGCTATCTGCTTGTTCGCCTGCACCTTCTCGCGCTTGGACAGCTCGTAGAAGGCGCAGCCAGTCCTGTACGGATGCCCGGCGCTGGTGACGAAGTCGCGGATCGACGTGCGCTGGTCGACCGGGATCAGCACGTACTTGCCGGCGTCGAGGGCCTGGAGGTTCGACGTCACGTCGGCCGCGCTCAGGTCCTGGCCCATCGCGAAAAGGTTACGCGTGCCGCGCACACCCTGCTCGCGGTCGCGCAGGAACCGGGTGGCGGCCGTCTTGACGGCGCCGATCGCCTCCTCGACGCCCTGGTCGGAGTCGGCGTCCCAGATCGAGATGTTGCCCGTCGGAAAGCCGTACTGCTGGGCGGTGCGCTTGGCCAGCGAGTTGGGCACCATGATGGCCGACGTCCAGTGGTCGGGCAGGGTGTTCATCTTGTCGGCGATCCGGCTCCGCCACTCGTCCAGCACGGCACGCCCGTCGGGCATGAGGTCGTGCCGCGCACCGGTCTTGTCGGCGCCGGAGGCGTTCTCCTCGCCGTCGGTGACGACCACCTGGAGGAAGCTGTGCTCGCCGTACTCCTCCCAGATGTGCCCGAGGTCGTCGAGCGCCTTGACCGACGCCTGGATCAGCGCGGTCGCGCCGTTCTCGACGGTGTACAGACCCCGCATGGACGGCAGATGCTTCACGTCCATGTCCCACACCAGGTTCTCGACGAGGTGGTCGAAGGCGTAGAGGCTGATCCGGGTCTCGTGCCCGAGCCGGTCCGACTCCTCCGCCAGCCCCTTCACGAACTCGTCGACGACGCGCACCAGTTGCTCCGAGTGGCCCTGCATCGACCCGGACTTGTCGATGACGAGAGCGACGTGGTTCACGAAGTGCTTCTTCAGCCGGTCCTTCACCGTGGCGCTCATCGCGTCCATCCCTTCCCCCTCGGGCCGACGGGGGAACTCCCCGACGCCCTTTTTCCGCAGGCGGACGCGTCCACCCACAGCGCGAACGCCGGGATGGACTCTGGCCCGTCCAGATGATGGCTTCACTTTAGGGAGGGGGACTGACAACGGGGCCCTGAGAGGGGACCGATCGGCTTTGGGTGCGCCGAACTACTTCGGCTCCTGCGCCTCAAGGTCGCCGTCGCGCAGGGCCCTGTCCGTGGCCCGCCCGATGATCGCGGTCGCGCCCGCATCCACGGCGCCCCCGACGATGCCGCCGAGGATCGGGATCCCCTTGGCGAGCGTGATCGCGGCACGCTTGGTGCCGTACTTGGCGATGAGGAAGAAGCCGACCTTCTCGTTGATTTTCCGGATCACCGCGATCGGGATCTTCTTGAGCATCTGCTCGCCGATCTTCTGGCCGATCTTCACCCCGAAGGCCGCCAGGACGTTCTGCGCACTCATCCCGATCGCGAGCATCATGACGACGGTCCGTACGTGCGGGTCCCGGATGTCCCATCCTCGGAGGTACGCGATGGCGCCCGCCATCCGCATGTTGACGGCGAACGAGGCGGCGACGTTCGCGGGGATGGTGATGCCCGCGGTGATCAGGCCTCCGAGGCCGGTGACGAATCCCTGTGTTCCGGAGGCGGCCACGGACTCCTTGATTATGCGGGCGACGACGGCGTCGATGTCGTCCTTCATGTCGTCGGAGGAGCGCCGCTCCTCGTCGTCGGGCGCTCTGTAGGCGTTGCCCTGCCGACGCGCGAGGCGGTCCTCGGCCCAGGTCGCCGACGGGGAGACGGGGCCCACGCCGTTCAGCATCACCTTCTCGGCGAGCTCCGCGACCCACTTCCCCGCCTTCTCGGCCGCTCCCTCGTCCGGAGTCTTCTCGTCGGCCATTACCACCACCCCTTCCGCGAGCGCCTCCGCTGAGGACGTCCGCGACACTGCGGGTCGTAGCACGTGTAGGTCCGCCATTCCCGCAGCACGCACCGCGGTCGGCTGGAGCCCCCTCTGCTACTGCCCGCCCTCCCCTTGACGGCACGACTCCCCTAGCCGAACCGCCCTTCACAAGCTGAAGCGGCTACACCCTCTCACGTGCTGAAAGCGCCGTCAAACTGCGCGAGTTGACATATGGGTGCTCGGCCGACACTAGGGGTCGAGGGCTAGTTGTTCTGTCCGGGGAGGTTGTGAACGGTGAGACAGGTCTCGGCCGAGGGATCTTGAACGGGTGAGGGCCTTCCGGTTCGGTGTGGATTGCGACGTCTACACCAACCAGAAAGGCCCTCGTGCCCCACCGTAATGCACCCCTGACCGAGACCGGACGGCTGCGCCTGGCCCGTTGCGTGGTCGAGGACGGCTGGCCCCTGCGCCGGGCCGCCGAACGCTTCCAGGTCTCGCCCACCACCGCCCAGCGGTGGGCCGACCGCTACCGCCGCCTGGGGGAAGCCGGCATGGCCGACCGCTCCAGCCGCCCACGCACGAGCCCGGGCCGCACTCCCACCCGTACCGAGCGGCGGATCATCAAGGTCCGTCTGCTGCGCCGGTGGGGACCGGCCCGCATCGCGCACTTCCTGCACCTGGTGCCCTCGACCGTGCACCGCGTGCTCACCCGCTACCGCCTGGCCCGCCTGTCTCATCTCGACCGGACCACCGGCCGCGTGGTGCGCCGCTACGAACGCGCCAGGCCCGGCGAACTCGTCCACGTCGACATCAAGAAACTGGGCAACATCCCCGACGGCGGCGGACACAAGGTCCATGGCAGGGCTCAGGGCAGCCGCAACAGCTCCGCGCACCGCGACCCCGCCCGGCCCCGCGCCGTCCACGGCCGTCCCAACCTCGGCTACAGCTACCTGCACACCGCCGTCGACGACCACTCCCGCCTCGCCTACAGCGAGATCCACGCGGACGAGAAGAAGGAGACCGCCACCGCCTTCTGGCAGCGGGCCCACACCTTCTTCACCCAGGCCGGGATCTCCGTCGAACGGGTACTGACCGACAACGGCTCCTGCTACCGCTCACGCGACTGGCGCGATGCCCTGGCAGCGACCGGGATCGCCCACAAGCGAACCCGGCCCTACCGGCCCCAGACGAACGGCAAGGTCGAACGCTTCAACCGCACCCTGCTGGACGAGTGGGCCTACGCACGCCCCTACCGGTCAGAAGCCGAGCGCCGCCAAGCGTTCCCGCAATGGCTGCACACCTACAATCACCACCGCGGACACACCGCGCTGAAAGGGCAACCACCCGCCAGCCGCGTCCCCAACCTCACAGGGCAATACAGCTAGTCCACGCTGCAGCCGGCCTCCACCAGGAAGGGGCTGGGCTGCCCGGCCCACGAGACGTAGAGGCCGTCCCGGGCCCGCGTGCAGGCGACGAACAGCAGGCATCGCTCCGCCGCGAGGTCGGCTTCGTGCTGGAGCCGGTCGACGTCTTCGGGAGTGATCGCGGAAGGATTGGGCAGTGCGGCGTCGTTGACGCCGACGACGGCGGTGTAGCGGTACTCGAGCCCCTTGAAGGTGTGCATAGTGCCGACGTTCACCGCGTCGTCGGTGCGGGTGGCTCCCGCGCGGACCCGGCCGGCCGGGACGCCCGCCTCGGCCAGGCGGTGGGTGACCTTCTCACAGGTCTTGTTGAAGCGTGCGCAGATCCCGATCTCCCCGTACGTGGCGCCACCGCGCACCCATTCACTCACCTGCTCGACCAGTGCGTCGAGTTCGGCCTCCTCCGACTTCGCGGCATGGACGCGCGGTCCGGAGCCGTGCAGGGCGGAGCTGTAGCCGACGAGGGTGTCGTGCCGCCCGCTGTCGGCCAGTTCGGAGTACGGACGGCCGAGAAGGAGCCCCGTCGCCCAGCTGAGGATCTCCTGGGTGGAGCGGTAATTCTGACGCAGCTTGGTCGAGCGGCCGGCGACATGGATGCCGAGGGACTTCAGCGACACCCGGTTGTCGTAGATCCGCTGGTGCGGGTCGCCCGCGATGAACAGGTCGTCGGGGCGTCGCGGTGCGGCCGCCCGCAGCATCCGCCACTGGGCTGGGTGGAGGTCCTGGGCCTCGTCGACGACGACGTGCCGGTAGGCGGGCCCCTGCTCGGTCAGGAGGTCGGTGGCCTCCACACAGGTGCCGAGATAGGTGCGCAGCCCGTCCCCGGCCAGCCGCCGGGTGAACTCCTCGGTCGTCCGCCACACCAGGGGCCGGGCGGAGGCCGGCAGCGCGCTGCCGCGGCCCCGCCGCTCGCAGCGCTCGTACTCCTCCCGGCTGCGGATGTCCTGGGCGAGGACGACGTGCTTGTACTCCTGGGCGAGGAACTGCGGGGTGCCCGTGAAGCCGGTGGCCTCTGCGGCCTGCTCCCACCGGGCGGTCTCCTCGTACCCGCTGATCGGCCGGCGCGAGGTGTTGACCACCCGCCCGGCGAAGGCGTCGACCGTCATGACGTCGACCCGGTCACGCAGGTCGGGGTCGTCGACGAGCAGCGCGAGCCCTTCGCCGAGGGAGTCCACGAGGGCGTTGGTGAACGTAGTGAGCAGAATGCGGTCGCCGTCGCGCAGATGCCGCAGCAGGTGCCGCACCCGGTGGAGGGCGACGACGGACTTCCCGGTGCCGGGGCCGCCGCTCACCTGCGCGGGCCCGGAGTACGACGGCCGGTAGGCGACCTTGTGCTGAGCCGGGTGCAGGAAGATCCGCCAGGCCGCGAACGGCTTGTCGAGGATGTCGCGCAGTTCGTCCGCGTCCGTGACGACGGCGATCCGGGTACGGGTGTGCGCGATGGCGGTCGCGTAGTCGGAGGTGTCCACGGGCTCTGTCGCGGCCGCGTCCGCCAGCGCCGGCACCACGACCTCCTGCCACGTCTCCTCCACGCTCGCGCCGAGCGCCAAGTGCTCCAGCACCTTGTACTGGTCCGGCGGGAAGAACCGCCCGAAGACGTCGAGCTGTTCCAGGCTGGTCAGCACGCGGGCCTGCGCGAGCGTGGCCGCGTCGATGCCGAGCGCGGCCATCTGCCCGTCGGACACTTTCGCGAAGAGCCGTTGCTCCTCGGCGGGTGCGATGCGCTCGTACGCCGGGGCCAGTTCCTCCAGGGTCGTGATCTCGCGGAGCTCAACGGCGCCGGTGACCGCGTTGATGGTCGCCTTCTGCCGCACAGCCCACTCGGTGGCCTCGTCGTGCGGGCCGACCCGCAGCAGCACGAAGGTGTCGCCGGTCTCGGGTGCCAGGACCACACCCCGGTACCCCTGGGTGATCCGGATGGTCCGGATCTGCCGGTCCCTGGCGCCCTTGAGCGCTTCCAGCTTCAGGCCCGGGTCCTTGAAGAGCTGGTGGAGGGTGAGCCGCTCGAACTTCTCCCAGGCATCGAACACGCCGTTCCTGACATGCTTTTCCAACTTCTCCAGCTGCTGGCAGAAGGCCTTGTCGAGGGCGAGGTGCGGCATGACGGGATTTTAGGCACGGCGTGTCTTGCCGTGGGCGAGTTGGCGGTCAGCTGAGGCTGAGGACCGTGACGTACGGACCGACTGAATGGCAGAGCGGCCATCGCCAGAGGGAGGGCGTGGCTCACCGTGGTAGCCGGAGTCAGGCTCGTTCGAACGGCGCGGCGCCGAGTGCCCGCGCGAAGTGGCCGCACTACCCGCTACTGCCGACGAATGGTGATGACTTCCACCTCGGCGTTCATCGCGCGCATCCGCCTGACGTGCTGCAGGAGGGAGACCTGGGCGAACGCGAAGAGGGAGGTGACACTGATGTCCTCCCCGTCCTTGAGCAGTATCCCTAGAACCACATGGAAGGATCCGCTGTCCGGAGCCTGATCACCGGCCGCGCGGTCTGCAACCTGCCGCTGGAACGCCGCTCGCATCTCGGGATCGGTGCGAAGGGCTTCGACAGCCACGGACGCCTGGGCGAAAAGGTGGTTCAGCGGCGACGTCTTGCTGTCCGCCTTCTTGACACAGATCAGCTGGCCCTCCGGGCCGAGTACGTCGCAGATCTCCAGCCCGCCACCTCTGAACTTCGTGGTGACCGGGTTCGACTTGTCGAAGAGCGTATGGCCCTTCTGCTCGGCGACCTGCTTGTTGTACCAGTCCTCGTCGTGCGAGTCCCGGTTCTTGACCCTCGGCCCCTTCGGCCACGGCGGGAGAGAGACCGTCGGGGCCTTACCCAGGAGCTCCCGCAACTCGTCCTCGAGCGTCTCGACGAACTGGGCACCCACCTCGTACCACTGTCCGTGGCTGTAGAAGAAGCGAGCGTGCCCTACCGGAACATCGGCCAAAAGCCAATGTGTCCCTTTGACGGCGCTGCTGGCCGGGGTCTGGCAGTCCTCATCGCTGAAGAGCGTGACGCGTACGCGTTCCAAGGTCTCCAGGCGGCACCCGGCCGGCTTGTGGCGGACGTACTCCAGCAGGTCGGAGAGATCGAGGTCTGCCACCTCCATGCGGGGTCGACCGGGACCCTTGAGCCGGAAGCACTGAGCCGAGTTGATGCCGTCCAGGCACTGTTCCGGAACACCCAGGGCCAACCGTTCACCCGCCGGATTCGCCAGCAACTCCTCGAGGACCTGCCGGGCTTCCCTGACCTTCGGGCTGGAGGCGGGCAGCGCCCTGACCCGGTCGATGAAGAGCAGGTCCGGATGGGGCTGCCTCGCACAGACCTCTTCGATGGCCCTGAGGTCGCTGAGAAAGTCGTCGACCTGGGTTGCAAGGGGCAGCTTGATGGCACTGCCCGCGCACTCGACACGAATTTGGCTCCTCCGGCCTCCCCTGATGGAAGCCAGCGCGATGTCGCTCACCGTGCCGCTCAGCCGCTTGACGATGGCTCCGTAGCGATCGATGCCGAACCCGTCGATGCGGTCTCCCCTGGAGACGGACGATTCGTCCACCCGCCCTCGGCCGTCCATGATGAGGTTTCGGATCCGTATGACGCCGTCCTCGTCCAGACTCCGAGTGGCAAACCGCAGTCCGAAGTCGTCGTCCTTGTACTCCGCTTCGAGCATGTGGTAGCCCACCCCATACGTCAGGGCGTAGACCGCGGTCGGGGTGCGCGCGATAACAAGTCCTGCCGCGGCCTGGCTGGCCACGTCCACATCGACTCCTGTGATCGTCTGAATCACGTCACACCAGTCCGCGCGGTCTTTCCGGACACCGCCGGTGACCACCAGACCATCGACGTCACCGAGGGCGAAGGCTTCGACCGAGTGGCTGTCGCTCTCCAGGTACCGCTTGCGTACACACGTCCGGAGGTCGGTCTCACCGCTGTCCGGGAGGGTGAGACGGTAGAGAGTCGACTTCCGGGTCGCCTTCCCCTTGCTCATGACTGACCCCTCTTCTCTGCGACGAGCGCACTTGTCCGTGTTGACCGCCAACCTGCGGTCCGGCCAACAAGACGCGGGTTGGCCGACCAGAGGCGTGTTCCTCCGAGCAAGTCCATGCCTCCGAAGAGGCGTTCACGGTGAAACGTGCGTGACACTCTAGTAGGCTTGAAAGCGTCGTCAAATAAGCATTGGGGATGGGGTGTTGTCCGTGTGAGGGGTAGGTGTGCCGTACCCGACGGTCCTCAGAGGTGGCTAACCTGGCCGCAACACACACAAAGTGGTGGGGGAGAGAGTGTGAAGCAGTCCAACGAGCCGGTCGTCTCTCCGGTGGAAGATCTGCTGCAGGGCAAGATCGTCATTCCATCCATCCAGCGTGACTTCGTCTGGATGCGTACCGATGTACGTGACCTCTTCGACTCCCTCTACCGGGGCTACCCCGTGGGCGCGCTGCTCCTGTGGGAGACGAATCTGGAGGTGCCCTTCCGGACTGCTGCAGTCGTCCAGTCCGCCACGTCCCGCCGAAAACCGCTGTATCTTCTGGACGGGCAGCAGCGGCTCACCTCGCTCGCATGGGTCTACCGGCCCGAGTCGAAGGCTGACGGCCGTTTCATCGACCTCCGCTTCGACGTGCGGACCGAGGAGTTCGTCAACCCGAGCGCGGTGCAGCGCAAGGACCCGCTCCTGATCCCCGTTTCCACGATCTTGCAAGAGGGCGTCCAGTTCTACGAACTCCTCATGGACGCCGGCGTCGAAATGGGGCATCCCGATTTCCGGGAGTGGACCAAGCGGCTTCAGCGGGTCAACGACATCCGCAAACAGCAGATCGTGGTGATCACCTACAGCTCCGACGACTACGAGGAGGTCGCCGAGGTCTTCGCACGTCTCAACAAGGGCGGGCGTCGGCTGTCCAAGGGTGACCTCGTCTACAGCGCGATCGCCGCCCGATGGGCGGAGGGTCTGCAGACGATGGACGCCTTCCACGACGAGCTGAGGGACGTCGGTTTTGGACTCGACCGGGAGGCGGTCCTGCGTCTCATGAGTCTGCTCGCGGGGACAACAGCCCGCCACATCAAGCTGATCGGTTCCACCATGGACGGGGCCGCTCTCAAGGAGGCGTGGCAGGCCACGGAAACAGCCTTGCGTCTCGCCGTCGACATCACCGTCAGGGGAAGCTGCAGCCCGAGGAGGTCGGACTGCTGCGCCGGTGGGTCTACACCGCGATGGCCTTCAGCCATTACTCCCTTCAGGTGGAAGGGAAGCTCGACGCCGAAGCACGGTTGGTCAAGGAGCGGACGGGGGAGCACCTGTTCACCGAGCTCATCCGCCGTGCCTTCGGTCCGCGTTCCGTGGACAGCCCGATCCACCCGCGGGACCTGGAGCAGAAGTACTCGACTCATCCTTTCTTCCGTCTCCTCTACATTGCCGCACTCGAGATGAGGGCCAAGGACTGGGCGACCAATACCGCGATCAATGATCGGCCGGTCAACTCCCGTGCCAAGATCGAGTTCCACCACGTCTTTCCTCAGGCGCGCGTCCAGTCGACGTTTCCCAAGGAAGAGTGGAACAGTCTGGCCAACCTCGCCTTTGTGACGGGCCACACCAACAAGGTGATCTCCTCCAAGCTGCCTGTGGAGTACATGGCCGGGATCGCGCCGGAGCGGCTGGCCGAGCAGTGGATTCCCGACGACCCGGGACTGCGGTCCCTGGACCGCTTCCCGGAATTCCTGGCCGCCCGAAGGCATCTTATGGCCAACGCCCTCAACCGGTTGCTGGGTCTGCCCGACTACACCAGCCAGACCGTCCGCCAGGAGACCGACGAGCCGCCGGCCGACGAGGAAGTGATCGCGGAGGAAACGAACACGCTGACGCCGGGGCCGAGCTGATGCCGCAGGCTTGAGCTGTGTGCACCTGTCACCGGCTCCTTGCGAATGCTGCCAGCAGTCGACGACAGTCACAGGCATGATTGAGCTGAGCTGCCCCTCCTCAATGCGAACAGCTGGCCTCAGGCCCGTGGTGCGAGTGACGAACTGGTCAGGCGTAAGGGTCGTTCACCAACCGTGCGCGCCGATCAACCGCCGTCGAGTTCCCGGCGGAGCATGGTCAGGACCTCGGCGACCTCGGCGGCCACCTCGTGGTGCGGGCCGTGGACGAGCACGACATCCTCGTACAGCGCCTCCAGGCAGGCTCGGGCCTCAAGCGGATCGCCCTGGCTCAGCAGCAGCATGCCGATGTCACGGCGCAGCTCCACGGCCGCGTCGCTGACGTCGCTCTCCACGGCCCGCTCCACCTCCAGGACCGCCCGCAACTCCGCCAGCGCCTCCGTCGCCTGGCCGAGTTCGCCGCGGCAGCGGGCGGCCTGGGCGCGGCAGTCGCGGGCGGCCTCGTCGGTCGGCCCGTTGATGCGGCCGTACGCCTCGGCGAGCGTCTCGAACTCGGGCAGCGCCGCCCGGTGGTCACCCGCCAGCTGCCTGCTGTACGCGCGGCGTCGGCGCAGCCGCAGAACAGCCTTGTTCTCGGCGCCCAGGGCGCGCGCCAGCGGCTCGATCATCTCGCCCGCGACCTCGGCGGCCTGCGTGTAGCGCTCCTCCTCCATGAGGGCGATGTAGTGCTCGTCGACCTCCCGCAACTGCGCCCGCAGCAACTCCCGTTCCGGAGGTGACACCACATGCTCGGCGACCTGGTCGGCAGCCGCCGAGCCCGGGGCGACCCGCGGCCGGTTCTCGGCCCGGGCCCGGGGCGCGTAGGGGCGGCGGTAGAGCCCGGTCGGGTCCGGCGCACCAGGCGGCCCGGCCTCTCCGAGGGCGGAGGACTCACCGGGTGCGGGCAGGAACGGCATGAGCCGCTCGTACACCTCCTGCACGTCAACCGGCCGGCTCTCCGGCGTCTTGCGCAGCAAATGCAGCACCAGCGCCTCCAGTTCCTCCGGTACGTCCGCCCGCAGCCGCCGCAGCGGGGTGGGCGCGGCCCGGACGTGCTGGTCCATCAGCTCGAAGTCACCGGGCGCACTGAACAGTGCCCTGCCGCAGAGGAGTTCGTGCAGCACGCAGCCGAGGGCGTAGAGGTCGGTGCGCGGAGTGACCCGAGTGCCGCGCACCTGCTCGGGCGCCATGTACTGGTGCGTGCCGATCGGCCGGCCGGAGGCCGTCAGCCGGGTGACGTCGGTCTGAAGCATCGCCGCGACCCCGAAGTCGAGGATCTTCACCGTGCCGTCCCGCGCCACCAGGATGTTCGACGGCTTGAGGTCGCGGTGCACCACCGGCACGTCGTGCGCGTACGACAGCACGGTGGCGACCTGTGCCGCCACCGCCACCGCCCAGCTGACCGGCAGGGGCCGCTCCTCGTGCACGTACCGGGTGAGGGTGACGCCCTCCACCAGCTCCATGACAAGGAACAGGTGCTCGTGGGTGCTGTCGAGGACCGCGTCGTACACCTGCGGCACGCCCGGGTGCTGGATGCGCGCCGTGATCCGCGCCTCGCGGCGGAAGCGCCGCTCCAGCTCCTCGGCCAGCTGCGGCGTGGCGGCGACGGCCTGCGGCCGGATCCGCTTCACGGCGACGGGCCGGTCCAGCACCGCGTCGTACCCCCGCCACACGTCACCCATACCGCCGTTGCCGAGCCGCTCCAGTAGCTCGTAGCGGCCCGCGATCGGTCTGTCCGGCACCTGTCCCCGCCCCGCGTCCTGCACTCGCGCTCGCCCGTTCCCCCGAGCCCATCGGTACGCGGTCAGTTTCTCTGTAAAACGATCTGTGCGTCCAGCCGCGTCCTACGAGGGCGCGACGGAGGGGCCGTATCGGGCCACCGGGGCCACGGTTGCCGAGGTGGCCACCGTGTACTCGGCCCAGACCGTCTTGCCTGGACCGTCCGGGCGCGGTACGCAGCCCCAGCTGTCGGCGAGGGCCTCGACTAGGTGTTCTGTCCGGGGAGGTTGTGAACGGTGAGACAGGTCTCGGCCGAGGGATCTTGAACGGGTGAGGGCCTTCCGGTTCGGTGTGGATTGCGACGTCTACACCAACCAGAAAGGCCCTCGTGCCCCACCGTAATGCACCCCTGACCGAGACCGGACGGCTGCGCCTGGCCCGTTGCGTGGTCGAGGACGGCTGGCCCCTGCGCCGGGCCGCCGAACGCTTCCAGGTCTCGCCCACCACCGCCCAGCGGTGGGCCGACCGCTACCGCCGCCTGGGGGAAGCCGGCATGGCCGACCGCTCCAGCCGCCCACGCACGAGCCCGGGCCGCACTCCCACCCGTACCGAGCGGCGGATCATCAAGGTCCGTCTGCTGCGCCGGTGGGGACCGGCCCGCATCGCGCACTTCCTGCACCTGGTGCCCTCGACCGTGCACCGCGTGCTCACCCGCTACCGCCTGGCCCGCCTGTCTCATCTCGACCGGACCACCGGCCGCGTGGTGCGCCGCTACGAACGCGCCAGGCCCGGCGAACTCGTCCACGTCGACATCAAGAAACTGGGCAACATCCCCGACGGCGGCGGACACAAGGTCCATGGCAGGGCTCAGGGCAGCCGCAACAGCTCCGCGCACCGCGACCCCGCCCGGCCCCGCGCCGTCCACGGCCGTCCCAACCTCGGCTACAGCTACCTGCACACCGCCGTCGACGACCACTCCCGCCTCGCCTACAGCGAGATCCACGCGGACGAGAAGAAGGAGACCGCCACCGCCTTCTGGCAGCGGGCCCACACCTTCTTCACCCAGGCCGGGATCTCCGTCGAACGGGTACTGACCGACAACGGCTCCTGCTACCGCTCACGCGACTGGCGCGATGCCCTGGCAGCGACCGGGATCGCCCACAAGCGAACCCGGCCCTACCGGCCCCAGACGAACGGCAAGGTCGAACGCTTCAACCGCACCCTGCTGGACGAGTGGGCCTACGCACGCCCCTACCGGTCAGAAGCCGAGCGCCGCCAAGCGTTCCCGCAATGGCTGCACACCTACAATCACCACCGCGGACACACCGCGCTGAAAGGGCAACCACCCGCCAGCCGCGTCCCCAACCTCACAGGGCAATACAACTAGGAAGAGACCGCGTCCGCCGGTACGGGCGGAGTCGGCGGCCGGTTCGCCGGCGCGGGCCGCGGGGGTGGCAGAGGGCTCCGGGAGCCTGTCACCCCGGGTGTCGGTGACCTCCACGCGGATGGTGAGCGTCGCGGCATCGGACGCGGAGAGGGCGAGGAGGTGGACGCGGAAGCCCCGGCCGGTCACGTGGCCGTGGGTGACGGCGTTGGTGGCGAGTTCGGAGACGAGGAGGCTCAGCACGTCGTGGGCGTCGCTGCCGTAGGGGATGCCCCAGGTGTCCAGCCGTTCCCCGCATAGCCGGCGGGCCAGGCGCGCGCCCCGGGGCGTCGAGCTGAAGTGAAGCGTGAAGCAGGAGTGGACGGGGGTCGCCGGTGCGGGTTGTTCCGTTCGGTTCATGTACGCAGCGTTGCCGGGTGTGGCATACGGTGACCAGGGGTGACGCGCTGACGCGATGGGGAGTACCCGCGGGCGCGCACCGTGTACGGGACGGTACGGCCGGCCGCGTAACGGCGGAAGTGGGGTGAGCGGTGACGGGTGAGGGTGAGGTGCCGGAGCAGCGGCAGGCGGAGGACGAACCTGCGCGTGGCGTCATCGGAGCGTTCGGACGGCAGTTGAAGTTGCTGCGGACGCGGGCCGGGATGGAGCGGGCCGAACTCGGTAAGCGGGTCGGGTATTCGGCGGACACGATCGCCTCGTACGAGCAGGGACGGCGGGTGCCACAGCCTCGGTTCATCGATCAGGCGGACGAGGTGCTGGACGCGGGCGGGTTGCTGGTGGCCATGAAGGGGGAGGTGGGCCGGGCGCGGTATCCGGCTTTCTTTCGGGACATGGCACGGTTGGAGGAAGAGGCCGTTTCTCTCCATGTCTACGGAGCACTTGCAGTGCCCGGCCTGCTCCAGACCGAAGATTACGCACGCGCGGTCTTCGCCATGCGCAGGCCTCTCCTCGACGAGGCGACCGTTGAGCAGCGGGTGTCCGCTCGCTTGGCCCGACAGGAAATCCTCGACCGGAATCCGCTTCCGACACTGAGCTTCGTGATCGAGGAGGCGGTTATCCGCCGGCCGCTCGGCGGTGCGTCCACGCACAGAGGCCAACTTGAAGAGATCCTGCTCCACGGCCAACGAAGGAACGTGGAGATCCAGGTCATGCCCACTTCTGGCGGCGAACACTGCGGCCTCGGCGGCCCGTTCACCCTCATCGAGACCAGAGACGGGCAGCGCATGGCTTACGTTGAGGTCCAGCGGACCAGCCGCCTCTACAACGAGCGGGAAGAGGTGCGGGATGTCGAGGAGCAGTACGGCATCCTCAGGGCGCAAGCCCTGACTCCGCGTGAGTCGATGGCTTTCGTCGAGGGACTTCTGGGAGAGAAATGAACCACCAGGCAACTGAGCCCCACTGGTTCAAGAGCAGCTACAGCAGCGGGGAGGGAGGCGAATGCGTCGAGGTATGCCTCGCGCCTGACGCTGTGCAGGTCAGGGACTCGAAGCGGGCAACGGGCCCAGTGCTCAGTGTTGACGCCAATGCCTGGTCCGCCTTCGTAGAGCAGACCGCGCGCGGCTGAGCCGGGCAGTCGCATCCTGGGGCACGGGCACCGAGTGGATGCCCGTGCCCCAGGTGCGCTACCCCGTGCCTACTCTTGTTCGGCCTGCTCATCATGCAGTGCTCGTGCCAGATCAGAGAGGGTGGCGTTACCGTCCAACGTCCACCGTGCCGGTCCCTGCACGGCCACGGGTGCCTCCTGCCAGCCTGCGAGTTCGTACAGGTTCAGGACCAGCCGAGTCGGCGAGTAGGCCTTCCCGTCGACCGCCCACACGAGGCACCGCGTCCGATCGTTCACCCAGGTGGCTTCACCGCGTCGGGGGTCCTCCGCGAGCCAAGGGGTGAGCGCTTCGACCTCGGGCTTGTTCCACAGGCGTAGCCGGACTGCGGTGCCGTTCTTGATCCTTCCGCTGTCCACGAGAGTGGGCACAGCGTTGGGTCGGCGTGGCTTGCGTTTGCTCCCCTTGGTGGCCGTGTAGACCGCCGGCAGGTCGGGGATGACGCCTTCTCGTTGGGCGTCACGCAACACCAACTCCGCGAGTCGCTTGCAACGCCCGCCATCAGTGAGTGTTCCGCTGAGGAAGGAGGTGGGCCCGTACTCCGTGTCGATGTGGTGGATCAACCAGGACAGCACCCGATTGGTGAGCGCAGGCACTTCCTGCAGTACCGCGTCCCAGTCGTACTCCGGATCATCGATCCGATCCTGGTCGAGTAGCTGAAAGACCAGGTGGGTGATGAGTAGGTCACCGCGTTGGCTCACGTCGGCGGCGCGCTTCTGGAACCGCTTGCGTTCTTCATTGAGCGCGGTACCCACAGCGCGGTGCACAAGCACCGAACGCCAGATCTGGAAGGCACTGGGCCGCTCTCCGAAGAGGCGAGGATAGGCGCCTCTGCTGCCGCGCTCCCAGAGAAGGTCTGTGTCCCGCTTTGCCCGTACCGCGAGTTCGGTGTTCCGGTGCGCACAAGCAAGGGCGATGGCGGCGTGCACAACAGAGCAACCTTCGTCCGGTGCCGGGTCGGGCTCCCCACGCTTGAATACATACGACTTCTGCAGGGACAGCATGAAGTCTTCACGGATCATCGCCTGCACTTCGTCCAAGGCGATGAAGTCCCGCTGCTCCACGTGATTTTGTGTGTTGGTTGTCTCGGTGATGCGCTGCGGGAGAGCCGGCATGCGCTTGTCAATGACGATCACCTTGACCGTTACCTCGGCGTCTTCCACGGTTTCGGGGGACGCCTCCATGGCGCGATGTGCTGCCGCGACGGTCTGTGCGCCATTCACGACGCTGACTCCTGAGATGCGCAGATGCACTGGCTCATCCGGGCGGCGGCGTCCCGGCCACTCCTCGTCGAGTCGGTCGCACAGCACTGTCACGCCGTTGTTGAAGAGCCAGAAGTTCTCCGGCTCATCCGCCAGAGTGCTCAGCATGCCTGAATTGACTCGGGTGGTACCGAGCGCCTGGCGCAAGTTCTGCTCGTACAGACGGTTTCCGTGCGCCAGGTACCACTCGGCAAGGTTGCTGGCCGGAACCGTGCCCTGATAAGCGGTGAGCGGCGTGTTCCGTCGAAGCCAGTTCGTCATACGCACGGTTACCTGAACCGGTTCGGGCGCGAGATCCTCACGGATCTGTCGAAGGATGTCTGCAGCGTGGACCACGCGGTAGTCGAGGACCGGTCCAAGTCCGTTGAACTCGTTCCGAGCGTCTTCCAGGATGTGGGTGGTTTCCTTACTGAGTGTTCCCACACCCATGACAGCGATGACCAGGGTCACTTTCAGCCGCGCATCGTGCATCGCTGCGTTGACACGAGCGGCGATCGGCTCCAGGCGGTCGTTGAAGCGGTCGAAACTTCGCTGCTCGATGAGACGGAGACCAGCGACGAGTTTGTGTGCCGCGTTGGTGTCGAGCTTTCCCTTGCCCTCGTCACTCCACTTGGCCTGAACGAGCCAGACCTCCTGCGTGCCCTCGGTGACTGCCACGCCGTCGATGCCTTGGTCATCTTCGCCGTCGATGACAGCAGCGCCGGCGGCCTTGTAATCACAGCCAGTCACTTCGCGTACAGCGGCCGCAGTTAATGCGCGGGACAGGAACCGCTGTTCATAGCCATTTTGGTCGTACCCCTTGAGGTCCTCGTCATAGATGAGTCCCTTGTACTGCTGCAGAAGCGCAGTGCGGATCTGGTGGATACGGATAGGCGCCGTCGCGGCCTTGCGTTCTGTCTCATCCAACTTAGCTTTGCCCCCAATACCTTGCGCCGCGTCCCCTTGACGCAGTGTAGCGTTGATTTCTCGCGGTTATCGGCCGACGGATTCGGCGGATGCTTCATGTGCTGTCGGTCTGGCGTGGGCACTTCATGCCCGACAAGCGCCTGGGGCACCGCAGGCGGGTGCCGGTGCCCCAGGCGCTGTCAGAAGTCGTCCAGACCCTCTTCCCGGCGGATCATCCGCCAGGCCGCGCGGCGAGCGCTCCGGTCGAGGTTGGACTTGAAGTCCCGGTCCGTCCCGAAGTACCGCTTGCCGAGGGTGTCGATCGTGGAGACATGATCCATCATGTTCTCCTCGAACTTCTTGTCGAAGACGACGCCGAAGTTCTCCTCGTCGTTGACGAGGGCGGCGGCCCGCACCTTCGGGTCCTTCTTCGTGGCAATGAAGGCCGGGAGGACGTCCTCCTCGTTGAACTCCGTGCCGAACTTCGCGTTGAACTTCTCGATCAGTTCGGACAGCAGCGACTTCTCCGCGTCCTTACCGCCGCCGACCCCGTCACCGAACCCCTTGAGTTCGGCGGGGCCGTCCGGGACGAGGGACTTGTCGTGCTCGCCGGTCTTCTCGACGCGCAGGTGGCTGAGATCGACCTCGCCTATGTCGACGCCACCGTCCGCAAGGCGGGGGAGTCGGTTGAGCAGGTAACGCCCGTACAGGTACAGCCGCTCCAGATCGGCGTCCTGGTAAGGGACGATCTGCGCCAGGAAACCGTACTTGCGGACGTAGTCGTTGAGGTGGGCCCGGAACTCCTCGGCCGTCTCGACGTCGTCCTCCTCCTCGCTCTCCAGCAGGGCGCTGAAGCGGGTGACGGCGGGGGAAAGGAGCCGGTAGAGCTCGGCGTGCAGCTTCTCCCACTTGGACTGCGACCCGCCGGCCATCTCCTGCGCCTCGAAGTACGCGGTGACGAACTGGTCCATGTCCTGCTCCGAGATGATCGGCGCGGACATGACGCGGCTCTGGGCCGTGTAGAGGAGGTTCGGGTCGGAGGGCAGGGTGTGCGCCTCCTCGAAGTACGGGCGGAACGCGTCCTGAATGTCCTCGGCCTCGTTGACGAAGTCCAGGACGGCCAGGTCGGCCTGCGACTTGCGGTCAGCGGTGCGGTTGAGACGCGAGAGCGTCTGCACGGCGGCGATGCCGGTCAGCGTCTTGTTGACGTACATCGTCGTGAGGAGCGGCTGATCGAAGCCGGTCTGGTACTTCTCGGCGACGACGAGAATCCGGTACTCCTGCTGGCCACGGCCGCCTGCCCTCGCGGCCTTGTCGTCGGCGCGGGTGTAGGCGAACGCCTTCGGCAGCCCGCTCTCCGGCAGACCGCCGTTCTCCTTGCTCTCGGTGGTCTCATCGTCGTCGATGGTGAGAGACCCGGAGAAGGCGACCAGAACGCCGAGGTCCGGGTACTTCGTGTCGTACTCGCGGTCCGCGATGTAGCTCTTGATGGCGCGTGCCATCTGTACAGCTGAGTGACGGGATGCCGTGACGACCATGGCCTTGGCCCGGCCGCCGAGCCGGCCGCGGGTGTGGGCGACGAAATGCTCGACAATCACCTGGGCGTGCTGGGACACCGTGTGCTCGTGCATGAGCGCGAACCGGGCGAGCAGGCTGTTCGCCTTGGAGGGGTCGACCTCCTTCTCGTCGCGGTTGAGGTTCGCGAGCTTCCAGTAGGTGTTGTACGTGACGTAGTTACGCAGGGGGTCGAGGATGAAGCCTTCCTCGATGGCCTGACGCATAGAGTAGGTGTGGAAGGGGCGGTAGACGGTCTTGCCGTTCTCCACGCTTTCAGAGCCGAAGAGTTCGAGCGTCTTGGCCTTCGGGGTGGCGGTAAAGGCGAAGTAGGAGAGGTTGGCGGCGTGCGAGCGCTCGACCGCCTTCGCCTTGAGCTTGTCCTCCACGGCGACCGTGGTCGCGCCCTCGTCGTCCGAGTCGGCATCCAGGCCCAGGTCCCGCAGGGCCGACTTCACGGCGGTGGCCGCGTCGCCGGACTGGGAGGAGTGCGCCTCGTCGACGATGATCGCGAAGCGGGTGCCCTTGATCTCGGTGGGGTTGCGCTTGATGTAGTCCAGCAGCGCCGGGAACGAGTGCAGGGTGACGGTGACGATCTTGCCGGCGTCCCGGGAGAGGGCACGGGCCAGTTGCTCGCTCTTCGCCCCGTGCCTCTCGTCGATCTTCACGACCAGGCCGTCGGTCTGCGAGAAGCTGCCGACGGTCGCCGAGAGCTGGGCGTCCAGGGCGCGGCGGTCGGTGATGACGATGACCTTGTCGAAGACGGGCTCGCCGGGCTTGATACGGCCGTCGGCGAGGGCGTCGGGCCGGAGGACGGCGGGGTCCTGGCGGGCGTGCAGGTCACTGAGGCGGTGGGCCAGCCAGCCAATGGTGTTCGACTTGCCCGAGCCGGCCGAGGCCATGATCAGGTAGTTCTGGCCGGCGCCGTGGACGGACGCGTGCGCGGTGAGCTTACGGACCACGTCCCACTGGTGGAAGCGGGGGAAGATCGTCGACTTGGTGGTGCCGCCGCCGGGCGTCTTCTCCTTCTGCTGGTGCACGAACCGCTGAAGGAGGTCCAGCCAGTTGTCCCGCTGCCAGACCTCTTCCCAGAGGTACGACGTGGCGTACTTGCCGTGCGCGGTCGGGGCCGGGTTGCCGGCGCCGCCGGGCTGACCGGGGCCGTTCGAACCCGTGTTGAACGGCAGGAAGCGGGTGCTCTTGCCGCGGAGCTGCGTGGTGACGAAGACCAGGTCCGGGTCCACGGCGAAGTTGGCGATGACGCGGCGCGTGAAGATCAGCTCGGTCGAGTCGCGGTCGGTCCGGTACTGCTCCTTGGCCTGCTCGACGCCCTGCCCGGTCAGCGGGTTCTTCAGCTCGGCCGTGGCGACGGGGATGCCGTTGAGGAATAGGGTCAGGTCGAGGCGGTGGCCCCAGTCGGCCTGCTTGGTGGCGTAGGGGAGTTCCCGGACGACGGTGAGACGGTTGGCCCGGTAGCCGTCGAGGACGGACGGGGCAGAGATGAGGTTGGGCTTGAAGTAGGCGACGCGGAACCGGACTCCACGGTCCTTCACGCCGTTACGGAGGACGTGGAGCAGCCCGTCGTCGGCGATGGCCCGGTCGAGCCGCTGTGCGAAACCGCGCTGTGCCTCGTTGGGGTTGCCGCCGTAGACGGTGAGGAGTTCCTCCCACTCGTCGGGCTGGGTCGCCCCGATGAAGGTGAACAGCTCGTTGGTGTCCAGGCCAAGGTCGGCTTGGTAGTCCTCGGGGTTCGCTTCCCGCCAACCGCGCTCGCAGAGGGCGGCGACGATGGCGGAACCGAAGGACGACTCGTCGTGCACGGGGCTCATACGGTGACTCCTTCGGTGATGTTGCGGCCACTGGCGGTGGTCACGTCGAACTGGCCGGTTACGGCTGCGGTGATGAGGGCTTGGCGGCGTTCGCGAAGCAGCTCCAACTGCTTCCGCATGGTGTTGGTGGCGCGTACAAGCCAATCGTGCGCCCGGTCCAGACGCTCGGCCATCGCATCCTGCTGTTCAAGCGTCAGATGCGGGAGGCGAAGGGAAAGTAGGTTTCCCTCGTTCAGGCTCGGCATCGTTGTTGCCAGTGACTTCGCTAGGAGCTGTGATCTGATGTATTGAGAGCGCAGGACGTAGTCCAGGAAGTGCGGAAGAACCTTGCCGCCTGGATGCAGAGCAATGCAGTCGCTCCCACAAACCCATCCATCCTGCGATTCCTGGACCAGTGCGGCTCTGCCAAGATCTCCCTTGCGGCCGACGACGAGGTCTCCTGCACGCAAACGATGCCGCGCCAAGCGAGCCGCAGTCTCTGGAGGCACCGCATGGTGGAGGTCCGGTGTGATACTTCCATTCCTAATGTGCAGCGGGTTCACCATGGGCACCCCGCCTTCTTGATACTGCGATGCGTTGAAGACTGTGCCGAATGGGCCGGTTGTTACTTTGACTCCCAGTCTGCGTAGTTCCACTTCCGGTGCGCGTGACTGGATGAGTTCCTGATAGATGGTGGCTTCCCATCGCTCCTTGACTAGAGCGATGTGACGCTCTCGAGCGTCGAGAAGGCCGTCGATGCGGGCGGTCTCAGCGTCGAGGAAGTCGGCGATGCGGCGCTGCTCATCAAGCGGTGGCAGGGGAACTGGCGCGTCGCCGAGTCGCTCTCGGTTGAGCTCGATCTGGTTTGTTGCCCCAACCACGAGGGCCGTGTACGTGTACTCCTGGAACAGGCTCGAACTGAGCCAGTAATAGGAGAAGCGAGCATGCAACTGGTCGGGCTTTGCCCTCGCGATCGTGACATGGCTGTCCGCCATGCATGGGAGCCCGTCCGGCGAATCAGTGAAGTATCCGACGCGACCCAGGGTGCCTGTGCCCGTGGAGTTGATGAGCACGTCGTTCGGGCACAGGTATCCCTTGAGGCTCTTAGGGTTGCCGCTGAAGTTATGGAAGCGAGCACGCGACCAGTCGAGACCGCTAGCTTGGTTCGAGGCCTGACTGATGACTCTTACGGGGCCAGCATCAACGTAGGTAGGAGCAGAGCCACGCTTCAACGTTGATGTCACGTGCTTCAGTGGAGCGGAGGACCAGGAGTTCGGGAGGGTGAAACCCAGTACAGAGCTCATTCCGTGACCTCCCGCAGCAACCCCTGGATCTCAGCCTCTAGCGCCTTCAGCTCGCTGTCGATCTCTGCCAACGGTCGAGGCGGCTTATGAACATAAAAATGCCGCGTGAACGGAATCTCGTACCCGATCTTCGTCTTGCTGTGGTCGATCCACGCATCCGGCACATGCGGGTGCACCTTCCGCCCCAGGTACTCCTCGACGTCCTCGCCCAGCGGCACGTTCTCGTAGTCCCGCAGCTCAGCGTCCGGCTCAGGCTGCCCCTTGACGCGCTGCACCTCGCCCTCCGGGTCCCGAACCCCGACGACCTCCCGCAGCGCCTTGTTGAACGGCGCTCCAGTCGGCCACGTCCCGCCGGCCTGGACCACCGCGTCCTTCAGCGCGAGCCAGGCCTCCTGCTTCGTACCCCAGCTCGTGCCCATCAGGGACTTGAAGGCGTCCGCCAGGACCGCAGCCTGCGGAAGCTTCTGGATCGGCTTGGACACCTCCAGCGCCGCCAGCGTCCCCTCCGTCACCTCGAACCGCAGCTTCAGCGGGCGCTCGACCGTGATCCGCTGATACCCGAAGTCCTCGTTCCGGAAGACCTTCACCTTGCCGTGCAACGGGTGCTCCGCGTCGCCCGCCACCGCCAGCGCCTCGCCGTACAGCTTGACCACCGTGGCGATGTGTTCCTTGCCCAGCTGCTTGCGCTTGTCGCCGAGCGACTTCCGCATCTTCTGCCACTGGTCGCGGGCGTCCAACAGCACGACCTTGCCCTTGTGGTCCGGGCTCTTCCGGTTCGTCAGGATCCAGAAGTACGTGGAGATGCCGGTGTTGTAGAAGAGCTGGTCCGGCAGGGCGACGATGCCCTCCAGCCAGTCGTTCTCCAGGATCCAGCGGCGGATCTCCGACTCGCCCGAGCCAGCCGCGCCGGTGAAGAGCGGCGAGCCGTTGAAGACGATCGCCAGGCGCGAGCCGCCCCCGCCGTCCACGTCCACCGGCTTCATCTTCGAGATCATGTGCTGGAGGAACAGCAGCGAGCCGTCGTTGATGCGCGGCAGGCCCGCGCCGAAGCGGCCGGCCTCGCCGAGCGTCCTGTGCTCGCGTTCGACCTCGTCCTTGACCTTCTTCCACTCCACGCCGAACGGCGGATTCGCCAGCATGTAGTCGAAGGTCTTACGGGCGTGGCCGTCGTCGGAGAAGGAGTTGCCGAAGGCGATGTTCTCGGGGTCCTGCCCCTTGATCATGAGGTCGGACCGGCAGATCGCCCACGACTCGGGGTTGAGCTCCTGCCCGTACACCTCCACCGTGGCGTCCGGGTTCAGCTCCGTGATCAGGTCGTCCATCGCGGAGAGCATGCCGCCTGTGCCGCAGGCCGGGTCTAGGACCGTGCGCACCGCGCCCGGAAGCTGGAGCGCATCGCCGTCCGGGGCGACGAGCAGCCGCACCATGAGCTGGATGACCTCGCGCGGGGTGAAGTGCTCACCGGCCGTCTCGTTGGACTGCTCCGCGAAGCGGCGGATCAGCTCCTCGAAGATGTAGCCCATGTTGTGGTTGGGCACGACCTCGGGACGCAGGTCCAGGTCGGTGAACTTGCCGATGACCTGGTAGAGCAGCCCCGCGCTGTCCAGCCGCTTGATCTGCTGGGCGAACTCGAAGCGGTCGAGGACACCGCGGGCGTTGTCGGAGAACGCGCCGACGTACACCGCGAGGTTCTTCGCCGCGTTCTGCGGGTCCGCCGCGATCTTCTTCAGGGTCAGGTTCGACCGGTTGTAGAAGGAGTGGCCCGAGGCCCGGCGCAGGAAGCGGTCCGGGTCGATGTCGCCGTCCTTGTACTGCTCCGCGATCTCGGCGACCTTCTCGCGGGTCGGTTCCAGCACACACTCCAGTCGCCGCAGCACCGTGAACGGCAGGATGACCTTGCCGTAGTCGGACTGCTTGTAGTCCCCCCGCAGGAGGTCGGCGACGGACCACGCGTGGTTCGCCAACTCCGTGTGCTTGCTGCTGTTCAAGACTTCTTCCGTTTCCCTTCCGGGGCTCATACGGATGACTGTGCGTGCGGGGGAGGGATGGTGTGTCCTCGTCCGTCCGCATCTGGTGTGGGGATGGTGCCGGAGCCTAGGTCGGCCGCGGCACCAGTTGCCCGCCCGTGAGCCCCCCGCTCACGAGCCGTGCCGTCTCCTCGGCCAAGTCCTCTGTGCGCCGCGCCTGTTCACGCAACGCCTCCACGTGCCGGAAGGCCTCGCCGTACCGGCGCTGCTCCTCCAGGGGTAGCAACGGTACGCGCAGTCGGCCCGGCGTGAGGTGGAGTGTGGAACTGCCGGTCGAGGCACCGGCCAGGTTGGCCTCGGCGCTGAGGAAGCCGAGGAGGAACCAGGGATCGAGCCGTGCCGGGTCCGGGCGGAACAGGTGGACGCCCGCCCCCAGCAGGGCGCCTGCCTCCGCCTCGCCCGCGACCCGGGCCACAGGACCCGTGCCGCCGACCAGGTTGCGGACCAGGACGTCGCCCTTGGCGATCTCCGGCATCTGCTCGGCCTGCACGTCCAATGCCTGCCCGGTCGGTTCGCATCCACTGGCGATGTCACGGCCTGTCAGGACCGGGCGACGGTCCACGCCGTCGGCTCCCGCCTCCGTGTGCCCCGCCTCGGCGCCCGCTGCCCGCGGTGAGACCGGAACCGCGCGCAGCACCTTCAGCGCCCCGCCTCGGGCCAGGTCCGACACCGTGGCCGTGCGCCAGTCGCGGGCCGAAGCCCCCGCCGCGTCCCACGCCGCCGTGCCGGCCAGCTCGGCCACCGTCCGCACCGCCGCCGCCAACCCCTCGCGGGCCGACGTGGCCTCGCGGGCCAGTTCCTGCGGGTCGATGTCGGCCTGGGAGGCCCGGACCTGACGCGCGGGCGTCACGTCGACCACCTCGTCGAGCAGGTCGACCACGCTCACCGCCCGCGCCACACCGGCCTGCGCCTCGAACCCGTCCGGGTCCTCGGCGTACGCCGTCCACGCGGAGAGGATCTGCTCCGTCACCCGTGCCCAGTCCACCGAACTCGAACGGGTACCGCTGCGTCCTGGCGCCGACGGCTCGTCGACCGTGTCGACGAAGAGGACCGTCTGGTACGTCGGCCGTGTCGGCTCCGGGCGTTGCAGTATCCACACCTGTAGGCCGATGTGGAGCGGGATCGCCGCTCCCGGCGGCAGGGCCGCCACGGCGCGCAGTGCTCCGCTGCGGATCAGTTCGGCGCGGATGCGGCGGCCGGAGGAACGGGACGCTGTCGCCGGCGGGAGGAGCAGCACGGCGTGGCCGCCCGGTTCGAGGTGCGCCAACGCGTGCTGCACCCAAGCCAGTTCGGACTCGGCGCGGGGCGGGAAACCGTAGGCCCAGCGGGAGTCGTAGGCCAGGTCGTCGTGGCCCCAGTCCCGGTCGCCGTAGGGCGGGTTGCACAGCACGGCATCGACGGTGAGGTCGGGGAAGGCATCGGCGCGCAGGCTGTCGCCCGACCGCACGGTGACGTCCGCGCTCTCCCCGGCCGTCAGGAGCAGGTCGACCGCGGCACGCCGTGCCTGGACAGGCAGGCTGTCCTGCCCGTACAGCTCACGTGCGCCGCGCGCCGCTGCGGCCGTCAGCAGGGTGCCGCTGCCGCAGGCGGGGTCGAGGACACGGGCCGGGGAGCCAGGGACCAGGCGGGCCAGCAGGTCGGCGAGCGGAGCCGGCGTGCGGTACGCGCCGCTCGCGGCGCTGTCCTCCAGTTCCCGCTCCGCCAGGACACCCAGCGTCGTCTGCGCGCCCTCGTCACGGACGCAGAGCAGCAGGGCGCGCAGGACGGTGGTGTCGGTGGCGGTGAACCGGACAGGCTCGGTGTCCGGAACCACGTCCGCCACCCCGGCCGCCGCGTCGTTCGCCTGCTTCACCAGGTCGTCGTCGGGCAGTGCGAGCAGACCGGCGAGGTCGTCGGCGGGACGGCGGGCCGCCGCGAGAACCAGCACGAGCAGGTCGGACACACCCGCACCCCCCTGTTCACGCAGACGCAGGGTCGTGCGCAGCTCCCCGCTGGGTGTGGCCGCCGTGTGCTGTCCGCGCGAGGCGAGCCAGGCGCGGACCTCCTCCAAGTCGTAGAGCGGACTGCTGTCCGTGCCGCCCGAAGGGGCGGGGAAGTCGTCGTGCCGGCGGCGCCAGTTGCTGACGGTGGCGCGCGTGACGCCCGCGATGCGGGAGATCTCGGCGGCTGTCACCTGGGCGGATGGTGCGGAGGGCTGCGGCATGAGTGGGTCCTGGGTCCGATGGTCGGCGTGGTCACACCATACAGCAGGCGTCAACCCATGCAAGCTGATGGACAGTGCTTTCATGCGTGTGCTTACATGGTTCTGCTTCCGTCGGTAGGCAGCACTCTACGGCGTGGGGCGACAGTTCCATGGCCACAGCCATGCCTCAACGCGCTCCGAGCACTCGGAGCACTCGGAGCACTCACAGCCCTCATCTGCCCGTCCCGCGCCGTCCGGCGGGTGGCCGGGGCCACGAGGGGTTCGAGGCGGGGCGACGGCCCATCGACCAACCCAGGGGGGACCCATGCGTCTGACCATGCCGACCGGTACGCCGGAAGGAATCCCGCTCACCGTCATGACGTTCCGCGAGGACGCGGTCATCGGCACCATGTCCCTCGCGGCGCTGGTGCGGCTCGTGCCGTCGCCGCGTCAGGAGGAGGACCCGCGCGCCCTGAAGACCGCGTCCGGGCACGACAGGCGTCGCGCCGAACTGCGCGCCACCGTGCAGCGGACGCTGAAGTCTCAGAAGGGCAAGAACATCCCGGACTACGCCGAGTACATCGCCGCCGGCGTCCTCGGCAAGCACGGCTCCGCCTGGTCCACGCCGCCGATCACGCTCTGGCACGCCGGCGAGGTCGCCGCGATGAGCGACGAGCTGGTCGCCGGATCCGGTCTGCGGACGCTGACCGTCGCCCCGGACGCCATGGTGATCGCCATCGACGGTGAGACCCAGACCACGGCCTGGCACGACATCTACCGGGACCCGGAGTCCTTCGGCCTCACCTACACCGAGCTCGGCCGACGGGTGCGCATCCCCTTCGAGCTCTACATCGGCATCTCCCCGGCCGACGCCCGCCAGATCTTCTACGACCGCAACGTCAAGGGCGTCGACGTCGCCAAGAACCTGGCCATGTCCATGGATCAGCGCGACCTGGCCACCCGCCTCGCCTACACGGTCGGCGAGAAGCTCGAGGTCGAGTCCGACGGGCAGCGGATGCCGTTCGCCAAGCTGGTCAACGCGGGCAAGCGGCAGCTCACCAAGACCGACAAGGAGGTGGTGACGCTGTCCGCGCTGCGGGCGCTGATCGTCACCACCGTCTTCGGTGCCAAGGGTGTGCAGTACTCGGCGGCCAACGTCAACGAGGGTGACCTGCCCTCCCACACCGACGCCGACGAGGTGACGACGGTGGTCGTCCGTCTCGTGTCCCGGCTGATCGAGGACCGATTCCCGGACTTCGCCCGGCGCAGCGCGATCACGGCCCCGGCCGTGATGGCGGGCCTGGGTGTCCTGCTGCACCGCGCGACCCCGTGGTGCGCCCCTCACGACGCGATGAGCTACGACACGGTGGAGCGCCTGCTGGCCGACGTCCGCTGGGAGCGCGAGCCCGTCTACTGGGACGGCGTCTGCGCCAGCGTCGGCGCCACCGGGCGTCTCAACTTCAGTGGCGGTGTGAAGGACTCCGCCGGCCGAGTCGCGGGCGCGCTCCTCGACCCGCACAGCGAACTGGGCCGCAAGGTCCGAGGCGTGCGCGGCTGAACACGCCCGTGTGTCATGGGCCGTTGACGTCGAGCCCTCGAACCCGCGCCGCGGCCCGCGTCCGGGTACGGCGACACCCCTCGCGTAACCGAGACCCCGAACAAGTGACCGGGGCGGCTTCGGCCCGGCCGACCTCCGCCCTGCCCATGCCAAAACGGCTCCCCATCCCATCGGCGAAGCCCGTCGCCACCGCCGACCGCATCTCCACTCACACAAGGAAGCACCTCATGAACCACCTCTCGCACACCTCCTGGACGCCCTCCTCCCGACAGGCGGCGCGGCTCACCGACACCACAGTGACGTTCCGCGCGCCGATCCTGGCCTTTGCGACCAGCCTGCGCCGGACTGTCCTGGTCGTGGCCGCGGCTGTCGTCGGCTGCTCCCTTACCGCCTGTTCCGCGAGCAGCGACAACAAGGCCGACAACGCGGCGCCGGCCGCCACGGTCAGCGCCTCGCAGGACGCGCCGAGCGCCGATGACGAGGCGGACACCCCCGTGGACGACTCCGACAGCGACACCATGACCGTCGCCCTCGACAAGACCGCCACGTGGAGGAACGGAGTCAAGGCGCACCTGAGCGGGTTCGCCCGGGGTACGTCGGGCGAGTTCGCGTTTCCGTCGGGCGAGGACTACCTGGCCTTCTCCGTCACCGTGCAGAACGACTCCAAGTCCACGCTCGACCTCAGCATGCTGAGCCTGTCCTGCACGGACGGCGCCGAGGAAGTCTTCGACACGGACGCGGGTTTCGACGGCACGCCGAGCACGCATCTGCTGCAGGGCAAGTCCCAGACCTGGAAGGTTGCCTGCGTCTTCCCCAAGTCGGCCAAGGACGCGCAGATCGAGGTCACCCCGTCCGATACCTCCGCCTCCGGCTGGTACCGCACGGCCATCTTCACCGGCCAGGTGCAGTAGCCAGGGCCATGTGCCGTCCTGTCCCGCGCCGTGCCGTCGCCGTATCCGTTCGGCGACGGCACCCCGGCGGCGGCCATCCCGATGGCCGGACCGCCGGGCTCGCTCACACACCCACCCGAACGCACACCCCGTGCGGCCTCCGCTCGCACCGGCCGCGACCTGTCTTGGGAGGATCACCGTGACGTTCACACCGCACACCGAGCTGATCCGTCGCCTTGCCGACGACTTCACCGCCCTGCAGGATGCCGTTCTCGCCCACATGAACGGAGTTAGTGCCCCCGAGACCGCCGCCGCCCTCGAGGACGCGGCCCTCGTCGGTCCCGTCACGGTCGTTCTTGCTCATGCCGACGTGCTCGCCCGCGCGTCCGTCCGGCAGGCGGAGCTGTCGTTGCAGCCTCCCGAGAGGCTGCGACGCCTGCGCGCGTACGCACGCAGAGTGCGACGCGCCCGGTCCCAGGCCGAGGCCCGGTACAAGAACGAACGGGCCCGTCAGGTCAGCCGCCGCTCCCGTCCGGTGGACCCCATGGAGCTCCGGGTGGCGCGGGCGGCCTTCAAGCCCGCCTTCGACGAGATCCTGCGCCAGGAACTCCGAGGGAGGGGGCTGCCGGACGGCACGCCTCAGGCACCGGAGGCGGACCTGGCCCGCTGGGCCTGGGAGCGGGAGACAGGAGCCGGTCAGCTTCCGGCGCCGGTGCGGGAGCTGTGTGACTGCGGCGACGAGGACTTCGTCCGTGCGCTCCTGCTCGATGCGCGCGAGGAAGAGAATCCGTACCTTCAGCACGACGCCGTGGTCGAGAGGTGGGCCCGTCACACCCGCACCGCCCTGGCGTGGGGCCGCTACGCGATCGGTCAGACCGAGCGGGAAGCGGTCGCCTGCGCTCCCGCCGCACGCCGCACTCGACTGGAGACGCTGGAAGACGCCTACCAGGACGCCGCGGTTCTCGCCGCCCGCTGCCGCGAAGCTCAGCTTCGGGCGACGGACCTTCACGAGCGCATGCAGGCTGTGCTGGCGAGGGGATCCGAAGGAAGGCTGATCGGCGAGTGCCTTGCCGAGGCCCTGACGCGTTTCGCCGACGTTCATCCTGAGGCGTGGCATCGGGTGAAGGACCTGATCACACGTCACCGGGCGGACTGCCCGAAGCAGGCCGACGGCTGCCCGCACTGCCACCGCGCTCTTGTCGCCGAGCTCGCCGACTCCCTGCCTACCGGCGCGGACGAAGGCGGCGACGCGGAATGCCCGGAGGAGGAGTTCGACGTCACGTACGGGGACCGCTACGCCTTGCTCGCAGACCTCCCCGAATCCGCCGTTGTGGCCGTCGCGGACGCCGCGGCCGGCGACGACTCCGCACTGTGCGGCTACGGCTGGGCCGCGGAGGACGGGGCGACCGGTCACGGAGACTCTCTGGCCTCGAGCAGTGGAGAGGCCGAAGTCATCGGCATCTGCACCGCCGCTCTCAGTCTCCTCGAACGTCATCCAGGCCAGCCCGTCGTCGTCCTGTGTGACAGCGTCGAGGCGGTCAAGGCGGTGGACGGCGTCCTGGCTTCGGGCGACACCGAGGCTGCTCGCCGCATCCTCGTCTTCCCCGAGAGCCGCGAGCTGATGGACCGCCTGGTGCGCCATCGCCACCGTATGCAGGTGCGCTGGCTGAAGGGGCACGTCGGGCAGGAGCTCAACGAGGCAGCGGACACTTTGGCGCGCTTCGCTTACCGCCGCGTGACCGGTCGTGTTCCCGCCGGCGCGGCTCGCAGGGAGGAGATGCGGCTCCTCCGCTCGCTCGGCCGGGGGGCCGACCTCCCGTCGGCAGCTGCGTGAGCGAATTTTCCTTGCGTACGCCAAACGTCGCAACTCGTTTGCCAATTAGGCAAATTCGAAAGGAGAGAGCAGTCGAATGGAACGCGGGTCGAACTCTCGAAACTTCATATGTGGCCGACGTCAGGCTTCCATACAACCAATCGGCCCACCAGCAGGTCTCCATTTCGGCGCGAGACGACGGCACTGGTGGAAGCCCCTCTCCAAGCCGAGGTGGGTGCCTGCCCCTATCCCTACTTGTAGGGATATTCTGCCGCCTCAGGCGCATCAATGGATGCGCCCGTGACGTGGGGTGGAGTCGCGATGGGGTGGGGCCTGTCGCCGGATCGCTTACCTGACCCCGTAGGGAGCAGGGCGTAGGGGGGTTCGGCAAAGACCCGGCGAGTGACGGGTCGAGCAGTGAGGAAAACCGTTCCGTGCCGTCGACGGTGAGGGCGTCGGAACATCGCTTCTTGGGGACAGAGTGGACCAGTCTTATCAGGCGTGGCAGGACGTGCTGGCCGAGGAATTCTTCGGACGGCAGCATGCCGGCCACCCGACGCTGTTCTACGTCGACGACGACGTGGAGCAAGAGTTCAGGCACGGTTACGGCCTGGACGAACCGTTGGCCCGGTGCGTGGGCCGGTTCCTGCGTCTCGGCTCCGCCGAACCGTACAGCGCCCTGGAGGAGTACCGCTGGCGCATGCGGCGGCAGGACAAGCAAGGGGTGCCCGCCTTCCTGCCGCTCCTGGCCTGCTCGGTGATCGCCGCGTCGCGCATGGTGAACGACCGCAACCACGCTGCCACCGCTTACCACGCCCGCTTCTCCGAGCTGCTGACCGGCGACGAGAAGCAGCTGGGCAGCCAGCACTACGAACCCGTATCTCGCATGTGGCAGGTGCTGGCGTCCTGGCAGCACAGCCAGAGGGGCGCGCACGGCCTGTGCACGCTTCCCGCCCCCGCCGACCTGCCGTCCAACCGGAGCATGATCGGATTCGCTCAATCGCAGGCGCTCCTCAGTGGCGCGGACCGCTCCTTCCTGCCGAAGCTCTTCCGGTCCCTCCGTGAACACGGCACCACCTGGCCCCTGCCGGGGGACGCGCTGCTGGCCCAGATCGAGATCCGGGGAATGGAGCAGCATCTCTCCAAGAATTTCCGCAGCGCCCTCCAGGAGGAGGAGTTCCGTCCCGTTCTCGCCAAACTGATCGGCAACTACGCCGGCGCCTGGGACGGTTCGGACGAGCTGGTGCCCACCGGCGTCACCCGGGCCGAACTCGTCGTGCGCCTGGACGCAGGGCGGCTCAGCTGGGTGGCACGCCTGCGTTCCTCGGAACAGCCGGAAAGCATCGCCCTGGCGGACGGCGTCGTCCTCGAGCGGCTCGGCGACACTTCCTACTACGAGGTGACGGGTCTGCCCGCCCCGAGTGCGGACACGCTCAGCAAGGGCATCCGCCGCGACGGGGACGGCCTGGTGCTCAGCCGTCCCGCGTCTTCCGTCCTGGTGCTCGCCCGGGACGACGTGCTCGGCGTGTGGGCCGGCACTGACGGTTTCCGACCCGGAGAAGCCCACGTGGTGCTCGCCGCCCCAGCCGCACGCCGGGACGTGCAGCGCCTGTTGGACAGAGCCGCGACCAGCGGACGGAGCGCCGACACCGGCAAGCTGGCCTGGGTGCCGCAGGGCTGGTCGCTGCACAAGCCCGTCGTCTTCGACGACACGGTGACGTTGCGCAAGGCGCTGCAGGAGATCCAGGGCATGGTGAGCCTCCTGCAGCCTCCGGCCCAGTTCAAGCTGCGACTTGACGGCGGACTGAAGCTCGCGCCCTCGCTCGACCCCCGCCTGTACCTGCGGGGAGGCGAGCCCCACGTCGTCCTACCGGACACCGCGCAGGGCACTGACCCTCTCCTGGTGGACGGCGAGGAGCGGTCCGAGCTCAGGACAACTGTCGCCGCGGGCCGCCCAGTCCCTCTGGCCGTGCTCCGGCTGGAGCCGGGCCGTCACACGGTGAGCTACGCCGGTGCGACGGTCGAGTTCGCCACCGCCGACCAGGCCGTCGTCGAGCCGAAGGCCGACAGGGTCTGCGGCTTCGCCGTCGCGGACGGAGTGGCCTCGGCAGCTCCCTCCCTCCTCGACGAGCGCACGCTGCCGACCGCCATCACCGGCGCCGACTGCACCGGTGGAGCCTTTCCGGAGACGGCGGCTGCCATGGAACTGTGTCGTCGGGACGCGGACGAGGTGCTCTTCGCGGCGGACGACGGACGGCTGTGGACGCTGCGGGCGCCGGAGCAGCCGGACTGGTGGACCGGGCGCCTGCCCGACACCCCCGCGCCGCTCCGCTTCGAGGCAGACTTTCACGGCATAGGCGGCTGGCTTCTGGAACGCCGGAACGGACGCTGGAAGGGCCGCCCGGTGAACCCCGGGACACCGAAACCCAGGAGCACCGGCAACCCGCAGGCCTGGGCCCGTGCCGTCCTCAGCGCTCAGCAGGCCTCCGCCGAGCCCACATGGGCCGCATACGTTCAGGCAGCGAAGGAGCTGGACCGATGACGGCGACGACAAGCGGTGCCTCGGCCTTCGGCGGCACTCTCCTGCGCTGGCTGAGCGAGAGCCGCAGCGGCAAGGCGTCCGCACTGCGTGACGGCATCCGCAGCCAGGCCCTGGCATGGGGCATGGAGCTGAATCCGTACGCCGACTGGGACTGGATGCGCAAGGCCACCGCCCTGGGTTTCATCGACGTGGACCTGCGCGCCGACCGCTGGTCTGCCGCCCCGCCAGTCCTGACCCGGCTGCCCCACGCGGACGGCCTGGCCCTCCTGACGGGCGCCCGCACCGCACGGATCAGCGCACGCGTGCAGGAAGCGGCCACCGAGTGGATGGAGCTGATCACCGTTCCGCACCGTACCGAACCCGGTGAGGCGCCGCTGCCCGACACTCTGCTGCTCCAGTACGAGGACCCACGGACCCTGCCGGAAACGGCGGAATTCCTGGGAGCCCGTTACGTTCCCTGCGCGGCCCTGCAGTTCGTGCAGGTGCTACCCCAAGCGGTACCGGGCCCCGAGTCCGCGCCGCCCGGCGGTGGCGGGGCCACCACGCTGGAGAAGTACGAGTTGCGCCTCCAGCGCTTCGTCCCCGTGGCGAAGGACGACGAGGACGGTCTGTACCGGTGGCGCGGAGCCGACTACGCACGCCTCACCCGCGTCCGCCGCGACGGTGTGTTCTACACGGTGGACCGCGAAACGGGTGTCTACCTCGAACTCGCCCGCCATCGCACCGGAGTGATGCGCTGGCGACCGGAGGGAGGCGCGGGACGAGCCGGCATCGGCCGGCTGTTCGTCGACCGGTACGCGCCCCTGCCGGCCCTGCACGAGCGCGCAGCCGTTCTCTGCAGCGGCTTCCCGCCGGTCGTGGGCAAGCACGCCCAGACCCGTGCCTACGACAACGTGCCGAGGGCGGTCGCGGAAGCGCTCGCGACCTCGCTGCAGCAGAACCTGGAGACCATGGCGCGACCGGTGACGGCCGTCGGGGGGAGGACCGAGTGAGCACGGAACAGGGAACGGCGCCGGTGACGCACACCGACAGCCAGGACGTCATGGGCACGTTCGACGACTTGCGCAACGCACTCTTCCGCTACTACGACACCCCGTTCAGCGTTGACGACCGTTCCGTCATGGAAGAACGGCGCAGTCTCCTGGACCGGGACAAGGGGGCCTGGCGCGATCCGTTGATCGAGTTGCGCCCGCAGTACGCCTCCCGGGGCGTCAGCGTTGCGGAGTCCTTCGCCGAAGCAGGAGCGCACCCCGACGCGGCCGAGTTCGCCCGCTTCACCCTCCCCGACGGTGTAACCAGCCTCTACCAGCACCAGCACGACGCGCTGGTCGCCGCCTGCCAGGGCAAGGACTTCGTGGTCACCGCGGGGACCGGCTCCGGCAAGACGGAGTCCTTTCTTCTGCCGGTCCTCGCGGACCTGGTCGCCGAATCCGCCCAGTGGCGGGGCACCCGCGCGGTGCAGCGGGAATGGTGGCGGCAGGACGGCGACCACGTACCCAGCCGCCAGGGTGAAGACGGACACCCCGCAGCTGTGCGCGTGTTGATCCTCTACCCCACTAACGCCCTCGCCGACGACCAGCTCGTACGGCTCCGGAAGTCACTGGACAGCCGCGAAGCGCACGACTGGCTGGACAGGAAACGCAACGGACACCGCTTCTACTTCGGCCGCTACACCGGAGCAACCCCCGTGTCCGGCAGCCGTGAGTCCCAGCCGGCCACCTCCCGTCTCCGGCAGTACCTGCGAGAGATCCAGGAACGGCAGCGCAAGGCGGACGAAAAGTTGGATGAGGAGCTGCGGCCTTTCATACCGCGCCTCGGCGGAGCGGAGATGCACGCCCGCTGGGACATGCAAGCCGCACCGCCCGACATCATGGTCACCAACTACTCGATGCTGAACATCATGCTGCTCCGCAAACAGGAGGAGCACATCTTCGACGCCACGAGGAAGTGGCTGGAGGAGACCCCCGGCGCGCGCTTCACCCTCATCCTCGACGAACTTCACATGTACCGCGGCACGGCCGGCACCGAGGTGGCCTACTTGCTGCGCAACCTCCGCCACCGTCTCGGTCTCGACAAGAACCCCGACAAGCTGCGTGTGCTCGCTGCTTCCGCCTCCCTCGAAGCCGGCCGCGACGACGAGTTCCTTGACGGCTTCTTCGCCTTGCCCAGCGCCCGGCGCGTGATCATCCCCGGGAAGGCGAAGGACGTACACGGCGGAGGCGACCTTTCAGCTCACACCGAGCGCCTCGCCCAGGCCGCGAGGGTTTCGGTCGCTCAGCCCGAAGCTGTGGCTCTGGCCCGTGAGACCGGCATCGGACCGGCGCTGCACCGCGCGCTCACGCCCGGCGGCAAGCCCCGTGCCCTGCCTGCCCCGGAACTGGCGAAGCGCCTCTTCCCTGACGTCCCCGAAAAAGAGAGCCGGGACGCGCTCCACGGCGTTCTGCGCGTCCTCGGCTCCGCCCAAGACCCGGAGCTTCCCCAGCTCCGCGCCCACTTCTTCTTCCGTAACATCGAGGGAGTCTGGGCCTGCTCCGACCCGGAGTGTCCCCACGTCCCCGTGGAGCACGGCGCCGAACGCAGGGTCGGCCGCCTCTACGCCGAACCGACCTCCCGCTGCACATGCGGAGCGCGCGTGCTGGAACTTCTTTCCTGTCAGGCCTGCGGCGACCTCATGCTCGGCGGCTACGCCAGCCCCAAGGACACCAAACGGCGCAAGTTCACCGGCGCCCTCCACACCGACTTCCCGGACCTGGACCTGCTCCCCGACGAGGCGAGCGGCGCACCGACCGCGGCCAACTACGTCGTGTACTGGCCGCGCACCAAGGGCCTCGGTCTGGACGAGTCCGGCTGGAACGCGGGCTTGTCCGACGGCGGGCCGTCGGTCCGGTTCGAATTCCGCCGTAGCGCCTATCAGCCGGCCACCGGCCGTTTGCAGAACCGGGACGTCCAGCACACCGGGTGGTCCTTCCACATCGCGGTGCCCTTGGACAAGGACGGCAAGAAGCCGGCCTATGACCCGGCCCGGCTTCAGGCCTTTCCCACCCGCTGCCCCGCCTGCGGGGACGACTGGGAGATCAGATACGACAGGGACGGTCGTTTCATCCCGCTCGAATCGCCCGACCGGCTGCGCAACGCCCCGGTCCGTCGCATGCGCACCGGCTTCTACAAGATCAACCAGGTGCTGGTGACGGAAGCCCTCGGTCACCTTCCCGACGGTCAGCGCAAGGCCATCGCGTTCTCGGACAGCCGTGACGACGCTTCCGAACTCGCCAGCGGTCTCGCGCTGCGTCACTACCAGGACCTCCTCCGTCTGCTCAGCGCCCAGGCCGTCGAGAACCAGGGGGACCCGTTCGGAGATCTTCAGCTGGTGAAGGACCACTACGCGGGGAAGGCCGTCGACCGTGCGGACGCCCGTGCGGCCATGGCACGGCTGCGGGACCGTGATCCGGCGGACTGGGGCCGACTGAAGGCGATCCTCGCCGACGACCTCGACGCAGAACCGGAGAAACTGCCCGACCTGGAACGGAAGTTTTCCGAACTGCCCTCGCTGGACGATCTCGCCTCGGATCTCGAGGGCATGCTGCTGGAGTACGGAAGCAACCCCGCCGGTCCTGCGGCCTCACTCCAGCAGACTTCGGCCGGACAGCCCTGGACCGCGCTCTACAACTGGACGCAGGACCGGGAAGCACAGGCGGAGACCGAGGCTCAGAGGGAACTGCTCCAACAGATCCGCGCCCGTCTCCGCCTCGAAACCATGGCAAGTCTCTTCTCCGGCGGAGGCCGCGACTTCGAGTCGCTCGGACTCGGCTGGCTCTGTCTGCGCGACGACCGCTCACCTCTCGAGACCGGCACGGACAGCGACCAGGCCGTGGCGCGCGCCAGTCTGCGCATCCTCGGGCTGATGCGCCGCTTCACCCGTATCCGTAGCTCACTGCAGAAGCCCCCCGCGCCGCTGAAGCGCTTCTGGACGGAGATCGCGAGACGCCAGGGCGCCGATGTGCAGGACATCGAGGACCGGGTGCTAGGCGTGTGGAAGGACGCCGTGGTCGACTACGTCATCAAACCGGAGAAGGTGGCGCTGCGCCCCGGCGGGAGCAAGACGTGGACGTGCCGCTCCTGCCACCGGCCGCACCTTCACCCCGGCGCGGGACTGTGCACCAAGTGCCTCACCCCGCTGCCCGCTGAGCCGCAGCAGTACAACGGAGTCCTGGAGGACGACTACTACGCGTGGAAGGCCGCTCACCGCACAGGCGACTTCGCCCTGCGCACCGCGGAACTCACCGGTCAGACGGACCGCTTGGAGGCCCAGCGCCGGCAGAGCCTGTTCCAGGACGTCTTCCTCGGTGACGACGACGTCCCTCAGGCGGACAGCCTGGAACTCCTCTCCGTGACCACGACCATGGAGGTCGGAGTCGACATCGGCCCCCTCAACACCGTGATCATGGCCAACATGCCGCCCACCCGCTTCAACTACCAGCAGCGGGTGGGTCGCGCGGGTAGGCGCAACAGTCCGGTCGCGCTGGCTCTCACGGTCTGTCGTGGCCGCAGCCACGACGAGCACTACTTCGCCCGCCCGGAAGCCATCACCAACGACCCGACTCCACCGCCCTACCTGGTCCTCGGCATGGCCTCCGTCTTCCGGCGCGTGCTCCTCGCAGAGGTCCTTCGCCAGGCCTTCGAACCCTTGCAGTCGGGGAACCGGCGGAAGGGCCCCGACATGACGAGCAATGTCCATGGTCAGTTCGGCCTCGCGGCAGACTGGCCGGTGCACCGCGAGGCCGTTCGCCGCTGGATCTCCGAGCAGCCCGATCGCATCAGAGCAGCCGGCAGCGCCCTTCAGGCCATGACCTCGCAGAACATCACCGCCATCGACCCGGTGGCCGCGGTCGACGAGCTTCTCGACCAGGTCGACGAGGTGGCCGCCCGGACGGTCGGGCATCCCGAGCTGAGCCAGCGCCTGGCGGAGGCAGGCCTCCTGCCCATGTTCGGCTTCCCGACCCGCTCCCGCCAGCTCTACCGAAGCATTCCGCAGAAAACCTTCCCCTGGCCGCCCGCCGACTCCGTGAACCGCGACCTGGCCGTCGCCCTCAGCAAGTTCGCCCCGGGCAGCGAGACCCCGCAGGACGGCCGCCTGCTCCGATCCAACGGAATCGTCTCCCTCGTCCCCAGCGGCCGCGGAGTGAAAGCCGCGGAAGATCCTTTCGGCCCGGAGCAGCTGGTCGCCATGTGTCGGATCTGCTCCCACGTGGACCCGCGGGCAGTGGTCGATCCGGAGACCGGGAGCGCCGGCGTGTGCCCCGCCTGCGACGCGGAGAGCAAGTACTACAAGGCCGTCCCCTTCCGAGAGCCGGCGGGCTTCAGAGCAGCACGTGAAGCGCGGGACTACGACGGATACCGGGAGATGGGGTCGAACGCCACCAGCGCACGGACCGCCACCGACCTGGAGAAGACCGCCCCACGCATCCACCGCGCCGCAGACGACTGGCTGGTCGTCCACACCGGCAGCGGTGACCGCTACGTCGTCAACACGAACGCCGGGAAGCTCTTCCGGTTCGCGAAGAACACCGGCTCTTGGAGGGGATACCTCGCCCTCGACAACCCCAAGGCGGAAGCCGACCTGGAGATCGCCCTCGGCGCCACTCAGCACACCGACATGCTCTTCGTCGGTGCCAAGGCAGCCCTCGACGCGAGCCGGGGACTGCGCTTCGACATCTCGAAATCCCGGCAGATCGACGGCTTTCCCGAGGCGTACCACGGCCGCCGCGCCGCCTGGTACTCGCTGGCGGCCTTGCTTCGACGCGCCGCCGCCCCACATCTGGACGTGCAGCCGGAGGAGCTCCTGAGCGGCATCCACGGCTCGGACGCTCCGGTGGCCGCCCCCGTCATGGCGTACCTCGCGGACAGCCTGGACAACGGTGCAGGATTCAGTACGCACCTCGGTTCGGAGGGACACATCGAAGAGTTCCTCAAGGCGGTCGACCACTACGTGCAGGACCTGGAGGCCGGGCACCACGCGCTCAACTGCCGCAGCTCCTGCTACGCGTGTCTGCGTGACTACTCCAACATGCGCCTCCACCCGCTGTACGACTGGCGGCTCGCCCGTGACCTGACGGACGCCCTGCGCGGCCGGAAACTGCGGATCGACCCGGAGGAGCACGGGGTCCTGCTGAAGGGCTGGGCGGATGAGGAGCCCAACGTCATGCTCAAGGAGACGGCCGCCGGGCCCGTGGCGCTCTTCACCTCGGACTTCACCGGCGAACCCGTGGCAGTCGCTGTGAAGCACCCGCTGGAATCCGTCATGGAGGAGTGCGGCAACGAACGGCTGCAAGCCCTGTGGCACGAGGTCCGTACCGGGGGACTCGCCGGCAGGGTCGCCTTCGCCGACTCCTACAGCCTGGACCGGACCCCTGCCGCGGTGATCGAGCAGGTGCACACCTTCGCGGAGGAACTCTGATGACGGCAGGGAACCCGCCGAGAGCGGGTCAGGACGAGCAGGCCCGCCTGGAGGAACTGCGGCAGCACGAGATTGCCCGCCGCCTGGCACTCCGTCAGGCCCGCGCCCGTGCTCAGACCGGCCAGGGAAATACGCTGGATACGGGAGCTGTCAGCAACCCCGCTCCGGTCGTTCCGCAACAGAAGCAGCCGGAGCCCGAACCGATCGTGTCCCAGCCGGTGCCCGAAGGATTCGCCGACCGGGGAGCCTGGGAGCGAGCCCGCTCCTTCGCCGAGATTATGCTGCCTGACGCGTTGAGGACGACAACCGGAACACTCTCAGCGCGGGAGCTGGCGCAGGCCGCGGCCGACGCGGCGTCCCGGCAGGACGACCCGGTCACGGGAGTCTCCCTGCTCGTCATGGCACAGGACCACGGGCTGGACGTCTTCAACGACCGGCTCGAAGACCGGGCCCGCGCGCTGCTGGAGGACAAGCCGCTTCCGCTCCTGGGGGAGCCGGGCAGCATGTGGCAGATCTACCAGGACGAACGTCGCCTGATGGAAACCAACCTGCCGGCCCCTCGGCAGAGGGCACTCCTGGCGAAACTGCCCCGGCCGCTCCTCGACGACTACATCGACGAGGAGTGGATCGGCGCGGTCCCCGATCGCGACGGCACATCCCGCGCCGCCTACTTCCGCGCCCGCCTGGACCCGGCGTCCCTCACCGACGAGGAGATCGACCTGTTGGCCTGGCCCCTGGAACGGGAACGCCGGGAGGCCGGACCGGGAACCGAACCGGGCCGTGACTGGCCGCAGGACTGGCGCCTGCTGGTGAGGTTGCAGGCCGGCGACGCCAAGGCCGTCGCTGAGGAGTGGCCCGAACTCCTGCCGCCGACACGGAAGCTTCTGGATGCCCTGCGCGTGGTTCGACGGACCGGAGAGGTCCCGGACGACCTCGTCGCCGACGAGCGCCTGTGGGTTCTCCTGGAGCGACTCGTTCCCGGCGTACGCAGTGCGAGCAACAGGAAGTTCAACGGCTGGATCGGCGTACGGGCCCTGCTCCGCGCCGTGCGGCAGATGCACCGCGCCCTCCTCCACGGGGACGTCGAGACGGCGGAGCAGCGGAAGAGAACCGCTCTGGCGGTGACCGCGAGGCTACGGCACCACTCACAGCCGGTGCGCTGGGAGGCCCAGAACGTCCACGCCTACCTGCGCGCAGGCCAGGAACCGGCCGAGTCGCTTGGGCTGTTGGAGCAAGACGCCGAAGGCCGCCCCCCGATGCAGGAACAGCTCGGGGGAGGCGCCATGGCCACGCTACGCAAGAACCGGAGCTTCTTGGACGGCCGGCCGCACGGAGAACGTGACCAGCCGCTCAACCCCTACTTGGTGCTCGGCGTGGCCGACGGGGACGGCGACTGGAAAAAGGCATGGCGGGCCTTGAGGAAGGAGCTCGACGACGGCGGCCGTGTCCGGATCAACCGCGCCAAGGACATGGTCGAGAAGGCTGAGCGGGAACAGCAGGACGTGCTCCGGTTCGCAATTCCGCTCGCTCCACAGCGTTGGAGTGATCCTGTCGGCACGAGCCATCGACTGGAACTCCCGCCCGAGCCCCTGCAGAGGCTCACCGAGCCGCCTACGGACAGCGACCGCGCGTGGTCCCGCGCCGAGGCGGCCCGAGAAATAATCACCAGGGCGACAGCACGCCTATCCCCGGCTGCCGAAGACACCGCAGCCCTTGAAGATCCAGAGAGCAGCACATCGTGAGCAAAGCAGTCGGCAAAGGCAATAGTGGTTCTGGCTCCCGTGACCGATCCCCGCAGAGCGGGGGACGTGGGCCGAACCGCGGCAGTGTGCGAAAGCGTGGGGAGCTCAGGGCGGCCGAGGCTGCCCCTTGGAGGTACACCAAGAGCCGACTGCCCGAGTTCACCCCCGGAGCCCTGGACGCCGCCACCCTCTTGAAATCGGTCAATGACGCGCTCCTTCCATTGGTGAAAAAGGAGTTGGAGGAAGCGACGGAGAGACTGGGCGCAGTGCTGGCGGACAAGAAGACCGAGGACGATCTTGTCGCCGTCCTTCGGGCCGAGCTGATGCGTCGAGTGCTTCCCCAGTTCACCGAGGCAGTGCGCAAAGGCGTATTGGAGAGCATCCGCACGCGTCAGATGCACTTGGCTCAATTGGCCCTTCTGCATCGGCAGGCGCTCGATGCCAAGACGCTGAAGGTGGTGCTGACTCGCCTGGAGGACGAGACGGCAAAGGCGGGCTTGCGGATCGTTGGCGACACCGGTGACCAGTCGCTGTTCAACGTCGTGGAGGAGCAACCCGGAGTCATGAAGCGGGGTCCGGTCACTTTTGAACTCGTCGCGCCTGCCTACGTCGACAAAGAGTCCGGGAAGCTCGTGGAACGCGGTTGGTTGCGGGCTGTCGCCAAGGTATCGCGCGGTGACATGACGCCCGGGCAGAGGCGTAGGGCAACGCATGCTCAGACGGATAAGAAGCAGCCGGAGAAGAAGGCTCCTGTGCAGCGGAATAGGAAGCCTCACCGCGGCCAGGACGCCGAGAGAAGACGGAACAAGTACAGCGAGCAGCCAACCGGCGAGGAGCGTCCCCACGGTGAAGGCAAGGGCGACAGCCCGAAGAAGCGAGGGGGAGCGCGATGACCTTCGGCATTGACTTCGGCACTAGCAACTCCGTGGTGGCCCACTGGAACGGGCATACCACCGAAGTGCTGCCGGTCGACGGCGACAACGTGCCCGCCCAGTGGCGGATGTCGGAGTTCGAGCAGCTCTTCCCCTCAGTGCTCTCCGTCCGCGACCTCCAGCGCACCCTCTGCTTCGGCTGGGAGGCGAAGACCGGTACTAGCGAACCGCTCGACGCCGTGAAGCGCATGCTCGGTACCCGCTCAGGCGCTGAGAAGGACGCCGACGCCGATGGCCTCGCGGTCGCTGCTCAGCTCGAGGAGCACCATGCCTGGGTCGGCTCGGAAAGGTTCCACAGCACGGTCGCGGCCGCCTCCCTCTTCAGCCGGATGAAGGAGGGCGTCTCCGCCCAGCTGCTCGACCTCTCCGACGCGGTCGTGACCGTCCCCGCCAAGGCAACGGGCGGCGCCCGCTACCGCACCCGCGCTGCGGCAGCGCTCGGCGGGGTCAGGGTGCGTGCCCTGCTCAACGAGCCCACCGCGGCCGCCATCTCGTACGCGCACGATGTCCCGATCCCCGGCCGTTTCCTCGTCTTCGACTGGGGCGGCGGCACCATCGACGTCACGGTGCTGGAATACGACGAGGGCCTCTTTGAGGAGCAGACTTCCCGAGGCATCACCTCCCTCGGAGGGCTGGAGTTCGACAATGCCCTGGCTCAGCTGATCCAGCAAAAGATCGGATTGTCTCCCGAGCAACTCACCAAGGCGGAAAGGCGTCGGTGGCGTCGGTCGGTCGAGCTGACAAAGATCGCCCTGTCGTCGGTCCCTAGGGACGGCGCGCTCTTCTTCGATCTGCCGGTAGGCCTGGCCCCTTCGGTTACGAAGCGCGAGGTCAGAATCACCGCCGCCGAGTACACCGAGGTGATCACTCCGCTCATCACTCGAGCTCTGGAGCCGGTCCAGCAGGCGCTGGAAGATCTGGGTATCGTCCCGGACGACATCGACTCGGTCCTGATGATCGGCGGCACGTCACAGATTCCCCAGGTGCGTGACGCGCTGGGTGAGCTGCTCGGACATGACCGCATCGTCGACAGCGGTCTGTGCCGGCCCATGACGGCCGTCGCCCGAGGCGCGGCCATCTACGCCGCATCCCTCGACGGTGAACTCGGCGACGACAGCGACTTCTCCCTGGTGACCAGCTACGACCTTGGAACTGCTGTGAGCGCGGGCCAACAGAAGGGCTTCCGCGCCATCATCCGACGCAACGCCACCCTCCCCGCGGAAGGATCGGCCAACTTCTACCCGGACACGCCAGGCGCTTCCTTCGTGCGCGTACCGGTGATCGAGGGCGAAGTCGGTTACCCGGCGAACAGCGACCGCGCGTTCCCTCTGGCCAACATCGAGGTGAAGCTTCCGACCCGCGAGCAGGACATCCGCCGGAACAGGATCGAGATCAAGTTCCGCTACAACGAGAGCGGCATCCTGCGCTTCACCGCGACACATGCGGAGACCGGGGTGGTGCTCGCCGAGCGTGAGATCGACTCATTCGGCCCTGACGGCACCCCCTTGCAGCACGGCTTGGACGACGAGCTGACCCGCCTGCTGGCGCACACCGTCCGTCCCTTCGCCGACGCTTCCTCCAACGTCCAGCACCTCTCGGCCGCAGAAGTGGCCAACGCCCGCCCCGCACCGATCGACATGTCCGTCCGTGTGGTGGAGACCGACCCCGCGGTCACGGTCAACGGTGAGCCGCAGGGAGTCGTGACCAGGGGGCTTTGATCCCGATCGCAGCACGCGCGCCCTGCTGATCCGCAAGTGGCGGCGGCGCGCAAGAGGCCCTCCGTGTCCGGGCGTCGGACGCGGAGGGCCTCAATGGCTCAAGGAACCTCAGGGAGCCGCGGTGACCGCGGCCTCCTCATGGGCCGTCGTCTCGACGGCCTCGCCCTCCTCCAGCCCCACATCCTTCGTCTCCCGCCCGATCAGCAGCGCCACCAGCGTCAGCAGGGCCATCGAGGACAGGTAGACACCGACCAGCCACGGGGAGCCGTCGCCGGCCTCCCACAGGGCCACCGCGATGAACGGGGCCACGGCCGCGCCGAGGATCGAGCTGACGTTGTAGGAGATGCCGGAGCCCGTGTAGCGCACGCTCGTCGGGAACAGTTCCGGCAGCAGCGCGCCCATCGGGCCGAACGTCATGCCCATCAGGGTGAAGCCGAACACCAGCCACAGCACCACACCCACCGTGCCCAGGCCGATCAGCGGCACCCAGACCAGGCCGAAGACCAGGATCCCGGCCGTGACCGCGATCAGCGTGGCGCGCCGGCCGTAGCGGTCCGCGAGCGGGCCGGAGATCAGGGTGAACGCCGCGAAGAACAGCACACCGAAGATCATCATCAGCACGAACGTCGTGTACTCGTAGCCCAGACCCGGAACGGCCGCGTCCTCGGCCGTGCGGCCGTAGCTCAGCGAGAACGTGGTCATCAGGTAGAAGAGCACGTACGTCGCCAGCATGAAGAACGTGCCGAGGATCAGCTGCTTCCAGTGGTTACGGAAGACCGTGGCCAGCGGCAGCTTCCGCACCAGGCCCGCCTCCCGCGTCTTCGCGAACACCGGCGCCTCGACCAGGCGCATCCGCACCCACAGGCCGATCGCGACCATCACCGCCGAGAACAGGAACGGGATGCGCCAGCCCCAGTTCAGGAAGGCGTCCGACGGCTGCGACGGGTCGGCGCCGGCCGCGGACGGCAGCAGCGCGCCGATCGCCAGGAACAGGCCGTTGCCGATGATGAAGCCCAGGGGGGCGCCGAGCTGCGGGAAGGTGCCGTACAGAGCGCGTTTGCCCTTCGGTGCGTTCTCGGTCGCGACCAGGGCCGCGCCGCTCCACTCGCCGCCGAGCGCGAAGCCCTGCGCCAGCCGCATCAGCACCAGCAGCGCGGTCGCCACCCAGCCGGCCTGCGCGTAGGTCGGCAGCACGCCGATGAGGAACGTGGCGATGCCCATGGTGAGCAGGGACGCCACGAGCGTTCCCTTGCGGCCGAGGCGGTCGCCGAGGTGGCCGAAGACCACCGCGCCGATCGGCCGGGCGACCATCGCGGCGCCGAACACCGCGAAGGACGAGAGCAGCGCCGTGGTGGGGTCGCTGCTCGGAAAGAAGAGCGTGGGGAAGACCAGTACGGCGGCGGTCGCGTAGATGTAGAAGTCGTAGAACTCGATCGTCGTGCCGATGAGGCTGGCGATGAGGACGCGCGACCGCGAGTTGACGGGGGTCGGGGCCGGACTGGTGCTTGGTGCGGGCATTTCACGGTCTTTCCACGGGGAACGATCACTCCACATTCTCAGAAGGTCTCACTTCTCAGGAATAGCGTTCCAGGATGTGAGACGACTTCGCTGTGACCTGCTGGGGAAAATACGTCGCCGTGCGCCTGCCCTGCTCCCTACACTCGCCGGGCAGGCGCCCGCCGCCCCCTGCCGGCGGTGCGCGCAGTCAAGATCCGACCTGGGAGGGAGTCCGGCCGTGCGTGACCACACCGCTGTCGCCGTCGCTCCCCGTTCCCGGTCCCGCCGGTCCGTGGTGATCCTGGTGTCTCCGGCCGCCCGGTGCCCGCTGCGCGGCCGGCACCGGATGCCCTGACGCACGTCCGACCACCTCTCCTCGCGGGGAGTGCCCGGCGCCGTGCGCCGGGGGGAATCGCGCTGCCCTTTTCCGGTTCCATCCGAAAGGCCACGGGCCATGCGCACCACCGACACCCTCGCCGTCGTCCGCAATCTCGGCATCCTCGCCCACGTCGACGCCGGCAAGACCACCGTCACCGAGCGGATCCTGTACGCCACCGGCACCACCCACAAGCGCGGCGAGGTGCACGACGGCACCACCGTCACCGACTTCGACCCGCAGGAGCGCGACCGGGGGATCACCATCTTCTCCGCCGCCGTGACCTGCTCCTGGGACGGTCACCGCATCAACCTGATCGACACCCCGGGGCACGTCGACTTCGCCGACGAGGTCGAGCGCTCCCTGCGGGTCCTCGACGGGGCGGTCGCCGTGTTCGACGCGGTCGCCGGGGTGGAGCCGCAGAGCGAGTCGGTGTGGCGGCAGGCCGACCGGCACGGTGTCCCGCGCATCGCGTTCGTCAACAAGATGGACCGGGCCGGCGCCGACCTCGACGCCGCCGTCGCCTCCATCCGGGAGCGGCTGCACCCGGCGCCGCTGGCCGCGCAGCTCCCGATCGGGGCCGAGGACGCCTTCACCGGCGTCGTCGACCTGCTCGGCATGCGCGCCCTCACCTGGGACGACGACGGCGAGGCCCGCAATCCGGCACCCGTGCCGGACGCACTGCGCGAGGAGGCGCTACGGCGGCGCCGCCTGCTGGAGGAGGCCGTGGCGGAACTGCACCCGGGCGCGCTGGAGGAGTTCTGCGACACCGGCGCGCTCGGCACCGGGACGCTCACGGCGGCCCTGCGGGACCTGACCGCACGCGGTGAGGCCGTGGTCGTGCTGTGCGGCTCCGCCTACCGCAACCGCGGGATCGAGCCGCTGCTGGACGCCGTCCTCGCCTACCTGCCGTCGCCCCTGGACGTGGCGCCGGTGCGCGGCACGCACGACGGCGCCGAACAGGAGCGGACCGCCGACCCGGCGGCGCCGCTCGCCGCCCTCGCGTTCAAGGTGAACGCCACCGCCACCGGGCGCCTCACCTACCTGCGCGTCTATTCCGGAACGATCGAACAGGGGGACACCGTGTGGGACGCCACCGCCGGGCGTGCCGAGCGCGTCGGACGCATCCTGCGTGTCACCGCCGACCGGCACGCGCGCCTGGACCGTGCCGTCGCCGGTGACATCGTCGCCGTGGTCGGACTGAAGGGCGCCCGCGCGGGCGCCACGCTGTGCGCGCCGGACGCCCCGCTGATGCTCGAGCCGCCCGGCACCGCCGAACCCGTCGTCTCGGTCGCCGTCGAGGCGCTGCGCGGCACCGACACCGGGCGTCTGGCGTCGGCGCTGGCCCGGCTCGCCGAGGAGGACCCCTCGCTGGTCGTGCGCACCGACGCCGAGACGGGCCAGACGGTGCTGTCCGGCATGGGCGAACTGCACCTGGAGGTCGCGGTGGAACGCATCCGTCGTGACCACGGGCTCGGCGTCAACGTCGGCCGCCCGAGGGTGAGTTACCGGGAGACCGTTGGCCGGGGCGTGTCCGGGTTCGTGTACCGGCACGTCAAACAGGACGGCGGGGCCGGGCAGTTCGCCCACGTGGTGCTCGACGTGGAGCCGCTGGACGACCCCGAGCGTGGCTTCGAGTTCCGCTCGGCCGTCGTCGGCGGGCGGGTGCCGCAGGAGTACGTCCGTGCCGTCGAGGCCGGCTGCCGGGACGCGCTCGCCGAGGGCCCCCTCGGCGGGCACCCGGTGACGGGCCTGCGGGTGACGCTCACCGACGGTGCGACGCACGTGAAGGACTCCTCCGACACCGCGTTCCGCACCGCGGGCCGGTTCGGTCTGCGGGACGCCCTGCGGGCGTGCACGATGGTGCTGCTCGAGCCGGTCGCCGAGGTCGCGGTGACCGTGCCGCAGGACGCGGTCGGGACCGTACTCGGTGACCTGGCCGCGCGCCGCGGCCGGGTGAGCGGCTCGGCCACCCGGGCGGGCGCGGCGGTCGTCACGGCGACCGTGCCACTGGCCGAACTCTTCGGCTATGCGACCCGGTTGCGCAGCCGCACCCAGGGCCGCGGCACGTTCACCAGCCGGCCGACGGGGTACGCACCGGCGCCGGTCGAGGCGCCTGTGCGGTGACCCGCTGACACGGTTGCCGCGGCGGTCCCTCCCCGGCTCAGTGGGGGAGGGACCGCCACCGGACCCGCGCCTGAGCGCGCCCGGCACGTACGCGCTCAGGGGTACGACACCACCACCGACGGCACCGTATTCGTCCCCGACGTAGGCGCTCCCGTGTCGTTGATGACACACTCGTACTGCCCGTTCCCGCTCAGCGAGATGACCATGATGTGGTGGAAGCGCACCCCGGGCCGGACGGGCGCGGCGAAGCCGTGGTGCTGGACGATGGTCGGGTCGACGTTGTAGTAGCAGTAGCTGCCCATGCCCCAGCCCTCATGGGTGGTGACGTGGTCGCCGACCTTGTAGGCGGCGTAGCCCTTGAGCGAACCGTTCTGGATCGCGGCCTGGTTCGGGGCGTCGTAGGCCTTCTCGTTCTGGAAGAAGATCGTGCGGCCGCGTTCGCCGTTCCACTGCACGTCGTACTTGTTGAAGTGCTCGACGAACAGGCCGGTGGCGAGGACGTCGTGGCCGTTGACGACGACCCCGTAGTCGCAGCGGTTGGTCTCCCAGCCCACGCCTTCGCCGTGGTCGGCGCGCCAGACCCAGGTGTGGTCGACGATCGTGTGCCGGGCGTTGATCACCATGCTGGTGGTCGCCCGGCCGGGGCCCGCGCCGCCGATGCGGATGAAGACGTCCTGGACGGTGATGGGGTTGGCGGCGTGGTTCCGGCAGGCGCCGCGCGGACCGACCTCCAGCAGCACCGGCGAGTTGACCGTACCGGCGTCGATCAGGAAGCCGGCCAGCCGTACACCGTCGACGTCGGCGACCTTCAGGGCGGTGACGCCGTTGTCGGGGACGAGCGTGGCGTAGCCGAGACCCAGGACCACCGTGTCCGGCCGGTTCACCCGGACCGGCTGGTCGACGTGGTAGACGCCGGGTGTGAGCAGCAGGTGCAGGCCCTGCTCGAGCGCCCGGTTGAGGGTGGCCGCCGAGTCGCCCGGCCTGGCGACGTAGAAGCGCTCCAGCGGCAGCGAGGTGCCGCGCGGCGTGCCGCTGCCCCAGGTGACGCCGCGCGCGTTCCTCCGCAGCGCGGGCAGGAAGACGCGGTACCGCTCCCCGTCGAGGTACAGGAAGGGCTTCTCGCGGGAGACCGGCGTCGTGTCGAGCGTGGTGTAGGGAGGGTCGGGGAAGCTCTGCGCGGGGGCGCCCTCGACGCCGGAGAACACCATGTTCCACACGGCGTTGGTCCAGCCGCCGACCGCGCTCTCCCGGGTGTACCACTGCTGCTGCGAGTAGGGGCCGACCGTGCCGTCGATCCGGCTGTCCGCGATGTAGCCGCCGCTCGCCCAGCCGTACGTCGACGAGGCGAGGTTGAGGTCGCCGCGGACGTGCATCCGGCGGAACGGCGCGGCCTGGGCGACCGCCCAGCGGTTGGTGCCGTTGGCCGGGACGAGGGCCAGGTTCTCCGCCGAACGCCAGAAGTTCTGCGTGGCGTTGCCGTCGAACCAGCCGGCGTCGACCGTCACGTCGCCGTGGATGGTGGTGTCGTCGGGGGACAGGCCCAGGCCGGAGACCGAGGTGCAGAAGCCCAGTTGGGCGTTGAGCCCCTGGTACGTGCCGGGCTTGAAGAAGAACTGGTAGCGGCCGGGGCCGAACTGGTCCTTCTCCTGCCGGGCGAACGCCTCGTCCAGCGTGGCCTGGATGCCCGGCGTGGACGGGTCGAAGACGATCACGTTGGGGCCGAGGTCGCCACCGCCCTTCAGGCGCGGGGGCCGTCTGCGCGCGGCCGGCGCGGCGGACGCCGTACCGGACAGGCCGGCCAGCACGGGCGCGGCCGCCGCGGCGCCGAGCACGGCCCGGCGGCCGACGGCGGAGGGTGGGGTCGAGGAGGGGACGGACGGTGACGTCATGGGGCGGCTCTCCCGGTTCAGGAAGTGAAAGCGGCTGGGGAGGTGAGAGCGCTCTCTCGCGCCGAATGGTTCATCTCCGCAACGGATGAGTCAAGACATGCGGCAAGAGTCGAGCGAGTCCGTCGGAACCCTTGACGTGGTCCCGGCCAAAGGTTTAACTCACGTCCTAAATTAAGCCGTGAGGCGCTGCCCCGGGGTCTTTCCCGCGGCATCCGACCTTCCCGGAAAGGGACCAGGAGCCATGCGCAGCATCCGAGCCGCGGCCACAGGCGCCGTCATGCTGTCTCTCGCACTCGCCGCCACGGCCTGCGGAGGCGGTTCGAGCACCGGTGGCGGGTCCAACGACTCGCCGAAGGAACTGACCTACTGGGCGTCGAACCAGGGCGCGAGCATCGAGGTCGACAAGAAGGTCCTCCAGCCGGAGCTCGACAAGTTCGAGAAGCAGACCGGCATCAAGGTCAAGCTGGAGGTCGTGCCCTGGTCCGACCTGCTCAACCGCATCCTCACCGCCACCACCTCCGGCCAGGGCCCGGACGTGCTGAACATCGGCAACACCTGGTCCGCCTCCCTCCAGGCGACCGGCGGCCTCCTGCCGTGGGACGACGAGCAGTTCGAGAAGATCGGCGGGAAGGACCGCTTCGTCGACTCCGCGCTCGGCTCCACCGGCGCCGAGGGACAGCCCCCGGCCGCCGTCCCGCTCTACTCCATGGCGTACGCCCTCTACTACAACAAGCAGATGTTCGCCGACGCCGGCATCGACGGCCCGCCCGCCACCTGGGACGAGTTCGTCGCCGCGGGCAAGAAGCTGTCCAAGGACGGCAAGTGGGGCACGGCCATGGAGGGTTCCAACCCCTCCGAGAACATCCACCACGCCTACATTTTCGCCAAGCAGCACGGCGCCGGCTTCTTCACCGCCGACGGCAAGCCCGACTTCACCAGCGACGCCGCCGTCACCGCGGTCAAGCAGTACGTCGACCTCATGGCCAAGGACAAGATCATCGCCCCGGGCAACGCCGAGTACGCCCAGAACCAGTCGGTCAGCGACTTCGCCAAGGGCAGGACCGGCATGCTGCTCTGGCAGTCCGCCTCCGCCAACCTCACGTCCCAGGGCATGAGCGAGGACGCCTACGGCATCGCCCCCGTGCCCGTGCAGTCCGGCACCCCCGGCGCCGGCCGGCAGGTCAACTCGATGGTCGCCGGCATCAACCTCGCCGTCTTCAAGAACACCGACAACCTCGACGGCGCCACCGAGTTCGTAAGGTTCATGACCAGCGACGCCGAGCAGAAGATCCTCAACACCGCCTACAGCTCCATACCGCCGGTCAAGGCCGCCCAGGCCGACCCCGCCTTCAACACCCCCGCCAACGCCGTGCTGAAGGACACCCTCGCCAAGAGCGCCGTCGCCCTGCCGCAGGTGCCCGACGAGTCCCAGTTCGAGACCGCCGTCGGCACCGCCGTCAAGGAACTGTTCGCCGACGCCGCCGCCGGACGCCCGGTCACCGCCGACTCGGTGAAGGCCGCGCTCACCAAGGCGCAGCAGCAGATGCCCTCGAAGTGAGTCCCCACACCGCCATGACCGCCACCGCCCCCGCAGCGGAGGCCACCGTGCGGAAGAGCTCCCCCGGTGCGGCGCGCGGCCCCCGCCGCCGCACCGGGCGGCTCCGCCGCGCCGGACTGCCCTACCTGCTGCTTCTGCCCGCGCTGCTCCTCGAACTCCTCGTCCACCTGGTGCCGATGGTCATCGGCATCGTGATGAGCTTCAAGGAACTCACCCAGTTCTACATCCGTGACTGGAGCACCGCCCCTTGGGCCGGCCTCGACAACTACACCGTCTCCGTCGACTTCGACGCCCCCGTCGGCAAGGCCCTGCTCCACTCGTTCCTCGTCACGGTCGCCTTCACCGTGCTGTCCGTCGGCCTGTGCTGGCTGATCGGCACCGCGGCCGCGGTGTTCATGCAGGACACCTTCCGCGGCCGCGGCCTGCTGCGCGCCCTGTTCCTGGTGCCGTACGCGCTGCCCGTCTACGCGGCCGTCATCACCTGGGTGTTCATGTTCCAGCACGACAACGGCCTGGTGAACCACGTCCTGCACGACCAGCTCGGCCTCACCGGAAAACCGTCGTTCTGGCTGATCGGCGACAACAGCTTCGTCGCCCTGCTCACCGTGTCGGTGTGGAAGGGCTGGCCGTTCGCCTTCCTCATCGTGATGGCCGGCCTGCAGAACATCCCCCACGAGCTGTACGAGGCCGCCGCCCTCGACGGCGCCGGCATGGTCCAGCAGTTCCGCCGCATCACCCTGCCGTCGCTCCGCCCGGTCAACCAGGTGCTGGTCCTCGTCCTGTTCCTGTGGACGTTCAACGACTTCAACACGCCCTACGTCCTCTTCGGCAAGAGCGCGCCCGAGGCCGCCGACCTGATCTCCGTGCACATCTACCAGGCGTCCTTCGTGACCTGGAACTTCGGCACCGGCTCCGCCATGTCCGTGCTGCTCCTGCTGTTCCTGCTCGTCGTCACCGGCGTCCACCTCGCCCTCACCTCACGCGGACGGAGGACCGCCCAGTGAGCACGCCCCGGTCCCCGATGGCTCCGCCCCGCACGTTCCTGTGGTCACGGCGGATCTTCCTGACCCTCCTGACCGTCTTCGTGCTGACCCCGGTGTACGTCATGCTGTCCAGCTCGCTGAAGCCGCTCGCCGACGTCACCGGCACGTTCCGCTGGCTGCCGACCGAGCTGACGATCCGCCCGTACATCGACATCTGGTCCACGGTGCCGCTCGGCCGCTACTTCGTGAACTCGCTGATCGTGGCGGGTGCGGCCACCGTCTGCTCGGTCGTCATCGCCGTCTTCTCCGCGTACGCCGTCAGCCGCTACGCGTTCCGCGGCAAGCGCGTCTTCACGGTGACCGTGCTGTCGACGCAGATGTTCCCCGGCATCCTGTTCCTGCTCCCGCTGTTCCTCATCTACGTCAACATCGGCAACGCCACCGGCATCGCCCTGTTCGGCTCCCGCGGCGGCCTCATCCTGACGTACCTGACCTTCTCGTTGCCGTTCTCCATCTGGATGCTGATCGGCTACTTCGACTCCGTGCCGCGCGACCTGGACGAGGCCGCGCTCGTGGACGGCTGCGGACCGCTCGGCGCGCTGTTCCGCGTCGTCGTCCCGGCCGCCGTCCCCGGCATCGTCGCCGTCGCTGTCTACGCCTTCATGACGGCGTGGGGCGAGGTCCTCTTCGCGTCCGTGATGACCAACGACACCACCCGCACCCTGGCCGTCGGCCTCCAGGGCTACTCCACCCTCAACGACGTGTACTGGAACCAGATCATGGCCGCCTCCCTCGTGGTGAGCGTCCCCGTGGTCGCCGGGTTCCTGCTCCTCCTGCGCTACCTCGTCGCCGGCCTGACGGCAGGCGCCGTCAAGTGACCACCCCCCTCTTCGAAAGGACCTCCGTGACCATCGACTACGCCGCCCTCCCCGACGACTTCCTGTGGGGCACGGCCACCTCGGCCTACCAGATCGAGGGCGCCGTGGCGGAGGACGGCCGTTCTCCGTCGATCTGGGACACCTTCTCGCACACCCCCGGCCGGATCGACAACGACGACCACGGCGACATCGCCTGCGACCACTACCACCGCTGGCGCGACGACATCGCCCTGATGAGCCGCCTCGGCGCCAACGCCTACCGGCTGTCCGTCGCCTGGCCGCGCGTCGTGCCCGGTGGCGACGGCCCGGTCAACGCCGCGGGCCTCGCCTTCTACGACCGCTTGGTCGACGGACTCCTCGAGGCCGGCATCACCCCGTCCGTCACCCTCTACCACTGGGACCTGCCCCAGACCCTCCAGGACCGGGGCGGCTGGCCCGAACGCGACACCGCCGAACACTTCGCCGCGTACGCCGCCGCCGTCGCCGAACGCCTCGGCGACCGCGTCCACCACTGGGCCACCCTCAACGAACCCCTCTGCTCGGCCTGGATCGGCCACCTCGAAGGCACGATGGCCCCCGGGTGGACCGACCTCACGGCGGCCGTCCGCGCCTCCTACCACCTGCTCCTCGGCCATGGCCTCGCCGCCCGCGCCATCCGCGCCGCCGCCCCCGACGCCCAGGTGGGCATCGTCAACAACCTCTCCACCATCCACCCGGCGAGCGACAGCGCCCAGGACCGCGCCGCCGCCGTCCGCATGGACGGCCACACCAACCGCTGGTGGCTCGACCCGGTCCACGGCCGCGGCTTCCCCGCCGACATGCGCGAGGTCTACGGCGTCGACCTCCCCGAACGGGCCGGCGACCTCGAGACCATAGCGGCCCCGCTCGACTGGCTCGGCCTCAACTACTACTTCCCCCAGGTGGTCGCCGCGGACCCGGACGGACCCGCCCCCTACGCCGCAGCCGTCCGCCGCGACGGCGTACCGCGCACCGGCATGGACTGGGAGATCGACCCGGCCGGCATCGAGGATCTCCTCCTCCGCCTCACCGACGAGTACGGTGCGCGCAGGCTCTACGTCACCGAGAACGGCTCCGCCTTCCCGGACGTGGTCCGCCCCGACGGCACCGTCGACGACCCGGAACGCCAGGACTACCTGACCCGGCACATCGCCGCCTGCGCCTCCGCCGCCCGCAAGGGCGCCCCGCTGGCCGGCTACTTCGCCTGGTCCCTGCTGGACAATTTCGAGTGGGCGTACGGCTACGACAAGCGCTTCGGCCTGGTCCACGTCGACTACGCCACCCAGGCGCGCACGATCAAGGGCTCGGGGTACCGGTACGCGGACATCATCCGCGGCCACGCGGAGCGGGTACGCAGGGCGGCGTGACGGGAGGGGTGCCCGTCAACTGTGAACAACGGGTGACAGCACCCTCGTTGAGGAGCTTTCGCCCCCTCCCTCCGCCCTTACGCTGGACCGATGCGCACGGTGACGGGGCTGAGGGAGGTGGCGGAGCGGGCCGGGGTGTCCATGCGGACCGTCTCCAACGTGGTGCGGGGCACCGGGCGCTTCTCGGAGGCGACGCGGCAGCGCGTGGAGCGGGCGGTGGAGGAGCTGGGCTACCGTCCCAACTCGGCGGCCCGCAGGCTCCGTACGGGCCGCAGCGGGGTGCTGCTGCTTGCCGTGCCCGAACTGACCATGCCGTACTGGGCGGAGCTCGCCGAACACGTGCTGCGGGAGGCGGCGGCCCGTGACTGCACGCTCCTGGTGGAGGTGACGGGCGGCCGCCCCGAGGCCGAGCTGGAGATAGCGCTCGGCCACACGGACCCGATGGTCGACGGCATCATCCTCAGCCCGCTCGCCCTCGACGACCGCGCCGCCGCCCGCGCCCCGCTGGTCCTCCTGGGCGAACGCGTCCACGACCTGCCCTGTCCCCACGTCACCGTCGACAACACGGCGGCGGCCCGCGAGGCGACGGAGCATCTGCTCGCGCGGGGCCACCGGAGGGACGGGGTGGTAGGACGCCGACTGGGGCGGACACGCGGGGTGGGCGTCGGACCTTGCCGACAATCCGGGACGCGTGATCGGATGGGAACAGCATCGCGTGCCGGTGACGGACAGCGTCAGGCATGGAGGTGCGGAACCGAAAGGGACTGCCACTCGTGGCCTCCCCCAACAGCGGCCGTACGGCTGCTCTCAGCCTGCAACTCTCCCGAGCCCACCAGGAACTGCGTCGTCGGCTGGACGACCTCAGGACGGGACTCGGACGTCGTCAGTTGCGCGACGACACACTTGCCGCACACTGCCTGGCCTTCTGCGACGCGTTGACCACGCACCATGAGGGCGAGGACGACGGGATGTTCGCCCAACTGCTCCGCGAACGACCGGATCTCGCCGACACCGTCACCAAGCTCGAGCAGGACCACGGACTGATCGCCTCGATCCTGACCCAGGTGCGCCAACTCGCCGACCGCGCCCTCGAAGCGCGTGGCCCGGATCTGGAAACGATCGGTCGTGAGCTCGACGGACTCGCGGCCATCATGGAAAGCCACTTCAGGTACGAGGAGCGGTCGATCGGCGAGGCGTTGGATGCCGAGGGCGACGACACCGAGTGGGCCGACACCGTCCTCCGGTTCGGCGAGCAGGTGAGGCCGGGCCTCTGAGAGGATCCGGCCTCACCTCGTCGTCACGCGCCGGCGAGCAGTACCTCCAGGGCCTCGGCCGCGGCCGGGTGCCTGGCTGTCAGGGCTGCTCCCGGCGCACCGGCGTGGTCGGCCGTCGCCCACCCCTCGTCGCACCGCAGCAACCCCGCCACCGCATCGCACGTCGCCGGGTGCGCGGCCAGCGGGGCCGCGCCCGCGCCGCCAGCAGGCAGGGCTGAGGTGCCGTCCTGCTGCCAGCCGTCCTTGCAGCCCAGCAGCCCCGCCACCGCGTCGCACGCCGCCGGGTGGGCGGCGAGCAGGACGGCGCCGTGGGGTGCCGGGGCGGCTGTGGCTGTGCGCCGGGTGCGGGAGGCCGCGAACGGGTCCTCCAGTTGCGGCTGCCGCCACGGCGGAACCCACGTGTCCAGCGCCGGAAGCCGGCCGGGGAAGATGCGGCCCGCCTCGCGTATCAGCAGCGGCGCCAGGTCTGCCGCGCCCTTGCGCAGGGTGGTGATCAGCAGCGGCAGCCACGGCAGCAGCACCGTGTCCGGCAGGCGGCCGAACGCGTTCGACACCGCCTCCACCACCACGTCCGCCAGCCCCGGCACCGGCTCCAGCGCGTGTACGAAGCCGTTGAGGTAGCGCGGGTAGGAGGGCACCACCAGCGGGTTGTCCAGCAGCGCGTCGCTCCGCGCGCGCAGTTCGGCGCGCGTCAACGTGCCGAGCTGCACCTGCGCCGCCCACAGCAGGGCCTTCTTCGACGGGTCCTCCGGGTGCGACTGGGCGACCGCCAGCTCAAGCTGCGTACGGTCGCAGCCCAGGGACAGCGCCAGGCTCTCCATGCTGAACAGGAAGCCCAGCATCGCCGCGACCTGCCCCACCGTCGCGTCCTCGTCACGGAACGCCGTCGGCAGCAGCGTGCAGTAGTGCGCGTATCCCGTCTTCACGAACGACTGGATCCACCCCGGGAGTTCGGGTCGGCTCGTGCGGTAGTACGCCAGCAGCGTCCGCGCCCGGCGCAGGACCTCCGGCGCCCCGTCGACCGTGCGTTCCGCGGACAGCACCTTCAGCGCGTGCGTGCCCAGCTCGTCCGCCAGACGCCCGCTGCGCAGGTACAGCAGACTGTCCTCGACGGCCGCCAGCACGCCCGCCGTGGTCGCCCGCGACCCGTACGCCTCCCGCCGCAGTCGCTGCTCCAGCACCTGTTCGATGCTGACGCCCTCGTAGCCGAGCTCGATGAGCGCACGCTGATGGGTGCCGAGGGCCAGGTCCCAGGACTCCTGGATCGACCGCTCACCGAGCCGCCGCTCACCCATGATCGGGCGCGCCGCGGCCGCCGGCATCAGCCGCCGAAGCATCCACAGCACGTCCGAGCACGCCTCCAGCCCCGGCCGCCCGGCCATGTCCAGCAACGCTCGCTGCACACCGCGCTGCTGCAGCTTCAGCCCCAGCGGCTCCAGCCGGTCGTACACGTCCCGGGCGAGCGGCGGCAGCGCCTCGTAGCCCACCTGGCCGATCCGGTCGCCGCCCATCATGATCTCGACGAGCCGCCGCACGTCCCGCCGCCCGGGCACCCGGTCCTTCTCGATGCAGGTGACCGCCGCGTCCTGGAAGTCGTACGGCGTCGGCCTGGCCCGGTCCCGCATCCCCGCGAGCAGGATCGACGTCTCGAAGACGGCGATGGCGTCCGCGGTGGAGGCCAGATAGCCGTTGCGGCGAGCCGCCCGCACGATGTCCACGGACCAGCCGAGCAGCTCCGCCTCGTCCAGACCGTCCAGCACGGGCGGCTGCTGGAGGAACCCGGACAGGCGGTCCGCCGCCGGCGCCGGTACGGCCGGTGCGGCGGCCGGCAGCGCCTTCTTCGCGCGGGAACGCGCCCCCGCCTGGCCCTCCAGGCGGTACGGCTGGACCCGTGTCCGCTTCAGGCTCTTCTGCCACTGCGTCGCCGCGATCGACACCGAGCCGGGCGCCAAACCGAACTGTGCCTCGATCGCCGCGTGGCTCGACGGGATCAGCCCGTACTGCCAGGTGGTCGCCGTGCGCGGCGAGATGGTGAACGAGTCCGAGCGCCCGGCCACGCCGAACTCCTCCACCCGGCTCGCCGCGTGAAAGGCCCCGCACACGTACAGACACTCCTCCGGGTCCGTGCCCGTCGCCGCCATGTGCTCGCGCATCCGCGTCCACATGTAGCGCTCGCGGTCCTCGTCGACCCGGACCCGGTCGCCGTCGCCCGGTGCGAGCCGCCGGAACAGGCTGCCGATGAGGAACATCACCTGGCGGTAGGTGTCGTGGTCGCTGTCCCCGAGCGGCACCTCGACGTACTGGTGCCACCACTCCGACCAGTGCCGCACCTTCCCGTGGCGCAGCAGATGCTCCTCCAGCTCGGCGAAGCGCGGGCGCAGGTCCCCGATCTCCACGCCGACCGCCTCGCCGTGCAGCGCCGCCTCCTCGGACTTCGGCTCCTCCTCGGCCTCGGTCGAAGTGCCCTCCGCACGGGGGCTGTTGTCCCACTGGAAGACGTGGTCGGAGGAACGGTCGACCAGCACCAGTTCCACGCCTGGTGTGTCCAGGGCGTAGGCGATCGCCTGGTACTCGGCGGACGCCTCCGTGATCGGCGCGACCACCGACAGCGGCGCCCACTCCTGCGGGAACCCGTCGATGTCACCGGCGAACGCCTGCACCGCCACGGGCAGCCGGCAGTTGCGCAGCTCGGTCAACAGCGGCGCCATGTCCTCGCACAGCTCCAGGTAGACCACCTTGGGCTGCTTCTCCCGCAGGCGGCGGGCCATGGCCAGGGCGGAGGCGGGGGAGTGGTGACAAACCGGGAAGATCTCCAGCGGCTCCCGCACCGCCCGGTCGACGTCGTCGACCATGCCCAGGAGAATGCCCTCCAGTGCGTCGGGTCCGCCCGCGAACTCGGTCGCCGCCTCCTGCAGTTGCGTACGCAGCGCGGTGAACACACCGCCCGCCTGGGGCCCGCTCACGACAGGGTGGCGATCGCGTCGCGGCCGCCCTCGAGGAACTCGGGCCAGGCCCCGCCCTCTTCCTTGCTGCGCGGCTCGACGACCCCGTGCAGGTACTTGTTGAGTATGGCCAGGTCCTCCGGCTCCCGTCGGGTCAGCGAGCCGACCAGCGAGGACGCCAGCGTGCGGGCGGTCAGCGCGCGCTCACCGAAGAAGTTGCTGTGCAGCACCGCGTCCTCGAGGACGCCGATCTGCTCGGCCGTCGACAGCGCGGACTCCAGCTTCTCGTCGTCGCTGCCGGCCGCCGCGGCGGAGGCGCGCAGATCGGCGAAGCTCTGCAGCAGCACGTCGAGCAGTGTGGGCGGCACGTCCAGGTCGATCGAGTGCCGGCGCAGCAGCTCCTCGGTGCGGAAGCGGACGATCTCCGCCTCGCTCTTCTTGTTCGTCACCACCGGGATGCGGACGAAGTTGAAGCGGCGCTTCAGCGCGGACGACAGGTCGTTGACGCCCCGGTCGCGGCTGTTGGCGGTGGCGATGACGGAGAAGCCCGGCTTGGCGAACACGATGTTGTCGTCGCCGCTCCCGCTCTCCAGCTCGGGCACGGAGATGTACTTCTCCGACAGGATCGAGATCAGCGCGTCCTGCACGTCGCTCGTGGAGCGGGTCAGCTCCTCGAAGCGGCCGATGGCACCGGTCTCCATCGCGGTCATGATCGGCGAGGGGATCATCGACTCCCGCGACTGGCCCTTGGCGATCACCATCGACACGTTCCACGAGTACTTGATGTGGTCCTCGGTGGTGCCGGCCGTGCCCTGGACGACCAGGGTGGAGTTACGGCAGATCGCCGCCGACAGCAGCTCGGCCAGCCAGCTCTTGCCCGTGCCGGGGTCGCCGATGAGCAGCAGGCCACGGTCGGAGGCGAGAGTGACGATCGACCGCTCCACGAAGCTGCGGTCGCCGAACCACTTCTGCGAGATCTCACGGTCCAGTCCGTCGGCCCGCTCGGACCCGAGGATGAACAGCCGCACCATCTTCGGCGACAGGCGCCACGAGAACGGCTTGGGGTTGTCGTCGATCGACTCCAGCCAGTCGAGCTCCTCGGCGTACTTGATCTCGGCGGGGGCACGCAGCAGTTCGGACATGAGAAACGAGCCTTTCGAAGAATGAAGTGGGTCGCGTGATCGCGAAGTCGGGAGATCGGTGAGCCGCTGAGTGGGTCGGCCGACACTCACGTCAGGAACGTCCTGAGCTCGTGCACGAGCTTCTTGATGTGGCCGGATATCACCGGCGTGCCCAGGTCCTTGAACTTCTCCCGGAACCAGGGGTTGACGCTGCCGCGGCCGGAGCTGGTCACCGAGCCGACCGGGATGAACTTCGCCCCGGAACGGTGGATGGCGGCCATGCTTTCGAACAGCTCGTCGGTGCGCCATTCGTAGAAGTCGGAGATCCACACCACCACGGTGTTGCGCGGCTCAGCGATCTTGGGCTGGGCGAGGGCCATGGCGACCGTGCCGTCCGTGCCGCCGCCGAGCTGGGTCCGCAGCAGCGTCTCGAACGGGTCGTGCGCCCACGGCGTCAGGTCCAGCGCCTGCGTGTCGTACGCGATCAGATGCACGTCCACCTTGGGCAGGCCGGCGAAGATCGACGCCAGGATCGTGCAGTTGACCATCGAGTCGACCATGGACCCCGACTGGTCCACCACGACGATCAGCCGCTGCGGCGTCGTCTTGCGGCTGGTGTGCCGGTAGTAGAGGCGGTCGACGTAGAGCCGCTCCTCCTCCGGGTCCCAGTTGGTGAGGTTCTTCCAGATGGTGCGGTCCAGGTCGAGGTTGCGGAAGACACGCTTGGGCGGCACGGACCGGTCCAGCTCGCCGACGGACGCTTTCTCCACCTGCGTGCGCAGCACCTCGGTGACCTCGTCGACGTAGCGCCGGATCAGCGCCTTGGCGTTGGCGAGGGCCACCCCGGAGAGGTTGTTCTTGTCGCGCAGCAGCTGCTCGATCAGCGACATGCTGGGCGTCAGCCGCGAGGCGAGCGCCGGGTCGGCCAGCACCTCCCGCAGACGCATCCGCCGCACCAGACCGGCCTCGATCGAGCCCAACTCCGGGCCGATCTCGGGAATCAGCCTGCTCAGGTCGGGCGCGGGCGTGCCGACACCGGTGCCGGTCGGGCCGACGCCTCCGCCGGCACCCGCCCGGCCGGTGCCGCCCCGCCCGCCGCGCAGGTCACCGGGCCGGCAGCCCAGGGCCCGCTCCAGCCAGCCGGCGTCGGACTGCCAGCGGGCGAGCTGCTCGGCGGTGACCGTGCCGTTGCCGGTCGAGAAGACGCTGAGCAGCACCTTCGACGCCAGCGCCGCCCGCCGCACCTCGGCGGCCCGGTCCCGCTCGCCGTCGGCTTCCGGCTCTGGCGTCATCAGTCCGCCGAACTCGGCGGCCAACTCGGGATGCCGCTGCACCACCGAGTCGACGGACGCGGACGGGTCGAGCAGCGCCACCGGCAGCCCGATGTCCTCGACCACGGCGACACTCGCCGACTCCAACGACGCCTGCTCCTCAGAGTCGAAGAGACGGGCCAGCAGCCGCCAGTACAGGACCTGCCGCCGGTTCTCGTCGGAGTCCGGGGCGGGCGTCCCGTCCTCGGTGCCTCCCTCGACGACGCTCACCTCGCTCATTTCCTCAGCAGCCTTCCCGCGCGCTCACGCAGCACAGTGACGGCGTCGGTGGCGGCCTTCTCCGCCCGCACGCCCGCCTTGTCGGCCGTACCGCCCGCCCAGGCCCCCGCGTGCACGGCGACGGCCTTCTTCCGCACCGTCCGCTCCACGGCCAGCGGCTGGAGCCGGAACTCCCCGGCGTCCCACCGCAGCAGACCAAGACACGCGGAGGACGAAGCGACGGCTTCCGCGGTCAGCGGCCCGGCGGCGGGCACCCGGCCTGCGGCGACGACCAGACGCTCCCCGGCGACCCGGAACGCGACCTCTTCACCCTCGTCCTCCACGGCGTACCCCTCGAGCAGTACGGGCACGGCGATCCGCGCCGGATGCCGGTCCACCGGCATCACAGGGGCGGCGGCAGCGGTCGGCAGCGCCACCCGCGCGGTGGTGAAGGGCTCCGCGGGTTCGCCGAGCGTGGCGCGGGCGTCGTCCCAGAGCAGGTCCCCTTCGGCGGTGACCGGCATGGCGTCCAGCTCCATGGCACGCCCCTCGCTCACGGCGGCCAGCAGCGACATGCGCGGCCGCAGCAGCTGCCACAGCCCCGCGCCGACGACCGTGTCCGGCTTGGGCGCGGACACACTGGCCCGCACCAGACGGGGCGTCCCTCCGTCCGCCGGTTCGAACACCGCGTGCACCTGCGCCTGCACCGCCGTGGCGTGCTCGTGCAGATCGACGCCGAGCGGCAGCAGACGGCCGGTCGCCTCTCCGACGGCGGCCGTCCGGTCCGCGCCGGGCAGCGTCAGCAGCATCGCCCGCGACCAGAGGTCGGCCCACCGCCGCACCGGGATTCGCTCCAGCATGGCGCCGGGGCAGGACGCGGCGAGCTCCGCGGCGAACCCGTCGAGCAGTGTGGCGAGCCGCCGCAGCCCCGGCTCGGGCAGCATCGCGGTCACGACAGGAGCCGCACCGGCGACCAGCTCGTGATCGATGCCCTGCCAGCCGGTCCGCGCCAGGTCGCACAGCCAGCCACGCGCCGCCACCAGCAGGTTCACCGGATGCTCGACACCCGCGGCCTCGACGCCCGCGGCCTCGGCGCGAGGCCGCCCGACCACCTCCTCGACCCGCGCGACGAGCGCGTCGTGCACGGACCCCAGCAGCGCGGTGCGCGCGGCGGCCAGCGCCATGTAGTGGTCCTCGTCCGCGGCCCCCGCCGCGGCCTTCTCCGCGGCCTCGGCTACCCGCGCGGCCAGCGGCGACCCGGCGACGGCGTCCGCAAGCCCGGCCAGTCCGACCGCCTGCGCCGGCTGCGGACGCAGCAGCCCGCCCACGAGCACCCCGTCGAACCCGTCCACGGCGGCCAGCGCCTCGTCCAGTCCCTCGACGGCGTCGGTCAGCAGATCCGCACGCATCACGCCACCGCCCCGGTCGTCGGGAACCAGTGCATCTCCGGCACCGGCGCGGTCGTCGGCGTGAACTCCAGGTAGGCCAGATGGCGCAGGAACCGGCTGAACACCTGGGCCGCGGCCGACCTGTCGCCCTGAGCGGGACGGGTCGACGTCATGGCCGAGGTCAGGCCCTGTGTGTCCGCCTGTTCACCGGGCACGTCCACCTTCAGGTAGCGGGCGACGCGCTCCGCGCCGTACTGCAGCACGGCCTCGCCGATCAGCGCTCGTATGTGGTTGCAGAACCCGCCGCGCGCCCCGCCGCACGGCCGGTTGTTGTTCGTGCTGCACGAGAACGCGTACGTCCCCGCCTCCACCGACGACACGTACACCCGACCGATGTCGGAGCCGCTGGACACCACACCCTGCAACCGCCCGCCCGCCAGCTCCACGAACGGCACCTTGGCGAGCTTCCGCGGCCGCGCGGACGGCACCACCCGCACCGTGCTCGACCTCTCCCAGACCGACAACGCGCACCTCATCCCATGCACACGAAAGGGGATGTCCTCGCCGGACCGGCGGGACGCGAAAAAATCTATCCGCGGCCACTGACAACGGCTCAGGGCTGTGGACAACCCCGGACGCGCGGCCATCGCCGTCACCCCATGGTGTGACGCGGCACCCACCGAACCGGGCCGCTCGCACCTTTCAGCCCCGCGAGTGGCCACCGCATCTCTCGACTGCCGGACCGTCACGCCTTCTTGACGCACGTTCCCACAGGTCGATACTTGTCCAGCGTGCGTTAAGTGACTGTTCGTGACGCCGTCAGCACAAGGCGAGAAAGTGACGCATGTTCCCAACCGGGGCTTCGCTCCACGAGTGACGCGGGCAGGCTCGACGCGCGAGAGGGCGGTCAACGATGAAGAAGAGAAGACTCGGCGGGGCTGCCGTGGCCCTCGGTGTCGTCCTGGCGGTGACCGGCCTCCCGGCCCGGGCGTCCGCCAGCCCCACCGCCGACACCCGCACCGCCGACACCCGCACCGCCGACACCCGCGCGGCCCTCCCGCTGGGCCCGGCCGGTCTCGCCGAAACCCGCACCACACAGACCCTGCAGCCCGGTCTCACCCTCACCCGCATCGTGCGCGGCGCCGTGGACCCGGCACACCACTGGACGGTCGAGGCGACCATCCCCGGCGGCGACACCTCACCCGACCCCGACGCACCCCCGACCACCCTCAAGGACAAGGCGAGCGCAGAGGAACTCGCCGCCGACCTGCGAGCCGACGGCTTCGACGCACGGGCCGAACAGGTGACGACACCGAGCACGACGGACTACGCGGGCGGAACGCTCGGCTGGCGTGTCCGCATCGGCAGCTACACCTCCCAGTCCGCCGCGGCGACGGAACGCATCCGCATCATCAACGCCGGTTACAGCGGCTCCGTCACCTACACCGGCTGGGACGGCGCGACCACCGACCGCGGCCCCTGGCGCATCGACGTCCTCACCGTCGACCCCCGCACCTTCCGCGGCACCCTGGACGCCGCCTTCGGCCCCGACATCGAGAACCGCGAGACCGTCAGCACCCTCGCCACCGACTCCGGCGCCGTCGCCGCGGTCAACGCGGGCTTCTTCGTCCTGGACCCCCGCTCCGGCGCGCCCGGCGACCCGGCGGGCATCGGCGTGTACGACGGACGCCTGCTGAGCGAACCGGTCAGCGGACGCCCCGGCCTCGTCGTCCGCGACGGCGGCCGCAGCGCCGAGATCACCCGCCTCACCTGGGAGGGACGGGTCGCCGCGCGCGGTACCACCCTGCCCCTTAACGGCGTCAACCGCGTACCGGGCCTGATCCGCAACTGCGGCGGCAGCGAGGACGACAGCCCCACCTCGCTGCCCCTGCACGACGTGACGTGCACCAACCCCGACCAACTCGTCGCGTTCACCCAGGAGTACGGCGCGAACACCCCGCAGGGCGAGGGCGTGGAAGCCGTCCTGGACAGCCGGGGCCGCGTGCTGGAGCTGCGCTCCGTCCGCGGCGGCCCCCTCCCGTCCGGCGGCAGCTCGATCCAGGCGACCGGACGGCACGTGGACGCACTGACGGCGCTGGCCCGCCCCGGCGAGCGCCTGCGCGTCGAGACGACCCTCCGCGACGAACAGGACCGCCGCGTGACGCCGTCACCGGGGACGGACATCGTCAACGCGGGCCCCGAACTGGTCCGGGACGGACGCCTCCACGTCACCCCCGCCACCGACGGGATGGTGCACCAGGGCGACCCCAGCTGGTACTACGGCTGGGTCCACAAGCGCAATCCCCGCACCCTCGCCGGCACCGACGCGGCCGGCCGCACCGTCCTGGTCACGGCCGACGGCCGCAGCACGGCCTCCCTCGGGCTGAGCATCACCGAAAGCGCGAAGGTGGCCCGCTCCCTCGGCCTGCGGGACGCCGTCAACCTCGACGGGGGCGGTTCGACGACCATGGTGGCGAATGGCCAGGTGATCAACGACCCGTCGGACGCGGCAGGCGAACGGCCGGTCGGAGACGCGCTGTTGATTCTGCCGCGCAGGAGCTGACGAGCGGCATCGGACGGACGGTCGGCCCCGGCTCATTCGCGAGTGGCCACGCGGGCGAGCCGGGCTCCGGTGCGGGCCGGACCACCGGTCGACCTGACGCGCCACAAACTACCCCGCCACAGGAGGGCATGGCCGCAGCTGAGCGGGGGATTGTTCCCGCGGGCCATGTACAGGCCGACCGCGGTCTGTCGCCGATCGCCTCATGTGGTGGATGCTTCCCCAGGGCACATCACCTCCTCGCCTCGTACGACCCCACCGCAGTGACGAACAGCACCGCAGGGAGCCGCCGTGACCGCCGCCGTCACCTTCCGAGGCCGTGTACGTCTCGTCCTCGCCGTCCTGATCCTCGCCCTCGTACCGACCACACCGACGCTCGTCGCCCCGACCCCCGCAGACGCCGCCGACACCCGCTCCGCGCAGGGTGAGGCGGGGAGACGCGGCGCCGAGGTCGTAGGGGTCACGCAGGTCGCGGAGCGCCAGGTGGACCTGTCGGTCCGCTCGACGGCGCTGGGCGGCCGCACCGTCAAGGTCCGCCTGCTGACCCCGGACGGCTGGATCCCGTCCGACCGACGCCAACACTGGCCTACCTTCTGGCTGTTGCACGGCTGCTGCGGCGACTACACGTCCTGGACCGCGATGACCGACGTCGCGGAGACCGACAGCCTGCGGAACGTGCTCGTGGTCATGCCCGAGGCAGGCTGGAACGGCTGGTACAGCGACTGGTGGAACTACGGCGAGGGCGGTGACCCCGCCTGGGAGACCTTCCACACGGTCGAACTGCGCCACCTCCTCGAACGTGACTGGGGCGCCAGTCCCAACCGTGTGGTCGCCGGGCTGTCGATGGGCGGCCAGGGCGCCCTGCTGTACGCCGCCCGGCACCCCGGCATGTTCAAGGCGACCGCCGCGTACTCGGGTTCCGCGCACCCGCTCCTCAACGACGAGTCGGTCAACCGCATCCTCGGCCTGTTCGCAGGCCAGGGCAACGATCCCCTCCGGCAGTGGGGCGACCCGGTGGCCCAGCGCCGCATCTGGCAGGCCCACGACCCCTTCCACCTGGCGAAGCGCCTCAAGTCGCTGCCCGTCTACCTGTCCTGCGGTGACGGAACGACGGGCCCGCTGGACACACCGGGCGCGTCGAGCGCTCTCGAGGCGGACTTCAACCGTCAGAACCAGGCCCTCGCGGCGGAGTTGAAGCGCGTGGGCGCCAAGCACCTCACCACCAACTTCTACGGCGCCGGCACGCACACGTGGCGCTACTGGGAACGCGAACTGCACGCCTCACTGCCGATGCTGCTGGACGCGTTGGGTATGAAGAGCTGACCGACCACGGAGGAGCGCTATGCGCGCTCACGCAAATAGGCGTCCAGCGCGGCGGCCCCGCGCAGCATCGCCCGCCCGCGGTCGGACAGCCGGCCACGCCAGTCACGTAGAGCACCCTCAAGGGGCTCGACGCCGCCGGCTGTCCGCACCTGGGTGATCAGCGGGGCGATCTGCTCGAGCAGGTAACCGCCACGCCTGAGCTGATGCACCAGGTGCGCGTCCCGTACGTCGGCCGGGTCGTACACCCGGTAGCCGGTCACCGGGTCGCGTCGCGGACGGACGAGTCCGGCGTCCTCCCACTTCCGCAACGTCGCCGGGCGGACGCCCAACTCCTGTGCCAGCGGCCCGATGAACGTTCGCCGGAAGGAAGCCGAGTCGGCGGCGGAGTCGGCGGTGAGCCCGCGCAGGGCGCCCTCCACGGCTCGCAGTGTGCGCCGGTCGTTCAGCAGCCGGACGTGACTCTCGTCGATGAGCTGGAAGGCCTCGTCGACGGCGTCACGGTTCACGGCCTGCATGACCGCCGTCGCCGTCGCATGCCCGTGCCCCGGCACGAGGGCGAGGAACGCGGCCAGCGCCCGCTCGTGCAGAGGGGTGTACACGCGATAGCCGGAGGACGTTCGGCCCGCTGTCGGCAGGATGCCGGCCTCTTCGTAGTTCCTCACCGCCTGGGTGGACAGACCGTGCCGACGTGCGAGGTCGACCGGCCTCAGCTTCCCACTCGTTTGAAGGTTCTGACCCACGTACCGGACCATACAGCGGCCAAACCCTCCATCGTAATTTCAACGATACCGTTGAGGGCATGGAAACCGGCATCAAGGACTTCGCCCGCCCTGTCGAAGCGTCGGCCGTCATGGAACTGCTGCCGACCCGCCCCCGCGTCCTCGCCCTCGGCGAACCCACGCACGGCGAGGACGCTCTCCTCGACCTGCGTAACCGCCTCTTCCGGCAACTGGTGGAAGAGCAGGGCTATCGGACGATCGCGCTGGAGACTGACTGCCTGAGGGCACTCACCGTGGACGCGTACGTCACCTCGGGTGAGGGGGCACCCGACGACGTGACGGAACGCTGCTTCAGCCACGACTGGGGCGGCTCGCGCGCGAACCGGGAACTGGTCGGCTGGATGCGGGACTTCAATGCGAACCGTCCTACGCACGACCACGTCAGGTTCGCGGGAATGGACGGCCCGCTGGAGATCACAGGCGCCGAGAGCCCGCGCCAGGCTCTCACCGCACTGCACGACTACCTGACGACCCACGTCGACGCGGAGCTGCTGCCCTGCACGGCCGACAGGCTCGACGACCTGCTCGGCCCCGACGCGCCCTGGACCGATCAGGCAGCCATGATGGACCCGTCCCAGTCAATCGGCCGCACACCGGAAGCACGTGAACTGCGCCTGGTCGCGGACGACATGGTGACCCTGCTGGAGACGCAGGCACCGCACCTCGCAGCGGTCTCCTCACCGGACGACCGCGACCGAGCACACTTGTACGGCCGCACCGCCGTCGGCCTGCTGCGCTACCACTCCTGGATGGCGGACACGTCACCGTCCCGCATGGCCCGACTGCTCGCCACCCGTGACGAGATGATGGCCGGCAACCTCCTCGCCCTCGCCGCCCGAGGCCCGGTGCTGGTCCACGCCCACAACAGCCACCTGCAGCGGGACAAGAGCGCGATGAGCATGTGGGGCCACCCGAAGGTGGAGTGGTGGAGCGCCGGAGCGTTGGTGAGCAGGCGGCTGGGGGACCGGTACGCGCACCTGGCGACCGCCCTCGGCACGATGAAGCACCAGGGCGTGGACGCCCCGCCCCCGAATACGGTGGAGGGCATCCTGCACGCGCTGCCCGAGCCGCAGTATGTGATCGACGCGGCTCAACTCGACATCACAGTGCGGCACATGGCCGCTGTCCCCCGAGTGTCCCCGTACTTCGGCTATGCCCCGCTGGACCCGTCCCAACTGCCCCACATCGACGGGGTCGTCTACGTGAGCGACGTCCCCCACGGCTAGAGTCGGCGCGACGGCGCGTACGACGGTTTCGCCCGTCCCGGAGGGGAGGCGACGCAACCGTTGCTCGCACTATTGGGATTCGCGCTGTTCCTGGTCTGTGCCATCGCGGTACTCATCTCCGCGGCACGGGCCGCCGCGATGGCGCTCCCCGGCCGGCTTCAGCCTTGGCCGACCACCTGCTGCGCCGGACGGCGGCAACGCTCGGCTGGGTCGCGGGCGCTGTGTACGCCTTGGGCCTGGCCGGTGTCGCGTGGTCGGAGGCGGAGGTCGGCGACGGCGCCAACTCGACCCCTGCCCCGGCCTGCCGCGAGGGCTTCGCCCCGGAGACGATCGAGGGCCTGACCCACCACCGCGCCTCCTACCTCCCCCTCCGCTTCGACTGTGTACGGGAGGACGGAAGCGTCTACGTCAGCGATCCGGACCTGGTGTGGATGAACTGGACGTGGGCCGCACTCGCCCTGACCGCGGCACTGCTCTTCCTCGGCATGCACTATCGGACGGAGCTGCGGGGCCGGAGGACGGCGGTGCGCTGAAGGCGCGGCTGTACCTTCCCGTCACCGCCCCGCCGAGCTGCCTCCGCGGCTCAGGCCCGTAGGGTCTCGTCGCTGAACTCCAGGATCTCGTCGAGACTCATGCCGCGCCGCTCACCTTCCGCTCCGGACAGCACCCACTCCCCGTCCCAGGCGACCCGCCACACCTCGCCGATCCGGTTCTCCCACTCGGCGAATCCGCCGGGAGCTCCCTGCAACTGCGGGATCTCGCGGCGCAACATTTGGGGGTAGGCCAGCGCCCGCCCGGGGTTGGTGCTGCCGCCGCCCGTGCGCGGGTTGTCGAAGCGCATCTTCAGGAACGGCACCGCTTCCCGGCCGATCTCGGCAGGGCTCAGCATCTTCTGGTAGCGGGCCTGTGCCTCCTCCAGGGACTCCCGCCCGGACACCTCCGTGTCGAAGGCGGGGAAGACGATGTACGTGACGGCGGTGAGGTCAGGGTTCCGCGTCCTGTGGTGGCCGTGGACCTCAGGCGCCGTGGCTGCCACCGCGTCGAAGTCGTAGCCAGCCGCTGAGAAGCCGCCTACCGCCGCGATGGGGCGGCCTTCCACGACCAGCCGCTCCTCGTGGTGTCGCGCGAAAGCGAGTACAGCGCGCGCGAGGTCCTCGTCATGCCTGCCGCGCTGGTTCGTCTGCAGCAGCCAGCTCCCGTCCGCCGTCACCGCGCCCGCGAAGTGCAGAACCGGGCCGACGGACCATGTACACGCCCGGTCGAGGCCGGCGAGCGGGGCGGCGTTCGGCATGTCCGCGAGTGCGGTGAGTACGTTCATGTTTCCTGCTACGGGCGAGTGCATCCGATGGTGGGCGTGACCTTATCCCGAGCCCCCGCCCGGTCCCCGGTCCGGTGGGGACCGGCCCCGCAGGCCCGGCCCCCACCATCACCGCTCACAGCACCTCAGCTGTACGGAATCACCACTACAGACCTGTCCGTCCCCGTCTGCAGCTTCGACGCCCCGTTGCCGATCGCGCTCCACACCTCCAGGCGCACCGTGCCGCCCCTGAGGTCGCTCAGGCTGCCCGTCGCGGACTTGAGACCGCGGGCCTGGGTGTACTCCTCCCAGCCCGTCACCGGGTCGGTCGCGAAGTAGTGGTACGTCTCCGTGCGGTCGAACGTGCCGTCGCCCGTGAAGTCGTAGCTCACCCGCGCCTGCTGGCCCAGGCCGACCGTCGTGCCCGCGTCGACCTGGAAGCGGAAGGAGGTCTGGCCGCCCGAGGTCAGGGTGCCGTTGACGCCGCGCACCTCGTAGACGAGGGGCTGGTACGGCGTGCCGTCGTGGTTGGCGCCGCCCGCCGACGGAATGGTGTCGCTGCCCGCCGTGCCGCCGGTCGCCGTGGTGAGGACGCCGCCGGTGCGCAGCTGGAAGGTGTTGCCGGTCGGCGGCTCGGGCTCCGGGTCCGGGTCCGTGGAGCCGGTGCCCGAACTCGTCGCCGTCGAACGGGCGGGCACGGAGAGCGTCTTGCCGTCGGAGAAGGTCACCGTGCGGGCCGTGGAGCCGTGGTTGTGGGCCACGTACGTCCGCGTCGTGCCCTTGGTGAACACCGCCGACGTCGGGATGTCACCCGTCACCGTGGCGTCCGGGGCGCCGACCGAGGCCAGCGTGTTGATCCAGTGGTAGGTGTGCGCCTTCGACTCACCCTCCTCTGGGGTGTAACCGCCGTTGCCCGCGTCCCACTTGGCCTTCGCGGAGGCCGGGTCGGCGAACGACTCGAACTCCCAGAGCAGGTCGCGCCATTCGACGGCCGGGCCGCCGTTCTCCCGTTCCATCTCGGCGAGGTTGCGCCGGATCGCCGCCTTCTCACCGCCCAGGTGGAGTGAACCACCGGTCACCGGCAGCACGTTGATGCCGTGGATCTCCTCAGGGTTCGCCGTCCACCACGTGGAGTACGCGGCGCCGCTGCCCCACACCATGCCGGCCGTGTCGTGGCCGAAGGACGACGGGAAGACCTGCTCGTCCGCGTCGAACCAGTACTGGGCGATCGACTCCGACTCCGTGGTCAGCAGGAAGGCGCCCAGGTCGCGCAGCGAGGCGTCACCGGTCGCCGAGCCCCACAGGACGAGAGCCGCGCTGAGGTTGGTCGACTCGGAGGACGACTCCTGGTTGTTGCCGGCGGCGAAGCCCTGGTGGCCGGAGGCCCAGCTGTGGCCGGCGTAGACGTCGAAGCCGCGCAGGAAGGGGAACGCGGAGTCGGTGCGGCTCGGGTTCGCGGTGTCCCGCACGAGCGTCTTGACCATGCCTCCCCAGGCCGAGTCCGCGGCCCACGACGGGTCGTACTGCGCGATGATCGCCGCCGCGTAGACGTAGTAACCGTAGTGGAAGTGGTGGTCGTTCAGCTCGGTGTCACTGCCGTACGAGGCGGGGTAGCCGGTGAGCGTCTTCCAGGCCTGGTCGTAGCTGAACTCGTTCGCGCCACCGGCCGTGAACCAGTCCTGCAGCCTGCCCTTCATCAGGTTCAGCATCCGGTCGCGGGTGCCGGTCTCGCCGATCTGGTCGGCCACGGGCACCAGCTGGGCGAGGCGGCCGAGCGCCTTGCCGGTCCAGTAGGTGTCGGCCGCGCCGGAGAAGGGGTCGGAGGCGTTCACCACGTCGTTCAGGTAGCCGCGCAGCCGGGCCGCGTCCACGCCGTCCGACTTGGGCAGCGCGGGCAGGACCGCCGCCGACTTCTGGGTGGTCGTGAACGACGCCGACTCGCGCACCTTCATCGTGCCGCGCGGCGAGACGTACGTGTACGAGGTCAGCGCGTCCGTGGTGTGCAGCCACTGGTGGCGGTACAGGGCCTGGAGCGTGCCGCGCTCGCTGCCCTCCTTCGCCTCGGTGGTGAGCGTGTACGTGGCCCTGACGGTGCCACCGCTGTAACTCCAGGTCACCTTGGAGTCGGTGACGAAGCTGAACGCGTACTTCTTGAACGTCGCCAGCGCGTCGGTGGACGGAAGCACGGCGACGGAGAAGTAGTCCTTGCCGCCGAGGCCCGCGGTGACGGTGGAGCCGGAGACGTTCCAGTCGCTGCCGGTCGGGGCGAAGAGGGCGTAGTGGTGTCCGGCGACGGTGATGCCGAGGACGTTGCCCTGGTCGGCGAAGACGGAGGGCGTGCCCGCGGTGGTGATCTGTGCGTTGCCGCCCGAGCCCTTGGCGTATACGAACGGCGAGCCGTGTCCGATGGTGGTGCGCAGGGTCCGGGTTCCGTCGGACCAGTAGGGGGTGACCGTCCAGTCGGACCAGTCGTCGGCCTTGGTGTCGGGGGAGTTGAGGCCAGTCAGTCCGATGGTGAGGTCGCGCTTGTGGGCGAACTCGTACTGGCGGCCGTCACCGGTGATCACGGGGGTCGTCGGGTACCCGACGTCGAGGCCGCCGGCGGTTGCCTGGTAGGTGAGGGGGTGCCCGTACATGGGGGTCGAGTACGGGTTGTCGCCGTAGCGCTGGAAGGCGAGCGAGGACCACCAGTCGTTGGTGGGCACGGGACGGTTCCGGGCGGCGGAGGTCACCTTGGGCGTGACCGGCGTGCCCGTGTTGGTCGTGGGGCCGGAGGTTCCGGCCGGCCGGGTGTCGGAGTAACTGCCCGCGCCTACGGGGACGGTGGCGGCCGCCGCAGGGGCGGCCGCCGGGCCCAGGCCGACGACGGCGAGGGCCGACGCCAGCAGCAGAACGGTTGCCGGTCTGGTGCGTGGGGATGGCATGAGTCACCTCAAGTTGTGACTGGGGGAGTCTCTGAGAGCGCTCTCAGATGGCCGGAACGTAAAGCCGGTGTAATTCACGTGTCAATAGTTTGAACATAGCGAGCCTGTCGGGGACTTGGGAGTCGTCAGGTCTTCGAGGCGTCCGAGGGGAGCCGTCCGGGCCTCAGGGCTGGTGCGGACGGCGCGAAGAGTGCGCACAGGGTTCACACACGTGGGGAGGTGCGGGGGAGTCGTGTCGTCCCGTCGACCGGCCTGTGGCACGGTGAAGGCGGAGCAGGCATATGAGGGGATCGGGATGACGCGCAGGCGGGTCTGGGCAGTGGTCGTGGCGGCGTTCGTGGCGGGCGGCGCCCTGGCGTTCGCCGTCGTGTCCGTCCAGGACGACGGGACGCCACCCGTGACGGCCGGGCCGGCGCACCCGTCGGCGTCACGGGTGCCGGAGACCCGGACGGAACTGATCGAGGCATGGGTGACGGAACTCCGGCGGACCGGACGGGAGTTGCCGGACGACTGGGAGACGCTGACCACCGGGGAGATCCGGGCCCGTTATCTGCACCAGCGGCTCGTGAACGCACCGAGCGCCGACGAGCTCGACCCCGGTATCAACGGCTTCGCCGACGAGTGAGCGGCACGTGACGGATGACCCCGGCCGGGCTGTGAACCGGGCCGGGGCCATTGCCGCTGTGGTGCCGCGGGTGGATCAGTTCGCGTCGTTGATGGCGTTGATCACCGCGACGGCCTGGTCACCGTGGTCGGACGAGTACAGGTGATCGTTGATCCGCTGACCCTGGTCGTCGTTCTCGACGTGTGAGTTCGCGCCGACGATCTGCCCTTCCGGAGTCGCCATGGGTCCTCCGCTCGCGCCCGCGCCCATGTCGCAGTTCATCTCGAGTCGGTTGTCGAGCGGGTTCCAGTTCCCGGCGTCCACCACGTCCCCGGTGCAGTAGAACTGCGTGAAGCCGTCCATGTCGGTGCGGTTGTAGCCCTCACCGGGATAGCCCGAGTCGATGATGTCCGGCCAGTCCGAGCCGGCGCCGAAGTGGTAACCGAGCGCTCCCACGGTGTCGGTGAGATTGATGTATCCGTCCGGGGCCTCGACGGTGAAGGCGGCCAGGTCGCCCTCGTAGTAGTCCTGGTCCTGCGTCCAGGCTTCCGGAGCCACGAACGACTGGGCGACCCACTCGCCCCAGGGTGCGTCGTAGTCGCCGGGTGTTTCGAGGCTCTCCCGGAAGCCCGGGATGAAGACGACCAGGTCGTAGAAGCCGTCGGATCCGCTGCCGTCGCCGGGGTGCACGCAGTGACCGGCCGTCCATACGGTGTTCTTGCCGTCGGCGACGATCGAGGCGCCTGTGCAGCCGTGCTCCTCACCCGCGGCGTCGACGTAGAGGATCTTGCCGACCACGGTCGCGGGCGGGACCTGTGGGAACGGCACCTTCTCCGCGACGGGCATCTCAGGGACCTCGGCCGCAGCGGTCGCCGTCGACGCGCTCCCCTTCGGCGTCGGCAGGATCGGAGGGGCCTCCGCGGTCAGGTGGGGAGCGCTGCGGCGGACCCTGTCCCGTGCCTCGGCGGGAGACGCGTCCGCGGCGTCACGGGCGATGCGGGCCTGGTCCCTCTTCTCGTTGGCCAGGGCACGAGCGATGCTCGCGGGTGTCCAGAAGTCGCGGACCTTCCGCGGGTCGGTGGTCTGTTCGCCGTGCGTCACATCCGGAGATCCGGATGCGGGAGCGTCGGACGCCGACGCCGACGCCGGGGTGAGGGTGGCGGGAATCAGCGCCACGGTGAGCAGAAGAGTGGTGGCAACGCTGCGTGTGCGGCGTATGTGCACTTCGTCGGTACCTTTCGGTTGACGGTTCGTCACTTTCTGTCGCCTCGGAAGTGAACCACGGCCACCGGTGTGGTCCTGTGAACCTCCGGTGCCCATTCGGTAGTTGGTGCCACCGGGGTGACACGCCGGCAATCGGTCGATCCGTGTGTCGTAGTGCCGAAGACTTCGGCGGCCGACTCCGACCACATGCGGTGTCGGGCGATGGCGGCCCCGATGCGGCCACCGTCACCCGAGCCGGCGGGGCGCCGTCAGCAGTCCGGAATGACCGCCCCGCCGTTGTCCCGCGCCTCGTCGTTCCCCCACCGCGACAGGTAGTACGCCGACACGTACGCCCCGCGCCCGTTCTTGCCCGCGTAGGTCACGTCGAGGTCCGTCTTCAGCCACCAGTGGTTGTAGGTGCCGTTCGCGCCGCGGATCTCCTGGCCCCACACCTTGCAGTACACGTAGTTGGTGCCCGCGTTGAGGATGCCCTGCGCGTCGTTGGTGTTCGGCTGGGCGTAGCCCGTGGCGTCGGCGAAGGTGTCCACCCAGTAACGGCCGCCTCCGCCGCACCCGTTGTCGCTGCTCAGGTGGTAACTGCCGTACGAACCGGGGTAGGCGAGGGCGGTGCCGTTGATGGTGATCCGCTGGCCGACGCCGTTGAGGAGCTGTTCGTAGTGGATGTGGGCGCCGGAGCTGTTGCCGGTGCTTCCCGTCGTGCCGATCTGCTGTCCCTGGCCGACATGGGCGCCGTTGGCGACGGAGAAGGCGCTGAGGTGGAAGTAGTAGGTCTTCCAGCCGCTGCCGTGGTCGATCACGATGTAGTTGCCGGCGCCGTTGGCCTCGTAATGCCGGGTGGCCGTCCCGGCCGCCGACGCGAGGACGGGCGCGCCGCTCGTGGCGCCGCCGTCGCTGCGGACGAAGTCGAGCGCCTGACGGACCTCGGCCGAGTGGTGGCTGTACGTCCACTTCTGACCGCAGGCGAAGGGCGCCTTGAACACGGGCGCCGCCTGCGCGGGCGCCGCGACGAGCAGGCTGCCGACCAGGGCGACGAGGCCGACCAGGGCGATGCGTATCGAGCGCAAGGCTGTCTCCGAACTGCGACGGGCGGCGTCGCACGGCGATGTCAGCGGACAGGGGCGGCGACCAGGATGCCGTAATTGAAGCGTTCACGACAGGCCGCCCGCCCTTACCTGATCGAACACTGCTTCACATCCAACGGCTTGCTCACCCCCGCCGGCCTGCTGCACAGCACCTCCGCCTTCGACAGCCCCTCCGGTGTCCTGCGGACGCGGGCGAGGACGACGCTGTGGCCGTGGCGTTCGCCGTACAGCGGTGCGTCGGTGAAGTCGATCGTGCCGGTGGCCATGCCCTCCAGCTTGACGACCCTGAGGTTGACCCAGGTCGCCGCGCGGCTCTGGCGCACGTCGCCGAGGCTCGCCGCCCAGTACAGCGCGCGGGTCGCGTCGTGGGCGAGGGCCGTCTGGCCGCTGGCGAAGCCGGGGGCGTCGTAGGTCGCCTCGCCCGGCCCGAGCCAGGGGAGGTACTGGGCCGCGTCCTGGTAGAAGGCGGTCCCGGACGCCGCCTCCCGCAGTTCCGCCAGCGCCGCGTGGTACAGCGTGATCCGCGGGGCCACGCCGTCCCGGCCGCCCGTGCCGGAGAACTTGGCCTTGCTCAGGTCGTCCCCGGTGAGGATCGATATCTCGCGGTTCGCGCAGCCCGGTTCGACCCCCAGCTGGGTCATCAGCGGGCCGATGTCCTCGACGCGTCCCGCGAAGTAGATGACCGACGGGACGTCCTCACCCCGGCAGATGCTCTCCGCGTGCAGCCGCAGTTCGGGCTTGCCGTTCGCCACCCGGTAGGTCCGTGAGGGCAGCAGCCGGAAGCCCCTGTTACGCAGCATCTCCCCGCCGTAGTACGCCTGTTCGCTGGTGTAGCGGTCCTGCGATGCCTTGGTGTCGCGGGCCAGGACGAGCGCGTACGGGGCCTCGCCCTTCCCGCGGAGCTGCTGCGCGACCAGACCGAGCGCCTCCGCCTGGTGCTCGTCGGGGGCCGCGAGGCTGAACCAGTTGGAGAAGTCCTTCGGCAGATACGTCGCCGAGTTGGTGCCGGAGACGATGGGCAGGCCAGCCTCCTGTAGCCGCCGCGTCACGTCAGGGCTGCTCTGCAGGTCGCGGCCGAAGCCGACGACACCGACGACCGTCGGATCGTGCTCGGCGTACCGCGCGATCGCATCGGCGGTGAAGCGCTGGTGACCCATGTCCGCGCCGCCGTTGGCGAGCAACACGCGTAGCTTGACGCGGTAGTTCTCGTTCACGACACGCTGGGCGAGATACACGCCGGCCAGCTCCTCCGCGCCCTTGACCAGGGACGGGTCCACCGCGGCCGAGCTCAGCGGGCCCGCGTACACCACGGTGACGTAGGCGCGCGGATTCTCGCGCAGCACCTTGGCGTTCTCGTCGTGCACCAGCTTCTCCAGCTCGCGCAGCCGCCCGCCCTCCGAGTCGGACCCGCCCTTGAGGTGGGAGCCGAACCGTACGTCACCCGTCGATATGCCGACGCACTCCGTGCCGCCGCCCGGCGCGGGGCGCAGCTCGGTGTCTCGGTCGGCGGTCAGCAGACCCGCCGAGCAGTACGTGCGGTGCAGGTCGCGGGCGTGCACGACGCCGACGGTGGCGGCCAGCACGAGGACCAGCGCGAGGCTGTACGCCGACCACACGACCCGGGCCACGGGCGGCCGGTGCCGCGCCCGCACGCACCGCCAGTCCGCCTGCCGCAGCTGGACCAGCTCCTCGCGCGGGAGCGCTATGCGCAGCACCCAGGGCAGGGCGTTGGTGCGGCTCGGTGACTGGTCGGCGCGCAGGTTCCCGGCCCACTCGTCGTACCAGTGCCGCAGGCGTTGCTGCAGACGGGCAGGGCGGGAGAGCAGCTGAGAACGGGAGTTGGCGCCGTCCGGAGGTGTTCCGGTGTCGGTGCCCCGGTCGAGCAGCGGGGCGTCGTCCGCCGCCACCCCGGCGACGATCAGCAGGGGGTCCAGTTCGCTGCGCCGGCTGCGGACGTCGCTGACCGCCCTGATCAGCTCGATGCCGCCGTTCTCGCGGCTCACCCGGCGCAGTATCAGCACCGGCGGCCGGGTCCGCTTGAGGCCGCGCAGGTCCCAGCTGGCGCGGCGGTGGTTGTCCCGCAGGTCCTCGAAGAGCGCCAGCACGTACAGCTGGAGGGGGAAGACGCCGCCCTCCCGCATGGCCTCGGCGACGTCGTAGGCGCGGGCGGCGATCGCGCGCCAGGAGTGGACGGGCCGCAGCAGCCGCACGCTGGTCGACTGCCGGCGCGCCGCGGACTGGAGGAACGTCGTGGTCAGGAACCAGCGGCTCTCCCTGCGCAACCACAGGAAGAGGGGCGCGCGCCCGGGCACACGGTTCAGCGCGGCCAGCAGGATCATCAGACCGATGCCGGCGAGGACGGCGACGTACCACTCGGGGCGGGTCAGCAGCGAGGTGAGCGCGCCCAGGACGCCGGCGGGCAGGAACTGCTGCACGTCGTTGAGCAGCGCCTGCCGGTTGCGGGGCGCGGTCCTGCGGGGACGCCAGCGCTGCCGGGCGAGGATGCGGAGCAGCTGGGTCTGGGCCTGTTCGCGCTGGGCGTTGCCGTCCGGGGTGCCCGCCGGGGCGGTCGGCCAGTGCTCGTCCATCTCCGGGTCGTCGGTGGCGTCCTGGAGGGCGCGGACCAGTCCGAGACGGGGGAAGGAGTAGGGGCGGTAGGCGGCGGAACGGTCGCCTCACTTCCGGCTGTCACCCAGGTCGCGCAGAAGCCGTACGGCCTGGGCGGTGGGGTCCGGGTCCGCGTCGTCCTGCGGCGGCTCGGTGGGGGCGACGGCCAGGCGCGTACCGTGACTCTGCTGCCCTTCGCGCAGCTCGTCGACCAGCTCCGTCACACGGTCGTCGTCCTCGGCGTCCTCCGCGTGCAGCACGATCACCGGCATCGGGGGGTCGCCCGCGCGGAAGTCCTGGATCAGCGACTCCAGTTGCCGCTGGACGTCGATCCCCGCCCCCGTCGACATGCCCTGGTGGCCTCCCGGACAGTCCTGCGGGAACATCTGGTCCCGGCCGAGCATGGACACCCCCCGTTGTCGTACGACACACGTGTCACAAGCGCTCAGCGAGAATAACGCTTGCCTGTGACAACGGGTGGTGCCGAAAGTTGGATTTCCTGCGGACGCGGGGCGGTGGCTCAACACGCTTGTGTGTACCGGAGTTCGGTCGTCAGATGCGCGGCGTGCCGCCCCGTACCGCAGCCCAGGTCGAGGACCCGCAGGCCCTCCAGGTCACCGAGGACCTCGTCGCCCGGCCCGTCCAGGCCGGGGCCCCCAGGTGATCCGGTCCACGTCCGGCAAGGGCGTGCCGCGCTTCAAGTGGTGCTGCTCGTAGGCGTCCCACGCGGGAACGCGTCTGCTGTTCGATGTGCGACACGGCTGCTCCTGTCCCGAGAGCGCCCCAACAGGAGAAGGTTCACGCGGGGGTTGGTGATGTCGGGATGACCACGCACCGGGTTCAACGCGCCGAAACGCATGTCGAACCCACGTGTTTCGGTCGCGTCGGCAGCCGTGAAGTGAAGCGTGCCGCAGCGGGGGGCTTGGATGACACCGGCGCCGGGGCTCGTAGCCTTCTGATCATGGCCGACATCTACGAACTCCAGCTCACCCTCGACCTTCCGGGCGCGCTCCCGCCGCAGGACCTCGCTCTGCTTCGATGGCATCTGGGGGAGGAGGGCGGCCGGCAGGACGACGGTTACGCGTACCCGCTGTGGGGCGGCCGCGGGCCGGCGATGCGGATCGGGGGCGCGCTGGTCGGGGAGTTGTGCTCCGACGGGCCGCAGTGGGCGCTGACCGTGCGGCAGGAGACCCATCCCGACGAGTTCGACGACCTGCGCAGGATGGTGATGTGGCTCGGCGCGCGTACGACGACCGTGGGTACCGTCGGGTACCTCCGCTTCTACGAGTCCCATGTGCCCGATGTGCTCGTCGCGGAGGCGGGGACCGTCCGCAGCACGGCCCTGCGAGTGGAGAAGGTCATCGAGTCGGCGACCGAGGTGATTCCCGACCCCTACGCGTGAATCGGGAGGCCGTCGGTCGCCGGCCGCGTCGGTCTACTCCGGGGGCGTGGGGGTCTCCGAGGTGCGGTACATCGCCTGGACGTCCAGCTCCAGTTGCACGGTCGGACCGACGACGGCGATGCCGCGGGCCAGCATCGAGCGCCAGTTGAGGGTGAAGTCCTCGCGGTGCAGCTCCGTCTTCGCCAGGGCCGCGCAGCGCAGCTCCTGTTCGTAACCGCCGTTCACCATGCCGAGGTACGTCGTGTCCAGCCCCACGGAGCGGCTGGTGCCGTGCATGGTGAGCGTGCCGTTCAGCGTCCACTTCGATCCGCCCCGGTAGACGAACCGGGTGCTGACGAAATCGATGTGCGGGTAGCGCTCGACATCGAGGAAGTCGGCGGAACGCAGGTGGTTGTCACGGGTCCTGTTGCCCGTGGTGATGCTGGCGGCGTCGATGCGCACCGACACCTGCGAGTCACGCATGTCCGGGGCCACGCGGATACCGCCGGTGAAGCGGGTGAAGCGTCCGTGCACGTGGGCCATGCCGACGTGCTTGGCGATGAAGCGGATCGCGGTGTGCGGCGGGTCGAACATCCAGGTGCCGGGTGACGGCAGTTCCAGCTGGCGTGCGGGCAGCAGCGCGACATGTGCCGGGGGGAGGGCGGTGTCCGCGGCTATGTCGACGTCGCTGCGGGCCGGCGTGAGACCCTCGCCCGTGACCATCACGCTGTAGGAGCCGGGCGGGAGCACCGCCATGAACAGGCCGTACGGATCGGTGGTGCCGCGGGCGGCGACCCGGTGACTGTCCGAGGCGGTCACCGTGACCTCGGCACCGCCCAAGGGCTGTCCCATGGGATCGACGACCTCGCAACTGTACGCGCCGGCGCCGGCCGGCAGGGGCAGTGCCGCACCCGGTGCGGTCTTGCGGCCGCTGCCCGAACGTCGACGCCGGAGCAGTCCGAGGGCCATACGATTCACCTTTCCTCCTGCGTGGCACCGCGACGGGACGTGCACCGACGGATGCGTTCACGGTCGCCGGACAGCGGCAGGTCACAGTTGCAAGCGCGATGAAGTCAACTATTGAACGATCATAGACAGGTAGAGCCGGGCGGTCTGTCATCGAGGTGGCGCGTGAAGTGACTCGTCCATGCGTCGCCGTCGGGCTGAATCCCCGTCATTCCGGCCGTCGACGGGGTGTGGCGCTTCCGCGAACGTCTTGCTTTGCTGCGGTGCTGTGGTGAACGCCACGTGGTCGCGTGAAGTCTTCACACGTGGCCCGCGGTCCCGTCACGCGACCCACACGGCGCGCTGGCCGTCCCTTCACGCCGGCCCGTGCACCGGCCTCCTCCGCCCTCAGGGACGGCCCGTCCCGGCCCGGCGCTAGCCCGGCCGAGTCACCCCGACCACCCGGACGCGGCGGTGGCCGTGCGAGCCGTGGCCGTCGGCCGCACGATGGGCCGTGCTGCCGGCCGGCGGCCCGAGCCGGCACCGGTCGGATGCTAAGGAGGCGCCCGCCATGGGTGAGCTGTACATCGACGGGGACTGGACGACCGCCGCCGGCGGAGGGCGGCGTGAGGTGATCAATCCGTTCGACGCCTCCGTCATCACCACCGTCGACGAGGCCGACGCCTCCGACGTGGACAAGGCCGTGCGGGCCGCCCGTCGTGCCTTCGCCGAGGAGGACTGGGCGAACGCGCCCACCCGGCGCCGTGCCGACCTGCTGATGCGGGTGCACGACCTGCTGCTGCGGGACATCGACGAGATCGCCCGCACCGAGACCCTCGACACCGGAAAGACGCTTGCCGAGGGCCGCTTCGACGTCGAGGACGTCGCCAACGCCTTCCGCTACTACGCCGAACTGGCCGGCAAGGACGGCGGACGCGTCGTCGACGTCGGGCCCGACGTGCTCAGCCGCGTCGTCTACCAGCCGGTCGGAGTCTGTGCGCTCATCGCGCCGTGGAACTACCCGCTGCTGCAGGCATCGTGGAAGGTCGCGCCCGCGCTGGCGGCCGGCAACACCATCGTCCTCAAGCCCAGCGAGATCACCCCGCTCACCACCATCGCCCTGTTCCGGCTGATCGAGGAGGCCGGCGCCCCGCGGGGCGTCGCCAACCTCGTCCTCGGCTCCGGCGCGACCGTCGGCGCCGCCATGACCTCCCACCCCGAGGTCGACCTGGTGTCCTTCACCGGCGGCCTGGCCACCGGGCGCGCCATCATGGCCGCCGCGGCCGAGGGGCCGAAGAACATCGCCCTGGAACTCGGCGGCAAGAACCCCAACATCGTCTTCGCGGACGCCGACTTCGACGCCGCCGTCGACTACGCGCTCGACGCGGCCTTCCTGCACGCCGGCCAGGTCTGCTCCGCCGGGTCACGCCTGCTCGTGGAGGAGTCCCTCCACGACCGGTTCGTCGAGGCCTTCGCCGAGCGCGCCCGGCAGATCCGCCTCGGCAACGGTCTTGAGGAGGGCACCGAGAGCGGCCCGCTCAGCTCCGCCCAGCACCGGGAGAAGGTCGAGAGCTACATCGCCCTCGGCAAGGAGGAGGGAGCCCGGCTCGTCACCGGCGGCACCCGCCCCGACGACCCCGCCCTGAGCCGCGGCTACTTCCTGCTGCCGACGATCTTCGCCGACTGCGACCGTTCCATGCGCATCGTGCAGGAGGAGGTGTTCGGGCCGGTCGTCACCGTCGAACGGTTCCGCACCGAGGACGAGGCCGTGGAACTCGCCAACGACACCCGTTACGGACTGGCCGGCGGCGTCTGGACCAGCGAGGCCAGCCGCGCCCAGCGCGTCGCGCAGCGGCTGCGGCACGGCACCGTCTGGATCAACGACTTCCACCCCTATGTGCCGCAGGCCGAATGGGGCGGCTTCGGACGCTCCGGCGTCGGGCGCGAGCTCGGGCCCACGGGCCTGCGCGAGTACCAGGAGGCCAAGCACATCTACCAGAACCTCACCCCGGGACCCTCCGGCTGGTTCAAGGGCGAGAGCAGCGGCAATTGACCCACCCTGCTTGACCGCCCCTGACCCAACCAGCCCCGCACCCCACGGTTCCGAAGAAAGGCAGCCCATGGCCTCCACCACCCCTCACGGCGCGGAGTCGGACTACGACTACGTCATCGTCGGCGGCGGCACCGCCGGCTGTGTGCTCGCCGCCCGCCTCAGCGAGGACCCCGACTGCCGCGTCTGCGTCATCGAGGGCGGACCCAGCGACGTCGGTGACGACCGCATCCTGCGCCTGCGCAACTGGATCAACCTGCTCGGCTCCGAGTTCGACTACGGCTACACCACCGTCGAACAGCCGCGCGGCAACTCGCACATCCTGCACTCACGGGCCCGCGTCCTCGGCGGCTGCTCCTCCCACAACACCCTGATCAGCTTCCTGCCGCTGCCGCAGGACCTCGACGACTGGGTGGCCGCCGGCTGCACCGGCTGGGACCCGGGCACCATCCTCCCGTACCGCGACCGGCTGCAGACCAACATCGTGCCGGTGGCGGAGGCCGACCGTAACCCGATCGCCAAGGACTTCGTCACCGCCGCCGCCCGCGCCACCGGCGTCCCCGTCGTCGACGACTTCAACGCCGAGCCCTTCGCCGACGGCACCGGCTTCTTCTCCCTCGCCTACGAGCCGGAAGGCAACAAGCGCTCTTCCGCCTCCGTGGCGTACCTGCACCCGGTCCTCGACCGCCCCAACCTCACGCTCAAGCTGGAGACCTGGGCGCACCGGCTGCTCACCGACGAGACGGGCCGGCTCACCCGGGTCGCGGTGCGCGGCGCCGACGGCGAGCCCGCCACCGTACGAGCGAGTCGTGAACTGCTGCTGTGCGCCGGGGCGATCGACACCCCGCGGCTGCTGATGCTGTCCGGCATCGGACCGGCCGACGACCTGCGGCGCCTCGGCATCGACGTGCACATCGACCTGCCCGGCGTGGGCGAGAACCTGCTGGACCACCCCGAGTCGGTGATCGTCTGGGAGACCCGCGGCCCGCTGCCGCCCAACTCCGCGATGGACTCCGACGCCGGTCTGTTCCTGCGCATGGACAAGAACCAGCCGCGGCCCGACCTGATGTTCCACTTCTACCAGGTGCCGTTCACCGTCAACACCGAACGGCTGGGCTACCCGGTCCCCGAGCACGGGGTGTGCATGACGCCGAACGTGCCCCGCGCCCGTTCCATCGGCCGTATGTGGCTGCGCAGTTCCGATCCGTCCGAGAAACCCGCTCTGGACTTCCGGTACTTCACCGATCCCGAGGGCCACGACGAACGCACCGTCGTCGAGGGGCTCAAGGTGGCCCGTGAGGTCGCCGCGACCGATCCGCTCAAGGACTGGCTGGTCCGCGAGGTGGCGCCCGGCCCGAACGTCACGTCGGACGCCGACCTGTCGGAGTACGGCCGCCGCGTCGCCCACACCGTCTACCACCCGGCGGGCACCTGCCGGATGGGCGGAGCCGACGACCCGATGGCCGTGTGCGACCCGGAGATGCGGCTGCGCGGCGCCGAGGGCGTACGGGTCGTCGACGCCTCGGTGTTCCCGACGATGCCCACCATCAACCCCATGGTGACGGTGCTGCTCGCCGCCGAACGCGCCGCCGACCTCGTCCTCGGGCGCCCCGGTCCGGCCGGGCGGTGACGCGGTGACGGTTCCTCGGTCCGCCGCGACGAGGACCGACGCCCGCGGCGGGAGTGCCGTCGTGGCGTCGGGGCCGCGGGGTACACGCGCCCCGGTGGCCGGGAACCGTCCGGGCGCCCCTGCCGCGGACCGGACATCCGGCGTGGCGGCCGGCAGCCGAGGCCGAGAAGGAGAGCGACGTGTCGAACGCAGGTGAGAAGGGCTCCAGAACACCGGAGGAACTGCCGTCCGACGACGAGACGGCCGGCCAGGTGCGCCTCAAGCCCGTCGTCTTCTTCGGGTCGGCGATCTTCGTCCTGGCGATCTCCCTCTGGGCGATCATCACGCCGTCCGGCGCCGAGGACACCATCGGTGTCGTCGTCAGCAAGATCTCCCACTGGTTCGGCTGGTACTACTTCCTCGCGGCCACCCTGTACCTGCTGTTCGTCATCTTCATCGCCGCGTCCAAGTACGGCGCCATCAAGCTCGGACCCAAGCACGCCAAGCCCGACTACGGCCTGTTCACCTGGGGGTCGATGCTGTTCGCGGCGGGCATCGGCATCGACCTGATGTTCTTCTCGGTGTCGGGCCCGGTCAGTCACTACCTCGCGCCTCCCGAGGGCGACCCGGAGACCCTGGCGGCCGCCCGGCAGGCGGTCGTCTGGACGCTGTTCCACTACGGCATCACCGGCTGGGGCATGTACGCCCTGATGGGCATGGCGCTCGGCTACTTCTCCTTCCGGTACAAGCTGCCGCTCGCCATCCGCTCCGCGCTGTACCCGATCATCGGACGCCGCATCCACGGCCGGATCGGCGACACCGTCGACCTCGCCGCCATCATCGGCACCGTCTTCGGCATCGGCGTCACCCTCGGCATCGGCGTCGTGCAGCTCAACTACGGCCTCAAGGCGCTCTTCGGCATCCCTGAGGGACTGACCGCGCAGATCGCGCTCATCGTCATCGCGGTGGGCATGGCCACCATCTCCGCCGTGTCCGGCGTCGACAAGGGCATCCGCCGGCTGTCGCAGCTCAACATCCTGCTCGCCGCCCTGCTGATGCTTTACATCCTCGTTGTCGGCGAGCCGTTCCGGCTGCTCAACGCCATCGTCCAGAACGTCGGCGACTACGTCAGCGGCTTCCCGTCGATGACCCTGAACACCTTCGCCTACGACCAGCCCACCGAGTGGCTCGACACGTGGACGCTGTTCTTCTGGGCCTGGTGGGTCGCCTGGGCGCCGTTCGTCGGACTGTTCCTGGCACGCATCTCCCGCGGCCGCACCCTGCGCGAGTTCGTCGCGGCGACGCTGGTCATCCCGTTCCTCTTCACCGGGCTCTTCCTGGCCATCTTCGGCAACAGCGCCCTGTTCCTGGTGCGCGACGGCGACACCGAGTTCGGCGAGACCGCCATGAACGTCCCCGAGCAGGGCTTCTACACCTTGCTCGAGCACTTCCCCGGCTTCATGTTCAGCGCCGGACTCGCCACCTTCGTCGGTCTCCTGCTGTACGTCACCTCCGCCGACTCCGGCGCCCTGGTGATGGGCAACCTCAGCGCCGACCTGCCCACCCCGATGACGGACGCGCCGACCTATCTGCGCATCTTCTGGGCGGTGGCGACCGGCCTGCTCACTCTCGCGATGCTCATCGTCGGCGGTGTGCAGGCACTCACCAACGCCACCATCATCATGGGCCTGCCGTTCTCCTTCGTGATGTTCCTGATCATGGCGGGGCTCTTCCTCGCGCTGAGAACCGAACGGATGAAGGTCGAGGCGCGGGTCACCACGCTGCCCGGCTCGCTCTCCGGGCGCACGGTGCAGCAAGGTCCGCACGTCGCGCCGAACTGGCGGCACCGGCTGGCGCGCGCGATGTCGTTCCCCGGTCGGAGGGCCGCGGAACGGTTCGTGGACCACACGGCCCGGCCCGCCTTCGAGGAGGTGGTGCACGAACTGCGGCAGCAGGGCGCCGAGGCGGAGATGCTGGAGGGAACCGTCGAGGAGAACGGCCTCACCCACGTCGGTCTGCGTGTCCCGGTCGGCGAGGGCGACGTGTTCCTCTACGAGGTGTGGCCCGTCGAGCGCCCCACCCCCGCGTTCGCCACCCGGTCGGTCGAGGGGCGCGACACCTACGTGCGGTTCGAGGTCCGCCTCGCCGAGGGCAACCAGGACTACGACGTCATGGGCTACACCAAGGAGCAGCTCATCGCTGACGCCCTCGACCAGTACGAGCGGTACCTGGAGTTCCTGCGGGTACGCCACGACGCGTCCACCCGCTCCAGCCTCCCCGACCACCGGCCGGACGCACCGGACGCGCATCTGCCGGAGGAGTGAGCCGGGCAACCTCCCTGGTGTGACGCGACGTTCCGTACGGCCGCCCGTCCTCCTCAGCCGGTGACGGGCGGCAGTTCCGCCTGCCGGGTGAGACGGGTGAGGTCCGGGTCGCCGAACTCCTCGCGCAGCGCCTGGAAGGCGGTCACCTTCTCCTCGCCGAACCGGCGGACGTGGGCGGCGTAGGCGTCCGGGGTGAGGAACCGGTCGGGGTGCGACTTGGAGTGGAACTTGTCCGCATACATCACCAGCCGCTCCTCCGGCGTCTCCGCCAGGTAGTCGGCGGGCGGGAGGGGGAGGTTCTGGCGCTCGACGTCCTCCCGGGTCAGTCCGACACCGGTGTGGTGCGAGCAGAAGCGGCAGAGGGCGTCGGGGTAGCCCTCGCTCTCCAGGAGTTCCTGGCCGAGCACGCCGTGCCGGATGTAGTTCTTGTGGTCCAGCCGTCCCTCGTCGTCGTAGAGGCGGTAGACGCCGATGTCGTGCAGCAGGCAGCCGGCCCGGACCAGTCCGGCGTCGAGGTGGGCGAGGCGCGGTGACGCCAGCAGCTGCTCGGCGACGCTCCGGACGAGCTCGCAGTGGCGGTGGACGGAGGCGAACGCCTCGGCCGTCGGCGCGTGCTTCTCGTGCAGCGCCCGGATCTCTTCTGGTCCCGGAATCCTCACCCGGGGAGCGTAACAACCGCAGGTGGGAGGGGGAGGGCAGTTCACGGGCAGGTGGGGGGACTGCCGGGCAGGTGAGGCGGAGGAGTTCCCGCCTCCGGTGTTTTCACGCGATCCGGTGATCACGGGCGAAGCGGGCACTTGGCTGCCGGGCGGGCCGTTCGACGGGGTGACGGGGGCGGTCGTCGCTCCCGGGAGGCACCGACGACGGGGGAGACACCATGAGCCTGCAGTTCCTGCGGAACGCCGACGGCACGGTCACCGGACGCAACGACGCCAACGGCTTCACCGTGACGCACACCGACGAGGAGGAGGTGACGCGGCAGCTCTACGAGGACGCGGGATGGGAGTACACGCCCCCGCCGCCCCCGGTCCCGCCGGGACACCACCGCTTCCTGCTGGTGCACGAGGAGGACGACGAGGACTGCGGCTTCGGGGACGAGCGGTACGCGGGGCTGCGGGAGAGACCGCCCGAGGGGTGTGTGCCCACGGACCACGGGCTGTTCGCCCTGCGCTGCGAGCGCCCGGGGAAGACGCTGCTGGACGCCGTCGCCCGCACGGTCGCGGAGATCCGCCGCGACCACGGAGTGGTGATGAACGGTCTGCGGGCCGACGGGAGACCGGGGGAGTGGACCGACTCGGGGTGCGGCGACGGTGACGCGGCCGCCGCTCTGGCGCACCTGGTGCTCACGGCCGCCCACCGGTCGAGACGGCTCGGGTACGGGCGGAAGGAGCTGGTGCGGCTGCTGGACGCCACGGGAGTCGAATAGCAGGGCGGCTCGCGTGCCGGCCGGGGGACGTCAGCTCGCCACCAGTTCCCGCCGCGCCCGCAGCTCGACCGTCACCGGAATCGCCTGCGTCACCCGGTGCGTGCGGAACAGCCACAGCACGTCACGGCCGAACGACCACACCAGCAGGCCGAGGGCCAGCGCCACGACGCCGACGTTCACCACGTGGGGGAGGTACGCGGAGGCCGCCACCAGCAGCAGCACGCCCTGGAGCGCCGCGACCGTCTTGCGGGCCGTGCTCGGCGGGAGCGGCGCGGTCAGCCACGGCCACACCCGGGCGGCGGCGACGAACACATAGCGCATGGCGCCGATCAGCAGCACCCAGGGGCCCATCGCCATCGCCACGTACACGCTGAGCACCAGGATCAGGAACGCGTCGACCTCCATGTCGAAGCGGGCGCCCAGCGGGGTCGAGGTGCCGGTCCTGCGGGCGACCTTGCCGTCGACGCCGTCGAGGATCAGGGCCACGGCCGTCAGACCGACGAACAGAGAGACAGGAGGTGAGTCCTGGAACGAGTCCGCGACCAGAGCGGTCACCCCGCCCACGAGGGTGGCCCGGCCGAGGGTGACCCGGTTCGCCGGACCGAAGGTGCGCGACCCCGCCCGGTGCAGGGCCCGGGACAGCACCGCCCAGGTGGCGATCGCGAACGCGAGGCCCGTGACCCAGCCCGCGGGGCCCATGCCGATCGCGGTACCGATCAGGGCCAGCAGCAGGATCTGCACGCCCGCTCCCACAGCGGTCTCCTGCTGGACGAGCCTCGCGTCGTACGTGTTGTTCAGGGCCACCGAACACCCTCCGGCCGTGTGACAGAGTCGATCAACGCCGCTACCTTGTGCGCGGCCTGTGCACCACTCCGTACGCGCGCAGGTTCCCGATCGTTCAGGAGGACTTCGATGAACCGCGCCGCACGTGCGTTCTGGCTCGACTCACCTGGCCGGGGGGAGATCCGTGAGGCGGACCTGCCGGAGCCGGGACCGGACGAGGTCGTGGTGCGCGCCCTGTACTCGGGGGTCAGCCGGGGCACGGAGACGCTCGTGTTCCGCGGCGGGGTGCCGGAGAGCCAGCACACCGCGATGCGGGCGCCGTTCCAGGAGGGCGACTTCCCGGGGCCGGTGAAGTACGGCTACCTGAGTGTCGGCGTGGTGGAGGAGGGGCCTGAGTCGCTCACCGGACGGACGGTGTTCTGCCTGTACCCGCATCAGACGCGGTACGTGGTGCCGGCGGCGGCCGTGACGCCGGTGCCCGAGTCGGTGCCGGCCGGGCGGGCGGTGCTCGCCGGCACGGTGGAGACCGCCGTCAACGCCCTCTGGGATGCGGCGCCCCTGGTGGGCGACCGGATCGCCGTGGTCGGCGGTGGCATGGTCGGCTGCTCGGTGGCCGCGCTGCTGGCCCGCTTCCCCGGAGTGCGCGTCCAGCTCGTCGACGCCGACCCGGCGCGGGCGAAGACGGCCGAGGCCCTGGGCGTGGGCTTCGCCCTGCCCGCGGACGCCGACGGGGAGTGCGACCTGGTGGTGCACGCCAGCGCCACCGAACAGGGGCTCGCCCGCGCGCTGGAGCTGCTGCGGCCCGAGGGCACGGTGGTGGAGCTCAGCTGGTACGGCGACCGGAGAGTGGGCGTGCCGCTGGGCGAGGCGTTCCACTCACGGCGGCTCACCCTCCGCGGCAGCCAGGTCGGCACGGTCTCCCCGGCCCGCGCGCACCGCGGTTACGGGGACCGCCTCGCCCTCGCTCTCGACCTGCTCGCCGACCCCGCCCTCGACGCCCTCGTCACCGGCGAGTCGCCCTTCGAGGAACTGCCCGACGTCATGCCCCGGCTCGCCTCCGGCGACATCCCCGCCCTGTGCCACCGGGTGCGGTACGACGACCCCGCAGCGGGCGCACACGCCTGACCTGAGAAAAGACACGACAGACGCTGAACGCGGGAAGGAAGCCAGCCGTACTACTCGACATCCCCGCCTCTCAGACCGGCGGGGAACAGACGCGCCGCACCTGGAGGGTCGTCCGTTGTTCAGCATCACCGTCCGCGATCACATCATGATCGCCCACAGCTTCCGCGGCGAGGTCTTCGGACCGGCCCAGCGCCTGCACGGGGCCACGTTCCTCGTGGACGCCACCTTCCGGCGCGAACAGCTGGACGAGGACAACATCGTCGTCGACATCGGCCTGGCCACGCAGGAACTCGGGGCCGTCGTGGGAGAGCTGAACTACCGCAACCTCGACAACGAGCCGGACTTCGCCGGGGTGAACACCTCCACCGAGTACCTGGCCAAGGTCATCGCCGACCGGCTCGCCGAGCGCATCCACAAGGGCGCGCTCGGGGAGGGAGCCAAGGGCATCGCGAAGATCGCGGTCACCCTGCACGAGTCGCACATCGCCTGGGCGAGTTACGAGCGTGCGCTGTGACCGACACGACCATCGGCATGACCGGGACGACGACCGACACGACGCTCGACATGGCGACCGGGACGGCAGGCCGCAACGGCGCCGGGCGCCTGGACTACGTGCCCGTGCAGGCGTCCTTCCGGAGGAACGGCGGGATCATCCCCATGTCTCTGCGCTCCGTGCACTTCGTGATGCCGGGCGGGGTCGACGACCGGTCCGCGCCGAGCGGCGGCAACGCCTACGACCGGCGCGTGTGCCTGGACCTGCCCGGCTTCGGCTGGCAGGCGCACCGGCACCCGGTCGCCGGTGACTGGCCCCGCCCCGACGCGGCCGCCCGCGACGAACTCGCCCGCACCCTGCGGGAACTGCCCGACGGCGCGGTCGTCCTGCTCGACGGGCTGGTCGCCTGCGGGGTGCCGGAGGTCATCGTGCCGGAGGCGGAGGAGGGGCGCCTGCACATGGTGGTGCTCGTCCATCTGCCGCTCGGCGACGAGACCGGCCTCGACGCTGCCGTCGCCGCCGAACTGGACGCCCGCGAGCGGGAGGTGCTGCGCGCGGTGCCCGCAGTGGTCGCCACCAGCGACTGGGCGGTGCGCCGGCTCGTCTCCCACCACGGGCTCGCCCCCGAGCGGGTCCATGTCGCCGCCCCCGGCGCCGACATCGCGCCCCTCGCCCCGGGCACCGACGGCGTCTCGCACCTGGTGTGCGTCGCCGCGGTCACCCCGCGCAAGGGCCAGCACCGGCTGGTGGAGGCGCTGGCGACGGTGACCGACCTGCCGTGGACCTGCTCCCTGGTCGGCGGCCTCGGACACGACCCCGAGTACGTCGCCCATCTCCGCGGCCTCGTCCGCGAGCATGGCCTGGAGGACCGGCTGGAGCTGACCGGCCCGAAGTCCGGCGCCGAACTCGACGCCGCGTACGCCGCCGCCGACCTGATGGTCCTCACCTCCTACGCCGAGACCTACGGCATGGCCGTCACCGAGGCCCTCGCGCGCGGCATCCCGGTGCTGGCGACCGACGTCGGCGGGCTGCCCGAGGCCGTCGGCCGCGCCCCTGACGGCGGGGTGCCCGGCATCCTCGTGCCGCCGGAGAACCCGGCCGCGATCGCCGCCGAACTGCGCGGCTGGTTCGGCGAGGCCGACGTACGGCGGCGGCTGAAGGCGGCCGCCCGCGGCCGGCGCGCCGCGCTCGGCGGGTGGGCCGGCACCGCACAGAGCCTCGCGGGAGTCCTGCGCCGGCTCCCCACCGCGTCCGGGAGGGCGGCATGACACGACCGACCACCACTCAGCCCGCCGCCGCGATCCCGGCCCAGCCCGGACCCCGGGACGTCACCGGCGCGGCGACCGCGACCCCAGGAGGCGGCATGGCAGCCACCGGTTCCACGGACGGCGCGACGGTCATCCCCGGGGCGGGACCCGCCGGGCCCCGCCCCGGCGAGCGGGCCACCGTGCGGCTGCGGGACACCGGCGACGAGGAGCCGCCCCGCTACGCGCCCGAGTGGCTCCAGCTGCGCGAGCCGGTCGACGCCGCCGCCCGCTCCCACGACCTGCTGGACCCGCTCCGGATCCGGCTCGCCAACCGGCCCGGACGAGTCGGCAGCGGTCTCGTCGTGCACGACATCGGCTGCGGCACCGGCTCCATGGGCCGCTGGCTGGCGCCCCGTCTGGACGGCACCCAGCACTGGGTACTGCACGACCGCGACCCCTATCTGCTGCACTTCGCCGCCGTCGCCTCCCCGCGCTCCGCCGCCGACGGCAGCCATGTCACCGTCGAGACCCGGCGCGGCGACGTCGCCCGGCTCACCCCGGACGCGCTGGCCGGCGCCTCCCTCGTGACGGCGTCCGCCCTGCTCGACGTCCTCACCCGCGAGGAGGTCGGCACGCTGGCCGCCGCCTGCGCCGGGGCCGGCTGCCCCGCGCTGCTCACCCTGTCGGTGGCCGGACGCGTGGAGCTGACGGAGCCTCACCCGCTGGACACGGAGATCACCGAGGCGTTCAACGCCCACCAGCGCCGCGGCGGCCTCCTCGGCCCGGAGGCGGTCACGGCCGCCGCCGAGGCGTTCACCGAGCACGGCGCGACCGTACGGCTCAACCCCAGCCCATGGCGGCTCGGCCCGGAGGAGGCCGCGCTCACCGAGCAGTGGCTGCGCGGCTGGGTCGGCGCGGCGGTGGAGGAGCGGCCGGAGCTGGCCGAACGCGCCGGCGCCTATCTCGCCGAGCGGCTCCAAGCCTGCGCGGCGGGGAAGTTGCGGGTCACCGTGCACCACACCGACCTGCTCGCCCTGTGCCGCCCGGTGGACGGCGGCGCATGAGCACGCACACGGGGGAGACGGCCGAGGCGGAGGCCCCGGAGGCAGGACCGTCCGCGGCCGGGGGCGGCGGCGTCCGCCGTCTGCTCGGGCGGCTGGGCAGTCCCGCCGTGCGCACCCGCCTCGGCATGCTCGCCGGTGTCGTCATCCTCGCCGTGCTGTTCTGGCGGCTCGGCACCGGCGCCTTCGTGGACGGGGTGCGGCGCATCGACGCGGCCACGCTGGCCGCCGCCCTCGGCATCGGGCTGGTGACCACCGTGTTCAGCGCCTGGCGCTGGGCGCTGGTGGCGCGCGGCATCGGCATCAGGCTGCCGTTCGGCGCGGCCGTGGCGGACTACTACCGCGCACTGTTCCTCAACGCGGCGCTGCCCGGCGGTGTGTTGGGCGATGTGCACCGGGCCGTGCGGCACGGGCAGGGCGCCGGCGACCTCGGGCGGGGCGTACGGGCGGTGGTGCTGGAGCGGACCGCCGGGCAGCTCGCGCTGTTCGCCGCCGGGGGAGTCGTCCTCATCGCCATGCCGTCCCCGGTCCGCGACCAGGTGCGGGCGGCCGCTCCACTGGCCGGGCTCGCACTGCTGGGCGCCTGCGCGGTGGTGCTGGCCCTCCGCATGAACCGGGTGCCGTCCGGGCGGAAGCCCCGCGCGGTGCGCGGGATGCTCGGCGAGTCACGGCAGGCGCTGTTCTCGCGGGCCACCGCACCGGGCGTCCTCGTGTCGTCCGTGGTCGTACTGGCCGGGTACGTGGCCATGTTCGTCCTCGCCGCGGACGTCGCCGGGGCCGGGGCGTCGGTCGCGGAGCTGCTGCCGCTCGCTCTGCTGGCGCTGCTCGCGATGAGCCTGCCGCTGAACGTGGGCGGCTGGGGGCCCCGGGAGGGCGTCGCAGCCTGGGCGTTCGGCGCGGCGGGGCTCGGCGCGGGACGGGGGCTGATGGTCGCCGTGGTGTACGGGGTGCTCAGCCTGGCGGCCGGCCTGCCGGGCGCGGTGGTGCTGGTGGCCCGGTGGTACGCCGCCACCCGGAACCGCCGGGCCTCCGGCCCCGGGCAGCTCCCTGAGGAGACGCGCCCGGTGGAAGAAGCGCGCCCCCGCCCGCTCGCCCCGAGCACCCCGGCCCCGGTCGTCCGGATTCCCGCTCAGCTGTCGGAGGTCAGAAGCGAGAAATACGCGCCGAAGGAATCCGCGAGGCTCGCGAGAAGTTCCCTGCCTTTTTCCGCGGTGCCCAGCGAAGGCCGGCCGATGACGCCGGAATCCGTATAGGCGGACATTCCGGTGGTGAGCAGATGACGCCGGTCGTCCGAAACGTGGTCGGACGTCTCGTAACCGGGACGGAGAACCTCGGGAGAAGTGTGCAGAAGAATGGACGTCTCGATTTCGCCCGCGTGCATGTCCGTCAGCAGCGACGTGACGACCCCGGCGTGTTCCCGCGCCGCCTCCCAGTCCTCCGGGGCCGGGAAGAGCGCCATCCGCTCACCGCGCGCGGACGCCTCCTGGACGACGTTGCCCAGCACGTAGTTGCCGCCGTGCCCGTTGACCAGCACCAGCGTGTCGACGCCCGAGCGCCGCAACGAGTCGGCGATGTCCCGCACCACGGCGTGCAGGGTCACGGCGGAGATGGACACCGTGCCCGGCCAGGCCGCGTGCTCGTGCGAGCAGGAGATGGTCACCGGAGGAAGGAGGTGCACGGGGTAGGAGCCGGCGACCGCCCGTGCGATCGCGCAGGCGACCAGGGTGTCCGTCGCCAGCGGCAGGAAGGGACCGTGCTGTTCATGACTTCCGACCGGAAGTACCGCGATCTGACGTGAGACGCCGGCTCCCCGCGTCCGTACATCCTCTGTAGTATCCGCCGGCAACAGACCGTGCACCGGGCCGTATGCCGCCGACCGCTCGTGTGAACCACCCATATCCGTCACGGCCTTTCGTCTCTGCTTAGGAACTCGAGAATCATGACAGAAAAAATAGGCGTACTCGGCAAGCAGCCTCAGCGGCGGACCGGTGTGGAACGCGTCGTGAATGCGCCGCTGCCCACCGTGTACGGAAAGTTCCAGGCGATCGGATACCTGGACCATGACCGCGGTGACGAACAAGTGGCCCTCGTCCACGGTGACCTGGGATCGGACCGGGTGCTGACCCGGCTGCACTCGGAGTGCCTCACCGGCGACGCCTTCGGCTCCCAGCACTGCGAGTGCGGTGACCAGCTGGCGGCGGCGCTGCGCGCGGTCGTCGCCGAAGGGGCGGGCGTCGTCGTCTACTTGAGGGGCCACGAGGGCCGCGGCATCGGTCTGCTCGCCAAGCTGCGCGCGATGGCGCTGCAGGCGGAGGGCCTGGACACCGTGGAGGCGAACCTGGCGCTCGGACTGCCGGTCGACGCCCGTGACTACGCCGTGGCCGCCGGGATGCTGAAGGACCTGGGCGTGCGGTCGGTGCGGCTGATGTCCAACAACCCGCGTAAACGTGAGGCGTTGGTCCGGCACGGCGTGGAGGTCGACGAGCAGGTGCCGCTGCTGATCGAGCCGTGCGAGAGCAACATCACCTATCTGCGCACCAAGCGGGAGCGGCTCGACCACCACCTTCCGCACCTGGACGCGGTGGGGCACCTGTCCTGACGCCCCGCCGGCCGGAGCAGCCGTCGCCGTGCGGAGGTCAGTCGGCGAGTGCCTCGTGCACCAGCCGTTTGAGGTCGCGGTAGACGGCGTGGGAGGACCTGGGCCGCACCTGCGTGTAGAACTGCACGGTCAGGTCGCGGCCGGGGTCGACCCAGAAGGTGGTGGTGGCCACCCCGCTCCAGCCGTAGGCGCCGAGGCCGGACGGCTCGCGGGTGCGTGACGGGTCGACGACCACGGAGACGCCGAGGCCGAACCCGACGCCCTCGTTGCCGGGGTCGTCGTGCGGGGGGACGCCGGCGGTGCGCAGATCGGCGCCGCCGGGCAGGTGGTTGCGGGTCATCAGGGCGACCGTCTCCGGGCGGAGCAGCCGGGTGCCGTCGAGTTCGCCCCGCCGGCGCAGCAGTTCCATGAAGCGGTGCATGTCGTGCGCGGACGCCACCATGCCGCCGCTGCCGGACAGGAAGCGGGGGCGGCCCCGCAACGGCAGCCCGGCGATCGGCTCGATGCCCCCGTCGTCCGTAGCGCCGTACAGTTCGGCCAGCCGCTCCGCCTGCGCGTCGGTCACCTCGAACCCGGCGTCCCGCATGCCGAGCGGCCGGAACACACGCTCGGCGAGGTAGGTGTCGAGGGGGAGCCCGGAGACGACCTCGATGATGCGGCCGAGCACGTTCGTGGCGACCGAGTAGTTCCAGTGCGTGCCCGGGTCGAACCGCAGCGGCAGGCTCGCGTACACGTCCGTCGTCCCGGCGAGGTCGGTGCCGGGCGCCACCGACGAGTCCAGCCCCGCCGCGCGGTACAGCGCGTCGACCGGATGGGCGTGGTAGAAGGCGAACGTCAGCCCGGCGGTGTGTGTCATCAGATGCCGCACCAGCAGCGGTCCGTCCGCCGGGCGGGTGCGCACCTGGTCGCCCGAGCCGTCCACGTAGACGCGCGGCTCGGCGAACGCCGGCAGGTGGCGGCCCACCTCGTCGTCCAGGGACAGCAGCCCGTCCTCCACCAGCATCAGCGCGCCCACGGTGGTGACCGGCTTGGTCATGGAGTAGATCCGCCACAGGGTGTCGCTCTCCACCGGCAGGCCGGCCGCGAGATCCCGCGCCCCGTACGCCGTCAGGTGCGCGACGCGCCCCTCGCGGGCGAGCGCGACCAGGAACCCGGGCATCTCCCCGCCGTCGACCCGGCGGGCCAGCTCCCGGTCGAGCCGCTCCAGCGCGTCCGGGTCCAGCCCCGCCTCGCCGGGATCGGCCTCCTGCCGCAGCACCGCCATCGCACACCTCCGGGGAACGCCGGCCCGGTGCGGGCCGTTGATCGAAGCATGACCCAGGACGCAGAACAGAACGCACTGCTCGCACTGCTCTCCGAGGGGCACGGCGGAGTGCTCGTCACGATCAAACGCGACGGACGGCCCCAGCTGTCCAACGTCATGCACGCCTATTACCCCGACGAGCGGGTCATCCGCGTCTCCCTCACCGACGACCGGGCGAAGACCCGCAACCTGCGGCGCGACCCCCGCGCGTCGTACCACGTGACCACCCCGGACCGCTGGGCGTACACGGTCGCGGAGGGCACCGCCGAGCTGACGCCGGTCGCCGGGCAGCCGTACGACGAGACGGTGGAGGAGCTGATCCGGCTCTACCGGGACATCAACGGGGAGCACGAGGACTGGGAGGAGTACCGGGCGGCGATGGTCCGCGACCGGCGGCTGGTGCTGCGCCTGCATGTCGACCGGGCGTACGGCATCCCTCGCCGGGGCGCCGGAGCCTGATCAAGGGCCCCGGCGCACCCGGTCCGCGGTCAGGCGCCCACGTACTTCGCGAGGTGCTCGCCGGTGAGGGTGGAGCGGGCGGCGACCAGGTCGGACGGTGTGCCCTCGAAGACGATCCGCCCACCGTCGTGGCCGGCGCCGGGGCCCAGGTCGATGATCCAGTCGGCGTGCGCCATGACGGCCTGGTGGTGCTCGATGACGATCACCGACTTGCCGGAGTCGACCAGCCGGTCAAGGAGCCCGAGCAACTGCTCGACGTCGGCGAGGTGCAGACCGGTGGTCGGCTCGTCCAGCACGTACACGCCGCCCTTGTCGGCCATGTGCGTGGCGAGCTTCAGGCGCTGGCGCTCGCCGCCGGACAGGGTGGTGAGCGGCTGGCCGAGGGTGAGGTAGCCGAGGCCCACGTCCGCGAGACGCTCGAGGATCTTGTGCGCGGCCGGCGTGCGGGCCTCGCCCCGCGCGAAGAACTCCAGCGCCTCGGCGACGGGCATCGCCAGCACCTCGGAGATGTCCCGGCCGCCGAGCCGGTACTCCAGCACCGCCGCGTCGAACCTGCGGCCGCCGCAGTCCTCGCAGGTGCTGGAGACCCCGGCCATCATGCCGAGGTCGGTGTAGATGACGCCCGCGCCGTTGCAGGTCGGGCAGGCGCCCTCGGAGTTCGCGCTGAACAGCGCCGGCTTGACGCCGTTGGCCTTGGCGAACGCCTTGCGGATCGGCTCGAGCAGCCCCGTGTACGTCGCCGGGTTGCTGCGCCGCGAGCCGCGGATCGGGCTCTGGTCCACCGCGACCACGCCCATCTCCTCGGGGATCGACCCGTGTACCAGTGAGCTCTTGCCGGACCCGGCGACACCGGTGATCACGGTGAGCACGCCGAGCGGGACGTCCACGTCCACGTTCTGCAGGTTGTTCGCCGTGGCGCCGCGGATCTGAAGCGCACCGGTCGGCTTGCGCACCGAGTCCTTCAGCGAGGCACGGTCGTCCAGGTGCCGCCCGGTGACGGTGCCGCTGGCGCGCAGCCCCTCGACGGTGCCCTCGAAACAGACGGTGCCGCCCGCCGTGCCGGCGCCGGGTCCGAGGTCGACCACGTGGTCGGCGATCTCGACGACCTCCGGCTTGTGCTCGACGACCAGCACCGTGTTGCCCTTGTCGCGCAGCCGCAGCAGCAGTTCGTTCATCCGCTGGATGTCGTGCGGGTGCAGGCCCGCGGTCGGCTCGTCGAAGACGTACGTGACGTCGGTGAGCGACGAGCCGAGGTGCCGGATCATCTTCACGCGCTGCGCCTCGCCGCCCGACAGGGTGCCCGCGGGCCGGTCCAGGGAGAGATAGCCGAGCCCGATCTCCACGAACGAGTCGAGCGTCTGCTGCAGCGAGGTGAGCAGCGGCGCCACCGACGGCTCGCCGAGTCCGCGCACCCAGTCGGCCAGGTCCCGGATCTCCATCCGGCAGGCGTCCGCGATGGAGATGCCCTTGATCTTCGAGGAGCGGGCGTGTTCGGCGAGGCGGGTGCCCTCGCACTCGGGACAGGGCGTGAAGGTGACCGCACGCTCCACGAACGCCCGCACGTGCGGCTGCATCGCCTCCTTGTCCTTGGCGAGCATCGACTTCTGGATGCGCGGGATCAGACCCTCGTAGGTCATGTTGATGCCCGCGATCTTCATCCGGGTCGGCTCGCGGTGCAGCAGGTCGTGCAGTTCCTGCTCGGTGAAGTCGCGGATCGGCTTGTCGGGGTCGAAGAAGCCGGACTCCGCGTACAGCCGGGTGTTCCAGCCGCCGCCGGTGTAGCCGGGGATGGTGAACGCGCCCTGGTTGATGGACTTGCCGTCGTCGTAGAGCTGGCGCAGGTCGAGGTCGGAGACGGTGCCGCGGCCCTCGCAGCGCGGGCACATGCCGCCCACCTTGTTGAAGGTGACCTTCTGCTTCTTGCCGCCGCCGACCTGGATCGCGCCCGCGGCCGAGACGGACGGCACGTTGAAGGCGAAGGCGCCGGGCGGGCCGACGTAGGGCTTGCCGAGGCGGCTGAAGAGGATGCGCAGCATGGCGTTGGCGTCGGTGGCCGTGCCGACCGTGGAGCGCGGGTCCGCGCCCATGCGCTGCTGGTCCACGCTGATCACCGTGGTCAGGCCGTCGAGGACGTCCACCTCGGGCCGGGACACGTTCGGCATGAAGCCCTGGAGGAAGGCGCTGTACGTCTCGTTGATCAGGCGCTGAGACTCGGCGGCGACGGTGTCGAAGACCAGCGAGCTCTTGCCCGAGCCGGACACGCCGGTGAACACGGTCAGGCGGCGCTTGGGCAGCTCGACGCTGACGTCCTTGAGGTTGTTCTCGCGCGCCCCGTGCACGCGGATCAGATCGTGGCTGTCGGCGACGTGTCCGTCAGACCGCTGCGGGTCCGTGCTCGTGACCATGGTCGTGGTTCTCCATCCGTCGGGCGGGTCCGCCGGCGCGGTCCCCGCCGGCGTTCCCCGGCTCGGTCCGGCCGGCGGCGGGGTGCGCCCGGCCGGCCCGTGCCGCGCGCGCCACGGCCGCGTCCCGGCCGGCCCGTACGGCGTCCCCCGCCCCGGGCGTCGCGCGCCGTCGCCAGCCTAGGCCGCCGGCGGTCGCCGGCGCTTCTCCATTCCTGATCGGCCGCGGATGTGCCGCCGACCCGACTCCGACACGCCGCCGGAACGGCGAGGGGCGCGTCCCGCGAAGCCGGGGGGGGACCTGGGCGTGCCGCCCACGCGCCGCTGTGACGGCGAGGGGTGTGTTGCGCGGCGCCAGGGAAGTCGCCGTCGCGCCGCGGAGCGGTGGGAGGTGCGTTCCGCGCAGCCGGGGGGACCCGGGCGTGCCGCCCACGCGCCGCTGTGACGGCGAGGGGTGTGTTGCGCGGTGCCGGGGAAGTCGCCGTCGCGCCTGCGGAGCGGTGGGAGGTGCGTTCCGCGCAGCCGGGGGACCCGGGCGTGCCGCCATCGCGCCGCTGTGACGGCGAGGGGTGTGTTGCGCGGTGCCAGGGAAGTCGCCGTCGCGCCTGCGGAGCGGTGGGGGGGGGTGTTCCGCGCAGCCGGGGGGACCTGGGCGTGCCGCCCACGCGCCGCTGTGACGGCGAGGGGTGTGTTGCGCGGTGCCAGGGAAGTCGCCGTCGCGCCTGCGGAGCGGCGAGAGGTGCGTTCCACCCCCGGGGATGCCGCCGTCACGGCTGACGTGCGGCCGGGGGCCGTGTCCCGCAGGGACCGGGGAGGATGCCGACGCGCCTCCGCTCCGGCGAAAGGCGCGTCCAGTCGGCCGCGGAAGGCCGGCGGGATGCGCCGGTACCGATGACCAGGAGGGCGGTCAGCCGGCCGCCCCCGGCGGCCGCGAGTTCCACTCCGCGATCACCGGCCGTCCGTGCTCCAGGGACAGCCGGTTCAGCGTGCCCGTCTCCAGGCGGAAGAGGCGGCCGTGGGACGGGGGGAGGCCCAGGCGCCGCGCCGTGAGGACCCGCAGCAGATGACCGTGCGCGACCACCATCACGTCCCCCTGGTCCAGCGCCCCGGCGACCCGCTCCAGCACCCGGTCCGCGCGGGCGCCCACCTGCTCCGGGGACTCCCCGGGGAACTCCCCGCCCGGCGGCACCCCGTCGGTCCACAGGTCCCATGCCGGCCGGGTGGTGTGGATGTCGGCGGTGGTCACGCCCTCGTACGCCCCGTAGTCCCACTCGCGCAGGTCCGGCTCCGGCTCGGCGCCGGTGAGGCCCGCCAGTTCGGCGGTGCGGCGGGCGCGGGCCAGCGGGCTGGTGAGGACCAGCGCGAAGGCGCGGCCCGCCAGCAGCGGGGCCAGCGACCTGGCCTGCGCCTCACCGGCCCGTGTCAGCGGCAGGTCGGTGCCGCCGGTGTGGCGGCCCGCCCTGCTCCACTCCGTCTCCCCGTGCCGCGCGAGCAGCAGATCCCCCACGTGCCCTACGCCTTCTTCTCGACGGCGTGCCCGCCGAACTGGTTGCGCAGCGCCGCGACCATCTTCATCTGCGGCGAGTCCTCCTGCCGGGAGGCGAACCGGGCGAACAGCGACGCGGTGATCGCGGGCAGCGGCACGGCGTTGTCGATGGCCGCCTCCACCGTCCAGCGGCCCTCGCCCGAGTCCTCGGCGTACCCGCGCAGCTGCCGCAGGTGCTCGTCGTCGTCGAGAGCGTTCACCGCGAGGTCCAGCAGCCAGGAGCGGATGACGGTGCCGTCCTGCCAGGAACGGAACACCTCACGCACGTTGTCCACCGAGTCGACCTTCTCCAGCAGCTCCCAGCCCTCGGCGTACGCCTGCATCATGGCGTACTCGATGCCGTTGTGGACCATCTTGGCGAAGTGCCCGGCGCCGACCTTGCCGGCGTGGACGTACCCGTACGGGCCGTCCGGCTTGAGGGCGTCGAAGATCGGCTTGAGCCGCTCCACGTACTCCTTCTCGCCGCCGACCATGAGGGCGTAGCCGTGCTCCAGGCCCCACACGCCGCCGGAGACGCCGGCGTCGACGAAGCCGATGCCCCGGGCGGCCAGCTCCTTGGCGTGCTTCTCGTCGTCCGTCCAGCGGGAGTTGCCGCCGTCCACCACGACGTCGTCGTGCTTGAGGAGGCTCGCGAGACGGTCGATGACCTCCTGCGTGGGGCCGCCCGCGGGGACCATCACCCACACCGCGCGCGGCCCTTCGAGCTGGTCGACCAGGTCGGACAGGTGCGGCACGTCGGACACCGCGGGATTGGTGTCGAAGCCGATGACGGTGTGGCCCGCGCGGCGCAGCCGCTCGCGCATGTTGCCGCCCATCTTGCCGAGACCAACAAGACCGATCTGCATGTCAGTTCACTTCCTGCGTTCGCGGTAGGCGGCCACCAGCGCGGCCGTGGACGGGTCGAGGCCGGGGACGTCGGCGCCCTCGGTGAGGGCGGGCTCGACACGCTTGGCGAGCACCTTGCCGAGTTCGACGCCCCACTGGTCGAAGGAGTCGATGTTCCAGATCGCGCCCTGCGTGAACACCTTGTGCTCGTACAGCGCGACCAGCTGGCCCAGCACCGACGGGGTCAGCTCGGTGGCCAGGATCGTCGTGGTGGGGTGGTTGCCCTGGAAGGTCTTGTGCGGGACCAGTTCCTCGGGCACGCCCTCGGCGCGCACCTCGTCCGGGGTCTTGCCGAACGCCAGCGCCTGCCCCTGGGCGAGCAGGTTGGCCATCAGCAGGTCGTGCTGCGCCTTCAGCCGGTCGCTCAGCTCGGCGACCGGGCGGACGAAGCCGATCAGGTCGGCGGGGATGAGCTTGGTGCCCTGGTGGATCAGCTGGTAGTACGCGTGCTGCCCGTTGGTGCCCGGCGTGCCCCAGACGACCGGACCGGTCTGCCAGCTCACGGGCCTGCCCTGGCGGTCCACCGACTTGCCGTTGGACTCCATGTCGAGCTGCTGGAGATAGGCGGTGAACTTCGACAGGTAGTGCGAGTACGGCAGCACCGCGTGCGACTGCGCGTCGTGGAAGTTGTTGTACCAGATCCCCAACAGGCCCATCAGCAGCGGCGCGTTGGCCTCCGGCGGGGCCGTGCGGAAGTGGTCGTCGACGATCCGGAACCCGTCCAGCATCTCCCGGAACCGGTCCGGACCGATCGCGATCATCAGCGACAGCCCGATCGCCGAGTCGTAGGAGTACCGCCCGCCGACCCAGTCCCAGAACTCGAACATGTTCGCCGTGTCGATCCCGAACGCCGACACCTTCTCCGCGTTCGTCGACAGCGCCACGAAGTGCCGCGCCACCGCCTTCTCGTCCCCGCCGAGCCCGTCCAGCAGCCAGTCGCGGGCGGACGTGGCGTTGGTGACCGTCTCGATCGTGGTGAACGTCTTCGACGCCACGATGAACAGCGTCTCCGCCGGATCCAGGTCCCGGACCGCCTCGTGCAGATCCGCGCCGTCCACGTTGGACACGAACCGGAACGTCAAGTCCCGTGCGGTGTAGGCGCGCAGCGCCTCGTATGCCATCGCCGGGCCGAGATCCGAGCCGCCGATGCCGATGTTGACGACGTTGCGGATCCGCCGGCCCGTGTGCCCCGTCCACTCCCCGGAGCGGACCCGGTTGGCGAAGTCGGCCATCCGGTCCAGGACCGCGTGCACGGCCGGGACGACGTTCTCCCCGTCTACCTCGATCACCGCGTCCCTGGGCGCCCGCAGCGCGATGTGCAGCACCGCGCGGTCCTCGGTGGTGTTGATCCGCTCCCCGCGGAACATCGCGTCCCGCAGCCCGAACACGTCCGTGGCCACGGCCAGTTCCCGCAGCAGCCGCAGCGTCTCGTCGGTGACCAGATGCTTGGAGTAGTCGATCCGCAGGTCGCCGACGTGCACGACGTACCGCTCGGCGCGGGACGGGTCGTCGGCGAACAGCTCGCGCAGGCCCGGGAGCCCCTGGTCGCGGTGCTGCTCCAGGGCGGCCCACTCGGGGCGGCGGTTCGGTTCGGGGACGTCAGACATGGGCGGGGTTCTCCTCGGTGGCCTCGCCGCGCAGGGCGACGGCGTACATCTCGTCCGCGTCGAGGCGCCTGAGCTCCTCGGCGATGAGTTCGGCGGTGGAGCGGACCTTCAGGGCCAGCCGGCGCGGCGGCTGGCCGGGCAGGCTGAGCGTGGCCAGAGGGCCCTCGGGGCGGTCGATGACGATCTCGCCGTCCTCGGTGCCCAGCCGGACCGCCGTGACCGCGGGGCCCGCGGTCACCACCCGCTCGACGGGGACCCGCAGACGGGCCTTCAGCCAGCGCGCCAGCAGCTCCGCGGCCGGGTTCTCCGCCTCGGCCTCGACGGTCGCCGAGGTGACGGTGGTACGGGCCTGGTCGAGGGCGGCGGCCAGCATGGAGCGCCACAGGGTCAGCCGGGTCCAGGCCAGGTCGGTGTCGCCGGGCGCGTAGGCGCGCTCCCGGGCGCGCAGGGCCGCCATCGGGTCCTCCGCCGCGTACAGGTCGGTGATCCTGCGCTGGCCGAGCGCGCCGAGGGGGTCCTTGGAGGGGTTCTCGGGCGCGTCGGCGGGCCACCACACCACCACCGGGGCGTCCGGCAGCAGCAGCGGCAGCACCACCGAGTCGGCGTGCTCCGACACCTCGCCGTAGGTGCGCAGCACCACCGTCTCGCCGGTGCCCGCCTCGGACCCCACCCGCACCTCGGCGTCGAGCCGGGAGTGGGTGCGCTCGCGCGGGTTGCGGGCGTGCCGCTTGATGACGACCAGGGTGCGCGAGGGGTGCTCGTGCGAGGCCTCCTCGGCCGCCTTGATGGCGTCGTAGGCGTTCTCCTCGTCCGTGACGATCACCATCGTCAGGACCATGCCCACGGCGGGGGTGCCTATGGCGCGGCGGCCCCGCACCAGTGCCTTGTTGATTTCGCTTGCCGTGGTGTCGGTCAGGTCGATCTTCATGGCCTGCGCCAGCTCCGTCCGTCTCGTGCGAGCATCTCGTCGGCTTCCGCGGGTCCCCAGCTGCCCGATGCGTACTGCGCAGGCCTGCCGTGCGACGCCCAGTACTCCTCGATCGGGTCGAGGATCTTCCAGGACTCTTCCACTTCCTGGTGACGGGGGAACAGGTTGGCGTCCCCCAGGAGGACGTCCAGGATGAGCCGTTCGTAGGCCTCCGGGCTGGACTCGGTGAACGACTCGCCGTAGGCGAAGTCCATCGTCACGTCCCGCAGCTCCATGGACGTCCCGGGCACCTTGGAGCCGAACCGCACCGTCATTCCCTCGTCCGGCTGGACGCGGATCACGATGGCGTTCTGGCCGAGCTCCTCGGTGGCGGAGGTGTCGAACGGGGAGTGCGGCGCCCGCTGGAAGACCACCGCGATCTCGGTGACCCGGCGGCCGAGGCGCTTGCCGGTGCGCAGGTAGAACGGCACGCCCGCCCAGCGGCGGTTGTCCACCCCGAGCTTGATCGCCGCGTAGGTGTCGGTGGTCGAGGACGGGTCGATGCCGTCCTCCTCGAGGTAGCCGCGCACCTTGGCGCCGCCCTGCCACGCGGCCGCGTACTGGCCGCGCACGGTGTGCAGCCCCAGGTCCTCGGGGAGCCGCACGGCACGGAACACCTTCAGCTTCTCGGTGAGCAGCGACGCCGCGTCGAAGGAGGCGGGTTCCTCCATCGCGGTGAGCGTCATGAGCTGGAGGAGGTGGTTCTGGATGACGTCGCGGGCGGCGCCGATGCCGTCGTAGTAGCCGGCCCGGCCGCCGATGCCGATGTCCTCGGCCATGGTGATCTGCACATGGTCCACGAACGACCGGTTCCAGATGGGCTCGAACATCTGGTTGGCGAAGCGCAGCGCCAGGATGTTCTGGACGGTCTCCTTGCCCAGGTAGTGGTCGATCCGGAAGACCTGCTCCGGGTCGAACACCTCGTGCACGATCGCGTTGAGCTCCTGCGCGGACCTCAGGTCGTGCCCGAACGGCTTTTCGATCACGGCGCGCCGCCAGGACCCCTCGGGCGCGTCCGCGAGGCCGTGCTTCTTGAGCTGCTGCACCACCTTCGGGAAGAACTTCGGCGGCACGGAGAGGTAGAAGGCGTAGTTGCCGCTGGTGCCGCGGGAGGCGTCCAGCTCGTCGACGGCCTTGCGCAGCTGGTCGAAGGCGTGGTCGTCGTCGAAGTCGCCGGGCACGAACCGCATGCCCTCCGACAGCTGCTGCCAGACCTCCTCACGGAACGGGGTGCGCGCGTGCTCCTTGACCGCGTCGTGCACCACCTCGGCGAAGTCCTGGTCCTCCCAGTCGCGGCGGGCGAAGCCCACCAGGGAGAAGCCCGGCGGCAGCAGTCCCCGGTTGGCGAGGTCGTACACGGCCGGCATCAGCTTCCTGCGGGACAGGTCGCCGGTCACCCCGAAGATGACCAGGCCGGACGGGCCCGCGATCCGGGGCAGCCGGCGGTCCCGGGGGTCGCGCAGCGGGTTGGCCCAGCCGGGCGGGGGCGCGGTGAGGGCGGTGACGGCGTTCGTCCGCTCCTCCCGCACCGCCTCGGGGGCGTCCACCGCCGGTTCGGTGGTCTCGTCGGTCATTCCGCGTCAACTCCCTCGCTGTCGGACGCCGTCGCCGCCGCCTGGCGCGGCCACGGCCCGGCGTCCTCGAACCTCGCCCTGCCCGGGTTCCCCGGCTGCCGCGCCACCTCGCCGTATGCGCTGCCGGCCGCCGCGGAGGGGTCCTCCCCATACAGGGTGTCCTCGTCCGCGGGGTCCTTCACCCCGGTGCACTCCCGCCGGGGCGCCCGGCCGTCGGCTCCGGACCCGCCGGACATATCGAACACTTCTTCGCGCTTCGTGCGGATCACGCTGATCGTCTTCCTTCTCGCGCTCGCGTCAACCGCGCCCGGTGTCCGCCGATTCCCGCCGGCCGGCCGTGCCGGTCCGCCGTGCGGGCGCTTGTCTCCACGTGGTCCTCGATCCGGGCGTAAGGAACTCTGCAGCGCGTTCAAAAGTAAAAGTCTGACTTATTCACAACGAGGTTCCGGTGTGCCAGCCTGTGGTGAAAGTGGGACACGGGCGCCCCCGGGCAGGGCGCCCGACGGGCTTGTGACGGACATGGGAGACATGGCAGGCGGATTCCCCCAGTGGGGTGACGGCGGTGCCCGGACGGCGGACGGGGGCGACGGCGAGATCAGAACCTTTCCCTTCCCGGTCGAGCGGAGCGTCCGCGGGGTCGGCATGCAGATCGCCCCCATGGGCCCCGACCGCACCTGGCGCGCCGACGCGCCCCTGGACCGGGTGCACCGCATCGACTTCCACATCGTGATGCTGCTCGACGGCGGACCGCTCCGGCACATGATCGACTTCACCGAGTACGAGGCCACGGCGGGCGACGTGCTGTGGATCCGCCCGGGGCAGGTCCACCGCTTCTCCCGCGACGCCGAGTACCGCGGAACCGTCCTCGCCATGCAGCCCGGCTTCCTGCCCCGCGCCACCGTCGAGGCCGCCGGCCTCTACCGCTACGACCGGCCCCCGCTGATGCGCCCCGGCCCGGCCCAGCTCGCCGCGCTCCGCGCCGCCTCCGACCAGCTGCGCCGCGAGTACGAGGACACCGACACCCTGCCGCTGAGCCTCCACACGGCCGTGCTGCGGCACGCGTTGACCGCGTTCCTGCTGCGCCTCTCCCATCTCGCCGCCGGCTCCGGGGACGCGGCCCGGCATGCCGAGGACACCGCCTTCACCCTCTTCCGGGAGGCGGTGGAACGGGACTTCGCCACCGTCCACAGCGTCACCGCGTACGCCGACGCCCTCGGCTACTCGCGGCGGACCCTGGCCCGTGTGGTGCGCGCCGCCACCGGGGAGACGCCCAAGGCGTTCATCGACAAGCGGGTGGTGCTGGAGGCCAAGCGGCTCCTCGCGCACACCGATCTGCCGACGGCGCGGGTCGGGGCCGCCGTCGGCTTCCCGGACGCGGCGAACTTCTCCAAGTTCTTCCAGCAGCACACGGACACCGCGCCCGCCGCCTTCCGCGCCGAACACCGCTGAGCGACGGCTCCCGGGACGCGACGAGGGCCCCGCGCGGAGTGCGCGGGGCCCTCGTCACCGGCCGGGAGGGCCGGGTGTGGGGGGTGGGGGCCGCGGATCAGGAGGAGGTGAGCACCTGCACGTAGTCCACGAGCATCGAGTGGCCGGGCTGGGTGCCCGCGTCGGGGCCGCCGCCGAACGCGTCGGGGAAGCCGCCGCCCATCGCCACGTTGAGGATGACGAAGAAGCCGTGGTTCGTGGCGTTCGCCCAGGTCGTCGCGTCGACCTGGTTCTCCCGGACGGTGTGGTAGGTGGTGTCGTCGAGGGAGAAGCGGATCTCCTCCACGTCCGACGAGCGGTCCCACTCCACCCGGTAGGTGTGGAAACCGGCCTGACAGGACGTGCCCTGACAGGTCGTCTGGCCGCCGATGCCGCTGGTCTCGTTGCACGGGCCGCCCGGCGAGGTGCCGCAGTGCATCGTGGCGAACACCGTGTTCATGCCCTGGGTGTTCTCCATGATGTCCAGCTCGCCGACGGCGGGCCAGTTCCAGTAGTCACCCCGGTACGGGGCGCCGAGCATCCAGAACGCGGGCCAGTAGCCCTTGGCGGCGTCGCCGGTGACGTCCGGGACCTGGATACGGGCCTCGACGCGGAGCTTGCCGCCGGCCGGGGGCTGGAAGTCGTCGCGGTTGGTCTCGACCCGCCCCGACGTCCAGTTGCCGGCGCCGTCGCGCCGCGGGGTGATGCGCAGGTTGCCGTTGCCGTCGAGAGAGACGTTCTCCGGGTTCGACGTCATGGTCTCGATCTCGCCGGTGCCCCAGTTGGAGGGACCGCCGGCGTAGCCGGTGCCGGTGGCGTACCGCCAGTTGCCGGTGTCGACCCCGCTGCCCTCGGCGCCGTCGAAGTCGTCGGCGAAGACCTGGGTCCAGCCCGACGGCGGGGGCGGTACGGAGGCGCTGGCGGTGGGGCCGTTGAGGGCGAGGGCGCCCGCGCCGAGCGCCAGGGCGCCCGTGAGGGCGACGAGCGTGCGCCTCAGCCGCCGGCGTTTGTGGGGGGTTCGGGGTGTGCCGGAGGTGTCGTTCATGTGGGGGATGACCTCTCGGTGCTGATGGTTGTGCGGGTAGGTCCTTGCGAGCCCGGAACTAGAGCTCGGAATTGACGGTGAGAGCGCTCTCACGGTCCCGCCAATGTGCTCCGGGGCCCCTCCGGCGTCAAGAGGTGTAACCGTAAAACTCCCTGTCTCGTACGGGAGTTCACCTCTCGAATGGGAGCGAACCGGGGGAACCGGGGCGGGGCGCGGCGAGGAGGCGCGCGTGAGGCGCCCCGAGGCCGGAGCCGCGGGGCGCCTCACGGCCCCTCACACTCCCGACGGCACCTTCTCCGGGGGGAGTTCGCTTGCCTCTTCGCTCGCCCCGAACCGGTCGTGGGCGCGGCGCACCGGGCCCGGCGCCCACCAGGCGTGACGGCCGAGCAGTGCCATCGCGGCCGGCACCAGCAGCATCCGCACGACCGTCGCGTCGATCAGCACGGCCAGCGTCAGCCCCAGCCCGATCTGCAGGATGGGGGAGAACCCGCCCGTCATGAACGCCGCGAACACCACCGCCAGCAGCAGCGCCGCGCAGGTGACCACCCGGCCCGAGCGGCTCAGCCCCGTCACCACGGCCTCCCGGTCGTCGCCGGAGCGCAGCCGCGCCTCCCTCATCCGCGCCAGGATGAACAGCTCGTAGTCCATGGCAAGTCCGAAAGCGATCGCGACGATCAGCGGCGGTGCGGTGAGGCTCAGCGCGCCCAGGCCCTCCGAGCCCAGCAGCCCGGCGAGATGACCGTCCTGGAACACCCACACCACCACGCCCAGGGCGGCGGCGAGGCTGAGCAGCGTGGTGACGACGGTGCGCAGCGGCAGCAGCACCGAGCCGGTGAACGCGAACAGCAGCACCACGATCCCGGCCGGCACGGTCAGCGCCGCCCACGGTGCCCTCTCCCTGAGCATCTCCCGGAAGTCGACCAGACGGGCCGCCGTGCCGGTCACCTCGACCGGCGCGTCACCGCGCGCCTCCCGCACGCGCTCCACCAGCGCGGTGGCCTCCTTGCCGTCGGCCTCGCCGGGCGGCCGGATCTCGGTCACCGCGCCGCCGCCCGGCAGTTCACGCGTCGTGGCGCCCGGCTCCAGCGCCCGGATACGGTCGGCGGTCGCGGCGTCCGTGCCCGGTTTGGCGACCACCACGACCGGGGAGACGCCGGTGCCCGGCGGGAAGTGCGCGGCGACGGTGTCCTGCAACTGCCGCGCCTCGCTGTCCGCGGGAAGCTGCCGCGCGTCCCCCACGGCGATGCTCATCCCGGACACGGGCAGGGCCGGCACCAGCAGCACCGGCACCGCCACGGCGAGGACGGCCACCTTGTGCCGGGCCGCGAAGCGGGCGACGCGGGCGAAGAACCGGCCCTCCTCCTCGCCGTTCCCCGGCGTCTTCGTCGGCGGGGGGCGCGCAGTTCCCCGCGCCCCTTTTGGGGTGAGTGGGGTGCGGGTGGGTTTGAGGGGTTCGCCCCTTGCCGGTCCGCCCCGCGGGTGCCGCGTTGTGGGCGTTGGGCGCGCAGTTCCCCGCGCCCCTTTGGGGTGTTTGTCGTGCGGCGGGTTGCCTGTGGACCACTGGGGGCGCTTGTAGGGTCGGCGTTGAGGCTGCTGCGGGAGGTGTGGGTGTGAGGCTGGCGATTCTTGGTGGTGGTGGGTTTCGGGTGCCGCTCGTCCACGGGGCGTTGCTCCGGGACCGGGGGCCCGGGCGCGTGACCCGGGTTGTGCTGCACGACGTCGACGCCGGGCGGTTGCGGGCCATCTCCCGGGTGCTGGGGGAGCAGGCCGCCGGGGTGGCCGATGCGCCGGAGGTGGTCGCGACCACCGATCTGGACGAGGCGCTGCGCGGCGCGGACTTCGTGTTCTCCGCCATCCGGGTCGGCGGGCTGGAGGGCAGGGCGGACGACGAGCGGGTCGCGCTCGAGGAGGGGGTGCTCGGGCAGGAGACCGTGGGCGCCGGGGGCATCGCCTACGGACTGCGCACCGTGCCCGTCGCCGACGACATCGCCCGCCGGGTGGCCCGCCTCGCCCCCGACGCCTGGGTCATCAACTTCACCAACCCCGCCGGCCTGGTCACCGAGGCCATGTCCCGCCATCTCGGCGACCGCGTCATCGGCATCTGCGACTCGCCGGTCGGCCTGGGCCGCCGTATCGCCCGGGTGCTCGGCGCGAAACCGGACGAGGCGTGGATCGACTACGTCGGCCTCAACCACCTCGGCTGGGTACGCGGCCTGCGCGTGGCCGGCCGCGACCAGCTGCCGCGTCTGCTCGCCGACCCCGCGCTGCTCGGCTCGTTCGAGGAGGGGCGGCTGTTCGGGACGGACTGGCTGCGCTCGCTGGGCGCGATCCCCAACGAGTATCTGCACTACTACTACTTCAACCGCGAGGCCGTTCAGGCCTACCAGGAGGCCGAGAAGACCCGTGGCGCCTTCCTGCGCGACCAGCAGGAGAGCTTCTACGCCGGGGTCGCCGACCCGGCCGTGTCCGCGCTGGAGTTGTGGGACCGTACCCGCGCCGAGCGCGAGGCGACCTACATGAGTGAGAACCGGGAGGCGGCCGGCGCGGGCGAGCGTGAGGCGGACGACCTGTCGGGCGGCTACGAGAACGTGGCGCTCGCGCTGATGCGGGCCATCGCCCGGGACGAGCGCGCCACCCTCATCCTCAACGTCCGCAACCGCGGCACTCTTTCACCGCTGGACGACGACGCCGTGATCGAGGTGCCCTGCCTGGTGGACGCCAACGGGGCGCACCCTGTCTCGGTCGACCCGCTTCCCGGGCACGCCGTCGGTCTGGTCTGCGCCGTGAAGGCCGTGGAGCGTGAGGTGCTGGAGGCCGCCCGGTCGGGGTCCCGCGCGACGGCGGTCAAGGCCTTCGCCCTGCACCCGCTGGTGGACTCGGTGAGCGTGGCCCGCCGGCTCGTGGAGGCCTACACGGCCGTCCACCCCGGACTCGCCTACCTGGGTTGACAGCAAGGGAGTTGGCATCGGGCCGGCCGGTCGCCCCCCGTGACAGCGGCCGACCGACCCGAGCTCCCCCCGGTCCCCCGTGCTCCCCCCCGGCGGCTTCCCCAGTCGCCGTTCATCATCAAGAGCACGTGGTCCGGGCCCTGATACACCCTGACGAAGATTTCTTCAGAAAATTCCGGAAGCCCGCCGTCACTGGCGACGCGGCGCCCGGTCAGCCGCTACCGGGTCTATTTGCAGTGCACCGGGCTTCAGCCCGGTGGTGGAGCGAATCTGAGAACTGCTGTGACCTCAGCTGTGTGCACGGATGCGCACTGTTGATCTCAGCCCGGGTCAGAGCGGCCGGTTCTGCTGCTCGATGTACTGCTTCACGATGCTGAGCGGTGCGCCGCCGACGGAACCGGCGAAGTAGGAGCCGGACCACAGGCGTTGTGCCCGCCAGTAGTACCGGACGAGTTCGGGGAACTCCTGGCGGAGGCGCCGGGAGGACACGCCCTTGAGGGAGTTCACCAGCTTGGACACGGCGACCTTCGGCGGGAAGTTCACGAGGAGGTGGACGTGGTTGTTCGCGCCGTTGAACTCGACCAGCTCGGCCTCGAAGTCCTTGCACACGGCTTGCATGATCTCCTCGCACCGCGTCAGGTGCCGGTCGGCGAAGACCGAGTGCCGGTACTTCGTCACGAAAACCAAGTGGACATGCATTCGGAAGACGCAGTGACGACCTGTACGAACGTTCTCATCGATACTCACAAACCAACTGTGTATCATGATCCGCGTGCAGCTTCGGTACAGCTTCCGCTTGTACCCGAGCGCTGGTCAGCGCGCGGCGTTGGCGAAGGCGTTCGGCTGCGCGCGGGTGGTCTACAACGATGCCCTCAGGGCTCGGGAGACCGCCCGCAGCGAAGGCATGCCGTTCCCGAAGACCGGCGACCTGTCGAAGCAGCTCATCACCGAGGCGAAGAGCACCCCGGAACGGGCCTGGCTCGGCGAGGTGTCGGCGGTCGTCCTCCAGCAGTCCCTGCGGGACCTGGACACCGCGTACCGGAACTTCTTCGACGGCCTGAAGGGCAAGCGCCCCCGCATGGGCGCGCCCCGGTACAAGTCCCGCAAGGACACCCGGCAGTCCGTCCGTTTCACCGCCAACGCCCGCTGGTCGATCACGACCGTCGGGAAGCTGCACCTGCCGAAGATCGGCGATCTGAAGGTGAAGTGGTCGCGTCGCCTGCCGTGGACGCCGTCCACGGTGACGGTGGTCAAGGACAGCGCGGGCAGGTACTTCGCGAGCTTCGTCGTCGAGACGGGCCCGGAGGAAGTCCTTCCCGAGGTCGCGCCCGAGGTGGGCATCGATCTCGGACTGGGGCACTTCGCGGTCCTCTCGGACGGGACGAAGGTCGACAGCCCGCGCTTCCTGCGCCGGGCCGAGAGGCGCCTGAAGAAGGCGCAGCGGGAGTTGTCCCGCAAGGAGAAGGGCTCCCGGAACAGGACCAAGGCCCGGATCAAGGTCGCCCGCGCCCATGCGCGTGTCGCGGACGCACGCCGCGAGTTCCACCACCAGCTCTCCACGAAGCTGATCCGCGAGAACCAAGCGGTCGCGGTGGAGGACCTGGCGGTGAAGGGACTCGCGCGCACGCGCCTGGCCAAGTCCGTCCACGACGCCGGATGGTCGGCGTTCGTGACCATGCTGGAGTACAAGGCCAGCCGGTACGGGCGCACCTTCGTGAAGATCGGCCGGTTCGAGCCGACCTCCCAGGTGTGCTCGTGGTGCGGCGTCAAGGACGGCCCCAAGCCCCTGCACGTCCGTGTGTGGACGTGCGGGGCGTGCGGGGCGGTCCTGGACCGGGACATCAACGCGGCGGTCAACATCGCCAAGGCGGCCGGACTGGCCGTGTCAGCCTGTGGAGCGCGAGTAAGACCGGGACTCGTCCCGGCACCGCGCGGCGAAGCAGAAACCCACCCGACACCGCAGCCTTCAACGGCGCGATAGGCGGGAATCGCCGTCCTTCAGGGCGGCGAGGATGTCAATGCAGCGCCCCCGACGCCGCCCGCGGCTCGACGGGCGTCGCCTGCGCGGGCAGCGCGTCGAGCGTGCCCGTGACCGCCGGTGAGTCGGTCCGCTGGAGCACCGGCACCGGCTGCAGCGGGCGCGGACCGGACACCACCGTGTAGTCCTGGCCCAGGAACGGCGGTTCGATCCGGCCCGGGTCGTCGCCGAGCGCCAGCCGCACCGCGGCCCAGGGCACGTTCACCCCGCACTGTGCGAGCTGGTGCAGCCCGCCCGCGGGGCGGGTGTTGACGTCCATCAGCACCGGCCGGTCGCCCAGCATCCGGAACTGGATGTTGGACAGGTGGTGCAGGCCGAAGCCCTCCGCGATGCGCCGGGCCGGCTCCAGCCACTGCTCGTGCAGGGTGAAGCCCCGGCGGCGGCCGTGCTTGGTGCGGCCGATCGCCAGCCGGACCCGGTTGTCCGGCCCGGTGAGGCAGTCCACGGACACCTCCGGCTGTTCCAGCCGTGGCATCACCAGCCAGTCGACGGGCTCCTCGGCCCGCCGCAGGGACTTGAGGACCAGGTCGAGCGGGACCTGCGGGCTGGGGAATCCCCTCAGCTGGGAGAGCCCGAACGGCTCGCGGGTGATCATGCGGAAGCCGACCCCGCCCGCGCCGGACGCGGGCTTGAAGCAGGCCCGATGCCCCAGCCGCTCCAACTCCTCGACGGCGGCGAGGAGTTCGTCGGCGTCACGGACCCGCCACCACGGTGGCACGGGGGCGCCGATCGACTCGACGGCCTGGTAGGCGACCACCTTGTCCTCGAACACCGCCACCGCCTCGGGCGGCGGCGCCAGCAGCGCGGTCCCGGCCGCGTCGAACTCGGCGCGGTGCGCGACGATCGCCGACTGGTGCAGCCGGGGCACGAAGACGTCGATGCCGCGCCGCTCGCACTGGGTGAGCGCATACTCGACGTACGCGGCGGGGGAGAGGCCCTCCGGCTCCAGCTCGGCCGTGTCGGCCGCGGCGAGGACGGGGGAGTCGGGGTCGCCGTGGGTGGCATGGATCTCGACGGCACGGTCGCTGGGATTTCGCCGCAGCTGATCCATGAAGAACACGTTCTCCGCGTACGTGCGGTTGAGCCAGACGCGTACGCGAGAGACCATGCAGGCCGCCTTTCAACGGTATGCGGGCAGGGCGGAGCAGCCCGTGCCCGGGCATGACGTAGGGAGGTGCACCGAACCGCCTGCGGGAAAAGACGTGTCCATGGCGGTGGTGTAGGGCAGATCATACGACCAAGAAGGGCTGTCCTGATACCACGGTCGGGTGACGGTCCGCGGTTGTTCCGGCGGGGCTGGTGTGATCTCGTGGTGAGGTCCGGCGGCTGCTGAAGGGACGACGGTGATGGCGACGGGTGGAGACGGCCCCCAGCTGTGGGCCATCAGCGATCTGCACATCGGCTACGCCGAGAACCGCGACCTGGTCGAAGGCATGAGACCCGAGTCCGACGGGGACTGGCTGCTGGTCGCCGGCGACGTCGCGGAGACGGTGGAGGACATCCGCTGGGCCCTGAAGACCCTCGCCGGCCGTTTCGCCCGCGTGATCTGGACGCCGGGGAACCACGAGCTGTGGACCCATCCGAGTGACGCCGTCACCCTGCGGGGCGTCGCCCGCTACGAGCACCTGGTCGAGCAGTGCCGCGAGCTCGGCGTGCTCACTCCCGAGGACCCGTACCCGGTGTGGGGGGGCCCCGGCGGCCCGGTGGCCGTCGCGCCCCTCTTCCTCCTGTACGACTACTCGTTCCTCCCGCCCGGCTGCACCACCAAGGACGAGGGCCTGGAGTACGCGCACGGCACCGGGGTGGTCTGCACGGACGAGCGCCTGCTGCACCCGGACCCGTACTCGACCCGCGAGGACTGGTGCAGGGCGCGTGTGGAGGAGACCCGACGGCGCCTCGCGGAACTCCCCGGGGACCTCCCCCTGATCCCCGTCACGCACTGGCCGCTGCACCGGCATCCGACGGAGGTGCTGTGGTACCCCGAGTTCGCCATGTGGTGCGGCACCACGCTGACCGAGGACTGGCACCGGCGCTATCCCGTCCATACCTCGGTCTACGGCCATCTGCACATCCCCCGAACGACCCATCAGGACGGCATCCGCTTCGAGGAGGTCTCGGTGGGCTACCCGCGAGAGTGGCGCGAACGGCAGGCCCCACCGGGCCGGCTGCGCCGGATTCTGCCCGTCGAGGAGCCGGCCCGATGATCGAGGATCTGCTCCCGCCGACGGTGGCCGCCGTCGAGGCCTACGGCGACGAGGGCGTGGACGCCCCCCTGTTCCCGGAGGAGGAGGCCCTCCTCACCCGCGCGGTCGCCAAGCGCCGCCGCGAGTTCACGGCCGTACGCTCCTGCGCCCGGCGCGCGATGGAGAAGCTCGGCGTGCCCGCGGCGCCCGTCGTCCCCGGCGAGCGCGGCGCGCCCGTCTGGCCGGACGGGGTGACCGGCAGCATGACGCACTGCGAGGGCTACTGCGCCGCTGCGCTGGTCCACGTCGGTGACGTGGCGTCCCTCGGTGTCGACGCGGAGCCCCACGCGCCGTTGCCCGAGGGCGTGCTGTCCACCATCGCCCTGCCTCAGGAGGCGGCCCGCATCGCCCGTCTGCTCGCGGAGCGTCCCGATGTCCACTGGGACCGGCTGCTGTTCAGTGCCAAGGAGTCCGTCTACAAGGCGTGGTTTCCGCTGACGCGGAAGTGGCTGGACTTCTCGGAGGCGGACATCGCCGTCCACGGGGACGGCACTTTTCACGCGGAGTTGTTGGTTCCGGGCCCGGTGGTTTCAGGCCTCCGCCTGGATCGTTTCACCGGTGCGTGGACCGCCCAAGGCTCCCTGCTCGCCACGGCGGTGACCGTCCCGCACGGGTGAGTGCGGGATCGGCGGCGCGCCACGAGGTGGTCGGTGGTTCGCCGTCGTGCCGGCCGGTGAAGGCTGAGCGCGCGGTTCCCCGCGCCCACAAGGGGGCGCGGGGAACCGCGCGCTCAGCCTTCACGGCGCCGCAGCCGCCCGACCTCCGGTCAGCCCCCGGCGCGACGCGCCAAGAATTCAGCCCCCGGGCTGCCAGTCCCGCACCATCCGGAAGAACTCCTCCTCGTTCCCCGCCAGCCCCGCCCCCTCCAACGCGGCCTCCGCCTCCGCGAGGACGGAAGGCGGAACCACCGGCAGCACAGCCGGCCCCGCCGGGCCGGAACCGTCGTCGCCGAAGGCGGCCCGGACCGTGTGCAGCAGTCTGAGATAGGCCTGGACGGCGGTGCGCTCGCGGTCGGTCAGTACGGCGGTGGGCATCGCTCGGCTCTCCCCGTGTCGTCGTCGTGGGTCCCCGCACCCCCGGCACAAACGGGGGCGCACCGCCAGCTTGCCGCCCACCACTGACAATCGCCCCGAGCCGCCGCCCGGAGATCGTCAGCTCTGCGGACCCAAGTACCCCAGCGACGCCCCGATCCGCCCCGCCAGATGGTCCCGCTGGACCGGCCCGCGCAGCGACGAACCAGCCAGGAACGTCCGGCACTTGCTGGCCAGCAGCAGCCCGAACGCCTCCGCCTCCTTCTCCTCCGCCAGGTCGAACCGCGTGCGCGCGGCGACCCGCAGCACCGTCGCCCGCAGCGTGTCGTCGTCGAGGGACGCGCCCCATAACCGGGTCGCGACCTCCGCGCCCGCGACGTGGTGGCCGCAGTGGCCGGCCTTCATGTGCCACAGCTCGTGGCCCAGGATCACCAACTGGTGGTCGGGCGCGGTGCGTTCCTCGACCACGACGAGGTCCTGGTCGGCCATGTCGAGCCACAGTCCGCTCGCGGTGCCCGCCGGGAAGGCCGCCGTGCGGAACAGAACGGGCCGCCCGCGGCGCCGGCTCATCGCCTCGCACAGGGCGGCGTAGAGATCGGCGGGCCGCGCCGGGACGGGAAGCGTCAGCTCCGTGACCAACTCGCCGCACAGGCGGCGCATTTCCCTACCGATGCCCACAGTTCTCCCCGGGTCACGACTTGGGCCGCTGGACGCTCTCCAGGAGCATGTCCAGCCATTCCGCGACCTTGTCGCGGTGCTGGTCGGTGGGCAGCTGCGCGGCCCGCCAGGCGATGCCCCGCACCCCGTGGTCCTGCAGCAGCCGCTCCAGCGGATCGTCGGCCGCCGGGGCCGACTCCCGCTCCGCGAGCTTCTGGAGCAGCTCCTGCTCGGTGTGCTGGAGGGCGCTCGCCAGCGCCTCCGGGTCCTCGGCGGTGAGGAAGCCGGCGTGCACCCGGAAGAACCGCTGGAGGGCGTCGCAGTGCTCCATGGTGGGCCGCCGGTCGCCGTTGATGAGCGCGCCGGCCTGCTGCCGGGACATGCCCGCGCCGTCGGCGATCTCCTGCTGCGTGTACTTGCGTCCGTTCGGCTTCAGTCGCGTACGGCGCAGCAGGTCCAGCCGCTGCAGGAAACGCGCCTGCACATCGGGCTCGCCCGCGGGCTGCCCGCTCAGCAGCGCCTTGACCACGGGCTCCGGGACGCCGGACGCCACGGACAGCCGGCCCACGTCGAAGACCTCGCCGTGCGCCACGCCGAGCCGGTCGGCGAGTGCGGTGACGCGGGCGACGACGGCGGACAGCGCGGTCGTCGGCGCGGTGCCCGGACCCTCGAAGCCACCCGTCACCGAAAGATCTCCTACGTCTCTCACAGGCTTCTCACAAGCGATTGCCGTGAACCTCACGGAGACTAGCCGGTGTATCGAACTTGCATCCAGGTCTCGCCACAACTGTGGCCAATTTCGGCCGTCAACCGTCGTGGAATGCCACGATAGTTGACATGCCGACGCTCCGGGCACCAGGATCGGGTCGCCGCGTCAGGGCCGCACAGGCAAGAGGGGTGACCTCCCGATGGCATTTCAGGCAGGAGGGCAGCGGCCGGCACCGCGGCCCGGCCCGGGGACTCCCGAGGGCCAGGACTATCTGCGGGACTACGCCGTCCTGCTGGACTCCGTACCCTTCCCGTCGCTGGTCGTGGACCACCGCTGGGACGTCCTGCTCACCAACGGCGCCTTCCGGACACTTTTCCTGGGCGTGGAGCCTCATCCGACGGCTCATCCCGGCGCCAACTTCCTCCGTTTCGTGCTGTTCCACCCGGACGCCGCCACGGTGCTGGGCGACCACGAGTCGAGCTGGTGCCTGCCGATGCTCGCTGACTTCTCCGCGACCGCCGAGCGGCACCCCCACGACCCCGTGCTGCACGCCGTGCGCCGGGACATCGCCCAGGACCCGATCATGGACGCCGCCTTCCGGCACGGTCTGCCGCACTGGCTGCGCGCCGTGGGCGAGCGGGCCGCCGGACACGACGGCTCCGTACGGCCCTTGCTGCATCCGGACCCCCGCTGGGGAAGCACGGAGTGCCGTCTGCTGGTGGAGACCACCTCCGTGCTCGAGGAGATGGAGTGCCGCCGGGTGACCTTCGTCCTGCGGGAGACGCCCCGCCCCCACGGCCGGGACCGCAGGACCCGCCGCACCGCTTCCCATCTGCGCGTGGTCCCCACCACTGGCTGAGCGCCCTCGGGAACGTCCGTTTTCGCCCTGTTCTCCGCCTGTGTGATGTGTGACATAGTACTGGCGTGAGCGAGTCGCTGACCTGCGATGTCGTGGTGGTGGGCGCCGGGATGACGGGCGCCGCCTGCGCCCTGTACGCGGCTCGCGCCGGCCTCGACGTCACCGTCGTGGACCGCGGTCCGGTGGCCGGCGGGACGACCGGGGCGGGGGAGGGGAACCTCCTCGTCTCCGACAAGGCGCCCGGACCCGAACTCGACCTTGCCCTGCTGTCCCTCCGGCTGTGGGCGGAACTCGCCACGCGGCACGGCCCGGACGTCGAGTACGACGCCAAGGGCGGCCTCGTCGTCGCGGAGACCCCGGAGGCGTACGCCGGGCTGCGGACGTTCGCGGACGCCCAGCGCGCGGCCGGGGTGACCGCCGAACCGGTGCCCGCCGACCGCCTCCACGACCTCGAACCACGCCTCGCACCCGGCCTCCCCGGGGGCGTGCGCTACCCGCAGGACGCCCAGGTGATGCCCGCCCTCGCGGCGGCACACCTGCTGAAGTCCTCCGGCGCCCGCCTCCTGACCGGCCACGAGGTGACCCGCGTGCTGCGCGCCCGCGACGGCTCCGTGCGCGGTGTACGCACCCCGCGCGGCGACGTCCACGCCCCCGCGGTCGTCAACGCGGCCGGCACCTGGGGCGGCGAACTCGCCTCCCGCGCGGACGTGTTCCTCCCCGTCATGCCCCGGCGCGGCTTCGTCCTCGTCACCGAACCGCTGCCGCCCCGCATCCGGCACAAGGTGTACGCCGCCGACTACGTGGCCGACGTCGCGGGTGACACCGCGGACCTGCTGACCTCCCCGGTGGTGGAGGGGACGGCCGCCGGGCCGGTGCTCATCGGCGCCAGCCGGGAACGCGTCGGCTTCGACCGCTCCCTGTCGCTGCGGGCCGTACGGGAGCTGGCGGCGGGGGCGACCCGGCTGTTCCCGTTCCTGTCCGAGGTGAGGGCGCTGCGGACGTACGCCGGTTTCCGGCCGTATCTGCCCGACCATCTCCCTGCGATCGGCCCCGACCCGCGGGCGCCGGGGCTGTTCCACGCCTGCGGGCACGAGGGCGCCGGCATCGGACTGGCGCCGGGTACCGGGCTGTTGATCGCGCGGGCACTCATCGGGACGACGCCGGATCTGGACCTCGCTCCCTTCCGGCCCGACCGCTTCCCGAGCCCGACGAAGGAGGCCGCGCGATGAAGACTTCCGAACCGGGAGGCGAGGGGCGCGCGTTCGAGGTGACCTTCGACGGGAGGGCGGTCGAGGCGCTGCCCGGACGGACGGTCGCCGCCGTGCTGTGGGCGGCCGGCGTCACCTCATGGCGCACCACCCGCGACGGCGGACGCCCGCGCGGGGTGTTCTGCGGCATCGGCGTCTGCTTCGACTGCCTCGTCACCGTCAACGGCCGCCCCAGTCAACGGGCCTGCCTGGTCCCGGCGCGCCCGGGTGACGTCATCCGCACCCAGGAGGGCACGGGCCATGAGGACTGACCTCGTGGTGATCGGCGCGGGCCCGGCGGGAATCGCCGCGTGTCTCGCGGCGTCGAGGCGCGGTGTCCGCGTCGCCCTGGTCGACGCGGCGCCGGGACCCGGCGGGCAGTACTTCCGCCGGCCCGCGCCCGGCCTCGACGCCGAAGGCGCCGCCCCGCGGCACGGGCGGCGCACCTGGACCCGGCTGCGGGACGCCCTCGCCGCGAGCACCGTCGACGTACGTCTGGAACACCATGTCTGGTGCGTGGAACGGGAGTCCGGCGGGCTGACCGTGCACGCGCTGCTCGGTCCGGAGCAGCGGGAGTCCGTCGCACTGCACGCCGACGCCGTGCTGTTGGCCACCGGCGGGTACGAGACGGTCCTGCCGTTCCCCGGCTGGACCCTGCCGGGTGTGGTCACGGCGGGCGGCGCGCAGGCCATGCTCAAGGGCGGCCTCGTCACCCCCGGCCGCACGGTCGTGGTCGCCGGGACCGGCCCGCTGCTGCTGCCCGTGGCCACCGGACTCGCGGCGGCGGGCGTCCGCGTCGCCGCGCTCGTCGAGTCCACCCACCCCGCACCGGCTGCCGCGCCACGCCCGCGCCCTGGCCGGCAAGCTGCCCGAGGCGGCCGGGTACGCGGCCCGGCTGCTGCGCCACCGGGTGCCGGTGCTCACCCGGCACACCGTGGTCCGCGCCCACGGCGAGGACCGGCTGACCGGTGTCACCGTCGCCGCCCTCGACGCCGGGGGCCGCGTCCGGCCCGGCACCGAGCGGCTGCTGCCGTGCGACGCCCTCGCGGTGGGACACGGCATGCTGCCGCACACCGATCTCGCCGAGACCCTCGGCTGCCGGCTCGACGGGCACGCCGTCGCCGTCGACGCCGAACAGCGTACCGACGTACCGGGTGTGTGGGCGGCGGGGGAGGCCACGGGCATCGGCGGCGCGGCCCTCGCGCTGGCCGAGGGACACATCGCGGGACGCTCGGTCGCGGCGCGGCTGCGGGGCACGGCCCCCGACCCGGACGCCTGGGCGCCCGCCGCCCGGGTGCGCGCCCGCGGGCGTACGGCCGCTGCGGCCCTCCACGCCCTGCACACTCCGCCCGCCCACTGGGGCGAGGGCGTCCCCGACGACACGGTGATCTGCCGCTGCGAGGAGGTCACCGCGGGCGCCGTCCGGGAGGCCGTCACCCTCGGCGCCGGTGACACCCGCACGGTGAAGCTGCTCACCCGCGCGGGGATGGGCTGGTGCCAGGGCCGCATGTGCGCACCCGGGGTGGCAGCCGTCACCGGCTGCCCGCCCACCCCGACCCGCCGCCCCTTCGCCCGCCCGGTCCCGCTGGGCGTCCTGGCGGCCGGACATGAGGAGCTCGCCGCGTACGACCGTCCCCACCCGCCCACGCCGGAAGGATCTCCATGACCGATCACCGCCCCTGGCGGGGAGTCCTCGTCGCCACCGCGCTGCCGCTGCGCGACGATCTGAGCGTCGACCTCGACCGGTACGCCGAGCACTGTTCCTGGCTCGTGGCGAACGGGTGCGACGGGGTCGTGCCGAACGGGTCGCTGGGGGAGTACCAGGTGCTCACCCCCGAGGAGCGCGCCCGGGTCGTCGAGACGGCCGTCGCCGCCGTCGGCGGGGAGCGCGTGATGCCCGGGGTCGCCGCCTACGGCTCCGCCGAGGCGCGCCGCTGGGCGGAGAAGGCCGCCGAGGCCGGGTGCCGGGCGGTGATGCTGCTGCCGCCCAACGCCTACCGCGCCGACGAGCGGTCCGTCGTCGCCCACTACGCCGAGGTCGCCCGCACCGGACTGCCCGTCGTCGCCTACAACAACCCGGTCGACACCAAGGTCGACCTGGTGCCGGAGCTGCTCGCCCGGCTCCACGGCGAGGGGTACGTCCGCGCCGTCAAGGAGTTCTCCGGGGACGTCCGCCGGGCCTACCGGATCGCCGAACTCGTCCCCGGGCTGGACCTCTTGGCCGGCGCCGACGACGTACTCCTGGAGCTCGCCGTCGCCGGGGCGAAGGGGTGGATCGCCGGGTACCCCAACGCCCTGCCCCGCTCCTGCGTGGAGCTGTACCGGGCCGCCACCACCTACGACCTCACCACCGCGCTGCCGCTGTACCGGCAGCTGCACCCCCTGCTGCGCTGGGACTCACGCGTGGAGTTCGTGCAGGCGATCAAGCTGTCCATGGACCTCGTCGGACGCCGTGGCGGGCCCTGCCGTCCGCCGCGCGTCCCGCTGGACCCGGAGCAGGAGGCGGCCGTGCGCGCCGCAACCGAGAAGGCCGTCGCGGCCGGACTGGCGTAGAGGAGGCCGGGACATGCGCAGCTCACTCGTCCTGCACGCAGTCGACTCGCACACCGAGGGCATGCCCACCCGGGTGATCACCGGCGGCATCGGCGTCGTCCCGGGCGCCACGATGAACGAACGGCGCCTGTGGTTCCGTGAACACCGAGACCACGTCAAGCAGTTGCTGATGAACGAGCCGCGCGGCCACGCGGCGATGAGCGGCGCGATCCTCCAGCCGCCGACCCGGCCCGACTGCGACTGGGGCGTCGTCTACATCGAGGTGTCCGGCTACCTGCCGATGTGCGGGCACGGCACCATCGGTGTGGCTACCGTGCTGGTGGAGACGGGCATGGTCGAGGTCGTCGAGCCCGTCACGACCGTCCGCCTGGACACTCCGGCCGGGCTGGTCGTCGCGGAGGTGGCGGTCGCGGACGGCCGTGCCACCGCCGTGACCCTGCGCAACGTGCCGTCCTTCGCCGTCGCCCTGGACCGCGAGGCGACCCTGCCCGACGGGCGTACGGTCACGTACGACCTGGCGTACGGCGGGAACTTCTACGCGATCCTGCCGCTGGAGCAGTTCGGGCTGCCCTTCGACCGCTCCCGCAAGGACGACATCCTCGCCGCCGGACTGTCCCTGATGGAGGCGATCAACGCCGAGGCGGAGCCCGTGCACCCGGAGGATCCTTCCATCCACGGCTGCCACCATGTCCAGCTCACCGCGCCCGGCTCCACCGCCCGCCACTCGCGTCACGCCATGGTGATCCACCCCGGCTGGTTCGACCGCTCCCCGTGCGGCACCGGCACCAGCGCCCGCATGGCCCAGCTGCACGCCCGCGGCGAACTCCCGCTCGACACCGAGTTCGTGAACGAGTCCTTCATCGGCACCCGCTTCACCGGACGCCTGCTCGGCATCGCAGAGGTGGCCGGACACCCCGCCGTGCTGCCCAGCTTCACCGGGCGGGCCTGGATCACCGGCACCGCCCAGTACCTCCTCGACCCGACCGACCCGTTCCCCGCGGGATTCGTCCTGTGACCGCCGGCGGCCCCGCCCTGCCCGCCCTCGGCGGACGCGGCCCCAGCTACCGCGAACGGGTCGCGGACGCCTTGCGGGCCGCGCTGATCGCCGGTGAACTGCGGCCCAACGAGGTGCACTCGGCGCCCGCGCTCGCGGCCCGCCTCGGCGTCTCCGCCACCCCCGTCCGCGAGGCGCTGCTCGACCTCGCCAAGGAAGGACTGGTCGACGCCGTCCCCAACAAGGGGTACCGGGTCACCGCCGTCTCCGAGCGGCAGCTCGACGAGTACACGCACGTGCGCGCCCTCATCGAGATCCCGACCACGGCGGCGCTGGCGGCCGCGGCCGACCCGGCCGCGCTCGCCGCACTGCGGCCCGTCGCCGAGGAGATCGTCGCCGCCGCCACGGCCGGTGACCTCATCGCGTACGTCGACGCCGACCAGCGCTTCCACCTCGGACTGCTGGCCCTCGCCGGGAACGCCCATCTCGTCGAGGCGGTCCGGGACCTGCGCCGCCGCTCCCGGCTCTACGGGCTGACCGCGCTGGCCGAGCAGGGGAGGCTGCGGGCCTCCGCCGAGGAGCACCTCGAACTCCTCGACGCACTGCTCGCCCGCGACACCGAGGCCGTACGGGAGGTGATGGGACGTCACCTCGGACATGTGAGAGGACTCTGGGCAGCGCCCTGACCTGAAATCTTGCGCGATTATGCAAACCTCTTGCGTATCTTGCGCTACGCTTGCGGCCATGACGCGACGACTTGCTGTGGTGGCGAAGAAGGTCGGGGTCAGCGAGGCCACGGTCAGCCGGGTGCTCAACGGCAAGCCGGGAGTCTCCGAGGCGACCCGGCAGGCGGTGCTCTCCGCCCTGGACGTGCTCGGCTACGAGCGGCCCACCCAGCTGCGCGGCGAACGCGCCCGGCTGGTCGGCCTGGTCCTGCCCGAGCTGCAGAACCCGATCTTCCCCGCCTTCGCCGAGGTCATCGGCGGCGCGCTCGCCCAGCTCGGCCTCACTCCGGTGCTGTGCACCCAGACCCGCGGCGGGGTCTCCGAGGCGGACTACGTCACCCTGCTGCTGCAACAACAGGTGTCCGGCGTGGTGTTCGCCGGCGGCCTCTACGCCCAGGCCGACGCGCCGCACGACCACTACCGGCAGCTCGCCGAGCGCAACATCCCCGTCGTCCTCGTCAACGCGGCCATCGAGCACCTCGGCTTCCCCGCCGTGTCCTGCGACGACGCCGTGGCCGTGGAGCAGGCCTGGCGCCATCTCGCCTCCCTCGGGCACGAGCGCATCGGCCTGGTCCTCGGCCCCGGCGACCACATGCCGTCGGCGCGCAAGCTGGCGGCCGCGCGGGCCGTGGCCGGCGAGGTACCCGAGGAGCACGTCGCCCGCGCCATGTTCTCCATCGAGGGCGGCCACGCCGCCGCCACCCGGCTCATCGAGCGGGGCGTCACCGGCTTCATCTGCGCCAGCGACCCCCTCGCCCTCGGCGTCGTACGCGCCGCCCGCCGTAAGGGGCTTGACGTCCCCGGCCAGATCTCCGTCGTCGGCTACGACGACTCCGCGCTGATGAACTGCACCGAACCCCCGCTCACCACCGTGCGCCAGCCGATCGAGGCCATGGGCAAGGCGGTGGTGGAACTGCTCAACGCGCAGATCAGCGGCAGCACGGTGGCCCCCGAAGAGCTGCTGTTCGAACCAGAGTTGGTGGTGCGCGGCTCGACCGGGCAGGCGCCGCGCGGCTGACCGCCCGTCAACTGTCGAATAATTTCAAATTCTGCGCGACATCTTGCGGACCGTTGTTGTCGGTGCTTGAGTGTGCCCCGCCCACCGCTCCTGTTCCGAGGGGTTCACTCGCTCCTGTCCCGTAAGGGGTCCACCGATGAGAAGCACCGGGATCCGCCGTACCCTCGTCGCGCTCGGCGTCGGCGCCCTCGCGCTGACGGCCTGCGGCTCGGACGGCGACGCCGCCGACGGCAAGACGCGTATCACCGTCAACTGCATGCCGCCCAAGAGCGCCAAGGTCGACCGCCAGTTCTTCGAGGAGGAGACCGCCGCCTTCGAGAAGAAGAACCCGGACATCGACGTCGTCCCGCACGACGCGTTCCCCTGCCAGGACCCCAAGACGTTCGACGCCAAGCTCGCCGGCGGCCAGATGGAGGACGTGTTCTACACGTACTTCACCGACGCCCGGCACGTCGTGGACATCAACCAGGCCGCCGACCTGACTCCGTACGTCAAGGAACTCAAGAGCTACAGCACCATCCAGCAGCAGCTCCGCGACATCTACACCGTCGACGGCAAGGTCTACGGCATCCCGCGCACCGGCTACTCCATGGGTCTGATCTACAACCGGGAGCTGTTTCAGAAGGCCGGCCTCGACCCCGACGCCCCGCCCGCCACCTGGGACGAGGTCCGCACCGCCGCGAAGAAGATCGCCGCGCTGGGCGACGGCGTCGTCGGGTACGCCGACTACAGCGCCCAGAACCAGGGCGGCTGGCACTTCACCGCCGAGCTGTACTCCCAGGGCGGCGACGTGGTCAGCGCCGACGGCAAGAACGCCACCGTCGACACCCCGGAAGGCCGCGCCGTTCTGCAGACCCTCCACGACATGCGGTGGAAGGACGAGTCGATGGGCAGCAAGCAGCTGCTCGTCATCAACGACGCCCAGCAGATGATGGGCTCCGGCAAGCTCGGCATGTACCTCGCCGCCCCCGACAACATCCCGATCCTGGTGAAGGAGAAGGGCGCCGCTTACAAGAACATCGCCATCGCCCCCATGCCCGGCGGCAAGGCCACCCTCGTCGGCGGCGACGGCTACATGTTCAGCAAGGAGGCCACCCCCGAGCAGATCCGCGCCGGCCTCAAGTGGCTCGACCACATGTTCCTCACCCCCGGTGACGGCTTCCTCGGCGACTACGCCCGCGCCAAGCAGAACGACGCCCCCGTCGGCCTGCCCGAACCGCGCCTGTTCACCGGCGCCGCCGACGCCAAGGACCAGCAGGTCAAGGAGGCCAACGCCAACGTACCGGTGGAGAACTACCAGGCCTTCCTCGACGGCAACCAGAAGCTCGAGATGAAGATCGAGCCGCCGCACGCCCAGCAGCTCTACTCCGTCCTCGACGGCGTCGTCTCCGCCGTCCTCACCAAGGAGGACGCCGACATCGACCAGCTGCTGAAGGACGCCTCCGGCAAGATCGACGGCATCCTCTCCCGGAGCTGACGGTGACGAAGACGGTCGAACGGCCGCCCGCCGTGCGGGTCCGTCCGGTGAAGGCGCCGTCCCCGGCGGGGGACCGGAGGCGGCGCCGCCTCACCGACCACCTGCGCGCGTACGGCTTCCTCATCGGCGGGCTGATCTGCTTCGCGCTGTTCTCCTGGTACCCCGCGATCCGCGCCGTCGTGATCGCCTTCCAGAGGTACACGCCCGGCTCGGACCCCGAATGGGTCGGCACGGCCAACTTCACCCGCGTCTGGCAGGACCCCGAGTTCGCCGCCGCCTGGCGCAACACGCTCACCTTCACCCTGCTCGCCCTGCTGATCGGCTTCGCGATCCCCTTCGTGCTGGCCCTCGTCCTCAACGAACTGCGCCACGCCAAGGCGTTCTTCCGGGTCGTCGTCTACCTGCCGGTGATGATCCCGCCCGTGGTGAGCGCCCTGCTGTGGAAGTGGTTCTACGACCCGGGCGCCGGCCTCGCCAACGAGGCGCTGCGCTTCCTGCACCTGCCGACCTCCAACTGGTCCAACGGCGCCGACACGGCCCTGGTGTCCCTGGTGATCGTCGCCACCTGGGCCAACATGGGCGGCACCGTGCTCATCTACCTCGCCGCCCTCCAGTCCATCCCCGGAGAGCTGTACGAGGCCGCCGAACTCGACGGCGCCAACCTCCTCCAGCGCGTCCGGCACGTCACCGTCCCGCAGACCCGGTTCGTGATCCTCATGCTGATGCTGCTGCAGATCATCGCCACCATGCAGGTGTTCACCGAACCGTTCGTGATCACCGGGGGCGGCCCGGAGAACGCCACCGTCACCGTCCTCTACCTCATCTACAAGTACGCCTTCCTCTACAACGACTTCGGCGGCGCCTGCGCGCTCAGCGTCATGCTGCTCGCCCTGCTCGGCGCGTTCTCCGCCGTCTACCTCCGCCTCACCCGCTCCGAGGAGACCGTATGAGCGCCGGCGTCCGCACCCTCGTCTCCCCGGCCGTCCTGGCCCGCCCCCGCGGCAAGGCCGTCTACTGGACCGTCTTCACCGGCGTCGTCCTGCTGTTCACACTGGCGTTCCTGTTCCCGGTGTACTGGATGGTCACCGGCGCCATGAAGTCGCCGGACGAGGTGGCCCGCACCCCGCCCACCCTCGTCCCCGAGAGCTGGAGCACCGCCGGGTACGGGGACGCCTGGGAGCTGATGCAGCTGCCGACGCACCTGTGGAACACCGTGGTGCAGGCGGCCGGCGCCTGGATCTTCCAGCTGGTGTTCTGCACGGCCGCCGCCTACGCCCTGTCCAAGCTCCGTCCGGCCTTCGGCGGCCTGATCCTGGGCGGCATCCTCGCCACGCTGATGGTCCCGGCCCAGGCCCTCGTCGTCCCGAAGTACCTCACCGTCGCCGACCTCGGGCTGCTCAACGACCCGCTCGCCATCTGGCTGCCGGCCGTCGCCAACGCCTTCAACCTGTATCTGCTCAAGCGGTTCTTCGACCAGCTGCCCAAGGACGTGCTGGAGGCCGCCGAGATCGACGGCGCGGGGAAGCTGCGCACCCTGTGGTCCATCGTGCTGCCCATGTCCCGCCCGGTGCTCGGCGTGGTGTCGATCTTCGCGCTGGTCGCCGTCTGGCAGGACTTCCTGTGGCCGCTGATGGTCTTCTCCGACACCGACAAGCAGCCCATCAGCGTGGCCCTCGTGCAGCTCTCGCAGAACATCCAGCTGACCGTGCTGATCGCCGCGATGGTGATCGCCAGCATCCCCATGGTCGCGCTGTTCCTCGTCTTCCAGCGGCACATCATCGCCGGGATCAGCGCGGGCAGCACCAAGGGCTGACACCGGACCTCCGTCCACAGAAGAGAAAGGCATCCACGTGGGACAGCCCACCCCTGCCACCGACGACGGCTGGTGGCGCTCCGCCGTCATCTACCAGGTGTACGTCCGCAGCTTCGCCGACGGCGACGGCGACGGCACCGGCGACCTGGCCGGCGTCCGCGCCCGACTGCCGTACCTCGCCGAACTGGGCGTCGACGCACTGTGGTTCAACTCCTGGTACCGGTCCCCCATGAAGGACGGCGGCTACGACGTCGCCGACTACCGCGCCGTCGACCCCGCCTTCGGCACCCTCGCCGAGGCGGAGAAGCTCATCGCCGAGGCACGGGAACTGGGCATCCGCACCATCGTCGACATCGTGCCCAACCACGTCTCCGACCAGCACCCCTGGTTCCGCGCGGCCCTCGCGGGCGGCCCCGAACGGGAGCTCTTCCACTTCCGCCCGGGACGCGGCGAGCACGGCGAACTCCCGCCCAACGACTGGCAGTCCGAGTTCGGCGGCCCCGCCTGGACCAGGCTGCCCGACGGCGACTGGTACCTGCACCTGTTCGCCCCCGAGCAGCCCGACCTCAACTGGGCCCACCCCGCCGTCCGCCAGGAGCACGAGGACATCCTGCGCTTCTGGTTCGAGCGGGGCGTCGCAGGCGTCCGCATCGACTCCGCCGCCCTGCTCGCCAAGGACCCCGCACTGCCCGATTTCACCGAGGGACACGACCCCCACCCCTACGTCGACCGCGACGAACTCCACGACGTGTACCGCGCCTGGCGGGCCGTCGCCGACGAGTACGGGGCCGTCTTCGTCGGCGAGGTCTGGCTCCCCGACACCGAACGCTTCGCCCGCTACCTGCGCCCCGACGAACTGCACACCGCGTTCAACTTCTCCTTCATGACCTGCCCCTGGGACGCCGCCCGGCTGCGGACGTCGATCGACGACACCCTCGCCGAGCACGCCCCCGTCGGAGCCCCCGCCACCTGGGTGCTGTGCAACCACGACGTCACCCGCACCGTCACCCGCTACGGCCGCGCCGACACCGGCTTCGACTTCGCCACCAAGGCCTTCGGCACCCCCACCGACCTGGAACTCGGCACCCGCCGGGCCCGCGCCGCCGCCCTGCTCTCCCTCGCCCTGCCCGGCGCGGTCTACGTCTACCAGGGCGAGGAACTCGGCCTGCCCGAGGCGGACATCCCGCTGGGCCGCATCGAGGACCCCATGCACGCCCGCTCCGGCGGCACCGACCCCGGCCGCGACGGATGCAGGGTGCCGCTGCCCTGGGCGGCCGGCGAACCGCACGCCGGCTTCGGCGGCGAGCCCTGGCTGCCGCAGCCCGACGGCTGGGCCGCCTACGCCGCCGACCGGCAGGCCGAGGACCCCGCCTCCATGCTCCGCCTCTACCACGAGGCGATCCGGCTGCGCCCGGAGTTCGGCGACGGCCCGCTGACCTGGCTGCCCGCCCCTGACGGCGTCCTCGCCTTCGCCCGCGCCGACGCCCTGTGCGTGGTCAACCTCGCGGACGCCCCCGTCGACCTTCCCGCCCACTCCGCGCCGCTCCTGGCCAGCGGCCCACTCGACACCGCCGGGCGGCTGCCCGGCGACACCGCGGTCTGGCTGCGCGCCTGAGCCGCGCCCCGTCTGTTCCCGTACCCCCACCACGAAGGGACCAGCACCATGACCACCCCCCGCACGACCGTGAGAAGCGTGCCGGCGGCGGCCACGGCCGTCGCCCTCGCCGCCGGCCTGCTCGTCGCCGTCGCCCCGGCGCCCGCCCACGCCGCGGCAGGCGCCACCCTCCCGTTCACCTCCGTCGAGGCCGAGTCCGCCACCCACACCGGCACCCGCATCGGCCCCGACTACTCACAAGGCACTCTCGCCTCCGAGGCGTCCGGCCGGCAGGCGGTGCGCCTGAACGCGGGTCAGCGCGTGACGTTCAGCGTGCCGCGCGCCGCCAACGCCGTCACCGTGGCATACAGCGTCCCCGACGGCCAGTCCGGCTCCCTCGACGTGTACGTCAACGGGCAGCGGCTCGACCGGACCCTGCCGGTCACCTCCCGGTACTCCTACGTCGACACCCCGTGGATCCCGGGCGCCCGCACCCATCACCTCTACGCCAACGCGCGGATGCTGCTCGGCCGGGACGTCCAGGCGGGCGACACGGTCGCCTTCCAGGCCACCAACGTCCAGGTCACCGTGGACGTCGCCGACTTCGAGCAGGCGCCCGCGGCCGCCGCCCGCCCCTCCGGCGCCGTGTCCGTCACCGACAAGGGCGCCGACCCCACCGGGCAGGGCGACTCCACGCAGGCGTTCCGCGAGGCCATCGCCGCCGCCCAGGGCGGGACCGTGTGGATACCGCCGGGGGAGTACCGGCTGACCTCGTCCCTGAACGGCGTCCAGAACGTCACCCTCCAGGGCGCGGGCCACTGGCACTCCGTCGTCCGCACCTCGCGCTTCATCGACCAGACGGCCTCCTCCGGCAACGTCCACATCAAGGACTTCGCCGTCATCGGCGAGGTCACCGAACGCGTCGACTCCAGCCCGGACAACTTCGTCAACGGCTCCCTCGGCCCGGACTCGACCGTCTCCGGGATGTGGCTCCAGCACCTCAAGGTGGGGCTCTGGCTGACCGGCAACAACGACAACCTGGTCGTCGAGAACAGCCGCTTCCTCGACATGACCGCCGACGGCCTGAACCTCAACGGCAACGCCCGCGGGGTGAAGGTCCGCAACAACTTCCTGCGCAACCAGGGCGACGACGCCCTCGCCATGTGGTCGCTGAACGCGCCCGACGTGAACAGCGTCTTCGAGAACAACACGATCACCCAGCCGAACCTCGCCAACGGCATCGCGATCTACGGCGGCACCGACATCACCGTCCGGAACAACCTGATCGCCGACACCAACGCCCTCGGCAGCGGCATCGCGATCTCCAACCAGAAGTTCCTCGACCCGTTCCACCCGCTGTCCGGCACCATCACCGTCGACGGCAACACCCTGGTCCGCACGGGCGCGATGAACCCCAACTGGAACCACCCGATGGGCGCCCTGCGTGTCGACTCCTACGACAGCGCGATCGACGCCCAGGTGCGGATCACCAACACCACGATCACCGACAGCCCGTACAGCGCCTTCGAGTTCGTCTCCGGCGGCGGACGCGGCCTGGCGGCCCGGAACATCACCGTCGACGGCGCCACCGTGAACCGCGTCGGCACGGTCGTCGTCCAGGTGGAGACGCAAGGCGCCGCCACCTTCCGCAACGTCACCGCGACCGGCGTCGGCTCGGCCGGAATCTACAACTGCCCCTACCCGGCGGGGTCAGGCACCTTCACCGTCACCGACGGCGGCGGCAACTCCGGCTGGGGGAGCACCTGGTCGGACTGCTCCGCCTGGCCCGAGCCCGGCCAAGGCGAACCAGAACCCGGCCCGGACCGCAACCTCGCCCTGAACCGCCCCGCCACCGCCACCGGTTCGCAGGACGTCTACACCCCCGGCAAGGCGGTCGACGGGGACGCGCACACCTACTGGGAGTCCGCCAACCACGCCTTCCCGCAGACCCTGACGATCGACCTGGGCGCCACCCACGCCGTACGCCGGGTGGTGCTGAAGCTGCCGCCGCAGGCAGCGTGGCAGGCCCGCACCCAGACCCTGTCCGTGCAGGGCAGCACCGACGGCTCCGCGTGGACCACGATGGCCGCGGCCCGGGAGCACCGCTTCGACCCGGCGACCGGCAACACGGTGACCGTCCCGGTCGACGGCAGCCTGCGCCATCTGCGGCTGCACGTCACCGGCAACACCGGCTGGCCGGCCGCCCAGTTCAGCGAGGTCGAGGTGTACGGCTCCTGACGGGCGGAGCGACTGCGGGCGGGGTCAGCGGCTGACGAGCAGGCCCCGCCCGCGCAGCACGCGCCGCTCCAGCGGGCTGAAGATCAGCAGGTCGATGGCGATGCCGACGCACAGGATCAGCAGGATCGCCAGGAACACCTGCGGCATGCTGCTGTTGTTGCGGCCGTTCTCCAGCAACTGGCCGAGTCCGACGCCCAGATCGGGCGAGGAGGCGATGATCTCGGCGGCCATCAGCGAACGCCAGGAGAACGCCCAGCCCTGCTTGAGACCGGCCACGTAACCGGGCAGCGCGGCCGGCATCACGATGTGGCGGGCGCCGCGCAGTCCGGTAGCGCCCAGGGTGCGTCCGGCGCGCAGGTACAGCGGCGGGATCTGGTCGATGCCCGCCACCAGGCCGTTCGCGATGGACGGGACGGCGCCGAGCAGGATCACCGCGAACATCATCGAGTCGTTGAGGCCCAGCCAGATCACGGCGGGCGGCACCCAGGCGACCGACGGCAGCGACTGCAGACCCGACAGGATCGGGCCGATGGCCGCCCGGACGAAGGACACCCGCGCCACCAGCAGTCCGAGCGGGGTGCCGATGGCAAGGGCGAACAGGAAGCCGAGCAGGCCGCGTGAGACGGACGTCCAGATGTACTCGAGCAGCGTGCCCTGGAGCCAGGCCGCGCGCACCTCGCCCCATACGTCGGAGGGGGAGGCGAGCTTGTACGGGGGCGCGACCTCCGCCCAGACCAGGATCTGCCACACCACCAGCACCAGCGCGACGGCGGTGACCGGCGGCAGCACCTTGCGCAGCAGCGTCTGACCGATCGGGGTGCGGACCGTCTGCGTCGCGTCCAGCGCGTCGAGGCCCGCCTCCAGCCCGGCGAGGTCGTCCGGGTCCTGGGGTGCGGCGGTCCTCTCCGTGACGCCGGCGGCTTTCTCAGTGCTGGCCATGTCGGCGGATCTCCCCACGCAGTTCTTCGGTGATCTCGGCGGACAGCTCCGCGACCGCGGCGTCCTCCAGGCGGCGCGGCTGCGGCAGGTCCACCGTCCACTGCCGGGCGATACGGCCCGGCCGGGACGACAGCAGGACGACGCGCTGGGCGAGCCGCACCGCCTCGCGCACGTTGTGCGTCACGAACAGCACCGACAGGCCCGTCTCCCGCCAGATGCGGGTCAGTTCGTCGTGCAGCACGTCCCGGGTGATGGCGTCGAGCGCGGCGAACGGCTCGTCCATCAGCAGCAGCCTGCTGTCCTGGGCGAGAGCGCGGGCGAGGGCGACGCGCTGGCGCATGCCGCCGGACAGCTCGTGCACCCGCTTGCCGTGCGCGTCCTTCAGCCGCACCAGCTCCAGCAGCCGCTCCGCCTCCTGGCGGCGCTCCGGCTTGCCCACCCCGCGCAGCTTCAGGGCGAGTTCGATGTTCTTGCCCGCGGTCAGCCACGGGAACAGGGCGTGCTCCTGGAACATCAGGGCGGGCCGGCCGTCGGTGCCGATGGCGCCGGCGGACGGCCGGTCGAGCCCGGCGACCAGGTTGAGCAGGGTGGACTTGCCGCACCCCGAGGCGCCAAGGAGGGTGACGAACTCGCCGGGTGCGACATCGAGGGTGATGTCGTCCAGCACGAGCTGCCGTCCGCCCGGGGCGCCCGGAGCGGGAAAGGACTTCGAGACGTGCTCGACCCGCGCGGCGTACCGAGCCGTCGTGGTGTCCTCGGCCGTCCCGGCCGTCGTGGTGGCCATGGTCGTCACCTCCTGGGGTGTGCGTCGGGGTGCGGGCGTGATCAGCCGACGCCGAGACCGGCGTCGTCGACCTCGGGCTTGCCCTCGGCCTTGAGGACCTTGTTGAGCGGCTTCAGGTCGTAGATGCCCTTGAGGCTGGGCTTCTCCAGCAGGCCGGCCGAGACCGCGTGCGAGGCCTGGGCGTCGAGGGTGGAGGCCAGCGGGTCGTCGAGGAAGGTGATGGACTCCCACGCCGGGTCGAGGACCTCCTCCGGCAGGGCCTTGCCGGACAGCTTCTCCAGCGCCTTGTTCGCGGACGCCTTGGCCTCGTCCGGGTTGGCGTTGATCCACGCGTTGGTCTTCACCGAGCCGCGCAGCACGGCCTCGACGACGTCCGGGTGCTCCTTGAGGAACTTCTGCGACACGATGATGTTGGTGATCACGAACTTCTTGTCCGGCCAGATCTCGGACTCGTCGAGCAGCACCTTCGCGCCGTCCGCGACCAGCTTGGACGCGGTGGGCTCGGGCACCCAGGCGCCGTCGATCGAGCCGGACTTGTAGGCGTCCGGGGTGATCTTGTTCTCGGTGCGGACCACGGACACGTCGCCCTTGCCGCTCTGGGCGTCGACCTTCCAGCCCTTCTCGGCGATCCAGTGCAGGAAGGCCACGTCCTGGGTGTTGCCGAGCTGCGGCGTGGCGATCTTCTTGCCCTTGAGGTCGTCCAGGGTCTTGATCTTGTCCGGGTCGACCACCAGCTTCACGCCGCCGGAGGCCGAACCGCCGATGATGCGCAGGTTCTTGCCGGCCGACTTGGTGTAGCCGTTGATGGACGGGGAGGGGCCGATCCAGCCGATGTCGATGGACCCGGCGTTCAGCGCCTCGATCTCGGACGGGCCGGCGTTGAACGTCGACGGCTTGATCTTGGTGCCGCCCAGCTCCTTCTGGAGCAGGCCCTCCTGCACGCCGACCAGGGCAGTGGCGTGCGTGAGGTTCGGGAAGTAGCCGATCTTCACCTCGGAGGCGGAGAGCTTCTTCGCGTCCGCCGCGACCTCCGCCTGCGGGGCGTCGTCCTCGGCGTCGGAACCGTAGCCGCAGGCGGTGAGCAGGAGCGGGAGGGCCGCCAGGGCGGCGGCGGTGCGCAGGATGGTGAGCGGTCGTGCGGCAGACACGGAGGTGTCCTCTCGGGAAAAGGGTGGTTCGGGACGTTGCCGGCGTACGGGCGTGAGCCCAGGGGCGTGCGCCCGCGCGGCCGTCGGGCCTGCCTCGCGGGGACGGTCGGCGGCCGCGGAACGGTGTGCGGTGCGGAGCGAGCGGGGTCGGAGGGGCGCGGCCGGACGCGGGTCCGGCGGGGCCTCAGACCGGCCGACAGATGGCGCTGGACGTGCGGCCGAAGTCGATGTGGCGGCGCGAGGTCAGCAGGAGGCGTGCGGCGACGTCGTACGGACGCGCGGTCATGGCCACCCCCTGTGGATCCCTAGTTTTCCTACCTGGCTGCTAGGGATCGTGGCAGAAACCAGCCCCTACCCCAAGGGGCAGCTCATATGATGGACGCCAATCGCTCACATGGTGAGAAATGCCTGGTCGGCGGCTGGAATCAGGGATTCACCCAGGCCTTCGGGGTGTCCGCCAACGCGGCCACCCCGGCGGGGAGTTGGGACGACGCCACATCGGCGAGGGAGACGCCCTCCAGGATCTGGCGCACGTTCGACCGCAGCGCGATCCACAGCGGCAGCAGCGACTCGGCAGGACCGGAGTACGACAGCTCGGGCGGCCGGACGCCGCGCACCGAGACCAGCGGACCCTCCACGACCCGGATGACGTCGGCGATGCTGATCGCGTCGGCGGGCTTCGCCAGCCGGTATCCGCCGTTCCCGCCGCGCTGGCTCACCACGAGCCCGCCCCTCCGCATGTCGTTGAGGATGCTCTCCAGGAACTTGTGCGGGATGTCCTGAGCGTCGGCGATCGCCTCGGCCTTGAGCGGCCCGTCGTCCCCGGATGACGCGAGTTGCAGCGCGGCGCGTACCGCGTAGTCCGCCCTGGCTGAGATCCGCATGCGGTCATTATCCCGTACGGCCCGTGCCGCCCTCCACCCGCGGTCGGCGGCGAGGAGCCGGAGGTCAGCCCAGTGCCTGCACGGCGTGGAGGACGCCCACCGCGGCGGCGAGGGAGCCCAGCAGCAGCCGCAGCCCCGTCTCGGGCAGGCGCGGCTGGAGCCGCGCCCCCAGATACCCGCCGATCAGCCCGCCCAGCCCGCACGCCAGCCCCAGGTACCAGTCCGGGGCCACGTCGCCGGTGCCCGCCAGGGACAGCAGCGCGAAGGTGCCCGCGCCCGCCACGGACGTCACGAAGGTCGAGGCGAGCGCCGCCGGCGCCACCCGCGCGACGGACATGCCCCGCCCGACCAGCAGCGGCCCGAGCAGCGAGCCCCCGCCGATGCCGTAGACCCCGCCGACGACGCCGACCGCCAGGGCAAGACCGGTCACGGCGCGCGGCGACGGCTCCGCGTCCCGGGCCGGAGGGGCGGGCATGAGTGTGCTCCGGACCAGCCACAGCCCCAGCGGCACGAGCAGCACGGCGATCAGCAGCCGGAAGACGGTGGCTCCCGGCACGGCGAACACCCGCACGCCGGCGCCCACGACCACCCCGGGCAGCGCCCCGCTCACCAGACGGCGGGTCAGCGGGGTGTACAGCAGGCCCGTGCGGTGGTGCCGCAGCAGCGCGCCGGGTCCGGCCACCACGTTGTACAGCAGGTTCGTCGGCGTGACCGCCGGACTCGGCACCCCCAGGACGCCGAGCTGCACCGGCAGCAGGAACACCGCCCCGGACACCCCCGCCGGCGTGGTCACCACGGAGACGACCAGCCCCGCGGCCAGCCCGGCGATTCCGGTGGACCAGGTCACGGCACCTGCCTGGGAAAGGGCCCGCAGAAGTCAGGCGGGCAGGACGAACGGGGGGTGGGCGCCGTTGAGGAAGTAGTCCCCGACGTCACGCAGCCGGTGCGCGACGGGCTCGTACAGGGTATGCGTCCGGGCGTTGCGCCAGAAGCGGTCGAAGCCGAGCCGCGCGGACGCCGAGCGCGGGCCGACGATGTCGAGCGCCCGGGTCGCGGACTCCTGCGCCGCCCGCGACGCCGCGGTCTCCGCCATGGACACCAGCGCGGAGATGTCCGCGTACTCGTCGTACGTGAGGTCCTCGCCGCGCTCAAGACCCCGTCGCACGGCGTCCAGGGCCTGGTCGCACAGCGCGGATGCGGACCGGGCGAGCACCGTCAGCTCGCCGTACGCGGTGAGCGTCTGCGGGTCGTCGGGCGCGCCGGCGGACGGGACGGGCGACCAGGTGCGGTGCCCGGCCCTGCTGTACTCGCGCACCTCGGCCAGCACCCCCTCGGCCATGCCGAGCAGCAGCTGCACGGAGAACAGCCGGCCCACGGGCGCGGCCAGGGCGGCCCGCGGGACCAGGTGGTCCTCGTCCGCGGACAGCGAGCCCAGGACGTCGTCCGCGCCCACGGCCACGTCGTCGAACTCCACGCTGCCGCCCCCCGCGAGCCGCAGCCCGAAGGTGTCGCCCGCCGCGTCGACCACCACGCCCCTGCGGCGCGGGTCCACCACGACGGCCAGGGGTTCACCGGTGTCCTCGCGCACCGCCCGCACGGCGAGCCGGTCGGCCACCAGCACCCCGGTCGGATAGCTCTGACGGCCGCCGAGCACCAGCCCCCGGGACGAGCGGGACAGTGTCAGCGGCGGGTCCTGCGGGGCGAAACCGCCGCCCCAGCACCACTGTTCGGCCGCCGAGCGCTCAGCCGTCCGCAGGGCCGTCTCCGGGGCGCCGAAGAACCGGGCGCTCCACGACAGGAAGTAGTGGGAGCCGAGGAGCTGCCCTATCGCGCCGTCGGCCGTGGAGATCTCCCGGACCACCGCATACGCCGTGTCCCAGTCCACGCCCGCGCCGCCCGGCCCGGCCGGGGTGAGCAGGGTCAGCAGTCCCGCCTCGCGCAGCCGGGACACCTCGTCGACCGGGGCCTTGCCGGCCTGTTCCCTGACCACGGTGTCCGTGGCCAGGTCGTCCGCCGCCTCGCGGGCCACGCGCAGCCAGTGCGCCCGTCCGTGCGCGACGGGTTCGGCCGGGGGTGCGGGGCGCGTCGGCGCGGCGGCAGGGCACATGGCGGTGCTCTCCTCAGGATCGGCCGCAGGGTGCGGCGTGGGGGCTGTCCTGCTGGTCGGGGACGTACTTGTAGCCGATGGACCGGACCGTCACGATGCGGTGCCGGTGGGCGGCGCCCAGCTTGCGGCGCAGGCGGGCGATGTGGACGTCGACCGTGCGGCCGTCGCCGACGTGGTGGTAGCCCCAGACGGCCGCCACCAGCGTCTCGCGCGACTGCACCAGGTGCGGCCGCCGCACGAGGTGCGCCAGCAGTTCGAACTCCAGGTACGTCAGGTCGAGTTCACGTCCGTCGACCTCGGCGGTGCGCCGCGCGGTGTCGATCCGGACGGCGTCGTCCGCCGGCTGCCGCGGGGGCGGCGCGGTCGCGCCGGCGGTCACCTCCGCGGTCATGTCGGCGGCCACCAGGCGGAACTCGGGCCGCGGCCGGTCCTTCACGAACAGGTCCAGGGGGTCGGTGCCCTGAGGGACCAGCAGGAGGTAGCCGACGAGCGGCGGGGACGCGGGGTCCTCGGCGTCCTGCCGCACCCCGTCGGCCACCAGGTGGAGGTGGCGCGTGTCGGGCAGCGGACGGAGCGAGGCGGTCGGGTGCGGAAGTGCCGTGGTCATGGCGGTAGTCCCTTGTGACGGTGTCGGGTCCCGGCGGACGCGGGGGTGGTGCGTACGAGCCGGGAAGGGGGCCGGAGTGCGCGGCCGGCGTGCGGGCCGCGCGTTCAGGCGCGACAGCAGGCGGCGCTGACGACGTGACCGAAGTCGACATGCCGACGACGTACGAGTCGCAGCTGCACAGGGGACATGCCCCTCATGCTGCGCACCCCCGTGAACACCGTCAAGCTTTTCCTAGTAAGTCTGTAGGAAAAGGGGGGAACGTCTCACATGCTGAACGCGCGGGACCGTTCCCCGGGACCTGAGGATGCGCGAGGGGCGCGCTCGCGGGGACCTGACGGAGCGTTGACACCCGCGAACGGCGCGTGCTTGCATCCCGCCATGCCGCCGCTGGAGCCCCTGACGCGCCGCCGCACCGTGGACCTCGTCCGCGTCGCCGCCGCGCTCTGTCGCCTCCCCGGCTGAACCGGCGCGCCCCTCCGCCCTTTCGGGACCACCGTCCGCCGCCCGCCGCGTTCCCGGTCTCCCTCCAAGGCCCTACGCCTTCCTCAAGCCCTACGACGACGAGGACCCCTGCCATGCCCTCATCCGCCGCGACCTCATCCCGCCCCGACGAGACCGCCTACGACCGGCACCGGCTGCGCCAGTGGCTGGCCGGCGAGGCCAGGGCGGACGGTGTGAGCCGCCGCCGTCTGCTCACCTTGCTCGCCGCCGCCGGAACCGCCGGCGCGCTGCCCCTGTCCGCGCCCGTGCCCGCCCGCGCCGCCGACGGCGACACCATCGTCAAGCCGCTGCCTCCCGAGACGTTCGTCCGCCACGGCACCAACGCCGAGACCCGCTGGGAGGCCCTGCGCGGCATCGGCCACCACACGCCCAACGACCTGTTCTTCGTCCGCAACCACACCGCGACCCCGCGCATCGGCGCGGACGACTGGCGGCTGAGACTGTGGGGGAGCGGCCTGCGCGGCGGCCCCGGCGAGGACAGGCCCGTCGAGTTCGGCTACGACGACCTGCGCCGCCTGCCGTCCGTCACCCGCACCGCCTTCGTCGAGTGCGCCGGCAATGGCCGCAGCGGCTTCACCACCCAGCAGGGCGAGACCGTCTCCGGCACGCCCTGGGGGCTCGGCGCGATCGGCGTGGCGCGCTGGCGCGGCGTCCCCCTGTCCACCGTGCTGCGCCGCGCGGGCCTGTCCCCGTACGCCGTCGACGTGCAGCCGCGTGGTCTGGACGCCGAGTACGTCAGCGGCGGGGAGAGTCTCGGCCGGGTACGGCGGCCGCTGCCGCTGTCCAAGGCCCTGCACGACGTCGTGCTCGCCTACGAGATGAACGGCGAGCCGCTCCCGCCCGACCACGGCCACCCGGTGCGGGTGCTGGTGCCCTCCTGGGTGGGCATCGCGTCCATCAAGTGGGTCGGCGACATCGAGGTGTCCGCGCAGCCGCTGTTCTCGCCGTGGAACACCACCTTCTACCGGCTGTTCGGACCCGGCCACCCCGAGGGCGGCAGCGCGCCGCTGACCCGGCAGACCCTGAAGAGCGCCTTCGAGCTGGCGCGCGGCGCCACCTTCCCGGTGGGCCGCGGCCAGGTGCTGACGGGCCGTTCGTGGTCGGGCGCCGGCCCGGTCGACCGGGTCGACGTCAGCACCGACGGCGGGGCGAGCTGGCGGCAGGCCCGCCTGCTGGAACGCCCGCGTCCCGACACGTGGACCCGGTGGTCCGTCACCTGGAAGCCCCGCACCCGCGGCACGACCCGGCTGCTGGCCCGCGCCACCGACACGGCGGGCCGCACCCAGCCCGACGTCTCGGTCCACAACACACAGGGCTACCTGTTCGACGCCGTGGTGCGGCACGAGGTGACGGTGGTCTGACCTGCACGGACCGTCTCCCGAGGCCAATGGTCCCCGCGCCGCCGCTCTCACCTGGTGAGACGCTTCGGTGCGGGGGCCGTCGGTCCTCTTGACGCGGGCGGAGTCTGCCTTGAGACTCCTGTAGGGAATCCTAGTGAATCGGTAGGGAACGCGATGGGCCGTGCAGCTCCTGACCTCGGCGGGGACACCGTGCGTGTCGCCCTCGGTCAGCTGCCCCTGCTGACGTCCCGGCTCCACATCGACCTCGCGCGCGTGTGCAGCGCGGCGGGCTCCGCGGACGACGCCGTCCCCACGCGCCTCTGACACCCCCCTCTGTCACACCCTCTCCGTCCCCGACACCGCATCCCGGCCGGGCCCGACGGCCCCCGCGTGCGCCATGCCACGCCCGTACGCCCGTCACCGAGCACCCTGGGAGACGTATGTCCGCCACATCCCCGACCTCCGCCGAGCCGCCGTTCCGGAGCAGGATCGGCGACGACCCGCGCAGCGGGTACTACGCCGCACCCCACCGCTACCGCCTCCACCTGTCGCTCACCTGTCCCCACTGTCTCCAGATCGCGGTCACCCACAGCCTGCTCGGCCTCGCGGACGTCCTCCCCGTGACGCTCCTGCCCGCCGTGCCCGACGCCCCCGACGGCGGACGCCGGGCGCTGCGCCCCCTGTACGAGGCGAGCGCGCACCTCTACCCGGGCCCGGCCCTCGCGCCGGTCCTGCACGACAACTGGACCGGCACCGTCGTCAGCACCCACGCCCCGGACATCGTCCGCGACCTGGCACGGCGGTTCGGCGGACACGGTGACTGTCTGCTCCCGCGCGAGTCCGACGAGGCGTTCGCGGCCGTCGAACGGCTCTGCGAGCAGGGCGTCAACGCGACCGCCCAGCGGGCCGGGCTGCACGGCGGCGACCGCGCCGAACGCGACACCGCGCTCGCCACGCTGCTCCGCGCGCTGGACCTGCTCGAACTGCGGCTCGCCTCCCAGGAGTACGTCCTCGGCGACGACCTCACCCTCGCGGACGTGCGGCTGTGGGTCACGCTGGTGCAGCTGGACACCGTGCACCGGCACCACCTGGACGCGTCTGCGGTGCACCGCATCACCGAGCACCCCCGGCTGTGGGCCTACGCCCGGCGGCTCACCGCGCACCCCGCCTTCGGCCCGCACCTCGACCTGGACGGCATCGCCCGCCGGCACCACGCCCACTGCCGGGGCACGGAGGCGGCGGGCGCGGCGGTGCCGATCATGGACTGGCCGGCGTACATCGACCGGAGGACGCCGGAACCGACCCGCCGCCCCGTCTGACGCCGGGCGCGGCGGCGTACGTCAGGCGGCCCGGCGCTGCCCGGACCTCCGCCCGGAGCACCGGTGCCGCCTCCTTCGCCGCACAGGCCTCCGGGCGGGGCGCGGGGCCGCGCCTTCCTGAGCGCGAGCAGCAGGGAGAACGGCCGGCCCTGCGGACGGGCCTGGCGTGTACGGGTCCAGGGCCGTCGACGGCGTCCACCGCGCGAAGCCGGACGTGCCCGTGGTCGCCGGGACCAGGGCGCGTACCGGCGCCGGAGGCGTGCTCGGCTCGACCGGAGCCTCCGCCGGAACCGCGGAGGTCCCCTCGCTCACCCGCGACAGCAGCACCACACCCCACGACGCGAGGCCGGCGCCGAACAGGCCGAACGCCACGCCGGGCAGGCCGCCCCGGAGGTGTTCGCCGAGGAGCCCCAGGCCGATCACCGCCGCCGCCAGCGGGTTGGCGAGCGTGACCATCGCCAGCGGGGCCCCGAGACCGCCCCGGTACGCGGTCTGCGCGAGGAGGAGGCCGCCGGCCGAGAACACGGCGACCAGCAGCGCCACCCCGATCACACGCGCGCCGAGCAGCGGGCCGGTGCGGTCGGTCACGGCGACCGTCACGGTCTGGGTGAGTGCCGAGGCGACCCCCGACGCGATGCCCGACGCGGTCGCGTGCCGCAGGCCGGGACGGGAGCCGGGCCAGGACAGCAGGCCGATCAGGGACGCCGTGCCGCCCGCGACGGCCAGCGCCTCCGGCACGCTCAGCACGTCGTCCGGCGCCGGTCCGGACGCCGTCGTGAGGAGCGCCGCCAGACCGGCAAGGGTGAGTGCCGTGCCCCGCCACTCGACCGTGCTCACCGTCCGCCCCGCCATCCATGCCCCCAGCGGCACGGCGGCCACCAGGGTGAGCGCGCCCAGCGGCTGGACCACCGTCAGCGGGCCGTACTTCAGGGCCACCACGTGCAGCAGCGCGGCCGCCGCGTTCAGACCGACCGCACCCCACCAGGCGCCGCTGCCGAGCAGCCGCAGTGCCCCGCCGCCGGAGCCGCGGGTGGCCAGCCGGGCCTGCGTCACGGCGGCGAACGCGTAGGCGACCGCCGAGACCAGGGAGAGCAGGACGGCCACCAGCAGGGCGCTCATCGGCCCGCCCCCACGAGGGCCCCCGGACGCCTGGGCCGGGGGACCGGTGCCGGCGCGGGGGCGTGGCGGGGCCGGCGCACGACAGCGAGCGCGAGCCCCACCAGGGCCGCCGCCGCGAGCGCGTCCAGCCAGAAGTGGTTCGCCGTTCCCACGATCACCAGCAGGGTGACCAGCGGATGCAGCAGCCACAGCCACCGCCGTGCCGACCGCGTCACGGCGATCAGGCCGATCGCCACCATCAGCGCCCAGCCGAAGTGCAGCGACGGCATCGCGGCGAACTGGTTCGACAACTGGTCGGCGTCGGGCGGCCCGTAGACCGACGGCCCGTACAGCCGCGCGGTGTCCACCAGTCCCGTCAGCGGCAGCAGCCGGGGCGGGGCCAGCGGATACGCCAGGTGCAGCACCAGCGCGGCCGCGGTGACCGCCGCCAGCGCGCGCCGGGCCCAGACGTAGTGCCCCGGGCGGCGCAGGTACAGCCAGACCAGGAAGGCCGCGGTGGCCGGGAAGTGGACGGCCGCGTAGTAGGTGTTGGCGAACTGGACGAGCGCGTCGCCGTGCAGCAGCGAGGACTGCACCGCGCCCTCCCCGGGCAGATGCAGCGCCCGCTCCAGGTCCCAGACCTCACGGCCGTTGCGGTACGCCTCGGCGGTGTGGCCGGCCGCGAGCCGGCGGCCCAGCTTGTAGACGAGGAACAGGCCCGCCACCAGCAGCAGTTCGCGGACGAGCGGCGGCCGGTCGCGGGTACCGGATCCCGTCGGCTCGGGTTCCTCGAACTTCTCGCGCGCGTGCATGCCCCCGGTCCCTTCGCTGACGGTGGTGCGTGTCGTGGTGCAGGCGGAGCTGCTGACTCGGGGACCGGGTCCAGCTCATCGGTGCGGACCAAGATCGATACGCGAACGTACCGATACGCGTCCGTACCGATACGCCAGTGTACCGATACGCTTCCGTACCGGTACACTCGAGTATCGATTGCGTACGACACACTCCGCCGAGGGAGAGGGAGCCGAACCGATGACGTCGCAGGACGCGGACCGACCGGGACCGGCCGGTGCCTCGCGCCGCTCCAAGATCACGCCTGAGCGGGAGCGGGAGTTCTTCGACGCCGTGCTGGAGCAGATCCGCACGTGCGGGTACGACGCCGTCACCATGGAGGGCGTCGCCGCCAGCACGCGGTGCAGCAAGTCCACCCTCTACCGGCAGTGGCGGACCAAGCCGCAGTTCGTCGCCGCCGCCCTCCGGTCCAGCGCGCGGCAGCGGTTCGCGCTCATCGACACCGGCACCCTCGCCGGGGACCTGCGCGAGGCCGCGCGCTGCGCGGGGGAGTGGTCGCCGAAGGACACGACGCTGTTCCAGGCGCTGGGACACGCGGTCCAGCAGGACCGGGAACTGGCGCAGGCGCTGCGGGAGGCGCTGGTCGACCCGGAGATCGCCGCGCTGAAGGAGATCCTGCGGCGGGGCGTCGAGCGCGGGGAGGTCGACGCGGACAACCCGGCGCTGGAGTACGTCCCGGCGCAGATCTTCGGGGTGCTGCGGGCCCGGCCCGTGCTCGACGGGTGCAACGCCGGCCCGGACTACATGCTCCGCTTCGTCGAGGCCGCGGTGCTGCCGGTGCTCGGACTGGAATGAGACCCGGGCCCCGCCGGTCATGGGGACGACCGGACGGAGGCCCGACCGCGCCGCACCGTGGGGACGGGGGCGGCGCACCACCCGGCCGGGTGGGACACCTCTTGAGCGGAGGGGTGCCTCACCCGGCCGAACTACGTGGGACGCCGGCGGGTCGTCAGACGTCCTGTCCGTTGCCTCGGCCGCTCTTGGCGACCTCGATCCCCTCGGTGATCTCGTCGAGGATCTTCTGCTGCTGGTCGACGTCCACGCCGAAGCGGACGACCACGATCTGGTCCGGACGCGAGGGGGACGGGAACGCGAGGGACTGCACGAACCCGTCCGACCCCTCCTGTGTCACCGCCTTCCAGCGCACCAGGTACCCCTTCTGCCCGGCCACGGTCACCGCCTTCGACGCCAGCACGTCGTGCGAGGTGATCCGCCCGTACGCCTCGCCGCCGTAGCTCTCCTCGGCGTTCGCGGAGATGTCCGCCTTCGCGACCTCCTCCGCGGTGTCGCCACGGGTGCCGAGCACGAGGGCCGGCGCCGAGTACACGCCGCCCTTGACGCAGGACTTCGAGGTGTCGCCGGGGCAGTCGTAGGACTCCTTCGACGTGAGCGAGGCGCCGACCTGCAACTCCTCGCCGTACCACCCGTCGGGCACGGGGAGGCTGATCCCGCTGAGCGAGTCGGTGACGGATCCGCTCTCGACACGGCGGGAATCGTCGCCGCCGTCGCCACCCCCGTCGCCCTCACGATCGGGCGCGCCGTCCTCGGGCGCTCCCCGCCCGTCGTCCTGCCCACCGCGCTGCTGAGAGGTGGCGGTACTCCGCCCGCCGTCGTCATCGGTGAGGGCGTACACGCCCACCCCGATGCTCGCCAGCACGGCGGCGGCCACGGCGACGGCTATACCGATCCGCAGCCGGCGCCCACGCGGGGACGGGGGCGGTGAAGGGTGGACCGGGTAGGCCGGGTGCCCCCCGCCGAGGGTCTCGACGGGCCCCCAGGCACCGCCTTGCGTGGCGCCGGGGCCGCCGTGACCGGGGATCGGCCCGGCGGCGGCCGGCCCCACGGCGACCCAATCACCGGCTGACGACGCCGGGCCGGCCGGACTCACGTCCTCCTGCACGGCGCCGATCTGCCCCTCGACCGCCTGGGCCTCACCGGCCTGTCCTGCGGCGGCCCGCCCCCTGGCAGCCTGGCCCCGGTCGGCCCCGCCTTCGGGCCCCGGCCCGGCATCGGCCTGCCCTGCAGGACGCTGCGTCACATCAGCATGGCCCCCGGCCGCCTGTGCCGCGCCGACGTGGCCCGCGTTCTCGGCCGCGTCAACCTGACCAGGGGCGGCTTGCCCGGAGGCAGCCTTCTGCGCACCGGCCGCCCGGCCTTCGGCCTGGTTGCCGGCCGCAGTGCCCACGCCGGTCCCCGCCCGCGGGGTGGCGTCCTGCTCCGGGCCGGCCGGGCTCGCGCCGGCCTGCCCTCCGGCGGTGTGCTCCGTACCCGCCGGCTTCGTGGCACCAGCGTGCCCCGCGTCCGCTCCCCCCGCCGCAGTCCGCCCCGCAGGGGTGCCCTCCGCAGGGGCGTCGCCCCCAGGGCCCTGCCCCGGAGCCTCCTCCACCCGCCCCCCAGGGGCACCCGCGTCCGAGTCCCCGCCCCCTTCCGGCGTCGCCGCGCCGGGGGCCAAAGCCGTCGGACGGATGCGGGCCGTCCAGGCCGTGCCGTCCCACCACCGCTCCGTGGGCGGGCCGTCTTGTTTCTGTCCGGGGTCGGGGTACCACCCGGCGGGAGTCACCTGCGTCATACCCCCACCGTATGAGGCGTCGGTGAAAGGCGGATGAGAGAGGGCGCCGCCGGACCGCAGGCGGTCCTTACCCGCTCCGCGCCACGCCCGTCAACAGGCCGTAAAGGGACACCTGTTGACCGACGGGTCCCTGGTGAGGGGCGGGCCGCGTCGACTCACGGTGCCCGGTGTCACTCGTCACGGCAACACGTGGCGCGACCGGGCTCCGCTCGGCCGGACGGAGGACTACGCTCGGGTCCGGTACGTCATTCGGGCGACTCGGGGAGGTAGCAGGATGACGGAGGCACGGCCCCCGGCGGCACCCTCGGCCGCCCTGTGGGAGCGCGACGAGGAACTCGCCGCCATCGAGGAGGCCGTCGACGTCCTGTGTGCCGACCGCCACTCGCCCGGCACCTTGCTGGTGCTGCGCGGCGAGGCGGGACTCGGCAAGACCGCCCTGCTCGCCGAGACCCGCCGCATCGCCGAACGGCGCGGCTGCACCGTCTGGTCCGCCCGCGGCGGCGAGACCCTGCGCACGGTGCCGTTCAACGTGGTGCGGCAACTCCTGCAGCCCGCCCTGGTGTCGATGCTGCCGGAGGAGGCACGCGAGTACCTGGGCGACTGGTACGGCATCGCGGGACCCGCACTGGGCATAGCCGAGCCCGGCGACGGGCAGGCCGACCCGCAGGGCGTGTGCGAGGGCCTGGTCGCCGCCGTCCGCCGGCTGGCCCGCCGGGACTGGCCGCTGGTGCTGCTCATCGACGACGCCCACTGGGCCGACCAGGAGACCCTGTACTGGCTGGCCGCGTTCGCCGGACGCCTCGCCGACCTGTCGGTGCTGGTCGTCGTCGCCCGCCGCCCCGGCGAGGTCAGCGGTGTGAGCGCCCGTCACCTGGACGCCGTCGCCGAGGCGGCCGGACGCCCCGTCACCAACCTCAGCGCCCTCACGCCCGAGGCGGCGGCCGGACTGACCCGCGCCACGCTCGGGGAGAACGCGGACGCCGCGTTCTGCCGCGAGGTGTGGGCCGTCACCGGCGGCAACCCGTACGAGACCGTCGAACTCCTCGCCAAGGTGCAGGACTCCGAGCTGGACCCGGTCGAGGCGCACGCCGGCGAACTGCGCGAGCTCAACCGCTCCGCACGCGGCGGCGGCCTCGTCGCCCGCCTGGAGGAACTCGGCATAGACGCCACCCGGTTCGCCTGGGCGGCCGCCATCCTCGGCGACGGCATCACCGTCGACCTGGTGGCCCAGCTCGCCACGCTCGGCCCCGACGAGGCGGCCCGCTGTGCCGAACGCCTGCGCGGCGCCCGCATCCTGGCGGTGCGTGAGCCGGCGTCCGCGGGACCCGTCGAGCTGGAGTTCGTCCACCCGCTGATCGCGACCGCCGTCTACAACTCCATCCCGGACGCCCTGCGCCGCGCCATGCACGGCATCGCGGCCCGTATAGTCACCGACTCGGGCCGCGGCGCCGCCGCGGCCGCCCGCCACCTCCTCGAAGTGCACCCGGACGACGACGAGGAACTGGTCTGGCAGCTGCGCGAGGCCGCCCGCGAACACCTCGCCGTCGGCGCCCCGGACGCCGCCCGCCGCTGCCTGGAACGCGCCCTGGAGGAACCGCCCCGCCCCGAGGTCCACGCGCACGTCCTCTACGAACTGGGCAGCGCCACCTTCCTCACCGCGCCCGCGCGCACCATCGGCCATCTGCGCACCGCCCTCGGCATGCCGGGCCTCGACGGCGACCGGCGGGTCGACGCCGTGATCCGCCTGTCCCAGGCGCTGATGCACAACGACCAGATGGAGGAGGCCGTCCGCACGGTCGAGGCGGAGGCCGCCCGGCTGCCCGCCGGACCCGCCCGGATGCGGCTCCAGGCCGTGCGGTTCATGTGGGAGGGCATCCACGCCGGCGAATCCCTCACCCCCGGGCGCTCCGAACGCCTCGCCGAGCTCGCCGCCACCTGCACCGGCCGCGACAACGCCGAGCGCGCACTGCTCATCCTGCGCGGCTTCGACGCCATGATGCGCGGTGAGAACGCCGAGGAGATCGCCGAGACCTGCGACCGCGCCCTGGTCAACGGCCGCCTCGCGCCCGGCCTCGGCTGGACCGACAACGGGTGGGGCGTCGAACTGCTGCTGATGCTGGCCAGCTCCTACGCCTACACCGACCGCCTCGACCGCGCCGAGGCCCTCTACAGCGAGGCCCTCCAGGCGTACGACACGGCGGGCTGGGGCGGCGGCCACCTGGTCCTCGCCCACGCCTACGTCGGTCTCGCCCACCGCAGGCGCGGCAGACTGGAGGCGGCGGAGAACTCCCTGCGCGAGTCGCTGCGCCTCGCCGAACGCGTGGGCCGCGGACTGCCGTTGTACTGGACGGCCACCTGCAACCTCGTCGACACGCTGCTCGCCCGCGGCCACGTCGACGAGGCGTGGGCCATGGCCGAACGGCACGGCTTCGCCCCGCCCTACCCGTCCACCGTCGTGCTGCCCGACCCGGGTTCCGTGCGCGGCCGGCTGCTGCTCGCCGTGGGCCGCGTCAAGGAGGGCGTCAACGAACTGGAGGCGGCGGAGAAGGCCGCCGCCGCGCGCGGCCACCACAACCCGGTGCACGTCTTCGCCGCCGCCGACCTGGCCCGCGCCCTCGCCACGGAGGACCCCGCCCGGGCGGCCCGGCTCGCCGTCGACGTCCGCCGCCGCGCCGAACGCCTCGGCACCGACACGGCGATAGGAGAGGCGCTGCGGGTGGCGGCCGCCCTGGAGACAGGGCAGCGCGCGGTGCGTCTCGCCTCCCAGGCGGTCACCTACCTGGAGTCCTCGCCCTGCCAGTACGAGCACGCCGCCGCCCGTATCGAGTACGGCGTCCTCGCCCGCTCCGTGCCCGACCTGGAGCGGGGCGTGGCGCTGGCCCGCTCGTGCGGCGCGGACGGTCTCGTGAAGCGGGCCCAGGCCGAACTGGCCACGGGCGTCGGACGCCGGTGACCGCCCGGAGCGCAGCCTTCGCCGACGCCCTCAGCGAGCGGACGTCAGCAGCACCCACACCGGCCCCGCCGCCACGTTCACCGGGTCCCCGTCCGGCGAGGTGAGCGATGTGCCGTCCTCGGCGGAGGGACGGCTCCAGGAGGCCGGGTAGGCGCGCCCGTCGCGCAGCACCGTCGCCTTCCCCGAGCCCACGGTCTCCGTGTACGGCGTGTTGTTGCCGAGGAAGTCGCGGAAGCCGGAGCTGCGTACGGTCACGTCCTGCACGACCACCGTGGCCGCCGTCAGCCGGTCTCCGTCCCGGGTGTTCGCGGGGGAGCCGTCCATCGACACCTTCCAGTTCCGGTCGGCGTCCGACCAGGTGAAGGTGAAGCGGGCGGCCGGGAAGCGCACGGTGACCTCCTCCTCGGGCGTCCCGCCGGAGGGCGCGGGACCCTCGTGGAAGCCGGTGGTCAGCGCGGCCTTGCCGGGTGGGTCGTCCAGGACCCGGTCGGGGCGGAGGTACAGGTTGTGCGGGGCCGCACGCCCGGAGTCCCGGGTGAAGGCGTCGGCCTCCGACTGCGGGTCCACCGGGGTGAGCGGCGCCTCGTCGATCAGCGGCAGCAGCTTGCTCTGGGCGCCCGAGAAGGCGAGCAGGGGCTCGTCGAACTGGCGCAGCAGCTCCAGGTCCGACTCACGGGCGCTGCGTACAGGACCCACCGACTCGGGCAGCCGGGTGGCGTACACCGCCATCAGCCGGCTCAGTCCGCCCTCCACCTGCTCGGCGTAGACCACGTCGGCCGCGTCGAGTCCGGACGGTGGCCGCGCGGCCGGCGCGTTGTCGATCTTCACCGCCAGGACCGGCGGGCGCCCGTCCCCGTCCCGCGTCGCCCCAGGGGACTCCCGCGGCCCGCGGCCGTCGTCCGACCCGCCCGACGTGCAGCCCGCCGCCAGTCCTGCCGCCAGCAGGGCGGCCAGCAGCACCCCGGCACGCCTGCCGCCGCGCCGTCGCCGCGCCCCTCGTTCCGTGCCCACCGTCGCCACCGGCCGTCCTCATGCATCCGTTGTTTCGATTGTGCGCTTTTCCGATCGTCTACGCGCCTGCCCGACGTGACGGGAATCCGCGCGGTGGAGTCCGCCGATCGGCCCAGCGATCGGCGGTTCGGCGTCCCGCGCCTCGGGTACCCGGGAGCGACCGCACGGGCGGCGCACGGAGCCGTACGGCGTGACACACCGGCCGGCACGGAGGGAGCAGGCGGCGATGAAGGCACTGACCTGGCAGGGGAAGCGGGACGTACGGGTCGAGACCGTCCCGGATCCGAAGATCGAGGAGCCGACGGACGCGATCATCCGCATCACCTCCTCCGGACTGTGCGGATCCGACCTGCATCTGTACGAGGTGCTCACCCCGTTCATGACCCCCGGCGACATCCTCGGCCACGAACCGATGGGCATCGTGGAGGAGGTCGGCGCGGGCGTCCCCGACCTCCAGGCGGGCGACAGGGTCGTCGTGCCCTTCCAGATCGCCTGCGGCAACTGCTGGATGTGCCTGACCGGGCTGCCCACCCAGTGCGAGACCACCCAGGTCACGGCCGAGGGCATGGGCGCGCCCCTGTTCGGCTACACCCGGCTGTACGGTGCGGTGCCCGGCGCCCAGGCCGAGTACCTGCGGGTGCCGCAGGCCCAGTTCGGCCCCATCAAGGTGCCGGAGGGCCCGGCGGACGACCGCTTCGTCTACCTCTCCGACGTGCTGCCCACCGCCTGGCAGGCCGTCGCCTACGCCGAGGTCCCCAAGGGCGGCAGCGTCGCGGTGCTCGGCCTCGGCCCCATCGGCGACATGGCCTGCCGGATCGCCCAGGTCAGGGGCGCCGGACGGGTGTTCGGCGTGGATCTGGTCCCCGAGCGGCTGCGGCGGGCCAAGGCACGCGGGGTGGAGACGTTCGACCTGCGCTCCTTCGACGACGAGAAGGAACTCGTCGAGGCGATCCGCGACCAGACCGACGGCCGGGGCCCCGACGCCGTGATCGACGCCGTCGGCACCGAGGCGCACGGCAGCGCCGCGGCCCGCATGGTGCAGAACGCCTCGGCGCTGCTGCCCCGCAAGATCAGCGGCCCGATGGCCGAACGCTTCAGCGTGGACCGGCTCGCCGCGCTCTACACCGCCATCGAGCTGGTCCGCCGCGGCGGCACCATCTCCCTCTCCGGCGTCTACGGCGGCATGGCCGACCCGATGCCCATGCTCACCCTGTTCGACAAGCAGGTGCAGATGCGCATGGGGCAGGCCAACGTGCGCCGCTGGAGCGACGAGATCATCCCCTACCTCACGGACGAGGACCCGCTGGGCGTCGACGACTTCGCCACCCACCGCGTGTCCCTGGACGAGGCGCCCGAGGCCTACGACATGTTCCAGAAGAAGCGGGACGGCGCGGTCAAGGTGCTGTTCCAGCCCTGAGCGACGGCCCCGCAGGCTCCTGTGCTCACGGCCCGCCGAGGATCTCCGCGAGGTCGTAGCGGACCGGCTCCTCCAGTTGCGCGTACGTGCAGCTCTCCGGGTCGCGGTCGGGGCGCCAGCGGCGGAAACGGGCGGTGTGCCGGAAGCGCTGCCCGTTCTCCATGTGGTCGTACGCGACCTCCGCCACCCGCTCCGGCCGCAGCGGCACCCACGACAGGTCCTTCTTGCCCGTCCAGCGGCTCGGCGCGCCGGGCAGCCGCGCCGAGGCGTGCGCCGCCTCGTCCGCCCAGGCCGCCCACGGATGGTCCGACACGTCCTCCATCCGCAGCGGCTCCAGCTCCTCCACCAGCTCCGCGCGCCGCTTCATCGTGAACGCGGCCGACACGCCCACGTGCTGGAGGGCGCCCTCCGCGTCGTACAGGCCGAGCAGCAGCGAGCCCACCACAGGGCCGCTCTTGTGCAGCCGGTACCCGGCGACCACCACGTCCGCCGTGCGCTCGTGCTTGATCTTGAACATGGCCCGCTCGTCCTGGCGGTACCGCAGGTCCAGCGGCTTGGCCACCACCCCGTCCAGACCCGCGCCCTCGTACTGCTCGAACCAGCCTTGCGCGACGTCCACGTCCGTGGTCGCCGGCGCGACGTGCACCGGCGGGGTGACGTCCCGCAGCGCCCGCACCAGCAGCTTCCGGCGGTCGGTGAGCGGCACGTCCAGGAGGGATTCGTCCGCGAGGGCCAGCAGGTCGAACGCCACGAACGACGCCGGGGTGCGCTCGGCGAGGGTCCGTACCCGGGAGTCGGCCGGGTGGATGCGCTCCGTCAGCGCGTCGAAGTCCAGGTGCCCGTCGCGGGCGATGACGATCTCCCCGTCCACCACGCACCGCTCGGGCAGCCGCTCCCGCAGCGCCTCGACCAGCTCGGGGAAGTACCGGGTGAGCGGCTTGCCCGTACGGCTGCCCAGCTCCACCTCGTCCCCGTCCCGGAACACGATGGCCCGGAAGCCGTCCCATTTCGCCTCGTACTGCATGCCCGGCGGAATCTTCGCCACCGACTTGGCGAGCATCGGCTTGACGGGCGGCATCACCGGGAGGTCCATGGGTCGACTGTAAGGACGGAGGCGGTGGTACGCGCCTTGAGGACGCGGCACCGTGGTGCCTGCGGCACCCTTCCGGCGGGCCTCGGTTTCGGCGCCGTGCCTGCGGGTCACGGGTGCCTCGGATCGTCGTGTGCCGGGTGCGGGCCGGCGGGGGTTGGGCGCGCAGTTCCCCGCGCCCCTGAGGGGCGTCGCCGTCCCCAGCGCCGTGCCTGCGGCTGACGGGGTGCCTCGCGAGTCGTGTGCCGGGTGCGGGCCGGCGGGGGCTGGTCGCGCAGTTCCCCGCGCCCCTTCGGGGCGCGTCCGGTGTGCGGGCGCCGGCGCCCGCGCCTACCGTGGCCGCATGGGTGATGCGGTGGAGCTGGAGGTCGCAGGCCGGACGGTGCGGCTGTCCAGCCCGGACAAGGTGTTCTTTCCGGAGCGCGGCTACACCAAGCTGGACGTCGCCCGCTACTACCAGGCAGTCGCCCCCGGCATCCTCCGCGCCCTGCGCGACCGCCCCACCACCCTCCAGCGCTACCCGGACGGCATAGAGGGCGAGTGGTTCTACCAGAAGCGCGCCCCCAAGGGCATGCCCGACTGGATCCCCACCGCCCATATCACCTTCCCCAGCGGCCGCAGCGCCGATGAGATGTGCCCCACCGAGGAGGCCGCCGTGGTGTGGGCGGCCCAGTACGGCACCCTCGTCTTCCACCCCTGGCCGGTGCGCCGCACGGACGTCGACCACCCCGACGAACTGCGCATCGACCTCGACCCGCAGCCCGGCACCGACTACGACGACGCCGCCCGCGCCGCCCACGAACTCCGCGCCGTCCTCGACGAGTACGGGCTGCGCGGCTGGCCCAAGACCTCCGGCGGCCGCGGCCTGCACGTCTTCGTGCCGATCGAGCCGCGCTGGACCTTCACCCAGGTCCGCCGCGCCGCCATCGCCGTCGGCCGCGAAATGGAACGCCGGATGCCGGAGAAGGTCACCATCAAGTGGTGGAAGGAGGAGCGCGGCGAGCGCATCTTCGTCGACTACAACCAGACCGCCCGCGACCGCACCATCGCCTCCGCCTACTCGGTGCGGCCCAGCGCGCACGCCCCCGTCTCAGCGCCGCTGCGCTGGGACGAGGTGGGCGTCGCCCACCCGGAGGACTTCGACATCACGACGATGCCCGCGCGCTTCGCCGAACTCGGCGACGTGCACGCGGACATGGACGACCACGCCTTCTCGCTGGAGTCCCTGCTGGAGCTGGCCCGGCGCGACGAGCACGACCACGGGCTCGGCGACCTGCCCTACCCGCCCGAGTACCCGAAGATGCCGGGCGAGCCCAGCCGGGTGCAGCCGAGCCGGGCCAGGAAGCCGAAACCCACGGCCTCCTGACCCGGCCCGTTCACCGGGACCCGTGTCCTACAGGTCCTTGATCCGCACGTCCCGGAAAGAGACGACGTCCGTCGTGCTGTGCACCTGCAGTCCGACGTAGCCGGAGGCGTACCGCCGCCCGTCCGTGCCCGGGTCGTCCGAGCGCGGCGGGGAGAAGTCCAGACCGCCGATGTTGTCGAACTCGTTGATCAGCACACCGTTGCGGTAGACCTCGTAGTGCTGGTCCACCACCCGGATCTCGTAGTCGTTCCAGGTGCCCTTCTGCGTGACGCCCGCGCCGGCCAGGCCCACACGGTCGAAGCCGTACACCGAGCCCGTCTTGTACATGTCGCCGGTGGGCGAGTCGAACACCTGGACCTCGTGCCCGAACTTGATGGCCGCCCACTCGGGCCGGGGCTCCTCCGGGTGGTCGTGGATCTGCGGGAACCGCACGAACACACCGGAGTTGGCGTTGCCCGTGCCCGGGGCGTCGTCACGCCACTGGAGCTTCAGCGAGAAGTCGCCGTACTTGCGCTCCGGGAACCACAGCATGCCGAGCCCGTCCCGGGCGGTGCCCGAGGTGATCGACCCGTCCGGGTTCAGGCTGAACGAACCGCCGCCCACCTGCTCCCACTTGGCGAACGACGCCTCGGTGCCGTCCAGGATGGTGCGGTAGCCCTCGGTCTGGCCGGGCGTGCCGATGCCGGACTGCCGGGCCGCCTTGTTGATCGCCCGGTACTCCCGCCGGTCGACGACCCCTTCCTTCTTCAGCGCGTCCAGCACGGTCCTGACGTGCTTCAGGAACAGCGCCTGCGAGGTCCACTCCTTCTCGTCCTCGATCATCTCGCCGATCCGGCACCGGTTGTTGGTGACCCGGTTCGGCACGCCCGAGTCGACCGTGCCGACGATCACCGTCAGCCGCTCGTCGTACTCGGGGCAGGGAGGCGCGGGCACGCTGCCTGACACCACCGTGAAGCTCACCGTGAGCGGCTCGGAGGTGTTGCCGGCCTCGTCGGTCGCCCGGTAGGCCACGGTGTGCCGGCCCACCCGGTCGACCACCACGGGGCCGGTGTACTCAAGGTACGGCCCGGCGTCGAGCGAGTACTCGATCCGTGCCACACCGGAGCCGCCGTGCCCGTCGTCGGCGCTGACCGTGACCGTGGCGCGTCCGAGGTAGGCGCCGTCGGAGTTCTTCGTGCCCTGCAGGGTGACGCCGGTGGTGGGCGGGGTGGTGTCCTGCGGGGGAGCGGCGACGACCGTGAACTCCACGCTCTTCTCCGCCGCCGCGTTGCCCGCCTTGTCGGTCGCCCGGTAGCGGACGGTGTGCGTGCCCGTCTCGTGCACCATCACCGGACCGGAGTACGGCTGCCAGGCGCCGTCCGCGCCGAGCGCGTACTCGATGGTGTTGACGCCGGAGCCCGTGTCGGACGCGGTGACGGTGACCGTCGCCATGTCGATGTAGTGGCCGTCGGCGTTCTTCTCGCCGTCCACGGTCGCCGAGGTCTCCGGCGGCGTGGTGTCGTCCGTCGGCGGGGCGACGACGGTGAACTCGGCGCTCTTCTCCTCCGACACGTTGCCGGCCTTGTCCAGGGCGCGGTAGCGGACGGTGTGCGCGCCGACCTGGTCGATCACGACCGGGGCGGTGTAGGGCTGCCAGACCTCCTCGTCGTCGAGCACGTACTCGACGTGGTCCACGCCCGACCCCTCGTCCGTGGCCTCGAGGGCCACGGTCGCGGCGCCGACGTACGCGCCCGCGTCGTTCCGCGTGCCGGTCACCTTCGCCGTGACCTCGGGCGCGGTGGTGTCCTCGCCGCCGCCCTCGGTGACCGTCAGCACGCCCTGCATCGACCCGTGGCCGGGGATGGTGCAGTGGTAGAGGTACTTGCCCGGGGTGAGGGTGACCTCCGCGGTGTGCCGGCCGCCCTGCGCGTCGGACGGGTTGGCCAGGATGTTCAGCTGGACGTCGCTGTTGTACTCCGGGTCGGAGGTCACGAACGTCAGGGTGTGCGGCATGCCGGTGGTGTTGCCGGTGGCCTCACTGTTCTCGAAGACGATCGTCGCGGGACCTGCCACCGCGGTGGCAGGCGCCGACACGTACTGGTCGATGCCGTCGCCGGCGGTCCAGGTGAGGACCTGGGCCGCCGCGCGGGCGTCCTCGGCCTTCGGCTGCCCGGCGGCGGGCAGCGCCTGCAGGCCGAGCATCATCATCAGGCCGGCCAGCAGCGCGGCCCACACTCTTGGTCGACGTATCACTGCGTCCCCCTCGCCAGCAGGCCGGCGGCCGGGGTCGGCCCGCCGCCCGTGTAGGTGACGCGCCACAGCGCGGACTTGGCGTCGGAGGTGAAGAACCCTCGCCCGTAGTCCAGCACATACAGCGCACCGTCCGGACCGAACGTCCAGCCCATCAGGTTCTTGATGCCGTCGTTGCCGACCGGCACGATCTTCTTCAGGGACTCCGAGTGCACCGGCAGACCGCCGTCGCCCTGCGTCCTCGGGTCCATCAGCACGGCGTTGCGCGGCTGGTCGGCGTCGTAGAAGTCGCCGACGAACCACTTGCCGTCCCAGTACGCGGGCCACTTGACGTCACTGGGGTTCGTGTCGTCGTAGCGGTACACCGGGCCGTTCATCGCGGCCTGCCCGCCGCCCTTGAGCCACGGCAGCCGGTAGGCGGCCTCCTCCGCCTTGTAGGAGGGGATGCCGTTCGCGTCGCGCGGGAAGTCCGGGCCGCCGCCCTGCGGCGAGTACCAGATGTTGTTGCCGGTCACCGGCGGCAGGTTGACCAGGCCGTCGTTGTTCGGCGACTCGTTCTTCGGGTGGTCGCAGTCGTACCAGCCGAGCGGCTGGGACGGGTCGGGCAGGTTGCGGTCCCGGTAGGGCTGCTTGTTGCCCATGCAGTACGGCCAGCCGCGGTTGGACGCCTTGGTGATGACGGCGAACGTGTCGTACTTGGCCGGGCCCCAGGTCGCCGACGGGGCGCCCGCGTCGGGGCCGACCCAGCCCGCGTAGAGGATGTCCGTCTTCTTGTCGACGGAGATGCGCGCCGGGTTGCGCACGCCCATCACATAGATCTCGCCGCGGGTCTTGCCGCCGCCCTCGTCGGTCTCCTTGCCGGTGAACAGGTTGCCCTCGGGGAGGGTGTACGTGCCGTCCGGCTCGGGGTGGATGCGCAGGATCTTGCCGTTGAGGTTGTTGGTGTTGCCGGCGGTGCGGCGCGCGTCGGCGAAGGACACGCCCTTGTAGTTCGGCTCCGGGTTGTTGCCGGAGTAACCGCCGCTGAAACCGCTGGAGTTGTTGTCACCGGTGGCGATGTACAGGTTGCCCTTGGAGTCCCAGGCCATCCCGCCGCCCGCGTGGCAGCAGCTGTGGATCTGCACCGGCCACTTCAGCAGCACCTTCTCGCTGCTCAGGTCCAGCTTGTCGGTGGCCTGGTCGAGCGTGAAGCGGGAGACCCGCCGCTCGGCCATGTGCTTCTCCCGGTCGATCCCCGAGTGCGGGGTCCAGTGGAGGTACACCCACCCGTTCTGCTCGAACTTCGGGTCGAGTTCGATGCCGAGCAGGCCCTCCTCGACCTTCGTCAGTTCGTCGCCGCCGCCCTTGTTGCCGAAGACGGTGAGCGCCCCGGCGAGGGTGACCTCCTTGGTCTTCGGGTCGTAGACGTGGATCTCGCCCTTGCCCTTGCCGACGTCGGGGTCGTTCCAGTCGGTGACGACCGGCTGCGAGGCGTCGGCGCCGCCGCGGCCGATGGAGAACACGCGGCCGTCGGGCGCGGTGACCAGGCCGTGCGGCTCGCCGATCTGGTCGTTCTGGCCGGGCTGGTTGGGCTTGGTGAGCCGCTCCGCCTTGTAGTTGCCGGTGATGGTCGCCTTGCAGTCCGCCTGCACCAGGCGGGTGGTCCACAGCAGGGCGCCGCGCAGATGCTCGCGGAAGTCGGTCTCGTCGTACGACGACACCGTGCCGCCCATGCCGGTGTAGAAGGAGCGGCCGCCGTCGTAGTCGCGGCACCAGCTGACCGGGTGGTCCCAGCCGTTGGCGCCGGAGCCCGGCTTGTAGGTCGACTCGCGCACGCGGGCCACCGTGTGGACGTCGCCGGACGGGTTCTTCACCCAGTTCAGCCACTTGTCGGGCCGCTTCCACTCCAGCGGCAGGGTCCTGGTCGCCGGGTGCACCCGGTCGCCGACCTCCACGGTCGCCCGCTGCACCGTCGCCTGCCCCGCGGCGGGGCGGGCGCCGATCAGACCGGTGAACCAGTCCGAGTACGGCTCCGCGCGGGCCGCGTCGTGCAGACCGACGAACCCGCCGCCGGCCTCCATGTAGGCCTCGAGGCCCGCCTCCTGCTCCGGGTCGAGGACGTCCCCGCCGCCGGTGAGGAACACGATCGCGTTGAAACGGCTCAGCTTCGTGTCGTTGGTGAAGACCCGCGGGTCGCCCGTGGCGGTCACCGTGAAGCGCTGGTTCTCCGGACCGGTCTGCCCGATCCGCTCGATCGCCGCGATCCCGGCGTTCACCAGAGGCGACTCGTCGCCGCCGGCCGCCGAGCCGTAGAACAGCAGCACACGTACGTTCGCGCCGCCGGGCGGCGACTTGATGGACATCGTTGTCAGGGACGGATCCGGGGCCGGACGCGCGCTGGCGGCGGGACCCGACAGCAGTCCGGCGGCGACGACGCCGGCGGCCACCGTGGCGGCCCAGGCGCGTCGTCTCGTTCTCGTCCTTCGTGCGTTCGAGTTACTCGACGTGTCCAACCCTCTTAACCGCATGGGTTCGTGATGCGATGTGGACCGCACGTGGCCACCCACCCCTCCTCGGTCGCAGCAACAGCGTCAAGGAAGCTAGACCTCTTTGCGCCAGACGCCAATACCTATCGCAGCAATCAACCGAACTTTGTCCTGAGTGTGGATAAACCGTGGGTCGGCCGCTACGGTTTCACAGGTTCATGACAGCCACATGGGGAGTTCGGCATGGACAGACGCGGTTTCAACCGACGGGTAATCCTGGGCGGCGCCGCGGTGGCGACGACATCGTTGTCCACCGCATCCGAGGCCGCGAGCGCCTCCACCACGGCGAGAACCGCGCCCGCCGGGGGCGAGGTACGCCGGATCAAGATGTACGCCGAGCGCCTGTCCGGCGGGCGGATGGGCTACGGCTTCGAGAGGGGCAAGGCGTCCGTCCCCGGCCCGCTGATCGAGCTCAACGAGGGCGACACCCTGCACATCGAGTTCGAGAACACCATGGACGTCCCGGTCAGCCTGCACGTCCACGGCGTCGACTACGAGATCTCCAGCGACGGCACCCGGCAGAACAAGAGCGCCGTCGAGCCCGGCGGCACCCGCGTCTACACCTGGCGCACCCATAAGCCGGGCCGGCGCGAGGACGGCACCTGGCGGGCGGGCAGCGCCGGCTACTGGCACTACCACGACCACGTCGTCGGCACCGTGCACGGCACCGGCGGCATCCGCAACGGCCTCTACGGGCCGGTCGTCGTGCGCCGCAAGGGCGACATCCTGCCGGACGCCACCCACACCATCGTCTTCAACGACATGACGATCAACAACAAGCCGCCGCACTCGGGGCCCGACTTCGAGGCAACGATGGGCGACCGGGTCGAGATCGTCATGATCACGCACGGCGAGTACTACCACACGTTCCACATGCACGGTCATCGCTGGGCCGACAACCGCACCGGCATTCTCACCGGGCCCGACGACCCCACCCGGGTCGTCGACACCAAGATCTGCGGCCCTGCCGAGTCCTTCGGCTTCCAGGTCATCGCGGGGGAGGGGGTGGGCGCGGGCGCGTGGATGTACCACTGCCATGTCCAGAGCCACTCCGACATGGGCATGGTCGGCCTGTTCCTGGTCAAGAAACCCGACGGGACCATTCCCGGCTACGACCCGCACGAGCACGCACGCACTGCGTCCTCCGGGGAGAAGTCCGGGCACGCGCACTGACAGGAGCGGCCCGCACGCGGCGAGAGCGCTCTCGCCGCCGGGCCGGTCGGGGCTATCCTTTCGGCCAACCGCCAGGTGAGGAGCCCCGAAGTGAGCGAGAGTGCGCCGCGTCCCACGCTGGAGGCCGTGGCCGCGCGGGCCGGGGTCTCCCGGGCCACCGTGTCCCGTGTGGTCAACGGCTCCGACGGAGTGCGCGAACCCCTGGCCGAACGCGTCCGGCGCGCGGTGGACGAACTCGGCTACGTCCCCAACCAGGCCGCTCGCAGCCTCGTCACCCGGCGCCACGACGCCGTCGCCGTCATCGTGGCCGAGCCGGAGACCCGGGTCTTCGCCGACCCGTTCTTCGCCCGGCAGCTGCGCGGCATCAGCAAGGAACTCACCGCCCACGACAACCAGCTGGTCCTGCTGCTCACCGAGGACCGCGACGATCACGCGCGCGTCGCCCGCTACCTGGCCGGCGGACACGTCGACGGCGCGCTGGTGTTCTCCCTGCACATCGACGACCCGCTGCCCGGACTGATCCAGCGCGCCGGACTGCCCACGGTGTTCGGCGGCCGGCCGCACTGGAACGGCGGCGAGGACGGCGTCCGCTACGTCGACACCGACAACCGGGGCGGCGCCCGCGACGCCGTACGCCATCTCCTCGGCCTCGGCCGCCGCCGCATCGCGCACATCACCGGCGCCCTCGACCAGACCTCGGCGGTGGACCGGCTCGACGGCTTCCGGGACGTCATGGCGGACCCCGACCCGGCGCTCGTCGAGGAAGGTGACTTCACCGCCGCGAGCGGCGAGCGGGCGATGCGGGAACTGCTCGGCCGCCGCCCCGACCTGGACGCGGTGTTCGCCGGCAACGACCTGATGGCGGCGGGCGCGCTGCGGGCGCTGCGCGAGCACGGCCGGCGGGTGCCCGACGACGTCGCCGTGGTCGGCTTCGACGACATGCTGCCGATCGCCGAACAGACCGAGCCCCCGCTCACCACGGTCCGTCAGGACATCGAGGAAATGGGCCGCCTGATGGCCCGCCTGCTCCTGCGCGACCTGGACCGCGGCGCCACGACCGACGAGAGCGAGGGCGCGGGGCCGGCCGGGGTGGTGCTGCCGGTGACGCTGGTCCGCAGGGACTCGGCGTAGCGCCTGTCCGGCGGATCGAGCCGGCGCGGGGGAGCGGCCCCGTGGAACCCGGGCGAGCGGGGTCGGGCGCGGCCGGCAGCGGTGCCCGCCTGTGGGCACAGCAGCCCGCCGCCGAACTCCCCCCGTCGGCGGCGCGGCCTGTCGGCCGCGCCCGCCATGACCTCCGACGCCGGCGACCTCGCCCGCCTCACCCCTGCAAGCCGGAGCAGGCTGTCGACGCGACGGGGCCCCGCCCGGGCGCGGCCGACAGTGGGGACGCCGGCGACCGAGGACGACGCTGCCGGGGCCCACGCCGGGCAGTGGAGGCATGCCCGGCCCCGCGTCCCCGGCATGATCCGCCGGCTCTCCCTCCGCCCCCGCTCGGCCCTGGGCCGTCCGGGTGCCGTCCCGGTGATTGTCGGTGGGGGGTGGAAGACTCGGCGGAGCAGGCGACGGGACTCCCCTCTGGAGGCACCATGCTCACCACCCGCTTCGTCGACGGCGCGCCCTGCTGGATCGACGTCGCCGCGCCCGACCCCGAGGGCGCCGCGTCCTTCTACCGCGCCCTGTTCGGCTGGTCGTACCGCTCCGCCGGACCCGAGGGCGGCGGCTACGGCTTCCTCGAGCGGGCGGGCCGGATCGTCGCGGGCTGCGCCCCGCTGACCGGCGACCGGGGCCCGGCCGCCTGGACCGTGTACTTCCGCAGCTCCGACGCCGACGCCACCGCTGAAGCGGTCCGCAGGGCCAGGGGAAGCGTGCCGGCCCCGCCGGTCACCGTCGGGGAGCAGGGCAGGTCGGCGGTCCTCGCCGACCAGATGGGCGCCTCCTTCGGCGTGTGGCAGCCGGGCAAGCGCGAGGGCCTTGAGTCGGCCGGCGAGGCGGGCAGCCTCTGCTGGGCCGAGCTGTACACGCCGGACATCGCCCGCGCCGCCGCCTTCTACCACACGGTCCTCGGCTGGGAGACGTCCGCGGTGAGTTTCCCCGGCGGCGTCTACACCTCCGTCAGCCCGCAGGGGACGGGGGAGGAAGGCGCGTTCGGCGGGATGGTGCCGCTGGCCGACGACCCCGTCGAGGCGGCGGAGAACCGCCCTCACTGGCTGCCGTACATCGGCGCCGAGGACCCGGACGCCGTGGCCGCGCGCGCCGCAGAGCTGGGCGGACGGGTGCGGATGCCCCCCACCTCGATCCCCGGGGTGGGCCGGCTGGCCCGCCTGGAGGACCCGTACGGCGCGCGCTTCGCGGTGCTCAGGGCGACCCGCGGGAGACCTGACGTGCGGCGCGCCGCCGTGCGCGGCCGGGGTGCAGGGCGTCATCATCGTGGCCGCCGTGCGGGTTCCGCCGGGCCGGGGCCGCCGCTCCGGGGCCCGGCGTTGATGCCGCGTTGATCGAACGTTTTTCCCGCTCGGGCACGCTTCCGGCCATGCACACCGACACATTGACGCCGCCCGACCTCACCTGGCAGGAGGAGGCGCTGTGCGCGCAGACCGGGGGAGACTTCTTCTTCCCCGAGCCCGGCAGCTCGGTCCGTGAGGCCAAGCGCATCTGCGGCCTGTGCCCGATCCGCGCGACCTGCCTGGAGTACGCCCTCACGCACGACATGCGCTTCGGCGTGTGGGGCGGCCTGTCGGAGAAGGAACGCCACGCCCTGCGGCGCGGCGACTCCCGCTAGTGACCTGAGTCGGAGATTCGTCGGCAGTAGGCGGCGACTTTGTCGAGGATCTCGTCGGCGGTCTTCGTCCAGATGAACGGTCTGGGGTGTTCGTTCCAGTCGGCGAGCCAGCTGCGGATGTCCCGTTCCAGGGCTTGGACGGAGCGGTGGACGCCACGCTTGAGCTTCTTCTGCGTGAGCTCGGCGAACCACCGCTCCACGAGGTTCAGCCAGGACGAACTCGTCGGTGTGAAGTGGAGATGGAAGCGGGGGTGGGCCAGCAGCCACTGCTTGATGGCAGGCGTCTTGTGGGTGACGTAGTTGTCCAGGATCAGATGGACATCGAGGTCAGCAGGGACTTCCTTGTCGAGTTTCGTCAGGAACTTCTTGAACTCGACGGCCCGGTGGCGCCGGTGGAGGGAGCCGATAACCTTGCCGGTGGCGACCTCCAAGGCAGCGAACAGGGTGGTGGTGCCGGCCCGGACGTAATCGTGACTGCGGCGTTCGGGGGTGCCGGGAACCATCGGCAGCACGGGCTGGGACCGGTCGAGAGCCTGGATCTGGGACTTCTCGTCCACGCAGAGCACCAGAGCCTTCTCCGGCGGGTCGAGGTAGAGGCCCACGACATCGCGGACCTTGTCGATGAACAGCGGGTCCGTGGACAGCTTGAACGTCTGCGACCGGTGCGGCGCGAGCGCGAACGCCCGCCAGATCCGCGAGATCGCGGACTGCGACATGCCCGTGGCCGCCGCCATCGACCTGGTCGACCAGTGGGTCGCGTTCTTCGGCTTCTCCTCCAGCGTCTTGACGATGACCCGCTCGACGTCCGCGTCGGTGATCTTCCTCGGGACACCGGGCCGCGGCTCATCGGACAGGCCGTCCAGGCCCCGTTCGAGGAAACGCCGCCGCCAGGTGCGGACCGTGTCCGGAGTGACCCGCAGTCGACGGGACACCTCCATGATCGAGTGCCCCTCGGCGCACTCCAGCACGATCCGCGACCGCTGGGCCAGCGCCTGAGCCGTCGTGCGACGACGCACCCAGCCCTCCAGCACGGCCCGCTGGGCATCGGTCACCGACAACGGCGGAATCTTCGGACCCGGACGACTCATACCGAACCAACGACGAATCTCCGACTCAGGTCACTAGGGCCTGTCCGGCGGATCAAGTCGGGGGAAAGGCGCAGCGTCGTGCAACCCAGGTGAGCGGGGTCTGGTGCGTCCAGCTGCAAGGCGGAGGAGGGAGTCGACGCGGAGCGTCGGCGAGTGACGACAACGCCGCAGATGGGCGTGCCAGACCCCGCGTCCTCGGCGTGATCCGCCGGACCGGCCCTAGAACCGCCCCGGAGCGATGCGGCTCAGCCGGCGGCGCGGGCCGCCATGCGGGCCTTGCGGGCGGCGAGCTTCTCGTCGAACTTGCGCGCCTCGGAGTCCAGCCCGCCGAGGAACATACCCAGTTCCTCCTGCGCCTTGAGGCCCTCCGGGCCCAGCCCGTCGATCTCCATGATCTTCAGGAAGCGCAGCACCGGCTGCAGCACGTCGTCGTGGTGGATGCGCAGGTTGTACACCTCGCCGATGGCCATCTGCGCGGCAGCCCGCTCGAAGCCGGGGATGCTGTGGCCGGGCATGCGGAAGTTGACCACCACGTCGCGCACGGCCTGCATCGTCAGGTCGGGGGCGAGCTCGAACGCCGCCTTCAGCAGGTTCCGGTAGAACACCATGTGCAGGTTCTCGTCGGTCGCGATGCGCGCCAGCATCCGGTCGCAGACCGGGTCGCCGGACTGGTGACCGGTGTTGCGGTGCGAGATGCGGGTGGCCAGCTCCTGGAAGGCCACGTAGGCGACGGAGTGCAGCATCGAGTGCCGGTTGTCCGACTCGAAGCCCTCGCTCATGTGCGCCATGCGGAACTGCTCGAGCTTGTCCGGGTCCACGGCGCGCGAGGCGAGCAGGTAGTCGCGCATCACGATGCCGTGGCGGCCCTCCTCGGCGGTCCAGCGGTGCACCCAGGTGCCCCAGGCGCCGTCGCGGCCGAACAGGGAGGCGATCTCGTGGTGGTAGCTGGGGAGGTTGTCCTCCGTCAGCAGGTTCACCACGAGCGCGATGCGGCCGACCTCGGTGACCTTCGACTGCTCCTTGTCCCAGGCCTCGCCGTCCTCGAAGAAGCCCGGGAAGTTGCGTCCGTCGCTCCACGGCACGTACTCGTGCGGCATCCAGTCCTTGGCGACCTTCAGGTGCCGGTTGAGCTCCTTCTCGACCACTTCCTCCAGCGCGTACAGCAGCCGGGCGTCGGTCCAGACGGAGGGGCTGCCGATGTGGGCAGGAGTGAGTGTCACGGGTGGCTCCAGGGGGACGGGGACATGCGGACGTGCCGGCGAGCGGTGCCGGACAACCTACGGCATCGTAGGCTACGTACCCGTAGGTTACGAAGCCGTAGGCTAAGGGCGCCGTAAAAGGCCGCTGACCAGCGAAACGTCCCGCCCGCTGGAGGCCGGTCAGGCGTACAGGTCCCGCAGCCGCACCGACAGACAGGTCACGCAGCCCTCGAGCTTCTCGAACTCGCCGATGTCCACCGGCACCGGCTCGTAGCCGAGGTCCGCGAACAGCTCGGCCGTCTTCGGGGCGCTCGCCGCCATCAGCAGCTTGTCGCCGCCGAGGCACACCACGTGCGCCCCGGACGGCTCCGGCACCGGCAGGAACCGCGGGAACAGCGACGGCGCGTCCATGTGCGGGATGTGCCCGACGATCGTCCCGTCGGGCAGCGCGGTGACCGCCGACTTCAGATGCAGCACCTTGGCGACCGGCACGGCCACCACCCGCGCGCCCAGCGGCTCGAACGCGGCCCGCACCTGCTGCACCCCGGCCGCGTTGGTGCGCCCGCCGCGGCCGACGTACACCGTGTCGCCGATCTTCAGGACGTCGCCGCCGTCCAGCGTGCCCGGCTCCCACACCCAGTTCACCGAGCAGCCCAGGGATGCCACGGCCTCCTCGACGCCGAGGGTCTCCGCGCGCCGCGACTCGGCGCCGGAGCGGGCGATCAGCGCCACGTTGCGGAACATCACCACCGTGTCCTCGACGAACACGGAGTCCGGGCAGTCGTCGGCCGGGTCCACCTCGACGGTCTCCCAGCCGTGCGCCCGCAACGCCTCCGTGTACGCCTCCCACTGCCGCACGGCGAGGTCGACGTCCACCTCCTCCCGCTCGACATGGGTCACCAGCCCCTCGGCGAGGCAGGGCGCGGGACGGCGGACGAGGGCCTTCTTGCTGGGCACGGGTTCGCCTTTCAGGATCGGACGTGCTGACGGTCGGGGGCGTCTGAGCCCGTGCGGGGCCGGCCGGCCACGGGCCCCGGCCCCGCCATCATGCAGTCCGCCGCCCGACGGGACCACCCCGGGCCCCGATGAGATGTACCACGGGTAACCCGCTTCGGCCCACGGCACGTGAAGCCGTCCCGCCGAGTCATGCCGCGGACGCTAGTCGGAGTACCCGACAGCCTCCGGCGTGATCTCCTTCAGCTCTCCTTCCTCCACCATCAGCCAGCGCGTGATGCCGATCGACTCCAGGAATGGCAGGTCGTGACTGGCCACGACCAGCGCACCCTCGAACGACTCCAGCGCCGTGGTGAGCTGCCGGACGCTCGCCATGTCCAGGTTGTTCGTCGGCTCGTCCAGCATCAGCAGCTGCGGCGCGGGCTCCGCCAGCATCAGCGCCGCCAGGGTCGCCCGGAAGCGCTCGCCGCCGGACAGCGTGGCCGCCTGCTGGTCGGCGCGGGCGCCCCGGAACAGGAAGCGGGCCAGCCGCGCCCTGATCCGGTTGTTGGTGGCGCCCGGCGCGAACCGCGCCACATTCTCCGCCACCGTCAGCTCCGGGTCGAGGACGTCGAGCCGCTGCGGCAGGAACCGCAGCGGGACGTGCGCCGTCGCCTCGCCCGACACCGGGGGCAGCTCCCCGGCGATCGTGCGCAGCAGCGTCGTCTTCCCGGCGCCGTTCCGCCCGATCAGCGCCACCCGCTCCGGCCCCCGCAGGTCGAGACCTTTCACCCGGGCGCCGTACGCCGGCTCCAGGTCCATCAGCGTGAGGACCTGGCGCCCCGGCGGCACGGCGGTGTACGGCAGGTCGACGCGGATCTCGTCGTCGTCCCGCACCGCCTCCACCGCGTCGTCGAGCCGCTCCTTGGCCTCGGCGAGCTTCTCCTCGTGCATGATGCGGTGCTTGCCCGCGGAGACCTGCGCCGCGCGCTTGCGCGCACCCATGACGATCTTCGGTTCGCGTTTCTGCTCGAACATCTTCTGGCCGTACCGCTTGCGGCGGGCCAGCTTGACCTGGGCCTCGGTCAGTTCACGCTTCTGCTTGCGCAGATCGGCCTCGGCGACGCGCACCATGCGCTCGGCCGCCTCCTGCTCCACGGCGAGGGCCTCCTCGTACGCGGTGAAGTTGCCGCCGTACCAGTGGATGCCGCCCGGGCGCAGGTCGGCGATCTGGTCGACCAGGTCGAGCAGTTCCCGGTCGTGGCTCACCACGACCAGGACGCCCTGCCAGTTCTCGACGGCCGCGTAGAGCCGTCTGCGGGCGTACAGGTCGAGGTTGTTGGTGGGTTCGTCGAGCAGCAGCACGTCGGGACGGCTCAGCAGCAGCGCGGCCAGCCGCAGCATGACCGACTCGCCGCCGGACACCTCGCCGACGGTGCGGTCCAGGCCGATGTGGCCCAGGCCCAGCTCGCCGAGCGTGGCCAGGGCGCGCTCCTCGACGTCCCAGTCGTCGCCGACGGTCTCGAAGTGCTCCTCCGCCACGTCGCCCGCCTCGATGGCGTGCAGCGCGGCCCGCTTCTCCGCGATGCCGAGGGCCTCGTCGACCCGCAGCGCGGTGTCCAGTGTGACGGTCTGCGGCAGCCGGCCCACCTCGCCGGACACCTTGACGGAGCCGTCCGTGGGGGTGAGCTCCCCGGCGATCAGTTTGAGCAGGGTCGACTTGCCCGAGCCGTTGACTCCGACGAGGCCGGTGCGGCCGGGGCCGAAGGCCGCGTCGAGGTCCTCGAAGACGACGCTGCCGTCGGGCCAGGTGAAGGAGAGGGAGTGACAGGTGAGTGAAGCTGACATGCGGGCCTCCGCGGTTGCACGGTTCGATCAGGGGCACACGCGTATCGAGACACCGCGGGACGACGACCGGCTGCCGGGGAGGACATCCGTGGCATGAGAAAGGCCCCGTTGCGGAGGGACCGCAAGGACGGCTCGAACGCCGAGGTCGCACGCGGCGCACACACCTGACCGGTGTGAGGCGGTGTCTCAGAACCTCAGACGAGCAACGTCCTTCTCCCATCGACGGCAACAGAACCGCCGACGACGTTACGCACGGCCGCACCGGCCGTCAACGTGTTTTTTCCGGACCCCGTGGACCCCGTGGACCCCGTGTCCCCGCACCGAGGAGGCCTCGTGCCCAACGGCCCGCTCTCCCTGCCGGCCCGTCTGTGCCTGCTGGCCTGGGACCTCGACCCCACCCGGGCCGCCCCCGTGGTGCGGGCCGGCGCCCTGGCCGATCTCGTGCGGCGCGGCCTGCTGGTCGACGACGACGGCATCGCGACCCCGCGCGACCTGGACTCCCGCACCGGCGACCCGGCTCTGGACGGCCTCCTCGAACTGGTCAGCGAGTCCTTCCCGCACGGCTGGCGTACCTGGGTGACGCTGCACGCCCGGCACACGCTGGACGCGGTCCGCGAGCACCTGGTCGCCGAGGGGGTGCTCCGGGCCGAGAAGCACCGGGTGCTGGGCGTGTTCCCGTCGGTGGACCACGTCCTCGCGGACACGGCCCGCGCGGACGCCCTCCGGACGGAGGCCCAGGAGGTTCTGTCGGGCGCGGTCACCCCTGACGAGACCACGGCGACGGTCCTCACCCTGGCCGCGGCGGCGGACCTTCCGGTCGCGGCTTCGGGCACGGTGCCGATGGTGCCGACGGACCTCGCTTCCGCGGCCGTCCTCCACGAACTGGAAGCGGGCCTGAGGGACGCGGCGCCGGCGCTGCCCAAGGGCCGCTGAAGCCCCGCAGCGGCAAACGGCCAGGCGCCCCGCGTCACCCGGGGTGCCTGGCCGTGCGTCGCGTTCTCTCGCGTGCCTACGCGTCCCGCATCAGTTCCGCCAGGTCGTGGTCCAGGTCGAGGTGGAGGTGTTCCAGGCCCGTGGGGACGAGTTCGCTCGTGGCCTCCAGGAAGCGGCGCAGTTCGCCGGAGCGGACGTGGATCACCGCCGTGCCCTCCGGGGCGTGGAACTCCAGCACCGTGCGGTCGTAGCCGTACGGGCGCACGCGGACGTCGCCGTCGCCCTCCGGGGCCTCCATGCCCGCAGCGAGCAGGTCACGGGCGAACGTCCAGCACACGTCGACGCCTTCGAGCGTGGCGGGCGCGGGGAAGGTCATGCGGACGGCGAACGGGTCGTCGCCGTCGTAGTGCAGCGTGGCGGGGATGTCGGCCATCCGCGGCGCTGCTGCGACCAGGCGGGCCTCTACGGACTGCTCGATGACGGTGGTCAACGCCTTGCTCCCTCGTGACGGCTGGGCTGGCTTCCGGGCGGTACGTGTCTGTCGGCTACTGGAAGAGACGCTGGAATCGGCCATTCCGTGCGCATGAAGGGCGAGTGACCTCTGTCACCGCCTTCATGCACCCGAGTGACACGTCTCTCCTCCCGTTCCGCACGGGCCACTTGGGGCCGTCCCCGCCGGCGGGCGCCCTGGACGGCGCCCCGCCTGTGGGCTAGCTTCGCCCGCCATGAGGCGCTGGGGAAGCACGCGACGGGTGGGATCTGCGGGACGTACGGGGCGGGGACTGCGGCGGGTGACCGCGGCAGCGGTGGGCGTGACGGCACTCGCCGCGCTCACGGCCGTACCCGCCCAGGCACACGGGCCGGAGGGCAAGGACCCTGCCCCGCACTGGTCGTTGAAGGACACCGGCGCCCCCGACGTGCGGTTCCGCGGTCTTGCCGCCGTCAGCCGGGACACCGCATGGGTGGCCGGATCCCTCGGCACCGTGCTGCGCACCACCGACGGCGGACGGACCTGGCGGGACGTGTCCCCGCCCGGCGCGGAGGAGTTGCAGTTCCGGGACGTCGAGGCGTTCGACGCGCGCCGGGCCGTGGTGCTGGCCATCGGGGAGGGCGAGGACTCCCGCGTCTACCGCACCGACGACGGCGGAACCACCTGGACCGAGACCTTCCGCAACCCGGACCCCCGCGCCTTCTACGACTGCGTCACCTTCTTCGACCACCGCCACGGACTCGCCATGAGCGATCCCGTGGACGGCACGTTCCGCATCCTGTCCACCCGCGACGGCGGCCGCTCCTGGACCGTGCTCCCCGACGGCGGCATGCCCCCGGCGCTGGAGGGCGAGGCCGGGTTCGCCGCGAGCGGCCAGTGCCTGGTGTCGTCCGGGCCGAAGGACGTCTGGCTGGCCACCGGGGGAGCCGCCCGCGCCCGCGTGCTGCACTCCGCCGACCGCGGCCGCACCTGGACGGCTACCGACGCCCCGATCCCCGCCGGCGACCCGGCGCGCGGCGTCTTCGCCCTCGCCTTCCGCGACCGCCACCACGGTCTCGCCGTCGGCGGCGACTTCAACCCCGGCCTGCCCTCGCCCGACGCCGCCGCCCGCACCACCGACGCCGGCCGCACCTGGCGCCCGGCCGCCGGATCGCCGCCCGCGTACCGCTCCGGCGTCGCCTGGCTCCCGCACAGCCGCACCGCCGCCCTCGCCGTCGGCCCCACCGGCACCGACCTGACCACCGACGGAGGCCGCACCTGGCGCACCGTCGACACCGGCTCGTACGACACCGTCCACTGCGCGTCCGACCGGGGCTGCTGGGCGGCGGGGGAGAAGGGCAGGGTCGCCCGACTGGAGCAGTGACGCGGGCCGGCGGCACTGCATCCCACGGGCCTGGGTACCCGACCGCTGTACGCGACCGAGCGCTCGCCGAGCGCGAGAGAAAGTGAGCGGACATGCCACGCGGTTCCAGCCCCAAGCGGGAGCGACAGTACGAACACATCAAGGAGAGCGCGGAGGACCGGGGCGAGAGCACCGGGCGCGCCAAGGAGATCGCCGCCCGGACGGTGAACAAGGAACGCGCCCGGTCCGGCGAGTCGAAGACCGCCAGCCGGACGTCGACGCAGGACATGTCCTCCGGCAGGCGCGGCGGCCAGCGGTCCGGGAAGGGCTCCCAGGGACCGACCCGCGACCAGCTCTACGAAGAGGCCAAGAAGCGGAACATCGAGGGCCGTTCGAACATGAACAAGGGCCAGTTGCAGCGGGCGCTCGGCAAGTGAGCCCCGCGCCTCCGCGCGCAGCGCCCCGCCCTTAGGGCCTGTCCGGCGGATCACGCCGAGGACGCGGGGTCTGGCACGCCCAACTGCGGCGTTGTCGTCACTCGCCGACGCTCCGCGTCGACTCCCTCCTCCGCCTTGCAGCTGGACGCACCAGACCCCGCTCACCTGGGTTGCAAGACGCTGCGCCTTTCCCCCGACTTGATCCGCCGGACAGGCCATAGGCTCGAGGCACCATGACGACCGTACGCACACCGGCCGGGTGGCCGGCCACCGAGGAAGAGGCCCGCGCCGTCCAGGACGCGCTCCGCGCGAAGGTGGTGCTGGACGAACCCGGCCCGGCGCCCGGCACCGGCCATGTGACGGGCGTCGACGTCGCCTACGACGACGAGCGGGACGTGGTCGCCGCGGCGGCCGTCGTGCTGGACTCGGCGACCTTGGACGTCGTCGCCGAGTCCACGGCGCTCGGCCGGGTCTCCTTCCCCTACGTTCCCGGACTCCTCGCCTTCCGCGAGATCCCCACGGTGCTGGCCGCCCTGGAGGCGCTGCCCTGCGCGCCCGGTCTGGTGGTCTGCGACGGCTACGGCCTCGCCCACCCGCGCCGCTTCGGCCTCGCCGGCCACCTCGGCGTCCTCACCGGACTCCCGACGATCGGCGTGGCCAAGAACCCCTTCACCTTCACCTACGACGAGCCCGCCGCCCCGCGCGGCAGCACCTCCCCGCTGCTCGCCGGCACCGAGGAGGTGGGCCGCGCGCTGCGCACCCGGGACGCGGTCAAACCGGTGTTCGTGTCGGTGGGCCACCGGGTGAGCCTGGACAACGCCTGCGCCCACACGCTGGCCCTGACCCCCGCCTACCGCCTCCCCGAGACCACCCGCAGGGCGGACGCCCTGTGCCGCCGCGCCCTCCGCGAGGCAGCACCGGCACTCACGGAGGACTGAGTACGCGTACGGATGTCCGAACACCGGTACGGCGGCAGGGTGTTCGCATGCCGACGCACCGCACCACCCGCCCCCACCGCACCCCGGTCCGCCCGACCACCCGAGCCGTCACGCTGGGCCTGGCCCTGGCGGTGCTGGCGGGGGTGGGCTGGGTGGCGGGCATGATCTACACGCTGATCACCTGGCCACTCTGACCGGGGCGCGTGCGGTGCCCGTCCGGGGGCGCGGCGCCGTGCGGGCAACCCGACGGGCTCGCCGATCAACGCACCAACGGATCGCCGGCAGTGGCCGCCGATCCCGGACGGCCTGCCGGAGCGGAGGGCAGTCTGCCGTCCAGCGCACTGCGGGCACACGCCGGTCACGGCCCGCCGGCCCGGGGGCGTCCGCAGGGCCGCGTGCATCGCCCGCTCTCCTGGCCGACCCGCCGTTTTCCGGGGAGACGGCGGGCCTCAGCGGGTGGCCCGGTCGCCCAGCCACTGCCGGCACACGCGGTCCGCCGCACGCCGAACCGGGCGGCGGACCGCCATGCCTCCGTGCGACCCGCCCCGGCCCGCACCTCCCAGCCGCGCGCCGCGCGCCCCTCAGCGCACCGCTGCCACCCTGAACCGGATCCCCGCCTCCTGAAGGCGGCCGATCAGGGCGTCGCCCATCGCCACCGCCGTCGTGACCTGGCCCGACGTCGGGGGCAGGTCGTCGAAGGCCAGGGACAGCGCGCTCTCCGCGAGCATCTTCGCGGTCTCGTCGTAGCCCGGGTCGCCGCCCGAGACCTCCGTGTACACCCGGCGGCCGCCACCCTCGCCGACGAAGCGGACCGTGAACCAGCTGCGCGCCCGCTTCTCGGGGCTCGGACCGTCGCCCGGCTCGAGGCGGGCTGACAGGGCACGGCGCAGCGGCGGGACCTGGGCCGCCGCGACCAGCGTGCCCACCGCGGCCACCCCGCCCAGGGCGACCGGCAGGCTGCGCACCGCCGCGTAGTGGCGGTAGCGGAAGTCCGGGCCGTAGCGGGCCAGCGCCTTCGCCGAGCGGCGCACGATCTGGCCGTCGATCGTCGGCAGGGGCAGCGCCCAGGCGTCCACCTCGGGCGCGTAGCGCGGGGCGCCCGCGGGGCGGAGACGCGGCGGCCACGAGCCGCGGCTCGTGCCGCCGGCGGTCCCGCGCGGCGGCCCGCAGCGCGCCCGGACGGGCGAACTGGTTCAGCGCCGAGGCGAACGTGCCGCCCGAGAAGGCCGCGTCGGCGGTGACGTACCCGTCGACCGTCAGCGGCACGTCCTCCGGCAGCTGCCGCACCGTGAAGTACGCGCCCAGGTCGTGCGGCACCGAGTCGAAGCCGCAGGCGTGCACCAGCCGCGCCCCCGTCTCCCGCGCGCGGGCGTCGTGGCGGACGTACATCAGGTCCACGAACTCCGGCTCACCCGTCAGGTCGACGTAGTCCGCGCCGGTGTCCGCGCAGGCGGCGACGAGTTCCTCGCCGTACTCCACATAGGGCCCCACCGTGGTGGCGACCACCCGCGCCTGCTCGGCGAGGGCGCGGGTCGTGGCCGGTTCGGACACGTCGGCCCGCAGCATCCCCACCTTCTCGCCGCCGGGCAGCCGCTCCCGCAGTGCCTCCAGCTTCCGCTCGTTGCGGCCCGCGACGGCCCAGCGCAGGCCCTCCGGCGCATGGGCGGCCAGATACTCCGCGGTCAGCGTCCCGGCGAAACCGGTCGCTCCGAAGAGCACGATGTCGTACGGACGGTCCGTCCTGCTCAGCCTGCTCATGACACCCCTTGGTCGTGCAGCCGCGCCGCTGTCGGTGGCCGAGGCTAGCGTGAGGGGTGCGGAGCCCGACGACGAGCCCGGAGGAAAGCGATGGCGGTGCCACGGAACGTCCTGCGCAAGCGGGAGAAAGTGCGCGACTGGGCGCTGCGCCTGCCGGGCGCCGTCGAGGAGCACCCCTGGGGCGAGACGGTCGCGAAGGTCGACCGGAAGGTGTTCGTCTTCCTCGGCGTGGACGACGGCAGTCACCCGCTCGGGGTCACGGTGAAGCTGACGGACGAGACGGCGCACGCCCACGCGCTGGCCTGCCCGGGCGCCGAGCCCGCCGGGTACGGCCTGGGCAAGGCCGGCTGGGTGCGCGTCCCGCTGGAGCCCGCGGGCGCCCCGCCGGCGGAGCTGCTGTGCGACTGGGTCGAGGAGAGCTACCGCACGGTCGCCACGAAGCGGCGAATGGCCGAGCTGGACGCCCGGACGGCGGAGCGGGCGGCCGAGCGGACGGCCCGCTGAGAGGCCCGGAGCGGGGTCGCCGCGGGGCCGCCTCCCGGCCGGCGGAGGCCGCGGGACCGTCCCTGGCCGCGGATGGCTGCCCGGTCACGGATGCCGCCACTCGACCGCGGGAGCCGCCCCGGCCCACGCGGCACGCCGCCGGCGGCCGATGGCCGCCCCAGCCGGCGGATGGCCGTCGCCCGGCCTGCGGAAGGCCGCCCCGGCCCGCCGGACGGCCGCCCTCAAGGCCCGCCGGACCGCCGGTCCCGGACCCGCACCCCGCCCACGGTCACCGGCGCCTCCCCTTGTGCCAGGTCCGCGACCTTCTTAACATCGCAGGTGTTACACCAACAGTGTCACAGCCGATGGGGGCTCGATGACGGAGGCGACGGCGCCGAGCGACGGCCCGCTCACCGGCGTGCGCGTGGTCGAGCTGGCCGGGATCGGCCCGGGCCCCTTCGCGGCCATGCTCCTCGCCGACCTGGGCGCCGACGTCGTACGCGTCGACCGCCCCGGCGGCCCCGGACTCGGCATCGACCCGGCCCGGGACATCACCAACCGCAACAAGCGTTCGGCGGTCGTCGATCTCAAGACCGCCGACGGCGTGAAGCACGTCCTCGACCTCGCCGGGCGCGCGGACATCCTCATCGAGGGTTACCGCCCCGGCGTCGCCGAGCGGCTCGGCGTCGGTCCCGAGGACTGCCGGGCGCGCAACCCCCGCCTGGTGTACGGCCGGATGACCGGCTGGGGTCAGGAGGGCCCCCTCGCTGACCGCGCCGGACACGACATCGGCTACATCGCCGTCACCGGCGCCCTCGGCATGACCGGCGAGCCCGGCCGGCCCCCGGTCGCCCCCGCCAACCTCCTCGGCGACTACGCCGGCGGCTCCCTCTACCTGGTCGTGGGCGTCCTCGCCGCCCTGCACCACGCGCGCGCCACCGGCGCCGGACAGGTCGTCGACGCCGCCATCGTGGACGGCACCGCCCACCTCACCTCGATGATCCACGGCATGCTCGCCGCCGGCGCCTGGCAGGACCGCCGCGGCGCCAACCTCCTCGACGGCGGCTGCCCCTACTACGGCACCTACGAGACCGCCGACGGCGGACACATGGCCGTCGGCGCGCTGGAGCCCCGGTTCTACGCGGAGTTCCTGCGCCTGCTGGACCTCACGGAACTCGCGGGGGCGCACGCCGACGTCACCCGCTGGCCCGAGCTGCGCGCCAAGGCCGCCGAGCGGTTCGCCTCCCGCACCCGTGACGACTGGACGGCCGTCTTCGAGGGCACCGACGCGTGCGTGGCGCCGGTGCTGTCCCTGCGCGAGGCCCCGCACCACCCGCACCTCGCCGCCCGCTCCACCTTCACCGACCACGCGGGCATCACCCAGCCCGCACCCGCGCCGCGGTTCTCCGCGACGCCCGCCACCGTGCGCACCGGGCCCGCCCGGCCGGGCGCCGACACCGAGGACGTGGCCCGAGACTGGGGCGTACCCGGCCTGGTGTCCCCGCCCTCGAACCCTCAGCGAAAGGCCTCCTCGTGAGCACCGAAGCGTATGTGTACGACGCGATCCGCACCCCGCGCGGACGCGGCAAGGCCAACGGCGCCCTGCACGGCACCAAGCCCATCGACCTGGTCGTCGGACTCATCCACGAGATCCGCGACCGCTTCCCCGGACTCGACCCGGCCGCCGTCGACGACATCGTCCTCGGCGTCGTCGGCCCGGTCGGCGACCAGGGCTCCGACATCGCCCGCGTCGCCGCCATCGCCGCGGGCCTGCCCGACACGGTGGCCGGCGTCCAGGAGAACCGCTTCTGCGCCTCCGGCCTGGAAGCCGTCAACCTGGCCGCGATGAAGGTCCGTTCGGGCTGGGAGGACCTCGTCCTCGCCGGCGGCGTGGAGTCCATGTCCCGCGTGCCGATGGCCTCCGACGGCGGCGCCTGGTTCAACGACCCGATGACCAACCTCGAGGTCAACTTCGTGCCGCAGGGCATCGGCGCCGACCTCATCGCCACCATCGAGGGCTTTTCCCGCCGCGACGTCGACGAGTACGCCGCCCTCTCCCAGGAGCGCGCCGCGGCCGCCTGGAAGGAGAACCGGTTCGGGCGGTCCGTCGTCCCGGTGAAGGACCGCAGCGGCCTCGTCGTCCTCGACCACGACGAGCACCTGCGCCCCGGCACGACCGCCGACTCCCTCGCCAAGCTCAAGCCGTCCTTCGCGGACATCGGCGAACTGGGCGGCTTCGACGCCGTCGCGCTCCAGCAGTACCACTGGGTCGAGAAGATCGACCACGTCCACCACGCGGGGAACTCCTCCGGCATCGTGGACGGCGCCGCCCTCGTCGCGGTCGGCACCAAGGAGGTCGGCGAGCGCTACGGCCTCACCCCGCGCGCCCGCATCGTCTCCGCCGCCGTCTCCGGCTCCGAGCCGACCATCATGCTCACCGGCCCCGCGCCCGCCACCCGCAAGGCGCTCGCCAAGGCCGGGCTGACCATCGACGACATCGACCTCGTGGAGATCAACGAGGCGTTCGCCGCGGTTGTGCTGCGCTTCGTGAAGGACATGGGCCTGTCGCTCGACAAGGTCAACGTCAACGGCGGCGCCATCGCCCTGGGCCACCCCCTCGGCGCGACCGGCGCGATGATCCTCGGCACCCTCGTCGACGAACTGGAGCGCCAGGACAAGCGCTACGGACTCGCCACGCTCTGCGTCGGCGGCGGCATGGGCATCGCCACCATCGTCGAGCGCATCTGACCCCCTCCCGACGGATCACCTGGAGCACACCCTCATGAGCAGCGAGTCCACCACCATCCGCTGGGAGCAGGACGACACCGGCGTCGTCACCCTCGTCCTCGACGACCCCAACCAGTCCGCGAACACCGTCAACAAGGCGTTCCGCGACTCCTTCGCCGCGATCACCGACCGCCTGGAGGCGGAGAAGGACTCCATCCGCGGCGTCATCCTCACCTCCGCCAAGAAGACCTTCTTCGCCGGCGGCGACCTGCGCGACCTGATCCGCGTCACCCCCGACACCGCGCAGGACCTGTTCGACGGCGGCCTGGCCTTCAAGCGCCAGCTGCGCCGCATGGAGACCCTCGGCAAGCCGGTCGTCGCCGCCCTCAACGGCGCTGCCCTCGGCGGCGGTTACGAGATCGCCCTGGCCTGCCACCACCGCATCGCCCTCGACGCCCCCGGCTCCAAGATCGGCTGCCCCGAGGTCACCCTCGGCCTGCTGCCCGGAGGCGGCGGCGTCGTCCGCACCGTGCGCCTGCTCGGCATCACCGACGCGCTGCTGAAGGTGCTCCTCCAGGGCACCCAGTACAGCCCGCGCCGCGCCCTGGAGAACGGTCTGGTCGACGAGGTCGCCGAGACACCCGAGGAGATGCTCGCCAAGGCCCGCGCCTTCATCGACGCCCACCCCGAGTCCGCGCAGCCCTGGGACCGCCCCGGCTACCGCATCCCGGGCGGCACCCCGTCGAACCCGAAGTTCGCCGCCAACCTGCCCGCGTTCCCGGCCAGCCTGCGCAAGCAGACCGGCGGCGCCCCCTACCCGGCCCCGCGCAACATCATGGCCGCCGCCGTCGAGGGCGCCCAGGTCGACTTCGACACCGCGCAGGTCATCGAGGCCCGCTACTTCGTGGAGCTGGCCGCCGGCCAGACGTCGAAGAACATGATCCAGGCGTTCTTCTTCGACCTCCAGGCCGTCAACTCCGGCGCCGGCCGTCCCAAGGACGTGCCCGCCCGCAAGGTCACCAAGGTCGCCGTCCTCGGCGCCGGCATGATGGGCGCCGGCATCGCCTACTCCTGCGCCCGCGCCGGCATCGACGTCGTCCTCAAGGACGTCTCCCTCGAGGCCGCGCTCAAGGGCAAGGGCTACTCCGAGAAGCTGTGCGCCAAGGCCGTCTCCCGGGGCCGCACCACGCAGGAGAAGGCCGACGCGCTCCTCGCCCGGATCACGCCCACCGCCGAGGCCGCCGACCTCGCCGGCTGCGACGCGGTCATCGAGGCCGTCTTCGAGGACACCTCCCTCAAGCACAAGGTGTTCCAGGAGGTGCAGAACGTCGTCGAGCCCGACGCGCTGCTCTGCTCCAACACCTCCACCCTGCCCATCACCGCCCTCGCCGAGGGCGTGGAGCGGCAGGAGGACTTCATCGGGCTGCACTTCTTCTCGCCCGTCGACAAGATGCCGCTCGTCGAGATCATCAAGGGCGAGCGCACCGGCGAGGAGGCCCTCGCGCGCGCCTTCGACCTGGTCCGCCAGATCAAGAAGACCCCGATCGTGGTCAACGACTCCCGCGGCTTCTTCACCTCCCGGGTCATCGGCCACTTCATCAACGAGGGCGTGGCGATGGTCGGCGAGGGCATCGAGCCCGCGTCGGTCGAGCAGGCGGCGGCCCAGGCGGGCTACCCGGCGAAGGTGCTCTCCCTGATGGACGAGCTGACCCTCACCCTGCCGCGCAAGATCCGCCGCGAGACGCAGCGGGCCGTCGAGGAGGCGGGCGGCACCTGGACCCCGCACCCGGCCGAGGCGGTCGTGGACCGCATGGTCGACGAGTTCGGCCGCCCCGGACGCTCCGGCGGCGCCGGCTTCTACGACTACGACGAGAACGGCAGGCGTGGCCTGCTGTGGCCGGGGCTGCGCGAGCACTTCACCAAGCCCGGGCACACCATCCCGTTCCGCGACATGCAGGAGCGGATGCTGTTCTCCGAGGCGCTGGACACCGTCCGGCTCCTGGAGGAGGGCGTGCTGACCTCCGTCGCCGACGCCAACATCGGCTCCATCCTCGGCATCGGCTTCCCGGGCTGGACCGGCGGCGTCCTGCAGTACATCAACGGCTACGACGGCGGCGCCGGGGGAGAGACCGGCCTGCCCGGCTTCGTCGCCCGCGCCCGCGAGCTGGCCGAGCGCTACGGCGACCGCTTCACCCCGCCCGCCCTGCTGGTGGAGAAGGCGGACAAGGGCGAGGTCTTCACCGACGCCCGCTGATCCGACGCCCGCTGATCCGACGTTCGCTGACCCGGCGGCGGTGGCCCGGCGGGAGGTGGCTCGGCGGGCGGCGGCTCAGCCGTCCTCGTCGAGCCACTCCCGCAGCTCCTCCTTCAGCGACCGCTGAAACGTGGTGAGCAGTGCCTGCACCACCAGCGGATGCATCCGTGCGGACAAGGACCGCCGGTCGTGCGGGTCCTTGTCCGCCACCGCGTCACGCAGCAGCCGCGACAGCTCGCGGGCGGCCGCGCGGGAGTGCTCGGTGAGCACCGCGCGGGCGGCCAGCACCGACTCGTGCGACAGCGGCACGTCCAGCAGCTCCACCCCGAGCCGCAGCAGCCCGGCGTCCACCTTGAACAGTTCCCCGCCCGGCTCGCCGATCCGCTCCACGACGTCCATCGCCGCGAGCCGCTTCAGCTCCTCCTCGCCCAGCGCGCGCCCCGCCCGGCGCTCCAGCTCCGCCCGGGACACCGTCTCCACCGTGTTGGGTGCCCAGGACGCGACCACCGCCCGCTGCACGGCCAGGTCCCGCACGCTGAGGTCCGGCGGCAGCTGCGCAAGATAGCGCTCGATCGCGGCCAGGGTCATGCCCCGGCTCTGCAGCTCCTCGATCAGTTCCAGGCGCGCCAGGTGCTCCCTGCCGTAGCGGCCGACCCGCCGGGGACCGAGCACCGGGGGCGGCAGCAGGCCCTTCGTGCCGTAGAAGCGGACCGTGCGCACGGTGACCCCGGCCCGGGCCGCCAGCTCGTCGATCGTCAGGGCCTCGGTCTCGGTCGTCATGTGCAGCAGTATCGCTGTCCCACCGCCGCTGTGACACCTCTGCTGTCAATCCGGTCCCGGGGTGAGGGGAGTGTGAAGAGACCCACGGTGTGACGCAGGCCATCGCATACGCACCCGCACATCCGGAAAGGTGCCCCGTCGGTCCGTGCCGTGATCACAGCGCGCAGGCCGAGAGCAATCCGGACAGCCGGGCGCGAGATCCGCCCGTGCGCACCAGAGAGTGGAACCACGCGTGAGCAAGGACGCCGTCACCACGGCAACGGCCGCACCCCCCACCGCGGCCGCGACGCCCGCCGACGCGGGCGACGCCGGCTACAGCAAGGACCTCAAGGCCCGCCACATCAACATGATCGCCATCGGCGGCGCGATCGGCACCGGCCTCTTCCTGGGCGCCGGAGGACGCCTGCGCGACGCGGGCCCCGCCCTGGCGCTGGCCTACCTGGTCTGCGGCGTCTTCGCCTTCTTCGTCGTCCGCGCCCTCGGCGAGCTGGTCCTGTACCGCCCGTCGTCCGGCTCCTTCGTGTCGTACGCGCGCGAGTTCCTCGGCGAGAAGGGCGCCTACGTCGCCGGCTGGATGTACTTCCTGAACTGGTCGACCACCGGCATCGCCGACATCACCGCGATCGCGCTCTACACGCACTACTGGAGCGCGTTCACCGACATCCCGCAGTGGGTGCTGGCGCTGATCGCCCTCGCGGTCGTGCTGGCGGTGAACCTGATCTCGGTGAAGATCTTCGGCGAGATGGAGTTCTGGTTCGCGATCGTCAAGGTCGCCACCCTCGTCGCCTTCATGCTGGTCGGAATCTTCCTGCTCGCCACCCAGCACGAGGTGGGCGGCGGCACGCCGGGCCTGAGCATGATCACCGACCACGGGGGCGTCCTCCCGCACGGCGTGCTGCCGGTCGTCCTGGTGATGCAGGGCGTGATCTTCGCCTACGCGGCGCTGGAGCTCGTCGGCGTCGCCGCGGGCGAGACCGCCGAGCCGGAGAAGGTCGTCCCGCGCGCGGTGAACTCCATCATGTGGCGCGTCGGCCTCTTCTACGTCGGCTCCGTCGTCCTGCTGGCGCTGCTGCTGCCGGGCTCGATGTACTCGGCGGGGGAGAGCCCCTTCGTCACCGTGCTGTCGAAGATCGGCGTCCCGGCCGCGGGCGACGTGATGAACCTGGTCGTCCTCACGGCCGCCATGTCGTCCCTGAACTCCGGCCTCTACTCCACCGGCCGCATCCTGCGCTCCATGGCGTCGGCGGGCTCCGCGCCCAAGTTCACCGCCCGTATGAACCGCAGCCAGGTGCCCTACGGCGGCATCCTCCTGACCTGCGCGGTGTGCGTGCTCGGCGTCGGCCTCAACTTCCTCGTGCCGGCCCAGGCCTTCGAGATCGTGCTGAACGTCGCCTCGCTCGGCATCGTCAGCACCTGGGTGATCATCATGATCTGTCACCTGGTGTTCGTCCGCCGCGCCCGCGCCGGCCTCGTCACCCGGCCGTCGTTCCGGCTGCCCGGCAGCCCGGTCACCGAGATCGCGACCATCGCCTTCCTGCTGTCCGTCCTCGTCCTGATGTGGAACGACCCCGAGGTGGGCCGCAAGACGCTGCTGCTCGTCCCGGTCATCGCGGTGGCGCTGGTCGCCGGCTGGTACGGCGGCGTCCGCCGCAAGGTCGCGGCCGGGCGGTAAAGGGGTGGCGGCGTTGTCGGTGCCCGCCGGTACGGTGCCGCCATGGACGGGATCACGTACGTGCGGGGGGACGCCACCGTTCCGGCGGTGAAGGGCGTCAAGATCATCGCCCATGTGTGCAACGACATCGGCGGGTGGGGCAAGGGCTTCGTCCTCGCCCTGTCCCGCCGGTGGCCCGAGCCGGAGGCGGCGTACCGCGCCTGGCACCGCGGCCGCGCCGCCAACGACTTCGGCCTGGGCGCGGTGCAGCTCGTCCGGGCCGAGCGGTACGTGTGGGTGGCCAACATGGTCGGCCAGCGCGGCGTCCGCACCGGCAGCAAGGGCGCCCCCGTCCGCTACGAGGCCATCGACACGGCCCTGGCCCGCCTCGCCGGGCCCGCCCTGGAACTCGGCGCGTCGGTCCACATGCCCCGCATCGGCTGCGGCCTCGCCGGCGGCACGTGGCCCCGCGTCGAGCCGCTCGTCGAGAACCGCCTGGTCCGGCGGGGGATACCGGTCACGGTGTACGACCACGACTGACGCCCCCTTCGGTCCCACGGGCCGTCAGACGCCCTCTTCTGCACCGGAGTTCACCGGGGTACCGTCCGGCGCATGCCGATACGCACGCGCCCCACGACCTGGAGAACGCTCGCGACGGCGGCCACCGCCGCCCTGACGGCCACCCTGCTCACCCCCGCCGCGGCCGACGCCGCCCCCCGGGAGAGCCGCCCCGTCCACTCCTACGCCGACGCCATTCGCGAGGCCGTCTGGGTGGACACCGGCCTCGACGAGGACCGTGACGGACGCACCGACCGGGTCGCCGTCGACATCGTCCGGCCCCGCGAGGCCGCCCGCCAGGGCCGCAAGGTCCCCGTGATCATGGATGCCAGCCCGTACTACTCCTGCTGCGGGCGGGGCAACGAGAGCCAGACCAAGACCTACGACGAACACGGCGACATCGTGCGGATGCCGCTGTTCTACGACAACTGGTTCGTGCCGCGCGGCTACGCCGTCGTCGGCGTCGACCTCGCCGGCACCAGCCGCTCCGACGGCTGCGTCGACGTCGGCGGCCGCTCCGACATCCAGTCCGCCAAGGCGGTCGTCGACTGGCTGAACGGCCGCGCGAAGGCGTACTCCGACCGCACCGGCGGCGAACGGGTGCGCGCCGACTGGACCGACGGCAGCACCGGCATGATCGGCAAGAGCTGGGACGGCACCATCGCCAACGGCGTCGCCGCCACCGGCGTCAAGGGACTGAAGACCATCGTCCCCATCGCCGCCATCTCCACCTGGTACGACTACTACTTCTCCCAAGGCGCCCCGCTCTACGACTCAGGACCCGACTGGCTCGCCGGCTACGTCCAGACGCCCGAGGCCCGCGAGCACTGCACGGAGGTCGCCCGCGAGCTCGTCGACGGAGCCCCGCGCACCGGCGACCGCACCCCGCTGTGGACCGAACGCGACTACGTCCGCACCGCGAAGAAGGTCCGCGCCAGCGTCTTCCTCGTGCACGGCATGCAGGACCTCAACGTCCGTATGCGGCACGTCGGTCCCTGGTGGGACGCCCTCGGGAAGAACGGCGTACGGCGCAAGATCTGGCTGTCCCAGACCGGCCACGTCGACCCCTTCGACTTCCGCCGCGCGGCGTGGGTGAGCACCCTGCAGCGCTGGTTCGACCACGAGCTCAAGGGCATCGACAACGGCATCGACCGTGAACCGGTCGCCGACATCGAACGCGCGCCCGACCAGTGGGTCACCTCCACCGCCTGGCCCCCGCGCGGCACGAGCACCGCGACCCTGCGCCCCGCACGCGGCGCCCAGGACGGCGTCGGCACGCTCGGCCTGCGCCCGGACCAGGGCACCACGGCCTTCACCGACGACCCCGCGCTGGACGAGACCGACTGGGCGACCCGGATCGACACCCCGACCCCGGAGAAGGCGGGCTTCGTCACCCGCCCGCTCACCCGCGACCTGCGCCTCGCCGGCTCCTCCCGGGTGACCGTCGCCGTCACGCCCAGCACCCCGACGGCCCATCTCTCCGCCGTCCTGGTGGACCTCGGCCCCGACACCATCCGCGACTACGCCGCCTCCGGGGAAGGCATCGTCACCCTGTCGGAGCGCACCTGCTGGGGACCGAGCACCGAGGGCGACAGCTCCTGCTACCGGGAGACCCGCGCGAAGACCGCCGACGTCGGCCACACCGTCGTCAGCCGCGGCTGGGCCGACCTCGGCGAACACGCAGGCACCGGCCGGGGCGAACCGCTCGTCCCCGGCAAGCGCTACACCCTCACCGTCGACCTGGCCGCCACCGACCACGTCGTCCCCCGCGGCCACCGGCTCGCGCTGATCGTCGCCGGCACCGACCGCGGCCTGATCGACCCGCCGGCCGACACCCCGACGCTCACCCTCGACCTGGCCCGCACCTCGGCCCGGGTCCCGTTCGTCGGCGGGACCGCCGCGTTCGCCCGCGCCACCTCCGGACCGCCCGTCACGACCGCGCGCACCGCACCGGACGGCGTCCGCCCGCCCGCCGCCACCGCCCGCCGAGTCCCGGGGGAGACCCGATGAAACGACGCGCCGCGCTCCTCACCGCCACCGCTCTCACGAGCCTCGCCGCCACCCTGGTCACCGCCCCTGCCGCCGGGGCGCACGGCACCGCCGCCCCGCCGCGCACCGGCTTCGAACTCAGCCACGGCGCCCGCTGGACCACCCAGCCCGAGGAACAGCGCCTCCTGGAGACCATCGACCGCGCGAGCGGCCGCGTCCACGTCACCCGCATCGGCACCACCGCCCAGAACCGCCCCCTGCGGCTCGTCCGCATCGGCGCCGCACGCACCCCGAACAAGGTCCTCCTGGTGTGCAGCCAGCACGGCAACGAACCCTCCGGGCGGGAGGCGTGCCTCACCACGGTCCGCGACCTGGCGTACGCCGAGGACAAGGAGACGAAGCGGTTCCTCGACCGGACCACGGTGCTCGTCGTCCCCACCGCCAACCCCGACGGGCGGGCCGCCGACACCCGGGGCAACAGCGACGGCATCGACATCAACCGTGACCACGTCGCCCTGAAGACCGCCGAGGGCCGCGCGCTGGCCGCCGTGATCCGCGACGAGCGCCCCGACGTCATCTACGACCTGCACGAGTACGGCGCCACCCCGCCGTACTACGACAAGGACCTGTTCGACCTGTGGCCGCGCAACCTCAACACCGACCCCGCCGTCCACGACGTCGCCCGCTCCCTGTCCGAGGACCACGTGCGCCCCGCCGCAGGCGCCGCCGGGTACTCCACCGGCACCTACGGCATCTGGACCGACCCCGTCACCGGCGACCCGATCCGGCAGACCGCCGGCGACGGCCAGGAACGCATCCTGCGCAACCTCTCCGGGATCAAGCACGCCGTCGGCCTGCTCATCGAGAGCCGCGTCGACCCGCTCACCGACGCCGAGAAGGCCGACGAGGCGCTGAACAACCGGCGCAGGGTCGACTCCCACCTCGCCGCCCTGAACGGCCTGATCCGTTTCTCCTCGGAGCGGCGCGGGACGGTCGAGGCGGTCACCGCGAAGGCCCGCGCCGCCGGGTACGCGGACCGCGGCCCGGTGTACCTCGCAGGCGCCGACAACGAGACGCCCGAACCCTCCGAGGTGCTCGCCGACCCGCCCTGCGGCTACCGCCTCACCGCAGGTCAGTACGCGGACGTGGGGGACGAGCTGGCCCTGCACGGCGTACGCGTCCAGAAGAGCGGAAACGGCGTGTTCGTCCCCCTGCGGCAGTCACTGCGGGCGCTCGTCCCACTGCTCCTGGACGGCCGCGCCACGTACCACCTGGCCGAAGGAGAGGCGATCGCGTCCTGTCGATGAGGTGAGTTTTGCGCCATCGGTGGTATGGGCGTATCGGGAGGAGGGCTCTCCGCCCGAAGCTTCGGACGAAAGGTGCCGCCTGTGACGCAGGACCACCCAAGCGACAAGGACACCACGGCAGGCCCGCTGCCCGGCTCCGAAGCGGGCCTGCCCGGCCAGGACAAGCCCCGCACCGACTGGGTGGTCTTCGGCGTCACCGCCGTGCTCACCCTGGCCTTCGTCGTGTGGGGAGCCGTCTGGACGGACTCGCTGGAGGACGTCTCCACCAGCCTGCTGAGCGGACTGATGCACAACGGCGGCTGGGGCTTCGTCCTGGCCGCCTCGGGCTTCGTGGTCTTCGCGCTGTGGCTGGCCGCCAGCCGCTACGGCCGGATCACGCTGGGCGCCGAGGGCGAGGAGCCGGAGTTCCGGACCGTGTCCTGGGTGGCCATGATGTTCAGCGCCGGCATGGGCATCGGCCTGATGTTCTGGGGCGTGAGCGAGCCGCTCGCGCACTTCGACACCCCGCCGCCCGGCACCGCCCCCGAGGACTCGGGCGACCGGATGGCGACGGCCATGGCCACCACGCTGTTCCACTGGACGCTCCACCCGTGGGCCATCTACGCCGTGGTCGGCCTCGCCATCGCCTACAGCACCTTCCGGCGCCGCCGCCGGCAGACCGTCAGCGCCGTGTTCACCCCGCTCATCGGCGAGAAGCACGCCAACGGCGCCGGCGGCCGGGTCATCGACGTCCTCGCCATCATCGCGACCGTCTTCGGCTCGGCGGCCTCCCTCGGCCTGGGTGCGCTGCAGATCGGCTCCGGCATCGAGAAGCTCAACTGGCTGGAGAAGGTCGGCACCGGCCTGCTGGTCTCCATCATCGCCGTGCTGACCGTGGCGTTCGTGGCGTCCGCGGTGTCCGGCGTGGAGAAGGGCATCCAGTGGCTGTCCAACACCAACATGGTGCTGGCGCTGATCCTCGCCGTGTTCGTCTTCGTCGCCGGCCCCACCGTCCTCGTTCTCGACCTGCTGCCGACCTCCGTCTTCTCCTACCTCGGCGACCTGCCCGAGATGGCCGGCCGCACCGACATCAGCGGCGGCGAGGGCGTCGCCGACTGGCTGGGCAGCTGGACCGTCTTCTACTGGGCGTGGTGGATCTCCTGGACGCCGTTCGTCGGCATGTTCATCGCCCGCATCAGCCGCGGCCGGACCATCCGTCAGTTCATCGGCGGCGTCATCCTCGTGCCCAGCGCCGTCAGCCTCGTCTGGTTCGCCATCTTCGGCGGCTCGGCGATGCGCCTCCAGGAGCAGAACCGGCTCGGCGACGAGACCACCCCCGAGGGCCGGCTCTTCGCCGTCCTCCAGGAGTTCCCCGTCGCCACCGCCACCAGCCTGCTGGTGATGGTCCTCGTCGGCATCTTCTTCGTCTCGGGCGCCGACGCGGCCTCCGTCGTGATGGGCACCCTGTCGCAGAAGGGCTCCCTCGAACCCAGCCGCTGGGCCGTGGTCTTCTGGGGCGTGGTCACCGGTGCGGTGGCGGCCATCATGCTACTGGTCGGCAGCGGCCAGGGCGACGCCCTGACCGGTCTGCAGAACCTCACCATCCTCGCCGCGGCGCCGTTCGTCGTCGTCATGATCTTCATGTGCGTGGCGCTGATGCGCGACCTGCGCCACGACCCGCTCATCGTCCGCAACAAGATGGGCAACGAGGCCGTCGAACTCGCGGTCATCGAGGGCCACAAGAAGTACGACGGCGAGTTCGAGCTGCGCGTCGGACCCGGCCGCGGACCGGACGTGGAGGGCGACCCCATCGGCAAGCACTGACCCCCCGGCGAGGGACATGCCGTGACGCGGGGCGGGCGCCCGACGCCCGCCCCGCCCCTCACTCCGAGGCCAGCTCCGCCGCCTCCCGGGCGCACCCCCAGGCCACGGTGACGCCCCCGCCGCCGTGGCCGTAGTTGTGCACCAGCACCCGCCCGTCGGGCAGCCGGGTGCGCTCAAGACGCACCGCGTCCCGGGCGGGCCGCAGCCCCACCCGGTGCTCCAGCACACGGGCCTTCCCGATCTCCGGGCGCAGCGCCGCGCAGCGCCGCACGATCGCCTCCGCCGTCGCCGGGTCCGGCCGGTCGGACCACACGTCCTCCTCGGCCGTGCCGCCCAGCAGCAGCCGCCCCGGCTGCGGGAAGAAGTACGCCATCGACCCGTCCGCGCCCTCGGTGACCATCCAGGTGCGGATCCCCGGGTTCTCCACGACCACCAGCTGTCCCCGCACCGGCCGCACCGCCGGGTCCGGCACCAGCTCCCGCGCCGCCAGGCCCGTGCAGTTCACCACCACCGGCGCGTCGGCCTCCGCGAGATCCGCGACCGCGCGCGTCTCCACCGTGCCGCCCGCCGCCGTCAACCGGTCCCGCAGATAGGGCAGATGCGCCGGCATGTCGATCAGCGGCAGCCGCGCCCACAGCCCCCACCCGCCCGGGTACTCCGCCTCCGTCGCCGGACGCAGCCCCGGCAGCCGCGCGGCGGCCCACCCCCCGACCTCGTCCATCGGCGTCTCGCCCAGTACCCCCTCGACCATCCGTACGCCCGTCGCCTCCGGGCGCAGCGCCATCTCCTCGTACACGCCGAGGGACTCCAGCGCCCACGCCTGCGCGGCCTCCGGGGGATCGATGCGGTAGGGCCACCACAGGGCGCCCGCGACCGCCGAGGTGGTCGCCCCGACCGGGTCCCGCGTCCACAGCCGCACCCGTACGCCCCGCTCGGCGAGGACCACCGCCGTGGTCAGCCCGGTCACCCCGCCGCCGACCACCACGACACCGTTGTCCGTTTCGCTTCCCATCCGGCGGACGGTAGCGGATGTCCGTCCGTGTGCTCGGGGCCGCCCCCGGCTGGGAATACTCACGGCATGTCTGCCGAGTACACGACCTTCGGCCTGGCGCCGGCGACCCGCCCCGGGGGGCTCCTCGCCGGCGGCGACTTCCAAGTGCACCGCGACTTCGTCGACTTCGTCGTCGACGGACGCCCGCTGCTGTACCGCCTGTCCGACCTGGACGCCGTCTCCCCGCTCGCCTCCGACGTGCCGCCGTCCCTCTTCACGGCCCAGGTCCGCAGCCTGCTGCTGGAGACGGGCGCGCCCCTGCCCGACGGCCGGTACGTCGTCTACGGCTGCCCCGAGTGCGAGGACCTCGCCTGCGGCGCCGTGACCGCCGTCATCGAGCGGGACGGGGAGGACGTCATCTGGCGGGACTTCGCCTGGCAGACCGGCGACCGGGCCGACCTGGAGCGCGACGGCTACCACGGGATGGGCCCGTTCCGTTTCCGTGGCGACGAGTACCGCGCGGCCCTGACCGCCCTCCTGGAGGGCGACCTCCCCGGCAGCCGCCGCCGCGTCCTGCTCATCGGCGCCCGCGTGGCCCTGCTCGCCCGGCTGGCCGCCGCCCTGCGCACCATCGGCATCGGCGCCGACATCACCCAGAGCGCCGACGGCGTCCCCGCCGACGAACTCCGCTCCTACGGTGCCGTGCTGTTCGCCCGCTCGGTCCCCGCGCGGGAGCGCGACACCGTACGCCGTGCGCTGGCCGGCGCGGGCGCGGACGTGCCCTGCGTCGACGCGCTCGCGCCCGTCGTCCCGCTCCTCGTCGCGCAGACCGAACAGGCCCTGGAGGCGGGCCGGGACGACCACCGGCGGCTGACGGACCTCACCGTGGCGGACGGCGCCGCCGAGATCTCGGTGGTGTCCGCCTGCCGCGTCCGGATCACCGCGCACCGCGTCGACCGCCTCTCCCGCGCCCGCAGCCGGGACCTCTTCGACGCGGTCCTCGAATCCGGCCGGCACCGCGTCCCGCTGGACCCGCCCGCGGTGAAGGGCGAGGCGTACCTGGTGGCCCGTACCGCCGGAACGGTGCTGGTCACCGCCGTCCGCCCCTGAGCCTTCGCGGTACCGCCGAGGCTCTAGGATCGGCGGTCTGATGACTGCCACCCTCGTCGCCAAGAACCTCACCGCCGGACACGGCGACCGCTCCCTGTTCGCCGGACTCGACCTCGTCGTCGCGCCCGGCGACGTGATCGGCCTCGTCGGGGCCAACGGCGCCGGCAAGTCCACGCTGCTGCGCCTGCTCGCCGGGCTCGCCGCGCCCGAGGAGGGCGAGCTGCGCCTCTCCCCGCCCACCGCCACCGTCGGCCACCTCCCGCAGGAGCCGGAGCGGCGGCCCGGCGAGACCGTGCGCGCCTTCCTCGCCCGCCGCACCGGCGTCGCCGAGGCCCAGCACACCATGGACGAGGCGACCCAGGGTTTGGTCGACGGCGCACCCGGCGCGGACGACGCCTACGCCACCGCCCTCGAACGCTGGCTCGCGCTGGGCGGCGCCGACCTCGACGAGCGCGCCGAGGAGGTCACCGCCACGCTCGGCCTGGACGTCGGTCTCGACCAGGAGATGACCGCACTCTCCGGCGGCCAGGCGGCCCGCGCCGGACTCGCCTCCCTGCTGCTGTCCCGCTACGACGTCTTCCTGCTCGACGAGCCCACCAACGACCTCGACCTGGACGGCCTGGAACGCCTGGAGCGGTTCGTGAGCGGCCTGCGCGCCGGCACGGTCGTCGTCAGCCACGACCGCGAGTTCCTCTCCCGCACCGTCACCAAGGTTCTCGAACTCGACCTGCCCCAGCGGCAGATCAACCTCTACGGCGGCGGCTACGACGCCTATCTGGAGGAGCGCGAGGTGGCCCGCCGTCACGCGCGCGACGAGTTCGAGGAGTACGCCGACAAGCGGGCCGCCCTCCAGGACCGGGCGCAGATGCAGCGCTCCTGGATGGACAAGGGCGTGAAGAACGCGCGCCGCAAGGCGGGGAACGACAACGACAAGATCGGCCGCAAGTTCCGCAGCGAGGCCAGCGAGAAGCAGGCCGCGAAGGCACGTCAGACGCAGCGCATGATGGAGCGTCTGGAGGTCGTCGAGGAGCCGCGCAAGGAGTGGGAGCTGCGCATGGAGATCGCGGCAGCCCCGCGCTCCGGCGCCGTGGTCGCGGGCCTGCGGGACGCCGTCGTACGCCGGGGCGGCTTCACGCTCGGCCCGGTGACCCTCCAGATCGACTGGGCCGACCGGGTCGCGGTGACCGGCGCGAACGGCGCGGGCAAGTCCACCCTGCTCGACGCCCTGCTGGGCCGCGTGCCGCTCGACACGGGTCACGCCGCCCTGGGCTCGGGTGTGCTGCTGGGGGAGGTCGACCAGGCCCGCGCGCTGTTCCACGGCCCGGAGACGCTGCTGGACGCGTTCCGTCCCTCGGTGCCCGACCTGGAACCGGCGGACATCCGCACGCTCCTCGCCAAGTTCGGCCTGAAGGCGGAGCACGTGCTGCGTCCCGCGGCGACCCTGTCACCGGGGGAGCGCACCCGCGCCGCCCTCGCGCTGCTCCAGGGCCGGGGCGTGAACCTTCTCGTCCTGGACGAGCCGACCAACCATCTCGACCTGCCCGCCATCGAGCAGCTGGAGTCCGCCCTCGACGCCTACGAGGGCACGCTGCTGCTGGTCACCCACGACCGCCGCATGCTGGACGCGGTCCATGTGACCCGCCGTCTGCACGTCACCGGCGGCACGGTCACCGAACTCTGAGCACGGTCACCGAACCCGAGCGCGGTCCCGGGCACCCGCACGGGGACCCGGGACCGCGCTCCACCGCTCAGCGGCGGCCGCTCTTCGGGTCCACCAGACCCGCGCGGCGCAGGGCGTCCGCCATCGCGCTGTTGGCCGGGGCCGGCGCCTGACGCGTACGGCCGCCGCCGTTGCCGCCGCGCCGCCGCGCGCCTGGCGCTGCTGCGGAGGACGCCCGCCGCGCTGCCGGCGCTCGCCGCCCTCCTGCCCGCCCTGCGGGGCGGCCTCGTCGTCCAGACGCAGCGTCAGCGAGATCCGCTTGCGCGGGATGTCGACGTCGAGCACCTTCACCTTGACGATGTCGCCCGGCTTCACCAGGTCCCGCGGGTCCTTGACGAACGTCTTCGACATCGCGGACACGTGCACCAGGCCGTCCTGGTGGACGCCGACGTCGACGAACGCGCCGAACGCGGCCACGTTCGTCACCACGCCCTCCAGGATCATCCCGGAGGACAGGTCGGAGATCTTCTCCACGCCCTCCTTGAAGGCGGCCGTCCTGAACGCCGGACGCGGGTCACGGCCCGGCTTCTCCAGCTCCTTCAGGATGTCCGACACGGTCGGCAGACCGAAGGTGTCGTCCACGAAGTCCTGCGGGCGCAGCGAGCGCAGCACCGCCGTGTTGCCGATGAGCGAGGCCACCTCCTGCCCGGCGGTCTTCACCATCCGCCGCACCACCGGGTACGCCTCGGGGTGCACGCTGGACGCGTCCAGCGGGTCGTCGCCGCCGCGGATCCGCAGGAAGCCCGCGCACTGCTCGTACGCCTTCGGGCCCAGGCGGGCCACCTTCTTCAGCTCGGAGCGGCTCTTGAACGGCCCGTTGGAGTCGCGGTGCGCCACGATGTTCTCCGCGAGTCCGGAGGAGATGCCGGAGACCCGGGCGAGCAGTGGGGCGGACGCGGTGTTGACGTCCACGCCGACGCCGTTCACACAGTCCTCGACGACCGCGTCCAGCGAGCGCGACAGCTTCACCTCGGACAGGTCGTGCTGGTACTGGCCGACGCCGATCGACTTCGGGTCGATCTTCACCAGCTCCGCCAGCGGGTCCTGGAGGCGGCGCGCGATGGACACCGCGCCGCGCAGCGACACGTCCATGTCCGGCAGCTCCTGCGAGGCGAACGCGGACGCCGAGTACACGGAGGCGCCCGCCTCGGACACCATCACCTTCGTCAGCTTCAGCTCGGGGTGCTTGGCGATGAGTTCACCGGCGAGCTTGTCGGTCTCGCGGGACGCCGTGCCGTTGCCGATGGCGATCAGCTCGACCGCGTGCTCCTTCGCGAGCCGGGCCAGCTTGGCGATCGCCTCGTCCCAGCGGTTCGCCGGGACGTGCGGGTGGATCACGTCCGTGGCGACGACCTTGCCGGTCGCGTCGACCACGGCGACCTTCACGCCCGTGCGGAAACCGGGGTCCAGGCCGAGCGTCGCGCGCGTGCCGGCCGGGGCGGCCAGCAGCAGGTCGCGCAGGTTGGCGGCGAACACCCGCACCGCCTCGTCCTCGGCGGCGGTGCGCAGCCGCAGACGCAGGTCGATGCCCAGGTGCACCAGGATGCGCGTGCGCCAGGCCCAGCGGACCGTGTCCAGCAGCCACTTGTCGCCCGGGCGGCCCCGGTCGGCGATCCCGAACCGGTGGGCGACGATGCCCTCGTACGAGGAGGGGCCGTCGGTGGGCTCCTCCGGCTCCAGGACGAGATCGAGGACCTCCTCCTTCTCGCCGCGCAGCATCGCCAGCACCCGGTGCGAGGGCAGCTCCGTGAACGGCTCGGAGAAGTCGAAGTAGTCGGCGAACTTGGCGCCCGCCTCCTCCTTGCCCTCCCGCACCTTCGCCGCGAGACGTCCGCGCACCCACATGCGCTCGCGCAGCTCGCCGATCAGGTCGGCGTCCTCGGAGAAACGCTCGGTGAGGACGGCGCGTGCGCCGTCCAGCGCGGCCTGCGGATCGGCGACGCCCTTCTCCGCGTCCACGAACGCGGCGGCCGCGGCGAGGGGATCGACACCGGGATCGGCGAGCAGCCCCTCCGCCAGCGGCTCCAGACCCGCCTCGCGGGCGATCTGCGCCTTGGTGCGCCGCTTGGGCTTGAACGGCAGGTAGATGTCCTCCAGGCGCGCCTTGGTCTCCGCGCCCCGGATGCGGGCCTCGAGCTCCTCGGTGAGCTTGCCCTGCTCACGCACCGAGTCGAGGATCGCCGTGCGGCGCTCCTCCAGTTCCCGCAGATAGCGCAGCCGCTCCTCGATCGTGCGCAGCTGCGCGTCGTCGAGCGTCTCGGTCGCTTCCTTGCGGTAGCGGGCGATGAAGGGCACCGTCGAACCGCCGTCGAGCAGTTCCACGGCGGCTCTGACCTGCCGCTCCCGTACGCCGAGTTCCTCGGCGATCCTGCCTTCGATGGACCCTGCGAGGGGTGTCGTCACGTTCCCGTACCGCCTTCTCCACTGAGGTTGCGCGGCAATTGTGGCAGGTGACGACGACAATCGGGGATCAGGGCGGCGACGCGCCCCGAGACCCCCCGGGCGGACTCAGGCGCGATGCCCGCGCGCGGTGGAGGACGCGCCGCCGAACAGCCGGGCGAGCGCCCGGAACGGCAGGGTCACGACGGTGGCGACGGCGCCGCCGATCTGGCGCAGGACGTCTGCGATGGCACGGAACACGTGGCTACCCCTTTCGTCGTCCGACCCGTACGGCCGGACTCCCTGCGGGTACCTCGTGCACGCTTCAACATGCACCCGATGCGGCTGCGTCCTCGGGAGTGGACAGATTCCAGGTGAACCGCGGCGCCCTGCGCTCCAGGAACGCCGTCACGCCCTCCTCGGTGTCGTCGCTCGCGGCAGCGGTCTTGTGCCAGTGGTCGTCGCGGTCCGTGCGGCCGTCCGCGAACTCCTTCGCCGCCGCCTGCGTCAGCAGGGAGCGGGACGCCAGGGTCCGGGTGAACTCGGCGACCCGCGCGTCCAGCCCGCCCGTCGGCAGCACCTCGTCCACCAGCCCCGTGCCCAGCGCCCGCTCGGTGCCGATCAGCTCGCCCGAGAAGAGGAGGTATTTGGCGGTCGCCGGGCCCACCAGCGACACCAGCCGCCGGGTCGCGGAGGACGGGTAGACGATGCCGAGCTTCGCCGGGGTCACCCCGAACCGGGCGCCCTCCTCCGCGAACCGCAGGTCGCAGGCGGCCGCGAGCTGCGCCCCGCCGCCCACGCAGTGGCCGCGCACCGCGGCCAGGGTCGGCTTGGGGAAGGCCGCGAGGGCCTCCTCGGCGGCCACGGCCAGCCGCTGCGCCTCGAGCGGCGAGCCCTGGAGCGTGGAGATGTCCGCCCCTGCGCAGAAGGTGCCGCCGTCGCCGGTGAGTACCAGCGCCCGCACGGCGGGGTCGTCCGTCAGCGCGCCGAGCAGCGGGGGCAGGGCCGCCCACATCGCGGCGGTCATCGCGTTGCGCTTCGCGGGATGACGGATGACGACCGTCGCGACCGAGTCGGTGACGCTGTGCAGCAGCTGCGGCTCCTCCATGCGCCGGATGCTATCCGCCCCGGTCACGGCCCCGGACGGCGGCCCGGGACCCGGCGTCACGACCGCCGGTTACGACCGCCGGGGGAGGGGGACACGGGGGAGCGGGAGCGTCGGGAAGGGGGGCCAGACCCGGGAGGCAGCCATGACCAGGTCCACCGGAGCCGCGGGATCGCGGGCCGACACGGCGAAGCTGAACCGCGGCTTCGGCATGCTCGCCGTGCTCGGGGTGATCCTCGTCGTCGCCGGGGTGATCGGCCTCATCTACACGGCCGCCGCCACGCTCACCACGATGCTGCTCTTCGGCTGGCTGCTGCTGGTCGGAGGCCTCATCGGGCTGCTGCACGCGGTGCAGGCGCGGCAGACGAGCTTCTTCTGGCTGGGCCTCGTCGTCGCCGCCCTGAACATCGCGGCCGGAGTGGTGATCATCAAGACGCCGGAGGCCGCGGCCGAGGCGCTGACGATGTTCGCGGCGCTGCTGTTCCTGACGGGCGGGGTGTTCCGCCTGGTCGGCAGCCTGGTGGTGCGCGGCCCGCAGTTCGGCTGGACGCTGGTGCAGGGCGCCTTCGGGCTGCTCCTCGGCATCCTCGTGCTCGCCACCTGGCCGAGCAGCAGCCAGTACGTCATCGGCACGTTCTTCTCACTGTCCCTGCTGTTCGACGGGCTGGGGCTGATCGCCACCGGCTACGGCGGCCGCCGCGTCGTCGGCATGGTGGCCGGGAAGTAGCGGGCGCCGGAAACGGGAACCGGCCCCGGAACGGCACAGACCGGACCCGAACGGTCCCGTTCCCGCCCGAGCCGGGCGGGAACGGTCGGAACCGCTCGATATCCGCTGACTTGTGTTCAGCGCGGAAGGGCGGAGGCGATCGGTCCCAACACTCGACGTGTGGTGACAATCGAGCGTGAGGGTGGCGACCCGCTGCCGTACGAAGGTGTCTGGCGGTTCACCGCCCCTGCCGTGGACGCCTCGGTGCCACAGGCCCGGCACGCCGTGCGGGACCTGCTGCTGCGGCAGGGGGTGCCGGTCGCGGACGAGGTGGTGCAGGGGCTGCTGCTGATCGTCTCCGAGCTGGTCACCAACGCGGTCAGACACGCGGCGCTGCTGTCCCCGATGCTCGCCGTCGAGGTCGCGGTGGGCGCGGAGTGGATCCGGGTGTCCGTGGAGGACAACCACCCCTACCGCCCCACCGCCCTGGAGAACGACTACGGCCGCACCGGCGGCCGGGGACTGCTCCTGGTGCGCGAGATCACGCGCGAGGCCGGCGGGGTCTGCGAGGTGGAGCACACCTCCACCGGCGGCAAGGTGATCTGGGCGGCCCTGCCCCTCAAGCCCGCGCAGACCTGCTGAAACGCGCCGCCGTCACCACCCGGCGACGGCCCCGTCACCACCCGGCCGACGGACCCGTCAGCTCCCGCACGGCGGGCCGCGCCGCGTCCAGCACGGTCATGAACCACGCCGAGAAGGTGTCCCTCGCGTGCCGCTCCGCCAGGTCCTCCGGCGTCACGAACGCCGTGGCGGCGACCTCGTTCGCGTCGGGCCGCACCGGCGACTGCACCATGCCGACGAAGAGGTGGTTGTACTCCTGCTCCACCAGGCCCGACGCCGGGTCCGGGTGGTTGTAGCGGACCGTGCCCGCCTCCGCCATCAGCGACGGCGACACCCCCAGCTCCTCGTACGTCCGCCGGGCCGCCGCCGCGAACGGCGCCTCGCCCGGGTACGGATGGCCGCAGCAGGTGTTCGACCACACACCGGGGGAGTGGTACTTGCCGAGCGCCCGCTGCTGGAGCAGCAGCCGGCCGCGCTCGTCGAACAGGAACACGGAGAACGCCCGGTGGAGCTTCCCCGGCGGCTGATGGGCGGAGAGCTTCTCCGCAGTGCCGACCGTCACGCCGTCCTCGTCGACCAGTTCCAGCAAAATCGGCTCGGCGGTGCCGCTCGACGGGCTGTTCGTCGCGGTGGCAGGTGTGATCGGCATACCCATCCTTCACTCGGTGTTCGCGCCCCAGTCTGCCGCACGAATCCGGCACTCCCGGCACTCCGGTCCTCTCCCGCATGTCCCGCCCCCGGTGCGCAGGACGGTCCTGGCGGCAGCCGGACGGCACCGGCCCCGCGCAGATCGTGCCCCTGGGGGGCACCAGAAATGCGCATGCCCCGGAGCCCCTCGCGGAGGGGGGGCGCCGTCACCCGGGCGGAAGGCTGCGTTCCACGGCGCGTCGGCGCACTCGGGGGCGTGCGCGCACCCGCACGCGACACCCGCGTGCCGAGTGACACCGACGAGTTCAGCGCCTCAGTGGCACAGCCGCGCCTCGTGCTCCGCGTGCCCGCTGGGCTCCAGCTGGAAGGTGCAGTGCCGCACGTCGAAGTGGTCGCCCAGGCAGTCCTGCAGCTCGTGCAGCATCTTCTCGTGCCCGATCGCGTTCAGCGTGTCCGCGCTGACCACCACGTGCGCGGAGAGCACCGGCATCCCGGAGGTGATCGTCCAGGCGTGCAGGTCGTGCACGTCCTCCACCCCCGGCGTGTCCAGGATGTGCGCCCGCACCTCGGCCATGTCCACGCCCTTGGGCGCCGCCTCCAGCAGCACGTCGAGCGTCTCACGCAGCAGCCGCAGCGTGCGCGGCACGATCATCAGCGCGATGACCAGGGAAGCGACCGGGTCGGCGGCCGTCCAGCCGGTGGTGACGATGACCAGCGCGGCCACGATCACCGTGACCGAGCCGAGCGCGTCCGCCGCCACCTCCAGGAACGCGCCGCGCACGTTCAGGCTCTCCTTCTGCCCGCGCATCAGCAGCGACAGCGACACCAGGTTGGCGGCCAGGCCGACGGCGCCGAACACCATCGCCAGACCGCCCTCGGTGGCCGCGGGCGTGACGAACCGCTGGATCGCCTCGTACAGCACGTAGCCGCCGACGCCGAGCAGCAGCAGGCAGTTGGCCAGCGCCGCGAGGATCTCCGCGCGGGCCAGCCCGAAGGTGCGCCGCTCGCTCGGCGCGCGGCCGGCGAAGTGGATGGCGAGCAGGGCCATGCCCAGCCCCAGGGCGTCGGTCGCCATGTGGGCGGCGTCCGCGACCAGGGCGAGCGAGTCGGCCAGCACGCCGCCGACGATCTGCACGACCATGACGAAGACCGTGATCGCCAGCGCGATCCGCAGCCTCCCGCGGTAGGCCGCGGTGACCGTGCCGCCGGACGCCGCCCCGTGCGCGTGCCCGTGATCGTGGCCTGCCCCCATGCCCGCCGCCGCCCTTCCGTCGTGCCCAGCTCCTGCCCTTCCGCAGCACAGTGAACTACGGTGCCGAGGTATCCGGCAACGCGGCACTGAACACCGTTGTCATCTGCCCTGACCTGCGGAAACGATCCGCAGGTCAGGCGCGGGGGGCGCCCTGCAGGAGCTGCCAGCCCTGCCAGGCCGACGCGACCATCTCGCGCACCGAACGGCGCGCCGTCCAGCCCAGACGCTCGCTCGCGAGGGCGGCCGAGGCCACCGCGCGGGGCGGGTCGCCGGGCCTGCGCGGCTCGACCACCGGGGTGCGGGTGTCGCCGGTGACCTCCCCGATGAGCGTGATCAGCTCCCGGACGGAGACGCCCTCGCCGCGTCCGACGTTCACCGTCAGATCGCCCTCGATACCGCCCTCGGCCAGCGTGCGCACCGCCGCGAGGTGGGCGTCCGCGAGGTCGGCCACATGGATGTAGTCCCGGATGCAGGTGCCGTCCGGGGTGGGGTAGTCGTCGCCGAAGATCCGCGGTGCCTCACCCCGGGTGAGCCGGTCGAAGACCATCGGCACGATGTTGAAGACGCCGGTGTCGGCAAGCTCGGGGGCCGCCGCGCCCGCGACGTTGAAGTAGCGCAGGCACACCGTGTCGATGCCGTGCGCCCGGCCCGCCGCCCGCACCAGCCACTCCCCGGCGAGCTTGGTCTCGCCGTAGGGGTTCACGGGGGCGCAGGGCGTGTCCTCCGTGATGAGGTCCACGTGCGGGTCGCCGTAGACGGCCGCGGACGAGGAGAACACGAAGCGCCGGACGCCCGCCTCCGCGACGGCGTCCAGCAGGGTCGCCAGACCGCCCAGGTTCTCCCGGTAATAGCGGATCGGCTGGGCCACCGACTCCCCGGGCTGCTTGCGCGCGGCGAGGTGCAGCACCCCGGTCGCGCCGTGCTCGGCGAGCACCTTGGTCAGCAGCTCGCCGTCCAGCGCCGAGCCCCGGACCAGCGGAACGCCCTCGGGCAGCCGCGCCGGGACCCCCGCGGAGAGGTCGTCCAGCACGACGACCCGCTCCCCGGCGTCCGTCATGGCCCGCACCACATGGGCCCCGATGTATCCGGCTCCGCCGGTGATCAGCCACGTCATGGTGGTCCACCCTAAGGCGAGCCACCGGCGCGGTTTGTGAGCCGGGGCCGCCATCCCCGATGATGAGCGCGGCACAGGAGCGGGCGAACCGCGTCGATCCGGCCGGAGAACGGGCGGTGAACGTGGGCCTCCGCGTATCCGATAGCCTCTGCCGACATGCCGCCCGCAGGACCTCCGGACGGGGGACGGGCGCGCAAGACCGTGTACATGACCGGCGTGGACGCGTCGCCCCCAGGGAGTGAGTTTTCGGTTGCCGACCGCCATCGTCACCGGCCCCCCGGTCCCCGGCTCGTCACTCGAGGGCGACCTGCGCTCCCTCGGCTTCGACGTGCGGACCGCCGCCGGCGCCGCGGAGGCCGAGACACTGCTCGCCGAGGTCCCCGGGGAGGAACGGGTCGCCCTGGTCGACACCCGGTTCGTCGGACACGTGCACGCCCTGCGGCTCGGTCTGACCGACCCCCGCTTCCCGCTCTCCGCGATCCCCGGCGCCGTCACCGCCCAGCGCTCCGGACGCCAGGCCCTGACCCGCGCGATGGCCCGCGAGAACTCCGCCTCCGGGCAGGGCGCCGGCAACGGCACCCTCGTGGAGGGCCTCCCGGACCGGGTCACCGCAGCCCTCGACACCGACGTGCACCGCCCCGAGCTCGGCAGCCTGGTCGCCGCCGTGCCCGACGGCCCGCAGGCCCGCAACGAGGCGCGGCAGGCCGTCGCCGCCGTGGACGAGGAGGCCGTACGCCTCAGGTCCGCCGTCAAGGCCCGCGACGGCTTCTTCACCACCTTCTGCGTCAGCCCCTACTCGCGCCATCTCGCGCGCTGGTGCGCCCGCCGCGGACTGACCCCGAACCAGGTCACCACCGCCTCCCTGCTCACCGCGCTGATCGCGGCCGGCTGCGCCGCCACCGGCACCAGGGCGGGGTTCGTCGCCGCCGCCGTGCTGCTCCTCGGGTCGTTCGTCCTGGACTGCGCCGACGGCCAGCTCGCCCGCTACTCGCTCCAGTACTCCACGCTCGGCGCCTGGCTCGACGCCACGTTCGACCGGGCCAAGGAGTACGCCTTCTACGCCGGCCTCGCCCTCGGCGCGGCCCGTACCGGCGACGACGTCTGGGCCCTGGCGCTCGGCGCCATAATCCTCCAGTCCTGCCGGCACGTGGTCGACTTCTCCTTCGCCGAGGCCAGGACCGGCGCCGCGGAAGGCCCCGCCGCCGCCCTGTCGGGCCGCCTGGACCGCGTCGGCTGGACGGTCTGGGTGCGCCGCATGATCGTCCTGCCGATCGGCGAGCGCTGGGCGCTGGTCGCCGTCCTCACCGCCGCCACCACGCCCCGCGTCACCTTCTGGGTGCTGCTCGCCGGCTGCGCCTTCGCCGCCGTGTACACCACCGCCGGACGCGTCCTGCGCTCCCTGCGCGGCGGGCGCGTGGAGGGGAAGGCCGCCCAGGCCCTCGCCGACCTCGCCGACGGCGGACCGCTCACCGAGCTGCTCCACCGCTCCTGGGCCCGCGGCGGCGTGGCCGCCGCCGCGCTCGGCGCCGTGCTGGTGACGGGCTCCGCCCTCCTGTGGGGCGCCGGATGGCAGACCGTCCTCGCCGCCGTCGCCTACGTGGTCTGCTCCGCCGCCGCCCTCGGCCGCCCCCTCACCGGCCGCCTCGACTGGCTCGTCCCCCCGCTGTTCCGCGCCGCCGAGTACGGAACCGTCCTGGTCCTGGCGGCCGACGCGGAGGCGAACGGAGCCCTTCCCGCGGCCTACGGACTGGTGTCCGCGGTCGCCTACCATCACTACGACACGGTCTACCGCATCCGCGGCGACGCGGGCGCGCCCCCGCGTCCGCTGGTGCGGGCGACCGGGGGGCACGAAGGTCGCACGCTGGCGGTCGCCGTCCTGGCGGCCGTGCTCACCGCGCCCGGTTTCACCGTCGCGCTCACGGCCCTCGCCGTGGCCGTGGCTCTCGTGGTGCTCGCCGAGAGCATCCGCTTCTGGGTGACCGCCCATCGGGGTGGCGCGCCCGCCGTACACGACGAAGGAGAACCCGCATGATCGGCCTCGTGCTGGCGGCCGGCGCCGGCCGGCGTCTGCGCCCCTACACCGACACGCTGCCCAAGGCGCTGGTGCCGGTGGGGCCCGCGGGCATAGAAGGGGAGCCCACGGTCCTGGACCTGACGCTCGGAAACTTCGCGGAGATCGGGCTGACCGAGGTCGGTGTCGTGGTCGGCTACCGCAAGGAGGCCGTGTACGAGCGGCAGGCGGCGCTGGAGGCGAAGTACGGGCTGAAGCTGACGCTCATCGACAACGACAAGGCGGAGGAGTGGAACAACGCCTACTCGCTGTGGTGTGCGCGGGACGCGCTGAAGGACGGTGTGATCCTCGCCAACGGGGACACGGTGCACCCGGTGTCGGTGGAGCGGACGCTGCTGGACGCGCGCGGTGACGGCAGGCAGATCATCCTGGCGCTGGACACGGTGAAGCAGCTCGCCGACGAGGAGATGAAGGTCGTCGTGGACCCGGAGAAGGGGATGCGGCGGATCACCAAGCTGATGGACCCGGCGGAGGCGACCGGCGAGTACATCGGTGTGACGCTGATCGAGGGCGGCGCGGCGGAGCATCTGGCGGACGCGCTGAAGGCGACGTTCGAGCGGGACCCGCAGCTGTACTACGAGGACGGTTACCAGGAGCTGGTGAACCGGGGCTTCCGGATCGATGTGGCGCCGATCGGCGACGTCCGGTGGGTCGAGATCGACAACCACGACGACCTCGCCCGCGGACGGGAGATCGCGTGCCAGTACTGACCCGGCTCATCCCCTCGCCGGTCGTCGTCGACATCCGCCCCGGCGCCCTCGACGACCTGGCCTGCGTCCTCGCGGACGAGCGCATCTCGCAGTCCGGCCGGCTCGCCATCGCCGTCAGCGGCGGCTCCGGCGCCCGGCTGCGCGACCGCGTCGCGCCCTCGCTGCCCGGCGCCGACTGGTTCGAGGTCGGCGGCGGCACCATCGACGACGCGGTCCGGCTGGCCGGCGAGATCCAGGGCGGCCGCTACGACGCGGTCGTCGGCCTCGGCGGCGGGAAGATCATCGACTGCGCCAAGTTCGCCTCGGCGCGCGTCGGCCTGCCCCTGGTCGCGGTCGCCACCAACCTGGCGCACGACGGCCTGTGCTCGCCGGTCGCCACCCTCGACAACGACGCGGGCCGCGGCTCGTACGGTGTGCCCAACCCGATCGCCGTCGTGATCGACCTCAACGTCATCCGCGAGGCCCCGGTCCGGTTCGTCCGCTCCGGCATCGGCGACGTCGTCTCCAACATCTCCGCCGTCGCCGACTGGGAGCTGTCCCACCGCGTCACGGGCGAGAAGGTCGACGGACTCGCCGCCGCCATGGCCCGCCAGGCCGGCGAGGCCGTGCTCCGGCACCCGGGCGGCGTCGACGACGACGGCTTCCTCCAGGTGCTCGCCGAGGCCCTGGTCCTCACCGGCATCTCGATGTCCGTGTCCGGCGACTCCCGGCCCTCCTCCGGCGCCTGCCACGAGATCAACCACGCCTTCGACCTGCTCTACCCCCAGCGGGCCGCCGCCCACGGCGAGCAGTGCGGTCTCGGCGCCGCCTTCGCGATGTACCTGCGCGGCGCGCACGAGGAGTCGGCGGCCATGGCCGAGGTGCTCCGCCGGCACGGGCTGCCGGTGCTCCCCGAGGAGATCGGGTTCTCCGTCGACGAGTTCGTCCGCGTCGTCGAGTACGCCCCCGAGACCCGCCCCGGCCGCTTCACCATCCTCGAACACCTCGCCCTGACCACCGAACAGATCAAGGACGTCTACGCCGACTATGTCAAGGCCATCGGTAGCTGAACTCCGTCCGGTCGTGCACCCCGCTGGGGTCAAGGACCGGCGCAGCGGTGAGCACTGGATGGGACGCCTCTACATGCGCGAGGTGTCCCTGCGGGTCGACCGCTACCTGGTGAACACCCGGGTCACCCCCAACCAGCTCACATATCTGATGACCCTCTGCGGTGTCCTCGCGGCGCCCGCCCTCCTGGTGCCCGGCATCACGGGGGCGGTCCTCGGGGTGGTCGCGGTCCAGCTGTACCTGCTGCTCGACTGCGTCGACGGCGAGATCGCCCGCTGGCGCAAGCAGTACTCCCTCGCCGGCGTCTACATGGACCGCGTCGGCGCCTACCTGACCGACGCCGCCGTGCTGGTCGGTCTCGGCCTGCGCGCCGCCGACCTGTGGGGCACCGGCCGTATCGACTGGCTGTGGGCCTTCCTCGGCACCCTCGCCGCGCTGGGCGCGATACTCATCAAGGCGGAGACCGACCTGGTCGGTGTCGCCCGCCACCAGAACGGCATGCCCCCGGTGCAGGAGTCCGCCGCCGAGCCGCGCTCCTCCGGCATGGCGCTCGCCCGCAAGGCCGCCGCCGCCCTGAAGTTCCACCGGCTGATCCTGGGCATAGAGGCGTCCCTGCTGATCCTGCTCCTCGCGATCCTCGACTCCGCCCGCGGCGACCTGTTCTTCACCCGCCTCGGCACCGCCGTCCTCGCCGGGATCGCCCTGCTGCAGACCCTGCTGCACCTCGTGTCCGTCCTCGTCTCGAGCAGGCTGAAGTGAGCGCGGGCATGAAGGTCGGCGCGGTGATCATCACCATGGGCAACCGCCCCGACGAGCTGCGGGCCCTGCTCGACTCGGTCGCCAAGCAGGACGGCGACCCCGTCCAGGTCGTGGTCGTCGGCAACGGCTCGCCCGTCCCCGACGTCCCCGAGGGCGTCAAGACCGTCGAGCTGCCCGAGAACCTCGGCATCCCCGGCGGGCGCAACGTCGGCATCGAGGCGTTCGGTCCCGGCGGCCGGGACGTCGACATCCTGATGTTCCTCGACGACGACGGCCTGCTCGCGCACACCGACACCGCCGAGCTGTGCCGGAAGGCGTTCGCCGAGGACCCCCGGCTCGGCATCATCAGCTTCCGCATCGCCGACCCGGACACCGGCGTCACCCAGCGCCGGCACGTGCCCCGGCTGCGCGCCTCCGACCCGATGCGCTCCTCCCGCGTGACCACCTTCCTCGGCGGCGCCAACGCGGTGCGCACCCAGGTCTTCGCGGAGGTCGGCGGACTGCCGGACGAGTTCTTCTACGCCCACGAGGAGACCGATCTGGCCTGGCGCGCCCTCGACGCCGGCTGGATGATCGACTACCGGTCGGACATGGTGCTGTACCACCCCACGACCGCCCCCTCCCGCCACGCGGTCTACCACCGGATGGTGGCCCGCAACCGCGTCTGGCTCGCCCGGCGCAACCTGCCCGCCCCCCTCGTCCCCGTGTACCTGGGCGTGTGGCTGCTCCTCACCCTGCTGCGCCGCCCCTCGGGCCCCGCGCTCAAGGCGTGGTTCGGCGGCTTCAAGGAAGGCTGGACCTCGCCCTGCGGACCCCGGCGCCCCATGAAGTGGCGTACGGTGTGGCGGCTGACCCGGCTGGGCCGGCCCCCGGTGATCTGACAAGCTTCGAGTCCGGGGATCCGGCCCCACCCGGTTCCCCGGCTCCTGGCAGGCCCGCGCGGGCCACGCACCTCGAGGACGAAAGACATCCACCCGTGAGTGAGACTACGCACGACGGCACGGTCGCGGTCGGCGCGCCCGTGTCGCCCGACGAGGGCCTTACGGCGGCCGAGCTGGCCGCGAAGTACGGGCTGTCCGTCAGCGGCGCCCGCCCGTCCCTCGGCGAGTACGTCCGTCAGCTGTGGGGGCGGCGGCACTTCATCCTGGCCTTCTCGCAGGCCAAGCTGACGGCCCAGTACAGCAAGGCGAAGCTGGGGCAGCTGTGGCAGGTGGCGACGCCGCTGCTGAACGCGGCCGTGTACTTCTTCATCTTCGGTCTGCTGCTGGGCGCCCGGCGCGGCATCCCGAGCGACGTGTACGTGCCGTTCCTGGTGACGGGCGTGTTCGTGTTCACGTTCACCCAGAGCTCGGTGCTGGCCGGTGTCCGGGCGATCTCGGGCAACCTGGGGCTGGTGCGGGCGCTGCACTTCCCGCGGGCGTCGCTGCCGATCTCGTTCGCGCTGCAGCAGCTCCAGCAGCTGCTGTTCTCGATGATCGTCCTGGTCGTCGTCATGGTGGCGTTCCGGAGCTATCCGGATCTGTCGTGGCTGCTGATCGTGCCGGCGCTGGCGCTGCAGTTCGTGTTCAACACCGGGCTCGCGCTGATCTTCGCGCGGATGGGCAGCAAGACCCCCGACCTGGCGCAGCTGATGCCGTTCGTGCTGCGGACCTGGATGTACGCATCCGGGGTGATGTTCTCCATCCCGGCGATGCTGGAGGACAAGAACGTGCCGTCCTGGGTGGCGGACGTCCTGCAGTGGAACCCGGCCGCGGTCTACATGGACCTGGTGCGGTTCGCGCTGATCGACAAGTACGACGCGTCCTACCTGCCGCCGCACATCTGGGCGTTCGCGCTCGGCTGGGCGGTGCTGGCCGGCGTGGTCGGCTTCGTCTACTTCTGGAAGGCAGAGGAGAGGTACGGCCGTGGCTGACGACAAGACGGGCGCCCGGGTGCCCACCGTCATCGCGGACGACCTGCACATCGTCTACCGCGTGAACGGCGCCCGGTCGGGCAAGGGCAGCGCCACCGCGGCGCTCAGCCGGATCCTCAAGCGCGGCGAGGAGCGGGGCGTGCGCAAGGTGCACGCCGTGCGCGGGGTGTCCTTCGTGGCCTACCGCGGCGAGGCCATCGGCCTGATCGGGTCCAACGGCTCCGGCAAGTCGACCCTGCTGCGCGCCGTCGCCGGACTGCTGCCCGCCGAGCGCGGCAAGGTCTACACCGACGGCCAGCCGTCCCTGCTCGGAGTCAACGCGGCCCTGATGAACGACCTCACCGGCGAGCGGAACATCATCCTCGGCGGGCTCGCGATGGGCATGTCCCGCGAGGAGATCAAGGAGCGCTACCAGGACATCGTCGACTTCTCCGGGATCAACGAGAAGGGCGACTTCATCACCCTCCCCATGCGCACCTACTCCTCCGGCATGGCGGCCCGCCTCCGCTTCTCCATCGCCGCCGCCAAGGACCACGACGTCCTGATGATCGACGAGGCGCTGGCCACCGGCGACCGCAAGTTCCAGAAGCGCTCCGAGGCCCGCATCCGGGAGCTGCGCAAGCACGCCGGCACGGTGTTCCTGGTCAGCCACAACAACAAGTCCATCCGCGACACCTGCGACCGGGTGCTGTGGCTGGAGCGCGGGGAGCTGCGCATGGACGGGCCGACGGACGAGGTGCTCCGCGAGTACGAGAAGTTCACCGGCAAGTAGCCCGTTCCGCCCAGGGGCCCCGCCGGAACGGTCCGGTGGGGCCCGGCGTCTGCAAAAGATGTGTCAACTCCTCGTGCACGGCGGAATCTTGACGCCGGACGATGTGTTGTCGTGGAGCACGGAAGACCCCCGTCGAGGAACGGCGCGTTGTACGACGTAAGCTGTACCGGTCCCCGAAAGGCGGCAATCAGGGCCATAATGCCCGACACCATTCCTCGGCGCCGTCGGGTGGACGCCTGGGCGGCGTGTCCGAAATAGTGTGAATTGGGTCAGCAGTGTAGAACGGGAGATGTGACGGCAATGGCTTCGGAGACTCCCCGGCTGAACTCAGCATGCGCCGTCCTCTTCCCGGGCAGTCCGCGATGACGGCCGTCGGCCAGGCGCGCCCCGCCGACCTCGAACGGGCCACCCTCGACAAGGCCGCCGCCGAGAACTTCCCGGTGGCGCCCTTCTTCCTGCCCCGGGCCTGGCGCGACGACCTCATGGCCGTCTACGGCTTCGCCCGTCTGGTCGACGACATCGGCGACGGCGACCTGGCCCCCGGCGGCGCCGACGCCCGCGCCCTCGGCGTCCCCGGCCCGGAGGCCGAGGACCGCCTCACCCTCCTGGACGCCCTGGAAGCCGATCTTCACCGCGTGTTCGACCCCTCGGGACCGGCCCCCCGCCACCCCCTGCTGCTCCGCCTGGAGCCCACGGTCCGCCGCCGCGCGCTGACCCCGGAGCCGTTCCTCGGGCTGATCGCCGCGAACCGCCAGGACCAGCTGGTCACGCGCTACGAGACGTTCGACGACCTGCTCGCCTACTGCGAGCTGTCGGCCAACCCGGTCGGCCGCCTCGTTCTCGCCGTCACCGGGACCGCCACCCCGGAGCGCATCCGCCGCTCCGACGCGATCTGCACCGCCCTGCAGATCGTCGAGCACCTCCAGGACGTCGCCGAGGACCTCGGCCGCGACCGCATCTACGTGCCCGCCGCGGACATGAAACGCTTCCACGTCCAGGAGACCGACCTCGCCGCGCCCACCGCGGGCGCCTCGGTGCGCGCACTCGTCGCGTTCCAGGCGCAGCGCGCCCTCGACCTGCTGGACGAGGGCGCACCCCTGGTGGGCAGCGTCCGGGGCCGGCTCAGACTCCTGCTCGCGGGGTTCGTGGCGGGAGGAAGGGCGGCCGTCCGCGCCATCGCGGCCGCCGACTACGACGTACTTCCCGGCCCGCCCAAGCCCGGCACGCTGCAGCTGCTGCGCGAGGCGGGCGTGACTCTGCGAGGAAAGGGGTGATCGGGACCGTGGAGCCGCAAGCATCCGCGTCCGCACCGGTACTCGCCGCCTACAGCTACTGCGAGACCGTCACCGGCCAGCAGGCACGCAACTTCGCCTACGGCATCCGGCTGCTGCCGACGCCCAAGCGGCGCGCCATGTCGGCCCTGTACGCGTTCTCCCGGCGGGTCGACGACATCGGCGACGGCCCGCTCCCCGACGACGTCAAGGTCTCCCGGCTCGAGGACACCCGCGCCCTCCTCACCCGCATCCGCGAGGGCGGGATCGACGAGGACGACACCGACCCGGTCGCGGTCGCCCTCTCCCACGCCGCCACGCGCTTCCCGATCCCCCTCGGCGGCCTGGACGAACTCATCGACGGCGTCCAGATGGACCTGCGCGGCGAGACGTACGAGACCTGGGACGACCTGAAGGTCTACTGCCGCTGCGTCGCCGGCGCCATCGGACGGCTCTCCCTCGGCGTGTTCGGCACCGAGCCCGGCGCGCGCGGCGTGGAACGCGCCTCCGAGTACGCCGACACGCTGGGCCTGGCGCTCCAGCTCACCAACATCCTGCGCGACGTCCGCGAGGACGCCGAGAACGGGCGCACCTATCTGCCCGCCGACGACCTCGCCAAGTTCGGCTGCTCCGACGGCTTCGCCGGACCGACACCGCCTCAGGGCTCAGACTTCGCGGGCCTGGTGCACTTCGAGGTGCGCAGGGCCCGCGCCCTCTTCGCCGAGGGCTACCGCCTGCTCCCCATGCTCGACCGGCGCAGCGGCGCCTGCGTCGCCGCCATGGCCGGCATCTACCGCCGCCTCCTGGACCGCATCGAGCGCGACCCCGAGGCCGTGCTGCGCGGCCGTGTCTCCCTCCCCGGCCGGGAGAAGGCGTACGTCGCCGTGCGCGGACTGTCCGGGCTCGACACCCGGCACGTCGCCCGGCGCACCGTCGGGAGGCGCGCCTGATGGGCACCGCGAACCCGGAGCACCCGGACGAAAAGCGGCGCGCAACCCTCCGCCGCTCCGACGCGTCCCTCACCGAGACGGCCGGCCGCGCACCTGTCGCGCCCGGCAGACCGGGGGAGGGCGCATGAGCCACGGCACACGCTCCGCGGGGGCCCCGCACACGGACGGCCCGGTCCCGCCGGGACGCCACGCCGTCGTGGTCGGCGGCGGACTGGCCGGCACCACCGCCGCCCTCGCCCTCGCCGACGCCGGCGTGCGCGTCACCCTCCTCGAAGGGCGGCCCCGCCTGGGCGGACTCGCCTTCTCCTTCCGGCGCGGCGACCTCACCGTCGACAACGGCCAGCACGTCTACCTGCGCTGCTGCACCGCCTACCGCTGGTTCCTCGACCGCATCGGGGGAGCCGACCTGGCGCCGCTGCAGGACCGCCTCGACGTCCCCGTGGTCGACGCGGACCGTCCCGAGGGACGGCGGCTGGGACGGCTGCGGCGCGACCCGCTGCCGGTGCCCCTCCACCTCGGCCGCAGCCTCGCCGCGTACCCCCACCTGTCGCTCGCCGACCGGGCCAGGGTGGGCCGCGCCGCGCTCGCCCTGAAGGGCCTCGACCTCGGCGATCCCGCCCTGGACGAGCAGGACTTCGGCAGCTGGCTCGCCGCCCACGGCCAGTCCCCGCGCGCCGTCGAGGCCCTGTGGGACCTCGTCGGGGTCGCCACCCTCAACGCCGTCGCGGGCGACTCCTCGCTGGCGCTCGCCGCGATGGTCTTCAAGACCGGCCTGCTCTCCGACCCCGGCGCCGCCGACATCGGCTGGGCCCGGGTGCCGCTCGGCGACCTGCACGACCGGCTCGCCCGCAAGGCACTCGACTCCGCGGGCGTCCGCACCGAGACCCGCACCCGCGTCACCTCCGTCCGCGCCGACGGCGACGCCGGCTGGACCGTCGACATCCCCGGCGAGACGCTCCGCGCCGACGCCGTCGTCCTCGCCGTGCCCCAGCGCGAGGCCCACGACCTGCTGCCCGCCGGCGCGCTCGACGACCCGGACCGGCTGCTCGCCATCGGCACCGCCCCCATCCTCAACGTGCACGTGGTCTACGACCGCACGGTGCTCACCCGGCCCTTCTTCGCCGCCCTCGGCACCCCCGTGCAGTGGGTCTTCGACCGCACCCATGCCTCAGGACTGCGCCACGGCCAGTACCTGGCGCTGTCCCAGTCGGTCGCCCACGACGACATCGACGCGCCCGTCGCCGACCTGCGCGCGCGGTACCTGCCCGAACTGGAGCGGCTGCTGCCGCGCACCCGGGGCGCCGAGGTCCTGGACTTCTTCGTCACCCGGGAGCGCACCGCGACCTTCGCTCCCGCCCCCGGCGTCGGACGCCTCAGGCCCGGCGCCCGCACCAAGGCACCCGGCCTCTACCTGGCCGGAGCGTGGACCGCCACCGGGTGGCCCGCGACCATGGAGAGTGCGGTCCGCAGCGGCGTCGGCGCGGCGGACGCCGCGCTGGGCGCCCTCGGCCGGCCCCGCCCGCGCCACCTCTTCGCCCTCGAGGAGGCGGCCTGATGCTGCAGCAGAGCGGCGCGGCAGGTCCCCGCACCCCCGGTACCGCAACAAGAGGAGAGACTGTGCCCACTGTGCCCCCGGCCTCGCAGGCCGCTCGAAGGACCGCGGTGGACGTGTCCGCGCTCCTGGAGCGCGGCCGGACCCTGGCCACGCCGGTACTGCGGGCGGCCGTCGACCGCCTGGCGCCTCCCATGGACACGGTCGCCGCCTACCACTTCGGCTGGATCGACGCCCAGGGCCGGCCCGCGGACGGCGACGGCGGCAAGGCCGTACGCCCCGCCCTCGCCGTGCTGTCCGCCGAGGTCACCGGCGCCGCCCCGGAGACCGGCGTGCCCGGCGCGGTCGCCGTCGAACTGGTCCACAACTTCTCGCTGCTGCACGACGACCTGATGGACGGCGACGAGCAGCGCCGGCACCGCGACACCGTCTGGAAGGTGCACGGCCCCGCCCAGGCCATCCTGGTCGGCGACGCCCTGTTCGCCCTGGCCAACGAGGTGCTGCTGGAACTCGGCACCGTCGAGGCCGGCCGCGCCGCGCGCCGCCTCACCCGGGCCAGCCGCGCGCTCATCGACGGACAGGCCCAGGACATCTCCTACGAGCACCGCGACCGCGTCAGCGTCGAGGAGTGCCTGGAGATGGAGGGCAACAAGACCGGCGCGCTGCTCGCCTGCGCCAGCTCCATCGGCGCGGTCCTCGGCGGCGCGGACGAGCACACCGCCGACGCCCTGGAGCGCTACGGCCACCACCTGGGCCTCGCCTTCCAGGCCGTCGACGACCTGCTCGGCATCTGGGGAGACCCGGAGTCCACCGGCAAGCAGACGTGGAGCGACCTGCGCCAGCGCAAGAAGTCCCTCCCGGTCGTGGCCGCGCTCGCCGCGGACGGCCCGGCCGCCGCCCGGCTCGGCGAGATCCTCGCCGCCGACGCCAAGAGCAGCGACTTCGCGAACTTCTCCGAGGAGGAGTTCGCGGCCCGTGCCGCCCTCATCGAGGAGGCCGGCGGCCGTGAGTGGACCGCCGAGGAGGCACGACGTCAGCACACCCTCGCCATCGAGGCCCTCGACCTCGTGGACATGCCCGACCGGGTGCGGGACCAGTTCACGGCGCTCGCGGACTTCGTCGTCGTACGAAAGAGATGATCACTATCGGTCGAATAGCCCTCGCGTAGTCGCCGGCCGGTGGGGAGCACCCCCCACCGGCCGACGGCGGACCCACAGCAGACGCACCACTTGCAGGACTGCACGAAGGGGAAGCCATGACAGCGACGACCGACGGAAGCACCGGGGCGGCCTCGCCGTCCCGGCTCACCGCGGCCAGCGAACACGACACCGACAGCCCCGAGGCGGCCGGGGTACCCGACATCGCCGCCCGCGCCGTACGGCGCGCCACCGACTTCCTGCTGTCCCGTCAGAGCGACGAGGGCTGGTGGAAGGGTGACCTCGAGACCAACGTCACGATGGACGCCGAGGACCTGCTGCTGCGTCAGTTCCTCGGCATCCTCGACGAGGACACCACCCGCGCCGCCGCCCTGTTCATCCGCGGGGAGCAGCGCGAGGACGGCACCTGGGCCTCCTTCTACGGCGGCCCCGGCGAACTCTCCACCACCATCGAGGCGTACGTCGCGCTGCGGCTGGCCGGCGACGCCCCCGACGCCGAGCACATGGCGAAGGCCTCGGCCTGGATCCGGGAGCAGGGCGGCATCGCCGCGTCCCGCGTCTTCACCCGCATCTGGCTGGCCCTGTTCGGCTGGTGGAAGTGGGAGGACCTGCCCGAACTGCCGCCCGAGCTGATCTGGTTCCCCACCTGGGTGCCGCTCAACATCTACGACTTCGGCTGCTGGGCGCGGCAGACCATCGTGCCGCTCACCATCGTCTCCGCCAAGCGGCCGGTGCGCCCCGCCCCCTTCCCGCTCGACGAGCTGCACACCGACCCGGCGAACCCCAGCCCTCCCCGGCCGCTCGCCCCGGCGAACACCTGGGACGGCGCCTTCCAGCGGCTGGACAAGGGCCTGCACGCGCTGCGCAAGGCCGTCCCGCGCCGGCTGCGCCGGGCCGCGATGAACACCGCCGCCCGGTGGATCATCGAACGGCAGGAGAACGACGGCTGCTGGGGCGGCATCCAGCCCCCGGCCGTGTACTCGGTCATCGCCCTGCACCTGCTCGGCTACGACCTCAACCACCCGGTGGTGCGCGCCGGTCTGGAGTCCCTGGACCGGTTCGCCGTGTGGCGCGAGGACGGCGCCCGGATGATCGAGGCCTGCCAGTCCCCGGTGTGGGACACCTGCCTCGCCACCATCGCGCTGGCCGACGCGGGCGTGCCCGCCGACCACCCGCAACTGGTCAAGGCCGCCGACTGGATGCTCGGAGAGCAGGTGGTCCGGCCCGGCGACTGGTCCGTGCGCCGGCCCCATCTCCCGCCGGGCGGCTGGGCGTTCGAGTTCCACAACGACAACTACCCCGACATCGACGACACCGCCGAGGTGGTCCTCGCGCTGCGCCGGGTCAAGCACCACGACCCGGAGCGGCTGGACAACGCCATCGGGCGCGGGGTGCGCTGGAACCTCGGCATGCAGTCGAAGAACGGCGCCTGGGGCGCCTTCGACGTCGACAACACCAGCCCGTTCCCCAACCGGCTGCCGTTCTGCGACTTCGGCGAGGTCATCGACCCGCCGTCGGCCGACGTCACCGCGCATGTCGTGGAGATGCTCGCCGTCGAAGGGCTCGCCCAGGACCCGCGCACCCGGCGAGGCGTGGAGTGGCTGCTCGCCGAACAGGAGCCGGACGGCTCGTGGTTCGGCCGCTGGGGCGTCAACTACCTCTACGGCACCGGCTCCGTGGTCCCCGCCCTGACCGCGGCCGGCATCCCCACCTCACACCCGGCGATCCGGCGGGCCGTGGCCTGGCTGGAGAAGGTGCAGAACGAGGACGGCGGCTGGGGCGAGGACCTGCGCTCCTACCGCCACGCCAGGGAGTGGAGCGGCAAGGGCGCCTCCACCGCCTCCCAGACCGCCTGGGCGCTGATGGCGCTGCTCGCGGCGGGGGAGCGGGACTCCGAAGCCGTCGCACGCGGAGTCGCCTGGCTGGCGAACACCCAGAAGGAGGACGGCTCCTGGGACGAGCCGTACTTCACCGGCACCGGCTTCCCGTGGGACTTCTCCATCAACTACCACCTCTACCGGCAGGTGTTCCCGCTCACCGCGCTCGGCCGGTACGTCCACGGCGAGCCGTTTACCGCGAAACCTGCCGAGGCGACAGCGGCGGCCGGCTCCGCGCAGGCGCTCGCCGACGCGAAGGGCAGCTGATGAGCGGCCGGCCCGCCCCCGCCCCGCTGCTGATCGCCTGCGCGCTCGGCATCGAACAGTTCGCGCTGCGCAGGCGGGAGCGCACCACACCAGGCGGGCCGGTCACCGTCCTGCGCACCGGCATGGGGCCGGCGGCGGCCGAGCGGTCCGTCACCCGGGTGCTCGCCGACCCGGCGCTGCACGGGGCCGCCGTCCTCGCCACCGGCTTCTGCGCGGGCCTCGCCCCTGGCATGCACCCCGGCGATCTGGTCGTCGCCGAGGAGACCCGGGACCCGCGCGGCAGCGTGCCCTGCGTCGGCACCGAACTCCTGGTGAAGGAGCTGGTGCGCGCGGTGCCCGGACGCACCGTGCACACCGGCCCCCTCACCGGCTCCGACCACGTCGTCCGCGGCCACGAACGCGCCGACCTGCTCGCGACCGGCGCGATCGCCGTGGACATGGAGTCGGCGGCCACGCTCCTGAGCGCCGTCCGCGCGGCCGAGCGCCCGGTTGCGGCCGTCCGGGTGGTCGTGGACGCTCCTGAACACGAACTCGTCCGCATCGGCACGGTCCGCGGTGGAATATCGGCTTTCCGTGTCCTTCGTTCCGTACTCCCGGCTTTCTATGAATGGCACCGTTCCTTGCTGCTCCCCAGGAGGTGAGCCAGATGGCCATGCCGCTGCGTCAGTCCATCAAGGTCGCTACATACTTGGCCGAACAGAAGCTCCGCGGGCGGGACAAGTTCCCGCTCATCGTCGAACTGGAACCGCTCTTCGCCTGCAACCTCAAGTGCGAGGGATGCGGCAAGATCCAGCACCCGGCCGGTGTGCTGAAGCAGCGCATGCCCGTCGCGCAGGCCGTCGGCGCCGTCCTGGAGTCCGGGGCGCCCATGGTGTCGATCGCCGGCGGCGAGCCCCTGATGCACCCCCAGATCGACGAGATCGTGCGTCAACTGGTGGCCCGCCGGAAGTACGTCTTCCTGTGCACCAACGCCATGCTGCTGCGCAAGAAGATGGACAAGTTCACCCCGTCGCCGTACTTCGCGTTCGCGGTGCACATCGACGGGCTGCGGGAGCGGCACGACGAGTCCGTCGCCAAGGAAGGCGTGTTCGACGAGGCCGTGGCGGCCATCAAGGAGGCCAAGCGGCGCGGCTTCCGGGTCACCACCAACTCGACGTTCTTCAACACCGACACCCCGCAGACCATCGTCGAGGTGCTCAACTACCTCAACGACGACCTCAAGGTCGACGAGATGATGATCTCGCCCGCCTACGCCTACGAGAAGGCGCCCGACCAGGAGCACTTCCTGGGCGTGGAGCAGACCCGCGAGCTGTTCAAGAAGGCCTTCGCGGGCGGCAACCGGCGCCGCTGGCGGCTGAACCACTCCCCGCTGTTCCTCGACTTCCTCGAGGGCAAGGTGGACTTCCCGTGCACCGCCTGGGCGATCCCCAACTACTCCCTGTTCGGCTGGCAGCGCCCCTGCTACCTGATGAGCGACGGCTACGTGCCGACGTACCGGGAACTCATCGAGGACACCGACTGGGACAAGTACGGCCGCGGCAAGGACCCGCGCTGCGCCAACTGCATGGCGCACTGCGGCTACGAGCCCACCGCCGTCCTCGCCACCATGGGCTCCCTGAAGGAGTCCCTGCGCGCCATGCGTGAGACCGTCTCGTCGAACAGGGAGTGACACAGATGACCGCAGTCTCCCTGGGCCTCCCCGAGGTCCCGGCCACGCTCGCCGTGCGTCGGAAGAGCCGGCAGATCCAGGTCGGATCCGTGGCGGTGGGCGGTGGCGCCCCGGTGTCGGTGCAGTCGATGACCACCACGCGCACGTCGGACATCGGTGCGACGCTGCAGCAGATCGCGGAGCTGACCGCGTCGGGCTGCCAGATCGTGCGGGTGGCGTGCCCGACGCAGGACGACGCGGACGCGCTGCCGGTGATCGCGAAGAAGTCGCAGATCCCGGTGATCGCGGACATCCACTTCCAGCCGAAGTACGTGTTCGCCGCGATCGAGGCGGGCTGTGCGGCGGTGCGGGTGAACCCGGGCAACATCAAGAAGTTCGACGACCAGGTCAAGGAGATCGCCAAGGCGGCGAAGGACCACGGCACCCCGATCCGTATCGGGGTGAACGCGGGCTCGCTGGACCGGCGGCTGCTGCAGAAGTACGGCAAGGCCACGCCGGAGGCGCTGGCGGAGTCGGCGCTGTGGGAGGCGTCGCTGTTCGAGGAGCACGACTTCCGGGACATCAAGATCTCGGTGAAGCACAACGACCCGGTCGTGATGGTCGAGGCCTACCGCCGGCTCGCCGAGCGGTGCGACTACCCGCTCCACCTGGGTGTCACCGAGGCTGGCCCGGCGTTCCAGGGCACCATCAAGTCGGCCGTCGCCTTCGGCGCGCTGCTGTCGCAGGGCATCGGCGACACCATCCGTGTCTCCCTCTCCGCGCCGCCGGTGGAGGAGATCAAGGTCGGCATCCAGATCCTGGAGTCGTTGAACCTGCGGCAGCGGGGTCTGGAGATCGTGTCCTGCCCGTCGTGCGGGCGGGCGCAGGTGGACGTGTACAAGCTCGCGGAGGAGGTCACCGCGGGCCTGACCGGCATGGAGGTGCCGCTGCGCGTGGCGGTCATGGGCTGTGTGGTGAACGGCCCGGGTGAGGCGCGCGAGGCGGACCTGGGTGTGGCCTCGGGCAACGGCAAGGGGCAGATCTTCGTGAAGGGCGAGGTCATCAAGACCGTGCCCGAGTCGAAGATCGTGGAGACGCTGATCGAGGAGGCGATGAAGATCGCCGAGCAGATGGAGAGAGACGGCATCGCGTCGGGGGAGCCGGCCGTCACCGTGAGCTGAGCAGCACGGAACCGAAGGGGGCCCGAGCGTGACGATTCTGGAGAGCATTCGGCAACCACGTGACCTGAAGGCGCTGACCGAGGCGGAACTCGGTGAACTGTCCGACGAGATCAGGGAGTTCCTGGTGCACGCGGTCGCCAGGACCGGCGGCCACCTCGGACCCAACCTCGGGGTGGTGGAGCTGACCGTCGCCCTGCACCGGGTCTTCGAGTCGCCGGTCGACCGCATCCTGTGGGACACCGGACACCAGAGCTATGTGCACAAGCTGCTGACCGGCCGTCAGGACTTCTCCAAGCTGCGCGGCAAGGGCGGCCTCTCCGGCTACCCCTCCCGCGAGGAGTCCGAGCACGACGTCATCGAGAACAGCCACGCCTCCACCGCGCTCGGCTGGGCCGACGGGCTCGCCAAGGCCCGCCGGGTGCGCGGCGAGAAGGGGCACGTGGTCGCCGTCGTCGGCGACGGCGCGCTCACCGGCGGCATGGCGTGGGAGGCGCTCAACAACATCGCCGCCGCCAAGGACCGTCCGCTCATCGTCGTCGTCAACGACAACGAACGCTCCTACGCCCCCACGATCGGCGGCCTCGCCAACCACCTCGCCGCCCTGCGCACCACCGACGGCTACGAACGCGTCCTGGCCTGGGGCAAGGACGTCCTCCAGCGCACCCCCGTGGTCGGCCCGCCCGTCTACGAGGCGTTGCACGGCGCGAAGAAGGGCTTCAAGGACGCCTTCGCCCCGCAGGGACTCTTCGAGGACCTGGGACTGAAGTACGTCGGCCCGATCGACGGTCACGACATCCGGGCCGTGGAGTCCGCGCTGCGCCGCGCCAAGCGGTTCAACGGCCCGGTCATCGTGCACTGCATCACCGAGAAGGGCCGCGGCTACGAACCCGCCCTCGCGCACGAGGAGGACCACTTCCACACCGTCGGCGTGATGGACCCGCTCACCTGCGCGCCTCTCGCCCCTTCCGGCGGGCCGTCCTGGACCTCCGTCTTCGGCCAGGAGATCGTCAGGATCGGCGAGGAGCGCGAGGACGTGGTGGCCATCACCGCCGCCATGCTCCACCCGGTCGGCCTCGGCCCGTTCGCCGAGCGCTTCCCGGACCGCGTGTGGGACGTCGGCATCGCCGAGCAGCACGCCGCGGTGTCCGCCGCCGGCCTCGCCACCGGCGGACTGCACCCGGTCGTCGCCGTCTACGCCACCTTCCTCAACCGCGCCTTCGACCAGCTCCTCATGGACGTCGCCCTGCACCGCTGCGGCGTCACGTTCGTCCTGGACCGGGCCGGCGTCACCGGCACCGACGGCCCCTCCCACAACGGCATGTGGGACATGTCGGTGCTCCAGGTCGTGCCCGGCCTGCGCATCGCCGCGCCCCGCGACGCCGACCAGCTGCGCGCCCAGCTCCGCGAGGCCGTCGCCGTGGACGACGCGCCGACCCTGCTGCGCTTCCCGAAGGAGTCCGTCGGCCCGGCGATCCCGGCGGTGGACCGGGTCGGTGGCATGGACGTGCTGCACCGCGCGGACGACCCCGAGGTGCTGCTCGTGGCCGTCGGGGTGATGGCGTCCGTCTGCCTCCAGGCCGCGGACCTGCTCGAGGCGCGCGGCATCACCTGCACCGTCGTCGACCCCCGCTGGGTCAAACCCGTCGACCCCGCCCTCCCGCCGCTGGCCGCGCAGCACCGGCTGGTGGCCGTCGTGGAGGACAACAGCCGCGCCGCCGGGGTCGGTTCGGCGGTGGCGCTGGCGCTGGGCGACGCCGAGGTCGACGTGCCGGTACGGCGGTTCGGCATCCCGGAGCAGTTCCTCGCGCACGCCAAGCGCGGCGAGGTCCTCGCCGACATCGGTCTCACGCCCGTCGACGTCGCCGGGCGGATCAGTGCGAGCCTCGCCCTCGGGGAGGACCTCGCGACACAGTCACCGGACGCACAGGAGCACCAGGCATGACCACCGCGGAGTCCGCGTCGGAGTCGTCACAGGCCGGGAAGTTCGACGTCGGCGCGCTGCTGGCCGAGCGCGGGGCCGAGCGCTACGAGCTGCACAACCGGTACCTCAATCCGCAGCTCCCGCGCATGCTGCACACCATCGGCTTCGACAAGGTCTACGAGCACGCCGAGGGCGCCCACTTCTGGGACGCCGACGGCAACGACTACCTGGACATGCTCGCCGGGTTCGGGGTGATGGGGCTCGGCCGCCACCACCCCGTGGTCCGCAAGGTGCTGCACGACGTCCTTGACCTGTCCCTCGCCGACCTCACCCGTTTCGACTGCCAGCCGCTGCCGGGCCTGCTCGCCGAACGGCTCCTCGTCCACAGCCCGCACCTGGACCGGGTGTTCTTCGGCAACAGCGGCACGGAGGCCGTGGAGGGCGCCCTGAAGTTCGCCCGCTACGCCACCGGCCGGCCCAGGGTGCTCTACTGCGAGCACGCCTTCCACGGGCTGACCACCGGCGCCCTGTCCGTCAACGGCGAGTCCGGCTTCCGGGACGGATTCGCCCCGCTGCTGCCCGACACGGCCGTGCCCCTCGGGGACCTCGACGCGCTGGAGCGGGAGCTGCGCAAGGGCGACGTGGCCGCGCTGATCGTGGAGCCGATCCAGGGCAAGGGCGTGCACGAGGCCCCGCCCGGCTATCTGCGGGCAGCGCAGGACCTGCTGCACCGGCACAAGGCACTGCTGATCGCCGACGAGGTGCAGACCGGGCTGGGCCGCACCGGCGACTTCTACGCCTACCAGCACGAGGAGGGCGTGGAGCCGGACCTGGTGTGCGTGGCCAAGGCCCTGTCCGGCGGGTACGTGCCCGTGGGCGCCACGATCGGCAAGGACTGGATCTTCAAGAAGGTCTTCTCCTCGATGGACCGGGTGCTGGTGCACTCCGCCAGCTTCGGCTCCAACGCCCAGGCCATGGCGGCGGGCCTCGCGGTCCTGTCCGTCATGGAGGACGAGCAGATCGAGGCGCACGTGCGGGCCGTCGGGGACCTGCTGCGCACCCGACTGGCCGCCCTCACCGACCGCTACGAACTGCTCGCCGACGTCCGCGGCCGGGGCCTGATGATCGGCATCGAATTCGGCCGGCCCCGCTCGCTGAAGCTGCGCTCACGCTGGGCCATGCTCCAGGCGGCCCGCAAGGGGCTGTTCGCGCAGATGGTGGTGGTCCCGCTGCTCCAGCGGCACCGCATCCTCACGCAGGTCTCCGGTGACCATCTGGAGGTGATCAAACTGATCCCTCCGCTGATCGTCGACGAGGGGGACGTGAACCGGTTCGTGGACGCCTTCACCGCGGTGATGGACGACGCCCACGAAGGCGGGCTGATCTGGGACTTCGGCAGGACCCTGGTGAAGCAGGCGGTCGCCAACCGCTGACCGCGCACGGTTTTGCCTCTGGGGTAAGAAAATTGCCCCAGAGGTAAGACCTGGTGCTCAATGGAGGCATGAGCTCCTCAGAGACCGATCCGCGGGACGAGCCTGTCGAGGCCCTGCCCGCGGTCGCTCCTCAGCTGCGCGCCCTGCGCCGGCAGGCCTCCCTGACGCTGGAGGCCGCCGCCCGGCAGGCGGGCCTGTCGCCCGCCCATCTCTCCCGTCTGGAGACCGGACAGCGCCAGCCCTCGCTGCCGATGCTGCTGTCCCTCGCCCGTATCTACGGTACGACCGTCTCCGAGCTGCTCGGGGAGTCGGCCGTGGACCGGGACGCCGTGGTGCGTGCCGCCGACATGGAACCCACGGCGGCCGGCGGCTGGACGTACTGGCAGGCCGGAGCCGCCGGACGCGGCATGCAGGCGCTGCGGGTCCATGTGCCGCACGGCTCCCAGGGAGACATCGTGCGTGCCCACCCCGGCGAGGAGTGGCTGTACGTCCTCAGGGGACGGCTGCGGCTGCGCCTCGGGGACACCCTGCACCGGCTGTCCCCGGGCGACAGCGCCCACTTCGACTCGCTCACCCCGCACCGCATCACCGCGCAGGACCCCGACGGGGTCGAGCTGCTGTTCGTGCACACCCTGTTGCAAAGTCCCACGGCCACCCTGTGCCTGGGCCCTACCCCTGGAGAGACCCTGTGAGCGGCAAGGACATGGAGGAGAAGTTCCCCCGGGCCCTGTGGATCCGGCTGTTCGTCTACATCGTGGTCGGGCACCTCTTCGCGGCCTTCATCTACTTCCTCTTCGAGATCGCGCCGAAGAAGTAGCGGCCGCGAGGGCGGCGTACGGGGGCGGGTGTCAGTCGAGCAGGCGCTCGCGCAGCCGCTCCCGGTGGGCCGGGGTGAGCCCCAGCCCCTGCTCCAGGTAGGCGTCCACGCCGCCCCAGGTCTCCTCGACCGTCTCGAAGGCGGCCGACAGATACTCCTCGCGCGCGTCGAAGAGCGGGCTGAGCAGCTCCATGACCTCGGGGGAGTAGGCCTCGGCGGAGCTGCCGCTGCGCCGTACCTTGTAGCGGCGGTGCTTGGCGTTGGACTTCAGGTAGTCCTCGACGATCGCGTCCCGCTCCACACCCACGGCGAGCAGCGTCACCGCCACCGACAGGCCCGCGCGGTCCTTCCCGGCCGCACAGTGCATCAGCGCGGGGACGCTGTCCTCGGCGAGCGCGCGCAGCACCTGCGAGTGCTCGGAGGTGCGCTCCTTGATGATCATCCGGTACGAGGTGATCATCCGGTCGGCGCCCTGGCCGTCGGCGAGGATCGCGCGCAGCTGGTCCAGGTCGCCGTCGCGCACCATCTTCCAGAACTCCGCGCCGTCGGCCGGGTCGCTCAGCGGCAGGTTGACGTTGCGCACGCCCGGCAGGGCGACGTCGGGACCCTCCAGCTTCTGGTCGGCCGCGTTGCGGAAGTCGAACACCGTGTGCAGGCCGAGCGAGGCCAGGAAGGCGGCGTCCTCCGCGGTGGCGTGGGCGAGGTGACCGCTGCGGAACAGCACCCCGTGCCGCACCCGCCGGCCGTCCATCGTGGGCAGCCCGCCCACGTCGCGGAAGTTGCGCACCCCGGTCAGCTGGGGCTCGGTCGACGGGATCTCCTGCGTCACGGACGGCTCCTCCCACTCCGCGCCGTCGCCGCGGCTCGTCGACGGGCACCACTCGACGATACGACATGCCTGCCTGGGGCAATGAGTTGTCGGACACCCTGGTGCTGTTGGGTTGTGTCGTTTTTTGTTTGTTCCTGAGATGCGGATTACGGGCCGGTCTCGCCATGATCGAGATGTCGCGATTGCGTCGGGTGTCCCGCCCGTATTGGTCATAGATGAGGCGGTCTGTCCGATTGGGGTATTTGAGGTGAACGTGTCCCGATAGAAAGGGAATTGAGGAAGGGGCGCGTGAGCATCGTCATATCGGTGACCGTGTGCTGTCGCCATGTTCACGTAATCCCCTTTCATGACAAGGGAATTCACCCGCGCGTCGTTCACGGGATCGACGCACGGTGACGTCATTTCCCCCTTTCGATCACGGAAAAAGCGGGTTCGCGGGAACCCGCGCTTGTTTCGCCGCGTCGCGGTCGCTTACGTTCCCAACCGATCCGGACGGACGCCTAATCCTGCCGCCGCCCGGAGCCCGCACACACTGACCCGACGTACGGCAGGAGCGGGGGACCCACAGGTACAACTGCCTGTTCCGGACCCCGGAAACAGGCTTGGGGTTAAGCCGCGCAGCAACGCGGCCGGACATCTCCAGTCCGCACCCGACAGCTCACCTCGTAGGCGCCGGAGAGGAATTCGACATGCCCGCGAAGGGTAAGCACCGCCGCACCAAGGCTCAGCGTTTCACCCGCACCATCGCCGTCGCCGGAACCGGTGGCGCCGCTCTCGCCCTGCCGTTCCTCGGCGCCACCGGCGCCCACGCCGCGACGCCGCAGTCCGCCCCCGAGGCCTCGGTCCAGTCGCTGTCCGTCACCGGCCAGCAGGCCAAGGCCGACAAGAACGGCGAGACCCGCACGTACACCGTGAAGGCCGGCGACTACCTCGCCAAGATCGCCGAGGCCGAGCACGTCGACGGTGGCTGGAAGCAGCTCTACGCGGACAACCGCGAGGCCGTCGGTGACGACCCGTCGCTCATCCACCCCGGTCTGAAGCTCTCGATCGACGGCAAGGCCGCCGCCAAGAGCACGCCGAAGCAGTCCACTTCGCCGCAGGCCGCCAAGCCCGCCGCGCCCAAGGCCGAGAAGCCGGCCGAGCAGCCCGCGGAGAAGGCCGCCGAGAAGTCCTCCTCCGACGAGGCGCCCGCCCAGACCGCCCCCGCCTCCGGCTTCACCGCCCCGGTGTCCGGCGGCAGCGTCGGCACCGCCTACAAGGTGGCCGGCAACATGTGGTCCAGCGGCTACCACACCGGTGCCGACTTCGTCGTCCCGACCGGCACCCCCCTGAAGGCCGTCGGCGCCGGCACCGTCGTCTCCGCCGGCTGGGGCGGCGCGTACGGCAACCAGGTCGTCATCCAGCTGAACGACGGCCACTACGCCCAGTACGCCCACCTGTCGTCGCTGTCCGTCTCCGCGGGCCAGACGGTGACCGCCGGCCAGCAGGTCGGTCTCTCCGGTGCGACCGGCAACGTGACCGGCCCGCACCTGCACTTCGAGATCCGCACCACCCCGAACTACGGCTCGGACGTGGACCCGATCGCGTACCTGCGCGGCAAGGGCGTCTCCATCTGACCCCCGAGCGGCACCCTTCCTGACACGCACGCCTGAGGCCGGTCCCCGATCCACGGGGCCCGGCCTCAGGTGTGTCCGGTCCGTGTCCAGGGCACGTGTCCGCGCCGCGGCGTACCTATTCCTGGCTTGGCCAAACCTTGAAGTGGCTTATCTCACCGCGCGTCAACCCCCGCCTACGGTCGCGTAGGTCACATCCGAAGGTGAATCATGTCCGGCTGTGGCAGACGATTCGAAGAGTGACAAGGCAACAGTGATCGGGTCGTACGTGGCGGTGGGGGACAGCTTCACCGAGGGCGTCGGCGACCCCGGCCCCGACGGGGCGTTCGTCGGCTGGGCCGACCGCCTCGCCGTTCTGCTCGCCGACCGCAGGCCCGAGGGCGACTTCCGGTACGTCAATCTCGCGGTGCGCGGCAAGCTGCTGGACCAGATCGTGGCCGACCAGGTCCCCCGGGCCGTCGAACTCGCCCCCGACCTGGTCTCCTTCTGCGCGGGCGGCAACGACATCCTGCGCCCGGGCACCGACCCGGACGAGGTCGCCGAGCGCTTCGAGAAGGCGGTCGCCCGGCTCGCGGCGGCGGCCGGGACGGTCATGGTGACCACCGGGTTCGACACCCGGGGCGTCCCGCTGCTCAAGCATCTGCGCGGCAAGATCGCGACGTACAACGGGCATGTGCGGGCCGTCGCCGACCGGTACGGCTGCCCGGTGCTCGACCTGTGGTCGCTGCGGAGCGTGCAGGACCGCAGGGCGTGGGACGCCGACCGGCTGCACCTCTCGCCCGAGGGGCACACCCGCGTCGCGCTGCGCGCGGGCCTCGCCCTCGGCCTGGAGGTGCCCGCGGACCCGGAGCAGCCGTGGCCGCCGCTGCCGCCTCGCGGCACGCTGGAGATCCGGCGGGACGACGTCCACTGGGCGCGGGAGTATCTGGTGCCGTGGATCGGCCGGCGCCTGCGGGGGGAGTCGTCGGGCGACCACATCACGGCGAAGGGGACGCTGTCCCCGGAGGACATCCGGTCGCGGATCGCGAAGGTGGCGTGAGGCGCGGTCCGCTCGGAGCGCGGGGCGGCTGGGCCCGCGGGGCGTGTGCGGGTGGGCGCGTGGCTGGTCGCGCGGTTCCCCGCGCCCCTTTTGGGGCGTAGTGGTCGCGCGTCTTGAGGCCCACGTGAAGCTCGACGCCTCAGGCCTCCGCGGGCCGCTTCGTGGCTCGTCGCGCAGTTTCCCGCGCCCCTGATGGGGCGTAGTGGTCGCGCGTCTTGAGGCCCACATGAAGCGTGACACCTCAGGCCTCCGCGGGCCGCTTCGTGGCTCGTCGCGCAGTCTCCCGCGCCCTTGATGGGGCGATGCGCTCGCGCGTCTCGAGGGCGCGGGGCGGATCACGCCCTTGGGGGCGCGGGGAACTGCGCGATCGGGGGCTCGGGGGCGGAGCCCCCCTGGCGGCAGTCGAGGGCGCGGGCCGTTTCCACAACCGCCCCCTTCCGCGGAGCCGCCGCACATAATGGAAACTCCGAGCGATTTCATCTGGAGGTACCGTGGCCGCTTCATCCGCCCCCCGGGCGGGGCTGACCGCCCTGCGGCCGCCGGCCTTCGGCGCGGAGCCGGCCGGTGAGCGCCTGGCCCGGATCCGCAGGTCCCCGCACTTCGCGAACGGCGTGTTCCAGAACCCGGGCGGGCAGACCCGAATGCGTCCCTCCGGGTCGGGACGGGACATGGCCAGGCAGTTCCTGGACAAGGACTCCCGCTCCCTCCGCGCCCCCCAGGGCACGATCCCGGTCCATCCCACCACCCTCGCCGACCTGAACCGCCCGCCGGCGACCGGGCTGCGCCTGACATGGATGGGCCACTCCAGCGTGCTCGCGGAGATCGACGGACAGCGGGTGCTGTTCGACCCCGTGTGGGGTGAGCGCTGCTCGCCGTTCCCCTTCGCCGGCCCCAAGCGGCTCCACCCCGTGCCACTGCCCCTGGCCGCGCTCGGCCCGGTGGACGTCGTGGTGATCTCCCACGACCACTACGACCACCTGGACATGCGGACGATCAGGGAACTGGCCGGCACGGACACCGTGTTCGCCGTGCCCCTCGGCGTGGGCGCCCATCTGGAGCGCTGGGGCGTCTCCGCGGACCGCCTGCGCGAGCTGGACTGGCAGGAGTCGACGCGGGTCGGCGGCCTCACCCTGACCGCGACCCCGGCCCGCCACTTCTGCGGGCGGGGCCTGCGCAACACCCAGCACACCCTGTGGGCCTCCTGGGTGGTCGCCGGCGAGCGGCACCGGATCTACCACAGCGGTGACACCGGCTACTTCGAGGGCTTCCGCGACATCGGCGCCGCCCACGGCCCGTTCGACGCGACGATGATCCAGGTCGGCGCCTACTCGGAGTTCTGGCCGGACATCCACATGACCCCCGAGGAAGGCGTCCGCTCCCACCTCGACCTCCAGGGCGGCGATCCGGGCGGCGTGCTGATGCCGATCCACTGGGGCACCTTCAACCTCGCCCCGCACCCGTGGGCGGAGCCGGGGGAGTGGATGACGGACGCCGCGGCGGCGGTGGGCCAGGCGGTCGCCTTCCCACGTCCGGGCGCCCCCTTCGAGCCAGGCGGCGACCTGCCCACCGACCCCTGGTGGCGCCCGCTCACCCGCCCGGTCCCGCGCACCTGGAAGACGGGCACCCCGCCGCGGAGCGAGGAGACCCCCAGCAACGACCTCGACCTGGCGGGCGACCGCTGAGACGCGCGCGGCGGGCGGACCGGAGGCACCCCTCCGTCCGCCCGCCGCGCGCGATCAGCCGTGCTTACGGCGTCGCCGTCACCGACTTCGTCCCCGCCCCGGCCGTCGCCGCTGCCTCCGCCGCCAGGCGACGGCGTCGGGTCACCGGGCCGAAGAGCGCCAGGACCAGGGCGCCCAGCGTCCAGGTGCCGGCGATGACCATGAACACCGCCTGGTAGCCGATGCCGTTGTAGACGCCGGCGATCATCAGCGGGCCCACCGCGTTGGACAGCCGGCCCAGGCCGTAGGCGATGCTCGTGCCCAGGGAGCGGCCCTCGGTGCCGTACAGCTCTGGGGCGTAGGCGTACGCCAGGGCCGTGTAGCCGCGCTCGAACAGGTTGACCAGGAAGCCGAAGACCACGATCAGCACCGGCGTGAACGTCAGGCCGTACAGCAGGCCGGACGCGGCGATGACGAGGCCGAACACCACCAGGCACCACTTGCGCTCGAAGCGGTCGGTGACCATCGCCGCGAGGAACGAGCCGAGCGGCGCGCCCACGGTCGTCAGGGCGACGTAGAAGATCGAGTCCTCGACGCTGACGCCCTCCGCGGCCAGCAGGGTCGGCGCCCAGCTGGAGTAGCCGAAGAAGCCGATGGTCTGGGTGATCCACAGGACCGACAGCAGGATCGTCGGGTACAGGAACTTCTTGTCCTTCAGCATGCCCAGGCCCGGCTTGACCGAGGGCCCCGCCGGCGTCGGCTGCTGTGGCTCGGGCAGCGGGCCGTGCTCGGCCGTCACCTGGGCCTCGATGCGGGTCAGCACCGCCTCGGCCTCGTCGTGCCGGCCGCGCGACTCCAGCCACCGCGGGGACTCCTCGAGCCGCCGCACGAAGAACAGGAACAGCGCGCCCAGCGACCCCCAGAGGTAGACCAGCCGCCAGGACCAGTCCGACATCGGCACCACCGCGGAGGCGATCAGGTTGGTGACGGGCGTGCCGCAGATGCCGATGACGATGGCGTACGCCTGGAACTTGCCGCGCTTGGCGCTGGGGAACAGCTCGCTGATGTAGACCACGGCGACGACCGTCATCGCGGACAGGCCCGCCGACGTCAGCACGCGGAACACGCCGAGGGACCAGATGTCCCAGGCGAACACGCAGGCGAACGACCACACCGTGAACCACAGGGTGGTCAGGGTCAGCGTCCGTTTGCGGCCCAGCCGGTCGGCCATCCCGCCGGCCACGACGGCGCCGATGAACATGCCCACGAAGGACAGCGAGGTGACGTACGCGACGTGGTTCACGTCGGAGCCCCACTGCTCGCGCACCACCGGCGCCGTGATGGCGAAGGTGTTGATGTCAGCGAACTCGAAGAAGTAGGCGAAGGCCACCGCGAGGATGGTCCGCTTGTGGAACTTCGTGATCGGCAGCCGGTCGAGCCGGTTCGCCGCGTTGGTGGTACGGATGTGCTGCACTGCACGCTCCTGGGAAAGGGTGGGCCCGTCTCACCGGGCCGGGGGTGACGTCAGCGGGACTCTTCGGGCCAGTAGAGACGCAGGGGGTTGTCGACCAGCAGCGCCCGCTGCTGTTCGGCGGTGGTCGCGATGTGCGGGATGTGGTCGACGAGCAGCCCGTCGTCGGGCATGTGGTTCTTCAGGTTCGGGTGCGGCCAGTCGGTGCCCCACAGCGCCCGGTCGGTGAACTCCTCGACGACCTTGCGGGCGAACGGCACCACGTCCCGGTAGGCGTACCGCTCCCCGTCGAGCGCGGGCGGTCCGGAGACCGTCAGCCGTTCCGGGCAGGAGACCTTCACCCACACGTCGTTCGCCGCGACGAACCGCAGGAACCGGGCGAACTCGGGTCCGTCGGCGCTGCGGGTGACGTCCGGGCGGCCCATGTGGTCGATGACCAGCGGCACCGGCAGGGAGGCGAAGAACGGCTCCAGGTCCGGCAGGTCCGCCGCCTCGAAGTAGAGGACGACGTGCCAGCCCAGCGGCGCCACCCGGCGGGCCACGGTCTCCAGCGCCTCACGCGGCGCCGCGTCCACCAGGCGGCGGACGAAGTTGAAGCGCACCCCGCGCACCCCGGCGTCGTGCAGCCGGCGCAACTCCGCGTCGGTGACGTCCGGCCGTACCGTCGCCACCCCGCGGGCGCGCCCGCCGGCCGCGTGCAGGGCGTCCACCAGGGCGCTGTTGTCCGCGCCGTGGCAGGTCGCCTGCACGATCACGTTGCGGTCGAAGCCCAGGTGGTCGCGCAGTGCGAACAGGTCGTGCTTGGAGGCGTCGACCGGCGTGTACTTGCGCTCCGGGGCGAACGGGAACGCGGCGGCGGGGCCGAAGACGTGGCAGTGGGCGTCCACCGCTCCCGGCGGCAGGACGAACTCCGGCTTGCTCGGTCCCCGGTACCAGTCGAGCCAGCCCGGGGTGACCGCGGTGTCGTGGTCGGTCATCGTGCTCCTCGGATTCAGTCGACGTAGGTGAGGCCGAGCTCGGCCAGCGGGCCGCGCATGCCGTACATGTCCAGGCCCAGCTCGCCGGCCCGGAACCGCTCCCGCTTGCCCTCCTCCGCCGCCTCGCGCCGCGCGGACGCCTCGGCGACCTCGGCGGCCCGGGCGGCGGGGACGACCACCACGCCGTCGGCGTCGGCGACGATCACGTCACCCGGGTTGACCAGGGCGTTCGCCACGACCACGGGCACGTTCACCGAACCCAGGGTGGCCTTGACGGTGCCCTTGGCGTTGACCGCCCGGGAGAACACGGGGAAGTCCATCCGGCGCAGGTCGTCCACGTCACGGCAGCCGCCGTCGATGACCAGGCCGAGGGCGCCGCGGGCGCGCAGCGAGGTGGCGAGCAGCTCCCCGAAGAAGCCGTCCTCGCTCTCGGTGGTGCAGCCGGCGACCACCACGTCGCCCTCGCGCACCTGCTCGGCGGCGACGTGCAGCATCCAGTTGTCGCCGGGCTGCAGCAGCACGGTCACGGCGGTGCCGCACAGCTTCGCGCCCTCGTACACGGGCCGTATGTAGGGGCGCATCAGGCCGAGGCGGCCCATCGCCTCGTGCACGGTCGCGACCCCGAACCGCGACAGGGCCTCGACCGCGGCCGGGTCGGCGCGGTCGACGCTCCGGTGGACGACTCCGAGGTGGTGCATGGCGCGGCTCCTTGCTTCTGCGGGCATTCTCGGCCCGCGCTGAACGGTCGGGGACGGCGGGGGGGGGGCGGTCGGGGGGGAGGGGGTGGTCAGCGGCCCTGGGCGGTCAGCCGGGCGTCGAGGCGGGGTAGACCCGCCGGGCGTTGCCCTCCTCGACGGCCGCCAGGTCCTCGGGGGTGAGGCCCGCCTTCTCGACGTAGCGGCGGGTGTCGTCGAAGTGGTGGCCGGTCCGGGGGTCGACCCCGCGCACCGCGCCGACCATCTCCGAGGCGAAGAGGACGTTCTCCACGGGCATCACTTCCAGCAGCAGGTCGATGCCGGGCTGGTGGTAGACACACGTGTCGAAGAAGACGTTGCGCAGCAGCGACTCCTCCGGCTCGGGCCGGCCGAGCGCCTGCGCCAGCCCCCGGAAGCGGCCCCAGTGGTACGGCACCGCGCCGCCGCCGTGCGGGATCACCAGCCGCAGACCGGGGAAGTCGGCGAACAGGTCACCGGTGAGCAGCTGCATGAACGCGGTGGTGTCGGCGTTGAGGTAGTGCGCGCCGGTGGTGTGGAAGGCCGGGTTGCAGCTGGTGGAGACGTGCACCATGGCCGGCACGTCCAGCTCGACGAGCTTCTCCCACACCGGGTACCAGGACCGGTCGGTCAGCGGGGGAGCGGTCCAGTGGCCGCCGCTCGGGTCCGGGTTGAGGTTGACGGTGACCGCGCCCAGCTCCAGCACCGCCCGCTCGATCTCCGGGACCACGGTCGCCGGGTCCACACCGGGGGACTGCGGCAGCATCGCGCCGGGCACGAAGCGGTCCGGGTACAGCTCGGACACCCGGTGGCACAGGTCGTTGCAGATCCGCGCCCAGGCGGCTGAGGTGGCGAAGTCGCCGATGTGGTGCGCCATGAACGAGGCGCGGGGGGAGAAGACGGTGACGTCGATGCCGCGCTCGTCCATCAGCCGCAGCTGGTTCGTCTCGATCGACTCGCGGATCTCGTCGTCGCCGATGACGGGGCCCGCCGGGTCGGGCGCCCGCAGGGGGTCGGTGAGCGCGGCCACCTGCGCGTCCCGCCACTGCCCGAGGGGGGCGGGGGCCGTGGTGTAGTGACCGTGGATGTCGATGATCACGCGTGCTTCTCCTGACGGGTGGGAGTGGGGTCCCAGACGGAACGGGGGACGAGCAGATCGCCGGCCATCAGCAGGCGGGCGGTGCGCAGCAGCGCGGAGCGGGTCACCCGCTGCGGGTCGGCGGGGTCGAAGCCGAGGGTGACGCTGAACTCGCCGGACGGGTGCTCGACGGAGACGGTGGGCTCCGTGCCGGACACCCCGGCCGCCACGTCCCGGGCGACGGTGCCCTCGATGACGCAGGCGGTGGCGGCGGTGACGGCGGCCAGCACGCCGATGGACTGGTGGCAGACCCGGGGGATGAGGCTGCGGGTGGAGAGGGTGCCGCCGCGGCGGGGCGGCGCGACCAGCGTCATCTTCGGGTAGTTGCGGCCGCTGACGTCGCCCAGGCCCATCGCCTCCCCGCACACCAGGCGCAGCGCCTCCACGCGGGCCTTGAGCTCCTCGTCGGCGTCGATGTCCGCGGGGGACTCGTAGCCGGTGGCGCCCAGGCGGGCGGCCTCGACGATCACCAGCGGCTGGCCGTTGTCGATCAGCGTCACGTCCACGGCGCCCAGGCCCGGCACCTCCACGGTGTCCCGGGCGCGCCCGGTGGGCAGCAGGGCCCCGGCGACGGAACCGGCGGTGTCCAGGAAGCCGATCTCGACCGGCGCGGCGGTGCCGGGGACGCCGTCGATGCGGGCGTCGCCCTCGTAGGAGACGTACCGCGTCCCGTCGGCGCCGGCGGGGGTGGCGACGGTGATCTCGGCGACCATGCCGGTGTTCCGGGTCAGCACCCGGGCCGTCGTACGGTCGCCGGACGGTACGACCATGCCGGTCTCGACGGCGAAGGGCAGCACGGCGGCGAGCATGTTGCCGCAGTTGGCCGACGTGTCGACGGAGTCCCCGTCGGGCTGCACCTGGGCGAAGGTCCACTCCACGTCGACACCGGGCTCCGTGCCCGGGCGCACCAGGCCGATCTTGCTGGTCAGCGGGTGCGCGCCGCCGACGCCGTCGATCTGCCGCGGGTCGGGCGAGCCCATCGCCGCCAGCAGCACCGCGTCCCGCAGGTCCGGGTCGGCGGGCAGCAGTCGCGCGTCGAAGAAGGGTCCGCGCGACGTGCCGCCCCGCATGAACAGGCAGGGGATCGCGGTCTGGGAGCCGTGACGGGCGACCTCGGGGCCCCGGACGGCTGCGACGGCGGACATGGTCGCTCCTTCGGTGGACGGAATCGCGGTGGGCGGTGTGGCGCCGGGCGATGTGAAGATGCGAGGAAGCTAAATCATCAACGAGATTGTTGACAAGATGTTTCGACAAAATTGCTCACTAGATGGGATCCCGGGTGCGGACGCCTCCGTACCGCGCACTAGGGTTCTCCCAGCGAGGGCCGCCGAGGACGGGCGAAGAACGAGGGAGAGGTCGACGGAGTGACGGACAAGCTTACGGGTGCTGCCGGCCGCGAGTATGTGGCGAACGCCATCAGGCAGGCTCTGCGCTCCGGGGACCTGGTGCCCGGGCAGCGGCTCGTGGAGCTCGACCTCGCGGAGGTGTACGGCGCCACGCGCGGCGCCGTCCGGGAGGCGCTGCAGGACCTCGCGGCCGAGGACATCGTCGAGATCGTCCCCCGCCGTGGCGCCCGGATCCGCGCGGTGTCCGTCGAGGAGGCCGTGCAGATCACCGAGTGCAGGTCGGCACTGGAGCAGCTGTGCGCGCGGAAGGCGGCCGGCCGGGCGAGCGACGAGCAGCGAGCGGAACTGCGGCGGATCGGCGCCGACATGCGGCAGGCCGTCGCCGACGGCGCCTGGGACGCGTACTCCGCCCTCAACCAGCGGCTGCACGAGCTCGTCATCGAGGCCAGCGGGCAGGAGGTGGCGCGTCGTCAGCTCGACCGCCTGAACGGCCCGATGGTCCGCTTCCAGTTCCGCCTCGCCCTGCGCCCCGGGCGTCCCGCACAGTCCCTGCCGCAGCACCTCGCGATCATCGACGCGGTCGCCGGCGCCGACCCCGAGGCGGCGGCATGCGCGGTGGCGGCGCACCTGGACGACGTGATCGAACAGCTGCGGGCGTCGGCCGCGGCGCCTCGCATGTGAAGGGTTCCACATCCGGGTTTCGCTACTCAGCGTGATGTTCTGGCCGGAGGGCTGAAGGTGCCCTTGCGGCCCTTCCGGAGCCAAGGGTGCCCGTGGAGGCGCGCTTGGCTCCACCCACGCCCCCTCCCGCACTCCCGCGCCCCGAACGCTCCCGCGACCGCTTCTGAACAGCGTTGATCGGTCGGCGATCACTCTTGTCGCATCCGGCCGAACGGTTATCGGTCTGTCGTACGACGCCTCATACCAGAGCGCGATGCTGTCCGCACGAGTTTGTCAACTGCCCACCGCACATGATGCGGTGACGACTACGGTGAGTGTCGGTCGCCCGGCGTGACGGCTCGCGACGGCTCATGTCGCAGGACGCCTCGCACCGAGGGCCGCGTCGTAGGGATCGGGATCAGGGAGCGGGGACCGGTACGTGCAGCCACAAGGCGGACGAGGGAGCCGACGGGGCGAGGAGCCCCGACACCCGGGGACGGTCGGCGCCACGGTCGTGGCCCGCACGCCCCACAGCGGCGCCGCCCCGAAGCCCCCGGCTCCCGGCCCGGGCGCACGCCGAGGCAACGGCACCGCCCCCCGGCCCGAGCGGACGGCACGGACGTCCGCCCGCCCGGCCGCGCCCGGCCTGCCCGAGTCGCACATGCGGTCACAGCTGCTCCGGCTCGCCGTGCTGCCGCCCGTGGCGGTGGCCTGAGCGCCTGCGCCGCCGTTCTGTTCACCGTCCGCTCCAGCGGGATGAGGCCCACCGGCGCGCTGTGGCTGGTCCTCGGCGGCGCCACCGCCGTGGCCCTCGCCGGCCATCGTCATCGCCGCCGTGGCAGCCGAGCGCGCGGCCCGCTCCGTGCACGACCGCGTGGGCGCCCTGCGCCGCGCACGGCACGGCGCGAGGCCGACCTCCGCGCCCTCGTGGAGGCGCTGCGCAACGGCGAGCAGCCGCCCCCGCGCGCCCGGCGCACCGACCGCACCGACCGCATCGAACGCGGCGACGGCGGCGACGAGTTCGATCAGCTCGCCGCCGACCTCGCCCGCGCCCACGACGGCGCGGTCACCGCCGTGGTGCAGGCGGCGCAGCTCTCCAGCCAGGCGGGCAGCGAACAGAAGCTCGAGGTGTTCGTCAACCTCGCCCGGCGGCTGCAGTCCCTCGTCCACCGCGAGATCTCCATCCTCGACGAGCTGGAGAACGAGATGGAGGACCCCGACCTGCTCAAGGGGCTCTTCCACGTCGACCACCTCGCCACCCGCATCCGCCGCCACGCGGAGAACCTCGCCGTGCTCGGCGGGGCCGTCTCCCGCCGGCAGTGGAGCAATCCGGTGCCCATGACCGAGGTGCTGCGCTCGGCGATCGCCGAGGTCGAGCAGTACTCGCGGGTCAAACTGGTGCCGCCGGTCGACGGCACCCTGCGCGGACACGCGGTCGCCGACGTCATCCACCTGCTCGCCGAACTCGTCGAGAACGCCACGGTGTTCTCCGCCCCGCACACCCAGGTGCTGCTGCGGGCGAACCTGGTCACGTCCGGGCTGGCCGTCGAGGTCGAGGACCGCGGCCTCGGAATGCCCGTCGGCGAGCAGGACCGGATGAACGCGCTGCTCGCCGACCCCGACCAGGTGCACGTCGCCAGCCTGCTGGCCGACGGCCGGATCGGCCTGTTCGTGGTCTCCCAGCTCGCCCGCCGCCACGGCATCCACGTCCGGCTGCAGACCAACATCTACGGCGGGGTGCAGGCCGTGCTGGTGGTGCCGCAGTCCCTGCTCGGCGGGGAACCGGCCGCCGTGAACGGGGCGCAGGGGACGACCGCGAGCCTCCCTCCGGTGGACGGGGGCACGGGACCGACGGGGCGTCGGACCCCCGCGCTCCCCGGCACCGTGGACACCCGCGCGGACGCGCCGGCCCACGCAAGGGAGACCCCGGCCGCCGGAAACACCCCCGCCACCCCCCTCACCCCCGTCGCCCACCCCGGCCGGACCCCGTCCGCGCCCCCCGGCGACGGCGCCGTACCCGTACCCCCGCCGCTGCCCTCGCGCGGCGCCCGTACCGCCCGCCGCACCCCCGCCGAGGCCGTCCCCGGCGTCCACCACACAGCGCAGCCCCGGACCGGGCCCGACGCGCAGGACGGCACCACGGTCATCGGCGAAGCCCCGCTCGTCCCCCGCAGCACCCCCGTGCGCGGCACCATGGGCAAGCCCCAACTGCCCCGCCGCCGCGCCCAGGAGCACATCGCGCCGCAGCTGCGCGACGGGCCCGCGCCCCGCCAGGACAGCGAGCACGTCGAAGGACACGACCCCCAGCTGATGGCCGCCTTCCAACGGGGCATCAGCCTCGCGGAGTCCCAGCCGGAGTCCCCCGCGTCCGCGCGGCCTGCCGTGCCCGCACCCCGTACCGACCACTCCGACCACACCGCCCGGCACGACGGGAGCGCGTCCGCCGGATGACCACCCCCACCACCAGCGCTCCCGCAGACCTTCGTATCTCAAGGAGTCGATCCACCATGGCGAGCGATGCGCCGACCGCCCAGGTATCCGACCTCGACTGGCTGATGAGCGGCCTCGTGCAACGCGTACCGCACACCCGGAGCGCCGTTCTGCTGTCCTGCGACGGACTGGTGAAGTCCGTCCACGGCCTCGACCCGGACGCCGCCGACCACATGGCCGCCCTCGCCTCCGGCCTGTACTCCCTCGGCCGCAGCGCCGGCGTGCGCTTCGGCGACGGCGGCGACGTCCGGCAGGTCGTCGTCGAGCTCGACTCGACGCTGCTGTTCGTCACCACCGCCGGGTCCGGCACCTGCCTCGCCGTGATGGCCGGCCGGGAGGCCGACGCGGCCGTGCTCGGCTACGAGATGGCGATGCTGGTCAAGTCCGTACGGCCGTACCTGATGACCGCTCCCCGGCAGCAGGGCGTCGAGCCCCCGGCGATGAGGCCTTGAGCGTGAAGGCGGCCGGTGACGGGCCGTGGCTCGACGACGCGGCCGGCCGGCTGGTGCGCCCCTTCACGGTCAGCAACGGACGGACCCGGCCGACCGTCGCCCTCGACCTGATGTCGCAGGTGCGGGCCACCGGCGCCACCCCGCTCGGCTATCTCGGCCCCGAGCACGCCCAGGCCCTCGACCTGTGCCGCGCCCCCGTCCCCGTCGCCGAGGTCGCCGCCCATCTCGGGCTGCCGGTGGCCGTCACCAAGGTGCTGCTGGCGGACCTCGTCGACTGCGGGGCGCTGACCGACAAACCCCCCGCGTTCCACCACAACCCCACGGACCGGGCCCTTCTGGAGGCAGTGCTCGATGGACTACGACGACAGCTCTGACCGGGTCGACGGCGCCGGGCACGGCGGCGACGACCTGTTCCCGACCGCCCTCAAGATCCTGGTGGCGGGCGGGTTCGGGGTCGGCAAGACCACCTTCGTCGGCGCCGTCAGCGAGATCGCGCCGCTCAGCACGGAGGAACTGCTGACCACCGTCAGCGCCGCCACCGACAAACTCGACGGGATCGAGAACAAGGTCGAGACCACCGTGGCCATGGACTTCGGCCGCATCACCCTCGACCGCGAACACGTGCTCTACCTGTTCGGCACGCCCGGCCAGGAACGCTTCTGGTTCATGTGGGACGAACTGTGCGAGGGCGCGCTCGGCGCGGTCATCCTCGCCGACACCCGGCGCCTGGAGGAGTGCTTCGCCGCAGTCGACTTCTTCGAGCAGCGCGGCCTCGGGTTCATCGTCGCCGTCAACGAGTTCGACGGCGCCTACCGCTACGCCCCCGAGGAGGTGCGCGCCGCCCTCGACCTCCCCGAGGAGGTGCCCGTCGTCCGCTGCGACGCCCGGATCTCCAGCTCCGGCGTGCAGACCCTGCTCACCCTCGTCCGCCACCTCATCACGTACGCCCCCGCCACACCCACGGGATACGGCGCACCCATGTGATCCCCGCACACCCCACGGAGCCTGTCCATGAACTTCGCCCACGCCCCGGGAGCCCGCCCATGAGCTACGACCCGCCCCGCCCGGCCGGTCGGCTGCTGCTCACCCCGGAGGACCGGCAGGCGCCGGAGCGCACCCGCAGGCTGCGCCGGCTCGGACTCGGGGAGCACCCCGACCCCGAGCTGGACGCCTTCGCCCGCGGCCTCGCCGAGCTCACCGGGGCGCCGTACGCCGTGGTCAACCTCCCCGGCGAGCACGGGCAGTTCTTCGCGGGTCTGCACACCCCGGGCGTCGCCCCCGTCCTCCGCAGCGACGGCACCGGCGCCCTGCTCGGCCGGGCGCTGCCCCGCGACCACGGCTTCTGCCCGCACGTCATCGCCCGCGGCAAGGCGCTGGTGCTGGAGGACGTGACCGACTACCCGCGGTTCGCGGGCAACGCGGTGGTGGACGAGTTCGGCATCCGCTCCTACATGGGCGCCCCGCTCACCGACGGCACCGGCATGGTGCTCGGCACCGTCGCCGTCAGCGACGTACGGCCCCGCGGCTGGGGGCAGCCCGGCCTCGCCGCCATCAAGGCGCAGGCCGCGGAACTCGCCGCGCGGCTGGAACGCCGGGAGCAGGACGGGCTGCCGCTGTGACGCGTGGCGCGCCGCCGCGCCCGGACGGGTGACGCGTGAAGCAAAGCTGTGGCCGCGCTTAAGAAATCCTCGATGGACCGGTGAGGGTGTTGTACGGCAGATTGCAGTCGATTCCACTCCTCTTCCCGGACCGGGCCGCCTCGGCATGCCCGCACCCGGGACTCACCCTCAGGAGCCGTAGCGTTGAAGGCGCTGGTCAAGGAGAAGGCGGAGCCCGGGCTGTGGCTCATGGACGTCCCGGAGCCCGCCGTCGGACCCGGCGACGTGCTGATCAAGGTGCTGCGCACCGGTATCTGCGGCACCGACCTGCACATCCGGAACTGGGACGGCTGGGCCCAGCAGACGATCGACACCCCACTGGTGCTCGGGCACGAGTTCGTCGGCGAGGTCGTGGAGACCGGCCGGGACGTCCCCGACGACATCAAGCCCGGTGACCGGGTCAGCGGCGAGGGCCATCTGGTGTGCGGCAAGTGCCGCAACTGCCTGGCCGGCCGCCGCCATCTGTGCCGCGCCACGGTCGGCCTCGGCGTGGGACGCGACGGCGCCTTCGCCGAGTACGTCGTGCTCCCCGCCACCAACGTGTGGGTGCACCGCGTCCCCGTCGACCTCGACGTCGCCGCGATCTTCGACCCGTTCGGCAACGCCGTGCACACCGCGCTGTCCTTCCCGCTGGTCGGCGAGGACGTCCTGATCACCGGCGCCGGGCCGATCGGCCTGATGGCCGCCGCCGTGGCCCGGCACGCCGGCGCGCGCAACGTCGTCATCACCGACGTCAGCGAGGAGCGCCTGGAGCTCGCCCGCAAGATCGGCGCGACCCTGGCGCTGAACGTCGCCGAGTCGACCATTGCCGACGGGCAGCACACCCTCGGTCTGCGTGAGGGCTTCGACATCGGCCTGGAGATGTCCGGCCGTCCCGAGGCGATGCGCGACATGATCGCCAACATGACGCACGGCGGCCGCATCGCGATGCTCGGCCTGCCCGCCGAGGAGTTCCCCGTCGACTGGGCCCGGATCGTCACCTCGATGATCACCGTCAAGGGGATCTACGGCCGTGAGATGTTCGAGACCTGGTACGCCATGTCGGTGCTCCTCGAGGGCGGACTGGACCTCGCCCCCGTGATCACCGGCCGCTACTCCTACCGCGACTTCGAGGCCGCCTTCGAGGACGCCGCCGGCGGCAAGGGCGGCAAGGTCATCCTCGACTGGACCGCGTAAGTCATCTGCCCTCCAAGGAGCTTTGAGATGTTCGACTCCGTGCGCGACGACCTGCGCGCCACCCTCGACGAGATCCGCGCCGCCGGCCTGCACAAGCCCGAGCGCGTCATCGGCACCCCCCAGTCCGCGACCGTGAACGTCACCGCCGGCGGCCGCCCCGGCGAGGTCCTCAACTTCTGCGCCAACAACTACCTGGGCCTCGCCGACCACCCCGAGGTGATCGCCGCCGCCCACGAGGCCCTGGACCGCTGGGGCTACGGCATGGCGTCCGTCCGCTTCATCTGCGGCACCCAGGAGGTGCACAAGGAGCTGGAGGCACGTCTGTCGGCGTTCCTCGGCCAGGAGGACACGATCCTCTACTCCTCCTGCTTCGACGCCAACGGCGGCGTCTTCGAGACCCTGCTCGGCCCGGAGGACGCGGTCATCTCCGACGCGCTGAACCACGCGTCGATCATCGACGGCATCCGGCTGTCCAAAGCCCGCCGCTTCCGCTACGCCAACCGCGACATGGCCGACCTGGAGCGCCAGCTGAAGGAGGCCGCCGAGGGCGGCGCCCGCCGGAAGCTGATCGTCACCGACGGCGTCTTCTCCATGGACGGCTACGTCGCCCCGCTGGACGAGATCTGCGACCTCGCCGACCTGCACGGCGCCATGGTCATGGTCGACGACTCGCACGCCGTCGGCTTCGTCGGCCCCGGCGGCCGCGGCACCCCCGAACTGCACGGGGTGATGGACCGCGTCGACATCATCACCGGCACGCTCGGCAAGGCCCTCGGCGGCGCCTCCGGCGGCTATGTCGCCGCCCGCGCCGAGATCGTCGCCCTGCTGCGCCAGCGCTCCCGCCCGTACCTGTTCTCGAACACGCTCGCCCCGGTCATCGCCGCCGCCTCCCTGAAGGTCCTCGACCTGCTGGAGTCCGCCGACGACCTGCGCGTCCGCCTGGCCGAGAACACCGCCCTGTTCCGCCGCCGGATGACCGAGGAAGGCTTCGACATCCTCCCCGGCGACCACGCCATCGCCCCCGTGATGATCGGCGACGCGGCCCGCGCGGGCCGCATGGCGGAGCTGCTGCTGGAGCGCGGCGTCTACGTGATCGGGTTCTCCTACCCGGTCGTGCCGCAGGGCCAGGCCCGTATCCGCGTGCAGCTCTCGGCGGCGCACTCCACGGACGACGTGAACCGCGCCGTCGACGCGTTCGTCGCGGCCCGGGCGGAGCTCGACGCCTGACCGTCGCGCACCGCTGCATTTGAGACAATCGATCCCATGATCGAAGCGCGGCGGCTCCACATCCTCCGTGCGGTGGCGGACCATCGCACGGTCACCGCGGCGGCCGCCGCGCTGTACCTCACCCCCTCGGCCGTCTCCCAGCAGCTCACCGCGCTGGAGCAGGAGACCGGCCACCGTCTGGTCGAGCGCGGCGCCAAGGGCGTACGGCTCACCCCGGCCGGGGAGATCCTGCTCAGCCACACCCACGCGGTGCTCGCCCAGCTGGAGCGGGCCGAGGCCGAGCTGGCCGCGTACGGGGCGGGGGAGGCCGGCACCGTCACGGTGGCCGCCTTCGCCACCGGCATCGCGCAGGTCGTGGCCCCGGCCGTGGCCCGGCTCGCCGCCTCGGCGCCCGGCATCCGCATCCGTGTGCAGGACGCCGAGGGCGACGCGAGCCTCCCGATGGTCCTGGACCGGCAGGTCGACGTCGCCGTGGCCGTCGAGTACCGCGGGGCCCCGGCCGCCGACGACCCGCGCCTCACCCACGTCCCCCTCTACGCCGAGCCGTTCGACGCGGTCGTCCCCGTCACGCACCGCCTGGCCGACGGGCCCGAGGTGCCGCTCGCGGAGCTGGCCAAGGACCCCTGGATCGGCCCGTACCCCGGCAACCCCTGCCATGACGTGGTCGTGCTGGCCTGCGAGAACGCCGGTTTCCAGCCGCGTCTCGAACACTCCTCGGACGATTTCCGCGCGGTCGTCGCCCTCGCCTCCGCCGATGTCGGGGTGGCCCTGGTGCCCCGGTCGGCGCTGCGCGGGACGGACCTCACGGGCGTGGTGGTGCGCCCGGTCGACGGAGTGGCGCCGACGCGCCGGGTGTTCGCCGCCGTACGGCGGGGCGCGGAGGGGCACCCGCTGATCCGCCCGGTCCTGGACGCGCTCCGCGCGGCGGCCGAGGACGCCTGAGAGCCTCTTCCTGGCCGACCATATCCGGGATATCCTCCCGGATATGAAACAGCAGGAGGCCGCCCCCGATCCCGTCGACGTGCGCCTAGGTGCGCGTCTGTCCGAACTGAGGGCCGAACACGGCTGGTCCCTGGGGGAGTTGGCGGAGCGCAGCGGCGTCAGCCGGTCCACGCTGTCCCGCGCCGAGCGGGCCGAGACCAGCCCCACCGCCTCCCTGCTGAACCGTCTCTGCGCCGTCTACGGCCGCACCATGTCCCAGCTGCTCAGCGAGATCGAGGCGGAGCCGGCGCCGGTGGTGCGCGCCGCCGACCAGCCGGTGTGGCAGGACAAGGCCTCCGGCTTCGTCCGCCGCTCCGTGTCCCCGCCGCACGCCGGACTGCGCGGCGAACTCGTCGAGGGCCGCCTCACCGCCGGCGCGGACATCCCGTACGACCGGCCGCCCGTCCCCGGCCTGGAGCAGCACATCTGGGTCCTCGAAGGCGCCCTCGCCGTCACCGTCGGCGACACCGAGCACCTCGTGGGCGAGGGCGACTGCCTCAGGCTGCGCGTCTGGGGCCCCACCCGCTTCCGCTGCCCCGGCCCCGACGGCGTCCGCTACGTGCTGGCGGTGGTGCGCCCGTGAACGTCGAACGCCCCAGCGCCGCCCGGCTCCTGGAGCTGACCGGCGCGCTCGCCGACCTGCTCACCGACACCGTGGACGGCGGCGCGTCCGTCGGCTTCGTCGCCCCGCTCGACCGCGCGGACGCCGTCGCCTGGTGGACGCAGCGGTGCGCGGCCGTCGCCGCCGGACGCCTCACGGTGTGGACGGCGTCCGAGGAACCCGGGTCGGTGCTGGGCACCGTGAGTCTCGCCCTGCCCGCCGACAAGCCGAACAGCGCGCATCGCGCCGAGCTGGTGAAGCTGATGGTGCACCGCACGGCCCGCGGCAAGGGCCTCGGCCGCCGGCTGCTGGCGGTCGCGGAGGAGGCGGCCGCCGCGGACGGCATCACCCTGCTGCACCTGGACACCGAGACGGGCAGCCCCGCCGAGCACCTGTACCGCACGTCCGGCTGGACGGAGGTGGGCGCGATCCCCGACTACGCGGCGAACCCGGCCGGGGTACTGCGCCCTACGACGATCTACTACAAGAGGCTGCCGGCAGCGCGCCCTTAGGGGCGCGGGAACCGCGCGAACGGGGGCCCGGGGGCGGAGCCCCCGAATACGGGAGGGCAGGACGCCGAACGTCCGATTGTCGGTGCCGGAGGCTACTGTGCCGGCCATGCCCGATGCCGAAGACGTACGACGGATCGCCCTGTCCCTGCCGGACACGACGGAGAAGATCGCCTGGAGCATGCCCACGTTCCGGGTCGCGGGAAAGATGTTCGCCACGCTGCCGGAGGACGAGACGTCGATCGCCGTGCGCTGCCCCAAGGAGGAGCGGGACGAACTGGCCCTCGCCGAGCCGGATAAGTTCTGGATCGCGGACCACGAGGCGCAGTTCGCGTGGGTGCGGGTCCGGCTCGCGGCGCTGGAGGACGAGGGAGAACTGCGGGACATCCTCGCCGACTCCTGGCGCCAGGCCGCCCCGACCCGGCTGCTCGAGGCGCACCCCGGACTGGGGTTGCCGCCGGAGGGCTGACGGGACAGGGGCCGTACGGCCCCCTCCCGTTGTCAGTGCCCCGTGGCAGGATCCCGATCACGCGTGACCGCCGGGTCCGGAGGGGGGTCCCGGCGGCGCGCGCACCCCACGCTCACCGGAGCGACTCAGACCCCGGCGGGCACACCACCAGCGGTGAACCGGCTGATCCGCTCCCGCAGCGACCCCGCGTCCAGCCCGTGCGCCGCGAGATGCTCGTCGAACTGCCCGTAGCGGCGCAGCTCCGCCCGCCCCACACCCAGCCCCAGCACCCGGTGCGGCACGTCGGCCAGGGCGTCGTTCGCCGCCCCCGTCGACGTCCCCGCCAGATACGGCTCCACCACCACGACGTCCGTCCCCGCCGCCTCGGTGGCCCGGCGCAGGGCGTCCGCGTCGAAGGGGCGGACGGTGGTCGCGTACAGGACGGTGACGTCCAGGCCCTTGGTCGCCGCCAGCACGTTGTCCAGCATCGGCCCCACCGCGACCACCACCCCCGCCCGTCCCTCGCGGACCGTGAGGAACCGCGGCCCGTCCACCGGCCGCCCGGCCGCGTTGGACTGCAGGGACAGTCGCACGTACACCTTGTCGTCGCCGGCGGCCACCGCGTGCCGCAGCAGCGTCTCCGCCTCGTCCGGATGACCCGGCACATGCACCGTCCACCCGTCCAGGGTGTCGAGCAGCGCCACGTCGCCCGGCGCCATGTGGGTGTAGCCGCCTGCGGGCCAGTCGAAGGAGGCGGCGGCGCTCACCAGCACCGCGCCCACGTCCTGGTGTCCCAGATCCAGCTTGACCTGCTCGAACGGCCGCTCCACGAGGAAGCTGGCGAAGGTGTGCACCACGGGCCGCAGCCCGGCCAGCGCCATCCCGGACGCCGCGCCGACCAGCAGTTGCTCCCGGATGCCGACGTTGACCACCCGGTCCGGATGCCGGCGCAGCGCCTCGGTGAAACGGTCCGCGCCGACCTCCGCCAGGAGCACGGCGACCCGGGGGTCCTCGTCCAGCAGCCGGGTGACGACGGGGGCGAAACGATCACGCATCGTGTCCATGAGGATCTTCCTTCTTTAGGTGACCGAGGTGAGAGGGAGGGCGGTCTTCTGCTCAGGCGTTCTTGGGCTCGACCCGGGCCACGACCACGTGCGGCCTGCCCGGGTGCGGGGCGGTGAACGCGGCGTACAGCGCGTCGTGGTCACGGCCGTCGACCGTGCGGGCGGCCCACCCGGCCGCCTCGAACCGTGCGGCGATCCCGCCCGGACGGGCGTACGACGCCGAGGAGTTGTCGACGACGACCGTGTGCAGCCGGTCCAGGCCCGCGGGGCCGGCGAAGGCGATCGCCTCGTGGTTGCTGCCCTCGTCCAGCTCGGCGTCCCCGATCAGCGTCCACACCGCCGGGTCGTGCAGCCCCTGGGCGCGCAGCCCGAGCGCGGTACCCACCGCGATCGGCAGCCCGTGCCCCAGCGACCCGCTGCCGATCTCGACGCCCGGCACCAGCGTCCGGTCCGGGTGGTGGCCGAGCGGGGAGTCGTAGGAGCCGAAGCCGGGCAGCCAGTCCGCCGGCAGGAACCCCTTGGCGGCGAGGACGGCGTAGTACGCCATCGGCCCGTGCCCTTTCGACAGCAGGAACCGGTCCCGTCCGGGAGCGTCGGCGCTGTCGGGCCCGACCCGGAGCACCCGGTCGTAGAGGACCCACAGCACGTCCAGCGTGGACGTCGCGGCGGGCCCGTGCTTCTCGTCCCCGGTCATCAGCCCCATCAGGCCCGGGAGATCGGAGTATCCGTACGTCTGCGTGCGCTGCTCGCTGATCGTCATGTCGTCGATCGTGCGACCTCGACCAAGCTTGAGGTCAAGCGTCACCCGGAGGTGTCGTGCGCGGGGAAACGGATGCGCGATCACCGCCGTGAGTGCGGTATGGTTTCCGTGCGCGTTCGGCCGGGGGAATCCCCAGGTCAGACGGGCATCGGGACGTGGCGCAGCTTGGTAGCGCACTTGACTGGGGGTCAAGGGGTCGCAGGTTCAAATCCTGTCGTCCCGACGTGACGCGGGGCCGGTGTCGGAACTCTCCGACACCGGCCCTGACGCATGTCGGCCCCGTCAGGCGGGCGCGCCGAGCGGCGGGTGCTCCAGCACGCGCGGCTTGTACTCGACCAGCTGGGTCCGGCCGTCGAACGTGCGGCTCCCGGTCATCTCCAGAGCCACGTCCGGATAGCCGTCGTAGATGCGTTCCGCGCCCGTGGCCCCGGTGATCACCGGGAACATCACCACCCGGAAGCGGTCCACGAGACCGGCCCGCAGCAGGGACCGGGACAGGCTGAGGCTGCCGATCGTGCTGAGGATCCCCGGCTCGCTCTCCTTCATGGCGCGGACGGTCTCCACGGCGTCGTCCCGGACGAGCGTGCAGTTCGCCCACTTCAGCGGCTCCTCCAGGGAGGAGGAGAACACCACCTTCGGCGCCTGCGTGAGCTCGTCCACGGACTCCTGCTCCTCGGCCCTGAACTCGTCCTGGCCGGCCGGGACGTCGCCCGCGGCGAAACCCGACATCAGACGGTAGGTGTTCGCTCCCATGAGATAGGTGACCTTGGGCTGCTCGCCGAGCCAGGCGAGGTACTCCGGGCCTTCCAGGCCCCAGAACCCGGGCCACCCCTCTCCCGACGCACAGCCGTCCAGGGAGGTGATGAAGTCGACGAGAAGCTCCGACATGGCGTTGCCCTTTCCTCAGGTGTCACGAGTACGGACCGGCCGGGAGCCGCGAACTCATCGGCCCGCACACCCGAAATAATCGTCCGCGTATGTCCTTGATGTCCCTTTCATCACTATCTAACGTTCCCGCGGGAGACACCGTCGCGGGTTCCGACGCCCGTGCCGCCGTCCCGGAAGCGAGGTGTGGAGCGATTGCACACGAGATGCGGACGTCACCGAAGGCCGCGGCGCGCGCGGGCGCTGCTCGCCCTGACCGTGCTCGCCTCGGCGCTCGCCGCCTGCGGCGGTGACGGCGAGAGCTCCCGGCCCACCCTCAACTGGTACAACTTCCCCGACGACTCCGGCGCCCTCCAGGAGGCCGCCGACCGGTGCAGCCGGGAGTCCGGGGGGCGTTACCGGATCGTCTACAACAAGCTGCCCCGCGCGGCCGACGGCCAGCGGCAGCAGATGGTGCGCCGGCTCGCCGCCGAGGACGACTCCCTCGACATCCTCGGCCTCGACGTCACCTGGGCCGCCGAGTTCGCAGAGGCCCGCTGGATCAAGGAGTGGACCGGCGAGAACAAGCGCCGGGCCACCGAGGGCACCCTCGACGTGCCGGTCCAGACGGCGACCTGGAAGGGCAAGCTCTACGCCGTCCCGTACAACACGAACATCCAGTTGCTCTGGTACCGCAAGGACCTCGTGCCCAAGGCGCCCACGACCTGGGCCGAGATGCTCGACATGTCCCGCGACCTGGCCCGGCAGGGCAAACCGCACTTCGTCGAGATCCAGGGCGCCCAGTACGAGGGCCTCACCGTCTGGTTCAACTCCCTGATCAACAGCGCCGGCGGCTCCATCCTCAACGCCGGCGTCACCGAGCCCTCCCTCGGGCCGCCCGCCGTGAAGGCCGCCTCGATCATGCGGGACCTCGCCCGCTCCCCGGCCGCCGACCCCTCCCTGCCCAACCAGATGGAGGACCAGAACCGGCTCGCCATGGAGTCCGGAGTCGCCGCCTTCGAGATCAACTACCCGTTCGTCTATCCGTCGATGAAGAGCAACAACCCCGCGCTCTTCAAGAACTTCCGCTGGGCGGTCTACCCCCGCGTGGACGCCGACCGCCCCTCGCGGCCCACCATCGGCGGCATCGACCTGGCCGTCAGCGCCTACTCCCGCCACCCCGACCTGGCCTTCGACGCGGCCCTGTGCCTGCGCGACCGGGAGAACCAGCTCAACGCGGCGCTCAAGGGCGGACTCCCGCCCACCCTGCGCGCCATCTACGACGAGCCGGACTTCATGAAGGAGTACCCCTTCTCCAAGGAGGTCCTGGCCTCCCTGGAGTCGGCGAGCGTACGGCCGCTCACCCCCGCCTACCAGAACGTGTCGATCGCCGTCTCGCACACCCTGTCCCCGCCCTCCGACATCCAGCCGGAGAGCGACGTCGACACCATCAGGGAACAGATCGACAAGGCCCTGCGATCCGAGGGTGTGATCCCGTGAGCACCATGGCAGAGCCGGCGAAGGACGACACGCAGGCCAAGAAGTCCCTGTCGGCGGGCGCCCGGCAGGAACGGCGGCTCGGCTGGCTGCTGTGCGCGCCGGCCGTGATCGTCATGCTCGCCGTGACCGCCTACCCCATCTGCTACGCGATCTACCTGTCCCTCCAGCGCTACGACCTGCGCTTCCCCAACCGCGCCGAGTTCATCGGCCTCAGCAACTACGGGGCCGTGCTGTCCTCGCCGTTCTGGTGGGACGCCTTCTGGGTCACGATCTTCCTCACCGTGGTGTCCGTGGCCATCGAACTCGTCCTCGGCATGGGCCTCGCCCTGGTCATGCACCGCACGATCTTCGCGCGCGGCACGGTCCGCACCGCCGTCCTCATCCCGTACGGCATCGTCACCGTCGTCGCCGCCTTCTCCTGGCAGTACGCCTGGACCCCCGAACTCGGCTACCTGGCCGGGCTGCTGCCCAGCGGGGACGCCCCGCTCACCGAGCAGTGGCCCGCCCTGTGGCTGATCATCCTGGCCGAGGTGTGGAAGACCACCCCCTTCATGGCGCTGCTGCTGCTCGCCGGCCTCGCCCTGGTCCCCGAGGAGACGCTGAAAGCCGCGATGGTCGACGGAGCCACCCCCTGGCAGCGGTTCACCAAGGTGATGCTGCCTCTGATGAAACCGGCGATCCTGGTCGCCCTGCTCTTCCGCACCCTGGACGCCTTCCGGATCTTCGACAACATCTACATCCTCACCGCGGGCGCCCACGGCACCGGATCGCTGTCCATCCTCGGCTACGACAACCTGTTCACCGCGCTGAACCTGGGCATCGGGTCGGCGATCTCGGTCCTGATCTTCATCTGCGTCGGGATCATCGCCTTCACCTTCGTCAAGCTGTTCGGCGCCGCAGCACCGGGCGCGGAGGTGAAGCGCTGATGGCCGCCGCCGGCAGGTCCCACGCGACGCGATGGGCCATCGTCAACGTCGTCGTGGTGCTGTACGCCCTGTTCCCGGTGTGGTGGATCGCCGCACTGTCGTTCAAGGACCCCCGCACCCTCACCGACGGCAGCTACATCCCCACCGACTGGACCTGGGAGAACTACAAGGGGATCTTCCAGACCTCCGAGTTCACCCGGGCCCTGATCAACTCCATCGGCATCGCGCTCATCGCCACGGCCATCGCGGTCGTCCTCGGCACCATGGCCGCCTACGCGGTCGCCCGGCTGAGGTTCCCCGGCAAACAGGTGCTCATCGGGATGTCGCTGCTCATCGCCATGTTCCCGCCGATCTCCCTGGTGTCCCCGCTGTTCAACATCGAGCGGAGCATCGGCATCTTCGACACCTGGCCCGGGCTGATCATCCCGTACATGACCTTCTCGCTGCCGCTGGCGATCTACACGCTGTCGGCGTTCTTCCGCGAGATCCCCTGGGACCTGGAGAAGGCCGCCAAGGTCGACGGCGCGACGCCCGCGCAGGCGTTCCGGCTGGTCATCGTGCCGCTCGCCGCGCCCGGCGTGTTCACCACCGCCATCCTCGTGTTCATCTTCTGCTGGAACGACTTCCTCTTCGCGATCTCGCTGACCTCCACCGAGTCCGCGCGCACGGTGCCCGCCGCGATCGCGTTCTTCACCGGCAGTTCGCAGTTCCAGCAGCCCACCGGATCGATCGCCGCGGCCGCCGTGGTGATCACCGTCCCGATCATCATCTTCGTCCTGCTCTTCCAGCGGCGGATCGTCGCCGGTCTGACCTCCGGCGCGGTCAAGGGATGAGCCCGAAGGCAAGGAGGCAGCACCCATGGCCGAGATCGTCCTCGAGGGAGTCACCAAGCGCTATCCCGACGGATCCCTCGCCGTGCGGGACGTGAACCTCGACATCGCCGACGGCGAGTTCGTGATCCTCGTCGGCCCTTCCGGGTGCGGCAAGTCGACCACCCTGAACATGATCGCCGGCCTGGAGGACATCACCGAGGGCACCCTGCGCATCGACGGGAAGGTCGTCAACGACCTCGCGCCGAAGGAGCGGGACGTCGCGATGGTGTTCCAGAGCTACGCCCTCTACCCGCACATGAGCGTGCGGGAGAACATGGGCTTCCCGCTGCGGCTGGCCAAGGTCGACAAGGCCACCATCGACCGCAAGGTGGAGGAGGCGGCCAAGGTGCTCGACCTCGTCGAGTTCCTGGACCGCAAACCGTCCAACCTCTCCGGCGGCCAGCGCCAGCGGGTCGCGATGGGCCGGGCCATCGTCCGCAACCCCAAGGCGTTCCTCATGGACGAACCCCTGTCCAACCTGGACGCCAAGCTCCGCGTGCAGATGCGCACCCAGATCTCCCGCATCCAGCGCCGCCTGGGCACCACCACCGTCTACGTCACCCACGACCAGACCGAGGCCATGACCCTCGGCGACCGGGTCGTCGTGATGCGCCAGGGCGTGGTCCAGCAGGTCGGCACCCCCACCGAGCTGTACGACATGCCGCGCAACCTGTTCGTCGCCGGGTTCATCGGCTCCCCGGCGATGAACTTCGTCCAGGCGTCCCTGACCCCCGACACCCTGCGCACCCCGCTCGGCGACCTGCCCCTGGACGACCGTATGCGCCGCGAGCTGGAGCGACGGGACGCGCCCCGCGACGTCATCGTCGGGCTGCGGCCGGAGGCGTTCGAGGACACCAGCCTCGCCCGCGACACCGGCGGCCCCGTCATCACCGCCACCGTGGACGTGCTGGAGTCACTGGGCTCCGACGCCTACGTCTACTTCACCGCCGAGGGCGGCCCGGTGAGCACCACCGAACTGGAGGAGCTGGCCACGGACTCGGGTCTGGCCGACACGGGCGCCGGCGGGAACCAGCAGATCGTGGCGAGGCTCGACGCGGCGACCCGCGCCCGGGAGGGACAGCCGATCGAGCTCCGCGTGGACCTGTCCAAGGCACACGTCTTCGACCCGAAGAACGGCACCAACCTCACCCACCCGGAGAGCTGAGCCCTCCCGCAGAACGCACCGCGCCGTCCGGACCGCCCCGTGGGGAAGGCCCGGACGGCGTCGCGTGTCAGATCACGCAGCCCGCGTGCGCCAGCGCCTGCTTCAGCAGTACCCCGTGCCCGCCCGGCATCTCGCTCTGCACCGCCCGCGACACGGCCTCCTGCGGGGTGAACCACACCAGGTCCAGCGCGTCCTGCCGGGGCCGGCAGTCACCGGTCACCGGCACGATGTACGCCAGCGACACCGCGTGCTGCCGCGGGTCGTGGAACGGCGTGATCCCCTGGGTGGGGAAGTACTCCGCGACCGTGAACGGCTGCAACGACGCCGGGACCCGGGGCAGCGCCACCGGGCCGAGGTCCTTCTCGAGATGGCGCAGCAGCGCGTCACGCACCCGCTCGTGGTGCAGCACCCGGCCGGAGACCAGGGTCCGGCTGACCGTCCCGTCGGGCCCGATGCGCAGCAGCAGACCGACACTGGTGACCTCACCACTGTCGTCCACACGCACGGGGACGGCCTCGACGTACAGGATCGGCATCTGGGCGCGTGCCTGCTCCAGGTCGTCGGAGGACAGCCAGCCCGGCGTGGTCTCGGTCATGTCAGACATTGCTTGATCATACTTTCGAGGGTCAGGGCTTCACGGCCACCGCGCCGTACTGCGGCACCACAAGGCCGGCGCCGGGTTCGGCGTGCCACTGGGAGCAGGAGACCAGACCGGGCTCGACGAGCTCCAGTCCGTCGAAGAACGCGGTGATGTCGGCGGCGCTGCGGGCGGTGATCGGGGGAGTGGCGTTCGCGTTCCAGAACTCCATCGCCGGCACCTGGAGTTCCCCGCCCACCTCGGGGTCGAACGTGGGGTGGGTGAGCACCAGGAAGCTGCCCGAGGGCACCACCGCCATGACGCGGCGCACGATCTCCCGGGCCTTCTCCGTGTCCAGCACGAAGTTGAGGATGCCGAGCAGCATCACCGCGACCGGCTCGGAGAAGTCCAGCGTCGCGGACGCCCGCTCCACGATGCCGTCCGGGTCGTGCACGTCGGCGTCGATGTAGTCGGTGGCGCCCTCGGACGTGCCGGTCAGCAGGGTCCGGGCGTGGACGAGGACGATCGGGTCGTTGTCGACGTAGACGATCCGCGCGTCCGGGGCGACGCGCTGGGCGATCTCGTGGGTGTTGTCCGCCGTCGGCAGTCCCGTGCCGATGTCGAGGAACTGCCGCACCCCGCGCTCACGGGTCAGATACGTCACCGCGCGGCCCAGGAAGTCCCGGTCCGCGCGGGCGATGTCCCGGATGACCGGGATGATCGACGCGACGTGGTCCCCGACCTGCTGGTCGACCTCGTAGTTGTCCTTGCCGCCGATCCAGTAGTTCCACACGCGCGCGTTGTGCGCCACACCGGTGTTCAGCCTCGCCGAGCCGCTCGTCGGGGTGTGGCTCTCACTCACGGTCTCTCCCTCTCCCTCTCCCTCGCCCTGCCCGTACGGGCCGACCCGGCCATTGTGCATCGCGGTGATCACATTGTCCCGGGAACGGACCGGGTCGCCCCCGTGAACGGGGGCGACCCGGAAAGAAGATGACCGGCAGTCAGCGTGAACCGGCCCTGCGCAGGGTGTCCTCGGCGACGTCCTTGTCGAGCGCCGCGCGTACCAGCGCCGAGGCCAGCACGGCCGGTTCCGTCCGGCCCGCGAGACCGAGCAGCCGGTCCGGGTCCTCCGGCAGCCCCAGCCGCCGGGCGCCCTGGAGCGCCTTGTCGTCCACCAGCGGGGCCGCCTCGGGCCACACCGCCTGCACCTCGCGCAGGAAGATGGCCCCGCCCGACGGGCCGATGCCGGGGAACTCCTGGAGCAGACGGCGCAGTTCGTCCACGTCGCCGTCCGCCTCCGCGCGCAGCCGACGCAGGTCGCCGCCCCAGCGGTCCAGCAACAGCTCGGCCCCCTCGCCGAGTTGTGTGGCGGTGCGCTCGTCGTAGCGCCGGTAGCCGCCCCGGCCGAGGGCGTCGACCCGCTCCTGCCACGACGCCTCGGCCATCCGGCGGGGGTCGCGCAGCCCCGCCTCGTGCAGGGCACGGGCGGTGGGCCACGGCGACCGAGCCGCGGATGCGCGCGCTGAGGAGATGGGCCAGCACCAGCAGCCGGTACAGCGGCTGGGGCGTGTTCCGCAGGGCGATGCCCGCCTCGTGTGCGTACGTCTCGCCGTGCGCGTCGACGAGGACGCGCACCACGGACTCTTCGTCGTCGCGGCCGGCCACGGTCATCGTGTGCCCCTTCGTCCGCGTACGTCGTACGTCCGGGCGTTCTCAGGACTCCCGGGGGTGGTTCTCCGCCTCGAACATCCAGCGCTGCTTCTCCAGGTCGGCGGTGATGGAGATCAGCAGGTCCTGCGTGACCAGGTCGGCCTTCTCGGTGGCGTCCATCCGCTCACGCAGCCGCGTGATCGCCGCGCCGAGGGCGTCGGTCATCACCTCGACGGCCTCCGAGTCACGCAGCCAGCCCTCCGCGGGCGCCGGCAGGGAGAAGACCTTGGCGATGGTCTCCGGGCGGCCGTCCGGCGGCACGCCGATGGCCGCGGCGCGCTCCGCCACCGTGTCCGCGTGCGCCCGGGTGGACGAGACCACCTCGTCCAACTGCAGATGGACCGAGCGGAACCGCGGTCCCACGACGTTCCAGTGCGCCTGCTTGCCGATCAAAGACAGTCCGAGCAGGTCGATCAGGGTCTCCTGGAGGGCCTCGCTGGAAACGCGGCGGGCCTCGTCCGGAAGTGTGCTCCTCACGACGGTCATGAAGTGGTGTTCCTCCCAGTTGATGCGCTCGTGGCGCGAGGGCGGGGACCCGCGGGCGATGCCGGCGCGGGCCGCGCTCCGCGACCACTCCCTGAACGCGCGGGTGCCCCCGGCCCTCCGGGACAAACCCGGCCGGCGGTACGGCGGACCGGCCGTGACCTCCAGGATCTTCCCCGGGAGGGGCGGGCCGGTCTATAGTCCGAAACTAGCGGTGCTAATTAAGTGGGCCGCCGACCGTCAGCCCGGCCGTCGGCCTCCGGATCAGGAGTTCCCGTTGCGACCCGTCCACTTCGCGGCCGCCCGCCGCACCCCCATCGGCAAACTGCGCGGAGCCCTCTCGGGCGTACGGCCCGACGACCTCGCCGCCGCGGTGATCCGCGGCCTGGTCGCCGACGTGCCCGCACTGGACCCGGCCCGCGTCGACGACGTCTACTGGGGCGCCGCCAACCAGGCCGGCGAGGACAACCGCAACGTCGCCCGCATGGCCGCCCTGCTCGCCGGCCTCCCCGAGTCCGTCCCGGGCGCCACCGTCAACCGGCTGTGCGCCTCGGGCCTGGAGGCCGTCACCACCGCCGCCCGCACCATCGCGGCCGGCGAGGCCGACATCGTGATCGCCGGCGGCTCCGAGTCCATGAGCCGCGCCCCCTTCGTGCTGCCCCGCCCCGACGAGGCCCTCCCGCACCGCATCGAGACGTACGACACGCGGCTCGGCTGGCGGCTCGTCAACCCGGCGATGAAGGAGCTCCACGGCCTGCTGGCGATGGGCGAGACCGCGGAGGAGGTCGCCGGACGGTACGGCATCTCCCGCGAACGGCAGGACGAGTTCGCGCTGCGCAGCCACCGGCGCGCCGCAGAGGCCCGCAGACACGGCCACTTCGACGACGAACTGCTGCCCGTGACCCGCCCGGACGGCGTGGTCGTCGACGCCGACGAGTGCGTCCGCGAGGACACCTCCCTGGAGAAGCTCGGCCGGCTGAAGCCGGTGTTCCGCGCGGGCGGCTCGGTCACCGCGGGCAACGCCTCCCCGATGAACGACGGCGCCGCCGGGCTGATCCTGGCCAGCGAGGAGGCCCTCGACGACCTGGGCCTGGAGTCCCTCGGCCGCTACGTCGCCGGCGGCTCGGCCGGCGTCCACCCCGACGTCATGGGCATCGGCCCCGTCCCCGCCACCCGCAAGGTGCTCGCCCGCGCCGGCTGGGACATCGGGGACGTCCAGGAGGCCGAGTTCAACGAGGCGTTCGCCGCGCAGGCGCTGGCCTGCGTCGACCAGCTCGGCATCGACCCGGAGCGGGTGAACGCGGACGGCGGGGCCATCGCCCTCGGCCACCCGCTGGGCTGCTCCGGCGCCCGCATCCTCACCACGCTGCTGCACCGCATGCGCCGCACCGGCGCCGAACGGGGCCTCGCCACCATGTGCGTGGGGGTGGGCCAGGGCAGCGCGGTGCTGGTCGAGCGCCACTGACGGGCCGCCGTAGCGGCGCCTGGCCGGGCGGTCATCAGGTGGGACGCGCCGTACCGGCGGCCGATGCCTGCACGTAGCATCGGTCGCCGCATGAACACCTTGACCCTCTGGGACCTCACCGGCTGGGAATTCGCCGCACTGGCCTTCGCGGCCCTGCTCGTCGGGTTCTCCAAGACCGCCGTCAGCGGCGCGAACACGGTGAGCCTCGCCGTCTTCGCCGCCGTCCTGCCCGCCCGCGCGTCCACCGGCGTGCTGCTGCCCATCCTGATCGCCGGGGACGTCCTCGCCGTGCTGACCTACCGGCGGCACGCCCACTGGCCCACCCTGTGGCGGCTGTTCCCCGCCGTCGCGGCGGGCGTGGTCGTCGGCACGGTCTTCCTCATGTGGGCGGACGACGGGATCGTGCGGACCTCGATCGGCGCGATCCTGCTGCTGATGGCCGGGGTCACGGTGTGGCGCCGGCGCCGCGCCGACACCGAGGACGAACCCGATGGCGTGGTCACCCGGGCCGGCCGTGTCAAGGCCCGCTCCTACGGCGTCCTCGGCGGCTTCACCACCATGGTCGCCAACGCGGGCGGCCCGGTGATGTCGATGTACCTGCTCTCGGCGGGCTTCCGGAAGCTGGGCTTCCTGGGCACGTCGGCGTTCTTCTTCCTCATCGTCAACACGTCCAAGCTGCCGTTCAGCGCGGGCCTCGGCCTGATCGACGCGGACTCGCTGCTGCTGGACGCGGCGCTGGTGCTGTTCGTGGTACCGGGAGCGCTGCTCGGCAAGTGGGCGGTGACGCGGATCAACCAGCGGTTGTTCGAGCAGCTGGTCATCGCGGCGACCGTGGTGGGGGGACTGCAGCTGCTGGTGCGGTGAGTGCCCGGGCCGGCATCCGGGCCGCTGTCCTGTGTCCGGCCGGACGGCCCCGCGCTGTCGGGCGCGCGCAGGGCGGCAGGCAGGGTGGGCGACCCGCCGGACGCCTGGTGCGGTGGCCGGTCCCGCCGGACGACGGCGAGCCCGTGCGGTGGGGCGGAGCCTGGCGGGCCTCGTGCTCGGGCCGGGGCGCTCTCCGGCGCCGGCGGGCCGAAGGTGGAAGAGCGTGCCGCGCCGCCCGCCCGTGCGGGAGCTCGACGTCGTCGGCGCCCGCCCGGCGGGCTTGGCCGTCGAGGCATCGGCCGGGGCCACGCCTCCCGTGGCCGACGCCGGTGTCGGACGTGCCGGCAGGACACGTGCTCAGGTGCCGGACGGGCCGCCCGGGGGTGTCGTCCGCCGGTGGTCCTCCAGGTTCCGCGACCTGTGGCGGGGCCAGTGCAGGTGGGTCGGGGCCGCCGTGCGGCCCACCGTCGCTGCCAGTTTACGCAGGCGGCGCCAGTCCAGGCGCGGTGGGGCGGGGGCGGCGCCCGGGCGTTTGCGCGGAACGCGGACGCGGAGGGCGCCCGCGGCGATACGGCAGTGGACCGGCGCCGGCAGGACCATCGCCTCGCCGTCGACGCCCGCCTCGATCTCGTCCCGGTCCGCCTCGATGACCACCTCCGGCGCCGTCAGCACCGTGAGTCCTGCGGGCTCCGGGTTCAGCAGCAGCGCGGCCGCGCTGATCGCGCCCTCCACCTTCACCCCGAGGACGCCCAGCGTCCCCGAGTCCAGCCGCTCGCGGCGCCCGAGCCCGAACGGGTCGCCCGTGCGGTACGGGTTGTTGCTGACGAGGACCGCCTGCGGAGCCGTGAGCGTGGTGTCGCCGACGTGAGCGACCAGCCGGGGCCCCTGCTGCCCTGTGAGCAGGTCCGGCAGCATCTCCAGGCTCGTGCCGATCTTGTCGTCCCGGTACGCGGGACTCTGCACGATCGCCGCGTACGCGCCGAAGGACGCGTTGTTGACGAACGGCTGGTCCCCGGCGAACCCCAGGTCGACCCGCAGCTCCACTCCGTCCGTCAGCGCGTCCAGACATGCCGCCGGATCCCCCCGGTCCAGGCCGAGGTCGAGCGCGAAGTGGTTGCGGGTGCCCGCGCTGATCACCAGGAACGGGATGTCGTGCTCGGCGGCCACGGCCGCGACCAGTGCCTGGGTGCCGTCGCCGCCCGCCGCGCCCAGCAGGTCCGCGCCGTCCGAGACGGCCTGCCGGGCCAGTTCGGTCACGTCCTGCTGCGCGCCCGGCTCCAGCAGCACCACCCGCGCGCCGAGCCGCTCCGCCTTCTCCCGCAGCTGGAACCGGCCCACCTTGCCGCCGCCCGACCGCGGGTTCATGATCAGCACCGGCTTCCGGGGCGGCGGCAGCCGCCGCTCCCGCACCGGGGTGTGCCCGCCCGTCCCGCGCAGCGCGTACCTGCCGCTCCACACCGCGAGACCCCACAGCGCCAGCGACACGAGCAGCGCCCAGAACAACGTCACCGCGAACAGCGCCAGCAGCGCCGCCGGCACGCACACGGCGACCACCGCCGCACCCCACCGCAGCGGCCCGCGCAACGTCAGCGTCCACCACACGGCCGCCGCGCTGAGCCCCAGCCCGATCACCCCGAGCACCAGGAGCGCCAGTCCGCGCAGCCCGCCGTAGACCAGGGGGGTCGCCACCGCGAGCGCCGCCGCGAGCAACGCCCCCCGCGCCGCCCACCGCTGGGCGTGATAGCCCCGCCTGCTCAAGTCCACGCCCTGACTCCTTAGGTCGCCCCGGCGTCATCGTAGGGCGAACACGCACAGGCGTGCGGGCGGACGGTGATCATCGGCCGCCGTGCCGCCGCCGCGCGCCAGGACCTCGCCCCTTACCCTCGGCGCATGTCCCCGCACGTGCTGATCCTCGGCGGCACCACCGAGGCGCGCCGGCTCGCCGCCGCGCTGGCCGCCCGCCCCGGGATCCGGGTCACCACCTCGCTCGCCGGACGCGTGTCCCGGCCGGGCGCGCTCGACGGCGAGGTGCGCGTCGGCGGCTTCGGCGGTCCGGAGGGGCTCGCGGCCTGGCTGCGCGAGGAGGGCGTGGACGCCGTCGTCGACGCGACCCATCCCTTCGCCGCCACGATCACCGCGAACGCGGCCATCGCCACGGCGGCCGCGCGGGTGCCCCTGCTGGTGCTGTGCCGTCCCGGCTGGCAGCCCGGCCCCGGCGACCGCTGGCACCCGGTCCCGTCCCTGGAGGCGGCCGCCGCCGCGCTGCCCGCACTCGGGCGCCGGGTGTTCCTGACCACCGGGCGCCTCGGTCTCGCCGCCTTCGCCGGACTCACGGAGCTTCGTTTTCTCGTACGGTCGGTCGAACCCCCCGAGCCGCCGCTGCCCCCGCACACACACGTCCTGCTGGCGCGCGGCCCGTTCACCGTGGCCGACGAGACGGCGTTGCTGCGCGAGCACCGCGTCGACGTGCTGGTGACGAAGGACAGCGGCGGTGCGGCGACCTCGGCGAAACTCGCCGCCGCCCGGGATCTCGGTCTCCCTGTCGTGGTCGTCCGCCGCCCGCCCTTGCCGGAGGGCGTCACAGCGCTCCCGGACGTGCCGGCGCTGCTGGCCCGGCTGGATGAGGTCCTCGCCCGGGCCCGCTAGACGCGCCTGGCCGCGTCTTCGGCGCGCAGAGCCGAAGACGCGGTGTCCGGCGCGTCCGTCCTCATCGCCCTGAACAGGCGTGGGGCTTCGGCGGTGTTGCCGCCGGTCGCCATGCGCCTGGACGCACCGGACACCGCTCACCCGCGCCCGCCGCACAGCGGGCCGCCGCGCCCTTCGACCTGCCCTGCCGCACAGCCGTCACCGCTCGCCCGGCGCCCGCCGCAGCAGATACGTGTCCATGATCCAGCCCTTCCGCTCCCGCGCCTCCGCCCGCAGCCGCTCGATGCGCGGGGCGGCCTCCGCGACCGGACCGGAGACCAGGATCTCGTCCGGGGTGCCGATGTACGCGCCCCAGTAGATGTCGACGTCCTCATCCGCGAAGGCACGGAAACGCTGGTGCGCGTCCAGCATCACCACCACGTCGTCCACGCCCTCCGGGAAGCCCTCCTCCGCGAGTCGCCGCCCCGTGGTGATCTGCACCGGGCGCGCCACCCGGTTGAGCCCCGTGCGGTGCCGGGCGACGAGGGCGGAGACGCTGCTGACACCCGGCACGACGTCGTAGTCGAAGGCGACCGTGCCCCGCTCCCGCACCTCCTCGAGGATGCCGAGCGTGCTGTCGTACAGCGCCGGGTCGCCCCACACGAGGAACGCGCCGGTCTCCCCCTCGCCCAGCTCCTCCGCGATCATCCGCTCGTAGATGTCGGCACGGGCGCTGCGCCAGTCGCCGACGGCGGGGGAGTACGCCGAGCCGCCCGCCGAGCGGTCCCGCTCCGGATCACGCGCCTCGACGACCCGGTACGCCCGGTCCGCGAGATGCGTCTCCAGCATGTCCCGGCGCAGCCGTGTCAGGTCCGCCTTCGCCTCGCCCTTGTCCAGCAGGAAGAACACGTCCGTGTCCCGCATGGCCTTGACCGCCTGCAGGGTGAGCTGGTCGGGGTCACCCGCGCCGATACCGATCACATGAAGAGTCCGCACGGCCCCGAGTCTGCCGCACGCCCCCGGGCGTCCCGCACCCAGGTCAGGCGGCGCCCCGCAGCCGGGGCGCCCGCGCGCCCGCGTCCACCGGCACGCCCTCCCCGCGCTCCACCTCCGCCGCCAGGTCCCGCGCCCAGGCGATCACCGACGGCACGTCAGTCGTGGGAGGCAAGGCGAGCTCACCGCCCGCGGCCCACTCCTCGACGGCGACCGCGCCGCGCCGCAGCAGCCGCGCCCCGCCGGTCACGTTGCCGCGCGCCGCGTGCGTGAGGCCCACCGCCATCTGGGCCAGCCCACGCCACAGCTCCCGCTCCTCCGCGGGCCCCGACTTCCAGGCGTCCTCGAACACCTCGTGCGCGTGGAACGGCTTGCCCTCGTCCAGCAGCCGCTGCGCCTCCGAGACGCTTTCCTCCGGCCGCCGCACCACCCCTTCCGGCTGCCGGGGCACGCCCTCCTCGCCGTACGGCAGGGGCCGGCCAAGCCCGTCCCGGGGCCGTGCGTTGCGCGCCCGCCCCTCCTCGTCCCTGTCCCGCGCGGCGGCTGTCCGGCCGGCGGACGTGCTGTCCATGCTGCCCATACGCCGATTGTCCCAAGTCCGGGCCCGCTTCGACGCGGCCCGGGGGGTGGGGTAAAGTACTGCTCGCGCGATCACGCGGTTCACCGCATGTGACCGCACCGGGACGTGGCGCAGCTTGGTAGCGCACTTGACTGGGGGTCAAGGGGTCGCAGGTTCAAATCCTGTCGTCCCGACGGTGCAGTGAGGGCTCGGAGCCCGGATCAGGGCCTTGTCCACATCACGTGGGACAGGGCCCTCGGTCGTTTCCAGAGCTTTGTTCACCCGGACCACGTGCTGAACGGACAGGGGCCCTGCCCGGATCCTCTCCGGGCAGGGCCCCTTCTCACTCAGCGGCGCCCGTCAGATGGCGTCGAGTTCCACCTCCTCGTAGACCCGGTCCCACCAGGTGTCCATCTCGAACGCCGACGGGTCGAGCTCACGAAGCCGGTCCCTGATCTCCAGTCCGAAGGCGACCCGGGCCGCCTCCGCGGGATCCACCGCGTCCTCGTCCTCGTCGTCCTCGTCGTCCTCGGACTCAAGGTCGTCGAAGTCGTCGACGTGCTCGCACCGGTGGTCCCAGGCGGCGAGGGCGTCGAGGAACGCGATCAGTGACGAGTTCACGAACCGGGGCTTCGGCAGCGACGGGTCCAGCAGCAGCACCCTCCCGTCGCTGTCGAGCACGTACTCGGGGACGTGGTATCCGGCATTCAGCTGGGCGTCATGCTGGCCCAGCCTCCAGTACCGGTTACCGGACGGGCCGGAGACGACGGTGAAGGGAGCACCGTGCGTACTCGGGTAGAACATGGCGGCCTCCCGCGGCAGCCCGTACCGCTGGGCCGTGCCGAGAGCCTCGCGCACGGCCTCCGGCCAACTGTCCGAGCCGGAGAGCGCATCGGCGTCCAGTTCCAGAACGCCGTCCTCCTCCCACGACGACGCCGTCAGCCACCGAGGTGTGTACCCCACGAAGTCCCTTTCGTGACGCTTCGTCGCTCACAGCTTGCCTCGCCGGATCTGCGTCAGCATGCGCTTGAGTTCGTTGATTCCGGCGCTTCGGCCGGCCTTGGACGCAGGCCCCTGGCCGAGCCAACGCCATGTCGTTCAGGGCGCCGCCGTAGGAGTCCCGGGTGAGGAAGCGGTTCAGGCCCGGGTCGTAGTTGCGGAACCCCCTGTCGTACGTGCCCGACGCGCTGTCCCAGCGCGAGGAGTTGAAGCGGAAGGAGTTGTAGTCGTCCTTCTGCTCGCCCTCCGCACCCGGCTTGTCCTCATCGGTCATCTGGGACGTGTCGTCGGACCCGTAGGCCGTGTAACCATACGTGGAGCGGGTTCGGCCGTCGTCCTTCGTGATCGCCTCGACGTCGCCACGCGGGCTGGTGACGTACTGCGAGTACTCCTTGACGCCACCGTCCTTGTGCTTGATCTGTGTGGCCCGTTGGCCGCCGGCGAGGTACTGGTAGTCCTTGTCGGTCTTGCCGTCGACCGTTTCGCGCAGCAGCGTGCTGTCCAGACCCAGGTAGGTGAATGCCGTGGTCCTGCCCGCGGTACCGGAGGTGGTCTGGGAGACCGTCCGGTCGAACGGGTCGAAGACGTACGTCGTGGTCACCGCGGACCCGCCGCTGCCCGACCGTGTCTTCACCGTCCGGTCGAAGCCGTCGTAGTAGTGCTTCTCGACGGTCTGGCCGGCCGATCTAGGTGTCGTAGCCGTACTGTTCCTCGGCCTGTGTCCGCGACCAGTTGTCCTGGAGCGGATCACCTTCCGCGTGATCCCGGAGGGGCACGGACGGAGAGGCGGGCGTGCCCCCTTCGTATCCGCCCCCCGGTACGTGTTTTCCCGTGCGGGGGTTTGCCGACGACCGCCGGCATCGACACCCTGAATTCCGCTTCTCGGTGCATGTCAACGGCCAACGACAGCATGCTGATCGAGCCCCCCGGCGGCCTGCCGGACCACGAGGACGATCACCCCGAGGCCACTCTCGAGCTGTCCTTCCGCCGGGCGCTGTGCATGATCCGCACCGAGGGGATCAACGACGCGAAGACCGTCATGCCGCTCCGGTGGGCCGCGCTGGAGGGCCCGTTCGCCGGGGTCAGCGCAGAGTGACGCGGGCCGCCACCGGCAGATGGTCGCTGCCGGTGGCGGGCAGCGTCTCGATCTCGCTCACCGTCGCCGAGCGGGCCATCACCTGGTCGATCCGTACCAGCGGCAGCCCCGCCGGGAAGCTGAACGCGAATCCGCGCCGGGGCACCTCCAGCCGGGTTGTGAGCGGGGCCAGGCCCCGGTCGTCGACCGTGCTGTTCAGGTCGCCCGCCAGGATCACCCGGTCCAGCGGCTCCGCCTCCACTTCCCGCCCGAGCCGTACCGCGCTCTCGTCGCGCCCGCGGGACGTCATCCCGCTCGGCACGATCCGCACCGACGGCAGGTGCGCCACGTACACCGCCACCTGGCCGTGCGGTGTCGCGGCCACCGCGCGCAGTCCTCGGCTCCACGGCTCGTCCTGGTCGGCAGGCTTGATGTCCACCGTCCGTGCGCCGCTCAGCGGGTGCCGCGACCACAGGCCGACGGTGCCGCGGACCTCGTGGTGCGGATAGCGCGCGGCGAGGGCCCGCTCGTACGCGGGCAGCGCGTCCGGGACCAGTTCCTCCAGCGCGATCAGGTCCGCGCCCGTGCCGGCGAGGGCGCGGGCCGTGTCCGCCGGGTCGGGGTTGTCGTCGGAGACGTTGTGCTGCACCACGACCAGATCGCGTGGCCCGGCCGCGTCCGCGGGGAGGAGCAGGCCGGCGAAGAGATGCGTCCACACCGCGACCGGCAGCAGCACGGCCACCAGGACGACCGGCCTACGGCGCCACAGGCCGTACAGGAACAGGAGTACCGCCGCCAGGCCGAGCCAGGGCAGGAACGACTCCAGCAGGCTCCCCGTCCGGCCCGGCGTGTTCGGCACGGCGCGGTGGAACGCCAGCAGCCCCGCCGTCAGGACGGCCAGGGCCACGGGCACCCGCCCCCGGGCCGGGCGCGGTTTCACGATGTCCACCCGGGCGTCCCCTTCACGCGTCGCGTTGATCGGTGCTGATCTTCAGGACGCGCGGGAACGCCTTCCGGTTCACGGTCTGACCAGCAGCTGGAAATCGAAGGAGTACCGCGAGGCACGGTAGATGTGGCTGCCGTACTCCACCGCCCGGCCCGTGTCGTCGTACGCCGTGCGCTGCATGGTGAGCAGCGCCGCGCCCTCCTTCTCGTCCAGGCGGGACGCCTCCTCCGCGGTCGCCGAGCGGGCGCCGACCCTCTGGCGGGCGCTGTGCAGGGTGATGCCGGCCGCGCGCATCATCCGGTACAGGCCGGTCGCCTCCAGACGGTCGCCGTCCAGGTCGAGCAGGCCCGAGGGGAGGTAGTTGCTCAGCAGGGCGACCGGCAGGCCGTGGGTGCGCCGCAGCCGCTCCAGGAGGATCACCTCGCCGCCCTCGGGCAGCCCCAGGGCGGCGGCCACGCCGGGCGGCGCCGGGACGCTCTCGTTGCGGACCACCTCCGTGGTCGGCGCCTGCCCGGCCGCCTCCAGGTCGTCGTAGAGGCTGGTCAGCTCCAGGGAGCGGCGCACCTGGCTGTGCACCACCTGCGTGCCCACCCCGCGCCGCCGGACCAGCAGCCCCTTGTCGACCAGTGACTGGATGGCCTGGCGGACGGTCGGCCGGGACAGGCCGAGGCGCACCGAGAGGTCCACCTCGTTGCCCAGCAGGTCGCCGGGCGCGAGCGCCCCGCCCGAGATCGCCGCCTCCAGCTGCTGGGCGAGCTGGTAGTACAGCGGCACCGGACTGCCCCGGTCCAGGGCGAAGTCCAGGGTGTGCGTCGCCGGTCCGGCCGCGGCGCGTGCGGGGTCACCGGTCCTCGCCATGGACGTGCCTTCCTGTCGGGGCTCCCGGTCGGAGCGCGGGGGACGGGTTCACAGGTGGCGGCGGCGCCCGGAGACCTGGGCGTCGTACCGTTCGCGGGCCCGCACCGCGGCCTCGCGGGTGGCGACCTCCGCCACCGGCACGTCCCACCACGCCTCGGCCGGGGGAGCGGTCGGCGCCGGGTCGGTCTCGACGTACACGCAGGTCGGACGGTCCGAGGCGCGCGCCTCGGCGAGGGCGGTGCGCAGCTCCCGCACCGTCTTGGCGCGCAGGACGTCCATGCCGAGGCTGGCCGCGTTCGCCGCGAGGTCCACCGGCAGCGGGGCGCCGGTGAAGGAGCCGTCGTCCGCGCGGTACCGGTAGGCGGTGCCGTAGCGCTCGCCGCCGGTCTCCTCCGACAGGCCGCCGATGGAGGCGTAGCCGTGGTTCTGGACGAGCACGACGTTGACCGGCAGGCCCTCCTGGACGGCGGTGACGATCTCCGTGGGCATCATCAGATACGTGCCGTCGCCGACGAGCGCCCAGACGGGCGTGCCGGGCGCGGCCTGCTGGACGCCGAGCGAGGCCGGGATCTCGTAACCCATGCAGGAGTAGCCGTACTCCAGGTGGTACTGGCGGGGGCTGCGGGCGCGCCACAGCTTGTGCAGGTCGCCGGGGAGCGAGCCGGCCGCGTTGATCACCACGTCGTCGTCTCCGGCCACCGCGTCCAGCGCGCCCAGCACCTGCGTCTGGGTCGGCACGGCGGTGTCGTCGTCGGCGCGCAGGGCCGCCTCGACGACAGCGGCCCAGCGCTCCTTGCCCTCCCGGTACTCCGCCTCGTACGCAGAGTCCACCCGGTACCCGGCGAGCGCCTCCGCGAGCCGCTCCAGGCCGGTGCGCGCGTCGGCCACCAGGGGGCGCGCGGCGAGCTTGTGGGCGTCGAAGCCGGTGATGTTGAGGTTCACGAACCGCACGTCGGGGTTCAGGAACAGCGTGCCGGAGGCGGTGGTGAAGTCGGTGTAGCGGGTGCCGACGCCGATCACCACGTCCGCGTCACGGGCCAGCGCGTCGCTCACCGCGGTGCCCGTGTGGCCGATGCCGCCCAGGTCGGCGGGGTGGTCGTGGCGCAGGGAGCCCTTGCCGGCCTGGGTGGAGGCGACCGGGATGCCGGTGGCGTCCACCAGCGCCCGCAGCGCGTCCTCGGCCTCGCTGTGGTGCACCCCGCCGCCCGCGACGATCAGCGGCCGGCGCGCCGCCCGTACGGCCGCCACGGCCGCGTCCAGCTCCACCGGGTCCGGGGCGGGCCTGCGCACGGTCCACACCCGCTCCGCGAAGAACTCCTCCGGCCAGTCGTACGCCTCCGCCTGCACGTCCTGCGGCAGCGCGAGGGTGACGGCGCCGGTCTCGGCCGGGTCGGCGAGCACCCGCATCGCGTTCAGCGCGGACGCGATCAGCGCCTCGGGGCGGGTGATCCGGTCGAAGTAGCGGGACACCGGGCGGAGCGTGTCGTTGACCGACACGTCGGCCTCGACCGGGTGCTCCAGCTGCTGGAGCAGCGGGTCGGCGGCGCGGGAGGCGAAGTAGTCGCCGGGCAGCAGCAGCACCGGCAGCCGGTTGATCGTGGCGAGGGCGGCGCCGGTGACCAGGTTGGTCGCGCCGGGGCCGATGGACGTCGTCACCGCCTGCGCCGAGAGACGGTTCAGCTGGCGGGCGTAGCCGACGGCCGCGTGCACCATCGACTGCTCGTTGCGGCCCTGGTGGTACGGCATGGCGTCCCGGTACTCCACCAGCGCCTGCCCGAGACCGGCGACGTTGCCGTGGCCGAAGATGCCCCAGGTGCCCGCGATCAGCCGGCGGCGCACGCCGTCCCGCTCGGTGTACTGCGCGGACAGGAACCGCACCAGGGCCTGGGCGGTGGTCAGTCGGCGGGTGGTGGCGCTCATGCGGACCTCTCCGGTGCGGTGTAGAGGGGGAGTCGGGGGTCGACGGGCTGCTCGGGCCAGGTGTCGCGGATCCAGGCGTGGCCGGGGTGGTCGCAGATCAGCCAGGCGCGCTCGGCCTCGGGTCCCGCCATGACGTTGAGGTAGTACATATGGTGGCCGGGCACCGCCATGGACGGGCCGTGCCAGCCGTCCGGGATGAGGACGACGTCGCCGTCGCGCACCTCGGCCAGCACGTCCGTGTCACGGCCCGGACCGGACGGGGAGACCCGCTGGTAGCCGAGGCCCGGCGTGCCGTCGTGGGCGGCGAACTCGAAGTAGTAGATCTCCTCCAGCACCGACTCCTCGCCCGGCCGGTGCTCGTCGTGCTTGTGCGGCGGGAACGACGACCAGTTGCCGCCCGGGGTGAGCACCTCGACCGCGATCAGCTTGTCGCAGTCGAAGACGCCCGCCGCGCCGAAGTTGTTGACCTGGCGGGAGCAGTTGCCGGTGCCGCGCAGCTCCACCGGCACGTCCGACGCCGGGCCGTAGCGGGCCGGGAGCCGCCGGGTGCAGCGGGCGCCGGTCAGCGCGAATCGCCCGCCCTCCTCGGAGGACACGGTGACCCGGGCGTCACGCGGGACGTAGGCGAAGTCGGTGACGCCGGCGAACACGCTCGTCCTGCCGGTGAGCGGGAACTCCTCGTGGCCGTGGTCGTCGTCCGAGGCGACCGTGCACGCCCCGCTCAGCGGCAGCACGATCCACTCGCTGTCCCCGGTGTCGAAGGTGTGCGAGCCGCCCGGCTCCAGGCGCAGCACCCGCAGCGAGGAGTACCCCCAGCCGGCGCTGTCTGGGCTCACGTCCACGGCGTACGGGCCGGCGACGGCCTTGCCCGCGGGAAGGTGATGGGTCATGCGTGCCTCCGTCTGCGTACGTCGTCGTACGGGCTGGTCACAACAGGCCGACGGCCGTGTCCACCGCCGTCTCCACACTGCCCTCGGCCGGGTAGAGCAGCGAGCGGCCGACGACCATGCCCTGCACGGTGGGCAGCCGCAGCGCCTTGCCCCACCGCTCGTAGGCCGCCTCCTGGTCGCCGACCTCGCCGCCGAGCAGCACCACCGGCAGCGTCGAGGTGCGCAGCACCGCCTCCATGTCGTCGACGTGCTCGGTGACCGGCAGCTTCAGCCAGGTGTAGGCGGAGGTGCCGCCGAGCCCGGAGGCGATGGCGATGGAGCGGGTGACGGCCTCGGCGGACAGGTCGTTGCGGACCCTGCCGTCCACCCGGCGGGAGATGAACGGCTCCACGAACACCGGCAGCCGGCGCGCGGCCATCGCGTCGACGGCGCGGGCGGAGGCCTCCAGGGTGGCGAGCGAGCCGGGGTCGTCGTAGTCGATGCGGACCAGCAGCTTGCCCGCGTCGAAGCCGAGCCGCTGGATGTCCTCGGCTCTGTGCCCGGTGAAGCGGTCGTCCATCTCGAAGGACGCCCCGGCCAGGCCGCCGCGGTTCATCGACCCCATGACGACCTTGTTCTCCAGCGCGCCCAGCAGGAGCAGGTCCTCCAGGATGTCGGCGGTGGCCAGCACCCCGTCCACGCCCGGCCGGGACAGCGCGACGCACAGGCGTTCCAGCAGGTCCGCCCGGTCCGCCATGGCCAGTCGGCGGTCTCCTATGCCGAGTGCGCCCCGGGCGGGGTGGTCGGCGGCCACGATCATCAGCCGTCCGCTGTCGCCGATCAGCGGACGGCGGGCCCGGCTGGCGGCCGCCTCGGCGACGGCCTCGGGATGCCGGGCGCGGACCGTGGTGAGCTCGGGGATGCTGAGTTTCAAGGAAGGGCTCCGTTCAGGACTGGGGCGGCCGGCCCGCCGCGTCCCGCGCGAGGAGGCCGGCGACCTCCGGCGGGGTCGGCATGGCGGACGAGCAGGCGAGGCGCGAGGCGACGAGGGCGCCGGCCGCGTTGGCGTGGCGCATGGTCCGCTCCAGGTCCCAGCCGGAGAGCAGACCGTGGCAGAGCGAACCGCCGAAGGCGTCGCCGGCGCCGAGGCCGTTGACCACCTCGACCGGCACCGGGGGCACCTCGGCCCGGCTGCCGTCCCGGTGCACGGCCAGCACACCCCGGGGGCCCTGCTTGACCACGGCCAGCTCCACGCCGGCCGCCAGCAGTGCCTCCGCGCACGCCTCGGGCTCGCGCACCCCGGTGGCGACCTCGCACTCGTCGAGGTTGCCGACCGCGACCGTGGCGTGGCGCAGCGCCTCGCGGTAGTACGGGCGCGCCTGGTCCGGGTCCTTCCAGAACATGGGACGCCAGTCCAGGTCGAAGACGGTGGTGCCGGCCTTGGCGCGCGCCTCCAGGGCGGCGAGCGTGGCGGTGCGGCTGGGCTCCTCGCTCAGGCCGGTGCCGGTGACCCAGAAGATGCCGGCCGCGCGGATCGCCGGCAGGTCCAGCTCGTGCGGATGGATCTCCAGGTCGGGGGCCTTGGGGCGGCGGTAGAAGTAGAGGGGGAAGTCGTCCGGCGGGAAGATCTCGCAGAAGGTGACGGGGGTCGGGTACGCGGCCACCGGGGTCACCCAGCGGTCGTCCACGCCGAAGTCCTTCAGCGCCTCGTGCAGATACGTGCCGAAGGGATCGTCGCCGGTGCGGGTGATCACCGCGGTGGAGCGGCCGAGCCGCGCCGCGGCGACCGCGACATTGGCGGCGGAGCCGCCCAGAAACTTCCCGAACGTCTCCACCTGCGACAACGGCACCCCGGTCTGCAGGGGATAAAGATCGACCCCGATGCGACCCATGGTCACCAGGTCGAAATACTGTGGTGTGTCGGCCATTGAGCGACGCTCCTCGAGCTGCTGGGGATGCGGGGCCCAGGACGCCCTGCCACGGTGGGGACGTGCTTCCGGGGACCTGCCGCCTCCCAGGTGTAGGTCTCGAGGGGCGGCGGTGTCAATAGTTTGTACTTACATTCGGACGAGCGCGTGAAATGATGTCTTAACAAAGTATTGACAGCAGGCGGTTCTCGGGGATTGGATCGCGTCCCAGCACAACCGCCGTGTGTGATGGCACACACCCCGGACTCCCGAGGTTCCGGGCACCGGACTCTCGGACTCCTCGCCCCCTTTTCCCCCGTGAAGCACAGTGAGGTGCAGGACTGATGGACCGCTCTTCCCACCCCCGCTCCCGCAGAGTCGCCCCCTTCGTCGCGGCCGCGGCGGCGGCCGCCCTGGCCCTCGCCGGCTGCTCGAGCAGCAGTGGCGGCAAGAAGTCCGAGGAAGGCGGAGCGGACGCCTCGGCCGGCAAGGCCTCGACGCCGCGGATGACGATCGCCCTGGTCACCCACCAGGCGCCCGGCGACACCTTCTGGGACATCGTGCGCAAGGGCGCGCAGACCGCCGCCGACAAGGACAACGTCAAGCTGATCTACTCGGCCGACCCCAACGCCGGCAACCAGGCCAACCTGGTGCAGAACGCCATCGACCAGAAGGTCGACGGCATCGCGGTCACCCTCGCCAAGCCGGACGCGCTCAAGGGCGTCATAGCGAAGGCCACCGCGGCCGGCATCCCGGTCGTCGGCCTGAACTCCGGCCTGAGCGACTGGAAGGACCTCGGACTGCTGGAATTCTTCGGCCAGGACGAGACCGTCGCGGGCGAGGCGTTCGGCAAGAAGCTCAACGAGGTCGGCGCGAAGAACGCGGTCTGCGTCGTCCAGGAGCAGGGCAACATCGGCCTCACCCAGCGCTGCGCCGGCCTGGAGAAGACCTTCAAGGGCAAGACGCAGGTCCTCAACGTCAACGGCACCGACATGCCGTCGGTGAAGTCGACCATCACCGCCAAGCTGAAGCAGGACTCCTCCATCGACTACGTCGTCACCCTCGGTGCGCCCTTCGCGCCGACCGCGGTGCAGTCCGTCGAGGAGGCCGGCAGCAAGGCGAAGGTCGCCACCTTCGACCTCAACAAGGAGCTGACCGGCGCCATCCAGGACGGCGACATCCAGTTCGCGGTGGACCAGCAGCCCTACCTCCAGGGCTACCTGGCCGTCGACGGCCTGTGGCTCTACAAGAACAACGGCAACTACAGCGGCGGTGGCGAGCAGCCCGTCCTGACCGGTCCGGCGTTCGTCGACAAGTCCAACGTCGAGGCGGTCTCCCAGTACGCCGCGAAGGGCACCCGGTGATGAGCATGGCCCAACAGGCTGAGCCGGCGGCGACCACGCCGCCGGCCCCCGGCCCCGAGAAGCAGAAGGACGGACGCACCGCGCGGCGCCCGCTGGTGCTGCGGCTGCTCGCCCGGCCCGAGGTCGGCGTGTTCCTCGGCGCGGTCGCGGTCCTCGTGTTCTTCCTGTTCACCGCCCCGCCGGTGCGCGACGGCAGCTCGATGGCGAACATCCTGTACCAGTCGTCGACCATCGGGATCATGGCGCTGCCCGTGGCGCTGCTGATGATCGGCGGCGAGTTCGACCTCTCGGCCGGCGTCGCCGTCGTCACCTCGGCGCTCACCGCGAGCATGCTGAGCTACCAGCTCACGCTGAACGTGTGGATGGGCGTCGTCGTCGCCCTCGTGGTGTCCCTCGCCATCGGCTTCTTCAACGGCTGGATGCTGGTGAAGACCGGACTGCCGAGCTTCCTGGTCACCCTGGGCACCTTCCTGATCCTCCAGGGCGTCAACCTCGCCGTGACCAAACTCGTCACCGGCAACGTCGCCACCGACAGCATCAGCGACATGGACGGCTTCGACCAGGCCAAGGCGCTCTTCGCCTCCAGCTTCGAGGTCGGCGGCGTGCAGGTGAAGATCACCGTGATCTGGTGGCTCGTCTTCGCCGCGCTGGCCACCTGGGTCCTGCTGCGCACCAAGTACGGCAACTGGATCTTCGCGGTCGGCGGCAACAAGGAGAGCGCCCGCGCGGTCGGCGTCCCCGTCACCTTCACCAAGATCTCCCTGTTCATGCTGGTCGGCTTCGGCGCCTGGTTCGTCGGCATGCACAACCTGTTCTCCTTCAACACCGTGCAGTCCGGCGAGGGGGTGGGCCAGGAGCTCATCTACATCGCCGCGGCGGTCATCGGCGGCTGTCTGCTGACCGGCGGCTACGGCTCGGCGATCGGACCGGTCTTCGGCGCCTTCATGTTCGGCATGGTGCAGCAGGGCATCGTCTACGCCGGCTGGAACCCCGACTGGTTCAAGGCCTTCCTCGGCGTGATGCTGCTCGGCGCCGTCCTCATCAATCTGTGGGTCCAGCGCACGGCGACCCGGAGGTGACCGCAATGACCGACAAGACGACCGGCACCGACGGTGCCGCCCGCACGGACACCCCGGCCGGCGAGGACCGCCCCCTGGTCGAGCTCCGCTCCGCCGGCAAGTCCTACGGCAACATCCGCGCCCTGCACGGCGTGGACCTCACCGTCCATCCCGGCAAGGTGACCTGCGTCCTCGGCGACAACGGCGCCGGCAAGTCCACCCTCATCAAGATCATCTCGGGGCTGCACCAGCACACCGAGGGCGAGTTCCTCGTCGACGGCGCACCGGTGCGCTTCTCCACCCCGCGCGAGGCCCTCGACAAGGGCATCGCCACCGTCTACCAGGACCTCGCCGTCGTCCCGCTGATGCCGGTGTGGCGGAACTTCTTCCTCGGCTCCGAGATGACCAAGGGCCCCTGGCCCCTGCGCCGCCTCGACATCGAGCGGATGAAGAAGACCGCCGACGAGGAACTGCGCAACATGGGCATCGTCCTCGACGACCTGGAACAGCCCATCGGCACGCTCTCCGGCGGCCAGCGCCAGTGCGTCGCGATCGCCCGCGCCGTCTACTTCGGCGCCCGCGTCCTCATCCTCGACGAGCCCACCGCCGCCCTCGGCGTCAAGCAGTCCGGGGTCGTCCTGAAGTACATCGCCATGGCCCGCGACCGCGGTCTCGGCGTCATCTTCATCACCCACAACCCGCACCACGCCTACATGGTCGGCGACCACTTCAACGTGCTGCGCCTCGGCACCCTGGAGCTCAGCGCCGACCGCAGCGAGGTCAGCCTCGAGGAGCTGACCAACCACATGGCGGGCGGCGCGGAACTGGCCGCGCTCAAGCACGAACTGGCGCAGGTCCGCGGCGTCGACACGGAGGGCCTGCCCGAGGCCGGCGACCTCCGTGCCGCCACGGCCGCGACCCCGGAAGGGAAGTCCTGACATGGCAGTCGCCCTCGACCGCATCCGGGTCGGTTCCGCCCCCGACTCCTGGGGCGTCTGGTTCCCCGACGACCCGCAGCAGGTGCCCTGGCAGCGCTTCCTCGACGAGGTCGCCGAGGCCGGCTACTCCTGGATCGAACTCGGCCCCTACGGCTACCTGCCCACCGACCCCGCCCGCCTCAAGGACGAGGTGAGCCGGAGGAACCTTCAGGTGTCCGCGGGCACCATCTTCTGCGGGCTGCACCGCGGCCCGTCCGAGTGGGACTCCACCTGGGAGCAGGTCAGCCGCGTCGCCGCGCTCACCCAGGCCATGGACGCCGAGCACCTCGTCGTCATCCCCTCGTTCTGGCGGGACGACAAGACCGCCGAGATCCTGGAGCCGCCGGAGCTCACCACCGAGCAGTGGGGCCACCTCACCCGGGGCATGGAACGCCTCGGCCGCGAGGTGAAGGAGACGTACGGGCTCGACATCGTCGTCCACCCGCACGCCGACACCCACATCGACACCGAGAAGCACGTCGAGCGCTTCCTCGACTCCACCGACTCGGGCCTGGTCAGCCTCTGCCTCGACACCGGTCACTACGCCTACTGCGGCGGCGACAGCGTCAAGCTGATCGAGACCTACGGCGAGCGCATCGGTTACCTGCACCTCAAGCAGGTGGACCCCGAGATCCTCGCCGACGTCGTCAAGAACGAGATCCCCTTCGGGCCCGCCGTCCAGCGGGGCGTCATGTGCGAGCCGCCTGCCGGCGTGCCGGAGCTGGGGCCTGTGCTGACCGCCGCGCAGAAGCTGGGCGTGGACCTGTTCGCGATCGTCGAGCAGGACATGTACCCGTGCGAGCCGGACAAGCCGCTGCCCATCGCGGTGCGGACCCGCAAGTTCCTTCGCTCTTGCGGTGCCTGACCGCTCTTGCGGGGGCTGACCGCTCTTGCGGTGCCTGACCACCACGTTCCTTATGGGGAGGCGACTCACATGAACCGGCGCGAGACCCTCGGGATCGCGGTCGTCGGCACCGGCCGCATGGGTGCCGACCACGTGCGGCGGATCGACCGGGTGATCAGCGGGGCGCGGGTCGCCGCGGTCGTCGACATCGACCGGGCGCGGGCCGAGGCCGTCGCGGCCGGCGTGGACGGCTGCACCGCGTACGTCGATGCCGACGAGGCGATGGCGTCGGCGGACGTCGACGCCGTCCTCGTCGCCTCGTCCGGGGCCGCCCACGAGGAGGCGCTGCTGGCCGCGTTCGCGCGGGACCTGCCCGTCCTGTGCGAGAAGCCGCTGACTCCGGATGCGGCGTCCGCGCTGCGTGTCATGGAGGCCGAGGTCGCCATCGGGCGCCGGCTGGTGCAGGTCGGCTTCATGCGCCGCTACGACACCGAGTACGTCCGCCTCAAGGCGCTGCTCGGCACCGGGCAGCTGGGGCGGCCGCTGATGCTGCACAACCGCCATCGCAACGTGGCCAGCCCGCCCTTCTTCACCAGCTCCATGCTGATCACCGACTCCGTCGCCCACGAGGTCGACGTCACGCGGTGGCTGCTGGGCCACGAGATCAGCGCCGTGACGGTGCTGTGCCCGGAGCCGTCGTCCGGCGCGCCTGGCGGACTGCGCGATCCGCAGTTCGTCGTCCTGGAGACGGACGGGGGCGCGCTGTCCGACGTCGAGATCTTCGTCAACTGCGGCTTCGGCTACCAGGTGCAGGCCGAGGCGGTCTGCGAACGCGGCACCGCCCGCATCGGCGACGGCCACGAACTGGTCACCAACATGGCCGGACGCTGGGGCGGCACCATCCCCCAGGACTGGACCGAACGCTTCGCCCAGGCCTACGACGACGAGGTCCAGGCGTGGGTCGACGCCACGCGGCGGGGCGAGGTCACGGGGCCGAGCACGTGGGACGGCTATGCGGCGGCGGCGGTGTGCGAGGCGGGGGTACGGGCGCTGGAGACGGGGCGCCGGGTGGAGGTCTCGCTCGCGGAGCGGCCGGGGTTGTACGGGGCTGAGGTCTGAGGGGCGTCGTCGTCCGGTCCGGTGGGGGCTGGGGTCTGATGCCTGCGGTGCAGGGTTCTGTCCGGTGGGGGCTGGGCCGTCCGCCTGCGGTGCAGGGTTCTGTCCGGTGGGGGCTGAGGTCGTCCGCCTGCGGCGCAGGGTTGCGGTTCGGTGGGGGCGGGTGTAGCGCCTACGGGTGGTGGGTGGTGCGGGGCCGCGGTGGGGGCGGTCGTCCTCGGTCTGGCGCGAGAGTGCGTGTTGGTACGTGAACGGCGCGGACGCGCCAGCCGCTGCGGGCGCCCACCCCCACCCCGTCCCCTCCCCGGCCGTGGGCCGACTAGACGGACACCCGGTTGCGCGGGCGGCCGCAACCCACCGCCAACCGCGCCCGCGCGGCCAGCCGACGGCCGCAAGCTGCCGCCCACTGCGGGCATTCGTGCCTCCCCCAGTGCTTTGAGGGCCTGGGAGGTGCCCCCAGGGCGATGGGGGTACCTCCCGCTCGAGCGGAGCCGAGAGTGGGGGAGGGTGGGCGCGGCGGCACCCTGCTGGCGCCAGGTGCGCGAACACCCCCCGGCCCGCACCGACACGGTGCCTGTTGTCCCGCCCAGCCAACTGCGGGCATTCGTGCCTCCCCCAGTGCCTTGAGGGCCTGGGAGGTGCCCCCAGGGCGATGGGGGTACCTCCCGCTCGAGCGGAGCCGAGAGTGGGGGAGGGTGGGCGCGGCGGCACCCTGCGGGCGCCAGGTGCGCCAACACCCCCCGGCCCGCACAAACGCCGGTACAGGTCGCTGCCGCAGCCCCGACGGATGTCGTCACAGCTCCGTACGGGGCCGCGGGGCCAACCCCGCCGCTTCGTAACACGCGTCCACCAACTGCATCGTCTCCAGCGCGTCCCGCGCGTCCAGGGGCAGGGGCGTGCCCTGACGTACCCGGGCGGCGAACGCCTCCAGCTGGTACTCGTACGACGACCGCGTCCCCAGCCGCTCCGTACGCTCCCCGGCGTCGGTGCGCATCACAAGACGGTCGTCCATCTGCGGCAGCACGAAGTTCGGGGCTACGGCCTCGCCCCGTGTGCCCACCACCCGCAGGCTCATGTCGAGCTCGCCGTAAGCCATATGGCACCGCGCCGTACCTGTCGCCCCGCCGGGAAACTCCACCTCCGAGTCCAGCCACTCGTCCACCCCCGGCGCCCCCGCCCGCTCACCCGCCCGCGCCGCGACCAGGCGGGGCGCGCCGCCGGCGAACGGCGCGAGCATCCGCAGCGCGTGCAGCCCGTAGCAGCCCAGATCCATCAACGCCCCGCCCGCCAGGGACAGCGACCAGCGTGGGTCGTCGGGAGCGGGGGCCGGAATCGCCACCAGCGCCTCGGCACGGCGCAGTTCACCCAGCTCGCCGGAGGCCAACAGCTCGTGCAGCCGCCGCGTGACCGGGTGGAAGAGGTAGTGGAACGCCTCCATGAAGACCGTGCCGGACGCAGCGGCGGCCTCAAGGACCTCCCGTGCCTCCACGGAGTTGCTCGCCGACGGCTTCTCCGTCAGCACATGCTTGCCCGCCGCGAGAGCCGCCAGGTTCCAGGGACCGTGCAGCCCGTTGGCGAGCGGGTTGTAGACCACCTCGACCTCGGGGTCGGCGAGCAGCTCGGCGTACGAGCCGTGGGTCCGCCCCACGCCGTGCGCCGCGGCGAAGGCCTCGGCGCGGGAGCGGTCGCGGGCGGCCACCGCGACCAGGCGGTGGCCGCCGGACCGGGCCGGGGCGACGAGGGCGCGCTCGGTGATCCGCGCGGCCCCCAGGATTCCGATGCGCAGCGGCCGTGGAGCGGACTCGCTCATGCCTGCCGTACCTCTTCGAGGGTGACGGGACGGTGCTCGTGCAGCGACAGTGTGCACGCCTCGGCGATCCAGCCCGCCTCCAGTGCGTCCTCGATCGTGCACGGCGACGGGCGGGAGCCCGCCACCACCTCGGTGAACGCGAGGAGTTCGGCGCGGTAGGCGTCGGTGAAGCGGTCCATGAAGAAGTCGTGCGGCACGCCCGCCGGGAAGGTGACGCCGGGTTCGACCGAGCGCAGCGGCAGCTTGTCCTCCAGGCCCACCGCGATGGAGTCGGTGAATCCGTGGATCTCCATGCGGACGTCGTAACCCCGCGCGTTGTGGCGGCTGTTGGAGACCACCGCGAGGGTGCCGTCGTCCAGGGTGAGGATCGCGCCCGTGGTGTCGGCGTCGCCCGCCTCCTTGATGAAGTCGGCGCCCCGGTTGCCGCCGGCCGCGTACACCTCGGTCACCTCGCCCCCGGTCACCCAGCGGATGATGTCGAAGTCGTGCACCGAGCAGTCCCGGAAGATGCCCCCGGACGCGGCGATGTACGCGGCGGGCGGCGGCGCCGGGTCGAGAGTCGTGGAGCGCACGGTGTGCAGCTTGCCCAGCTCGCCCGACTGGACGGCGGCGCGGGCGGCGACGAAGCCCGCGTCGAAGCGGCGGTTGTAGCCGATCTGTACGGGTACGTCCCTGCCCGCGATCGCCTTCAGCACCTCGACGCCCTCCGCCATCGTGCGGGCGACCGGCTTCTCGCAGAAGACGGGCACGCCCGCGTCCACGCACGCCGTGATCAGCCCCGGGTGCGCGTCGGTCGCGGCGGCGACGACCACGCCGTCCACGCCGGCCGCGAGCACCGCCTCGGGGGAGTCCGCGACCTGCGCGCCGAAGCGCTCCGCGGCGGCCTTCGCGGCGTCCGCGAACGGGTCGGAGACGACGAGGGACTCGACGGCGTCGAGCCCGGACAGGGTCTCGGCGTGGAAGGCGCCGATGCGGCCGAGGCCGAGGATTCCGATGCGCATGAGGGGTGCTCCTTGGGTGCGGTGGTGCGGGTGGGGGCGAGGGAAGTCAGTCGAGGCCGCCCAGGACGTTCTGGTCCCAGTCGATGACCGAGCCGGTGACCACCCCGGAACGGTCGGAGAGCAGCAGGACCACGAAGTCCGCGATCTCGTCCGGCTGGCCGAGCTTGCCCATCGGCAGCCGTGCGGCGGCCTGCTCCCGCCAGTCGTCGCCGGCGCCGTGGAAGGCGCGCTGCGTGGCGTCCTCGCCCTCGGTCGCGGTCCAGCCGATGTTCAGGCCGTTGATCCGGATCCGGTCCCAGCGGTGGGCGTGCGCCGCGTTGCGGGTCAGGCCCATCAGGCCCGCCTTGGCGGCGACGTACGGGGCGAGGAACGGCTGTCCGCCGTGCGCCGACGACGTGATGACGTTGACGATCGTGCCGGGCTCGGCGCGCCGCACCATGTCCGCCACCGCCGCCTGCATGGCGAAGAACGGCGCCTTGAGGTTGATCGCGATGTGCTGGTCGAACAGGCCGGGGGTGGTGTCGAGCAGCGTGCCGCGTGAGGTCAGGCCGGCCGCGTTCACCAGGCAGTCGATGCGGCCGTATGCCTCTACGACTCGGGTGACCGTTTCCTTGGCCTGGTCGGCGTCCGCCAGGTCTGCCCGTACGAACATGGCCTTGGCGCCCTGCCCGGCCAGCTCGGCCACCAGTGCCTCGCCCGGCTCCGGGCGGCGGCCGCTGACCGCCACGACCGCGCCTTCGCGCACCGCGGCCCGTGCGACGGCGGCGCCCACTCCTTGAGTGCCGCCGTTGACGAGGACGACCTTGTCGTCGAGGAGTCCCATGCTGTCCTTCCGGTTCTGGGGTCTGCGGGTCAGCTCGCGCGCCGGGCCGTGGCCGTCCGCAGCGCGTCGCGGAGGGCTCGTGGCGTCCAGTCCTCGTGCAGGGCGCGGCGCACCGTGTCGGCCTGGGACGGCGGGGCGAGACCCTCGACCGGCGGGTCGTTGTCCAGGTTGGTGGGGAACGGGTAGCCCTCCGCGCTCGCCGCGATCACGTTCTCCAGCCACTGTTCCGAGGCGCCCTCGGCCTTGCGGGCCAGCAGGACCGGGTAGACGGCGCCCACCACGGCCTCCCGGTCCACGGTCTCCATGGCCCGCCCGAACGCCGAGGACACCTGGAGCAGATTGGCCGTGCGCCGGATGTCCGCCGAGCGGTTCGAACCGGCCGCGTGGAACAGCGCCGGGTTGAAGAACACCGCGTCGCCCTTGGCGAGGGGGAGCTGGATGTGGTGGGCGTCGAAGTACGCCTGGAATTCGGGCCGTCGCCAGGCGAGGTAGCCCGGCTCGAACTTCTGCGAGTGCGGCAGGTACATGGTGGGCCCGGACTCCACCGGCATGTCGCAGTGCGCCACGGCGCCCTGGAGGGTGAGTACCGGGGAGAGACGGTGCACGTGCGCCGGGTAGGCGGCGGCCGTCTCGTCGGAGAGGAAGCCCAGATGGTAGTCACGGTGCACGGTCTGCGCCGCGCCTCCCGGGTTGACCACGTTGACCTGGGACGTCACCTGGTAGCCGGGACCCAGCCAGGCCGTGGAGACGAGGGCGATCATGTCGTTCGCGTAGTAGTCGGCGAACGCCTCCGGGTCGTGGAGCGCGGCCTTCTCCAGCGCGTTCCACACCCGGTCGTTGGCGCCCGGTGCGGCGAAGTGGTCGCCGGCGGTCGCGCCCGCGGCCCGCTGCTGGGCGATCAGGGCGTCGAACACGGCCGTGGTCCGGTCCACCACCGAGGTGTCCGAGAAGGCGCCGCGGATCACCACGATGCCGGGACCGTCGGCGAGGGCATGGACCAGTTCGGCCTGCGCGGTGCGGCGGTCCGTGAGCGCGAGCCGGTCGGCGTCGTAGAGCAGTACGTTCTGCTCGACGGCCGAGGCCAGCGGGTAGACGGAGACGTCGGTGGACTGCTCGACCAGGGCGCGGAAGGCGCCCAGGTCGCAGTCCCGCTCCGACAGCCAGACGGCCGCCGCGGGGGTCTGTACGGAAGGCGATGCGGACATGGAGTCGTCCCTTCGGGTCACGGAGCGACGCGGGTGATGTCATTCTTGTCAGAACAAACCCCTCGCACCACCATCAGGAACCCATCAAAAACCCCTCAGGAGCAGTGGCATGGGGCACCCCTTCCCGATCCGCGAAATCGCACGTCAGGCCGGGCTGAGCGAGGCCACCGTGGACCGCGTCCTCAACGGCCGGGGCGGGGTGCGGGAGAGCACCGCGCGCGAGGTGCACCGGGCCATCGCCGACCTGGACCGGCAGCGCACCCAGGTCCGCCTGGTCGGGCGGACGTTCATGGTGGACATCGTCATGCAGTCGCCCGAGCGCTTCTCCACGGCCGTCCGGGCGGCTCTGGAGGCCGAACTGCCCTCCCTGCACCCGGCGGTGGTGCGCTCCCGTTTCCACTTCCGGGAGACCGGCCCGGCGGAGGAGCTGGTCGCGGTGCTGGACCGGATCGCCCGCCGTGGCTCGCAGGGTGTGCTCCTCAAGGCGCCTGACGTCCCCGAGGTCACCGCCGCCGTCGGCCGGCTCGCCGCGGCCGGCATCCCGGTCGTGACCCTGGTCACGGACCTGCCCGTCAGCGCGCGTATCGGCCATGTCGGCAGCGACAACCGCGCGGCCGGCGCCACCGCCGCCTACCTCATGGGCCAGTGGCTCGGCGACCGGCCCGGCAACGTCCTCACCAGCCTCTCCAGCGGGTTCTTCCGCAACGAGGAGGAGCGCGAGATGGGCTTCCGCAGCACCATGCGCGCCCGCCGACCCGGGCGCGTCCTCGTCGAGATCGCCGAGGGCCAGGGCCTGGACGCCACCCAGTACGACCTGGTCCGCGCCGCCCTGGAACGCGACCCGGAGATCCGCGCGGTCTACTCGATCGGCGGCGGCAACATCGCCACCCTGCGCGCCTTCGAGGACGCCGGACGCGAGTGCGCCGTGTTCATCGCGCACGACCTCGACCACGACAACACCCGGCTGCTGCGCGAGCACCGGCTGTCCGCCGTCCTCCACCACGACCTGCGCCACGACCTGCGCGAGGCCTGCCACATGGTGATGCGCGCGCACGGCGCCCTGCCGCCCGCCGGGCCCACCCTGCCGTCCGCGATCCAGGTGGTCACGCCGTACAACATGCCCGCGCCCGCCGTGGCCGGGTGACCCGGCTGGCGTGTAGCGCCGCGTGCCCGGCCGGGCGTGCCTACCGTCGTGCGCATGAGGAAACCGACCACGGAAGGCGGCCCCGACCGGCTGGTGGCGCTGTCCGACGGCGTCTTCGCCATCGCCATCACCCTGCTGGTCCTCGACATCCAGGTGCCGCAGGGACTGGATTCCGACGGGTTCCACGAGGCGCTCCGCGACGTCCTGCCCAACCTGGGCGCCTACGCGATCAGCCTCGCCGTGCTGGCCGGCTTCTGGCGCGACCACCGGGCGATCTTCCACCGCGTGCGGCTGGTGGACGCCGACGTGATCTGGCTGACCGTCCTCGGCCTGGGCCTCGCCGCGCTGCTGCCGTTCCCCACCGCCCTGGTCTCCGAGTACGGCGACGAACCCACCTCCGTGGTCATCTACTCGGCGGCGGTGGCCTCCCTCGGCGCCGTCCACCTCGCCCTCGCCGTCGTCGTCGCCCGCCGGCCCTGGCTGCACGGCGACGTCGAACCCCTGCGGAACGAGTTCCTCTACGCCGTCGACCTGGGGGTCATGGTGGGGGTGTTTGTGGTGACCATTCCCCTGGCCCTGCTGGTGGGGCCGGCCGCCATGTGGTGGTGGCTGGTACTGGTGCCGGTCAAGGTGTGGCTGGGGCGGAAGGACGACGCGGCGGCGAAGTAGGCGCCGGGTGTCTCACGCGGGCGCGTCCACGGTGACCCAGGTGCGGTCCTCCGCCGACCGGGCCATGGCGTCGAGCACCGTCGCGCTGTGCACCGCGTCCGCGAGGGTCGCGCCGTACGGGACGCCCTCGGCGACCGACCGCAGGAAGCGGTACGCCTCGATCACCTTCAGGTCGTCGTAGCCCATGGCGTTGGCCGCGCCCGGCTGGAACGCGCCGAACTCGCCGTCACCCGGCCCGACGTACACCGTGCTCACCGGCTGGTCCTGGTAGCCGGTGCCGCGGCTGACGCCCAGTTCGTTCATCCGGCGGAAGTCCCAGAACACGGCCCCCTCGGTGCCGTGCACCTCGAAGCCGTAGTTGTTCTGCTCGCCGACGGAGACCCGGCAGGCCTCCAGCACGCCCCGCGCGCCGGACGCGAACCGCAGCAGGCAGTTCACGTAGTCCTCGTTCTCCACCGCGCCCAGCTCGCCGCCGGTCGCGCGGGAGTGGCCGGCGGTGGCGCCGGCCGGGCGGGCCCGCTCGGGCAGGAAGACGGCCGTGTCGGCGGTCAGCGACGCGATGTCGCCGAGCAGGAAGCGGGCCAGGTCTGCGCCGTGCGAGGCCAGGTCGCCCAGCACCCCGCTGCCGCCGCGCTCCCGCTCGTAGCGCCAGGTTAGCGCGCCCTCCGGGTGGGCCGCGTAGTCGCTGAACAGGCGGACGCGGGCATGCGTGACCCGGCCGATCCCGCCGGAGGCGATCAGCTCGCGGGCGGCCTCCACGGCGGGCGCGTTGCGGTAGTTGAAGCCGACCGCGCCCTGGACGCCGGCCTTGGCGACCGCGTCCGCGACCGCCCGGGCGTCCTCGGCGGTCAGCCCGACCGGCTTCTCGATCCAGATGTGCTTGCCGGCCTCGGCCATGGCCACGCCGATCTCGCGGTGCAGGAAGTTCGGCGCGGTGATGCTGACCGCGCGCACCCGGGGATCGGCGGCCACGTCACGCCAGTCGCGGGTCGTCGAGGCGAACCCGAACTGAGCGGCGGCCTCCTCGGCCCGCCCCGGCACTTCCTCGGCGACGGTGACCAGCTTTGGGCGCAGCGGCAGCCCGGGGAAGTGGTGCGCCACCCGCGCGTAGGCCTGGGTGTGCACCCGCCCCATCCAGCCGAATCCGACGACGGCGACGCCCAGCGCATCCACCATGACTTGCCTCTCTCCGGCCGGGTCCTGTCCTGCCCGCCCACCTTCGGGCCCGGCCCGGTGTCCTGTCAACCATTTGACAGGACAAATGTACGGACCCTGCGCGCTGCGACCGCGGCTCACCCCGCCTCCCGCATACGGTAGGGTTGACCTGCGAGATCACGCGGTTCGCCGCGAGAGCCGCATCGGGACGTGGCGCAGCTTGGTAGCGCACTTGACTGGGGGTCAAGGGGTCGCAGGTTCAAATCCTGTCGTCCCGACGATGCGAGAACAGGGGCCCGCCGGACATCCGGCGGGCCCCTGACGCATGTGCCGGGAATGGAGCGCCCGTTGACGGGTGTTGCGCGGGACGTGACCACACGACCAGGACCTCGCCCCCTCTCCGACGAAGCCCTTTCGCGGCTGCTCGCCGACCAGCGGTTCGGCACGCTCGCCACCGTCCAGCGCAGCGGCCACCCCCACCTGAGCACGATGGGGTACGTCTGGGACGCCGACGCCCGCGTGCTGCGGTTCTCCACGACGGCCGACCGCGTCAAGGTCGCCCACCTCCGCCGGGACCCGCACGCCGCGCTGCACGTCCAGGGCGACGACGTCCGGTCGTTCGCCGTCGCCGAGGGTGAGGCCGAGCTGTCGGACGTCACGACGGTCCCCGGGGACGCGGTCGGCCGGGAGTTGCTCGGCATCGCGTCCCGGTTCGGTCCTCCCGAGGACGAAGCGGCGTTCCTCCGGCAGCTGGCCGACGAACGGCGCTTGCTCATCCGCCTCCAGGTGACCCGGCTGTACGGGACGGCGCTCGACATCGGTGGTCCGGACGAGTCCGGGAACGGGTGACGCACGCCGTGCAGGGCTCCATGGGATCACCCGGAGTCGTGCGCCGGACCAAGGTCGTCTTCTAGGGTCGTGCGTATGACGACCGACACGGGGACCACCAGCGGCCTGCTCTTCGACGCCCTGCGCCAGGACGCCCTCACCGGCATGGAACAGCTGCGCGAGCTGTACCCGGAGCCGAACGAGAACGCCGTCCGCAAGGAGATCGACCATCTCACCGACGAGACGCGGGCGTTGATCGGCTGCGCCTCCCTGGTGTTCATCGGGAGCGCCGACGCCGAGGGCCGCGCGGACGTCACCCCGCGAGGCGGACCGCCCGGGTTCGTGTCCGTGCTGGACGACCGGACGCTGGCGATCCCCGACGCGACGGGCAACAAGCGGCTCGACACCCTGCGGAACGTGGTGGACACCGGACAGGTCGGCCTGCTCTTCGTCATCCCCGGCCGTACGACCACGCTCCGCGTCAACGGGCGCGCCTTCGTCTCCGCCCGCCCCGAACTGCTCGGCCAACTCACCGCCGTGGGCAAGCCGCCCGTCTCCGCGATCGTGGTGCGGATCGACCAGGCCTACCCGCACTGCCCCAAGTCGCTGATGCGCGGCAACGCCTGGAAGCCGGAGAACTGGGTGCCCGCCGACGCCCAGCCGAGCAGCGCCCAGGTGACCCTGGCGCAGCTCAGCCTGCCCGGTCTGACGGTCGAGCAGATCGAGGAGCTCGAGCGGGAGTCGCTGCGTACGCGCTACGAGTGAGCGCGAGGCCGGCCGCCCAGGCCGGCCATCAGTACGGCCGCCACGGCCAGGTGCATGAGCGCGAGTGACGTGCGTGTCCCGCCGTCCATGCCGTCACCGGTCAACGGCAGGAACGACACGGCCAGTACGGCGACGGCCACGCCGGTCCAGATCGCGCGGGCCCGCCGTACGCCGAAGCGCTCGAGCGTGGCGAGGAGCGCCCACCCGGCGAGGGACGCGAGCAGGGCGACGACGGCGACGGGCGCGGCGCCCACGTCGAGCGTCTCCTCGCCGTCGGTGACGCGGAGTCGGTGGCCCAGGACGGGGTCGGTGACCGCCCATGTCACCATGGCGGCCAGTACGGCCGCCGCCGTGGCCGCCGGCCGGCGCGTCCTGGCGCTCACTCGGCGCCGCCCGAGAGCGCTCCGTGGAGGAAGACCTCCACCAACTCCCGCGGGCTGAGGTCGGGTTCACCGTCCGTGCGCGGCTGCGTGAAGAGCAGCCCGATGAACAGCGCCGCGATCTGCTCCGGCGGCCGGCGCAGATCGTCCTTCTCGGGCTCCAGCAGGTCCGCGAGGGCCGCGCGGATACGGGTGGTCGACTCCTCGCGGCCGGCGCCGCGCACGGTCCCGGCGTGCTTGCCGCCGCGGTGTCCCAGGGAGCCCAGGATGGCGCCGAGCCGGTCCATGTGGGCCTGCAGCGCCTCGGCCGCCTCCGCGAGCCGGTCGGGGAGCGGCTGGGTCACGTCGATGGTGTCGAGTTCGCGCACGGCGTGCTCGGGGGAGAGGGCCTCGGCGATGCACGCCTGCAGCAGTTCGTCCTTGTCGGCGAAGACCCGGAAGACCGTGCCCTCGCCGATGCCGGCGGCACGGGCGATCTTCGCGGTCGTCACGGCGGAGCCGTACTCGGTGATCAGCGGGATCGCCGCCTGAATGATCATCGCCCTTCGCTGCTCGGGCGACATGCCGGGGGCGCGGCGACGGGCGGGCGTGGTCGGTTCGTTCTTGGCTGCTGTCATGACGACAGCGTACGGAGTGAGTGCTCACTCCGTCAATGAGTGAGCACTCACTCCGTAGGGAATCGTGGCGTCAGCCGGTCGTCTCCTGGGGCCGCGCGCCCGCCGCGAGGAGCACCTCGACCGTCTCCGGGTGGGGTCCGTTCCGCGCCCACTGCAGCGGCGTGAGCCCCGTGCCGTGGTCCTCGCGGAGATTCGGATCCGCCCCGTGGTCGAGCAGCACGCGTACCGTCCCGGTGTGCCCCCAGCAGGCCGCCCCGCACAACGGGGTGCCCTGGTCCCCGCGCCCGCTCTCCGCGTCGGGTGAGGCCCCGGCCGCGAGCAGGCGCCGGACCATGTCGGTCGCTCCGTGGACCGACGCGGCGTAAAGGGGGGTCGTGCTGTCGGCGTCACGCCCGTCGGGGTCGGCCCCGGCCCGCAGCAGGGCGTCGACCTCGTCGGCCTCCCCGAACATCACCGCCATGACGAGCCGCCGGGCCAGCTTTTTCTGCTGTCGTCTGTTCACGCTCGACAGCGTAGGTCCGGATCACCGTGTCACCGCGGGCCAAGGGTCCCTACGGGCCGCTCCCACGCCCCGCTCACGCAGCCCCGAACGCCGTGAAGGCCCACCCCGTGGCCCGGTGCAGGGCGTCGTCCGGCATCGCCGCTCTCGCGTCGCGGAGCGCCTCCGGGAGGGGGAGGCCCGCGGCCAGGCCCTCGTGCAGGGCGAGCATCAGGGGGACCACCGCCTCGTCGTTGACCGGCGCGCTGCACGCCACCACGCCCGCCGTGCCCAGCGGCAGCAACGCCGTGACCAGGCCCAGGAGTTCGTCCGCGCCGACCGTGGCGAAGCGGGCCGTGTCGCAGCAGGACAGGATGATGCGGTACGGGCTGCGGCCGAGCCGTTCGAAGTCGTGCACGATCAGCGGGCCGTCCGCCATCCGCAGTGAGGAGAACATCGGGCCGTCCGTGCGGAACGTGCCGTGCGCCGCGATGTGCGCCAGCCCCGCCCCGTCCAGCTCCGCCAGCACCCGCGGCACCGACGCGTCCCGGTGCTCCAGCACCGTCGCGCCGCTGTAGCGTGCGGCCAGCCGGGTCACCTCAGCGCCGCCCGTCGCCAGGCCCGGGCCCCGTACCAGCACCTTGCGTCCGCCCCACGGCGGCCGTGTCTCCCGCGCGCGCAGCCAACTGCTCGCCGACGGCGACACGCTGACGACCCGCTCCCGCAGCGACGGCAGCAGCGCCCACGGCACCCGGTGCAGCCGCCCCGGCGGCACGATCACCACAGGCCCGTCGCCCAGGTGCGCCGCGGCCGGCCCCAGCAGCAGCTCCTCCAGACGGCGGCCCGCCGCCTCCACCAGCGGCAGCCGCGCCTGCGCCCCCGGGTGCGCCAGCCGCCGCAGCCCCGCCTGCACATGCTCGGCCTCCGTCTCGGCCGCCGCCAGCCACCCCGCCTCGAACCGGCGCACCCGGCCCCGCCCGCACAGCAGCACCTGCACCCGCCCGTCGACCACCGCCAGCTCCACCAGCCGTACGCCGTCGCCCAGTTGACCCAGCAGGCGGCCCACGTCGAAGCGGGTGTCGTCGCCGTGCGCCTCGCCCCGCATGTGCAGGGTGCGGGAGCGGATCGCCCGCTCCAGACGGCGCTGCTCCCGCTCCAGGGCCGGCACCGGCCTGCCGTCCATCCGGGTCTCCTCGGCGCGCGCCGCGATCTCCCGGTAGGCGGTCATGTGGCTCAGCAGCTCGGGGTCGGCGGGCGGCCGGGTCGGCGGCGCGGACAGCACCGTGGCCCGCCAGCGTTCGCTCCACATCAGCAGCCGCCGCGGCCCGCCCGACCGCAGCGCGGCCTGCTGCGCCAGCGCCGCCAGCTCCGCGCCCGTGCCGCGCGCCCGCAGCTCGACGCGCCCAGCGTCATCCGGTGGTCGTCCAGCACGTCCAGCCGCGCCGGCACGCCTCCAGCACGCCCGCGTGGACCGGCCGCCCGCGCGCGCAGCGCCTGCGCCGCCCAGCCCGTCATCCGCGCGAGCGGCGGACCGCTGCGGCGGCTGCGCGCGGCCACCGCCAGATACGGCTCCGCGTCCGCCGCCGCCGAGGTCCAGCGCGATCCGCCCGGCCAGCAGATACGCCTCGGGCCGGCGGCGCGCCCAGACCGGTCAGCCGCTGCGCCACCGCAGCCGCGTCCGCGACCAGCCGCCTCGACCCCTTCCCCGCCGCGTGCCGGGCCCCGATCAGCACCAGCCGGGCGTGCGCCTCCCACCATGTGCGCCGCTGGCCCGCGAACAGCCGCACGGCGAGCCCCGCCCGCGCTGTCGCCGTCGCCGGTTCGTCGGCCTGCCGGGCGGCCCGCGCCGCCGCCAGCAGCAGCTCCGCCTTACGCGTCGACTGCCCGCCGATGAGGTCCAGTTCGGCGATCGCCGTGTCCGCCTCGGCCAACGCCTCCGCCGCCAGACCGGCCGCCATCAGCACCTCGCAGCGCCGAATGCTCAGCATGAACGTCGGCGTGCCCAGCTTCGCGTACCGCTCCTCCGCCTCGTCCAGCAGCCGCAGCGCCGCCGGCACGTCACCGGAGCGGAACGCGGCCAGCCCGCGGCTCTCCACCGCGTCCGCCTTGTCGTGCTCCTGGTCGGTGACCGCCCACAGGTCCTCCGCCGAGGCGAAGTCCGCCTCCGCCCGCTCCACCGCGCCCAGCGCCAGATGCACCGTCGCCCGCAGCGTCAGCGACCGCGCCGTCCAGATCACGTCCCCGGCCTGCCGCAGCACCGGCACCGCCCGCCGTACGTCCTCCAGGGCCTCCTTGTGATGGCCCAGCACCCACCAGCAGTACGCCCGCCGGAACAGCACCCGGGCCCGGGTGTGGCCGGTGCCGCGCCGCACGCCCTGGCTCAGGGCGTCCAGGCCCTGCCGCGTGCGCCCCGAATGCACCAACGCGACCCCGAGCGTGGCGAGGACGTCCGCCTCCCGGTCCGCCGAACCCGCCCGCGCCGCCCAGTTCCGCGCCCGCCGCAGATGACGCAGGGCGAGCCGCAGGTCCCCGAAGTCCCGCTGCCAGATGCCGATCACCTGATGCGCCACGGAGGCGTGCAGGGGCTGGGGGCGGCGCCGCAGCACGGACTCCGCCTTCGTCAGCGCCTCGTTCGGGGCGGCGAACACCAGCGGAAGGAGGTCCTGCACCGCGTCGCTTCCCGCTGTCACCTCCACGATGGTAGTGGTCCGCAACCACACCTCACAGATACGGCGTTGTATCAGGCGACCGCCCCGGGACTCTTCTTCACGACAGCTCCGCGGCCCCGGCCCCCGTCGCCCCAGTGGAGGACACGCCATGCCACCTCAGCGCTTCCGTGAGCAGTTCCGGCAGATCCAGCGCTCCATGCCCGACGTCCCGCTGGCCATGGGACCCGACGACGCGGGGGAGTTCCTCTACGAGAAGGGGGTCGTCCTCGCCCGCGAGGGCGAGGAGGCGCAGGTCGTCGAGGACACCGTGCGCGGGCACTTCCGCACCTTCGCCGCCGGCGCCCCGGACCGCGTCCGCCGCCTCGGCCCCGCGGGCGGCCGCTCCGGCGTCGTCCGCATCCAGGTGTCCGACCCCGGTGAGGGGGACGCCGCGGGCGACCCGGCCGTCGCGGGCGCGCTGCGCTCGCTCGCCGCGGTGGAGGGGCGCGCGGGACGCCGTATGGTCAGCCGGAACCACGTGGTGCACATCGCCGTCAACGCCTGCCCCGGCGACGAGCCGGTGCCCGTGGCGCGCGACGCCCGGCCCAACCCGGCCGTCGCCCCCATCGAGGGCGAACCCGGCGAGGACGCCGCGCGCGTCCTGGTCGTCGACACCGGCCTGATGCACGACTACCGCCAGTACCCGCCGCTGGCCCGCACCCACGGGGACGCCCAGGTCGCCGAGTGTGACGACGACGGCGTCCTCCAGCAGTACTGCGGACACGGCACGTTCATCGCCGGGCTGGTCGCCGCCGTCGCCCCGCACACCGACATCACCGTCAGCGGCGCCCTCAACGACGCGGGGGCGGTGCTGGAGCACGAGTTCGGCGAGAAGCTCTTCGACGCGGTCGAGGCGGGCGGCTGGCCCGACGTCCTCAGCCTCTCCGCCGGCACGACGAACGGCCGCACCGACGGGCTCCTCGGCGTCGACGCCTTCATGCGCGAACTGCGTCGGCAGCGCACCCTGTTGGTCGCCGCCGCGGGCAACAACGCCGGCGCCACGCCCTTCTGGCCCGCCGCCTACGCCGACCTGCCCGGCTACGAGGACGCCGTGCTCTCGGTCGGCGCGCTGCGCGCGGACGGCGAGTCCGGCGCGTGCTTCTCCAACCACGGCGGCTGGGTGAAGGCGTACGCCCCCGGCGAGCGGCTCACCAGCGCCCTCACGGGATTCCGGACGCCGGTGCCGTACATCTACCAGCACTCCACCTACGACACCTGCCGCTACGGCTTCAGCTACGCCTGCACCTGCCACCACCCGCGCCACACGGGTGTGTTGAGCGAGGACGGCGGGTCCGCCAAGCCGGACCAGGTGATGTTCGAGGGGCTCGCCCAGTGGAGCGGCACCTCGTTCGCCACCCCCGTCGCGGTCGGCATGATCGCCTCCCGCATGGCGGCGGCAGGGGAGCGGGACCCGCGCGCGGCTCGGCGTCAACTGCTGGACGCCGTTGACGAGTTCGTGGAGGTGCACGGGGCGCACAAGCCCGCGTTGCTGCCGCCCACCTGGAGCCCCGTACGCGTCCCGGCCCCCACCGCGCGGCCATGACGATCGGAACCATCCGCTCCGCGGCGTACCATGACGTGCCGTACACGAGGGGTGGCACCGTGGAGCGTTCGGAAGTCGGCGCGTTGGTCCGGTCCGCTGTCGACGGTGACGCGGCGGCCTGGAAGGCGATCGTGGAGGGTCTGGGCCCGCTGGTCTGGTCCGTGGTGCGCGCGCACCGGCTGTCCGACGCCGACGCCCACGAGGTCTACCAGACCGTGTGGTTCCGCTTCACCCAGCATCTGGACCGCCTCCGGGAACCGGAGAAGGCGGGCTCCTGGCTGGCCAGCACCGCGCGCCACGAGTGCCTGAAGGTGCACCGGCAGGCGCGGCGGCTGGTCCTGACGGACGACCCGCAGGTGCTCGACACGGTGAGCGAGGAAGGGGAACCGGAACAGGCCCTCCTGGAGACGGAGGAGGCTGCCGCGCAGGGGGAGCGGGTGCGGCGGCTCTGGCAGGCGTTCGAGGAACTGGGCGAGCGGTGCAGGCAGTTGCTGCGCGTGCTGATCACGTCGCCGCCGCCCAGCTATCAGGAGGTGTCCGTCGCGCTCGACATCGCGGTGGGCAGTATCGGGCCGATGCGCCAGCGCTGTCTGCGCCGGCTGCGGGCCCGGCTGGAGGCACGGGGGACGGCATGAGCGACGGCATCAGCGGCGACGGCACGGACTTCGACGACGGCGGCACGGGGTTCGGCGACGGCCCCGGCGTCGAGGACGAACTGCTGGAGGAGGAACTGCGGCAGGCCGCGTCCCTTCTGGACCCGGTGCCCCCGGCACTGCTCCAGAGCGCGATCGACGCGTTCGCGCTGCGCGATCTGGAGGCGCGGGTCGCCGAGCTGACCTTCGACTCGCTGGTCGACGCGATCCCCGTGCGGGGCGCGGCGGCGGCCCCGCGGATGCTGACGTTCAGCGCGGGCGGGACGACACTGGACGTCGAGCTCACGGAGGAGGGCCTGATCGGCCAGGTCCTTCCCCCGGCCCCGGCCCGCATCGACATCCTGACGGGCCCCCGCCCGGACACGACGACCACGGCGGACGACATGGGCCGCTTCACGGCGCCGGTGATCCCGTCGGGCCCGTTCGCCCTCCGCCTGCGCACCCCGGACGAGGTCGTCCTGACGGAGTGGCTCCGCGCCTGACCCAGGCCTGTGCGCAGGCCGCCTCACGCGGGAAGCGGCCCGCGCGCGGGCTCACACCGCGTCGACGAGTGACGCCAGCGCCGACGCCGGACCCGTCACCCCTTCGTGCGCGGGCCCGCCCGGCTCCGTCATGTACGTGTCGCGGCGGATCTCCACCATCAGGGCCGTCACCTCCGCCCGCTTGCCGTAGTACTCGAGCGGGACGTACGTCCCCGCGAACGGGCTGTCCAGGCCCGTCTCCCCGCACCGCGCGAACGCCTCACGCGCCGTGTCGAGGAGGGCCGGCGGGGTGTGGAAGGGGTCCGTGCCGAGGCACACCTCGGGGCGGGGGCCTGCGCCGTGGAGTTCGTAGGGGAGCGCGGCCGTCGGGTACGAGTGCACGTCGAGGATCACGCAGCGTCCCGTCGCCGCGAGCCGGTCCGTCACCGCCTCCGTCATCGCCTGCGCGTACGGATGGAAGTACCGCTCGACCAGCGGGCCCGCGTCGAAGCCGTCCGGGCGGAGCACGTCCTTGTGCGTGGTCCGCGTGTAGACCGCGCCCATGCCGACGGCCAGCATCTCCTCCCGCTCGTCCGGGAACCGCTCCGGGTCCACGACCAGCCGCGACAGCCGGTTCACGAACCGCCACGGCGTGATCCCGGCCGTCCGGGCCGCCTCCTCGGCGATCGCCGCGGTGTGCGCGTCGGTGATGTGGTCCAGCTCGCGCTCCAGCGCGGCGTCGTCCAGGACGATCCCGGACCGCACGTCCGCCGGTATCTCCCGCGCCGAGTGCGGCACATGCAGGATCACGGGGGAGGCGGGGTCGCCGGGGAGGAGGTCGAACGAGGGCGGCACGACGGTCATGCGCTGCTCCAAAGGTGCTGTCGGTTCAGTGACGTACGACGATCAAGGTGCCACACGCCACTGACAACGGCCCCGGCCGTCCCGCCCCCGGCATGGCTCCGCCCCGGCCGGGCAGGTCGCCGGCCGGGGCGGAGCTCAGGGTCGTCCGGTTCAGCTCAGGGACGCCAGCGCCTCGTTCCACGTGGCGGACGGGCGCATGACCGCGGAGGCCTTCGCCGGGTCGGGCTGGTAGTAGCCGCCGATGTCGGCCGGCTTGCCCTGGACGGAGATCAGCTCCTCGACGATCTTCGCCTCGTTGGCCGCGAGGGTCTCGGCGAGCGGCGCGAACGCCTTCGCGAGGTCCGCGTCCTCGGTCTGCGCGGCCAGCTCCTGAGCCCAGTACAGGGACAGGTAGAAGTGGCTGCCGCGGTTGTCGATGCCGCCGAGACGGCGGGTCGGGGACTTGTCCTCGTTGAGGAAGGTCGCCGTGGCGCGGTCCAGGGTGTCGGCGAGCACCTTGGCGTGCGCGTTGCCCGTGGTGGAGGCGTACTGCTCGAAGGACGGCACCAGCGCGAAGAACTCACCGAGGGAGTCCCAGCGCAGGTAGTTCTCCTTGATCAGCTGCTGCACGTGCTTCGGCGCCGAGCCGCCCGCGCCCGTCTCGAAGAGGCCGCCGCCCGCCATCAGCGGGACGACCGACAGCATCTTGGCGCTGGTGCCCAGCTCCAGGATCGGGAACAGGTCGGTCAGGTAGTCGCGCAGCACGTTGCCGGTGACCGAGATGGTGTTCTCGCCGCGGCGGATGCGCTCCACCGACAGCTTGGTCGCGGCGACCGGGTCGAGGATCCGGATGTCCAGGCCCTCGGTGTCGTGCTCCGGCAGGTACTGCTTGACCTTGGCGATCAGGTTGGCGTCGTGCGCGCGGGTCTCGTCCAGCCAGAAGACGGCCGGGTCGCCGGTGGCGCGGGCGCGGGTGACGGCCAGCTTCACCCAGTCGCGGATGGGCGCGTCCTTGGTCTGGCAGGCGCGGAAGATGTCACCGGCGGACACGGTCTGCTCGAGGACGGCGTCGCCGTTCCGGTCGACCAGGCGGACGGTGCCGGTGACGGGGATCTCGAAGGTCTTGTCGTGGCTGCCGTACTCCTCGGCCTTCTGCGCCATCAGACCGACGTTCGGGACCGAGCCCATGGTGGACGGGTCGTAGGCGCCGTGGGCGCGGCAGTCGTCGATCACGGCCTGGTAGACGCCGGAGTAGGACGAGTCCGGCAGGACCGCCAGGGTGTCGTGCTCCTGGCCGTCCGGGCCCCACATGTGGCCGGAGGTGCGGATCATGGCCGGCATGGAGGCGTCCACGATGACGTCCGAGGGGACGTGCAGGTTGGTGATGCCCTTGTCGGAGTCGACCATCGCCAGGTCCGGGCCCTCGGTGAGCTCGGCGTCGAAGGACGCCTTGATCTCGGCGCCCTCGGGCAGGTTCTCCAGGCCCTTGTAGATGCCGCCCAGACCGTCGTTCGGGGTGAGACCGGCGGCGGCGAGCTTGTCGCCGTACTTCGCGAACGTCTTGGGGAAGAAGGCGCGCACCACGTGGCCGAAGATGATCGGGTCGGAGACCTTCATCATCGTGGCCTTCAGGTGCACGGAGAACAGCACGCCCTCCTGCTTGGCGCGGGCGACCTGCTCGGTCAGGAACTCGCGCAGCGCGGCCACGCGCATCACGGAGGCGTCGACGACCTCGCCCTTGAGGACCGGCACCGACTCGCGCAGCACGGTGGTGGAGCCGTCGTCGCCCTTGAGCTCGATGCGCAGCGCGCCGTCCTCGGCGATCACGACGGACTTCTCGGTGGAGCGGAAGTCGTCCTGGCCCATCGTGGCGACGTTCGTCTTGGACTCGGGGGTCCAGGGGCCCATGCGGTGCGGGTGGGCCTTGGCGTAGTTCTTCACCGAGGCGGGGGCGCGGCGGTCGGAGTTGCCCTCACGCAGGACCGGGTTCACGGCCGAGCCCTTGACCTTGTCGTACCGGGCCTGGATCTCCCGCTCCTCGTCGGTCTTCGGGTCGTCCGGGTAGTCCGGCAGCGCGTAGCCCTTGCCCTGCAGCTCGGCGATCGCGGCCTTGAGCTGCGGGATCGACGCCGAGATGTTCGGCAGCTTGACGATGTTGGCCGCGGGCGTCTTCGCCAGCTCACCGAGCTCGGCGAGGGCGTCCGGGATGCGCTGGTCCTCGGTGAGGTACTCCGGGAACACGGCGATGATGCGCCCGGCGAGCGAGATGTCCCGCGTCTCCACGGCGACACCCGCCTGCGAGGCGTACGCCTGGACCACCGGCAGGAAGGAATACGTCGCCAGGGCCGGGGCCTCGTCAGTGTGCGTATAGATGATGGTCGAGTCAGTCACCGGGTGCTCCGCTCCACGTCTGCAACATTGCTCGACATCAAGATATCTTGTGGCGGCCCCAGGCTCGACAGGGGTCCACGCCGAGTATCCCGGCAGGTCCGCATCAGGGGCGCGGGGAACTGCGCGAACAGGGTCCGGGGCAGAACCCCGAAATCCCGCCGAGAGCGGGTGCGCCGGGCCGCGGCGCTCTGTGGCCGCTGCAGCCCGGCCGCTGTCAGACCGGCCGCCCGGTGATCATGTCGTCCGCGGCCGCCGCGGACCCGTCCCGCTGGGACGGAATCAGCACCGCGCCCTGCTGCAGGGCGACCGTCCGCGAGGGCGACGGAATCCGGATCCCCTCCTCGCGGTAGCGCCGGTGCAGCCGCTTGATGAACTCGTGCTTGATCCGGTACTGGTCGCTGAACTCCGCCACGCCCAGGATCACGGTGAACCCGATGCGCGAGTCGCCGAAGGTGTGGAACCGCACCGCCGGCTCGTGCTCCGGCACCGCCCCGGTGATCTCGGTCATCACCTCCGCGACGACCTCCTTGGTCACCCGCTCCACGTGCTCCAGGTCGCTGTCGTACGACACGCCGACCTGGACCAGGATGGTCAGCTGCTGCTGGGGCCGCATGAAGTTGGTCATGTTCGTCTTGGCGAGCTGGCCGTTGGGGATGACCACCAGGTTGTTGGACAGCTCGCGGACGGTCGTCTGGCGCCAGTTGATGTCCTCGACGTAGCCCTCCTCGCCGCTGCTCAGCCGGATGTAGTCGCCCGGCTGCACGGTCTTGGAGGCGAGGATGTGGATGCCCGCGAAGAGGTTCGCGAGCGTGTCCTGGAGCGCGAGCGCCACCGCGAGACCGCCCACGCCGAGGGCGGTGAGCAGCGGGGCGATGGAGATGCCCAGCGTCTGCAGCCCGATGAGGAAGCCGATCGCGAGGACCAGGATCCGGGTGATGTTCACGAAGATCGTCGCCGAGCCGGCCACGCCGGACCGGGACTGGGTGACCGAGCGCACCAGGTCCGCCACCACCCGGGCGGACGCCACGGTCGCGACGAGGATCACCAGGAGGGTCAGCACCTGGTTGGTCGTGTGCTGTACGGCCCGGGTCAGCGGCAGCGCCGCCGCCGCGGAGGCAGCGCCGCCCGCGACGGCCGCCCACGGGGCGACCGTGCGCAGCGCCTCCACCATGATGTCGTCGCCGCGCCAGGCGGTGCGCTCGGCGTGCCGCGCCAGCCAGCGCAGCGCCATGCGGAGCAGGAACGCCGCCAGCAGGCCGGCGGCGAGGGCGATTCCGGCGTGCACCAGATCGTCCACGGTGAGGGAGCGGGTCACCGCCCACCTCCCGCGCACCCCTGGGCGGACGGCCGTCTCTCCTGGGCCGAGAGCCGTATGTGAAGTCGTGTCACGTGAAGTCACCTGCTCGAGGTATACGGGATCCACGGTGCCGCACCCGCGTTGACCTGCGGGGGCACCGTCGCTCATCCTGCCGTATCCCGCAGGGCGGTTCGTACCACGCGCAGTCCTGCGAGCCTGCGTTCGGCCGGTCTCACGCCTCGTCGAACGAGCCGTGCCGCCCCGCGCCCGACGCGAACCGGGCCGCGCCTTCCAGGCTCTCCGCCAACACGGCCGCCCCGTGCCGCAGTTCGGCCGCGAGCGCCTCCTCCTCACCCAGCCCTTCCTGCTCCAGCACCGACGCACGGTCCGAGCGCAGGCACGCCTGCGGGAACCGGGCCAGGGACGCGGCCAGTTCCTCCGCCTCCGCGCGGGCCCGCCCCACCGGCACCACCCGGTTGGCCAGCCCCATCGCGTACGCCTCGGCGGCCGGCACCGGACGCCCCGTCAGGATCATGTCCATCGCCCTGCTCGTCCCGATCAGCCGGGGCAGCCGTACCGTGCCGCCGTCGATCAGCGGCACGCCCCAGCGGCGGCAGAAGACCCCGAACACCGCGTCCTCCTCGGCCACCCGCAGATCGCACCAGAGCGCCAGCTCGAGACCGCCCGCCACGGCGTGCCCGGACACCGCCGCGATCACCGGCTTGGACAGCCGCAGCCGGGTCGGGCCCATCGGACCGTCGCCGTCCTCGGCGACCCGGTTGGCGCGCTCCGTGCCCAGCGCCTTCAGGTCGGCGCCCGCGCAGAACGTGCCTCCCTCGCCCCACAGCACCGCCGCCCGCGCCTCGTCGTCCGCCTCGAACGCGCGGAAGGTGTCGGCGAGTTCGGCGGCCGTCGGCCCGTCCACCGCGTTGCGCGCCTCGGGGCGGGAGAGCACCACCGTGGTGACGGCTCCCCGGCGTTCGATCCGTACCGGCATGGCATGGTCCCTTCCGTGAGTGGACCGGGACCCTACCCGCCCGACGCACCGCCTCACCCGTCCCGCGTGTCAGATCACCCTCATCCGCAGCAACGCCGCCAGGGTCAGCGCCCCCGGCAGCAGCGGCAGCCACACCGTGAGCAGCCGGAACACCACCACGACCGCCGTGGCCACCGCCGCCGTCCCGCCGGCCGCCACCAGCGCCACGACCAGCGCCGCCTCCACCGAGCCGATCCCGCCCGGCGTGGGCACCAGCGCCACCGCCACCGTCGCCGCGAGGTACGCCACCGCCAGGTGCGCGGACGGGACCGCGAGCCCGAACGCCCGCGCCACCAGCACCAGTACGCCCGCCTGGAGCGCCGGAAAGGCCAGCGCGCCGCCCCACAGCGCCCCGCGCGGGCCGGGCGTGCACCGACCGCGCCTCGCCCAGCGCCGTCCGCAGGAACCCGGCCACCACCGTCCGCACCCGCCGCACGGCGGCGAGCGCGCCGATGGCGAGGACGAGCACCGCGCCCGCCGCGAGGAACGGCCCGACGGGCGCCTCGTCCGGCAGCAGCGACCCGAACGACAGCGCGTCGGGGAACGCCACCAGCAGAGCGGCCAGCAGCCCCACCCGTCCGACGCTCTCCGCCAGCAGATACAGCGCCAGCGCGGCCGAGGACCGGGCCGTGCTCAGTCCGCACATCGTCATGAACCGCAGGTTGACCGCGCTCGCCCCCAGCCCGGTGGGGAGGAGATGGTTCGCCGCGCCGGCCGCGAACTGCGTGGCCACCAGCCGCCGTCCGGGCAGCCGTTCGAGCACCGCGCCCTGCCGGGTGCACGCGGCGGCCGGCCAGGTCAGACACGTCAGACCGGCCGCGGCCAGCAGCCACGGCCACCGGGCGGTCGTCACCAGCCCCAGCCCCTCGGTGAGCACGTCCCGCTGCCGTACGGCGACCACGGCAACGAGCAGCAGCGGCAGCACGCACAGCACCCGTCGGATCGTCACCGTCATGTTCACGGAGGATGAACGACGGGTGCGAACGGAGAGTTGCGAGGAGCGGGACGCCGGGGGACGGGCGCTTTCCGCCTCCGCCGGCCGGGGCGGCGGGAGGGGGGCACCCTCGGAGAGTGGAGCGTCCTTGACCTCAATCATGCTTGAGGTCCTAGCGTCGCCGTCATGAGCATGGAAACCACCGCGTGGGCGCAACTGCGCAGCGTCATGACCGCCGAGGACGAGCGCCGGCCCGTCACCCGGGACACCCTGCGCCGCATCGGCGCCTTCGCCCGCCCGCACCGCCGCAAGCTGACCCTGTTCCTGCTGCTCGGCACGGCCACCGCGGCGCTCGCCGTGGCCACGCCCGTGCTCGCCGGGCGGGTGGTGAACACCATCGTGTCCGGCGGCGATCCGGACCCGGTGGTGCGTCTGGCGCTGCTCATCGCGCTGATCGCGGTGGTGGAGGCGTCCCTCGGCGTGCTGGGCCGCCGGCTGTCGGCGGCGCTCGGCGAGGATCTCATCCTGGGGCTGCGGACGGCGGTCTTCGACCACGTGCAGCGGATGCCGGTCGCGTTCTTCACACGCACCCGTACGGGAGCGCTCGTCTCCCGTCTCAACAACGACGTGATCGGAGCACAGCGGGCGTTCAGCTCCACCCTGTCCACCGTGGTCGCCAACGTCGTCACGCTGGTGCTGACGCTGGGCGTGATGCTCACCCTGTCCTGGCAGATCACCCTCCTGGCGCTGGTCCTGCTCCCCGTCTTCGTGATTCCGGCGCGGCGGATGGGCCGAAGGATGGCAGGACTCCAGCGTGAGGCCGCCACCCTCAACGCGGCCATGGGGACGCGCATGACGGAGCGGTTCTCCGCGCCCGGCGCCACCCTGGTGAAGCTGTTCGGGCGGCCCGAGGAGGAGTCCGAGGAGTTCGCGGTACGGGCACGGCGGGTGCGGGACATCGGCGTGCGGACGGCCACCGCCCAGACGGTGTTCATCACCGCCCTCACCCTCGTCTCCGCCCTCGCCCTCGCGCTGGTCTACGGCCTCGGCGGCCGGCTCGCCCTCTCCGGCGCCCTCGACGCGGGCGCGGTGGTCGCGCTCGCCCTGCTGCTCACCCGCCTCTACGCGCCGCTGACCTCGCTGGCCGGGGCGCGGGTGGAGGTGATGAGCGCGCTGGTGAGCTTCGAGCGGGTCTTCGAGGTGCTGGACCTCGACCCGCTGATCCGGGACAAGCCGGACGCGCGTGAGGTGCCGGAGGGGCCGGTCGCCGTGGAGTTCGACGACGTCCGCTTCGGCTATCCGTCCGCCGACAAGGTCTCCCTCGCCTCCCTGGAGGAGGTCGCCGCCCTCGACACGCGTGGCGGCGAGGAGGTGCTGCACGGCGTCTCCTTCCGCGCCGAACCCGGGCAGACCGTCGCCCTCGTCGGCTCCTCCGGCGCCGGCAAGTCGACGATCGCGTCCCTCCTGCCGCGGCTGTACGACGTCGACGCGGGGGCGGTCCGCGTGGGCGGCGTCGACGTACGGGACCTGAGCGCGGCGTCGCTGCGGGCCACGGTCGGGATGGTGACGCAGGACGGTCACCTCTTCCACGACACGGTCCGCGCGAACCTGCTGCTGGCGCGGCCGGACGCGGACGAGGAGGACCTGTGGGATGCGTTGCGCCGGGCGCGCCTGGACACGCTGGTGCGGGAACTGCCCGACGGGCTCGACACGGTCGTGGGGGAGCGGGGGTACCGGCTGTCGGGCGGGGAGCGGCAGCGGATGACGATCGCGCGGCTGCTGTTGGCGCGGCAGCGGGTGGTCGTCCTCGACGAGGCGACGGCTCATTTGGACAACACGTCGGAGGCTGCGGTGCAGGAGGCTTTGGGGGAGGCGCTGGTGGGGCGGACTGCGGTGGTGATCGCACACCGTCTGTCGACCGTGCGGGCGGCCGATTTGATCCTCGTGGTCGAGGGCGGGCGTGTGGTTGAGCGTGGCTCGCACGAGGAGTTGCTGGACGCGGGTGGGCGGTATGCGGAGTTGTATCGGACGCAGTTCGAGGGGGATGCGGTGGTTGTGTGACGGGGGGTGGGTTGGTGATTTGCGCAGTTCCCCGCGCCCCTGAGGGGGCTTGCGGTTTTGCTTTGCCTGCGGGGCGGTGGGGGTTGGGCGCGCAGTTCCCCGCGGCCCTGAGGAGGGTGCAGGCGGGCTTTGCCGCCTGCACCCCCCGTGTCACACCTCGGTCGTCGTCCGTTCCCGTCGCGGGGTCGGTTTGCGGGGGGTGGCGGCTCCGCGGGGCCGCTTGCCGTTGCCTGTACGGGCGTTCAGCTCGATTGCCAGGGGAGACGCCGTCAGGACCGATGAGTACGTGCCGACCAGCATGCCGATCAGCAGGGCCAACGCGAAGTCCGTCAGGGAGTCTCCGCCCAGCAACGCCAGCGCGGCGAGGATGAAGATCACGCCGATGCCCGTGTTCACCGTCCGGGGGACCGTCTGCAGGATCGCCTGGTTGGTGACCTGGGCCAGCGGCGCCTTCGCGTCCTTGCGCCACAGTTCGCGGATGCGGTCGAAGACCACCACGGAGTCGTTCACCGAGTAGCCGATCACGGTGAGCAGCGCCGCCAGGAACACGCCGTCGACGGGCTTGCCCAGCCAGGCGAAGATGCCGGTGAGGATCACCACGTCGTGCGCCAGCGCCGCCACCGCGCCCGCGCCGAACATCCACCGGAAACGCACGGCCAGATAGAGGAGTTGGGCGACGAGAGCCAGGCCCAGTGCGAGCAGCGCGTTGCGGCGCAACTCGTCGCCCAGGCTCGGGCCGATCAGTTCGTCGCGGACCTTCTCCGCGCCGCCGCCGACCTCGGCGACCGTTTCGGCGACCTTCACCGCCTCCTCGTTGGACAACTCCTCGGTGCGCACCGTCAGGCCGTTGTCGCCGGAGGGCTGCACCACGGCCTGCGGGAAGCCCGCGTCGGCGAGCGCGGCGCGGGCCCGGTCCGGGTCGACCGTCTGCTCGGTGGAGTACTCGATCAGCCGGCCGCCGGTGAACTCCACGCCGAAGTTCAAGCCCCGTACGACGATGCCCGCGGCCGCGACGGCCAGGACCACCGCCGACACCGCCAGCCAGCGGAGGGGGCGGCGCATCAGCTGCGGGTCGCGGCGGGTGAGGTAGGTGCGGACCCGGCCCACGGACGCCAGACCGGTGACCTTGGGACGCCGGTGTACCCAGTGGCGTGCCACCGCGAACTCGGCGAGCACCCGGGTGATCACCAGGGCGCTGATCATGGACGCCAGCACACCGATGCCCAGCGTCACGCCGAAGCCCTTCACCGGGCCGGACGCCAGCACGAACAGCAGCGCCGCCGCGATCAGCGTGGTCACGTTGGAGTCCGCGATCGCGCTGAACGCGCCCTTGAAACCGGCGGTCAGGGCCGAACGCCCGCTGGGCCGGTTGCGTGCGGCGTACTCCTCCCGGGCGCGTTCGAAGACCAGCACGTTGGCGTCCACGGCCATGCCGATGGCCAGCACGAAACCGGCGAGGCCGGGCAGGGTGAGGGTCGCGCCGAGGGCGGCGAGGCCGGCGTAGGAGATCAGGCCGTAGCAGAGCAGGGCGACGATCGCGAGAAGGCCCATGAGGCGGTAGACGACGAGGACGAACAGCGCCGTGAGGGCGGTGCCGACGACGGCGGCCCAGGCGCTGGCGCGGATGGCCTCGGCGCCCAGCGTCGGGCCGACGGTCCGCTGCTCCACCGTCTCCACCGGCACAGGCAGCGCGCCGCCGTGCACCAGCAGCGCGAGCTCCTTCGCCTCGTCGCTGGTGAACGAGCCGGTGATCTGGGTGGACCCGCCGGTGATGCCCGCACCGCAGGCCACGGACGGGTCGACCTGCGGCGACGAGATGATCTTGTTGTCGAGGACGATGGCCACGCGGCGCTGTGGGTCGCCCGCCGGGTGGCAGGCGGCTTCACCGGTGAGCCGGGCCCAGCCCTTGCCGTCCTCGAAGTCGACGGTGACATGCCAGCCGGCGCCGCTCTGCGGGTCGAAGCGGGACTCGGCGCTCTTGACGTCCTGACCGCTCAGCGCGGCCTTGCCGAGGTGCAGCCGCTCACCGGACTCGTCGGGCAGCACCCGCTCGCCCTGTGGGAGCTTCGTGGCGTCCCCCGTGCCCGGTCCCTTCACCGGGTGCACGGAGAGCTGCGCGGTGCGGCCCAGCACGTCGGCGGCCTTCCGCGGGTCCTGCACGCCCGGCAGTTCGACGATGATCCTCTGGTCGCCGGAACGGACGAGGGTGGGTTCGGCGACGCCGAGCGCGTCGATCCGGCCGCGCAGCACCTCGAGGGTGCGGTCGGTGGCCTCGGCGTCGGCCTTGAGCGTCTCGGTGGAACGGGTCTCCAGCACGATCTGGGTGCCGCCCCGCAGATCCAGTCCGAGACGGACGGGGACGGTGACGGCGACGAACACGGACACGGCGATCACGGCGAGCGCGAACAACGCCCTGACGCGGGCGGGACGTTTCACAGATGCCTCCAGCAAGGCACACGCGCCCGTCGGAGGGCACGCGGAAAGTAGGGGAAGAAGACGGCTCAGGTGCTGGAGGTGGCGGGCGGCGCCCGCCCCAGGTCCGCCGGGACGTGCGCGGCGGCGGGCGGCGCGTGACCGGCCGCGGGCGCGGGCCGCGCGGGGCGCGGAGGGACGCGCGGGGTGTACGGAGGCGTGAAGAGCAGGGGACCGGCGGCCGTGCCACGCTCGCCGGCGTCCCGCTCCGGCCGGGCGAGCACCGTACGGGCGGCGACGTACGCCTCGTCGCTGCGCGGCTGCGTCCCGGAGGAGTAGGTCGGCGTGTCCGGGGACGCCGGAAAGTAGGCGGGGCCCGCCGGGACGGCGGACGCGGGGGCCGCGCCCGAGGTGAAACCGAGGGTCAGCAGCACGGCCGCGAACGCGGCCAGGACGGCCGCGGCGGCCCTCAGCGGAAACCGGGCGGCACGGCCCGGGGCGTGGGCGGTCAAGGCTCGACGAGCCCCGCGCGGATGGCGTACCGGGTCAGCTCCAGACGGTCCCGCAGACCCAGCTTGTGCAGCAGGTTCTCCCGGTGCCGCTGCACCGTCTTCACGCTGATGAACAGCAGCTCCGCGATCTCCTTCGACGAATGGCCCTCGGCGACCAGCTTCAGCACCTCCTCCTCACGCGGGGTGAGCAGCTGCTCGGGCGCCTCCTCGCCGTGCCGCACCCGGTCCAGGTAGTTGCGGATCAGGGCGGTCACCGCCCCCGGGTACAGGAACGGCTCGTCCCGCATCGCCGCGCGGCAGGCGGCGACGAGGTCACGGTCGGCGACGGACTTCAGCACATAGCCGCCCGCCCCGGCCTTCAGCGCCTGGAACAGGTACTGCTCGTTGTCGTGCATCGTCAGCATCAGGATGCGCAGCCCCGGCTTCAGCGAGGTCAGCTCCCGCGCCGCCTGCAGACCGGTCAGCCGCGGCATGGCGATGTCCAGCACCGCGAGGTCCACGTCGTGGGTGCGGGCCATGGCGATCGCCTCGGCCCCGTCACCGGCCTCCGCGACCACCTCCAGGTCCGGCTCCCGGTCGAGGATGAGCCGGACGCCCCGCCGCACCAGCGCGTGGTCGTCGGCGAGGAGGATGCGGATCTTCTCCGCGGGGCGGTCGGCGTGGATGTCCTGGTCGTTCATGACTGCTTCCTGACGGCCGGCACGGTCAGCCGGATTCGGGTACCGGTTCCTGTCGCGGAGACCTCGTCCGGGCTCCAGATGTCCAGCATGGCCCCGATCAGCAGGGCCCGTTCACGCATGCCGCGCAGTCCCGCGCCCTCCCGGGCGGCGCCGATGCCGCGCCCGTCGTCGGCGACCTCCAGCACGACGGTCTCCTCGTCGGCCTCCTTGCCGCCGTACAGTGCCACCTCCACCCGGCGGGCCTCGGCGTGCCGGGCCGCGTTGGTCAGGCTCTCCTGCGCCACCCGGTAGATCACCAGCTCCGTCTCCTGGTCCAGGGCGGGCAGGTCCGGGTCGAAGCGGCGCACCACACGCAGCCCGGTGTGCGTGGAGAACTCCGTCGCCAGCGACGTCACCGCGCTCACCAGACCGAGGTCGTCCAGCACCCCGGGGCGCAGCCGCCGCACCAGCCGCCGTACCTCGTCCAGGCTGCCCCGGGTGATCTCCTGCGCCTGCAGCAGCTCCTCGCGCAGCGGCTCCGACGCCTCGTCCGACGCCCGCTTCAGGGCCAGCAGCACGGCCGTCATGCTCTGCCCCACCTCGTCGTGCAACTCCTGGGCGATACGGCGCCGCTCACCCTCCTGGGCGAGGATCGCGCGGGCGCTGCTCGAGGCGCGCTCGCCCTCCAGGCGCTCCAGCATCGCGTTGAAGGCGCTCACCAGCTCGGCCACCTCGCCGCCGCCGCGCACGGGCAGCCGCTGGCCGGGGCGCAGCAGGTCGACGGTGGTCATCAGCCGGGTCACCCGGTCCAGCGGGGCCAGACCGATGCGCAGCAGGGCCGCGTTGGCGACGAGCATCACGACGAGACCGCCGACGAGGATCACCGCCTCCGTCAGCAGCACCGGCACGGACACGGTCACCGGAGCCCACAGCAGCAGCGCAGTGGCGCTGCCGAGCACCACGGCGTTCAGACCGAAGATCCGCCAGTACAGGGACACGGAGGTCACGCCTTCCTCTTTCTCGTCTGCCTCTACTGTCGGTCACCACGGCCCCTGATGCGGCAGCGACCCCCTGGTCCCGGCGGACACCGGCCAGCCTGCCCCGCCCGCCCCGGCCCGGTCGATGGGCCCCGCGCCCCATTTCCCGCCGACCGGCGGACCCATGCCGCACGGGGTGGGTCCTCCGACCCCGCGGAGATGGGTCCCGCGCCCGATGGGAAGCCGGGCGGGTCCGGGCCAGGGTGGAAGCGTCATGCCGTACGGCCTCGTGCCCTACGGCTTCGAGTCGTACGCCTGTACGTCTCTCGTGTCTCTCACGTCTCCAGGAGGACCACGTGTCGCTCGACCTGCCCCGCACCGACCCCCGCGCCGCGAACCTCGCCGCGGACGAGGTCCGCCGGCGTCTGGAGCACGCCCGAACGACCAGGCTCGCGCAGCTCAAGGCGCTGGACGAAACCGGGACGAGCCCGGGCGACCACCTGATGTCGAACCAGAAGGACGCGATCAAGCGGGTCCTGCTGGAGATCGACGAGGCCTTCGCACGTGTCGAGGACGGCACCTACGGCACCTGCCTGGGCTGCTCCAAGCCGGTGCCGCCGGAGCGGCTGGAGATCCTCCCGCACACCCGGTACTGCGTCGGCTGCCAGCGCGCGGCCTGACCGCACCCTCACGTCCGTCCGCCCCCGCTCTGCCCGAGAGGTGCAGTGGTGACCCATCAGACCATCGGCGAGCACGACGAGATCCTCAGCGCCGAGGACCTCGCCGCGCTCCGTGAGAACCTGCACGAACAGCTGCTGTTCCGCCGGGAACAGCTGCGGCAGTTCGCCACGGCGAGCCGCGCCGACGACCGCCGCGTCCGCGAGGACGCCGCGCAGATCGAGGTCGGTGTCAAGCTCGCCGCGTCGGCCCGCATGGTGCTCGCCGACGTCGAGGAGGCGCTGGCCCGGATGGACTCGGGGACCTACGGCGTCTGTCACCTCTGCCGCCGCCCGGTGGAGCGCCATCGCCTGCTGGTCGTACCCCAGGCCCGCTACTGCGGGCGCTGCCAGCAGGTGCGCGAGGCCGGCCGGTGACCGTGATCCGGCACCCCCGGCCGGGTTTCGTACGGCACCGGCTCCGGCCGCTGTGCGGGCGCTGCCCGGGTCTCGCTCTCGACCTGGGCAGCGCCCGCACCCGGGCGTTCATCGCGGGGCGCGGCATGGTCCTGGACGTGCCCACCGTGACGTTCCCCGGCTCGGGCGCGATCCACCCCGTGCAGCGCGGCACCATCGTCGACACCCCGGGCGCCGCCCGCATGCTCGAGCGGCTGCTCGGACACCGCCTGCCGAGGATCGGCCGCCCGCTGGTCGTCGTCACCTCCCCGGTGCTCGACGGTCCCGCGTTCCGCGCCGCGGCCCGCACGGCGGTGGAGGTGCTCCGCCCGCGCGCCGTACTGACGGTCCCCGGCGCGCGGGCGGTCGCGCTGGCCGCCGGCGCCGACCATGTCCGGCCGCTGCTGGTGGCGGACATCGGCGCGCACCTCACCGAGGTGGTGCTGCTCGCCGACGGTGCGGTCACCGACGCCCGGCGCACCGCTCTCGGCACCGCCGACCTGTCCGACGGCACACCGCCGGAGCTGATCACCGACGCGGTGATCGGCATGGTGACGGACATGCTGCGGCAGGACCGCACCTCCCTCACCCGCACCGCGCTGCGCCGCGGGGTGCTGCTGGCCGGCGGGGGAGCGCTGCGCCCCGACATCACCGGAGGGCTGCCGGGCGGCCTCAACTGCGCGGTGCAGCCGGTGCCGTCGCCCCACACCGCCGCCGTGCGCGGGGCGGCCGGACTGCTGGCCGCGGCGTATCGGCACCCTTCCGCCGACGGCGTCCTCTGACCGACCTGCGCCTGACCGACCTCCACCTGGCCGGCCTCCACCTGGCCGACCTGCGCCTGACCGACTCCACCTGGCCGACCTGCGCCTGCGACCGCCAACGGAAGGAGCCGTGACGTGGCGGGCACCGTACCTCCGCCGCAGCCGCCCCTCGGACCGCCGCCGCGCCCCCTGTTCTGGCCCTGGCGGTCCAACCCGTTGCGCCGCCGCACCGACACCGTGCGGGCCTGGCTGGGGCTCGGTGTGCTGCTCGCCGTCCTCGCCGTGGCGCCCGTGGCCGGCGCCCTGGTGGGCGACGCCGCGCACCGGCACTACCAGGACGTCGCGCGTCACCAGCAGCAGACGCGCCACCTCGCCGACGCCACCCTCGTCCACGACGCGCCCCGGCATCCGGAACCGGGCTCGGACGAGGAGAAGAAGACGCGCTACCCGGTCGAGGTCCGGGTCGTCACCCGCGAGGGACGGACCCGCATCACGCGCGCGGAGGTGTCGCCGGGGCTGACCGCCGACAGCGTCGTCAGCATCTGGATCGACGCCGACGGCGAGGCGGCCGACGCGCCGCTCACCGGCAGGGAGGTCCGCAGTCGCGCCGCGGGCTGGGCGCTGCTCGCCGCGATCGGCGTCGCGCTCACGGGCGCCGCCGTGCACGCCGTCGCCGGTCTCGTCCTGCACCGCCGCAACCTCGCCCGCTGGGCCGCCGCCTGGGCGGAAACGGCCCCGCGCTGGACGACGCCGACCTGACGCGAAAGTTTCGTAGATGCTCGATCGGTCTTCGATGCAGCGGCCAGCTACCTGATACTGCTTCACACCTCGCACACCTCAACTCGGCATGTGAACTGGCCAGATAGCGGCGCGCCCTGATCCCTGGTCACTCGAACTTTTCGAAACTCTCACCGAAACCGTTGACGGTTGACGCGCTCAGACCAACACTGTCACGGCATCGACCTCCCCATCGAGCCGTAAACAGGAGGCGTCACCCATGCATGTGTCCGTACCCCCCGGCGGCCGCAGACGCGGCCGGCTGATCATGAGCGTGAAGAGCGCCTGGACGGTCGCTCTCGCCGCGCTGACCGCGCTGCTCCTCACCGGCACCGCGACCGCCGCCCCCGTCATCACCACCAACCAGACCGGCACCAACAACGGCTTCTGGTACTCCTTCTGGACCGACTCCCAGGGCACCGTCTCCATGGACCTGGGCTCCGGCGGCAGTTACAGCACCCAGTGGAGCAACACCGGCAACTTCGTGGCCGGCAAGGGCTGGAGCACCGGCGGCCGCAAGACCGTCAGCTACTCCGGCAGCTTCAACCCGTCCGGCAACGCGTATCTGACGCTGTACGGCTGGACCACCAGTCCCCTGATCGAGTACTACATCGTCGACAACTGGGGCACCTACCGGCCCACCGGCGAGTACAAGGGCACCGTCACCAGTGACGGCGGCACGTACGACATCTACAAGACCACCCGGTACAACGCCCCCTCCATCGAAGGCACCCGCACCTTCGACCAGTACTGGAGCGTCCGCCAGCAGAAGCGCACCGGCGGCACCATCACCAGCGGCAACCACTTCGACGCCTGGGCGAGCAAGGGCATGAACCTGGGCAACCACAACTACATGATCATGGCCACCGAGGGCTACCAGAGCAGCGGCAGCTCCAGCATCACCGTGAGCGAGGGCTCCGGTGGCGGCGGTGGTGGCGGTGGCGGCGGCGGCGGCGGTGGCGGCGGCGGCGGTACCGGCGGCTGCACCGCGACCCTGTCGGCCGGCCAGCAGTGGGGCGACCGCTACAACCTCAACGTGTCGGTGAGCGGCTCCAGCAACTGGACCGTGACCATGCGGGTCCCGTCCCCCGCCAAGGTCTCCGCCACCTGGAACGTGAGCGCTTCCTACCCCGACAGCCAGACCCTCGTCGCGCGGCCCAACGGCAACGGCAACAACTGGGGCGCGACCATCCAGACCAACGGCAACTGGACCTGGCCGTCGGTGTCCTGCAGCGCAGGCTGACACCCCCGTACGAGGAGGACCCCCACACATGAGCACCGGAAAGCGACAGCCCCTCACCCGGTACCTGGTCCCGGGTGTGGCTGCCGCCGCACTGACCGTGGCCGCCACGGTGACCACGGGCGTCGGCGCCGCCCCCGCCGAGGCGGCCGCCTGCAACGGGTACGTCGGCCTCACGTTCGACGACGGCCCGTCGGCCGGCAGCACCATGAACCTGCTCAACGCGTTGAAGCAGAACGGCCTGCGGGCCACCATGTTCAACACGGGCCAGAACGCCGCCGCCAACCCCTCGCTGGTCAAGGCCCAGGTGGACGCGGGGATGTGGGTCGCCAACCACAGCTACACCCACCCGCACATGACCCAGCTGAGCCAGTCCCAGATGGAGTCGGAGATCTCCCGCACCCAGCAGGCGATCGCCAACGGCGGTGGCGGCACACCCAAGTTGTTTCGCCCGCCGTACGGCGAGACCAACTCCACCCTGCGCTCGGCGGAGGCCAAGTACGGCCTGACGGAGGTCATCTGGGACGTCGACTCGCAGGACTGGAACAACGCGAGCACCGACGCCATCGTGCAGGCCGCCTCCCGGCTGAACGACGGGCAGGTCATCCTGATGCACGACTGGCCGGCGAACACCATCGCCGCCATCCCGCGGATCGCGCAGAACCTCGCTTCCCGCGGTCTGTGCGCCGGCATGATCTCGCCGCAGACCGGCCGCGCGGTGGCCCCCGACGGCTCCGGCGGCGGGGAAGGGGGCGGCGGAGGCGGCGGCAACGGCTCCTGCACCGCCACGCTGTCCGCGGGCAGCAGCTGGGGCGACCGGTACAACCTCAACGTCGCGGTGAACGGTTCGAACAACTGGACCGTGACGATGAACGTGCCGTCCCCGGCGAAGGTGCTGAGCACCTGGAACGTCAGCGCCTCCTACCCAAGCAGCCAGACCCTGGTCGCCAGGCCCAACGGCAGCGGGAACAACTGGGGGGTGACGATCCAGACCAACGGCAACTGGAACTGGCCGACGGTCTCCTGCAGCACGAGCTGAGCAGGTCGGGTGAGCCGCGGTGCCTCTGGTCGCCGCGGCTCACCTCGCAGGCCCTCACTTCAGGTGTTCGGTGAACCACCCGGCGGCCAGCTCCGCGACCCGCTCCAGGGCGCCCGGCTCGCCGAACAGGTGCGTGGCGCCGGGCACCACATCCAGCCGGTGCGGCGCGGACAGCCGCCGGGCGGCCTGACGGTTGAGCTCCAGCACCTGCGTGTCCGCGCCGCCCACCACCAGCAGCACCGGGCACGCCACCAGGGGCAGCGCGTCCCCTGCCAGGTCGGGGCGTCCGCCGCGGGAGACGACCGCCGACACCCGCCGCGGCCGCTCCGTCGCCGCGACCAGCGCCGCCGCCGCTCCCGTACTGGCCCCGAACAGCCCCACCGGCAGATCCACCGCGTCCGTGCGGTCTTCCAGCCAGTCCACGGTATGCGCCAGCCGGCCGGCCAGCAGACCGATGTCGAAACGGTGCCGGCCCGTCGCCGCGTCCTCGTCCTCCTCCGCCGCGGTCAGCAGATCCAGCAGCAGCGTGCCGAACCCCGCCCTGCGCAGCACCCCGGCGACGGCCCGGTTGCGCGGGCTGAGCCGCGAACTGCCGCTGCCGTGCGCGAACAGCACCACACCGCGCGCCCCTACGGGGATCTCCAGATCACCGCGCAGGGCCGCGGCTCCCGACGGAACCGTCACCGACGCGCTCACCATGCCCGGCCACCTCCTCCGGCCACTCCGGTCCGGTCCACCGGGTACCCGCGCGGGGCGGGCCGAGACGGGGCCCGGTTTGCCGCACGCGACCGGGGGCTACCCGATGCGGGGACGAGGCGAAGGAGGTGCGTCGACGTGCCCGACAGTCGTACCGGATCCGGCCGCGAGCCGGTCTCCCGCGCCCGCTCGGGGATGGTGGGCCGCAGGTACCCGCGCACCGGCACCGAGCCGGTCACCGCGCGCAGCCCGCTGAGACTGCGGCTGCTGCTGGCCTCCGTCTTCCTGCCGCTCTTCGTCGCGGGAACGGTGCTGTTCGCGGTCTGGGCGGCGGGCTCCGACCCCGGCGACAGCCCCGGCAGCGGTCCGCTGACGCTCCTCGCCGTGGTGTGCGGCGTCCTCGCCCTGACGGCCGCGCTGGACTGGGCGGTCGTGGTACGCCGCCTGCGCCGGGAGCGGGGCGCGGCGGAGTGACCCGCGCCGGCTGCCCGGTGTGCGGTGCCGTGCCGCGCACGTAGCGCTGCGAATGCGCCCCGACGGCCGGGCGTACGGGATGCCCGGATGCCCGGATGCCCGGACGCCCGGGCGTACGAGGCCGTCGCGCTCTGCCGCGTATGCCGGCGAGGCGGCGCTCACGGTGACTCGCACCGGCTTCCGGCAGCGCCGCGCTTCGCCGCACCCGGCCCGGCAGGTCGACCGAGGCGACCCGTCCGCCGTGCCTGCCCGCGGTGCCGAGCCTCGTCGCAGTGAAGGGCGTCAGCCCTCCAGCACGGCCGTGCTCTGCCGTACCACCAGGTGCGTGGCCAGCTCGATCCGCTGGGCCGACGCCCCCGGGTCGTCCGGGCGCAGCAGCATGCGGGACGCTTCCTCCGCCATGTGCCGCAGCGGCTGGTGGACCGTGGTGAGGGGCGGGCTGGACCACTGGGCGAGTGGTACGTCGTCGTAGCCGACCACCGACAGGTCCTCCGGCACCCGCAGCCCCTTCACGCGGGCCGCCTCCAGCACGCCCAGCGCCTGCAGGTCGCTGCCGGCGAAGATCGCCGTGGGCCGGTCGGGGCCCTCCAGCAGCTCCATGGCCTGCTCGAAGCCGCCCTGCACGTGGAAGTCGCCGAAGCGGGTCAGCCGCGGGTCCACCTCCAGGCCCGCCATCGCCATGGCCGAGCGGTAGCCGTCGAGGCGCGCCAGCGAGCACAGCATGTCGTTGGGTCCGGTGATGATGGCGATGCGCCGGTGGCCGCGCTCGGTGAGGTGGCGGGTGGCGGCGAGACCGCCGGCCCAGTTGGCGGAGCCGACCGACGGCACGTCCGGGTCGGGGTCGCCGGCCGGGTCGATGACGACGAACGGGATGGCCGCGGCCCGCAGTTGCCGCTTGATGTCCTGCGGCAGGCTGGAGAACACCAGTACCACGCCCAGCGGACGGCGCTGCAGCACGCCCGGCAACCAGTCCGGGTCGGGGGTGTGCCGGGTGCCGCTCTCGGTGAGCACGACCGTCGCGCGATTTTCCTTTGCGACGTTCTCCACGCCCCGTATCAGCTCCATCGCCCACACGCTCTCCAGCTCGTGGAACACGATCTCGATGAGCGGATAGCGGGCCGCGGGCTGCACCCGCCGCCGATAGCCGTGCAGGTCCAGCAGCCTCTCCACCTTCGCACGCGTCGCGCGTGAGACATCCGAACGGCCGTTGAGCACCTTCGAAACTGTCGGCATCGAAACCCCGGCCTCTTTCGCTACCGCAGCCAGGGTGACACGCCCGCTCGCCTCGTCGTCTTCGCGCATACCCGCAGGATAGAGCACCGCGTGTCGATAACGTTTCGGGCGAGTTGCGACGTGACCGTTGACCCCAACTCCCGTCTGACCTACTGTCCCTCGGCATGGACTTTCGGCGATGAAGCCGAAACTTTCGAAAGGCGAACGATGAAGACACGTGCGCGCTTGCCCAGACTGATCGCCACCGGTGCGACGCTCGCCCTGGCCCTGAGCCTGTCCGCCTGCGGTGACGGCAACGGCGGGGCGTCGGCGGACGACGGCAAGATCCATATCCTTGTCTACGGGGACGCCACCAACAAGATCGAGAAGCAGGTCGTCGACAAGTTCAACGAGACGTCCGACGTCAAGGCGGTCCTCGACACCATCCCCGGTGCCGACTACCAGCAGAAGCTTCAGACGATCATCAGCACCCCGCAGGCCCCGGACGTCTTCTTCAACTGGGGCGGCGGCAGCATCAAGCCCTTCGTCAAGGCGGACCTGCTGCTCCCGCTGGACGACTTCATCAAGAAGAACCCGGAGCTGGAGAGCAAGTTCCTCCCGTCCGTCTTCAACAACGCCGTCGTCGACGGCAAGCCGTACGGCATCCCCATGCGCGGCACGCAGCCGGTGCTGCTGTTCCACAACAAGAACGTCCTCAAGAAGGCCGGCGTCCAGCCGCCGAAGACCTGGGACGACCTGCTCGACGCCGTCGAGAAGCTCAAGGACGAGGGCGTCACCCCGATCGCGCTCGGCGGCGGCGACGTCTGGCCCACCCAGATGTGGTTCCAGTACCTCTACGACCGCATAGCCGGCCCGGAGCTCTTCCAGAAGGCCCTCGACGGCGACAAGAGCGCCTGGGAGGCCCCGGAGAGCAAGAAGGCCCTGAAGATGATCCGGGAGCTCGTCGACGCGGGCGCCTTCGGCAAGAACTACGACTCCGTCAAGTACACCAACGGCGGCTCGGTCGCGCTGGTCGCCCAGGGCAAGGCCGGCTTCGAGCTGATGGGCTCCTGGTACTACTCCCAGCAGCTCACCGACCACCCGGACTTCGCGGAGAAGGGCCTCGGCTACTCCGCCTTCCCGACCGTCGCGGGCGGCAAGGGCGACCCGAAGAACGTCGCCGGCAACACCAACAACTACTACTCGGTGCTGAAGAAGACCAAGCACCCCGAGGCCGTCGCCAAGTTCCTCGAGCTCATGTACACCGACGAGTTCGTCAAGTCGCAGCTCGACGTCGGCAACCTCACCACCACGACCAACACCGACGAGTTCATCGAGACGTCCGCGACGCCCGAGTACTCCCGCTTCCAGTACGACCTGGTCGCCAATGCCCCGTCGTTCCAGCTGAGCTGGGACCAGGCGTACCCGCAGTCGGCGGCCTCGAACATGCACAAGGCCATCCAGCAGTTCTTCAACGGACAGCTCGACGCGGACGGCTTCATCAAGGCCATGCAGGCCCTCCCGACCGAGTGACGAACGGCTCATGACCACAAAGATCACGAGCGCTCCGCCCGCCGCCGGGCTCCGCAAGGAGCCCCGGCGGCGGCCGGCCGCCTCCCCCTCCGTCTCCACGGTGGGCCGCCCGGGCTTCGCCTGGGCGCTGCCCGCCGCCGTGTTCTTCACGCTCTTCGCCATCGTCCCGCTCGTGATGGTCGCGGTGCTGTCCTTCATGAGCTGGAACGGGCTCGGCTCGCCCCAGTGGGTCGGCACCGACAACTGGTCGCGGCTGTGGGACGACCCGGTGATGCTGAAGAGCGTCTGGCTCACCCTGCTGCTGACCGCGCTCGGCGTGGTCATCCAGACCCCGCTGAGCATCCTGCTCGGCGTCTGGGCGGCCGGCTACCAGCGCAACCGCGCGGTGCTGTCCGTCATCTACTTCATCCCGCTGCTGCTGTCCGCCACCGCCGTCTCCGTGCTGTGGCGCGCGCTGCTCGACCCGAACTTCGGCATCCCCGCAGAGGCCTCCTGGCTGTTCGGCGACGGCAACCTCTTCGGTGAACAGGCCACCGCCATCGGCGTACTGGCGTTCGTCAGCACCTGGCAGTTCACCCCGTTCCACACGTTGATCTACCAGGGCGCCGCCCGCTCCATCCCGCAGGTGCTCTACCAGGCCGCGGAGATCGACGGCGCGGGACGCTACCGGCAGTTCTTCCACATCACGCTGCCGCAGCTCCGCAACTCCATGATCACGTCGATGATCCTGATGATCGTCGGTGGCCTCACCACCTTCGAGACCGTCCTCATCCTCACCCAGGGCGGCCCCGGCACCGACACGACCATCAGCGCCTACTACATGTACGACAAGGCCTTCAAGGGCTTCGACTTCGGCGCCGGCTCCGCCATCGCCCTCGCCCTGGTCGTCGCCGCCACCATCATCTCCCTGGTCGTGGTGAAGGTCTCCGGCTACGACAAGATGCGCAGCTCCATGGAAGGTGTGTCATGAGGCGCCGCCCCAACTACCTGGCCGGCGCCGGCTCGCTCGTCTGGCTGGTGCTGGTCGGCCTGCCGCTGTACGTGATGCTCGCGGCGACCCTGCGCACCCGCCAGGACTACGCCCAGAACGGCCCGGTGTCCCTCCCGGACACCTTCACCCTGGACAACTTCACCGGCGCCTTCGACTCGGGCTTCGGCCAGTACTTCCTCAACACGCTCGTCGTGACCGCCTGCGTGATCGGCATCGTGCTGCTGCTGGTCCCGCCGCTCGCCTACGCCATCGTGCGCAGCCGGGGCAGGACCACGTCGGCGATCTTCCGGCTGTTCCTGCTCGGCCTGGCGATTCCCGCGCAGGCCGTCATCGTGCCGATGTTCTACCTGATCAGCGAAGCCGGGCTGTACGACAACCTGGTCGGCGTCATCCTGCCCACGGCCGCGTTCTGCCTGCCGATGTCGGCGCTCATCCTCAGCGGCGCCATGCGCGACATCTCGCCGGAGCTGTACGAGGCCATGGCCATGGACGGCGCCACCCCGCGCCGGATGTTCTTCCAGCTCGTGCTGCCGCTCTCCCGGGGCGGACTGTCCACCATCGTGGTGTTCTCCGCGCTGCAGGCATGGAACGGCTTCCTGTTCCCGCTCGTGCTGACCCAGTCCGACGCCACCAAGGTCGTCACCCTGGGCCTGTACGACTTCCAGACCGAACACGGCATCGACATCCCCGGGCTGCTGGGAGCCGTGGTGCTGTCCATGGTGCCCATCCTGCTCGTCTACCTGTTCGCCCGTCGCGCCCTGGTCCAGGGGCTGATGGGTGTCGGAGGAAAGTGACCGCGAACGTGGCCGTAGAGACCACCCCCGAAATCCCCCTCTGGAACGACCCCTCCCACCCCGTCTCCGCCCGGGTCGACGCGCTGATCGGCGCCATGACCCTCCAGGAGAAGATCGCCCAGCTGTACGGCGTGTGGGTCGGCGCCTCCGCCGACGGCGGCGAAGTGGCCCCGCACCAGCACGACATGGAGGAGGCCGTCGACCTCGACGACCTTCTGCCGTCCGGCTTGGGCCAGCTCACCCGCCCCTTCGGCACCGCCCCCGTCGACCCGGCGCTCGGCGCGCTCTCCCTGCTGCGCACCCAGACCCGCATCACCTCGGCGAACCGCTTCGGCATCCCCGCCGTCGCGCACGAGGAGTGCCTGGCCGGCTTCGCGGCCTGGGGCGCCACCGCCTACCCGGTGCCGCTGTCCTGGGGCGCCACCTTCGACCCCGACGTGATCCGCAGGATGGCCGCCGCCATCGGCCGCGACATGCGCGCCGTGGGCGTCCACCAGGGCCTCGCCCCCGTCCTCGACGTCGTACGGGACGCCCGCTGGGGCCGTGTCGAGGAGACCATCGGCGAGGACCCGTACCTCGTCGGCACCATCGGCACCGCCTACGTCCAGGGCCTGGAGTCCGCCGGGATCGTCGCCACGCTGAAGCACTTCGTCGGCTACTCGGCCTCCCGCGCCGGACGCAACCTCGCCCCCTCCTCCGTGGGTCCGCGTGAACGCGCCGACGTGCTGCTGCCGCCGTTCGAGATGGCGATCCACGAGGGCGGCGCGCGCTCCGTGATGCACGCCTACACCGACATCGACGGCGTACCCTCGGCGGCCGACGAGACGCTGCTCACCGGGCTGCTCCGCGACACGTGGGGCTTCGACGGCACGGTCGTCGCCGACTACTTCGGCATCGCGTTCCTCAAGACGCTGCACGGCATCGCGGGCGACTTCGCCGACGCGGCCGGCGCCGCGCTCAAGGCCGGCGTCGACATCGAACTGCCCACGGTCAAGACGTTCGGCGCCCCGCTCGTGGAGGCCGTCACCGAGGGCCGGGTGCCGGAGGACCTGATCGACCGCGCCCTGCGCCGCGTCCTCACCCAGAAGGCGGAGCTGGGCCTGCTCGACCCGGACTGGAGCCCGGTGCCGCCCGCTTTCGACGGCGCCGACCTGGACGACCCCGACGCCCTGCGCGGCACAATCGACCTGGACGGGCCCGGGAACCGCGAACTGGCCCGTGAGATCGCCGAGAAGGCGGTCGTGCTGCTCAGCAACGACGGCACCCTGCCGCTGGCCCGCCCCCGCCGGATCGCGCTCGTCGGCCCCAACGCCACCGAGCCGTCGGCCGTCCTCGGCTGCTACTCGTTCCCGCAGCACGTGGGCGTGAAGTACCCGGACATCCCGGTGGGCATCGAACTGCCCGACCTGCGCGAGAGCCTGACGGCCGAGTTCCCGGACGCCGAGATCACGGTCGTCCGCGGCACCGGCGTCGACGACGGCGACCTCTCCGGCATCGCGGAGGCGGTGGACACGGCGCGTGACGCCGACATCGTCGTCGTGGCGCTCGGCGACCGTGCCGGCCTGTTCGGCCGCGGCACCAGCGGCGAGGGCTGCGACGCGGAGTCCCTGGCACTGCCGGGCGCGCAGCAGCAGCTCCTTGACGCGCTGCTGGACTCCGGCACCCCGGTGGTGACGGTCCTGCTGGCGGGCCGCCCCTACGCGCTGGGCCGCGGGGCGGAGGAATCGGCGGCGATCGTGCAGTCGTTCTTCCCGGGCGTCGCGGGCACCCGCGCCATCGCGGGCGTGCTGAGCGGCCGTACGAACCCGTCCGGCCGCCTCCCGGTCAGCGTCCCGCGCACCTCCGGCTCCCAGCCGACCACGTACCTCGGCGCCCGCCTCGCCCAGGCCAGCGAGGTGTCCAACATCGACCCGACACCGGCGTTCGGCTTCGGACACGGCCTGACGTACACGACGTTCGCGTGGAGCGACCTGACGGTGGACGCCGAAGAGGCGCCGACGGACGGGGAGTTCACCGCCTCGCTCACCGTGCGCAACACGGGGGAGCGGGCCGGCACGGAGGTCGTCCAGCTCTACCTGCACGACCCGGTCGCCTCGGTGGTCCAGCCGGTCCAGCGCCTGGTCGGCTACGCCCGGGTCGATCTGAAGGCGGGCGAGGAGCGCAGGGTGCGCGTGACGGTCCCGGCGGACGTGGCGTCGTTCACGGGCCGCGACGGGCGCCGCATCGTCGAACCGGGCGCCCTGGAACTCCGCCTGGCGGCGTCCAGCACGAACGCCCGCCTCACGACGACGGTCACCCTGACGGGGCCGGCGCGGGAGGTGGACCATACGCGGCGGTTCCGGGCGGAGTTCTCGGTGGAGAACTGACGCCACCACCCTCCTGTGGAACCCCACCGGCCCGGACCGCTCCTGCGGTCCGGGCCGGTGCACAATGGGCGCGCGACCGGGATCGACGACAGGAGCGCAGTGAACCCCTACCAGGCACCGGAAGACGGCGTGAGCGGTACCGGGGGTGCCGATGGTGGCCGTCGGCCGTGGCTCGTCGCGGGGGTAGCCGTGGGCGTCCTGACCTTGGCGGCCGCCCTGGTAGCGACGGGACGGCTGCCCGGCGGGACGGACGACGGCGGTGACCGCCTGACGGAACAGGCGGCGGACGCGCGGTGGGTCGAAGGCGTCACGCCGGAGTGGATGAGCGAACAGATGGGCCTCGACATCCCGGTCACGGCCCGCTCCCCCCGGGCCGCGTACGAGGTCACGTCCCGTTTTGACACGGGGCTGCTCACCTTCACCCTCACCAGGGTGGAAGCGGAGGCGTACCTGAAGGAGCACCCACCGGAGGGCGACTGGCTCGAACCGACCTCCGCACAGACCGACGTCCCGCCTCACGACTTCGCGCACTTCGGACTCCCGGAGCCCGAGACGCTGAAGGACGGCATGCGGTACGGCGTCGTCTGCCCCGGTGCCGCGGAGGCCGCCTTGGATCCACACGCCCCAGGCGCCGACACGTCCGACGCGTCATGTGTCCGCCTCTACGCCCACGCCTACACGCCGACGCGTACGCGCATCTACCTCCGCGACCACTACGAACCCGGCATCAGCCCACTCCCCGCCCCGCCCGGATCGACGTGAACGGGCTGCTCGGTGAGCCGGGCGGGTCAGCGTTCGGTCAAGCTGTGGGGACGCGTGCCACGAACGCCGCCCACTGCGCGCGGTCGATCCGCAGTACGGGGGCGCCGTCGTCGACGGCCTTGGAGTCCCGCACGTACACGGTGTTCTGGTGGGCGGCCACCTCGACGCAGTCGCCGCCGTTCGTTCCGCTGTGGCTGCTCTTGATCCACGCGAGGTCGCGAACCTGCTCGATGCTCATAGCTCCCCTGCCATGCGCTCGATGAACCGGGCAGACTCCTCGGAGTTGAGGGCCTGTGAACGCAGCATTCCATAGCGTAGCCAGAACTCGCTGACCTCGTCCCGGTCCGACCGGATGTTCACGATGCCCTGGGCCTCGATGGAGACGAACCGCCGCCGTTCGACGGTCTCCAGCAGGACGATCTGCCCGTTGACCCCGCTGTGCGCGGCCCGTTGCGTAGGCATCACCTGGATCTCCACGTTGCGCCTGCGGGTGCACTCCAGCAGGTGTGCGAGTTGCCGTTCCAGGACCACGGCGCCGCCCACCGCCCGGCGAAGGGCGCCCTCCTCGAGGATGAACGAGAAGACGACGCACGGGCTTTTGCGCGTCAGCAGGGACTGCCGGGCCAGCCGTGCCGTGAGGTGTTGCTCGATGGCCTCTTCTTCGAGGGGAGGGAAGTGCGCCTCAAGCAAGGCGCGCGCATACGCCTCCGTCTGCAACAACCCCGGCACCAGCATCGGATCGTACGAGAAGCGGCTCACCGCCTCCGCTTCCAGGAGGGCGAAGTCCTGGAAGAACAGGGGAAGTTTGGCCCGGTCCACGTCCGGCTGGAGCACGCGCAGCGCCCCGCCCGCGTCCAGGACGCGTTCCGCCGCCTCCGTGAAGACCGCCTTCGCCGGGCGGCGCCCCTGCTCGACGGACGCGACCTGTTCCATGGAGTAGCCGATGGCGTCGGCGAGGGCCTGCTGGGTGAGTCCGGCGCGTTCGCGGAAGAGGCGGACCAGCTTGCCGTACGCGCTCCACGCCGCCGGGCGCTCCTTGCCGGGCCCGCGCCGGCCGGCCGTACCGCACTCCTGCTGGGTCGTCCTGCCCATCGAGCCCCCTGCTCCGTCGCACAGTGATCCGTCGTGGAGCACAACGACCGAGCCGCCCCTCCGGCCACGGCGCGAGGCCGTACGGCGGCCGTACGGATTCGTACGGCCGCCGTACCGCGTCGTGCGTCCTACCACCGGTCCCGGTGGACGACCTCCGTCACCGCCCGGCGGCGGACCGGGCCGAAGTTGCCCCGCGGCCAGCCCACCGGGATGGCGGCGAAGGTGTTCATGTCCGCCGGGATGCCCAGCGCCGCCTTCCACTCGGTCTCGAGGAACAGGTGCCAAATGGTGATGTTGGCCGCCAGGCCCAGCCCGCGCGCGGCGAGCAGCAGGTTCTGGACGCCCGGGTAGACGCAGGAGCCCTCCGCGAGGGCGGAGAACCGCTCCTGGATGCGTCCCATCCGCTCCGTCGCCTCCGCGCCCAGCGCCTCGGCGTAGATCCGCAGGCCCTCCTCCTCGATCCGCGGCGGCGGGAACTGGTAGCACGGGATGATCAGCGCCGGGGTGTCGGCGAAGTGGTCACGCTGGTACTCGATGGCGGCGACCATGCGCCCGTAGGCGGCCTCGTCCATGCCCTCGGGGGCGTACTTGCCGGTCGTGGCCAGGTACGCGTCCACGCACCGCTTCCACAGCGGCGCCAGCTCGGCCATGACCGCACGGTCGGTGACGACGACGTACTCGTAACGCTGCATGTTGCCGCCGCTCGGGCCCCACACGGCGGCCTGTATCAGCTGGTCGAGCAGCTCGTCCGGCACCGGGTCGGGGCGCAGGCGGCGCATCGCCCGCATCGTGGACATGGTCGCGAAGAGGGGCGGCTCGGTGGCGGCGTCGTCGGCCCCGGCCCCGGCGAGAGGGGTTTCAGTTGTCATGATCGGGAGTGTAGGGACTGTGAACTTCCCGTGGGACAGCTCTACTTGAATGCGGGACGACCGGTCCCGCATTTCCCGCGCATGACGTCCCTCCCGGCGCGGTACTCGGCCCGCACTGCGGAAGGGAGCGGATCATGGCGATCTGTGAAGTGTGCGGGAACGACTACGCCCTCTCGTTCGAGGTGCGCACGGTCGACAATTCCGTCCATACGTTCGACAGCATCGAGTGCGCCGCCCACAAGCTGGCGCCCATCTGCGACAACTGCGGCTGCAAGGTCCTCGGCCACGGCCTTCAGGCCGGCGGCCAGTTCTTCTGCTGCGCCCACTGCGCCCGCGCCCAGGGACACGCCGAGCTGGCGGACAGCGCCTGACCGTCACTCTCCGTGAGAGTAGCGGGAAGCCATACGGCTGCCCGAACCGGAGCGCAGGTTCAGCTCCGCCTCCGCCAGCCGGGCCACGGCCTCCGCGTCCGTCAGGCCGGGCACGCACACCACCTCACCGGCCTCCAGCCCGGCAAGGGACGCGGTCACCACGTCCGCCGCGGGCATCCCGCCGTCGTCGTGGACGCGCCGCTCACCGCTCACCGGAGTGTCCCCGGCGCCCAGGTGGAACTCGGTCGCCGTGAGCCCGGGGCACACGACCTGCACGCGTACCGGAGTGCCGGCCAGTTCGGCGGCCAGGGTGCGGGTGAAGGTCACCGCGTATCCCTTGGTCCCGGCGTAGACGGCCCGCCGGGGGAGCGGGTCAGGCGGCAGGTCGCCGGCGAAGGCGAGGAGCGACGCCACGTTGATCACGGCTCCCCGGCCGCGCGCCAGCATGCCGGGCACGGCGGCCCGGGTGAGCGCCGTGAGCGCCACGACGTTCACGTTCACCACCCGGACGAGGAGGTCCGGGTCCACCTCGGCGAACGTGCCGTAACCGTTGATGCCCGCGTTGTTGACCACCAGGTCCACGTCGTCCCCGGACGCCCGCTCCACGACACGGGACAGGTCCTCAGGGCTCCCGAGGTCCGCCACCAGCGTCTCGACGCCCGCCGCGCCCTCCTTGAGCGCCTCCTTCGCGAGGACGTCCAGCCGCTCGGCCCGCCGGGCGACCAGCACCAGCCCCCAGCCACGCCCCGCCAGCCGGGTCGCGTACTCCCATCCGATGCCGGACGAGGCCCCCGTGACGATCGCCGTGCCGGGTGCGTCGTGCGAGGTCATGAGCGTGATCCCTCCGTTCGCCGGTTTCTGCCGGACCACACCGCCGTCCGACCTGCGCCGGGTGTCCCGGCGGCTGGTGCGTGAAACGCGGGGACGGCCGTCCGGCGGGCATCACGAAAAGGCGTGGAGCGGCACAGGGCGCCCCCCTACCCTGGCCCCATGCCTCCCGCCAGGACCTCCTTCGTCTGCCTGCCCTGCCGGGCCTCCTACAAGCAGCCGTACCCGACGCCCGCGAGGAGCGCGAAGAGCGACCAGCGGGTGTGTCCGCGCTGTGCCGGCACGCTGATCCCCGTCGGCTCCGCCTTCGCCCCGCCGCCGCGCAGGGACACCGAGGGGTGGAGGGTGCTCTCCCTGCTGCTGCACGCCGGCATCCGTTTCCACAAGAGCTGTTGCGCCGGGCCCGGGTACCGGCCGCGCACGCTCCGCGAGGTGCGGGAACGGATGACGTACGCCCGGCGTACCGGTGAGCCGATCGCCAGGGCGCTGGTGCGTCCCGAGCTGCCCTGACGTCCGGCCGGACGCGCCCGGACCGCCACGGGAGGGGCGTGGGAGGCTGGAGGTATGGACACGGGACGGGCGGCGCACTCCGCCGGCGAGGAGATACCGGCACCGGTGCCGGCACCGGGACCGGGCGGTGACCGCACGCCCCGTGCGGAGCGCACCGGACCGGGCGGCGACCGCACGCCCCGTGCCGAGCACACCGACCCCCTGCCGTTCACCCCCGACACCCTCCTCTGGGACATGGCCGGCGACATCCGCGTCCTGCTCTACCTCCCCGCCGCCCTCGTCCTCCAGGTCGCCCACCCTGCCGTCGGCGCCGGGGTCGACGAGCACTCCGTCTTCCGCACCGACCCCTGGGGCCGCGCCCGCCGCTCGCTCGACTCGCTGCAGCTGTGGGTCTACGGCGGTGACCGCGCCGTCGAGGAGGGGCGCAGGCTGCGCCGGCTGCACCGGGACATCAAGGGCACCGACACCCGGGGACGCCCGTACCACGCGCTGACGCCCGCGTACTACGCCTGGGTGCACGCCACCGGCTTCCCCGTCTTCCTGCGGGCCGCCGAGTATCTGTTCCGCCCGTTCGACGAGGCGGGGGAGCGGCGGCTGCACGCGGAGGCGCGCCGGCTCGGGCGCATCCTCGGCATCCGGGAGCGCGACATGCCGGGCTCCGTCGATGAGTTCTGGACCTACTTCGGCACCGTCGTCCGTGAGGAGCTCGAACGGACCGCCGTCGTGGAGGAGTTGCTCGACCCGCGCCGGCTCGTGCCGCCGCCGGACGGTGCGGGGGCGGTGCTGCGGCTGCTCTGGCCCGTACTGCGTCCCGCCCTCCTCCGTCTCCAAGTCTTCGTCACCAAGGGGCTGTTGCCGCCCGTCGCGCGTGAGCGGCTGGACGTTCCCTGGACGGCGCGTGACGAGCGTCGGCTGCGGCTGCTCGGCCGCGTCGTCCGCACCGCCGTGCCCCGTCTGCCGGAACGCTTCCGTTACCTGCCCGTCGCCTACGCCGCACGCCGCGCCGCCCGCGCCTGACACCCCCGGCCTCGCGGGCTGTTGAGCTCCCGAGGGCTGTCACCAGCCCTTGGCCCGGCACCTCTGTCATGCCCATTGCCCACCGTCGCGACCCTCGCTATGTTAATCGAAAATCACATCCGTGCGACGAGGTTCAACACCGTACTGTCGCGCAACTGGCAAGTCTGCGAAGGCATCCCGAACCGTCCCTCCCCTCAGGGAAGCAGGTAAGTCAATGGAGAACCTCAGCAGGAGAAGGGCGCTGACCCTCGGTGTCGCGCTGGGCCTCGTCGGCGCCGCGGCGCCCGTGCCCGCCTGGGCGTCGGCCGGAACCGCCGGAGCCGGAAAGCTCGCAGGAGCCGGAGCCGCCGCGGGACCCGGCCCGGAGTGGATCTGGGACGACGCGGCCGACCCGCTCATGGTCCGGATGATCGAGGGCGGCCACGTCCCGGCGATCAACCGGGCGTGGGAGGGCTGGGTGAACAACAACGACCCGATCCCCGGCGGCCTCCCCTCCGACTTCGCCGCCTATCTGACGCAGGTCAACCGGCTGCCCTCCTGGGCCGACCAGGCCAAGCTCCAACGCGCCGCCGACTTCAACCGCCGCCGGGACACGTACCTGTTCATGCTGTACGGCCTCGGCAGCGGCATCATGAGCACCGTCATCCCCCGTGAGGCCAAGAGCGTCTACTGGTCCGCGGGCGGCGCCGACATGCAGGACCGCGCCGCCAAGACGTTCACCTTCGGCTACGACCTCTCCCAGCTCGGCGCGTTCAAGCCGACCGGGCAGTTCGTCGTCACCGCCAACAAGACCCGCGTGGTGCACGCCGCCGTGCGGCATCTGCTGCCGCAGTCGCCGTACTGGAAGGCGGTCGCCGACGAGTCCATCCCGATCAGCGCCGCCGACATCCTCGTCACCTTCCACAGCCTCGGCACCTACGTGCACCAGAAGCTGCTCGAGTGGAGGATCCCCTACCCGGCCGCCGACCAGGAGGCCTTCCTGCACATGTGGCAGGTGGCCATTCACCTGCTCGGCGTGCCCTACGAGCACATCCCCAAGACCTGGGCGGAGGCCCGCGCGCAGTCGCAGCAGGTCCTCACCCCGATCCTCACCCCGTCCACCGAGGGCATCGCGCTGGCCGAGGACCTGCTCGGCCTCACCGCGCAGATCGACCTCGGCGTCACCCGCGGCTTCCTCAACGAGTTCGTGCGCTACGTCCTCAGCGACCAGGTCGGCGACTGGCTGGGCCTGCGGCGCGACTACGCGGCCGCCGCCCTGGTGCGCACGGCGTGGCCGGCGTTCATCCTCTTCCGTGAAGGGCTGTCGCCCGTCATGCCGGGCACCTTCTACATGTTCGACCAGTTCATCCGGGCCATCGCCATGCTGTTCCTCAACAAGGGCTCCTCTGGGACCACCACGCCCATCACCATCCCCACCGGCAACCGGGCCGGTTGAGCGGACGGGCCGCGCGGACGCCCACCCGACCCCGCCTCACGGCGACCGGGCCGAGAGGCGGGGTCACAGGCCGAGCGCGCCCAGCACCAGCGCGGTCACGGCCTCCCGGTTCTCCGGGGCGTCCCGCCACCGCAGGGCCCGCCCCGCCTCGACCACCACACCGAAACCCGCGTGCACCAGCACCCGGGCCTGCCGGGGGTCCAGCTCCGGGCGCACCAGCCGCAGCTGCTGCTCCCACACGGCGATGTGCTCACGCTGCGCCAGCACCACAGGACGCCGCAAGTCGTCGGGCAAACCGGCGAGTTCGGCCTCGGCTACGCTGTTCAGCTCGGTGTGCTCGAAGCTGTACGCCACGTACGTCGCCGCCAGCGCGACGACCGCCTCGCGCGGGCCGGCCACGCCCTGCAGACTCCGCTCCACGCCCTGCGCCAGCAGCGCCGCCGCCTGGAGACAGGCCGCCGCCAGGATGTCGATCTTCCCCGGGTAGTGCCGGTACAGCGCGGACGGGGTCAGGCCGACCGCCCGCGCGATCTGCCCGTTGGTGACGTTGGCGAAGCCGTTGCGCGCGAACAGCGGCACGGACGCGGCAAGGATCTCCGCGCGCCGGGTGCGCGGTACCGGCCGGGCGGGCAGCTCCACCGGGTGCGCCGCGGGCGGCACCCCCGCCGGGTCGCTCGCCGCCACCCCGAGTGCGGCCGCCAACAGCAGTTCCTCCGCGCGCCGTTGAGCGATGGAGGTGTGGTGCATCGTGACCGACCCGATCGCGCCGAGGGCCGCCACCGCCCGCAGCCGCTCGTCCGGCAGCGGATGCTCCCGCTGTACGGCGTCGTCGACCCGCTCGACCAGACGCCCGAACTTCACCCGCAGACGCCGTCGGTCCTCACGGTTGAGGTAGCGCGCCTCCCAGCGGTACACGCCGCCCGACGCGCGGTGCGCCACGGTGATCCGGGTGAGCGCCGTCAGCACCTCCGCGAGGCTCGCCCCGGGAGGCACCTCGTCCAGCGCCTCGACCAGCCCGTCCACCATGACGTCCGCGCACTCCGCGAACAGGGCGTATTTGTTGGGGAAGTGCCGGTACAGCGCCGCCGCCGAGATGCCGACCTGCGCGGCGACCTCCTCCATGGAGGCCGTGTGGTAGCCGCGCTCGCTGAACACCCGCCCGGCCGCCTCGACGATCAGCTGTCTGCGGTTGCGAGGCCGCGTGCCCGGAGTCGGCTCGGCGGGCGCGGCGGAGCGGGCGGACGAGGAGGCGGGAGCCATGGCGATTAGTCAATCACACGGGGTGAGGCGGCCGGGCTCCCTCCATTGCCGCTCCGGGATGCCGGAAGCCCGCTCAGTCGAACACCAGCACCGGCTTCACCACGCCGCCCTCCTCCATCGCCCTCACCGCCGACCCGATCTCCTCGAACGGGAACGTCGTGACCAGTGTCTCCAGCGGGAACAGGCCGCGGCGCCACAGGCCGATCAGGTCCGGCAGGAAGCGGCCGGGGTGGGAGTCGCCCTCGATCACCCCGTGCACCCGCACACCCTTCGCCAGCAGCGGCATCACGTCGAACGTCACCTCGCCGCCCAGGCCCACCAGCGCCAGCTCACCGCGCGGGCGCAGCGCGGCGACCGCCTGACGGGCCACCTCCGGGCGTCCCGTCGTCTCCACGACATGGTGCGTCCCGCCGCCCGTGAGGTCCCGCAGCGCCGCCACCAGACCGTCCCCTGGAGGCAGCGCCGCCTTCGCGCCCAGCTCCACGGCCAGGGCGCGGCGTGCGGGGACGGGGTCGACCGCCACCACGGGGTCGCAGCCCACCGCCACCGCCGCCATCACCGCGCTCAGCCCGACCCCGCCCGCCCCCGTCACGACCAGGGACGCGCCGGGGTCGGGCCGTAGCCGGTTGAGCACCGTCCCCGCGCCCGTCTGCCCGCTGCACCCGAGCGGCGCCGCGACCTCGGCGGGCAGGTCCGCCGGCACCGGGACCACGCCCCGTTCCCGCACCACGGCGTACGTGGCGAAGCTGGACTGGCCGAAGAAGCCGCCGTGCACGGGTGTGCCGTCGCGGGTAAGGGGAGTGGTGCCGTCGGCGCGCCCGCCGGAGAAGTTCAGGGACCGCGCGTGCAGACAGTACGCGGGATGCCCTGTGGCGCACTGCTCGCACGCGCCGCAGCTCGCGAAGGTGAGGCAGACCCGCTCGCCGGGCGCCACGCCCCTCACCTTCGCGCCGACCGCCTCGACCCGTCCCGTGCCCTCGTGACCGAAGACCATCGGGGTGAGCCCGCCGGGCCAGGTGTCGCGCATGCCCAGATCGGTGTGGCAGATGCCGGCCGCGGTCATCCGCACCAGCACCTCGTCCGGGCGCGGCTCGCCGAGGTCCAGGTCGCCCACGACGAACGGCGCGCCCGGCGTCTCGGCGACCGCCGCGCGGATCCGTCTCACGCGCCGTCTCCTGTGGGGCCGGCCCCGGAGCTGGAAACGCGCTCCAGGTAGAAGTAGTAGTACGGCCCGCCGTCCGGCACGTCCTTGCCGTTCATGATGCCCAGCAGCGTGTCCTCCTCGACCCACTTGAAGTGGTCGAACACCGGCCGCCCGTCGTACACCATCGTGGCCGTCGACTCACCCCGGAACTCCACCGTCCACAGGCTCGCCTCGCCCTGCCCCAGCTCGGTGTCGGAGTACAGCTCACCCGCCTCGTTCCGGCACATCAGCGGCTTGGCGTCGTGCAGCGAGTGGAACGTCTTGCCGTACCAGCCCGCCTTCTCCAGCATGCCGTTGAGCGGGTGGCCGGTGTCGAACTCGCCGCCCTTCCACTCGCCGAGGATCTCCTCGGGGCGGACCGTCGGCAGCACGGCCCAGATCGCGTCGAGCTCGCCGGGGTCGACCCGGCCGTCCCGCTCCGTCAGCTCGCGGAACAGGGCTCGCGCCTCGTGCACGTCCATCACAGGTGTCCTCTCGTCGGTCGGTGCTGCGGCCGGCGCGGTCGGGACCCGGACCGCCTCAGCCCGACGACGCGCGGGACGCCGCGCCCCGCCCCGCCGGAGTCCGCCGCGGGAACGGCAGGACCACGTCGCCGGTCACCGCGGCCGGATGGCCCACCGTGCCGAGGCTCAGCAGCACATGCCGTTCCGCGACCTCTTCGGCGGTCAGCGGGCCGTCCTCACGGAACCAGTTGGCGACGCCCTGGCACATCACGAGCACCGAGCGCACCGCGTCGGCCGGGATGGGGGTGGTGAACACGCCCTGGGCGCGGCCCTCCTCGACCGTGTCCAGAAGCATGTGCTCCAGATAGTCGCGCAGGGCGACGTACCGGGCCCGGTTCTGCGGCTCCAGGCTGCGTATCTCCGTGTCCAGGAACGCCAGTTGGCGACGGTGGGCCATGTACAGGACGATCGACTCGACCATGCCGCAGAAGCGGGCCAGCGGATCGTCCCCGGCCTCCCGGGCGGCGGCGCGGCAGCGGTCCAGGACGTCCTTGATGGACGTCTCGAGGAGCGTCGCCAGCAGCGCCTGCTTGTTCTCGTAGTGGTAGTAGAGCGCGGGCACGGTGACCCCTACCCGGCCGGCTATGTCCCGGACCGAAGTGCCGTGGTAGCCCTGCTCGTTGAAGGCCCGCATGGCGTGCATCAGGATCGGGTGCAGGTCGAGCGGGGCGTAGGAGCGCCAGTGTCCCGCCGACGGGGTGGTCTCCTGGCTGGGCACGGTGTTCAACGGCTCTCCTCCGGGGCTGCGGCGGTCGGCGTCATCGTACGGCGGTGCGTCCGGCCCACCTCCCTCTCACCACTTAGCGATCGTTCAGTAGATCGTGGCGCACGACGGCCGACCCGCAGTCACTGTCCCCCGCCTTCTCCCGAAAAACAAGTCCCGCACGGGGAGTTGACCGCTCCGCGTCCCGCTCCTACGTTGAGCGAACGCTCAGTAAGTCCCCGGTCGCCGGCGGCGGGTCCGCCGCGCACCGAGAGAGGAACCCATGAGCCCCACCCCCACCCACCCTCCCGGCCGCACCGTCGCGGGCCCGCTGGACGGTGTGCGCGTGGTCGAACTGGCCGGCATCGGGCCGGGACCGTTCGGCGCGATGCTCCTCGCCGACCTGGGCGCCGACGTGGTGCGGGTGGACCGCCCCGGCCGCGGCCCGCTCGGCGGCGACCCCTCCCGCGACCTGACCAACCGCAACAAGCGGTCCGTCGTCGTCGACCTCAAGACGACCCAAGGACCGGAGACCGTACGGGCGTTGGCGGCACGCGCCGACGTGCTCATCGAGGGATACCGGCCCGGCGTCGCCGAGCGGCTCGGCGTCGGACCCGAGGACTGCATGGCCGTCAACCCCGCGCTGGTGTACGGCCGGATGACCGGCTGGGGGCAGGACGGCCCGCTCGCCTCCCTGGCCGGGCACGACATCGGCTACATCGCCACCGCGGGCGCCCTCTCCATGATCGGCACCGCGGACGGTCCGCCCGTCTTCCCCGCCAACCTGCTCGGCGACTACGCGGGCGGCTCCCTCTACCTCACCACCGGCGTCCTGGCCGCCCTGCTCACCGCCCGCGCCACCGGACACGGCCAGGTGGTGGACGCCGCCATCGTCGACGGCACCGCCCACCTGACCAGCCTGTTCTGGGGCATGCTCGCCGAGGGCACCTGGCGCGACGCGCGCGGCCGCAACCTGCTCGACGGCGGCTGCCCCCACTACGCCGTCTACGAGACCTCCGACGGCGGCTGGATGGCCGTCGGCGCCCTCGAACCGCACTTCTACGCCGTGTTCGTGTCGCTGCTCGGCCTGGACGCCGACGAGCTGCCCGACCGCGCCGACCCGCGCACCTGGCCCGCCCTGCGCGCCACGTTCGCCGCCCGCTTCAGGACCGCGACGCGTGCCCGCTGGACGGCCGTCTTCGAAGGCACCGACGCCTGCGTCGCGCCCGTGCTGACCCTGACCGAGGCGGCCGACCACAAGCACCTCACCGCGCGCGGCACGTACACCGAGGCGCACGGCGTCACCCAGCCCGCCCCCGCCCCCCGCTTCTCCGGCACGCCCGGCACGCTCCGGCGCCCGCCGGCCGTTCCCGGCGCCCACACCCACGACGTGGCCCGCGACTGGGACGTGCCCGAACTGCTGAAGGACCACTGCTGATGGAACTGTCCTCACCCCTGGCCTACGCGGAGGACCCGCGCACCGCGGCCGACAAGGCCGCCGCGCTGGAGTCCGCCGGGCTCGACGCCGTGTGGGTCGCCGAGGCCTACGGCTTCGACTCACCGACGATCATGGGCTACCTCGCCGCGAGGACCGAGCGGATGCGCATCGGGTCCGCCGTCCTCAACGTCTACTCCCGCACCCCCGCGCTCATCGCGCAGACCGCCGCGGGACTCGACGCGATCAGCGGCGGGCGCGCCGTCCTCGGCGTCGGCGCCTCGGGACCGCAGGTCGTCGAGGGCTGGCACGGCCGCGTCTACGACCGCCCGCTGGGCCGCGCCCGCGAGGTGATCGAGCTGTGCCGGCGGATCTGGCGGCGCGAGGTCATCGAGCACCACGGCATCACCGACCTGCCCGTCCCGCCCGAGAAGGGCGGCACCCTCGGCAAACCCCTCAAGTTGCTCAACCACCCGGTGCGCGACACCATCCCGGTGTACCTCGCCGCCCTCGGCCCCGCCAGTGTCCGTACGGCTGCCGAGATCGCCGACGGCTGGCTGCCGTTCCTCTACGCCCCCGAGCACGCGGAGAAGGTGTGGGGCCCCGCCCTCGACGAGGGCACGGCGAAACGCGACCCCGCGCTCGGCCCGCTCCAGGTCGTCGCCGGGGGACTGCTCGCCATCGGCGACGACGCGGCGGCCGTACGCGACCTGATGCGGCCCACCGTCGCCCTCTACGTCGGCGGCATGGGCGCACCAGGCCGCAACTTCTACTTCGACCTCGTCTGCTCCTACGGCTACGAGGCTGCCGCGACCGCCGTTCAGGAGCACTACCTCGCCGGACGCAAGAAGGACGCGGAGGCCGCCGTGCCGGCGGAACTGCTGGAGAAGCTGTGCCTGGCCGGCCCCGAGGGCTACGTCCGCGACCGCGTCGAGGTCTTCCGCGAGGCGGGCGTGACCATGCTCAACGTCACCCCCGTCGGCCCCGACCCCGCCCGACTGATCGAGCACGTGAGGAGCTGGCTGTGACCACCCCGGACCGCACCCCGGACCGCCCCCTGTACGGCCCCGACCACGAGGCCTTCCGCGAGACGGTGCGGACCTTCCTGACGAAGGAGGTGCTCCCGCACCACGAACGCTGGGAGAAGGACGGGGTGGTGGACCGCGAGGTGTGGCGCTCGGCCGGCCGCCGGGGACTGCTCGGCATGGCCGTCGACGAGGAGTACGGCGGCGGGGGCATCGACGACTTCCGCTACAGCGCCGTCCTCATCGAGGAGTTCTCCCGCGCCGGCGTTTCTGGACTGGCGATCAGCCTGCACAACGACATCGTCGGCCCCTACCTCACGCGCCTCGCCAACGACGAGCAGAAGCGCCGCTGGCTGCCCGGTTTCACCTCGGGCGACCTGGTCACCGCCATCGCCATGACCGAGCCCGGCGCGGGATCCGACCTCCAGGGCATCCGCACCACCGCCGTCGACCAGGGCGACCACTACCTGCTCAACGGCGCCAAGACGTTCATCTCCAACGGAGTCCTCGCCGACCTCGTCGTCGTGGTCGCCCGCACCACCCCCGAAGGCGGCAGCGGCGGGCAGAGCCTCCTTGTCGTCGAGCGCGGCACGGAGGGCTTCGAACGCGGCCGCAACCTCGACAAGATCGGGCAGAAGGCGCAGGACACCGCCGAGCTGTTCTTCACCGACGTGCGCGTCCCCAAGGAGAACCTGCTGGGGGAGGAGAACCAGGCCTTCGCCTACCTCATGGGCAACCTCGCCCAGGAGCGGCTGGCCATCGCCGTCGGCGCCGCCGCCGCGGCCGAGGAGATCCTCGACATCACCACGCGCTACGTGAAGGAACGCGAGGCGTTCGGCAGGCCGCTCGCCAAGCTCCAGCACATCCGTTTCGAGATCGCCGAGATGGCCACCGAGAACGCCGTCACCCGCGCCTTCCTGGACCACTGCGTCGCCGACCACAGCGACGGCCGGCTCGACGCCGTGCACGCCTCGATGGCCAAGTGGTGGGCCACCGAACTCAACAAGCGCGTCGTCGACCGCTGCCTCCAGCTGCACGGCGGCTACGGCTACATGAGCGAGTACAAGGTCGCCCGCGCGTTCGTCGACAGCCGCATCCAGACGATCTACGGCGGCACCACCGAAATCATGAAGGAGATCATCGGCCGCTCCCTGCTGCGCTGAGCACCGGCCGGCTCCGCACCCCCCGAGAACCGACCTGGAAGGGCAACCGAGGTGAGCACCGAAGCGTATGTGTACGACGCGATCCGCACCCCGCGTGGACGCGGCAAGGCGAACGGCGCCCTGCACGGCACCAAACCCGTCGACCTGGTCGTCGGCCTGATCCACGAGATCCGCGCCCGTTTCTCCGGGCTCGACCCGGCGGCGGTGGACGACATCGTCCTCGGCGTGGTCAGTCCGCTGGGCGACCAGGGCGCGGACATCGCCCGTACCGCAGCCGTCCTCGCCGGGCTGCCGGACAGGGTGGCCGGCGTGCAGGAGAACCGCTTCTGTGCCTCCGGGCTCGAAGCGGTCAACATGGCGGCGATGAAGGTCCGTTCGGGCTGGGAGGACCTGGTCCTCGCGGGCGGCGTGGAGTCCATGTCCCGCGTGCCGATGGGCAGCGACGGCGGCGCCTGGTCGTCCGACCCGCGCACCAACCACGACACCGGCTTCGTCCCGCAGGGCGTCGGCGCCGACCTCATCGCCACCATCGAGGGCTTCTCCCGCCACGACGTGGACTCCTACGCGGCGCTCTCCCAGGAGCGGGCGGCCACGGCGTGGAAGGAGGGCCGTTACTGCCGCTCCGTGATCCCCGTGCGGGACCCCAGCGGCCTCGTCGTCCTCGACCACGACGAGCACATGCGCCCCGGCACCACCGCCGAGTCGCTGTCGAAGCTCAAGCCGTCGTTCGCGGACATCGGCGAACTGGGCGGCTTCGACGCGGTGGCGCTGCAGAAGTACCACTGGGTCGAGAAGATCGAGCACGTCCACCACGCGGGGAACTCCTCCGGGATCGTCGACGGCGCCGCCCTCGTCGCGGTCGGCTCGCGCGAGGCCGGCGAGCGTTACGGCCTCACCCCGCGCGCCCGGATCGTCTCCGGGGCCGTGTCCGGCGCCGACCCCACGATCATGCTGACGGGACCGACGCCGGCCTCCCGCAAGGCGCTCGCCAAGGCCGCGCTGACCGCCGACGACATCGACCTGGTCGAGATCAACGAGGCGTTCGCCGCGGTCGTGCTGCGGTTCGTGAAGGACATGGGCTTCCCGCTGGACAAGGTGAACGTCAACGGCGGCGCCATCGCGCTCGGCCATCCGCTCGGCGCGACCGGCGCGATGATCCTCGGCGCCCTCGTCGACGAACTGGAGCGCCAGGACAAGCGCTACGGACTCGCCACGCTCTGCGTCGGCGGCGGCATGGGCATCGCCACGGTCGTCGAACGCCTCTGAACCCTCTCCCCGGATCACTTGGATCACACGGATCACCAGGAGCGCATCCGCATGAGCATCGAGTCCACCACCATCCGCTGGGAGCAGGACGACACCGGCGTCGTCACCCTCGTCCTCGACGACCCCGGCCAGTCCGTGAACACCATGAACGCGGCGTTCATCGACTCGCTGGAGGCCGTCACGGCGCGGCTCGCCGAGCAGAGCGACAGCGTGCGGGGCGTCATCGTCGCCTCCGCCAAGAAGAGCTTCTTCGCCGGCGGCGACCTGCACGACCTGATCTCCGTCACACCCGCCACCGCCGGCGCCTCGTACGTCGCGGGGATGCGCGTCAAGCGGGCGCTGCGCGTCATGGAGACCCTGGGCAAGCCGGTCGTCGCCGCCCTCAACGGCGCTGCCCTGGGCGGCGGTTACGAGATCGCCCTGGCCTGCCATCACCGCATCGCCCTGGACGCCCCCGGCACCAGGGTCGGCTGCCCCGAGGTCACCCTGGGCCTCCTTCCCGGAGGGGGCGGCGTCACCCGCACGGTCCGCATGTTCGGTGTGACGGAGGCCCTGCGGAAGGTGCTCCTGGAGGGCACCCAGTACGGAGCCGCCCGCGCCCTGGAGAACGGCCTGGTCGACGAGGTCGTCTCCGACCCGGACGAACTCCTCAGCCGAGCAAGGGCGTTCATCGACGCCCACCCCGAGTCCGCGCAGCTCTGGGACGCCCCCGGCCACCGCATCCCCGGCGGCACCCCGTCCACCCCCAAGCTCGCCGCACAGCTCCCCGCCCTGCCCGCCCTGCTGCGCAAGAAGACCGGCGGCGCCCCGTACCCCGCCCCGCGCAACATCCTCGCGGCGGCGGTGGAGACCGCCCAGGTCGACGTGGACACGGCGTTCGAGATCGAGGCGCGGTACCTGACCGAGCTGGTCACCGGGCAGATCACCAAGAACATGATCCAGGGGTTCTTCTTCGACCTCCAGGCGGTCAACTCCGGCGCGAGGCGACCGAAGGACGTCCCGGCCCGCAAGGTCACCAAGGTCGCCGTGATCGGCGCGGGCATGATGGGCGCCGGCATTGCCTACTCCTGCGCCGCCGCCGGCATCGACGTCGTCCTCAAGGACGTCTCGGCCGAGTCGGCCGTCCGCGGCAAGGGCTACTCCGAGAAGCTCCTCGCCAAGGCCGTCGCCCGCGGCCGTGCGACGCAGGAGAAGGCGGACGCGCTGCTCGCCCGCATCACCCCGACCGCGGACACCGGCGACCTGGCCGGCTGCGACGCGGTGATCGAGGCCGTCTTCGAGGACACCGCTCTCAAGCACCAGGTGTTCCAGGAGATCCAGCACGTGGCCGCCCCGGACGCCCTGCTGTGCTCCAACACCTCCACCCTGCCCATCACCGTGCTCGCCAAGGGCGTCGAACGGCCCCGCGACTTCGTCGGCCTGCACTTCTTCTCGCCCGTCGACAAGATGCCGCTGGTCGAGATCGTCAAGGGCGAGAAGACGGGGGAGGAGGCGCTGGCGCGGGCGTTCGACCTGGTCCGGCAGATCCGCAAGACACCGATCGTGGTCAACGACGCGCGCGGCTTCTTCACCTCCCGCGTCATCGGCCGCTTCATCGACGAGGGCGTCGCCATGGTCGGCGAGGGCATCGAACCGGCCTCCGTCGAGCAGGCCGCCGCCCAGGCCGGCTACCCCGCCAAGGTCCTCGGCCTGATGGACGAACTCACCCTCACCCTGCCCCGGAAGATCCGCGAGGAGACCCGCCGCGCGGTCGAGGCCGACGGCGGCACCTGGGAGCCGCACCCCGCGGACGCGGTCGTCGACCGCATGATCGACGAGTTCGGCCGCCCCGGACGGTCCGGCGGCGCCGGCTTCTACGACTACGACGAGCAGGGCAGGCGCGCGGGCCTCTGGCCCGGACTGCGCGAGCACTTCACCGACCTCGCCAAGCAGCCCGCCAACCTGACCGAGCTGAAGGAGCGGATGCTCTTCGTCGAGGCGCTGGACGCGATCCGCTGCCTGGAGGAAGGCGTCCTGGAGTCGGTGGCCGACGCCAACGTCGGCTCGCTGCTCGGCATCGGCTTCCCACCGTGGACCGGCGGCGTCCTGCAGTACGTCAACGGCTACGACGGCGGACTGCCCGGCTTCGTCGCCCGCGCCCGGCAGCTCGCCGCCCGCCACGGCGACCGCTTCACGCCGCCGGCCCTGCTGCTGAGCAAGGCCGAGCGCGGCGAGACCTTCACCGACGCCTGAGCACCGTCCGCCCCTCCCCACCGGCACCGGGTACGCCCGCAGGGGCTTCCCCCCCACGCCCCGGTCTCCCAGACGTTCTCTCCCCGACCCGCAACGCAAGGAGGCCCCGATGACGTCACCACCTCCCACCGCAGGCGCCCTTCCCGACGACCCCGCCGACCGCACCCTGCCCCAGCTGCTGGCGCACAACGCGCACACCCACCCCGGACTGCCGGGCCTGTCCTGGCAGTCGGAGGACCCGGACGCCGAGTGGACCACGCTCACCTGGGGCGAGATCCACGAGCACACCCGCACCCTCGCCGCCGGCTACCGGGCCCTCGGCGTCGGCCGCGGCGACCATGTGCTGCTGCTGATGGCCAACCGGCCCGAGCACTGGCTGTCGGACCTGGCGCTGGTCCGCCTCGGCGCGGTCCCGGTCAGCGTCTACGGCACCGCCGCCCCCGAGCAGATCACCCACATCGCCCGCAACTGCCGCGCCCGCCTCGCCGTCGTGGGCGGGGCGGAGCACCTCCCGGTGTGGGAGCCGCTGCTGGCCGACGCCGACACCCCGCTGGAACGGCTGGTGGTGGCCGACGCGGGGGCGGAGGCGACGCACGTGCCGTACGCGTCGCTGCAACAGGGCCCGGTGCCGGAGGAGTTCGACAAGGAACTCGACACCGCCCGGCCCGAGGACCCGCTGACCGTCGTCTACACCTCCGGCACCACCGGAGAGCCCAAGGGCGTCGTCCTCACCCACCGGGTGGTGCTGTCCAACGCGCTCGCCCTGGACGCCGTGGTGGAACTCCCGCCGCACGTCGAGCACATCTGCTACCTGCCGTTCGCGCACATCGCCGAACGCATGCTGGGCATCTACCTGCCCTGTCACCGCGCCTCGCACGTCTATCTGTGCGCCGACCCGACGAAGGTCGGCGAGGTGGTGCGCAAGGTACGTCCCGCGCAGTTCTTCGGCGTGCCGCGCATCTGGGAGAAGCTGTCCGCCGCCGTGCGGGCCGTGCTCTCGCTGATGCCGGACGAGCAACGGGCCGTCATAGACGAGGCGTTCGGGGTGGCCCGCACGCATGTCGGACACCGCGAGCGCGGTGAGACCCCGCCGCCCGAGCTCGAGGAGCGCTACACCCAGGTCCGCAAGGAGGTGCTGCTGCCCATGCTGGCGGCCGGCGGTCTGGACCGGGTGAGCTGGTCGGCCAGCGCGTCCGCGCCGATGCCGGTCGACGTGGTGAACTTCTGGGCCGGGTTCGGCATCGTCATCGTGGACGCCTGGGGGCTGACCGAGACCACCGGGGTCGCCACCAGCAACAGCCCGAAGCTCGGCTTCCGGCTCGGCTCGGTGGGCCGCCCCGTGGAGTCCGTGGAGATCCGCATCGCCGACGACGGCGAGATCCTGGTGCGCGGCACGTCCGTGTTCGACGGCTACCTCCAGCCGGACGGCTCCGTCCGGTCCGCGCTGGACGCCGACGGCTGGCTCGCCACCGGCGACATCGGCCGTCTCGACGAGGACGGCTATCTGTGGCTCACCGACCGCAAGAAGGAGATGATCATCACCTCGACCGGCAAGAACGTCTCGCCGGCCCTGGTGGAGAACGCCCTCAAGGAACACCCGCTGATCGGTCAGGCGATGGTCCACGGCGACAACCGCTCCTACCTGGTCGCCCTGCTGGTCCTCGACCCGGAGTCCGCGCCCGCCTGGGCCGCCAAGCGCGGCATCGACACGGAGGGCGGCCTGGCCGCGCTGGTCCGGCACCCCGAGGTGCGGGCCGAGGTGGACCGCGCGGTCGCCGCCGCCAACTCCCGCCTCAACCGCACCGAGCAGGTCAAGCGGTACGAACTGCTCGCCGAGGAATGGGGCCCGGCGACCGGTGAGCTGACGCCGTCGCTGAAGATGCGGCGCCGCGTCATCCGCGACAAGTACGCCGACGCCCTGACCGCGCTCTACCACGACTGACCGCCCACCACAGGACGAAGGCCGTCCGCCCCCCTGGTCAGGGGACGGGCGGCCTTCATGTGCGCCCCGGCTCAGAGCCCGTACGTCTTGCCGATGACGTCCCGCTGGATCTCGCTCGTCCCTCCGTACACCGTGGAGACGACCGCGGCCCGCAGGTGGCGCTCCATGTCGAACTCCGTGGTGTAGCCGTAGCCGCCCATCATCTGCATGCCCTCCAGCGTGACCTGCTTGGCGAGTTCGGTGGCCTTCAGCTTGGCCATCGAGGCCTCGCGCGGGAACAGCTTCTCCGGGTACGCGTCGCAGTCCAGGGCCACCTCGCGTACCAGCAGCCGCGTGCACTCGATCTCCGTGGCGAGGTCCGCGACGCGGTGCCGTATCGCCTGGAACGAGCCGACGGGCCGCCCGAACTGCTCCCGCTCACGGACGTAGGCGACCGCGTCGTCGAAGGCGCGGCGGGCCAGCCCCAGCATGTTCGCCGCCAGGAACAGCCGCTCGTGGTTGAGACCGGCCATCAGCTGCTTCCAGCCGCCGTTCACCTCGCCCACCACCGAGTCCGCGGGCAGCCGTACGTCCGTCAGATGGACGTCGTTGACCTCCCGGCCGCGCATCGTCTCGATGCCCCGGATCTCCACGCCGGGCGTGCCGGCGGGCAGATGGAACATGGTCAGCCCGCCGTGCTTGTCCTCGCCGGTGCGGGCGACCAGCAGGATGCTCTCGGCGCAGTGCGCGTTGGAGATCCATGTCTTCTGGCCGTCGATCACCCAGCTGCCGTCCCGCTGCTGCCGGGCCCGGCAGCGCAGCGCCCCCACGTCGGAACCGGCCCCCGGCTCCGACATCGCGATCGCCAGCACGTCCCCGCGGACGACACCGGACAGCACCTCCTGCCGCTGCTGCTCCGTGCCGAACCGCTCGTACGCCTTCGCCGTGATCACCGTGGTGATGAAGCCGCCGCACGGCACCATCCCGTACGACGTCTCCTCCAGGAACAGACAGGCGTCGGCCGTGCCGCCGCCCGCGCCGCCGTACTCCTCCGGCAGGCAGACGCCGAGCCAGCCCAGGTCGGCGAGCCGGCGGTACAGCTCCGGATGGTGCGCCTCGCGGCCGCCGCCCGTCAGCGCGTCGCGCTGTTCTCGGGTGCCGCACTCGCGCTTGGCGAAGTCGCGCACGGCCGCCGCGAACGCGGCCTGTTCCTCGGTGAGTCGACTGCCCATCAGGTCCTCCGGGGTCCGGTGCCGTTCGGCGGCTCGGTACGGGTGGGGCGTGATCTGAAGATACAAAGTTATGGTAGTTGTATCAGCGTCTCCAAGGGAGTCGTTCGCCGGTATCGTGAGGAGCACCATGAGAACTGACACGAACGACTCGTGGCTCGCCCGGGCCCTCGCCCGCACGGAGCCCGAGGACGACACGGCGCGGCGCATCCTCGACGCGGCACTGGAGCAGTTCACCCTCCTCGGCGTGCGCCGCTCCTCCGTGGACGACGTCGCCAAGCGGGCCGGTGTCTCCCGGGTGACGGTCTACCGGCGCTTCCAGACCAAGGACCGCCTGGTCGAGGAGACCCTGCTGCGCGAGCTGAGCCGTTTCTTCGCCCGGCTGGACGCCGCGGTGGCCGGTCTGCCGACCATGAGGGAGCGCGTGATCGAGGGGTTCGTCGTCGCCCTGCGCCACACCCGCGCCCACCCCCTGTTCGGCGGCATGCTGCGGCTCGAACCCGAGGTAGTGCTGCCGTACCTGACCGTGCAGGGCGGCTCCTCGCTCGGGGCCACCGTCGAGTACCTGACGGGGCATCTGCGCCGGGCGCAGCAGGTCGAGGGGCGCCCCGACGAGGACCCGCGTCCGGTCGCCGAGCTGATGGTGCGGGTCGCCGTGTCCTTCCTGCTCAACCCGTCCAGCTGCATCGAGATGGAGGACGCGGAGCAGGCGCGGAACTTCGCCCGGCGCTATCTGGCCCCGCTGCTGGACGCCTGACCGCGCCGACGGTGACGGGCAGGCGTCCGAGGGGCGTTCAGCGTCGCCGGTGCAGGGCACGCGCCAGCCGCACCGCGCGCTCACGGGTGGCCTCCGGGACCGCGAAGGAGGTCAGCGCGATCGCCGGGGCGAACCGCTGCACCGTCACCGACTGCACGGAGGTGAACGCCCGCAGCCCCTCCTCGCCGTGGATCCGCCCGAACCCGGAGTCCTGCGAACCGCCGAACGGCAGCGCGGGCACCGCCGCGAAGCCCAGCACCGAGTTCACCGACACCGCGCCCGCGCGCAGCCGCGCCGCGATCGCCGCACCGGTGCGTTTGCCGCCGCTGAACACCGCCGCGCCGAGGGCGTAGCGGGAGGCGTTGGCGCGTTCCACGGCCTCGTCCACACTCCCCACCGCGTTGACGGTCACCACCGGCCCGAACGTCTCCTCCGTCATCGCCGGCGCGTCCTCCGGCACGCCGGTCAGCACCACGGGCGCCACGTACGGCGCGCGCACGGAGTCCGGCCCGCCCAGCAGCGCGCGGCCGCCCGCCGCCACGGCTCCGCTCACATGCCGTTCGACGACGGCGACCTGTCCTGGCAGCGTCATCGGCCCGTAAGCGGCTCCCTCGTCGGCGCCCGTGCGCAGCGCCTTGGCCTTCTCCACCACCCGCTCGCACAGCGTCTCGTGCACCTCGCGCACCGCGTAGACGCGCTCCACGCCCGCGCAGGTCTGCCCCGCGTTGCTCAGCGCCCCCCACACGATCGCGTCGGCGGCCGCCTCCAGGTCGGCGTCGGCGGTGACGATCACGGCGTCCTTGCCGCCGCACTCGGCGAGGAACGGGGTCAGCGTCTCCGCGCACACCGCCATGACCTTCCGCGCGGTGCCGGGCGACCCCGTGAACGCCACCTTGTCCACCCCGGACCGGGCCAGCGCGTCCCCGGTCGCCGCCGCCCCCGTGACCGTGGTGAGCAGCCCCGCGTGCTCGGGCGCGGCGGAGTCGAACAGCTCCGCCAGCAGCACACCCGTGCCGGGAGTCAGCTCCGAGGGCTTGAACACGACCGCGTTGCCCGCGGCGAGGGCGTACCCGATGGAGCCCATCGGCGTGTAGAGCGGATAGTTCCAGGGGCCGATCACGCCGATCACACCGAGCGGGCGGTGCACGAGCGAGGCCCGCTGGTGCACCGTGAACAGCCCCGTCCGCACGCGTCTGCGGCCCAGCACGCGGGCCGCGTTGCGGGCCGCCCACGCCAGGTGCTCCAGCGTGAGCACGACCTCGAGTTCGGCGTCGCCGACCGGCTTCCCGGTCTCCTGCGCGACGGTCCCCGCCACCCTGTCCAGATCCTCGGCGATCGCCTTCTTCCACCGCAGCAGCAGCTCCCGTCGCCGGGACGCGGGCAGCGCGGCCCACCCCGCCTGCGTGATCCGGGCGCGGGTAACGGCCCGGGCCACCTCCTCGGGCCCGTGCGCGGGGTACTCGGCGAGGCGCTCGCCGGTCGCGGGGGAGTGGGCGGTGAAGGTGGCGGCGTGAACGGCGGCGCCGGCAACGGTGGCGGAAGTGGCGCGCGGCGCGGCGTCCGGGGCGGTCTCGGTCATGGGGTCTCCTTACGGGGTGCTCGGACGGGGGAGGGGCCGCGGGGGCGCGGAAACCCCCTCCGGGGACGGCCCGCCCGACGGCTGCGAGTCCGGCGCTCGGGCGTCCGGCGGCTCACCGCCCGTGGCCTCGGCGTCAGCGGGCCTCTCGCCCAAGGACGGGGCATGCGGCGGCTTCTCGGCCGCGGGCCTGGCTTGCGGCGACGTCCGGCCCTGCGACGCGGCGTCCGGCGACTCACCGCCCGTGGCCTCGGCGTCAGCGGGCCTCTCGCCCAAGGACGGGGCATGCGGCGGCTTCTCGGCCGCGGGCCTGGCATGCGGCGACGTCCGGCCCTGCGACGCGGCGTCCGACGGCTTCGCACCCTCGGCGCCCGGCGGGATCTCGCCGGTCGGCTCGGCGGCCGTCGGTTTGTGATCCGGGGGCGCGGCGCTCGGCGGCTTCTCGTCGGCCGGCTCGGTGTCCTGTGACTTCTGGCCCCGGGGCTCGGCGCCCGGCGGGTTCGTGTCCCGGGGCTCGGCGCTCGATGTGCTCTCGCCCTGCGGCTCGGCGTCCCGCGCTCTCCCGCCCGGTGGCCCGCCACTCACCGGTGTCTCGTCCCGCAGGGGCTCCAGCGGCCGCGACTGCGCCCAATGCGGCCCCAAGTCGTCCAATGTCCAACCGAACGGATACGTGCGGGGCTTCGGCCCGCGGGGGAACCGTTCCGGGCGGGCCGGCAGCAGCCGGATGAACTCTGCGCGCAACCGCAGCGCCCGGTGCACCACACCCCGCACCCACGCCGGCTGCGGCCGGAACCCCAGTGCCGTCAGCAGCGGTTCGTCCAGCACGGCGAGCGACGCCCGTACCGCGATCCGGCGCAACGGCGCCGGACACCACGCGGCCATGATGCGTAACGTGGCCGCGGCGACCCGGCGGTTGGCGGGGTCGTAGGCGAACATCTCCCGTTCGTAGTCGTCGTGCAGCCGCTCGAACTCGGCGTAGGTGGAGGGCACGTGGGAGATGCCCATCATCTCGCCCATCCGCCGGCCCACCAGGGCCAGGCTCTCGGTCTCCTGCGCGCACAGCGGACGCCACCCGAACCGGTCGATCCACCGTTTCGGTCCGACCACCGTGGTGGCCAGCACGTACAGGAAGTCCTCGTTGGCGATCCGGTACCGGCCGTGGATGCGGTTCAGGTGACGGGCGGCGGCCCGGCCGTGCTCCGAGTCCGTCCCGTCGCGCACCATCTCGTACGCGATCAGCACCGTGTCGTCGTACCTCTTCTGCCCGGCACGCTCGAACTCCTGCGTGCGGTCGAGCAGTCGGGAGATGCGCGGGACGCCGTAGTCGCGCAGGAAGGCGACCGACGTGCCGTGCAGGTAGTCGCGGGGGAACTCGTACTGGGTGATCCACCGGTAGATCTGCTCGAAGTCCCGCTGCGGATCCATCTGCCGCATCCGGGCGAGCCGGCCGTAACGGCCCATGCTGATGCCTCCTGTCGGCGACGCGGCCCCTGGTGCAACGGTGATACTGAAGCTATTGACTTGTAACATCGACCGTCAAGAGGCCGGGCGGCCCGAGCTGACCCGGTGCACGGACCACCGCCGCCGGTCGGGTCGCGTCCGGTGGGTGATAAGGTGACCCTTTTGCCGGGCCTTCCTCGGCACGTCCCCTGCGGAAGGCTCCCCCCGTGACCCAGCTCCACCCCGAAGCCGCCACGCCCGCCCGAACGCCGGACGGCTCCTCCTTCGCCGCCCTCGGGCTGCCGGAGACCGTGCTGCGCACCCTGGACCGGCTCGGCGTACGGGAACCCTTCCCCATCCAGGCCGCCACGCTCCCCGACGCCCTTCGCGGACGTCACGTCCTGGGACGCGGACGTACCGGCTCCGGCAAGACCCTCGCCTACGGCCTCCCGCTGCTGACCCGCACCGCGGGCCGCCGGGCCGAACCCAAGCAGCCCCTCGCCCTGGTCCTGGTGCCCACCCGCGAGCTGGCCCAGCAGGTCAAGCAGGCCCTGGAGCCGTACGCGCAGGCGCTGCGGCTGCGGATGGCGACCGTCGTCGGCGGGCTGTCGATCAGCCGCCAGATCGCCGAGCTGCGCCAGGGCGCCGAGGTGGTCGTCGCCACCCCCGGCCGGCTGCACGACCTCGTCGAGCGCAACGCCTGCCGCCTGGGCCGGGTGCGGATCACCGTCCTGGACGAGGCCGACCAGATGTGCGACCTCGGCTTCCTCCCGCAGGTGTCCGGGCTGCTCGCCCAGGTGCGTCCCGACGGGCAGCGCATGCTGTTCTCGGCCACCCTGGACGGCGATGTCGGGCAGCTGGTCCGCGACCACCTCGACGACCCCGTCGTCCACTCCGTCGACCCGGCCGGCGCCGCGGTGGCCGGCATGGAGCACCACCTCCTCGTCGTCCACGGCCCCGACCGCTACGCCGTCACCACGGAGATCGCCGCCCGCGACGGCCGCGTCCTGCTGTTCCTTGAGACGAAGCACGCCGTCGACCGGCTCACCCGCCATCTGCGGGCGAGCGGGGTGCGCGCCGGGGCCCTGCACAGCGGCAAGTCCCAGCCGCAGCGCACCAAGACGCTCGCCCAGTTCAAGGAGGGCGGCCTCACCGTCCTCGTCGCGACCGACGTCGCCGCCCGCGGTCTCCACGTCGACGACCTCGACCTCGTCGTCAACGTCGATCCGCCCGCCGACGCCAAGGACTACGTGCACCGCGCGGGCCGCACCGCCCGCGCCGGCGCGTCCGGCCGCGTGGTCACGCTGGTGGCGTCCGGCGGGCGCCGCGAGACGCTCCGCATGCTGGCCGAGGCCGGCATCAAGGCCACCGTCACCCCGGTCCGCTCCGGCGAGGCGGAACTCACCCGCATCACCGGAGCCAAGGCGCCCTCCGGCGTCCCCCTCGACGGCGGGCCCGCCGCGCCCCGCCCCAAGAACGTCAACGCCCCCTTCCGCGGCCTCGGCACCAGCAAGGGCGCCCCGCGCGGCTCCGGCTCCGGCTCCGGTGGCAAGTCCCGCAAGGCCGGCGAGGCACGCAAGCTCGCCGAGGCCCGCCGGGCCGCACAGGTCCGCCGCGGCGGCTGAGCGGCACCGCGCCGCGATATTCGCTGCCCGCACGGTCCCGGGCGTGACAAGCTGTGCTCGCCCGTCCGTCCCCGAACCCAGGAGGTCACCATGACCGCAGAACCCCCCGCCACGGAAGGTTCGGAGCCGGCCGACGCCGCGACGTCCCCGGTCACACCGGAGGCCGACGGCACCTACGACCTCAAGCGCAAGTTCCGCGAGGCGCTGGCGCGCAAGCGCGGCGCCCAGGCGGAGGCGTCCGAGGCCGCGGGCAACCCGAACGCGTCCAAGGTGCGTGCCACGCACGGGCCGGCGACCAGCCAGCGGTCCTTCCGCCGCAAGAGCGGCTGACCCGAACCGTCCCGCCCTGCCCGTGACGCCGACGCGTCACGGGCAGGGCGCTCTCACCACCGGTTGCGGGCCTCCTCCGCCCAGCCGGTGAGCCCGTCGAGATCCATCCAGGAGCCGTCGTCGGCGCGGGCACGCCCCGTGAAGCTCCCGAAGCACTGGTGCGTGTCGTTGGACACCACCAACAGGTTCGTCCTGGCCACCCGTACGTGAAAGGGACGGAACTCCGCCTCCACCCGGGGCCCGGTGATCCGCCACGGCCGCAGCCAGTCCGTACGGTCGTACTCCCAGACGAGGTCGTCACCGATCTTGTGCAGCCGGCCGTCCACGAACAGCGCGTTCTCCGTCGCGCCCGTGCCGTCGGTCCACCGCCCCCCGAGCTGGACCGCACGCCCCGGCGCGCAGCCCGCCGCCCAGTTCCAGGACACGGAGTACGGCCACTTGCCGCGCCCGTGGTCCAGGACGGCGAACGAGTCGGACGCGTCGAACGTGACATCGCGCGAACCGAGTCGAAGACGCCCGTGCACCGGGCGGCCGAGGTCCTTGACCGTGTACTGGAACCGGCGCTCGCTCCACGGCACGACCACGCCCAGCGACTCGTGCCCCGGCACCAGGGGCGCCTCGGCCTCCAGCCGGACACCGGGAGCGGCGGCCGTGAGCGTAGTGCCCTCCGCGTGCTGCACGAACTCCACCGTCACCCCGCCGCCCCGCGCGGACGCCGTCCCCTCCCCGCTGCGGTCCGGCATGCGCACACCCCGCGCCAGCGGCGTCACCGCGTCCTCCGCCAGTTCGCGGCCGGTGGCCCGCTCCAGCACGTACACGCCGTGCGTGCCCGCGTAGTCGAGGGAGGACGCGACCAGGCCGACGATGTGCGTCGGGGTGACGATGCCCCAGTACTCCCAGCGCTTGGCGCGCCCCCAGCCGCGCAGGTTCGCCCGGTGCAGCGGCCGCCGCGTCCAGCCGACCGCCGCAGGGTCGAGCCGCCCGTCGGGGAGGCACAGGTCGACGGGCGAGGTGATCTCACGGTCGGCGGTCATCACGGCTGCGGCCCTTTCACCAAGGCGGACGCCTGTCGGCTCTCGGGCCCGAACGGTACCGGTACCGGTCAGGAACGGGCGGACTCAGGTGTGGTCGTCGTCGGGGTCGTCGTCATCGTCGTCATCGTCATCGTCGTCGTCGGGGTCGTCGTCATCGGGGTCGTGGAGTTCGTCGTCATCGTCGTCGTCCTCGGAGGCGCTCGTCCCGGGCCGTGCGCTCACCGGGGGAGCCGCCGCAGAGGAGGACTCCGTTGCCGGAGGAGCCTCGGGCGTGGTCCGCTCCGGGGTCGGGGACGGGTCGGCCGGCACCGCCCCACCCGGCGAGCCGCTGTCGGAGGGGGCGACGACCTGCGAACTGCCCCCGGCGGGCCGGGTCTCGTCCGAGGTGAACGTGACGCTGTCGGTGACCATCGCCATCACCAGCAGCGCCCCCAGCAGGACCGCGCCCGCGACGGCCGCGGTGACGGCCGTCGCCCTCGGGTCGCCCAGCCGCTCCCACAGTCCCGGGCCGTCGTCGGGGCGTTCGCCGTCGACGAGCGGATCCGCCGGGAACACCTGCGTGCCCGTCAGGTCCTGCGGGCCGGGGACGTCCGGGCGCGGGCCGGAGCCGTCCGTCGAGTCGGGGTCGTGCGCGAACCGCGAGGGCTCGTCCTTGCGATCGGGTGACACGGTGTCCTTTCCTGCTTCCGGAGGAGGCCGTGGGCACGCCGCGACGACGGACCCTTCGGCCGGTCGCCCGGTGGTGCGCCCACGATAGGAGACGCTCCGGCAGGCGCGGGGAAGGGCCGGCACAGCGGAAGGTTAAGAAACCTCCAACGTTCCTGCCCGGGCCGCGACTTCGCGCCGGCCTCTGATCAGGCAGCACGGCGGCTGAACACCCTGTGGCCCGCACACGTACTCGACGGTGCCGGGCCGTCCGACCGTCCCGCCCCCGCCCGCCCCTCAACCCCCTTGTGAGTCTGCCGATGCGTGTCTTGCTGATCGAGGACGACGATCGGGTGGCCGGCCCGCTGACGGAAGGGCTCGGCCGCTTCGGCTTCACCGTAGAGCGCGCCCGTACAGGTGCCGACGGACTCGCCGCCGGCGCCTGCGACATGGTGCTGCTGGACCTCGGGCTGCCGGACATGGACGGCCTCGAGGTGTGCCGTGCGCTGCGGCTGCGCTCGCAGGTGCCGATCATCATGATCACGGCCCGCAGCGACGAGGTCGACCGCGTCCTGGGCCTGGAGATCGGGGCCGACGACTACGTGTCCAAGCCCTTCGGCGTCCGCGAACTGATCGCCAGGATCAGGGCCGTCACCCGCCGGACCCAGGCGGTGGCCGGAGCGCCGCCCGCCACCACGCCCGGGGCCCCCGGGACCGCACCGGCCGCACCGGGGGCCGGTGTGCCGCCCCGCCCGCCCCACACCGTCCAGCGGATCGGCCCGCTGTCCGTCGACCGCCGCACCCGGCAGGTGCACCTGGGCGAGGAACCGGTCACCCTCTCGCCGAAGGAGTTCGACCTGCTGGCCTGCCTGGCCGACGACCCCGGGGCCGTCTGCACGCGGCAGCACATCCTGGACACCGTCTGGCAGCCCAACTACTTCGGCCCGACCAAGACGCTGGACGTCCACATCGCCGCCCTGCGGCGGAAACTCGGCGACTCCGCGTGGATCGACACCATCCGCGGCGTCGGGTTCCGGCTCCGGCCGCCGGACGAACCCGGCGGCGCCATGGCCGTCTGGCAGGGGGCCGGGGAGCACCACCGGTGACCCGGCGCCTGCTGCTCAGCTACCTCAGCCTCACCCTGCTGGTGCTGCTCGGCCTGGAGGTCCCGCTCGGCTACTTCTACGCGCGCGGCGAGATCTCCCGGTTCACCGGCGACGGGCGCCAGTCCGCGGAACTGCTCGCCCAGGCACTGGAGGTGCGGGTCGAGCAGCGGGCCGCGACGGACATCCCGGCGCTGGTCACCGACTTCGTGAACGACAGCGGCGCCCACGTCATCGTCGTCGACGGCACCGGCAAGGTGATCGCCGACTCCGACACGGCCACCGCCGACGGCACCGACCTCTCCGGCGACCCCGACATCGCCGCCGCGCTGCGCGACCGTGCCCTGTCCACCACCCGCGAGGACCGTGTCGTGCAGGGCGACGCGTTCACGGTGACCGTGCCCGCCTCGTCCGGGGCGACGGTCCGCTGCGTGGTGCGTGTCTCCTACCCGGTCGCGCCGGTGACGACGAAGATCCGCGGGATCTGGACGACCCTCGCCCTGATCGGCCTGGGCGTGCTGACCGCGGTCGCCGCGATCGCCTTCGCCCTCGCCCGCTGGGTGACCGGCCCCGTGCGCGCCCTGGAGGCCGCCACCGCCGAACTCGCCGAGGGCAGACTCAACGCGCCGCCGACCACCTCGCAGGGCCCGCCCGAACTGCGCCGCCTGGCCTCGACGTTCTCCCGTACGGCCGCCCGCCTCCAGCATCTGCTCCAGACGCAGCGCGCGTTCGCCTCCGAGGCCTCCCACCAGCTGAAGACCCCGCTGACCGCACTGCGCCTCCGGCTGGAGAACTTCGAGCCCTACCTCGACCCGCGCGCCCACGACAGCCTCGACGAGGCGGTGGGCGAGGTGGAGCGCCTCGGCCGCATGGTGCACGGACTGCTCGCCCTCGCCCGGCTGGAGAACTCCGCGACCGCGCCCGAGGCCACCGACCTCGACGCCGTCGTGGCGGACCGCGCCACCACCTGGACCGCGTTCGCCGCCGAGACTTGCGTCGACATCGTGGTGACCGGCGAGCCGGGCGGCCAGGTGTGGGCCGTGCCCGGCGCGCTGGAGCAGATCATCGACAATCTGCTCTCCAACGCACTGCGGGTCGCGCCGCCCGGCACCTCCATCACCCTCGCCACCCGGCACACCGGTGGCGGGCGGACGGCCGCCGTCGAACTCCATGTCATGGACCAGGGCCCCGGCATGACCGGGGCCGAACGCGAACGCGCCTTCGACCGCTTCTGGCGGGCCGCCGACTCCTACCACGAAGGCACCGGCCTCGGCCTGCCCATCGTCCGCCAGCTGACCCGCGCCGGCGGCGGCGACGTCGTCCTCGCGACCGCCCCGGGCGGCGGTCTCGACGCGGTCGTACGGCTGCGCCCGGCAGGCGGACGGACCGGCCACGGCACCGGCCGGCACCATCCGGACCACGCCGCCCGGGAGGAATGGGTGTCCGCGTACTGAGCGGCACGTCCGCCCGCGCCGAAGCGCTTCAGGCCCGCATGTCCGGCGTACGGCACAAGGAAGTCCCAGCACGAGGTTAAGGCCCGGCAAGACTTGGAGAGGTCCGGGCCAACGTTGCTGCCACAGCGTCGGATGCGCAGCTCAGCACCTCAATACTCGCTGGTGTTCCGACCGGACGACGTGGAGGAAACCATGCGGAAGAGGAATGCGATCGCGGCCATCGTGGTGAGCGGCATCATGATGGGCGGTGCCGGCATCGCGATGGGCGGCGAAGCGGCGGAGAAGTCCTCCGCCCCTGGCCCGGCCGTGTCACTGCGCACCGACAAGGCGTCCGGCACCGCGGCCGGCGCGGACCTCGCAGTCAACTCGGTGGCCGCCGCGACCGACGCCGTCATCCGCGCGATGGGCGACGGACGCGTCAGCGAGGTGACGTTCACCGAGGAGAACGGGCGCACCGTCTGGAAGGTGACCGTCGACCAGGGCAAGGGCCCGGTCCGGGTCACCCTCGACGCGGGCACCGGCGAGATCACCGGCACCGCCGCCGTCGCCTCGACCACCGACGACTGCGCCACCTCGCCGGGCACCGGCACGGGTGACGACCGCGACGATGACGACGACGATGACGACGACCAGGACGATGACGACGACGACCTCGACGACGATGACGACGAGGGCCCGGACCGCGACGGCGCGGAACCGAACAAGTGAGGACGGCCCGGGAAGTGACCTCCACGGACCGCATCGTCAGAATCGTGTACGCCGAGGGCGCGGGACTCCTCGCCTCCGACACCCACGGACGCGTCCACCTGCTGGACGAGCGGCTGACGCCTGTCGCCTCGTCGCCCTTCGTCCCGGAAGGCCGGCCGCTGTACGGGCTGGCCGTCGCCGGCGGGTGGGTGATCGGCAAGGACCGTATGGGCGCGGTGTACCGGTGGTCCCTGGACACCCTGGACCTGGTCGACCGGCTCGACCCGGCGACGGTGTGCGACCGTTCGACGCTGCGGCCCAGGGAGGAGCCCTCCCCGTGCAGCTCCCGCGGCATCGGCGTCTGGCGCGACCGCGTCTGGGTGACCAGCGGCTACCACCGGCAGATGCTCGTGCTGGACCTGCACACCTTCGAGGTGCTGGAGATCCGGCCGAACGTCTGCGGCGACAGCCCCATGGAGTGGGCCTGCACCGAACACCCCGTCCGGCATGCCGTGTCGGACAAGCACGGCAACCTGCGGTTCGGCTCCTTCGAGACCGGAGCCTTTCCGGAAGTGGTCAAGCTGGACGAGGGCAACATCCACCGCGTCCGCTACGACGCCCGGCACGACCGTTTCTGGGCGACGCAGGACTTCGGCGCGGGCGACAACGCCGACGTCGCCAACGGCGTCGTCGTGGTGAGCCCGGCCGGGGAGAAGGAGGACGAGCTGCTGTTCGCGCGGGACGACGTCGAGTTCGTCGCCTTCTCGCCCGACCACGCCCGCGCCTACGCCGGCGGGTTCGACGGGGAGCTGCACATCTTCGACAACACCCGCCGCGAGCTGCGCGTCGAACGCACCGTCACCGGATTCCCGCACCAGCTCGGCGACCTGACCGTGGGCCCCGAGGGACAGGTGTACGTCCTCTGCCAGGACGGCACGATCGTCGAACTCGACGCCGCCGGCGACCTCGTCCGCGACAACGGGCAGCGGCGGCAGGCGGTGTGGGACCTCCAGCCCTCGCGGGAGGACCCCCGCACGCTGTACTGCGCCACCGACTCCGGGGTGAGCGTCGTCCGCGTGGCGGACTCGGCCGCGGGCCCGATGATCCGGCCGGAGGCCGAGCATGTCACCGGCTGGGGCTTCACCCGGCGCGTCGCGTCCGTCGAGGGCGGCTTGGTGGGCATCACCCGCGACCGGTTCGTCTTCCGCGCCGACCGGGACGGCACCCCGCGGTGGCGCCTGCGGCTGCCCGACCTGCTCCACACCGTGGCCGTCTCCCCGGACGGCACGCGGGCCCTGGTCGCCACCAACGGCGGAGCCGTCGAACTGGACACCGCCGACGGCAGCCGCCGGGCGAGCCTCGGCGTGGACGGCCTGCCCGTCTGGGCCACCGCCTACCTCCAGGACGGCGCACGTGTGCTGATCACCCGCAACGGCGTCATCGCCGTCCTCGACCCCGAGGGACCGCGCGTGCGCTGGCGCTTCGACCAGGGCGAGTACCCCAAGCGCGCCTGGACGCAGGACGGCCGCCTGTACGTCGTCGGCGACGGCGGCCTCAAGGAGATCGAGGTCGGCGTGGGCGTGGCGGCCCGCTGGTCGAAGCTGCTGTCCAACACCGTCGAGAACGCGGTCGTCTCCGACGGACTCGTCGTCGCCTCCTCCTACGGCATGCAGCTCGCCTCCTACGACCATGCGGGCGTCACCTTCGCCGGGCTGCTGGAGGACCTGCCCGACTACCCCAAGGCGCTCGCGGTCGTCCGGGACGCGCAGGACGCCCCCCACCTGCTGGTGGGCTGCCGCACCGGGCTGCTCTCGCTCTACCGCATGGACCCCGGCGCCCGGGGTCGCCGCGGACGCCCCGTGCTCGCCAAACTGCGCGACCACTGGCTGCCCCGCCACCGGGTCCGCTTCGCCCTGGAGCACGGGGACGCCCGGGACACCGTCCCCGCCGGCGCGGCCGGCTGACCTCACGCGCCACCCGCCCCGAACCCCACGCACCGAGAACGAGGAGGGACACCTCTTGCGCACCATCGACCTGCGGCCCGGCCCCGACGGCCATGCGGCACCCGTCACCGACGTGGCCTTCCGGCCGGACGGCTCACGGCTCGCGACCGCCTCCTACGACGGCACCGTGCTCCTGTGGGACGTACGGGATCCGGCGGCGCCCGCGCCGCTGACCCGGCTGCACCACCGCCGGCTGGTCAACGCGGTCCGCTGGAACCCGGTCCGCCCCGACGTGCTGGCCACCGCGTCCGCCGACAAGACCGTCGCCGTGTGGCGGGTGCCCGAGAACCCGGACGACGACCGCCCGGAGCTGCTCACCGTCCTCGCCCGGCACCTCGACGACGTCAACGCGGTCGCCTGGATGCCCGACGGGGAGCGGCTGATCTGCGTGTCCGAGGACGGCCGTGCCACCCTGTGGAACACCCGCACCGGCGCCTTCGCCGGAGAGGCCGGCGCGCACGCCGCGCACTGCATGATGGTGTCGGTGGGCCCCGGCGGCCTGATCGCCACCGTCGGCGAGGACGGGCTGGTCGCCGTCACTGACCCCGACCGTCCCGGCCGCTCCGCCGAACGCCGCTGCCCCGCCTCCGTCGAGGGCTGCGCCTGGTCGCACTCCGGCACCACACTGGCGATCACCCGGGACGACGGCGTGGCCGAACTGCTCGCCCCGGACCTGACGGTGATCCGCGCCGTCACCGTCGCGCGGACCGCCGCCCGGGCCGTGGCCTGGGCGGAGGACGACTCGATGTTCGCCGTCGGCGCCTACGACGGATGTCTGCACGTGTTCGACGCCGACGGCCGCCGGCTGCACCAGGTGCGCGACGCCCGGATGTGGCCCAGGTCGGTCGCCGTCGCGGGCGACCGGGTCGCCGTGGGCAGCTTCTGGAACGGCCCGCACGTCCTCGACCTCACCACGGCGGCGCCCCTGGCGGAACCCTCGGCGCCCACCCACGGACCCAACGCGATGGCCGTCCTCGACGGCGAACTCCTCGTCGGCTGCGACTCCGGCACGGTCGTCGCCTTCGACCCCGACGCGGACGACACCGCCGCGGGAGCACGGGTCATGCCGGTGTCCGACAGCCCTGTGCTGTCCCTCACCGCGGCCGACGGACAGTTCTACGCGGGGACCTACGCCGGGATCGTGCACCGCTGCAATGCCGGCGGCGAACTGCTCGCCGTCACCGATCCGTTGGGCGCCCCGGTGCCCTCGCTCTGCCGCACCCGCGACCTGCTGGTGGCCGGCACCTACAACGGCGCCCTCGTCGGCCTGGACCCCGCCGCGCTCACCGAGACCGGCCGCGGCGAGCCCCACGACGGCTCGGTGAAGTCGCTCGTGCCGCTCGGCGACGGCTTCGCGTCCGCGGCCACCGACCGCACCGTGGCGGCCGGCGGCCTCTACGACCGGACGGTGCTGTGGGAGCACGGCAACCTGGTGAACGCCGTCGCCGTCCTCGGAGGCCGGGCTGTCGCCACGGCCTCCCGCGACCACACCGTCCGGGTCGGGCGGGTGCGGGCCGCCGACGGGGGAGAGGGCTGGGAGGTGGTGCGCGGCGCGACGCTGCTCGGCCCCGACGAGTCCGTCAAGTGCGTGGCGCTGCTGGGCGACCCGGAGTCCCCGGTGGTGCTCGCCGGCAGCTACGACTTCGGGCTGTACCGGTGGCGGACCGACGAGGAGGGCGCCGGCCTGCGCTCGGGCCGGCTCGTCGACGAGTTCCAGCAGGGCGTGTCGTGCATGGCCCCGCTCGACGAGCGGCGCGTCGCCGTCGCCGGCTGGGACGGACAGATCCTGGTCGTGGAACTGGACCCCGACGGCGAGGTGCGCGTGAGCCGCCGCTTCGACCTCGACGCGCTCGCCCGTGAGGCCTGCCGCAGGACGTGGGCGGTGGCGGGGTGACGCCGCGCACCGGCCTCACCGCACCGGACGCCACTCCGGCCGCCGTGGGGAGCCCGCAACCCGGTGCCCGCCCGGAGCACGCCTCCCGGCCCGCCGATCCTCACCCCGCGGACGCCGTCCCCCGCCTCGCGGCCGCCGGGCCGCACCCCGCGGCCACTGCCCGGCAGCCCGCCGACACCGTCCCGTCCCGCCCGGCCCACGTCCGCGCCCGCGTTCCCTTCACCCTGCGCCGCGCCGGGAACCGCACCGCCGAACTCGTCACGTTCCATGCGCCGCCCGACGAGGGCGAGCACATCGCGGTGCTGTTCCCGACGCCGGACAGCGGTGAGCCCGAACGTGAACCAACGGATGCGCACGCCCCGTTGGTCCGGCTGCACAGTGAGTGCCTGACCGGCGACCTGTTCGGTTCCGCCCGCTGCGACTGCGGACCCCAGCTCGACGAGGCCCTCGCCCTGCTCGCCCGGCACGGCGGCGCCCTGCTCTACCTCCGCCAGGAGGGCCGCGGCATCGGCCTCTACAGCAAACTCGACGCGTACGTCCTTCAGGACGCCGGCGCGGACACCTTCGAGGCGAACCGGCTCCTCGGGCGCGGCGCCGACGAGCGTGACTACCGCACCGCCGCCCTCATGCTCCACGCCCTCGGTCTGCGCCGGGTCACCCTGCTCACCAACAACCCCGACAAGGAACGCCAGTTGCGCGCCCACGGCATCGAGGTGACCGCCACCCGGCCCACCGGTGTGCACGTCACCCCCGACAACACCGCCTACCTGGAGGCGAAGGCCCGCGGCGGCCACCGCCTGCCGTTCGGCCGGCCCGGCACGGAGGAGCCCGTATGAGACTCGAGGACGTCGCCGCCTCACCCCACTTCCGGGAGCGGGCCGAACCGGCCGACCCGCGCCGCTTCCGGCCCGCCCCCGAGGCCGCCGCACGCCTGACCGGGGCGGGGCGGCACGAGCTGGCCGCCCTCGTCGAGAACCCCGCCGCCCCGCTCGCCGACCGGCTGGCCGCGGGAGGCATCCTCGCCCTGACCGGCGACCCGCGCCTGACCGCTGTGCCGCCGGTGTGCGCCGTCCCGGGAGGCACCGTGGAGATCGGGCTGCCCGGGCGGGAGGTGACCGACACGGTCGCCCGGTGGGCGCACGTGGGCGTGGAGCGCGACTGGGTCGAGAAGGAGACCCCGGAGCACCGCGTCGAACTGGCGGACTTCCGCATCGCCATGTATCCGGTCACCAATGCCGAGTACCTGACGTTCCTCCGCGACACCGGCCACCCCTCCCGGCCCACCACCTGGTATCTCGGCGCCTACCCGTACGAGCGGGCCAACCATCCCGTCGCCGGGGTCGCCCCGGAGGACGCCGACGCCTACGCGGCCTGGCTGGCCCGCCGTACCGGACTGCCCTGGCGGCTGCCCGCCGAGGCCGAATGGGAGTACGCGGCGAAGGGCCCGGACGGGCTCGAACACCCCTGGGGCGACAGCTTCGACCCCGAGGCCGCCAACACCCGGGAGACCGGCGTCCACACCACCACCCCGGTGGGCGCCTTTCCCGCGGGCCGCTCGCCGTTCGGCGCGCTCGACATGGGAGGCAACGTCGAGGAGTACGTCGCCGACACCTACCGTCCGTACCCCGGCGGTCCGTTCGTGCCCGATCACCTGGTGGAGACGATGGGGGAGTACCGCGTCGCCCGCGGCGGCAGCTTCTGCCGCTACGGCGACCTCACCCGCACCCGCCGCCGCCACGGCCCCTTCCCCGGCCCGCTCTACCCGGTCGGCTTCCGCCTGGCTCTCAGCACCCCGCCGTCCCCTCCCGCGGGCACCGGACCGGAGGAGGGGAGGGACGCATGACGCGAGACCTCCCCGGCGACCTGTGGAAGAAGCTGACCAGCACGGTCGGCCTTGTCGTCACCCGGCACGACGGCACCGTCAACGTCATGGCGGCCGAGTGGGCCACCTTCGTCAACAAGCAACCCCTATACACCGCGGTCGCGTTGGGGCCGCGCACCGCGAGCCGCCGACGCCTCGAGGCGGCGGGCGAGTTCTCGGTCACCCTGTGCGCGGAGGGCCAGGCCGCGCTGGCCGACTTCGCGGGCAGCTTCTCCGTCACGGACATCGACAAGACCGGCAGCGACCTGGTCCGCCTCGGCACCCCGGAGGCGACGGCGACCCCCTGGGTCACCGGAGGGGTCCTGGCCGTCGAATGCCGGCTGCGCGAGACGGTGCCCCTCCCGTCCCACACCCTCTGCATCGGGGAGGCCGTCGCCGCGCACCTCCCGGACGAGCCGCCCCCGCCGCTCGTCAAGCACGGCGGCATGCACACGCTCGGCGCTCCGGTCCGCCGCACCGACGTCGTCGCCGCCGCGCAGCTGCGACCCGACGGCACCCTGCGCGTCGCCGCCACCGGTCCGGCCGCCGAGGCCCGCGCACCGTGGCAGGTCACACTCCTGCCCCCGGACGGCCCCCCGGTCCGCCTCGGCGCTCACCCCCCGACCCCGCACGGGGACCTCCTCGCCGATCTCCCGTTGCCGCCCGCGGTTCCCGCGCACGGGCTCCGCGTGCGCGTCGAGCGCGGCCACGCCACCCCCGGCACCGCGACCGTCTCCGCACCCCGCCCCGCCCCCACGACAGGCACCCCTCGATGAAGGACCCCGTGAGCCTCGACGCCCTCCCCGTCCGTCCGCTGCGCACCGCCGTCGTCCAGAACGCGGCCCGCCCTCTCGACGTGGCCGCCAACGCGCAGGAGACCGCCGCGCGCTGTGAGCGGGCGGCGGCGCAGGGCGCGCGGCTCGTCGTCCTCCCCGAACTGCATCTGACCGCCTACGACGTGCGCGGCCTGATGGACGCCCCCGCTTCGGCGGTGCTGTCGGCCGACGGCGCCCGGCGCGTGACCGACAGGCGGATCGCACCGCTCGCCGACGCCACGGTCCGTCACCGCGTCACCGTGGTCGTCGGCGCCCCGGTCCGCCACCCGGACGGCCGGCTCACCAATTCCCTGCTTGCGGTGACACCGGACGGCGCCGTTACCGCCCTCTACGACAAGCGGCACCTCTGGCAGGACACCGAAGCGGCCCTGTTCACGCCCGGCACCGGCGACCCGGCCACGCTGACCGTCGACGGCTGGCGCCTGGCGCCGGGCGTCTGCTACGACATGTCGTTCCCCGAACACGCCCGCGCCGCCGCCCTCTCAGGAGCCCACGCCGTCCTCTACGCCTCGGCGTTCGCCGCCGGCACGGAGCACCGGGCGGCCGTCTACTGCAGGGCCCGAGCCCTGGAGAACACGGTGTACACGGTCTTCGCCAACCCCCTGGACGGCCCCTCCGGCCGCCCCTGCGAGGGAGCCAGCGCGATCCACGCCCCCGACGGCACGACGCTCGCCGAGGCGGCCCCCGGCGAGGACACCGTCCTCGTCGCCGACCTCACTCCCGGCCGGCTCGCCGACGTCCGCCGTCACCTGCGTATGCTCGCCGAGCTGCGGACGTCGGCACCCGCGTGACGGGTGGGGGCGGCCCGCTCTCGAACGGCCCGCCCCTACAGGTCACTTCTGCGCGACCACCGCCGCGAACGTCCCCGCCTCGTACGACCCGCCCTTCTGGTGGGTGATGACCGCCAGCCGGTTGGCCGCGTTGATCATGCCGATGAGGCAGACCAGCGCGGCCGTCCGGTCGTCGTCGTAGTGCTTGCGCACCAGCGCCCAGGTCTCGTCGGACACGCCCTGGTGGGCGTCGGCGAGGCGGGTTCCCTCCTCGGCGAGAGCGAGGGCCGCCCGTTCCGCCTCCGTGAACACCGTGGTCTCGCGCCACACGGAGACCAGGTGCAGCCGGACGTTGCTCTCCCCGGCCGCGGCGGCCTCCTTGACGTGCATGTCGACGCAGTGTCCGCAGCCGTTGATCTGGCTGGCCCGCAGCGACACCAGCTCCTGCACGGACTTCGGCAGCGGCGAGTCGTGCAGCACCAGCGCCGCTCCGGCGAACCGCTTGGCGAAGCGGGAGGCGATCTCGTTCTCGAACAGGTTGAAACGGGCGTCCATCGTGTGGTCCTCACTCGTGGTCGTGTACGGGACACCCACCAGATGCCGGGCGGCCGTACCGTGTGACGGGCGGCCGGAGTGAGGTGGACCACACGCCGCCGCTGTCACAGAACGGGGCCGGCCGGCGTCCTGTGCGTATGACTGTGATCGGGAGCCGGGACCAGGGAGCGGACGTGACCAGCGGCAGCGGCGGGGACAACGGCGGGGGAGCGGGGCCCGCGACCGAGGACTTCCTCGCCCACCGCAACCTGCTGTTCACCGTCGCCTACGAGATGCTCGGCTCGGCCGCTGACGCCGAGGACGTCCTCCAGGAGACCTGGCTGCGCTGGGCCGGCGTCGACCTCGCCGAGGTGCGGGACCGGCGCGCGTACCTGGTGCGCATCACCACCCGCCAGGCCCTGACCAGGCTGCGCACACTCGGCCGCCGCAAGGAGTCCTACGTCGGCTCCTGGCTGCCCGAGCCGCTGCTCACCTCGCCCGACGTCGCCGAGGACGTCGAACTGGCCGACAGCGTCTCGATGGCGATGATGCTGGTGATGGAGACCCTCGCGCCGACCGAGCGCGCGGTGTTCGTGCTGCGCGAGGTGTTCGACGTCGGCTACGACGAGATCGCGGAGGCCGTCGGCAAGTCCCCGTCCGCGGTACGGCAGATCGCGCACCGGGCCCGCGCCCATGTGGCGGCCAGGCGCCCGCGCGGGGACGGTTCGCCGGCCCGCACCCGTGACGCCCTGGAAGCGTTCCGGCGGGCCGTGGAGACGGGCGATCTGCAGGGGCTGCTGGACGTCCTCGCGCCGGACGTCGTCCTGCTGGGCGACGGCGGCGGGATCAAGCAGGCGGTGCTGCGGCCGGTCGTGGGCGTGGACAAGGTGGCCCGGCTGCTGCGGGGCGGGCTTTTGAAGGTCCCCGCCGAGGTGACGCTGCGGCCGGCCCTCGTCAACGGCGGTCCCGCGCTGGTCCTGCACCTCGACGGCGAACTCGACAGCGTGCTCGCGGTGCGTGTCGACGACGGCCTGGTCACCGGCCTGTACGCGGTGCGCAACCCGGAGAAGCTGATCCACATGGACCGGGAGACCATGCTGCGCCGGTGAGGGCGGCCGCTTTCGGAAACTGCCGCCGTCAGGCCTGCCCGCGCTCCGCCCTGCGGGCGGCCTTGCGGCGCAGTCGCAGCGGCAGCACGTACCAGCAGAGCCCGAACCACAGCATGACCGCGCCCACCAGCACCTCGGCCAGCACGCCCGGCACCACGAACCGAAGGATCAGCAGCAGCGTGCAGCCGATGGTGAGCGCCAACAGCACCATCCCGCACACCATCAGACGTCCGGCCGCCTCCACCACCTCGTCCTTCATCCGCTGCCCGGACAGGAAGCGGTGGATGGACACGGGCGCGATCAGCGACCCGGTCGCGGCGGCGCCGAACACCACGGTCATCACGTAGATGACCTTGTCCGGCGTCGCCAGCTCACGGAACAGCGGGGTGAACGCCACGCTCAGCAGGAAACCGAAGAGGATCTGGACACCTGTCTGCGTGACACGTGTCTCCTGAAGCACCTCGTTCCAGCGGCGGTTCACCCGCTCACGCGCCGGCTCCGGCGGCTCGGCGCCGTGCCGCGCGGCACCGTCGTCGTGGTGTCCGCAGCAGGCGTGCCCGTTCTCCGTCCGCCCGGCCGGCTGCTCCGTCATCGTCATGGTGTCCTCCCCGGTTCCAGGCGGACCGTTTGCCCCGATCAGGGCCGGTCATGCCGGATCAGGGACGAGGAGGGGCGAACACGCGGGCCTCCACGGGGCGCCCGTCACACGGCGACCGACGCCTGGTCGGCCGTCGGCGACACCTCCGCCAGCGTGCGCAGCAGCGCCCTGGCCACGGCGTCGTTCTGCCGGAAACCCGGGGAGTCGGTGCGGGGCCGGGCGAACGCGGCGACGGCGCGGCTGTTGGTGGGCGCGCCCAGCGCGATCCGCCGCGGGTGCGGCCCGCCCAGTGACGGATCGACGAGCCGCCCGTCCACGGGGGACACGGTGAGGAGTCCCGAGCGGTGGGTGAACGCGGGGTCCGTGACGACCTCCTCGGCGAGCGCCCCGGAGCGGTGCAGGTCGCGCAGCAGGGGGTCCTCGGTGCGGTCGAGGCTGGGACGCGGCAGATACGCCTCGATCAGGGCGGTGGCGTGGGTGGTGTGGCCGGGGACGGTGGGGCTGGCAGCGGTGAAGGCGCCGGTGGACTCGTCGGCGGCGATCCGTACGTCCGCGCCGAGGAAGCGGACCACGCCCGCCTCCGACAGCGCGAGCAGCTGACGCAGCCGGAAACCGGGCGGCCCCGAGGCGAGGAAACTGAAGAAGCCCTGCCACCATCCGTCGAGCTGCCCGGCCACGGACCGCGCGGTCAGCCGGCCCGACCCCACCAGGCGGGGCAGCTGCCCGTAGAGGGACAGCAGGGCGAGGAACGCCCCGAGGTCGGCGCTGAACTCCGGGTTCTCCCGGCGGGCGACGTCCTCCGACACGTAGGTCCGCAGGTGGTCCTGGAAGGCGTCCGGTGAGGAGAAGGCCAGTCCGTCCAGGGGTCGGTCCAGCGCCTCGAAGTCCAGCCGGTCCGCCGGGTCCGGCACCGCCGACGCGACGAGCTCCGTCATCTCCGGGTCGTACCAGCCGAGCCGGTCGTAGGCGGCGGCGAAGTCCTCCCAGGGGAGCGTGGTCCGGCCGGGGTGGGCGTGGAACAGCTCGTGGTAGTGGCCGTAGCCGATCTCCTTCGCCATCAGCGGCCACACGTCCCGCCGCAGGTCCAGCGGACGGTCCTCGGCGAGCAGCGCGTCCACCGCGCCGGGGCCGAAATACCGGGGCAGCGCCGGGCGCGGTCCCCGGAGCCGGTAGCGGGTCTTGGAGTGGTAAGGCACTCCGCGCCGCGACCCGACGTGCAGCACGGGTTCACGGCCCGAGGGCAGGTACTGGAGGGCGCCGTCGGGGCGGGTGCGGAACCGGCCGCCGCGCCCCTCCGTGAGCAGCGACATCAGGTCGACGAAGGCCAGCCCGAAGCCGCGCACGAGGACGTGCTCGCCGGGCCGCAGCCCGGACAGGTCGGCGTCGGCGGAGAATGCCGGCGGCAGGTGGAAGCGGCCGTGCCGGCGGGCGAAGTCGGCGAACGCCCGGTGCTCGGCGGCCGGTTCGGCGCCGATGTGCCCCTGGGCGAGGACGACCAGGTCGGCGGTGAGCGGGGTGTCCCGGCCCTCCAGGCGCACCTCCTGCGGGCCCTCCGGGGGGCCGGTGACCGAGGTCGCCGTGGTGCGGTGCCACTCGACGGTGACCGACGCCGGCAGCTCGGTCAGCACCCGGCGGAACACCCAGTCCAGGTAGGCGCTCTGGGCGCGGCGGGTGGGGAAGTCGGCGGGGTCCAGCGTGCGCAGCTCGGCGAGCACCTCCGGGTCGGCGGGCTCGGCGTACGGGGCGTGGCGCGGGCCCCGGCCGGAGAACTGGGCCGCCCACTCGGCCAGCGAAGGGCCCGGCCGCACCGGGCCCTCGATGGTCGAGGACTCGTCGGTGAACATCGTGACGTCCTCCGCCATCGAGTTCATCCGCAGCAGCCCCGACTGCTCGTGCCGCCATATCCGCCCCGGTCCCGGCGGATGCGGATCGATCAGATGGACGTGCAACGCCCTTGTGCCGTCCCAGAGTTCGGGTGCGTTGGCGGCGATGCGTTCCAGCAGTCCGGTGGCGCGCGGTCCCGCGCCGACGACGGCCAGGACCGCGGGGGCGGGAGTGCCGCTCACCGGTCACCGCCGATCGTCGGACGGGCGTCGGCCGCGGTCGCCTTGCGCAGCCACAGCCGCAGCGCCGTCAGCTGGAAACACAGCCGTTGCAGCGGAGTCGGCGGCAGGGAACGGGAGTTGCCGCGCGCGTAGTAACGCTCGACGTAGAACTGGGCGATGCTCAGCGCGGTGGTGACCGCGATGTACCACAGGGTGGCGACCATCAGCAGCGGGATGATCTGGTACGTCTGGTTGTAGATCAGCTGCACCGAGTACAGCAGGTCGTGCACGGCCAGCACGCTGACGATGCTCGTGCCCTTCAGGGTGCCGATCAGCATGTTCCCCGCGGTGGGCACGATGGAGCGCATCGCCTGCGGCACGACGATCCGGCGCAGCGTACGGCGCCGGCTCAGCCCGAGCGCCTGCGCCGCCTCGGTCTGCCCGGAGTCCACCGAGAGGATGCCGCCGCGCACCACCTCGGCCGCGTACGCGCTCTCGTGCAGGGTCAGCCCGATCACCGCGGTCAGCGTCGGCCCGAGCAGGTTGACCGTCTGCACGGTGAGGAACTGCGGGCCGAACGGGATGCCGAGGCCGAGCGTCGGGTACAGCGCGCCGATGTTGAACCAGAACAGCAGCTGCACCAGCAGCGGCGTGGACCGGAAGATCCAGATGTAGCCCCAGCTGAGCGTGCGCAGCACCGGGTTGCCCGACAGCCGCATCACCGCCAGCACGGTGCCGGTCAGGAACCCCAGCACCATCACCACGGCGGTCAGCCACAGCGACAGCAGCAGCCCGTCCAGCACGGCGGAGGTGGTGAAGTACTGCCCCACCACGCTCCACTGGAAGGCGTCGTTGCGGACGACGGAGTTCAGGACCATCGCGAACAGCAGCAGGGCGAGACCGGCGGTGATCCAGCGGCCGACGTTCCGGCGCGGCACGATCCGCGGCACGTCCGTGTCGGGGGCGGCGGTCTCCGGCTGTTTTGTCGGCGGGACCGCGGCAGGGGCCGGCGTGACGCCGGAAGGCATGACCATCGAAGGACTCTCCGGGGGAGGGGCGCAGACGTGGATGACCGCCCGGCGGCAACCCGTGGCCCCTGGCGCGGCAGTGGCTGCCCGCGCGGGCACGGTGCGCCGGGGTCCGGCGTCGTCACATGCGCCGCGTCCCTCAACGCGGCCGGAGCGGACACCCGTTCCACACGGGCGGCCCGTCCGTCGCCGATCGTAAGCGCCTGTGGCCACGCCGTGTCAACACCGCGTCCTGAAGGCCGGTCGCCCGCGCGTCCCGAAGCACCGGGCCGGCGTCCCGGCATCCGAGCGCCGCTTGACGTGCGGCGCGATGTACTGCTCAATAAGTCGCATGAATGCCCAGCAGCGCTTGGTGTCGCGCGATCACATCGACTTCGGTCGAGTGTGGTCCGCCGCGTGTTGCGCCTGACTCGGCAGCGGGCCGTCCGACCGGCCCTTCCCTCCCTCGGTGACCCCGTCGCGGGCCGAGCTCTTCTCCCACGCGCGCTGCCGCACCCCTGAATCTCCCGACGCCCGGCGTCGTCACACTTCCCTGCACCCGTCCGCCTGACGGTTCGTCATCCCCGCTCGCAGCACACCCGTGGTCCAGACATGCGTGCATGCGGCCGGGACGCCCCGAGAGGTCACGCCCATTTTCGCCCAAGTGACGCCCGAAGAAGCCGAGTTCACCTTCGTCGAAGTGCCGGTGTCCGACCCCCGGGTGCGCCCGCTGCTGCGCGAACTCGGCGACGAGTACTCCTCCCGCTACGGTCGCGACGCCCACGCCGAGCTGACCCGCTACCCCGACGAGGAGTTCACCGCGCCGCACGGCGGCGTCCTGCTGCTGCTCCTGGAGCGGGGCGAGCCGGTCGCCGGCGGCGCCTTCCGCCGCTACGACCCGCACACCGCCGAACTCAAGCGCATCTGGACGCACTCCGCGCACCGCCGGCGCGGCCTCGCCCGCCGCGTCGTCGGCGAGCTGGAGCGCGTCGCCCGCACCCGCGGCTACCGGCGCCTGTACCTCACCACCGGCCCGCGCCAGCCCGAGGCCCGCGGCCTCTACCTGGCCACCGGCTACACACCCCTGTTCGACACGGACGCCGACCCCGAAACCATCGGCCCGCTGCCCTTCGAGAAACACCTCGCCCACACGGCACGCCCCGAGCGCGCCGCGACCCCTCCGCACACCCGAAAGGCCTCCCGCCCGTGAACCTCAGAATTCGGCTCCACCGCGCCGCTGCGCTCGCCCTGCTCCCGCTGCTGGCCCTCACCGCCTGCGGCTCCGGCGACACCGACGGCACGGCACCGGCGGGAGCCCAGGCCGCTCCGAAGGACGACCCGGTCGCCGACGTCCGCACGGTCGACTCGATCGCCGCCCTGTTGCCCGCCGACGTCCGCAAGACCGGCACGCTCCGCGTCGGCAGCTCGGTCGGCTTCCCGCCCGGCGCCTACTACCCCAACGGCACCGACAAGGACCCCGAGGGCCAGGACATCGACATCGCCGACGCCGTCGCCAAGGTGCTCGGCCTTGAACTCCAGCGTCAGGACGCCTCCTTCGAGACGATCCTGCCCGCCCTCGGCAGCGGCAAGTACGACGTCGGCACCGGCAACTTCGGCGTCACCGCGGAACGCCTCAAGACCATCGACTTCGTCACCTACATCAACGACGGCCAGGGTTTCGCCGTCCGCAAGGGCGACACCGAGCTCGGCAAGAAGAAGATCACCGACCTGGTCCAGCTGTGCGGCCTGACCATCGGCACCGGCGCCGGCACCACCTTCGAGGCCACCCTCACCGCCGAGAAGGGCGTCTGCGCCAAGGCCGGCAAGAAGCCGTACGACGTGAAGGTCTACGCCGAGAACGCCGCCACCCTCACCGCGCTGCAGCAGGGCCGCATCGACGTCATCATGTCGACCATCAACGGCCTGCGCCACCAGGCCTCGCAGCCCGCCTCGCAGACCGAGTTCCTCGGCGAGTTCCACCGCCTCGACGTCGGCTTCGCCTTCAAGAAGGGCTCCCCGCTCACCAAGGCGTTCCAGGCCGCCGTCAACGAGCTGATCAAGAACGGCACGTACACCCGGATCCTCGAGAAGTGGGGCACCACCGCCTCGGCGATCGACGCGTCCGAGATCAACCCGCGCGAACACCTCTGAGCCGAGCAGGAACCACGCCATGGCATCCACCACCGACACCGCGCCACCCGGCCCGGCCGCCCCCGGCGCGCAGGCCCCGCCCCTGCCCGACGACCCGGCGGGACTGAAGGTCGTCCCCGCCCGCCACTACGCCCGCTGGGCCGCGGCCGCCGCCGTGGTCGTGCTGGTCGCCCAGTTCACCCACGGCCTGGCCACCAATCCCGTCTGGGAATGGGACGTCTTCCGGGACTACGTGCTGTCCGAGACGATCGTCCAGGCGGTGTGGGTGACGCTCCAGCTCACCGCCTACGCCACCGTCCTGGGCTTCCTGCTGGGCACCGTCCTCGCCTTCATGCGGCTGTCCCGGAGCCCCGTGCTGCAGACCGTCGCCTGGACCTACATCTGGATCTTCCGGTCCATCCCGATGATCGTGCAGCTGGTGTTCTGGTTCAACCTGAGCGCCCTCTACGACCGGCTGGGCTTCGGCATCCCCTTCGGCCCGGTGTTCTGGTCCGTCGACAGCAACAGCATCATCGGCACCATCGGCGCCGCCGTCATCGGACTGACTCTCCACCAGGCCGCCTACGCCGCCGAGATCGTGCGCGGCGGCGTCCTCGCCGTCGACGAGGGCCAGCTGGAGGCGGCCGCCGCGCTCGGCATCCCCCGGCTGCGGCAGATCCGGCGCATCGTCCTCCCGCAGGCCATGCGCGCCATCCTGCCCACCGCCGGCAACGAGATCATCGGCCTGCTCAAAGGCACCTCGGTGGTCTACGTGATGTCCATCGGCGAGCTCTTCTACCAGGTGCAGGTCATCTACGGCCGCAACGGCCGGGTCATCCCCCTGCTGCTGGTCGCCACCGCCTGGTACGTCGTCCTGACCTCCCTGCTGTCGGTCGCCCAGTACTACGTGGAACGCCGCTACGCCCGCGGCGCCGACCGCACCCCGCCGCCCACCCCGCTGCAGCGCGCCCGCCGCTTCGTCCGCACCCTGCGCGCGGAAGCGGGCCGGCGCCACCGGCCCGTCGTACCGTTCAAGCCCCTGGGAGACATCCGATGAGCGACGTCATGGTGGACGTGCGCGGCGTCCACAAGAGCTTCGGCCCGCTGGAGGTGCTGCGCGGCGTCGACCTGAGGGTCCGGGCCGGCGAGGTCACCGTCGTCCTCGGCCCGTCCGGCTCCGGCAAGTCCACACTGCTGCGCACCATCAACCACCTGGAGAAGGTCAACCGGGGATGGATCAGCATCGACGGCGAGCTCGTCGGCTACCGCCGCTCCGGCAACCGGCTGCACGAGCTGAAGGAGAAGGACGTACTGAAGCAACGGACCCACATCGGGTTCGTCTTCCAGAACTTCAACCTCTTCCCGCACCTCACCGTGCTCGACAACCTCGTCGAGGCGCCCGTCGCCGCCCTGCGCCGCCCGCGCAAGGAGGCCGTGGAGACGGCCCGGCGGCTGCTCGCCCGCGTCGGTCTCGCCGACAAGGCCGACGCCTACCCGCGGCAGCTCTCCGGCGGACAGCAGCAGCGCGTCGCCATCGCCCGCGCACTCGCCCTCGAACCGAAGGTGCTGCTGTTCGACGAGCCCACCTCGGCCCTCGACCCGGAACTCGTGGGAGAGGTCCTCGACGTCATCAAGGACCTGGCCCGCACCGGCACCACCATGATCGTCGTGACCCATGAGATCGGCTTCGCCCGCGAGGTCGCCGACACCGTGGTGTTCATGGACGGCGGAGTCGTCGTGGAGCAGGGGCCGCCCTCGGCCGTCCTGGACGAGCCGCAGCACGAGCGCACCCGCGCCTTCCTCTCCAAGGTCCTCTGACCGCCCCGCCCGTCCCTCTCGCACGCAAGGAGCACCCCTGTGTCCCCCTCGACCCTCCGCCGCACCGCCGCCGCGCTCGCCCTGACCTCCGCCCTCGCCCTCTCCGGCTGCGGCAACCCCGACGACGGAGGCACCACCGAGGTCGACTCCGGCAACGGCGGCAAGACGAAGATCAACCTGACCGCCGACCAGGACCGCGTCCGCACCGACAAGGTCGACGCCATCGCCGCCAAGGTCCCGGCGGAGGTACGCAAGAGAGGCACCCTGGAGGTGGTGAACTCCTCCGGCTCCGCCGCGCCGCTCACCTTCGTCGCCACCGACAACAGGACCGTCATCGGCGTCGAACCCGACATCGCCTCGCTGGTCGCCGACGTGCTCGGCCTGGAACTGCGGCTCAACCCCGTCTCCTGGGAGAACATCTTCGTCGGCCTCGACAGCGGCAAGTACGACGCCGGCTTCAGCAACATCACCGTCACCGAGGAACGCAAGGAGAAGTACGACTTCGCCACCTACCGCGAGGACAACCTCGGCTTCGAAGCCAAGAAGGGCAGCGGACTGAAGGTCGACGGACCCGAGGACGTGGCCGGCCTCACCGTCGCGGTCAGCAGCGGCACCAACCAGGAGAAGCTCCTCATCGAGTGGAGCAAGGAGAACGAGCGGGCCGGCCGCGAACCGGTGGACATCAAGTACTACCAGAACGACAGCGACACCTATCTCGCCCTCCAGTCCGGCCGCATCGACGTCTACCTCGGCCCCAACCCCACCGCCGCCTACCACGCGGCGACCACCGGCAAGACCGAGGTCGTCGGGACCTACTCCGGCGCCGGCGCGGACCTCCAGGGCCTCATCGCCGCCACCACCAAGAAGGACAGCGGACTGGTCGAGCCCCTCGCCGAGGCGATCGACCACGTCATCGAGAACGGCACCTACGCCAAGGTCCTCAAGCGCTGGGGCCTGTCCGACGAGGCCGTCACCACGTCCGAGATCAACCCGCCCGGTCTGCCCAGGACCGCGAGCTGACCACCGGACCCCGGCGCGGGGACGGCGCTCCCCGCCGTCCCCGTGCCCTCCACCCTCCACCGTCACGGACTTCCTGGAAGGCACCGACGTGTCCCCGACACCCGCATCACCCCTGCACCTCGCCGTCGCCCTGGAGGGCACCGGCTGGCACCCGGCCTCCTGGCGCGAACCGGTGTCCCGCCCCCGCGAGCTGTTCACCGCCCGTTACTGGGCCGACCTGGTCGCCGAGGCCGAACACGGCCTGCTCGACTTCGTCACCCTGGAGGACGGCCTCGGCCCCCAGACCTCCCGCTTCCTCGAACCCGACGACCGCACCGACCAGGTGCGCGGCCGCCTCGACGCCGTCCTCACCGCCGCCCGGATCGCCCCCCTGACCCGGCACATCGGCCTCGTCCCGACCGCCGTGGTCACCCACACCGAGCCGTTCCACCTCTCCAAGGCGATCGCCACCCTCGACTACGTCAGCACCGGCCGGGCCGGCGTCCGCGTGCAGATCACCGCCCGCCCCGACGAGGCCGCCCACTTCGGCCGCCGTACCGTCCCCCGGATCGACTCCTGGGAGGACCCGGCCGTCCGGAACTCCGTGACCGAACTGTTCGACGAGGCCGCCGACTACGTCGAGGTGCTGCGCCGGCTCTGGGACAGCTGGGAGGACGACGCCGAGATCCGTGACGTCGCCACCGGACGCTTCATCGACCGGGACAAGCTGCACCACATCCACTTCGAGGGACGGCACTTCAGCGTCAAGGGCCCCTCCATCACCCCCCGCCCGCCGCAGGGCCAGCCCCTGGTCAGCGCGCTCGCCCACGACACGGTCCCCTACCGCCTGGTGGCCCGCTCCGCCGACGTCGGCTACGTCACCCCGCACGACGCCGGCCAGGCCCGGGACATCGTCGCCACCGTCCGGGAGGAGCAGGAGGCCGCCGGACGCGCCGCGGAAGCCCTGCACGTCTTCGGCGACCTCACCGTCTTCCTCGACGACGACCCGGCCGAGGCCGCCGCCCGCCGCGCCCGCCTGGACGACCTCGCCGCGGAGCCGTACACGCCCGACGCCCGCGTCTTCACCGGCACCCCCGCCCAACTCGCCGACCTCCTGCTGGAGTTCCAGGCAGCCGGGCTCACTGGGTTCCGGCTGCGGCCCGCCGTCCACGGCCACGACCTCCCGGCGATCACCCGCGGCCTCGTCCCCGAACTCCAGCGCCGCGGCGCCTTCCGCCGCGCCTACGAGGCCGGCACCCTGCGCGGCCTGCTGGGTCTGCCCCGGCCCGCCAACCGTTACGCCACCGCCTGAGCCGGAGGAGCGACCACCGCCATGAGCAAGCCGCTGAAGCAGATCCACCTCGCCGCCCACTTCCCGGGCGTCAACAACACCACCGTGTGGAGCGACCCCGCGTCCGGCAGCCACATCGAGTTCAGCTCCTTCGCGCACTTCGCCCGCACCGCCGAACGTGCCAAGTTCGACTTCCTGTTCCTCGCCGAAGGGCTCCGGCTCCGCGAACAGGGCGGCAGGATCTACGACCTGGACGTCGTCGGCCGCCCCGACACGTTCACCGTGCTGTCCGCGCTCGCCGCCGTCACCGACCGCCTCGGACTGACCGGCACCATCAACTCCACCTTCAACGAGCCCTACGAGGTGGCCCGCCAGTTCGCCAGCCTCGACCACCTCTCCGGCGGCCGCGCCGCCTGGAACGTCGTCACCTCCTGGGACGCGTTCACCGGCGAGAACTTCCGCCGCGGGGGCTTCCTGCCGCAGCAGGAGCGCTACTCCCGCGCCAAGGAGTTCCTGGCCACCGCCCACGAACTGTTCGACTCCTGGCACGGCGACGAGATCCTCGCCGACCAGGAGACCGGCGTCTTCCTCCGCGACGCCAAGGCCGGCGCCTTCGTCCACCGGGGACAGCACTTCGACATCCACGGCCGGTTCAACGTCCCGCGCTCCCCGCAGGGACGCCCCGTCATCTTCCAGGCCGGAGACTCCGAGGAGGGACGCGAGTTCGCCGCGTCCGACGCCGACGCCATCTTCAGCCGCCATGCCACCCTCGACGCCGGCCGCGCCTTCTACACCGACGTCAAGCGACGCCTCGCCAAGTACGGCCGCCGACCCGACCAGCTGCTCATCCTGCCCGCCGCCACCTTCACCCTCGCCGACACCGACGAGGAGGCGCGAGAGCTGGCGAAGACGGTGCGCCGCCAGCAGGTCAGCGGCGCCACCGCCCTGCGTCACCTGGAGTTCGTCTGGAACCGGGACCTCTCCGGCTACGACCCCGACGGTCCGCTGCCCGACATCGACCCGGACGTCAGCAGCCGCCACATCGCCGAGGGCCGCGCCCAGGTCCGCATGTACCGCGATCCGCTGGCCACCGCCCGAGAGTGGCGCGAACTGGCCGCCGCCAACAACTGGTCCATCCGCGACCTCGTCATCGAGACCGGCAACCGGCAGAACTTCGTCGGCTCCGCCGAGACCATCGCCCGGACCATCGACGAGTACGTGCAGAACGACGCGAGCGACGGCTTCATCCTGGTCCCGCACGTCACCCCCACCGGCCTCGACGCCTTCGCCGACAAGGTCGTCCCGCTGCTCCAGGAACGCGGCGTCTTCCGCACCGAGTACGAGGGCCCCACCCTCCGCCACCACCTGGGCCTCGCCCACCCGGACGAGCTCGGCGAACGGCGGGACGCCTCATGAAGTTCCTCGCGGTCACCCTGATCGTCCACCGCCCCGACCCCGTCACCGGCGTGCTCAAGCCGACCCACGACCGTCTCCGCGAGGTCGTCGACAACGCCGTCCTCGCCGAGGAACTCGGCTTCGACGGCTTCGGCGTGGGGGAGCGGCACGAGCGGCCCTTCCTCTCCTCCGCGCCCACCGTCGTCCTCAGCCACCTCGCGGCCCTGACCCGCCGTATCCGCCTCTTCACCGCGGTCACCACGCTCAGCCTGCTCGACCCGGTGCGCGCCTACGAGGACTACGCCACCCTCGACCACCTCTCCAGGGGCCGCCTCGACCTCATCATCGGCAAGGGCAACGGCACGGCCCAGCGCGAGCTGTTCCAGGTCACCCCCGAGGACCAGTGGGACCGCAACGCCGAGAGCTACGACGTGTTCCGCAGGATCTGGCGGCAGGACAGGATCACCGCCGACACCCGCTTCCGCCCGCCGCTCAAGGACGCCGAGGTCTGGCCGCGCCCCTACCAGCGGCCCGTCCGCGTCTGGCACGGCAGCGCCACCAGCAGGGAGTCCGTCGACCTGGCCGCCCGCCACGGCGACCCGCTGTTCTCCGCGAACGTCACGCACCCCATCGAGCCCTACGCCGAGCTGATCGACCACTACCGGGAGCGCTGGGCGCACTACGGCCACGACCCGGCGCGGCTCACGGTCGGCGCCGGCACGGCCGGGCTGCTGGTCGCCCGCACCTCCCAGGAGGCGGCCCAGACCTACCGGCCGGTCTTCGAGGCCAACCTGGCCTTCCAGAAGGAGACCGGGCTGCCGGTGGTCTTCGAGACGGTGGAGGACTTCGTCGAGCGCAGCTCCGCCCTGATCGGCAGCCCGCAGCAGATCGTCGACAAGGTGCACCGCTACCACGAGCGGTTCGGGCACAGCGTCCTCCATGTGCACGCCGACGCGGGCGGACTGCCCGACTCCGTGCACCGCGACTCCCTCGAACGCTTCCAGTCCGAGGTGGCCCCCGCCCTCCGGCACGCCCTGCCGGACCCGCCGTTCCCGTGGGAGCCGGTCAGTCCGGTCCCGTGACGCGGCCGCACGTATGGCGACCCCTCCGGCCCGCGGATGCCGGAGGGGTCGCCGTATGTACGGTGCTCAGGCCGCGGCGGACTGCCGCTCGTACGGGATCGTCTCGCCGGCCTCGATCGCGACCGGCAGCCGGTTCTCCGCCGGCGGGAGGGGGCAGGTCGCGAAGTCGGTGTAGGCGCACGGCAGGTTGGTGGCGCGGTTGAAGTCCAGGACCACGCGGTTGTCCGGACCTGGGGCGTCGATCTTCAGCGCCCGGTTGGCGGCGTACGTGGTCACGCCGGACGTCGCGTCGGTGAACAGCACCAGCAGGTCGCCCGGTCCGCCGCCCTCGAACGCGGTCAGCTCCAGCTCCTGCCCGTCGATCTCGAAGCGGACCGTGCCGGGGGCGTCGTAGACGTGCTCGAGCCCCTCGACGGCGGCCCCCACCGTGGTGGGACGCGGCTCCGGGAACGGCACGTAGGTGCCGGTGACCCGCCAGCGCGGGTCGGGCGCGTAGGCGGGGGTGCCGGTGAACTGGGTGCGCAGCGGGTGGTCGGGGTGGCGGGGCCGGACCACGTCCTGGCCGCCCCTGCGCGCTGTCTCGATCACCGCGTCGCCCCAGACGGCGTACACGGAGGCGCGCTCCGCGAGGACGCCGAAGCGGTGCCGGCCGCGCACGGTGGCGCCGTCGACGACCAGCTCCTCCCCGTCGTCCAGCTCGACGGTCACGCCGTCGTCCCCGGCCGACCAGACGCCGGGCGTGCCGGGGAACCGCTGCGGCTCGGATGACGGCCAGTACAGGCCGGTGACGGCGAGGAACCCGTGCTCATGGGCGAGTGCGGCGTCCTTGTGCCGGTGCCACTCCTCCCACTCGGTGACGAAGGTGTCGGTACTGAGGGGTGACTCCTGAACGGTCATGTGCGGTCCTCCGGTGGAGAGTTGAGGTCAAGGGCGGACGGGCAGCGGGGTGCCCCAGGTGCGGGCGAAGAACGTCTCCGCGCCGGGGCGCCGCTCACGGACGGCGGTCTCCCGCTCGCGCAGCTTCGGCGGCAGCAGCTCCGCCGGGGCAAGCGCCCCCACGGCGACGACGGACAGCGGCCGGAAACCCTCCGGCACGCCCAGCGACGCACGCAACGCGTCGGCGTCGAAGCCGGACATCTGATGGGCGTGCAGACCCAAGGCATGCGCCTGCAGGGCGAGTTGGGCCACCGACAGCCCGGTGTCGTAGGCGGGCCCGGGCTGCGGCACGCCGTTCTCGACGCGGTCCTCCGCCACCGCCGCCACCAGCAGCGAACTGGTGCCGGCCCACTGCTGGTTGAAGGGGATGAGCGCGTCAAGGATGCGCAGGTACGTGCCGTCGCCGCGCCGGCCGACCAGGAACCGCCAGGGCTGGGCGTTGAAGGCGGAGGGCGCCCAGCGGGCCGCCTCCAGCAGGGAGGCCAGCTCCTCGTCGCCCAGGGTGTGGGCGGCGTCGAACGACCGGGGGCTCCAGCGGTCGGCGAGCAGCGGGTGGACGGCCGCGGCGGTGGTCGCGGTGTGGGGTGACATCGGGGGAGGTCCTTACTCGTCAGGGGTGTGAGACTCGTCAGGGGTCTGAGCGGTGACGTCCCGGCGTCCGGGGCGGGACCGGGGGAGCGGCGGGCAGGAGTTCACGCACCAGCGCGGCGACCTGCTCCACCTCGATCAGGAAGCCGTCGTGGCCGTACGGCGACTCGACGACGCGCGGCGCGTCCGCCGTGGGGATGCCGGCCGCCAGCTCGGCCTGCTGGGACGGCGGGTAGAGCCGGTCGGAGTCCACGCCGGCGACCAGCGTGGGGGCGGTGACCCGGCCGAGCGCGGCCCGCACCCCGCCCCTTCCGCGGCCGACGTCATGGCTGTTCATCGCCTCCGACAGCACGACGTAGCTGGCCGCGTCGAAGCGGCGCACCAGCTTGTCCGCGTGGTGGTCCAGGTAGGAGGCGACCTGGTAGCGGCCGCCGCGCCAGGGGTCCTCCGCCTCCTGCGGGCTGCGTCCGAAGCGGCTCTGCAGCTCCGGCTCGCTGCGGTAGGTGATGTGGGCGATGCGGCGGGCCACGCCGAGCCCGGCGTGCGGGCCGCGCCCGGTGTCGTGGTAGTGGCCGTCGTGCCAGTGCGGGTCGGAGCGGATGGCGTGCAGCTGCGTCTCCGCCCACGCGATCTGCTCCGCGCTCGCCGCCGCCGTGGTCGCCAGCAGCAGCAGTGCGCCGGTGCGCTCCGGGTACGACACGGCCCACTCAACGGCCCGCATCCCGCCCATCGACCCGCCGACGACCAGCGCCCATCGGTCGACGCCCAGCGCGTCGGCGAGGGCGGCCTCGGCGGTGACCTGGTCGCGCTGGGTGAGGAACGGGAAGTCGCCGCCCCAGCGCCGCCCGGACGGGCCGCGGGAGGACGGGCCGGTGCTGCCCTGGCAGCCGCCGAGCACGTTCGGCGCGACCACGAACCAGCGGTCCGTGTCGAGCGCCCGCCCCGGCCCCACGAGCCCGTCCCACCAGCCGGGCGTGGGATGCCCCGGACCGGCGGGTCCTGCGACATGGCTGTCACCGGTGAGGGCGTGCAGCACCAGCACCGCGTTCGACCGGTCCGGCGCCAGCCGTCCCCACGTCTCGAACGCCAGCCGTACGCCCGGCAGTTCACCGCCCGCCTCAAGGGCAAGCGGCTCCGGGTGCGCGTACCACTGCCGCCGCCCGGGCGGGTCCCCCTCCCGCCAGGCCCCGGAGGCCGGCGGGAGGGGGACCGGTGACGGCGTCAGCACGGTGTTCAGGACGCGCCCTTCGCCGCGCGGAACCCGGCCTCCAGATCGGCCTTGAGGTCCTCGAGGGCCTCGATGCCGACGGACAGCCGCACCAGTCCGGGCGAGGTGCCGGTGGCCGCGAGCTGCTCCTCGTCGAGCTGGCTGTGGGTGGTGGACGCCGGGTGGATGATGAGGCTGCGCACGTCGCCGATGTTGGCGAGATGGCTGAACAGGCTCACGGCGTCCACGAACCGCTTGCCGGCCTCCACGCCGTCCCGCAGCTCGAAGGAGACGATGGCGCCCGCGCCACGCGGCAGGTACTTCTGCCCCGCCTCGTACCAGGGGCTGGACGGCAGTCCCGCGTAGTGCACGGCGGCGACCTCGTCGCGCTGCTCAAGCCACTCGGCGAGCGCCTGCGCGTTCGAGGAGTGCCGCTCGATGCGCAGGCTGAGCGTCTCCACGCCCTGCAGCAGCAGGAACGCCGAGTGCGGGGACAGCGCGGGACCGAGGTCGCGCAGCAGCTGCACCCGCAGCTTCACCGCGAACGCGCCCGGACCGAGGGCCGGCCAGTAGCGCAGGCCGTGGTAGCTCGGGTCGGGCTCGCTGAAGTCGGGGAACCGGTCGGCGTGCGCCCCGAAGTCGAAGGTGCCGCCGTCGACGACCACACCCGCGATGGCCGTGCCGTGACCGCCCAGGAACTTCGTCGCCGAGTGCACCACGACGTCCGCGCCGTGCTCCAGCGGCCGCAGCAGGTACGGCGTCGGCACCGTGTTGTCCACGATCAGCGGCACACCCGCCGCGTGTGCGACGTCCGCGACCGCCCGCACGTCGAGCACGTTGCCGCGCGGGTTGCCCAGCGACTCCGCGAACAGCGCCTTGGTGTTGGGGCGGATCGCCGCCCGCCACGCCTCCGGGTCGTCGGGGTCGTCCACGAAGGACACCTCGACGCCGAACTTCGGCAGCGTGTGCCGGAACAGGTTGTACGTGCCGCCGTACAGGGAGGTGCTCGACACGATGTGGTCGCCGGCGCTCGCCACGGTCAGCAGCGCCAGCGTCTCCGCGGCCTGCCCCGAGGACAGCGCCACGGCCGCGACACCGCCCTCCAGCGCGGCGATCCGCTGCTCGAAGACGTCCTGGGTCGGGTTGTGGATGCGGGTGTAGATGTTGCCGGGCTCGGCCAGGGCGAACAGGTCGGCGGCGTGCTGCGTGTCGCGGAACACGAACGACGTCGTCTGATAGATCGGCGTCGCGCGGGCCCCGGTCGTGGGGTCGGGCTCCGCGCCCGCGTGGACCTGCTTGGTCTCGAAGGACCAGGCCGGCGTGGTGTCCGCGGCGGACTCCCCGTCGGTGGTGTGGCCTGCGGTGACGGAGTCGATGGGCTGGCTGCTCATGAGAGTGCTCCCTGGCGGAGAAAGGGGGATGTGGTCGTGCCTGAGGACGCCACGGCGCCGCGCGTCACGGCCCCGACACAAGGGGGCGGTGGTCAGCGCAGTGCGGTGACACAGGAAGGAGAGAAGAGCGGCCGGACTACCGGCCGGGCGCGCGCGGCGTCAGCTCGCGGCGTAACAGCCCGTGGTGGTGACACGCACGTAATCGACGTGGCGGCGGGTCACGAGCACGGTCATGCGCTCAGGTAACCACACGCCGGCGGCGCCGCGCCAGATCGACGGCAGCCGTCTCACCCGCCGGGACGGCCTCCGGGCGTTCTTGACCCGTGTCACCGACTGCTGTTTTGATCGACGGCATGAAGCGACAGGACCTCACGCGGCGACGCCATGTCGACCTTGCGCGTGTCTCCAGTTCCTGCTGTCGCACCCGGGCCTGAGCGCGACCGAGGACACCCCTCGCCCCGCTCCTTCTCCCCGATCTTTTCCCTGATCCCGGCCTCCGGCCGCTCCGCCGACGCCTGCCGTCGTCGCAGCGCCGTCGCCTGACACCCCCTCACGCGCTCCCCGGCCGGCCGCGCAACGGACGCCGCCCGTCCCGCCGTTGCCCGCGGGCCGGCCGTCACCACCCGCCGTCGCCCCGCCCGACCCGCCCGCACCGATCCTCGGAAGGTCCTCGCATGGCCACCATCCTGTCCGTCTCCGGAAGCCCCTCCGCCACCTCCCGCACCGCCCGGCTGCTGCGCCACCTCGACCAGCGGCTCGTCGCCCAGGGGCACGAGGTCATACCGCTCGACGTGCGCACCCTCCCGCCCGAGGCGCTGCTGCACGCCGACTTCCGCCATCCGGCGATCGTCGAGACCACCGCCCTCTTCCAGCAGGCCGACGGCGTCGTCATCGGCACCCCCGTCTACAAGGCCGCCTACTCCGGCCTGCTGAAGGCGCTGCTGGACCTGCTGCCGCAGTACGCGCTCACCGGGAAGACCGTCCTGCCGCTCGCCACCGGGGGCACCACCGCCCATGTCCTCGCCATCGACTACGCGCTGCGGCCCGTGCTCAACTCCATGGGCCCCGCCCACATCACGCCCGGCTGGTTCACCCTCGACAAGGAGATCACCGTGGGCGACGACGGCACCCTGACCGTCGCCCCCGCCGCGGCCGAGGCGCTGGCCCAGGTCACCGACCAGTTCTCCCGCGCGCTCGGCGGCCGCACTCTGCTGGCGGCCACCGGATGAGCGCCGCGGGGCGGCACGAGGTACGCCGTCCCCCGCACCCGGAGCCGTGACGTGGCTCCGCGGCCGCCCCGCCACGGCCTTCTCTGACGACGCACGACGCGAACGGAGCCCTCCCGTGACCCTCACCTTCCACTGGTTCCTGCCCACCAACGGCGACAGCCGCCACGTCGTCGGCGGCGGCCACGGCACCCCGGCCACGGCGTCCGGACGGGACCGGCCGCCCACGGTCGCCTACCTCACCCAGATCGCCCGCGCCGCCGAGGACCTGGGCTTCGTCGGCGCGCTCACCCCGACCGGCGCGTGGTGCGAGGACGCGTGGCTGACCACCGCCATGGTCAGCCAGAACACCGAACGGCTGAAGTTCCTCGTCGCCTTCCGGCCCGGTTTCGTCTCGCCCACCCTCGCCGCGCAGATGGCGTCCACCTTCCAGCGGCAGAGCGGCGGACGGCTGCTGCTCAACGTCGTCACCGGCGGCGAGAGCCACGAGCAGCGCGCCTACGGCGACTTCCTCGACAAGGACGACCGCTACCGCCGTACCGACGAGTTCCTGAGCATCGTGCGGGAGCTGTGGCAGGGCAAGACGGTCGACCTGGAGGGCGAGCACCTGCGCGTGGCGGACGCCAGGCTGGCCCGGGTGCCCGACCCGGTGCCCGAGGTGTACTTCGGCGGCTCCTCACCCATCGCCGGCCAGGTCGCGGCGAAGCACGTCGACGTCTACCTCACCTGGGGCGAACCGCCCGCCGCCGTCGCGGAGAAGATCGCCGGGATCCGCCGCCTGGCCGCGGCGGAGGGCCGCACCCTGCGCTTCGGCATCCGCCTGCACGTCATCACCCGCGACACCCCCGAGCAGGCGTGGGCGGAGGCGAACCGCCTGCTGGCCGGCTTCGACCCCGAGACGATCCGCTCGGTCCAGGAGGGGCTCGCCCGCAGCGAGTCGGAGGGCCAGCGGCGGATGCTCGCCCTGCACGGCGGCGGCAACCGCGACGGCCTGGAGGTCCACCCCAACCTCTGGGCGGGCATCGGCCTGGTACGCGGCGGCGCGGGCACGGCCCTGGTGGGCAGCCACGAGGAGGTCGCCGAACGCATCAAGGAGTACCACGCCCTGGGCATCGACGAGTTCGTCCTCTCGGGCTACCCGCACCTGGAGGAGGCGTACTGGTTCGGCGAGGGGGTGCTGCCGCGGCTGGAGGCGGAGGGGCTGTGGGCTCATCCGTCGCGGGCGGGGGCCGGTCAAGAGGCGGCCGGGCAGGCGCCGTTCGCGGCAGCCGGGCGCTGAGGGTCACCGGTCGCCCGGCGGCTGTCCGGCACCCCCGGGCGCCATGTCGGGGGCGTGTGACCCTCCGTCGCGCCCCGCCCTCCGCGCCGCCTTCCGTATCGCCTCCGCGTACGGTGCGTCCGCCGCACGCGTCTCGGGTGGGAGTTCCTCGAAGGGCACGAGCGAGGCGTGACCGGCGTCCTTCGTCTGCATCCACGCCGACCACGCGTCGTGCACGTCCTCCTCGGTGACCCGCTCACCCTTCGCGCGCAGCAGCACCGCGTACAGCCGGAACAGGTCGTCGGCGCCCTCGGGCGGCCGCGCGGCGGGCGGCAGGCAGGACCGGATCAGATCGGCGAGCGGATCGAGGTAGGTCACCCCGCCAGTGTGCCAGCCACCAGCACCACATGAGCCAGCGCGAACACGAGGGGAACGATCCTTTCCGACGAGCTGAGTTCGGCGTACCGCCGGGTCCGGCGCGGCTCCGGGGCGCCGCGCAGCACCGCCCACTCGTCGGTGAAGATCCGCACCGGCAACTGGTCCTCGATGTCGTTGATGACAAGGAACTTGGCCGCGTTGAGATGCCGGTACGAGCGGAGCTGGAGCCACCAGGCGAGGGACAGGGTCACCCCGCCCATGGCGACCGCCACGGAGACGTACCACGGCGGTTCGGCCCACTCCGACATCCCGAAGCCGATCACGCTCACCAGCGCCGTCTGCACGGACAGGAAGAACGCGTTGGCCGAACCGCGGCGCGCGGACACGCGGTCGGCCATCTCCACGGCGAGCTTGTACAGCTCCAGCACGTCCTGGCGCACGGCCGGCTCACCGGCGGCCTGGGAACGCGGCCCGGGCACGGCGACGGCCGCCGCCCGGTCCCGCACACTGTCGCCGTCACGGTCGGTTTCCATCGGACTCCCGGGGGACGGGTGGGGATCGACGAACGCCATCGTAGTGACGGTACGTCAGCAGCGCGTGGCGAACGGTGATCCCGGTCACGCGGCCCCTTGCCGCCCGGACGACCGCGCGTCGTACTCCCGCTGCGCCGACAGCACCTCGTCGCTGTGCGCGACGGTCCACTCGTACAGACGCGTGAAGGGCTCGCGGAACGACTCGCCGAGCGGGGTCAGGGAGTACTCCACGCCGACGGGGGACGTCTCCAGCACCTGGCGCCTGATCAGCCCGTTGCGTTCGAGGCGGCGCAGCGTCTGGGTGAGAACCCGCTGGGTGACGCCCTCCAGCTGCCGCTTGATCTCGTTGAAGCGCGTCGGCCGTTCCAGCACCGCCAGCACCATCATCGACCACTTGTCGGCGACCTGGTCGAGGATCGGCCGGCTGGGGCAGTCGACGCTGAACCGCGGCATGCTCGGGGGCGGCAGGGGCGAGGGGCTGGTATCCATCATGATCCTTGGTTGTCGGAAAGTGCGTTATTGACCGGTTCTCAACGTGGAACCAGGGTGGTATCCATCGCAAACCTACTGGCCCACCGCATACCTTGGGGACCCCCGCATGGACGACGGCCTGCCCTCGTACACGACGCTCCACGTCACCATCGACACCGCAATCGCCCGGATCACGCTCGACAACCCGCCCGTGAACGTGCTCGGCGGCACCCTGGTCCGTGAACTGCACGACCTGCTGGGGAGGTTGCGGGACGACCGCTCGGTCCGCGTGATCGTCTTCTCCAGCGCCGACCCCGAGTTCTTCCTCGCCCACGTCGACATCCACATCCTCGACGAGATGGACGACCTCAGGGAGATCGCGGACCGAGCCCCGCACCTCAACCTCTTCCAGGGCGTCGGCGAACTGCTGCGCCACCAGCCGCAGGTGACGATCGTCAAGCTCGCGGGGACGGCGCGCGCGGGCGGCGCGGAGTTCGTGGCCGCCGCCGACCTGGCCTTCGCGGCGCGGGAGACGGCCGGACTCGGTCAGAGCGAGGTGCTGATGGGCATCGTCCCGGGCGGCGGCGGTACGCAGTACCTGCGTGAACGGCTGGGCCGCAACCGGGCGTTGGAGCTGCTGCTCACCGGTGACAAGGTCGACGCGGACACCGCTGCCGCCTACGGGTGGATCAACCGGGCGGTCCCGGCGGCCGAGTTGGACGCCTTCGTCGACGGAGTGGCGGAGAGGATCGCCACGCTGTCCCCGGAGATCGTCGCCGCCGTCAAGGAACTGGTGCCCCCGCCCGACCTGACCGACGGCCTGCGGGCGGAGAACGCCGCATGGGCGGAGCTGGTGAGCGGGGAACTGCCGCCCCGGCTCATGCGCGAGGCGCTCCGGCACGGGGTGCAGACCCGCGAGGGCGAGCGCGACCTGGAGTCGGTCCTGCGCACCGTGGCCGCCTGCCTGTGAGCACCCCCCCTCCCACAGCGAACCGGTTCGCGGGCACCCGCCCTTCCCACAGAGAGACGAAGCACATGCGAGCAGCTTTCTACGACACCCCCGGGCCTGCGAGGAGCGTGCTGCGGGTGATCGACGTCGAACGTCCCGAACCGGGCCCCGGCCAGGTCCGCGTCCGCGTCACCCTCTCCGCGGTCAACCCCGGTGACATGTACTGGCGGCAGCACTCCACCGAGCGTGACTTCCAGCGCGTCGGCAAGCGGCGGGGCCGCATCCCGCACCAGGACGGCACCGGTGTGATCGACGCGGTCGGCGAGGGCGTCGACGCGAGCCGCGTGGGCGACCGCGTATGGATCTGGATGGCCGCCTCCGGCGAGGTGTGGGGGACCGCGGCGGAGTGGGTGGTCGTGCCGTCCGAGCAGGCCGTCGACCTGCCCGACGGTGCCTCCGACGCCCTCGGCGCCTGCCTCGGCATCCCGGCGATGACCGCGCACCTGACGCTGCACGGCGACGGTCCTCTGCACGGCCGTACGGTGCTCGTCGCGGGCGGGGCGGGCGCCGTCGGACACTACGCGATCGAGCTCGGCAAGGCGGCGGGCGCCACCGTCGTGACGACCGTCAGCGGCTCAGAGAAGGCCACGCACGCCAAGGCCGCCGGCGCGGACCTCGTGGTGAACTACCGCGACCCCGACGCGGCCCGGCAGATCCTGGACGGGGTCGGCCCGGTCGACCGGATCGTCGAGGTCGCGCTGCGCGACAACCTCGAACTGGACCTGGCTGTGGCCGCCCCAGGCGCGACCGTCGTGACGTACGCGGCACAGGCCGAGGACCCGTCCTTGCCGGTCCTGCGCCTCATGTGGTCCCACCTGACGCTGCGCTTCACCCTCTTCCACACCGCGCCGCGGGACACACTGCTTCACGCTGCGGACGCGCTCACCGCGGCCCTGGGCGAGGGCGCCCTCACGCCGCTGCCGCTGCACACCTTCGGCCTCGACGAGGTGGCCGCCGCGCACGAGGCCGTCGAGCACGGCGTCCTGGGCAAGGCCGTGCTCGACCTGCGCTGAGCAGGTCCCGGGCGGCGGGCCCCCTTTTCATCACAGTTCAGCAGCGTCCCGGAAGTATGGCTTCCATCACAGCCGCCGTGATCTTCGCCTGATGAGATCACCGGATGCTCGGTTACCTCGTCCGTCTCCTCCCCTTCTGGGTCCGCGAGCCGCTGCTGATCCTCGTCGGGACGGTCTTCGGCGTACGCATCCTGTACATGGCCCTCGTCGACGGCGAGGGGTGGGTGGCGGGCGTCATCGGCGCCGTGTTCCTGCTGGGGACGGCGCTGCATGTGGGCATGGTCGTACGCGCCCTGCGCGCCCGCCGCCATCCCGCCCCTCCGCAGGACGACGCGGACGACACGAGCATTGCCGACGACACGAGCAGTGCGGACGGCACCGCGCCCGCAGCCCCCCGTCCGCAGGCCCCGGTGGTGCGGCGCCCCGCCGAGAAGGAGCCCAACGCCTGGGGCCAGGCGGCCCTGGCCGTCGACCTCTTCGCGGTGATCGCGGCGGCCTTCTGGTTCCAGGACCGCCTTTCGGGCTCCGGCGACGACACCGCGGCCCCGGCCGCCGCCATGTGCCGGCACGACGAGGACGAGAAGCTGCCGAACGCCTACAGGTCCACTCCCGAGGCCGTGACCGGCGAGGACCTGTGCCGGGCGCTCAACCTGCCCGAGCTGCCCCGCCTCCTCGGCACGCCCACGGAGACCGCGACGTACGCCTCCGGCACCGACAACACCGCCCCGCTCACGGACAGGAAGGTCGCCCAGCCGGAGGCGAGGGTCGAGTTCGGCACGTACACGGTGGAGCTGTCGGCCACGTACAACAAGCTCACGGTCGACCAGTACGCGAACCTGACGAAGTACGGCGACCATGGGTTCGTCAAGGAGCTCGAGATCCTGGGCCGCCCCGCCCTGCTCACCTCGGACCACATGATGAAGATCCAGATCGACCTGGGCGGCGGCGAGGGAGCGAGCGGCCCGGTGGAGCAGGGGCCGCTCGCCCGCACGCTGACCGTGGCGTTCGACGCGAGGGACCGGGGCGGTTCCTACGACCTCACCGTGTGGAGCGAGTCCGGCGCCCTCCCGGACGACAGCGCCCTCGTCGGCATCGCGGAGACGGTTCTGCCCAGGATCACCGGGCGCTGAGCGACGGCACGGACAACGACGGGCGGCCGGCCGTGCGCGCCGTGCGTCGTTGACGTCCGCGCTCGAGTGGGCCTACCTTCTACTAGAATCCATATTCTAGAGGAATCGTTCGCACCATGACCGGCACCCTTACCGCCCAGGAGCAGCGCACCATGACCGAAGCCCGGCCCACGGCCCTCGTCATCGCCGGCAGCAGCGGGATCGGCGCCGCGTCGGCGCGGGCACTGGCGGCGCGCGGTCACCGGGTGGCGGTGCTGGCCCGCGGCGAAGGGGCGGACGTCCTGGCCGAGGAGCTCGGCGGCCTCGCCGTCCGCGGGGACTACACCGAGGCCGGTGTCGTCGAGGCCGCCGTGGACCAGGTGGTCTCCGCCTGGGGAAGGCTCGACGTACTGGTCAACAGTGCGGGCCACGGACCCAAGGGGAAGCTCGAGGAGCTGACCGACGAGGACTGGGCCACCGGGTTCGACCTGTACTTCTACAACGTGGTGCGGGCCTGCCGCGCCGCCCTGGCCCCGATGCGCGCCCAGGGCGGCGGCAGCATCGTCAACATCTCCTCGGCCAGCCCCGCCGAGCCCTCGCCCCGCTTCCCCACCTCCATGGTCGCCCGGGCCGCCATGACCACCTGGACCAAGCTGTGGGCGGACGAGGTCGCCCCGGACGGCATCCGGATCAACAACGTGCTCCCCGGGTACACCGTCGCCGACCCGGAGGCCGTGCCCGCCGCCTGGACCTCCGCCATCCCCCTGGGCCGGCCCGCCGCCTACGAGGAGGTCGCGCGGACCGTGGCCCACCTCGCGTGCGACGCCACCTACACCACCGGGCAGAACCTGCGCGTGGACGGCGGACTCACCCGCGCCGTGTGACCTCGTACGGCGCGGGAGACCGCGGCCGGCCTACGTCCGTTCCCCGGCGGCCCGGCGGGCGTAGTCGTCGACCAGGCCCTCCAGGGCCCGCGCCGCCATGTCCGCGTACTCGGCGAAGTCCAGCTCCAGGTGCACGTCGGAGTTGGCGTGGACGTAGAAGCCGTCGGTCAACGCCAGGCTCAGCACGGTGAGTTTGGCCGGCAGGTCGGGGAAGCGCTCGACGACGTCGGCGGGGAGGGACTCGGTGATCCGTTCGACGTCCACCTTGAACATCTCGACCCGCATCCGCAGGTACGCCGCGCGCACCTCGTTGTCCTCGCCCAGGCCACCCAGCTGCCTGCTCAGGGCCCAGACCGCCGCGGCCTTGAGCAGGGCCTCTTCCTTCGTGTAGTGCTCGGGATCAGCGCCGGACAGGCCGGCGATGCCACGGGACAGCTTGCGGCGCAGCCCCTCCGGGCCGGAGTGGAGCTCCATCCATGCCGTGTAACAGTGCTCCAGCAGAGCGACGAAGAGCTGTTCCTTGCTCTTGAAGTGCCAGTAGACGGAGCCGATCGGCAGACCGGACGACGCGCTGACCGCCGCCATGGTCGTGCCCTGATAGCCGTGTTCCAGCGCCAGGTCCAGCGCCGCCAGCAGAATCTGTTCCCGGCTCTTGTCCGAGCGCGCCTGCCGCGTTCCCCTGGTGCCCTCGCTCCGCCGTGCGCTTCGCGTCATGCCGCCACCCTGTCGCCGTCCGTCGTTCCGTCGTCCGTACCGTGCCACCAGCGCGGTCATTCTAGAACCGCGGTACCAGCAACTGAGCGGCGCGGGACCGAAGTGGCCGCACCGTGTGGTCCACCCCGGTCCCGCCGAGCTCTCCGGCGTTCCCGTTCTCACCGCGTCACACGGCGCAGGCCGCCTCCAGAACGCGCGCCACGACGTCGTCGAGCTCCTGCGTCAGGCACTCGGCGGCGATCACATGGTCGGGGCGCAGCACCACCGCCCCCACCGGCCGCGCGTCGAACCAGGCCTGCAGGCTCGCCTCACCCCCGAGGTCGCCGACGACGGTGACGCCGGCCGTGGCCCGCTTGCGCGTCCACGGCAGTTGGGCCTTCGGCACCACCTGCACGAGACGGGCGCCGAGCCGGTCCAGCGCCGCGCGGCGCTCGGCGGAGAGGAACGCCGTCGGGTCGTTGTTCCAGGTGAGGATGCGCCAGCCCTGACCCGTCGCGTCGTCGAGCAGCATCTCGGCGCCGTCCGCGTCGGTGGCCTTCGGCTGCGGAAAGATCGTGCCGGCCAGCCGGGGCACGTCGCGGACGGGCAGGGACTTGGACACCGGCGGCGGGGTGTGCACCACCACCCCGTGGTCGAACTTCGGCTGGGGCTTGAACGCCTGCCGCCTCTGCGCCTCGCGTTCCTCGGGGGTGCGGGCGGCGGCGATCCGGTCGCGCTCGGCCGCCTTCTCGGGGTCGTGGTCGGTCATGTCCTTCGCCATCTGCAGGGAGACGGCCACCATCTGCGTGACATGGCCGAGCCGTTCGGTCTCGTAGGTGTCCAGCAGACCGTCGGCCGACAGCCCCTTGACCACGGCGGCGAGCTTCCAGCCGAGGTTGAAGGCGTCGCGGATCCCGGAGTTCCAGCCCTGCCCGCCGACCACGGGCATGACATGGGCGGCGTCACCGGCGAGGAAGATCCGCCCGTGCCGGAACCGGCCCGCGATCCGGGCGTGGTGGCGGTAGACGCGGCGGCGGATGATGTCCAGCTTCGACGGGTCCGGCACATGGGGCGCGAGCAGACCGAAGACGAACGCGTCGTCCTCCACGTCGGCCTCGCCCTCGTTCTCGAAGAGGGTGAACTCCCAGCGGCGGATGCCGTGCGGCAGAGCGATGGAGGCGTAACTGCGGGCGGGGTCACCGCCGAAGACCGCGTGCGGCGTGCCGATCGGGTCGTTGGCGACGTCGATGACGATGCCGTCGGTCGGCCGGGTCTCGCCCTCGAACGAGATGCCCAGGCGCTTGCGGGTGGGGGAGGACCCGCCCTCGGCGGCGACGACGTACCGCGCGCGCACCGTCCCGCCGTCGGCGAGCGTGGCGACCACGCCGTCGGTGTCCTCGGCCAGGTCCACGACCTCGGCGCCGAACCGCACGGCGGCGTTCGGGAAGCGGTCGAGGCCGGCGAGCAGCACCCGGTCGACCAGCGGCTGCACGAAGCCGTTGCGGCGCGGCCAGCCGAACTCGCGTGTCGTCGGGTTCACTTCGGACAGGATCGCCCCGGCGCCGTTGATCATGTAGATCTTCTGGTCCGGGATGGTGTGCGGCAGCACTTCGTCGACCAGCCCGGCGGTCTGCATCGCGCGCAGTGCCTCGTCGTCGATGCCCACGGCCCGCGGGTAGTCGACGAGTTCGTGCTCCCGCTCGACGACGAGGACGTCGACGCCCTGCTGCCCCAGCAGGTTGGCCAGGGTCAGGCCGACCGGACCAGCCCCGACGACGAGAACGTCGCAGGCCTTGTTCATGTGGTGCTCCGTGCGGATCGGGCCGGGCCCAGCCCGGCGATGGTGTCGCCGAACGCGCGGTTCAGCAGGACGAGATCGATGCCGAGGCCGACGTAGTCGACGACGCCGTCGGCGAGCAGGCCGGCCGCGTACTCGGGACGGCCGGAGTAGATGCCGAGGGTGACGCCGTGCGCGCGCGTCACCTCGCGGACGTGGGAGATCGCCTCGCGCACCGGACCCTCGTCCCAGTCGCCGCGCCCGGGCAGGCCGTAGGAGACGGCGAGGTCGGCCGGACCGATGTAGACCGAGTCCAGGCCGGGCGTCGCGACGATCTCCTCGGCCCGGTCGACCCCGGTGCTCGTCTCGATCTGCGCGACGGCCGACACCGCCCGGTTGCCCGCCTCGGTGTACGAGTCACCCGGGTAGAGCGCGGGCCGGGACGGTCCGAGACTGCGGTTGCCGGCCGGCGGGTACTTGACGGCGGCGACCAGGGCCTCGGCCTGGGACGCGGACTCGACGGTCGGCGCGACGATCCCGCGGGCCCCGCTGTCGAGGAGCCGCAGGACCGGCGCGGGGTCCGGCGAGCCGACCCGGGCGTACGCGTAGGCGTTGTCCCGGGGGATCGAGCGCAGGATCCCGCAGGCCGCCTCCAGCCCCAGCTCGCCGTGCTGGAGGTCCAGGATCACGCCGTCGTACCCGGCGGTCACCGCCCACTCCGGCATCGAGAACGACGGCACCGTCTGGTGGTACAGCACCGGAGGCCGGTCACCGCCGAGAGCTTCCCGCTTCACCGCGCCCGCCCTTCCTGACCGGCCACGCGCGCCGCGTGGGCCGCGGCGGCCCGGCCGCCGAACACCGGCACGATCTCCCGGCGGGCGAACAGCCACCGGCCGTCCACCTTGCGGTAGCGCTCGCGGAACTCACCGACCGACGCGGGCAGCGTCTGCGGGTCGTTCGTGTCACGGAAGGTCAGGTACTGCACGGTGCCCTCGACCTCGTCCCCGTCCGCGGTCCACACCAGGCGGATGCCGCCGATGTGGTGACGGCCGACGACGTCCGTCTGCCGGGCCCGCTTGGCGCCCCACGCCTTCATGGCCTCGCGGTCCATGTCGCCCATCGGGCCGACGGAGACGCCGTCCTCCGTGTACAACTCCCAGGTGGTGTCCGCCCGGTTGTGGTCCAGGCGGTAGAGCATCTCCGCCACGAGCTGCTCGATCTCGACGCGGGTGGCGGCGTCGACGGGACGGTAGTCGGTCATGTTCAGCCTTTCGAATCCGCGGTCGCGACCACGCGACCCAGTCCGGTGACGGTGGCGACGCACTCGACGTCGGCGGGCCACGGCTCGATGTAGCCGATGGAGCCCGACAGCAGCACTTCCCCGGCGCGCAGCGGCTCGCCCGTGCGGATCGCGGTCTCCGCCAGCCAGACGACCGCGTTCACCGGGTCCCCCAGCACGTTGCTGCCGACACCCCGGGTGATCTCCTTCCCGCCGCCGGTGATGACCATCTCGGCCTGGGTCAGGTCGACCTCGCCGTAGGGGTGCCGCTCCTCGCCGAGGACGACGCCGCTGCAGCCGGCGTTGTCGGCGATGGTGTCGACGATCTGCCCGACGGAGCCGGCGTAGCGGAAGTCCACGACCTCGAACGCGGGCGTCACGTAGTCGATCGCGGCCTCCACGCCCGCCCGGGAGGCATCCGTGACGTCGCTCTTCAGCACGAACGCGACCTCCGCCTCGATCAGCAGGCGGTTGTACGCGGACAGCGGCAGACGCGCGCCCGAGGCGTGCACCATGTCGTCGTGGATGATCCCGTAGTCCGGCTCGTCGATGCCCACGCGCTGCTGCACGAGGGCGTTGGTCAGGCCGACCTTGCGGCCCACCCGTCTCACCCCCAGTTCGCGCTCGCGCAGGGCGGCGAACTCGGCGGAGATCGCGTAGGCGGAGTCGAGGTCGCGCTCGGGCAGCCGGGGGCTCACGTACGGCACGGTGTACACGCCGCGCTTGGCCTCGAACAGCTCGCGTGCGATCTCGCTGATGGTCTCCCGGGTGACGCTCACTCCGGTCCTTTCGTCAGACTTGCTTCCGGTCGTCAGGCGTGCTTCTGGAGGAAGGCGACGGCCGCGGCGTTGAACTCGGCGGCCCCCTCCCACTGCGGCCAGTGCGCGGCGCCGCGGACCAGCAGGTACTCCCCGTCCGGGATGAGCCCGCACAGACGCGCGCCCTCGGCCTCGTCGCCGGTCGGCTCGTGGTCGGTCCACACCATCAGGGCGGGGACCGGGACGGCCGCGAAGTCGTCGTCGGTCACGCGGTTGCGCCACCGCCGCTCCGGCTCCCGCAGGGCGGAGACGTTCGCCATGCTGAACCCGTCGCGGGCATAGATCGCCCGGCGTACGCGGACCAGCTCGTCGGTGATGTTCCGCGGGTCGTGGATCACCACCTGGAGGCGCTTCTTCACGTTCTCGAAGGTCGGCTCGCTCACCGCCTTCGCACTCACCGACTGGGTGCGGTCCAGCTGCGGTTCGCCGATCACCCGGCCGCCCGGCGCGGACAGGATCACCGTGCGCAGGCGCTCGGGGTGCTTCGGTGCGAACTTCAGCGCCAGCCAGCCGCCGAGCGACTCGCCGGCGAGGTGCACCCGGTCCAGGCCCAGCGCGTCCAGCAGGGCCAGCAGGTGCTCCTCGTAGTCGCGGATCTCCAGCGGATGGTCCGCGAGCGCGGTGTACCCGTGGCCCGGGTAGTCGTAGCCGACCACCCGGAAGCCGGCCTCGGCGAACGCGCGGACGTTCTGCGTCCACGCCTCGATGTGGCCGCTGGTGCCGCTGGCCAGGACGACCGTCTGCGCGTCCGGGGACGCCCCGGCGATGTCGAGGACCCGGGTGCGGCAACCGCCCGCGTCCACGTACCGCAGCGTGTGCTCCAGGTCCGCGATCTCTTCCCACAGGGTCGCCAGGTGCGCCCTCTCCGTCCCGCTCACGCCGTCACCGCCGCCTGCACGGCGAAGCCCGCGCCCCACTTCTCGACCGCCCAGTAGCGGTCGACGGCGAAGCGGTAGGGGCCGGCGGTCGACAGGGCCGCGTAGGCCGCGATCCAGCTGCGCATCTCGTGCGCGGCGGAGCCGCCCTCGGCCACGAACCAGCCGTTCTCCCAGCCGTCGGCCGGGGTGAGGTCGCCGGAGCGGAACGTGGCGAGGACGAGCTTGTCCCACTCCTCGTTCAGCGGATCGCTCGGCGCCCTGCCGTCGGCGATCGCCTGGATGCCCCGGACGATCATCTGCTCGCGCTCGTGCCGCTCCTGGGGGGAGGGGGCGTAGGCGATCAAACGTTCCTGCACGGTGCCCGGGGCGCCGTCCCAGCGGGGGATCGGCGGGTTGTGGGAGATGCCGCCCGAGGCCAGGAACAGCACCTTCCTGTCCAGGGTGCGGGCGGCCCGGCCGAACGCCTCGCCCATCAGCCGCACCCGCCGCATGGGGGAGAGGGGCAGGCCGATCGCGTTCACGAACACCGGCACGATCGGCTGCGCGAAGTCCTTGCCGAACACGAAGTCCAGGGGCTGGACGATGCCGTGGTCGACCGTCATGCGCTCGCTGCGGCCGATGTCGATGCCCTCGGCCAGGACGGCGGCGTGCAGGGCCCGGGCGGCGTCGGCGTCCACGGGGAGCTTCCCCGCCGTGGTGCCGTAGTCGCCGACGCCCTCGGCGGCCGCCCCGATGACCCACGGGGTGATCAGCGAGTAGAGCTGGCCGTTGAAGTGGTCGGGCCCGAACACCACGACGAGATCGGGGTCGTACCCGGAGACGAACTCCCTGACCTCGTCGATGGCGGCATTGATCTCGGCGAACGTCTCCCCGCCCGGGTCGACGTTGCCGAAGGACGGCGCGTGGGAGAGCGCTGCGACGGCCAGCGGCATGGTGCTGGTTCCTTTCTGGGAGGGTGCGGACGGCCGCTACGCGGACGTACCGGTGAGCGCGGGCTCGGAGTGCCGGGCCCCGCCCGCGTCGGGGCGGCGCTGGGCCAGGTGGAGGGCGATGATGCTGACGCCGGCGACCAGCATCGGCAGGGAGAAGACGGTGAAGGCCGCGCCCATGCCCCAGCCGGCGTCGAAGGCCGCGCCGCCGATGACCGGGGCGGCGATGCCGCCGAACCGGCCGACGCCGATGACGACACCGAAGCCGGTGGAGCGGGCCAGCGTCGGGTAGAGCGTCGGGACGATCGCGTAGAAGGCCGCGGTGCCCGAGCAGACGAAGAAGGAGGCGGTGAACAAGGTCCACCAGGCGGCGGGCATCTGGGAGCCGACGATGCCGAAGAGCGACAGGGTGAAGGTGGCCAGGAGCAGGAAGACCGGGGCGAGGACGCGGACGCCGATCCTGCCGCCCAGGTAGCCGAAGAGGACGTTGCCGAGGATGCCGCCGATGCTGAAGGCGGTGACGAGCTGCGGGGCCAGCGCGGGGTTGTCGTTGGCCGAGGCCACGCTGCTGGGGGCCCAGTTGGTCATGAAGTAGAAGCTGAGCATGTAGGCGACGTAGCCGACGGTCATCAGCAGGGTGTAGAAGCCGGTCCGGCCGGTGAAGACGGTGCGCAGCGAGCCCTTCGCCTCGACCCCCGTGTTCTCCGGCTCCGGGAGCGCCGCGAGCGCGGGCCGGCGCATCTTCGCCAGCAGCGCGTTGAGCCGCACCAGGGCGTCGGGGCGGCGGCCTTCGGAGAGCCAGGCCAGCGACTCGGGCAGCAGCGCGTACGTGGCGACGGCGGCGACCGCGCTGAGGACGAACCCGATCCACCAGCCGAACTGCCAGCCCCGCGCGTCGAGCATCGGGCCGACGATCATCGAGCCGAGCAGTCCGCCGATGTTGATGGCGGCGGCGTAGACGGCCATGACCAGGGCGTACACCCGCTTGCCCGTGTATTCGGCGAGGATCACGCCGACCACGGCGACCAGACATCCGACCCCGACGCCGGTGACGACGCGGCTCACCACCAGGGGCCAGGTCCCGGTCTCCGGGGTGGCGAACGGGCCGATGAACATGCCCGCCGCGATCGTCGAGGTGGCGATGACGCCCATCTTGCGCCGGCCGATGCGGTCGGCCAGCGGCGCGACGATGATCGAGCCCACCAGCATGCCGATCAGGGCGCCGGACATGACCAGTCCGAGCTCCGCCTTCGAGACGCCGAAGCCCCTTTCGATGTAGGGCGCGGCGAACGACGTGAGGGAGACGTCGTAACCGTCGAGCACGACCAGGGTGATCGCGATGACGACGGCGCGTTTCTGCAGCCCGCTCATTCTCTCCTGCGGGATGTGGTCGGTGATCCTCATGCGAGTTCCCCTGTTCCGGGACAGAGCGGACCTGCGCCAGGGCGGCGGCCCGCAAAGGAGGAGGCGGAACGCTGACCAGCCGCGTTCCATCGACGAAAACTAGAAGTTACGTTCTAGAATCGTCATTACAGTGACGAGAGGCCGGGGGTGGTGTCAAGGGGTCGCGGGTGATCGATCGGAAGGGACGGACGCGCGGACGAGAAGGTCCCGACACGCGTGTCGGCAACATCCGATAGGATGCCGACGCTCGTGTCGTCAAGTGCGAGTAAAGGGCGTGCGTGCCCGGCGCCGCGCCCCCTCACCCCCGTCGCCCGGAGTTCCCGTGTTCCTTGCCCTACGCGACCTGCGCTTCGCCCGCGGCCGCTTCGTCCTGATGGGCGCCGTCGTCGCCCTCATCGCCGTCCTCGGCGTCCTCCTGTCCGGACTCGCCTCCGGCCTGGCCGACGCCGGCATCTCCGGTCTGCGCGCGCTGCCCGTGACCCACATGGCCTTCGACGAGAAGGCGACCAGCGAGCAGTTCTCCCGCTCCACCGTCGAACAGGAGGACTGGGAGGCCTGGTCCGAGGCCCCCGGTGTGGAGCGGGCCGAGCCGTTCGGCAACACCCTGGTCAACGCCCAGGTGACCCATGGCGAGGAGAAGGGCGAGCAGGTCAACCTCGCCGTCTTCGGCATGGCCCCCGACTCGCCCCTGGCCCCCAGCCCGGCCGAGGGCAAGGGACTGAAGGACGGCGGGGGCGGCATCGTCATCAGCCAGGAGATCGCCGACCTCGGCGTGCGCGTCGGGGACGTCCTGACCGCCGACAAGAGCGAGGTGCGGCTGACGGTGACCGGCCTCGTCGACGACACCGTCTCCTACGGCCACATCGGCGTCGCCTACGCCGACCTCGACACCTGGCGTCATCTGCACTACGGCCTGCCCGGCGAGCTGCCCGAGGCCGCCCAGCGCCAGGCCACGGCCGTCGCCCTCACCCTGGAGGACGGTGCCGACGTCACCGCCGTCGAGCAGGCCACCGGCACCCGCGCCGACGACAAGGAGACCACTTACGGCGCGTCCCCCGGCTACACCGCCGAGTCGAGCACCATGGCGCTCATCAAGGGCTTCCTGTACGCCATCTCCGCTCTCGTCGTCGGCGCCTTCTTCACCGTCTGGACCGTGCAGCGCAAGCCGGAGATCGCCCTGCTGAAGGCGCTGGGCGCCCCCACCCGCTACATCCTGCGCGACGCGCTCGCCCAGGTCGTCGCCGTCCTCGTCGTCGCCACCGCCGCCGGCACCGCCGTCGGCCTGGCCCTGGGCAGCGCCATGATCGGCAAGGCGCCGTTCTCACTGTCCGCGCCCGCCATCGCCGCCTCCGCCGGCCTGCTCATCGGCCTGGGCACCGTGGGCGCGGCCGTCGCCGTCCGCCGTATCACCGCCGTCGACCCCCTGACCGCCCTGGGAGCCACCCGATGACCACGCCCTCCACCGATCACCGGACCGCCCCGGACGCCGCCGGCCCCGACGGGCTGCGCCTGCACGACGTCTGTCTCACCCATGGGGACGGAGACACCGCCGTCACCGCCCTCGACCACGTCGAACTGACCGTCGCGCCGGGGGAGTTCGTCGCCGTCGTCGGCCCGTCCGGGTCCGGCAAGTCCAGCCTGCTCGCCGTCGCCGGCGGCCTGCAGCGGCCCACCTCCGGCACGGTGCACATCGCCGGCACGGAGCTGACCGCGCTGTCCGACAAGGAGCGCACCGCCGCCCGCAGACGCCACATCGGCTTCGTCTTCCAGCAGTCCAACCTGCTCGCCTCCCTCACCGTCCGCGAGCAGCTCCTGCTGCCCCTGCACATCGACGGACGGCTCGACGCCGCCGCCCGCGCCCGGGCCGACGAGCTCATCGAGGCGGTCGGCCTGACCCACCGCACCGGGTCGCGTCCCCATCAGCTGTCCGGCGGCGAACGCCAGCGCGCCGGACTGGCCAGGGCGCTGATGACCTCGCCCGCCGTCCTGCTGGTGGACGAGCCCACCTCCGCCCTGGACCGGGTGCGCTCGGCCGAGGCCGTGAGGCTGATCGCCGAGCAGACCCACCGGCACGGCACCGCGACCGTCATGGTCACCCACGACACGGCGATAATGGACGCCGCCGACCGGGTGCACGAGATGGTCGACGGCCGGCTGTCCTGACCGGGGCGGCGGCCGGCTCACCACTCCCGGCACCGTCCTCACCCAGGAGCTCCCCCGCATGCCGAAGATCAACGCCTCCACCGTCGCCGAACACCGCGCGCAGCAGCGCGAGGCGCTGATCGGGGCGGCGATCGACATCCTGGTGGCCGAGGGCGCCGCCGCCGTCACCCCCGCGGCGGTCGGCGCCCGGGCGGGTCTGGCCCGCTCCAGCGTCTACCAGTACTTCGACTCCTCGGCGGCCCTGCTGGCCACGGTCACCGAGGAGGCGTTCCGGCGCTCCAACGAGGCCCTCACCCGCGCGACCGCCGCCGCGCGGGGCCCGGTGGAGCGGGTCGAGGCGTTCTTCCGGGAGAGTCTGCGCCTCGGCGCCGAGGGCGCGCACCGTCCGGCCGCCGCCCTCATGAACGCGGGCCTGCCGCCCGTCTGTCTGGAACGCCTGATGGAACTGCACCGGGAGCAGGTCGAGCCGTTCCGCGCCGCCGTCCGTGAACTCGGCGTTCCGGAGCCCGGGCTCACGGCGGACCTGATCGCCGGGATGCTGCACACGGCCCTGGCGGCCGTCGAGTCCGGCGCCCCGCTGGAGACGGTGACGCGGCGCACCCTGGCCCTGGTGCGCCGCTGCCTCGTCGCCCAGGACGGCGCGGAGGAGACCCCGCGGAGCGGTCGCTGAGCACAGCGGTGCGGCGGACCGGGCCTCACGCCCGGTCCGCCGCACCGGCTCCCCCTCGGAACAGGTCTTCTTCCCTGCGGCCCGGTCAGCGCCGCAGCGTCAGCAGACCCGGGCGGTAGGGCAGCAGGCCGTAGTCACCTCCGGAGTTGGGGCTGCGGCCCTGGTAGAGCAGCTGCAGGTTGCAGGGGTCGACGGTCATCGTCTGGTCGGCGCTGGTGCGCAGCAGCTCGCCGTGGCTGATGTCGTTCGTCCAGGTCGCACCGCTGTTGGCCTTGCCGGCGAAGGGGTTGCTCTCGGACGCGGCCTGGGGCGTCCACGTGCCGCCGAGGCTGGTCGCGGTGAACGAGCGGAAGTACCGGCCCTGGGAGCCGATCGCCTCGACGATCATCAGATAGCGGTTCTGGTCCTTCAGCTTGTAGACCTGCGGCGCCTCGAACAGGTTGTTCGTCGAGTCGCTCATGACGACGGTCGAGCTCGAGCCGAAGCTGCCGGGGAAGTTCCCGATCGGCATGCTCGCCCGGTAGATCTTGCCGTTGTCGCCCGCGAAGAACAGGTACATGTTCGTGTCGTCACCGATGAGCGTCTGGTCGATCGGGCCCGTGGAGGAGCCGGAGATGCTCCCGGAGAACAGCACCTGCTCGGACGACCAGCCGTTGGGGTTGGTCGGGTCGCTCGACGTGCGGTACGAGAAGGCGGTCCCGCCCCACTGGTAGGCCAGCACCCAGATGTTCTTCGGCGCGAAGTAGAAGAGGCTGGGCGCGACCGTCGAGTTGTTCATCGCGTTCTGCGAGGCCGAGGCCATCTCCGACCAGTCGCCGAACAGACCGAAGTTCATCGACCCCCACCGCGTCCCGGTGTCGTGCGTGGTCGCGTAGACGAGCTGCTTGCCGTTGTAAGGGGCGACGGTGAAGTCCTTCAGCGACACCCACCCCGACCGGGGCTGCGCCAGTGCGCCCGTCGACGACCAGCTGTAGCTCGACGGCAGCTGGCACGCGCCGGGGTCCTCGTCGGAGCCGCCCGCCTTCACGAGCCGCCACTGCTGGTTCGCGCCGCCCCAGTCGTCGTACTGGACGACGTTGGCGTTGTCGGCGGTGGACGCGCCCTGCACCTCGAGCGCCTTGCCGCTGTTGCGGTTGATGAACCGGACGTAGCCGTCGGAGCTGTCGGCCAGCCGCCACTGCTGGTTGGCGGCGTTCAGGTCGGTCCACTGGACGATCGAACCGCCGTTGGCGGTGGACCAGTTGTAGACGTCGAGCACCTTGCCGGAGTGGCGGGACTTGATGCGGTAGTAGCCGTTGCCGGAGTCCACGAACTGCCATTGCTGCTGGGCCTGGTCGTTCCTCGCCCACTGGGTGATCCGGGCGCCGTCGTTCGTGGCCAGGTTGTAGACGTCCAGCGCCTTGCCGCTGTTGCGGTTGACCAGCACGTACGAGGCGCTGGTGTCCACGGTCGCGGCCTCGGCCGGCTGGGCGCCGACGAACGCGGCCAGCAGCAACAGGGGGGCGAGCACGGCGAGCAGACGTCTGGGACGGACCCGGGACGCGTGGCTGAGCCACATGATGAACCTCCTGGATGTGGGGGTGAGGTGTCGCCGGACAGGGGGGAGCGGCAGCCGCACCGGGATCGAACGTGTCGAATGTTTCGGATCGATCCTGGCCACGTGACGCCACAAGCTAGGGAGACGGAAGCGGTGGGTCAAGGGCTGTGACCGGCCGGATTGGCGATTCGAAACATTCGAGAGCTCATCAGAAACTGTTTCCGTCGAAGGGCTTGACGGGTCGTCATCAACCCTCCACCATCTGTTTGGCAAACCGACCGCCGTTCGATATGTCGAACGAACTTGCCTCATGAGTCCCGTACGTCCCGCACACCCCCGTGCGGGACAGCGCCGCACCTGAGCCGCGGTGCGGTGCACGGTGCATCCCTCTCTCCTGCCTTGGAGGCACAGCCATGGGCTTTCACGCCCTCCCAAGAGCCGCCGTCCGGCGGAAGTTCCGCGTCCTGCTGCCCGCGCTGCTCGTCGGCGCCCTCGGCTTCGCCGGCGCGGTGGCCGCACCGCCGCCTCAGGCCCAGGCCGCCGAGAGCACCCTCGGCGCCGCGGCGGCGCAGAGCGGCCGCTACTTCGGTGTGGCCATCGCCTCGAACCGCCTGAGCGACTCGACGTACGCGTCGATCGCGAACCGCGAGTTCAACTCGGTGACGGCCGAGAACGAGATGAAGATCGACGCGACCGAGCCGCAGCGGGGGCAGTTCAACTTCTCCAACGCCGACCGCATCTACAACTGGGCCGTCCAGAACGGCAAGCAGGTGCGCGGCCACACCCTGGCCTGGCACTCCCAGCAGCCCAGCTGGATGCAGAGCCTCGGCGGCAGCTCCCTGCGCCAGGCGATGATCGACCACATCAACGGCGTGATGGCCCACTACAAGGGCAAGATCGCGCAGTGGGACGTGGTGAACGAGGCCTTCGCCGACGGCAGTTCGGGCGCCCGGCGCGACTCCAACCTGGAGCGCACCGGCAGCGACTGGATCGAGGTCGCCTTCCGCACCGCGCGCGCCGCCGACCCGAACGCCAAGCTCTGCTACAACGACTACAACGTCGAGAACTGGACCTGGGCGAAGACCCAGGCCATGTACCGCATGGTCAAGGACTTCAAGCAGCGCGGCGTCCCGATCGACTGCGTCGGCTTCCAGTCGCACTTCAACAGCGGCAGCCCGTACAACTCCAACTTCCGCACCACGCTGCAGGAGTTCGCCGCGCTCGGCGTCGACGTCGCCATCACCGAGCTGGACATCCAGGGCGCGTCGCCGACGACGTACGCCGCCGTGGTCAACGACTGCCTGGCGGTCTCCCGCTGCCTCGGCGTGACCGTGTGGGGCGTGCGCGACATGGACTCGTGGCGTTCGAGCGACACCCCGCTGCTGTTCAACAACGACGGCAGCAAGAAGCAGGCGTACACCGCCGTGCTGAACGCCCTCAACGCCGGTGAAGGCGGCGGCGGCGACCCGGACCCGGAGCCGGGTGACGGCACCGCCATCAAGGGCGTCGGCTCGGGCCGCTGCCTGGACGTGCCCAACGCGAGCACCACGGACGGCACGCAGGTCCAGCTGTACGACTGCAACGGCCGCACCAACCAGTCGTGGGAGCTCACCTCCTCCGGTGAGCTGCGGGTCTACGGCAACAAGTGCCTGGACGCCGCCGGCACCGGCAACGGCGCCAAGGTCCAGATCTACAGCTGCTGGGGCGGCGACAACCAGAAGTGGACCCTGAACTCCGACGGCACCATCGTCGGCGTCCAGTCCGGCCGCTGCCTCGACGCGGTCGGCGCGGGCACGGCCAACGGCACGCAGATCCAGCTGTACAGCTGCGGAGGCGGCAGCAACCAGCGCTGGTCCCGCGTCTGACACACCTCTCCTCATGTGATCGCGGGGGTCACCGCCCGACAGGGGTGGCCCCCGCGACCGCGCCGGATCCGGCTACCCGGCCGCCTCCTCCTCCAGCACCCGCTGGGCGACGGCGAATGCCGAGTTGGCCGCCGGGACCCCGCAGTACACGGCGGTCTGGAGCAGCACCGCTCCGATCTCCTCCGGGGCCAGCCCGTTGCGGCGGGCCGCGCGCACATGCATGCCGAGTTCGTCGTAGTGGCCGTGCGCGACCAGCGCCGTGAGGGTGACCATGCTGCGTTCCCGGCGGGACAGCGTCGGGTCGGTCCAGATCTCGCCCCAGGCGTAGCGGGAGATGAAGTCCTGGAAGCGGGCGGTGAACGGCGTCTGCCGCGCCTGTGCCCGGTCCACGTGCGCGTCGCCCAGCACCTCCCGGCGCACCTCCATGCCACGCCGGACGGGCCCGCCGAAGTGCGTCCGCAGCGCCGTGAGAACCGCCTCAGGCTGCTCGGCGGGCGCCAGGTGCGAGGCGCCGGGGATCTCCACCAGCCCGGCACCGGGCACCGCGTCCGCGATCTCCCGCAGATGCGCCGGCGGCGTGGCCGGGTCCTCCCGCCCGGCGACGGCCAGCGTGGGAACGGCGATCTCCGCCAGCCGGTCCCGCAGGTCGAAGGCGGCGAGCGCGTCGCAGCAGGCCGCGTACGCCTCCGGATCGGCCTCCCGATGGTCCTGTACCAGCCGCGGCACGGTGAACCCGGGGGTGAACCAGCGGGCGTCCGCGCTCTCGGCGAGCCCCGCCGGCCCTTCCCGGCGCACCAGCGCGGCCCGTTCCTCCCACGGCTTGGCCCCGTTGAAGTGCGCCGAGGAACAGATCACGGCCAGGGAAGCGAGCCGGTCCGGGTGGTGCACGGCCAGGTGCAGTCCTACCGCCCCGCCCAGGGACACACCCGCGTAGGCGAACCGCTCGATGCCGAGCGAGTCGGCCAGCGCGAGCACCAGACCGGCGAGATCGCCCACGCTCGCGCCCGGACCGATCAGCCCCGCCGGCGAACCGCCGTGCCCCGGCAGGTCCCACCGGACCACCCGGTGTGCGGCCGAGAGTTCGGGGGCCACCTTGTCCCAGAGGGCGTACGAGGTGCCGAGCGAGGGGCCCAGCAGCAGTGGGGGAGCCGAAGGGGGGCCTTCGACACGGTGGTTGAGCAGCTCACTTGTCAATGTCGCTCCAGAGCACGGTCGGTGAGGTCGCCGGCGGAGCCGGTGTAACGGGACGGGTCGACGAGTGCGGACACGCCGGCCTCCTTCAATTCCGGCTCCTCGGAGAGCAGTTCGGCCAGGTCACGGCCCTCCTCGTACGTCCTCCGCGCCAGCGAGGTCAGCAGGTCCTTGGCGCGGGCACGGCCGAGGACCGGGGCCAGCTCGGCGGAGAGCCGTTCGGAGACGATCAGCCCCCGGGTGAGGCCGAGGTGCGCACGCATCGTGTCCGCGTGCACCCGCAGCCCCTCGGTCAGCTCGGCGGCGTCCCGGGCGGCGCCGCCCACCAGGCGGAGCAGGTCCCTCAGTGGTTCCCACTCGGCGTGCCAGGCCCCGGCCGGCCGCTCGTCGTCGGCCACCAGCGAGCCGTACAGCGTGGCCGCGAGCTGCGGCGCCCGCCGGGCCGCCGCCGCGATCAGCGTCGAGCGGACCGGGTTCGCCTTGTGCGGCATGGCCGACGAGCCGCCGCCGCTGCCCTCGGACACCTCCGCGATCTCGGTACGGGACAGGGTGAGGACGTCCGCCGCGAGCTTGCCCAGCGCGCCGGCGGCGAAGGCGAGGCAGCCGGCGAGATCGGCCACCGGCGTCCGGAGCGTGTGCCAGGGCAACACCGGCTCCGCCAGGCCCAGTTCGCGGGCGTACGCACCTGGCAGCGCGGTCGCGTCCTCGGCCCCGTACGCCGTGAACGCCGCCAGCGTCCCCGCCGCTCCGCCGAGCTGAGCGGGCAGCGACTCGCGGACCCGCCCCACCCGGTCCCGGGCGTCCAGCACCAGCGCCCGCCACCCGGCCGTCTTCAGTCCGAACGTCGTCGGCACGGCGTGCTGGGTGAGCGTCCGGCCGGCCATCGGCGTGTCACGGTGCTCGGCGGCCAGCACGGCCAGCGCCCGCGCACAGCGCTCCAGGTCGGCGAGGGCCACCGCGAGTACCCGGCGGGCGACCAGCATGGTCGCCGTGTCCATGATGTCCTGGCTGGTCGCCCCACGGTGCACATACGGGCGGTGCTCCTCGCCCACCGCCCGGGTGAGCGCCGCGACCACGGGGATCACCGGGTTCCCGCCGCCGCGGGCCTCCACGGCGAGGGACGCGACGTCGAAGCGGGCCGGGTCGGCGGCCTCCGTCACCGCCCTCGCCGCCTCCGCAGGGGCGAGCCCCGCGGCCGACTGGACCCGGGTGAGGGCGGCCTCCGCGTCGAGCAGCGCCCGCAGGAACGCCGTGTCGGTGGTCTCCGCGGCCGCCTCGGCGCCGGCCCACCCGGGGGCGAGCAGTCCGGCGCCGGAATCGGCCGCCGTCACCGGAACTCCAGGAAGACCGTCTCGCCCTCGCCCTGGAGACGGATGTCGAAGCGGTACGTGCCGTTGCCCCGGTCCCCGGCGACGAGCGTGCCGCGCCGCTCCTCGTCCAGCCGGGACAGCAAGGGGTCGGCGGCCAGCGCCGCCTGGTCGTCCGGCAGATAGATCCGGGTGAACAGGTGGACGAGCAGACCGCGGGCGAAGACGCACACACTCAGGTGCGGCGCGCCCCGGCCGCGTGCCCCGGGCCGGAGCGTGCGCGCGGACCAGTGGCCGTTCGCGTCGGTCGCGATCCGCCCGAACCCGGTGAACTCCACGCCGTTGCGCCCCAGGAAGCCGCCCGTCGCCGGGTCGCGCCGCATCGAGCCGTCGACCCGGGGCACCTCGCCGTCCGGGTCCGGTCCCCACAGCTCCACGAGGGCGTCCGGCACCGGGTCGCCGTTGCCGTCGTACACGTAACCGTGCAGCGCGATGGTGTCCGGGTGGCCGGCGGGCGCGACGTCGCCGCCGCCGGGGAAGGGCAGGGCGTGGCCGTAGAAGGGGCCGACCGTGTGCGACGGGGTGGGCAGCACGGTCTCCGGACGGCTGGTGTCGATCTTCGTCATGGCGGGTCAGCGCCCCTCTTCCATCCAGGTGGCCCGGGGGCCGTCGAGCACGATGTCCCAGTGGTACCCCATGGAGAACTCCGGTACCGACAGGCTGTGGTCGTACGTCGCGATCAGCCGTTGCCGTGCGGCGTCGTCCGTCACCGACTGGATGATCGGGTCGTACGGGAAGAGGGGGTCGCTGGGGAAGTACATCTGCGTCACCAGCCGCTGGGTGAACGCCGTGCCGAAGACGGAGAAGTGGATGTGGGCGGGCCGCCAGGCGTTGAGGTGCTGGCGCCAGGGGTAGGGGCCCGGCTGGATCGTGGTGAAGTGGTAGCGGCCCTCGTCGTCGCTGAGGGTGCGGCCCACACCGGTGAAGTTCGGGTCGAGCGGCGCGTCGTGCTGCTCACGCTGGTGCGCGTAGCGGCCCGCCGAGTTGGCCTGCCATATCTCGATGAGCTGGCCGCGGACCGGACGCCCGTCGCGGTCCAGGAGCCGGCCGGAGACGGTGATGCGCTCGCCGATCGGCTCCCCGGCGTGCTGCCGGGTGAGGTCGTTGTCGATCTCGGTGATGTCCCGCTCGCCGAAGGCGGGGGAGTGCAGCTCCACCGCCTCCGGGTCCTTGCCCAGGTCGATGGCGACGGGCGTCCGCTTCGGGTGGCGCAGCATCGAGGAGCGGTACGGCGCGTAGTCGCGGCGCGGATGGTGCTCGACCGGGGCGCCGTCGGCGACGCGCTTCTCGTACGCGACGTGCTCGGCCGCGATCTCCCGGTCGATGTCCTGCTGGGTGAGAGTCATGGGGATACCTGTGCGCTTCCTATCGTTCGAGGACGAGAGCGAGGCCCTGGCCGACGCCGATGCAGAGGGTGGCGACACCGGTGCCGCGGCCCTTGCGCGCCAACTGGTGGGCGACGGTGCCGGCCAGGCGGGCGCCGGAGGCGCCGAGGGGGTGTCCGAGAGCGATGGCGCCGCCCTGCGGGTTGAGGACCGACGGGTCGAACTCCGGCCACTCGGCCACACAGCCGAGCACCTGGGCGGCGAACGCCTCGTTCAGCTCCAGCACGTCCAGATCGGCGAAGGACCTGCCCGCCTTCGCCAGCGCCCGGTTGACGGCCTCGACAGGGGCGAGGCCGAAGTAGTCGGGGTCGAGGGCGTGCACGCCGGTCGCGGAGATCCGGGCCAGCGGTTCGCGGCCGGTCGCCTTCAGCCCCTCCTCGTCGGCCAGGAGCAGGGCCGCTGCGCCGTCGTTGAGCGGCGAGGCGTTGCCCGCCGTCACCGTGCCGTTCTCCTTGCGGAAGGCCGGCCGGAGCCCGGCCATCGTTTCCAGGGAGGCGTCGGGGCGGACGCACTCGTCGACCGCGTGGAGCACCGGATCGCCCTTGCGCCGCGGCACGGGCACGGGAGCGAGTTCCGCGTCGAACAGACCCTCCGCCCGCGCCGCGGCCGCCTTGCGGTGGGAGGTCAGGGCGAACTCGTCCTGCTGCTCGCGGCTGATCTTGTGCTTGTCGGCGATGAGTTCGGCCGACTCGCCCAGCGGGATCGTCCACTGCGGCGGCATCGCGGGGTTGACCATCCGCCAGCCCAGGGTGGTGGAGTACAGCTCCGTGTGCCCGGCCGGGAACGGCCTGTCGTTCTTGGGCAGGACGTACGGGGCGCGCGTCATCGACTCCACGCCGCCGGCGAGGGCGACATGGGCGTCGCCGCAGGCGATGGCGCGGGCGGCCTGGATCACGGCCTCCAGACCGGAGGCGCACAGCCGGTTGACGGTCACCCCGGGCACGGAGGTGGGCAGGCCGGCCAGCAGGGCGGCCATGCGGGCGACGTTGCGGTTCTCCTCGCCGGCGCCGTTGGCGTTGCCGAAGAAGACGTCCTCGATGCGCGCGGGGTCCAGGCCGGGCGTACGGGCGAGGAGTTCGCGGACGACATGGGCGGCCAGGTCGTCCGGGCGGACCGAGGCCAGGGCGCCGTTGTAGCGGCCGACGGGGGTGCGGACGGCATCGACGACGTAGACGTCGCGCAGACTCATGACGCGATCTCCTCGGTGAGCTGCTCGAGTTCTTCCGCGACGCGGATCCGGGCGGCGGTCTTCGCGGCGATCTCCTTGACGGTGACGCCCGGTGCCGTCTCGACGAGTGTCAGCCCGCCGGGCGTCACGTCCAGCACCCCGAGATCGGTGATGATCCGGTCCACGCACGCCTTGCCCGTCAGCGGCAGCGTGCACGCGGACAGGATCTTCGGTGAGCCGTCCTTCGCGGTGTGCGTCATGACGGCGACGACGGTCCGGGCGCCGTGCACCAGGTCCATGGCGCCCCCGATGCCGGTGATCATCTTGCCGGGGACGGCCCAGTTCGCCAGGTCCCCCTGCTCGGAGACCTGCATGGCGCCGAGCACGGCGACGTCGATGTGCCCGCCGCGGATCATCGCGAACGACAGGGACGAGTCGAAGAAGGACGCGCCCGGCAGGACCGTGACGGTCTCCTTGCCGGCGTTGATCAGGTCCGGGTCGACCTGGTCCTCCGTCGGATACGGACCGGTGCCCAGGATGCCGTTCTCCGACTCGAGGATCACCTCGACGCCCGGCGGGAGATGGTTGGGGATCAGCGTCGGCAGGCCGATGCCGAGGTTGACGTACTGGCCGTCCTTCAGCTCGCGGGCCGCGCGGGCGGCCATCTCCTCACGTGTCCAGGCCATCAGCCGTTCACCGTCCCTCGTGCCGCGGGCGCCGTGACCGTGCGCCGCTCGATCCGCTTGTCCGCCGCCTGCTCCGGGGTGAGGGCGACCACCCGCTGCACGAAGATGCCCGGCAGGTGCACCGCGTCCGGGTCGATGGCGCCGGGTTCGACGAGTTCCTCGACCTCCGCGATCGTCACCCGCCCGGCCATCGCGGCCAGCGGGTTGAAGTTGCGCGAGGACTTGGCGAACACGAGGTTGCCGTGCCGGTCGCCCTTCGCGGCGCGCACGAGGGCGAAGTCCGTGCGGATGCCCCGCTCCAGCACGTACTCGGTCCCGTCGAACGCGCGGACCTCCTTCGGCGGCGAGGCCAGCGCCACCCCGCCGTCGCCGTCGTAGCGCCACGGCAGCCCGCCGTCGGCGACCTGGGTGCCCACTCCGGCCGGGGTGTAGAAGGCGGGGATCCCCGCCCCGCCGGCGCGGAGCCGCTCGGCCAGCGTTCCCTGCGGGATCAGCTCGACCTCCAGCTCGCCGGCCAGGTACTGCCGTGCGAACTCCTTGTTGGCCCCGATGTAGGACCCGGTCACGCGGGCGATCCTGCCGGCCGCCAGCAGCACCGCGAGGCCCGAGTCCATCGCCCCGCAGTTGTTGGAGACCACGCCCAGTCCGCCGACGCCGCGCTCGTACAGCGCCTGGATCAGCACGTTCGGCACGCCGCTCAGCCCGAATCCGCCGACCGCCAGCGTCGCGCCCTCCGGCACGTCCACCACGGCCTCGGCGGCTGTCGGCACCACCTTGTTCATCGGTACAGCCTCATCTCTTGTCGCAGCAATCGTCAGTGTGCTGAGTATCTGGAATCGATCAGTGCACTGACTGTTCTGGTGAGGTTCTCGTACGCTCCCACTTCTCGGTGAGGTCGTCAAGGGCCTTGGCGAAGGGCCGTTCGGACACGGAAGTGCGTCCGAAGGGAGCCGGGTCGGGTTGTCGGCTGCCTGTTATCGTTCAGTGCACGGAGCGGTCCGCAGGAGACGGCGCGGACACCTGATTCGAGGAGCACAGATGGCAGCGGTGGACCTGAACTCCCACCCGGGGCACCTCGCCCGGCGGCTCCAGCAGGCGCACCACCTGCTGTGGAACACGATGGTCTCCGAGGAGATCACCTCGCCGCAGTTCGCCGTCCTCAACGCGCTCGTCGCCGAACCCGGCCTCGACCAGCGCACGGTGGGGGAGCGGGTCGGACTCGACCGCTCGACCATCGCGGAGGTCGTCAGCCGCCTCATCCGGCGCGGCTACCTCGACAAGGTCCGCGACCCGCAGGACGGCCGGCGCTACCTCCTGCGCCTGACCGACGACGGCCTGCGGGCCCACCGCAAGCTGTCCGTGCGCACCGCGCGGATGAACCAGGTCTTCCTGGCGCCGCTCTCCGCCGAGGAACGGACCCTGTTCTTCTCCCTCATCCAGCGCGTGACCGACGCCGCCGACGAACTCCGCTCGCCGGCGGACGATCTCGTCGCCCACCCCTGACCGTCCCCTGATCGTCGCTCATGCCGTGCCGGGCGGCGCCCCGGCGGCCGGGGTGCGACGCTCCGCACGATGGACACGGCGTCCGGCGAACGCCACGCCCGCCGCCACCACATTGGCGGCGAGCACTCCTGACCAGGCCGGCCCGTAGGAGCCGGCCGCGTCGGCGACCAGGCCGAAGCACACCGGGCCCAGGGCGAAACCGAGATAGAGGCCGACGGCCAGTACCCCGGACGCCGAGCCCACCACGTTCAGGGGCGTCGTCCGCACCAGGGCCAGCATGATCACCACGTTGGCGGCGATGCCGCTCGCGCCGAACACCGCGGCGCCGGCCCACACCAGCGCGGGCGCGTCCAGGGTGTCGGCCACCATGAGGCCGCCGACGGCGAGTGCGGACACGGAGGCCAGGACGGCCAGCAGAGGGTACGGATTGCGTACGCGGTCCGCCGAACGTCCCCAGGCGATACGGGCCACCAGGCCCACCCCGCCGGCCACGGCGACGGTGAGACCGGCCGCCCGCACGGGCATCTCCAGCCGCTCGAACGCGTAGAGCGGCAGATAGACGTTGGTGGCCTGAATCGCGGCACCGGACGCGAGGGCGTAGCCGGTGAGCCACCACACCCCGGCCGGAAGGGCCGCGAGCCGGTGTCCCGTACCCCGGGAGGGGCTCGGCGGCACGGCGGGCACCGCGCCGCGCACCATGACCAGCCCCGCCACGGCGACCACCGCGGCGGCCAGGGCGGCGCCGCGCCATCCCCACCACAGGGCGACGCTCGGCAGGAGAAGGCCGGCCCCGAACTGGCTCATCTGGACGCCGGACTGTTTGACGCCCATCAGCCCGCCCCGCTGCCCCTGGGACACATGTGCCGCGATGAGCTGGTTGGTCACAGGGTTGGACAGGGCCTGCGTCGCGCCGCTGAGCGCCACGGCGACCAGCAGCCAGCCGTACGAGGGAGCCGCCGCGACACCGAGGAGGGCGAGGCCCGCGCCCGTGAACAGGACGGCGAGCACCACCTTCCCGCTCAGGCGGTCCGTGTACCGTCCCGCGAAGGGGGACACCAACGCCGCCAGGACGAAGGCCGTCGCGGGGAGCACGCCGAGCTGGGCCCCGCCGATGCCGAGGTCCGCGGTCACCAGGGGCGCGGTCGCGGTGAGGGTGTACAGGGCGAGTGGGCCGGCGCCCATCGAGAGCGTCAGCGTGAGACCGAAGGTCCGCGGAACCGGGCGCCGGTCCTTGTCGAAGGCGGAGGTGCCCACCCGGGTGTCCCCTCTCGTGGATGGATGGTCGGTGGACGAATGTGGTGGCGGCGCCCCGCCACCGCCCGGGGGACGGGGCACCGCGAAGGGCCTCAGACCGAGGGCCCCTGGCCCACGGCCGGGCCGGCGCCGTGGCTGAGCGACGGCGCTTCCGTGTCCGGCGCCGGGTCGGTCCGGTCGGCACCCTGTCGTGAGGGGCCGTAGCGCATGCCGAGCAGGGCCACCGTGACGCCGGCCGCCAGCATCGGCACGGCCATCGCGTAGAACACGGCGCTCGGCGACCAGTTCAGGGTGAGCGCCGCCCCGACCAGGATCGGTCCGAGGATGCCGCCGACGCGTCCGACGCCCAGCGCCCAGCCGACGCCGGTGGAGCGCATCGGGGCCGGGTAGAAGACGGCTGCCAGCGCGATCAGGCTCTTCTGGCCGCCGCTGACGCAGCAGCCGGCGAAGAAGTTCGCCGTCAGCAGCACCCACAGGGGCGCGTGGAAGGCGACGCCGGTCAGGGCCAGGCAGCCGAAGCCCACCAGGTAGAGGACGGCCAGCGTCCGGTAGGGCCCCAGCCGGTCCATGGACGGGCCGGTGACGAACGCGGCGGCGATGCCGCCCACCGTGGTCAGCGTGGTGGCGGCGACGACCACGTTCATCGGGTGGCCGAGGTCGGTCATGATGCTGGGGAGCCAGCTCTGCAGGGCGTAGAACTCGGCCAGGTTGATCATGAAGACCAGCCACAGCAGCACGGTGCCCCACAGCCATTTACGGGTGAACAGGCTGCTGAACGCGGTGCGTTGGCCGCTGTCGTTCTCCTCGACGCTGAAGACGGGTTCCGTCTGCCCGGGCAGGGACGGCGGGAGTGTGCCGTCGATCCGGCGGAAGACGGCGTAGACGCGCTCCGGGGCGACGTTCCGCCGGATCATGAAGACCGGGGACTCGGGCAGCCAGCGGACCAGGAACGGGATCAGCACGATGGGCGCCGCGGCGCCGGCCCACAGCAGCGAACGCCAGCCGTGGTCCTCGATGAGCCATCCCGCGGCGAGCCCGGCGACGACGAAGCCGACGGAGAAGCCGCAGTAGATGGCGAGTACGAAGGTGGCCCGGAGCCGCTTCGGACTGAACTCGCCGGTGAGGGCCACCGCGCTCGGGGCGGCCGCGCCGAGCCCCATGCCGGTGACGAAGCGCAGCACGACGAGTTCGGTGACGTTGCCCGCCCAGAGGGCGCCCAGGGTGGTGAGGCCGAAGACGGCTGTGGCGGCGACGACGAGACGTTTGTGGCCGAACCGGTCCGACAGCGGGGACAGGGCCATGTAGCCGACCATCAGGCCGACCAGCGCGGCCGAGAACATCGGTCCGAGCGCGTTCCGGGACAGCCCCCACTCGTCCGCGATGTGGGGGGCCATGTAACTGATGGCCTGGGTGTCGAAGCCGTCGATGAACATGACGAGACCGCACAGGGCGACCACCCGGAACTGGTAGGGGGTCATGCGGCGTTCGTCGACGAAGTCCGGGAGGTGCAGTCGCAGGGGTTGCTGAGACATGAGTGCCTCGATTCGGGCCGGGACGCCCGTACGGGGACGGTACGGGTGCGATGCGGGTGCGACGCGGGGGGTGGCTTGGGGAGAGAAGGAAGGGTGGGGTGAACGGCGCCGCCGCCCCGCTCGGTGCGGAAGCGCAGCGCCGTTCGGCAGGGGCGGTCAGGCCACCGGTACCGCGGGCTCGCCGGACGGGACGAAGGCGTCGCAGTGGAAGCGTTCCGGGTCCAGGACTGCGCGCTCGACGAAGTCCTTGCGTGCGGCGTCCGTCATCATCGGGCTGCCGCAGGCATAGACCTCGTGGCCGCTCAGGTCCGGATGGTCCTCCAGGACCGCCCGGTGGACCCAGCCCGTACGGCCGGACCAGCCGGGGCCCGCGTCCGAGAGGACGGGCGTGAAGGAGAACCACGGCAGACGGGCCGACCAGCCCTCGGCGAGGTCGCGCAGGTAGAGATCCTCTTCCCCGCGGCCTCCCCAGTACAGGTGCAGCGGGCGGTCGACGCGGCGCCGGATGTGGTCCTCCACGACGGACTTGACCGGGGCGAATCCCGTGCCGGTGGCCACGACGATCGCCGGCCGGTCGGACTCGTCGTCGACGGTGAACTCCCCGTAGGGCAGTTCGACGATGAGCTGGTCGCCCTTCGCGAGATCCGCGACGACGCCCTCGGAGAAGCGGCCCCCGGGCACGACCCGGACGTGCAGGTGCACGCTGTCGTTCTGGTGCGGGGGGTTGGCCATCGAGTAGTTGCGGCTGTCGCCGTCCGGCAGGAGGACCTTGAGGTACTGCCCCGCCGTGAACTTGGCGCGCCGCCCCGTCGGCAGCCTCAGCTGGAGGGCCACCACGTCCGCCGCGGGCCGGGTGACGCGATGGACCTTCACCGTCACCGTCTGGCGGGCCGGGGCGCCCCGCTCGGTGATGCGCCGGGGCGCGATGCCGAGGTCCGAGCAAGGGCGCGCCTGGCACAGCAGGACGGCCTCCGCCGGGCCCTCGACGGTTCCCCGCCCGCGCACCTGCGCCTGCCCCGACGTCAGCCCGCCCTCGCAGGTCGAACAGACGCCCTTGCGGCATGAGTACGGGATCGCGTATCCGGCGCGTTCGGCGGCGTCGAGCACGGTTTCGTCCGGCTCGCAGGGGAAGCTGATGCCGGTGCCGGCCACATCCACCTGATGGGTCATGGCTGTTCCTCCACGAGACGAAGGTGCGGGAGGGCGGGCGTCGCCGAGCCGACCAGGCGGACGGCCTGGATCACCGCCGCCGGGTCGGCGACCCCGCGCCCCGCGATGTCGAAGGCCGTGCCGTGCCCCACGCTGGAGAAGGCGATGCCTCCGCCGACGGACACGGCCGCGGCCGTACGCCCGGCGAGCAGCTTCACCGGGATGTGGCCCTGGTCGTGGTACATGGCGACGAAGGCGTCGTACCGCTCCGAGCCGCTCCGGTGGCCGAGCATGATGTCGGCGCCGACCGGGCCGTGGGCGTCGATGCCCGCGGCCCGCAGACGCTCCACGGCGGGAACGGTGATCCGCTGGTCGTCGTCGCCGAACAGCCCGTCCTCGCCGGCGTGCGGGTTGATCCCGAACACGGCGATCCTCGGCGACTCCACCCCGGTCGAGGTGAGGAAGTCCACCGCCGCCCGTCCCGCGCCCTCCACCAGCTCCGGCGTCAGCCGGGACACCGCGTCCACCAGCCGTTCGTGGAGCGTCGCGTGGACGATCCGCAGACCTCCGCCCACCAGCATCAGGAACACGAGGTCCGGGAGTTTGCCGCTGAGCCGGGCCAGCAGGGAGGGATACCCGGAGAAGGCGATGGACGCGGCCCTGATCGCCGTCTCCGAGTGGGGGCATCCGACGATGCCCCGCCCACGGCCCTCCTGGACCGCCCGGACCGCCTCGCCCAGATAGGTCACGGTGGCCGCGCCGGCCGCCGCGTGGACCGTCCCGGGCCGGAACGCCTGCGGGTGAAGGGCCGGCACGTGGATGAGGTCCACCGTCCCCTCCTCCGGCTCGTCGGTGCCGTCCGTCTCGCGGACGGTGAGGCCGGCCCGGTCCGCGTAGTGCCGCACGACCAGGGCGTCCCCGACGAGCACGGGCCGGAGCCCGGGGTCGGGGTCGTCCGCCAGCGCCTGGCAGGCCTTCACGGCGACCTCCGGCCCGACGCCGTTGGGGTCCCCGATGGTGACGAGGATGCGGCCGGGTGGTGTCGTGTCCGAGGGGGTCACAGCGGCAGCGCCAGCAAGGTGTCGATGGTGGAGCTGTCGCAGACCACGACCCGCTCGGCGAGACGCGCCCGGTCCCCGTGGAACCGGTAACGGTCCAGGTAGCGCCCGGTGGCGAAGATGTCGGAGCTGCCGTCGCGCATGACGCGCACGACGAGGAAGCCGGTCTCGCTGCGCGCGCCCTCGTCCGACTCCTCCAGGATCGCGGGCTGGCCGAGGATGTGCCGGTAGGTGTGCGCCTCGTAGATGTTGGCCTCGAGCAGGGCGGAGACCCGGTCGGTGAGCATGCGGCGGTTGTCGGCCCAGATCACGCCGGCCTGCAGCCCCTCGCTGTGGTTCGCGGCCGTGGTGATGCGGTAGTGGCAGTCCTCCTCGAAGAACCCGGGCCAGTCCTCCATGCGGCCGTCGTCGATGCAGCGGGCGTACTCGCCCTGGGCGCGGCTGATGAGCCGGAAGGCGTCCACGGTCACGGTCACTTGTCCTTCTCCTGTCGCAGGTGCATGCCTTCGCGGTACGCCTTCCAGAAGCCGCGGACGGACGCCTCGGTGACCCGGCTCTCGCTGGACGCGGCCGACGCGCCGCCCATCTCCAGCACGGCCTCCTCGTCGGAGGCGCCGGCGATTCCGCGCTGGACGAACCCGCCCACGCAGCCGTCCTCCATCGAGATGTAGCCGGCGGGGCCGACCAGGTTGGCCTGCTTGAGCCGCACGGTGCGCTGCTCCGGGGTGTCCTCCTCGAAGCCGAGGTAGGTCCAGTTCAGGCGGGTCGACTCGACGCCGCGGGGCAGGATCTGGCGGACCGCCACGGAGTTCTGGATCTGCTGGAGCACGAAGCCGGGGAAGACGGAGAGGATCTGCAGGGTGGTGTCGTCGCCCACCTCGCTGAACCCGTCGAGGAGCGAGGGGTCGGCGAGCGAGTAGTCGCTGTCGGACCGGATGTTCTGGTCGGAGTAGCCGGCGTCCTGCTCCGCCTCACGGTCGATGGCGGAGTAGCTGACGTGGTGGGCGCCGCTCTCGCTGACGACGATCCCGCCGCGCTGGCCGAGGCGGTTGATGCCGAACGTGGTGAAGAACAGGTGCAGGATGCTCGCGTGGTAGGAGTCCTTGACGTTCTCCATGTAGAGCTTCCAGTTGTTCGGCAGCAGCTGGGTGAAGCGGCCGAGGACGACCGGGGTGCGGCCGCCGAGCACCCGCTCGATCCGGCTGAGGATCTCGTCGCCGAGGTACTCCTCGATGTCGGGCACGTCCTCGTCGAAGCTGCCGAAGACCAGGCCGTGCAGGACGGCGAGCCGTAGCTTGCGCGGGCCGTGGTCCTCCAGGCAGAAGTACTTCGGCATGCCGCCCTGGCCCTTGATGCCGTCCTTGAAGGCGACGCCGGTCAGGTCACCCTGGAGGCTGTAGCTCCAGGCGTGGTAGACGCAGGTGAAGTCCTTGGCGTTGCTGCCGCGGTCGTCGAGGGCGAGCAGGGCGCCGCGGTGGGCGCACCGGTTCTCGAAGCCGTAGAGCTCGCCGTCCTCGTCGCGGCAGACGATGACGGGGGTGTCTCCGACGAACGTCGTCCGGTAGTCACCGGGCTGCGGGACCTCGGCCTCCAGGCAGAGGTAGCTCCAGTAGGGGCCGCGGAACAGGTTCTGCTGCTCCTCCCGGTACACGTCCTGGCGCTGGAAGACCCAGTACGGGACGCGCGTGAGCTCCTCGGGCCACTCCGGGCGGCCCTGCTCCGTCTTCGCGGAGCTTTCGGGCAGGGTGCTCGTCAAGGTTGCTCCTTCTTCCGGTCTCTTCGGGTGCACCGCGGTGGCGGGCGCGGCGGACCGGGCTTGCTCGACGCGGGGTGCCATGTCCCGGGTGTTGACAACTCCAGGATTTGTTCGTATAACGAACGCATGGCCAATACGCGAACAGATAAGCCGACTACGAGGAGTGCTGTCAAGGTTCCGGAGGGAAGTGCTCCGCGTCCGCGCGCTCCGGAAGGCATGGCCGGGCTGGCCAAAGGGCTCGCCGTGATCGAGGCGTTCGGGCGTTCGCGTGCCACGCTGACGGTCTCCGAGGCGGCCCAGGCCACGGGGCTGACGCGCGCCACGGCGCGCCGCTGTCTGCTGACGCTGACCGAGCTCGGCTATCTCGCGCACGACGGGAAGCACTTCCGCCCCACGCCGCGGATGGCGAGGCTCGGCCAGTCCTACGCGCGCACCGACCCGCTGCCCCGTCTCGCGCAGCCCCATCTGGTGTCCGCACGCGAGGCGTTGGGGGAGTCGGTCTCGCTCGCCGTGTACGACGACGGGGCGGCGGTGTTCGTGGCCAGGGCGGAGACCGAGCGGGTCGTCTCCGCGGGCGTCCGGGTCGGCACCCGCCTCGCCGCCTGCGGCTCGGCGACCGGCAGGGTCCTGCTGGCGGCCCTGCCGGACGCGGAACTGGACGCGTACCTGGCGGACTGCCGGCCCCAGCCGCGTACGCCCAAGTCGCTCGTCGACGTCGAGGAGATCAGGCGCCAGATCCTGGGCGTCCGGGAGGGAGGCGCCGCCGTCACCGACGAGGAACTGGAACTCGGCATGCGCTCGATGGCCACACCGGTGAGGGACGCGGAGGGCGAGATCAGGGCCGCGCTGAGCGTGAGCGCCTTCACGGCACGGATCTCGCTGGAGGACATGTACGACCAGTTCCTGCCCGTACTCCAGGACCACGCGGAGAGGATCGGCCGCATGCTGTGAGGTTGGGGGTGCTGCGTCCATGCACCCCGGCGTGGCCCGGCGGCCTGGGCCGGCTGCGCCGCCGTCCGGGGTCTGCGGCGCGAGGTCTTACGCGGCGTCAGCGTGCCGGTGGCTATGGCGTTTCGCGCGGGGTGTCTGTCGCCGTGAGCGGATCACGGGCTTGTCGGGTGGCGGGTGGCCGGTGGCCGGTGGCGGGTCTGGTGGCGTCCGGCCGGCGGCCCGGTTGCCTGGCGCGCCGAGTCGGCTGCGCCGTCGTCCGGGGTCTGCGGCGCGAGGTTTTACGCGGCGTCAGCGTGCCGGTGGCTATGGCGTTTCGCGAGGGGTGTCTGCCGCCGTGAGCGGATCACGGCCTTGTCGGGTGGCCGGTGGCCGGTGGCGGGTCTGGTGGCGTCCGGCCGGCGGCCCGGTTGCCCGGTTGCCCGGTTGCCCGGTTGCCCGGTTGCCCGGTTGCCCGGCGGCCCTGCGCGCCGAGTCGGCTGCGCCGTCGTCCGGGGTCTGCGGCGCGAGCTCATACGCGGCGTCAGCATGCCTGCGGCCCCGGAGTATCGCGCGAGGCGTCTGTCGTCCCGCGGGGGTCACGCACCTCTCGGGTGGCGGGTGCCGGCCCGGTGGCGGGTTCAGTGGCGCGCGCCGGTACGGTCGCCTGGACCTCGTGACTCCGGCGGCCGCGCCGGCCGGGGGCCACAGGGCCGGCGTCGTCGCGACGGCCCTCCCGCGACCGGCCCTCGCCGACGCCCCCGCCTACGGGCCGGGCCCCGCGCCCCCATGACGCCCCCTCACGTACTCAGCGCCTGCGAAATCCTGTCCGCCGTCTTCACCACCTGCTCGATGATCGACTCGCGTTGCGCCTCGTCGAGGCGGAAGGCGGGGCACGGGGCCGACAGGGCCGCCACGATCTGCGACCCTTCCTTGACCGGGGCGGAGGCCGCCCAGACGCCCTCGTCGATCTCCTCGCGGCTCACCTCCCAGCCCTGCCGCACCGCGTGGTCGATCTCGGCGAGGAACGCCTCGGGGCCGTTGACCGGGGGGAGTTCGCCGACGGCGAGGGCCTGCTCGATGTGGCGCCGGCGCTCCGCGACGGACAGGTCGCCGAGCAGCAGACGGACACTGGCGCCCCGCAGGGCGGGCAGTCGCTGCCCCGGCTCGAACGACAGCCGGAACGGACGCAGGCTCTCCACACGGTGGATGCACACCGGCAGTCCGTGCACCAGCCGGCTGAGGATCACCGTCTCCTGGGTGCTCTCCGACAGCTCACGCATGAACGGCTCGGCCACGTCCACCAGCGGGGTCGCCCGCCGGGCGGCACGCCCGAGCGCCGCCACCCGCATCGTGAGGTGGTACTGCCCCCGGTCGCCCTCCTCGATCAGGCCCATGTCGCGCAGCAGCGCCACGTAGCGGTGGGCCGTCGGCACCGGAATGCCCAGGTCCTCCGCCAGTTGACGGACCGTGGCCACCGGCCGCTGTTCGGTGAAGGCGAACAACAACTCCAGAGCCCTGCGTCCGCTGTCCGCGCCCGCCTTCGAGGGTGCCACCGCTCCTCCGCACTTCCGTCCATTGACGCCTGTCGTCTCCCGCCCTACTGTATCGAAATCACAGAGCGATAAGCCGTTATCGCACAGCGATAGTAAGGAGGGTGAGGTGGGCGGTTCACCACCGATTGCCCCTCGTTCAACGGCCTCCGGAGACACCGGCACGACCCCGCTGCCGCAAGCGGCACGGGCGAGCGTCGCGCTGCCGGGCGCCCGCAGTGAGCTGCGGACGTTCCCGCTGCGGGCCGCCGGACCCCGGGAAGGCTGGCTGCGGGTCACCGCGTCCGGGATCTGCGGCACCGACGTCGGCCTGTTCCACCGCGGAGTCGCCGCCGAGACGGTGCTCGGGCATCACGTCGTCGGCCGGATCGCGGCCGTAGGACCGGAGGCGGCGCACCGCTGGCAGCTCGGACCCGGGGACCGGGTCGTGGTGGAGGAGTACCTGCCCTGCGGCGAGTGCCCCCGCTGCGTGTCCGGCGCCTACCGCCTGTGCCCGCAGACCGACCTGTGGGGCGGCGGCCGGCGGATCGGCACGGTGCCGGCCGGCGAGGACCCCGCGCTCTTCGGCGGCAACGCCGAGTACATGTTCCTCCCGGAGAACGCCGTCCTGCACCGGCTGCCCGAGCGGCTGCCGGAGGAGCTGGCGGCCTGGGTCCTGCCGTACGCCAACGCCGTCGACTGGGTCCTGCGGGCCGGCCGGCTCGCGGCCGGGGAGAACGTCGTCGTGCTCGGCCCCGGCTACCACGGCCTCGCCGTGACCGCCGCGGCCCGCCTGGGCGAGGCGGGCGAGGTCGTCGTCGTGGGCCTGCCCCGGGACGCCGAACGGCTGGGCATGGCCGAGGCGCTGGGCGCCACCGCGGTCACGGCCGAGGAGTCCGGGGACTGGGGCGCGGCCGTACGGGCGGCCCTGGGCGGCGCCTCCTGCGACCTCGTCGTCGACACCAGCGGCTCCGACCCGGGCGTCGTCGACGTCGCCGTGGACCTGCTGGGACACGGCGGCCGCCTGGTGCTGACCACCCCGAAGCAGCCGGCCGCCGTCCCGGCCGACTCCGCGGCGATGATCCGCCGCTGTCTGACCCTGACCGCGGTCCGCGGCCGGCCCCCGGAGGCGATCGGCCGTGCCATCGCCTCGCTGGCCGACGGCACGTCGGGGCTGGAGCACGTGCCCACCGTCGACATCCCCCTCGACGAGGTGGGCGACATGCTCACCCGGCTCGCGGCCGGCGCCGGACCGTCCTCACCGCACATCGTCGTCCGGCCCGACACCCCGCACCCCTGACCACCGAGAAGGAGAGAAGCACATGCTGACGCCCGAACAGAACGAACGCCTGGTCCGCACCGACCGGGGCACCGAGATGGGCACCCTGCTGCGCCGCTACTGGATCCCCGCGCTGCTCGCCGAGGAGATCCCCGAGCCCGACTGCCCGCCGGTCCGGGTGACGCTGATGGGGGAGAACCTGATCGCCTTCCGCGACACCCAGGGCCGTATCGGTCTGCTCGACGAGTTCTGCAGCCACCGCACCGCGTCCCTGTTCTTCGGCCGCAACGAGGAGTGCGGTCTGCGCTGCGCCTACCACGGCTGGAAGTACGACGTCGAGGGCAACTGCGTCGACATGCCGTCCGAGCCGCCCGCCAGCCGCTTCCACGAGAAGATCAAGCAGACGGCCTACCCCTGCGTCGAGCTCGGAGGCGTCATCTGGACCTACATGGGCCCGCCGGAGCTGAAGCCCGAGCTGCCCGAGCTGGAGTGGGCCACCCTGCCGCCCGAGAACGTCTTCGTCTCCAAGCGGCTGCAGGAGTCCAACTTCATGCAGGCCATGGAGGGCGGAATCGACTCCAGCCACGTGTCCTTCGCCCACCGCTTCAACATGGACGACGACCCCATGCACGCCGGCACCCCCGGCATCGAGTACCTCAAGGCGGACACCCGGCCCAAGTTCGAGGTCATCGAGTCCGACGGCGGTCTGCTGATCGGCGCCCGCCGCGAGGCGGACGAGGAGAACTACTACTGGCGCATCACCCAGTGGATCATGCCCTGGTACACGATCATCCCGCCGTTCGGCACCCACAACCCGCTGGGCGGCCACGCCTGGGTGCCCATCGACGACGAGACCTGCTGGGCCTGGAGCATCAACTACCACCCCACCCGTCCCCTGCGGGAGGACGAACTCGACGCGATGCGCCGCGGCGAGGGCATCCACGCCAAGTACCTGCCCGGCACCTACCGCACGGCAGCGAACAAGACCAACGACTACCTGGTCGACCGTCAGGCGCAGAAGGACAAGCGCAGCTTCAGCGGCGTCGAGGGCATCGCCGCGCAGGACTTCTCCCTGCAGGAGAGCATGGGCCCCATCGTCGACCGCACCAAGGAGCGCCTCGGCACGTCCGACGCCGCGATCATCCTGGCCCGCCGCCGTCTCCTCGCGGCCGCCGAGACCGCCGCCAAGGACGAACCGCTGCCGGGTGACCGGGCCGAGCACCACCGGGTGCGGTCGGCCTCGGTGCTGCTGCCCCGGTCCGTCCCCTTCCAGGAAGGCGCCAAGGACGCCCTCGTCGTCCGCCCCGGCGAGGACTTCGTCTCCGTCTGATCCGTCCGCGCACCCGGAAGGAGGGCTCGCCGGCATGCCGCCAGCCTCCCGCTCCCACCGGTCCTACCAGGCCGACGTACTCCTCGTCCCCCTCGAACCGCGCTCCCGGACCGCCGTCACCAGCCCGGCGCCGCACGACGCGCTCGACGGCATCACCGTCTCCGGCACCGACACGCCCCTGGGCGGCACGGACTTCCGCCCCGACGTCGTGGTCATGCTGACCCACGACCTCGCCGCCGTCGAAGCCGGCCTCGCCACCCGTGTCGGCGCCTCGGCCCGCGCCTCCGGCGCCCTGGTCGGCGCGATCGTCATCAGCCCCGACCGCGGCTGGCACGGCTCCGAAGCCCGCAGCGCGGCAGCCGAACTGCGTGCCGCCGCCGACACCGTCGTGGTCCTCTCCGGCATGTCACCCGCCGTCGCACTGCTGCGGGTGCTGCGCGGCGGTCCGCAGACCGCCGGCCACGGCACGATCTGAAGAAAGGCAGGCCGACCATGACGGACACCGACTGGATCCAGGCCGTCGTCACCCAAGTCCGCCTGGAAGCCGACCAGGTGATCTCCATGGTGCTCTCGCCCACCGCGGGCGAAACCCTGCCCGGCTGGGAGGCGGGCGCGCACATCGATGTGCGCCTGCCCTCCGGCCTGATCCGGCAGTACTCCCTGTGCGGCGACCCCGCCGACCCGCACTACACGATCGCCGTGCTCCGCGAAAGCGCGGGCCGCGGCGGATCCGCCGAACTCCACGACACCGCGCTCGTCGGCACAACCCTCGCCCTGCGCGGCCCCCGCAACCACTTCGCACTCCGGCCCGCCGCCCGCTATGTCTTCGTCGCCGGCGGCATCGGCATCACCCCCGTCCTGGCCATGGCCCGCCACGCCACCCGGCACGGCGTCCCCTGGTCACTGCACTACGGCGGACGACGCCCCGACACCATGGCGTTCGCCCGGGAGCTCCGCGACCTCGCCCACCAGGCGGGCGCGTCCCTCACCCTGCGCAGCGACAGCGCGGAAGGCCCCCTGCCCCTGCACGACATCGTGCGCGAGGCCCCCGAGGACAGCCTGCTCTACGCCTGCGGCCCCTCGGGCATGCTCACCGCCCTGCGCGCTGCGGTCGAGTCCGACCGCGCCGGTCTCACCCTGATCACCGAGCAGTTCACCGCCGCTCAGCCCCCCGCACCGGCCCCGGACGACGAGGACACCACCCCCGCCGCCGCGTTCGAGGTCGAACTCGCCCGCACCGGCGAGACCGTGACCGTCGAGCCCGGAACCTCCATCCTCGAGGCCGTGCGCGCGGTCCGGCCCGACGTCCTGTACTCCTGCGAGGAAGGCTTCTGCGGCACGTGCGAGACCAAGGTGCTCGCGGGCAAGCCCGTCCATCAGGACACCATCCTCAGCGAGAAGGAACGGGCCGCCGGCAACACCATGATGATCTGCGTCGGCGGCTGCGCCTCACGCCGCCTGGTGCTGGATCTCTGACCGCCCGAGAGCGGTACCCCCGATCCCACACCCACGGAGGTTCAACGGTGAACCTGTCGTCACACAAGCCTGCCCAGCCGTCCGACCACCCGCCGCCGTCGCCGTACCGCTGGGTCGTCCTGATCGCCTGCTGGGTCTCCTTCACCCTCACGTCCATCGACCGCTCCACCTGGGGCCCGGCCTCGGTCTTCGTCGGAGAGAGTCTCGCCGTACCCCTGGCGAGTCTCGGAGCCTTCGCCACCGCCTACTACGTCGGTTACGTCGTCTCCAACGCCCTGGGCGGCATGGGCGTGGACCGCTACGGCGGCCGCATCATGCTGACCGTCTCCCTGCTGGGCGCGGGCATCGGCATGACCGCCTTCGGCTCGACCACGTCGGCGACGGTGGGCATCGCCCTCCAGGCGCTGGTCGGGCTCTTCGCCGGCGCCGACTACTCGGCCGGCATCCGGCTCATCACCAGCTGGTTCCCCGCGGCGAGCCTCGGTCTGCCCATGGGACTGTTCACCACCGCCACGTCCCTCGGCACGGCCATAGCCAACACCGTGGTCCCCGCCATGATCGCCAAGTACAGCTGGCACACCTCGTACCACACGTTCGGCATCGTCTCCATCGTGCTGGCCGGGCTGCTCTTCTTCCTGGTACGGCCCGGCCCGATGCTCGACGCCGACGAGTCCAGGAGCGACCGCCCCGCACGCCGGCTCGACCTGGGCGCCCTGGTGCGCAACCGCAGCCTCGTTCTGACCTGCCTGACCGGATTCTGCGGCTTCTGGGGTCTGTACGGGTTCATCACCTGGGCGAACGCCCTGATGATCAAGGGACACTCGGTCACCCCGGCCACCGCCGGACTGGTCGTGTCCGTCTTCGCGGTCACCGCCATCGCCGTGAAACCGGCGGTCGGATACGTCACGGACCGTTTCTTCGGAGGCGCCCGCAGAACACCCACGATCGCGATCCTCGCGGTGTTCGGCGGCACGCTGGTGTGCTTCGGCGAGCTCGGCAACCCGAACGCGCTCATCTGGCTCGCCCCGCTGCTGGGGGCGGCGGCCTACGGCTGGACCCCGCTGGTCGTCGCCCTGGTGCCCAGGCTGGTACCGCCCTCGGTGACGGGCTCCGCGTCCGGCATCGCGAACGCCACCTGGCAACTGGGCAGCGTGGTGGTGCCCGTCGTGGTGGGCATGGTGTTCTCCGCGACCGGTTCCTTCAGCGCGGCCTTCCTCGCGCTGGCCGCCGGCCCGTTCACGGGATGCCTCATCATGCTGGCCGTCAGGGAGCGGTCGACGCCCGAGGCCGGCACCCCGCAGGAAGCCGCGCCGGCCGCGGGCAGCGTCCGGTGACCGGACCCCCTGCCTGAGCGTTCCAGTACCCGTACCGTTCGACTGCCGTTCCGGGGCCGGCAGAGGGTGGGCGAGCCGGTCCGTGCCGGCTCGCCCACGCCGGAGCCGGTGACGCGCCCGTCGCGCGGTTCGGGGCGCGATCAGGTAATCAGGAGGGGTGAACGAGGACGCGACGGACCCCTTCGTGCATGTCCGGGGCGCCGGTGAGAACAACCTGCGGAACATCGATGTCGACGTTCCGCGCAACGCGATGGTCGCCTTCACCGGCGTCTCCGGTTCGGGCAAGTCCTCGCTCGCCTTCGGCACCCTTTACGCGGAGGCCCAGCGGCGCTACTTCGAGTCCGTGGCGCCGTATGCCCGACGACTGCTGCAACAGGCCGGCGCGCCGCACGTGCGGGAGATCACCGGACTGCCGCCGGCCGTGGCCCTGCAGCAGCGACGCGGGTCGCCCAGCTCGCGCTCGACGGTCGGCACCCTCACCACGCTGTCCAACCTGCTGCGCATGCTGTACTCCCGCGCCGGCACCTATCCGCCCGGCGCCGCACGGCTGGAGGCCGAGTCGTTCTCACCCAACACCGCGGCCGGCGCCTGCCCCGAGTGCCATGGACTGGGCGTCGTGCACGACGTCGCCGAGGACCTGCTCGTCCCGGACCCCTCGCTGAGCATCCGCGAGGGGGCGATCGCCGCCTGGCCGGGCGCCTGGCAGGGCGCCAACCTGCGCAGTGTCGTGAAAGGCCTGGGGATCGACATCGACCGGCCGTGGCGCAGGCTCGGCAAGAAGGTCCGTGACTGGCTGCTCTACACGGACGAGCAGCCCTCCGTGTACGTCGAGCCGGAGGAGGGCCGCGTCGACCACGGCTACCGGGGAACGTTCTGGAGCGCACGCAAGCACGTCATGCACGTCCTCGCCGACTCCAAGAGCGAGAGGATGCGCGAACGGGCGCTCCGGTTCGTCAGGAGTGTGCCCTGCCCCGCCTGTGACGGCAGCGGACTGCGGCCCGAGGCGCTCGCCGTGACCTTCGCCGGACGTTCCATCGCCGAGATCAACGCGATGCCGCTCACCGAGGTCGTGGCGCTGCTGCGGCCCGTCGCCAGGCGGTCCGAGGCCGACGCCACCACGTCGACCGCCCGGTCCGGGGAGACGACCGAGGTCGCGGTCCGGATCTGCGGTGATCTGGTCGCGCGGATCGACGTCCTGCTCGACCTGGGCCTGGGATATCTCAGCCTGGGGCGCCGCTCGACGACCCTGTCGCCCGGCGAGGCGCAGCGCCTGCGGATCGCCACCCAGCTGCGCTCCGGGCTGTTCGGCGTCGTCTACGTCCTCGACGAACCCTCCGCCGGCCTGCACCCGGCCGACGCCGAACCGCTGCTGGACGTACTGGACCGCCTCAAGGCGGCGGGCAACTCGCTGTTCGTCGTGGAGCACGACATGGACGTCGTCCGGCGGGCGGACTGGGTGGTCGACATCGGACCCGGCGCGGGCGAGGGCGGCGGCCGCGTGCTGTACAGCGGACCGGTCGCCGGTCTCGAGCGGGTCGGGGAGTCGGCCACCGCCCGGTATCTGTTCGGGCGCGCCCAGCCCCTCGACCACCGGCCGCGCACCCCGCACGGCTGGCTGCACCTGCGCGGCGTCTCCCGCCACAATCTGCGGGACGTGTCCGTCGACGTACCGCTCCGTGTGCTGACGGCGGTGACGGGCGTGTCCGGCTCCGGGAAGTCGACGCTGGTGACACAGGTGCTCGCCGAGGTCGTCCGCCGTCACCTCGGACTCACGCCCGAGGAACCCGGCGAGGCGCGTCTGGAGGTCGACGTCCAGGACGCGTCGGGGGTCGAGTCGTTCGACCGGCTGGTCCGGGTCGACCAACGGCCCATCGGCCGGACCCCCCGGTCGAACCTGGCCACCTATACCGGGATGTTCGATGCGGTGCGCAAGCTGTACGCGGCGACGGACGAAGCCAGGGCGCGGGGCTACTCGGCCGGGCGGTTCTCCTTCAACGTGCCCGAAGGGCGGTGCGAGACCTGTCAGGGCGAGGGGTTCGTCGCGGTGGAACTGCTGTTCCTGCCCGGCACCTACGCGCCGTGCCCGACCTGCCACGGCGCCCGGTACAACGCCGAGACGCTGGACGTCACCTATCGCGGCAAGAACATCGCGGACGTGCTCGCGCTGTCCGTCGACGACGCCGCCGCGTTCCTGTCGGAGGTCCCGGCCGCGTCCCGCAGTCTGGAGACGCTGCGCGAGGTGGGACTGGGCTATCTGCGGCTGGGTCAGCCCGCGACGGAGCTCAGCGGCGGTGAGGCGCAGCGCATCAAACTGGCCACGGAGCTGCAGCGCGCCCGCCGCGGGCACGCGCTCTACCTGCTCGACGAGCCGACAGCCGGGCTGCACCCCTCGGACGTCGCGCTGCTGCTGCGACAGCTGCACCGGCTCGTCGACGCCGGCAACACGGTCGTCCTCGTCGAGCACGACCTGGACACGATCACCACCGCCGACTGGGTCGTCGACCTCGGTCCCGGCGGCGGTGACGCGGGCGGACGGGTGATCGCGGCGGGTCCGCCGGCCAAGGTGGCGAGGGCCCGCCGCAGCGCCACCGCGCCCTATCTCGCGGCCCGGCTCGCACGCTCCTGACGCCGGCACCGCGACCGCGGATCCCCGGGTCCCGGAGCGGACCGGCAAACCGGTGAAATCCGGTGGGTGCGGGAGGTGAGTGAGCGCTCCTTGCCGGTTACCCGGGTGGCCCCAGATTCCGGATTCCGACGAGGGAGAAGGAGCCATGACGCACAGTACGAGCGCCCGGGACGTGGTGGAGGCCGTCAAGGATGTCGACTTCCCCGCCGGCAAGGACACGCTGATCGAAGAGGCGAGCCGGAAGGGCGCGCCGCCGGACGTCGTCAAGGCGCTGCGCGGCATTCCGGCCGAGCAGTACGCCAACCGCGAGGAGGTGGCCCGGTCGGTCCGTGTGGACCCCGACTCCGACCTGGGGCTGAGCCCGGCTCAGCGGGCCGAGCAGGCCCGGAAGGGCGGCAGGCCCGGACAGTCCCAGCATTTCCGCGAGGTGCCGAAACCGCCGGTCGAGGAGGAGCTGGACAGCTGATCTCGCAGCCGCACGGACTCCGCGGACCGCCGGTCCCCCGTGGCCGTGCGGGTACGAGGCGCACACGGTGGGCCGGGCGTCACAGGGCGACGACGTGGAGGTCGACCAGGTCGAGCAGCGCCCGCAGGGCCGAGCTGGGCCGCCGCGTCAACGACGTGCCGAGATGCATGCTCCAGCGGAGCTCGGTGCCGTGAACGTCCAGGACGTGCAGGCCGGGGGTGCGGGCGACGGCGAACGCGGGCAGGAAGGCGATGCCCAGACCGTGCCGGACCAGTGCCGCCCCCATGTCGATGTCGGGTACTTCCAGCGCCACGCGGCGTGCGACGCCCGCCGCCGCGAACGCCCGGTCGACCACCTCGCGATTGCCGTAGCCCGGCGGGAAGTCCACAAAGGGCTCCCCCGTGAGGTCCGCGAGTGTCAACTTGCCCCGCCGCGCGAGCGGATGGCCGGCGCTCACCACCAGGACGAGCGGCACGGTGGCCAGCTCCCGGGCGTCGATCCCGGCGGGTTTGCGCTCGGGCAGCGACAGGAAGGCCACGTCCAGGTCTCCGCCGAGCAGAGCGTGCGCCAGCCCCGCGGAGCCGGTCGTCGCCAGCCGCAGCCGCACGTCGATCGCGGGATGCCGCGCGTGCAGCTGCCCGAGGAGCGCCGGCAGGTCCACCACCTCGACCGAGGCCATCGCGCCCACGTTCACGGTGCCGCGCAGCGTGTCCTGCGCGGCGCGCACGGCGTCCTGGGCCGTCTCGGCGGAGCGCAGGGTGGCCCGGGCCTCCGGCAGCAGCGCCGCGCCCGCTCCGGTGAGCCGGACCCGCTGCGACGTGCGCTCGAACAGCGCGCAGCCCAGCTCACGCTCCAGGGAGCGGATCGCGGCGGACACGGCCGACTGCACCACGTGCAGGCGACGGGCGGCGCGTGTGAAGCTCAGCTCCTCGGCGACCGCGACGAAGTGCTCCAGCTGACGTAGCTCCACAGAAGAAGTATCTCTCGCATTGCTCGCACCCAGCAAAAACATTCGTTGGCATTGATCCTCGCTGGTGAGGAGGATGGAAAGCGTCATCCGCTTCCATCCGAGGAGGGGTACCCCTGCCTGCCGTACCGACGCCGCTGAGCCGTCCCGCAGCCGACGCTCCCGGCGGCCCGACCCCACAGATCCAGGTACGCGCCCCCGCCGGCCTGCCGCCCCGCGCCCCCGCGCGGCGCCGGGCCTCGCACGCGACCGGCTTCTGGTTCGTGGCGGTGGCCTTCACCGCGCTGATGGCCTTCGGTACCGCGCCGACCCCGTTGTGGCCGCTGTACGAGGCGCGGGACCACTTCGGCGCGACCACGGTCACGGTGGCGTACGCCTCGATGGTCGTGGGTGCGGCGGGCGCCTTCCTGGGACTGGGGCACCTGTCGGACCGGCTCGGCCGGCGGCGCATCGTCGTCCCGGCGCTCCTGGTCGGGATCGTGGCGTCGCTCGTGCTGATCGTGTGGCGGGACCTGCCGGGGCTGATCGCGGGCCGGGTCCTGAACGGTGTCGGACTGGGGCTGATGGCCTCGACCGCGACCACGTATCTGCACGACCTCCACCACGAGGCGCGTCCGGAGCGGACGGGTTCCGTGGTGCCCGGCATCGTGGCCACCGCCGCCAACCTCGGCGGCCTCGCCTCAGGCCCCCTGATCGCCGGAGCCGTCGCCGAGTGGCTTCCCGCGCCCCTGATCACCGCCCAGGTGATCTTCACGCTCGCCATGGCGGTGTGCCTGGCGCTGGTGCTGTGCACCCCGGAGACCGTGCACCCCGAGCCGTCCGCGGCCCGACCGCCCAGCAGGTTCGTCCTGCGCCCCGGCGGCCGACGGGCGTTCGGCGCGGCCGGCGCGCTGGGCGCCTTCGCCTTCGCGATCCTCGGCCTGATCTCCTCCCTCGGGGCGAGCGTGCTGCACGGCAGTCTGCACACCGACTCGCACCTCGTGGTCGGCCTGGCGGCCTTCCTCATGTTCGGTTCCGCGGCGGCCGCCCAACTGGTGCTGGGCCGCCTCCCGCTGTCCCGGCTCCTGACCGTGGGGGCAGTGGTCTTCCCGGCCGGGCTGCTCCTGTGCGCCGTCGCCCTCCACCACCCGGTGCTCTGGCTCTACCTGGTCGCCGTGTCCCTGTCGGGAGCCGGCTCCGGGCTGCTGTTCAAGGGAGGCGTCGAACGGGCCGGTTCCGTGGCCGAGCCCGCCTCGCGCGCGGGGGTCCTCGCCGTGTTCTTCGTCGTCGCGTACCTGGGGATGGGCCTGCCGGCCGTCCTGTTCAGCATGGCCCTGCGGTACGTCGCCGTGCAGACCGCGATGATCGGTTTCGCGACGGTCCTCTCCTGCGGCGCCGTCGTGTCGGTGATCGTCGCGCTGCGGGATCGCGCACCCGGTCCCGGCGAACTCCCCGCGCAGTGATCCGTTCACTTCTCCTGACCAGGGACGGGTCGTCCCTGGTCAGCGGGTACGGGAGGGGATGGTGATGTCGTACTGGGCGATCTTGCGGTAGATGGTCGCCCGGCTCATGCCGAGGGCGTCCGCGGCCTGCGCCACCGTGGTGGCCGGTTCGGTGAGACACCTGATGATCTCGTCCCGTTCCAGGGCCTGGATCCGGCTCAGCCGATGAGGCGTGCCGACGAAGACCTCGCCGGGGAGGTGCCGGAGGTCGACGACATCGGTGCGGGAAGCGGCGTCGCACACGATCCGCCGGAGCTGCCTGGTGTTCTCCGGCCAGTGACAGGTGGTCAGCGCCTGGGCGGCCGCGGGGGAGAAGGTGACGGGACGGCCTCGGAGCCCGCGCGCGAAGTGGTCCGCCAGGGGAAGTATGTCGTCGGGGCGGGAACGCAGGGTGGGGGCCTCCACCACGGCGCCGACCAGTGAGCGCAGGGCCTGGGGGATGCTCGCGTAGTCCTCGGCGGTGATGACGGCCGGGTGCGGGTACGGGTGCTGGCCCGTGGTGTTCCCGCGCGCTCCGCCGGAGAGCAGCTCGGCCAGGTCCTCGGCTGCCCACGCGGGCAGGGTGTGGACCCCCGTGATGATGACGCAGGTGTCTGTCTTGGCCAGCTCCGGAGCCCAGATCCTCGTCCACGGCGTGATGTCGCCGGGCAGCGGGGGACGGGCGCACAGAATGCGTTCCCGGGACCGCACCTGCCGCCGGGCGAGGGCCGCAAGGGTCGACTTGCCCGTTCCCGGCTCTCCCACCACGGCGAGGAGCCGGCCCTCGGCCAGGGCGGTACGGGCTTCCGCGACCGCGTCCGTCCAGCGTGAGGAGAGGACGGGGGGCGGGTTCCCCGGCCGGGCCCGGTGCGCGAACACCTGGAACACCTCGCCGCGAGGAGCCGGACGCGGCTTCCTGCCGGTGGTGCGGGCGAGCATCAGGGCGGCCGTGTTCCCTGCCGCCGCCTGCGCCAGCGCCAGGAGCAGCTTCGACGAACGGTCCGACCACGTGGTGAGGTTGACGCTGCCCGCGAGTTCCCCGGTGAGGGGGTCGAGCACGGGTACCGCGGCGCAGGTGTACTGCCGCAGGAGGGTGCAGTAGTGCTCCTCGGCGCGTACCAGCGAGGGTGCGCGGTCGGCGAGGGCGAGGCCCATCCCGTTGGTGCCTGCGTTGCTCTCGGAGAAGGAGAAGCCGGGGGCGAGGTTGACCCGGTCGAGGGACCGGCTGACCGAGGAGTCGCCGCACAACCGGAACAGCACCAAGCCGTCGCTGTTGGTGAGTGTCATGCCGACCGGTTCGCCGGCCAGCGTGTCCTTGAGCCCCTGAAGCACCTCGTGGCCGCATTCGTAGAGCAGGGACTCGGTGTCCACCGTGCCCGTGAAGTCGGGCCGCAGGTCCTCCGGAGTCAGGCCGTACCGTCGGCTGCGCTGCCATGACGCCTGCAGACGGGGCGTCAGCAGGGCTGTCTCTGCGGCCGTCGCCTCGTCCCCGTGGCGGGCGACGGGCGCCGGAATGCGGTTCTGGTCCACTGCGGCCTCCACACTGAGCCCGTGCGTCGATCTGCGCACAGGCTACGACGGGGGTGCCGGCCGGCGTTCCCCGCCGGCTGTCTCAAAGTGAGACAGCACGAGCCTGCCCCGCTGCCGGGACTCTGCCTAACGTCGCTCTCCGGAACACGGTCGTCACCGGGACGGAGACCGACATGTACGCCAAGGACGGCGAGAACTACTTCATCGTGGACGCGCACGTCGCACTGTGGGACGCGCGCCCCTCGAACCAGCTGAACATCCACGGCAAGCAGTTCATCGACTGCTTCTACGACTATCACCGCAACCTCAGCCCGGAAGCCGAGCTGTGGCCGTACGAGGACTTCCTCTACTACGGCGGCCGGCGCCTGATGAAGGACCTCTTCGACGACGGGCACGTCGACCATGCGATCTTCCAGCCCGCCCATCTCGGAGCGTTCTTCGACAGCGGCTTCGGCCAGGCCGAGGAAGCCTTCGCGCTGGCGCAGCAGCACCCCGACCGGCTGACCTACAACCACTGCTGGGACCCGCGTCTCGAGCAGAAGGGGATCGAACAGCTCCGCCGGGACGCGGCGCGTTTCGGGCTCAAGGGCGCCAAGCTGTACACCGCGGAATGGCACGGCGACTCACGCGGCTACAAACTCGACGACACATGGTCGTACCGGTATCTGGAAGCAGCCCAGGAACTGGGCATCAAGAACATCCACATCCACAAGGGTCCGACGATCCGGCCGCTCGACAGGGACGCGTTCGACGTCGCGGATGTCGACAAGGCCGCGAGCGACTTCCCGGAACTGAACTTCGTCGTCGAGCACTGCGGACTGCCCCGTCTCGAGGACTTCTGCTGGATCGCCACGCAGGAACCGAACGTGCACGCCGGTCTCGCGGTCGCCATGCCCTTCATCCACCGCCGTCCCCGGTACTTCGCGCAGATTCTCGGCGAGCTCCTGTTCTGGCTCGACGAGAACCGCATCCAGTTCTCCAGCGACTACGCGCTGTGGACGCCCCGCTGGCTGATCGAGAGGTTCGTCGACTTCCAGATCCCCGAGGACATGCAGGGGGAGTACCCGCCGATCACCGTGGAACAGAAGAAGAAGATCCTCGGGCTGAACGCCGCTGCCCTGTACGACATTCCGGTCCCCGCCGAACTCGCCCTGGCACAGCCGGCGGGGGTGTGAGATGGCCGCGCACGCCCCGGCGCGCGAGAAGCGCGCCACGACGCTGGAGGAGCGGGCCCGGCAGGCGCTCGCCGAGGTCCTCGACCCTGAGCTGGACGAACCGATCACGGACCTCGGTTTCGTACGGTCCGTCGAGGCCGACGGCGATCACCGGCTGACCGTGCACCTGCGGCTGCCGACCTCGTTCTGCGCGCCGAACTTCGCCTACCTCATGGCGTCCGACGCGAAAGACGTCCTGACGGCCCTGCCCGGGGTCGGCACGGTCACGGTGCTGCTCGACGACCATCACGACTCGGACCTGATCAACCGCGGACTGGCCGCGGACGCCGGCTACCGCGGGACCTTCGGAGCCGAGGCGGACAACGACCTCGAGGAACTGCGGCTGATCTTCCGCCGCAAAGCCCATGCCGCCGCGATGGAACGCGCGCTCACCGCGCTGCTGCGGCAGGACGCCTCGCTCACCGAGGAACGACTCCACGGCATCGTGCTCGGCGATCTGCCGAGCACCGAAGCGACCCGCGCGCTGCTGCAACGCCGCGAGGCCCTGGGACTCGGCACAGCACCGTCCGACCCCGTCATGGTCGACGACCATGGACTGCCCTACCAGGCGGGCGAGATCCCGTTGCGGCTGCGCTTCGCCCGGTCGGTCCGCCTGTCGATCGACGGCAACGCGCACTTCTGCCGAGCCCTTCTGCGTACCCGCTACCCGGACGCCGCCCACGACCAGTCGCCCCGCCAGGAAGACAGCACACTCATCACCCCCGAGAAGGAGCACACCCCGTGAAGGCAGTCCAGGTCGTCGGATACCACCGCAACCTCGAGCTGGCAGACGTACCGTCCCCCACGGTCACCGGCCCGTACGACGTGATCGTGAAGATCGGCGGGGCCGGCGTCTGCCGCACCGATCTGCACATCCTCGAGGGCCAGTGGGCCGAGAAGTCGGGCGTCACGCTGCCGTACACGATCGGGCACGAGAACGCCGGCTGGGTGCACGCCGTGGGCAGTGCGGTCACCAACGTCGCCGAGGGCGACAAGGTCATCGTCCACCCGCTGATCACCTGCGGGCTGTGCCGGGCGTGCCGCTCGGGCGACGACGTGCACTGCGAGCAGAGCCTCTTCCCCGGCATCGACACCGCCGGCGGTTACGCCGAGTACCTCAAGACCTCCGCCCGCAGCGTCGTCCGTATCGACGACTCCCTGGAACCCGCCGACGTCGCGGCGCTGGCCGACGCCGGTCTCACCGCCTACCACGCCGTGGCCAAGGCCGCCCGCCGTCTCCGCCCGGGCGACCGGTGCGTGGTCATCGGCGCGGGCGGACTCGGACACATCGGCGTGCAGGTCCTCAAGGCGCTGACCGCCGCCGAGATCGTGGTCGTCGACCGGAATCCCGACGCGCTGAAGCTGGCCCTCTCGATCGGGGCGGACCATGGCGTCATGAGCGGCGGCAACCAGGTCGAGGAGGTCCTCGCCCTCACCGGCGGGCGCGGAGCCGAAGCCGTGATCGACTTCGTCGGCGAGGGCGGCGCCACGCGCGACGGCGTGCGCATGCTGCGCCGTGCGGGCGACTACCATGTGGTGGGCTACGGCGAGAACATCGACGTACCCACCATCGACATCATCTCGGCCGAGATCAACTTCATCGGAAACCTGGTCGGGTCCTACAACGACCTGTGCGAACTGATGGTGCTCGCGGCTCGGGGCAAGGTGCGGCTGCACACCACCGCATACCCCCTCGACCGCTTCCAGGACGCCCTGGACGACCTCGACGCCGGACGGGTGCGGGGCCGGGCCATTCTCGTGCCGTGAACGGATCGCCGACCGATACGCCTCAGGGAGACCCCCCATGATCTTCATCACCGCCAAGTTCCACGTTCTGCCCGAACACGCCGACGCCTGGCCGGACATCACCCGCGAGTTCACCCAGGCCACCCGCGCCGAGCCCGGATGCCTGTGGTTCGACTGGTCCCGCAGTGTCGAGGACCCCACGGTCTACGTGCTGGTCGAAGCCTTCCGCGACGACGAGGCCGGCGAGGCCCACGTCACCTCGGACCACTTCACCAAGGCACGGAGCACCCTGCCGCCCCACCTCGTACGGACCCCGGAGATCGTCAACGTCACGGTTCCGCAGGAGGGTTGGTCACTGCTCGGGGAAATGGCCGTTCCGGCACGGGACTGAGGGGGAACCGCCTGCCCGGCAGGCAGTTCCGGGCGGCCCCCGCCCGAAGCGGTCCGCCGCCCCTGCGGAGCCGCGAGGCTCTTCAAGGCGGCGTTGGCCGGGAAGCGGACGAAGCCCGCTTCCCGGCCAACGCCGCCTCATGACACCGCCGTTCGGCTGGCCGCGGGAAGCCCGGGGACGCGGCGGACGCGGTCCCGCCTCGGCGGACGACCGGCCGCCGAGCGGCGCTACACCGGCACACCATGTCCCGCGTCAAGAGCCAGCGCGGCGAACGTGGCCAGCCAGTGGTCCGTGGTGAAGTCGCCGCGCCGCACCGCGGGCAGGCCCGCGGCGAGGTGGGCCCCGGCCGCCTCGGCCAGGCGCGTGCGGACCGGGCCGTCCGGCAGCGCCGCCGCGATCGAGCGCAGCGCGGCGGCCCTGCTGAGGGCGAGGCCCAGCAGATGCCCGATCTGCGGGTCGGCGTGGTCGGAGACCACCGGGACCTCCAGCAGCGGGCAGGGCGCGCCGGAGCGCAGCGCGGGCAGAAAGCGGTCGAGCCACTCGGCGAACCGCTCCCGCTCCAGCACCCTGCGCATCGCGTCGGCCTCGGTCAGCGCCGGGGACAGGAAGTCCTGCCCGGACGGCTCCCAGTGCGCGGGCGCGTCGTGGTCGTCGGCGAACCACGCCAGCAGCCGTTCTCGTACGGCCTCGGTGGTCGCGTCCGACACCTCCCCGGCGTCGAGGATCAGCCCCAGCGCGAAGGCGCTGTTGGGATGGTTGCCGTGGCGCACGGGGTACGTGGCCTTCGGCAGCCAGTCGGCCAGCAGCCGGTCGACGGCGGCGACCCCCGGCGCCAGCGCCTCGGCCCAGCGGGCGCCCGCCGCGCCTCCGTACGCCCGGCACTCGGCGGCGAGCGCCACCAGCCAGGCCCAGCCGTACGGGCGCTCGAAGGAGGGCCGGCCGAGGAGGTAGGCGGCTTCGGCGGCGATGTTCTCCGGGGTGAGGTGCCGGTCCAGTACGGCGATGGCCGGCGCGGTGTCCGGGAACGCGGCCGTTCCCCCGTGGCGGCGCAGCAGCCGGACGAGCAGCCAGTGCATGTGGACCGAGGAGTGCCAGTCGTAGGCGCCGTAGAAGGCCGGATGCAGGGCGCTCGGCCCGACGTTCTCCTCCGGTGAGCTCACCAGGTGCGCGGGGAAGTTGGGGTACTCCCGGGTGATGTTCGCGAGGGCGAGCCGCGCGAAGCCGGCCGCGTACGCGGTGAGCGGCATCAGTGGGTGGCTCCCTCGGTGACCTTCAGGTCCTGGTCCGCGGGCGTGTTGACGGCGGCGACCAGCAGGGCGCGCACCCCCCGGGCGACCGTGGCGGGCTCCAGGGCCGGGGAGGCGCCGTCGGTGACCTGCTCGGGCGCCCAGGGGACGTGCACGAAACCGCCGCGCACGTGCGGGAACTCGGTGGCGATGAGGTGGCCGAGGCCGTAGGCGATGTGGTTGCAGACGAACGTGCCGGCGGTGTTGGAGACGGCGGCCGGGACGCCGGCCTCGCGCATCGCGGCGACGCAGGCCTTCACGGGCAGGGTGGAGAAGTACGCGGCGGGGCCGCCCGGGACGACCGGTTCGTCGATGGGCTGGTTGCCCGCGTTGTCGGGGATACGCGCGTCGTCGACGTTGATGCCCACGCGCTCCACGGTGACGCCGGGGCGGCCGCCCGCCTGGCCCAGGCAGACCACCAGATCGGGGGACGAGGTCCGGATGGCGTCGCGCAGCGCGTCGATGGACTCGCCGAAGACGCAGGGGAGTTCGGTGGCGGTGACCGTGAGCCCGGCGGGCGGCTCGGCGGCCACGAGGGAGGCCGCCTGCCAGGACGGGTTCACGCTCTCGCCGCCGAAGGGGGCGAAACCGGTGATGAGCACGCGGGTCATGGCGTTTCCTTTACGAGTGGGACGGCCCTGCGGCCGGGGCAGGGCCGTCCGGGGGCGACGGGTGAGGCGAGGGATGACGGTGGCTCAGAAGGCGAAGAACGCCATGATCACGGTGCAGCAGACGAGCAGCGCGAGCGCCGTCGGGATCTGCGCCTTGATCGGTCCGTACTGGTCCTTCAGCTCGAGCAGCGTGGCCGGGACGATGTTGAAGTTGGCGGCCATCGGGGTGCAGAGCGTGCCGCAGAAACCGGCCAGCATGCCGATCGCGAGCACGGCCGGAATGTTGCCGTGCATCTGCTCGATGAGGACCGGCCAGCCGATCGCCGCGGTCATCACGGGGAAGGCGGCGAAGGCGTTGCCCACGATGACGGTGAACAGGAACATGCCCAGGCAGTACGCGATCACCGCGAGGTACTTCGAGTTCTCCGGCAGCAGGGTGTTCACGATCTCGCCGACCTGGGTGCCGACGCCGGCCAGCGCGAAGATCGAGCCGAGCACCGCCAGGAGCTGGGGGAGCAGCAGGGCCGAGCCCATCGCCTCCAGCATGGAGCGCCCCGAGTGAAGCGGGACGGAGACCTTCTTCTCACCGGTGACCAGCATGCCGACGACCAGCGCGACGACGCACCCGAGGCCGAGCCCGAGGAGCGTGGCCTTGCCCGTCTCGAACAGGCCGGACTCGTCGAGCACGGAGGCGCAGACGATGGCGACGAACGGGATCGTCAGGGCGGGGATGAAGATCTTGCTGCCGAGCCGGACCGCGGAGGCCTCACGCTGCTCGGCGGTCGTGGTGACCGGGACGCCCTTGCCGAGGAAGTTGAACCCGGCGAGCACGATCAGGGCCAGGACCGCGACGCCGAGCGGTTCGGCGGGCAGCCGCCAGGCGGCGGTGCCCGGCTCGACGGTGGCGACCCCGGTGCCGTACGGGAAGGTCAGCCCGAGCAGGCCCCAGAACGCGGCGGAGGTCCACCGCTTGGGGTTGGTGCGGTCGGCCGCCATCTGCACGGCCATGACGACGAAGACGAGGCCCACCAGCCAGTAGAGCCACTCGACCTTGATCACTTGTCGGCCCCCTTCGGAAGCGGCAGGTCGTGCTCGGCGGAGGCGAGCGCCATCTCGCGCTCCAGCTGCCTGTCGAGGAGCAGCAGCCGGGCACCGTGGATGACGAAGGCGCAGACGGCGAGCGGGACCGCCCACAGGGCCAGCTCGGTCGGCTCGATCTCCTGCCCGTACGTCGAGTTCACGAAGCCGGTGATCAGGAGGATGGAGCCGATCGCGATGAAGCAGTCCTCGCCGAAGAAGAGGCCCACGGTGTCGGACGACGCCGCGTAGGAGCGGACCTTCTCGCGCATGCGGCCGGTCAGCGAGGTGTTCAGCTTGCGTTCGGCGGCGGCCTCGGCCATGGGCGCGACGAGCGGCCGCACGGTCTGCGCGGGACCGCCGATGTTGTTGAGGCCGAAGGCCGCGGTGATCTGACGGACGAGCAGGTAGACCGTGAGGAAACGGCCGGCGCTCAGCTTGCCGAGGCGGCCGATGAGCCTGCGGGCCTGTTCGCGCAGGCCGTAGCGCTCCAGAAGGCCGATCACCGGCAGCACGATGGCGAAGACGGTCACCGAGCGGCTGTCGGCGAAGGACCGGCCGAAGGCCGCGAGGACCTCGAGCGGGTCCATCTTGCCGAGCAGGCCGGTGACGATGCCGGCGACGCCGACCACTAGGGCGGGATTGCGGCGTGTGACGAATCCGAGGATCACAACGACCACACCGAGGAGAACGATCATGCGGTGGCCTTCTTGAGGCGAATGGGGCAGGGCACCAGAGACGGCACGGATCCAGGATGTCGGAATCCGTGAGGGATACACGGACCTTAGGGGATCGTTGAACGATGGAACAAGGGGCTGATTCCAGGTCGTGATCGCGGGCGGCGAGAACGGCCCCCTTGTTGGATCGTTCAACGATCGTCTAAGTTTCCGGACGTGATCGATCTCAACGCAGACCTCGGTGAAGGCTTCGGCCGGTGGACCCTCACCGACGACGAAGCCCTCCTTTCCGTCATCACCAGCGCCAACGTCGCCTGCGGCTTCCACGCGGGCGACCCGTCGGTGATGCGCCGCGTCTGTGACCTCGCCGCCGAGCGCGGGGTGCGGATCGGGGCGCAGGTCTCCTACCGCGACCTGGCCGGCTTCGGGCGGCGCGCCATGGACGTGCCCGCCGACGAACTCGCCGCCGAGCTGGCGTACCAGATCGGGGCGCTGCGGGTCTTCGCCGAGGCCGCCGGGGCCGAGGTGGCGTACGTCAAGCCCCACGGCGCGCTCTACAACCGCACCGTGCACGACGCCGAGCAGGCCGCCGCCGTCGTGGCGGGTGTGCGGCTGGCCGGCGGGTCGCTGCCGGTGCTGGGTCTGCCCGGCTCGCAGCTGCTCGCCGCCGCCGAGGACGCGGGGCTCACCGCCGTGCCGGAGGCCTTCGCGGACCGCTCCTACACCGCCGAGGGCACGCTCGTGTCGCGCCGCGAGGCGAACGCGGTGGTGACCGACGAGGACGCCGTGGTGCGGCGCGCGCTGGCGTTCGGCGTGGACGGCGCGATCGAGGCCGTCGACGGTACGACCGTCACCGTGGCCGCCCGCTCGCTGTGCGTCCACGGCGACACCCCGGGCGCGGCCCGCATGGCCGCCCGGGTGCGCGAGGCACTGGAGAAGGCCGGGGTCGAGGTCGGGGCGTTCGCATGACGGAAGGCCGGCTTCTGGACGTGCGCCCCGCCGGGCGCCATGCGCTGCTCGTGGAACTGCCGGACGCCGAGCGCACCGGCGACCTCCTCGCCGAACTGCTGCGGCGGCGCGCGGCGGGCACCCTGCCGCCGGTCGAGGAGATCGTGCCGGGAGCCCGGACCGTACTCCTCGACGGCGTGAAGGACCCGGAGGAGTGGGCCCGGCGGCTCGCCGGCTGGGACGTGCCGTCCCGGACCGAGGACGACGGGGAACTCGTGGAGATCCCCGTGCGCTACGACGGACCCGACCTGGCCGACGTGGCCGCCCGGTGGGGCATCGGCCCCGACGAGGTCGCCGCCCGGCACTCCTCGTACACCTACCGCGTCGCCTTCTGCGGCTTCGCTCCCGGGTTCGGCTACCTCACCGGCCTGCCCGCGGAACTGCACGTACCGCGCCGCGACACGCCCCGCACCCGGGTCCCGGCCGGAGCGCTGGCCCTCGCGGGTCCCTACAGCGCCGTGTACCCGCGCGCCACCCCCGGCGGCTGGCAGTTGATCGGCACCATGCCGGACCCCGCGCCGCTGTGGGACCTCACACGGGAGCAGCCGGCGCTGCTCACACCGGGCACGCGCGTGCGCTTCGTCCCGGAGGGCGGTACGGGGGGCGGTGCGGCATGACCCCCAAGCTCACCGTCGTACGCTCCGGCGCCCTGACCACGGTGCAGGACGCGGGCCGACGCGGCCACGCCCACCTGGGAGTTCCGCGCTCCGGCGCCCTGGACGCGCCCGCGATGCGACTCGCCAACCGCCTGCTCGGCAACGCCCCCGACGCCGCCGTCCTGGAGACCACCCTGACCGGCTGCGCCGTGCGGCCCGACCGCGCCGTCACCGTCGTGGTCGGCGGTGCGCCCTGCCCGGTGACGGTCGACGGCCGGCCCGTGCCGTGGGGAGCGCCGGTACGGGTGCCCGCGGGCGCGGTCCTGGACGCGGGCCGGGTGACCGCGGGCGTGCGCTCGTACGTGGCCGTCGCCGGCGGCATCGCGGCCGAACCGGTCCTCGGCAGCCGCTCCACGGACCTCCTCTCCGGGCTCGGCCCGTCGCCCCTGCGCGACGGCGACGTGCTCCCGGTGGGCGACCCCGGCCGGGAGACGGCCCTTCCCGGCGCTGCGCCCTGGCCGGCGCCGCCCGCCGAACTCACCCTGCCGGTGCGGCTCGGCCCCCGCGCCGACTGGTTCACCCCCGCCGCGCTGCGCACTCTCACCTCGGCGACGTACCGCGTCTCCCCGCACAGCAACCGCATCGGCCTGCGCACCGAAGGGCCGCCGCTGGAGCGCGCGTCGTCCGGCGAGCTGCCCAGCGAGGGCATGGTGCTCGGCGCGGTGCAGGTGCCGCCGGACGGACGGCCGGTGGTGTTCCTGCACGACCACCCGACGACGGGCGGCTACCCGGTGATCGGGGTCGTGGCGGAGTCCGCACTGGCGGCGGCGGCCCAGGCGGTCGTGGGCACACCGGTGCGCTTCATACCGGGATGATCGTCCGCCGGCGGTTCAGCTCACGTGCCCCGGGATTCCCAGCGGCGGATGTGTGGCGCATGCAACGTTCACATGCTGAGATCGGGTTCTGACTTGTTGAAATCCGATCATATTCTGGAGCCATGTCCGCACCCGCCCGCCTGCTCTGCCTCGCCCTGATGGCGAACTCGGCGTGGTGCGTCGACGACGGCCTCTGTCGCCGCTGAGCCGTACCGGCCGGTCCCCCCGCCGCACGCCGCCGCCGGGCCGCGGCGTCCCCCGACCCGGCCTCCCGCACGTGTCGTGCCCCACCCCGACTCGTACCTCTCGGAGTCCACCTGTGACCATCGCCCCGTCTCCCCAGGCGGCGAAGACCGCCGCGCTGCTGTCCCCGTCACCCACCTCCGTCCCACGGCCGCCGGCACCTCCCGCGCCGCCGGTGCGCCGCGGCCCCCTCGTGGTGTCCGGGCTGCTCGCCGCGGCACTGACCGCCTATGTGTGGACCACCCACGGGGCCAAGCCCGGCGTCCTGCTGCTGCTCGGCCTCGGCCTGGGCATCGCCCTGTTCCACTCCCGCTTCGGCTTCACCTCCGCCTGGCGGCAGCTGATCGCCGTCGGCAACGGCGCCGGTCTGCGGGCCCACGCCCTCCTGCTCGGCACCACGGCGACGCTGTTCGCCCTGATCATCGGCACGGGCACCGGACTGTTCGGCTCCGTGCCGGCGCCCTCGGCCGGACCCCTGGGCGTGGGACTGCTGATCGGCTCGTTCGTCTTCGCCGTCGGCATGCAGCTCGGCGGCGCCTGCGCCTCCGGCACCCTCTTCGCGGTCGGCTCCGGGCAGACGTCGATCCTGCTCACCCTCGGCGGCTTCATCGGCGGGGCGACCCTGGCCGCCTGGCAGTTCGACCTGTGGAAGGACCTGCCCGCGCTGGAGCCGGTCGTCATGGCCGACCACATCGGCTGGTTCGGCTCCTGGGCGGTGACGATCCTCGCGCTCGCCGCCATCGTCCTGGTCACCCGTCGTGTCCAGGCGCCGTAACCCCCGCCCCTCGGCGCCGTGCCCTCCGCGCAGCGCGCCCGCGTGCTGCGCCGGTTCCTGGCCGCTGGCCGTCGGCGCCCTGGCGCTGGCCGTGCTGGGCGCCGGCGTGCTGCTCGTCTCCGGCGGCGCGTGGGGCATCACCAGCGCCTTCAGCCTGTGGGGATCGGAGCTGGTGGGAGCGCTCGGCGGTCACCCCGAGCAGTGGACCTGGTGGCAGAAGCCCGGGAACAAGGAGATGCTCGCCGGGTCGGTCCTCGCGGACAAGACCAGCCTCACCGACATCGGCATCATGATCGGCGCGGCGGTCGCCGCGGCGCTCGGCGGCACGTGGGCACTGCACCGCGGCGTGCCGTGGCGCACGGCGGTCGCCGCGGTGCTGGGCGGCGTGCTGATGGGCATCGGCGCCCGGCTGGCGGGCGGCTGCAACATCGGCGCCTACCTCGCCGGCATCGCCTCCGGCAGCCTGCACGGCTGGATCTGGGGCGCCACCGCCCTCCTGGGCACCTGGGCCGGCCTGAAGCTGCGGCCGCTGTTCGGCCTGGGGAACCCCAAGCCGGGAGACGGGGTCTGCTGAGGGAAGGCCGCCGCGACGCTCCCCGCCTTCCACGGCCGCAGTCGCCTGCCGTCGTGCGGGGGTGCCGGCCGCACGATCCGTAGGGGATGCGGCAGTCACAGTGAGGGGGCGGGGGCATGGCCATCGGCGGCCGTCCTCCCCCGACCGAAGGAGCAGGTGGGCGGGCGAGGTGCCGGCCGCCCACCGATGCGGTCGGCCCCCGCTCCATGGGTGCCCTGGTCCCAGGTGAGGGACCGCTTCAGATGGGCCGGCAGGGTCCGGACGGAACGGCCGGCCACGCAAGACGCTCGATGGGGAAACCCCGGCCGAGCGCCTCGCCAAGCTCCTGGCCACAGCCAGTTGATCACTGTGTCGCGACGACCCCTGGAATCCGCCGGGTTGAGTTCGGCGGCGACGGCGTCCAGGTGCCCGCGGGTATGGGCGGACAGTCCGGCGCGAGCGGGTGGCTTTCTTCGGGCCTCCTCAGACGCGGCGGGGGCCGGTCGTCACCGCGTCGCAGTCAGCGCGTGGAGCAGTGCGGCGGCCAGCGCCGTGCGTTCGGTCATCCCCCCGAGGCTGATGTGCTCGCCCCGTGCGTGCGCCCCGTCGCCCACGGCGCCGAAGCCGTCGAGTACCGGCACACCGAGCGCGGCGACGAAATTGCCGTCGCTGGCCCCGCCGACCTCACACTCCGCGAGATCCACACCGATGTCCGCCGCCAGGCCGCGGGCCAGCGCGAACAGCTTTGCCGTGCCCTCGGAGCGCTCCATGACAGGCCGGTTCCACTCACCGCTGACGGTGACGGTCGCCCGGGGGTCCGCGGGCGCCACGGCGGCGAGTGCCGCGTCGATCCGGTCGGCCTCGGCCTGGGTACGCACCCTGACATCGAGGTGCCCGACCGCCGAGCCCGCCGTGACATTGGTCCGCGTCCCGCCCGTCACGACACCGACGTTGACCGTGGTGCCGGCCTCGTGGTCGGTCAGACTGTGCAGCGTCAGGACGACACGGGCCAGCTCGTCGACGGCGCTGACCCCGCGCCTCGGGTCGAGGCCCGCGTGGGCCTCGACGCCGGTGACGTCGACGCGGAAGATGCCGACGCCCTTGCGCGCGGTCTTCAGGGCGCCCGCCGCGCTCGCCTCGAAGACCAGGGCGGCCCCGGCTCCCTCGGCCGCCGCCTCGATGACCGGCCGGGAGACCGGGCTGCCGATCTCCTCGTCCCCGTTGAGGACCAGCCGGACCGGCGGCCTGGACAGGCCCGCCTCGGCGAGGACGCGCAGCGCCCACACCGCCTGCACCAGGCCGGCCTTCATGTCGAAGATTCCGGGACCGGTGGCCCGGTCGCCGTCGACGCCGAACGGCCAGTCGGCGAGGGTGCCCTTGGGCCACACGGTGTCGTAGTGGGCCAGGACGAGCACGGGCGCGGTGCCCTCGCCCGGGTAGTCGTACACCCGTACGTCGCCGTACGCGCCCCCGCCGGTGGTACTGACCGCGGCGGGTTCGCCGAGCCGTTCGCGCAGCCAGGCGTCGATACGGGCCAGCCCGGCCTCCAGGAGGGGCCTGTCGTCGCTGGGCGTCTCCAGCTCGACGTAGTGGGCCAGGTCCTCCAGCATCTCGCCGTGGTGCTTCGCCACCCGTTCCAGCAGGGCGGCGGTGTCCGTGTGGGGCGCCATGACTGTCTCTCTCCGATCGCGGCCAGGGATCATGCGATCTGCCGGTCCTTGGTCTCCGGCATCGTGCTGTAGACGGCCGCGCCGATGAGGGCGGCCGCCGCCACGTAGACCCAGACCAGGTCCGCGTGGCCGTTCGTGCTCATCCAGGTGGTCATGTACGGGGCCGTGCCGCCGAACAGGGCGACGGACAGGGCGTACGGCAGACCGATGCCGGTGGTGCGGACCTCCGGCGGGAACTGCTCCGCCATGACGACCGCGCAGTTGGCCGAGTAACCGATCATCAGCACCAGGCCGATGATCTCGATGAGGAGCAGCCCCCAGAAGCTGTCGGCCAGGAAGTGGAAGGCGGGCCAGGCGAAGAGGAGGATGCCGACGGCGAACGCGGTCATGGTCGGCTTGCGGCCGATCCGGTCGGACAGCAGCCCGCCGAACGGCAGCAGGACGATGAAGACGGCCATGGCCACGGTGTTGGCGAGCAGTGCCTGGTTGAGCGGGATGCCGGTGGTCACATGGGCGTAGGACGGCAGGTAGCTGACCCACACGTAGTAGACGAGGGTGCCGGCGACGGTGATCCCGGCGACCCGGAGAGCGGCGCCCGGGTGGTCGCGGACCATCGCCACCACCGGGTTCACGCGCTGCCGTCGCCCGGCCTCGGACCGGATGAACGACTCGGTCTCGGGCACCGAGTGCCGCAGCCACAGCCCGACGAGGCCGAGCATGGCGCCGATGGCGAACGCCAGACGCCAGCCCCAGCTGTGCAGGGCGCCGTCGTCGAGGGTGGAGGTCAGCACGGTGCCGAGGAACGAGGCGATCAGCGCGCCCGCGCCCACCGAGACCTGCTGCCAGGACCCGGCGAACGCGCGCCGTCCCTTGGCGGCGGACTCCACCAGGAAGGCGGAGGACGAACCGAACTCGCCGCCCGCGGAGAAGCCCTGGACCAGTCGGGCGAGGACCAGCAGGAGCGGGGCCGCGACGCCGATGGCCGTATAGGTCGGACAGACCGCGATCGCGAGGGAGGACCCGGCCATCAGGGCGATGGTGAGGGTCATGCCCTTCTTGCGGCCGTGGCGGTCGCTGTAAGCGCCGAGCACGGCACCGCCGATCGGGCGCATGACGAAACCGACGGCGAAGACGGCGAGGGTGGCGAGCAGGGCCGCCGACCCGTTGTCCGGAGGGAAGAACCGGTCGGCGAGGATCGGCGCGAACGTCGCGTAGACGGCCCAGTCGACCCACTCGACGGTGTTGCCGACGGCGCCGGCCACGATCGCCTTGCGCTGCGAGCGGCTCAGCCTGTGTTCGTCCTGCCGGGGCGGGCCGCCGGGTCTGCTGTCGGTGACGGTCACGGGGTCTTCTCCTGCGGCGCGGTGCCGGCCGCCTGGTCGAGGACGTACTCGGCGATCTGTGCGTGGGTGGCGTACCAGACGTCGGAGCGCGCGGAGATGTGCTCCAGCAGTTCGGACAGGACCGCCATGCGCGAGCGGTGGCCGATGATGTGCGGATGCATGGTGAGCTGGAACAGGCCGCCTTCGGCGTACGCCTGGTCGAACTCGTCCTTCCAGATGGACAGCACCCCGCGCGGTGGCGTGTACGGCCTCAGGGAGCCGAAGCGCTCCATCATGAAGTACGGGGCGTCGTCGCGGATCCACTCCACGGGGATCTCGACCACGCCGGTGGGTTCGCCGCCGGCGAGCAGTTCGTAGGGCTCGTCGTCCGCCATCAGCGACGAGTCGTACACCAGTCCCAACTCCCGCGTGATCGCCAGGGTGTGCGGGGAGAAGTCCCAGGAGGGCGTGCGGATGCCCACCGGCCGGGTGCCGGTGAGCCGCTCGAGGGTGTCGGCGGCGCGCAGGGTGAGTTCCCGTTCGGCTTCGGCGGGGATCTGGGTGTTGCGCTCGTGGATCCAGCCGTGCAGGGCGACCTCGTGGCCGTGCTCCACGTAGGAGGCGGCCTCGCCCTCGTGCAGCAGCGCGGACACGGCGGGGACGAAGAAGGACGCGGGCGCCTGGTGCCGCTGGAGCAGCCGCAGGATACGCGGAACGCCGACGCGTGCGCCGTACTCGCCCTGGGCGAGCTTGCCCGGCAGAGTCTCGGCGTCACGCAGCGGAATGGTCTCGTGGTCGGAGTCGAAGGACAGCGCCACGGCCACCCGGGCGCCGCCCGGCCATGTGCTCGGGCTCAGCGAGCGGCCGGCGCGGACCCGGTCGACGTGACCGCGCCAGGTCGGCTCGTCCCACTGCCAGGGCGGGGGAGTCTGTTCGGACATGACGTACCTTCCGGAAGTTCGGTGCTCGAGTCGGGGGGATCGCGGATCGCGGCAGTATCAGGCCGCGGGTGTGAGCCGGCGGCCGCGGCGAGGCCCGGTGTACGTCCGGCCGTCGACCACCATGGCGCCCTCCTGCATCACCCACGCGATGCCGCTCGGCGGACGGACCGGGTCGCGGTAGTCGCACTCGTGGTCGATCGTCTGCGGATCGAAGGCCACCAGGTCGGCGATCAGGCCCTTGGCGACACGGCCGCGCTCGGGGATGCGGAAGACCTTGGCCGGCAGTGAGGTCATCCGGCGCACGGCCTCGCCGAGCGGGAGGATGTGGTGGCGCCGTACGTACTCCGCCAGCACCCGGGGGAAGGTGCCGAACAGCCGGGGGTGGGGCTTGCCGCCGTTGCCGGGGGGCAGGCCGTCGGAGCCGACCATGGTGTCCTCGTCGGCGAAGGCCGTGCGGACGTCCTGCTCGTCCATGGAGAACAGCACCATGGTGACGTGCAGTTCCTCCTCGCGCAGGATGCGGATGAAGGTGTCGAGCGGCAACTCGCCCGAGGCGCGGGCCAGTTCCGCGACGGTCTGGCCCTCGTAGCGGTGGCTGGCGGTGGTGGAGACCAGGATGCCGTCCCAGCCGGCGCCGTGCAGGTGACTGTCCCAGCCGGGCAGGCCGGACTCCATCATCATGGCCAGGCGGCGGCGCTGCTCGGCCGATGCCAGCCTGGCCAGCACACCCTCGTCGCCGTCGGCGAGGAACGGTGGCGGAAGCAGCGCGGTCAGCATCGTGGCGCCGGCCGTGTAGGGGTAGATGTCCTTGGTGAGGGACAGCCCGGACTCCGCGTACTGATGGATACGGTCCAGCGCGGCCGGCATCCGGCCCCAGTTGCTGCGGCCGTTGGACTTCAGATGGGAGATGTGAACCCGGCATCCGCCTTCGGCGCCGATCCGGGCGCTTTCGTCGATCGAGGTGAGCAGTGAGGCACCCTCACCGCGCATATGGGTGGTGTAGAGGCCGTCGGCGCCCAGGTGCCGGGCCAGGGCGACGAGTTCGTCGGTGTCGCTGAAGACCGCCGGCGGGTACACGAGTCCGCTGGACATACCGAAGGCGCCGCCTTCCAGCGCGAGGTCGAGCTCGCGGCCCATCAGGCGCAGCTCGTCGGCGTCCGGTGTGCGGTCGGCCATGCCGAGCACGGCGATGCGCAGTGTGCCGTGCCCGACCAGCGGGGCCCAGTTGGTCACATGGCCGTGCGCGTCCGCGATCCGGGTGAACTCGGCCCACGTGGACCAGGCGAACTCCATGGGCGGGAAGATCCGCTGGGTAAACGAGGCGAACGCCGCCACGGAGTCGGCGCGGGTCGGCGCGAGCGAGAACCCGCAGTTGCCGGTGACCTCGGTGGTGACGCCCTGGAGAATCTTGGAGGTCTCGTCCTCGGGCAGCAGGGCCGCGTTGTCGGCGTGGGAGTGGACGTCGATGAACCCGGGGGCGATCACCAGGCCGGTGGCGTCCACCGTGGGGATGTCACCGGCCGCGACGGCCCCGGGGGCCTCGACGGCGGCGATCCGGCCCGCCCGGATCAGGACGTCCGCACGCACGGGCTCGCGCCCGCTGCCGTCGGCCACGGTTCCGCCGCGGATCAGCATCTCGTTTCGGGGCAAGTCGGGTTCCTCCTGACAGGACCGGCGGTGGCACCGGCAACGGCCCCGTCCGGGGCGTCACCGGCGGGCGGGGAGAGCCGGGCACCGGCAGGGGCCCGGCCCACGGACCGGTCTTGCCGGGGCGTCTGCGCCCTGCCGGTCAGTCTGCGGGCGCCCGGTGTCCGGTGTCCTTGTAGGCCAGGACGAAGTTCCCGGCGGTCACTTGTCGCCCGCGTCAAGGGCGGCGGCCCGTACCGCGCGCAGCCGGAGTTGCAGATGGGCGAGGAGCACGGCGTCCGCATCGCCGAAGTCCAGCCCGCTCACCTCGCGGATGCGCCGCAGCCGGTAACGCAGCGTGTTGACGTGGATCTGCAAGCGGGCCGCCGCGTCGTCCGCGACACCGGCCGAGGCGAGATAGGCCGCGAGCGTCCCGGTCAGTACGCCGTGCTCCCCGTCGTGCTCGGCGAGCCGGTGCAGCGGACCGGTGGCGTCGGGGAGACCGAGGGATTCGGTGGCGTCGGCCAGTTCCAGCAGCATGGCGGTGAGCGCCACGTCCTCGAGGGTCGCCACCCGGGAGCCACCGGCGGCGGGATGCCGCAGAGCCCGCAGCGCCGCGTCCGCCTGGGCCCGGGCCTGCGTCACACGCGCCGCGGACTCGGCCGGCCCGCCGACGGCGACGACATGGCCGCCGGCCAACGGGGAGCGGGACAAGAAGTCCCGGGCCAGCGCGCGGGTGCCGTCCAGCGCCTGCGACGGACGCGAGCGGGGCCAGGCCAGCAGGGCGTACACGGCGTCGTTGCCGCACACGGTGGCGGCCGAGGGATGTACGGCCGCCAGGTGCAGGGCGAGCACGTTTTCAAAACGGCGCCGCTCCGCTGCCGCGGCCGCGTCGGCTCCGGGGCTCCTTCCCCCGGCATCCGCCATGGGTGGCGCGGCCGCCAGTACGCACAGCGGACCCGTGTCCAGGTGCAGTTGTCCGGCCGCGTCCGCTCCGGCCGGTCCCCCCGCCAGAACGGCCGCCGCCAGCTCCGCGCGCTGCTGCCGTGCCCAGCTGCTGGAGGCCCGGGTGTTGACCAGGTGCAGGGCGACGAGAGGGGCGATCTGCTCCAGCCGACGCGCGAGGTCGTCGGTGAGGGGCCGCGGGACGGCCGCCCACACATAGCCGACGACTTCCGCGCCGGCCCGCACCGCCATGGCGGCACGCGACAGCATGCCGGGAGCGACAGGTTCGATGTGGACCGGGCCGCTGGAGGCGTGCAGGCGGGCGAAGTCGCCGCGGGCGCGCAGTTCGTCCAGCCAGCGGTGGTGGACGGCACGGCCGAGGATCGACTCCACGCGCGCCTCGTCGGCGCCGCGCTGCCCGGTGGACCAGGCGAGCACGGCCGCGGAGCGGTCCTCGACGGTGACCGGCGCCTGAAGCATCTCGGCGATGGTGTTGGCGATGCTGAACAGATCGCCGCCGACGCCGTCCCGCGACCGACGGCTGTCCCGTGAGTGATCCAGCAGCCGCTCCCGGATCATGGAGGCGACGTGCATCCAGGACGCGTCCGGATTGACCTCGACCACGGCGACCGGACTGTCCTCCAGCCCGTCCGGCACGGGGCCCTTCAACGCGAGCACCGCGGCACCCGCCGCCTGCATGGCCCGTACCAGCGTGGCCGCGTCCGCGCGGTGACCGTCCCACCCGGCGCCGGCTTCCGCGGCCTCGCCCGGCCGGCCGGGACGTCGCAGGCCGGCGGGTGACAGCCCGACGCCCAGGACGACGCACCCGCGCTCCAGCTCCGCCCCCGCGGCCGGGTCGTGAATGACGACGCCGGTCAGGGGCCGGTCCGCGCCGGGGCCCTCGACGGCCATCCGCAGCAGCGTGGGTCCCATCTCCGCCACCAGCCGCCGTGCGGTGAGCCCATGATCCATGAGCGCATCGTAGGCGCCCCTCGCGTCCTGTCGTCCGCGACAAGGCAGGACCGTGCGCCTTGACGCGGACGACGAGGCAGGGACACCGCCCATCGGGCAGCCTGCGGGGCATGGACCCGGACGTACGGGTGCGGAGCATCAGTGACCGCACCGGACTCGAAGCCCTCACCGCTCTCTTCATGCGCGTGTGGAGGACGCGGCGACCACAGGTGCCCTTCCCCGTGCTGCGCGCACTCAGCAGCACCGGAGGGATGGTCCTCGGCGCCTACGCGGCCGGGCAGTTGGTCGGTGGCGCGGTGGGACTGTGCGGCGCCGACCCGGCCCGCCGCGGCCTGCACTCGCACATCGTCGCCGTCAACAGCGGCGCACGCAGGACCGGAGTGGGCACGGCCATCAAACGGGCCCAGCGCGACTGGTGCCTCGCGCGTGGCATCACCACGATGACGTGGACCTTCGACCCGCTGATCCGGCGCAACGCCACCTTCAACATCGCCCGTCTGCAAGCGGTCGGCGTGTCCTATCACCCGGACTACTACGGGCCCATGGACGACGGCTACAACGCGGGCGTCCCGACCGACCGGGTGCTGGTGCGCTGGGACCTGACCGCCGGCTCCACGCCCGCCGGTGGCGCACCCCACGCCGTCGAGGGGGGCCCGGACCGCACCGCCGCACGAGTGCCGCACGAACGGCTGCACGTCCTGGACATCGGCGAGGACGGCCGGCCCCGCCGACTCGCGCCTCTGCCGCACCCGCCCGCCGCCGCGCCACCCCGGGGCCCGGCGCCGTCCACCGGGCCGGAGGTCCGGCTGCGCGTTCCCGGAACACTGCACCGCGACCGCGAACTCCTCAGCGTCTGGCGGCCCGCTCTGCGTGACGCGATGAGTCCGCTGCTCGACGCCGGACACCGCTGGACCGGCGTCACCCGTGACGGCTGGTACGTCCTCACCCCTGCCGGGGCCACACCTCACAAGGAGCACGCATGAAAATCGAATCGGTGGAACTGCTGCGCGTCGGCATGCCGTTGGTCTCCCCGTTCCGCACCTCGTTCGGAACCCAGTCCCGCCGGGACGTGCTGCTGGTGCGCGTCATCACCCCGGAGGCCGAGGGGTGGGCGGAGTGCGTGGCGATGGCGGAGCCCCTGTACTCCAGTGAGTACGCCGGCGCGGCCCACCGCGTCACGGCCGACCACCTGCTGCCGCGGCTGTTCGCCTGCGGCGACGTCACAGCGGCGGCGGTGGCTTCGGCGCTCGCCCCGGTGCGCGGTCACCGCATGGCGAAGGCCGCGGTGGAGGCCGCGGTGCTGGACGCCGAGCTGAAGGCGGCCGGGGTACCACTGAGCCGACACCTCGGCGCCACACAGTCCCGGATCGTCTCGGGCGTGTCGGTGGGCATCCACGAGTCGGTGCCGGAGCTGCTGAAGACGGTCGGCGGCTGTCTGGCCGAGGGTTACGCCCGGATCAAGCTCAAGATCGAGCCCGGCTGGGACATCGAACCGGTCGCCGCCGTGCGCAAGGAGTTCGGCGACGACATTCTTCTCCAGGCAGACGCGAACTCGGCCTACACACGCGCCGATGCCCGGCATCTGGCCGGGCTCGACCCGTACGGGCTGCTGATGCTGGAGCAGCCGCTGGAGGAGGAGGACGTGGCCGGCCACGCCGAGCTGGCGCGGTCGCTGACCACGCCGATCTGCCTGGACGAGTCGATCGTCTCCGCGCAGGCGGCGCACGAGGCGATCCGGATCGGCGCGTGCGCCGTCGTCAACATCAAGCCCGGCCGGGTAGGCGGCTATCTGGAAGCCCGCCGCGTGCACGACGTCTGTGCGGCGGCCGGGGTGCCGGTCTGGGCGGGCGGCATGCTGGAGACGGGGATCGGGCGGGCAGCCAATCTGGCGCTTGCCGGCCTCCCCAACTTCACCCTGCCGTCCGACATCTCCGGCTCGGACCGCTACTACCGGCAGGATCTCACCGAGTCGTTCGTGGTGAACGACGGCACGATCCCGGTACCGGACGCACCGGGCATCGGCGTCGCCCCTCTCCCCGAGGTCCTCGACGAACTCGTGACACAACGGGAGACGCTGCGGCCGGCCGGACGGGCGTGAGTCTCCTGGAAGGCCTGGAGACAGCCGCCCTGGCAAGCGGCTCGTCGCAGGGTGTCGAGACAGCCCTTGACCTGCAAAGGCAGGCAGGGAGCCGACTTCCAGGAGTCCAACGTGCTGCGCACCATGTTCAAGTCCAAGATCTAGCGTTTGGGTGTTTCCGCAGTTCAGAGCCCTGATTGCCGCCTCCAGGTCAGCAAAAGGTCAGCATCGGGCCGGACGGTGTCCGGCTTGCTGACCTGCGCCTACGGCAGGGGCCTCCTGCGCCGCTCATCGCCCTGCTCGGAAGGCTTGATGCGTGGCTCGACAACTCGCCCGTGGGATGGGGTCCTTCTTCAAGGAGTGCGGTTGTTCCAGGCCGACCCGTTGCCCGCACCCGTACACGATTCGGTTCCGGGACGCTCTCGGCAAGCAGCGTGAAGAGGCTGGTTTCGGCACGCAGGACGACGCGGTCGAGTGCCTTACGCAGATCTATGCGGAGAAAAAGAAGACGGCGCCGTCCGTTGCCGAGGTCCGCCGGGAACTCGGTCAGCAGACGGTCGAGGAATACGCGAAGCAGTGGCGGCCGCGGCAGCGGAGGATGACGGAGTACTCCACGGGCTGGCACGTGGACAGCTCCATCAACGTGCACATCGTCCCCCGTCTCGATTCAAGGAAGCTGAACTCGGTCACGCCGATCGTGGTCGAGCGTTTCCTGGACGAGTTGGAGGTCGATGGGGTGGGCCGCGGAAACCAGGTGAACATCTTCCGCACTCTGAAGGCGATCTTGCGGGACGCCTATGGCAAGGGGGCCATGGCGGACGACCCTGTGAAGGGTGTCCAGGAACCGGAATACGTCCGCCGGAAAGTGGTCATCCCGCCCCTCGCCTACCTGAAGAAGGCACTGGCAGCCGCTGACGAACATCTCGCGCTTGAGATCGTCATGATGGTGGGCTGCGGCTTGCGAAACGGGAAAGCCCGGGCAGTGAACGTCAACAACGTTGTGGCGGATGACGTCTACCGGGTGCATGAGCGGATCCACTCCAACACGCACAGGCCGGCGAAGCTGAAGCACCGCAAGGCGGGGAGTTCCGGGAGGTTCCCCTGCCGCGCTCGGTGCGGGAGGCGATGGAGCGGTACGAGGAGAAGCACGGAGCCACGAAGGATGGGTACCTGCTGCGCGGCCCGAGCGGCTACTGCACGGAACCGATGGAACGCAGGCGCGTCCGGAAGCTCTTCAAGGAGCTCCCTGCAGCGGACGGTGCGGGGATGTACGGCTTCCGGCACTACTTCGCCTCGAACGCCCTCGGGAACGGGATACCGATCACCGACGTGGCGGAGTGGATGGGCCACAAGTCCATCGAGGAGACGTATCGCACCTACCGGCACCTGATGCCGGGGAGCATCACCAAGGCCGCCCGTATCCTGGACGCCGGACTGTGGGAAGCGGCCTGATGGAGCGGCTCACTCACGGCTGATCACTGGGGGGCCCGGGCGCGGACTGCACGGCTGCTCGGGGCGTTGCACGGGGGCACGAGCGGTCCGACTCGGAGCACGCACCGGCCGGCGAAGCTGAAGCATCGCAAGGTGGGGGGACGGCGTAGTTGGTGACAGGTGCGTGAGAGCGCCTGTGACAGCGGCATTCCACGAGAAGCCCCGCAGGTGCGGCCCGGCGGGGCTTTTGGATGGCGGGTTTCTGCGTCTGTCATGGGCATCGTTGCATTCGAGTTCTCCACTTTCGAGTACCTGGAGCACCGACGCGGCGACGACACGACCTCTACGACCGGTGCGGGGCACGCCGGCCCGGAACTCTTCGCGGTCGACCAGAGCATGCCATTGGCTCCCGCAAAGCCCAGCACCCTTTGGGAACCTCGGTGCCCTGGAGGCGTCGCCACGTTCCCCGTTCCGTCCCAGGCGGCGCGGATGGGCATGGGGCAGTACCGGGTGGGCCCTTCAGCTGCGTGGCTCTTCGGGGAGGAAGGTCACCTGAGGGGCGCCCGTGCGCGGATGGGTGGTGACTTCCGCCGCCACTCCGTAGACCTCGGCCAGGAGTCGCGGGGTGAGGATCTCGGCGGGCGGTCCGGAGGCGGTGACCTCACCGTCGTGCAGGACGTAGAGGCGGTCGCAGTAGTAGGCGGCCAGGTTGAGGTCGTGCAGGGCGAGCAGCACGGTGGCGGGCAGGCGGCGCAGGGCGCCGAGCACGGACAGTTGGTGCCGGATGTCGAGGTGGTTGGTGGGTTCGTCGAGGACGAGGAGGGTGGGCTGCTGGGCGAGGGCGCGCGCGATGAGGACGCGCTGGCGCTCGCCACCGGAGAGCCGGTCGAAGGGGCGGTCGGCCAGGTGGACGGCGTCGACCGCGAGGAGCGCGGAGTCGACGAGGTCGGCGTCCTCGGGGGTGTCGCCGGCGAGGAGCCGTTTGTGCGGGGTGCGGCCCATGGCGACGACCTCACGGACGGCGAGGTCGAAGTCGGCGGCCGAGTCCTGGACCACCGCCGCCACGGTGCGGGCCAGTTGCCGCACCGGCAGCGACCAGGCGTCGTCCCCGTCGACGCGGACCTGGCCGGTGTCGGGGCGCAGGACGCGGTAGACGGTGCGCAGGAGGCTGGACTTTCCGCTGCCGTTGGGACCGACGAGCCCGATGGTCTCGCCCGGACGGGCGGTCAGGGAGACGTCGCGCACCAGATGGCGGGCTCCGGCGGTGAGCGTGACGCCGTCGACGCTCAGTTCGATCGCGGTCATGCCACTCCTCGGTCGGTGCCGCGCCGGGCGTCCCGGCGCATCAGCCACAGGAAGAAGGGCCCGCCGCACAGGGCGGTGAGCACGCCGACGGGTATCTCCATCGGTGCGGCGATCGTCCGTGCGGCGATGTCGGCCCAGATGAGGAAGACCGCTCCGCCGAGTGCCGCCGTCGGCAGGACCCGGCGGTGGTCGCCGCCGACGAACAGTCGCACGATGTGCGGCATCATCAGGCCGACGAAGCCGATCGGTCCGGCCGCCGCGACCAGCACGCCCGTGACGAGGGAGAGCAGGACGAACAGCCGGGCGCGGAAGCGGGCCACGTCCAGCCCCATCGTGCTGGCCGCCTCCTCGCCGGCCAGCAGCAGGTTCAGGTTGCGGGCCTGGACCATGAGGACGCCGATGCCTAGGAGCAGGGCCGTGCTCGGCAGCCACAGCGTGTCCCAGTTGACGCCGCCGAGGCCGCCGAGGGTCCAGGCGAGGACCGCGCGGGCCTCGTTGCCCCGGTCGGTGGTGAGCAGCAGCAGATCGAGGACCGCAGTGAGGACGGCCGCGATCGCCACTCCGGACAGCACCAGTCGCGACGAGGTGATGCGTCCGCCGGTGCGGGCGGTGGCATATACGAGCAGGAGCGCGCCCAGGGCCCCCACGAAGGCGGCCACCGACAGGGAGGCCGGTCCGAAGAGGGTGACCCCGAACACGATCACCGAGACCGCGCCGAGTGACGCCCCGGAGGAGACGCCGAGCAGGTAGGGCTCGGCGAGCGGGTTGCGCACCAGGGCCTGCAGGGCGGTGCCGATCACCGCCAGGCCGGCTCCGGTGACCGCACCGAGGAGCACTCGCGGCGCCCGTACGTCCACCACGATGGTCTCCCGGGCCCGTGACCAGTCCGGCTGCTGCCAGTCCGCGCCAAGCGCGTGCGTCACGATGCCCCACACCTGGCCCGGTGGTACGTGCACGGAGCCGATCGCGAGGCCCGCCGTCGCGGAGACGACGAGCAGGGCGGTGAGTACCAGCAGCGTGACGCCGAGCCGCGTACGGCCCTGTCCTGATCCGGTGGACTTCCGCCGCTGCACTGTCCCTTCGGCGGGCGTGCCGGTGGCGGCCTGGGTCACCGGAAGCTCTCGGGGTGCAGTCCGCGGGCAAGGTCGTCGACCGCGTAGGCCGAGCGGATGCCGACCAGGGTGGCGGTCAGCGGCAGGACGACGAACCGCTTGTTCCTGACGGCGGGTACGTCGGCGAGCGCGGGCTGGGAGAGCAGGTACTTCTTCTTCTCCTCGACGCTTCCGGCGCCGGCGTAGTCGTAGATGGCGATGGCTTCCGGCTTGCGCTCGACGACCTGTTCCCAGGAGACGTCGCCGAAGACGTCGTCGAGGTCGGCGAAGACGTTCTCGCCGCCGGCCAGCCGGATCAGTTCGGTGCCCAGGCTCTTGCCGCCCGCGGTGAAGGCGCTCTTGTCGCCGCTGTCGTAGACGAAGACGGGCACCTGGGGCTCGCCCTTGACGGCGGTGGTGGCCTTGCCGACCCGTGTCTGGAGGTCGGTGACCAGTTCGTCCGCCCGGTCGGGCACGCCGAAGATCTTGCCGATGGTGCGGATCTCGTCGTAGGTGTCCTTCATCGTCACGCGCTTCTTGCCGCAGTACTCGCGGTTGAGGTGGGTGTTGATGCCGGCGTCGGCGAACGCCTTGCGGGAGCGGCCCTCGTTCTCGGCGAAGGCGCTTCCGTAGCCGCCGTAGACGAGGTCCGGCTCGGCGTCCAGGATCTTCTCGAACGACGGTTCCTTCTTCGCCAGTTCGGGGATCGACTCGTAGTCCTTCTTCAGCTCGGGCAGGACGGCGGAGTCGGGGAAGGCCGTGCCGACCATGTGGTCCTTCAGGCCGAGGGCGAGCATGAGTTCCGCCGGGTGCTGGTGGATGGTGACCACCCGCGAAGGCGGCCTGTCGTACGTTGTCTTCACACCGCAGTTGTCGACGGTGACCGGGAAGCCCGCGGGCACGGCCGCGGTGGCCTTCGCGTCGCCTCCGCTCTCGGCGGACGAACCGCAGCCGGTGGCCAGCAGCACGGACGAGAGAGCCACGGCAGTGACCGTGGCACGGAGGGAACCGCGCGTGCGGGCAGGGGTGAACAAAGGGGACACGTGAAGCCTCCTGGAGTCCGCGCTCCTTGGGACGGGCCCGCGACGGACCAGTGTCCTGACTCCCGGATCGACGTTCCCTCCGCCTTCCCGCGCACAGCGCAGTGGCATGTGGAGGGGCGCTCCCCGGTCACAGTGGCGGGACCGTGCCGGATTCGCACCGGCTTCCTGTCTCCCGTCGCGGCGATGACCAGATGATCCTACGGCCCTCCGAGTCGGCGGCAAAAGGGCGTGCGGGCCCGGCCGCACGCCCTGCCTTCCTCACGCTTCGCGGACCGCCCGAAGGACGAGCCGCTCGGCGTTCTCGTCGTAGGGGCGTCCGTCGAACCCGCCGAAGACCTCGACGCGTGCGAAGCCGGCCTCCTCGGCCATCCGCCGCAGCTCCACCGCGCTGTACACGAACCACGTCAAGGTGGCCCGCGTCACCCGCTCGCCCCGGACCAGCACCCACTCGCTGCGCAGCCGCGCCCACTCGTCCAGCACGGTGTCGGTCTGCACCATCAGGTCGTCGCCCCGCCGCACCACCTTGGGAGGGGTGACCCTGCGGGCCAGGAGCTCCTTCCCGGCGAGGTCCAGGACGAGCGTGCCGCCGGGGGCCAGGCAGGTGTGCATGGTGCGCAGCATGCGCGCGTTGTCTGCGGGGTCCTCGAAGTACCCGAAGGAGGTGAACATGTTGAGGACGACGTCGAAGGCTTGCGGTGCCTCGTACTCGCGGGCGTCGGCCCGCACGTACGTCACCTCGGCACCGGCGTCGGCCGACCGCTTGCGTGCCCAATCCAGCATGGCCGGGCTCAGGTCAACTCCGGTCACGCGGTGCCCGCGGCGTGCGAGCGGGACGGTGAACACCCCAGGCCCGCAGCACAGGTCCAGCACGCGCGACCTCTGCGGGAAGGTCAGTAGGGGAGAGGTGTCCAGCAGCTCCTCGGCCTGCTCGTGGCGCTGCTCGGAGAAGAGGAAGTCGTGGAACTCGGTCCAGAAGTCATCGTCCTGGAATCCGCCCGTTCGTGTCATCGCGGGTCAGTGCTCCTTCATGGTCGCCGTCGGGGACAGGGCGCCGCGCCGTGCGACGGCGCAGCGTGAGGAGAAGCGGGGGGAGCAGCAGACACTGGGCGGCTGCCAGCAGCCAGAACCAGCCGGTGTATCCGGCCCGTTCGCCGAGGCCGTACAACTGTCCGCCGAGCACGCCGCTCGCGCAGGCGCCCAGGCCCGCGGCCAGCCGCTGCTGGCCGAAGACCACGGCGTCGGAGCGCGGGCTGCGGCGCAGCGCCTCCAGGTCGTTCTTCAGGAACAGCACGATGTCGCCCAGGGTGATCAGGGCGCCGCCGGCCAGCAGTGCAGCCCGGGTTCCGGCCGCCAGCACGGCCAGGCCCGCCGCCAGGCCCGTGAAGCCGACCGCGAGGGCGAGGGCGTACGGCATGCGCCGGATCATGCCGGACGCGAGTGGCTGTACGACGATGACCAGCGTGAAGCAGAGCAGCAGCACCACGCTGTAGAACGCGCTGGAGGCGCGCGCGACGGCGTACACCGCAAGGAAGTGCTGGAAGTGGAAGTAGAGGTAGAAGGCCAGCGCGTTGGCGGCGAACGGCAGGAGTGCCACGCCGGTCAGGAGTCCCGACGGGGCAGTTTCCGGTGATCCGGTGGGGTGTTCCGCGGTGGTCCCCGGTAGCCGTGCGTGTCCCACCGTGACCGCAAGGAACAGCGCCGTGACGGCCGCGAACAGCCAGCCGGGCGACGACAGGACGAACGGCCCGGCGATCAACGGGCCTACGGCCATGCCCGCGTTGAGTGCCGCGTTGCCCGCCGACAGGAACGCCGGGCGGCGCTCGTCGTCGACGCCGTGCACCAGATACGCCTTGTTCGCGGGCAGGTAGAGCGCGGCACCGCAGCACGTCAGGACCAGCGCCCAGACCGCGAGAGGCGGCCAGCGCAGGGCCAGCAGGAGCCCGGCGAAACCGGCGGTGCGCACGACCAGTGCCCACAGCATCGTGCGGCGCAGCCCGATCCGGTCCGCGAGGGCTCCTCCGACGATGCCGCCGGAGAACTGCACGAGCGATGCCACGGCCAGGACGACCCCGACCGTGCCGAGCCCCATCCCGAGCCGTTCGTGCAGGAACACCGACATGAACGGCAGGACCATGAAGCTGCCGAGCGGAATGAGGAACGAGCTGAGCAGGAGGAACCGCAGCGGACCGGTGAGCGGGAACAGCGAGACCCGCAGACCCGGCCCTCGGGTGGTGCGCTCACCCACCGGGCGCCTCCCGGCCGGCCGGGTCGGTGAGGACCCGCAGGGCGCCCGCGGCGGCCACCGCACGGTGGGTGGCGAGTTCGGCGGTCTCCGCCTCGGCGTACACGATGCCCGCGTAACCGCGGCTGTCGCCCAGGTGCTCGATGAGATCGCCGGTCCGCTTGACCGGGTACCAGGCGGGCTTTCCCGGCATGTCGGTGAGCCGGTCGAGCCCGGCCACGCCGGTGAACACGCCGGGTGCGGCAGGATAGCCGAGTACGAAGGCGACGGCCGGACCACCGGGCAGGTCCGAGTCCATGAGCTGGGGGCGACGGCCGAGCGTGGCCTCGATCATCGCCTCGTACACGTTGACGCCGAGCGCCCGGCACATACCCTCCCCGACCAGGGCGCCCCCGATCCGGGGGTTGACCTCCACCACCTCCGGGCCGTCGGTGGTCAGCACGAACTCCACGTGGGCGAACCGGTCGGTGTATCCGATGGCGGCGAGCACCCGGTCGAGCCAGCGCTCCAGCGATGTCCGCTGCAGGTCGGGGAAGGCGACGGGGAAGGCGGTGATCTCCTCCCGGAAGCGCGGCTCCGGTGACATGAGCCGGCTGGAGACGCCCAGCAGCCGGGTGCGGCCGTCCCAAGTGAGCGTCTCGGCGCTGTACACCGGGCCGCTGAAATAGGGCTCAGCGAACAACCGTCCTTTCAGGTCCCGACCGGACGCCTCGGCGAGCGCCGCGTCGAGTTCGCCCTCGTCCCGGACCAGCCACACGTTCTGGCTCCCGGTGCCCGCCGTGTCCTTGAGCACGAGCGGCAGTCCCGCCTCCTTGAGCAGCAGCCCACGTGCCTCACGGTCCGGGCCGGCGTTTTCGACGGCCCTTCCGCGGGTGAGGCCCGCGTTGTGCAGCCTGTTGCGTACGGCGGCCTTGTCCCGGGTCAGCCGCAGGACGGCTGGATCGAGACCGGGCAGGCCGAGGCGTTCGGCGAGGGCAGCGCCGGCCAGGGTCCAGATGTCGGTGGAACTGATCAGGCCGCGCAGTCCCGGGGTGCGCCGGAGCAGATCGGCGGTCCGCTCCACGTCGAAGGTGTCGGTCACGACGACGTCGAGGGTGCCGGCGGGCAGCCGGTCCAATTCGTAGGCGTAGTAGGCGGGGGCCCGGGTCAGCAGCAGCAGGCGCTCGCCGAGCCGATCGGCGGCGCGGACCAGATGGCCGAGGCCGAAGGTCAGTGACTCCAGGCAGGCCACGGTCATGCCGCCCGCTCCTTCCAGTGGGCCGGGCAGGAAGTGCGCTGCCACGTCATCCTCGACCACGGCATGGTCATCTCCTCCGGAGTGCGGACCTCGAGGGGTTTCAGCGCGGCCGGGTCCAGGGCCTCGGCGTGCCGGGCGAACACGCGCTCCACGTAGCGGTGTCCGGTGTCGGCCCCTACCACCAGGTGCAGTCGGTCGGGGTGACGGCGGGCCTCGTACGTCGCCGTCAGATAGCCGGCACCGGTGGACAGCCCGGCGAACACCGCATGCTCGCGCAGCAGGGCGACGGCACCGGACATGGCGTGGGTGAAGTCCAGCCAGTGCACGGTGTCGTAGAGATGGTGGCGGACGTTGTCGAAGACGATCGACGAACCGATGCCGGCGATGATCGCCTCGGGATCGTGATGGTCCTGGCTGCCGAAGGTGACGCTGCCGAAGGGCTGGACGCCGACCAGACGCACCGAGGGGTCCGCAACGCGCAGGCGTTCCACGATGCCGCCGGTCGAGGCTCCGGAACCCACCCCGCCGACGACGGTCAGCCGTGCGGCCGGGAACTCCGCCGCGATCCGGTCGGCGACCTCCTGGTAGCCAAGGTAGTGGACGTCGTCGTGGTACTGGCGCATCCAGTGGTGGCCGGGATCCTCGGCGAGGATCTCGCGCACCCGTCGCACCCTCAGTTCCTGGTCGAGCTTGAGGTTCCGCGACGGTCTGACCTGCTCCACCGCGGCGCCGAGGATTTCCAGTTGGGCGAGGGTGGTGGCGTCCACGGTGGTGGACGCGACGATGTGGCACCGCATGCCGTACCGGTGGCAGGCCAGCGCGAGGGCGTAGGCGTAGATGCCGCTGGAGCTGTCGATCAGGGTCTGGCCCGGACGGACCGTGCCCCGCTCCAGCAGATGACGGACAGCGGCCAGGGCCGAGTAGATCTTCATCGACTCGAACCGCAGCAGGACCAGGCCGTCGGTGAGCCGGACGAGGTCCGGGACTTTCAGGGCGTCGGCGATGTGGGGGTGGATCACCCGTAGCCTCCTTGGGTGAAGGTGCACTGGTGGCCGAGCGAGTGGAAGAACGAGGAGAGTTCGGACTTGACCTCGGCCCGTGGGTGTGAGGCGAAGAGATAGCCGGCCAGGCAGCCGGTGTGGGCTACGAAGACGCCGTCGGCGCCGAACCGCTCACGATGAGCCTGCAGGCTGCTGAAGGTCGCCTTGGGCAGCACCTCCTGGGACAACGCGGCGCTGGTCGTCGCGGCCCGGGCGACGGCGGCCGGGTCACCCGAGTCGAAGCCCTTCAGCAGATCGGTCAGACACCGGTGGTACTCCTCGCCGCGGCGCCGGTAGTGGTCCAGCAGCAGGGGAGTGACGGCGGCGGTGTCCACCGTGCCGGGTTCCGTGACGTAGGCGGTGTGGAAGCCGATGTCCTGGCCCAGCCGCCGCACCACCCGGTGCCGGCCGCTGAGGTACAGGGCGAACTCGTCGAGGAAGACGCTGTCGGCGCGCTCGATGTCCGTCAGGACGCCGAGGACCACGTCCGTGTCGTACGGCAGGGAGAAGACACGGAACAGACAGCGCAGCGTCGCCACGATGTCCGCCGTGGAACTGGCCATCCCCACGCCCACCGGAAGTTCGGAGTGGGTGCGCCAGTCGCCAGGGGGCAGGGCGAAACCGTAGTGGTCCAGGAAGAGCCGGGCCGCTGTCGCCGACTTCTCACCCAGTGCCGGCGGACGTGGCGGGCCGGCCGTCGTCCTCGGTGTGAAGTACACCCATGAGTGGCGGTCCACGGGGAAGGACACCACCGCGATCTCGGGATCGGTGTCCGGTCGCAACGGGCCTTGGTACAGCTCGCCCAGAGTGCCGTGGCAGACACCGGACACCGCGCCTCCGGATGAGTCCCGTTCCCGGAGGAAGCCCGCGACGGGTCCGGGCCTCGTCGGCTCCGGTCTGCCGGACGACACACCGGCCCGGGGTCGGTACGGCCGACGCGAACAGGCTGGGTCCCGCACACCGTCCTCCTCCGTACCGGGCGTTGAACACCGACAGGGAAGGAGGCGCGGCCACACGCACGACGTACGACCGCCCATACCGCCAACCCAGTCCACGAGGTCACGTGCACAGCCCGCGGGACGCGGGCGCAGTGGCAGGTCTTCGGACTCGCGGGCACGTCTGCCGAAAGGGCGGACACCTACCGGCCGTCTCTTCCCCGGCCCTGACGCGGGCCCAGTGACACCGACGGCTTTCGTTCCCACTCACCGCTGCGGGACAGTCCCGGACTCACACCGGGTTCCCTCTTGCGTCGCGCCACCGGGCGTCCGGGTGGACGGGAGGCGCGAACCGACTGCGAGGATCAGCGTAGAGGCGCTCGTGCTTCCTGCGACAGTGGAGCCTCGGCGGGTTGTCCTGAATGTGGAGGTGACGCAGAACAAGGTGTGCCTCCACGCGCGGTTCTCGTGGCGGCTCTGGCCGGATAACGCCTTCGGAGATCACTCCCTCATCAGCCAGACTTGTTGCCTCACGCCACATGCGCACCGCTGCTGCGGTGGCCCGTGCCCGGGAGGCCCCTGATGACGTCAGACGTGAGGCCGGACGAAGACGGGGCGATGACCCCGTTGCCCGGAGGGAAACGGCCTCCCGGTGACCGCGTCGCGCTGCGCGGCGATCTGCGGGCCGCCCTGCCCGACGCCACCGCGGCGGTGGTGGTCACGGCGCTCGTGTTCGCGTTCCTGTGGGCGCGCATGGATTCGGGTGCTTCGGACACCGTCGCGGTCATGCCGTTCATGGACGATCCCGGCACCTACTGGATGTACCTGCTCAGCCAGGCGTTCGGCTGGTCGGCCCTGCTGTGGGCGTGGGGCACGGTCATGCTCGGCCTGGTGCTGTCGGGGCCACGCCCCGCCCGGCTGCCGGTCTCCCGGCAGGTGCTGGAGCGCTGGCACCGCACCACCAGCCTGACGACCATGGCCCTGATGTTCGCGCACGCGCTGATGTTCGCGGCGGAACTCGTCCGCTACGAGACGAAGGTGGACTGGGCCGAGCGGTTGTGGGTGGCCTTCGCGGACACCTTCGTGCCGGGCTGGTACGACTCCGGAACCGGCCAGGTCGCCATCCCGATCGGCCAGGGCGCCCTGTACCTGGCGATTCCGCTGGGGCTGCTGTTCTACGTCCGGCACCGTATCGGAGCGAACACCTGGCGCCGGCTGCACCGGTTCGTGATCGTCGTGTACGTGCTGAGCGTGTGGCACACCCTGTTGTACGGGACCAACGTCTGGTACGGGGAATGGCCGCGCACCATGCTGTGGCTGCTGCAACTGCCGGTCGCGGCCCTGCTGTTGATCCGTCTGCTGAGACCGGCCCGGCGGGCGGAACGGCTGGGGCCGGCCGGCGGGGGCGTGGGCCGGCCGGGTTGGTGGCTACGGGCGGCGGGACGGGTCGCCGTCGGGGCCGTCGTCGTCGGGCTCCTCGTCGTGGTGGTGTCCGGCCGTGACGGAGGGCGGGACCGTCCGACCCATCCGCCCGCGACGGCCCCGCACGCTCAGGAGACGGACTGACGGCCGACTCGGAGCGGGCCGGACGGTGTACCGGGATGGGAGGATGAGCAGCGACAGGGCGACGGCGGACGAGGAAGCCGGTGTGAATCCGGCGCGGTCCCGCCACTGTGATCGGAGAGCAAGTCCCGACAGGCCACTGCCCGGTAGCGGGTGGGAAGGCCGGGACGAGCATTGACCCGAGAGCCAGGAGACTCACGCGGTCGCCTCCTCGACAGACCCCGGGGCGGATCTCCCCGGAGAGAGGGACGGCACCGCATGCCCGTAACGCCGACCGGACCAACGACTGACGACGAGAGGCCCGCGACGGTCACCGGCCCCGTGCCGTGCCGCATCGTCGTGTGCCGCGACTGCTGCTGCGGCACCCGGAAGGTGACCGGTGTCGACCACGCGGCCCAGACCGAACGCCTGCGTGCCGCGGCACCGGTACGCGTCTCCGACTGCCTCGACGTTTGCGAACACGCCAACGTCATCGTCGTCCAGCCCTCCGCGGAAGGCCGGGCCGCCGGCGCCCGGCCCGTCTGGCTCGGACTGGTCAACGACCCGGACGCGACCGAGGACATCGCCGCCTGGGCACGCGCCGGCGGACCGGGCGTCGCACCACGGCCGGACATCCTCGACCTGTACGCCATCACGCCGCCGCGACGGCGTTCGGCCTCCTGACCGTGTGGACGGAGAGCCGGAAGGAGGACAGAACCGTGCACGACGCCCGTGCCTCGGCCGCGTCCGTTGCCGCCGCCCTCCACGACGTGGCGGGCCTCGGCGGCTTCTTCGCCCTGCACATCGGCGGACGGGACGACTGCTGGCATCCGGTCGCCCGTTCCTACGCGTCGGGTTTCACCGATCTTGCCGAAGCCGTCGCACGCCGCCACCACACTGTGGAGCCGCGCGTCGGCGTCTCCATCGCCCACCTCGGTCACGCCGCCCGTCTCTGGTCACCGGCCCTGGCTTGCGTCGTCCTGCACGGAATCGTCCCCGACCTGGAAGGACTGGAGCGGGCCGACGACGGGCCGGCCCTCCGGGTGCCCCGCCCGGCCGGCTGGCACGCTGACCGGCTCGACGACGGTACCGCCCGCGCCCTGTACCAGCAGGTGACCCGTCACCTGTCGGCACTGGCCGACGGACTGCGCGTCAAGGTCGCCCCGCGTCTGCTGGACGGCAACTCGGCGTCGGCGCTCGCCGGGGCGGCCCACGCCCTGCTCGCGCTCCGTCCCGCCGTACGCGGGCCGCTCACCGACCTCACGACCGAGCTGTTGGACACCGGACGCCTGGCGGGCACCGGCGTGCTCACCGGCCCCGACCTCACGTTCCGCCGCCGAAGCTGCTGCCTCTACTACCGCGCGCCGAACGGCTCGAAGTGCGGTGACTGCGGGCTGGCCGGCGGTGTACGTCGCCCAGCCCTGCGATGAGGTGTATCCGTTTCGGGCTGTGCCGCTCACCGGGCCGGAAGCCGTGCGTCCGGCCCGGTGAGCCGGGGGTCAGGAGCGGGACAGCTCGTCACGGATGGTGCGGGCGGCGGTCACCAGGTGTTCGAGTGAGGCCCGGGTCTCGGGCCAGGCGCGGGTCTTCAAACCGCAGTCGGGGTTGACCCAGAGCCGTTCGGCGGGGATGGCCTTGAGGCCGGTGCGCAGGAGTTCCGCGGCCTCGTCGGTGCTCGGGACGCGCGGGGAGTGGATGTCCCAGACGCCGGGTCCGGCCTCGCGCGGGTAGCCGTGGGCGGCGAGTTCGTGGGCGACCTGCATACGGGAGCGGGCCGCCTCCAGGCTGATGACGTCGGCGTCGAGGTCGTCGATGGCCTGGACGATGTCGCCGAACTCGGCGTAGCACATGTGGGTGTGGATCTGGGTGTCCGGGCGGACGCCGGACGTGGTGAGCCGGAAGGCTTCGGTGGCCCAGTCCAGGTATCCGGCCCGGTCGGCGCTGCGTAGCGGCAGCGTCTCACGCAGGGCGGGTTCGTCCACCTGGATGACGGACGTGCCCGCGGCCTCCAGGTCGTGCACCTCGTCGCGCAGGGCGAGGGCGACCTGATGGGCGGTGTCGGCGAGTGGCTGGTCGTCGCGGACGAAGGACCAGGCGAGCATGGTGACCGGCCCGGTGAGCATGCCCTTGACCGGCTTCTCGGTGAGCGACTGGGCGTAGGACGTCCAGCGCACCGTCATCGGCTCGGGGCGGGAGATGTCGCCGGCCAGGATCGGCGGGCGGACATAGCGGGTGCCGTAGGACTGGACCCAGCCGTGCTGCGTGGCCAGGTAGCCGGTGAGTCGCTCGGCGAAGTACTGGACCATGTCGTTGCGTTCGGGTTCGCCGTGTACGAGGACGTCGATGCCGGTCTTCTCCTGGAAGGAGATGACCTCCTGGATCTCCGCCTTGATCCGCTCCTCGTAGTCGGCTGTGTCGATCCGCCCGGCGCGCAGGTCGGCGCGGGCGGCGCGCAGGTCGCCGGTCTGCGGGAAGGAGCCGATGGTCGTGGTCGGCAGCAGCGGCAGCCCGAGGTGGGCGCGCTGGGCGGCGGCGCGCTCCGCGTAGGACGGGGAACGGCGCCCGTCGGTCTCGGCGACCGCGGAGGCGCGGGCGCGGACGGCCGGATCGTGGGTGACGGGGGAGTCGGCACGGGAGGCGAGGTCCGCACGGTTCGCCGCCAGGTCGGCGGCGATGGCGTCGGTGCCCCGGGCGAGACCCCTGGCGAGGGTGACGACCTCGGCGCTCTTCTGCCTGGCGAAGGCGAGCCAGCGCAGGATCTGCGGTTCGATGTCCCGTTCGGCGGCGGTGTCCAGGGGGACGTGCAACAGGGAGCAGGAGGCGGACACGTCGACGCGGTCGGCCAGGCCCAGCAGCGTGCCGAGCGTGGACAGGGAGGCGGCGAGGTCGTTGACCCAGACGTTGCGGCCGTTGACCACACCGGCGACCAGCCGCTTGCCGGGCAGCCCGCCGGCGGAGGCCAGCGCATCCAGGTTGGCGGCCGCCGCCCCGGTGAAGTCCAGGGCGAGACCGTCGACCGGGGCCTTGGCCAGCATCGGCAGCGCCTCGCCGAGCCGGTCGAAGTACGAGGCGACCAGGAGCTTCGGCCGGTCGGCTAGACCGCCGAGGTCACGGTAGGCGCGCTCGGCGGCGTTCAGCTCGGCCGGGGTGCGGTCCTGGACGAGGGCGGGCTCGTCCAGCTGGACCCACTCCGCGCCCGCCGCCCGCAGGTCGGCCAGGACCTCGGCGTACACGGGCAGCAGCCGGTCCAGCAGGGTGAGCGGCTCGAAGTCCGCCGGCATGCCCGGGGCGGGTTTGGCGAGCAGAAGGTAGGTGACGGGACCGACGAGGACGGGCCGGGCGGTCAGGCCGAGCGCGAGGGCCTCCTTCAGCTCACCGACCTGCTTGGCGGAGTCGGCGGTGAACGCGGAGTCGGGGCCCAGTTCCGGGACGAGGTAGTGGTAGTTGGTGTCGAACCACTTGGTCATCTCCAGCGGTGCCACCTCCTGGGTACCGCGCGCCATGGCGAAGTAGCCGTCCAGCGCGTCGCCGGCCACGGCGGCGCGGTGGCGCTCGGGGATCGCACCGACCATGACCGTGGTGTCCAGGACGTGGTCGTAGTACGAGAAGTCGCCGGTCGGTACCTCGTCGATGCCCGCGTCGGCCAACTGCAGCCAGTTCGTACGGCGCAGTTCGGCGGCCGTGGCGCGGAGGGCTTCGGCGGTTACGCGGCCCTTCCAGTAGCCCTCGACGGCCTTCTTCAGTTCACGGTTCCGACCCTGCCGGGGGTAGCCGTACACGGTGGCCCGTGCTGCCGCGGCTGCGGACTTCGTGGTCACGGAGATCTCCTTCGCGAGATGAATCCCTGAGATCCCGGAGACGGGACGAGAACGCGAAGGGGAGACACACCGGGCGTGACCGACGCTGCGCGACAAGGCAGGGCCGTCCGCCTGATATGTACGCCGACCCGCCCTCGAGGTCACCGGGATGTCCGCGCACGAACGGTTCGCGCGCGGGCAGTTGGCAGGTCTTCGGACTCGCGGGCACGTCCTCACCGTTCGAGGACACCTACTGGCCGTCGCTTCCCGGGCCCGGTACTTCGGACCCAGTGCGTATGACGGCGGTCGTTCCCGCTCACCGCTGCGGGGCAGTCCCGGATTCCCACCGGGTTCCCTCTTGCGACACCTCGTCTGGCTGACGGGGCGAACCAGCTGCTGCGGGCAGCCTACGGGCAGTCGGCCCGTCAGGAACGCGGACGTCCGTGATCCGGGCGGTGACCCATGTCACGCGCCCGGAACGGTGCCAGGACCTCGCCGCCCTGGGCCAGTGCTTGACGAACAGCAAGGTCGGGGCATGGGTTCGCAGTGGGGCGCTGAGGACCACGTTGTGGCGCGCTCGGTGACGATCTCGAGGAAATGGCGGCGGATTTCAGCGGTGGGCAAGGCGGGGCCTCCGAAGGCTCACAGGGGGAGCGGGGCGAGGGAACGAGCGGGGTGGCGCGGGCCGAGGAAGACGACGATGCCCTTGCCGTCGGGGGAGGGGTGGGTGGCCTGCGTCCAGCCGTGGCGGCGGTAGAAGGCCATGGCCCGCCCGTTCCGGACCGAGGTGAGCAGCCATGCCCGCCCTTCGGGCGCGTCTGCGGTCACCGCTTCGAGGAGGCGGGTGGCGAGACCGGTGCCGCGGGCGGTGGGCCGGACGGCGAGTTCGTCGATCTCCCGGGCTCCGCACAGCCAGTCGGCGGTGCGGTCGTTGCCGAGGCCGGCGGCCGCCTGGGGATAGCAGCGGTCGGTGGGGAGGGGAGACGGAGTGGTCCACGCGGTGGCGAAGCCGACGATCTCCCCGTCGCGCACGGCGGTCGCGGCGGTGAACCCGGCACGCCGCACGTTCGCCGGCAGCCGGGAGACGAACTCGGTTGCCTGCGCCTCGTCCTCGTGCCAGGGCGGGGCGCAGAAGGCGTCGACGTACACCGAATGCAGTGACTCGGTGTGCGTGAGTATCCCGGCGTCCCGGTGCACACGGATGTCGGTGGTCATCAGGCGGCCACCGCCTTCCCCATGACGACGGAATGCAGTGCGGCGTACTCCAGCGGTGCCGGTGCGGCGCCCGTCCGTACGAGAAGGTCGCCGACAGGGGCGGCCATCGCGCCGTTGTCGGTGCACAGCCGCAGCGGAGGCATCCGCAGTTCGGCGCCCGCCGCCAGACGGTGCTCCTCGGCCGGCGACCGTACCCGCGAGTTCGCGGCGACACAGCCGACCACGACCACGGCGCTCACGCCGTGCTCGGCGCAGGCGGTGACCGCCTCGATGGCCGGACCGTCCGGATACGGCAGCCCGAAGACCCGTGCCGCCTTGTCGAAGCACTCCGCGACCGCGTCGTCCAGCGTGTCCTCGAGGTGTGTGATCGGGTCCCGGACCGGGTCCGCTCCCGTCTTGCTGCAGGACGACTCGATGCCCGGCGCCATCGCAGACCTCATGGCCGACCTTTCTGCCATTAGTAAGTTGTTGCAAGTAGTGTGCAATAAGATCTCCGATGATGTGTACCGAACCGGCTCCGCGCACATGGCCGCCCCTGGGGGACGCGGCCTTGACTCCTTCGATGCAACCCCTGGTCCCGAGGCGCGCAGCAGTGCCCCCGCCCGGCTGCCATGGGCCATCGCGGCGAAAGTCGTCCGGGTCGGCGCCGATGGCTGGGGTGGCCCGCCGGATGTCGCACGGTCCGTCCCGCTCAAGGCCCTCGGCCGCGACGAGTCCGCCGCCATTCGCGTCATGGCCGACGGAGCGGAGGAGCGGGCCCGCGTCCTGCGTCCAGGTGATGGAGGTGTCGGCTGGGGATCGTCCGCCATCCGTGCCGAACGCGGCGAACGGGTCGCCGCCACCAGGGAGTTCGCGGCAGAGGGGTGGGGTCGGGCGCCGCACGCGAGATCGGCCGCACCGTCGTTCGTCATGCGCCGGTCGGGGTCCCGGTGACACCGGTCCTAGGACCATCGCCTGATCAATAATTGCCGCTACTGCTGCTAGCGTGCAACTGCACATCAGTGGCAATAACGTCGGAGGATGTTGGACATGGCGGTGTACACGCTCCCGGAGCTTCCCTACGACTACTCGGAGCTCGAACCGGTCATCAACCCGCAGATCATCGAGCTGCACCACGACAAGCACCACGCCGCGTATGTCAAGGGCGCCAACGACACGCTGGAGCAGCTCGCCGAGGCGCGGGACAAGGAGCAGTGGGGCTCGATCAACGGCCTGGAGAAGAACCTGGCCTTCCACCTCTCCGGTCACATCCTGCACTCCATCTACTGGCACAACATGACCGGTGACGGCGGCGGCGAGCCCCTGGCCGCCGACGGTGTCGGTGACCTCGCCGACGCGATTGCCGAGTCCTTCGGCTCCTTCGCCGGCTTCAAGGCGCAGCTCACCAAGGCCGCCGCGACCACCCAGGGCTCGGGCTGGGGCGTCCTGGCGTACGAGCCGCTGAGCGGGCGGCTGATCGTGGAGCAGGTCTACGACCACCAGGGCAACGTCGGCCAGGGCTCCACCCCGATCCTGGTCTTCGACGCCTGGGAACACGCCTTCTACCTCCAGTACAAGAACCAGAAGGTCGACTTCATCGACGCCATGTGGGCCGTCGTGAACTGGCAGGACGTGGCGAAGCGCTACGAGGCCGCCAAGGCCCGCGCCGACGTGCTGCTGCTGAACCCCTGACCGCGGGGGCCGTATGACGTCCTGCTCGTGATCGTCTTCTCACCCTTCACCTGCAGGCGGCACAAGGAAGGGCCTTGGGCCGGGACGACCCGGCCGGAGGCCCTTCCGGCGTGTCCGGGGTACACGTCCTGGATGCGTTCGAACCAGCCGGCGCCCATGGCGCCGTGATTCCCGTGCCCAGCCATCGCGGGGCCGAACGCGCGGCGGCCCGCCCGGGAGACCGAGTCCGCTGCCGTCGCAGCTCCTTCGTCCTGTCCGGGAACCGACCGCCTCTCCCGTCCGACTGCTGTGAGGAGGCAGGGAGGTGGCATGGAAGGGCTGGATGTCCGGATGTCGGGCGTCGTGTGCCGGCACGGCCGGGTCGAGGCCGTGTGCGACGTCGATCTCGACATCGTGCGCGGGCAGCGAGTGGCGCTGACCGGTACCAACGGGTCGGGCAAGACCACGTTGCTGCGTGCTGTTCTGGGGCTGCACCGGCATGTCGCGGGCCGGATCCTGGTGGGTGGCCGGGACACCGGGAGTGCTGCCGAGTGGGCGTGGCGGCGACGGGCGTGCGCGTGGATCCCGCAGAAGCCGGCGACCGGCCGTTTTCCCTTGCTGGCAAGCGAGTTGCTGACCAGTGGCGGTGCGCGTGCCGAGGCGGTGGAGGCGGCCGACAAGCTCGGGGTCGGGCATCTCGCCGACCGGCCGTTGCACACTCTGTCCGGTGGTCAGCTTCAGCGTATGTACCTGGCGCGGGCGGTCGGCTGTGTGGCGGCCGGGGCGGGCGTCCTGCTCGCCGACGAGCCCACCGCCGCCCTTGACTTCTCCGGTCAGGAGGAGGCGGCCGACGTCCTGCTCTCCTTGCCGGTGACCGTCGTGGTCGTCACCCACGACCGGGCTCTGGCCGAGCGCTGCGACCGGGTGCTGGAGATGGCCGCGGGACGTCTGCGGGAGGTCCGGTGAGCGCCCTGGCCGCGGCCGACGTCGGTCAGCTCCTGCAGCTCGTGCCCGTCCAACGGGCTGCTGTCGCCCTGCTGGTGGCCGCGGTCGGACTTCCGGTGATCGGTGTCGTCATCGTCGGCCTCGACATCATGCCGGTGCGGTTCGCGATGATGCATGTCGCACTCCTGGGGATCGCCGTTGCTCTGCTGACCGGGCTCGATCCCATGCTGTGTGCGCTGGTGGCCTGCGCGCTCGCCGGCGCCGGAGTCGCTCCGCTGGCCCGTACCCCGGACGGTCTGTCAGGTGCCATGGGTCTGCTGATGAGTCTGGCGATCGCCGCCGCCCTGCTCGTGCTGGCCGTCTCCGGCGTCAACGCGGCGGGCGCCTTCTCCCTGCTCTGGGGGTCCATCCTGTCGGTCGGTACCGCCGACCTGTGGCTGCTCGTCGCGCTGGCTGTCGTCGTACCGGCTCTTTTCTGGTGGCGTCGTAGAGACATCGCGCTCCTCCTCTACGACCGTGAACTCGCCCTGGCCTCGGGCGTGCGGGTCGACCGGCTCACCCTCGTGCTGCTGGTCCTGGTCGCGGTGTCCGTCGCCGGAGCCATCAAGCTCACCGGTGCTCTCCTCGTCGACGCGCTGACGCTTCTTCCGGCCCTCGCCGCCCGGCGGCTGGGCCGCTCCCTGCTGTCCATCACCGTGTGGGCGGTCGGTATCGGCGTGGTCGTGAACCTGACCGGGTTCCTGGTCGCACTCCGGTTCGACTGGCCGCCCGGTCCCGTCCTCGTCCTCACGGCCGGCGTGGTCGTCCTCGCCGTCCATCTCGTACCCGAACGGAGAATCAGCTCATGGCGCGCACCCGCGTCCGCATCACTCCCCTCCTCGCACTGAGTTTCAGCGCGGCCCTCCTGCTGACGGCCACCGGCTGCGGTGGGGAAAGCGACACGTCGTCCTCCTCGTCCGACGCGGACGCGGCGGGGAAGGGCACTGGCCCGGTCGTGGTCGCCACGACCAGTTGGGAAGGGGCGTTCGCCAAGGCCGCCGGCGCCGAGGACGTCACGGTCATCGTGCCGGAGTCGGTGCAGCACGCCCCCGACTACGACCCGAAACCCTCCGATCTCGCGGCCGTGGCGGACGCCGACTTCGTGCTGTACGCGCCCTTCGAGCCGTACGCGGAGAAGTTCAAGGAGGCCGCCGGAGGCGACGCCGAACTGGTCGAGGTCAATCTCGACAACGACGCGGACAAGGCCAAGGCCGAGGTGACCCGGCTGGGCAAGATGTTCGGCACCGAGGACACCGCCGCCGAGTGGATCACCTCGTTCGACACCGAGTACGGCAAGCTGCAGAAGGACCTCAAGAGCGCCTGGCCGGACGGCAAAGCGCCCACCGTCGTCGCCCAGGTCTTCTCCGCCTGGTCGGCGAAGCTGGCCGGGGCCGAGGTGGTCGGCACGTACGGACCGGAGGCCGTGACGGCCAAGCAGTTGTCCGACCTGTCCAAGAAGAAGCCGCGACTGGTGCTCGACAACGTGCACATGACGACCGGCACCGTGCTGCCCGACTCGGGCGCGCGCCAGGTGGGAATCGTCAACTACCCGGACAAGGACCTGGATCTGTTGACCGTCTACAAGAACGCGGCGACGACGCTGGAGAAGGCGATGAACGCCTCCTGAGCCGAGGCACCGGACGACAAGGGCCGCTCGGGGAACACTCCGAGCGGCCCTTGTCGTCCGGCGGGTCAGCCGGCCGAAGCCAAGGGCTGCTGCTGTCGCTCCGCTTCGGGCGTGCACCGTTCCCGCAGTACCGCCCGGTCCGGCTTGCCGGCCGGCGTCAGGGGCAGCTCACTCAGCACCAGCAGGCGCTCAGGGTGTTTGCGTCGTTCCAGACCTCGCGTGTCCAGGTGGGCGCACAGTTCCTCCAGCGTGGGCGCCGCCTCGTCCCTGGGCACGACGCAGGCCGCGAGCCGCTCGCCCATCAGCGGGTCGGGCACGCCGACGCAGACCACGTCCCGGACCGCCGGGTGCGCGGCCAGTTCGACCTCGACCTCGGCGGGGCTGATGTTCACACCGCCGCGGATCACCACGTCCTTCAGCCGTCCGACGACCCGGAGCGTGCCGTCGTCGTCGATGAGACCGAGGTCCCCGGTGCGCACCCAGCCGTCCTCGGTGCGGTAGCGGGTGTCGAGGTCGGGGGCGGCGACGTAGCACAGCGGTGTCATCGGGCCACGAGCGACGATCTCACCGACCGTGCCCCCGCTGACCTCCCGCAGCTCACGGGTGCCGGGGACGGCGATCCGTATGTCGGCGACCCGGGGGTCGGGTTGTCCCGCGGCGATGCCGGGCCGTCCGTCGCCGTCGGGGGAGCCGTGCGTCAGCCCGGTGTGGCAGTTGACGCCGTCGGCGGAGCCGTAGAGGTTGACGACCGGGCAGCCGAAGGCCAGGCGGGCCTCGGTCGCGGTGGCCTCGTCCAGTGGTGAGCCGCCGACGACCACGGCCGTCGGTGGAGTGAACGTCCGGTGCCCGCCCTCCGCGATCCGGTCGAGCATCATGCGGATCATGGTCGGTACACCCAGGACATGGGTCGGTTCGTGTGCGGCGAGTGCCTCCAGGGCGGCCTCGGGGGTGAAGTGGTCGAGCAGGACCAGGGTTCCGCCGTGCCGGGCGAGGGTGACCGGGGTGCCGTTGCTGCCGAAGGCGGAGGCCAGCGGCACCAGGAAGAGGCAACGCGGCGGGCGCCCGTCCGGGATGAGGGAGCCGAGGAAGTTGCCCCGGCCGCCGGCCAGGGCGTTGTGCGAGTAGGCCACCATCTTCGGCTCGGACTCCGACCCGGAGGACACGAGGATGCGGGCGGCGGTGTCGGGATCGGGGCGGGCCGGCACGAACGTCTTCGGGTCGGTGCGCGTCAGAGCCGACAGCGGGACGGCTCCCTCCGGTGCGGCGCCCGCCGGCCCCGCGGCGACGACCGTACGCAGGGCGGGCAGCTCACCCGTCAGCGCCAGCAGGTCGGCCGCATGATGGTTGCCCCGGTGCTCGGCTGCCGCGATCACCGCGACCGCCTCCGATCTGCGCAGCAGCGAGGCCGCCTCACGCCCGCCCCGCCCGACCGGGAAGGGCAGCGCCACCGCACCCAGAGCGGCGAGCGCCAGGTCCGCGACCACGGCGTCGCGGCCGTTGGGCAACTGGACGCCGACGACGTCACCGGCGTGTATCCCCAGGCCGGAGAGCCCGGCGGCCAGACATCGGGCCTTGCGGTCCAGAGCGGTATAACAGAGTTTCCCCTTGGCGTCGAGGACCGCCGTACGATGCGGGTCGGCGATCTGACGGGCGCGGTAGAGGCTGTAGAGATCCAGGTCGGGGCAGGTCCCCTCCACGGCCCAAGTACGGCGCAGCGTGGCGGGCAGCAGGTCGTGCAGGGCGACGGTCATGCGAACCTCCAGGGGGCGGGAACGGCGGGGGAGCCGTGGGCGTCGCGGCTGATCGGGCCGGAGGAGAGCAGGTCGGCGAGGTCGGTGACGACCGGGACGGCGGCCGTGCCGCTTTCATGCAGCCGCTCCAGCGCCTGTGCCGCGGACAGGTGACGCACGTCGTGCGGGTGCGCCGCGTGGTCGGGCAGGGCGATCCAGCCGTCGGCCGTGGGCACGGGCCGGCGGAATCCAGCCGGCCGGCGCGTGTCGAGGCCCCGGGCCGCGCGGATCCGGGCCGGCGCGGTCAGTACGTCGGCTGCCCCCAGCAGGGACGAGTCCACCCGCACACCGGCTCCCGTGCGCTGACGCAGCAGCAGCCCCGCAAGGACGGCCTCGGCCCCGAGGAGCCCCCCGAGTACGTCGAGCAGTGTCATCAGGGACGGCACGGGCGGCTCGTCGGCGGGCCGCACCGCCTCCCCCACTCCGGTGCGGGCCTGCACCATGAAGTCGGTGCCCATCGGAGCCCCGGGCAGCCGGTCGGCCCATCCGCTGGTGTACGCGTAGACGAGCGCGGGGTTGCCGGCGGACAGGTCCTCGTGGTCCAGGCCGAGCGCGGCGGCCTTGCCGGGCGCCCAGTTGTGCAGGAACACATCGGCGTCCGCCGCCATCGCGCGCAGCCGCTTGCGGTCCCCGGCGGACTTGATGTCCACCTCGACGGCCTTCTTGCCCCGGTTGAGCGCGAGCCAGCGGGCCGAGACCCCCGAGCAGGTCGGTGGCATGCCGCGCAGCGGATCACCGCCCGGCGGCTCGATCCGCACCACTTCGGCGCCGAGCAGTCCCAGCAGATGCGCGGTGAGCGGCGCCTGGATCCGGCGCCCGGCCTCCAGGACGGTCAGCCCGTCCAGCGGAGCGTCGGTCCGCGGTGGTGGTGCGCCGGATCCGGAGTACGACGCCTCGTGCGCCGTCAGCTTCCAGGGCGGAGCCCCGTCGTACTCGACGGCCCGTTCGGTGAGCGTGTACAGGGCGCACACCTCGGCTCCGGAGGACCGGGCCGCTTCCCGGACGCGCTCCCAGCCGTGGCCGCCGGCCGAGGTATGCAGCTCCTGCGGAAAGGGCGCGCAGGCCGTGGCGTACCGGAACTGGAAGGGCCGCCAGCCGCGCCGTACCGCGTCCGCCGGTGCGCCGAGGGCACGCCAGAAAGCGGCCCACGCGCCCGGATCGAGCGTCTCCAGCTCGAAGACGACCCCGTCGGCGGAGGTGAACGGCGGGCCGCCCGGTGCGGTCTCCGCGGCCTCGGCCTCCTCCGCTCCGGCCGCGGCGAGGTACTGCGAGACGGCGAGCAGCCCGGCTCGCTCGACGCTCACCTCGGTGCTCGTCACTCGTGAGCCGCGGGCCTGCGCGAGAAGCCCGGCCAGCAGGCCCTGCACGGTCAGGACACCGGCTGCGGTGGCGGCGTAGTCGGCGGCGAGCCCGCGAGGCGCCCCGTCCCGGCGGCCGTGCACGGCCATGATGCCCGTCGCCGCCTGCGCGGTCGCCTCGTCGACGGCCAGGTCGCCCCACGTCACGTGGGCGGTGATGCCGCCGCCCTCCGGTCCGACGAGTGTCGTGCGTTCGCCGGAGCGCCCGGTCTCCTCCGCGCCGAGCAGCCGCAGGTGCTCCGCGACGAGTCCGTCCGCCGGCCCCGGGGGGCCCGAGGCTTCCAGACGCAGTCCGTCGAGGGGCCGGGACGTCTGCGCGATGGCCGGTGTGGCTGGTGGTGCCATGCCTCTCCTTTCCTGACGCGCGGGAACCCGGGGGCGATCACCCCCGACCGGTTCCACGAACAGACAGTCGGACCGGCGAGAGCCGGAGTTCCCTGAAAGGTGGGGGAGACGTGCTGGACGAGACGCTCGGTGACCCGCAGTGCCCGCCGGAGGTACGGGAGTTGAAGGACCGGGTGGCGGACTTCGTCCGCGCCCGGGTCGTGCCCTGCGAACGGGTCCTGGACAGCGGTGGCCCGGACGCGGCCCGGACGCTGCACCGGCTGCGCCGGGAGGCGAAGGAACAGGGCCTGTGGGCACTGCCCCTTCCGGTCGAACTGGGCGGTCAGGGGCTCGGACTGCGCTCGTACGCCCATGTCGCGGAGGCGGAGGGCGCCAGCGATCACGGACCGGCGGCCCTCGGCTCGGCTTCCCTGCTGGACGCGCTCATGCTGGCGCGACACGGCAGCCCGCGCGTACGCGAGCGATACCTCGCGCCGCTGGTCGCGGGGGAGTTGCGGGCCAGTTATGCGATGACCGAGCAGGACGCCCCCGGCACCGACCCGTTCCTCACCGCCACCCGCGCCGCCGAGACCGAGGACGGCTGGCGGCTGACGGGAGACAAGTGGTTCGTCAGCGGAGGCGACGCCGCCGACCTCGTCACCGTCCTCGCGCGCACGGACGGCCAGCCCCCGGAGCGGGAGGGCCTGTCCTTGCTGTTGGTCCCGACCGCGTCTCCCGGCTTCCGGGTGGTGCGCGAGCTGCCCGTGCTCGGCGCCGCCGGGCAGGCGGAGATCGCACTCGACGGGGTCGCGGTGGACGCCGACCACCTGATCGGCGAACGCGGCAAGGCCCTCGCCGTCGCCGCCGAACGGCTCCAGCTCGGCCGGACCCTGCGCTGCCTGCGCTGGCTCGGCCAGGCCGGCCGAGCCTTCGACCTCATGCGGGAACGTGCCGTCACCCGCTCCCGCTCCCGCTCCCGTGGTCCGCTCGGTGAGCTGCAACTCGTCCAGCGCCACGTCTTCGAGTCACTGCTCGCCCTGCGGACGACCCGGCCGTTGGTCCACGAGGCCGTGTCCCGGCTGGACGCGGGCGCCGACGCCCATGTGGAAGTGGGGCTGGCCAAGGTCGCCGCGGCCCGCACGCTCCAACAGGTGGCCGACGCGGCGATACAGGTACACGGCGCGGCGGGACTCGGCCCGGACACCGTGCTCCCCGCGCTGTTCCGCGCGGGGCGCGCGGCCCGCATCCTCGACGGCCCCGACGAACTGCACATCACCTCCGTGGCGCGGCGTGTGCTGCGTCCGGAGCGGGCCTAGCTGTGCTGTTCGGGCAGGTTGGTGACGCGGCTGGCTGGTGGGTGGCCGCCGATGCCGGTGTGGGGTCGGTGGTAGTTGTACCAGTCCAGCCAGTCGGGAAACGCAGCCTGCCGGTCGGCGTCAGCGGGGCATTACGGTGGGACACGAGGGCCTCCTGCGGTCGGGCGTGAATGTCGCAATCCACGCCGAACCCAGCAGGCCCTCACCCGTTCAAGCACCCAGCACGCGTGTCACCAACGTCCCGGGACAGCACACCTAGCCGGTGCCACCGGCCACCTGGCCGGTGAGTTCCGCTAGGGCGTAGGCCAGGAAGAAGTCGCCCCAGATCAGCTCGTGCCGGACGGCTGTTCCGGCCGGGAGGTCGTAACAGCCATCCAGGAGGCGCCCGTCGGCGGTCAGGTGCCGGTCGACCAGCACTTCGAGGACACCGACGGCCCGGTCCCGGCGTCCCAGTCGCAGCAGAGCCAGCGCTGTGACGGCGGCGGCGGAGGTGTCGAGGGGGCCGCCGGGGTGAGCGGTGTCGGCGAGCGGCACGGGAGAGGCCGGCGTCAACGTGTCGGCGAGTGCGGCGTACGAGTCGCCGTCCGGCAGACAGGCGCCTTCGGCCAGGGCGAGCAGCAGCCACGCCGGACCACGGCTCCAGCCCGGTGGCGGGTCGGCACAGGCGGTCCAGCCGGTCGTCTCGGTGTGCAGCCACGACCAGGAGGACGGTTGGCTCCCGAGGCGCAGGTCGAGGTGTCGGCGTAGATGGGAGCGGGCGGCCTCCACGTCCACCGTGGCCAGCAACGGCACCATGCCGGGGACGCCGTCCACACGGGCCATCAGCCGCGGCCCGCCGAACGCCGAACCCCACGGCACGAGACCCAGTTCCGGATCGAAGGAGTCCCGGCAGGCACGCGCGCCCTGGTACCGGATCCGCTCCCCGTTGTCGGCGAAGACGGTGCCGTACCAGAGGATCAGCCCCCGGGTGGAGGTGTCCGCCCCGGCCCAGTCGGCCAGACGTGCCGTGCACGCCCGTGCGGCCTCCCGGTCCGAGGGATCGCCGGTGTGCCGGGCGCGCAGCCACAGCAGCCCCGCCCAGAAGCCGCCGGTCCAGGAGCCGCGCGCCGTCGTCCTCCACGCGCCGGTGCCCGGGTCCGCGTAGAGGGGGAACCGGTCGCCGACTTCGGCGCGGGTGACGGCGACCCTGGCGAGGACGGAGCCGAGCGCCGGAGCGGCCCAGCCGGGTGCCGGGCCCGGTTTCAGGCAGCCCGCCCGCCGGTCCTTGGACGGGGGAGCGTCCCCGTCCGGGCGTGCCTTCATGACAGTACGTCCGACCGGCGTTCCCGCACGGACCACAGCAACGCCACCACCCCGGCCCCCGCGAACTCGGCCGCCACGAGAAGCCACCCGCTTCCGTACCGGCCCGCCTCGGCCAGTACTCCGAAAACCGGTGGGCCGACCGCGAACCCGGCGAAGAAGCCCGCGGAGACCAGCGCGGAGTCCTGGCCCGCCCGTCCCGGCTCCGCGCGCTGCAGGACGAGGACCATCGATACCGCGTTCGCCGCCACGGCGAACACCCCGACGGCCAGGGCCGCCACCCACACCAGCGGGCGAGCGGACGACGAGCCCGCCAACAGCAGGGCCGCAGCCACCGCTCCCACAGCGAGCGAGCCCGGCAGCCGGACCGCCCGGTCGGGCCGCCCCGCCACCTTCGACCAGCCCAGCCGGCCCGCGATCCCGGACACGCCCAGCACGGCCACCAGCGCCCCCGCAGCCGTGGGACCGAGCCCCAGACGCTCGGTGCCGTACAGCGACAGGTAGGTGTTGACCGAGGCGATCCCGCAGCCGAGCAGCAGCGAGAACACCATCAGCCACGCGGTCATCCCGCGCGGTACCCAGACGGCCGGCGTGGACTTCGCGGGCGGGTCGGCGGGCAGCGTACGTGCCGCCCACACGGCGGCCACCGCCGCGGCGCCCGCGGCGGTCCAGACGGCGCCCCGCCATCCGGTGAGACCGGCCAGCGCCGCGAGCGGCAGTCCGGCCGTGAACGCCCCCAGCTGTACCCCCGACTGCTTCGTGCCGGTCACCGAGCCGCGCCGGGCAGGTGGTACGGCGGCGAGGATCGCCTTGTTCGTGGCGGGGTTGGCCAGCGCCTGCGGCAGTCCGCCGAGCGCGACGGCGGCCAGCAGGAACCCGGAGCCCGGAGCCGTTCCGATCAGCGCCAGCGCGACCGCGGCCACGGCGAGCAGGGCCATCAGGCAGCGCCGGGGCCCCACCCGGTCCACCACCCGGCCGCCGGCCGGGGAGAGCACGGCCGCCGTGGCGAACCCGACGGTGGTCGTCAGCCCGAGCACCGTCGGTGAGACGCCGAGGTCCGCCACGAGCCGCGGGCCGAGCGCCCCGAGCAGGAACAACTGCATCATCGAGAAGGCCATGGCACACGTCAGCAGCGCGGTCAGAGCCCTTGTCGCTCCTTCCCCGGTCGCCGGACCCGCCCCGTTCCGCCCGGCCTGTTCTGTCCGTCCCGTCGTCACAGACGCACCTCCTTGGGGAGGCAGTCGAGTGCAACTCTCCTTGGGTTCCCGCAAGTTGGCGTGACATGAATCACCGGGGGCGGGTTGAGTCGCAGGTCCGGGAACTTCTCGTACTCGCTCAAGACGGTGCGCCGGAAATGCAAGGATGAGCCGCCATGGGTGCTGGGGGAGGTCTCCGCACGACACGGGCCGCGGTGTTCGCGGCCGTCTGCGTGCTGCTCGCCGCCCTGGGGCACGTCATGATGTCGGGCGCCTCCGTGCCCTGGTGGGCCCTCGCCGTCGCGGTGGTCGCGTGCGGCGGGACTGCGTGGTGCCTGGCCGGCCGGGAACGCGGGCTCCTCCTCGTCTCCTCCGTCGTGGTGGCCGCTCAGTCGGCGCTGCACGAGTGGTTCTCCTACGCGCAGGAACTGTCGACGTCGTCGATGTCCGCGGGCGGTACGGCTCACGGCACGCCGTCCACGCATCACATGGCCTCCACGGCGCACACCGGTCACGCCATGCACTTCATGACCCATGACGGATCCGCCGTGGAGCCGACGGAGGCCATGGACCCGGCGACGGGAATCGGCCACATCATGAGTGGCGGGATGTCCCCCACGGGCATGCTCGCCGCCCACTTGCTGGCCGCGCTGCTGAGCGGCCTGTGGCTCGCGCACGGCGAACGCGCGGCCTTCCGTGTCCTGCGGGCCGTCGCCGGATGGCTGGCCGCCCCGCTGCGGCTGCTTCTCGCCCTCCCGGCACCTCCGCGCCGCCCAGGCGTCGTCCTGCGCCGTGGCCGCACGGACCGCAGTCCATGCCGGCTGCTCCTGGTGTACGCGATCACTTCCCGGGGTCCGCCCGTGGGAACCGCTGTCCTCTGAGACGGCCGGTTCCCCGACACCGTCCCGGGCCTCTCACGCCCGAACGGCTTCGGGCACCAGGAGTGCGCCGCAGTACAGGCGTACTCCTGCCACCCCCTGCCCACACCGGATCCGCCGTGCGCCCCGAGCCGCCCGGTCCGGTCTCCGGATGTCCGCGTGCCGGCCCTCCGGATCCCCGAAAAGGACACCAGGTGATCAGTCCCGCTCCTCCTGCCGCATGCGACAGGACTCCGCACCCCACGAGAACACCTGAGGAACGCAAGTCGGCCGACGAGCTGATAACGGCCTGGGCGCTCACTGCCCGCGGTGGTGACCCGGAAGCCGTCGAGAAGTTCGTTCGCGCCCTCCAAAGAGACGTCCGGCACTTCGTCGGGTATCTCGGCGCAGACCCCCAAGCCGCCGACGACCTGGCTCAGGACACCTTCCTGCGGGCCCTGGGCAGCCTGCACCGTTTCGAGGGCCGCTCCTCCGCCCGCGTCTGGCTGCTGTCCATCGCCCGACGCGCGGTGATCGACAGTTACCGGCACGCGTCCGCCCGGCCGCGTCTCGCCGACACCGACGACTGGCAGGCAGCCGCCGAACGCGCCCAGGAGCGCGGTCTGCCCGGCTTCGACGACGGCATCGCTCTCGCCGAACTGCTGGATGCGCTGCCCGCCGAACGCCGTGAGGCGTTCGTCCTCACCCAACTCCTCGGCCTTCCCTACGCGGAGGCGGCCGAGTTCAGCGGCTGCCCGATCGGTACGGTCCGCTCCCGGGTCGCCCGGGCCCGTGCCGCACTGATGGAGTTACTGCACGAGGCGGAACGAGCCGACCCGGTGGGGGCTCCGGACTGACCGGGCGCTCTGAGCGACTCGGTGTCGGCCGCCGAGGAGCCCCGCGACCGGGCCGTGCGGGACTCGTTCCCGGCCGCGGTCCGGTCGGGTGGCATCCCCGGTGTCGGCGTTCGTCCACCGAGTGCCAGGATGGGGCGCCATGTCCGCCGGTGGGTTTCTGCGTGTGCTGCGGGCCGCGGTGTTCGCGGCCGTCTGCGTGGTGCTCGCCGCCCTCGGCCACGTGCTGATGTCGGGGGAGGGGCTGCCCTGGTGGGTGCTCCTCTCCGGCACCTTCGCGGTCGGTGCCGTCGGCTGGGCTTTCGGGGCCCACGAGCGCCGCCGCCGTACGGTGGCCGGTCTGACGGTCGTCGTCCAGACCTGCCTGCACATCGCCTTCACGCTCGCGCAGTCCGGCAACCGGCCGGTTATGGCGACGGCCCCGGGGGACGCGCAGTCCCTTCGGCAATGGGCCGACCGCTTTCTCTGCGGTGCGGCCCCCACGCCCGAGCGGATTGCCCGGGCCTACGACATCGCCGTGGCGGCGGGGCTGCACCCCACGGATCACCTGGCCTCTCACGGTGCCCACAGCATGGCGTCGACGGGCCACGACATGACGCACCTGGCCGGCTCGTCCTCCTGGGGCATGCTGGCCGCCCACGTGCTGGCCGCCGTCCTGTGCGGACTCTGGTTGGCCCAGGGCGAAACCGCGGTCTTCAAGATGCTCCGTGCCTGCGCGGACCGCGCGTTCGTACCGCTGCGGCTGGTCCTGGCCGAGCTCTGCCCACCCTCCTCCCCCCGGCCCTCCTTCCGGCCGGCTCCGCGGCCGAGGCGGTGCCTGCGGCAGCTCCTGCTCGTCCAAGCCCTCACCACCCGGGGGCCTCCCGGGGAGACCGCTGTCGTCTGACAGCCGGATCACCGCCACCGCCTTCCACACGGCGGCGGTCTCCCGTCCGCGCTTCCCTGCGGCCGGATCTCCCCAACACCCGTGCGACCGCCGACGGCACCCGTGCCGTGCCCGGCCCGTGCGCGCGGGACTGAAGGAAGGACCACAGGACCATGACCCCTGCCCTGCCCACCGTGACCGACGAGACGGTCACCGCCTGGGCGCTCGCCGCCGCCGGCGGCGACAGCGAAGCGGTCGACCGTTTCGTCCGGGCACTGCAACGCGACGTACGCCGCTACGTGACGTACCTCGCCGACGACGCGCAGGCGGCGGACGACCTGACCCAGGACACGTTCCTGCGCGCCCTGACGGCACTGCCCCGGTTCGAGGGGCGTTCCTCGGCGCGGACCTGGCTGCTGTCGATCGCCCGCCGGACCGTCATCGACAGCCTGCGACACGCCGCGTGCCGTCCCCGTACGGCATGGACCGACGACTGGCAGGCCGCGGCCGAACGCGCCCAGCCGACAGGGCTGCCGGGCTTCGACGAGGGCATCGCCTTGTTGGAGCTGGTCGACTCCCTGCCCGGCGACCGCCGTGAGGCGTTCGTGCTGACCCAGCTCCTCGGGCTGCCGTACGCCGAGGCCGCCGAGCTGAGCGGGTGCCCGGTCGGCACGGTGCGCTCCCGGGTGTCCCGTGCCCGGACCGCCCTGGCCGAGTGGGCGGCGGACGGGTCCGTCACCCGCCACCTGGCGGAACCCGCCGTGGCCTGACGACACGACCGGGCGCCGTTCCGGCCGTCGGTCGCCGCTCCAGGGCAGCGGCCGACGGCTGCCGGCCTTCCTGAAGCCTCTCGGGCCTCTCCAGTGACGGGCGTCACACTTGCCCTGAGGAACTGGAGAGCCTGCGGCCCCGACTCCTGTACCGGTGCGGCTCGGTCCAGTGGAGGCCGTGCGGCGTGCGACGCGATCGGGAGAGTCGACAGATGGCCCAGACACGGCAACCCGCTTCCGGTACGCCGGCCGGCCTGCTGCGCCGTGTCCTGCCCCCTCCTGCCCTGTGCGGGTTCCTCGTGCTGCTGATGCTGGTCTTCGCCGTCTCCTACGCCGTCGGCCGGAGCGTCGGCCCCGTCGCGCCCGGGATGCACGGCCCCGGGATCACCGAGGACGGCCATGAGGGCGGCGGCACGGACGTGGAGGACGACGACATGGGCGGCATGAACCACGGGAGCGGACACTGATGGCCGGCGAGCCGGTGTCCGTGGTGGAGGTGACCGACCTCGCGGTCGGCGGCATGACCTGCGCGGCCTGCGTGAAGCGGGTGGAGAAGAAACTGGCCAGGCTGGACGGCGTCACCGCGAGCGTGAACCTGGCCACCGGACGGGCCCGCGTGCACCATCCGTCCGAGGTGCTCCCGGAGCAGCTCGTCGCCACCGTCGAGCAGGCCGGATACACCGCCGCACTGCCCGAACCGCCCGAAGCGCGGCGCCGAGAAGACGGTGACGACGAGGACACGGACACGGGGCAGGAACGCCACCGGCTGACGGTCACCGTCCTGCTCGCCGTCCCCGTGCTCGTCCTGTCGATGGTGCCCGCCTGGCAGTTCCGCAACTGGCAGTGGCTGTGCTTCGTGCTCGCCGCGCCCGTCGTGGTCTGGGGCGCCTGGCCCTTCCACCAGCGGGCGGCGCGGGCACTGCGGCACTCCACCTCGACCATGGACACCCTGGTGTCGCTGGGCGTCGTGGCCTCCTTCGCCTGGTCCTCCTATGCCCTGTTCCTCGGCGGCGCCGGCGCCCCGGGCATGCGGATGCCCTTCAGCCTGGTGCCGACGGCATCGGACGGCGTCGCCCACATCTACCTGGAGGCCGCCGTCGGCGTCCCCCTGTTCGTCCTGGCGGGCCGGTACCTGGAGGCGAATGCCCGGCGCGGCACCGGAGCGGCCCTGCGCTCACTGGCGGAACTGGCCGCCAAGGAGGTCGCCGTACGCGACGACACGGGCGAGCGCCGCATCGCGATCGAGGACCTCTGGGCGGGCCAGATCTTCGTCGTACGGCCCGGGGAACGCGTGGCCACCGACGGCACCGTCGTCGAAGGCAGTTCGGCCGTCGACCTCTCCCTGGTCACCGGGGAGAGCGAACCGGCCGAGGTCGCTCCCGGCACGGCCGTGATCGGCGGCAGCGTGAACGTCGGCGGCCTGCTGGCGGTGCGGGCCACCGCGGTCGGCGCCGACACCCGGCTGGCCCGCATCACCCACCTGGTCACCGAGGCACAGGCCGGCAAGGCGCGGGCACAGCGCCTCGCCGACAAGGTCGCCGGCGTCTTCGTACCGGTCGTACTCACCCTGGCCGCCACCGTCCTCGGCTTCTGGCTCGGCGCGGGCGCCGACCCGCAGGCCGCGATCACCGCCTCCGTGGCCGTCCTGGTCGTCGCCTGCCCCTGCGCCCTCGGCCTCGCCACCCCGACCGCCCTGATGGCCGCCACCGGCCGCGGCGCCCAACTGGGCGTCCTGATCAGCGGCCCACAGGCCCTGGAAGGACTGCAGCACATCGACGCCGTGGTCCTCGACAAGACCGGCACCCTGACCTCCGGGCACATGAGCGTCGCCCGGGTCACGGCCGCCCCCGGCGGCATCGGCGAGGAACGGGCGATCAGGCTCGCGGGCGCGGTCGAACAGGGCTCCGAGCACCCGCTGGGCCAGGCCGTCACGGCCCACGCCCGACGCACCGCACCGGACGGCACGCTGCCGGACGTGACCGGCTTCGCGGCACTGCCGGGACGCGGCGTGCGCGGGAACGTCGACGGCCGGCTGGTGGAGGTGCTGGCCCCGGACGACGAGCTGCCCGCACCCCTGGACAAGGCGCTGTCCGCCGCCGAGACGGCCGCCCACACGCCCGTCGTGGTCCGCGTCGACGGTGTGACCGAGGCGCTCGTCGAGATCGGAGACGTATTGCGGCCGGGCAGCTACCGGGCCGTGGACCGGCTACGGCGTCTGGGGGTACGGCCGGTGCTGGCCACCGGAGACCGTGAGGCACCCGCCCGCGCCGTCGCCACCGCCCTGCGCATCGACGACGTACGCGCCCGCTGCGCCCCCGAGGACAAGGCCCGGCTCGTCCGCGAACTACGGGAAGAGGGCTACCGGGTCGCCGTCGTCGGCGACGGAGTCAACGACGCCGCCGCCCTGGCCGGGGCCGACCTCGGCATCGCCATGGGCACCGGCACCGACGTGGCGATCGGAGCCGCCGACGTCACCCTGGTCCGCGGAGACATCGACGCCCTCGCGGACGCCGTCCGCCTCTCCCGCAGCACGCTGGCCACGATCCGCGTCAACCTGCTGTGGGCCTTCGGCTACAACGTCGTGACCGTGCCCCTGGCCATGGTCGGCCTGCTCAACCCGATGCTGGCCGCCGCCGCGATGTCCGTCAGCTCACTCCTCGTGGTCGGCAACAGCCTGCGGTTGCGTGCCTGGCGGCCGTCGCCAGCCCGCAGCCGTCCGTCCGCGTCGCCCGCCCGTGGGAGGAGCCTTCGATGACACCCTCCGTCTGGACGCCCACCCGGCGACGACTCGCGGACACCGCCCTGGCCGCTCTGGCACCGGTCTGCGCCTGTGTGCTGGCCCTGGGCGGTCTCGCGGTCTGGACCGCCACGGGCAACGCCGGTACTCCCGCACGCATCGGGGTCACCGACGCGCGGCTCTTCCTCCCGTCGCGGGGAGTGCCGGAGACAGCGGCATTCTTCAAGATCATTAACGCCGGTGGCGCCCAGGACCGGCTGATGGGGGTGACTTCGTCCGACGTCACCGAGGGCATCTCCCTCAGCAGCCACCGGATGACCACCGGCGGAGCCGCGTACCGATGGCCCACGGAGTCACTGTCCATCCCCGCCGGGGGCACCCTCGACATGTCTCCGCACAGCAGCGATGTGACTGTCCCGGCCGCGGCACACTGGGCGGAGGGCGACCTGGTGCCCTTCACCCTTCACTTCGAGCACAGCGGGCGAATGGAGGTCCTGGCGGTGGTCGTCCGGCCCGGGTCCTGATGACGCCGCCGCGCGGCGGAGCACCGTGGGGCGTACGGTGCTCCGCCACGCGCTGTCAGGCGGTGACCGCATCGGCCACCTCGTACCTGGCTTCGGTGATGGCCGCGTGGACCAGGGCGTCGAGGGCCTGGCGCATCGTCAGGTCGGTCAGCATCTGGTCAGCATGAGTCCGCACGCATTCCGGGACAGGGGTTCGGGGCGGTGCCTGGTCGGCCATGGTGCGACAGTCTGGATTGGACGGAAGCGCAGGCGAGGAGCCTTCTTACCCGAGTGGGGTCCATGTCCTCCGGGATCTTCGAGTGCGATGCGTGCCGGTGTACAGTGAAGACCGCCCTTGACCTGTACAAAGCAGGCAGGGAGCCGTCTTCCAGGAGTCCAAAGTGCTGCGTACTCTGTTCAAGTCCAAGATCCACCGTGCCACCGTCACCCAGGCCGACCTGCACTACGTGGGATCCGTGACGATCGACGCCGATCTGCTCGACGCCGCCGATCTGCTGCCCGGTGAGCTCGTGCACATCGTCGACATCACCAACGGCGCCCGGCTCGAGACGTACGTCATCGAGGGGGAGCGCGGGTCCGGTGTGATCGGGATCAACGGGGCCGCCGCGCACCTCGTGCACCCGGGCGACCTTGTGATCATCATCAGCTACGCCCAGGTGACCGACGCCGAGGCGCGGGCACTCGAGCCGCGGGTCGTCCATGTGGACGCCGGCAACCGTATCGTCGCCCTCGGCGCCGATCCGTCCGAGCCGGTACCCGGGTCGGACCAGGAGCGGAGCCCGCAGGCCGTGGCCACGGGCTGAGTGGCGGCGGAGACAGCCGAAGAAGAGGAGCGTGACGGGCGTGGGTGGTGTCGAGATCCGCGACGACCGGGGTGCCGGGCGGCTCGAGGCGGTCGAGGGAGGTGAGGTCGTCGGGCGGATCGAGTACTTCGTCCTCGAAGAGCCCGCGCCCGCGCTTGTTCCGGTGCACACCGTGGTCGAGCCCGCCCATGAGGGGAAGGGCATCGCCGGGGCGCTCGCCCGGGAGCTGTACGGTCTCGCCGCGCGTGAGGGTGTCGCGGTCGCGCCGCTGTGTCCCTACGTCGTCCGGTGGGCCTCGCGGCATCCGGAGGAGGCGCCTCCTGCTGATCCGGAGCTGCTGCGTGCGGCCCAGCGGTGGCTGGTGGAGCACCCTGAGCGGTTCTGACGCGGGTGCGGTGGGCGCACCCGGGCGGCCGTCGTTCCGTCACGCCCTCGGGTGAGTGTGGGCGGGGGCGCCGGGTAGGCGGGGGAGTAGTCCAGACCAGAGCCCATGTCGACCGAACGGTCGGAGGACACGCGTCATGACGAACCCGTACCCGGATCCTGTTCCGCCGGGGCCCACGCCCGGTCCCGCTCCGGGGCCGGATCCCGCGCAGCCGCCGCCCCCTGAGCCGGGGCCTGCGCCTGAGCCGCCTCAGCCGCCGCCGGGGCCTGGGCCGCAGCCGCCGGGGCCGCCACCGCCTGAGCCGTCGCCGTCTCCGATTCCTCCGGGGCCGGAGCCGGTGCCGACTCCGGAGCCGGGGCCTCCGCTCACCTGAGGTGGGTGGGGGGGGCTGGTCGCGCAGTTCCCCGCGCCCCTTCGGGCGCGGTACAGCCACCCCCTGGGGGCGCGGGGAACTGCGCGCTCAGCCCCCACCGGCCCGCACGGGCAAGGGTTGCCGAACCCCCTGGGGGCGCGGGGAACTGCGCGCTCAACCCCCACCGACCCGCACGGGCAAGGATTGCCGCACCCCCCCAGGGGCGCGGGGAACTGCGCGACCAGCCCCCACGCACCCGCCCCCGCCCGCCCCCGCAGGGCCTACGCCGACACCTCCGACCGATCCCCACCCCACAGCGTGTGGAACGACCCGTCCCGGTCCACCCGCCGATACGTGTGCGCCCCGAAGAAGTCCCGCTGCCCCTGCGTCAGCGCCGCAGGCAACCGCTCAGCCCGCAGCGCGTCGTAGTACGCGAGCGCCGCCGCGAAGCCGGGCGTCGGGACGCCCTGGCGGGTCGCCGCGATCAGGACCTCGCGCCAGTCGTCCTGCGCCTCCGCGATCTCGCGGGCGAACGTCTCGTCCGACAGCAGGCTCGGCAGGTCCGCCCGCGCGTCGTACGCGGCCCGGATGCGGTCCAGGAACGCCGCCCGGATGATGCACCCGCCGCGCCAGATCGCCGACACCGCGCCGAGGTCGATGTCCCAGCCGTACTCCTGGCTGCCCGCCGCGATCTCGTGGAAGCCCTGCGTGTACGACACGATCTTCGACGCGTACAGCGCCTGTTCCACCCGGTCGGCGAACGCTGACGCCTCCGCCTCGCCCATCGGCGTCGGCTTCGGCCCCGCCAGCCCCCGCGAGGCCTCCCGCAGCGCCGCGTGACCCGACAGCGAGCGGGCGAACACCGCCTCCGCGATGCCCGATACCGGCACGCCCAGGTCCAGGGCGATCTGCACGGTCCAGCGCCCCGTGCCCTTCTGCTCCGCCTGGTCCACCACCACGTCGACGAACGGCTTGCCCGTCGCCGCGTCCACGTGCGACAGCACCTCCGCGGTGATCTCGATCAGGTACGAGTCCAGCCGACCCTGGTTCCAGGTGCGGAAGATGTCCGCGATCTGCGCGGGGGAGTACCCGGCCACGTCGCGCAGCAACTGGTACGCCTCACCGATCAGCTGCATGTCCGCGTACTCGATGCCGTTGTGCACCATCTTCACGAAGTGGCCGGCGCCGTCCGGACCCACGTGCGTCACGCACGGCGAGCCGTCCTTCGCCTTCGCGGAGATCTTCTCCAGCATCGGACCGAGTGAGTCGTACGACTCCTTCGGGCCGCCCGGCATGATGCTCGGGCCGTTCAGCGCGCCCTCCTCACCGCCCGACACGCCCATGCCGACGAAGTGGATGCCCTGCTCGCGCAGCGCCCGCTCCCGGCGGCGGGTGTCCGCGAAGTGCGCGTTGCCGCCGTCGATGATCATGTCGCCGGGCTCCAGCAGCGGGGCGAACTCCTCGATCACCGCGTCCGTCGGCTCCCCGGCCTTCACCATCACGACCAGGCGCCGCGGCCGCTCCAGCGCCGCCACGAACTCCTTGGCCGTCTCGGCCGCCACGAAGCTTCCCTCGTGCCCGAACTCCTCCACCAGCGCGTGCGTGCGGGCCGCGGTCCGGTTGTGCACCGCGACCGTGTAGCCGTTGCGGGCGAAATTGCGTGCGAGGTTGCGGCCCATGACCGCGAGCCCGGTGACGCCGATCTGCGCTGAACTGCTCATAAGGGTGCTCCTGGTGACCTCGGTATCGGTGCCGCCGGGTGCCGGTGCTGCCGGGTGGGCGCCCGCCGGTCCTGACATCGACCATCCTTGCGTGCCGCACTCGCGTACGCATCGCGGGTCTTCCGGACCCGCGCAGGCACATACGCGCGAAAGCGCCCTCCGTACTCAGCGTTCCGGCCGGTGTTCCGGCCGGTCACCCGCGGCCCGCCCGTCCCGAAGCGTCCGGCCACCGCCTCCGCGCGCCCGTCCGGCGCACGCCGCGACACGCTCCCGCGCCCGTCGGCAGGCGCCCGCGCACGCTCCCCACCGACGGCAAACAGGGGCGCAAGGGACGTATCATCCACGCCATTTGGCGCATCTGTGCGGCCGATAGCCGCCTTGTCACGGCCTGTTCGCAGCGCTTACTTTTGCCCCTCCTGACGCATTGTCGAGGGGGATTCCATGGCCGTGCGCGGCCGGCACCGCCGGTATCAGCCGAACAGGATCAACCGGGCCTCGCTCACCGTCACCGCCGGCGGCGCGGGCATGGCCCTCCCGCTCATGGGCACCGGAACGGCGCAGGCCGCCGACGTGGACACCTGGGAGAAGGTCGCCGCCTGCGAGTCGACCGACAACTGGGACATCAACACCGGCAACGGCTACTACGGGGGACTGCAGTTCAGCCAGTCCACCTGGGAGGCGTTCGGCGGCACCCGGTACGCGCCCCGAGCGGATCTGGCCACCAAGGACCAGCAGATCGCCGTAGCCGAAAAGGTCCTCGACGGACAGGGCCCCGGCGCCTGGCCGACCTGCTCGGTACGCGCCGGACTCACCCGCGACGGCGCCGACCCGGACATCCGCCCCGCCGCCGAGCGGACCCGGGGCGACGACCGCCGCACCTCCGTCGAGGACGTCCGCCCGGACACCACCCCCCAGGCCCGCGCCGGCCGCGCCGAGATGTACACCGTGGTCCGCGGCGACACCCTCTCCGGCATCGCCGAGCAGGAGCACGTCCGCGGCGGCTGGCAGGGGCTCTACGAGGCCAACAGATCCACCATCGGCGCCGACCCCGACCTCATCCTCCCGGGCCAGCGCCTCAAGCTCACCGGCGGAAGCACCGCATCGAGCCGTACGGCCAAGCCCTCCGCTCCCTCGCCGCAACCGTCCGGCAAGAAGACCGCCGCCCCCAAGCCCGAGAACAGCAAGAAGGCGGAGAACGACAAGAAGGCCGAGAGCAACAAGAACGCCCAGAACAAGAAGACCGAGAAGCGGACCCAGGAGCGCGCCGACCGCTCCGGTTCGGCCTCGTCCTCCTCCAACGGCGCCAAGCGCGTCGCCCCCGTCAGCGCCGGCCTCGGCACGCCGTACCACAAGGCCGGGTCCTCCTGGTCGAAGGGCTACCACACCGGCGTGGACTTCCCCGTCCCCACCGGCACGCCCGTGAAGTCGGTCGGCGCCGGCACCGTCGTCGCCGCGGGCTGGGAGGGGTCGTTCGGCTACCAGGTCGTGGTGCGGCACCCCGACGGCCGGTACAGCCAGTACGCCCATCTGTCCGCGATCTCCGTGAAGAACGGCCAGTCCGTCGGCGCGGGCCAGCGCATCGGGCGGTCAGGCTCCACGGGCAACAGTTCGGGCCCGCATCTGCACTTCGAGGTGCGGACGGGGCCCGGATTCGGGTCGGACGTCGACCCACTCGCCTACCTGCGCGCCGGCGGCGTCAACATCTGACGCGCACGGTCACGGTCTGAGCCGGCGGTCACGATCTGACGCGCGCGAGGTGCCGGTCGCCCGCCGGCAGCGGCACGTACGGGCCGCCGTAGAAGGACGCGTACGGCATGACCGGCACCGCCGACGGGTCCACCGCGTCCGGCCCGGCGGCCGCCGCGGGCACGGTGACCGGCGACGTGACGACCTCCGGCAGCGTCACGTCCTCCGGCACCTTCAGTTCCGCGAGCAGCAGCTCGGCGGCGGCATCCTCGGCGTCCCGAACCTCCCGCCCCGCAACCACCGGAACGGGCACCGCCCGGACAGCCTCCTCCCGCGCCAGCCGCTCCGTCGTCAGCAGGATCAGACCGCCCGCCGCCACCACCCCGCAGCTCAGCGCCAGCGCCGTGCCCGTCGCGCCGTACCGGATCGTCTCGCCGAACATCGTGATGCCGACCGCCGCCGCCACCACCGGGTTCACCACGGTGAGCGTCGCCAGCGGGGCCGCGAGGCCCGCGCCCTTGTAGGAGGCCTGGGACAGCAGCATGCCCGTCGTCGCCAGCACGCCGATCACCGCGAGGGACGGCAGGTCGCCCGCCGACACCCCGCCCGTCCAGTCCACCGCGACCGTCTTGGTGAAGACCGAGGACATGCCGAACGCGACTCCGGCGGCCGTCGCCAGCAGGATGCTGCGCACCGCCGGGTGCCGGTGCACCGCGCGCGCCGCGACCAGCAGCGCCACGACCGCCGCCGCCGTCACCACGGCCGCCGCGACCCGCTGCGGGCCGTCCAGCGACCGCGCGCCCGACGCGCCGACCAGCGCCAGCAGACCCGCGAGACCCGCCGTCGCCATGAGGGCGCCCCGCCAGGCGGTCGCGCCGGCCTTGCGGCCGACGAACAGCGCGGCCATCGGCAGCGCGAACACGATCGTGAGGGCGCCCAGCGGCTGGACCAGGCTCAGCGGGCCGTAGGCCAGCGCCACCACGTGAAGAAGCGCGCCCAGACCGTTCAGCGCGACCGCGGCCCACCAGGCCGGCCGGCGCAGCGGAGCGTACTGCCGCGCGCCGGTCGAGGAGAGCGCCACCTGCTCCTGCACGATCGCGCCCCCGGCGTACGCCACGGCGGACACGAACGAGAGGAGCACGGACAACGCGAGGGCGCTCATCGGCTGCTCCTCTGCGTGAGGCGGGGGCGATCTGCCCGGCGCGGCGAACGGTCGGCTTCCATGACCAACACCTTGCCGCGTCAGGGTGTTCCCCGTCGTCGTCCCTGAGCACCCAATGCGTCCTACTGCCGATGGAGTACGGGGACGCCCCTGTCATCCCCTGGGTGGGCGCCATGAGGCCGAGGCCCCTGACAACCACTCCTGAGGGACTTGGTACTCCTGTACGTCGTGGACCTCGACCCGCGCCTCACCGCCCTCCCTGCCCTCGGTGGCTTCTTCGCCCTGCGCGCGGGGGAGGACGCCGACCGTCACCTGCCTACGCTCGCCCAGGCATACGGCCCTCGCCGCCCCGACGTTCAACACGCCGCCGCGACCGACCCGCTGACCGTCCGCGTGCGCCGCGTCGCCGCCGCACTCCGCACCCAAGAGCCCCGCGTCGCCGCCTCCGTCGCGCATCAGGGTCTCGCCGCGCGCCTGTGGTCCATCGCCCTCGGCTGCGCCGCCCTCCACGGGGAAGTCCCCGACCTCGCCCCTGACACGCTGCACTGGAACCCCGAGAGCAGCGCCCCCGACGACCTTCACCTCCCCAAGGTCCGCCCGCTTCCCGGTGACGCGGCGACCCTCGCCGACGTCGTCCTGCACGGCCACCTCGAACCCCTCTCCGCCGCCCTCCGCGCCCGCCACCGTGTCGCGCCCGCCCTCCTGCGCGGCAACGCCGCCTCCGCCCTCGCCGCGGCCGCCCGCGAGATCACCCGCCACGCCCGCCCGACGCGCCGCCCGCGCCGCCCGCCTGGCCCGCGAACTCCTCGCCCACCCCGGCCTCTCCGGCGCGGGCGGCCTCACCGCCACGGGCTTCCGCCGCCGCAGCTGCTGCCTCTACTACCGCGTCCCCGGCGGAGGCGTCTGCGGCGACTGCTGCTTCGTACGTCCGCCCCGCTCTTCCCCGAGCGCCCCGACTGCGTGACGATGGGAGGGACGTCCGCGCAGACAGGGGGTTCAGGGTGCGAGTGGGACTGCTGACCCGGGAGTACCCCCCGGACGTCTACGGCGGCGCGGGGGTCCATGTGGAGTTCCTGGCCCGGGAACTGCGGTCCCTGGTGGACCTGGAGGTGCACTGCTGGGGCGAGGGCCGCGCCGACGGCGTGCTGCGCCACCGCTCCTGGTCCGCGCTCGACGGCGCCAACGACGCCCTGCGCACCTTCTCGACCGACCTCGCCATGGCCGCCGCCCTCGAAGGCCGCGAACTGGTCCACTCCCACACCTGGTACGCCAACCTCGGCGGCCACCTCGCCAAGCTCCTGTACGGGATCCCGCACGTGGTGACCGCGCACTCCCTGGAGCCGCTGCGCCCCTGGAAGGCCGAGCAGCTCGGCGGCGGGTACGCCCTCTCCAGCTGGGCGGAGCGCACCGCCTACGAGGCCGCCGACGCGGTGATCGCCGTGTCCGGCGCCATGCGCGACGACATCCTGGACTGTTACCCGGCCCTCGACCCGGCCAGGGTGCACGTCGTCCACAACGGCATCGACACCTCCCTCTACCGCCCCGACCCCGGCACCGACGCCCTGGACCGGATCGGACTCGACCGCACCCGGCCGTACGTGCTGTTCGTCGGCCGGATCACCCGGCAGAACGGCGTGCCGCATCTGCTGCGGGCGGCGCGCGGCATCGACCCGGCCGCGCAGGTGGTGCTGTGCGCGGGCGCACCGGACACCCCGGAGATCGACCGGGAGTTCCGTGAGCTGTACGAGGAGCTGAGCCGGGTCCGCGACGGCGTGCACTGGATCCCGCAGATGCTGCCCCGGCCCGAGGTGATCCAGCTGCTGACGCACGCGACGGTGTTCGCCTGCCCGTCGGTGTACGAGCCGCTCGGCATCGTCAACCTGGAGGCGATGGCGTGCGGCACCGCCGTGGTCGCCTCCCGCGTCGGAGGCATCCCGGAGGTCGTGGACCACGGCAGGACCGGGCTGCTGGTGGACGTGGACGACGACTTCGAGGCGGGGCTCACCCGGTCGCTGGACGCGGTGCTCGGCGCCCCGGACACCGCGCGGGCCATGGGCGAGGCGGGCAGGGAGCGCGCGGTCACCGAGTTCGGCTGGGACGCGGTGGCCCGCCGCACGGCCGGACTCTACGAGGAGATCCTCCGGCAGGCTTAGCCCGGCCCGTCCGGGGCAGTCATGGGAAAACTCGGCGTGAGGGGAGCGGCCATGCGTCGTGGTGGTCCGGCGGTCCTGGGAATCGTGCTGGCGGGCGGCGAGGGCAAGCGCCTGATGCCCCTCACGGCGGACCGCGCCAAACCGGCGGTCACCTTCGGCGGCACGTACCGCCTCGTCGACTTCGTGCTGTCCAACCTGGTGAACGGCGACATCCTGCGGATCTGCGTGCTCACGCAGTACAAGTCGCACTCGCTGGACCGGCACATCACCACCACCTGGCGGATGTCCAGCCTGCTCGGCAACTACGTCACCCCGGTCCCCGCCCAGCAGCGGCTCGGCCCCCGCTGGTACCTGGGCAGCGCCGACGCGATCCTCCAGTCGCTGAACCTGATCTACGACGAGCGCCCGGAGTACGTGGCGGTGTTCGGCGCCGACCACGTGTACCGCATGGACCCGCGCCAGATGCTCAGCCAGCACATCGAGAGCGGCGCCGGCGTCACCGTGGCCGGGATCAGGGTGCCGCGCACGGAGTCGTCCTCGTTCGGCGTGATCACCCCGGGCTCCGACGGGCTCACCGTGGAGCGCTTCCTGGAGAAGCCGGCCGACCCGCCCGGCCTCGCCGACGACCCCGACAGCGTGTTCGCCTCCATGGGCAACTACATCTTCACCACCAAGGCGCTCGTCGAGGCCCTCCAGCGGGACGCCGAGGACGAGAACTCGGTGCACGACATGGGCGGTTCGATCCTGCCGCAGCTCACCGAGCGGGGCGAGGCACACCTGTACGACTTCAGCACCAACCACGTGCCGGGGGAGACCAGCCGCGACCAGGGCTACTGGCGGGACGTCGGCACGCTCGACGCGTACTACGACGCGCACATGGACCTGATCGCCGAGCGCCCCGCGTTCAACCTCTACAACCGTCAGTGGCCCGTCTACACCCACTCCGGGCAGCTGTCGCCGGCCCGGTTCAACGCGGGCGGCATCGCCGGCGAGTCCATCATCAGCGCCGGCTGTCTGATCCGGGGCCAGGTGACGCGGTCCGTGCTGTCGCCGGGGGTGGTGGTCGACCCGGGTGCGGTGGTGCAGGGATCGGTGCTGCACGACAACGTGCACATCGGGCGGGGCGCGGTGGTGCGCGGGGCGGTGCTGGACAAGAACGTCGAGGTGCCGCCGGGCGCGACGATCGGCGTCAACCCGGAGCGGGACGCGGAGCTGTACACCGTCTCCAAGGGGGGCGTGATCGCCCTCGGGAAGGGGCAGTTGGTGCCGTAGCGGTTCTCGACGAGGCCCCGGTCGCGCGTGACGACCGGGGTCTTTGTCATGTCCCTGGACTCATGGCGGAATCCGTGCTGTTATGCCAAGTGCTGTTCTTTGACAACGTTGTACGGGACTGACAACGCACAGAACAGGACATGCGACACCTGAACAGCGAAGAGCCGTCACTTCCTCACCGACGGAGGATCCGTGCGCATCAGACGACTCAGGAACCGCTTCGCCCTCCTCCTGGCCACCGCGCTGGGCGTCACCGGACTCACCGCGACCGGGCCCGCCTCGGCCGCCGCCGAGGACGACCCCGTGGAGATCCACGGGCTGAAGGGCGAGTACTGGACCCACTCCGCCCCCGGCGCCTTCGACTTCCACGAACTCAAGGCCGTCGCCTTCGACCCGCAGCTCGACTTCGACAACCTGGAACCGCGCCTGAGTCTCACCACCGGCCAGGCCGACGACGTCAGCGTCCGCTGGACCGGCAAGATCGTGCCGGAGACCACCGGCGCCCACACCTTCTCGGTCAGCTCCGACAACGGCTTCCGGCTGTGGGTCGACGGCGCCCTCGTCATCGACCACTGGATCGACGACTGGGACAAGGAACAGACCTCCGAGCCGGTCCGGCTCACCGCCGGCCGCGCCCACGACATCAAGGTCGAGTACTTCGAGCACTACGGCGGCTCGAACTTCCACCTGCGCTGGACCCCGCCCGGCGGCGCCAAGGAAGCGGTGCCCCGGTCGGCGTTCCGCCTCCCGGACGGCTTCGACTACGACGGCGCCCTCGCCGCCACCGTCCTCGCCTCCGGACGCACGCTCAAGCTGGACTTCCCCAAGCCGCTCGCCGCACCGCCCGCCGGATTCACCGACCACGTCAACGCGGTGATCGGCGGCGCCCCGTGGCCGCTCACCTCGGCGAAACCCGACCCGGACGACCCGAGGGCGCTGCTCGTCACCCTCGCCGAACCGGTCGTCGGCAACAAGACCGGCACCGCCCGCGGCACCGCCGACATCCAGTACGACGGCCAGGGCGGCCTGAAGGCCACCGACGGCGACCCCGTGGACGCCTTCCTCAGCAGCGGCCCCAACCGCTCCACCCACGAGCTGCGCACCCCGTGGGCCGACGAGGTGGGTCCGGGCAACGCCCACCCCGAGTACCCGCGCCCCCAGCTCACCCGCTCCGAGTGGCGCAACCTCAACGGCCGCTGGCAGTTCGCCGCCGCCGAGGAGGACGAGCGCCCGCCCGTGGGCCGCACGCTGAAGGAACGCATCCTGGTGCCGTACCCGGTGGAGTCCCAGCTCTCCGGGATCCAGCGGCACGAGGACCGCATGTGGTACCGCCGCACCTTCACCGTCCCGCGCGACTGGCACATCGGCTCCGGCAAGCGGCTGCGCCTCAACTTCCAGGCGGTCGACTGGCGCGCCGAGGTCTACGTCAACGGCACCAAGGTCACCGCGCACGAGGGCGGCTACGACAAGTTCTCCGTCGACGTCACCGACGCGCTCAGGCGGAGCGGCCCGCAGGAGCTGATCGTCGGCGTCTACGACCCGACCGACGCCGCCGACGGCGAGAACCCGCCGATGGGCAAGCAGCGGCTCGACCCGAGCGGCATCTGGTACACGCCCAGCTCCGGCATCTGGCAGACGGTCTGGATGGAGCCCGTCGCCCGCGACCACGTCGACTCCCTCAAGCTGATCCCCGACGTCGCCGGCGAACGCCTCACCGTCGAGGCGAAGGGCGTCCGCGACGGTCTGCCGGTGACAGCCACCGCGTACGACGGACGGCGCAAGGTCGCCACCGCCACCGGCCGCACCGGACAGCCGCTCACGCTGAAGATCAGGAAGCCGCACCTGTGGTCGCCGGACGACCCCTTCCTGTACGACCTGAAGGTCGGCGTCGGCGACGACCGCGTGAACAGCTACTTCGGCATGCGCTCCATCGCCGTCGAGAAGATCGACGGGGTGCCGCGCACGGTCCTCAACGGCAAGCCCGTCTTCCTGATGGCCACCCTCGACCAAGGCTTCTGGCCCGACGGTCTGCACACCGCGCCCACCGACGAGGCCCTCGCCTACGACCTCAAGGCCCACAAGCGGCTCGGCTTCAACTCGGTCCGCAAGCACATCAAGGTCGAACCCGACCGCTGGTTCTACTGGGCCGACCGCCTCGGACTGCTCGTGTGGCAGGACATGCCCGCCATGCGGGACGCCCGCACCCCGGACGCCGAGGCCCGCGCCCGCTACGAGCGCGAGATGAAGGAGATGATCGACGAGCACATCAGCAGCCCGTCCGTCGTCATGTGGGTCACCTTCAACGAGGGCTGGGGCCAGTACGACGTCGGCCGGATCGCCGCGCAGGCCAAGTCCTGGGACCCGAGCCGGCTGGTGAACAACCAGTCCGGACTCAACCTGGGCGCCGACGGCGGCACCGGCGACATCATGGACGAGCACGGCTACCCGAGCCCCGCCCTGCCGCCCCGGCCGGACGGCGAACGTGCCCTGGTCAGCGGCGAGTACGGCGGCCTCGGCCTTGCGGTGCCGGGCCACGCCTGGCCCGTGCAGCAGTCGTACGTCGACGTCGACCCGGCGACCTACACCGACGACTACCTCACCAAGCTCGACGAGGTGCGGGCGCTGGCGTGCCGGGGCGGCAACGGCGCCGTCTACACCCAGATCTCCGACGTGGAGGGCGAGCTGAACGGTCTGCTCACCTACGACCGGCGGGTGATGAAGCCCGACGTGGAGCGGGTGCGGGCCGCGCAGCGGGACCTGATCCGGGACGCCTCCCGGGCCCGGCCCGCGGGCTGCCCGGCCACGGAGTGACGGCCCGCTGAGCGGGGACCCCCGCCCGTCCGGGCGGCAGGCGTCCGGGTGGCGTCCGTCACCCCGCCGGACGGCCGGGAGCCCCGCCGGCCCCGCACGACACGACGTCTTTCGCCCCTTTCGCCGTAGCAGCGGAAGGGGCGGAGACGTCACATGCTGTTAACTATGGGTAGCCAGATCGTACTTGACCGTAATCGGCCGGGAGCGATTGACTGCTGATCCGTTCCCGTCGTCGATGCGAGGCCCCCGCCCATGACCGCAGACCCGCTCGCCCCCCTCGACCTGGCGTTCTGGAACCTCGAGTCCGCCGGCCACCCCATGCACCTCGCGGCGCTCGGCGTCTTCACGGCCGGCTCGCCCTCCGCGGCCGCCCACGCCGCGGACCTGCTCGCCGCCCGGTCCGCCGCCGTGCCCGGGCTGCGCATGCGCATCCGCGACACCTGGCAGCCCCTCGGACTGCGGCGCTCGCTCTCCGCGCTGCGCCGCTCCTGGCCCGCCACCGGCGAACCCCTCACGGCCGCGCTGGGCCGCCCGCTCACCTCCGTCGTCCGCGGATCGCTCGCCTTCGGCGGCGCCGCCCGCGAGCCCGACCCCGGCTTCGACCCCCTCGACCATGTCCGGCTGCACGAACCGGTCGCCGACTTCCACGCCGCCGCGGGCGACCTCATGGGACGCCCCCTGGAGCGCACCCGTCCGCCGTGGGAGGCGCACGTGCTGCCGGAGGAGGGCGGGGCCAGGTTCGCCGTCCTGTTCAAGTTCCACCACGCCCTCGCCGACGGACTGCGCGCCCTCACCCTCGCCGCCGCGCTGATGGACCCGACGGACCTGCCGACGCCACGGCCGCGGCCCGCCGCCGAGCCGGCCCGCGGGGTCGTCCCGGACGTCCGCGAGGTGCCGGGCATGGTGCGCGACGCCCTCGCCGGGGCCGGCCGGGCCCTGGACATCGGCGCCGCCGTCGCCCGGTCCACCCTCGACATGCGCTCCTCGCCCGCCCTCACCTGCGCGCCCAGCGGCACCCGCCGCACCGCCGGCGTGGTCGTCGACCTCGACGACGTGCACCGCATCCGCAAGAGCGCCGGCGGCACCGTCAACGACGTCCTCATCGCGGTCGTCGCGGGCGCGCTGCGCCGCTGGCTCGACGAGCGCGGTGACGGCAGCGACGGCGTCGCCCCGCGCGCCCTCGTCCCCGTCTCCCGGCGCCGCCCCCGCACCGCCCACCCGCAGGGCAACCGGCTCTCCGGGTACTTGATACGGCTCCCGGTCGACGAGAAGGACCCGGTCACCCGGCTGACCCGGGTCCGCACCGCCATGGACCGCAACAAGGAGGCGGGCCCGCACCGCGGCGCGGGCGCGGTGGCGCTGCTCGCCGAGCACGTGCCGCCGCTCGGCCACCGGCTCGGCGGTCCGCTGCTCGGGCAGGCGGCCCGGCTCTGGTTCGACGTCCTGGTCACCAGCGTGCCGCTGCCCGGCTTCGGCCTGCGCCTCGGCGGCGACCCGCTCGGCGCCGTCTTCCCGCTCGCGCCGCTCGCCCCCGGCCACTCCCTCGCGGTCGCCGTCTCCACCTACCGGGGACGCGTCCACTACGGGCTGGTCGCCGACGGCGCGGCCGTCGAGGACCTCGGCCTGCTCGCCCGCGCGGTGACGGAGGAGGTGACGGCACTCACCGTGGCCTGCGATCACTGAGCGCGAGCGGTTTGGTGCTGCGGCCCGGCGCTCCGTAAAATCCCCCGTTCGACAGCGGACGCGAACGGAGCGCCGCGAGAACCGAAGCGGGAACGGCAGCGGCGATGACGGTGACACAGGACGGCCCCGGGACCACGGACGAGGTGGCGTACGGGCCGGGCATCGACCCGGAGCGGCTGGCCGTCTGCCTGAGCGTGCTCGAGGAGCTCGACAAGCTCGACGTGGACCACCCGGACGCGGTCAAGGTGCGCCGGGCCACCTCGCACATCTACCGCACGGTCAAGCAGCGCCGCCGCCAGGAGCGCCGGGCCGCCAAGACCGCCCACGACAAGGCGGTCACCGAGGCCACCGCCACCGGCTCCGCCGAGCGCATCGACGACGAGACCGAGGGCATCCTGCCCTCCTCCCGCGTCGAACCGGGCCGGATCGCGGGGATACTCCAGCGTCCCCGCTCCTGCTACGTCTGCAAGACGCGGTACGTCGAGGTCGACTACTTCTACCACCAGCTCTGCCCGAGGTGCGCCGACGAGAACCGGGCCCGCCGCGAGGCCCGCGCCGACCTCAGCGGCAAGCGGGCGCTGCTCACCGGCGGCCGCGCCAAGATCGGCATGTACATCGCGCTGCGGCTGCTGCGGGACGGCGCCCACACCACGATCACCACGCGCTTCCCGAAGGACGCCATCCGCCGCTTCAAGGCGATGGACGACTCCGGGGACTGGATGCACCGCCTGGAGGTCGTCGGCATCGACCTGCGCGACCCCGGCCAGGTCGTGGCGCTCGCCGACCAGGTCGCCGAGCAGGGCCCGCTGGACATCCTGATCAACAACGCCACCCAGACGGTGCGCCGCCTGCCCTCCGCCTACGCCGCGCTCGTCGAGGGCGAGAGCGCCCCGCTGCCGGCCGGCGAGCTTCCGGCCCACCACGTCATCGGCGCGTTCAACTCCGGTGCGGTGGACGGTCTGACCGCGCTGCCCGCCGGGACCAGCAACCTGGACGCACAGGCCGTGGCCGACCTCGCCCTGGTCGCCGGCAACGCCAGCGTGGAGCGGCACCGGGACGGCACCGCCATCGACGCGGGCGGCCTGCTGCCGGACGTCGTGGACTCCAACACCTGGGTGCAGACCATCGAGCAGATCTCCCCGGTGGAGCTCCTCGAGACCCAGCTCTGCAACTACACGGCGCCGTTCATCCTGATCAGCAAGTTGCGCCCGTCCATGGCCGAGGCGGCCCGCCGCTCGTCCTCGAACCGCGCCTACGTGGTCAACGTGTCCGCGATGGAGGGCGTGTTCGCCCGCGGCTACAAGGGCGCGGGGCACCCCAACACCAACGCGGCCAAGGCGGCCATGAACATGGTGACGCGGACCAGCGCCCAGGAGATGTTCGACTCCGACAAGATCCTCATGACCTCGGTCGACACCGGCTGGATCACCGACGAGCGCCCGCACTTCGACAAGCTGCGCCTCGCCGAGGAGGGCTTCCACGCCCCGCTCGACCTGGTCGACGGCGCGGCCCGCGTCTACGACCCGATCGTGCGCGGCGAGGCGGGCGAGGACCTGTACGGCGTCTTCCTGAAGGACTACGCGCCCGGCCGCTGGTGACCCGCGGCGGTACTGATGCCCGGCTGTCCGGACTTGTCCGGTACTTCAGGACGCGCGTACTCCGTTCGAGTGAGTTGCGGTGTGCATTCCATCACGACATGCTCGGACATAGCACCCGATGATGGGCGATCCGTCATGTGATTGTTACAGCCAGTTTGCAGCCCCATCGAGCAGGGGGCCGCTCATTTGGTTAATCTGGGTCGGACGGACAGCAGCAGCAAGGGTTCTACCCGCACCCACGATCCGTCATGGGACTGCCGGTTCACCATGGCCCGCTCTCCCTCGTACGACCGGCGCCACCGCGTCCGAACGGCATTGGACACAGACCCGCTCGGGCACCGGGCGCCGGCCGCAGGGCCGGCACGGTACGTCCTGAGGGTGACCGACACATAAGGAGTGCGCGGTGACACCGGAGCAGACGAAACTCGAACAGCGCCCCGACGAACGCACGGAGCGTCCCGGCCGCCGGCCGGAGAAACTGGGAAGCCTCGACGTGTGGGCCCGCTCGGCCCCCATCCGCCTCGCCGGGTACGAGGAGGACCTCGCGGAGCCGCACATCCTCCCCAGCGTCGACTGACGCGCGTCACCCCCGCACCCCCGCCCGCACCGGGCGTGCCAGACTCGCAACCATGCTGATCAGGGAAGCGAGCCCCGACGACTGGCCGCGCATCTGGCCGTTCTGGCACCGCATCGTCGCGGCGGGCGAGACCTACACCTGGGACCCGGGCACCTCCGAGGAGGACGCCCGGGCCCTGTGGATGAGCCCCGCGAAACGGGTGTACGTCGTCGAGGACGACGGGACCGTCGTGGCGTCCGCCTATCTCACCCCCAACTTCGGCGGCCCCGCCGCCCGCATCGCCAACGCGGGCTTCATGGTCGACCCCGACCGGGCGGGCCGGGGCATCGGACGGCTGCTGGCCGAGCATGTGCTGGCCGAGGCGCGTGACGCCGGGTACCGGGGCATGGTGTTCAACGCCGTCGTCGATACCAACCCCGCGGTGCGGCTGTGGAGTTCGCTCGGCTTCACCGTCCTGGGCACGGTCCCGGACGCCTTCGACCACCCCCGGCACGGCCGGGTGGGGCTGCACATCATGTACCGGCCGCTCTGACCTCGGGCGCGCTCAGGGCCGTACGTATGGCCGGGTCATGATCTCCATGTTGTGGCCGTCCGGGTCCTCGAAGTACGCGCCCTTGCCGCCGAACAGGCCGTTCACCCGCCCCGGCTGGGTGTGCCGCGGGTCGGCGTAGTACGTCACCCCCGCCTCCTCCAGGCGCGCGATCATGCCGTCGAACACCTCCTCGGGCACCAGGAACGCGTAGTGCTGGGACTGCACCGGCTCGTCGCGCTTCTCGTAGTAGTCAAGGGTCACGCCGTTGCCCAGGTCGACCGGCAGGAACGGCCCGAACGGCGCCCCCACCTCCAGACCCAGGACCCCGGCCAGGAACTCGGCGGAGCGTCTGCGGTCACGGGCGTGGACGGCGGTGTGGTTCAACTCGATGTGCGGTGCTGCGGACATGGTCGTCCCTCGTCTCAGAAGTCGGATCGTCGATCCCCGCCGGCGGAAGCACGGCGGGCGGAAGGAACGACCGACGACGGAGGCGCACGCGCCCGCCCCGGACTCACTCCGGAGCCGGGAACACCCTCTGCGTAAGGCCTACGGCCGACCCGGCAGTCACGCGTCCGACATTGGTTCGTGGGTGCGGGGCGGGGCAACGGGGTTCGCCGGAGGGTCGGTTGGCGCCCCTGGGCAAGGGGCCGTGCGCGCGAATGCGTGGTGCGAAGGAGCGACATCGCCTAGCATGGATAGTGCCACTACCCAACCATGGAGGCGAGACCACCGTGCCCACTCTTCCCTGGGTCACACCCAACCCGGCCCGGCCCGACACGCACGCCTTCGTCATGGCCTCCCGCTTCGAGGTGCGGTCGCTGAAGGACGTGCCCCGGTTCTTCCGGCAGTCCCTCGCCGCCTGGGGGCAGGTCAGGCAGGCGCCCGGGGCGCTCGGCGCGTCCCTGGTGGCCAGACCACTGCGCCGGACCTTCCTCACCCTGTCCGCGTGGGAGAGCCGCGAAGCCCTCTACACCTACGCCCGCACCGAGCCGCACAAGAGCGTCATGACCGGCCTGCGGGACACCATGCGTACGTCCACCTTCACCTTCTGGGAGGTCCCCGCCGCGGCGCTGCCCATCGACTGGGCGGAGGCCGAGCGCCGTCTCGAGGAGCAGGCCCGTGCCGACGCCGAGGGCCGCGGCACAGCGTCCGATGCCCGCTGACCTGCCCGTACGCGGGCTGATGCGGGAGGCGGTTCGAGGGGGGTGTGGGAGGGGAGTTGTACCCGGGGGTCCCGTCTCGCGGGCGGGGTTCCGTAGGGCAGCGAACCGGCCACAACCATGGAGCGCCGCATGCATGACGACCGCACCCTGGTCGAAGCCCGTCTGAGGCGGGTCCTCGACGAGCGCGTCCGACCCGCCGTGTACCCCGAGGCCGTGCCCTTGAAGGTGGCGGTGTGGCACGCGCCGGGGGAACCGGTCCCGGTCGCGGAGGGACTGGCCGCCGACGTCGAGCCGATCGCCGTGGGCTCCCGCTGGGGCGCGCCCTGGGGCACCAGCTGGTTCCGGGTGACCGGCACTGTCCCCCAGGAGTGGGCCGGCCGCACCGTCGAGGCGATCCTCGACCTCGGCTTCGACGAGAACATGCCCGGCTTCCAGTGCGAAGGGCTGGTCTACCGCCCCGACGGCACCCCCGTGAAGGGCCTCAACCCCCGCAACCAGTGGGTGCGGATCGGCGCTCCCGTCCAGGGCGGCGAGGAGGTGCGCCTGCACGTCGAGGCCGCCTCCAACCCCGTCATCATGGACTACCGCCCCTTCCGGCCCACCTCGCTCGGCGACCTGGCGACCGCGGGCAGCGACCCGCAGTACACCCTGACCCGCATGGACCTCGCCGTCCTCGACGAGACCGTGTGGCACCTGGTCACCGACCTCGAGGTGCTCGGCGAGCTGATGGCCGAGCTGCCCGTCGACTCGCCCCGCCGCTGGGAGATCCTCCGCGCCGTCGAGCGCGCCCTGGACGCGCTCGACCTCCAGGACGTCAACGGCACCGCCGAGCGGGCCCGTTCACGCCTCACCGACGTACTCGCCGCGCCGGCCGCGCCGTCCGCGCACCGCATCAGCGCCGTCGGGCACGCGCACATCGACTCGGCCTGGCTGTGGCCGCTGCGCGAGACGGTGCGCAAGGTCGCCCGCACCGCCGCCAACATGACCGCCCTCCTCGACGACGAGCCCGACTTCGTCTTCGCCATGTCGCAGGCCCAGCAGTGGGCGTGGGTGAAGGAGCACCGGCCCGAGGTGTGGGCGCGGGTGAAGAAGGCCGTGGCGGACGGCCGGTTCGTGCCGGCCGGCGGCATGTGGGTGGAGTCCGACACCAACATGCCCGGCTCCGAGGCCATGGCCCGGCAGTTCGTGCACGGGAAGCGGTTCTTCCTCGACGAGTTCGGCGTCGAGAACGACGAGGTCTGGCTGCCGGACACCTTCGGCTTCGCCGCCGGACTCCCGCAGATCATCAAGGCCGCGGGCTCCACGTACCTGCTCACGCAGAAGATCTCCTGGTCCCGCACCAACAGCTTCCCGCACCACACCTTCCGCTGGGAGGGCATCGACGGCACCCGGATCTTCACCCACTTCCCGCCCGTCGACACCTACAACTGCTCGATGCGCGGCGCCGAGATCGCCCACGCCGTCCGCAACTTCAAGGACAAGGGGACCGCCCGGCACTCCCTCGCGCCCACCGGCTGGGGCGACGGCGGCGGCGGCACCACCCGCGAGATGGTCGCCAAGGCCGCCCGGCTGCGCGACCTCGAAGGCTCGGCCAAGGTCACCTGGGAAACCCCGTCCGCCTTCTTCGCCAAGGCCGAGGCGGAGAACCCCGAACCGCCCGTCTGGGTCGGCGAGCTGTACCTCGAACTGCACCGCGCCACCCTCACCAGCCAGGCCGGCACCAAACAGGGCAACCGGCGCAGCGAGCACCTGCTGCGGGAGGCCGAGCTGTGGGCGGCCACGGCCGCCGTGCGCACCGGCTTCCCCTACCCGTACGCCGACCTGGACCGGATCTGGAAGACGGTGCTGCTGCACCAGTTCCACGACATCCTGCCCGGCTCCTCCATCGCCTGGGTGCACCGCGAGGCCCGCGCCACCTACGCCCGAGTCGCCGACGAGCTGAACGCGATCATCGACGCCGCCCAGCGCGCCCTGGCCGGCGAGGGCGGTGTGCGGCTGGTCTTCAACGCGGCCCCGCACACCCGCGCCGGCGTCCCGGCGGGCGGCGCGCGCCCGGCCGAGGTGTCCGGACGCACCACGCGCGCGGAGCGCCCCGACGGCGGACACGTCCTCGACAACGGCCTGCTGCGGATCGGCGTCGACGCGCGCGGCCTGGTCGACTCCGCCGTGGACCTCGCCGCCGGCCGCGAGACCATCGCCCCCGGCCGCACCGGCAACCTGCTCCAGCTGCACCAGGACCTGCCGAACATGTGGGACGCCTGGGACGTCGACGAGTTCTACCGCAACACCGTCGCCGACCTCACCGACGCGGACGAGGTCACCCCCGGCGACGACGGCGCCTCGGTGCGGATCGTCCGCACCTTCGGCGACTCCCGCGTCACCCAGGTGCTGTCCCTGCCGCCGGGGGAGAAGCGGCTGGTGGTGGACACCGAGGTCGACTGGCACGAGACGGAGAAGTTCCTCAAGCTCGCCTTCCCCCTCGACCTGCACGCCGACCGCTACGCCTCCGAGACGCAGTTCGGGCACTACTTCCGGCCCACCCACACCAACACCTCCTGGGAGGCCGCCAAGTTCGAGGCGTGCAACCACCGCTTCGTCCACCTCCAGGAACCCGACTGGGGCGTCGCGGTCGTCAACGACGGCACCTACGGCCACGACGTGACGCGCGCGGTGCGCACCGACGGCGACGGCGGCACGACCACCACGGTCCGCGTCTCCCTGCTACGCGCCCCCCGCTTCCCCGACCCCGAGACCGACCAGGGCGTCCACCGCTTCCGGCACGCCCTGGTGCCCGGCGCGACCGTCGGGGACGCGGTGCGCGAGGGCTGGCGGATCAACCTGCCCGAGCGGCGCCTCGACGGGGCTGGCGAGGTGGCGCCGCTGGTGACCGCCGACCGGGACTCCGTGGTGGTCACGGCGGTCAAGCTCGCCGACGACGGCAGCGGCGACGTGGTGGTCCGCTTCCACGAGGCGCACGGCGCCCGCGCCGACGCCACGCTCACGGCCGGCTTCCCGGTCGCCGGCGTGGAGGTGACCGACCTGCTGGAACGCCCCCTCGCGGACACGGCCCCGCCCGCCGTCGACGGCGGGCGGATCGCCGTACGGCTGCGGCCCTTCGAGCTGAGGACGCTGCGGCTGAAGCGGGCGTGACCGGGCGGCGGGGCCCCGGCCGCCGTAGCCGCCGCAGGACGGCGGGGCGCGCGGCCGCGGGTCCCGTATGCTCGGCCGCGCCCCGTCCGTGATCATGACAAGGAGCAGCCCGGTATGAGCGACCCCGGAGCCCCGGCGGGCCCGTCCGAGCCGGTCCGCCGACGACTCGGCCGCAGCGGTGTGGAGATCACCCCGCTCGCCCTCGGCACCGCGGGCATCGCCGGCCTCTACACCTCGGTCACCGAGGAGCAGGCGTACGAGGCGGTGCGGGCCGCGCTGCGGCGGGGCGTCCGCTACTTCGACACCGCCCCGCACTACGGCCTCGGTCTCGGCGAACGCCGCCTGGGCGCCGTCCTGCGGGAGCTGCCCCGCGACACGTACACGGTGTCCACCAAGGTGGGCCGCCTGCTCGAACCGTCCGGCACGGGCGGCGACGACCTCGCCCATGGATTCGCCGTGCCCGCCACCCACCGGCGCGTCTGGGACTTCAGCGCCGACGGCGTCCGCCGCTCCCTGGAGGAGAGCCTGGACCGCCTCGGCCTGGACCGCGTGGACGTCGTCTACCTCCATGACCCCGACGACCACGAGGAACAGGCCTTCCGCGAGGCCTACCCGGCGCTCGAACGGCTCCGCTCCGAGGGCGTCGTCGGGGCGATCGGCGCCGGCATGAACCAGACGGCGATGCTCACCCGCTTCGTCCGCGACACCGACGTCGACGTGGTGCTGTGCGCGGGCCGCCACACCCTGCTCGACCACGGCGCCGCCGCCGGGCTGCTGCCCGCCGCGCTGGAGCGCGGGGTGTCCGTCGTAGTCGGCGGCGCCTTCAACTCCGGCCTGCTGGCCGACCCCCGCCCCGGCGCCACCTACGACTACGCGGCCGCCCCCGCCGCCCTCCTGGAGCGCGCCCTGCGCATCAAGGAGGCCGCCGCGCGGCACGGCACCTCGCTGCGCGCCGCCGCCCTGGCCCACTGCGCAGCCCACCCGGCGGTCGCCGGCGTGCTGGTCGGCGCCCGCTCGGCCGCCGAGGTCGACGACTGCGCCGACCGCTTCGAGGAACCCGTACCGGACGCCCTGTGGGAGGAACTGCGCGCGACCGGCCTGCTGTGAACGTCTAGGACTTCCGCGCGCTCCCCGCCAGCCGGGTCGGCGGCAGGAACTCGCGGACGTACGTCCGCTCCCAGCAGGCGCCCGTCTCGCGCAGTTCCCGCCAGGTGGTGAAGCGGTAGCGGAACAGACGGGCGCGGATGTGGCGGGGCGGGGCGTCCGCGGGGAAGGGGGAGCGGCGGAGCAGGCGGAGGGTGTCGGGGTCGTTCTCGAGCAGCCGCTCCACCAGGCCCCCGAACCAGGGGCTCGCGTAAGCGGGGGACAGCGCGGCGAACCACATCAGCCAGTCCAGCCGCAGGTGGTACGGGGCGTACTGGCGCGGCCAGCGCTTCGGGTCGCCCGGCTTGCCCTTGAACTCGTACTCCCGCCAGTCGGAGTCCTCCCGGGGCACCTCGTCCGCCGTGCCCTCCAGCACCACCTCGTGCCGCACCCGGCCCACGGTGCCGAACGCCCCGTAGGTGTTCACCAGGTGCAGCGGGTCGAAGGACCGGTTCATCACCTGGCGCCGCGAGAGCATGTTCCGCACCGGCGCGTGACTCAGCGCGAGCAGCAGCGCGGACACCGCGAGCACGACCACCACGTACCAGAGCGGGGCGTCGTCCACCGGCGGCGGATCGGACGGCCAGGCCACGGCGGGGAGCGCCAGCACGATCGTGATCCAGTTCAGCCAGGCGAAGTTCCCGGACAGCACCAGCCACAGCTGGGTGACGATCATCAGCGCGGCCGCCGCCGACGCGACCGGCTGCGGCGCGAACAGCAGGAACGGCACCACCAGCTGCGTCATATGGTTCGCCGCCGCCTCGGCCCGGTGCAGCGGCTTCGGGAGGTGGTGGAAGAACCAGCTCAGCGGGCCCGGCATCGGCTGGGTCTCGTGATGGAAGTACAGACAGGTGAGGCGGCGCCAGCACTCGTCGCCGCGCACCTTGATCAGCCCGGCGCCGAACTCCACCCGGAACAGCACCCACCGCAGCAGGAACAGCACCACGACGGGCGGCGCCACCTCGTCGTTGCCGAGGAACACCCCGAGGAACCCCACCTCCAGCAGCAGCGACTCCCAGCCGAACGCGTACCAGGTCTGCCCCACGTTCACGATCGACAGATACAGGCCCCACGGCACCAGCCACAGCAGCATCGCCGCCCACAGCGGCACCAGCGCGTCCACCCCCGCGAGCAGCGCCGCCGCCACCGCGCACCCCGCCCACGCGCACCCGGCGAAGAAGCGGTCCGAGTAGTGCAGGTGGAACAGGCTGGGGGAGCGGCGCACCGGCACCCGCGCCACGAAGCGCGGCACCGGCAGCATGCCCCGCTCCCCGATCAGCGCGCGGAACTGCAGCGCCGCGGCCAGGAACGCGACCAGGTACAGCGCGGCCAGCCCCTTCTGGAACACCAGCCGGCTCGTCCAGTACTCGGTCGCGCCGAACCACTCCACACCCGCACCTTCCGTCCGGCCGCTCCGTGCCGCCCTACTGCCTGTGACTTTCCGTGTACCACCCGGCGCCTCCGGATACCCGTGCTCCCAGGTGACCCAGCGGTCGAAGAATCACCCGATTCCTGGCAAGGTGGCCCCATGGCTGATCGGGGAGCGAGCCCCGTGTCTCTCCCGGACGACTGGCCGGAACACCCGGATCCGATCCTGGCGCTCAACCGCATGGGGAGTTTCGACTGGGACCTGGACGCCGGGGTGATGCAGATGGACGCCCAGGCGCACGAGATCTTCGACGTGCGCCCAGACGAGTACGACGACCGGCCGGAGACCCTCGCCATCCGCGTCCCGCCCGGGGAGGCGCGGCGGCTGGACGCCGTGGTGGCCCGCGCCCTCAACTCCGGCCAGGAGAACTACGGCGCCTACTTCCGCATCCGCCGTCGCGACGGCTCCCTGCGCTGGACCCACACCCAGGGCTACATCCGGCGGGACAGCACCGGCCGGCCCCACCGCATCATCGGCATCGTCCGTGACGCCACCCAGGAGCTGCGCGAGAGCGGCGACCGGCGCGACCAGACCCTCCAGGAGGACCTCCGCCGCCAGCAGACCAACGTGGTCCAGCTGACCACCGCCGCGCTCGCCCACGCCCGCACCGTGCAGGACGTCATCGACGTCCTCAAGGACACCCACGGTCTCACCCACCTGGGCGCGACCAGTCTGGTGATGGGACTGGTCGAGGCCGGCCGCATCCGGCTCATCGCGGAAGGACCCGCGGGCAGCTTCGTGCCCGGCACCGAACTCACCGGCATCGACGAGCGCTACCCGATGAGCGAGGCGGTCCGCACCCTCAGCCCCCGCTTCATCGAGTCCCCGGAGGAGTTCGCCGAGCGCTACCCGGAGCTGTGGCGGGGCATCACCGGGCTGAACATCACCTCGGCCGCCTATCTGCCGCTCATCGTGCAGGCCCGCCCGATCGGCGCGATGGGCCTGCTCTACAGCGACCGGCGCGGCTTCACCGCCGAGGAGCGCAACATCCTGGTCGCGCTCGGCAGCAGCATCTCCCAGAGCCTGCAGCGGGCGATGTTCTACGAGCAGGAGATGGACCTCGCCCAGGGGCTCCAGCAGGCCATGCTGCCCCGCACCATCCCCAGCGTGCCCGGCGCCGACCTCGCGGTCCGCTACCGCGCGGCCTCCTTCGGCGGCGCCTTCGGCCGGGACATCGGCGGCGACTGGTACGACCTGATCCCGCTCCCCGTCGGCAGCAGGGTCGGCGCCGTCATCGGCGACGTCCAGGGACACGACACGCACGCCGCCGCCGTCATGGGCCAGCTCCGCATCGTGCTGCGCGCCTACGCCGCCGAGGGCCACCCGCCCTCCACCGTCATGGCCCGCGCCTCCGTCTTCCTGCACGAACTCGACACCGACCGCTCCGCGACCTGCCTGTACGCCGAGGTCGACCTGGCCACCGGCGTCATCCAGGCGGTCCGCGCCGGGCACATCGACCCGATGGTGCGCCGCGTCGACGGCTCCTGCCGCCGGGTGCCCGTCCCCGGCGGGCTGCCGCTCGGCCTGTCCGCCGAGTTCGGCGGCCTCGACTACCCGGTGGGGCGGATCGAACTGGAGCCGGGCGAGACGCTGGTGCTGTGCACCGACGGCCTGGTCGAGCAGCCCGGCGCGGACCTCGACGACGGCGTGGAGACCCTCGCCGCGCTGATCGCCGTAGGCCCCGACGACGTACGCGACCTGGCCGACCGGCTGATCGACGTGGCCGACGAGCGCGGCGGCGACGACGACGTGGCACTGCTCCTGCTGCGCCGCCGCGAACCGGAGGGCCCCCGCTCCGGCGGCCGGCTCAAGCAGCTGGTGCCGCCCGGCGACCCGGAGGCGCTGTCCGACACCCGGCGCATGATCCGCACCGCGGCCGCCGCGTGGGGCGCCCGGGACCGGGCCGACGAGATCGAACTGGTCGCCGACGAGATGATCACCAACGTGCTGATGCACACCGAGGGGTCCGCGGAGGTCACCCTGCGGGTGCTCGACGGCGCCGAGCGGCGGCTGCGCGTGGAGGTCGAGGACTCCTCCAGCGCCCTGCCGCGCCGCCGGGAGGCCGGGGAGGGCGGCGTCTCCGGCCGGGGCCTGCTGCTGGTGGAGACGCTCACCGACCTGTGGGGCGTGGAGGCGCGCGGCGGCGGCAAGTGCGTGTGGAGCGAGTTCGTGGTCGCCAAGGACCCGGAGCCGGCCGGAGGGAAGACTCCCGGCACGGGCTGAGGACGCGCGCCGCGGGTGGCACCCTTGACGCATGCCGGAACTCCCCGAGGTCGAGGCGCTCAAGGACTTCCTCACCGAGCACCTGACCGGCCACGAGATCGTCCGGGCGCTGCCCGTGGCGATCAGCGTCCTGAAGACCTACGACCCGCCGCTCACCGCCGTCGAGGGCCGCGAGGTCACCGCCGTGCGTCGGTACGGCAAGTTCCTCGCCCTGGCCACGGACGGCGGCCCCCACCTCGTCACGCATCTGGCGCGCGCGGGCTGGCTGCACTGGAAGGACCCGCTGCCCAGCGGCGTGCCCCGCCCCGGCAAGGGTCCGCTGGCGCTGCGCGTCGCCCTGGAGACCGGCGCCGGCTTCGACCTGACGGAGGCCGGCACCCAGAAACGGCTCGCCGTGTACGTGGTGGACGACCCGGCCCAGGTCCCGGGGATCGCGCGGCTCGGCCCCGACCCGCTCGCCGACGGCTTCGACGAGGCGCGCCTGGCGGAGCTGCTCTCCGGGGAGCGCCGCCGGCTCAAGGGCGCCCTGCGCGACCAGAGCCTGATCGCGGGCGTCGGCAACGCCTACAGCGACGAGATCCTGCACGCCGCCCGCATGTCCCCGTTCAAGCTGGCCTCCTTGCTCACCCCGGAGGAGACGGCCCGGCTGTACGAGGCGCTGCGCACCACCCTCACCGAGGCCGTCGAACGCTCACGCGGGCTGGCGGCGGGCCGGCTGAAGGCGGAGAAGAAGACCGGCCTGCGGGTGCACGGCCGCACCGGCGAGCCCTGCCCGGTGTGCGGGGACACCATCCGGGAGGTGTCGTTCAGCGACTCCTCGCTGCAGTACTGCCCCACCTGCCAGACGGGCGGCAAGCCGCTGGCCGACCGGAGGCTGTCCCGGCTGCTGAAATGAGCCCTCGCGGCGGGCGTGTCAGCGCGGCCGCAGCACCACCAGCGTCTCGCCCTCCGTGGAGCGCACCTCGTACCGCTCGAACTGGTCGGAGCGCATCGCCGAGCCGCCCGGGACGGTGTTGGGGCGGGCGTCGTGCCGGGGCACGGCCCAGTTCGTCATGACGTTCTCGGAGCCGTCGTGGCCGATCCCCACCAGGACGCAGTCGCGCGGTCCCGCCGCGTCCTTCACCCGCAGCTCCACGCTGCTGCCCCAGTCGCGGTCCTCGATCCTCACCTCGGCCCACACCCCGGACCGCTCGTCGGTGGCCTCCACGGTCAGCGGGCGCGGCCCGTCGCCGCCCCGCGCCAGGACCGTCACCGCCGGGGCGGACACCGCCAGCACCACGGACGCGGCCAGCGCCAGCAGCATCCGGCGCCGTCCGACGCGCCGCCGGGCGGACACCTGGGTGAGCAGGCGGTCCAGCATCCGCGGCGAGGGCTGCGCCATCGGGTGTACGGTGCGGGGGGTCGCGTTGCGGTAGAGCATCAACTGGCGTGTCGCGGGGCCGAACTCGGTCACCTGGACGGCGCAGCTGGGGCACTCCATGAGGTGGTCCTCGAAGCGGAACGCCTCCGCCTCGTCCAGCACGCCGAGCGCGTAGGCGCCGACGTCGCGATGCCTCTCCAGGGACCTCATGCCGAATCCTCGTGCCGTTGGGTGCGGGTGGGGTTACTCCTTGCTCCCACCGGTACGCACCAGGCATCCGAATGACTCAGCGGCGCACCGAATCGTGACCTAAGGATTCGGAGACCTCGGGCCCGCGGATTGGTCCGAATTTCCGCGGACCTCGAAACGGCCGGAACGGCCCCTAGAAGAGGTGGATGGCGAGGTGCCCGAGCGGCAGCCCGAGCTGCCACGCCGGCGTCCACACCTTCGGCCCCTCGTCCTCGCCGGCCGCCCCTCCGCCCGGCACCGCGTTCAGGTCAGGGGCCAGCAGCTCCGTCTCCCGCAGCCACCGCCACGCCTCCACGGCCAGCTCCAGGTCCGGGCCCGGCACGCCCCTGCCGGACGCGGCGGCGTCCGTGGCCAGGTCGTCCAGCCGCTTCTGCACCCACTCCTGCCACGGCTGGTCGTAGGCGGTCAGCGACAGCCAGGTCTCCAGCTGGGTGATGACCCGGATGCCGGACAGCTCGCCGTCGGTGTCGGACAGGAAGACGGTCAGCGCCAGCGCGTCCCGGCCGGCCCGGAACTCCACGGACGTCGGCGGCATGAGGTCGCCGCTGCGCAGCAGTTCGTCGGCGATGTACTCGGCGTAGAACCAGGCCATGGGGACGGCGGGTCCGCCGTCGCCGTCCGTGCCCTCTCGACCTCTGTGCAGCATCCCTTCCTGCCTCCTCCGGTGCGTGCGCGTCGCCCGAGCCCGGATCCCCGGTCCGGAACACGGATGAGGACAGCCGATCCCCAACCGGGTTCCACGGCAAGGCGCTTTACGGAGGTTTGACCCGACGGCCGGTTTCACCGCATGTCGGAGGCGTAGCCCGGAAGCACCCGGCGCAGGGCGCGCAGCGCGTAGTACGCGCGGGACTTCACCGTACCGGGCGGGATTCCGAGGGCGGCCGCGGCTTCCGCCACACTCGCCCCCTGGAAGTACACGAGCACCAGGACTTCACGGTGCTCCGGAGTGAGAGTCTTCACAGCCTCCCGGACGTCGAGCGTCGCGGCGGCCCGTTCCGCGTGGTCGGAGATCACCCGGGCGTTCTCCAGCACGGCGTCCCCGACCTCGGCGGGCCTGGCCTGCCGGGCCCGCCGCGCGTCGATGGCGAGCCGCCGCGCCACGGTCAGCAGCCAGGGGCGTACGGAGTCGAAGTTCTCGGCGCGCAGGGCCTCGGGGTGCTGCCAGGCGCGTACCAGCGTCTCCTGGACCAGGTCCTCCGCGCGCTGCCGGTCCCCGTCGCAGAGCCGGAGCAGCAGCGCGAAGAGGGGCCGGCCGTGCTCCCGCTGGAGTGCGGCGAGCTCGTGCTCGGCGGTGGTCCCGTGCGTGAGTGTCGTTCCGGCCGTCATGGCCGTATGGCAACGCACCCCGCCGCCCGGGGACAGGGCGCGCACAGGAGTGTGCGGCGGACGGTCGATCGCGTCGACGAACGGTTCGACGAACGGTCGGGACGGCCGTTCTCGCACGCCGGACGGCCTAATGAGCGTGTCGGAGCGCCGTTCGCCGCAATGTGGCTTCTTACCTGTTTATCCATAAATACGACCACAGCGGGGTGACGTGATGATCGCACGCAGCAGACAGCTGGCCCTCGTCCTGACGGCCGTCCTCGCCGCGGGCGCCGCCTGCCAGGCCCGCGACCACACACCGCCGGCGCAGGGTCGTCCGGCCCCCTCGGCGACGGCTCACCGCGGCTTCACCCTGGTCGCCTCGGGCGACGTCCTGCCCCACACCTCCGTCATCGAGCAGGCCGCGTTCGACGCGGGCGGCGCCGGCTACGACTTCGGGCCGATGCTTTCCGGCATCCGCCCTGTAGTCGCCGAAGCGGACCTGGCGTTGTGTCATATGGAGACCGTCTACGGCGCCGACGGCGACTACAGCGGCTACCCCCTCTTCAGGTCGCCGCCCGAGGTGGCCGCCGGACTCGCCGCCACCGGCTACGACGGCTGCTCCACCGCCTCCAACCACTCCCTGGACGACGGCGAGGAGGGCATCCGCCGCACCCTCGACGCCCTGGACCGTGCGGGCCTGCACCACGCCGGCTCGGCCCGCTCCGCGCAGGAGGCCGCCGCACCGGCCCTGCTGGACGCGGGCGGCGCCCGGGTCGCGCACCTCGCCTACACCTTCGACACCAACGGCATCCCGCTGCCGCAGGACCGGCCCTGGGCCGTGAACCTGATCGACGAGCGGCGGATCGTCGCCGGCGCCCGCGCCGCCCGCAAGGCCGGGGCGGACGTCGTGGTGGTCTCCCTGCACTGGGGCACCGAGTGGCAGGACGCGCCCGACGACCTCCAGCTCTCCCTCGCCCGTTCCCTCACCGCCTCGAAGAGCGGGAACCGCCCGGACGTCGACCTGATCCTCGGCACCCACGCCCATGTCCCGCAGGCGTACGAGAAGGTCAACGGCACCTGGGTGGTCTACGGGATGGGCGACCAGATCGCCGGCGAGATGACCAACCACGACGGGGTGAACGACCCGCGCGGCAACCAGTCCACGGTCGCCCGCTTCACCTTCTCCCCGCCGTCCCGCCCCGGCGCCCGCTGGGAGGTCACCCGCGCCGAGTTCGTGCCCCAGCTGTACGACGTCGACGCCGGCCGGGTCGTCGACCTCGACGCGGCCATCGCCCAGGGCGCCGAACTGCAGGGCGTCCGCGACCGCATCCGCGACGTGGTGTTCAGCAGGGGCGCGGCGAAGGACGGGCTCGTGACGGCGGGCGGGGAGGGCTGAGGCGTCAGCCCGGGGCCGCGGGGGCGGGCTCCGGCGACCGGCGTCCGCGTCCACGGCGGAACCGCGCGGCGAGCGCGCCCACCAGGACGCCGCCCACCGCCCAGGCGGACAGCACCCACCAGGCCGTGGCGGTGTGATGGCCGCCGAAGTAGGCGTAGTTGCGGAGCAGCGTCACCGAGGCCCCGTTCGGCAGGGCGGGGCCGAGGTCCCGCCAGAAGGGCGGCAGCAGGGCCGAGGGATAGACGCCGCCCGCGCTGGGGTTGCCGAGCACCACGAAGATCAGCACCGACAGGGCGACGCCCGCCGGCCCCAGCAGCACCTGGAAGGCCATCCCGGCCGCCGCCGCGGCGAACGTGGTGAGGGCGCCGATCCACCACAGCGCCGCGAAGTGGCCCGGCAGCGCGTCGAAGACGAAGTCCGCGACGATCGCGCCGCCGAGCCCCGACAGCACCGACACCACGGCCAGCGCCCCGAGCCGGATCAGCATGCGGTGCGGGTTGGCCGGACGCGCCCCGTACGAGGCGGCCGCGGCGGCCGAGGCCAGGTAGCCGCCCACGACCAGGCCGACCGCCAGGTAGAAGGAGGCGAGTCCCCGCCCGTCGGCCTCGTTGGGCGGCCGCAGGTCGGTGATCTCCACCGGCTGCGACGGGTCGGCCTTCTGGAGGACCCGCTCCAGCGCCTGCACCCCGGAGGGACCGGCCGCGGACGCCACGAGCAGCCGGTCGGGACGCCCGTCCGGGGAGACCAGGAGGGCCGCGTCCACGTCGCGCTCCAGCACCATCGTGCGTGCCTGCCCCGCGCTGTCCGCGGGCCGGGCGGACAGCGGCTCCCCGGGGATGCCGTTCAGCTCGTCGACCACCCGCTGCCGCTCCGCCGCCGGGGCCACCACGGCCACCGGGAGCCGCTCCGGGGTGGGGGAGTGGAACGCCCCGATGTAGGAGACGACGAAGGCGAGTTCGAGGATCAGCACGCCCAGGATGAGGAGCCCGGTGCGGGGTGTGATCGCGTCCCGCGCCTCGGCCCGGAAGCGGCCCAGCGGTGTCGCGGCAGCAGGACGTCCGGGTGGCCGCCCGTCCGGTCCGGGGGTGTCGGCCATGTCGGCTCCTTGCTCGGTGAGGTCGGTCGGCGCCGAGGGGCGTCAGGGGGCCGGAGCGCCGGTGGCGTCAGGGGTCGGGCGCGCCCGTCCGGGGCAGCGCGAGGATTGCCGCGGTGGTGCCGGCCGCCGCGACGGCGGGACCGAGCCGGGCGTCGACCGCCATCGCCCCCGACGCCGTCAGCGCGCCCAGGAACAGCATCACGACCGCCCCCACGCGGACGGCCGCGTGCCGGGAGCTGCCGTCGGCGGCGTCCTGCGCCAGGCTGGTCAGCGTGCCCGTGACGAACGTCGTGGTCACCCCCGAGCTTCCCGCCGCGCGCTTGGCGGCCGCCGTCTGGCCGCCCATCGCCGCCGCGGACGCGGCCAGTGACAGCAGCCGCAGCGCCGTGCCGGGAGCAGGGGCGACGGACTTCAGGGCCAGCACCGTGAGGTCGAGCGCGACGACGGCCACGAGGACCGCCCGGATCCCGCCCCACCGCGGCCCCGGCCCCTTCGGCGCCGCGCGGGACGCCGCGTACACGGCGGCCAGGAACGCCGCGAGCGCGGTGGCCGCCCCCGCGACGAGGGCCCCGTACCCCGGCCGGCCGGTCAGCCCCGACAGCACGAGGCTGCCGGTCATGTTGGCGGTGAACACGCCCCCGAGCTCGGTGAACGCGAAGGCGTCACCCGCTCCGGCCGCGTACGACAGCAGCGCGGCCGTGACCGCGAGGCGCGTCGACGACGGCGCCGCCCGCATGGGTCAGGCGGCGTCGGCCGGGAGGAACGGGACGTGGCAGGAGGAGAGTTCACGGACGGCGAGTACCGGGGCACGTCTGGCGGCCCGCCGGGGAGACGTCGCGGACATCTCGATCACCCTTTCGGAAGAGTTCCCCACCATGGTGGTCACACGTCGTTGCGGGGTGCATCTCGGACGCCCGCGCTGGCCGCACCGGGCACGCGCGTCAGTCGACGTCGCCGTGGTCGAGCGCCTTGAGCAGCTCGCCCAGCACGCGCAGACACGCCGTCACCTCGGCGTCCGTCAGGCCGCCGCCGGTCTCCCGCAGCAGCGCGTGCTCCCGGCGCAGCACCTCGCCGATCGCCGCCGCACCCTTCTCCGTCTGACGGATGAGCGAGGAGCGCCGGTGGGCCGGGTTGGGGATGCTCTCCACCAGCCCCTGGTCCGCCGCCTCGTTCACCATGCGCTGCACGAACTGGCGGCTGATCGCCTGCGCCCGGCCCATCTGCGGCACCGTCATCGGCCCGTTGCGGTGCAGCAGTGTCAGCACGGCACGCACACCGAGGGACAGCTCACCGTCCGTCAGGCCGCGCTCGACGCTGCGCTGGGCGCGCCGGTAGAGCGGGCCGACCAGGTCGTACACCTCGGTGAGGCGTCGGCCGAGCTCGTCGGGCGGGAGGGGGGTCTCGTGGTCCGTCACCCGCCCATCATGACATCTGGGTTGTCAAAGTGGGTCCATCATGACACCTTGGTTGTCATGACTGGTGCTTCGGACCTCCGTACCTTCCCGTCCGCCGACGGCGATCTCGCCTACCGCGACACCGGCTCCGGCGACCTCGTCGTGCTGCTCCACTCCGGCTTTGTCGACCACCGGATGTGGGACGACCACGTGCGCGTCCTCGCCGAGCGGTACCGGGTGATCGCCCCCGACACGCGCGGCCACGGCTTCTCCGCCAACGCCACCGCGCCGTTCCGCTGGGCCGACGACCTGGCCGCGCTGCTGAGCCACCTCGACGCCGGACCCGCCGTCCTCGTCGGGCTCTCCATGGGCGGAGTGATCGCCACCGACACCGTGCTCGAACACCCGGACCTGGTCCGCGCGGTGGTCACCGCCGGGGCGGCGACCGGCGACTTCCGCTACACCGACCCCTGGCACCAGGAGCTCCAGCAGACGATCGCCCGGGCACTGGCCGCCGGGGACGTGACCACCTGGCTGGACGCCTTCCTGCGGCTCGTGCCCGGCCCCGGCCGCCCGGCCGAGGACGTCGACCCGGAGATCCCGCGCCGCCTGCGCGAGATGGCCCTGCACACGCTGTCCAAGCACAGCGCGGGCGAGAAGGACTGGCTGGTGCACCTCACCGGCTCCTTCGACCGCCACGGCGGCGTCCGCGTCCCGCTGCTCGCCGTCAACGGCTCCCTGGAGCCGGCCGATCTGCACGCCGCCGCCGAGCGCCTGGCCGGCGCCGTCCCCGAAGGCCGTACGGCGACCATCGACGGCACCGGCCACTACTCGGCGCTGGAGCGCCCGGAGGAGTTCCGGCGCGTCCTGCTCGGCTTCCTGAAGACCCTCTAACCCCGGTCCACGGCGTCGTCCCGGCCCGCGAGCGCCGAACGCCGGTAGGAGTAGCCGAAGTACACGACCAGGCCGATCACGAACCACACCGCGAACCGCACCCAGGTCTGCCACTGCAGGAACGTGATCAGCCAGATCGAGAAGGCCACGCCCACCGCGGGCACCACCGGCATCCACGGCGTGCGGAAGGCGCGCGGCAGCTCCGGCTGCCGGTAGCGCAGCACGATCACCGCCGTGCACACCACCACGAACGCCAGCAGGATGCCGATGTTGGTCAGCTCGGCCGCCTCGCCGATCGGCAGGAACCCGGCGATGGCGGCCGACGCCACCCCCACGATCCAGGTGACCCGCGTCGGCACGTGGCGTGTCGGATGCGTCTTCGCGAACCAGCGGGGCAGCAGCCCGTCCCGGGACATCGCGAACCACACCCGCGTCACGCCCAGCATGAACGTGAACATCACCGTGAGGATGCCGATGATGGCGCCCCCCGCGATCACGTCCGCGAGCCCGTTGAGCCCCACCGACTTGAACGCGGTCGAGAAGCCGCTCTCCGGGTCGATGTCCTTGTAGTCCTGCATGCCCGTCAGCACCAGACAGGCCGCCACGTACAGCACCATCGAGATGATCAGCGAGTAGATGATCGCCTTCGGCATGTGCCGCTGCGCGTCCTTGGACTCCTCCGCCGCCGTCGACATGGCGTCGTAACCGAACACCGCGAAGAACACCGTCGCCGCACCCGTGAACGCCCCGCCGACGCCGAACGGGAAGAACGGCTCGTAGTGCTCCGTCCGGATGTGGAACACGCCGACGCCGATCACCAGCAGCACGACCAGTACCTTCAGCACCACGACGACCGTCTCGAACCGCGCCGCGTTCTTGATGCCGAGGTTCAGCAGCGCCGCGATCAGCAGACACAGCAGCGCCGCGAACAGATCGACCCGGTGCCCCTCCCCGGTGCCGGGCGCGCCCAGCATCCAGGCCGGAAGATCGGCGCCCATCTCGTTCACCAGGAAGCCGAAGTAGCCGGAGATGCCGATCCCGACCACCGCGACGATCGCCGTGTACTCCAGCAGCAGGTCCCAGCCGATGAACCAGCCCGCCAGCTCGCCCAGCACCGCGTACCCGTACGTGTAGGCCGACCCCGCCTTCGGGATCATCCCCGCGAACTCCGCGTACGACAGCGCCGCCGCCGCGCTCGCCACGCCCGCGATCAGGAACGACAGCAGCACCGCGGGGCCCGCCGTGCCGTTCGCGACCGTCCCCGCGAGCGTGAAGATGCCCGCGCCGATGATGCCGCCCACGCCGATCGCGGTGAGCTGCCAGAGGCCCAGGGTGCGCTCCAGGCGCGGACCCCGGCCGACCTCCGTCTCCTCGATGTGCTCGATCGGTTTGCGGCGAAGAATCCCCTCGCCCGCCCGGAGCCCGGCCATGCGCCTCACCTCTTCGCGTTCGGCAAGCGGCTGACGACGGCTCATGATCCCCCCGAGGCGCCGCCGGCGGAAGACACCACGCGAGCCGAAGGGCCCGCCTTCACCGGACTACGGCACCACCGTCACCGGCCAGCGCCCCGCCTTCACCAGGCGCACCGCCACCGACCCCACGAACCGGTGCCCCGCCTGCTCGGAGGCGCCCACCACCACCGCGTCCGCCGTGAGGTCGTCCGCCGCCTTCACCAGGCCGTTGTACGGGTCGCCCCGGAAGGTGTGGAACTCCCAGCGGATGTCGAAGATCCCCTTGATCCGCTCCATCGACTCCCGGATCTGCGCCGCGAGGTCCTGCGCTATCTCCTCCGTCGTGTCCGCCACCGGGGCGCCGAGCGCCGCCCCGCCGGCCAGCACCGGCTGCACGTACACGATCGCGAGCAGCGCGCCCTGACGCCGCGCCAGACCCGCGGCGTACGCCGCCGCGCGCAGCGACGAGTCGGAGCCGTCCACGCCGGCCACGATCACCTTCGGGCCGTCCGTGCCCCGCTCGAACCGATGGGACTGCTGTTCCGTCACGACCGCGAGGCTATCGGAGCGCCGCCCGGCCGGACACCGCGAGGTCCCCGGGGATCTACGCCGTATGCTGCGCCGATCAGGTGAAAACGTGCCGCCGCACCGGTGTCGCGGCGCTGTGCCGGGCCCCCGCGGGGCGACTGATGAGTCATGCAGAAGGATCAATTGCTCAACCGGCGCCGGGCGTTGCTCGCCGGTGCCGCCACGCTGGGCGCGGCAGGCATCGCCGCGGCGCTCGCGCCGGGCGCCGGGAACCGGGGCGCGACCGCCTCCCCGCCCGCCGCCGGAGCGCCCCCGGCCCGCCGCCCGCTCAGGCCCTCCGAGTACCGCCTGCGGCCCCTGACCGGCTACGGCCCCCCGCGCACCACGCCCGGCAGGACCCCGGTGCGCGAGGAGCCGCTGCTGAAGGTCCCGGACAACGGCCGCACCGTCGTGCTCACCTTCGACGACGGCCCCGACCCCCGCTACACCCCCCGCATCCTCGACACCCTGGCCCGGTACGAGGTGCGCGCGATGTTCTTCGTGTGCGGCGAGATGGCGGAGTACAACCCGCACCTGCTGGCCCGCATGGCCGACGAGGGCCACGTCGTCGGCAACCACACCTGGACGCACCCCCTGCTGACGAAGCTCCGCCGGCGCACCATCCGCTCAGAGATGGAACGCACCAGCGACGTCGTCGAGAAGCACTACGGCAGCCGCCCGGAGTGGTTCCGCGCCCCCTACGGCGCCTGGAACCGCGCCACCTTCGAACTCGGCGCCGAACTGGGCATGGAGCCGCTCGCCTGGACCGTCGACACCCTCGACTGGACCGAGCCCGGCACCCGCACCATCGTCGGCCGGGTCGAGGACGGCGCCGCCCCCGGCGTCGTGGTGCTCTCGCACGACGCCGGGGGCGACCGCTCGCAGAGCGTGAAGGCCCTGCGCTCCTATCTGCCGTTCCTGCTGGACTCCGGCTACCACGTCACCGTGCCCCGCCGGGAGTACGTCTGAGAACGCCGTGCCGCCCCTGCCCACGCGGGCAGGGGCGGCAGGCGGACGGCTCAGAGGACCTCGGCCAGGCGGGCGAAGGCGACCACGTTGCCGTCGTACCCGTCCTGCTGGGTGAAGCCGCCGCCGCAGGTGATGACCCGCAGCTCGGCGGTGCCCTTGGACGCATAGACCCGGTCGCCGGGGAAGTCGTGCTTCGAGAAGACCTCCACGCCGTAGATCTCGAACACCGCGGTCTTGCCGTCCTTGCGGGCGATCTCGACCCGGTTGCCCTTCTTCAGCGCGCCCAGACCGTAGAACACCGCCGGGCCCCGCGCGTTGTCCACGTGCCCGACCACGACCGACGTGCCCTTCTCGCCCGGCGACACCGCGCCGGTGAACCAGCCCGCCAGGTTCGGGTCCTCGGGAGGCGGCGCGGCCACCCAGCCGTCCGCGTCCAGGCCCACCGGCAGGATCGGCGCGTCCACCTGGATCGCCGGGATCCGCACCCGGTCCGGCACCGCGTACGGCAGCGGCGGCAGCGCGCCGACGACGGCACCCGGGGTCGCGCTGTCCGCGGCGGCCGCGCCGGCCGGCTGCGGCGCGGGCCCACGTCGAACTCCCCGGAGCCGTTGCGGAGCAGCGCGAGGCCGGTGAGCAGGACCAGCGCTATCACGCCCCACGGGGCGCGCCTCCTCGGACGCGCCTCCTCTTCGGCTTCGGCCGGCTCGAAAGCTGACATTCGCCTTCCCCTCTCGACACGGCCGTCGCCGTGTCACTCGCGCATGACGTGAACGCTAAGCGGAGGGTGCGCCACCGGCGACGGGACGGCGGCGAACGGGTGGCCCCCGGGCGGGCGGCGTGCGCCATCCGAGGTGATCCCGGACGAAGATCTTCTGACGGTCCGTGACCTGCGGCGATGGCCCCGCCCGCAGGGGAGGGGCGGGGGTGGCCCTCAACCGTACGGACCATTCCCGAAATGCGCGGCGGCGCAGGGCAACTGAGGGTCTTTCCGGGAGACGCTTTCTCGCCGATCGGACCGGGGACGGGACCCGGGGCGTCTCCCGCGGAGGATCACATGCGCAACACACGTGCCCTTGCGGCCGCCGGAGCCGCGGTCGCCGTCCTCGGGGTCGCCGCCCCGGCGGCCGTCGCGGACGGCGGACGGGTCGCCAACCCGTCCAACATCACCGCCCTGCCCAGCGTCATCGCCCGGGGCGGCCAGCTCAGCATCACCGTCGACGGCTGCCCCAACGGCGGCCACGCCACCTCGAACGCCTTCCCGCGGACGAACCTGACCCCGGTCAACAACCGCAACGACACGGCCCGGGGCACCGCCACCATCGACGACAACGCCCGCCCCGGTCCCTACGACATCACCGTCCACTGCTCGGGGCGCAGCCTGACCCGCCCGGCCGCCTTCACCGTCATCGGCGGTGTCCGCGGCGGCATCGGCGGCAGCAGCACCACCGGCGCGACCCCCACCGACATGGCGATCGGCGGATCGCTGGTGGCCGCCGCCGTCGTCGGCAGCGGCTTCATCTGGATGCGCCGCCGCGCCGAGAAGCGGATCTGAGGCGCTGTTTCCCTCGGTCCCCTGTTCCGCACGTGCCCGAAACCCGCGCCCTGGACCCTGTCGGTGTCCGGGGCGCGGCCGTGCGCGTGCTGACGGTGGCCGGCGAGCCCGAGCAGCGCCAGGACGTCACCGCCCGCCCCGCTCGGGAGGTGACGGTGCGCTTCACCGTCCGCCGGGCGGCGACGGGGAGCCACCCGTGGGAATCGGCACGCTGACTGGGGAGTTCGGCGTACGGCGATGAACACCGGTGAGGCCCCCGTGTGACGGCCGCCCCCGACCGCTGTGGTCGGTTGGGGGCGGCAGCCGCGCCTTCTGCCTAGCTCTTGACCTCCGGGAACAGCCGCAGGAACGGCTCCGTCGTCGCGGCGAGGCCCCTGCCGTAGGGCGCGTCGAAGTCCCAGATGAGGAACAGCAGGAAGGCGATGAGCGCCGAGAACAGTCCGGCGAGGATCAACTCGCGGCGGGTGCGCCGGATCTGCAGCGCGAAGATCATGCCGATGGTGACCACGGCTCCGGTGACCAGGCCGAACCACACCACGCCCGGCATGGTCGCCCCGGTCGACTCGGCGCGCGCGCTGCGCGCCTGGTCGGCGGCGGCCACCTGGTCCACCAGCGGCTGGTAGGCCTGCGCCTCGAAGTCGGTGCGCGGTTCGTAGTCGGTCACGTCCTGGCGCAGCCGGTCGAGCAGTTCGTCGCCCTCGTCGGTGAGCCGGTCGTCGTCGGCCATGGTCTTCCACTCGGTGGTGACGACGTGTCCGACATAGGCGTTGACATCGTCGCGGATCCGGTCACGGATCTCGGCGGGGTAGACCCGTACCCGCTGGGAGACCTCGTGCAGGGCGACCGCCTCGGCGCGGACGTCGTCCTGGGCGGCGCTGCGGCCCTCCCAGACGCCGGCGATGGCGAGACCCAGCACGATGGCGTACACCACGCCGATCCACATCGTCATGTACTCGATGACGTCCGGTGTCTCGCTGGGGTCCTCGTCCTCGGCCGCTCTCCGGTGCCTCAGGAACGTGATGATCACGACGACGGCGCAGGCGGCGAGCATGGCGAGGGTGAGAACAAGCCATTCCGGCAAGAGGTGCCTCCAGGAAGAGAGGGCCGATCGGTGGTGCGGGCGGTCGTCAGCGCGGGCGCAGGGCGGCCACGGCGACCACCGCCGGGGTGGTGATGAGCAGGACGAAGACGAGCGGCGACGTGGTGCTGCGGGCGGGCCGCTTCACCTCGGCCGCGCGGTGGCGCGGGTAGGTGACGGTCCGCAGGGTCGGTCGGGGGCTCGGAGAGGCGGACGGCTTCGGCTTCGACGGGGGCGGGGGCGCCGGACGGAGTGTCGGGCGCGGCCTGGCCGTCGGCGTCGGCTGGGGCGGCGGTGGGGCGGGGCGGGCCTTGGGCGGCGTGACGGCCGCACGTCCGGCTGGGCTTCGGCGGCGGAGGCGGGTCGGCGTCGGCGTCGGCGTTGGCGAGGGCGGTGGTGGCGGAGGAGGGGGCGGCGTCGGGGTCGGGGTGGGTGTGGGGGTCGGCGTGGGGGTGGGTGTGGGCGGAGGTGGCGGGGGAGGCGAGCAGGGCGGGACGTCCCAGTCGATGTGGCCCGCGATCGCCACCGCCTCCGTGCCGCCCGGCCCCGTCGAGGCGTACGCGCAGGCGTCCGCCGCCGCCTGGCCGGGTGCGCCGGCGAGCGCCCAGAGCAGCGTGACCACGGCCAATACGCGCGCCGCGGTACGGGTTTGGGTCGGTACGAGTGCTTGCACGACGAAGATCATGAGTCGTCCGGGGCCGTGCCACGCACGAGAGCCAGGGGAATGCCACGAAGGAGTTAAGAAAAGAAAAACGGGCCGCCGTTGAACACAACCTGTGCCGCCGTGCGTACCCCTCGTCGAGCGGCGGCGCGGCAGAGCGCTGCGACACCTCTGCGATCATCTGGAGTTGACGATGAAGACCTCCTGGCGGACCGCCTCACTGGTGGTGAGCGCCGCGGCGGTGCTGACCCTGACGACGGCGTGCGGTCAGGACACCCAGCCGCCCTCCAGCCAGAACGTGGGGATCACGGCGCCGGGCGACCTCGGCGGCATCGGAAGCGGCGCGCAGGCGGGCCAGACCTCCCCGGCCCCGAGCCAGCCGGCCAACACGGCGGGGCAGCTGAACGTGGCCACCGACGCCAAGCTCGGCAAGGTGGTGACCGACGAACTGGGCCTGACCCTCTACCGGTTCGACCAGGACTCCGCGAACCCGCCCAAGTCCAACTGCGACGGGGACTGTGCGAAGACCTGGCCGCCGGTGCCGGCGGACGACGCCTCGGCGGGCGAGGGCATCGACAAGGCGCTGCTCGGCGAGATCACCCGCGCCGACGGCACCAAGCAGCTGACCGTGGACGGCTGGCCGGCGTACCGGTACGTCAAGGACGTCAACGCCGGTGACGTCAAGGGCCAGGGCGTGGGCGGCAAGTGGTTCGCGTTCACGCCCGAGGGCAAGAAGGCGCAGTCCGCCGACCTGCCCGGGCTGTCGACCCGTGAGGACTCCAAGCTCGGCGAGATCGTCGTCGACGAGAAGGGCATGACGGTCTACCGCTTCATGAAGGACGAGGCGTGGCCGAAGCCCGTCTCGAACTGCACCGGGGACTGCGTGAAGAAGTGGCCGATCGTCTCCCCGGTCGACTTCGACGACACCAAGGGCATCAAGAAGAAGGGCTACATGACCTTCACCCGGCCCGACGGCGCCGAGCAGCAGACCATCAACTGCTGGCCCATCTACACCTTCGCCGGCGACAAGGCGCCCGGCGACACCAACGGTCAGGGCGTGGGCGGCACCTGGTACGCCGTGCGACCCGACGGAAAGCCGGTCGGCGCGCCGGAGAAGTGACGACCTCCCCAGGGTGCCGACCCCGGCGCCGCCGGCCATGAGACCGCCCCTCCGCGAACCAGCGGAGGGGCGGTCCGTTTTCCCCTGTTCCCCCCGCGGGCCGAAACCCTCCGGAGTGACGTGATCACGTCACGTGACGATCCTGTGCACCCGCAAAGCGTGCACGTGCCAGAGGCAGTGACCGGGAACGGATGGTCAATTTCCGTTTGGGGTCGCCCTGTTGGCGGGCGATCAGTAGCCTCTGCTCGAACACCGGATCGCCTACGCCTTGGAGAGATACATGGAGCGTCCCGCCTGGGCCCCGCGGAGCATCGACATCACGGTGCCCAGTGTCTCCCGGATGTACGACTACTACCTGGGCGGTTCGCACAACTTCGAGGTCGACCGGGAAGCCGCCCGCAGGGCCATGGAGTTCATGCCGGGACTGCCCAAGGTCATGCAGTCCAACCGGGCGTTCATGCGGCGCGCGGTGCGCTACGCCGTCGCCGAGGGGGTCACCCAGTTCCTCGACATCGGCTCCGGCATCCCCACGTTCGGGAACGTGCACGAGGTGGCCCAGGAGGCCGACCCCGAGGCCCGGGTGATGTACGTGGACCACGACCCGGTGGCGGTCGCGCACAGCAAAGTGGTCCTGGAGGGCAACGACCGCGCCGACGTCCTCGCGGCCGACCTCCGCAAACCGCGGGAAATTCTCGGCAGTGACGAAGTCGGCCGGCTGATCGACCTGAATCGGCCGGTCGCGCTGCTTCTCGTTGCCATACTTCACTTCGTGGAAGAAGCGGACGACCCGTACGGGGCGGTGGCCGAACTGCGCGAGGCCCTGGCGCCCGGGAGCATGCTGGTGCTCACCCACGCCACGTACGAGGGGATCCCGTTGCCGCCGGAGCGGGCCGAGGGGGCGGTCGACGTGTACCGAGACATGCGCAACCCGCTGATCATGCGCACGCGCGACGAGATCGCGCGGTTCTTCGAGGGGTACGACATGGTGGAACCCGGACTGGTGCCGATGCCGCGATGGCGTCCCGACACCGCACCGGAGGACGAGGATCCCTACGCCTTCTCCGGTCTCGCGGGCGTGGGGCGTACGGCGTGAGCGCGGAGCCGGACGGGCCGGAGGGCAGACTGCGCCGGTTCGCGACGATCTGGAGCCGGGCCGTGTACCCGGTGACCTCGACCGCCGCCACCCGCCCCGAGTTCGAGGAGCGGCTGCTCCCGGTCGCCCGGCGGCTGAGCGAGGCGCTGCGCGCCCGGTCGTTCGACGCGGAGGCGGGCCGGGCGGCCGGCGCGGCGCTCGTCGAGGCGCACTGCACGGACCCCGAGGCGCTCGGCCGCACCCTCGACTGCGTCGACGCCTACCTCGTCCTCTACTGCGGCGACGACGGCGACCGCGAGACCCTCAGGACACGCAGCGCGCGCCTCCAGCACGCCATGGCGGCCGGCTTCGCCCAGGCCCTGCGCGAGCGGACGCTGGCCGAGCAGGAGGCCATCGCCAAGGCGGCCCTGGAGGCGCAAGGCGTGGTCGCGCAGGCCCTGCACGCCACGGAGACGCGGTTCCGCGCGGTCTTCGAAGGCGCGGCCATAGGCATCGGCATCGCCGACCTCGAGGGCAGCATCCTCCAGGTCAACGGCGCCCTCAGCCGCATGTTCGGCCTGACCGAGCAGGCCCTGCTGGGCCGCAACGTCAAGGACTGGACACACCCTGACGACGCCCCGCAGACCTGGCGGCTCTACGAGGAGCTGGTGAGCGGCGAGCGCGAGCACTACCACGTGGAGAAGGCCTTCCACCGCCCTGACGGAACGGTCCTGTGGACCAACCTCACCGTCTCCCTGCTGCGCGACGCCGACGGCGAACCCCAGTACCAGCTGGCCCTCATGGAGGACACCACCGAGCGGCGGCTGCTCAACCTCCGGCTGCGTTACGAGGCCACCCACGACGCGCTCACCGGGCTGCCCAACCGCACCTTCTTCTTCGAACGCCTGGAGAAGGCCCTCGCGGCCCGGCCCGGCCGGCGGTTCGGGCTCTGCTACCTCGACCTGGACGGCTTCAAGACCGTCAACGACAGCCTCGGCCACGCGGCCGGCGACCGCCTCCTCGTCGAGGTCGCCGACCGCCTCCAGTCCTGCGCCACCGCGCCCGGCGAGATGGTGGCCCGGCTCGGCGGCGACGAGTTCGTCGCCCTCACCACAGGACCCGACACCCGCCGCACGGTCGACGAGCTGGCCGGCCGCATCATGAACGCCCTGCTCGCCCCCATCAGCATCGACGGCCGGGAACTCACCGTCCGCGGCAGCATCGGCATCGTCGAGGGCCCGGCGGGGGAGCGCAGCGCGGCCGAGGTGCTGCGCAGCGCCGACATCACGATGTACCGGGCGAAGGCGGCCGGCGGCAACCGCTTCGAGCTGGCCGACCCGGAGGCCGACGCCCGCGCCATCACCCGGCACGGCCTCACCACGGCGCTGCCCACGGCCCTGGACCGCGGCGAGTTCTTCATCGAGTACCAGCCCCTGGTGCACCTCGGCGACGGCAGCGTCCGCGGCGCGGAGGCGCTGGTGCGCTGGCTTCACCCGCAGCACGGGGTGCTGTCCCCGGACCGCTTCATCCCGCTCGCCGAGCACACCGGGCTGATCGTGCCGCTCGGCCGCTGGGTGCTGGAGCAGTCGGTGCGTCAGGCCCGCGAGTGGCGGGACGCCAACGGCGGCGACGCGCTCGGCCCGCTGCGCATCAACGTGAACCTGTCGCCCTGCCAGCTCACCCACCCGGGCCTGGTGCAGGACACCGTCGAGATCCTGGAGCGCACCGGCGTCGCGCCCGACGCGCTGTGCCTGGAGGTCACCGAGTCCGCGCTCATCGGCGCCGACGACGACCTGCTCAAGCCGCTGCGGCGGCTCGCCGAGATGGGCGTCGACATCGCCCTCGACGACTTCGGCACCGGCTACTCCAACCTCGCCAACCTGCGCCGCCTCCCGGTGAGCGTCCTCAAGCTGGACCGTTCCTTCACCCAGAGCATGCAGCAGTTCCCCGCCGACCCGGTCGACCTCAAGATCGTCGAGGGGATCGTCTCGCTCGCGCACAGCCTCGACCTCGCGGTCACCGTGGAGGGCGTGGAGACCGGCGCGCAGGCCGAGCAGCTGCGCATCCTGGGCTGCGACACGGCCCAGGGCTGGTACTACGCCCGCCCGGGCCCGCCGGAGCGGCTGCACGAGCTGGCGCTTGTGGACGCGACGGGATGAGATGAGCACCATGACGGACGGGGAGCAGGAGGCGGTCCGGGCCGCCGTCGAGGGGGAGCTGCGGCTGATGGACCCCGCCGTGCGGTCCTCCCGCGCCGGGACGACGCTCCTGCTGGACCCCGAGTTCGTCGAGGTGGGCGCGTCCGGGCGGCGTTATACGTACGAGGACATGGTCGCGGAGCTGGCCGAGCACCCTGGCAGCGCGGAGGGCGGCCCCGTGCACGAGCCGTCGGACATCGTCGGCGTACTGCTGGCGCCCGGCCTGGTGCACCTCACCTACGAGACTTGCTTCGAGGGCCGCCGCGCCCGCCGCAGCTCCATGTGGCGCAGACGCGACGAGGAGACGGGCTGGCGGATGTACTACCACCAGGGCACGCCGGTGCCGCCTGAGGTGACCTAGCCTGTGCGGGCTCGTTGTGGCTGGGCGCGCAGTTCCCCGCGCCCCTGAAGGTGTTGGGCGAGGGGCCTGCCCAGTGCAGTCGCCGGGGGCGTCAGGCGCTCGGCCCGTGGTGATGTCGCCGCGCTGCGGCGTCGGCGGCATCTTTCGCGACCTCGTCTCCGCGCCGGTCGTCGGGCACGGGGAGTGGGTCGGCTCGGTCGGTGCCGCCTGAGGTGCCTTGGTCCGTGCGGGCTCGTCCTGGCCGGGCGCGCGGTTCCCCGTGCCCCTGAGGGCGTCCGGCGGGCGCGTCGGTGCTCACCGCTCCAGCAGCATCCCCTGCAGCTCCCGCGCCGCCCGCGGCGGCGCCACGTCGCTGCGGTGGGCCAGGGCGATCGTCCGGTGCAGGCCCGGGCGGGCCAGCGGGGTGACCCGCAGACCGTGACCGGAGCGGGCGGCCACCATCCGCGGCACCACCGCCACGCCCAGGCCCGCCCGTACGAACCCCAGCACCGCGTCCATCTCCCCGCCCTCCACCGCGAACTCCGGCTCGAAGCCCTCCGCCCGGCACGCGGCCACGGTCAGCTCCCGCAGGTCGTAGCCGTGCCGGAACATCACCAGACGCTCGCCCTCCAGATCGGCGATCCGCACCGCACGCCGGCCCCGGCCCGGGCGGGGCGCGTCCGGCGAGGACACCACCACCAGGTCCTCCCGCAGCAGCTCCACCGTGGTCAGCGCCGGGGAGGGCGTCGGCAGCGGCAGCACCACCAGGGCGAGGTCCAGCGCGCCGCGCGCCAGCTCGCGCACCAGGTCGTGCGAGCCGCCCTCCTCGATCAGCAGCCGTACGCCCGGATAGCGGTCGTGGAAGGCGCGCAGCACGTCCGGCAGCAGACCCGTGCACAGGCTCGGGGTCGCGCCGAGCCGCACCCGGCCGCTGCGCAGCTGTGCCACCTCCTGCACCTCGTGCCGTGCGGTGTCCGCGTCCGCCAGGATCCGCCGGGCCAGCGGCAGCAGCGCCTCGCCCGCGTCGGTCAGCGTGATGTTGCCGCGCGCCCGCCGGAACAGATCCGCGCCCAACTCCCGCTCTAGAGCCTTGATCTGCTGCGACAGGGACGGCTGGGCGACATGGACCAGCTCGGCGGCGCGCGTGAAGTGCCGGGTCTCGGCCACCGCCACGAAGTACTGGAGCTGCTGGAACTGCATCCAGCCATGATAGGCGTCCCCTATCGAATCGAGCCGCACCATGTCTTGGACCGATGGGGTCCCTCGGCCCTAGCGTCTGGTGACATGGCTCTGGCAACGCGGACGGACCGACGGCCGTCCATGGCACGCACCGTGTGGGACTCGACCGTCGGCAAGAAGACAGTGATGGCGGTCAGCGGCCTGATCATGCTGCTGTACCTGGTCGTCCACATGCTCGGCAATCTGAAGATCTTCTTCGGGGCCGGGGAGTTCAACCACTACGCCCACTGGCTGCGGACGGTCGGCGAACCGTTCATGCACTACGAGTGGACGCTGTGGGCCGTCCGCGTGGTGCTGGTCCTCGCCGTGGTCGCGCACGCGGTCTCCGCGTACCAGCTCAGCCGCCGCGACATCAAGGCGCGCCCGGCCAAGTACGTTCACAGGAAGGCCCGGGCGAGCTACGCCACACGCACCATGCGCTGGGGCGGGATCATCCTCGCCCTGTTCATCGTCTGGCACCTCCTCGACCTGACCACCGGCACCGTCCACTCCGGCGGCTTCGAGTCCGGCAAGCCCTACCAGAACGTCGTGGACACCTTCTCCACCTGGTACGGCAACACCATCTACATCGTCGCGATGCTGGCCGTCGGCCTGCACATCCGGCACGGCTTCTGGAGCGCCGCCCAGACCCTCGGCGCCGGCAGCCGCACCCGCGACCGCGCCCTGAAGACCACCGCCAACGCCCTTGCGCTGCTGCTCACGGCCGGCTTCCTCGCCGTCCCCGTGGGCGTCATGACCGGAGTGGTGAGCTGACCATGACCTCGTACACCGACTACACGACCGGCGCCCCGGTCGCCGACACCAAGGCCCCGGCCGGACCGGTCCACGAGCGCTGGGACACGCGCCGCTTCGAGGCCAAGCTGGTCAACCCCGCCAACCGGCGCAAGCACACCGTCATCGTCGTCGGCACCGGCCTCGCGGGCGGATCCGCCGGCGCCACGCTCGCCGAACAGGGCTACCACGTCGTCCAGTTCTGCTACCAGGACTCCCCGCGCCGCGCGCACTCGATCGCCGCGCAGGGCGGCATCAACGCGGCGAAGAACTACCGCAACGACGGCGACTCCATCCACCGGCTCTTCTACGACACCGTGAAGGGCGGCGACTTCCGCGCCCGCGAGTCCAACGTGCACCGCCTGGCGCAGATCTCCGTCGAGATCATCGACCAGTGCGTCGCGCAGGGCGTGCCCTTCGCCCGCGAGTACGGCGGCCTGCTCGACACCCGCTCCTTCGGCGGAGTCCAGGTCTCCCGCACCTTCTACGCCCGCGGCCAGACGGGCCAGCAGCTCCTCCTCGGCGCCTACCAGGCGCTCAGCCGGCAGATCGCCGCCGGCAACGTGGAGATGCACCCGCGCACCGAGATGCTCGACCTGATCGTCGTGGACGGCCGGGCCCGCGGCATCGTCGCCCGCGACCTGATCACCGGGAAGATCTCCACGTACTTCGCGGACGCCGTCGTCCTGGCGAGCGGCGGCTACGGCAACGTCTTCTACCTGTCGACGAACGCCATGAACTCCAACGCCACCGCGATCTGGCGCGCGCACCGGCGCGGGGCGTACTTCGCCAACCCCTGCTTCACCCAGATCCACCCCACCTGCATCCCGCGCACCGGCGACCACCAGTCCAAGCTCACGCTGATGAGCGAGTCGCTGCGCAACGACGGCCGTATCTGGGTGCCCAAGGCGAAGGGCGACACCCGGCCGCCGGCGCAGATCCCCGAGGACGAGCGCGACTACTACCTGGAGCGCATCTACCCGTCCTTCGGCAACCTGGTGCCCCGTGACATCGCCTCCCGAGCCGCGAAGAACGTCTGCGACGAGGGCAGGGGCGTGGGCCCCGGCGGCCAGGGCGTCTACCTGGACTTCGCAGACGCCATCAGGCGCATGGGCCGCAAGGCCGTCGAGGCCAAGTACGGCAACCTCTTCGACATGTACCAGCGGATCACCGACGAGGATCCGTACGAGGTGCCGATGCGGATCTACCCCGCCGTGCACTACACGATGGGCGGCCTGTGGGTCGACTACGACCTCCAGACCACCATCCCGGGCCTGTTCGCGATCGGTGAGGCCAACTTCTCCGACCACGGCGCGAACCGGCTCGGCGCGTCCGCGCTGATGCAGGGCCTCGCCGACGGCTACTTCGTGCTGCCGGCGACCCTCAACGACTACCTCGGCCGCAACCCCAAGCTCGACGAGGTGACCGACGGCCACCCCGCCGTGCGGGAGGCCCTGACGGAGACCGAGCAGCGCATCGAGCGGCTGCTGTCCGTCGACGGCGACCGCACCCCGGACTCCTTCCACCGCGAGATCGGCGAGCTGATGTGGGAGTTCTGCGGCATGGCCCGCACCGACTCCGGACTCCGCAAGGCCCTGGAGCGCATCCCGCAGATCCGCGAGGAGTTCTGGCGGCGCATCAAGGTGCCCGGCACCGGCGAGGAGTTCAACCAGTCGCTGGAGAAGGCCAACCGCGTCGTCGACTACCTGGAGCTCGCCGAGCTGATGTGCCTCGACGCGCTGCACCGCACCGAGTCCTGCGGCGGCCACTTCCGCGAGGAGTCCCAGACGCCGGACGGCGAGGCGGCCCGCAAGGACGACGAGTTCTCCTACGCGGCCGCCTGGGAGTTCACCGGGACCGGCGAGGCTCCGGTCCTGCACAAGGAAGACCTGGTCTTCGAGTACGTCCACCCCACCCAGCGGAGCTACGCATGAAGCTCACCCTGCGCGTCTGGCGCCAGAAGAACGCCGACGCCGACGGCGCCATGTCCACGTACGAGGTGGACGGCGTCTCCCCGGACATGTCCTTCCTGGAGATGCTCGACACCCTCAACGAGGAGCTCATCCTCAAGGGCGAGGACCCGGTCGCCTTCGACCACGACTGCCGCGAGGGCATCTGCGGCGCCTGCTCACTCGTCATCAACGGCGACGCCCACGGGCCCGAGCGCACCACCACCTGCCAGCTGCACATGCGGTCCTTCAAGGACGGCGACACCATCGACATCGAGCCGTGGCGGGCCGCGGCCTTCCCGGTGATCAAGGACCTGGTGGTCGACCGCTCCGCCTTCGACCGCATCATCCAGGCCGGCGGCTACATCACCGCGCCCACCGGCGCCGCCCCCGAGGCGCACGCCACCCCGGTGCCCAAACCGGACGCGGACTTCGCCTTCGAGCACGCCGAGTGCATCGGCTGCGGCGCCTGCGTGGCGGCCTGCCCCAACGGCGCGGCGATGCTGTTCACCTCCGCCAAGATCAACCACCTGAACGTGCTGCCGCAGGGCGCCCCCGAGCGGGAGACCCGGGTGCTGGACATGGTGGCGCAGATGGACGAGGAGGGCTTCGGCGGCTGCACCCTCGCCGGCGAGTGCGCCACCGCCTGCCCCAAGGGCATCCCGCTGACCTCCATCACGGGCATGAACAAGGAGTGGCTGCGGGCCACCCGCAAGGCCGGCAAGCGGTAGCCGCCTCCAGAGACGTTCGCCGTACGGTGCGGACGGGCGGGGCCGGGAGAAGGTGCTCCTTCCGGCCCCGTCTCGCGTTCCACGACACCGTCTGTCGCACTGTGGAAAATAAAGTGCGATTAATTACTTTCGTCCTGTTTTTTACCTCCTGATCAGGAGAACCGGAGAGGTGTGACCTGAGAGGAGGGTGATGACAGATGATCACCCGCGAAGAGATCTCGATCCTGCTGGATCACCCCGTGTACGACGGGGACGGCAACAAGATCGGCGACGCGAAGCACGTCTTCCTCGACGACGCGAGTGGACGCCCCGAGTGGGTGACCGTCAAGACCGGGATGTTCGGCTCCAGTGAGTCGTTCATACCCATCCGTGACGCCTCCATGGTCCAGGACCATCTCGAGGTGCCCTACCCCAAGGACAAGGTGAAGGGCGCGCCCAGCGTGGACATCGACGCGGGTGGCCACCTGTCGGTGGACGAGGAGCACCGGCTCTACGAGTACTACGGCATCAACTGGGACAACGTCCTCACCGACCCGAAGGACACCGACACCGCCACGGGCAAGGCCGGGACCGCCGGCGCCGCGGGCGCGGCCGGAGCGGCGGGCGCCGCGGGCACGGCGGCGCGCGACCGGACGCCGCGGGACACGTCCGGCACCTCCGGTGCGGCCGGCATGACGGGCACGCAGGGGGCATGTCCTCCGCGGCCGGCGCCAAGGGCACCACCGCCGAACGGTCCGGCGCGGCCGGCGCCATGTCCCGCCGCGGCGAGGCCGGCACGCGCGGCACGAGCGACGCGATGACGCGCTCCGAGGAGCGCATGCACGTCGGCGTCGAACGCCACGAGAGCGGCCGGGCACGCCTGCGCAAGTACGTGGTGACCGAGGAGGTCCAGCAGACCGTCCCGGTCCGCCACGAGGAAGTACGCGTGGAGCGCGAGCCGATCACGGACGCCAACCGCCAGGAGGCCATGTCCGGGCCGTCCTTCAAGGAGGACCAGCACGAGGTCACGCTGCACGAGGAGCGCCCCGTGGTGTCCACCGAGGCCGTGCCGGTCGAGCGCGTCCGGATGACCACCGAGGAGAAGGTCACGAACGAGACCGTGCGCGGCCGGGTGCGCAAGGAGCGCATCGAGGCCGAGACGGAGATGACCGACGAGTCCGGCCGCAAGGACCGCGGGGACACCCCCGGCCGCGGCCGTGACATGCCGGGCCGGGACCGCGAGCGGTAAGCCCCCGTCCTCGCTCTCCCCCTCGACGCGCCGGTGTGCTCACCGGCGCGTCGCGCTGCCGTCGAGCTCCGCGAGCGCGGCGAGCCGCCGATAGGAGTCCAGCAGCGCGTCACGGTCGTAGGTGCTGGTGGTGACGAGGACTTCCTGGGCGCCGGTGTCCTTCAGCACCGCCTCCAGCTCCGGCTCGACCTCCTCCTCGGTGCCGGCGAGCTGTCCGGCCAGCCCCGCCTCGTAGAAGCCGCGTTCCTTGGCGGTCATGGCGAGGGACTCGACGCGCTCGGCGGGCGGCAGCGGCGGAAAGGCGCCGTGAGTGCGGGAGTACGCCATCGACCAGGCCTCCGGCACCAGCAGCCGCCGGGCCCGCTCGGGCGTTTCCGCCACCGCCACCGTCCCGGAGATCACCACGTACGGCTCCTCCGCCCACGCGGAGGGGCGGAACCGCTCGCGGTAGCGGTCGACGCCGCGCCGCATCCGGTCACGGTCGCGCAGGTCGCCGATGACCATCGGCAGCCCGGCGCGGGCGGCGATGTCCGCGCCCTCGCCCATCGCCAGCACGAACGGCGGCACGGCCAGCCCCTCCGACGGCCGGGCGTGCACCCCGGTGGGGGAGGTGCCCTCGAACCAGCCGAGCAGCTCGTCGAGCTGGCCCGCGAAGTCCTCCGCGTCGCCCTTGTCGCGCCCGAGCGCCTTGCGCACCCCGTCGGTGAACCCCACCGAGCGGCCCAGCCCCATGTCGATCCGGTCCGGGAACAGCGAGGCCAGCACCCCGAACTGCTCGGCCACGACCAGCGGACGGTGGTTGGGCAGCATGACCCCGCCGGTGCCGACGCGGATCGTGCGGGTCGCCCCCGCGACCGCCGCCGCCAGCACGGTCGGCGCGGAACCGGCCACCCCGGGCACCCCGTGGTGCTCGGCCACCCAGAACCGGTGGTACCCGAGCCGCTCCGCCTCCCGCGCGAGTTCGACGGTGTCCCGCAGTGCCTCGGGCGCGGTGTGACCGTCACGCACCCGTGAGCGGTCGAGGACGGAGAAGCGGGTCGCGGCGATCACGGAACTCATACCGGGTTCAACACGGGGGAGCCGCCAGGATTCCTGAGGCGCCCCTCTAGGGTGTCAGGGTGACCCACCGCACCGACCGCGCGCAGCGTCCGCTGGCCGTGTTCGACCTCGACAACACCCTCGCCTCCACCGCGCACCGCCAGCACTTCCTGGAGCGCAGGCCGCGCGACTGGGACGGCTTCTTCGCCGCCGCGCCTGAGGACCCGCCGCTCGCCGAGGGGATCGCGCTGGTGCGGGAGAGCGCCGAGACGTGCGACATCGTCTATCTCACCGGCCGGCCCGGGCGCTGCCGCCGCGACACCCTGGACTGGCTGGCCGCACAGGGGCTGCCCGAGGGGGAGCTGCACATGCGCGGCAACGCCGACCGGCGGCCCGCCCGGATCACCAAGCTGGCCGTGCTGCGCCGCCTGGCCCGCACCCGGGAGGTGCGGATGCTGGTCGACGACGACGAGCTGGTCTGCGAGGACGCCCGCCGGGCCGGTTTCACCGTCGTCCACGCGCGCTGGGCGACCCCCTCGGACGAGCTGAAGGACGCGCAGGAGCGCGAGGGCCGCACCTGAGCCGTCGTACGGCTCAGTCCGTCTCCTCCAGCCGGAAGCCCACCTTCAGGCCCACCTGGTAGTGCGCGACGCGCCCCTCCTCGATCTGCCCGCGCACCTGCGTCACCTCGAACCAGTCCAGATTGCGGAGCGTCTGCGAGGCCCGCTCGATGCCGTTGCGGACAGCCGCGTCCACCCCGTCGGGCGAGGTGCCGACGATCTCGGTGACCCGGTAGGTGTGGTTCGACATGCTCTGCTCCTCTCACGGCGGCCGGGCCGCCAGTGGCACACGTCACTCCACCGTGCCCCACCCCGGGTCGGGGCGCGAGGCGTCGGCCCCGTTCGCCTGACGCCCTTGACCCGGGCATTGGTCCATACCAAGATGCTGGCACCCGTCCGAGCTCCGGCTCGCCCCCCACGCCGGGCCCCGCCCCCTGTCCGCCAGACAGAAACAGGACCCCACGTGAGACGCCGTCTGCTCGCCCTCGTCTGTGTGTCCGCCTCCCTGCTCACCGGCTGCGGGGTGATGTCCGACAGCGCGGAGGAGCGGCGCACCGTCACCGTGTGGCTGATGCAGCACAGCGCCTCGCAGGACTTCCTGGACCGGTTCACCGAGGAGTTCGAGCGCGAGCACGAGACGCTCGACCTCGACATCCGCATCCAGGAGTGGACCGGCATCGGCGAGAAGGTCCAGCAGGCGCTGCGCGGCGAGGACCCGGACGGACCCGACGTCATCGAGGTCGGCAACACCCAGGTGTCCGCCTACGCCGAGAGCGACGGCCTGCTCGACCTCACCCTGGAGTCCATGCGCGACTGGGGCCGCGACGACTGGCTCCCCGGCCTCGCCGAACCGGGCCGCTGGGGCTCCCAGCAGTACGGCATCCCCTGGTACGCGGCGAACCGCGTCGTCGTCTACCGCAAGGACCTGTTCCGCGCGGCCGGCGTCACCCCGCCGAAGACCCGCGACGAATGGCTGGAGACCACCGAACGGCTCGACACCGGCGACACCCAGGGCATCTACCTCGCCGGACAGGACTGGTACACGCTCGCCGGGTTCATCTGGGAGGAGGGCGGCGAACTCGCCACCGAGGGCAGCGGCGTCTGGAAGGGCGCCCTCGACAGCGAGGCGGCGCTGCGCGGCATGGACTTCTACCGGCGGCTGCAGAAGCTCGGCGACGGCCCCGTCGACGCCGACGAGGAACACCCGCCCCAGGCAGGCGTGTTCGCCGAGGGGAACGTCGCCCAGATCGTCGCCGTCCCCGGACTGGTCCGCGCCGTCGTCCAGCAGAACCCCGCACTCGAGGACAAGATCGGCTACTTCCCGGTCCCCGGCAAGGAACCCGGCCGCCCCGGCGCCGTCTTCACCGGCGGCTCCGACCTCGTCGTCCCGGCCGGCACCGACTCCGAGGACGCCGCCGTCGAGGTCGTCGCCGCGCTCACCGGGGCCCGCTGGAACACCGACCTCGCCCGCACCATGAACTACGTCCCCAACAAGGCGGACCTCGCCGGCTCGGTCGCGGGGGAGGAGGGCCTGGAGGCCATGGCGGCCGGTGCCGCACGCGGCCGGGCGACCCCGGCCACGCCCCGGTGGAGCGTGGTCGAGGCCGACAACCCGATCAAGGAATACATGACGAAGGTACTCACCGGCGCCGACCCCGAGAAGGAGGCCGAGCGCGCCGCGCGGCGCATCACGGAGACCCTCGCCTTCGAGTGAGTCCGCCGGATGAGGCTCACCCGGCCACCCTCAGCGGGCCACGCTCAGCGACAGCGCGAACCGCCCTGCCTCGTCCGTCCACCACCGGGTCAGATCCAGCCCCGCGGCCGACAGTTCCGCACGCACTCCCTCCTGCCGGAACTTCGCCGACACCTCGGTGCGCAGCTCCTCGCCCTCCGCGAAGTCCACGACCATCTCCAGCGCCGGGATCTTCACGGACTGCGCGGTGCGCGAGCGCAGCCGCATCTCGATCCACTCGTGCTCCGGGTCCCACACCGCCACATGCTCGAAGGCGTCAGGGTCGAAGTCGGCGCCCAGTTCGCGGTTGACGACGTTCAGCACGTTCTTGTTGAACGCGGCCGTCACCCCGGCCGCGTCGTCGTACGCCCGGACCAGTGTCTCCTCGTCCTTCACCAGGTCCGTGCCGAGCAGCAGCGCGTCGCCCGGGGCGAGCAGGGCGCGCACCTTGGAGAGGAACGCGGACCGTTCGTCCGGCAGCAGATTGCCGATGGTGCCGCCGAGGAACGCCACCAGGCGCGGCCCCGGGGTGTCCGGCAGGGTCAGCTCGGCGGTGAAGTCCGCGACCAGCGCGTGCACTTCAAGCCCCGGCCGCTCGGCGGCCAGCGCCCGCCCCGCCCTGGCCAGCGCGGACTCGCTGACGTCGACCGGAACGTAGGTGTGCAGCCCGTCCAGGGCGTCGATCAGATGCCGTGTCTTCTCCGAGGAGCCCGACCCCAGTTCGACCAGGGTGCGGGCGCCGGACGCGGCGGCGATCTCGCCCGAGCGGGCGAGCAGGATCTCCCGCTCGGCGCGCGTCGGGTAGTACTCGGGCAGCGCGGTGATCTCCTCGAACAGCTCGCTGCCCCGTGCGTCGTAGAACCATTTCGGCGGCAGCGCCTTGGGGCTGCCGGTCAGTCCCGCGCGGACGTCGGCGCGCAGCGCGGCGCCGGCGGCGTCCTCGGGGAGGGTGCGGGTCAGGCGGAACGGACTCACGTGAGGGGCTCCTTGAGCGGGGTGAGCAGAACATCGGTGCGGCTCGCGGCGAGCAGGGTGCGGTCGGGTGCCTCCTGCCAGTGCGGGTCGTCGTCATAGGGCTCGGAGGCGACGACGGTTCCCCCGCCGGGCCGGGCGAGGTACCACAAGGTGTCCCCCCACGCGGTCGCGGTGATCGTGGCGCCGTCGGTGAGCAGCAGGTTCAGCCGGGCCTCCGGGGCCGCTGCCGCGACCTCGGCGACCGTGTCGGCCAGCGCCTGCCCCATGGCGTCGCCGGCCCGCAGCCGGGCCAGCACCAGCGCCCACACGAACGCCGAGTCGTTGCGGGCCTCCAGCGACAGCAGGTCCCCGGCGGGCAGGGCCGCGGCCAGCGGCGCGAGCGAGCCGGGCCAGCCCGGCACCGCGCCGTTGTGGCTGAACAGCCACGCCCCGGACGCGAAGGGCGCCGCGGCCGCCTCCGCGTCGGCGCCCGACAGCGTCGCGTCCCGCACAGCGGCCAGCAGCGCCTCCGTGCGCACCACCCGTGCCAGGTCGGTGAGCGACAGGTCCGCCCAGATCGGCCCGGCCCGCCGGTAGCGGGCCGGGACCGGGTCGCCGCCGGCGTACCAGCCCACGCCGAAGCCGTCCGCGTTGACCGTCCCGTGCCGCTGCCGGCGGGGCGCCCACGACTGCCGGTACAGCCCGTGCTCCGGCCCCACCACCAGCGCGCCCAGCGGCTCCGCCGGGCCCACGTACGCCAGATGACGGCACATCAGACGCCCTCCACCGAGCGGGCGGTGCGGAACCCGGAGAAGATCTGCCGCCGGATCGGATAGTCCCAGTTGCGGAACGTGCCCCGGCAGGCCACCGCGTCCACGGCGAACGAACCGCCGCGCAGCACCTTGTACTCAGGCCCGAAGAACACCTCCGAGTACTCCCGGTACGGGAACGCCCGGAAGCCCGGGTACGGCAGGAAGTCGGACGCCGTCCACTCCCACACGTCCCCGATCAGCTGCCGTACGCCCAGCAGCGACGCGCCCGCCGGGTAGCTGCCGGCCGGCGCCGGACGCAGATGACGCTGGCCGAGGTTGGCGTGCTCGGGCGTCGGGTCGGCGTCGCCCCACGGATAGCGCCGCGAGCGGCCCGTGGCCGGGTCGTGCCGGGCGGCCTTCTCCCACTCCGTCTCGGTGGGCAGCCGGCGCCCCGCCCAGCGGGCGTACGCGTCCGCCTCGTACCAGCACACGTGCAGCACCGGCTCGTCCGGCGGCACCGGTTCGGTGACGCCGAAGCGGCGCCGCAGCCACTGGCCGCCCTCCCGGCGCCAGTACAGCGGCGCGGTGAGCCGGGCACGGCGCACGTGCGCCCAGCCCTCCGGCGTCCACCAACGCGGCTCTTCGTAGCCGCCGTCCTCGACGAACGCCAGGTACGCGCCGTTGGTGACGGGCGTGGCGTCGATCCAGAACGGCGCCACCTCCCGCCGGTGCGCGGGCCGTTCGTTGTCCAGCGCCCACGGCTCGGCCGAGGTGCCCATGGTGAACGGGCCGCCCGGCACCAGGATCTCCGCCGGTCCCGTGTACGGCGTCACCGGCTCCGGGTCGGGCGCGGTGAGCGCGGCCGGGCCCTTGCGGAGCTGGTGGGTGATCAGCATGGTCTCGTCGTGCTGCTGCTCGTGCTGGGCGATCATCCCGAAGGCGAACCCGGCCTCGGTCAGCCGGGTGCCGTCGAACGCCGTGCGCTCCAGCACGTCCAGCGCGCGTCCGCGCACGTCGGCCGCGTACCGGCGGGCCTCCTCGGGCGACAGCAGGGGCAGCCTGGGGCGTTCGGCGCGGGGGTGTTCGAAGGCGTCGTAGAGGCTGTCGATCTCGGGACGGATCGCCTCGTGCCCGGCCACCGCGCGCAGCAGCCACTGTTCCTCCTGGTTGCCGATGTGCGCCAGGTCCCACACCAGCGGCGACATCAGCGGCGAGTGCTGCGCGGTCAGGTCGGGCTCCTCCACACAGCTGGTCAGCAGCGTGGTGCGGTCCCGCGCGACGACCAGCGAGGCGACCGCGCGCTCACGCAGGGTTTCGGCGTCGAGGGCGGGGTCGGTCATGAGGGGGTGTCCTTCCCGTGCGGGTGGGTGGTGAAGAGGGGCGCGCCGGACCCGTCCGGGTGTGCGCGCCACGTGTCGAGCACGTCGTCGGCGGGGCAGCGGCCCCGGGCGACGTAGCGGTCATGGAACGCCGCTACCCGGTCGACCAGGGCGGTCGCGGCCCCGAGCCGGGGCAGGGCGGCCAGCGCCGCCGCGAAGCAGACGGCCGCCGCCTCCCGCAGCTCCGGGTCCGCCGGCCCGTCACGGGCCGCGTCGCGCCACAGCGGGTTATGGGGGGCGGCCAGGCCCCCCGTCCGCTCGGCCAGCGGTTTCACCGTCCGGTACGCGGTCTCGGCGGCCTCCGGGTCGTCGAACAGCGCCGCCGTCACCGCCAGCGGCACGGTCCAGCCGTCCTCGCCGGGCTGCGCGTCCATCATCCGCAGCTCCAGATGACCGCGCGGGCGGACCGGCGGGAACAGCGTCGTGACGTGGTAGTCCAGATCGTCCTGGGTGGGCGCGCGCGGCGCCCGGCGGCGCGTCCAGTGCCGGAACGACAGGTTCTCCGGCACCTCCCACGGCCCGTCGTCGTCCCGGCGCACGCACATCACGGGCGCGTCCAGCACATGCCGGGCCCAGGCGGTGCGCGGGTCGGCGTCCAGCGCGGGCGCGCCGGCCCGTCCGGCGCCGATCTGCGCCCAGCGCAGCTGCCGCGTGGAGAGCCAGCCGGTGGGCCGGCCCGCGGAGACGGGGGAGTTGGCGAAGGCCGCCATGAGGACGGCGCCCAGCAGATGCGCCATCCACCAGCGGCGTACATGCCCGAGCGGGCCGGGCTCCTCGTACCCGGCGTCCACACAGACCTGCACGGAGGCGGAGGTGCACATCATGAACCGGCCGGCCGCGCCGGTGCGGTCGAGAGCGGTCTCCATCGCGTCGTAGCGCGGCTGCCGGAGGAACCGGCGGGGGATCTGCCAGGGGTCGTGGCCCATGCCGGCCAGGGTCAGCCCGTCCCGGCCCAGGACGGCGCGTACGGCGTCCAGGTCGGCGGAGACGGTGGTCAGGCACTCCGTGAGGGACGCGGCGGGCGGCGAGCTGAGCTCCAGCTGGCCGCCGGGCTCGACGGTGAGCGCCGACCGCAGGGGCACCTCGCGCAGTGCGGCGTAGGCCGCCTCGAGTCGTTCACGGGAGACGGGGAGCCGCGGGTCGCGCGACTCATGGACCAGCCATTCGACCTCCACACCGATACGGCGGGGCGGTCCGGTCTTGAAGCAGATGCCCCGTATCAGGGCCTCCGCCTCGGCTTCGGTGACGGCCGTGCGGGAGGGCGCACAACCGCTCGACGGATCTGACATGCGGGAATCCTCCTGAGACACCACCATGTCGCCGGCCCGTTGCCCGGTCGGTCCGGGCCGGCACCAACGCGTCCACCCAAAACCCTCGGCCCGCCGCGCACAAGGGCGCCCAGCGGGGCGTAAGAGGCCGGTCACCTCCGCGTCGCGCCTGTCACCGGGGCTTTTCGCCTCCGGTCCCGGGCCGTCCGGGGCGGCGAAAACCTCGTTGCGCCGCCTCACCAGCATCGCTCAGGATGCTCGCGTGAGCACGACGAGGGGGAAGACGAGCGGCGCGGTCACGGCGGCTACGGGGGTGGCGCCGTGAGCGCGCGGCTGCGGGGGATCGCGCGGGAGACCGAGCGGATCGTGGCGGAGGGCGTCTACCGGGCGCCCGACGGCCGCGAGGTGGAGATCGGGGCGGCCGTGGAGGCGGCCCGGCAGGGCACCACGCTGCACGGGCCGGACCCGGTCACGGTGCCGGAGTTCGATCCGGCGCCCACCCGTTTCGAGGTGACCGGCGAGAGCAGCCTGGCCGCCGCCCGCCGCCTCACCACCGGGCAGGGCGCACCGGACCCCGTGGCCGTCCTCAACTTCGCCTCCGCGCGCAACCCGGGCGGCGGCTACCTCAACGGCGCGCAGGCCCAGGAGGAGGCCCTGTGCCGCGCCTCCGCGCTGTACACGTGCCTGCTGCGGGCGCCGGGCTTCTACGAGCACCACCGCGCCCACCGCGACCCGTTCTACACCGACCGGGTGATCCACACCCCGGCCGTGCCGGTGTTCCGCGACGACCGCGGAGCCCTGCTGGACGCCCCGTTCCCAGCCGGTTTCCTCACGTCACCGGCGCCCAACGCGGGCGTGATCCGGTCCAAGGCGCCCGAGCGCGTGGGGGAGGTGCCCGGCGCGCTCGTCCGCCGCGCGGGCCGCGTGCTGGAAACCGCGGCCCACCACGGCTACCGGCGGCTGGTGCTCGGCGCCTGGGGCTGCGGCGTGTTCCGCAACGACCCGGCCCAGGTCGCGGAGGCGTTCCGTACGCACCTGGGCCCGGGCGGACGCTTCGAAGGCGCCTTCGCCCACGTCGTCTTCGGCATCCTGGACCGCACCCGCGAGGGCGCGACCCGCACCGCGTTCGAACGGACGTTCGCGGACCTGGTGGACGCGCCCGCGGAGGTCACTGCCAGCCGTAGCGCTCCCTGAGTCGCTGACGCACCGAGTTGAACCGCATCCGGTCCAGCGCGCACGCCTCCCGGCGCATGCCCTGCTCGTGCAGCCGCAGCACCCGGTCCACGGCCACCCAGGAGTCGCGCCCCGACCGGTCCCACGGACCGCTGCCGATCGGCACCCAGTCCCGGTCCCCGGCGTGCCCCTTGCTCGACAGCTGCACGGCGAGGAACGTGCCCGCCGCCTCCCGCGCCACGACCAGCACCGGCCGGTCCTTGCCGCGGCCGTCGTTCTCCTCGAACGGGACCCAGGTCCAGACGATCTCGCCCGGGTCCGGGTCGCCGTCGTGCGCGGGTGAGTATTCGGTACGCACCCGGCCGACCGAGCGCGGCTCGGTCTCGACGGTGGCGTACGGGCCGTAACGGCCCGGGGTGTCTTCAGGGGTATAGGCGGTCACAGGCCGTACCGTACGTCACCCGTCCGGCGGTACCGATCAAGGGGGTTGATCGGCCGAGGGGATCAACCGGCCGAGAGGCGACCAGAGTCGACCAGAGGCGACCGGAGGCGACCAGCAGCGACTAGGGTCTGCCGTCGACGCCCGTCAGCTCCCGCCCCGTCACCATCTCGCTCTCGATCCGCACGAACACGCCGTCCCGCAGCGGCATCCACGACCGGGGACCGGTGCGCAGCAGCCGCTCGTGCTCGCCCGGGTCGGTCACCGCCTCCGCCCGTCCGGTCACCACCACGCTCCAGCCGGACCGGCGCCCGGCGTGGAAGTCGTCCGCCTCGAACGCCACCACCACCCCGTCGACGGCCCGCACCAGGTCGGAGCCCGCGGAGGTGCACAGCACCACGGACCCGTCCGAGTCCAGGGTGAAGTTCACCGGCAGCACCGCGGGAAGCGCCTGCCGCGTGTACACGACGCGTCCGACCGGCGCCTTGCCCAGCAGGCGCAGACACTCCTGCCGGTCGAGCGCCCGGAAGCCATCGCTGTGGATCATTTCCCCATCGTCGGCCGCGGACCGGGCCCCGACTAGGGCCGGACGGCCCCGTTGACGTCGGAGTACGGCCGGCGCCGCCGGTCCTCCCGAGATGCCTGACCCTCCGTCCCGGTGGAACCCTCAAGACATGGGCAAGACCGCACTGATCGTCATCGACATGATCAACACCTACGACCACCCGGACGCCGACCAGCTGCTCCCGTCCGCCGAGACGGTGGTCCCGAAGATCTCCGGGCTGCTGGAGCGGGCGCGGCGGCAGGAGGCGCCGGTGATCTACGTCAACGACAACTTCGGCGAGTGGCGCTCCCACCACGGGGAGCTGCTCGACAAGGCGCTGGCGGGGCCGCACGCGCATCTGGTCGAGCCGCTGGTGCCGGACGAGTCGTCGCTGTTCGTGGTCAAGGCCCGGCATTCGATCTTCTTCGAGACCCCGCTCAGCTATCTGCTCACGCAGCAGGGCATCGACCAGCTCGTACTGGTCGGGCAGGTGACCGAGCAGTGCGTGCTGTACTCCTCGCTCGACGCGCACATCCGGCACTTCCAGGTGACCGTCCCCCGGGACGCCGTCGCGCACATCCACGAGGATCTGGCGGACGCGGCCCTGCGGATGATGGAACGCAACATGGGTGCACGGGTGTGCCACAGCGGGGAGCTGTGGACGTGACCCGGACCGGGCGCCCCACGGGGGCGACACTGGGAGCATGAGCCGTCCCTCCCTCCCGCCGCCGGAACTGCGCGCCTATCTGGAGGAGCTGGTCCGCCGTACCTCCGCCGTCTGCGGCGACCGCCTGGTGAGCGTCCTCGCCGTCGGCTCGCTCGCCCTGGGCGACTACCGCCACGGGCGCAGCGACGTCGACGTGACGGTCGTGGTGGACCCCGCCCCGCCGCACGCGGACCTGTCCGCGCTGGCCGCGGCGCTGGCCCACCCCGAGCTGCCCTGCCCCGCCGCCGGTCTCGAACTCGTCGTCTACGCGGCCGACTTCGCCGCCCGCCCGTCGGGCGAGGCGGGCTATCTGCTCGACCTCAACACCGGACCAGCCCTGCCCGAACGCGCCGGCTACGACCCCGCGGACGCCTCCGACTTCTGGTACGTCATCGACCGCTCCGTCGCCCACCAGGCCGGACTCCCGCTGTACGGCGCACCGGCGCGGGACGTGATCGCCGCCCCCGACCGGCCCACGGTGCTGGCCGCGCTCCGCGCCTCCGTACGCGAACACGCCGACGGTGACGGGCACCTGGCGGACAACCGGGTGCTCAACGGCTGCCGCGCCACCGTCCACTGCCGTACCGGCCACTGGTTTCCCAAGCGCAGGGCCGGGGAGATCGTCGCCGCGTCCGAACCCGCCTTCGAGCCCCTGATCACCGAGGCGCTGCGCAGCTTCGAACGCCCTCGGGCGGAGGCGGCCGTGCTGCCCGCGGACGAGGTGCGGTCGTTTCTGGCGTGGGTGGCCGGGCGGGTGGAGGAAGCGGCCGCGGCGGCCGGGGTCTGAGGCCGCGCGCCCACGGGCCGGGAAGCGGAACCCGGGCCCACCTCTGATCTTGCGAGAGTGCCCCGGCCTTCAGGCCGGGGGTGAATCGTGTCTCAAGACTGCTCTGACCTCAGCCGTGGGCACGGGTCTGCACTGTTCACCCGCGCCCACGGCCGGCCGCGCTCAGTCCGGCCGCTTCTGCTGCGCGATGTAGTCCTTGACCACCTGGAGCGGCGCACCGCCGCACGAGCCCGCGAAGTACGGGGCGACCAGAACCGGCCGTGCATGACCGCCTGGTTGACCCGGCCGTACCGCAGCCCGCCTTCGTTCCCGGCAACCGCGGCCGATCGTGCAAGACAGGCGTGTCTGCCCGGATACCCAGCCGCCCGAACCCGCGTGACCGTTCAAGGGCGAGGCGGGTCGGCCCGAGCAGCCGGCTGCGGCCGGTGGCCCGGGGGCGCGGTCGCTTCCGCGTGCTGCCGCAGCGCCTCGATCAAGTTCGTCACCTCCGGACGGGCCGGGCGGCGCAGTACGGCGGCCCCGATGTGCCGGGCCGGCGTCGGCGCGTCGAGCGGTACGGCCCGCACGCCCGGCAGCGCGGGGGTCAGCGCGACGGTGGGGATCAGGGACAGGCCCACACCCGCGGCTACGAGGGAGCGTGCGAAGAAGTAGTCCGTCGTGCTGCCCCGGACGTCCGGGCTGAAGCCCGCCTGCTCGGCGTAACGGCGCAGATACGCCTCGGTCTTGAGGCAGCCGAGCACCCAGGGCTCGTCCGCGAGCCCGGCGAGGTTCAGGACCGGGCGGCCGCCCAGCGGGTGCGTCCCGGGAAGGACGACGTGCAGCGGGTCCTCCGTCAGGGGGATCCACCGCACGTCGCGTCCCGGGCCCCGCAGGCCGGGCAGGGGTCCGTCGAAGTGGTAGGCGAGCGCCACGTCCACGGCACCCCCGCGGAGCATGCGCAGGCTGTCCTCGGGCTCGCGGCCACAACGAGCTGCTGATCGCCCGTGCCCTGGCCCGTTACGGCGGTGACACCTCGCACGTCCTCGTGGCCACCAAGGGCGGCCGGGGCCGCCCGGGCGACGGCAGCTGGCCCGTGGACGCCACCCCCGCTCACCTCAAGCGGGCCGCCGAAGCCTCCCGGAAGCGCCTGGGAGTGGAGGCCATCGGGCTGTACCAGCTGCACAAGCCCGACCCCGGCGTGCCCTGGACGGTCCGTCCGGCCCGGCGTCGTCGGACACCGCCTTCCACCGCGTCGCGGCCGACCACGGCGTCAGTCCCCAGCGACTCGCTCTGGCCTGGCTGCTGCACCGTGCCCCCGCGGTCATCCCCATCCCCGGAGCGAGCCGTCCCGCTTCGGTCCTCGACTCGGCCCGGGCCACGGAGACCGTACTCGGGGCGGCGGAGCTGGAGCAGCTGGAAGCCCTGCGGCCGGCCGACGAACTCGGCGGCCGGGCCGGTGGCTGAGCCACGGCCGGCCGTACGTCGCCTGCGGCCGGCCGGCGCCTCCGCAGACCTGTGTCCGGCGACTCCGGCCGTCCCGCCCGGATCACGGCCGGCCTGGGCCGGGCCGTCACCCGGCGCCGCGCGGTGCTGCTCCTGGGCTCCATGGCCGCCGCCCGGTAGAACCGAGGAACCAGCAAAGCCGAGGAACCAGCAGAACCGAGGAACCAGCAGAACCGAGGAACCGGTAGAACCGAGGGAGCCGTCGATGACCGTCCGCCGTGTCGTGCCCAACCTCCACTCCGAAGACCCGGGAAAGAACGGGGAGTTCTACGGCCTGCTGGGCCTCGAGGAGGTCATGGACCACGGCTGGATCAGAACGCTGGCGTCCCCGTCCAACCCGACGGCACAGGTCAGCGTCATGACGGAGGACGCGACGGCGCCCGTCCACCCCGACCTCAGCGTCGAGGTGGACGACGTGGACGCGGTGTACGAGACCGTGCGGAGGACCGGCGCGGAGATCGTCCATCCGCTGCAGGACGAGGAGTGGGGCGTCCGCCGCTTCTTCGTCCGCGACCCCGACGGCCGCGTGGTCAACGTCCTCGGCCACCGCTGAGAGGCGGTGTCAGGTCTTCGCCTCCGCCTCCGCGTCCCGCTCCTGCAGCGCCTCCTCACGCCCGCGCGGCAGCAGCAGCGGCGTCGCCAGCAGCAGGGCGCCCGCGACGGCGATGGCCGTGCGAGGGCCCGTGACGCTCGCCAGCAGCCCCCACAGCGCCGTCAGCGCGGCGATCGACGCCTTGCTGGTCGCCGACCACGCCGACAGCGTGCGGACCACCCGGTCCGCGGGCGTCCGCTCCAGCCGGCGTGTCGCGAACACCGGGTTGAACACGCCCATGCTCGTGATCAGCCCGAACTCGATCACGATCACCAGGACCAGCCCCGCCGCGCCCGGCCCCACGAACGCCAGCCCCACCGACCAGCACGCCCGCAGCGTCCCCGCCACGCCCAGCACCCGCCGCGCCCCGAACCGCGCCACCAGCCGCCGCGACAGCCGCGCCCCGACCAGCCCGCCCACACACGGCACCGCGAACGCCAGCCCGTACTGCCACGGCGCGAAGCCCAGCGGGCCCACCATCAGCACGACCAGCAGCGGCGACGACGCCATGATCAGGCCGCTGACCAGCACCGTGTTGAGGAACAGCGGACGCAGTTCACGGCTGCGCAGGATGTACCGCCACCCGTCGAGCAGATCGCCGGCCCGCAGCCGGGGCCGTGGCTCCGGCCGTTCGGGACGCCGGTCGCCGCCGCCCGCCGCGCCCAGCGCACCCGCCGACAGCAGATAGCTCACGGCGTCGGCGACCACCGTCGTCACCGGACCGAACCAGCCGATCGCCGCTCCGCCCAGCGGCGGCCCCAGCATGGTCGCGGTCCACGTCGTCGACTCCAGCCGCCCGTTCGCGCGCAGCAGCTCCTCGCCCGGCACGACGTCCTTCACGTACGCGCCGACCGCCGCCTGGAACGTGATGTCGGCCGCCGCCACCGTCACCGACACCACCAGCAACTGCGCCACGGTGAGCGCGTCGAGGGCGTACGCGAGGGGCACGCTCAGCAGCACCGCGCACCGCACGAGGTCCGTCGCGATCATCACCGGGCGTTTGCGGCGGTACTCCACCCAGGGCCCGAGCGGGACCGACAGGACCGCGCCGACCGCCGGCCCCACCGCCGCCAGCAGCGACACCTCGGCCGGACCGGCGTGCAGCACCAGCAGCGCGACCAGCGCGAACGCGTCGAACGCGAACCGCGTGCCGAAGGTGCTGACCCCGTACGCCGTCCACAGCCACCCGAACCGCCACGCCGCCGACCGCCGCCCGTCCACCCGCCCCCCGCTCACGCCGATCCCGCCCCGGCGGGCCGCCGGGGACCGGCCCATCCAAGCGAGCCGGGCCGCCGAGGGCAAAGCGGACCGGTTTACTCCCGGCGCGGAGGGCTACGCGGCTCCCAGGGGGAGGCCCGCGACCGCACACCCGCGAACCGCGACCACGCACCGGGAGGCGCCCCATGACCACGCGCGTACGCGACGTGATGTCCGCGCACACCACCTCCGTCGAGCCGATGACGTCGGTGACGCAGGCGGCGCGGCTGATGCGCGAGCAGAACGTCGGTGACGTCCTCGTCTCCTACGACTGCGACCTGTTCGGCGTGCTCACCGACCGCGACATCGTGCTGCGGGGCGTCGCCGAGGGGCACGACCCCGAGGCCACGACCGTGGGCTCGCTGTGCACCCGCCCGCCGCTGGTGACGCTCGACCCGGACGACACGACCGACCACGCCGTCGAGCTGATGCGGGAAAACGCCGTGCGGCGGCTGCCCGTCGTGGAGCACGGCGGCTGCCCCGTGGGCGTGGTCAGCCTCGGCGACCTCGCCGCCGAGGAGGACCCGCACTCCGCGCTCGCGGACATCAGCCGCGCCACGCCGACCCACTGAGCGGGGTCAGCCGTCCACCGTCACCGCGCACGACCAGCCGTACGGCCCCGGCGACAGCCGCAGGTCCTCCCAGCCGACGTCCACCGGCACCTCCCCGGTGACCCGCACGTCCGTGAGGGCCGCGACCGCCAGCCGTACGTCCAGGCCGCCCTCGGCCTCGTCGGCCTCCACGTCCACCGGCACCTCGCCGTACGCCTCCAGCCGGTACAGGATCTCGTCGAGCAGCGCGGCCAGCAGATCGTCGTCGCTCGTCTCCTCGAGCCGGATGCGGTCCACCGCGGTCGGTCTCACGCCGGACACGTCGGCGAAGCACTCCACCATCGCCACCACGGCCTCGGCCAGGCAGTGCTCGCGGCTCGCCGCCCACGCCTCGATGCGTACGTCGTCCTCCTGCGCCACCGAGCGGTGCCCGCTGCTGTCCCGTCGCGGCGCCTGCCCCGGGTCACTCGTGTCACCGACCATGCACCACGACTGCCCGAGCGCACGGACCCCATGCCCTGCGGCGGCGCTTCGCGCACCGGGGGAGGGGGTACGCGGAGGCCGACCGGGTCGTGACCGCTCGGAGGGAGGTCACCGTCATGCGGTTCCGTGATCGCCGGCAGGCCGGCCGCGAACTGGCCGCGCGGCTGCGGGAGAGGCAGGACGCCGGGGCCCTGCCCGACCCCCTCGTGCTGGCGCTGCCCCGCGGCGGCGTCGCCGTCGCCGCCGAGGTCGCCGAGGCGCTGGGCGCGCCCCTCGACGTCCTCGTCGTCCGCAAGATCGGCGCGCCCCGCCACGAGGAGTACGGCGTCGGCGCCATGGCGGGCGACGGCGTCCCCGTGTTCGACGAGGAGGCGCTGCGCGGCCTCGGGCTGACGGAGGCCGACCTCGCGTCCGTCGTCGAACGGGAACGTGCCGAACTGCTCCGGCGCGAACGGCTCTACCGGCAGGGCAGGCCCGCGCCGGACCCGCGCGGCCGTACGGTGATCGTCGTCGACGACGGCCTGGCCACCGGCTCCACGGCCCGCGCCGCCCTGCGCGCCCTCCGCGCCCGCGGCCCCGCCCGCCTGGTCCTGGCCGTCCCGGTCGCCTCCCCGGCGGGCGCCGCGACCCTCCGCCCCGAGGCCGACGACCTGATCGCCCTCCACGAACCGGCCGCGTTCATGGCCGTCGGCCAGTGGTACGACGAGTTCGACCAGCTGACGGACGAGGAGGTCCTGGGGGCGCTGCGCGAGCACCAGCCGTAGCCGGCCCCGCCCCCGTCCGGCGCCGTGCGTCGCTTGCGTGCCGGGCGTCGGCCGGGCCGGCTGCCCGTGGAGCCGCCGAGGTGACGGCGTGGCCCGGGGCGCCGAAGCCGACCGCCGCTCGGGTACGGGGCTCCGTCGGGGCGGCCGTCCGTGGACACGCTGAGGAGTTCCGGGCACCAGCCCGTGGGCGCCGGCCCGGGGTCACACCACCCCGTCCGCCCGCAGCGCCTCGATGTCCTCCGGCGTGCGCCCCAAGCCGCGCAGGATCGGTTCCGTGTGTTCGCCCACCGCCGGCACCGGGCCCATGCGGGCGGGGATCCCGGCGAGGTCGGCGGGTGGCAGGAGCGCCTCCGCCGTGCCGCCCGGCACCCCGATCTCGCGCCACCGGCCGCGCGCCGCCAGCACCGGGTGGTCGAGGAACGCCGCGACGTCGTTCACCCCGGCGCAGGCGATGCCGATCGCCTCCAGATCCTTCAGCAGTTCCTCCGCGTCGTCGCGGGCGCACCGCTCCGCCACGATCGCGTTCAGCTCGTCCCGGTGCGCCACACGGTCCGAACCGGTCGCGAACCGAGGGTCGTCCGTCAGCTCGGGCCGGCCGAGGAACTCCCGGCACAGCGCGGCCCACTCGCGCTCGTTCTGGATGGAGAACAGCACCTCGCGCCCGTCCGCCGCCTCGAACGTGCCGTACGGGGCGATCGTCGCGTGCTGGGTGCCCAGCCGGGGCGGCTGGGTGCCGCCGTGGCGGGTGTAGTAGGCGGGCTGGCCCATCCACTCCGCCAGCGCCTCGAACAGGGACACCTCCACCGGGTGCACCTCGCCGGTGGTGGCGCGCGTGTAGAGGGCGGTGAGGACACCGCTGTACGCGTACATCCCGGCGGCGATGTCGGCCACGGAGATGCCCGTGCGGGCGGTCTCCCCGGGCGTGCCGGTGAGCGACACCAGACCCGTCTGGCACTGCACCAGCAGGTCGTACGCCTTGCGGTCGGCCCACGGCCCGGTCGTGCCCCAGCCGGAGATCGTGCAGGGGACGAGACGCGGATGGCGGCGGCCCAGCGCCTCCGCGTCGAGACCGAGCCGGCCGGCCGCGCCCGGCGCCAGGTTCTGCACGAACACGTCGGCGTCCGCCAGCAGTTCGTGCAGGATGTCCCGCCCGCGCGGATCCTTCAGGTCGAGGGTGAGGGACTCCTTCGAACGGTTGATCCACACGAAGTAGCTGGACGTGCCGTGCACGGTGGTGTCGTAGCGGCGGGCGAAGTCCCCCTCGCCCGGCCGCTCCACCTTGATCACCCGGGCTCCGAGGTCGGCCAGCTGCCGGGTGGCGTAGGGCGCGGCCACCGCCTGCTCCACGGTCACCACCGTCACCCCGGACAAGGGGAGTCTCCGCACGTCCACGCCTCCTGTCCGCACCCGGGTGCCCCGGTCGCCGGCCTCCCTCGGCCGGTACGCGATCACTACGCGATTAGTACGACCAGGGCGAACCGCCTGTCAACGCCTGCCCTCAACGCCCGCCCGGCGCCGGCACGTCGGCGGGGCGGCTGCGCGACATGATGCGCATGCCGCGCGCGTCCACCGCGCGGACCTGCAGTGAACCGCAGCCGCAGCGCGTCCACACCGTGCTGCCGGCCGCGGTGGCGTGCCGCGAGACGACCTGGAACGGCTCCGCGTGGTCCGGCCATCCGCAGTAGGGGCAGGCGGTGCCGGTCGTCCCCGTGGCGCCGGTCGTGCTGGTCATGGCGACTCCTTGGATTCTCAGGTGCATCACGTGACTCGTGTGCCTGTCGTCGTGCGCGACACCTCAAGAGTGCGCCGTCGATTATGTTCACGTCCAGGTTGACTTTGTGCATGCCACCGTGAAGCTTCGACTTCATGATTGACCTGCGCCGGCTCCACGTCCTGAGGGCGGTCGCCCACTACGGCACGGTCACCGCGGCCGCCCGAGCCCTGCACTTCACGCCCTCCGCCGCGTCCCAGCAGATCCGCCAACTGGCCCGCGACCTCGGCGTGGACCTGCTGGAGCCCCAGGGCCGCGGCGTTCGCCTCACCCCCGCCGCCGAGTCCCTGCTCGCGCACGCCGACGCCATCCAGGCCCGCTGGGACCAGGCGGAGCTGGATCTGCGCGCCGACCACGGCGACCCGGCCGGGGTGCTGCGGGTCACCGGGTTCCCGGTGGCCGTCTCTGTGCTGCTCGCGCCCATGGCCGCCCGGCTCGGCGCGCGGCATCCGCGGCTGTCGGTCCGCATCACCGAAGCAGCCGTTCCGGCCATCTTCGACCTGCTCTTCGAGGGCGCCGCCGATCTCGCCGTGGTGGAGTCCACCCCGCACAACCCGCCGATGAGCGACACGCGGTTCGACCAGCAGCCCTTGCTGGACGACCCGTTCGACCTGGTCGTGCCGGACGCCCACGCGCTGGCCGGCCGGGACCGCGTCGACCTGGCCGAGGCGGCGCACGAGCCGTGGATCGCCCCGGTGCCGGAGAGCCCGTGCCGGCTCCAGGTGATGGCCGCGTGCGGCGCGGCCGGCTTCGCGCCCGAGGTCGTCCACCACGCCGGCGACTGGAACGCCACGGCGCATCTCGTGGCCCATGGACTCGGCGTGGCCCTGATCCCGCGCCTGGCCCACGTCACCCCGCACCTGCCGATCACCCGCGTCCGCTGCACGGGCGACCCGCACCGCAGGCTGCTGACCGCCACCCGCACCGGCGGCCACGCCCGCCCGGCCGTCGCGGCGGCCCTCCGCGAGCTGCGCGAACTCGCCCCTACGGCGCTCGCCTGACGATCCGTCGGACAGCCCCTACCGGGCGCCCGTCTCCTTCCGCCCCGGCGCCCCGACCCGCAGCCCGTCCATGACGAGGTCGAACAGGCGGGCCGCCCGTGGCTGCCAGTCGCTCGTGGGGTCGAGCTGCCAGAGCCCGCCGAGGGCGAGGATCAGGTCGTCGGCGGACACGCCGGGGCGGATCACCCCGGCCTCCTCGCACGCCCTCAGCAGCCGGTCGGTCGCCTGCACGAGCGAGTCGTGGCCGGGTTTCGCCGGACCGTCCGGGGAACTGGTCGCCTGCCGGATCGCGTCCGCGAGACCCGCCTTGGTCATGCCGAACCGGGCCAGCCGGTCCATCCACTCCCGCAGCGCCCGGTCGGGCTCCCGCGTGCCCAGCAGCTGGTCCGCGCTCTCGGCGACCTGCCGCAGCTCGTGCCGGTAGATCTCCATGACCAGCGCCTCACGGCTGGGGAAGTTCCGGTAGAACGTGCCCTGTCCGACGCACGCCTTCTTGGCGATCACGCTCAGCGGGGTGTCCGCCGACCGGGTCAGCTCGGTGACCGCGACGGCCAGGATGCGCTCGCGGTTGCGCTGCGCGTCCGCCCGCTGAGGTGTCTCCGCGCCCCGGGACGCGTCCTTGTGCTCGCCCACCGGTCCTCCTTCCGGGCCGTGACCGAAACCCGTCCTTGATAAGCGGACAGCTGTCCACTACGTTCTCGGTAACGGACAGCTGTCCGCTTCCGGTCCATCGTATCGGCGGACCCGGGCGGCTCGGGACGGCCCTTCCGCATGCCCGAGCCGGCGCCGCGTCCGCACGACCGCGCACGGCACACCATCCCGCAGTCCGCACGCCCTGCACAGCACCGCGCCTCCACGTCCCGTCCTTTCCGATCCCGTGACTCCTGAGATACCCGTGAAAGAAGGCCGTCCATGACGCCCCCCACGTCGTCCAGCACCGTCACCCTGAACATCAACGGCGAGAAACACACGCTGACCGTCGACCACCGCACCACCCTGCTCGACGCCCTGCGCGACCGCCTCGACCTGACCGGCACCAAGAAGGGCTGCGACCACGGGCAGTGCGGCGCCTGCACCGTCCTCGTCGACGGCCGCCGCACCGTCTCCTGCCTCCAGCTGGCCGTCGCCTCCGAGGACCGTGAGATCACCACCGTGGAGGGCGTCGCGGAGGGGGACCGGCTGCACCCGGTGCAGCAGGCCTTCCTCGACCTCGACGGCTTCCAGTGCGGCTACTGCACGCCCGGCCAGATCTGTTCGGCCGTCGCCATGATCGAGGAGCACGCCGCCGGATGGCCCAGCGCCGTCACCGCGGACGTACGGCCCGAGGCAGGGCCGCCGCCCCTGACCACCGAGGAGATCAAGGAACGTATGAGCGGCAACCTCTGCCGTTGCGGAGCCTACGGCCAGATCGCGCGGGCGGTCGCCCGTGCTGCCGCCGAGGCGTCCGCCGAGAAGCTCACCGAGGAGACCGCCGTATGAGGGAGTTCGACTACCGGCACGCCGACGACGTCACCGGCGCGGTCGCCCTGCTGGACGCCGACCCGGACGCCCGCTACCTCGGCGGCGGCACCAACCTCGTCGACCTGATGAAGAACGGCGTCGAGACCCCCGCCCGGCTCGTCGACGTCCGTTCCCTCCCGCTCGACCGGATCGAGACCGCCGACGACGGCGCCGTACGCATCGGTGCGACCGTCACCAACAGCGACCTCGCCGCCCACCCGCTGATCCGTGAGCGCTACCCGGCGCTCACCCAGGCCGTGCTGGCCGGCGCCTCCGGGCAGCTCCGCAACATGGCCACCGTCGGCGGCAACCTGCTCCAGCGCACCCGCTGCGGCTACTTCACCGACATCACCCGGCCCTGCAACAAGCGCGAACCCGGCAGCGGCTGCCCGGCGATCGAGGGGGAGCATCACAACCACGCCATCCTCGGCGCGTCCGAGCACTGCGTGGCCGTCCACCCGTCCGACATGGGCGTCGCGCTCACCGCCTTCGACGCCGTCGTCTCCTGGCAGACCGCAGAGGGCGCCGGCGAGGCCCCGCTGGCCGACTTCTACCTGCCGGTCGGCGACACCCCGCACCGCGAGACCGTCCTGCCGCCCGGCGCGCTCATCACGCACGTCACCCTGCCGCCCGCCCGCGTCGCCGCCCGCTCGCGCTACCGCAAGGTCCGCGAACGCGCCTCGTACGCCTTCGCGATCGGCTCGGTCGCCGCCGCGCTGGAGATCGACGACGGCGTCATCTGCGACGCCCGCCTCGCCCTCGGCGCGGTCGCCTCCCGGCCCTGGCGGGCCCGCCTCGCCGAACGGATCCTCGTCGGCGCGCCCGCCTCCGCCGAGTACTTCGCCGCCGCGGCCGACGCCGAACTCGCGGCGGCCCGCCCCCTGCCCCACAACGGCTACAAGGTGGCCCTCCTGCGCAACCTCGTCGTGGCCGTGCTGACCGAACTCGCCGAGGAGACCACCCGATGACCGTCGCACCCCAACGCCCCGCCGTACCAGGCCTGGTCGGCACCGCGCACACCCGCGTCGAGGGCCGCGACAAGGTCACCGGCGCCGCACGCTACGGCGGTGACATCCCGTTCGCCGGGCTCGCCCACGGCATGCTCGTGCTGTCCACGGTGGCCCGTGGCCGGATCCGGTCGGTCGACACCGGCCCGGTGCTCGCCATGCCGGGCGTCCTCACCGTCCTCCACCACGGCAACGCCACCCGCCTGAACATCGATTACATCGGCATGCTGGGCATCCCGCCGGACCCGACCGCCGTCGTGTTCCAGCACGACCGCGTGCCGCACGCCGGCTGGCCCGTCGCCCTCGTCGTCGCCGAGACGCCCGAGCAGGCACGGGCGGCCGCCGACGCCCTCACCGTCACCTACGAGGCGGAGCCGCACGACGTCGCGCTCTCCGCGGACCGGCCGGACGCCTACCCGGCCGACGGGCACATGCCGGGCACCACCGAGAAGGGCGACCTGGAGGCCGAACTGGCCGCCTCCGCGCATGTGGTGGACGCGGAGTACACCACGCCCGAGGAGCACCACGCCATGATGGAGCCGCACGTGGCGACGGCGTGGTGGGACGGCGGCCGGCTCGACATGGTCGACTCCGACCAGGGCATCACCTGGGTCGCCGACGAACTGGCCCGGATGTTCTCCCTCGAGCCGTCCGCGGTGCGGGTCCGCTCCGAGCACGTCGGCGGCGGATTCGGCAGCAAGGGCGTCCGCGCGCCGCAGGTGGCCGCCGCGATGGCCGCCGCCGAACTGGGCCGCCCGGTGCGGGTGTCCCTGACCCGGCGCCAGATGTTCTCCGTCACCGGCTACCGCAGCCCCACCGTGCAGCGTGTCCGCCTGGGCGCCGGCTCCGACGGACGCCTGCGCGCCCTGGAGCACACCTCGCTCAACCAGACCTCCACGGTCCACGAGTTCGTCGAGCCGGGCGCGGGCGTGGCCCGCACGATGTACGACGCCACCGCCCACCGCACCGAGAACCGCGTCGTACGGCTGGACGTGCCGTCCCCCACGTGGATGCGGGCGCCCGGCGAGGCCCCGGGGTCGTTCGCGCTGGAGTGCGCCCTCGACGAACTGGCCGAGAAGTGCGGCCTCGACCCGATCGAACTGCGGCTGCGCAACGAGCCGGAGACCGGGCCGGTCAGCGGACTGCCGTTCGCCGGGCGCAACGTCGCCGCCTGCTTCCGCGAGGGCGCCCCGGGCGCCCGCCGCTTCGGCTGGGACGCCCGCGACGCGCGCCCCGGCGTGCGCCGCGACGGACGCTGGCTGATCGGCACCGGCACGGCCGCCGCGTCCTTCCCCGCGGGCACCCTGCCGTCCACGGCGGCGGTCACCGCGGAGGCCGACGGCACCTTCACCGTCCGGATCTCCGCCTCCGACATCGGCACCGGGGCGCGTACCGCGCTCACCCTGATCGCGGCCGACGCGCTGGCGGTGCCGTCGGAGCGGGTCCGCGTACACCTCGGCGACAGCGACTTCGGCCCGTCGGGCATCGCCGCGGGCTCCATGGGCACGCGCTCCTGGGGCTGGGCGGTCGCCGCGGCCGCCGAGGAACTGCGCGAACGCCTGCTGCCGGGCGTCGAGTTGCCGCCGGAGGGCATCACCGTACGGTCCGACACCACGCAGGCGATCGCCGCGCTCGCGGCCAAGGAGCGGCACACCTGGGGCGCCCAGTTCGCCGAGGTCGCCGTCGACGTCACCACGGGCGAGGTGCGGGTGCGGCGGATGCTCGGCGTCTTCGCCGCCGGACGCATCGTCAACCCGCTGACCGCCCGCAACCAGCTCGTCGGCGGCATGACCTGGGGCATCTCCATGGCCCTGCACGAGGAGGCGGTGCGCGACCCGGCCTCCGGCGCGCTCTACGGCGCCGACCTGGCCGGCTACCACGTCGCCACCCACGCCGACGTGCCCCCGGACGTCGAGGCAGTCTGGGTCGACGACCACGACCCCGACGACCCGGTCGGCATCAAGGGCATCGGCGAGGTCGGCATCGTGGGCGCGGCGGCCGCCGTCGCCAACGCGGTGTGGCACGCCACGGGGGTGCGCCACCGCGCCCTGCCGATCCGCCCGGACCGGGTGCTGCGGGCGGGAGGCGCGGATGCTTGACCTCGTCGACGACCTGCGGCGCTGGCTGGCGGAGGGCAGGGAGTTCGCCGTGGCCACCGTCGTCTCCGTGGGCGGCAGCGCGCCGCGCGGCCCCGGCGCCGCCCTCGCCGTCGACGGCGGCGGCACGGTGATCGGCTCGGTGTCCGGCGGCTGCGTCGAGGGCGCGGTGTACGACCTGTGCCAGGGGGCCCTCGCGGACGGGCGGGCCAGGACCCAGCGGTTCGGGTACAGCGACGAGGACGCCTTCGCGGTCGGCCTGACCTGCGGCGGCACCATCGAGGTGCTGGTCGTGCCGGTCGGCGCGGACAGCCTCGTCCGGCCGGTGCTCTGGGCCGCCCTGACGGATCTGCCCGGGGGCGGGCCGGGCGCGCTGGCGTGGGTGACGGACGGCCCGGCGGACCTGATGGGCCGGGCACTCCTGGTCCGCCCGGACGGCACGTACGAGGGCGGGCTCGGCGGCGCGGCGGAACTGGACCGCGCCGCTGCCGCCGCGGCCGGCGACCTGCTGGACGCGGGGAGCACGGGGACGGTGACGGTCGGGCCGGGCGCGGACGCGTACTGCGCCGGCCGTCCGACCCTCTTCGTGCAGTCCTCCGTGCCGCCGCCCCGGATGATCGTGTTCGGCGCGATCGACTTCGCGGCGGCCCTGGTACGGGTGGGGGCGTTCCTCGGCTACCACGTCACCGTGTGCGACGCGCGGCCCGTGTTCGCGACCCGGGCCCGCTTCCCGGAGGCGCACGAGGTCGTCGTCGACTGGCCGCACCGCTATCTGCGCACCACGCGCACCGACGCCCGCACGGTGCTGTGCGTGCTGACGCACGACGCCAAGTTCGACGTGCCGCTGCTGGAGGTGGCGCTGGAACTGCCGGTGGCGTACGTCGGCGCGATGGGCTCCCGCCGCACCCACACGGACCGCCTGCGCCGCCTGCGCGAGGCGGGCGTGGGGGAGCGGGCCCTGTCCCGCCTGCACTCCCCGATCGGCCTTGACCTGGGCGCCCGCACCCCGGAGGAGACGGCGCTCTCCATAGCGGCGGAGATCGTGGCGACACGGCACGGTGGCACGGGTGCGCCGCTGACGAGGACGACCGCGCCGATCCACCGGGAGGGCCGGGCGGCGTCGGCGGCGGCGTGAGCGATGGCCGGCCGCCCGCGTCACCGCGTACGGCGAAGGGGCCGGAAGCTGTGGCTTCCGGCCCCTTCGGGGGTGTGCGTCAGGCCGCGGCCTGCTCGCCGCCGGCCAGGGCGTGCAGGCGGTTGAGGACCTCCGCCAGCTGCTCGGCGACCTCGGCATCGTCCGCCGGGTGGGTCTCGGCGAAGCGGGTCATGGAGCCGGGGATGGCCAGCTTGACGTCCTCGACGACCTTGCCGCCGGCGATGCCCACGGCCTTGCGGGTCTCGTCCTGCGCCCAGACGCCGCCGTACTGGCCGAAGGCGGTGCCCGCCACGACGACCGGCTTGCCGCTGATGGCGCCGGCGCCGAACGGCCGGGACAGCCAGTCGATGGCGTTCTTCAGCACGGCCGGGATGGTGCCGTTGTACTCGGGGGTGAAGAGCAGCAGCGCGTCCGCGGCCGCGGCGGCCTCACGCAGCTGGGCGGCGGCGGCCGGCACGCCGCCCTCGACGTCGATGTCCTCGTTGTAGAACGGGATCTCCGCCAGCCCCTCGTGGAGCGCGATCTCGACGCCCTCGGGCGCGAGCTTCACGGCGGCCTCGGCCAGCTGACGGTTGTGCGAACCGGCGCGGAGGCTGCCGACGAGGGCGAGGATGCGAACAGACATGAGGAAACTCCAGGGGGTGGACTATGACCTGCGACACAATACGGACCGGGGTCCGCTTTGCAGTTGTAGCACTTTAACCGGACCACGGTCCAGTTTCATTCCCGATGCTTTACGCTGGCTTCATGTCCGCCGTGCCGCCCTCCGCACCGACCCCCCAGGAGCCCGTCGAGCCCCCGCAGCTGCTGCAGCTCGGTCTCGACGACGAGCCCTGCCTGCGCGCCGACGCCGCGCGCAACCGGGCCCGGCTGCTGGAGGCGGCCGCCGGTCTCGTCGCGGCGCGCGGCGCCGACGCCGTCACCATGGAGGAGGTCGCCGCCGCGGCCGGTGTCGGCAAGGGCACCGTCTTCCGCCGCTTCGGTGACCGTACCGGCCTGCTGATGGCCCTCCTCGACCGCAGCGAGAAGAAGCTCCAGGCCGCCTTCCTCAGCGGCCCCCCGCCGCTGGGCCCGGGCGCGCCCCCGGCCGAGCGGCTGCGCGCCTTCGGGTGTGCCGCCCTGCGCCGCACCGTGGAGGACCTGGAGCTCCAGCTCGCGGCCGAACCGGAGGCGGGCCGCCGCTTCACCGTCCCGCCCTACCGGGTGCGGCACCATCATGTCGCGATGCTGCTGCGTGAGGCCGTCCCGGACGCCGACTGCGACGTGCTCGCCCACACCCTGCTGGCCCAGCTCGACCCTGCCCTGGTCCACCACCTGAAGGACCAGTGCGGCATGCCGGCGCAGCGCCTCGAGGACGCCTGGACCGACCTCGTCGACCGGATCACCGGAACCACCGCCTGACCTGCCCCGGCACACCCGCCCGCATTCCTCAACTCCCCCGAATGAAGGGCGCGTTACGGCTTCTGCGAAGATGCCGTACGTCATGGTGCAGATACCGAACCCGCCCGCGCCCGCGACCCCCGCACCGACGCGCTCCGTGCCGACGAGCGCCGATGTGGCCCGCCTGGCCGGCGTCTCGCGCGCGACCGTCTCCTACGTGCTGAACAACGCCCGCGCCGTCCGGATCAGCGAGCCCACCCGCCGCCGCGTCCGCGAGGCCGCCCGCGAACTCGGGTACGTCCCGCACGCGGCCGCCCGCAGCCTGCGCGCCGGGCACAGCCGCATGGTCCTGATGCCCGCGCCGGCGTTCCCCGTGGGCCCGCTCTACAGCAGGTTCATCAACGAGCTGCAGGCCGCGCTGAGCCTGCTCGACTACACGGTCGTCCAGTACGGCACCGTCGGCGTCCACGACGACGAGGCCGCCCGCGCCTGGGCCGAGCTGCGCCCGGTCGCCGTCCTGGTGCCCGGTTCCGGGCTCGGCCCGCGCGGCGTCGAGGTGCTCAAGCGCTCCGGTGCACGGGCCGTCGTCACCCTGGGCCCCGAGACCGTGGAGGGCGCGCACGCGCTGCTCATGGACCACGACGTCGTCGGGTACAGCGCGGGCGCCCACCTGTTCGACACGGGGCGCCGCAGGATCGGCGTGGTCGTGCCGGGGGAGCGGGGCCTCGACACGTTCTCCGCGCCGCGGCTCGCGGGGGTACGGGCCGCGGTGCGCGGCACCGACGCCACGGTGACGGAGCTGCCGCTCGCCCACGACGAGGAGGCGGCGGCCTCGCTGGCCGCGCGGTGGCGGGACCTGGGGCTCGACGCGGTGTTCACGTACAACGACGAGTACGCGATGCTGCTGATGCGGGCGCTGCAGGACGAGGGGATCCGCATCCCCGAGGAGACGGCGGTGGTCGGCGCCGACGACCTGATGCTGGGGCGGCTGCTGCGGCCGCGGCTGAGCACGGTCCATCTGGAACTGCCCTCGGGGCAGGAGCTGGCCGACCTGGTCGACCGAGCGGTCCACGACCCGTCGGCGGCGCCGGAGGCGCACAAGGTGCTGGGGGCTACGGTGATCCGCCGAGAGTCGAGCTGACGCTCAGGGAAGGTCGCGGGCACGGGTGCCGACCACCCACCGCGACCGCCCGCCGCGATCGGCTGGGCTGCCGCAACGCGGGCGTCCGTCGCTCGCGCCGCCGCTGGTCGCGGGCAGCCGCTGCCGCTGGGGCGGCACGCCTGCCCGCGGCTGGGCGCGTGGTCGAACGTCCCGCCCGTCGCGGCCGGCCGGGGGATGTTGCGCCATCCGGCGTCAGCAGGTCGCCGCCCGCGGCCGGCCAGGGTGAAGGGGTGTCCGGACCCCGGTGTCGGCAGGTCGCCGCCCGCGGCCCGCGCAGGGCGCGAAGACCTCAGGCGCCCTGACCGCCGCCCTGCTGCGCCTGCTGCTCGGCGATCTGCTGCCGCACCTGGTCCATGTCCAGCTTGCGGGCCTGACCGATGACGTCCGTCAGCGCGGCCTCCGGCAGCGCGCCCGGCTGGGCGAACACCGCCACCTGGTCGCGGACGATCATCAGCGTGGGGATCGACTGGATGCCGAAGGCGGCGGCCAGCTCGGGCTGCGCCTCCGTGTCCACCTTGCCGAACACCAGGTCCGGGTTGTCCTCGGCCGCCTTCTCGTACACCGGTGCGAACTGCTTGCAGGGCCCGCACCACTCCGCCCAGAAGTCGATCAGCACGAACTCGTTCTCGGTGACCGTCTGGTCGAAGTTCTCCTTGGTGAGTTCGACGGTGGCGCTCATGATCTGGCCCTCTTCCTGCTGTCGGCTCGGGTGTCGGCACAACACGGCCGACCGGTCACATATTCCGCGCCCCTACCCATGTGGCCACCTGGCACACCACCCACCAGACTGACGCCATGACGGAAACGCAATCGACGCACACGGAAGCGACCGCCTACGACGTCGTGGTCATCGGCGCAGGGCCGGTCGGGGAGAACGTCGCCGACCGCACCCGCGCGGCCGGGCTCTCCACCGCGGTGGTGGAGAACGAACTGGTCGGCGGCGAGTGCTCCTACTGGGCCTGCATGCCCAGCAAGGCCCTGCTGCGCCCGGTCCTCGCCCAGGCCGACGCCCGACGCCTGCCAGGACTGAGCGCGTCCGTCCAGGGACCCCTGGACACCGCCGCCGTGCTCGCCCGCCGTGACTCCTTCACCTCCGGCTGGAAGGACGACGGCCAGGTCCAGTGGCTCGAGGGCACCGGCGCCGACCTCTACCGCGGCCGGGGACGCCTCAGCGGCCCGCGCACCGTCGCCGTCACCGGCCCCGACGGCCGCGAGAGCGTCCTCACCGCCCGGCACGCCGTCGCCGTCTGCACCGGCAGCCGCGCCCAGCTGCCCGACCTGCCCGGCCTGGACGAGGTCCACCCCTGGACCAGCCGCGAGGCCACCAGCGCCCGCTCCGCGCCCGGCCGGCTGGTCGTGGTGGGCGGCGGGGTCGTCGCCACCGAGATGGCCTGCGCCTGGCAGGCGCTCGGCTCGCGCGTCACCGTCCTGGTGCGCGGCGACGGCCTGCTCGGCCGTATGGAGCCCTTCGCGGGCGAGCTGGTCGCCGAGTCCCTCACCGAGGCCGGCGCCGACATCCGTACCAACACCTCCGTCAAGGCCGTGACCAGGGAGAACGGAACCGTCGTCGTCCTCACCGACAGCGGCGACCGGATCGAGGCCGACGAGATCCTCTTCGCCACCGGCCGCGCCCCCCGCACCGACGACATCGGCCTGGAGACGATCGGCCTGGAGCCCGGGTCGTGGCTGGACGTGGACGACAGCCTCCGGGTGACCGGCCACGACTGGCTGTACGCCGTCGGCGACGTCAACCACCGCGCCCTGCTCACCCACCAGGGCAAGTACCAGGCGCGCATCGCGGGCGCCGCCATCGTCACCCGGGCGGCGGGCGAACCGGTGCAGACGGAGAAGTGGGGCGCGCACACCGCCACCGCCGACCACGCGGCCGTCCCGCAGGTCGTCTTCACCGACCCGGAGGCCGCCTCCGCCGGCCTCACCCTCGCCGAGGCCGAGCGGGCCGGGCACCGGGTGCGGGCCGTGGACGTCGACCTGTCGTCGGTCGCGGGCGCGAGCCTGTACGGCGACGGCTACCGGGGCCGCGCCCGTATGGTCGTCGACCTCGAGGACGAGATCGTGCGCGGCGTCACCCTCGTCGGACCCGGCGTCGGCGAACTGATCCACGCGGCGACCGTCGCGGTGGCGGGACGCGTCCCGGTCGGCCGGCTGTGGCACGCCGTACCGTCGTACCCCACGATCAGCGAGGTGTGGCTGCGGCTGCTGGAGGCGTACCGCGACGCCTGACCGGGCGCCGGTCGGATAAGCCCCTGCCCGGGCGGGCGCCGGCTACGGCAGGTCGAAGCCCAGCGCCCGCGCCGCCTCCTCGGCCGTCGGCTGTCCCCAGTACCGGGCCGCCGCCGCGTTGCAGGACAGCGAGCGCAGCTCGGCCCGGTCCAGGTACAGCGTGCCGTCCAGGTGGTCGGTCTCGTGCTGCACGATCCGGGCGGGCCAGCCGGTGAACTCCTCGTCCAGCTCCCGCCCGTGCTCGTCCTGCCCGGTCAGCCGCACCGCCGCGTGCCGCGCCACCACCGCCTGGTAGCCGGGCACGCTCAGACACCCTTCGAAGAACGCGGCCCGCTCCGTGCCGACGGCCTCGTACGCCGGGTTCACCAGCACCCGGAACGGCTGCGGCTCCCGCCCGCGCGCGACCCGCACCTCCTCCGGCACCGGCGCCGGGTCCTCGATCACCGCGATCCGCAGCCCCACCCCCACCTGCGGCGCGGCAAGACCCACACCGGGCGCCGTGCGCATGGTGACGCGCAGCGCCTGCACGAACCGCGCCAGCAGCGCGTCGTCCAGCTGCCCGTCGTACGGCACGGTGCGGCGGCGCAGCACCGGATGCCCGGCGGCGACGATGGGCAACGGCCCCTCCTCTAGGAGAAGTTGCTCGACCCGCTCGGCCAACGGCACGCGATCGCTCGGAGTTTCCATCACGCCAGCATCGCATGACCTTCATCTTGTGTGCCCCAGGTCACGCGCCCCTCCCGGAACTCGGCGGCCTTCGCGCCCCGGTGACACGCACGGTGCCCGGCTCCCCGAAGGGGAACCGGGCACCAGCCGTCCGCGCGCGCTCAGATCTCGTCGAAGTCGCCGGCCAGCGCGGCCGCGAGCCGCATGTGCGGCTGCGCCTCGGCGTGCCGGCCCTGCCGCTGCAGGGTGCGGCCGAGCATCAGACGGGCGTAGTGCTCCACCGGGTCGCGGTCCAGGATGATCCGCAACTCGGCCTCCGCGCGGCGCAGCTGGGCCGAGTGGTAGTAGGCGCGGGCGAGCAGCAGACGCGGCCCGGTCTGCTCCGGCACCTCCTCGACCAGGCTGCCCAGGACCCGCGCGGCGGAGTAGTAGTCCTTGGCGTCGAAGAACATCCCCGCGCGCTCCCAGCGCTCGGCATGCGTTCCGTGGTCGTAGTACGTCGTGTTCACCCGGCACCTCCTTCGCGCCCGACAACCGGTCCGGACGCCCCGCTATTCCCCTCCCTACCCACCTCTGCGACCAGCGGCGCGGCCGGTGCGGGATGCATAGGCTGACCGCACCGACTGCCTCCGGAGGGACCGCGTGACGACCACCACCCCGCCGATCACCCTGGACGACGTCCGCTCCGCCGCCGCACGCCTGCGCGGCGTCGCCCACCGCACGCCCGTCCTGCGCTCCCGCACCCTGGACGCGCTCGTCGGCGCCGAGGTGCACCTCAAATGCGAGAACTTCCAGCGGGTCGGCGCCTTCAAGTTCCGCGGCGCCTACAACACCGTCTCCCGGCTCACCCGGGACCAGCTGGCGCGGGGCGTGGTCGCCTACTCCTCCGGCAACCACGCCCAGGCCGTCGCCCTCGCAGCCCGCGAACTGGGCACCACCGCCGTCGTCGTCATGCCGGAGGACGCCCCGCCGTCCAAGCGCGCCGCCACCGAGGGGTACGGCGCGACGGTCGTCTCCTACGACCGCTACACCGGCGACCGCGCGGCCATCGCCGAGTCACTCGCCGCCGAGCGGGGCCTCACCCTCGTACCGCCCTACGACCACCCCCACGTCATCGCGGGCCAGGGCACGGCGGCGCTCGAACTGCTCGAAGAGAGCGGCGAGTTGGACGCGCTGATCGCGCCGGTCGGGGGCGGGGGACTGATCGCCGGGAGCGCCACCGCCGTGAAGGGCCTGCACCCGGCGACCCGGGTGATCGGCGTCGAACCGGAGGCCGGGGACGACACCCGGCGCTCCCTGGAGGCCGGCCGCCGTGTCACCGTGCCCGTGCCCCGCACCATCGCCGACGGCCAGGCGGTCGCCACGCCCGGCGAGCTGATCTTCGCCGTGAACCGCCGCCTGCTGGACGGTGTCGTGCTGGTCGACGACGAGGCGATCAAGGAGGCGATGCGGTTCGCCTTCACCCGGCTGAAGATCGTCCTCGAACCGAGCGGGGCCACCCCGCTGGCCGCCCTGCTCACCGGCCGCGCGGGCCCGCTCCCGCCCCGCGTCGGCCTGATCCTCTCGGGCGGCAACGTCGACACGGAACGCTTCGCCCGCCTCTGCGCCCCCGGCGACCGAGCGGGCGCCCCTCACCCGGATGGCGGCCCCGGGTGGACGGGCGGACGATGAGGGGGTAGGGCCCGGCCCTCGCCGTACCGGGCCGTTCACCGGAAGGGAGCAGGGGCAATGCTCGAGGTGAAGACGCTGGACAAGCCCGACGAGCGGCGTGACTTCCCGAGGGGCCACCTCGAAGCCGTCCATCTGACGGGGCTGGACTTCGCGGTCGCCACGTTCGAGCCGGGATGGCGCTGGTCCGAGTCGGTCGGCCCGATCGCCGGCACGGAGTCGTGCGGCATCCACCACAACGGCTACGTGCTCCAGGGCCGTATGCACATCCGCATGGACGACGGCGCGGAGAGCGAGGTCGGCCCCGGCGACGTCTTCGTGTGCCCGCCGGGCCACGACGCGTGGGTCGTCGGCGACGAACAGGTCGTGGTGTACGACTTCGCGGGCGCCATGGCGAAGGAGTACGCGAAGGCGGACTAGGCGCCGGTCACCGGCCCTCCTGGCCGGTCAGTCGAGGTAGTGCGCGCGTCCCTCGTCGTCGAGGTCGACGGGCCCCGTGGGGAGGACGCAGAACTCGTTCCCCTCGGGGTCCGCCATGACCAGGAAGCCTCCGTCCTCGTACCCCTCGAGCCGCCGCCCGCCGAGCCCTTCGATCCGGCGCTGCGCGGCGGCCGGGTCGGGGGCGGCGATGTCGACGTGCATGCGGTTCTTGCCGGACTTGGGGGTGTCGGCACGCTGGAATCCCAGTACCAGGCCGTTCTCCCGGCGCAGCCACACATAGGGGCCCGTACGGCCCACGACGGGCCTGCCGAGCACCTCCGACCAGAACGCGGCGAGCCGCTCGGGGTCCGTCGCGTCGACGATGAGGGCGTTGAGCTGAGCTGAGGAATCGGCCATGCGCCGATCCTCTCCCGAGAGCCTGTCGGAAGTCTTGGCGTGGCCCGGAGACGCGGCTAGGGTCCGTTTACAACGTTGTGTGACTCTCACGTGCTCTCGTGGAGGATGCCGATGCCGGGCTCGCGCACCACCAACCGTTTACCGATCCGGACGTGGGCGCGAGCCGTGTGCGCCCTGGCGGCGGCGTGGGCCGCGGTCGTCGCCGCCCCCGCGGTGACCGCCGCCCAGCCCGTTTCCGCGCAGGCGCCCTCCGTGGCCGCGGACGCCGGAACGGACTATGTGGCGCTGGGCAGTTCGTTCGCCGCCGGCCCCGGCATCCCGCCCGTCCAGTCGAGCGACGGCGCCGACGCCTGTGCCCGCTCGGCCACCAACTACCCCAGCCTCGTGGCCCGCGAGATCGGCGCCGACCTGACGGATGTGTCGTGCAGCGGCGCCACGACCCAGCACGTGCTGAGGAACTACCAGGGCTCCCGTCCGCCGCAGGTCCAGGCCGTGACCCCGGACACGCGCCTCGTCACGGTCACGATCGGCGGCAACGACGTCAATTACCTGGGCAGCATCAACGCCTACTCCTGCCAGGCGAGCGGCGGCTCCAACTGCCCGGCCGTCGACCGCGAATCGATCGAGCGGACCTTCCCGGAACTACCCGGCCGCATCGGGGAGATCGTGCGCGCGGTCCACGCCGTGGCGCCCCAGGCCCGCGTGTACCTGGTCACCTACTTCACGTTGCTGCCGGACTCCGGCACATGCGCCGTCGCACCCCTGACCGACGAACAGGCCGCGTACGAACGGAGCATCGCCGCGCGCCTGGCCGCCGCCACCGCCGACGCGGCCGCGGCGACGGGCGCCACCCTGGTCGACCTGGCGGGCGCGAGCCGCGGGCACGACGCGTGCTCGGCGAACCCGTGGGTGGAGTCGTACCGTCCGGCGCAGGGCCGGTCCACCTACCACCCGAACGAGGCCGGCATGCGGGCGGCGGCCGACCTCGTGCACGCGGCCCTGGCCTCCGGCGGGGTGACGCGGACGGCCGCCTTCCGCTCCGGCATCCCCGGCAAGTGCGTCGACGTCCGTGCCGCCGCCACCGCCGACGGGACACCCGTCCAGCTCTACACCTGCAACGGCACAGCGGCCCAGCGCTGGACGTACGTCCCCGGCGAGGGAGGCACCCTGCGCGCGCTCGGCCGCTGCCTCGACGTGAGCGGCGGCGGAACCGCCAACGGCACCAAGGTCCAGCTCTGGCAGTGCAACGGCACCGGCGCCCAACGCTGGATCCCCGGCCCGGACTCGTCCCTGGTCAACCCCCGGTCGGGCCGCTGCCTGGACGACCCGGGCAGCTCCACGGCGGACGGCACGCAACTCCAGATCTGGGACTGCAACAGGACCGCCGCCCAGCGCTGGACGCCAACGACGGCGTAACCAGGACGGCCCGTGCCCAGGGGAGTTGGGAGTGACGCAGGACCTTGCCCCGGTGGCGGCGGAACCCGAGGACATGGCGGCGGACCACCGCGCCGCCGCCAAGGGGGTACAGCGACGATCCCGCCGAGCAGTCAGCCTCTCCGTTCTAGTCGGTCTGCGAACCCAGAGGGTGACATGCTGTCCGTGCACCGACACGTCGACGTTGTGCCGTGCGCCGTAGGCAGGGCCTCGGATCTCCAGTGGCCGGGGCACACGGGTCACGGTGCTCCGGTTCAGGAGGATCAGCGCGTCCGCGGTGAGCGCGGCATACCCCGGGCCCTGGCGGTACAGGGCCAGCACGGTCTCCTCGGCGCCCAGGGCACGCAGCAGGGCTTCCGCCTCGGCGACCGGGACCGGGGGGAACTGGCGGGCCGCGGCGGTCGCGGTCCGTGGGTCGGTGCGCAGCCGGCGCTGCGCGGGGGTGTCGGACATGGCGGGATGCTAGCCGATTGCCGGATTCCCCCGCTGGGGGTCACCTCTGTGACCTGCACCGTTGCCGACCGACTCCCTCACACCGGCAACAACCGCCCCACCAGCGCGTCCAGTTGCCGTACGTTCCTGCACTCCCGCATGTCCGCCAGTTCCGCGTACGCCGGGGCGGCGGAGTCGCCCGTGCCCCAGAGGGTGCGGGGTTCGGGGTTGAGCCAGTGGACGCGGCGGGCGCGGCGGGTGAGGTCCTGCAGGGCGGGGAGGTCGGGGTCGGCCATGTTGGTGCGGGCGTCGCCGAGGACGAACACCGTGGTGCGCGGGCCGACGGCGTCGGCGTACCGGTCGGTGAACTCGCCCAGCGCGGCGCCGTAGTCGCTGCTGTCGTGCCACGCCGTGAGCCGGGCCTCCGCGCGGATGCGGGCGTTCAGGCCCTCCGGGTCGGCGGCCCCGGGCACCAGCAGGCCGGTCACCTCGTCGACGCGGTTGACGAAGGCGAACACCCGCACCTTGGAGAACTGGTCGTGCAGCGCCTGCACCAGCAGCATCGTGAAGTCGGAGAACCCGGCGACCGAGCCCGACACGTCGCACAGCAGCACCAGTTCGGGCCGGGCGGGCCGGCGTCGCCGCAGGACGGGCTTCACCGGCACCCCGCCCGTCGACAGCGAGCCGCGCAGCGTTCTGCGCAGGTCGATGGTGCCGCGCGCGGCCCTGCGGCGGCGTGCCGCGAGCCGGGTGGCCAGCTTGCGGGCGAGCGGCTGGACCGTGCGGCGCATCCCGGCCGCCCCACCCCCCCCAGCCGGTCCTTGCCGGCGAGCAGGAAGTCGACCCGGTCGGCGGTCGGGGCGAGCGCGCGGCGGGCGATCTCGTCGCGGCCCCGGCGCTCCGCGGCCCGGCGGCGCGCCTCCGCGGTGACCAGCCGCCGGAACTCCTCGATACGGCGCCGGATCTCGTCCTCCAGCAGCCGGTCGGCGAAGTTCCCGGCCCCGTCCCGCCCGCGCACCTCGTCCCGCACCCGCGCCAGCAGCGTCTGCGGCCGCAGCCGGTCCAGCGTCTGGTACGACGACCAGCCGTCCGAGCCGGGCGAAGCCCCGTACCCGCCGAAGCCGTCGACCGCCTCCGCCGCCAGCCGGGCCAGCGCCGCGCTGTCGTTCGCGGCGAGCGCCTCCGCCAGCCGGGCGCGCAGCGCCTCCCGGTCGGCCTCGCCGCCGTCGCCGTCCGGCACCCCCACCCCGCGCGGGAAGTACAGGTCGAAGACCGCGTCGAACACCGGCCGTCCGCCGGCGCCGTGCAGCAGCGTCGCCGCCAGGCCCTCCCGGAGCAGTTCCCGCTCGGCGAGGCCCAGCGCCTCCACCGCGCGCGCCGCGTCCACGGTCTCCCCGGTGCCGATCCGCAGCCCGTGCCCGCGCAGCGCGTCGACCAGGCCGGTCAGCCGGGTCACCAGGTCCGTGTCCGCGAGGTCCGTGTCCGCGTCGGTGGTCACAGCGTGTCCAGGTCGAGCTTGGCCGCCGCCTTCTGGATGTCGTCCTGATGCTTGAGGACCACGCCCAGACTGTCCCGTACGACCGTCTCGTCGAGCGTGCCCGCACCGAGCGCCAGCAGGGTGCGCGCCCAGTCGACGGTCTCGGCGACCGACGGCGCCTTGCGCAGGTCCATCGCGCGCAGCGCCCCCACCACCCGTACCACGGACTCCGCCAGCGCCGCGTCCACGCCCGGCGCCTTCAGCCGGACGATCCGCCGCTCCAGCTCCGCGTCCGGGAACCCGATGTGCAGGAACAGACAGCGGCGGCGCAGCGCCTCGGACAGCTCCCGGGTCGCGTTGGAGGTGAGGACGGTGAACGGCCGGCGGGTCGCGGTCACCGTGCCCAGCTCGGGCACCGTCACCTGGAAGTCACCGAGCACCTCCAGCAGCAGCCCCTCGATCTCGACGTCCGCCTTGTCGGTCTCGTCGATCAGCAGCACCTTGGGGTCGTCCCCGCGGATCGCGGTGAGCAGCGGGCGGGGGAGGAGGAACTCCTCGCTGAAGATGTCCGTGCGGGCCTCGTCCCAGGTCTCGCCGCGGCCCGCGCTGATCCGCAGCAGCTGCTTGGCGTGGTTCCACTCGTACAGCGCGCGCGACTCGTCCACGCCCTCGTAGCACTGGAGCCGTACGAGTCGGGCGTCGCAGGCGCGGGCGACGGCCTTGGCCAGCTCGGTCTTGCCCACCCCGGCGGGGCCCTCGACCAGCAGCGGCTTGCCGAGCCGGGCGGCGAGGAAGACGGTGGTGGCGACCGCGGGGGAGGCCAGATAGCCGGTCTCTGCGAGGCGCGTGGAGACGTCGTCGACGGAAGTGAACAACTGCGGCCTCCGGCTGGGCGCGGGAACGACGGTGTCCGGGCATCGCGTGGATGCCCGGACGCCTATCTAAGCGCTTGCTCATCGCTGTGTCACGCGCTCGCCCGTCCGATGACGCGCCCGCACCGTCACGCCGCCACGCCCACCGCCCGCACCGCCGGCGTCCGCAGCACGCGCCGCGCCGTGAACAGGCTCGTCCCGACGGTCGCCGCCGCGCCGACCGCGGCCACGGCCGTCCAGACGCCCGCCAGCTGCCCCGGCAGCACCGCGTCGCTGCGGACCACGGTGAACGGCACGATCCCGGCCAGCGCCGCCAGCGTGCCGAACAGCAGCCCGGCGACCGTGAGGACCAGCCCCTCGACGCCCACCACACCCAGCACCTGACCGGGCGTCGCCCCGGCGAGACGCTGCTGCCCGAACTCCCGGCCCCGGTACGTGGTCGCCGCGTACAGGGAGTTGACCAGCATCACGCAGACGAACACCACGATGATGCCGACGACGGTGTAGTTGAGCGTCTCCAGGTTCTTGGCGTCGACCGACTTCACCAGCCCCGAGGCCGCGACCTCGTCGCTCTCCACCGCCTGCATGGTGAGCGTCGCCGTGGACACCGCCGTGAACAGGATCAGCGCCATCAGGATGCCGGACAGCTCACCGGCCCGCCGCCGCAGGTTCCGCACCGCGAGCCAGCCGCTCGCCCCGCCGAGCGTGAGCCGGCCGAGCACACCCGTGAGCAGACGCGGCGCCATCAGCGCGAACCCCACCGACAGCAGGATCGCGCCCTGGGCCGGGAACGCCATCAGCATCTCGTCCCTCGGGGAGAAGGCGAACGTGGACGACGCGGCCACCGCACCGGCCGTCAGCGCCGCCCACGCGAACACCGGCCGCCGCCGCACGGTGCGCCGCCGCCCCCGCGTGACCCGCCGCAGCGCGAGCAGCGCCGCGCCCGCCGAGGCGGCCGGGGTGACGAAGACGCCGGACGACAGCGCCACCGTCCCGAAGGAGTGGTCCACGGACGCGGCGACCTGCCCCGTGTCCTGGAACAGCTCCACCAGCAGCCGCCCGCCCAGCACGGCCGGCAGCACCGCAGCGGCCGTACCCACCAGGGCCACCGCGAGGGCCTCGCCCACCACCATCCGCCGGAGCTGCCCGGGCGTCGCCCCCGAGCAGCGCAGCAGCTCCAGCTCGGCCGCCCGCTGCCGCACGTTCACCGTCAGCGCGGACGCGACCGCGAAGAACACCAGCAGCGTGCCGTACCCGCCGACCACCCCGGCCGCCGTCCGCAGCGTCTCGGAGCTGACCGCGTCGACGCCGGGCGCGCCGGCCGTGTCGTGCAACGAGTTGAACGCCATGACGATCGCCGCGCCCAGGAAGGCGGACAGCAGCGTCGCGAGGAACCGTCCGGGCCGCTGCCGGACCGACCGCAGAGCCAGTACGAGCATCGCTCACACCCCCACCGGCGCGTCGTCACCCAGGTGCGCAAGACGCTCCGCCACCGCGTCCGCGGTCGGCGCGTCCATCCGCCCGGCCAGCCTGCCGTCCGCGAGGAACAGCACACTGTCCGCCCAGGAGGCGGCGACCGGGTCGTGCGTCACCATCACCACGGTCCGCCGGTGCACCCGCACCGCCTCCCGCAGCAGCGCCAGCACGTCCCGCGCGCTGCGCGTGTCCAGCGCCCCCGTCGGCTCGTCCGCGAAGATCACCCGCGGTTCGGCGACCAGCGCCCGCGCGATCGCCACCCGCTGCCGCTGACCGCCGGACAGCTGGTCAGGGCGGTGCCCCAGCCGGTCGCCGAGCCCTACCGCCGTGAGGATCTCCGTCGCCCGCCGCCGGTCCACCCGACGGCCCGCCAGCTTCAGCGGCAGCACGGTGTTCTGCGCCACCGTCAGCGTCTCCAGCAGGTTGTACTGCTGGAACACGAACCCGACCCGCCCGCGCCGGAACCTCGTCAGCTCCGCCTCACCGGCGCCCGTCAGCTCCGTCCCGTCGACCCGTACGATCCCCGCGTCCGGCCGCTCCAGACCCGCCGCGCACTGCAGCAGCGTCGACTTGCCGGAGCCGGACGGCCCCATCACCGCCGTGAACGTGCCCCGCGCCAGGCCCAGCGTCACCCCCTCGAGCGCGGTCACGGCGTTCTCCGCCGTGCCGTACGACTTGGTGACCTTGACCAGGCGCAGCGCCTCGGCGGCCGGTTCCGTGCGCGGGTCGTGCCGCGCCCTGTTGCGCACCATCGTCATCTCCTCCGTCGGGCACTCCCTGCGCCCTGGTCACGACGCTACGGAGGAGAGGAGCGGTCCACACGGGGCGCAGTGCCCGTCCCGGGGTGTACGCAGCGACACCCCTCGGGCGGTGGTTCACCGGACCAGGACGACCTCCAGGGTGCGCGGCCCGTGCACGCCCTCCACCCGGTCCAGCTCGATGTCACTGGTCGCGGAGGGGCCGGAGATCCACGTCAACGGGCGTGCGGGGTCGAGGCGTCCGAGGGCCTGCGGGACGGACGCCACCACCTGATCAGGGACGCGCACCACGCAGATGTGGTGGTCGGGGACCAGGCTGATCCGGCGGCGGCCCTGGCCGGGAGAGCCGTCGAGGACGATCGTGCCGGTCTCGGCGATGGCCACGGCGCAGGCGGTGACGACGCTGTCGACCTGGTCCAGCTCGAGCGGGGTGCTGCCCGCCTCGTCCCGCACCCGCGTCACCTCGGCCGCCGCGAGCCAGCCCTCGTCCAGGCCGGGCGGCACCAGTACGCTCGACGCGCCCCGCGCTGACAGGAGTTCCGCGACGACGCCCGGCAGCGAGCCGGCGTCGGTCCGGTGCACGACCGCCCGGTAGTCCGCCAGATTCTCCGCCAGCAGTTCCACCGTCTCCTCGACGGTCCGCTCCCCGTGCTCGCGCAGATAGTCCCGCTCGACCGGTACGTCCTCACCCGGCGGCACGTCTGCCAGGGCCCGCCGCACCCGGCCCAGGATCCGCTCCCTGCTGCTCACTTCGCACCGTCCTTCCCGCCGCGCGTCCGCTGCCACCAGTCCCGGAACGGTTCCGCCGGCACCGGCGGCAGGTCACGCGTCCCGCTCCACGCCCGGCCGGGCCCCGGCAGCGTGCGCGGATGCAGCCGCCGCGTGCGCGAGGCGAGCCGCTGACCGGTGCGCAGGGCGCCGGGCCGGGTGAGCGCCCAGCGGGCCGCCCGCATCGCCGCCCGCTCGGCCGCGTGCCCCCTCGCCGGACGCAGCCGCACCTTGTTGCCCTCACGGACGGCCTCGCCGCCCTCCACCACCCGCTCCCGCAGATGCACCAGCACCTCGGGGATGTCGATGGCGACCGGGCACACCTCGTAGCAGGCCCCGCACAGCGACGAGGCGTACGGCAGCGACGCGTCGATCTCGCTTGCCGTGCCGCGGAGTTGAGGGCTGAGGATGGCGCCGATCGGACCCGGGTACACCGACCCGTACGCGTGCCCGCCGGCCCGCTCGTACACCGGACAGACGTTCAGGCAGGCGGAGCAGCGGATGCAGCGCAGCGCCTGCCGGCCCACCTCGTCGGCGAGGGTGTCGGTGCGTCCGTTGTCCAGCAGCACCAGATGGAAATCGCGCGGCCCGTCCCCGTCCGTGGTGCCGGTCCACATCGACGTGTACGGGTTCATCCGCTCGGCGGTGGAGGAGCGGGGGAGGGTCTGCAGGAACACCTCCAGGTCCTGCCAGGTCGGCACGATCTTCTCGATGCCCACCACCGAGATCAGCGTCTCCGGCAGGGTCAGGCACATCCGCCCGTTGCCCTCGGACTCCACGACGACGAGTGTGCCGGTCTCGGCGACCATGAAGTTGGCTCCGGAGATGCCGACCTTGGCGCGCAGGAACTTCTCCCGCAGATGCAGCCGCGCCGCCTCCGCGAGGTCGGCGGGCGTGTCCGTGAGCCCCTCGGGCGCGGGGCGGCCCCACTCGCCCATCTCGCGGGTGAAGATGTCGCGGATCTCCCCGCGGTTGCGGTGGATCGCCGGGACGAGGATGTGCGACGGCCGGTCCTTGCCCAACTGCACGATCAGCTCGGCCAGATCGGTCTCGTAGGCGTGGATGCCCTGCGCCTCCAGCGCCTCGTTGAGCGCGATCTCCTGCGTGGCCATCGACTTGACCTTGACGACCTCCGTCTCACCGGTCGCCTTCACCAGCTCCGCGACGATCCGGTTCGCCTCGTCGGCGTCGGCGGCCCAGTGGACGACACCGCCCGCCGCCGTCACCGACTCCTCCAACTGCACCAGATAGCGGTCGAGATGACGCAGCGTGCGGTCCTTGATCCGCTTCCCGGCCTGCCGCAGCCGCTCCCAGTCGTCCAGTTCGGCCACCGCACGCGCCCGCTTGGCGCGGATGGTGTGTGTGGCGTGCCGCAGATTGCCCCGCAGGGTGGTGTCGCGCACGGCCTCCCGGGCCGCCGCCGGGAAAGCGGGCATACCGACGAACGTTCCGCTCATACGGCCGGGTCCTCCTCCGTGCTCGCCAGGATCTCCGCGATGTGCACCGGCCGCATGCCGGTCCCGAGCCGCGACATCGTGCCGCCGATGTGCATCAGACAGGAGTTGTCCGCCGCGCACAGCACCTCCGCGCCCGTCGACTCGGCGTTGCGCACCTTGTCCGTGCCCATCGCCGCCGACACGTCGGCGTTCTTCAGCGCGAACGTGCCGCCGAACCCGCAGCACTCCTCCGCGCCCGGCAACTCCGCCAGCTCCAGCCCTTTCACGGCGCGCAGCAGCCGCAGCGGCCGCTCGCCCAGCCCGAGCGAGCGCAGTCCGTGACAGGTCGGGTGGTACGTCACCCGGTGCGGGTAGTACGCCCCGACGTCCGTCACCTCCAGCACGTCCACCAGGAACTCGGTGAGCTCGTACGTCTTCGGCACCACCGGCGCCAGCACCGTCGCGAGACCGTCCCCCCGCCCCTTTGACCGGGCCCGCTCACCCATGCGCGGGTACAGCTCCCGCACCATCGCCCCGCACGACCCGGATGGCGTCACGACCGCGTCGTAGTCACGGAAGACGTCGGCGAAGTGACGGGCCATCGGCTCCGCCTCGTGCCGGTAGCCGGTGTTGTAGTGGGCCTGGCCGCAGCAGGTCTGCGCCTCGGGGAAGTCGACGTCGACGCCCAGCCGGGTGAGCAGCTTCACCACGGCACGGCCGGTGTCCGGATAAAGCGTGTCGTTGACGCAGGTCAGGAACAGGGCGACACGCATCGCGGCTCCTCGTCCAGTCGATCATCAGGTGATGGGCAGGGTAGTGCGGGTCCGGGGGCCGGGGGGAGACCCGGGTCACCGTTCGGCGAGCCGGGCGCGGGCCGCCTCCCAGCGCCGGGTGTCGCCGCGCGGCTCGTACCGGGTGAGCGGCTGGGTGCCGGCCAGCAGTCGCCGCATGCCGGCAAGATCACCGACCCGCCCCTGGGTGCGGGCCTGCACGAGCACGTTCCCGAAGGCCGCCGCCTCGGTCGGCCCGGCCACCACCGGCAGCCCGCAGGCGTCGGCGGTGAGCTGGCACAGCAGCGCGTTGCGGGTGCCGCCGCCCACGACGTGCACCACGTCCACGGTCCGTCCGGCGAGCCTCTGCGCGTCCTCGACGGCGGTGCGGTGGGCGAGGGCGAGCGAGTCGAGGATGCAGCGCACGGTCGCGGCTGGGGAGTCCGGCACCGGCTGCCCCGACGCGCGGCACGCCTGCGCGATCCGCTCCGGCATCCGGCCGGGCGCAAGGAACGCGGTGTCCCCGGCGTCCACCACCGACCGCAGCGCCGGCGCCCCGGCCGCCTCCCGCAGCAGCGCGCCCAGGTCCGGCTCGCCCCAGGCGCGCAGGCACTCCTGGAGCAGCCACAGCCCCATGATGTTGCGCAGGTAGCGGACGGTGCCGTCCAGGCCCAGCTCGTTGGTGAAGTTGGCGGCCCGGCTCTCCTCGGTCAGCACGGGCGCCTCCAGCTCGAGCCCGGCCAGCGACCAGGTGCCGGTGCAGATGTACGCGAACCGCTCACCGTCCGCCGGTACGGCGGCCACCGCGGACGCCGTGTCGTGCGAGGCGACCGCCGTCACCGGCACCGGCCCGGCAAGGCCGGTCTCCTCGAGCACCTCGGGCCGCAGCATCCCCGCCGGGTCACCCGGCAGTCGCAGCGGCGCGAACAGCCCGAGGTCGATCCCCAGCCGCTCCGCGATCCCGTGCGCCCAGGTACGGGTGGACGGGTCGATCAGCTGGGTGGTGGAGGCGTTGGTCAGCTCGGTGCCCTGCTCCCCGGTCAGCCAGTACGCGAGCAGGTCGGGCATCAGCAGCAGCCGCTCCGCCTGCGCGAACTGCCGTCTCTCCCGGGCCGCGACGAGCTGGTACAGCGTGTTGAACGGCGCGTACTGCAGCCCGGTCGCCGCGTACAGCTCCGCGGCCGGCACGGTCGCCCACACCTTCTCCGCCACGGTGTCGGTCCGCGGGTCGCGGTAGTGCACGGGGTTGCCCAGCAGCGCCCCGTCCGCGTCGAGCAGCCCGTGGTCGACGGCCCAGCTGTCGATGCCGACGGAGTCCACGTTCCCCGCCGCCCGCAGTCCGTCGAGCACCCCGGTATACAGCCCCAGCACGTCCCAGCGCAGCCCCTCCGGCACCCGCACCGGACGGTTCGGGAACCGGTGCGCCTCCGTCAGCTCCAGGGTGCCGGAGCCCACCCGGCCGACCATGACACGCCCGCTGGACGCGCCGAGGTCGACCGCCGCGTACGTGCCCACGCCGCCGCTCATCGCAGGAAGGCGGCGGCGACGCCGGCGTCGACCGGGACGTGCAGTCCGGTGGTGTGCGTGAGGTCGCCGCCGGTCAGCGCGAACACGGCGTTGGCCACATGCTCGGGCAGCACCTCCCGCTTCAGCAGCGTCCGCTGCGCGTAGAACTCGCCCAGCTTCTCCTCCGGCACCCCGTACACGGCCGCGCGCCGAGCACCCCAGCCGCCCGCGAAGATCCCCGAACCGCGCACCACACCGTCCGGGTTGACGCCGTTGACCCGGATGCCGTGCTCACCCAGCTCCGCCGCCAGCAGCCGCACCTGGTGGGCCTGGTCGGCCTTGGCCGCCGAGTACGCGATGTTGTGGGGACCGGCGAACACGGCGTTCTTGCTGGCGATGTACACGATGTCGCCGCCCAGCCGCTGGGAGATCATCACCCGCGCCGCCTCCCGCGACACCAGGAACGACCCCCGGGCCATGATGGAGTGCTGAAGGTCCCAGTCCTTCGCGGACGTCTCCAGCAGCGGCTTGGAGAGGGAGATCCCGGCGTTGTTCACCACCAGGTCCACCCCGCCGAAGGCCAGCACCGCCTCCCGGAAGGCGGCGGCGATCTGCTCCTCGTCCGTCACGTCCACGGTCACCGCGACGGCCTTGTCCGGCCCGCCCAGCTCCTCGGCGACCCGCGCCGCGTTCTCGCCGTTCAGATCGGCCACGACGACACACGCGCCCTCGGTGGACAGCCGCCGCGCGATGGCCTTCCCGATCCCGTTGCCGGCCCCGGTCACCAGCGCCACCCGCGTCGCCAGCGGCTTCGGCGCCGGCATCCGCCGCAGCTTGGCCTCCTCCAGGGCCCAGTACTCGATGCGGAACTTCTCCGACTCCTCGATCGGCGCGTACGTCGACACCGCCTCGGCGCCGCGCATCACGTTGATCGCGTTGAGGTAGAACTCCCCGGCCACCCGCGCCGTCTGCTTGTCCTTGCCGAAGCTGAACATGCCCACGCCCGGCACCAGCACGATCGCCGGGTCGGCGCCGCGCATCGCGGGGGAGTCCGGCTCGGCGTGCCGCTCGTAGTAGGCGGCGTACTCCCGCCGGTAGTCCGCGTGCAGTTCTTCCAGCCGGGTCACCACCTCGTCGAGCGGCGTGCACGGCGGCAGATCCAGCACGAGCGGCCGCACCTTGGTGCGCAGGAAGTGGTCCGGGCACGACGTCCCGAGCGCGGCCAGCCGGGGATGCCCGGCCCGCGCCAGGAAGTCCAGCACGGTGTCGGAGTCGTCGAAGTGTCCCACCTGCGGCCGGTCCTGCGAGGCGATCGCCCGCACGTACGGCGCGAGAGCAGCGGCCCGCTCCCGCCGCTCGCCCTCCGGCAGAGCTTCGTACCCCTCGACGACAGGCCCGAACGGCTCGGGCCGGCCCCGCTCGGCGAGGAACCGCTCGGCGGTGCGGATGATGTGCAGCGAGTTCCGCTCGCACTCCTCGGAGGTGTCACCCCAGGCGGTGATCCCGTGCCCCCCGAGCACACACCCGATGGCCTGCGGATTGGCGGCCTTGACGGCGGCGATGTCCAGCCCCAGCTGGAACCCGGGCCGCCGCCACGGCACCCACACCACGGTGTCGCCGAAACACTCGGAGGTCAGCTTCTCCCCGTCGGCGGCACACGCCAGCGCGATGCCCGAGTCGGGGTGCAGATGGTCGACGTGGGCGGCGTCGACGAGCCCGTGCATCGCGGTGTCGATGGAGGGCGCGGCACCCCCCTTGCCGTGGAGGCAGTAGTCGAACGCGCCGGCCATCTCGTCCTCGCGCTCCACCCCCGGATACACGTCGACGAGCGCCCGCAGCCGGTCCAGCCGCAACACGGCCAGCCCGCCCTCGGTCAGCGTCCCGAGATCACCCCCGGACCCCTTGACCCACATCAACTCCACGTCACCCCCGGTGACGGGATCGACGTCCCGCCCCTTCGCGGAGGCGTTCCCCCCGGCGTAGTTGGTGTTCCGGGGATCGGCCCCGAGCCGGTGAGACCGAGCGAGCAGAGCAGCGACTTCGCTGTGAACCATGACAACCAGTCCTTGAGGAAGAGGGTGAGCAGGATGCCCCTCAGGGGCGCGCGGAACTGAAACGAGGGCGGGCGAAACGCGCCCTCGGGGGCGCGGGGAACTGCGCGACAAGCCCCCACAGACCCGCACCCCGTGACGAATCAGAACGTCACGCCCCCCACCCCGCCTGCCGACCCCCCACCCGCTCGGCAACGATCTTCTCGGCCCACCCCGACCGCGCATACGCCCCCATCGGATCGGGATCCAACCCCATCTCCTCCCGAACCTCCCGAAGCAGCGGACGCACGTCCGTGTTGAACGCGTCCATCAACACGGCGTTCGCCCCCAGCACATCCCCCTCCCGCTGCGCCGCCGCCAACGCCTCCCGGTCGACCAACAACGCCTTGGCGGTCGCCTCCTGCACGTTCATCACCGACCGCACAATCGCCGGGATCTTCGATTCCACGTTGTGGCACTGATCCAGCATGAACGCCACGTCTCCCGACAGCCCGCCCCCGCGCACCACCTCGTACATGATCCGGAACAGCTGGAACGGGTCGGCCGCGCCGACCATCAGGTCGTCGTCCGCGTAGAACCGCGAGTTGAAGTCGAACCCCCCGAGCTTCCCCTCCCGCAGCAGCGTCGCCACGATGAACTCGATGTTCGTGCCCGGCGCGTGGTGCCCCGTGTCCACCACCACCTGCGCCTTCGGCCCCAGCTTCAGGCAGTGCGCGTACGCCGTCCCCCAGTCGGGGACGTCCGTCGTGTAGAACGCCGGCTCGAACAGCTTGTACTCCAGCAGCATCCGCTGGTCGTCGCCGAGCCGCTCGTACACCTCGGCGAGCGCCCCCGCCAGCCGGTCCTGCCGGGCCCGGATGTCGTCCTGCCCCGGGTAGTTGGTCCCGTCCGCGAACCACAGCTTGAGGTCCTTGGACCCGGTCGCGTCCATGATGTCGACGCACTCCAGCAGATGGTCCACGGCCTTCCGGCGCACGGCCGCGTCCGGGTGGCAGACGGAGCCGAGCCGGTAGTCGTCGTCCTGGAAGGTGTTGGAGTTGATCGCGCCGAGCCGCAGCCCGCGTTCTTCGGCGTGCCGGGCCAGCGCCGCGTAGTCGTCGACCTTGTCCCAGGGGATGTGCAGCGCCACCGTCGGCGCCACACCCGTGAACTCGTGCACCTTCGCCGCGTCGTCCAGTTTCTCGCGCGGATCACGCGGAACACCCTGCTGCGCGAACACCTTGAACCGGGTGCCCGAGTTGCCGTACGCCCACGACGGCGTCTCGACTGCCTGGGTCTTGAGGGCGGCTTTCACCGCGGCGCGCTCGGTCACGTCAGGGCTCCTGTGCCATCGGGTCGTCACGACCAGAGTGAAACGATTCAGAACGCGAAGCTAGGGGTCCCCCGAAGGGGTGTCAACCCCTCCGGCCGCTCCCGTCTCCCGTGACCTGCGCGTGACCCGAACCTGTCGAAAGTTTTTCGACCGTGACCCATTGACGTGACATGCGGGACGCGCCTAACGTCCCGGCAACCCAGTTGAAACCTTTCACGACGTCGTCAGGGCCGACCCGCCGACGTCGTCGAGGAGCCCTCATGACCCACCCGTCCGACACGGGTCCGGCCCCGGTCCTCGCGCTCAAGGGCATCTCGAAGTCCTTCGGCGCGGTCCGCGCGCTGCGGGACGTCTCCCTGGAGCTGTTCCCCGGGGAGGTGCACGCCCTGGCCGGAGAGAACGGAGCCGGCAAGTCCACGCTCATCAAGACGCTCGCCGGAGTGCACCGGCCGGACGCCGGCCAGGTGCTGCTCGACGGCGAGCCCGTCGTCTTCCACGGACCCGGCGACGCCCGCGACGCCGGCATCGCCGTGATCTACCAGGAGCCGACGCTCTTCCCCGACCTGTCGATCGCCGAGAACATCTTCATGGGGCGCCAGCCCCGCCGCGCCCTGCGCCGCATCGACCACAAGGCGACGCACGACGCCACCACCGCCCTGATGCGGCGGCTCGGCGTCGAACTGGACCCGGACCGGCCCGCCCGCGGACTGTCCATCGCCGACCAGCAGATCGTCGAGATCGCCAAGGCGCTCTCCTTCGACGCCCGCGTCCTGATCATGGACGAGCCCACCGCCGCCCTCACCAACAGCGAGGTGGCCCGCCTCTTCGGCGTCGTCCGCGCACTGCGCGACCAGGGCGCGGCCGTCCTGTTCATCTCGCACCGCCTGGAGGAGATCTTCGAGATCTGCCGGACGGTCACCACTCTCCGCGACGGCGCCTGGATCGCGAGCGAGCCGCTCGACGGCATGACCGAGGACGACCTGGTCCGCCGCATGGTCGGCCGCGACCTGGCCGAGCTCTACCCCAAGCAGGACGTGACCCCCGGCGAGGTCGCCCTGAGCGTGCGCCGCCTCACCCGCGAGGGCGTCTTCACCGACGTCTCCTTCGACGTGCGGCGCGGCGAGATCGTGGGGCTCGCCGGACTGGTCGGCGCCGGACGCACCGAGGTGGCCCGCGCGGTGTTCGGCATCGACCGCCGGGACGCCGGCGAGGTGGAGGTCGACGGACGCAAGCTCACCAACGGCGCCCCGTCCACCGCGATGGCCGCCGGGCTCGCCCTGGTCCCCGAGGACCGGCGCGCCCAGGGCCTGGTGATGGACATGTCCATCGAGCGCAACATCGGCCTCACCGGCCTCGGCACCACCGTGAAGGCGGGCCTGATGGACCGCGGCGCCGAACGCAGCCGCTCCCTCGACTGGGCCGTGAAGCTCCGCGTCAAGTACGCCCGCATCGCCGACACGGTCGACACCCTGTCCGGCGGCAACCAGCAGAAGGTCGTCCTCGCCAAGTGGCTCGCCACCGGGCCGAAGGTGCTGATCGTGGACGAGCCCACGCGCGGCATCGACGTCGGCACCAAGGCCGAGGTGCACCGGCTGCTGTCGCAGCTCGCCGCCGACGGCGTGGCCGTCCTGATGATCTCCTCCGATCTGCCCGAGATCCTCGGCATGGCCGACCGCGTGCTGGTGATGCACGAGGGCCGGCTCACCGCCGAGATCCCCCGCACCGACGCCACCGAGGAAACCGTGATGGCCGCAGCCACCGGGAGGGCCGCGTGAGCGACGTACGTGCGGCCGCCGGCCCCCAGACGAACATGACGCCCGCACCTGCGCATCGCGCGGGCGGAGCGGCGCACGGAAGGGGCACGGCATGACGCTCACCGCCCCCGACGAAGCCCCCGTCGCCGAGGTGCCGAAGGCCGGCGCCACCCGGCTGGCGGACCGCGTCTTCAAGATGCGCGAACTCGCCATCCTCGCCGTGTTCCTGGTGATGATCGCCGTCACCCAGGCCGGCAACAGCGCGTTCCTGTCCGAGCAGGGCATCAAGGACCTGCTGCTGAACGCGACCATCCTGGTGCTGGTCGCCACCGGCCAGGCGCTGGTCGTCATCACCCGCAACGTCGACCTGTCCGTCGGCTCCACCCTCGGCATCAGCGCCTTCGCCGCCGGCACCTACCTCCAGGGCGGCGGGAACCCGGTCGTCGCCGTCGCCCTCGCCGTGCTGCTCGGCATCGGCTTCGGCCTGCTCAACGGTCTGCTCGTGTCCCTCGGCCAGGTGCCCGCCCTCGTCGTCACCCTCGGCACGCTGTACATCATCCGCGGAATCGACTCCATCTGGGTCGGCTCCCGGCAGATCACCGCCGCCGACCTCCCCGGCGGGTTCGTCGACTTCGGCTCCGGCGGCATCTCCGCCGTGCCCTACCTGGCGCTGATCGCCCTCGCGGTGCTGGTGGCGACGGCGTACTACCTGCGGCACTTCGGCGGCGGACGCGAGCTGTACGCGCTCGGCTCCAACCCGGAGGCGGCCCGGCTCGCCGGCATCCCGGTGCGCAAGCGCATCCTCGCCGCATACACCTTCTGCGGCGCCCTCGCCGGACTGGCCGGGGCGATGTACCTGGCCCGGTTCGGGAACGTCGACTCCGGCACCGGCAGCGGCTACGAACTCACCGTCGTCAGCGCGGTCGTGGTCGGCGGCGTCGTCTTCACCGGCGGCTCCGGCAGCGTCTACGGCGCCGCCCTCGGCGCGCTGCTGCTCACCTCGATCAACAGCGTGCTGCCCGCGCTCGGCGTCAGCTCCGTGTGGGTGCTCGCCATCAACGGCATCCTGCTCGTCCTCGCCATCGCGGTCGACCGGATCGTCGCGCTGCGCGTGGCCACCGCCCTGAAGAAGAGGAACGCCCGCCATGCCTGACTCCCTCACGCGCGCCGTTCGCTGGGACACGGTCGTCGGCGCCCTGCTCGTGGTCGTCCTGCTGCTGTCGTTCACCACCGTCGACGGCTTCGGCAACGCCCTCAACCTGTCGTTCCTCATCGGCAACACCCTGCCGATCGCGCTGATCGCGCTGCCCATGACGCTGCTCGTGGTGTCCGGCGAGATCGACCTGTCCGTGGCGTCCACCGCGGGTCTGTCCGGCGCGGTGATGGGCGCCCTGTGGAACCAGGGCATGGCCATCGAGACGATCATCCCGCTCTGCCTGCTCCTCGGCGTCGTCTGCGGCCTGGTCAACGGCCTGCTGGTGACCCGCCTCGGGCTGCCCTCGCTCGCCGTCACCATCGGCACCCTCGCCGCCTACCGGGGCATCGCGCAGATCGTGCTCGGCTCCGACGCGGTCACCGACTTCCCCTCCGCCTACCTGGACTTCGCCGCGGGACGCATCGGCGACACGTTCGTCCCGTACGCCTTCCTGCCCTTCCTGGTGCTGCTCGCGATCGCCGTCGTCGCCCTGCACGCCACCCCGTTCGGCCGGTCGCTGTTCGCGATCGGCGCCGGCGAGGAGGCCGCACGGTTCGCCGGCATCCGCGTCAAGCGGCAGAAGCTGATCCTGTTCACGGTGACCGGCCTGATGTCCGCGCTCACCGGCGTCTTCTGGGCGCTGCACTACGCCAGCGCCCGCTACGACAACGCCACCGGCCTCGAACTGTCCGTCGTGGCCGCCGTGCTGCTCGGCGGCATCGACTTCGACGGCGGCAAGGGCACCCTCGGCGGCGCGGTCGCCGGAGTGTTCCTGCTGGGCGCCCTGCAGAACGTGATGAGCCTGAAGGACGTCTCCGCCCAGTCCCAGATCGTCGTCACCGGCGTGCTGCTCGTGCTGTCCGTCCTCGGCCCGCGCGTCGCCCGGCAGATCGCCGTCGCCCGCGCCGGACGTAAGGCCGCCACCGCTCCGGACGCCAAGACGCCCGCACCGACCTCCTGACCTCTCCTCGTCCCCTTAAGGAACCCGCCATGCGCACCGCATCCCTCCGCCGTACCTGTGCGGCCCTCGCCGCCGTCACCTCCCTCGCCCTCGCCGCCACCGCGTGCGGCGGAACCACCAAGGAGGACGTCAAGAACGAGGGCGGCGCCGCCGCCTCCGCCGGCAAGGCCGACCCGAATGCCGCCACCAAGAAGGGCCTCACCGTCGGCTTCCTGCCCAAGCAGGTCAACAACCCGTACTTCACCTCCGCCGACAAGGGCGGCGAGAAGGCCGTGAAGGAGCTCGGCTCCCGCTTCAAGGAGGTCGGCCCCACCAGCGCCACCGACACCGCGGGACAGGTCTCCTACGTCAACACGCTCACCCAGCAGCAGGCCGACGCCATGGCCGTCTCCGCGCAGGATCCGGGCGCCCTGTGCACCGCGCTCAAGCAGGCCATGAAGAACGACATCAAGGTCGTCACCTACGACTCCGACACCAAGCCCGACTGCCGCAACGCCTTCGTCTCCCAGGCGTCCGCGGAGGACCTGGGCCGCACCGAGGTCCAGCTGCTCGCCGAACAGATCGGCTACAAGGGCGAGATCGCGATCCTGTCCGCCGCGCAGACCGCGACCAACCAGAACACCTGGATCGAGTTCATGAAGGACGAGCTCAAGGATCCCAAGTACAAGGACATGAAGCTGGTCAAGGTCGCCTACGGCAACGACGACGCCCAGCAGTCCTTCCAGCAGACCCAGGGCCTGCTCCAGGAATACCCGAACCTCAAGGGGATCATCTCCCCGACCACCGTCGGCATCAAGGCCGCCGCCCAGTACCTGTCCGGCTCCAAGTACAAGGGCAAGGTCAAGCTGACCGGCCTCGGCACCCCCAACGACATGCGCAAGTACGTCAAGAACGGCACCGTCGAGGCGTTCGAGCTCTGGGACCCGGCGAAGCTCGGCGAGCTGGCCGCCCGTACCGCGATCGCGCTCGCCTCCGGCCAGATCACGGGCCAGGAGGGCGAGACGTTCACGGCCGGCGCGATGGGCGAGTACACGATCGGCGAGGACGGCGTGATCAACCTGGGCAAGCCCACCGTCTTCAATGCCGACAACATCGACCAGTTCGACTTCTGACCCCCCGAGCTGCTCTTCGGAAAGGCGGTACTCCGTGCGACGCGTCTGTTTCCTGCTCAAGGTCCGGCAGGACCGCATCGACGAGTACCGCGCACGCCATGGAGCCGTGTGGCCCGAGATGCGCGAGGCGCTCTCGGCCACCGGCTGGCACAACTACTCCCTCTTCCTGCGCGACGACGGCCTCCTCGTCGGGTACCTGGAGACCGAGGACTTCGAGGCCGCGAAGGCCGGCATGGAGGCCACCGAGGTCAACGCCCGCTGGCAGGCCGAGATGGCGCCCTTCTTCGAGTCCCTCGACGGCTCCCGGCCCGACGAGGCGATGACCCCGCTCACCGAGGTCTTCCACCTCGACTGACGGTCACGGGCCCCGCCCGGCCCGTGACCGAAAAGGGGCGGACGTGCGGGTAGTGTGAGGGCCCGCCGCGCCGCCCCCTGTCTCCCCATATCCCTGGAGGTCCCTGCCCGATGGCCCAGTCGGTGGGTATCAAGGACGTCGCCCGCGTCGCCGGAGTCTCCGTCGGCACCGTCTCCAACGTGATCAACCGTCCGGACACGGTCGCCGCCGAGACCCGCGCCCGCGTGCTGTCCGCCATCGACCGGCTCGGCTACGTCCGCAGCGAGTCAGCCCGCCAGCTGCGCGCCGGACGCAGCCGCATCATGGGCCTGCTCGTCCTCGACATGGGCAACCCCTTTTTTGTCGACGTGGCGCGCGGCGCCGAGCGGGCCGCGCGTCAGGCCGGCCTCGGCGTCATGGTCTGCAACAGCGCCCAGAGCCCCGGCGAGGAGGCCGAGTACCTGTCGCTCTTCGCCGAACAGCGGGTGCGGGGCGTGCTCCTCACCCCCGCCGACGCCACCGGCCGCAACATCGAGGCGTTCCGCCGGCACGGCATCCCCTTCGTCCTGGTCGACCGGGTCGCCGAGGGCACCACCGAGTGCTCCGTCTCCGTCGACGACGTGGCCGGCGGCGCCCTGGCCGTACGGCACCTCGTCGACGCCGGGCACCGCTCCCTCGCGTACGTCAGCGGACCGCCCGGACTCAACCAGGTCCGCGACCGCCGCACCGGCGCGCTGAACGCCCTCGCCGAGGCCGGGCTCGGCCCCGACAGCCTGCACGAGCTGCCCACCGAGCGGCTCGACGTCGCCGCCGGACGCGACGCGGGCGCCCGCCTGCTCGGCCTGGCCCGCCGCCCCACCGCCGTGTTCTGCGCCAACGACCTGCTCGCCCTCGGGGTGCTCCAGGCGATGTACGCGGCCGGCGTGGGCGTCCCCGACGACCTCGCCATCGTCGGCTACGACGACATCGAGTTCGCCGCCGCCGCGGCCGTGCCCCTCACCTCCGTCCGCCAGCCCGCCGTCACCATGGGGGCGCTGGCCGCCGAACTGCTGCTCGAGGAGACCGAGGACACCGGCGCCCCGCACGAGCACCGCCGTGTGGTACTGGCACCGGAACTGGTCGTGCGGCGCTCCAGCCTGTCCGCGCGCTGACCGGAATTCAGGAACTTTTTCATGATCCCGGGGTCGTTGGCCGCAGGAACATGTGCTGAACTGGGTCGCGGCCCGACAATCCGTTCGTCCCGGGAGTCCCGTTGACCGACACCTACCGCCAGCCCGGAGTGGTCCTCACCGACCGCCGGTTCACCGTGCCCCTCGATCACGACAACCCCTCCGGGGAGACGATCGAGCTGTACGCGCGCGAGGTCGTCGCCCGGGACAAGGCGGACCGGGACCTGCCCTGGCTGCTGTACCTCCAGGGCGGCCCCGGCTTCGGGGCGAACCGTTTCATCGGGAAGCAGGCCTGGCTCGGCCGCGCCCTGGAGGACTACCGGGTCCTCCTCCTCGACCAGCGCGGCACCGGCGCCTCCACCCCCGCCAACCGGCAGACGCTCCCGCTGCGCGGCGGCCCCGCCGAGCAGGCCGGCTATCTCACCCGCTTCCGCTCCGACGCGATCGTCCGCGACTGCGAGGCCATCCGCCCGCAGGTCACCGGCGGCGCCCGCTGGACCGTGCTCGGCCAGAGCTTCGGCGGTTTCTGCACCGTCACCTACCTGTCCATGGCCCCCGAGGGACTGGACACCGCCCTGATCACCGGCGGCCTGCCCTCCCTCGACGCGCACGCCGACGACGTCTACCGGGCCGCCTACCCGCGCATCGAGCGCAAGGTCGCCGCCCACTACGCCCGCTACCCGCAGGACGTCGAGCGCGCCCGTCGCATCGCCGACCACCTCCTCACCCACGACGTGGTTCTGCCGAACGGCTACCGGTTCACCGTCGAGGCGTTCCAGTCCCTCGGCATGATGCTCGGCAGCGGAGACGGCAGTCACCGCCTGCACTTCCTCCTCGAGGACGCCTTCGTCCCCACCCCGTCCGGCCCGCGGCTCTCCGACGCCTTCCAGGAGGAGGTCCAGAGCCTGCTGTCCTTCGCCGGACATCCGCTCTACGCGCTGATCCACGAGGCGATCTACGCCCAGGACGCCCGCCCCACCGCCTGGTCCGCCGAACGGGTACGCGCCGAGTTCCCGCGGTTCGACGCGGCCAAGGCACTCGCCGGCGACCAGCCCGTGCTGTTCACCGGGGAAACGATTCACCCCTGGATGTTCGACTGCGACCCCGCGCTGCGGCCGCTGCGCGAGACCGCGGAACTCCTCGCGGCCCGCACCGACTGGACCCCGCTGTACGACCCGGCGCGCCTGGCCGCCAACGAGGTGCCGGTCGCGGCGGCCGTCTACCACGACGACATGTACGTCGACACCGCGCACTCCCTGGCCACCGCCCGGACGGTCCGCGGCCTGCGCACCTGGGTGACGGACGAGTTCGAGCACGACGGCGTCCGCACCGGCGGCCCCCGCGTCCTGGACCGCCTGCTGGCCCTGGCCCGCGGCGACGCCTGACCGCGAGGACGTCGGACCTCCAGGGTGCCTAGGGGGCCAAGGGGGCAGCCGCGCGCCCCCGTGCACTGTCGGTGGCGGGGGCTAATCTGCGGAACATGACCGAGCCGACGATCAGTCAACTCCAGCCCATGCCCGACGACTGGCAGCGCGCTCTGGCCGTGGTGGCCCACCCGGACGACCTGGAGTACGGCTGTGCGGCGGCCGTCGCGGCGTGGACCGACGCGGGCCGAGAGGTCTCCTACGTGCTGGCGACCCGCGGCGAGGCGGGCATCGACACCCTGGAGCCGGCCAGGTGCGCGCCGCTCCGGGAGCTCGAACAGCGCGCGAGCGCGGCCGTGGTGGGGGTGTCCGACGTCGCCTTCCTGGACCACAGGGACGGCGTGATCGAGTACGGCCCCGCCCTGCGCCGGGACATCGCGGCGGAGATCCGGCGTCACCGCCCCGAGCTGGTGATCACCCTGAACCACCGGGACACCTGGGGCGGCACCGCCTGGAACACCCCGGACCACGTGGCCGTCGGCCGCGCCGTGCTCGACGCGGCCGGCGACGCGGGCAACCGGTGGATCTTCCCGGAGCTGACCGAGCAGGGGCTGGAGCCCTGGGACGGCGTGCGCTGGGTGGCGGTCGCCGGCTCGAGCGCGCCGACGCACGCGGCGGACGCGACCGCCGGACTGGAGCGGGCGGTGCGCTCCCTGCTGGAGCACCGCACCTACATCGAGGCCCTCACCGACGAGGACCCGGAGACGTACGCGCGCACGCTGCTGACCGGGTTCGCCGAGGAGACGGGCAAGCGGTTCGCCGGCGTTCAGGCGGTCGCCTTCGAGCTGTTCCCGAGGTGAGGGTCGTGGGGGAGGGCGAGGAACAGCTCGCGCGGAGCTTCGAGGAGCACCGAGGTCATCTGAAGGCGGTCGCCTATCGCATGCTCGGCTCGCTCGCCGAGGCGGAGGACGCCGTCCAGGAGGCGTGGCTGCGGCTGGGCCGCATGGAGCCCGGCGAGATCGACAACCTCGGCGGGTGGCTCACCACGGTGACCGGCCGCATCTGCCTGGATCTGCTGCGCTCGCGCACGGCGCGCCGGGAGCAGCCGATGGACGACACGTTCGTCCCGGACCCGGTGATCCGGCCGCTGTCCCGCGTCGACCCGGAGCAGGAGGCGCTGGAGGCCGACTCGGTGGGCATCGCCCTGCTGGTCGTCATGGAGAACCTCGACCCCGACGAGCGGCTGGCGTTCGTGCTGCACGACATGTTCGCCGTGCCCTTCGACGACATCGCCGCGGTGCTGGAGCGCACCCCGGCCGCGACACGGCAGCTCGCGAGCAGGGCCCGCCGCCGGGTCCGCGACACCGCCCCGCCGTCCGACCCGGACACCGCCCGTCAGCGGGAAGCCCTCGACGCGTTCCGCGCCGCCGCGCGCACCGGCGACTTCGAGGCGCTGCTCGCCGTGCTCCACCCGGACGTGGTGCTGCGCGCGGACGCGGGCGCACTGGTCCAGGGCGTGGCCGCCTCCAAGCGTCTCCAGGGCGCGCGGCGGGTCGCCGAGTCGGCGATGCTGTTCTCCCGCTACAACGCGACCGCCCGCATGGTCCTGGTCAACGGCGCCCCGGGCCTGGTCGGCGTGGCCGACGGCCGCGTCGGCTCGGTCCTGACGGCCACGGTCCACGAAGGCCGCATCACGGCGCTGTACGTCCTGGCGGACCCGGAGCGGCTGAGGGATCTGACCCTTCCGGACGAGGAGGACGCTGCCCATGCCTGACGGACGCCTCGACCTCACGGTCCTGGGCTGCGCGACGCCCTACCCGACGGCGGACAACCCGTGCTCCGGCTATCTGGTGTCGAGCGGGAACACCCACGTCTGGATGGACGCGGGCAGTGGGACGCTGGGCCCGCTCCAGCGATACGTGAGGCTGGACGAGCTCGACGCGATCTGGATATCCCATCTCCACGCCGACCACAGCGCGGACCTGCTCACCGCGTACTACGGCCTCCTGTTCTCGGATATCGACCTCCCGTCGCCGATCCCGCTCTACGGCCCGCCCGGAACCGCCGACCGCCTGGCCCACTTCCTCACCAACACGCCGACCCGCAGCCCGGTCGAATCCGCCTTCGCGGTGACGGAGTTGTACGACGGCCACCGGGCGACGGCCGGACCGCTCCGGCTCACCAGCCGGGCGGTGTCGCACGGCATCCCTGCCTTCGCCGTGCGCATCGAGACGGAGGGCGCGTCCCCCGTCTACTCCGGGGACACGGCCCCGTGCCCGAGCCTCACGGAACTGGCCGAGGACTGCGACGCGCTGCTGTGCGAGGCGGAGAGCGACCGGCCGCCGTCCGAGGGCGAACAGGTGCACCACACCCCCGAGGGCGCCGCTGCCACGGCCCGCACGGCCGGGGCCGCCCGTCTGATCGTCACCCACGTGGGCCGCTTCCTGACAGCCCGGCAGGCAGTGACCCGCGCGGCGGCACGATACGACGGTCCGGTCGAGCACGCGGCGTCGGACGTCACCTACTCGATCGGGTGAACCACCGGTGCCTCAGGACGCGGCCCCGCTGTCCGTCCGCTGCCCCGGAATCTCCGCCCTGCGGGCACTCCGCCGCACCGCCCTTAGCCGCAGCCCCTCCGGCATCAGCGTCAGCCGTTCCGTCACGCGGAGGCGGTACGACGGGTCCGGGTGGAGGTCGTAGCGGCGGAGGAGCAGGGCGAGGACCAGTGTCGCCTCGTGGAGGGCGAACTGGCGGCCGATGCAGGCGCGGGCGCCTGTGCCGAAGGGCTTGTAGGTGTGGGGCGGGCGGGAGCGTACCGCCGCAGGGTCGAAGCGGTCCGGGTCGAAGCGGTCGGCGTCCGCGCCCCACACCTCGGGGTCCCGGTGCAGCATCGGGATGAGCACCAGCGTCCACGCGCCGCGTCGCATCGGATGCTCGTCCGCCAGCACCGTGTCCTGCGTCGCCTCACGCGAGTACGCCGGCGCCGTCGGCCACAGCCGCAGCGACTCGTCGAGGACGCGGCGGACGTAGCGGAGACGGGCCACCTGTTCGTAGGCGGGTGTGTCCGTGTCGCCCCAGACCCGGTCGACCTCGGCGCGGGCGCGGTCCGCCACCTCCGGGTGGAGGGACAGGTAGTGCAGGGCGAAGGACAGGGCGCCGGAGGTGGTCTCGTGGCCGGCGACCAGGAAGGTGATGACCTGGCGGCGCACGTTCTCCGGTGACAGCCGTTCACCGGTGACCGGGTGCGCGGTCTCCAGCATGCGGTCCAGCAGGTCGCCGTCCCCGTGTCCGTCCGCGCGCCGGCGGCGGACCACCTCGTCGACGATGTGGCCGAGGCGCGCGATGTCCTCGGCGTTGCGCCGGCCGGCCCGGCGCAACAGCAGCGGGGCCAGCGGCGGCGGCACGTTGTTCAGCCGCTGCGCGTGCGAGAGCGCGCCGACCATCGACGTGACGAACGGGTGCGGGCGGGACCGTTCGAAGGAGCCGAAGTCGTACCCGAAGCCGGTGCGCGCGATCGTCTCCAGCGTCAGCTTGGTCATGTCGCCGGGCACGTCCACCCACCGGCCGTCCGTCGCCGCGGCGTCCCAGTGCTCGGTCAGGCGCGCCGCCACCGACAGCATCATCGGGTGGTAGCCGGACATCGCCTCCCGGCTGAACCCGGGCGCCAGCACGTCGTGCGCCAGCTGCCAGTTGGGCTCGTGGTTGTAGGCGGTGAACAGGCCGTCGCCCGCGAGCGGGCGCAGGTTGGCCACGCCCAGACCCACGTGTTTGGCGAACCGCGACTCGTCGGCCAGGTCCGCCACCAGCCGGGAGCCCCAGGTGAACACGAACTCGTTGCCGAACGCCCGGCGCCGGAAGATCGGACCCAACTCGCGGCCGAGACGCAGCGAGTCCTGCACGGGGGTTCGTCTGCTCGCCCCGACGACGTCGCCGAGCAGCGGCAGCCGGTACGGCGGACGCGGTATGCGGTGCAGTGCGGGCCAGCCCTGCTCCGCGCTGCGGAACCCCTTCGGCACGGCGGCCCGTGCCGTCGTCTCCGCCATGACACGGTCTCCTTCGGTCCGGCGAGCGAGTGGCGACGTGTTGCACATGAGTTCAATAACGCGGTGACAGTCTGGTCCGGCGGTCGGACGGGCGTCAACTACAGTGCGGGAATGGCCGTGGACCAGGGCGGGCGCGCGCGCCGCCGGCTGAGCACCGAGGAGCGCAGGGAGCAACTGCTCGCCGTGGGTGCGCGGTTGTTCTCCGAGAGCCCGTACGACGAGGTGTGGATCGAGCAGGTCGCCGAGATCGCCGGGGTGTCGCGCGGACTGCTCTACCACTACTTCCCGGCCAAGAGGGACTTCTTCGCGGCCGTGGTGGAGCGCGAGAGCGAGCGGATGCTCCGGATGACGGCGCCCGTGCCGGGCGTCCCGGTGCGCGAGCAGCTCACCGCCGGACTCGACGCCTATCTGGAGTACGTCGAGACCCACGCGCACGGCTACCGCGCCTTCCATCGCGCCGACGCGGCAGGGGACCAGGCGGTGCGGCGGGTCTACCGGCGGGCGCTGGGCGCGCAGGAGCGGCAGATCCTCGCCGCGCTCGCCGCCGACCCTGAGTTCGGTCCCGTGCTGGAGAGCCGGCCGGACACCCGGCTCGCGGTGCGGGGCTGGCTGGCGTTCACCACGGCGGTCTGTCTGGAGTGGCTGCGCGGGGCGCAGTTGGGGCGCGACCAGGTACGGGACCTCTGCGCGCGTGCGCTGCTGGGCGTCCTCGCGCCCTGAGTGCCCCTGGCAGGTTCCGAAAAGATCACCGGGGCCGGTTGGCGTGCGCTCCGATCTTCGATAGGTTAGGCAAGGCTTACCTAAGAGGAGGTTGGGATGGGTGACCACACGCACAGTTGGGCCGCCGCACCGGGCGCGGCCGAGCGGGCCCGCTCCGTGCTCGCCGCCGCATGGTCCTGCACGCTGACCGCGGAGGGCACCCGCGAGGAACTGGTCGGCGCGCACACCGTCACGGACGACGGGCGGGTCCTCCTCGACGTGCCCGAGGACGGCGCCCTGCCCGCCGCCGCGATCTGCGCACCGCGCGGCGAGCCGTCCGCGGTGCTGGAGTTCGCCGACGTCGCCCCCGTCCCCGTGCGCAACCGCGTCCGTTCCCGGGTGTGGCTCGCCGGATGGTTCTCCGTCGAGGGTGGCCGGCTCGAACTGCGGCCCACGCGTGTGGTCCTCCGCAGGCCCTCCGGCGCGCTGATGGTCGGCGCCGACGAGTTCGCCGCCGCCGCGCCCGACCCGCTGGCCGGCGCCGAGGCGCGGCTGCTGACCCACCTCGCGGACTGCCACGCCGACGCCGTCGAGCGCCTCACCCGTCTGGTCGACCCTGCGAGCCTCCAGGGCGCGGTGCGGGTGCGACCGCTCGCCGTGGACCGGCACGGGCTGACCTTGCGCATCGAACGCGCCCGCACCGACGGCGACGTACGGCTGGCGTTCCACGCGCCCGCCGACGACGTCTCGCAGCTCACCGAGCGCATGCACGTCCTGCTCGCGCAGGCGGCGGCCGCGTCCTGCCCGCGCCCGCTACAGGGGCAGCGCGCAGACGGCGACGGGTGACGCGAACGGCTCGCCCGCCGGGCGCAGTTCGCCGCTGTCCGCGTCCACGTGGAACACGCTGACGTCACCGGACCTCTGATTCGCCGTGAACAGCAGCCCGCCGTCGGGGGAGAGGGCGATGTGGCGTGGGAAGTCGCCGCCCACCGGCACGGTGCCGAGCAGCCGCAGCCGGGCCCCGTCCTCCTCGACGGCGTACCGGGCGACGCTGTTGTGGCCCCGGTTGGCGAGATACGCCCACCGGCCGTCGCCGGTGACGACGAGCTGCGCCGGGTAGTTGGTGCCCGCCTCGGGCTCCGAGCCCGTCGGCTGCGGCTCCCCGATCGTCAGCCGGCCCGACGTCGGCTCGTAGGCGCACACCGTCACCGTGTCGTCCAGCTCGTTGGCGAGGTAGGCGTACCGCCCGCCGGGGTGGAAGGTCAGCTGGCGCGGTCCCGCGCCGGCCCGCGCGGCCGCCCGCGACACCTCGGTGAGCGTCCCGTCCTTGTCGTCGAGGCGGTACGTGTACACGGTGTCCGTGCCCAGGTCCACGGCGAGGACGTGCTCGCCGTCCGGGGCGGTGACGAACTGATGCGCGTGCGGGCCCTGTTGACCCGGACCCGGTGCCGGCTCGGAGTGGGTGACCAGGGCCGTGCGCCCGCCGAGGACGCCCGACTGCTCGATCCGGTGCACCGCGACCGTGCCCGAACCGTAGTCGGCGCTCAGCAGGAACCGCCCACCCGGATGCACCGACAGATGACACGGCGAGGACCCGCCGGTGGCGCTGCTGCCCAGCACCTTCCGGTCGGACAGCCGCACGGCGGTCACCGCGCCGTCCTCCCGCTCGTTCACCGCGTACAGCGTCCGGCCGTCCGGGTGCACCGCCAGGAACGACGGGTCGCCCACCCCGCCGATGACGCCCTCGCCGCTGATCCGCCCCGTCACCGGGTCGTACGTCGCGGTCCCGATGCCCTTGCCGCCGCCGTCGGCCGAGGTGTACGTGCCCAGGTACAGCGGGCGCGGGCCCGAGGATGTCGCGCTCGGCGCGGGCGGGCCGGTCACCGTGGCCGGGGCCGGCGGGGTCGGCGCGTCGGACGGGTGGGAGCCGCCGTCACAGGCGGGCAGCGACATCCCGGCGGCCGTCCCCGCGAACGCGCCCACGAAGCGGCGCCTGTTCAAGCCGGCCCTGATCATCACACGCACCTTCGGTCGTCTCCCGTCCCGCTCGCCTCGGGCAACCTTGGCGTCGATCACCGGTCGAACGCAAGGGAAACCCGCTTGCGCGGGCGGGTCGCGGCCCGTTGCCGTCCCGCCCTCCGGGCGCGGAGGCACCCGTCCCTCCGGGAAACGCCCCCCTCAGCGCCGCCCCGCCGGCTTCTCCTCCCGGTCGCGGCGGAAGAGGCCCCGCACGCGGCCCAGGAGGCCGGACAGCCGGTCCCGCATGCGGGTGAGACGGGGGAGCCGCTCCCGCTGTTCCCGCGAGTGACGGTCGAGTTCCTCGAACAGCCGCCGGGTGCGGTGCTCGGTGTCCATCTCGTCGAGGATGCGGTTGACCTCGGTCAGCAGCGCGCCCAGGAGCTGCCACTGCTCCCGGTCGCGCCGGGCCTCCTCGTACAGCAGCTCCGCCAGCTTGTCGCGGGTGCCGGCCGCCTGCCGCAGCTGCGAGGACAGCCGTTCCTCAGCCGACTCGGCGTTGGCGCTCACGCTCGTGGTGACCAGCACCGCGAAGCTGACCACGGCGTCGGCGATCTCCGCCAGCAGCTGTTCGAAGACCTGCCCCGTCTCCTCCGAGAAGAGACGTTCCGGCTCCCGCTCCTTCGCCAGGTCGGTCAGCGTGCGGGCCAGCACCCGCAGCACCACCGTGCAGATCTCCAGCGTGTCCAAACCCGTGCGCAGCACCACCCGGTGCAGCAGCCCCTCCCGGACACGCGGGTTGAGCCGCAGGCTCTCCTCCGCCTGCCGCAGGTCGGCGTCCACCTCGCCGATGTCGTGGTCGAGGCGGCGGGCCTCGTGCAGCCGGGCCGCCGCGCGCGCCGCGGGCGGACGGCCCGCGGCCTCCTCGCCGATACGGAGCATCAGCTGCCGCACCCGGCGCGCCAGCTCCTCGATGGACTCGCCGGCCTCCTCCACCCATACGGGCGGCGCCAGCAGCAGGTTGAACCCCATCCCGACGAAGGCGCCGATCAGCGTCTCCACGATGCGCGCCCAGGCGGTGTCGCCGTGTGTGGTCACGCCGAGCACCAGCATGGCGCTGATCGCCACCTCGGGCACGAACTCGCCCGCCCGCACGATATGGCCGGTGATCAGTGCCGCGAGGATCAGCAGACCGAGGCTCCACCAGGTCAGACCCACCAGCAGACTGAACAGGATCGCCAGCACCACGCCCGTCACCACGGAGTTCACCCGGCGCCAACCGGTCCTCAGGGTCGAGTACAGGGTGACCTGGACGACGAGCAGCGCCGTCAGGGGAGCGGTGAGCGGCGCGGCCTCCGGGCTCAGGCGGACCGCGATCACGTAGGCGATGGTCGCCGCGGCCGCCGACCGCACCGTCTGCACGGTCAGCGGATCACGGTGCTGCTTGAGCCATTGGACGGCAGGCGCGGTCATCTGGCGTACGACGTGCATCCTCGGACGGTTCCCCCTCCACGCGTGGGACGAACGTGTTTGCCGTGACGGCAGTCGCCCGGGGTACGGCAACGGGACCACACCCCGCCGCCCGAGCGGGTGTCCCGTCGCCTGACGGGGTCACAGCTTGTCGATGAAGGCGAACAGATTCTGCCGCGTGCGGTCGATCTGCTCCTCCAGCGTGAGGCTCTCCTCGAACCGTGCCCCCGTCTCCGGCACCTTCAGTCCGCGCAGATACAGGGAGCAGGCCAGGTCGGTGCACATGTAGGCGCCGACCGAGTTGCCCTCCCGGCCCGCCGGGCCCGACTTGCGCGCGGTCATCAGCGACACCCCGCCGCGCGGATGGGTCGTCAGACACAGGGAGCACATGCTGCGGTGGAGGAAACCCCGCTGGGCGGGCTGGAAGCGCATCGCCACTCCGACGAGCCGGTCGTGCCCTTCGACGACCAGATAGCTGCGGTCGGGAGCGCCCGGATCACCCCAGCCCAGGAAGTCGAGGTCGTCCCACGGGCGACCGTCCAGGTCCCGGGGCACGTGCAGCCGCTTCGCCTCACCCTTCGAGCAGTTGATGAACGAACCGCGGATGTCCCGCTCGGTGAGGGCTTTCATGAGGTCGTCTCCTGTGATGTCCCGTGAAACCTAGGGGGTCTAGGTTTCGGCGGCCAGCGTAGGGACCGCCCCGCGCCGGGGCCAACGGTTTTCCGCCGCGCGCGGCCCGCCGCCCACCGCCCCGGCGCCTGGCCCGGGGGAGCGCCGTACGCTGTACCGCAGTCGCCGAGGGGGAGGGGAAGGCGCGATGGGGGACTCCCGGGAACGGGCCCGCAGGGTGCTCGCGGACGCGGGCCTGCCGCCGGACGCTCTGTCCGGCGTGCGCCCCCTGGGCGGCGGCACCTACAACACCGTCGAGGAGATCCTCCTGTCCGACGGTACCCGCTACGTCCTGAAGGTCCCGCCCCCGCCCGCCGTGCCCGGACTGCGCCACGAGCGGCGGCTGCTGGTCGCGGAGGCCGGCTTCTGCGCCGGGGCGGAGCAGGCCAGGGTGCCCGCCCCGCACGCCGTGTCCCTCGCCGCGGACCACGCCGAACCGTATCTGCTGCTCACCGCCTGCCCGGGCGTGCCCTGGCCCGAGGCGGCGCCCTCCGACGAGGAGCGCGAGGTCCTGCGGACCGAACTCGGCCGCCAGGTGGCACGGCTGCACCGGGTGACCGGCACCGCGTACGGCTACCCCACGGACGCCCTCGGCCCGCTCGCACCCGACTGGCGGACCGCGTTCACCGCGATGACCGACGCCGTGCTCGCCGACGTCCGCGACCACCGTCCCTGGCTGCCCTGCCCCGCGGACGAGGTGGCCGCCGTGTTCCGGGCCGCCGCTCCCGTGCTGGACGCGGTGACCGTGCCGGTGCTGGTCCACTTCGACCTGTGGCCCGGCAACATCCTGGTCGACCGGTCCGGCCCGGACGGGCCCGCGCGGATCGGCGGGCTGATCGACGGGGAGCGGATGTTCTGGGGCGACCCGCTCGCCGACCTCGTCTCCCTGGCGTTGCTGGGCGACATCGAGCGGGACGACGCCTTCCTCGCCGGCTACGCGGAGGAGGGCGGCCCCGCGGTGCTCGACGAGGACGGCCGCCTGCGTCTCGCGCTCTACCGCGCGTACCTCGACCTGATCATGCTGACGGAGACGGTGCCCCGGGCGGTGGGCGCGGAGGACGCGCGCCGGGTGCGGGAGCGGGTCGGCCCGCACCTGATGGCGACGCTCGAGGAAATCGGCGAGGCGAGTAAGTTCACATCGTGAACTAAGGAGGAGGGAAAGTCGCGCCGGGGCGCCGCCCGGAGGTATGTTGCAGGTCGGGCCGGGTGCATGGGAGGGGAGCCACATGGCGGGCAACGGGCGCACGGTGCGCGACCTCAGACGGGCCAACCGTACGGCCGTGCTGCAGCGGCTCTACTTCGACGGCCCCCTCAGCCGCTTCGAACTCGGCCCCGCGACCGGCCTCAGCTCCGGTTCCGTCAGCAACGTCGTCGCCGACCTGATCGCCGACGGGCTGGTCGAGGAGGCCGGCAGCGTCGACTCCGACGGCGGCCGCCCCCGCACCCTGCTGCGCGTGGCCCCCGCCAGCGGTCACATGATCGGCGTCGACGTCGGCGAGACCCGCGTCCGCGTCGAGCTGTTCGACCTCGCCCTCACGGAGCTGGCCCGCACCGAACGCCCGCTGGAGCAGCAGCGGTACGAGGTCGAGGTCATCGTGGACCACATCCGCTCCGGCATCGACGAGGTGCTCGCCGCCGCCGGTCTGGCGCCCGAGCGGCTCCTCGGCGTCGGCATCGGAGTCCCCGGCATCGTCGAGCGCACCGCCGACCGGGGCGCGGTCGTGCACGGGCAGACCATCGGCTGGGACGCGGTCCCGCTGGAGTCCCTGCTCCGCGACGGCTCCCCGCTGCCCGACGGCGTGCCGTACTTCATCGACAACGGGGCCCGGACGCTCGGCCAGGCCGAGATGTGGTTCGGCGCGGGACGCGGCGCGGAGAACGCCCTCGTCGTCCTCTTCGGCTCCGGCGTCGGCGCCAGCCTGGTCACCCCCGAGGTGCGGCACGGCCGGGCGGTGGAGTGGGGGCACCTGACGGTACGGGTCCGGGGCCGCCGCTGCCGGTGCGGCGCGCTGGGCTGCCTGGAGGCGTACGCGGGTGCGGAGTCGCTGCTGGCCCGCTGGAGCGAGGAGGGCGGCCGGGTCCCGCAGGACACCGACGAGGAGACGGCGCTCACCGCGATGCTCGCCGCCGCCTACCCGGCCGACGGCGCGGACGCCGACCCCGTCGCCCTCGCGGTGCTGGAGGAGACCGCCGAGTACCTGGGCGCGGGCCTGTCCGACCTGATCAACCTCTTCCAGCCGGAACGTATCCTCATGGGCGGCTGGGCCGGCCTCCAGCTCGGCTCCCGCTTCCTGCCGGCCGTCCGCCGCCACGCCCTGGCGTACGCGCTGCGCCATCCGGCGGAGCGGGTCACGATCGAACTCGGCAAGCTGGGCCCGGACGCGGTGACGGTCGGTGCGGCGATCCTGCCGCTGGCCGACTTCTTCGATCGCGGCGGCCGCCGCCCGGACCCGGACCCGACGGTCCCGGCCCCGGCCTGGCGCGAGGCTCTCCGGGACAGGGTGCCGCGCTGAGGGCGTGACGGCGTGTTCCGCCGGGGCGCCCGCGCCCCGAACCGGGCCTGGCAGCGCCCCGCCCGGTGCCTGAGCCCCGTGATGCGCGGAGACGGGTGGTGGTCTGTTCCGGCCCGGCGTCCGCCGCGAACGGACGCGGCGCGGCCGGCCCGCGCCTGCGCACCGGGCCCGACGGTGCCGGTGCCTGCCTGTCGGGAGGCCCTCCGGGACCGCGTACCGGGCTGAGGTGCCCAGCGCTCTGTGGGTTCGGGGCGGCTGCCGCCCCGAACCGGGCCCGGGTGGCACCGGCACCCAGTTGGCGCGCCGCGGACGTCAGCCCGTCGACTCGTCCGGTACAGGGGCCTCCGGGTAGGACGCCGCCGAATGGGGCGCGCCCTGGCGGCCCGTGCCTGCCTCGTCCGTGTCGGGGACGTCCTCCTCGGAGTCCGGGCCGTCCGACTCCTCGGCCTTGCGCTCACTCTCCCGTTGCGCGGCGGCCGGTGCGACCTCCCAGGGGTCCTCGTCGGGGCCCGCCTGCTGGTCGGGCAGGTCCCGGGGGACGCCCACGCCGTTCTCACCGGGGCCTTCGAGGCGATGGTCGGTCACGACGCTCTCCCTTCATCCGTACGGCCCTCGCGGGTACCCCACACGGCCCCGCGCAACCGCGCCGCTCAGCCCACCGCGCTGCCGTGCAGCGGGGCCGTGTTCTCCCCGGCGCCCTGCCGCATGCCCAGCAGGAACTCCTCCACCACCTGGGTCGCCGTGCGCGTCGGCCGCCAGCCGAGCTCCACCCGCGCGCGGGTGCAGTCCATCAGCGGCAGCCGCAGCACCGCGTCGAACAGGTGCGGGGAGGCCGGCAGCAGCCGCAGCCCCCAGGCCGCCGCGACCGCCGACCGGGCAGCCGCGCGCGGCAGCCGCACCCGGCGCGTGCCGAACATCTCGCCCAGCAGCTCCACGTCCACCGTCGGCTCCGCCGCCAGGTTGTACGGGCCCCGCGCCTCCGCGGACAGCACCGCCAGCCGGTACGCCTGCGCCGCGTCGTCCGTGTGGAGCACCTGCATCCGAAGGCCGGGGATGTCCGGCAGGAACGGCAGCAGGTCGGGGCGCGCCAGCTGCCCCGGCAGATACCGCCCGCCGAAGATGCGCCGCTGCTCGCTCGCCGACTCGCGCTTGAAGAGGAACGCGGGCCGCATCCGTACCACCCGAAGGCCGGGCCGGTCGCGCTCCACGATGTCCAGGGCCCGCTCCAGATACGCCTTCTCCCGGCAGTACGCCGCGTCCGGCCAGCCGTGCGTCGGCCACGACTCGTCCACCGCGTGATCCTTGGGGCCGGGGGAGTACGCCCCCACCGACGAGGCGTGCACCAGCGTCGGCACCTCCGCCCGCGTCACCGCGTCGAACACCCGCATGCTGCCGAGCACGTTGCTGCGCCAGGTGGTCGCCGGGTCGTGCGTGGGCTGGAACGCCCAGGCCAGATGGATCACCGCGTCGGCGCCCGCGAACTCCCGCACCAGGTCGAACCGGTCCGAGGCCACGTCCACCGCCGCCCACTCGGTCTTCGGCGGCGACCAGTCGGGGATCCGCCGCGCCAGCCCCCGTACGGAACCCACCTCGGGTTCCTCCGCGAGGGCCCGCACCACGCTGGTCCCGACGTTCCCGGTGGCGCCCGTGACGACGACCCTGAGTCCCGCTGCGCTGCTCACGTCCCGCTCCCTCCGGCCGCACTGCTTCCGCGGAGCGGTCCGGGTACCCCGTGCGCGGGCACGAAAAAGAGCCCCGGCCGTGACGGGGGAATCACGGCCGGGGCGGCATATGGTGGGTGCGCATGGCGGTCGCCTCTCGGCGAAAGGCACCACAGGGCTTCAGCCGAACGATCGTCCCTGTGGGCGGATGGTGAGGCCCGGGGACACTGTCCCATCCGCACCCACGGTCTGTTCAACGGGCAACAGCCTCGCTGTGTTCCGCCCGCGGCCGTATCGAGCGGTGACGTGTGTCACCACCCCACCACCCCGCCGCGCCGGTACGCACCGGTCAGCGGCCCCGCGCGTCCGGGTTCAGGTCGGCCCACAGGTTCTCCGCCTGGAGCACCAGCGTGCCCAGCACCGCCGTCCGGGCCGCGTCCTGCCCCGCCTCCTGGGCCAGACCCTCCTGGAGCGCGGTGTGCAGCTCCCGCATCGCCGCGTCGGTCCGCTCGTCCAGCAGCGGGTCACCGGGCTCCTTCTCGCCCAGCAGCCGGTCCGCCTCCGCGTGACAGCTGTCCGCGAGCAGCTCCAGCAGCTTCCCGTAGGAGCGCAGCACCTCCGGATCGGGCGCGGCCGCGGAGCGCTCCTCGTCCGCCGCGACGGCCAGACTGCGGGTCAGCGCTGTGACATGGCCGGTGACGCGGCCGAGCCGCTCGTCCTCGTCCTCCGACGGCAGCGCCTCCGTCGGCGCCCGGTGCAGCGTGCGCAGCCACCCGGACGTCAGCAGCAGGCTCTCCCTGCTCCAGCCGCGCGCCGAGCGCAGTGCGTCCAGCCGGTCCTGGAGCCGTTTCGCCGTGTTCAGCCGGCCGACGGCCGTCTGCGCGTCCCACTCGCCCTCGCGCAGGTCCCCGGCGACGGCGCTCAGCACCTCACCCGCCTCCCGGGCCAGCGCCGCCAGGTTCTCCCGCACGTCCCGCAGATGCACCGGCGGCAGGACGAACGCGTTCACCGCCACGCCGATGACCGCGCCGAGCGCCGCCTGTCCCAGCCGGTGCCCCACCGCCTCCACGCTCACCGTGCCCGACGCGATGGTGAAGACGGCCGTGGTCGCCGCGTAGATGCCCTGGTCGCCGAAGCGCCGCCAGTTCGACAGCAGCACCAGCACCGGCACCGACAGGGCGAGCGCGCCCGTGTTGTCGTCGGTGACCGCCTGCGCGCCCGACGCCACCAGGGCGCCGACGCAGATCGCGGCGAACTGCCGCGCCCCCGTCACCAGCGAGCTGTACACGGTGGCCTGCACCAGCACCAGCGCGACCCACGGCGCCATCAGCGCCATCGGGTCGCCCAGCCACACCTGCGCCACCAGCCAGGCCAGCAGCGCCGCCAGCGCCGCCTTGAGTGACTGGACCAGCAGGTCCCTCTCCCGCCCCGGCCCGCGCACGACGGCCCGCGCCGCCCGGCCCACCGAGCCCGCCTCCCAGCGCACCGCGTCCACGGCCCGGGCCAGCCGCCCCGATGTCGCTCTGTCGTTCCCTGTCCCGTCGATCACCCGCGTCATGGGCCTGCGGTTTCCCTGCCGGACCGGTGGACAAGCATGCGGAATCTCACGCCAGGGGCGAGTCGGCCAGCGACGCCAGCAGGTGCGCCGGGTCGTCGTACACCGCGTCCGCGCCCGCCTCCGTCAGATCGGCGCGCGGGATGCCGCCGCACAGCAGGCCCACACAGCGCACCCCGGCCCGCGTCCCCGCCCGCATGTCCCACACCGTGTCGCCCACGAACACCGCGCGCTCCGCGGGCGCCCCCGCCAGCTCCAGCGCGTGCTCGACGGGTTCGGGCGCCGGCTTGCCCGCGTCGACGTCGTCGGCGCTCGCCGTCGCGGAGATCGCCCGGTCCGCCCCGATCGCGCGGCGCAACGCGTCCAGCTCCGCTCCGCCGGCCGAGGTGGCGAGCACCACGGTCCATCCGTCGTCGTGCAGCCGCTCCAGGAGCCGCCCGGCGCCGGGGAGTGCGGGCAGCCGGTCGGAGTACTGCCCGTACAGCGTCTTGTGCGCGGCGCTCAGCTCCGCGTCCCGCGAGGTGTCCCGGTCCTCGCCCAGCAGATGCGCGATCAGATCGGTGGAGGGCAGCCCCACGGCGCGGTGGACGGCGTGCATGGGCACCTGGTGCCCGGCCTGCCGGAACGCCTCCCACCAGGCCGTCACGTGCAGATGGTTGGTGTCGGCCAGGGTGCCGTCGACGTCGAAGACCGCCGCCCGTGTCATGAATGTCCTTCCTCTCCTCGTCGGCCCGTACGGGTACCACCGCCGCCGCCCGCCACTCCGGCCGGCGTCCTGCGCTCCCGCGCCCAGGCGAGCAGCTGCTCCAGCGACCAGGTGGTCACCACCCGCTCGGGCGACACCCCGCACTCCTCGGCGCGGGCGCAGCCGAGGATCTGCCAGTCCAGCTGCCCGGGCGCGTGGGCGTCCGTGTCGACGGAGAACAGCACCCCGGCGTCCACCGCCCGCCGCAGCAGCCGCCGGGGCGGGTCGAGCCGCTCGGGCCGGCTGTTGATCTCCACGGCGGTGCCGGTCTCCGCGCACGCCGCGAACACCTCGTCCGCGTCGAACTCCGACTCCGGCCGGCCGCGCCCGCCGATCAGCCGCCCGGTGCAGTGGCCCAGGATGTCGGAGTGCGGGTCGCGCACGGCGGCCACCATCCGGCGGGTCATCGACCGGGCGTCCATCCGCAGCTTGGAGTGCACCGACACCACGACCACGTCCAGCCGTTCCAGCAGCTCCGGCTCCTGGTCGAGGGAGCCGTCCTCGAGGATGTCGCACTCGATGCCGGTGAGCAGCCGGAACGGCGCCCATGTCCCGTTCAGCTCCTCGATCACGTCCAATTGGTCCCGCAGCCGCTCCGCCGACAGCCCCCGCGCCACGGTCAGCCGGGGGGAGTGGTCCGTCAGCACCGCCCACTCATGACCGAGCGCGGCGGCCGTGCGGCCCATCTCCTCGATCGGGCTGCCCCCGTCCGACCAGTCCGAGTGCAGATGGCAGTCCCCGCGCAGCAGCGCCCGCAGCTCCCCGCCCGCCCGGTCCGCGGGCTCCGCCTCCGCCTCCTCGCGCAGCTTCCGCAGGTACTCCGGCACGTCCCCGGCCAGCGCCTCCCGCACCACCTGCGCGGTCTTCGGCCCCACGCCCTTGAGCCGCTCCAGCGTCCCGGCCGCCGCCCGCTCGCGCACCTCGTCCGGGCCCAGCTCCGCCAGCGTGCGCGCCGCGGTGCGGAATGCCCTGACCCGGTACGTCGGGGCCAGCGACCGCTCCAGCAGGAACGCGATGTCCTCCAGCGCCTCCACGGGGTCCATGGCCACCTCCTCGCTCCAGGGTTCCCCAGCGCGTACAGGGGCGCACGCCGCGTCGGGGCGGTTGGCCCGCGCCGCACCGGGTACTGCGACCCGGCACGCCGGACACCGACGACGAGGAGGTCCGTATGTCCCTCTCCACCCCCGTCAACGGCAAGGTCGCCCTGGTCACCGGCGCGGACTCCGGCATCGGCCGGGCCACCGCCGTACGGCTCGCCGCGGCCGGCATGGACGTAGGCATCACGTACCTCACCGACCGCGAGGGCGCGGAGGAGACCGCCGAGGAGGTGCGCTCGCACGGCTGCCGCGCCGAGGTCGCCCGCCTGGACCTGACCGAGCTGCCCGGCGCCGCGGACACGGTGGACGAGCTGGGCGACCGGCTGGGGCGCGTCGACGTGCTGGTCAACAACGCCGGCACCGGCACCATGACGCCCTTCCTCGACCTGGGGCCCGAGAAGGTGCGCGAGGTCCTCGACGTCGACCTGCTCGGCCCGTTCCTGTGCTCGCAGAAGGCGGCGCGGCACATGATCCGGCAGGGCGACGGCGGCCGGATCGTCAACGTGACCTCGGTGCACGAGCACCAGCCGCGGGTGGGGGCCGCCCCGTACTGCGCGGCCAAGGGCGGTCTCGGGCTGCTCACCCAGGTGATGGCCCTGGAGCTGGCCGAGCACGGCATCACGGTGAACGCGGTCGCCCCCGGTGAGATCGCCACCCCCATGACCGGCCAGGAGGACACCGACCCGCACACCGAGAGCCGCCCCGGCATCCCTCTCGGCCGCCCCGGAGACGCACGGGAGGTCGCCGCGGTGATCGCCTTCCTCGCCGGCCCCGACGCCTCGTACGTCACCGGCGCCTCGTGGAGCGTGGACGGCGGGATGCTCCGCATGGGACCGCAGGCAGGCTCCCACCTGACGAGCGACGACTGGCGCCGCCCCTGAAGGTGGCGGGTGTGATGTCCGGAAAGCCCTGATCATGCCGTTCGGGTCTACTCTCGATGCATGACCGAAAGCGCGACTCCGTACATGTCACAGCCGCGGATCACGGTGCTCGGGGTGCAGCCGGGAGACCCGCCGTTCCGGATCGTGGAGATCGACGGACAGGTCGTCGGCGAGGCCAGGTCCATCACCGACGTGCTGCAGGCGGCCGCCGCGTACGGCATCAAGGTGCACGACCTGGACGACCCCGACACGGTCCGCTGGGTGGGCGGGGACAAGTTCACCTGGTCCTCGCGCCAGGCCCCGCGGGTCCGCGAGGAGCAGAAGGAGAAGCCCTAGACAGCCGTACGCCCCCGCCCGCGGGGGACGGAGGCGTGCGGCGCGCCGTGGAGCGGGCTCACTCCTTCTTGCGCCGCGCGTGGACGGCCCTGCTCATGCGACGGCCCACGAGCAGGTAACCGAGCAGCGCCCCGGCGGTGTTGAGGATGACGTCGTCGATGTCGAAGGCGCGGCCGGTGACCAGCAGGCCCTGTGCCACCTCGACCAGCAGCATCACCACGGCCGTCAGGACGAGGATCCGCAGGAAGCCCCGGGTGCGCGGCGCGACGACCGGGGCCAGCACGCCGAACGGCACGCCCAGCAGGATGTTGCCGCCGATCTGCTTGATCGCGTCGCGCAGCCCCGGCTGGTCCAGATAGGCCCGCAGGGAGCGGCCCGGGTGCAGGTTGGTGTGCGTCAGGGCCTCCGAGGCGGGGGACGGCTGCAGCGTGAGCCGGGCCAGCACGACCGCGAAGACCACCATGACGGCGAAGGCGCACAGGAGCACCAGCAGCCTGAGGGGCAGTGGGAGCGGTTGGGGGGCGGCGCGGGCCATCGGAAGTCCTCCAGTCGTCAAGGTGCGTGAGTGCTACGGCGGTTACCCCCGGTCGGGCCGCACAGTCCGGTCAGTGCGCGAAGGTGATCCGCACCCGCTCGAACCCCAGGGAGCGCAGCAGACCCTGGAGCATTCCGCGGGTGTTGGCCTCGGCCCGCGCGGTCAGTTCGCTCTCCTCGGCCGCCTTGCGGATGTGCCGCACGGCGAGCTTCTGCACGGCCTGTTCGCTGTTGGGGTTGTCCGAGAACAGATCCCCGAGCCGGTCGAGCAGGCCGCGCTGTTTGGAGACGGCGTAGGAGCGGTCCACGTCCAGCGCGGGCGTGCCGAGACGGGCGCGGGGCAGCGTCAGGGCGGCGGAGGTGCGGTCCTCGTCCACCCGGACGTCGCCCTCCTTCAGCCCGCCGAGGTCCACGTACGCGTCCACGGTGCCCGCGCCCACGTACAGGGTGCGGCTGCCGCGGATCGCGTCCGGAAGGAACTTGGTGTCCTTCTCCAGGTCCACCACCACCTGGAAGTTGCCCGAGGCGGCGTCGTAGCGGCTGATGTCCTGGATGGACTCCAGCAGCGCGGGTCCCGAGCGGTCGCGGGTCTCCGTGCCGAAGAGGTCCTTCAGGCCCGGCAGCACGCTCAGCCGGATCCCGGCGAACAGCACGGCCAGCACCACCACGGTCGCACCCAGCGCCTTCACCCAGCCGGGCACGCGCGCGGTCGGTCGCTTCACCGGAGTCGTCATGGTGACGGCCCTCCTTCCTCCCGTCCGCATGCCCGCCATCTCAGGGAACAGGCACGGGAGTTGGGGGACCGGCCCTCGCATCGGGGGCACGGAGGGGCGCACGGGCGGGCGGACCCGCGGCGGTTACACCGGCCCGGGCTTCGACTCGGGCGCGGTCAGCGCCGCGTCCAGGGAGGGCCACGGCGGCAGCAGCCGGGTCAGACCGGTGATGCGCAGCATCCGCAGGGTCAGCGGATGGACGCAGACCAACTGCAGCCGCCCGTCGGCGAGACGGTGCCGGGCCCGGTAGAGCAGACGCAGCCCGGAGAGGTCGAAGAACGTGACGTGGGTCAGGTCGACGACGACGCGGGCGTCCGGCTCGGCGGTCGCCAGATCGAGGTGCGGCGTGATCTCCGTGGCGGCGGCGATGTCGATCTCACCGTGGAGCTCCAGCACGGTGTGGCCCCGGTCGCGGCGCACGCGCAGATGCCGCGTCAGCGGCGGGGGTTCGAACCGCACGACGCCATCGCCTCCAGCCAACCGGGTGCTCCGGGGAGGGCCGCCGGCCCCAACACCGGCCCCCGGCGCGCGAGTTACTTGCGGACGACTGCATTTGAGCATGTTCGAATGACATATGTCTTCGTCTTGCGACCGAGTTTTTCGCCACTTTGATCGATGGCTACGTCGTCGATGACTGAAAGGCGGGAGCGCGGACAGGCGTCCATGGGACGGGGCCGGACCGCCCCGCACCCGACTCCGCGGAGGAGACATGGCACTGGTGACCACGGGCGTGGTGGTGCTCGACTGCGCCGAACCCGAGAAACTCGCCGAGTTCTACAAGGAGTTGCTGGAGGCGGAGCATGTCGACGCGACCGCCAACCGGGTGGAGCTCCGCTCCGCCGACGGCTTCCGCCTGGCCCTGCGCCGCGACATGAACGCGACCGCGCCGAGCTGGCCGCGCCCGGAGAACTCCCTCCAGGCGCACCTCGAGTTCGTGGCGGAGGACCTGGACGGGGTGGAGCGGAAGATCGTGAGTCTGGGCGGGCGCCCGACGGAGAGCGGTGATGCGGCCGGCGCCGCGGAGGAACGCGGGTATGCCGACCCTGCGGGTCACAGCTTCACCGTGCGGAGGGGTGTGCCTATGGCACCCAAGCAGGGGTGAGCGTGTCGGGGGCTGCGCCCCTCGCCCCCTTTCGGCCCTGGCGGGCCCCGTCCTCGAACGCCGGACGGGCTACATGCAGCCCGTCCGGCGTTCGAGGACCGGGGCTCGGGGCGGAGCCTCGTGACGGTGACGGTCAGTCGCGGCCACCCGTGTCGGGAACGGGCCACGTCCCCGTGGACCGTTCGATCGCCTTCGCGCCGGCGCGGTCCACCGCACTCCGCACCGCCGCGAAGATCGCCCCCTGAATCGCCGCGGCCAGCAGAATCTCGCCCCAGCCGCGGTCGCGGTCCAGCGCGTCCGGCGCGTTGTCCTCCTTCCTGATCACCTTCCAGGTCTTCTGGAAGGCCATGCCCGCCACGGTGCCGCTGGTCCAGCCCAGCGCGAAGCCGATCGGCTTGTACGCCAGGGGCAGCTTCTTCTTCGCCTTCTTGTTCTTCTTCGCCACGTCGTTCTCCTAGATCGGCTGCGTACCGTCTGCGTCGTCAGGGGTGGTCGGTCAGGGGCGCCCCCGCTCCGGGATCTCCTCGCCGGGCGGCACCGGGCCGGGCGGGGTGCCGTCGCCGAACGGCCGGCCGCCCAGCTCCTCACGGTGGTGGGGAGTCGTCCAGCCGGACAGGTCGGGCCCGAGGGGGACGATGCCGGACGGGTTGATGCCGGTGTGCACCTGGTAGTAGTGCCGCTTGATGTGGTCGAAGTCGACGGTGTCGCCGAACCCCGGCGTCTGGTACAGGTCGCGGACGTACGCCCACAGCACCCGGTTCTCCGCCAGCTTCCACAGGTTGCACTTGAAGTGGCCGTGGTACACGGGGTCGAACCGCACCAGCGTCGTGAACAGCCGGATGTCCGCCTCCGTGATGGTGTCCCCGACCAGGTACCGCTGCCGCTCCAGCCGCCGCTCCAGCGACTCCAGTCGCCGGAACAGCCTCGTGAAGGCCGCCTCGTACTCCTCCTGCCCGGTGGCGAAACCCGCCCGGTACACCCCGTTGTTGACGTCCCGGAAGACATCGTCCATCACCGCGTCGATCTCGTCGCGCAGCTTCTCGGGATACAGGTCGGGCGCCCCCTCGCGGTGCAGGGCCGTCCACTCGGTGGCGAAGTCCAGGGTGATCTGCTGATAGTCGTTGGTGACCAGCTTCCCGCTGGGCACGTCCACGATCGCCGGCACGCTCACCCCGCCCGGGTAGTCCGTCTCCCGCCGGTCGTACGCCTCGCTGAGGTAGCGGATGCCGAGCACCGGGTCGCGTCCGTCCGGGTCCAGGGTGAAACGCCAGCTGCGGTCGTCCTGGACGGGGTCCACGACGGCCAGGGACACCGCGTCCTCCAGCCCCAGCAGCCGCCGCGACACCAGAGCCCGGCTCGCCCAGGGGCAGGCGCGGCTCACCACCAGCCGGTAACGCCCGGCCTCCACCGGCCACCCGTCCCGCCCGTCCGCGGTGATCCGGTCCTGGAAGTGCGCCCGGGACCGCTTGAACGCCTTCCTGCCGTACGCGCTGTTGCCGCCGCCCGCGTCGTCGCGGCCGCTCATGGTGGTCTCCCTCTGTCGTCGTAACTCGTCGGAACTCGTCGGTACGCGTCGGTCCTGCGCCGTCCCTGTCACCGCGTTCCCCGTTTTCCCCCGGCCGCACGGTATGAGCTGCGCCGACCGGGGCAATCGGCCGTCGTGACTACACGATCGGATCGCAAGACACGGCTCACCGTCCTGGTGGCGCTCGCGGCCAACCTCGTGATCGCCGCCGCCAAGGCCGTAGGCGGCCTGGTCGCGTCGTCCCCCGCGCTGCTGTCGGAGGCGGCGCACTCGGTGGCGGACAGCGTGAACGAGGTCTTCCTGCTCGCCGCCCTGCGCCGCAGCCGCCGCCCGGCCGACCGCCGCCACCCCTTCGGCTACGGCAAGGAACGGTTCTTCTGGTCGCTGCTCGCGGCCGTCGGCATCTTCGTGATGGGCGGCTGCTTCTCCTTCTACCAGGGGATCGACGCCCTGCGGAACGGGGGAGAGGAGCACCTGAGCGGTTACGTCGCCGGGCTCGTCGTGCTCGGCGTGGCGTTCCTCGCCGAGGGCGGCTCGCTGCTGCGCGCCCTGTACCAGGTGCGCCGCCAGGGCGGCGGACTGAGCGATCCGGCACTGCGCACGGTCATCGCCGAGGACGGCACCGCGGTCGTCGGCGTCACCCTCGCCATGGCCGGCATGGTCCTGCACATGGTCACCGGGCAGGTGGTGTGGGAGGCGTCCGCCTCGCTCGCCATCGGGCTGCTCCTCGGCTACGTCGCCTACCGGCTCGGCTGCGAGGCCCGCGACCAGCTCATCGGCGAGGCCGCCGACCCGCGGACCGGCGACCGGATCCGGGAACTGCTGCGCGCCCAGCCGGAGATCGACAGCGTGGAGGCGCTGTTCACCATGAAGACCGGGCTGGACACCGCCCTGGTGGCCGCCCGTGTCGACCTGGTGCCGGGACTGGACAGCGAGCGGGTGGAACAGGTCGCCGTGCGCATCAAGCGGTCCATCGTCCGGGTGGTCCCCGAGGCGGCCCAGGTGTTCCTCGACGTCACCGAGCGCGGGGCGGCGGAGGCATGGGAGGGCCCCGCCGCGACGGGGGAACGCGGCGGGGCCTGACGCTCGTGTGCCCGGCGGCCGGGGCTTCATGCGCGGCCGGTCCGAGAAATTCTCGACGTTTCCCGGGACGTCCGCGTCCACCCTCAGCCCTGGTCGGTCCGCTCCAGCACGAAGACCGGAATCTCCCGGCTGGTCTTCTTCTGGTACTCCTCGTACTGCGGGAACGCCTCGACCGCGCGCTTCCACCACACGGCCTTCTCCTCGCCCGTGACCTCACGGGCCGTCATGTCCCACTTGTCGGGGCCGTCCTGGAGCTCGACATGCGGGTGGGCCTTCAGGTTGTGGTACCAGACCGGGTGCTTGGGCGCGCCGCCCAGCGAGGCGACCACCGCGTACCGACCGTCGTGCTCCACCCGCATCACCGGGGTCTTGCGCAGCTTGCCGCTCTTCGCGCCCCGGCTGGTGAGCACGACGACGGGCTTGCCCTGCAGCGTCGTCCCCTCCGTGCCGCCGGACCGTTCGATCAGCTCCACCTGTTCCCGCACCCAGGCCGTCGGGCTGGGCTCGTACTCGCCTTCGAGAGGCATGGCATCCGTCCCATCGTTCTCGCGTTGTGCGGCCGGGTCGATCATCGCTCCGCACCCGCCGCACCCGGAAGTCGTACGGGCCGGGCGTGTCCGGCCGAGGAGGACCAGTGCCCAGGAAACACCGTCCGACCCCGCCGTGCGGGCAGGACGGCCGGGCGAGTTGCGCGCGGCGCCGGGACCCCGTTTCCATGGACCAAGGCCCCTCCGCGCATCGTCGCCCCCCCTTCGGCGGCCCTGACGTGCGGCACAGGTGCGACCGACCCCGGGAGGCTGGACCGTGGCAGCACCGGACGCGCGACCGCCCGGCCCGGAGGAACTCCTCGAGGGCTCCGCCGGACCCGTACTGCGGTCCCTGCTCACGCACGCGGGCCTCGGGCTCGCCGTGTGGGACACCGAGCTGCGCTGCGTCTGGGCCAACGACGTCCTCACCCGGTACGACGGCATCCCCCGCGAGCAGCGGCTCGGCCTGCCGCCCCACGCCTCCCTGTCCGGTGACGCGGCCGCCCTGGAGTCGACCCTCCGCGAGGTGCTCGACACCGGCGCCTGCGTCATCGGCCGCCCCTACCGCGTCCCCGTGGGCCAGGGCGACCGGCGGCCCCGCTTCCTCGCCGCCACCGCCCTGCGCCTGGACGACCCCGACGGCCGCCCGCTGGGCGTGGCCCTGCTGGTGCTGGACGTACGCAGCGGACGCGGTGTGCAGGACCGCCTCGCCGTGGTCAGCGAGGCCGGCGCCCGTATCGGCACCACCCTGGACGTCGTGCGCACCGCGCAGGAACTGGCCGACTTCACCGTGCCGCTGCTCGCCGACTACGTCACCGTCGATCTGACGGAGGCGGTACGGCTCGGAGGCGAGCCGCTGGAACGCCTCGGCACCGCCGACGGACGCGTGCCCACCTTCCGCCGCGCCGGCGTCGCCTCCGTCCACGACGGCGCCCCCGAGTCCCTGTGGGCGTCCGGGGAGGCGGTGTACGTCCCCGAGGCGTCGCCCTTCATGCGGGTGCTGCACACCGGCCGGCCCCTGCTGGAGCCGCACATCGACACCTCGCCCGGCACCTGGCTGGACCACGACCCGGCGCGCGCCGAGAAGATCCGCCGGTTCGGCATGCACTCGCTGCTGATCGTCCCCCTCCAGGCCCGCGGCCTGCTCATGGGCGTGATGGTCCTCGTCCGCGCCGACAACCCGGCCCCGTTCGACGACGGCGACCGGCTGCTCGCCGAGGAGATCGCCGCCCGCGCCGCGCTCAGCCTCGACAACGCCCGCCGCTACACGCGCGAGCGGACCGCCGCGCTCACCCTCCAGCGCAGTCTGCTGCCGCGGCGGGTGGACGGGGGCGACGCCATGGAGGTGGCCGCGCACTACGTCCCCGCCGACGCCGAGTACAGCGCCGGAGGGGACTGGTTCGACGTGTTCGGGCTGTCCGGGGGGCGGCTCGCGCTGGTCGTCGGGGACGTGGTGGGACACGGGATCGCTGCCGCGGCTGCGATGGGGCGGTTGCGGACGGCGATCCGTACGCTCGCCGACCTCGATCTTCCTCCGGCGGAGTTGCTGACCCGGTTGGACCGGGCGTCCGTGCATCTCGTGGAGGCGGACGAGGCGGACGCGGAGTGTTGCTCCGTCGGGGCGACGTGTGTGTACGCCGTGTACGACCCGGCTGCCCGTACGTGCACGGTCGCCCTGGCGGGGCATCCGCCGCCGGCCGTCAGCGGGGCCGACGGGAGCCTCGGCTTCCCCGATCTGCCGCACGGGACTCCGCTCGGGTACGGGCTGCCGCCCTGCGAGGCTGCGGTTCTCGAGCTGCCCCCGGGTGGGCTGATCGCCCTCTATTCGGACGGGCTGGTCGAGGACCGTCGGCACGACATCGACGTCGGGATGGAGCGGGTGCGGAGGGCTCTTGACCGGGCGGGCCGTGATTCCTCCCTGACGGAGTTGTGCACGGCGGTCGTGGACACGCTGCCGCGGGCGCCGGAGGACGATGTCACGTTGCTGCTGGCGCGGGCGCGGTGAGGGTGCGGCGGGGTGCCGCACGAGGTGTTCCGCCCCCGCCGCCCCTTCCCCTACCCGACCCCGGAGCTCCGCCCCGGACCCCGCTTCTCACGTGCCGGAGGGGGTGCGGGTAACCCGGGCTTCGTTCCGGGCGCGGTTCCTCAAGCGCCGGAGGGGGTGGGGTAGTCCGGGGTTCCGTCCCGGACCCGGCTCCTCGCGTGCCGGAGGGGGTGCGGGTGGCCCGGGGCTTCGTTCCGGACCCCGCTTCTCACGCGCCGGAGGGGCTATCCGGGTGCCAACGCCATCCGCAGTGCCAGCGCCGTCATCACCCCGCTCGCCACCAGCGCCGTCGCCAGCCGTCCCCGGTGGCCGGTCAGTGCGTGGCCCAGCAGGGCGCCGCCGCCCGCCAGCAGGACCTGCCAGCTCGCCGAGGCCGCGAAGGCCGCCGTCACGAACACCGACCGCTCCGTCGCCCCGGCCGCCGACCCGCCCTGCGAGCCGAGGACCAGAGCCGCGAAGTAGATCACCGTGGTCGGATTGAGCAGGGTGAGGCCCAGCAGCGCCAGATACGCCCGCAGGGCGCCCGGAGGCGGCGGCGCGGTCCGCGTGGTGAGGCGGCGGCCGCGGTACTGCCGTAGCGCTCCGGCCGCGCCCCATGCCGCCAGGGCGGCCAGGACGAGGACGCACACCCAGCGCAGCGGGCCCAGGGCGGGGCGCAGCGCCGAGGCGAGGGCGGAACCGCCGAGGACCGCGGCGAGCGCGTACAGGCCGTCGGCCGTGGCGACGCCGAGCGCCGCGCACACGCCGGTGCGCAGGGACGTACGGGCACTGAGGGAGACGAGGTAGGTGCCGACGGCGCCCACGGGGACCGCGATGCCGTACCCGGCGAGCAGCCCCGCGAGCAGCGCGGCGGTCACGGACGCGGGCGAGTCGTGCCTTCCCGGGCGCCGGACTGCTGCTGTCGGCCCGCGACGACGGCGAGGGCGGACGGGAGCAGAGGGAACATGTGCGTGGACATGGGAGGGATCCTGGGGGCCGACGCCCGGTACCGGCAAGCGGTTTTCGCTGGCTAGGGTGCCGGGGTGACCGAGAAGCCCTTCCTCTACGTCGTCGTCTGCGCCGCCGGTGTCGCCGCGGACGTCAGCAAGCTGATCACCGCCGCGCAGGAGCGGGACTGGGAGGTCGGCGTCATCGCCACCCCGACCGCGATGAACGGCTTCTTCGACGCGGCCGCCGTCGAGACGCAGACCGGCCGACCGATCCGTTCCGCATGGCGCCGCCCCGACGACCCGCGTCCCTTCCCGGCGCCCGACGCCGTGGTGGTCGCCCCGGCCACCTTCAACACCGTCAACAAGTGGGCCGCCGGCATCGCCGACACCCTCGCCGTCGGCACCCTGTGCGAGGCGGCCGGGCTCGGCGTGCCGATCGCCGTCCTGCCCCGCGTCGCCGACGCGCTGGCCGCGCACCCCGCCTACCAGGACTCCGTCGCCCGCCTGCGCGGCATGGGCGTCCGCTTCGCCGACCCGTACGCGGGGGAGGGGGAAGCAGGCGGCACACAGCGGGAGTTCGGCTGGGAGCGGGTCCTGGACCTGCTGCGCAGCCGCTGAGCGGCACTCCTCTTCGAGTGCGCGCGAAGACGTACGCTCGCTCCTGCGACAGCAACCGTTCCCGACGGCAGGAGCAGCAACGATGCAGTACGTGAAGCTCGGTTCGACGGGCCTGGAGGTCTCGCGCGTCTGCCTGGGCTGCATGACCTACGGCGACCCCGGCCGCGGCAACCACGAGTGGACCCTCGACGAGGAGGCGTCCCGGCCGCTGATCCGGCAGGCGCTGGAAGCGGGGATCACCTTCTTCGACACGGCGAACGTGTACTCGGACGGCACCAGCGAGGAGATCGTCGGCCGGGCGCTGCGCGACTTCGCCCGCCGCGACGACATCGTCCTCGCCACCAAGGTGCACGGGCGGATGCGGCCCGGACCCAACGGCGCGGGCCTCTCCCGCAAGGCGATCATGACCGAGCTGGACCACAGCCTGCGCCGCCTCGGCACCGACTACGTCGACCTCTACCAGATCCACCGCTGGGACCCGCACACCCCGGTCGAGGAGACGATGGAGGCGCTGCACGACGCCGTCAAGGCGGGCAAGGTCCGCTACATCGGGGCCAGTTCGATGTACGCCTGGCAGTTCTCCAAGGCGCAGTACACCGCCGAACTGCGCGGCTGGACGACGTTCGTGTCCATGCAGAACCACTACAACCTGCTCTACCGCGAGGAGGAGCGGGAGATGCTGCCGCTCTGCGCGGACCAGGGTGTCGGCGTGCTGCCGTGGAGCCCGCTCGCCCGCGGCCGGCTCACCCGCGACTGGAACGTCACCACGGAGCGCAGCGCCACCGACCAGTTCGGCAGCACCCTCTACCAGGAGGGCGACCGCGCGATCGTCGAGGCGGTCGCCCGCGTCGCCGAGGCCCGCGGCGTCCCCCGCGCCCAGGTCGCCCTCGCCTGGCTGCTCCACCAGGACACCGTCACCGCACCGATCGTCGGCGCGGCCAAGCCGTCCCACATCGAGGACGCGGTGGCGGCGGTCGACCTCACCCTGACGGACAAGGAGCTCGAGGAGCTCGCCGAGCCGTACACCCCCCACCCGATCGCGGGCCACTGACACGTCCGGCCCCGGCGGGGACCGCCGACCTCCACGGAAGCGGTCCCCGCCGGGGTCACTCCATGTCCGCCAGCGTCAGCTCCGCCCAGATCGTCTTGCCCTCCGCCGTGTGGCGGGTGCCCCAGCGCTGGGTGAGCTGGGCGACCAGGAGCAGGCCGCGGCCGCCCTCGTCCCAGGTCTTGGCGCGGCGCAGATGCGGAGCCGTGTGGTTGGCGTCGGAGACCTCGCAGATCAGGGTCGCCTCGTCATGGATGAGGCGCAGCCGGATCGGCGGGGCGCCGTACCGGATGGCGTTGGTGACCAGCTCGCTCACCACCAGCTCCGCAGTGAACGAGGCCTCGGTGAGCTCCCACGCGGCGAGCTGGTCGAGGACCTGCTTGCGGATGGGCGCCACCAGCGCCGGATCGGCCGGGATGTCCCAGGTGGCGACCTGCGAGGACGGCAGCCCCCGCAGCCGGGCCAGCAGCAGCGCCACGTCGTCCGTCGCGCCGCCCGGCGCCAGCACGCTGTTCAGCACCCGGTCGCACGTCTCGTCCAGCGGACCCGACGCCCCGGACAGCGCCTCCAGCAGCAGGACCTCGCCCTGGTCGGGGTCCCGCCCCCGCGAGGTGACCAGCCCGTCGGTGTAGAACGCCAGCACACTGTCGTCGGCCAGCTCGAACTCCGCCGACTCGAACGGCAGTCCGCCGAGTCCCAGCGGCGGCCCCGACGGCAGTTCCAGATGGTGCGCGGTCCCGCCCGGCGGGATCAGCACGGGCGGCGGATGCCCCGCCCGGGACAGCGTGCAGCGCCGTGACACCGGGTCGTACACCGCGTACAGACAGGTCGCGCCGACCTCTCCGGGCCCGGAGTCGCCGGCGGCCTCCTCCGACAGGTGCAGCACCAGGTCGTCGAGGTGGGTGAGCAGTTCGTCGGGGGCGAGGTCGATGTCGGCGAGGGTGCGCACGGCCGTGCGCAGCCGGCCCATCGTCGCCGACGCCTGGATGCCGTGCCCCACGACGTCCCCGACGACCATGGCGACCCGCATCCCGGACAGCGGGATCACGTCGAACCAGTCGCCGCCCACCCCGGAGCGCGCGGCCGGCAGATAGCGGCTGGCCGCCTCCAGGGCGGCCGTCCGCGGCAGGGTGCGGGGCAGCAGGCTCCGCTGGAGGGTGAGCGTGGTCTCCCTCTCCCGCGAGTAGCGGCGGGCGTTGTCGATGCAGACGGCGGCGCGCGCGGTGACCTCCTCGGCCAGCAGCACGTCGTCGTGGGTGAACGCCTCAGGCTGGCTGAAGCGGGCGAAGGCGGCCACGCCGAGGGTGGTGCCGCGGGCCTGGAGCGGCACGGACAGGATCGCGTGCACGCCGAACTTCTCGATCCGCCGGGCCTGCGTCTCGTCCTCCGACAGCCAGGAGTCCAGATCGCCGGCCGGCACGGAGGCCACGATGCTGTGGCCCGCGGCCAGCGAGTCCGCCTGCGGCGAGTTCTCCGGGTAGACGATCACCTCGCCCACCTGGGCGGAGTCCGAGGGGGTGTCGCGGGTCAGCGCCTGCCGGGCGACCCGGCGCAGCGACACCGGCGGGGTCAGCCGGCCGGACGCCTCGCCCCCGTCCTCCGGCTCCAGCAGTTCCACGGAGACGAAGTCGGCGAGCGCGGGCACGCAGACCTCCGCGAGCTCCTGTGCCGTGCGGGTGACGTCCAGGGTGGTGCCGATGCGGGAGCTGGCCTCGTTGACCAGGAGCAGCCGCTCCCGGGCCCGGTACTGCTCGGTGAAGTCGTGGGCGGTCACGCACACGCCCCGCACCCGCCCCGACCGGTCGGTGAGCGGCGCGAGCCGGGCCAGCCAGGCGTGCGGGTGGGCCTCGGCCCTGGCCTTCATATGGGTCTGCATGTCGTGCGGCCGTCCGGTGCGCAGCACGTGCCGCAGTTGCCGCTCCAGCTCGCTGTGCTGCGCGCGGCCCCCGATGTCGGTGGGCCGCAGCCCGCGCAGATGGTCGGCCGGCAGCCCGAGGAGCCGGGCCATCGCGTCGTTGACCCCGCGTAGCCGCAGCCCCTGGTCGAAGACCATCGTGGCGCAGGGCGACTGGAAGACGGCCTTCCTGACCAGCGGATCGTCGGGCAGGTCGTGGTCGGTGGCCTCCAGCGGGGTGACCGCGAGCCACTCGCCGGGGCCGTCCCCGGAGGGCTGCCGGTGGTGGGCGAGGACCCACGCGCTCACCGTGCCGCCGTCGCGGTGGCGCAGCACCAGCGTGCCGCTCCAGCGGTCCTCGGGCAGCGGGAGCGGTCCCGTGCTGTCGGCCAGCAGGTCGGCGGCGGGGCGGCCGACGACCTCCTCGGGCCGGTGTCCCAGCAGCAGGCGTGCCCCCTCGCTCCACCGCGTGAGCGTGCCGTCGGCGGCGATGACGGCCCGGGCCGTCACCGCATCGTCGAACGGGTCGTCCGGCCTCATCGTCGCCACTCCATCGCGCACACTCACCGTGAACCGGTGTATCGCCAGAGTCCCAGCCTAGTGCGTCCGCGCGCGACATGAACGGGAACCGGTGCTGCCGCCTCCGTACCGCCCCGAAGCGCCCTCTTCGTGTCACGACCGTTGACGGGGTGTCACATCTGCCACAACCATGGGCGGCGCACGGAGTTGGGAGCGCTCCCATTCGCGCCCCTGTACCCCCGTACCTCCGCAGAGGAGCCCAGACGTGAAACGACGCAGAACCGCGCTGCTGACCCTCACCGGTCTGCTGGCGACCGCGCTGGCCGCGATGCCCGCAGCCCCGGCCGGGGCGGACGAGGTCGAGCAGATCCGCAACGGCACGTTCGACAACGGCACCGACCCCTGGTGGGCCTCCGAGGGCGTCACCGCGGGCGTCTCCGACGGCCGCCTGTGCGCCGACGTGCCCGGCGGCACCGCCAACCGCTGGGACGCGATCGTGGGCCACAACGACATCACCCTCCAGGAAGGGGAGACGTACCGCTTCTCCTTCAGCGCGACCGGCTCGCCCGCCGGTCACGTGGTCCGGGCGGTCGTCGGCCTCCAGGTGGACCCGTACGACACCTACCACGAGGTGTCGCCGCAGCTCAGCGCGTCCGGCGACACCTACTCGTACACCTTCACCGCGCCGGCCGGCACGGAGCGGGCCCAGGTCGCCTTCCAGCTCGGCGGCAGTCCCGACCCCTGGCGGTTCTGCGTGGACGACGTGTCGCTGCTCGGCGGCGTCGCCCCCGAGCCGTACGAGCCGGACACCGGGCCGCGCGTCCGGGTGAACCAGGTCGGCTATCTGCCCGACGGGCCGAAGAACGCCACCCTCGTCACCGACGCCACCGAGAAGCTGGCCTGGCAGCTCAAGGACGGCGCCGGCCGGGTGGTCCGCACCGGCTGGACCGTGCCGCGCGGCGTCGACGCCTCCTCCGGGCAGAACGTGCACTCCGTCGACTTCGGCTCCTACCGGGGACGCGGCACCGGATTCACCCTGACGGCGGACGGCGGGACCAGCCACCCCTTCGACATCGACGCGAAGATCTACGAGCGGCTGCGGCTGGACTCGGCGAAGTACTACTACACCCAGCGCAGCGGCGTGGCGATCCGCGAGGACCTGCGCCCCGGCTACGGCCGCGCCGCCGGTCACGTCGACGTCGCCCCGAACCAGGGCGACGGCGCGGTGCCCTGCCGGCCCGGGGAGTGCGACTACACCCTGGACGTCACCGGCGGCTGGTACGACGCCGGCGACCACGGCAAGTACGTCGTCAACGGCGGCATCAGCACCTGGGAGGTGCTCAGCACCTACGAGCGCGCCCAGCACGCCCGCACGGGCCGGGTGCACAAGCTCGGCGACGGGACGCTGAACATCCCCGAGAGCGGCAACAAGGTCCCCGACCTCCTCGACGAGGCCCGCTGGGAGCTGGAGTTCCTGCTGAAGATGCAGGTGCCCGACGGCGAGCCGCTGGCCGGCATGGCCCACCACAAGATCCACGACGAGCAGTGGACCGGGCTGCCCTTGCTGCCGAGCGACGACCCGCAGAAGCGCGAGCTGCACCCGCCGACCACCGCCGCCACCCTGAACCTCGCCGCCACGGCGGCCCAGGCGGCGCGGCTGTACCGCCCCTACGACAAGCAGTTCGCCGACCGCGCCCTGGCGGCGGCGCGCAAGGCCTGGGCGGCGGCGCTGGCCCACCCGGACCTCATCGCGGACCCGGACGACGGCATCGGCGGCGGCGCCTACCCCGACGACACCGTGTCCGACGAGTTCTACTGGGCGGCCGCCGAGCTCTACCTCACCACCGGCGAGCGGAAGTTCAGGGACCACGTGGTGAACTCGCCGGTGCACACCGCGGACATCTTCGGCCCGACCGGCTTCGACTGGGCGCGCACCGCCGCGGCCGGCCGGCTCGACCTCGCCACGGTGCCGAACAAGCTGCCCGGCCTCGACACGGTGCGCCGCTCCGTGGTCGCGGGCGCCGACCGCTACCTGGCCACCCTGAAGGCGCACCCGTACGGCCTGCCGTACGCGCCGCAGGGCAACGTCTACGACTGGGGCTCCAACCACCAGGTGCTCAACAACGCCGTCGTCCTCGCCACCGCCTACGACCTCACCGGCGCGGCGAAGTACCGGGACGGCGCGCTGCAGAGCATGGACTACATCCTCGGCCGCAACGCGCTCAACATCTCCTACGTCACCGGCTACGGCGAGGTCCACGCCAAGAACCAGCACAGCCGGTGGTACGCCCACCAGCTCGACCCGAACCTGCCCAACCCGCCCGCCGGCACCCTGTCCGGCGGACCCAACTCCAGCATCCAGGACCCGTACGCCCAGTCGAAGCTCCAGGGCTGCGTCGGACAGTTCTGCTTCATCGACGACATCCAGTCCTGGTCGACCAACGAGCACACCATCAACTGGAACGCCGCCCTGACCCGCATGGCCGCCTTCGTGGCCGACCAGGGCTGACCGTCCCCCTTCCCGCGCGGGCCGGTGACCACCAGGGTCACCGGCCCGCGCCCGTACTCTCCGGTACCCCGCCGCACCCACTCCGACCTGCGGCTATTTACTGTTCAGTACCCGAGCGGTACCGTAATCCCATGCCAGCTCTCAACGTGGAGTTCAGCGACCGCGAGCTCGAGGACCTGCGGCAGATCGCCAAGGAACGCGGTACGTCCATGAAGGCGCTCGTACGGGAGGCGGCAGCGGCGGACATCGCCCGTCACCGCGCCCTCCAGGAGGGCGCCGAGGCCTTCCGCCGCTTCTTCGCCACGCACGCCGACGAGTTCGCCGCCGCGTTCCCCGACGACGAACCGCCCGCCAAGGGCGCGGGACGGGCCGCCTGACCGATGCCGCCCGTGCTGCACATCGACGTGCCCTGGCTGCTCCAGCGGCACGAGGAGGTCCTCCCGGACCAGCCCACGATCAACGACTTCTCCGCCCTCGTGGCGGCCGTGGCCCGGCACCGCGTCGACCCGCCCCGGCTCGGCGTGAACTCCGACGCCGCCTGGCGGGCCGCCGCCCTGCTGCACACCCTCGCCGTGCTCCGTCCGCTGCCCTCGGCCAACGCCCGCTTCGCCTGCGCCACGGCAGTCGCCTACATGTACGTCAGCGGGGCCGGCATCGACCCGCCCTACGGCGCCCTGGTGGACCTCGCCCGCGTCCTGATCTCCGGCGCGACCGACGTGTACGGCGCCGCCGACCGGCTGCGGTCCTGGCAGATCTGACGCCCGCCCACAGCTGAGAGACGCCTTCCCGTGGCCGCCGGCCGAGGGGCGGGAGGGAGCGGGCCGGCGGCCGGGCGCGCGGAAGTGCCGCCGTCGCCGCGCGTGACCTCCGAGAAGGGTTCCCCCAGTGCACCGCGCCCGCGCGTCCTCCGGCAGCGTGCGCGGCCCGGCGGTGCGGACGCGCCGTTCACACGGGGTGCGCACCGCGGAAAAGACGCACCGGGGGAGTGGCGCGCGCCTTCGCATCACACCTTGGCCACACCTTCCCGTCACCCCTTTTCAGGGAACCCCTCACCGTCCCGGAAAAGGGGCCGTGAATGCCGGAACGCGACGTGCGTAGCGCTTTCTCCTTTTGACTTTCTGTCAACGCGGGGATGTTGCCCGACCGCCTTGTTGGCCGCACACGGGTTGTGCGAGAGTGAGCCACCCGTGAGGGGGTAAAGGCCGGGGACGCTCGCGAGTTGATGAACCGGTTCGGAAGCGCCGCCGACAATTCCCGCCCCCCGCGCCACACCAAGAGGTATGCACCAGTCCTGCATCCCTTTTCGGTGTCGGAAACGCTCGAATGTCACATGCGCTGTGGGAAGGAACCAATCTCAGTGCACACCCCCCACCCCCCTCGTCCTCCCTATCCCCCGCCGGGCGGTGATCCCGGGGAGTCCGACGAGGCGCTGGCCGCGCGGCTGCGGGGACGTCCGGAGGCGGAAGCCGCGCGTTCCGTCGCCCTGCTGACGGCGCGCCACTGGCACGCGATGCACGACTACGCCACCGTGTGCCTCGCCTCCGGCGGGCGGACCGCCGCCATGGTCACCGGGGCCGCCCTGCACCGTGTGCTCGACCGGGTCGCCCTCGGCGAGTCCGCCGTGGCCCTCCGTCCCGTCCTCCTCGTGGGAGTGCGGGACACGGTCCGCGAGTGGGCCGCCGACGACCGTGTGGCCGAGGTGCTGCCGGGGCTGCTGAAGCCGGCGGGCGGACGGGGCATGCGCGCGGCGACGACGATGACGCCGGAGAACCGCACCCTCGCCCAGCGGGCGTACCGGTCCCTGCCCGCGCTCGCCCGCTGCCTGCTCTGGCACGTCGAGGTCGAGGCCGAGCCGATATCCGTGCCCGCCGGACTGCTCGGCACGGACGTCGACCTCGCGTCCGGCGCCCTCGACCAGGCCCGCGACAAGTTCCGCCAGGGACTGGTCCGCGCCCACCAGGAGCTGGCGCCCACGCAGGAGTGCCGCTTCTACAACCGGCTGCTCGACGTGCCCATCCGCCGGGGCGGCGAGCTCCTGCCCGACGTGCGCCGGCACATGGCCGAGTGCCGCTACTGCCGCAACGCGGCCGAGCAGCTCGGCCACTTCGAGTCCGGACTGGGCACGCTCCTCGCGGAAGCGGTGCTGGGGTGGGGGGCCCGGCGCTACCTCGACTCACGACCGGGCCGCGCCGGGTCAGGACCGCGCTCCGGCCGCGCCGGACGCCGCCGTCGCCGTGGCGGCGGGGACGGCCGGGCGGGCGCCCGGGCACCGGCTGCTGTCCCGCATCCCGGTGCCCGACCGGCTCGCCATGGCGCTGCCCGACCCGGTGCGCTCCACCCGCACCCTGCTCACCGGACTCGGCGCGGTGTCCGCGGGCGTGCTGGTCAGCGTGCTCATCGCCGGCTCGTCCACCCCGGACGGCGGCACCGCCGACCCGACCGGAGCCACCGGCGCGGGCGGCCGGGCCGCCGTGCCGTCCGCCTCCCCGCCCGGCGCGGCCGGGCTGCCCTCGGCGCCGGACCGCACCCGGCTGCGCAACATCGCCTCCGGCCTCTGCCTGGACACCCGCGAGGAGCCCCAGGACGGCTCCGGCGCCCGGCTGGCGGAGTGCTCCACGGCGTGGACCCAGCAGTGGACGTACGAGGAGGACGGGCTGCTGCGCAGCGTGGCCGACCCGGGGTTGTGCCTGGACTCCCACAAGGACGCCGGCGTGGTCGTGCTCGGGGCCTGCGCCGACTCCGGCGACCGGACCGCGAACGACGTGCGCTACGACCTCACGGTCCAGGGCGAGCTGGTGCCGCGCTGGGACGTGCAGCTGGCACTCACCCCGGCGACCCCTGACGCGAATGCCGACATCGTCGTCAAGGTGCGCGACCGCACCGTGGAGCAGCGCTGGGCCGCCGAACCGGTCCGGTCCGCCGACGCGTCCAGCGAGTCCCTCTCCGTCACCGGCCCGACGGCCCCCGACGCCCGCTACGCCGGCCTGTCCTGACCGGTGGGCCGGCCCGCGCGCCTCCGGGGCGGCCTCCACGGCCGCCCCGGACGGAACGTCAGGGCGTCGCCTCCGTGAGGTCGCGGGGACCCACCGTGCCCGGGCCTGCGTGGCCCGACAGGGCGAGGGTGAGGTCGAGTTCGGCGAGCAGACAGCGGATCACGTGCTCCACGCCCGCCTGCCCGTCCAGGCCCAGTCCGTACACATAGGGACGGCCCACCAGCACCGCGCGGGCGCCCAGCGCGAGTGCCTTGAAGACGTCGTCGCCGGTGCGCACCCCGCTGTCGAACAGCACGGTGAGCCGGTCGCCGACGGCCCGTACCACCTCGGGCAGCGCGTCCGCCGCGGCGACCGCGCCCGCCACCTGCCGGCCGCCGTGGTTGGACACCACGATGCCGTCCATGCCCGCGTCGGCCGCGAGACGGGCGTCGTCGGGGTGGCAGATGCCTTTCAGGACGATCGGACCGTCCCAGTTCTCCCGCAGGAACGCCAGATCCGGCCAGGTCTTCGCCGGGTCGGCGAACATGCCCACGAAGTGCATCACCGCCGCGTTCGGGTCCTCGTGCACGGGCTTGGCGAGCCCCGCCTGGAACGCCGGGTCGGAGAAGTAGTTGGCGGTGCCCACGCCGTGCAGGAACGGCAGATACGCCTGGTCGAGGTCGCGCGGCCGCCAGGACAGCAGGGGCGTGTCCAGGGTGACGAAGAGCGCGGTGTACCCGGCGGCCTTCGCCCGGTTCAGGAAGGACCGCGCCACCTCCACGTCCTTCGGCCAGTACAGCTGGAACCAGCGTTCCGCGTCCCCCATCGCCTCCGCGACCTGCTCCATCGGCGTGCTGGACGCGGAGGACAGCACGAACGGCACGCCCTGCGCGGCCGCCGCGCGCGCGGCCGCCGGCTCGGCGTCCGGGTGCATGATCGACAGCACCCCGACCGGTGCCAGGGCGAGCGGCGCGGCGAGCTGACGGCCCAGCACCTCCACCGACAGGTCGCGCTCATGGACGTCCCGCAGCATGCGCGGCACGATCCGGCGGCGGTCCAGGGCGGCCCGGTTGGCGCGGGCGGTGCTGCCGTCGCCCGCGCTGCCGGCGACGTACCCGACAGGGCCGGGGCCGAGGCGCCGCTCCGTCAGCTCCTCCAGCCGGGTCAGGTCCGTCGGCAGCCGCGGCACGGCCCCCGTCATCCCGTTCAGGTAGATCTCGTACTGGAAGTCGGCCCAGTGCTTCGCCATCCGTCCCGCCCTGTCTCGTTGCCTCGGGGTGCCTCGTGGCCCCGACGCATACTGGCCGGTATGTGCCGGTCGCGTCCAGCGTCCGGTGACAGGACGTTCCCTCGGGCGCGGGGGACGCGCGGGGTGTTCGGAGATGACCGGGGAGCGTCCCTTTCATGACCGCAAGGGGTTTCTATTCGCCCTGCGCAGGACGGAATCGGAATGTTTCAGGCCGATTAACGGGCGGCGGAAATTCGGCCATCTGGCCACTTCAGTGTCGCGGGAGCCGTGCGATTACCGGGTTGACGCGCGTCCGCTTGGTCACTTCGCGCCACTGATTCAATACGCAATGTTACTGAAATGCATGGGGTCGAGGTGAGTTTCCGCCGGGGACTCGGCAGACTCCGGCACGCCGGTCCGGCACCAACCGAGCACGGGTCGGCAACCGAAGAAACGAAGCGGAAGGATGCACACAATGCGGAACACCGCGCGCTGGGCCATCACCCTCGGTCTCACGGCCACCGCCGTTTGCGCCCCCCTCTCCGGGGTCGCGCTCGCCGCCTCGGGAGATGCCCCGTCCGCGCTCTACGCCCCCTCTGCCCTGGTGCTCACCGTCGGCAAGGGCGTCAGCGCGACGACCGCCACACCGGAACGCGCGGTCACCCTGACCTGTGCCCCGGGTCCCTCCGGCACCCACCCCGCCGCCGGCTCGGCCTGCGCGGATCTGGGCGCCGTCGGCGGTGACCTGAGCGCGTTGACGCGGACCGGGGACGCGCTGTGTCCGATGATCTACGACCCGGTGGTGATCACCGTGGACGGCGTCTGGCAGGGCAAGAGGGTGTCCTACGAGCGCGTCTTCTCCAACGACTGCGAGATGAACGCGCACGGCTCGAGCGTGTTCGCCTTCTAGAGACCGGGATCGCACGGTTCCCGTGACCGCGTGGGGTCCGCGGACTGGGGAGTACGGGGCACCGCGCGGGCAGTGCGATCCCTTTGGGAGGCCGGCGGGCGGAGTGGGGCCGCCCGCCGGCCTCCGGGCTTTTCCGCACGGTTCGCGGGGACCCGTTCAACGCCGTGCGGGTACGCGGCTGGTCGCGCAGTTCCCCGCGCCCCCCTGGGGGTGCTGCCACCACCGCCAGTCGCTGCGGGCAGTCGTGCCTCCCCCAGGGCGATGGGGGTAGCTCCCGCTCGAGCGAAGCCGAGAGTGGGGGAGGGTGGGCGCAGCGGCATCTTTGCGGCGCCGGGTGCGGGTCGCGCGTGGCTGGTCGCGCAGTTCCCCGCGCCCCTGGAGGGTGCCTCCGGCACGGCGCTTGAAGCGCCCCGTCACCGGCAGGCACCCCGCGGCCGAAGGCAGGCTGTGGCTGGTCGCGCAGTTCCCCGCGCCCCTGAGGGGGTGCTTCCACCGCCGCACCTTCGTCACGTCAGCCGCGGTCGCGGTGGCTGGTGTCGCACCAGGGGTAGCGGCGGCTGCGGCGGCAGGTGCACAGGGCCACCTGGAAGCGGTCCGAGGACACGACCGAACCGTCCTCCAGCTCCACCTCCACCGGCCCCTCCACCAGCATCGGCCCCTTCCGCCGCATCACGACCCGGCGAGCCTCGCCGGACGGCCAACGCTCAGGTTCAGACGGGCTGTTCGGCACGGACCACCACCAGCTCCTCGTCGTTCTCGGCCGGGGACAGCAGCCCGCGCTCCCGCAGCCACTCCACCCGCCTCCGCATCACCGGGCCGAAGGCGATCCGCTGCCGCTGTGTCACCGCCGCCTTCAGCCCCGCGGCCCGCAGACAGTCCACGGTCGCTCCGGCATCGCTGAGCGCCGACTGCACCAGCAGCAGCACCCCGCCAGGCCGCAACAGCCCCGGCGCCTCGAGGCAGATACGGTCGAGCACGAGGCGCCCGTCACCGCCCGCGTCCCACGCGCGGGCCGCGCCGCGCGGCGGCCGGTGCGCCGTGGGGGCGGGCACGTACGGGGGGTTGGCGAGGACCAGGTCGAACGACCGTCCCCGCACCGGTTCGAACAGGTTGCCCCGCACGACCTCGACCGGGAGGCCGGCCCGCAGCGCGTTCAGCCGGGCCGCACAGACGGCCCGCCGTGACACGTCGACCGCGGTCACCCGGGCGCCGCGCCGGGCGGCCGTCAGAGCCAGGGCACCGGAGCCGGTGCCGACGTCGAGGACGGCCGCGCCGGGCGCCACCGGCTCGTCGGCCAGGGCCGCCGCCAGCAGCTCGGTGTCCTCTTGAGGGGCGTACACGCCCGGAGGTACCAGACTTTTCACAGGCGGCCGAGTACCCCGTTGGTCAAGAGCCATGGGTGACCTCCTGTGACAGGGGAGTACGCAGGGCGGAGCGGCCCTCGCCCCAGTCGGCGAGCAGCCGGTCGCCGAGCCGGTCCTCCGTGAACACCGTGGCCGCCACACCGAAGGCGACGTCCGCCTCCAGTTGCGGCTCGTCCTCCAGGAGGCCGCCGATGACGTCCTTGCGGACCACCTGCTCATGCACCGCGTCCGCCTCCACGTGCTCGTCGTAGAAATGCTCGGCGGCGGGGCCCGCGCCCGTGCGGCGCATGGCCTCGGCGAGCCGGCGGGACCCCGGCGAGGACGTGATCTCGACCGCCGCGAAGTGGCCCACCAAGGCGCCCCGCAGCGTGCGGTGCAGCCCGAACAGCGACATCAGGTTCACCGTGGCCAGCAGCTCCGCGCAGGCCGCGTCGAGATGGCGGCCGTACGTCGTGTCGAGGCCCAGGTCGTCCATCAGGTCGGCCCACAGCCGGGCGTGCACCCGGTCGGCGCGCCCGCCGCCGTACTCGTCGAACTCCACGGCCGCCATCGCCGCCTTGGCCCGGCCGCGCAGCCGCGGCAGCACCCAGGCGTGCGGGTCGGCCTCCTTCAGGTGGTACAGCGAGCGCAGGGCCGCGTACTCGCGCAGCTGCCACAGCTCGCCCTTGTCGCGCAGGAAGTGGCTGACGCCCGTGCCGTCCACCGGCTCGACGAGGATCCCGGCGAGCGCGTCGTCCACGCTGTCGTGGTGCGGGGCGTCCTCGCGCAGGGCGGCGAGGAAGCGCCGCTCCATGGCGGCCCGGGTCCGCAGCAGGTCCGGGTCCCACTCCAGGGTCGGCGCGACGTCCGCGAAGCCGCGGTAGTGCAGTTCGTAGCAGAGGTAGAGGGCCAGCTGGAGGTCCTCGCCGTACACCGGGGCGGCGGCTGCCTCCGCCTCGGAAGGCAGCGGGCCGGCGCCCCGCAGATACGTCGTCACGGCGCGGCTGAGCGGCCCGCGCGGGGCGGGCAGCAGAGGTTCGTCTCGGGGGTGGTCCATGGACCCCGAGTACCCGGACGGCGCACGGAAACGCCCTGCGGCGTGGCGGGGGCGGGCGCGCGGGGTACCCCATGACCTCATGAAGGCACTGGTGATCAACTGCACGCTCAAGAAGTCCCCGGAACCCTCCAACACCGAGGCGCTGTTCCGGACCGTCACCGAGCAGCTGGAGCGGGAGGGCGTCGGGGTCGACGTCGTGCGCGCCGTGGACCTGGACCTCGCCCCCGGCGTGGTCAGCGAGGCCGTGCACGACGGCGACGACTGGCCCGGGGTGCACGAGAAACTGCTCGCGTCCGAGATCCTCGTCATGGCCTCGCCGACCTGGCTGGGCCAGCCCTCCTCGGTCGCCAAGCGCGTCCTGGAGCGCATGGAGGGGATGATGTCCGAGACCGACGACGACGGACGCCCGGTCGCCTACAACCGGGTCGCCGGCGTCGTCGTCACCGGCAACGAGGACGGCGCCCACCATGTGATCAGCCAGATCACCGGCGGGCTCCAGGACATCGGCTACACCATCCCCGGCCAGGCGTGGACCTACTGGAACCAGGGCCCGGGACCCGGCCCCAGCTTCCTGGAGGGCGGCAGCGGGCACGACTGGTCCCAAAAGACGGGCCGGGCGATGGCCGCGAACCTGCTGGGCGTCGCCCGCGCCCTCGCCGCGAACCCGCTCGGGGCGCCGCCGCAGTAGGGCGCGGTCACATGCCCTCCCGCACCGGGGCGCCGGCGCGCGGCTACTCGCCCTGCGACTCCTCCTGCGCCTGCGTGTTCGGCGTGATCGCCTCTCCCGCCTCGCTTTGGTGGCGGCGGTCCTCGTCGGACTCCTCGGTGCGGCGCTCGGCCTCCTCGACCTCCCGCAGCACCTCCTCGACGGCCGACTCGGTGTGCTTCGGTGTCTCGTCGTGCTCGGACAACGGGGTCTCCTCATCTCGTGCTGGTCGTGCTGGTCGTGCTCGTACCGCTCAGTGCCGGGCGGCGGCGATGCGCAGCGGCACCGGGCCCGCGCCGTCCGGCTCCTTCTCGCTGCGCCGGGCGACCTCCGCCCACCAGGCCGGGCCGTCCTCCACATGGCGCAGCAGCACCCCCTCGCGCAGTGCCCAGGGGCAGATCGTCACCGTCGCCAGGCCGGTCAGCTTCATCGCGGTGTGCGCCACCACGGCGCCCGCCAGGCTCTGCGTCGCGCGGGGCGCGGAGATGCCGGGCAGCCGGGCGCGTTCGGCGGCGGGCAGCGCGGCCAGCCGGTCGACGGCACCGCGCAGGTCGGCGGCGGACAGCACCCGCTCCATGAACGGGCCGTGCCGCCCGGGCGCCGCCCCGCACAGCCGGCCGAGCTGCTGGAAGGTGCGGGAGGTGGCGACCGCCGTGCGCGGGCCCTCCCAGCGGATCCTTGCCGCCGCGTCACGCAGCTGGTGACGGACCCGCCGGCGCAGGGCCCGCACCCGGTCCGGCGAGGGCGGGTCCTCGTCCTCGAAGTACTCGTGGGTCAGCCGCGCCGCGCCCAGCGGCAGCGAGGCGGCGAAGTCGGGCAGCCGGCCGCGCCCGAAGGCGACCTCCAGGGAGCCGCCGCCGATGTCCAGCATCGCCAGCGGACCGCAGCGCCAGCCCATCCAGCGGCGCGCGGCGAGGAAGGTCAGCTCCGCCTCGACCTCGCCGGGCAGGGTGCACAGCTCGACGCCGGTCCGCTCCCGGACCGTGCGCAGCACCTCCTGCCGGTTCGGCGCCCCGCGCACCACCGCCGTGGCGAAGGCGAGGGGACCCGCGGCGCCCCACCGCGCGGCCGCCCGGTCCGCCGCCGCGACCGCGTCCACCAGGTCCTCCACGGCGCGCTCCGGCACCGGCCCGCCGGGCGTGACCTGTTCGGACAGCCGCAGCCGCCACTTGGCGGTGTGCACCGGCAGGGGCGCACCGCCCTCCGTGTCCGACACGACGAGCCGGACGGTCTTCGACCCGACGTCCACCACGCTGGTCCGCATGGCCCGTGGGTACCCACTTCCCGCCCGCTGCAACGGACGGACCGCCCCGCGACGGCGAAGACGCGCCACACGGGAGGGGCCTCCTCAGGCCATCTGGCGGCGTACCAGCTCGTGCAGCCGGCCCTGGGTGTCGGCGAGCAGCTCGGCGGGCGTGCCCTGCTGGACGACCTTGCCGGCCTCCATCACCACCACCCGGTCCGCGTCCAGCACCGTCGACAGTCGGTGCGCGATGACGATGCGGGTCGCCCGCAGCGCCTTGGTGCTCTCGATGACCGTGCGCTGCGTCTCGTTGTCCAGGGCGCTGGTCGCCTCGTCGAAGAACAGGATCCGCGGCCGGCGGATCAGCGCCTGGGCGATCATCAGCCGCTGCCGCTGACCGCCTGAGACCGCGCCGCTGCCGGACACGATGGTGTGCAGCCCCATCGGCATCCGCCGGATGTCGTCCGCCAGACCCGCCATCTCGGCCGCCGCCATCGCCTCCTCCGGCGTGTACGGCTCGCTCCCGCAGATCACGTCCATGATCGACCCGGTGAACGGCTGCGCGTGCTGGAGCACCACACCGCACTGCCGGCGCACCGCCGACTGGTCGAGCGCCGCCAGGTCCTGTCCGTCGTACAGCACGCTGCCGGACTGCGGGCGGTCGAAGCCGATGAGCAGCCGCAGCAGCGTCGACTTGCCGCAGCCGCTGGGGCCGACCACCGCCACGAACTCGCCCGGCCGCGCCTCGAACGACACGTCGTCCAGCACCAGCGGACCGTCGTCGGAGTAGCGGAACGACACCCGCCGCGCCTCGATCGCGCCGGTCAGCGGCCCCGGACGGGTGCTCGCCGTGCGCACCTCGGGCGTCGCGTCGAGGACCGGCCGGATCTGCTCGAACAGCGGCAGCGCCGCGACCGCCGACACGAACGAGCCGGTCAGCTGCGTCACCGACGTCAGCACCATCGTCACCGACGTGTTGAACGTAAGGAACTCCGCCGCCGTCATCGACCCGCGCGCCGGGCCCGCAAGCAGCATGAACATCCCCAGCGTGCACAGCGGCAGATACACAGCGCCCAGCACCGCCGTCAGGTTCTTGATCCGCCCGGCCTTCTGCTGCAGCTCGCGGCTGCGCGCGAACTGCGACGCCCACGCCGCGTACGCGTAGTTCTCCGCCGCGGCCACCCGCAGCTTCGGCAGGCCGCGCAGCGTCTGGAACGCCTGGTTGTTCAGCTTGTTGCTGAGCACCACCAGACGCCGCTGCCAGCGCACCTGCCACAGCCCGAGACCCAGGAACACACCCGCGATCACCACCAGCATGCCCATCGCCGCCAGTGCCATCGGCACGCTGAACCACAGCAGCAGCGCCAGGTTCACCGCGCCCACCGTGAGCGACTGCGTGACCGTGGGACCGACCCCGGCCAGCATCCGGCGGATCGCGCTGATGCCCATCGCCGCGCTCGCCAGCTCACCCGTGGACCGCTCGGTGAAGAACCGGGTCGGCAGCCTGAGCAGCCTGTCCCACACCGCCGGCTGGAGCGTGGCCTCCACCCGGCCCTCGAGCCGCAGCAGCGTGAGGTTCTGCAGCAGCATGAACGCGGCCGCGACCACACTGCTGAGGATCACCGCGAGACACACCTGCACGATCAGGTCCGTCTGCGCCTTCGGCACGTACTCGCCGAGCACCCGGCCCGTCGCCAGCGGCACCAGTGCCCCCAGCACCACCGTCACCAGACCGCTGAGGATCAGCCCCGTCAGGTCGCCCCGGGTGCCGCCCATGCAGAACCGCATCAGCCGCAGCGGGCTCAGCCGCCGCTCGGGCAGCGGACGGTAGAACATCACCGCGCGCGGCTCGAACTCCTCGGCGTTCGCCTTCTCCACCGGGGTCTCCCGGCCCGTCGACGGATGCACGGCCACATAGCCGCCGCGCCGCCACAGCAGCGCCACCGGCGCCCCCGACAGGGCGCGGTGCCCCACCAGCGGCCCCACGTCGTCGCGCCACCAGGGGCCCTCGAGACGCACCACCCGGGTGCGCAGCCGCGAGGCCAGCGCCACCTGCTCCACCGGGTCGAGCCGGTCGGCGCCCGTGCCGGACTGCGCCGGCGAGGCCAGGGTGATCCCTGCCGCCCGCGCCACCAGCTCGCAGGCCGCGTACGTGGCGTCCGCGTCCGCGGCCGTCGTGCGCTGCCCCGACCGCTTGCCGATCGACGCGAGCAGCGTCCGGTCGGCCTGCGCCCGCACCGCCTCACCGGCCGCGATGCCCTGCGCGGTGCGCGACTCGTGCGTCTCCTCCAGCTGCTCGATCCACCGGTCCAGCGTGGTCATGAGCCGGTACTGCTGGTCGACCATGCTCTGCCACAGCGACGGGTCCATCAGCAGGTCGGCCGCGGCCTCCGCGCCGTACAGGGAGCCGTACTGCACGCTGCCCGGCGGCACCTGCATCCAGAACACGTCGTCGTCGGTGGGCGCCGCCGCCCGCTCCGTCGCCATCGGCGCCTGGAACAGCACGGCGAGACTGCGGCCCACGCCCAGCGCGAGCGCGTACTCCAGCGGGCTCGTCGTCGGCGGCACGTACTGCGGGTTGCCGTACTCGTCGTACGACCAGGTCTGGGTGTGCGCCTCCTGGTACAGCTCGCGCAGCGCGATGCGGTGCACCACGCAGTCCCGCAGCGGCCGCGCCACCAGCGTGTGCGCCGGACCCGCCACCGGGCCCAGCACCAGTGAACCCGCCTCCAGACGGCCCAGGTGGTGCCAGTGACCCTGCTGCTCCGCGTCCACCGCGAACAGGTCCACGGCGCCCGACGCGATCAGCCACAGCACCTGCGGCCCCTCCAGGTCCAGCTTCCCGAACCCGGAGCAGTCGATCGGGGTGCCCAGCGCGCCGAGCGCGCCCAGGACGACGTCGCCGCCCTGCCCCTCGTGCACGGCAGTCATCTCATCGCTCCCTGACCAGCGCCGCGTACGCGCCGCCGCGCGCCACCAGCTCCTCGTGCCGCCCGCGCTCCACGACCGTGCCCTGGTCCAGCACGACGATCTCGTCGCTGTCGCGGACCGTGGACAGCCGGTGCGCGATCACCACGCACGCGCAGCCGCGGCGGCGCAGGTTGTCCATCACCACCAGCTCCGTCTCGGCGTCCAGCGCGCTGGTCACCTCGTCGAGCACCAGGATGCTCGGCCGGCGCACCAGCGCCCGCGCGATCTCCAGACGCTGGCGCTGACCGCCGGAGAAGTTCCGGCCGTCCTGCTCGACCGGGCTGTGGATGCCGCCCGGACGGCGCACGATCACGTCGTACAGCGCCGCGTCCTTCAGCGCCTCGACCACCGCCTCGTCCGGGATCGACGGGTCCCACAGCGCCACGTTGTCCCGCACCGTGCCCTCGAACAGGAACACGTCCTGGTCGACGAAGGACACCGACGCGGCCAGCGCCCCGCGCGGGATGTCCTCGATGCGCTGCCCGTCGATCCTGATCACGCCCTCCCACGGGGTGTAGAGCCCCGAGATCAGCCGCGACACGGTCGACTTGCCGCTGCCCGAGCCGCCCACCAGCGCCACCTGCTGACCCGGACCGACCGTCAGGTCGAACCCGGTCAGCAGCGGCTTGTCCAGCGGGTTGTAGCCGAAGGTGAGGTTCTGCAGCTCCACATGGCCGTGCAGCCGCCGGGTCGACGCACCGGCGCCCGGACGCCCGTACAGCGGGTCCGTCCGGAAGTTCTCCACGTCCTTCAGCCGGGCCACGTCGGCGGCGAAGTCCTGGATGCGGCCCGCCACCCCGTTCAGCCGGGTCAGCGGCGCCGTGAACCGGGCGACCAGCGCCTGGAAGGCGACCAGCAGACCGACCGAGATGTGTCCCTCGACCGCCCGCATGCCGCCGATCCAGAGGATCAGCGCGCTGTTCAGCGTGGCCAGCGTCGGCGCGACGACGCCGAGCCACGCGCTCGGCACCCCGAGCCGCTGCTGCTCCTCCAGCGTGGTGGCGTGCTGCCCCGCCCACTTGCGGAAGTAGCCGTCCTCGCCGCCGGTCGCCTTCAGCGTCTCGATCAGCTGGAGCCCCGTGTACGCGGTGTTGGTGAGCCGCGCCGTGTCCGCGCGCAGTTTCGCCGTGCGGGTGGCGCGCAGCCGGATCACGATCCGCATCGCCAGGATGTTCAGCAGCGCCACCCCGATGCCCACGAACGTGAGCTGCGGGTCGTACGTGTACAGCAGCACCGCGTACAGCACGACCACGATCGCGTCGACGCCCGCCGCCGACAGGTCACGGGCCAGCGTCTCGGCCACCGCGTCGTTGGACTGCAGGCGCTGCACCAGGTCGGCGGGGCTGCGCTGGGAGAAGAACGTCACCGGCAGCCGCAGCAGATGGCGCAGGAACCGGGCGCTGGACAGCGTGGACGAGATCAGCCGGCCGCGCAGCAGATTCGCCTGCTGGAGCCAGGTCAGCAGCAGCGTCAGCAGGACGCAGGCGCCCATCGACGCGAACAGCACGTCCAGCATCGACGTCTGCTGCCCGATCAGGAACTCGTCGATGAAGGTGCGGCTCAGGCCGGGCAGTGCCGCGCCCACCGCGACCAGCAGCAGACTGGTCAGCACCACGGCGGGCATGGTGCCCGCGGTGCCGCGCAGCCGGGCCGGCATCGCGCCGAGCACGCCCGGCTTGCGGCCGCCGCGGGTGAAGTCGTCGCCGGGCTCCATCACCAGCACCACGCCGGTGAAGCTGCCGTCGAACTCCTCCAGCGGCACGAACCGGCGGCCCTTGGCGGGGTCGTTGACGTACACCCCGCGGCGGCCGAAGCGGCGGCCCATGCCGTCGTAGACGACGTAGTGGTTGAACTCCCAGAACAGGATGGCCGGCGCCGTCACCTCGGCGAGGGCGGCCAGGTCCATCTGCATGCCCTTGGCGGTCAGCCCGTAGCTGCGGGCCGCCTTGAGCAGGTTGCTGGCGCGCGAGCCGTCCCGCGAGACGCCGCACGCGATGCGCAGCTCCTCCAGCGGGACGTGGCGGCCGTAGTGGCCCAGCACCATCGCGAGCGAGGCTGCGCCGCACTCCACGGCCTCCATCTGGAGCACGGTGGGCGTTCGGACCGTCTTGGCGCGGGACTTGGGCACCTTGCGGCGGGGCGGGGCGGCGCGGCGTCTGCCGCGGGTCTCCTGTGCGGTGCTCACGGCAGCAGCCAATCCACGGGACGCTGGTCGGACAGCCGGATGGAACCGGTGGCCAGGGTCATCGACGTCAGCTCGAACGGCGGGCCGTCGGCCGAGGACCACGCGTAGCCGCTCTCCGTGCCGGACGACCGCTTCAGCTTCACGGTGACCGCGACCGGCCTGCCGTCCCGGGTGAACTCCTCGCCGAGCTGGCTGTCACCCAGGAACGCGGCGATCTGGCGCGGGGACTGGGCGGAGCGGTCCACCTTCGTCACCTCGCCGCGCAGCACGCCGTACTCCTGGCTCGGCACCGACTGCACCGTCAGGTCGACGGAGGCGTGCGCGGGAATGCCGGCGGCCTTCTGCGCGGGGACGTACACCGTGGCGTACAAGGGGGGTTCGGAGCCGCGGACCTTCTCGACCGCCGCGACGTCCGCGCCGGTCGCGATGATCTGCCCGGCGCTGGCGGCGAGCGCGGTGATGCGGCCCGCCTGGAGGGTGCGCACGACCTGGTCGCCGTCCGGGGTGCGGACCTTGAGCACGGGGGAGTTCGCCGGCAGCCGCTCGCCCTCGCGCGCGAGCACGGCGGTGACCTGGCCGGCGACGGGGCTCTGCAGGATGTAACTGCCCTGCCCGTACGTGAGGATGGCGGGCGCCTGGACCGTGGAGGTGACCGAACCGGTCAGCGCCCACACGGACGCGGCGGCCATCGCGACCAGGGTGACGGACAGCACCAGCCAGCCCTGCGGGCGGGCGAAGCGCACCGGGAGGTCGAGATCCTCCGGCGACTGGAGCTTGGCGAGGGCCTGTTGGCGGAATTGCACGGGTCTTCCCTCACCTGGGTGAACTGTGCGACGTGACGGAAGGACTGGAAGGACCGCGAACGCACCACAGAGCCCCGGAGCCGGGGTACGGCTCCGGGACTCGGTGGAACAAGGACGCGATCAGAGACCGGCGACCAGGTTGGTGACCGGGGCCGTGTTCAGGCCGGTGACACCCTCGACGGTGCCGACGGCGGTGTCGACCAGGCCGGAAACCGGGGCGATGCCGTCCAGGGCGCCGGTGAGGGTGTTCACGGCGTTGACGGACAGACCGCCGGAAACGGCGTCGAGCTCGGCGTCGGCGATCTCGACGGTCTCGACCTGGGGGGTGGAGTTCATGATGGAACTTCCCTTCGTATGGACTTTCACAAGGGGGGAGCGGCCCCCCTCTGGGGACAGATGAAGGCCGCGACCGCGGGCGCTCCGAGCGCCCGTCGCCGGGAGCCCGGAACGGCCTTGCGGTGCGATGGATCAAAGCACGCGGCGACCGGCCGCTTCCAATCCCTCACGCGTCCCACCAGGCAACTTGCGCCCAGGAGGCACCCAACCGTGCAGACGGGCGCACGCCTCGGCAGCGAGTTCTTCACATGGGCCACGGCATCGACGCATCCGGCCGCTTGCACCCCCCGGCCGGAATGCGACACACCGGCCGCAAAGGCGTGTCGCGGATACGCGACCTGTGAACGGACGGCGGGTCAGGTGACCGGGTTGAGTATTCGGTGTGCAGATTCGCCGAAGCCGGGATTCAACCAGGAATCGAACACCGAGCGTTCCCGGCCATAAGCGGAAGGTGACCGCCGTCGATGCGTTGAACACCGCTCAACTCCCTTGCGTACCAACGACCGTCCAGGCGCCCCGAACCGCCGCCGGACGGCGGCACGACTCCGGTCCCCCCAGGAGGTCGAGAAGTTTGAGTCACAAGCGAATCCCGAAGCGCAAGGCCGCGATAGCGGTGGGCGGTGTGGTGGCCCTCGGCGCCGCCGCGATCCTCCTCCCCAACGCCAACGCGTCCCAGGACGGCGCGTCGGACGGCGTCGCGGCCGCGCCGAAGACACTCAAGGCGGGCGACGCCTCGGACCTGGCCACCCGGCTCTCCGGCATGCTCGGCGACGCCTACGCGGGCGCCTGGTACGACGGCGAGGACAAGCGACTCGTCGTCAACGTGGTGCGCGGCGAGGGCGATCTGGCCCTCACGGTCCGCAGCGCGGGCGCCGAGGTCCGCGAGGTCGACAACAGCATGGCCGAACTCGAGGCCGGGGCAGGCACCTTGAAGACGGAGGCGTCCATTCCGGGCACCTCCTGGGCGGTCGACCCACGCACCAACAAGATCCTCGTCACCGCGGACAGCACGGTCACCGGCGCCAAGTGGGACCAACTGGAGTCCACCGTCGAGAGCCTCGGCTCCGGCATGGCCACCCTCAAGAAGTCCGCCGGCACCTTCCGCACCTTCGCGTCCGGCGGCGACGCCATCTTCGCGGGCGGCGCCCGCTGTTCGCTCGGCTTCAACGTCACCGCCGGCGACGGCAGTCCGGCGATCCTCACCGCGGGACACTGCGCCGCCGCCGGCGACGAGTGGTCCGACCAGCAGGGCGGCGAACCCATCGCGACGGTCGACCAGGCGCTGTTCCCCGGCGCGGGCGACTTCGCGCTGCTCACCTACAACGACCCGGCCACCGAGGCCCCGAGCGAGGTGAACGTCGGCGGCCAGACGGTCCCGATCGTCCAGGCCGCCGAGGCCACCGTCGGCCAGCAGGTGTTCCGCATGGGCAGCACCACCGGCCTCGCCGACGGCCAGGTGCTCGGCCTGAACGCCACCGTCAACTACCCCGAGGGCACGGTCACCGGGCTCATCCAGACCAATGTGTGCGCGGAGCCCGGCGACAGCGGCGGCTCGCTCTTCACCCAGGACGGTCTGGCCATCGGCCTGACCTCCGGCGGCAGCGGCGACTGCACGGTCGGCGGAGAGACCTTCTTCCAGCCCGTCACCACCGCCCTGGAGGCGGTCGGCGCGACCCTCGGCGACGGCGGTGCGGGCGCCGGCGGCCAGGAGGGCGGCCAGGAGCAGGGCGCGGGCCAGGAGGCCGGTGACGGACAGGCAGGCGCGGGCGACCAGGCGGGAGCCGGAGACCAGGCCGGTGACCAGGCGGGCGCCGAGGACCAGGCGGGCGGCCAGGACGCCGGCGCGGGGCAGGACGGCGTGGGCGGACAGGACGCGCAGGACCAGGACGGTACGGGCTCCGGCCGTCACTCCGGCCGGGACTCCAGGCCGACCCGGACACACTGACCCGCACGCTCCCGTGTGCGTGAGGAGCCCCCCGGCCGTTGCGGGCCGGGGGCTCCCTTCTTGGCGCGTGCTTGCCACCGCCCCAGCTGCGGGCAGTCGTGCCTCCCAGGGCGGCACGGGTGTCCCCAGGGCGATGGGGGTACCTCCCGCTCGAGCGAAGCCGAGAGTGGGGGAGGGTGGGCGCAGGGGCACCTCTGCGGCGCCGGGTGCGGGTCGTCCGTGGCTGGTCGCGCAGTTCCCCGCGCCCCTGAGGGACGTCCCAGCTGCGGGCAGTCGTGCCACCCCGGTGTGTTACGGGCCTGGGAGGTGTGCCAGGGCGATGGGGGTACCTCCCGCTCGAGCGAAGCCGAGAGCGGGGGAGGGTGGGCGCAGGGGCACCTCTGCGGCGCCGGGTGCGGGTCGTCCATGGGTGGTCGCGCGGTTCCCCGCGCCCCTGAGGGACGTCCCAGCTGCGGGCAGTCGTGCCTCCCAGGGCGGCACGGGTGTCCCCAGGGCGATGGGGGTACCTCCCGCTCGAGCGAAGCCGAGAGTGGGGGAGGGTGGGCGCGGCGGCACCTCTGCGGCGCCGGGTGCGGGTCGTCCGTGGCTGGTCGCGCAGTTCCCCGCGCCCCTGAGGGACGTCCCAGCTGCGGGCAGTCGTGCCTCCCAGGGCGGCACGGGTGTCCCCAGGGCGATGGGGGTACCTCCCGCTCGAGCGAAGCCGAGAGTGGGGGAGGGTGGGCGCGGCGGCACCTCTGCGGCGCCGGGTGCGGGTCGTCCGTGGCTGGTCGCGCAGTTCCCCGCGCCCCTGAAGGGCGCCTTCGCAGCCCCCGTGTCACGGGGCCGGTCGGCGCGGCAGGGACCTCAGCAGCAGCACCGCCGTGTCGTCCAGCCGGTCCGCCGAGTGCGGGCCGTGCCGCATCAGCGCGTCCGCCAGGTCGTCCAGCGGCAGGTCGCCGAGCTCGGTGAGCCGCCGGCACAGCTCGGCGAGGGCGTCCTCGAAGTCGACGCCCGGCGACTCCACCAGACCGTCCGTGTACAGCACGAGCAGCGAACCCGGCGGCAGCGCCACCTCCGTCGACGGATAGGCCGCCGTGCCGTCGATGCCCAGCAGCGGCCCGCCGGCCAGGTCGAGCACCCGCACCCGCCCGTCGGGCCGGCGCAGCAGCGGCGGCGGATGCCCCGCCCGCGACATCACGGCACGCCCCCGCACCGGGTCGAGCCGCAGATACAGACAGCTCGCGAACAGCTCCGCGCCCAGGTCCAGCAGCAGCCGGTTCGTACTCCGCATCACCTCGTCCGGTGCCTGCCCCACCGCCGTGTACGCCCGCACCGCCGTACGGACCTGGCCCATCAGCCCCGCCGCCGTCACGTTGTGCCCCTGCACGTCCCCGATCACCGCCGCCGCCACGCCCCCGGTCGGCACCAGGTCGTAGAAGTCGCCGCCGATCTCCATCCCCCGGGTGGCGGGCAGATACCGGGCGGCGGCCTCGATCCGCTCCAGCGCCGGCAGGGTGTGCGGCAGCAGCGCCTCCTGCAGCCCGTGCGCCAGCCGGTGCTTCACGTCGTAGAGCATCGCCCGCTCCAGGGCCTGCGCGATCAGCCCCGCGAGGCTCGTCAGCACCGCTCGCTCCTCCGTGGCGAACCGGTGCGGCGCCCCGTACGACACCACGCACGTGCCCACCGGGCGGCCCGAGGCGATCAGCGGCAGGTACGCCCACGCCGAGAACTCCGACGGATCCGTCTGCAGCGCCGGGTACAGCCGCTCCAGTTCCTCCCGTGACTCGAAGAAGGCGGGCACCCCGGTGCGCAGCACCTGGCCGCCCGGCGTCGGCTCGGACAGCGGCAGCCCGTCGAACCGCTCCACCACCGCCGGCTCTGCGTACCCGCGGTGCCCGAGCACCCGCAGCCGGCCCCCGCGCGAGCCGAGCACCACCAGGCCCTGGCCGCCCACCGCCGGCACGATCTCGTCCGCGACCAGCTGCACCACGTCCTGCACCCCGACCGCCTCCGTCAGGGACCCGGCCAGGCTCAGCACCTGCGTGATGGTCACCAGCCGGTCCGTGCCGACGCCCGGGTGCGGCGGCACCGCACGGTTCATCTCGGTCACCGCGCGGGCCCTGGTGATCCGCATGCTGATTCCGGTCGTGCTCGGGTACAGCCGGAAGGACAGCCAGGTGTCGGGCGGCCGCAGCGCGACGAACGACGTGACGTGCTGGCTGAACAGCGCCGCCCGGTACCGGTCCTCGTACACCGGGTCGTTCAGCCACGGCACCGCCGCCCACAGATGCGCGCCCGGCAGCCGGTCCGGCGCCACGCCGAGCAGGTCGGACGCGGCGTTGTTGGCGAACGCGACCCGCCCGTGCAGATCCAGCGAGCACAGCCCGTACGGCAGCCGGGACACCATCCGCGCCGCCTCCACCGTGCCCAGCGAGCCGGCCACCCCGCCCACCACCGGCGCGGCCAGCAGGTCCGGCTCGTGCGCGAGGGTCAGGCTGTGCTCGGCGGCCCGCTCCAGCCGCACCGCCAGCCGGTCGCAGGCGGCGGTGAGGTGCTCACGCTCCCACTCCGACAGCTCCGGCGGGTGGGAGGCCGGCCAGGTCACGAAGGCCGCGCCGTACGTCGTCGACCCCGTCGCCACCGGGAGCGCGGCCAGGCAGAAGGGGTAGGGGAGGACCATCGCGATCCGGGGGTAGTGACGCGCCATCTCCTCCCCGCCGCCCACCCACACCAGCCGGCGTTCGCGCACCGCGTCGGAGACGGGCAGCGGCGCGCTCAGCGCGACCCGCTCCCACGGCGCGGCGAAGGCGCGCGGCAGGCCCGCCATCACGGCCATCTCCAGCACGGGCTGGTCGGGGGAGAGCAGGTACACGGCGCCGGAGTGGGCGTGCACCTCGTCCATCAGCGCGGCCAGCGTCAGCGACAGCAGGGGCCGGCCGACGGGGGCGCGCGCCGACGCGGACGCCTGTCCCTCGGACACGCCGACCACCTCCTCGCACGGCCCGCACCCTGCACGTACCCCGTAAGAGGGCCGTAAGGCGAGAAACAGCCCCTCCTGCGTTCGAGGAGCGGGGTCCGGGGCGGAGGCCCCGTGGACGTCCGGGCGGCCCCGGCCATGTCCCGCCGCGGGTTCGCGAACCGCGCGCAGGGCGCGAACCGCGCGCAGGGCGCGACCCCGCGTGGAAAGCGGTGCGGCCCAGCCGCGCGCCGTTCGCGCACAGGGGCTGCGCCCGTGACCCTTTAGCGCTGTAATGGCCAACGTGGTCGGTGAGGGCGCTGCGGGACGCAGCACGAGAACGCTGCGCGCCGAAGGTGCCCTGAGCGCGATCGCGGCCGACCCCCAGGCGCCCGACCGGCTGCGCCGCGTCCTGGAGCAGGCACTCGTCTTCGCGGGGGCCGCCTTCGCGGGCTTCTACACCCTCGGCGAGGACGGCGAGCTGCTGTGCCTGGCGGAGGCCGCCGGGCTGCCCCGCACCCTGTGCGGGGTGCGCGACTGCTACTCCGCCGCCGGCCACACCCCGGTCGCCGAGGCGCACCGGGGACGCACGGTGTGGCTCGGCCCGAGGGACCTGGCCGCCCAGTCCCAGTCCCGCCGCACGCCCCGCCGCGAGTTCCACCTCGCCGCGCTGCCCGTGCGCCACGACGGCGGCGGGTGTCTGCTCGCGGTGAGCGAGCGGCCCGGCGGTTTCGACGCCGACGACCGGGCGTGCCTCGGCCTCGTCGCCGACGCCGTCGCCTTCCCCGAGCCGCCGGTCACCGCCGAGGGCGCGGACCTGCCGCCGGGCGGTTTCAGCCTCGCCATGGACACCGGCCGGGTCCGGGTGCACGACGACGTCCTGGAGCTGTTCGGACTGGACCCGGACGACTTCGACGGACGGGTGGAGACCCTGCTGGGCCTGACCGTCCCCGAGGACCTGCCCTCGCTGATGTCCGTGGTGGAGGCCGACCACATGACGATCGGCGACCGCGAGCTGGAGTTCCGGGTGCTCCAGCCCGACGGACCGCCCCGGTGGCTGCGGCTGCGCGGCCGCCTGGAGCACGGCGGCGAGGGACGCCCGGCCCGTCTCGTCGGCACCGTCACCGACGCCTCCAAGCTGCGCGCCGACGTCACGGACGTGGCCCGGGTGCAGCGCCTGGCCGCCGCCCTGTCCACCGCCGTCACCGTGCGGGACGTCGGCAAGGCCGTGGTGGCCGCGCTGCGCCGCCCGCTGCGCGCCGACCGGATCGCGCTCGCCGAGCTGGAGAGCGACCGGCTGGTCGTCACCGTCCTCGACCCGCCCGAGCCGGAGGCCTGGCCGGAGGTGTGGCGGTCGGAGTGGCGCACCGAGTGGCCCGACGCTCCCGTGCGCACCATGCCGACCCTGGCCGCGGCGCTGCGCGAGGGCCGCCCCGCGATATGGCCGGCCGGCTCCCCGCTGGAACCGGCGCTCGCCGAGGTCGGCCCGGGCGGGCTCGCCGTACTGCCGCTGCCCGCCGGCAACCGCATGGCGGGCGCCTGCCTCGTCGGCTGGGACGCCCCGCACGACATCGGCGCAGACGAGCGGACCCTGCTCACCGCCGCCGCCAACCTGGCAGGGCAGGCCCTCATGCGGGCGCGCGCCTTCGACGCCGAGCACGAACTGGTCGGCATGCTCCAGCGCCAGCTGCTGCCGCGCAGGCTGCCCCGGCTGCCGGGCGCGGTAGCCGTCGCCCGCTACCTGCCCAGCACCGCCGGCCTCGAGCTCGGCGGCGACTGGTACGACGTCATCCCGCTGCCCGACAACCACGTCGCCCTCGTCATCGGCGACGTCCAGGGACACAGCGCCGGCGCCGCCACCCTGATGGGGCAGATGCGCACCGCCCTGCGCGCCTACGCCGTCGAGGGCCATCCCCCGGACGTGGTGGTCTCGCACGCCAACCGGCTCCTCGTCGACCTGGAGACCGACCTCTTCGCCACCTGCTGCTACGTCGACGTCGACATGGAGGAGGGCAGCGCCTGGTGCGTGCGCGCCGGGCATCTGCCACCGGTGCTGCGTCACCCGGACGGGCGTACCGAGATCGCCGAGGCGGAGGGCGGTCCGCCGCTCGGGGTGGTGCGGCAGTGCGACTTCCCCATGAACCCGCTGCGGCTCCAGCCGGGCACGCTGATCGCCCTCACCACGGACGGCCTGGTCGAGTCGCCCGACTCGGACATCGACGCGGGCATGGAGCGGTTCGCCCGGCAGGTCGGGGCCGCCGACCCGGCCGACCTCGGGCCGGTCGCGGACGCGCTGCTCGGCAAGGCGCTCCGCAGCGACGACGTCGCGCTGCTGCTGATGCGCTACGACGGCATGGACACCCGCCCGCTGCGGGAGAGCTGGACCGTGTGGCGGGTCCCGCAGGCGGTCGGCCACGCCCGCCGCTTCACCCGGCGCACCCTGCGCTCCTGGGGCGTCACCGAGGAGATCGACGCGCCGCTGCTCGCCGTGTCCGAGCTGGTCACCAACGCCCTGGTGCACACCGACGGCAAGGTCCGCCTCGACCTCACCCTGATCGGGGACCGGCTGCGCATCGCCGTCGCGGACTCCTCACCGCGCTCGCCGGTGAAGCCCACCAGCATCGGCTGGGAGGCGACCGGGGGCCGCGGCATCCTCCTCGTCGAGGCGGTGTCGGCGGCCTGGGGCACCCTGCCGGTGAGCGGCGGCAAACAGGTCTGGGCGGAGTTCACCGTACGGCGCTGACGGTGCCGCCCGCCGCGCGGCGGGTACCCGCCCCTCACCGAGCCGGCCGAGGAGGCCGGGCGAGCCGAGGGAAGGGAACCGTCATGGCCCAGTACGTCCGCGACCTCATGACCGCCGCACCGATGTCCGTCGGGCCGTGCACGTCCGTCGCGCAGGCCGCGCGCCTGATGCGCGACCACGACCTCGGCGCCGTGCTGGTCACCGACGACGGGCGGCTGCGGGGGCTGGTCACCGACCGGGACCTGGTGGTGCGTTCGGTCGCCGACGGCGTGGACCCCGAGGAGACCACCGTGGTCCGCGCGTGCAGCGAGGAGCTGGTGACCGTGGGGCCCGACGACGAGCTGGACCTCGCGGTGCGGCTGATGCGTGAGCACGCCGTGCGGCGCGTCCCGGTGGTCGACGGCGAACACCCGGTCGGTGTCCTGTCGTTGGGGGACGTCACCCTGGAGCGTGACCCGGACTCCCCGCTCGCCGACATCGGCGCCGCCCGTCCGAACACGTGAAGTCTCCGCGTTTGTGCCGAAGTTGCACATTTTTCCGCTCGTGGTGTTTGGCCCCGGCGGCACCGGGGGACCCGGCCCGCCGGTGACCACAGAAGGAAGTTGATGCGACGTGATCGCGGAGAGCACTGACAAGCCCCGGACCCGGCGTCCGGAGACCGGCTGGGCGCGCGCACGGCGACTGCGTGGCCAGGAGCCGCTGCGGACCTGCCTGCCGGCGGTCGACCGGGACACCACACCGGCCGCCCCGCTCGTCGCGGCCGAGGAGAACATCGTGCGGGGTGAGGACTGACCCCCGAGGCGGACCGGACCCCCGTCGCCGTTCACCGGGCCCGCAGCCCCCAGGGTGCGAGGCCCGGCGGCGTGCACGCGCCCTTCACCACTCCCGCCCTCTAGGCTGCCCACCGTGCGTCTGCTCCTGATGTCCGACACCCACCTGCCGAAACGCGCCAAGAAGCTCCCCGAGCAACTGCTGGAGGAGATCCCCCGCGCCGACGTCGTCGTGCACGCCGGGGACTGGGTCGACACCGACACCCTCGACCTGCTGGAGAGCCGCAGCCGCAGACTCCTCGCCGTGTACGGCAACAACGACGGCCCAGCCCTGCGCGCCCGGCTGCCCGAGGTGGCCCGCGCGGAACTCGGCGGGCTGCGCTTCGGGGTGATCCACGAGACCGGCCCCGCGCAGGGGCGGGAGAAACGGTGCGCCGAGCGTTTCCCGGATCTCGACGTGCTCGTGTTCGGACACAGTCACATCCCGTGGGACACCACGGCTCCCACGGGACTTCGCTTGCTCAATCCGGGGTCCCCGACGGATCGCCGCCGGCAGCCCCACTGCACCTATATGACCGCCACGGCCGACGACGGCCTGCTCATGGAGGTGGCCCTCCACCGGCTGCCGCCGCGTTGACGGTCCGGACCGCTTCGCCTCGGTGGAAACGGCCCGGGCGCTGCGAGTAGATGCGACTCTTCCACGGACCCCCTTCCAGCGATCGGAGGTGATACGTGGCGACTACCCGTACCCATCCGGCTCACACACCCCGGCCGACATTCTTCTTCCGGGCGTTCCGTCGCCGCATCCGCAGCACGGACACGGCCACCGCCACGACCGCCGCCAGCGCCGCGACGGCCCGCGCGGCGACCGGCAGTCCCGCGGTGCGCAGGAGGTCGAGCGGCTCCTGTGACGCGGGCCGCGGGGTCGTGACCTCCGCGCGCCCCTTGTTGCCAGCGGCCGTGGGCTGCTCGGAAGCCTCGTCGGCGGCCGTGGGCTCCTCCGGAGTCTCGTCCGCCCGCTCCCTCAGCCGCTCCGCGAGGCACGCGGCGAACCGGCCGATGATGCGCTCGCCCACCTCGCTCAGCACGCCCCGCCCGAACTGCGCGGGCCGCCCCGTCACCGTCAGGTCGGTGTGCACGGTCACCGCCGTCACCCCGTCTCGCTCACTCAGCGTGCCGGTGACCGTGGCGCGGGCCGTGCCCTGCCCCCGAGCGTCCCGGCCGCCCGCGACCAGCACCACCCGGCGGGCCTGTTCGTCCCGCTCCTCGAAGACCGCGGTCCCCTTGTAGGTGACGGTCACCGGGCCCACCTTGACCCGCACCGACCCGGTCACCGTCTTGTCGTCGAACTCCTCCACGGTCGCCCCCGGCAGACAGGGCGCGACCCGTTCGATGTCGAGGAGGGCCCTCCAGGCGTCGTCGACCGGGACGGGCACGGTGAACTCGTGACGCAGCTCCATGACTTCCTCCTGTCAGGCGGGGCCGTCGGACGGGGCGGCGGCCGGACCGGCGGCCGGCCGGGGCGGATGCACCGCACCCCGGGTCGCGGTGAGCGGCGCGCCCGAGCCGCCCCAGCGCAGGGCGACGATCTCGGCCGCCACGGACACGGCCACCTCCTCGGGCGTACGGGCGCCGAGGTCCAGGCCCACCGGGGAGCGCAGCCGGGACAGCTCCGCCTCGGTCAGCCCGGCCTCCCGCAGGCGCGCGGCACGGTCCTCATGGGTGCGGCGGCTGCCCATCGCGCCGATGTACGCGGCCGGGCGGCGCAGCGCCTCGGTCAGCAGCGGCACGTCGAACTTCGGGTCGTGGGTGAGGACGCAGATCACCGTGCGGTCGTCGGTGTCCGTGTCCGCCAGGTAGCGGTGCGGCCACTCCACGACCACCTCCGCCTCCTCGGGGAAGCGCCGGGCCGTGGCGAACACCGGGCGGGCGTCGCACACGGTCACCCGGTAGCCGAGGAACACACCGATCCGGGCGACGGCCCCCGCGTAATCGATCGCGCCGAAGACGAGCATGCGGGGAGGCGGGGCGAAGCTCTGCAGGAACACCTCCACCGCGTCCTCACGCCGCTGCCCCTCGGGGCCGTAGTGGCGCAGCCCGGTGGCGCCGAGGGCGAGTCCGCCGCGCGCGTCCGCGGTGACCGCCACGTCGAGGCCCGCCGTCCCGAGGGTGCCGGCGACCCGGTCGGGCCACACGGCGAGGGTGGCGCCGCGCCGCGCGGGACCCGAGGTGACCGTCGCCACCGTCACCGGCTCGCCCGCCGCCACCGACGCGGTGACCTCACCGAACGCCGGGTCCAGTTCCGGCGTCACCGGCCGCACCAGCAGGGTGATCTCGCCGCCGCAGGTCAGGCCGACCGCGAAGGCGTCCTGGTCGCTGTAGCCGAAGGTCTCCAGGCGCGCCTCGCCGTCGGCGACCACCTCCCGCGCCAGCTCGAACACCGCGCCCTCCACGCAGCCCCCGGAGACGCTGCCCACCACCTCGTCGTCCGGGCCGACCGCCATGGCCGCGCCCGGGTCGCGCGGCGCGCTGCGGCTCACCCCGACGACCGTGGCCAGTCCGAACGGCGCCCCGGCCGCGTACCAGCGGCCGAGCACCGGCAGAACGTCACGCATCATCCGCTCCTTCCCGGGGCGTGCCCTCCGGCGGGCGGCCTCCCCGCACCACGGCCGCCAGCCGCTCCAGCGCGGCGAGGCTGTGCCCCTCGACGAACGCGTCCACGCTCGGCAGCGCCGCCGCCATCCCGGCCGCGAGGGGCGCGTAACCGGGCCGCGCCCTCAGCGGATTGGCCCAGATCACGCGGTGCGCGAGCCGGTGCAAGCGTCGCATCCCCTCGGCGAGCGGCTCAGGATCGCCACGCTCCCAGCCGTCCGACAGCAGCACCACCACCGCCCCGCGGGCCGTCCCGCGCCGCCCCCAGCGGTCCAGGAACTCCTTGAGCAGCTCCCCGAGCCGGGTCCCGCCGCGCCAGTCGGGCACGGCCCGGGCCACGGCCGCCATCGCCGCGTCCGGGTCCCGGTGCGCCATCGCGCGCGTGACCCGGGTGAGCCGGGTGCCGACGGTGAACACCTCGGTGTGCCCTCCGCGCGCGGCGGCGTGCGCGAACCGCAGCAGGGCGTCCGCGTACGGCGCCATCGACCCGCTGACGTCCACCAGCAGCACCACCCGGCGCGGACGCTCGGCCCGCATCCGGTGCCGGAGCCGCACCGGCTCGCCGCCGTTGCGCAGCATGGCCCGCACGGTGCGGCGCGGGTCGGTCTCCCCGCGCCGGGCCGGACGCCGCACCGGCGCGCAGCGCCAACGCGGCCAGCAGCCGTCTCACCTGCTCCCGCTCGCCGCCGCTCAGCTCCGCCACGTCCCGGTGACGCAGCACGTCGGTGGAGGCGGCGACGCGGGCAGCCGAGGCGCCTGCTCCTCGGGCACGCCCGGTCTCCCGGTCGGGACGGTCGCGTTCCGCGGGACGGCCCGCTCGCCGGCGCCGAACCACGCCGCGAACTCCCGGTCGTAGCGCGCCACGTCGTCCGGGCCGCCGCACAGGGTGAGCCGGCCCGCCCAGTACACGTCCGTCCGCGCCCACGGCCGCAGCGCCTCCGTCGCGCGCAGGAACGCCCGCATCCGTTCCCCGCTCACCTCCGCGCCGGCCGCGCGCAGCCGCCGGGCGAACCCGACGAGCAGCGCGGCCGGATCACCGGCGGCCTCGGACGCCACACCGGTCACCCCCGCCCCGCCAGCACCGCCGCGAAGTCCAGGCCCCGCGCGCGGTCCGCGTCCTCGCGGTACTTCAGCACCGAGCCCAGCGTGGCCCTCGCCAGGGACGCGTCCACCTCGCTCGCGCCCAGCGCGTCGAGCGCGCGCACCCAGTCGATCGTCTCCGCCACCCCGGGCGGCTTCACCAGATCCTGCCGCCGCAGCTCCTGCACCAGCGCCGTCACCTGCTCCGCCAGCCGTGCCGTGACCTCCGGCAGCCTCCGCCGCACGATGGCCAGTTCACGGGCGAAGTCCGGGTGGTCGAACCAGTGGTACAGACAGCGCCGCTTCAGCGCGTCGTGCACCTCACGGGTGCGGTTGGAGGTCAGCACCACCAGCGGCGGCGCCTCCGCCCGCACCGTACCCAGCTCCGGGATCGTCACCGCGAAGTCCGACAGCAGCTCCAGCAGGAACGCCTCGAACTCGTCGTCCGCTCGGTCGATCTCGTCCACCAGCAGCACGCACGGCGCGCTCTCCAGCGCCCGCAGCAGCGGCCGGGCGAGCAGATAACGCCGGTCGTACAGCACGCCCTCCAGCTTCTCCGGGTCGGTGACCCCGGCCGCCTCGGACGCCCGCAGCCGCAGCAGCTGACGCGGGAAGTCCCAGTCGTACAGGGCCTGCGAGGCGTCGATGCCCTCGTGGCACTGCAACCGGATCAAAGGCGCGTCCAGTACCTCCGCGAGGGCGGACGCGAGCGCGGTCTTGCCGGTGCCCGCGTCGCCCTCGCAGAAGACCGGGCGGCGCAGCCGCAGTGCCAGGAAGCACGCGATCGCCAGCCCCTCGTCGACGAGGTAGCCCCTCTCCTCCAGAGCGGCCCGCACCTGCTCCGGGCCGCCCGGCCACTCCTCGGCGGTGATGGGCCTCACCCCATTCCGGCGGCGGCGAGCACCGCCCGCCCGGTCAGCACCCGCGCCAGATGCGCCCGGTACTCCGGCGACGCGGAGGTGTCCCGCGACGGCCGGGTGCCCTCGGCCGCCTCCCCGGCCGCCCGCTTCACGGCCGCGGCGTCGCCCGCTCCCGCGAGCGCCTCCTCGGCCGCCGGTGCGCGCAGCGGGGTCGAGCCCATGTTGGTCAGCCCCACCCGCGCCTCGGCGATGCTCCCGCTGTCGCGCCGCACCAGCGCGGCCACGCCGACGATCGCGTACGCCTGCGCCACCCTCTGGAACTTCTCGTAGTGGAAGCCCCAGCCGTCGGTCGACGGCAGCCGTACCTCCACGAGCAGCTCGTCCGGCGCCAGCGCGGTCTCCAGGTAGTCGGTGAAGAACGCGCGGGCGGGGATCGTGCGCCGGCCGCGCGGCCCCACCGCGACCAGCTCGCCCTCCAGCGCCAGGATCACGGCCGGCAGATCGGCGGCCGGGTCGGCGTGCGCCAGCGACCCGCCGAGGGTGCCCCGGTGCCGTACGGCCGGGTCGGCGACCGTCGCCGTGGCGGCGGCCAGCAGACCGGCGTGCCGGCGCACCAGCGCGTCGCGCAGCACGTCGTGGTGCGTGGTCATGGCGCCGACGACCAGCGTGTCGCCCTCCATGCGGCTGCCGCGCAGGCCGGGGATGCGGCCGGTGTCGACGAGCAGCTGCGGGAACGCCATCCGCAGCCGCATCAGCGGCAGCAGGCTCTGCCCGCCGGCCAGCACCTTCGCGTCCTCGCCGCCGTCGGCGAGGGCCCGCACCGCCTCCTCGACGGTGTGCGGGCGGACGTAGTCGAACGCGGGGGGAATCATGCCGGGTCCTCCTCACCGTGGATCGCCCGCCACACCCGCTCCGGGGTGCACGGCATGGGCACGTCCCTCACCCCCAGCGGCCTCAGCGCGTCCACGACCGCGCCGACCACCGCCGGGGTGGAGGCGATGGTCCCCGCCTCCCCGACGCCCTTGACCCCGAGCGGGTTCGACTCGGCGGGCGTCTCCGTCCGGTCCGTCACGAAGTCCGGCAGGTCCACCGCCGACGGCACCAGGTAGTCGGCCATCGTGCCCGACAGCAGGTTGCCGTCGTCGTCGTACACGGCCTCCTCGTACAGCGCCTGCGCGATGCCCTGGGCGAGACCGCCGTGCACCTGGCCCTCGACGATCATCGGGTTGACCACCCGGCCCACGTCGTCCACGCACACGTAGGAGCGGATGCGGGTCATGCCGGTCTCGGTGTCCACCTCCACCGCGCACAGATGGGTGCCGTGCGGATAGGAGAAGTTCTCCGGGTCGAGCACGTGCTCGGCGTTGATCGTGGGTTCCATGCCGTCGGGCAGGTCGTGCGAGGTGAACGCCTCGAACGCCACCTCCTGGATGGTCTTCCGCGCCTCCGGCGATCCCTTCACCGAGAACACGCCGCCGGTGAACTCCAGGTCCCGCTCGCTCGCCTCCAGCAGATGCGCGGCGACCTTCCGCGCCTTGTCGACCACCTTGCGGGCCGCGTGGTGCACCGCCGCGCCGCCCACCACCAGCGAGCGCGAGCCGTAGGTGTCCATGCCCTGCGGGGCCGCACGGGTGTCGCCGTGCACCACCTCGACGTCCTCGAACGGCACGCCCAGCACGTCCGCCGCGATCTGGCTCCATGACGTCACATGCCCCTGCCCGTGCGGGCTGGTGCCGGTGACCACCTCGACCTTCCCGGTGGGCAGCATGCGGATGCTCGCCGCCTCCCAGCCGCCCGCCGCGTACCGCAGGTCCCGCAGCACCCGGCTCGGCGCGAGCCCGCACATCTCGGTGTACGTCGACACCCCGATGCCGAGCCGTACGGTGTCCCCGCGCTCGTTCCGCTTGCGCTGCTCCTCGCGCAACTCGTCGTAGCCGAACAGGGCGAGCGCCTTGTCGGTGGCCGCCTCGTAGTTGCCGCTGTCGTAGGTGAGCCCCGCGATCGAGTCGTACGGGAACTCCTCGTGGCGGATCCAGTTGCGGCGGCGCAACTCCACCGGGTCCATGCCGAGTTCGGCGGCCAGCTCGTCCATGATCCGCTCGATGGCGTACGTCGCCTCCGGACGTCCCGCGCCGCGGTAGGCGTCGGTGGGGGTGCGGGTGGTGAACACGCCGGTGCAGCGGAACTCGTAGGAGTCCATCTTGTAGATCGCCGGGTACATGAACGCGCCGAGGATCGGCACGCCCGGGGTGACCAGCATCAGGTACGCGCCCATGTCGGCGAGCAGGTCCACCTTCAGGCCGCGCAGCCTGCCGTCCCGGTCGGCGGCGATCTCCACGTCCTGGATCATGCCGCGGCCGTGATGGGTGGCGAGGTACCCCTCGGAGCGGGACTCGGTCCACTTCACGGGCCGGCCGAGGCGCCGCGCGACGGCCAGCGCGATCGCCTCCTCGCCGTACACCTGGAGCTTCGAGCCGAAGCCGCCGCCCACGTCGGGGGCGACGACCCGCAGCTTGTGCTCGGGTATCCCGGTGACCATGGCGAGCATCACGCGCAGGATGTGCGGGATCTGCGTGGCCGAGTACACCGTGTACTCGCCGGACGCGGCGAGCGGCGTGACCACGACCGAACGCGGCTCCATCGCGTTGGGGATGAGCCGCTGCTGGTGGTAGCGGCGTTCGAGGACCACCTCGGCGCGTTCACGGACCGCCGCGTAGTCCTCACCGGCCCTGAGCGGCCAGTCGTAACAGCGGTTCGTGCCCTTGTCGGCGTGGACCAGCGGCGCGTCCTCGGCGAGCGCCGCCTCCAGGTCGAGCACCGCGGGCAGCGGCTCGTACTCGACCTCGACCGCCTCCAGCGCGTCCGCCGCCGCGTACCGGTCGCGGGCCACCACCACCGCCACCGGGTCGCCGGCGTGCCGCACCTCGTCCACGGCGAGCGGCGGATGGTCCGGGTGCACCATGTCCTCCGTCACCGGCCACGCGCACGGCAGCGATCCCATCCCCTCCGCGAGATCGCTTCCCGTGAACGCGGCCACCACGCCCGGGAGTTCCAGGGCGGGGGAGACGTCGACGCGCTCCAGGCGCGCGTGCGCCATGGGGCTGCGCAGGATCGCCAGGTGCAGCATCCCGGCGGCCTGGATGTTGTCGGTCCAGTGGGTCTGCCCGGTGAGCAGCCGCGCGTCCTCCTTGCGCAGCCGCGCCCGGCCGACCTCGGCCTCGACGGCGCCCTCGGTCATGCCCGCACCTCCTCGTCGGAGGCGGCGGCCAGCACCGCGCGCACGATGTTCTGGTAGCCGGTGCAGCGGCACAGGTTGCCCTCCAGGGCGTGCCGCACCTCGTCGGCCGTGGGGCGGGGGTTCTCCTTCAGCAGGTCACGGGCCGCCATCAGCATGCCGGGCGTGCAGTAGCCGCACTGCAGCGCGTGCCGCTCGTGGAAGGCGCGCTGCAGGCCCGTCCACTCGCCGTCCGTGCTCAGGCCCTGCACGGTCGTCACCGCACAGCCGTCGGCCTGGACGGCCAGGACCGAGCAGCTCTTGACGCTCACCCCGTCCAGATCGACGGTGCAGGCCCCGCAGTTGGAGGTGTCGCAGCCGACGGGCGTCCCCGTCAGGCCGAGCCGGTCGCGCAGATGGTGGACCAGCAGCAGACGGGGTTCCACCTCGTCCTCGTACGTCGTGCCGTCCACCTTCACCGAGATACGGGTCATGTGCCCTCCCAGAAGCGTGCGAGGGATACCGGTCGGTCGCCGGACGTGATGCGCGTCACTCTAAGGCGACGGTTCGTGACGGGGCGAGAGTCGGGACGCCGGTTTTTGTTGAGCATTAATCCGTTGTGCGTCCGCCGCCCGTCTGGTCCACTGCCGGAAGACCCGACCAGAAGCGAGGAGAAGGCCGTGCGCGCACCGTTCATGTCCGCCCAGGAAGGAACTCACCACTCTTCGAAGGACATGACGCTTCGTGCACGTGCTCAATCTGGGAATCCTCGCCCATGTCGACGCCGGTAAGACCAGCCTGACCGAGCGGCTCCTGCACACCGCGGGGGTGATCGACGAGATCGGCAGCGTCGACGCCGGCAGCACCACCACCGACACCCTCGCGCTGGAGCGCCGGCGCGGCATCACCATCAAGTCCGCCGTCGTCTCGTTCCCGCTCGACGACATCACCGTCAACCTGCTGGACACCCCCGGCCATCCCGACTTCGTCGCCGAGGTCGAGCGGGTGCTCGGCGTGCTGGACGGCGCCGTGCTGGTGCTCTCCGCCGTCGAGGGCGTCCAGGCGCGGACCAGGGTGCTGATGCGCGTCCTGCGCCGGCTGTCCCTGCCCACCCTGCTCTTCGTCAACAAGATCGACCGCCGCGGGGCGCGCGAGACGGACCTGCTCCGCGAGATCGCGGCGCGCCTGACCCCCTCCCTCGTGCCCATGGGCACCACCGAGCGGCTCGGCACCCGGGACGCCCGCTTCGTGCCCGGCCCGGTGCCGGCCGCCCTGGACGTCCTCGCCGACCACGACGACGGCCTGCTCGCCGCGTACGTGGACGGCACGCTCACCCCGGCCCGGGTGCGGGAGGCCGTGGCCGAGCAGACCCGCCAGGCCCTTGTCCACCCGGTCTTCCTCGGCTCCGCCGTCACCGGCGCGGGCGTCGGCGAACTGCTCGACGGCGTACGGGAGTTGCTGCCCCTGTCCGGCGGCTCGCCCGACGGGCCGCTCTCCGGCACGGTGTTCAAGGTGGAGCGGGGACCCGCGGGGGAGAAGATCGCCTACGCGCGCCTGTTCTCCGGCACCCTGCGCGCCCGCGACCGGATCCCGTTCGGCGTCGGGACGTTCACGGAGGGGCGGGTCACCGGGCTCAGCGTCTTCGAGCACGGCGCCGACAGCCGCGCGGACGCCGTGGAGGCCGGCCGGATCGCCCGGCTGTGGGGGCTGGCGGACGTCCGCATCGGCGACGCGATCGGCGAACCACCCAAGGAACAACAGCGGTTCTTCTCCCCGCCGACCCTCGAGACCGTCGTGGTGCCCGGCGCGGGCGTCGACCCCGGTGCGCTGCACCTGGCCCTCGCCCAGCTCGCCGAGCAGGACCCGCTGATCGGCCTGCGCCACGACGAACGGAGGCGCGAGACCTCCGTGTCGCTCTACGGCGAGGTGCAGAAGGAGGTCCTTCAGGCCACCCTGGCCGAGGAGTACGGCCTCGACGTCACCTTCCGCGGCACCACCCCGCTCTGCATCGAGCGCCCCGCCGGGACCGGAGCGGCCGCCGAGTTCGTCAAGGGCGACGGCAATCCGTTCCTCGCGACAGTGGGCCTGCGCGTCGACCCCACGCCTCCCGGCTCCGGAGTCGACTTCCGCCTGGAGGTCGAACTGGGCTCCATGCCGTACGCCTTCTTCAAGGCGGTGGAGGACACCGTGCTGGCCACGCTCGCGCAGGGGCTGCGCGGCTGGCAGGTCACCGACTGCGTGGTCACCATGACCCACTGCGGCTACTGCCCCCGCCAGAGCCACGCCCACCAGGGCTTCGACAAGAGCATGTCGAGCACCGGCGCCGACTTCCGGGGGCTCACCCCGCTGGTCCTGACGGACGCGCTGCGGCGGGCGGGCACGGTGGTGCACGAACCCGTCCACCGCTTCAGGATCGAGGCCCCGGCGGACACCCTGGGCGCCCTGCTGCCGGTTCTGGGCAGCCTCGGCGCGCTGCCGCGCACCACGGACACGCTCGGCGCGCTCTGCGTGCTGGAGGGCACGGTGCCGGCGGCGCGGGTGCGGGAACTGGAGCAGCGGCTGCCGGGGCCGACCCGGGGCGAGGGCGAGCTGGAGAGCCGGTTCGGCCACTACGCGCCCGTCACCCACGGCCCGGTGCCGTCCCGCCCCCGCACCGACCACAACCCGCTGGACCGGAGGGAGTACCTGCTCAACGTGACGCGTCGGGTGGGGAGTTGATGCCGGCCTTCCGGAGGGTGGCGAGTTGATTCCGGCTCTCCGGGTGCCGGTCAGCCGCCCGAGGGCCCGGTCCAGCCCTCCCGCACATGCCCGAGCCGCACCCGCTGCGGGTGGTCGCCGACCGGGACCGACACGGTCTTCTCGCCCGTCGCGAAGTCGATCGCGGTGACCTGGTCGGCGCCGCTCTCGGAGACCACGCAGGACTCCCCGTCGCCGCTGACGGTCGCCCAGTACGGCTTGGCGACGGGGACCAGCGGGCCGTGCTCGAAGGTGTCGCGGTCGACGACGGTCGCGTAGTCGTCCATGGTGCCCGCCACGCACAGCTTGGCGCCGTCGGGCTTCATGGTGATGCCGTGGTGGCGCGAGTCGTTGACCCAGGTGGTGCGGTCCTCGCTGGTGGCCGGGTTCTTCGGCAGGGTCTTGACGCGGCTGATCCGGTCGGTGGCGACGTCGTACTCGAAGAAGCCGTTGAAGAACGACACCTGGAAGTACAGCTTCGACTCGTCGGGGGAGAAGGCGGCGGGGCGGACCGCGTCCGAGTACCCGGTGAAGCCGGCCGCGTCCAGCCGCTCCCGCATGTCGATCACCCTGACCTGCTCGAACGTCCGCGCGTCGGCGACCGTGATCCTGCGGTCACCCTTCGTGAAGTCCAGCCAGGGCGCGTCCAGGTCGTTGTTCACCTCGCCGATGGACATGTTCCAGATGTAGCGGCCGTCGCGGGTGAAGACGTTCTCGTGCGGCTTGTCGCCGGTCTTGAACCTGCCGACCTCCTCGCCGGTCTCGATGTCCAGGACGTGCACGGTGTTGGACGTCGAGGCGGAGACGGCGACGCGCCTGCCGTCGGGGGAGACCGCCATGTGGTCGGAGCGGTAACCGGACACCGGGAAGCGCCAGTTGACCCGTCCGGTGGCCAGGTCGAGGGAGACGACGTCCGCGAAGCTGGGCCGGGAGACCACCACCGCGGTGCCGTCCGGGGTGGAGTACATGTCGTCGACGAACTGGTCGTGGCCCTCGCCGACGGTGTTGCGGATGCCCATGAAGTAGATCCAGCGGATCGGGTTGGCGTTGATCTCCGCCATCCGCCGGTCCTTGTCGGGGATCACGTTGATCCTTCCGACCCGCCCGAAGTCACCGCCGGACTCGATGACATCGGCGGTGCCGTCCCAGTTGTTGCCCACGAACAGCACCTCCCGCAGGTCCTCGGAGGACGTCTGTCCGGCGGCGCTCGCCACGGCGCCGGGGGCGGTGAGGGTCAGGACGACGGCGGCGAGGGTGCACAGATGCCTGCTGCGGATCGGCATGGCGGGGTCTCCTCTGCGGGTGGGGGCGCCATGAGCGGGACATGCCAAGGGAAGGGAGAGGAATCTGAACAGGCGTGCTTTCAGATTGAACTTACTGAAAAGTAGGGACCGTCAGGGGTTCTCCACAAGACCGCGGACGCGACAAAATTGCCGGGCGCGGCGAGAGGAGAACCGGTGGCGGGCAGACTGAGCGCACCGAGCGGCCGGTACGCCGGGAAGTCCGCGGAGGAGCGGAAGGCCGAGCGGCGCCGGCGCTTCCTCGACGCGGCCCTGGAGCTCTTCGGCGCCGGACCCGGCTACCGGAACACCACCGTCGCCGCCCTCAGCGAGGCCGCCGGACTGTCCACCCGCCAGTTCTACGAGGAGTTCCGCACCCTGGAGGACGTCCTTGCCGCGCTGCACCTCCAGGTCAACGACTGGGCCGAGGCGGCGGTGCTCGCCGCGGCGGCCTCGACGGCGGACGCGCCGCTCGCCGAGCGCGCCGCCGCGATCTTCCGCGCCTACGCCGCCGACGTCACCCGCGACCCGCGCCGCATCCGCATCGCCTTCGTCGAGATCATCGGGGTGAGCCCCCGCCTGGAGGAACAGCGGCTGGCCCGCCGCGCCCGCTGGGTCGACCTGATCTGCGCCGAGGCGGACGCGGCCGTCGCCCGCGGCGAGGCGGCCCCCCGCGACCACCGTCTCGCCGCGACGGGCTTCATCGGCGGCGTCAACGGGCTGCTGCACGACTGGAACGCGGGGTGGGTCGAGGCGAGCCTCGACGAGGTCGTGGACGAGCTGGTGCGCCAGCTGCTGGCGATTCTGCGTCCGCCGGAGACGCCGTAGCCGCGGGAGCCGCTGTAGCCGCGGGAGCCGCCGGGATCGCCGGAGGCGCCGGGGAGGCGGGAGACAGCGGATGCGCCGAGGCCGACTGCGCCGGGACCGCCGGTCGCGTCGGACGTGCCGAACCGACCGGACGCGCCGAACCGACCGGATGTGCCGAACGGACCGGACGTGCCGAACGGACCGGATGTGCCGAACGGACCGGAGGTGCGGAACCGACCGTGCCGACGCCGACCGCTTGACGGAGCGTCAACCGGTCGGCGTCGAGGCGCCCCGGCGGGGCGACGGAGTCAGACGGCCGGCGCGAGGTCCCCCGCGAAGACGATCATCTGGTCGATCAGTCCCCGCCGCAGGTGGACGACGTCGGTCCCGGCGAGCCGGGGACCACCGTCCGGGGTGGTGAACACCCACCGGTACCGGGCCCACTCGTCCGGCATGTCCACCCCCGAGCAGCGGACCATCGTGCCCGGTCCGGCCGGGTGCCGCCGGATGTCCAGCACGAACCGCTCCACCGCCTCGACGCCCTCGCTGCGGCCGAGCGGACCCCAGAGGACCACGTCCGAGGTGAGCGCCTGTGACAGCAGCGAGGTCACGTAGGCGTCGTCGGAGGCGTTGAACGCCGAGATGAACGTGTCGATGGCCGACTGGGCGGTGTCTGCATGCATGCACCCAGTCATACCAGCCTGTCTCACGCCCCGGCCGGGGTCCGGGTGGTGAGGAGATCGGTGAAGCCGATGCGGTCGTAGAAATCGGCGCGGATCCGGTCGGCGACGTCGCTGACCTGTTCCGAGCCGTCGTCCGCCGGGTCGATCGTCACCCGGAACGGGCGCTCGCCCTTCGGTGCGTCCACGACCGCCACGATCGTGCGGGCAACCTCGCCGGGGTCCGCGTCCGGCGGCGCGAGAGCCGCGAGCCGCTTGCCGACGTCGTCCATCAGACCCTCGTACAGCTCGTCGTACGCCTCGGCCGTCGCCGTGTCCGCGGGGTGCATGGCGTGCGCGAAGTGGTTCGTGCCGGAGGTGAAGGAGCCGGGCACCACGATCGACGTGTCGATGCCGAACCAGGACAGCTCGACGGCGTAGCTCTTCGCCAGGTGGTCCATGGCCGCCTTGGCGCCGAAGTACGGGGCGAGATACGGGGGCGTCCCGCCGAAGGTACTGGTGGAGCCCACCCACACGAGCAGCCCGTCCCGGCGCTCCCGCATCTGCGGCAGCACCGCGCGGTTGACCCGCTGCGTGGACAGCACGTTGGTGTCGTAGATCTCGGCGAGCTGCTCCGGAGTGAACGACTCGGCGGGGCCCAGCACCATGTGCCCGGCGTTGTGCACGACCACGTCGACGCCGCCCGCCTCCTCGGTGACCGCCGCGACGGCCGCGTCCACCGACTCCTGCCGGGAGACGTCGAGTTCGACGGTGCGCAACTCGACGCCGTGCTCGTCGGCGTAGGCGCGGGCGTCGGCGACCGCCGGGGCGTTGCGGCCGGTGGTCTGCCGCATCCCGGCGTGGACGGTGTGCCCGGCGTCGGCCAGGGCGCGGGCGGTCATCGCGCCGAAACCGCTGGACGCGCCGGTGATCAGAACGACGTGGGAGGACATGAGGTGCTCCGTCACAAGGAGGGGAGGTCAGGGGAAGACGATGACGCTGCGGCCGCGCGCGGTGCCCGCGTCCATCGCGTCCAGCACGGCCAGGGCCTCGTCCAGGCCGATCGGGGTGACGTCCGGGAGGATGTCGTGCGAGGCCGAGAAGGCCAGGGTGTCGCGCAGGTCGTGCGGCGAGCCGGACGGGGAGGCGCCCACCCGCAGCCGGTTGAGGATCATCGGCTGGGCCGGCAGCACCAGCGGCTCGGGACCGTACCCGCACAGCATCAGCGTGCCGTCCGGGGCGAGCCCGCCCAGCGTCGCCGTCGCCGCCTCGGTCGACGGGGAGGCGTTCAGCACGAGGTCCGCGCCGCCGTCCCACTCCTTCAGCGCCTTCGCCGGGTCCGACTCCTGCGCCGCGACGAACAGTTCCGCGCCCAGTGCCTTCGCCGCGTCCTCACCGCGCCGGGACCGGCCGACCACGGCGACCCGCGCCCCCATCGCGACGGCGTACCGCACGGCCAGCGCGCCCACGCCGCCCGCGCCCACCACGGCGACCCGCGAGCCGGGCCGGATCCCGCCCTGGCGCAGCCCGTTGAACGCGGTCAGCCCGGCGCACATCAGCGGCGCGGCGGCCACCGGGTCGAGCCCGTCCGGCAGCGGGGTGACGAAGCCGGCCTTCATCACCACATACGGGGCGTAGCCGCCGTCGGCGACGATGCCGGTGATCACCTTGCGGGGGCAGAGGACCTGGTCGCCGCGGACGCAGTAGTCGCAGTGACCGCACGAGTCGTACAGGAACTGCCCGCCCACCGCGGCGCCGACCACGGGGAAGATGACGCCGGGGCCGACGGCCGTGACCACGCCGGTGATCTCGTGGCCCGGCACGACCGGGAAACGGGCGAACGGATAGTGGCCGCGCAGCAGGTTCAGGTCGGTGAAGCAGACCCCGCACGCGGTGACCTTGACGAGCACCTCGCCCGGACCGGGTTCGGGCACTTCCAGGTCCTGCAGGGCGAGCGGGGCGCCTGCCCCGACGGCGACGGCGGCACGCATCATGGCGAACACTCCAGAAGATGGGGGAGGGGGAGGCGGGCGGGGGATCGATGCCCCCCGCAGTACGTAACCAGCGTGACCTGGGGTTTCCCGGAGGTCCAATGCTTCCTTCGGTGCCTACGATGACGTGGGCGCATCGGTGCAGGCGGCAGGGGAGAAGGCGGCATGGACGGCGGACAGACGGATCTGGACCTGCGCCGGCTGCGCTCCTTCGTGGCCGTCGCCGAGCGGCTGCACTTCGGGCAGGCCGCGGCCGCCCTGCACGTCACCCAGCCCGCGCTGTCCCGGCAGATCCAGCAGCTGGAGCACGACCTCGGCGTGACGCTGTTCCGCCGCAGCAGCCGGGAGGTCGCCCTCACACCCGCGGGCGAGCAGTTCCTGCGGGACTCACGGGAACTGCTGGCCGTCGCCCGCGCCGCGCAGAACCGCGTCCGGCGGATCGCAGCGGGCGAGGGCGTGCTCAAGGTCGGCTTCATGCTCAGCTCCGACATCACCGCGCCGCTGCACGCGTTCTCCGCGCGGGAGGCGCAGGTGCGGATCGAACTGGTCCGGCTGCGGTGGTGGAGCCAGTCCGCCGACCTCCTCGACGGCACCGCCGACGTCGGCTTCGTACGCCTGCCCGTCGACGCGGAGCGCCTGCGGGTGCTGCCGCTCTTCCAGGAGGGGCTCTGCGTCGTCCTTCCCGTACGGCACCCCCTGGCCGGCGAGGACACGGTCGGGCTGCGCGCCCTCGCCGACGAACCTCTGCTGCGCTACGCGGGCGCGTCCCCGGCGTGGTCCGCCGTCTGGAACGCCGACCCGCGCCCCGACGGCACCCGGTGGCTGCGCGGCCCGGACGTGCACGACATGGAGGAGATCCTGGCGTACGTCCGGGCCGGCAGCGGCGTCGTGATGGTGCCGGAGTCGGTCGCGGCTGTCTTCCCGCGCCCCGACATCGCCTACGTCCCGCTCGCGGACGTACCGCCCGGCACGGTCGCCCTCGCCTGGAACGGCGACCGTCCGTCCCCGCTCGTCGAGACCTTCGTCGACGCGACGGGGACGACGGCGCCCGGTGTCACTCGTCCCACGCCTGGATCAGCACCTGCCCCGTGATCTTGCCGTCGCGCAACGTCAGCATCGACTCCGAGAGCACCCGCACACCGTCCGGGTAGAGGCAGCTCTCGCAGTAGGCGGCGTGATCGCCCTGCACGACGCACGCCTCCAGCGCGTGCGTCATGTCGCGGCTGTAGACGTCGTCCAGCATCGCGGCGATCTCGTCCTTGCCGTGCAGCACCTTCGGGTGGCTCGGCCCGCTGACGTGATCCACGACGCGCAGCTCCGCGTCGTCCGCGTAGAGCGACTTCAGCATGTCGGGCGTGTCCGCCTCGACGCCCCGCCGCAGGGTGTCGGTACCGAACACGGGCTGTGCCGCGGTCGTCATGATGACCCACCTCCTCGGAGGCCCCGGGCCCGGAATCAGGCCACGTAGGCCTCACCTACGAGCGTCCTCCCCGGGACGGGCGGGGGCAAGCGCGACGCCCGGCCGGCGGGGGGTGGGGACGGGTGGCCGCACCCCCTCCGGTGCCGGGCGCCCAGGTGCGGTTTCCCTCTTCAGCCCGCCGTGGCCAAGAACTGCGTAGCCGCCAGCTCCCCGTACAGCGGGTCCGACGTGACCAGTTCCCGGTGGGTGCCGACCGCGCGGACGCGGCCCGCGTCCATCACCACGATGCGGTCCGCCGCCGTCACCGTGGAGAGGCGGTGGGCCACCACCAGAACCGTCGTCGTGCGGGCGACGTCCGCGACCGTGTCCCGCAGGGCCGCCTCGTTCACCGCGTCCAGCTGGGACGTCGCCTCGTCGAGGAGGAGCAGGCGTGGGCGGCGGAGGAGGGCGCGGGCGATGGCGACCCGCTGGCGTTCGCCGCCGGACAGCTTGGTGCCGCGGTGGCCGACGAGGGTGTCGAGCCCCTGGGGCAGGCGGGCGACCAGCCCGTCGAGCCGCGTGGTCTTCAGCACCCGCGTCAGCGCGTCCTCGTCCGCGTCCGGGTTGCCCAGCAGCAGGTTGTCGCGGAGGGAACCCGACAGCACGGGAGCGTCCTGCTCGACGTAGCCGATCGCCGCGCGCAGCTCCGGCAGGGCCCAGTCCGCGACGTCGCGGCCGTCCACCGTGATCACGCCGGACTCGGGGTCGTAGAACCGCTCGATGAGGGAGAACACCGTCGTCTTGCCCGCGCCGGACGGGCCGACGAACGCCGTCAGCCCCTGCGGGGGCACGGCGAACGTCACCCCGTGGTGGACGTACGGCAGGTCCTCGGCGTAGCGGAACCGCACGTCCTCGAAGGCGACCGCCGCCGGCGCGGCGCCGGGGGAGGGCAACGCGGCGGGCGGCGCGGCCGGTTCCGCGGGCAGCCGCAGCGCCTCCTGGATGCGGGCGAGCGCGGCACTGCCCGCCTGGTACTGCGTGACGGCACCCACGACCTGCGAGATCGGCGCCATCAGGTAGAACACGAACAGCAGGAACGCCACCAGCGTCCCGATGTCGATGGCCCCGGTCGCCACCCGCGCCCCGCCCACCGCCAGCACCGTGATGAACGCGAGCTGCATCGCGAGCCCCGCCGTGTTGCCCGCCGCGGCCGACCACTTGGCGGCCCGCACGCTCATCCGCCACGACTCGCGCGCCGCGTCGTGCAGCGTCCGCTCCTCCCGAGGCTCGGCGCCGGACGCCTTCACCGTGCGCAGCGCGCCCAGCACCCGCTCCAGCGACGCCCCCATCACGCCCACCGCTTCCTGCGCCCGCTTCGACGCCCGCCGGATCCGTGGCACGACCACCCCGAGCAGCGTCCCCGCCACCGTGAGCACGCCCAGCGTGACCGCCAGCAGCACCGGCTCCACCCAGCCCATCAGCGCCACCGTGGCGAGCAGCGTGAGCCCGCCCGTGCCCAGCCCGATCAGCGAGTCGGTGGTCACCTCCCGCAGCAGCGTGGTGTCGGAGGTGATCCGGGCCATCAGATCACCCGGCTCGGTCCGGTCCACGGCCGCGATCCGCAGCCGCAGCAGATACGAGGACAGCGTCCGCCGCGCCCCCAGCACCACCGACTCCGCCGCGCGCCGCAGCACGTACGAACCCACCGCGCCCAGCACCGTGTTGCCGATCACCAGCGCCGACATCAGCAGCAGCGCCCCGGTGACGGCCCGGTCGTGCGCGAGGTCGTCGATCAGCTCCCGCGCCACCAGCGGCAGCGCCAGCCCCGTCGCGCCCGTCACCAGCGAGAGCAGGGCGCCGGCCAGCAGCCCCCAGCGGTGCGGCCGGACGTACGACACCAGCAGCCGCCAGGCCGGCGGGCCGGACAGATCCTCGGCGATGCTCACATGCCCCCCTCGGCGTCGGACGGATGTTCAGGCTACGTCGCCCGGGCGGACGCACCGCACGGTGGGCGGCGGAGGCGATCATTCCCGCGTAGGGTCGGGAGACGACGGGGGAGACGGACAGACGAAGGAGTCAGCAGCATGGCGCAGGAAGTACGCGGCGTGATCGCACCCGGCAAGGACGAGCCGGTACGGATCGAGACGATCGTCGTACCCGATCCGGGACCCGGCGAGGCGGTCGTACGCGTCCAGGCCTGCGGGGTGTGCCACACGGACCTGCACTACAAACAGGGCGGCATCAACGACGACTTCCCCTTCCTCCTCGGCCACGAGGCCGCGGGCGTCGTCGAGTCGGTGGGCGACGACGTCACCGACGTCCAGCCGGGTGACTTCGTGATCCTCAACTGGCGTGCCGTGTGCGGCCATTGCCGCGCCTGTCTGCGCGGACGCCCCTGGTACTGCTTCGACACGCACAACGCGAAGCAGAAGATGACCCTCACCGACGGCACCGAACTCTCCCCGGCGCTCGGCATCGGCGCCTTCGCCGAGAAGACCCTGGTCGCCGCCGGACAGTGCACCAAGGTCGACCCGGCCGTGGCGCCGGAGGTCGCCGGACTGCTCGGCTGCGGCGTGATGGCCGGCATCGGCGCCGCGATCAACACGGGCAACGTGGGCCGCGGCGACTCGGTCGCCGTCATCGGCTGCGGCGGCGTCGGCGACGCGGCGATCGCCGGCTCCCGGCTGGCCGGCGCGGCGAAGATCATCGCCGTGGACATCGACGACCGCAAGCTGGAGACCGCCCGCTCCATGGGCGCCACCCACACCGTCAACTCCCGTACGACGGACCCCGTCGAGGCGATCCGCGACCTCACCGGCGGCTTCGGCGCCGACGTCGTCATCGAGGCCGTCGGCCGCCCCGAGACCTACAAGCAGGCGTTCTACGCCCGCGACCTGGCCGGCACGGTCGTCCTGGTCGGCGTGCCCACCCCGGACATGAAGATCGAACTGCCGCTGCTCGACGTCTTCGGACGCGGCGGCGCCCTCAAGTCCTCCTGGTACGGCGACTGTCTGCCGTCCCGCGATTTCCCGATGCTGATCGACCTGCACCTCCAGGGCCGCCTGGACCTCGGCGCGTTCGTCACCGAGACCATCGCCCTGGACGAGGTGGAGCAGGCGTTCGAGCGGATGCACCGCGGCGACGTGCTGCGCTCGGTGGTGGTGCTGTGATGACCGCCCGCATCGAACGCCTCGTCACCTCCGGCCAGTTCAGCCTCGACGGCGGCACCTGGGACGTCGACAACAACGTGTGGATCGTCGGCGACGACCACGAGGCCGTCGTCATCGACGCCGCCCACGACGCCGACGCCATCGCCGAGGCGCTGGGCGACCGGCGGCTGACCGCCATCGTCTGCACCCACGCCCACAACGACCACATCGACGCCGCCCCCGCCCTCGCCGAGCGCACCGGCGCCACGATCTGGCTGCACCCCGACGACCTGCCGCTGTGGAAGCAGACCCACCCCGACCGCGACCCCGACGCCTGGCTGGCCGACGGACTGGTCATCGAGGCCGGCGGCGCCGACCTCACCGTGCTGCACACCCCGGGCCACGCCCCGGGCGCGGTCTGCCTGTACGACCCGGGTCTCGGCACCGTGTTCACGGGCGACACCCTCTTCCAGGGCGGGCCCGGCGCCACCGGACGCTCCTTCTCGCACTTCCCGACGATCATCGACTCCATCCGGGACCGGCTGCTCACCCTGCCGCCCGAGACGAAGGTGCTCACCGGCCACGGCGACCCGACCACCATCGGCGCCGAGGCCCCGCACCTGGACGAATGGATCGCCCGCGGCCACTGAGCCGCCCCGGTCACCCGGACGTTCCGGCGTCCGGGTGACCCTACGGCCGTAAGCGCGGAAAAGGCGACAGAGGATGTCCGGCTTACCCGTCAGGCTCGTCGGCGTACGACGGACCGAGGCACGGGAGGCCATGCATGACACAGCCGTTGCGGGACAAGGTCGCACTGGTGGCCGGGGCGACCCGGGGAGCGGGACGGGGCATCGCCGTGGAACTCGGCGCGGCGGGCGCGACGGTGTACGTCACCGGCCGCACCACCCGCGCCCGCCGCTCCGAGTACGACCGGCCCGAGACGATCGAGGACACCGCCGGCCTGGTCACCGAGGCGGGCGGCCGGGGCATCGCCGTCCCCACCGACCACCTGGACCCGTCCCAGGTGAAGGCGCTCGTCGACCGGATCGCCGCCGAACAGGGCCGCCTCGACGTCCTCGTCAACGACATCTGGGGCGGCGAGACCCTCTTCGACTGGGACGCGCCCGTCTGGGAGCACGACCTCGACAAGGGACTGCGGCTGCTCCGCCTCGCCGTGGAGACGCACGCGATCACCAGCCACCACGCCCTGCCGCTGCTGCTGCGCCACCCCGGCGGACTCGTCGTCGAGATGACCGACGGCACGGCGGACTACAACCGCGACCACTACCGGGTCTCCTTCTTCTACGACCTCGCCAAGTCCTCGGTGCTGCGCATGGCGTTCGCCCTCGGCCACGAACTCGGCCCGCGCGGCGCCACCGCCGTCGCGCTCACCCCCGGCTGGATGCGCTCGGAGATCATGCTCGACCACTTCGGGGTGCGGGAGGACAACTGGCGCGACGCGCTGGAGAAGGTGCCGCACTTCGCCATCTCCGAGACCCCGCGCTACGTGGGCCGCGCCGTCGCCGCGCTCGCCGCCGACCCCGGCGTCGCCCGCTTCAACGGCGCCTCCCTGTCCAGCGGCGGCCTCGCCCAGGAGTACGGCTTCACCGACCTCGACGGCAGCCGCCCCGACGCCTGGCGCTACCTCGTCGAGGTGCAGGACCCGGGCCGTCCGGCCGACGTCACCGGCTACCGCTGACCCCGCCCGGACACCGGAGGAAAAGCCCGGCGCTATGATCGCCCGAGCCGCTACCGTCCCCCCCATGACGACGGACACAGGGCGCTTCGCGGGGTACGGGATTCTCATCACCGGGGCGGCGCGCGGCATCGGCGCCGCCACCGCGGCACGGTTCGCCGAGGAGGGCGCGCGCGTCCTGATCGCCGACGCCGACCCGGAGGCGGGGGAGCACACGGCGGCGGCGCTGCGCGACCGCGGACTCACGGTGGAGGCAGCCGCCTGCGACGTGCGGGACCAGGCGTCCGTCGACGCGGCGGTGGACCGTGCCGTACGCGGTTTCGGCACGCTGGACGTGCTGGTGAACAACGCCGCGCACTGCACGCCCGACGCGCCCCGCTTCGAGGACGAGCCGGAGGAGGAGTGGGCGGCGGACCTGGACGTCACCCTCACCGGCGCCTACCGCTGCTGCCGCGCCGCCCTGCCGCACCTGGAGGCGTCAGGGCGGGGCGCGATCGTCACCGTCGGCTCGGTCAACGGGCTCCAGGACTTCGGCAACCACGCCTACAGCGCCGCCAAGGCCGGCCTGGTCTCCCTGACCCGCACCCTCGCCGGCCACGCGGGGCCCCGGGGCGTCCGGGTCAACCTCGTCGCGCCGGGCACGGTCCGCACCCGCGCCTGGGACGGCCGGGACGACGACCTGGCGGCGGTCTCCGAGGTCTACCCGCTGCGCCGGGTCGGCGAGCCGGAGGACATCGCGGCGGCCGTGACCTTTCTCGCCTCCCGTGACGCGGCCTGGATCACCGGCACCACCCTCGCCGTCGACGGCGGCATCACGGCCGTCAACCCCGCTTTCCACCGGGTCATGGACCACACGGCGCGATGACCGGCCCCCGCGCCCCGCGCGCCGAACGGACGGTGACCGGCCCCACGCCCCGCGTGCTTCCGCGTGACACGACTCATACCGAAGTGCCCGCCGTGCCGGACATAACGGTCCGGTCGCGCGTACAACCGATTTCCCCCGTCCGCCGTCTACCTGGCAGAGTGCGCGGTCCAGCGCACGTTCCCGCGGGAGAGGCAGAACGGACCATGGGGGACTTGAGAAAACGGGGTGTCGTCGCCCTGGGGGTCACCGCTCTGGTGGCTCCGCTCACGCTCGCGATCGGTGCCACGCCGGCCCAGGCGGCCAGCTGCACCACGTCGGCGGGGCCGTACCAGAAGAAGGTCGAGAAGTTCCTCGGCCGCCCGGTCGACGGCAAGCAGTCCGCCGCCGACTGCAAGGCCATCCGCGCCTTCCAGAACAAGCACGGCATCCGGCCCAACATCGGGTACGCCGGCCCCGTGACCTGGGGCGTGATGGACCTGATGAACAAGCAGAGGGCCGTCGGCAAGAACCCGAACAAGGCGGGCAAATGCCCCACCAACAAGGGCCGTATCGCCTGCGTCAACCTCACCCTCCAGCTGAGCTGGATCCAGGACGGCAAGAAGCTCGTCTACGGGCCCGTCCCGGTGCGCACCGGGCGCAACGGCTACGAGACCCGCACCGGCCTGAAGAAGGTCTACTGGCGGAACAAGAACCACGTCTCGACCATCTACAACGTGCCGATGCCGTACAGCCAGTTCTTCGACGGCGGCCAGGCGTTCCACTCGGTCGGCGTCAGCATGTGGAACCCGCCCGGCTCCCACGGCTGCGTCAACATGACCAAGACCGCCGCCAAGAAGTACTGGTCGCTGCTGAAGAAGGGCGACGACGTCTACGTGTACGGCCGCAAGCCGGGCACCTGAGGTCCCCCGGCGCCCGGCCCCCGGGCCGGGCGCTCCCGCATCCCCGAGGGTGTGAACTCGCCCACCTCGCAGCGCAGATGGACGTGATCAGCGACACGTCCGAATTGCCCGACGGGCGTGCGATTACTCACAGCATCTTCACGTCGTGGGACGTATGCTTCACGGTATGTCCACCACTGTTGAACCCTCCTCCGAGCGATCGGCTGCCGAGGTCAACGAGGAGATCCGGGCCCTGTGGCTCCGGTCGGGCGGGACACTCAGCGTCGAACAGCGCGAGGAGTACCAGCGCCTGGTCCAGGAGTGGGCCTCGGCCCTCCCGCAGGCGGCCGCCGAAGCGGCCTGACCGGCCTCGGCAATGACGATCGGGCACCCGTGACCGCACGGGTGCCCTTGCCTTCTCACCCCCACATCGCCGAGTACTGCCTCCGGTACGCCTTGCGGTCCTGCTCGGCCCTGATCCACCGCGACGCCACCAGCGCCACCAGGCTCCCGCCGATCACCAGCAGCCCGGGACCCACGTTCCGCGGGTCCGACAGCCGCGACACCAGCGTCGACGGGTCCGGCAGGATGCCCCGCACCGGCGCCGACGACCCCGGCGTGGCCGCGCCCGGCGCCGCCACGCCCTGCGCCTGCGACGGACCGGGGGAGGGGCTGTCGCCGTCCGCCCCGGGCGCCACGATCAGCTTCAGATCCAGGTCCGCCAGCGCCTTCGTCACCGGCTGGAAGTACGTGATGCCGCCCGAGCGGCAGTCGCCGCTGCCGCCCGAGGTGACGCCCAGCGCGATTCCCTCGGAGAACATCGGCCCGCCGCTGTCCCCGGGCTCCGCGCACACGTCCGACTCGATCAGCCCGCCGACGGTCCCCTCCGGGTAGTTGACCGTCACGTCCAGCGCGGTCACCTCCCCGTCGCGCAGCCCGCTGGTGCTGCCGCTGCGGAAGATCCGCTGACCCACCGTCGGTTCGGCCACCCCGGTGATCCGCACACCCTTGCCGCCGCCCACCGCGACCACACCGGCGTTCTCGCCCGCCTTGCCGCCGTCGTACGCGATCAGCGAGTAGTCGTCGCCGGGGAAGCTGCCCTCGACGGTGGTGCCGACCTTCCGCCGGCCCCCGCTGTCGGAGAACCACACCGACCCCTGCGGCCCGCAGTGCCCGGCGGTGAGGATGAACTCCCTTTGCCCGTCGGTGACGTTGAACCCGGCCGAGCAGCGGCCGGCCGTCGACAGCACGGGCAGCCCGCCCGCCAGCCGGGTGGTGAAGGCGCCCTCCACCCGCTCCATGCGGACGAAGTCGCCGATGCCGTCGGCCACGTCGGTGAGGTCCGACCAGTCGTCCTCGGACACCGTGCTGTCGCCGCGCACCACCACCTGGTTCGACCGGTAGTCCTTCATCCAGGCCGTGCCGGGCACCCGTGGCGCCGAACTCAGCGTCTTCGTCGCGGAGTCGAAGTCGTCCATGCTGTGCCGCACCATCTTCGGCTCGGCGCCCGCCGCCCGCACCTCCGCCGCGGCCTCCTCGTCGGTGACCGCCACGACCGTCCGGCCGTCCTCGCCGACCCAGCTGCCCGCCGTACGGGACGTGCCGAGCCGCTGGACCAGCCCCGCGCCCGGACCGGACGCGTCCGCGGGGGAGGCGGTGGAGAACGGGACGGCGTCGGGCGTGCCGGGCTCACTCGCCACGGCGTGCGTGACCATCGTGCCGCCCAGCAGGAGTCCGCCGACAGCCGCCAGCCGTGTCACTCGCCGGACCACCCGTCGTCGTGCGTGCCTCATGCATGGCTCCAGAACCTCGACAGCGCGGTGCGCGCACCGCGGGGGCCTCCCTCGGGCAGAGCGCCCCTCGTCCATACGGCTCCGGGGCCCGCCGTGTTCACCGCGGGCGGGACCGGGTTCGCCTCAGCCGCCCGTCCGCACCGAGGGGTTGGGAACGGACAGGCCCAGCGCGACCGCCGTACGGCCGTCGCCCCACACCGACGCCGGGTCGACGTAGGGACGCAGCAGCGCCGTGAGCTCCGGGTCGCCGTTCCCGCGCAGGGCGTCGCCGGCCGCCTTGCGGGCGATCCCGGCGAGGAAGTCCGCCAGCTGCACCCGCGGATCGTCCCGCGCGACGACCAGCCGCAGCTCCGCCAGCGCGACACCGGACCGCCGGGCGGTCTCCTCGATCCACGCGATGCGCTCCGGCGTCAGCAGGTTCTGCCGGTCGTGCACCAGCCGCACCGGCCGCCGTTCCGGCCCGCTCCAGTACGCGGCCGTGGCGACGATCGCCGGGAGCAGCGGGTTGAGGACCGGGATACGCACCGCCGGGCCGTCGAGCAGCCCCGCCCGGTACGCCTCGGCCCGCCCGCGCCCCGCCGCCAGCCGCTCCAGCGCCGGACCGGCGTCGCTGCCGGCGTACGCCCGCCGCAGCTCGTCCAGCGTCTCGAAGAACAGCGGCACGGAGGACCCCGGCTCGGCCCCGTTGCGGGTGCGCAGCAACTGGTTCGCCCCGGACAGGAAGCGCTGCCAGTACTCCGCGCCCAGCGCTTCCCGGACCGACCGGTACAGCCCCGCCGCCGCGCCCGGGTCGTCGAGCAGCACGCGGGCCAGCCGGTCCACCACGAAGTACGACTTCTCGGTGAGATGCACCCGCGCCGCGCCGTGCAGCGGCCCGCCCGGCGCGAGGAACCACTCCAGCACCGCCCGGTGCTTCTCCCGCAGCAGATGGGTCGCCTTGTACTCGGTGGCGGGGGAGCGGATCCGGTCGCGGATCTCCCGCAGGGCCCGGGCCGCGTCCGCCGCGGGGACGTGGACACCGGCGTGCGCGAACACGTCCGTGTTCCCGCCGGTCAGGTTCTCGCCGTCCGACCCCGACTCGTCGCAGGCGACCTCCCGCACCGGCCCGTCGTCGCCGGGCGGCGCCCCGAAATCCTGATGTGGGTCCACACCACGCCCCCTATCGTGTGCTTCATGACCAGGATCCCGCACGATACGTCCGGTGAGCCGAATCCCCTCAACGCCTTTTCCCTCGATCAGCTGCGCCGCCGCACCAGCATGAAGTGGCGCACCTACCCGGAGGACGTCCTCCCGGTGTGGGTGGCCGAGATGGATGTGGCGCCGCCCGGACCGGTCGTGCGGGCGGTCACCGACGCGATGGAGTCCGGCGACACCGGATATCCCGCCGGGACCGCCTACGCCGAGGCGCTGGCCGCCTTCGCCGACAAGCGGTGGGGCTGGTCCGGGCTCGCCGTGGAGCGCACCGCGATCGTGCCGGACGTGATGCTGGGCGTGGTCGAGATGCTCCGGCTGGTCACCGGACCGGGCGACCCGGTCGTGGTGAACCCGCCGGTCTACCCGCCCTTCTACGACTTCGTACGCCACGCGGACCGCCGCATCGTGGAGGCGCCGCTGGGCGACGACGGTCGGCTCGACCTGGACGTCCTGGAGCACGCCTTCCGCGGGGCGACCGAGGGCGGCGGCCGGGCCGCCTACCTGCTGTGCAGCCCGCACAACCCCACCGGCACCGTCCACACCGCCGAGGAGCTGACCGCGGTGGCCGCGCTCGCCGAGCGGCACGGCGTACGGGTCGTCGCCGACGAGATCCACGCGCCCGTGGTGTTCGAGGGCGCGCGCTTCGTGCCGTACCTGAGCGTGCCCGGCGGCGAGCGCGGGCTGTCGCTGATGTCGGCGTCCAAGGCGTGGAACCTGGCCGGTCTCAAGGCGGCCCTCGCGGTCGCCGGGCCCGGCGCGGGCGACGATCTGGCCCGGATGCCGGAGGTGGTCGGCCACGGCCCGAGCCATGTCGGCATCCTCGCCCACACCGCCGCCCTGCGCGACGCCACCGGCTGGCTGGACGCCCTGCTCGACGGCCTCGACGCCAACCGACGGCTGCTCACCGACCTCCTCGCCGAGCACCTGCCAACGGTCCGCTGCCGCCCGGGAGACGCCACCTACCTCGCCTGGCTGGACTGCCGCGACCTCGGCCTGGGCGACGACCCCGCCCAGGTGTTCCTCGACCACGGCCGGGTGGCGCTCACCGGGGGCCTTCCCTTCGGCACGGGCGGCGCGGGCCATGCCCGGCTGAACCTCGCCACCTCGCCCGAGCTGCTCACCGAGGCGGTGCGGCGCATGGCGGCCGCCGTGCGCGCGGCGGGCGGCACCCGTGGCTGACGCCGCCTTCGCCCACCCCCGTCTCGCCGCCCTCTACGACCCGCTCGACCCCGACCGCAGCGACCTGGACGCGTATCTGGGCATGGCGCGGGAGTTCGGCGCCCGCCGGGTGCTGGACATCGGCTGCGGCACGGGTGTGTTCGCGCTGCTCCTCGCCGACGAGGGGATCGACGTCGTGGGCGTCGACCCGGCGGGCGCCTCCCTCGACGTCGCCCGCGCCAAGCCGGGCGCCGGGCGCGTCCGCTGGATCGAGGGCGACGCGACGTACCTGCCCCCGCTCACGGTCGACCTGGCCACCATGACGGCCAACGTCGCCCAGGCCGTCGCGGACCCCGGCACCTGGCAGGCCACCCTGCGCGGCGCCCACGCGGCCCTGCGCCCCGGCGGCCGCCTGGTCTTCGAGACCCGCGACCCGGCCCGGCACGCCTGGGAGAGCTGGACGCGGGAGCACTCGTACACCCGCGCCGACGTGCCCGGCGTCGGCGCGGTGGAGAGCTGGCACGAAGTGACCGTCGTGGACGGCCCGTTGGTCACGTTCCGCACGACGTACGTGTTCGCGTCGGACGGGCAGGCGCTGACCTCGGACTCGACGCTGCGGTTCCGGGAACGCGAGGAGGTCGAGGCGGACCTCAGGGGCCACGGCTACGTGCTGGAGGACGTACGGGACGCGCCCGACCGGCCCGGCCGGGAGTTCGTGTTCGTGGCGCGGCGGCCGTAGGTGGCCGCAGGGGGTGTCGGGTGGACGGCGTGCCGGCCGTGGCGCGCGGACAACTCCCGGCGGGACACGCCGGAGGAGGCCTAGACTCGACGCATGGACGACGCGTTGCGGGACCGGTTCGGGGCGGGGAAGTACCTGCTGCTCACCAGCTACCGGAAGAACGGCACGCCCGTCGCCACCCCGGTGTGGGTGGTGCGCGACGGTGACGCGCTCGGTGTGTGGACCGCCGCCGACTCGTGGAAGGTCAAGCGGATCCGCGCCCGCGGGGACGTCCTCGTGGGGCCCTGCGACCTGCGTGGCAATCCGACCGGCGACCAGGTCCCGGCCACCGCGGAAATCTGCGACGCGGACACGACCGCCCGCTACCGGCAGCTGATCGCGCGCAAGTACGGTCTGATGGGCCGCCTCACCCTGCTGGGCAGCAGGCTGCGCCGGGGCGTGGACGGCACGGTGGGCATCCGGATCACCCTCTGAACTCAGCCCGTTGCGCCGGACGTTGGGGCTGTCAGGTCCAGGCCCGCAACGGCTCGTCGACCAGCTGGAACACCGGCTCGCCGCGCACCGGGTCCTCGGCGGCCGACAGCCGTACCCGGTCGCCGCTGTGGATGCCGATCGGCGGGCCCATGACGCGGCCCCGCACCACGAACCCCTCGGCCATCTCTATCAGCGACACGTTGCGCGCCGCCGGGGTGTTGCGGTGCAGCACCGTCGAGTGGCGCACCGTGCCGAAACCCGCGCTGCGTTCCGTGCGCAGATCGCTGCCCTGGCAGACCGGGCACAGCAGCCGGTGGTACATCGCCGTGCCGCACCAGGTGCAGCGCTGGAAGAGCATGGCCTCCTGGTCGGTGCTCCGCCCGTCGGGGCCCTGCGGTTCGAGCAGGCGCGTGGAGCCGGCTGCCTGCTGAGCGACGCTCCCTGAGAAGTGGTACACGCTGGTCAACTCCCTGCACTCGGCCGGACTCCGCGTGACCGGTCGCCCGGCACGCGCCTGCCCGGTGGCCGTGCCACCGCGCACGGCCACAGAGTATGGCACTGAGTGCCACGAGTAAAGGCACTCCGTACCCTCTTCTGTGGAAGGGGAAGTGGAGGGGTCTGCACCGGCGCAGGCCGGGCATACGGGCAACACCCCTACGGAAGGAGCCCGTTCATGCTCGGCATAGTGGCGGCAGTGCTGTTCTTCATCGCTTTCCTCATCAACGCGGCGGACATCGCGACCAACGACGTGTTCTCCTCGGTGAACGTGATGCTGCTGGGGCTGACCGCCCTCGCTCTGCACGTCGCCGGCATCGGGGCCGGCCGGCCCGGCAGACGCTGACCCGTCCCCTCCGGGGCCCGGCGGCACGCACGACCGCCGGGCCCCGCTGCGTCAGTCGCAGGCGCGGGGGTTGGCCCACAGCTGACGGAACTGCTCGATGTACCGGTTGGTGACCCAGCCGTTGATCACCCGCAGCATCGCGTCGTTGGCGCGGGTCGCGGAGTTCTCCGTCAGGTTGTACGAGCCGACGAACACGGCCTTGCGCCACTGCCCGGCGTACTTCGCGTCGAGCACGATCACCTTGTTGTGGCTGTAGCCGTCGCAGCGGACGTCGGACGAGGCGATGCCCTTCGCCAGCAGGGTGTCCCGCCCGGCGCCCTTCTGCACCACGACCTTCACGTCGCAGCCCAGCGACTCCAGCCGGTTCAGCTGGGCGATCACGCCGGACGAGTAGGAGCTGGAGTCGAGCAGGCTCGCCTCCACCCACACCCGGTCGTTGCCCTCCGCGCAGTCGCTCACGTTCCCCAGGACGTCCGCCACCCGCGTGCTGTGCGGCTGCGGGAAGAAGTAGGCCTTCGACAGGTCGTTGCCGCCGTCGTGGGTGCGCGAGGCGTCCGTGCCCCAGGTGACCCCGTCGTAGGTCCAGCTCTTGGCGTTCAGCCGCCGCCAGTAGTTGACGTACGCCGAGAACAGCGCGGCGTCGTCCCGTACGACGAGCATGTTCTGCGCGTGCCGGGCCTGCGTCGAGCCGATGTTGCTGGACGACTGCATCACCAGCTTGGTGTCACCCTTCCTGATCAGGAAGAACTTGTTGTGCATCGCCCCCGACCCCGGGGTCGCGCAGGCGTCGGCGCAGTAGGTGATGCCGATGTCCGCCTTGGCCAGCTCCGTCTTCACCGCGGCTGCCGCGGTGCCGATCACCAGCCGGACGCTCACCCCGCTGTCGGCGGCGTTCACCAGCGACGAAGCCAGGGCGAGGCCGCCGCCGTCGGCCTTCCAGTCGTACAGGGCGATCCGGATGTAGTTGCCCGACTCCCCGGCCGCGGAGGCCCTCGCGGTCGCGTCGACCTTCCCCCTGATCCTGGAGACGAGGAGGGTGCTCTCCGTCTCCCCGTAGATGAAGCAGGTCTCGTAGTTTCCGTCCTCCTGGCAGCCGGCCGTGGCGGCCGACGCGCTCGGCACGCACACGACGGCGAGCAGCAGGGACAGGGTCAGCAGGAGGGCCGATCCGAGCGATCGCCCTTCACGCGCACGCCAGTTGGAGATCATCCGGCTGATGATAGAAGCGAACGCCGCTCCGCAGAGCAGCCCCGTCGGCCATCCTCCGCCGACTGCGGTGACGTCGTACCGGCGACCGCGCGACTGTGCGTCGGCTGTGTATCCGCCGTGCATCACCGCAGGTCGGACGGGTGGTGCACGCTCCTCCGCCCGGGGGTTCATCCGCGCGGCGAGGCATCATGGAGAGCCTGCCCCGCCGCCTACCCGACCGGAAGCACATGCCTGACACCTCCGCCGTCACCGTTCTGCTCGTCGAGGACGACGAGGTGATCCGCCGTTCCGTCGCCCTGGCCCTCGAGCGCTACGGCTACCGGGTCACCACGGCCGCCGACGGGTTCGACGGACTGGAACGGTTCCGGGACGACCGCCCCGACCTGCTTCTCCTCGACGTGATGCTGCCCGGCCTGGACGGCATCGGCCTGTGCCGCCGCATCCGGGAGACCAGCACGGCTCCCATCCTGATGATGTCGGCGCGCGGAGACTCCCTCGACGTGGTGTCCGGCCTCGAAGCCGGCGCCGACGACTACGTGGTCAAACCGGTCGACACCGCCGTGCTCGTGGCCCGTATCCGCTCCCTCCTGCGCCGCGCCACGTTCCCGCCCGCGCGCCCGGGAACGGGGAGAGGCACGGGGACGCCCGACCGGCTCGTCTTCGGCGATCTGGCCATCGACCCGGCCGCCCTGGAGGTGTACCGGGACGGCGAAGAGGTCGCCCTCGCCCCGACCGAGCTGCGACTGCTCCTGGAGTTCGCCGAGCACCCCGGCATCGTGCTGGACCGCCAGACCCTGCTGCGCAACGTGTGGGACTACGGCTGGGACGGCGACTCCCGCGTGGTCGACCTGTGCGTGCAGCGGCTGCGCAAGAAGATCGGCGCCGACCGTGTCGAGACCGTCCGCGGCTTCGGCTACAAACTCCGCCGGTGACCCGGACCACCGGCATGCCGATCGTACGAGCGCTGCTCAACCTGCGGTCCCTGCACTGGAAGATCATCCTCCTGGTGTCCGCCGCCTGCGCCGCGATGGCCCTCACGGTGGGCGTGCTGGTGCACGAGTCGACGCTGCGACGGTCGATGCACGAGGGCGCGGTCAAAGCCGTCGACCAGCTCGACCGGGCGCGACAGGAAGCCCGCCGCACCGGCCGTCCCGCGCCTCTCGCGGACCCGGCCGGGCTGCCGGACCCCCTTCTGCGCCAGGTCGAACGACACGGACAGGGCACCTACTACGAGGACGGCCCGCCCGCACCCGTCTACTGGGCCGCCGAGCAGAAGGACGGGCAGCTCTACGCGCTGAGGACGGACATGACGGCGGACCTGCTCACCCGGCAGGCCCTGGACCGGCACCTGTGGAAGTACTCCCTGGTCACCCTCGCCGTCGTGATCCCGGCGACCGCCCTCGTCATGGAGCTGCCCGCCCGCCGTCTGCGCCGGGTCGCCCGCACCGCACGCCGTATCACCGCGGGCGACCTCCAGGCGCGCACCGGGATGGGACGCCGGGGCGGCGACGAGATCACCGAGATCGCGGCGACGGTCGACGCGATGGCCGACAGCCTGCGCGACCGGCTGGCCGGCGAACAGCGCTTCACCGCGGACGTCGCCCACGAACTGCGCACCCCGCTGATGGGCCTGGTCACCTCGGCGGGCCTGCTGCCCGAGGGGGAGGCGACCGAACTGGTCCGGGACCGGGTGCGGGTGCTGCGCGACCTCGTCGAGGACCTGCTGGAGATCTCCCGCCTCGACGCCGGCGCGGAACGGGTCGAGCCACGGCGGGTGCCCCTGGCCGAGCTGATCGAGGACTCGGTGGCCCGCACCGGCCTCCCGGCGACGGTCACCGCGACCGGTGCCCCGGTGGCCGAGACTGACCCGCGTCGCCTGGACCGCATCGTCACCAACCTGGTGGTCAACGCCCACCGGCACGGCGCGACGCCCGTGGAGGTCGACGTCTCCGGCCTGACGATCACCGTGCGGGACCACGGTCCCGGCTTCCCGCCGGACCTGCTGGCGCACGGCCCGCAGCGGTTCCGTACGGGAGCGGAGCAGCGGGGCCGGGGTCACGGACTGGGTCTGACGATCGCCCAGGGCCAGGCGAAGGTGATCGGCGCACGACTCGACTTCCGTAACCGTCCGGACGACGGTGGAGCCGTGGCGGAGGTGCGTCTTCCGGACGGCGCCGACGACCGCTGAGCGGGGTGCCCGTCCGAGCGGGACGCCCGTCGTCTTACCGGGGGCTGATACACAACCGATGCCCGGCCGCGCGCCGCCCGCGCCCCGGAGTCCGCCGTGCGGACGCACCACCCCCGCAGCCTTGCTGCCGTACTCGACGTGCGTCAGCCCGGAGGTGGCCCCCATGTTGTCCCTGCCCTCAGTTCCCCGCCGCGTGTGGACGGCCGTCGGCGCCCTGCTGCTCCTGGCCGCCCTCACGGCGCTGGTGGCGCTGCCCCGGCCCGAGAACCGGGACGCGTCCGCCCGCCAGGGCAATGCCCCGACGAAGATCGTCGACAGCGACATCCCGTGGCCGAGGGAAGGACAGGCGGCCGTCGCCCTGGAGGGTTCCGGCCAGGTGCTCACGCACGGCGCGCAGCGGCCCGTACCGATCGCGAGCCTCACGAAGGTGATGACCGCGTACGTCGTCCTCACCGGGCACCCCCTGCGCCCCGGCGAGGAGGGCCCGCGGATCGAGGTGGACCGGCAGGCCGCGTACGAGGCCGGTGTGGGCGGCGAGTCGACGGTCGTCGTCACACCCGGCGACCGCCGCACCGAGCGCGAACTCCTGCAACTGCTGCTGCTCCCGTCGGCGAACAACATCGCCCGTCTGCTGGCGCGCTGGGACGCCGGGAGCGAGGAGGCGTTCGTACGGAAGATGCAGCGCGCCGCACAGGACCTGGGCATGCGCGACACGACGTACACGGACGCCAGCGGCATCGCGTCGGCGACCACCAGCACGGCCGCCGACCAGCTGAAACTGGCCCGGGAGGCGATGCGGAACCCCGTCCTGCGGGACATCGTGGCGACCCGTGAGACCACCGTGCCCGGGGCCGGCCCGGTGGCCAACACCAACACCCTCCTCGGCACGTCGGGCGTCGTCGGCCTCAAGACCGGCTCCAGCACCCCGGCGGGCGGCAACCTGCTGTGGGCGGCGGAGACCGACGGCACGCACCTGCTGCTCGGGGCGGTGCTGCACCAGCGTGCCAACACGACACCGGCAGAGGGCCTGACGGCCGCCCTGGAGGCGAGCCGCACCCTGATCGACGGCTTGCGCGCCCGCCTGCGGTCCGCGGGCTCCGAGAGCTGACCGACGACGATGACTGCCATGACAGCGGCCCCGGGGAAGCGCCCCCGAGGCACCCTCACCACCACCTGCGCCGTGCTCCTCGCCGCGGTGCTCGCCCGCCCCGAACTCATCCCGACGGCCCCGGGCCACCTGGGCAGCCTCACGGACACGCTGCTCCCCTGGACGGTCCTGGCCCTCCCGGCCCTGCTCGCGGCCGCCCTGCTGCGCCGCTCCCGCGCCGCCTTGGCAGCGGTGGCCCTGCCCCTCGTCCTGTGGCTGACCGCCTTCGGCGGCACCCTCACCGACAAGTCGGCCCCAGACGGTGACCTCACCGTGGTCAGCCACAACGTCAACCAGGACAACCCCGACCCGCAGGGCACCGCGCGCGGGCTGCTCGCCGCGCACGCGGACATCCTGGCCCTGGAGGAACTGAGCCCCGAGACGGCGCCGGCGTACGAACGGGCCCTGGCCCCCGCGTACCGCCACCACTTCCACCAAGGGACGGTCGGCATCTGGAGCGTGTATCCGCTGCACGACGCACGCAGCCTGCCGATCATGCCGTGGTCCCGGGCCCTGCGCGCCACGGCCGACACACCCCACGGCCCCCTGACGGTCTACGTCGCCCACCTCCCGTCGGTACGGGTGACCCCCACGGCCGGCTTCACGACAGCCGCCCGCGACGAGGCACTGCGCCGCCTCACGAACCGCATCCGGGCGGAGAACGCCCCTCGCTCCCTGCTGCTGGGCGACTTCAACGGCACCGCCGACGACCGCGCCCTGCGCCCGCTCACCTCCCGCTTCACCTCGGCACAGGCGACGGCGGGCGCGGGCTTCGGGTTCACCTGGCCGTCCGGCTTCCCGGTGGTCCGGATCGACCAGATCCTCGTCGAGGGGGGACGGGCCACGTCGGCCTGGACCCTGCCGGCCACCCGGAGCGACCACCTCCCGGTCGCGGCGACCATCACCTTCTGACGTGCGGGGACGGACGACCTGCGGAACGGTGGCGGGCAGAGCGATGAACTTCGCACGGCGACGGGGTCAATCCCTGTACGCCGACCGCCACCGGGCCGGCCCCGCCGCACCCCGAGGAGATCCTCATGACCGCGACCTACACCTTCGACGTCTTCTCCAGCCTTGACGGCTACGGCGCCGCCGGCGGCGACTGGACCGGCTACTGGGGCAAACAGGGCCCGCAACTCCTCGACCACCGGCTCGCCCAGCACGCGGGGGAGCAGCGCATGGTCTTCGGCGCGAACACCTACCGGGCCTTCGCCCGGATGCTGGCCGAGAGCACCGACGAGTCGGACGTCCGCGACCCCTGGGTCACCCGCATGCGCAACCTGCCGACGATCGTCGTCTCCAACACCCTTCAGGAGCCCCTGGAATGGCCGGACGCCACGGTCGTCAAGGGCGACGCGGTCGAGGTGGTGGCCCGTCTGAAGGAGGAGTCCGACGTGCCGCTGCGCTCGCACGGCAGCCTGTCGATGAACCGTGCCCTGATGGCCGCCGGCCTCGTCGACCGCCTCCAGGTGACGGTCTTCCCGGTCGTCACCGGCCGCACCGGCCTGGACCGCGTCTTCGAGGGCGCGGCCGACTTCGACCTCGAACTCCTGGAGTCCCGCACCCTGGACGACCGCATCCAGGAACTGGTCTACCGGCCCACGCCGCACTGACACCGCCGACCGCGACACAGACCCCGGCGGCCCGGACCGGCGTAGGACCCGAAGGGCCCCCTCCTTCCGCCTGCCGGCCGGAGTTACAGTGGGCGTCACTGCCAGCACGCGGGAGGGGACCTGCCGTGACCGGAACCGCACCCGCGACCCAGGTGATCGTTCACCACCCCGACCGGGCGACACGTCTTCGGCCGAGCACCGGCGTCACCCGGATCGGCGTCACCGGTCACCGCACGATCCCGCCCGCCGCGCAGCCCGCGGTGCGGGCAGGACTGCGCGCGCTGTTCCACGGCCACGGTGACGACGCACAGCTGGAGGCGCTGACCAGCCTCGCCGCCGGAGCCGACCAGCTCTTCGCCGACATCGCCCTGGCGCACGGGGTGCCGGTGACGGCCGTCATTCCCGGCATGGACTACGAGGCCCACCTGGGCGACGCCGCGACCGTGCACGACTACCGGCGCATCCTGCGGTCCTGCACCGAGAAGGTGCAGCTGCCGCCCGAGCCGACGCACGAGGAGGCGTACTTCGCGGCAGGCCGGTGGATCGTCGACCACGCCGACCACCTCGTCGCCGTGTGGGACGGCCGCCCGGCGCGCGGACTCGGCGGCACCGGCGACGTGGTCGCGTACGCGCGCCGCAGCGGGGTCCCGGTCACCGTGCTGTGGGAGCCGGGAGTCCTGCGCGACTGACCGTCCTCGGCGCCGCTAGCGTCCGAAGGTGCCGAGCCAGTCCGAGTGCTGAGGGGAGACCAGCCGTTCCGCCTCGGTCACCGCGTCCGCCCAGCCGCTCTCCGTCACCGTCGTCGTCATGGCGACCCGCAGGGTGTCCAGATCCTGTTCGACGAGCGAGTGGGCATAGGTGAGCGGCCGGTGCCGGCGCAGCTCCTGCCACGCCACGCCCGCCGCCGCGGCCGTGCTGAACAGCCCCGTCAGGTCCCAGCCGTCGAACATACCGAGGGCCCGCAGCACGGCGGCCATGAGCGCGAGCAGGGTCAGGAGGGCGGTGACCGACGACCAGAGCGCCGCGGCCCGATGGGCCTGTGCGGCACGGTTCTTGTACCAGAGCTGCTGTTCGAGCAGCCGGTCGCGCAGGTAGATGTCCCGGCGCACCTCGAACGCTTTGGAGCGCACCGCGCGCATCGTGGCCGTGATCTGTCCCGCCCCCCGGGCGGCGGGCCCGTTGCGGGGGTCCTGCCAGCCGACCTTGCGCAGCTCACGCAGCCGCGCCTCCAGGTGCTCCTCGAACAGAGCCTCGGGGTGGGGCACCCGGGAGTGGAACGGGCCGCCGTGCACCATGTACTGCCACGCCAGCGACTTCAGCAGTTCGGCCGCCGCCCGGTGCGCCTGCCAGCGGGTGCGGGCGCGACGCCGGGCGATGTGCAGGCCCAGACCGATGCTCGCGGCGTACAGCACCGCCGCGACCACGGCGGGGACGCGGCTGTCGAGACGCTCGGCCAGCATGGCGGCCGTGGTGGCGGCCAGCAGAACGAACAACTGCGTCCGGACGACGCGAAAGGATTCACTCTGACGGGCGATCGCCCATTGATCACTTGATTGGAACAGCGGCGGCAGGTCTCTGTCGCTGACCATGGTGCTGGGCCCAGGAAGAGCGGCGCTCATCGACCACCCCCGAAGTCTTCGGCCGCGCTGAGGGCTTACGAGTATGCGGTGGCAGCCGACCTATGGCTAGCGCCTGGGGTAGGGTCCGCCTCGAACCGTGCTGTCCCCACAGCAGTTGTCCGAGGACCACCATGGCACCGGACCTCAGGTCCCCCTGGACCGGGGACAAGCCGGTGCCCATGGAAGGAGACATCGGAACGATGAACGAACCAATGATCGCCGAGCGCACCTCTGAGTCCCGTCGACGCCTCACTCCGCTCGCGGCGATCGACCCGCGTGACGCCGCCAGAACTGCCGCCCGATTGAAGAACAGCGACGGTCGGTACCCTGCCAAGCCGGTCACGTTCGACTCTGCGCTCTGAGCCTGCTGGGAATTCGGACCGGACAATCGGAACACCGCAGCACGAGGCGGGTCCCGCCCGGCTCTGTTTCGCCGGGCGCGGCCCCTTCTGGTTCCGGGTCCCCTGCGTCGAGAACATCCTGTCAAAGTCGTAAACGCTGGGAGAATTGGCGCTTCAACTCAGGGCGGCGCGTAATTGACGTTAGAATGGCGCATTCCGCGTGCTGGGCCGTAGTCTGTCGTAAATGAAGGCCCCCGCGGGCGCTCCGCTCCGCCAACTCGTGCTCAAGATTCACAGTCGCTGTGATCTGGCGTGCGACCACTGCTACGTCTACGAGCACGCGGACCGCAGCTGGAAGGCGCGGCCCAAGGTGATGGCCGAGGAAACGGCCGCACGGACCGCCCGCAGGCTCGCCGACCACGCACGATCCCACCAGCTCGATTCCGTCAGCGTGATCCTGCACGGAGGGGAGCCCCTCCTCGCGGGCCCCGCCCGCATCCGCGCCATCTGCGCCGAACTGCGCACCACGGTGGGCGCGGTCACGGACCTGGACCTGGCCGTCCACACCAACGGCGTGCAGTTGAGCCGACGTCACCTGGACGTGTTCAAGGAGTTCGACGTCCGCGTCGGCATCTCCCTGGACGGTGACCGTGCCGCCAACGACCGGCATCGCCTCGACCGCCGGGGCCGCAGCAGCTACGACCGCGTCCTGACCGCCGTCCGGCTGTTACAGGAACCCGAGTACCGCCACCTGTTCGGCGGGCTGCTCTGCACGGTCGACGTGGAGAACGACCCCCTCGCCGTCCACGAGGCGCTCACCGCGCTCGACCCGCCCCGCATCGACTACCTCCTGCCCCACTCCACATGGGACACCCCTCCCCCTCGTGGTGCCTCCGGATCCTCGACGCCCTACGCCGACTGGCTGCTCGCCGTCTTCGACCGCTGGCTGGAGCAGGGGCAGAAGGTGCCGGTCAGAACCTTCGACTCCGTGCTCAGCACCCTGCGCGGAGGCCCCAGCCTGACCGAGGCCATGGGACTGGCGCCCTCCGACCTGGCCGTGGTCGAGACGGACGGCGCCTTCGAGCAGGCCGACTCTCTCAAGGTCGCCTACGACGGCGCCCCGGCCACGGGGTACGACGTCTTCCGGCACGGCTTCGACGAGTTCGTCCGGCACCCCGGTGTCCAGGCCCGGCGGCTCGGCATCGCGGGCGTCTCCGAGACCTGCCGGCGATGCCCCGTCGTGCAGTCCTGCGGGGGCGGCCTGTACGCCCACCGCTACAGCAGCGAGCGTCTGTTCGACAATCCGTCCGTCTTCTGCGACGACCTGCGCGCCCTCGTCGACGGCATCGCGGAACGCATCACCGAGCGGGCCTTCTTCCCGGGCGTCACCGACTCCGGCGAACTGCGCCTCGCCCAGCTCGAACGGGACCGTGAACTCCTCGCCCACCTCAACGAACGCCTCGCGGGCGACGCCGAATGGGACGAGATCTGGCAGAGCCTGCTGTACCTGGACGCCGACGCACGGACCGCCGATCACCTCGACCGGGTGCTGGCCCACAGCCACGTACGCGCCTCGCTGGCGTACGCCCCGGTCGGCGCCGAGGTCACCGCCCGTGTCGCGACCGTCGCGCTGTCGGCCGCCGTCCACGCCCGCTCGTCCCTGCGCCTGTCCTGGCTCCACCACGCCGACGTGCTGCACCTGCCGACGCTCGGCACGCTGACCCTGTCCGCCCCGGCACGCGTCCAGGCGGAGGTGGACGGCGCCTCGCTCACCATCACGATGCCGGACGGCGACCGCATCACGGTGAAGGGCGACGCTCCCGCCCCCGGGTGGCGGCCGTCGGTCCTCGTGGACATGCCGGGACGCGGGCAGCTGCTCGTCGACGACGCCGACCCGTGGCGCGACCGCTTCCAGACCGAGGTGGCCGAGCCCTTGGAGCTTGCTGAGCTTGCCGTCTTCGCGGAACGCCTGCGCACGGCCCACCGCATCCTGTCCAAGCAGGACCCCGACTGGGCCGACGGGCCCAACGCCCTGCGCGCCGACACCGTCACCCCGCTCGCCCCCGGCGCCGGGGTATGGCTCGACACCGACGGAACCGGCGCCCTCGGGGTGGCACTCGACGCCGATCCGGCCGCCGTCGCCGACGCACTGCCCCGGCTGGGCCGGCTCGCCCGCCTGGCGGACCTCCGCCGGGCCGCCGACCTCCATGTGCCGGGCACCCGGGCCGGCCGCCTGCTGACCGACGCCGTCGAGGCACTGGCACGAGGGGAACGGGCGCGGGCGGAGTCCGCCCTCGAGGAACTGGACGGCCCGGCGGCCCGCGACCTGACCGAGAACGGAGCCGCCCTCGTCAAGGAACTGCGGGCGGAGACGGGGCTGTTCCGTGGCTGACCGGGCGGCGTTACGGACCCTGTTCGAGAGTGCGGGCGTCCCCCGGGGAGGCGTGCTCATGGTGCACGCGTCCCTGAGCGGCACCGGCGCGGCCCCCGAGACGGTGCGCGACGCACTGCTCGACACACTCGGGCCCGGCGGAACGCTCGTGGTGCCCGCCTTCACCCCGGAGAACTCCGACACCTCCCGCGCCCACCGGCAGATCGTCGAGGGACTGGACGAACGGCAGGTCCGCGAGTTCCGGGCGACGATGCCGCCCTACGACCCGGACACCACCCCCTGCCCCACGATGGGCGCCCTCGCCGAATGCGTACGGACCACACCCGGCTCCGTGCGCAGCGCCCACCCGCAGACCTCCCTGGCCGGACTCGGTCCGCGCGCGGCCGAGTTGCTCGACGGCCACCATCCGCACTGCCACCTCGGCGAACGCTCCCCACTGGCCAAGCTGTACGAGGCGGACGCCCGCATCCTCCTGCTCCGCGTCGGGTTCGAGGCGTGCAGCGCACTCCACCTCGCCGAGTACCGGACCACTCCACCGCCGCCCCGCCGGACCTACCGGTGCGTGGTCGAGGAGAAGGGCAACTGGATCGAGTACGAGGACGCGGCCCTCGACGACAGCGACTTCGCACGCGTCGGACAGCGGCTGCCGAATGATCTTCTCGTACGCCGGGAATGGTCGGGACGACCGGTCGTGCAGTTCCGGATGCGTCCCGTCGTCGACGAGGCGATCCGCCAACTGCCGTGCCGTACGCCATGATTGGCGTGAAACAGCCGGTCCGCACGGGGTAGTTGTGGGGCACATTTGTTGGCCTCGGTCGGTGCCCGGACGGCGGGGGGCGGCAGCGGGTGGGGGGATGTGTTGAACGTACCCGGACGGGGACGGAGCCGGGCTTCGGACGATCAGCCCTACTTCTTTCTGAGTTACGCGCACACACCGCGTGTGGGCAACGGCGGCGGTGATCCCGATCATTGGGTGCGCGTGCTCTACCAGGACCTGTGCAGCACCATCATGCAGCTCACCGATCTGCCGGCCGACGTACCCGCCGGGTTCATGGACCGCGAGATGAGCTCGGGCGACGGCTGGCCCCAGGTCCTGAGCGAGAACCTCGCGCGCTGCCGGGTGTTCGTGCCGCTGCTGTCCCGGCGCTACTTCGCCAGCGAGATGTGCGGCCGGGAGTGGTACGCCTTCAACGAGCGGCAGCTGCAGGTCCAGGCCGTCGACGGCAGGGAGGTGTCCGCCATCGTGCCCGCTCTGTGGACCGGCATCGACTACACCCAACTGCCGGACTCCGTACGCCACATCCACCTCGACCAGTCCTCCTTCGGTGACCGCTACGCCACCAACGGCATCTACGGACTGATCAAGCTGAAGCGGCTGCGCGACGAATACGAGGAGACCGTGCACACGCTCGCCCAGCGCATCGTCCAGGTGGCCGAGCAGAGCGCACTCCCGCCGAGCAGGCCCCGCGACTACGAACACACCCCCAGTGCCTTCCGGCCACGCGGCGAAGGACCCCGGCGCATCCATCTCACCGTGGCCGCGCCCACCCGCCACACCCTCCCGGAGAACCGCGACCCCGGGCCCTACGGCGACGACGCCCAGGACTGGAACCCGTACCACTCGGAGTCCACCCGGCCGCTGCCCGCGATCGCCCAGGAGCTCATCCGCTCGCTGGACTACCGGATCACCGTCTCCTCCTTCGACGACGAGGACACCGACACCGTCCCGGGGGAGACCGGCCCAGGACCGGACGGCAAGGCGGAGGCCCGTCCCGGCATCCTGCTGGTCGACCGCTGGGCCCTCACCGACGACGAACGACGCCGCCGGCTGCGGGACTTCGACCGTGTGTCACGCCCCTGGACCAGTGCCATCGTGCCGTGGAACCGGGCGGACCTGCAGTGCCACAGCGAGCGGGGCAAGCAGCTGATCGCCACCCTGGAGGAGACGCTGCCGCACATCCTGGAACGCGGCAGACGCACCGACTGCCGTATCGCGGTCAACGGCGTCCCCACCCTGAAGGCGTTCACCGACGTGCTCCCCGCCGTCGTGGCGCACTCCACCCGGCAGTACCTCAAGCACGCCGAGGCCCATCCGCCGCCCGGCCCGCACGTACCGAGGCCACGGCTCATGGGCCCCGTCCAGCCGCCGTACCCGGCAGGCGAACCCGACGACGAAGGAGAAGCATGACGGCCGCGCGGGACGGACGCATCATCACGTTCTACTCGTACAAGGGCGGCACCGGGCGGACCATGGCCCTGGCCAACACGGCGTGGATCCTCGCCGCCAACGGCAAACGCGTGCTGGCGGTCGACTGGGACCTGGAGGCGCCCGGACTGCACCGCTTCTTCCACCCGTTCATGGACCTCGAGGCGCTGTCGGCCACCCCGGGTGTCATCAACATCATCGAGGACTACGCCTGGGCCGCGACCACCGGCCCCCGCGAGCGGCCCGACGACTGGCACCTCCCCTACGCGAGCGTGGAACAGCACGCGCTGTCCGTGAACCCGGAACGCTTCGACCTGACCTTCCAGGACGGCGGCTCGCTGGACTTCCTCTCCGCCGGACGCCAGGACCGTGCGTACTCGACCACGGTGACGTCCTTCGAATGGGACAACTTCTACGAGCGCCTCGGCGGCGGCAAGTTCCTCGACGCCCTGCGCGCCGACATGAAGGCGACCTACGACTACGTCCTGATCGACAGCCGCACCGGCCTGTCCGACAACGCCGACATCTGCACCATCCAGATGCCCGACGTCCTGGTCGACTGCTTCACCCTCAGCGACCAGTCCCTCGAAGGCGCGGCCGCCGTCGCCCGGAACATCGAGGAGGGCTACCGGCCGCGGCGCATCCGGGTGCTGCCCGTGCCGATGCGCATCGACGAGGGCGAGAAGGAGAAGGTCGATGCCGGCCGGGCGCTCGCCCGGGCCCGGTTCGAAGGGCTGCCCAAGGGACCCGGCGGCCGGGGACTCAGTGCCCAGGAGCTGAGCGCCTACTGGGGGAACGTCGAGATCCCCTACCGCCCCTACTACGCGTACGAGGAGACCCTCGCCACCGTCGGTGACGAGAGCGGCATCGCCAACTCCTTGCTGTCCGCCTTCGAGCGGCTGACCGCCGTCATCACCGACCGCGAGGTCACCTCCCTGCCGCCGCTCCCCGAATCCGTGCGGCTGCGCTGCCGCGACGCCTATGTGAGACGGCGGCCGCACGCGGCAGCAGCCGGTTTCCTCGTCGCCTACGCCGCCGAGAACCGCACCTGGGCCGACTGGGTCCGCCATCTGCTCCGCAGGGCGGGCTGCGACGTCACCCTGCACGACGTCTCGACCGGTCCCGTGACGCCGCCCGATCCGTCCGTCCGCACCGTGGTGCTGCTGTCGAAGGTGTTCGAGACGTCCCGGCACGCCGACTCCGTACGGCACGCCCTCGCCGGCCGGCAGGACGACACCGGCCGCCCGCCGGTCGTCACAGTGCGGGTGGACGAGGTCCAGCACCTTCCGGAAAGCTTCGTCGACCTCCTCCGCCTCGACGAGGAGGAGTGCGTGACCGCCCTGCTGCGCGCGCTCGACCTGCCCCTCCAGCCCGTCGAGTCGGCGTCCTCCGCACCCCGCTTCCCCGGAAACACACCGGCCATCTGGAACGCGCCGCAGCGCAGCGCCACCTTCACCGGACGCAACGCGATCCTGGAACGGGTGCGCAACCAGCTCGGCGGCACCGGCGGACCGCCCCAGCCCCAGGCCCTGTGGGGACTCGGGGGAGTGGGCAAGACCCAGCTGGCCGTCGAGTACGTGCACCGCTTCATGGCCGACTACGACCTGGTGTGGTGGACGTCCGCCGAGCACATCGACGACGTCGTCGCCTCGCTGGCCGAACTGGGAGTGCGGATCGGCGTGCCCGCCGGTGACGACATCGCCCTGGCATGCCAGGAAACCGTGCACCGTCTGTCCCGCGGACTGCCCACGAAACGCTGGATACTCGTCTTCGACAACGCCGACTCCCCGGAGCAGCTGGCCCGCTGCCTCCCCAACGGTGGAGGCGGCCACATCCTCGTCACCTCCCGCAACCAGGGCTGGGCCCAGCAGGGCCTGGCCGAGCAGATCGACGTCTTCCTGCGTGAGGAGAGCGTCGAGCACCTGATCCGCCGGACCGACGGGGGACTGACGCCCGAGGAGGCCGAACGGGTCGCGGAGGCCGTCGGCGACCTGCCGCTCGCGGTGGAACAGGCGGCGGCCTGGCTCGCCGAGACCGCCACCCCCATCGAGCAGTACCTGGAGCAGCTGTCCCGGCAGACCACCGCGGTGCTCGCGATGAACCAGCCGGCCGACTACCGTGCGACGGTCGCCGCCACCTGGAACATCTCGATCACCCAGATGCAGGAGCGCTCCCGCGCCGCCGTCCGGCTCCTTCAGCTGTGTGCCTTCCTCGGCCCCGAACCCATCTCCGCGCAACTGCTGTACAGCAAGGAGATGCTCGAGGCACTCAAGCCGTACGACCCTGCCCTGCAGGAGAGCCTGCTGCTCGGCCGGATCATCCGCGAGATCGGCCGGTTCGCCCTCGCCAAGGTCGACCAGAAGACCAACAGCATCCAGGTGCACCGCCTGGTGCAGGCGGTCATCCGCTCCCAGATGTCGCAGGAGGAGCAGCGGGAGGCCCTCCGCGTGGTGCACCAGGTGCTGGCCGGCGCACGCCCCGACGGCGACGAACCCATCGACGACCCCGAGACCTGGCCCCGCTTCGCCCTCATCTGGCCGCACCTCGCGGCCTCGGAGGCCCGCAGCAGCGAGGTGACCGAGACCCGCAGACTCCTCATCGACCGCGTCCGCTACCTGTGGAAGCGCGGCGACTTCCCCGCCGCCAGACGGCTCGCGGAGGACGTGCTCGACCACTGGCGCACGACGCTGGGCGAGGACGACATCCAGTACCTGTACCTGCGCTGCCAGCTCGCCAACATCTGGCGGTCGCAGGGGCGTTACGTGGAGGCGCGGGAGATCAACGAGGAACTGCTGGAACGGCAGACCCGCGTGCTCGGCCCCACCCACCCGCACACGTACGTCACCATGTCGTCACTCGCCAGCGACCTGGCCGCCCTGGGCGAGTACAGCAGGGCGGTGGAGCTCGCCGGCCAGGCGCACCGCGGCTTCGGCCAGATCTTCCACGAGTCGCACCGGCGCACACTGAGCGCGGCCAACAACCTCGCCACTGCCCTGCGCATGGTCGGCAAGTACGGCGAGGCGCGCAAGATCGACCAGGACACTCTGGACCGCCGCATGGACGTTCTGGGGCCCGAGCACCCCTACACGCTGGCATCCATGGAACGTCTCGGCCGTGACCTTCGAGAGGTGGGTCAGTACGCGGAGTCCGTGACGATGCTGGCGCGCGCCTACGAGGCACACAAGCGCCTCCTGGGCAAGGAGTTCCCCGGAACGCTGCGGTGTGCCAAGTCGCTGGCGGTGTCCCTGCGCAGGAATGGCCAACTCGAGGACGCCCGACGGCTCACCACGGCGACCCGGGAGCAGTACCGGGCCCAGTACGAGGCGCCGACGCCCGACTCACTGGCCTGCGATCTGAACATGGCGGCCGACCTGTTCGCGGCGGACGAGCACGAGGCCGCACGTGAGGTGGCCCTCGAAGCACTCGCCGAGTACATGAAAGTGCCGGGAGAGGCACACCCCTACACCCAGGCCGCGCTGAACAACCTGGGCATCTTCCACTGGGGTTGTGGTGATCTGGGGGAGGCGAAGGCTGTTTTCCTCAAAGTGCTGAACCGGATGACGGAGGTGCTCGGTGCGGAGCACCCGCACACCCTCTTCGCCGAGGCCAACTACGCCAACGTGCTGTTCGACGAGGGACAGTACGAGGAAGTGAGGGGCCGTGAGGAGCGTGCGCTGGCCGCGCTGCGCGTAGCCCTGGGCGAGCACCATCCCGAGGCGTTGGCGGTCGCTGCCAACCTTTCGCTCACCCTGCGGGCCCTAGGTCGCGAGGCGGAAGGGCTGGCACTGAGGGACGAGGTGCTGACGGAACTGCGTCGGCTGCTCGGCGAGGACAACGGCATCACCCGGGTGGCCACACGGGAGCAGCGCATCTACCGGGACCTCGAACCCCTGGGGGTGTGACGGTCAGCCGGAGAGCAGCCAGTCCAGGACCCGGGGGAGGGCCCGGAGTGCGGCGAAGTGGGCCGCCGCGGGCTCGAGGACGGCCGTGGCACGCGGGATGCGCTCGGCGAGCCAGGCCGAGTGCGACGCCGGGGAGAACACGTCCTCCTGCCCGTGCCAGAGCAGCACGGGCACCCGGATCGACGCCGGGTCGAAACCCCAGGTGCCCGTGATGGCGAGCCCGTCGTCGATCCAGCCGTAGGGGGATGTCCGCAGTGCTTCCCGGTAGGCGCGAAGCAGCATTGACCGGACGGTGTTGTCGGAGACGATCAGCCGGTCGTCGGCGGTGAGATCGTCGCGAAGTTCCTCAAGCAGCCGGGCCGGATTTTCCCGGATGCGCTCGGAACGCGGAATGATGCCGGCGGCGAACCGCTCCGGATCACTGACGGCCGTCCGGAACTCGGTGACGTTCGACGGGGCCATGCCCGCGAACCAGTTCAGCCCCCGCGCGTCCCGCGGTGCGAGCCCCACCATGGCGGCCGCCCTCGTCACCCGGCCGGGCAGCAGCGCCGCGCAGGCCAGGGCGTGCGGGGCGCCGCCGGAGCGGCCGACGACCGCGAAGCGGTCCAGGCCCAGGGAGTCGGCGACATGGGCGACGTCCTCGGCGACATCCGCGACCCGGCGTCCCGGCCGGCGGTCGGAGCCGCCGTAGCCGGGACGGTCGTAGCTGATGAGCCGCGCGCCCCGCTGGTACAGGAAGAGGGACCGGGGTCTGGGGCCGACACGGCTGCCCGGCATGCCGTGCAGCAGGAAGACGGGGCGTCCGCGGGGATCCCCCGAGATCTCGATCCGTAACCGCCGTCCGTCCGCCGTCCGCACATGGTCGGGCACCGCAGCAGCTCCCCCTCCCCGGATCCGCGGTCGAGGACCCGGCTGCCGGGACTCTGCCCGTGCCCCGCACCGCCGAAACGACGGGGAGGGGCCGGCGGCCGGGCCTTCGCGGCCGTTCCTATGATCGACACACGTCGCCCCGAGGAGCCCCGATGCCCGCCGCCTGCCCCCGCATCCTGTACGTCACCGATCTGGCCTACCCGGCCCGTGGGCGGCGGTACTGCGACGAGGACATCTTCCTCACCTCCCGGCTGCGCGAGGAGTTCGACCTCGCGCTCTGCCATCCGCGGGACGCCGCCGCGCTGATGGGCGGGTTCGACGCGGTCGTGGTGCGCAACAGCGGGCCCGTGCTCGGGTATCTCGACGCCTACGAGGAGTTCCGCGCGCGGGCTCTCGCCGGCGGGGTGCCCGTCTACAACCCGCTGACCGGGCGCGGGGACATGGCCGGCAAGCAGTATCTGCTGGACCTGACCGACGCCGGGATGCCGGTCATCCCCACCGTGGGCCGGCCCGAGGACCTGCACCGGCTGCCCCGCGCGGAGCGGTACGTCATCAAGCCGCGGCTCGGCGCCGACTCGCACGGACTGCGGATCGTCCCCGCCGCCGAGGCGTCCGCCCCCGCCGACGGCGACGTCCTCGTGCAGCCGCACGTCGACTTCGCCTACGAGGTCTCGTTCTACTTCGTCGACCACCACTTCCAGTACGCCCTTCACACACCCGACCCGGCCGCGCGCTGGCGGCTGGAGCCCTACCTGCCCACCTCCGCCGACCTGGACTTCGCCCGGCGGTTCGTCGAGTGGAACACCCTCGGCCACGGCATCCAGCGGGTCGACGCCTGCCGGGCCCCGGGCGGGGAGCTGCTGCTGGTCGAGCTGGAGGACCTCAACCCCTACCTGTCGCTCGACGCCCTCGACGACGCGACCCGGGACGCCTTCGTCGCCGCGATGACGGCCTCCCTGCACCGCTTCCTGCGGGAGACCGAGGGCCTCCGCGGCTGAACCGGCCGCGCCCCGGTCACGTATCTCACGCCGTAGGCGGCTCAACTCCCGCGTCAGGCACGGAAGGAGAGCGATGTGACCACCGCACCGGGGTCCGGGCCCCCCGAGGGGCCGCCCCTCGAACCCGTCCGCGTGCTGCGTCCGCGCCGCACGGACGCGCTCGCCGAACTGTTCCGGGACCTCGAGCGGGGCGACGGGGAGCACGAGGAGGTGCCGCCGCCCCCGTCACCGGCCGGGGCGGAGGACGTCACGCAGGAGCTTCCGCCGGTGCCGGGCGGCCTGCCGCCCGATTACGCCCGGCCGTCACGGCTGCGCCGGGCCGCGCCGGCGCTCGTGGTGGCCGTCGCCGCGCTGGCCGGGTTCGGCGGGGCGCTGCTCTTCACGGAGCGGCCCGCCGACGACCGCGCCACCGCCCCCGCCTCACCGCCCACGTCCGCCGCACCCGCGCCGCCGCGCACGGCCGCCCCCGCCGAGGACGGCTTCCTGCGCGAGGGCGACTCGGGCCCCGAGGTGGCCGCTCTCCAGGAACGTCTGCTGCGCATCCCGGACGTCTACCGCGACGGCACGACCGACGGCCGGTACGACGCGACCCTCCGCGAAGCGGTCGCCCGCTTCCAGCTCTGGTACGGCATCCGCGGCGACGAGGAGGGCGTCTACGGCGACGACACCCGCCAGGCACTGGAGTCCCGCACGGGAGGGCCGGGGGGTGAGGACGCGGCCTAGGCCATGGCCCTGCGCCCTACATCTCCTTCGGCACGCGTATGTCCAGCACGCACACGTCGTCCCGGCGCTCGTCCACCAGCATCACGTCCAGGAGGGTCCCGAGGGACCCGGGGGCGTCCTCGGGGTGGGCCGCCGCCGCGTCGGCGAGGCGCGTGAGGCCGACGTCGATGTTCTCGGGGGCGCGTTCCACCAGGCCGTCGGTGAAGAGGAGCAGCCGGTCGCCCGGTTCGAGGCGGTGCTCGGTCTCCTCGAAGTACGGGGCCGTGGTCGCGCCCAGCAGCATGCCCCGGGGCCGGCGCAGATACGTCGCCTCGCCGTCGCGGAGCAGCAGCGGCGGCGGGTGGCCGGCCTGCGCCCACACCAGCCGGCGGTCGGCCGGGTGGTAGCGGGCTATGACCATCGTCGCGGTGCCGTGCGCGTCCCGGGAGTGCAGCAGCAGCGAGTTCAGCCGGGACAGCGCGCCCGTGAGCGACGAGCCGGTGCTGACCATGCCCTTCGCGGTGAACCGCAGCTGCGCCATCGTGGCGACCGCGTCCACGCCGTGACCGGCCACGTCCCCGACGACGAACAGCGCGTCACCACCGGGCAGCTCCACCGCGCTGAACCAGTCCCCGCCCACATGGATGCCGGCCTGCGCGGGCAGGTAGGCGACCTCGGCGCGCAGCCCGGACAGGCCGACCACCTTGTCGGGCAGCGGCAGCAGCGCGTGCTGCAGCCGGGCCACCAGGACCCGCTCCGACTGGAGCACGTCGTGCTGGGTGAGGATCGCCCGTTCGCTCTCCACCAGCGCCAGTTCCGCCCGCCGCCGCGCGGTCAGGTCCTGCACGACCCCGTGCACGTCGAACGGGGTTCCGCGGGAGTCGGCCACCACCTCGGCGACCAGCCGCAGATGCCGTACGCCCCGCCCGCCGCGGACCCGGAACGGCGCGTCGAACGGCCGGCCCTCGCGCAGCAGCGCCTCGACGGCGGCCCGCAGCGCCGGCCGGTCCTCGGGAAGCGCGAGCTCCGGAAGGCCGTCGAGCCGCACCGGGCCGTCCGCCGGGTCCCGGTCGAGGATCGCGAACACCTGCGCCGACCAGGACGCCTCGTCCCGGGACAGGTTCCAGTTGGCCCAGCCGATGTTGCCCAGCCGCTGCAGCTCCGCCAGCCGCTGTTCCTGCCGGTCCGAGGAGGCGTGCCGCAGCCAGGTGACGACCAGCGCGTCCTCCAGCCGGGTCACCCGCACCGAGTACGTGGTCAGCTCCAGCGCACCGTCCACGGTCTCCTGGTGGGCGAACGGCTCGCTCTCGTACGGCCCGCCGCCCGCCAGGGTGTCGAGGCACCCCCGCCACACCGGCAGGTCCGTGAGGTCGGGCCGTATCTCCCGCAGCCGCCGCCCGGTCAGGTCGCCGGCGGAGACGCCGAGGAGGTCGGCCGCCTGGGTGGTGGCCGCGTCGACGCGGAAGTCCTCCACGTCGCCGGAGGACGAGGTGACGGGTGTCAGCATCAGCGCGGGGACCGGCAGCGCCGCGAACAGCGACTGGACCGCGTCCGCCTCGGCCTCGTGCAGCGGCACCGTCGAGGAGGTGAAGCTGCGCAGGCGTCCCGCGCACAGCCGTACGACACCCCGCAGATGCGTACGGTCGCGCTCGGTGAAGGCGCCCGGGCGTCCGCGCAGCACGCCGATGCACACGTCGGAGCCGTCCCCGGCGCGCAGCGGCAGCCAGACCCGGGACTGCCACCGCTCGGGCGGCTCACCGATCAGCAGGTAGCGCGAGCTGTCCCGGGAGAAGTCCTCCAGCCAGCGGGGCTCACCGGCACGCAGGGCGTCCACCACGGCCATCCCGCTGAACGGGGGGACGTGACGCCAGCGGGCGGCCAGGCCCTTGTCGATGCCGGCGTGCCCCGCCAGCTCCAGACCGCCGCCGGACCGGCGAACGTAGATCATCACCGACTCGGCGTCCAGTTCCGGGGCGAGGTGGTCCAGCAGGCACGCGGCCAGGGCCTGGTGTGTGTCCACGTGCACCAGGGCGCGGCCGAGACGGCTCAGGGCATCGGCGACGTCGTCGGGCGCGGCGAAGGGCTCCGGGGCGCCGTCGGCGGACGGGACGGCTGCTGCCGGGGCCCCTGTGTCCGCCGGCGGGCGGGGTGCCGCCCCGTGGTCGCGCGCAGGGGCCGGCGTCAGCTCGCCCAGGGTGATCCAGCACTCCTCCAGCAGAGTGCGGCGGGGGGGCCCGCTGGTCCAGGACCTCCTCGGCGGCCTCCGCGGTACAGCCGGCCAGACCCATCACGAGCCCTTGGCGCGCTCCACGACGACCGTCGTGGCGGCCTGCTCACGCAGCCGGTCCATCTCGGCGCGCTGCTGGGCGACGACCCTCGCCAGCCCGACCACGTCCGGAACGCTGCCGGACCGGCCGGGGCAAGCGATCGCTCTTCACCCGTCGAGCATTGCACACCTGCGCGTATTCGTTGACCGGCTGGCTCCCCTCGATCCCGGCCGGGACCCGCCAGGGCGGTCCCTGCGCCCCGTACGCGGCCGGCGGACGCGGTACGGACCGGCACAGGCCGTATACGGGACAGCACGGGTCGGTGCGAGGATCGGCACGGCGGGCGGGCCGTACGCCGGGTGTACGGACCGTGCGCACGCCGTACGGGAACGCCCGGTCGGTGTACGGGGCGCCGGCACGGGCCGGGCGGGCGCGCGCGCTCCGTGCCTGGGGTGGGGCGACGCACGGGGACGGCGCGGGTCTGTGCACGGGGCCGGGGGGCCCGTACGGGCTCCGTGACTGGGATGGGCGGCGTACCCCCGAGGCGGGCGCGGGCCGCCGGCCTCGGCACGCGGGGACGGGCGAAACGGCCCCGCAGGGCCGTGGCGCGCGGGCACGGGGTCAACCGCCGAGCCGTGATGCGCGCGGACGGGAGCGTGCTCCCGGGCCGGGCCGCACAGCCGTGGCACCCACGCGGATCCCAGGCCCGCGGCACGCGGTGACGCGAGGCGCGAGGACATTCGGAACGCCGATGCCGATGCCGATGCGCGGCCGCGGGCGGGACCGGAGACGCCGAGTCACGGTACGCGGGACGGGAGCGTGGCCGCCGGGCCGTGGAACGCGGGTACAGGAGCACCTCCCTCCCTCCCCGCTCGGCGCCGCGCTCAGCGCGGGCTCTCGCCCAGCGCCCGCGTGACCGCCCGCACGCTCCGCGCGATGTGCTGGAGCTGCATCAGCTCCGCCGCGTACAGCTTGATCGTGTGCTCGATCGCGCCCTCGTGCAGGCCGAGGCGGGGCAGGTCCGCGCGGGCGGTCTGCAGCGCGGTGCGCGCCACCCGTATCTCGTGCTCGACCTGGATCTGGGCGTGCCGGGCCAGCAGCACGGGGTGCCGGACGAACGCCGGGTAGCTCGCGTAGCGCGCCGGGACCAGCTCCCGCAGCCACTTGGCGGCCGAGCGTTCCCAGTCGTAGCTCCCGGGGGTCTTGACCTGGCACGGCCAGTCGGGTCCGAGGCGCGTGGACGTCGTCACAGGCATGTTCTTCGCTTCCGGGTGTACGGCGTCGCCGGCACGGGCGACGAGGTGGGGCGGCCCCGGTCTAGGGGATGACCGGGACCGCCACGGGTGGCCGGGCAGGGGAAGCCCGGCCGAACACCCTGGCCGCCGGAGCGGGTGGAGACCGACGGCCCGGGTGTTCGTGCGGATGCCCGGAAGGGACCCGTGCGGGTGGCCGCGGCGTCACATGGAAGCGGCGCATGGCGGCCCTCGGCCTTCCGGGCGGGCGGGTGCGGTGAATGGAGCGCGGTCCGGAGCGGCCGGGCCGCGATCCGTGAGCAGTATTTATATATGCCGTCTGCTTGGCAAGACGCATGAAAACATTCATGCCTTATTCAAAGTGCCCGAGGGGAGACCAACCGGGCGGTATCCGGAGTGCGGGACTCAGTCCCGGAGGAAGAAGTGGTACTCGTCGGCGACCTGCTCGTAGTCCTCGAGCCGGGCCTGTGTGCGTTCCGGGTCGGCGTCCGTCATGGCCTGCAGCAGCGCCGCGCACATCACGCCGGGCGCCGCGTACGAATCGAAGACCAGGCGGGAGCCGGTGCCGGTGGCGAAGGTGACGTCCGCCTCGTCCACGAGCGGACCGAGCGCCAGGTCGGTGATCAGCGCGACCTTCAGCCCGGCGCTGCGCGCCACCCGCACCGCCGTCAGCGTCTCCTGGGCGTGCCGGGGCATGGAGAACGCCAGCACCCACGTCCCGCCCGCTTCCCGCGACTGCAGCAGCGCGTCGTAGGCCACGCTGCCGCCGAGCGTCACCAGCCGCACGTCCGGATGGATGCGGCGGGCGGCGTACGCGAAGTACTCGGCCAGCGACACGGAGATGCGCAGGCCCAGCACGGTGAGCGGGGTGGATGCGGACAGGGCGCGGCCCACCTCGATGACGCGGTCGGTGTCGGCGAGGTCGCGGCGCAGGTTCTCCAGGTTCTCGATCTCGGCGTCGACCGCGGCCTGCAGCTCGTTGCCCCGGTGCTCCTCGTCGGGGCCCGCGCCGCCGCCGGAGCGCGTGCCGAGGGTGATCGACTGGAGCTTCTCCCGCAGCGCCGGGTAGCCGCTGAAGCCGACCGCCGACGCGAACCGGGTCACCGAGGGCTGGCTCACCCCGACGCGGTCCGCGAGATCGGTGATCGACAGGAACGCCGCCTCGGTGATGTGCTCGATCAGGTACTGCGCGATGCGCCGCTGTCCGGGGGAGAGCCGGGGCCGGTCGAAGAGGGCGCGGAGCTGGGCCGTGGGAGACAGCTCCGTCTCCGGGCCCGGTTTGGCCGAGGTGATCGCGGATGCCTGTGCGCGTGCCTGCTGCGGCGATGGCACCGGTGCGCCTCCCTTGTCTCCCACGAGGGTTCAACATAACCCAACCCCTCGCTCGACCAGCGCGGTCACCGACGGGGACCGGCCACGGGACGCGACCGACGACGACCGGCACGCCGCCTGCTCCGGGCGCACGGGCCGGTGCGTGCGGGAGCACCCGGGAAGCGGCCGGCGAGGCCCCGGCAAGACGCCGGAAAGCCCACGGCGAAGATCGTCCTCGCCTTACGGGGGATATCCGCGCCCGCCAGGGGAACCCGCCGACTCGGCGCTGCACGGCGACCCCGTGACACCACGCCACGACGCGACCGCCGCGCAGCGGCATCGAAACCCGGGCAAGACATTGCCGTCCCTGCAACACGAGGAGCACCGCGGACATGACCGTCCCCGAGGAGAACCGGCCCAAGACCCACGACACCGACGAGACCCTCGAGCCGCGGCGCGAGGGTGACGCGCAGGCGCAGGGCGGCACGGGCCGGACCATGCGCGAGGCGCTGGAAGAGGCCGAGATCAAGCCCGACGACTTCGAGGAGCGCTAGACCTGCCGTTCGGATCACGCCGCGCGGGACGGGGACCGCCGGGTCCCCGGTCGCGCGGCCTGGTCCGAACGCCATGCCCCCGCTTCACCACCCACTCACCACCACCCCCCACCCACCCCCATCCCGACGCGACCGAGTTTCGGCAGGTGACAGCATGAGCGCACTCAGCGCGCTGGAAACGGCACTGGAGAACCGATGGGAGGCCCTGTGGGCACGGATGTCCGGGCGTGATCCGCTCGAACTCGTCGACGCCCTGCGGCGCGAGTGCGACAGCAACGCGGTGGTGTGCCGAGCAGGGCGGGTGATGGTCCCCAACGCCTACGACGTCGAACTGTCCGCCCCCGTGCACGAGGAGCTGACCCGGCGCGGCGACAGCGTGGGCCAGGTGCTCACCGACCGGCTGGCCCGGCACGCCGCCCGCCACGGCTACGAGTGGGCCGGCCCGCTCACCGTGCACGTCCGCCGCTCCGCCGAGGTGCCCAACGGCCGCTACCGCGTGGTGAGTACGGTCATGCGGCACGTGAGCGCGGTCGGCTTCCAACGCGCCGCCCAGCCCGCAGACGGCTGAGCGGCCGTCACCATCGCCACGGCCATCTGCCCCAGCAGCAGGACGACCAGCACGGGCACGCCCCACCGCCGTGCCCACGGTCACCTGTCGCCTCATGCGCCCCACTCCGGCACCGACGCACGCCCGGCACGCGTCACCGTGCCGTTTGCGCCAAAGGGGGTGCCTGATCGGCCAGTTGCTCCAGCGCGCCGCCGGTCAGCCGGCACACCGTCCACTCCTCCAGCAGCTCCGCGCCCAGGGACTTGTAGAAGGCGATCGCCGGCTGGTTCCAGTCCAGCACGACCCACTCGAACCGCTCGAAGCCCTGATCCCGGCAGATGGCCGCCAGCGCGGCGAGCAGCGCCTTGCCGTGCCCGGCGCCCCGGGTGTGCGGGCGGACGTACAGGTCCTCCAGGTGCATGCCGCGCGTGCCGGTCCAGGTCGAGAAGCGCGGGAACCACAGCGCGAAGCCCACGACGTCGCCGGTGGTGTCGTCCTCGGCGACGAGGACGGACGCGGCCGGGTGCTCGCCGAACAGCGCGGCGCGCAGCTGGTCCTGGGTGGCGCGGGCCTGCTCGGCGGCCTTCTCGTAGGCGGCGAGTTCGCGGATCATGGCGTGGATCTCGGGGACGTCGTGCACGGTGGCTGCTCTGATCATGGAAGAGAGCCTGCTGTGCGGGACGCCTCCGCGTCCAACCGGTTCCGCCGGCCGGACACGGACCCGGCCGTCAGGTCAGCTCCTCCACCGGCACCACCAGGTCCGCGCGGTCCCGGGTGGCCGCCACCAGGGCCGCGTTGCGCTCGTCGGAGCGCTCCACCCAGGCGGCCGCCTCCTCGTGCGACTTGCCGAACCGTTCGTGACGGGCGACGAGCCGCCGCACCCGCCGCTCCTCGTCCGCCGCGCAGAACCACACCTCGTCCAGCAGCGGGCGCACCCGCGCCCATGCCCCGGTGTCGAGCAGCAGGTAGTTGCCCTCCGTGACGACGAGGCGCGCGTCCGGGTGCACGGGGATCGCCCCGGCCAGCGGCTGCTCCAGCTCGCGTTCGAAGGCGGGGGCGTACACCACCTCGCCCGCCCCGGTCTCGTCCCGGAGCCGTCGCAGCAGCGCCGCGTACCCGGCCGCGTCGAAGGTGTCGGGAGCGCCCTTGCGGTCCCGGCGGCCCAGCCGCTCCAGCTCCGCGTCGGCCAGGTGGAAGCCGTCCATGGGGACGTACGCCACCCTCGGCTCACCCGTGCCGTTCAGCTCACGGACCAGGCGTTCCGCGAGCGTGGACTTGCCCGCGCCGGGGCTTCCGGCGATGCCGAGGATCGCGCGCCGCCCGTCCCGGGGGAGGGCGCGGGCGCGGCGGAGGAGGTCGTCGAAGGTCAGCGCCACACAGCAGAGTGTGTCACCCGGGAAGCCGCACCCCGCCACCCGTGTGGCCCCCGCGCCGCCCACCGCCCCCGCCGCACGGGGAACCGTGACGGTATGACGGATCTCGGTCTGCCCGAACACATCGAGGCGTGCCTCTTCGACCTCGACGGCGTCGTGACGAACACGGCCGTGGTGCACGCAGCCGCGTGGAAGGAGATGTTCGACGCCTTCCTGCGCGAGCGGGACGGCGAGGGCTTCGCGCCCTTCACCGCCGCCGACTACGACGCGTACGTGGACGGCAGGCCGCGCGCCGACGGGGTGCGCACCTTCCTCGCCTCGCGGGGCATCGAGCTGCCCGAGGGGGGCCCTGACGACCCGCAGGCCGCCGCCACCGTGCACGGGCTGGGCAACCGCAAGAACGAACTGCTGCTCGCGAAGATCCGCACCGACGGCGTGGAGCCCTACGACAGCACCCTGCGCTATCTGCGTGCCGTGCGCGCCCGGGGCCTGCGCACCGCGATCGTCTCCTCCAGCGCCAACTGCCGTGACGTGCTGCGTTCCATCGACGCAGAGGACCTCTTCGACGTACGGATCGACGGGGTGGTCGCCGCCGAGCGGGGCCTGCCGGGCAAGCCCGCGCCCGACACCTTTCTTGCCGCCGCCCGCGAACTGGGCGTGGAGCCCGCGCGGGCCGCGGTGTTCGAGGACGCGATGGCCGGCATGGACGCCGGACGCGCCGGCGGGTTCGGGTACGTCGTCGGCGTGGACCGCGTCGGTCAGGCCGACGCCCTGTACGCGCACGGCGCCGACCGGGTCGTCAGCGACCTGTCGGAGCTCGGGGGGTGACGGGTGACCGGCAACGGCGCCCCTCACCCGCACTGACAGTACGGTCAGACGATTTTCGGCCGTACACCGCCTGCGTACCCCGCCGGTGCGGGATAGCTTTGGCCATGATTCCCTCATATCCGTCTTCCTCAAGACGTGGGTCCCATGGGGCCCATGGTGGGGGATGGCACTCCACACCGGCGGCAGCGAAGGACGGACGATGACCCACGGCGCCGGCGCCCCGCCGACCGTCACCCGGCGGAGCGAGGAACGCTCACGGCCGGCCGGCCCGAAGACAGCGCGCGACGCATGGCCGCTCGCGGTGCTCGCGGCCGTCTTCACCCTGACTCAACTGGTCGTGATCCGGCCGACCTTGGGCATGGGCTGGGACGAGATCGTCTACACCAGCCAGGTCACCACCCACCACCCGGCCGCCTTCTTCAGCGCCCCGCGCTCCCGTGGTGTCTCCCTGCTGGTCGCGCCCGTCGCGTCCTGGTCCGACTCCACCGTGCTGCTGCGGATCTACCTCGCGCTGCTGTCCGGACTCGGCCTGTACCTCGCCCTGCGCGTCTGGCGCGGCCTGTTCCCCACCCGTGTGCTGGTCGTCGCCGGCGCCTTCTTCGCCTCCCTCTGGGTGACCCTCTTCTACGGTCCCCAGGCCATGCCCAACTACTGGGTGGCCGTGGGCGCGCTCGCCGCGGTGGGGGCGTTCCTGCGCCACCGCGAGGACCCCTCGTCCACGGGCCTGCTGTGGACCGTCGTCGCCGGGGCCACGCTCATGGCCCTGATGCGGCCCACCGACGCCGTGTGGGTCACGATCCCGCTGCTCGTGCTCGCGGCGGTGTGGTGGCGCCCACGCCTCCTGGCGGCCGTCGTCGGCGGTCTGCTGGCCGGCGGGGTGCCGTGGGTGATCGAGGCGTACGCGTCGTACGGAGGCCTCTCCGAGCGGCTCGCCGAGGCGTCCCGCATCCAGGGCGGACTCGGCCTCCACATGGCCGTCGACGACCAGCTCCGCAGCCTCGGCGGACGCGCCCTGTGCCGCCCCTGCACCGGCGAGATGCCCCACCCGGTGATCACGCTGTGGTGGTTCGTGCTGCCGGTGCTCGCCGTGCTCGGCCTGGTCGTCGCCGTACGGGCCGGCCGCGCCCTGCGCACCGCCGTGCCGCTGGCCTGCGCCGCCACCGCCGCGCTGCCGTACCTGTTCACCATCGGCTACGCCGCGCCGCGCTTCCTCCAGCCCGCCTACGCACTGCTCGCGATCCCCGTCGCCGACGCCCTGTGGCACCTGGTCACGGCGCCGCGCGGACGGTGGCGCACGGTCCTGCGGACGGTGGCCGCGGTGGGCCTCGCGGGCCATCTGGCGGTCCAATTGACCGTGGCGGTGCACACGGCGAACCGCTCCGCCGCCTCCCGCGCGGACTGGGCCCGCACCGCCGAGGGACTGCACCGGCTCGGCGTCACCCCGCCCTGCCTGATCACCGGCCACGAATCCATCCCCATCGGCTACTACACGGGCTGCTCCTCCGGCGCGACCGCCGGCAACAACGAGAACATGACGGCCGAGGAGATCCGGCGCACCGCCGAACGCGTCCCGGTCGCCGAGATCACCCGCGTCGGCAGCAGACCCAACGGCTACGCGCGCTCCTGGCCCGTCCACCGCGTCGAGGACTACGACGTCCGCGTCGCGCCCGCCCCGGACCCGCGGCGGGAGTGAGATCCGGGGTTTTCCCGCAGGCCGGGCGGCTCACGGGGTTAGAGACCGCCTCACGGGAAACGCGGACCGGACACCGCGTCGGCACGGGCCGGCGCAGCACGACGCAGCACGACAGGGAGGACGCCATGGGCTCCGAACCGATGGGGGACGACGTCTACCAGCCCACCGGGGACAACGAGCAGCAGGAAGATGGCGCCCCGCTCGACCTGCAGGACGCCCTCGACGAGCCCGACTACGACGAGTTGCTCGACCAGGGCTACTCACCGCCGGAGAAGCCGGTGGGCGTCGTCAAGCACGGCGTCACGGCCGCCGAGCAGCACGACGGGGAGACCCTCGACGAACGGCTGGCCCAGGAGGTGCCGGACCCCGCCGCGGAGGCCGGCGACGGAGTGGGCGACCTGCCGGACGGCGAGGGTGAGCCGGTCGATCCCGAGGCGGGCGCCGCCCGTGCGGGACGCCTGGTCGCGCCGGACGAGGGCGTGCACACCGACACCACCAAGGAGTCCGTCGCCGACGACGTCGGCATCGACGGCGGCGCGGCGGGCGCGGAGGAAGCCGCCATGCACGTGGTGGAGGACGAGACGGAACTCCCCGACGACCGTTACTAGGCGCTCCGATCACCCGTACGAACGCCGTCGGGCCCGGCGCACAGCGCGTGCGCCGGGCCCGACGGCGTCCCGCTGCCGAGGGAGCGGGGACCGGGCCGTGCGGCGGTCTACGGAAGGATCTTCTCCATCGCGGAGGGACCTTCCTCGGCCAGCTTCCTCCTGGCCCACTCGATGTTCTGCGGGGTGAGGTCCTTGCCGCTGGCGAGAACCAGGTCTTCCGGCGACACCTCGGCGCCGGTGCGGGTGTGGAGCAGGCTGTCCGGGGTGGCGCGGTCCTCGCTCTGCCGGGACGCGTCGGGCTGGGACGTCGACATCTTCGGGCTCCTCGGGTCCGGATCGCTGATACGGCCCGGCGCCGGGCGCCGGGTTGCGTATTCAGCCTTCACCGCGGAGGCCCGCCGTGCATCCGGAGCGCCCCGGCGCCCGCCGTCGAGCGTCCGAGGCCCCGGGTGCGGGGCCTCCCCGTGCATGCCGGAGTACCGTGCCCCGCCCCGGGGAAACCTGCTCACCCGGTAGCCGGACTCACTCGAAGGGAGTGAGCGTCAGCCGCAGCGCGGTGGGCGCCGTGTCCTGGATGTACGAGGCGAAGTCCGCCACGTCGTCGAAGGCGAAGCCGTACGCCCTGCCGTCCTCGGTGGCCGCGTGCATGGCCTTCGCGTAGTGGTTGGTCAGCTCGGTCAGGTAGAACTCCGCGGGGTCGGCGGTGGGCTGCTCGGGGTGGCTGAGCAGCGTCGAGCGGTTGAAGCCGGCGCCCAGGATCGCGGCGACCGGACCCGTGGTGCCGTCGTTCGGGGCCGCCAGGGCGCCGTCGCAGAACAGCACGTCCCGGGTGGACGGCTTGTCGAACGCGACCTGCGCGGGTCCGTCGAAGGTGAACCGGTCCCCGCGCACCCGCCCGGTGAACGTGCCGGCATTGGTGGTGACCTTCAGATCCCGGCCGGTGTACGTGCTCCACACCTCGTCGATGTACGGGGCGAAGTAGTCCTCGGCGAACAGCCCGGCGTCCAGGCCGTGCCCGGGCGCGATGATCCGGGTGTCGTCGACCACCAGCCGGCCGAAGCCCTCGGCGCCCTTGACGGCGGCGAACGCGGCGGCGCGGCCCCCGGGGCGGACCGTGCCCGTGGTCTGGTCGTCGGCGCCGGTGAGCCGGATGGCTAGCGGCACGCTGAACATGTCGACCATGGTGGTGTTGCAGAACAGGCCGGCGGAGTTGTACGTGAACTCCGCGCAGTCGTGCAGCACGCCGAAGTTCGGGTCCGAGGAGACCCAGCCGGCCGGGTACTGCAGCGCGGCCGCGCCGTTGCCGTCCGCGACGGCCTTGAACTTCAGCTTCTCGCCGAGCGCGACGTAGATGCGGCCGGACATGTACGGCAGTGACAGCGTTGTCTCGTTGCCGCTGAGGCTGATCGCGTAGTCGGTGAAGCCGTCCTCGCCGTTGTCGGCCAGGTCGATGGGGGCGAGCGTGCCGTCGGGGGTGAGGCGGACCTGGCGGCCGTCGGCGTTGCCCACGACGTACAGGTGCACCGAGGCGTTGTCGAAGGAGCCGCTGCCGTTGACGATCGTCAGCGGCAGCGAGGCGGCCGCCTTCGTGCCGGACCCGCCCTCACCGGACTGGCCGGCGAGGGCGTGGGGGGCGATCGCCGCGGCCGCGGGCAGTGCCACGGCGGCTCCGCCGAGGGCGAAGAGCAGCTTGCGGCGGCCGAGGGTGCGCTGGTGCCGAGGAGTCATGTGGGGGGTCTCCAGAGTGCTCGTGCGATTGCGGTGGGGGCACACCGGCCGACCGGTCCGGGAGCGAGTGAGAGCGCTCTCAGACCGTGCGTCGGGACCGGCACGCGGCACCGATGGTAGGGACCAGGACCGGGCCCGCCAACGGGTCCGACTTGTCCCCAACACGCCCTGACCTGCGGCTACTTCAATGGACGACAAAGCGCGCACGATCGCTTAACCGGTCCTTAAGGATCGTTTAAGCCACGAGGAGCGGGCCGTGCACGCACCGCACCGGCCGCACTCCGCAGGGTGTCGATCCGCGCTGGCCGGCCGGCTCTCAGTGGGTGCCGCTGTGCAGCAGCGTCTCCGCGGTGGAGAGGATCTGGGTGACGGTGAAGGCGAACCGCGCGTCGCACGGGTGCGGCTCCTTCGAGCCGGCCGCGGAGATCAGCGCGTCCACGGCCCGGCCGAGCGCCGGGACGGCGTCCCCCCGGGCCTCCGGCAGCTGGGTCACCCCGGACTCGCCGCGCAGCTCCACCATGGCGCCCGCCGCGGCCGGGGGAGCGGTCAGACTCAGCGTCGTACTGCTCGACGCCCCGCCGGAGTGGTCCAGCACGAGATGCACGGTGTCACCGGGCCCGTACGCCGCCGCCGTCACCCGGCGCGGCTCGCCCAGCACCGGCAGCAGCACGGACAGGGCGTGCGGGCCGACGTCCCACAGGGCGCCCTTCTCCTGCCGCCAGGGCGAGGCGGCGAAGGGGCTGTCCTCGGAGGTGAACACCGCGCCGAGCCACTGCGCCCGCCCGGTGAACCAGCCGCCCACGCGCGCCTGTTCCTCGATCCAGGCCTGCGGCTCCGGCTGGAAGCGGGTGGTGAAGAAGACCACGGACGCCACGCCCGCCGCGTCGACGGCCTCCACGACCGCGCGCCCCTGCGCCACCGTCGTCGCGAGCGGCTTGTCGAGCAGCAGATGGCGGCCCGCCCGCGCGGCCCGCACCGCCAGCTCCGCCTGTACGGCCGGCGGCAGCGCGACGGCGACGGCGTCCACGTCGGCGAGCAGAGCGTCGACGTCGTCGTACGCCCGGACGCCGTGCACCGCGGCCAGCTCACCGGCGGCCTCGGGCCTGCGGCCCCACACACCGACGAAGTCCAGGCCGGGGTGTGCGTCCAGCGCGGGGGCGTGTGCCGCCCGCGCCCAGGGTCCGGTGCCGAGCAGTCCGATCCGCATGCCGCCGCCTCTCCCCGGGCCGCCTCGCGCCGCCGGGCCCGTCTCCGCGCCGCGCCCCGCCGGCGCGCGCCAGGCCTGCACGATGATCCCCGCCGGAACGCGGTGTCAACCGCCGGCCGGCCGGGCCGTGTCTCAGCCCCGCGGGGTGCCGATGTCCACCAGCCACGGGACGCCGTACCGGTCCGTGCACATCCCGAAGATGTCGCCCCACATCTGCCGCTCCATCGGCACCGACACCTGACCCCCGTCGGACAGCTTCTCCCAGTAGCGGCGCAGCGTGTCCTCCTCCTCGCCGCTGAGGCTCACGGCGAAGTTGTTGCCGGGGGCGTACTTCATGCCGGGAGGCCCGTCCGACCCCATGAGCGTGAAGCCGTCGGGGGTGGTGAGCATGGCGTGCATGATCTTGTCGGCGAACTCCTCACCGGCCGAGCCGCCGATCTCCCCGAAGGTGTGCAGGTTCAGCTCCCCGCCGAAGACCTCCTTGTAGTACTCCATCGCCTGCCGGGCGTTGCCGTCGAAGGTGAGGTACGGATTGAGCAGCGGGGCCATCGGAACCTCCGGTACGGGGGCAAAGGGTCGGTTTCGCGCAGCGTATCGCCGGGGGCGGAGGGGCGCGCGGTGAACAGGGCCGGTGCGGGCCGGGCCGATTCAGCGACCGGCCCGATGAATGCGTTCGGATTTCCCTGTTGGATTTCCGGGCACCCTGCGGCAAGGCTGGTATGCGCTTTCCACGAACGCCAGCACGACAGCCGGAAGGGGCTTCGCGCACATGCACACGCGACGTATCGGTGAGGTCGAGGTGTCCGCGATCGGGCTGGGCGGGATGCCCATGTCGATCGAGGGGCGGCCCGACGAGTCCCGTTCGCTGGCCACCCTGCACGCCGCCCTGGACGCCGGTGTCACCCTGATCGACACCGCGGACGCCTACCACCGGGACGCCGGGGAGGTGGGGCACAACGAGACCCTGATCGCCAAGGCGCTCTCCACCCACGAGCGGGGCGGAGACGTCCTGGTCGCCACCAAGGGCGGGCATCTGCGCCCCGGCGACGGCAGCTGGACCCTCGACGGGCGTCCGGACCATGTGAAGCGGGCCTGCGAGGCGTCCCTGCGCCGGCTGGGCGTGGAGGCGATCGGCCTCTACCAGTTCCACCGGCCCGACCCCGACGTCCCGTACGCCGAGTCCGTCGGCGCGATCCGTGACCTGCTCGACGAGGGCAAGATCCGCATGGCGGGCATCTCCAACGCGAACCCCGAGCAGATCCGCCAGGCCCAGGAGATCCTCGGCGGGCGTCTCGTCTCCGTGCAGAACCAGTTCTCGCCCGCCTTCCGCTCCAGTGAGCAGGAGCTGGAGCTGTGCGACGAGCTCGGTGTCGCCTTCCTGCCCTGGAGCCCGTTCGGCGGCATCTCCAGGGCCGGCGAACTCGGCTCCACCTACGCGCCGTTCGCGCGCGTGGCGCAGAAGCACGGGGTGAGCGCGCACCAGGTGTGCCTCGCCTGGATGCTCGCCAAGTCGCCCGTCGTCGTGCCGATCCCGGGCGCCAGCCGCCCCGAGTCCGTCCAGGACTCCGTGCGCGCCGCCGACCTCGAGCTGAGCGCCGAGGAGATCGCGGAGCTCGACGCGGCCTGAGAGGCCGTACCACCCGCGCCCGGCGCCCCTTGGCGGGCGCCGGGCGCCGTTCGTGCGCCGCGATCCGCCCGGGGCGGCGCTTCACAGGGGGAGGACCACCGCCCATGGCATCGCCGCAGATGAGACCGCTGGACCACCGCTACCGGGGCGAGCATCCCGTTCGCACGCTCGGCTACCTGTTCCGCGCGGACCGCGCCCGGCTGGCCGCGGCCGTCGTCGTCTTCACCGTCAAGCACAGCCCCGTCTGGCTGCTGCCGCTGATCACCGCGTCCATCATCGACACCGTCGTCCAGCACCAGCCGGTCTCCCGGCTGTGGACCAGCACCGGCGTCATCATGTTCATCCTGCTGGTCAACTACCCGCTGCACGTGCTGTACGTCCGCCTCCTCTACGGCAGCGTCCGCCGCATGGGCACCGCCCTGCGCTCCGCGCTGTGCACGCGGATGCAGCAGCTCTCCATCGGCTACCACTCCCGGGTCAGCGCCGGCGTGCTCCAGGCCAAGGTGGTCCGCGACGTCGAGACCGTCGAGCAGATGGTGCAGCAGACCGCGGAGACCGGGCTCGGCGCGCTCACCGTGCTGGCCGGCGGGCTGGTCATCATCGGCGTGCGCACCCCCGAGTTCCTGCCCGTCTTCCTCGTCGTCGTGCCCGCAGCGGCCCTGCTCGTCGCCCGGCTGAGGGCCCGCCTGCGCACCCACAACGAGCACTTCCGGCACGAGGTGGAGACACTGTCCTCCCGTGTCACCGAGATGACCCGGCTGATCCCCGTCACCCGCGCCCACGGACTGGAGGGCAAGGCGCTGCGCCGCATGCACGGCACCCTCGACCGGCTGCTCACCTCCGGGATGCGTCTCGACCTGGTCAACGGGCGGTTCGGCTCGCTGGCGTGGGTGGTGCTCAACGTGGTCGGCGTGATGGTGCTGGCCGGCGCCGCCCTGGTGTCGTACTACGACGTCTGGGGCGTCACCCCCGGCGACGTGGTGATGCTCAGCGCCTTCCTGACCACGCTCACCAACTCCACCACCACGCTGGCGGGTCTGGCCCCCGTCATCACCAAGGGGCTGGAGTCCGTGCGCTCGGTCGGCGAGGTGCTGCAGGCGCCGGAGCTGGAGGACAACGAGGGCAAGGCCGAACTCACCGCGCTGCGCGGCGCGGTGACCTTCGAGGGCGTGGGGCACGCCTACGACGGCGACGACCGCCCCGCCGTACGGGACTTCACCCTAGACGTCGCACCGGGCGAGACCGTCGCCCTGGTCGGCGCGTCCGGGGCGGGCAAGTCCACGGTGCTCAACCTCGTCATCGGGTTCATCCGCCCCACCTCCGGCCGGCTGCTGGTCGACGGCACCGACATGAACACCCTGGACCTGCGCACCTACCGGCGCTTCCTGTCCGTGGTGCCCCAGGAGTCCATCCTCTTCGACGGCACCGTGCGGGAGAACGTCGCCTACGGCATGGACGACGCGGACGAGGAGACGGTGCGGGCCGCGCTGCGCGACGCCAACGCGCTGGAGTTCGTCGACCGGCTGCCGCAGGGCCTGGACACCCTCGTCGGGGAACGCGGGGCACGGCTGTCGGGCGGTCAGCGCCAGCGGCTCGCCATCGCCCGCGCCCTGATCCGGGACCCCAAGGTGCTGGTGCTGGACGAGGCGACATCCGCCCTGGACACCCGCTCGGAGGCGCTGGTGCAGGAGGCGCTGGCCCGGCTGCTGCGCGGGCGGACCACGTTCGTCGTCGCGCACCGGCTGTCCACCGTGCGCGGGGCCGACCGGATCGTGGTGATGGCCGACGGGGCGATCCAGGAGGTCGGCACGCACGAGGAGCTGCTGCGGCGGGGAGGCGCGTACACGGCGTTGCACAGCGGGCAGGTGGCCTGAGGCGCCATTCTTGCCCTGCGTGGCCCGGGCGGCCCGGGCGCCCCGGGCTGTCCGGTCGCAGAGCGAATGTTTTCGGTCATTTTCGAACAGTAGGGCGCGGGATGTGCGTGGTTTCGTCGTCTTCGGGCATGCGGACCGAAAACACGAGAGGGGAGCCACGTGCTCGCACCGGATCCGAAGGTCGTCAGGCAACTGCTGACGCGGTATGCGACGCTGCGGATCGCGCAGGCGGAACGGCACACGGCGGCGGTGGCCGAGGAGTTGGAGGACGTCACCCGCCGGCTGTGCGTGACGATGGGCACGGCCGGCATCCACGACGCCGTCGCGCGCGCCGACGACCTGCTCACCCGGGCCCGGACGGACCTCCGCCGGTCACCCGAGGAGGACGGGGAGAGCGGCCTGTCGCTGGCCGTCTGAGCCCGGGACCCCGCCGTCCGCCCGGACGGCCGCGGCGCGCCCGCCCCGGAACGACCGGCGATAGGCGTACGGGGTCGTGCCCACCACCTTGCGGAACCGCTCACGGAACGCCGTGGGCGACCCGAACCCCGCCTGCTGGGCGATCCGTTCGATCGTGTGGTCGCTGTTCTCCAGCAGGTACTGGGCGCGCCGCACCCGGGCCCGCAGCAGCCACTGCAGCGGCGTGGTGCCGGTCTGCTCACGGAAGCGGCGGCTGAAGGTGCGCTCGCTCATCCCGGCCCGCGCCGCCATCGCGGCGAGCGTCACCTCGTGCGCCAGGTTGTCCTCGATCCACTCCAGCAGCGGCTCCAGGTCCGAGCCGCGCGGCACGGGTGGATGCTCGTGCACGATGAACTGGGCCTGCCCGCCCTCGCGTTCGAGCGGCATCACCGACATCCGCGCCGCGTTCGCCGCCACCGCCGACCCGACGTCACGGCGGATCATGTGCAGGCACATGTCCAGCGCGGCGGCGGCGCCGGCCGAGGTGAGGATCCGCCCGTTGTCCACGTAGAGCACGTCCGGCTCCACCCGCACCCGCGGATACGCGCGCGCGAACTCCTCGGCGGCCACCCAGTGCGTGGTGGCGCGCAGCCCGTCCAGCAGGCCCGCCTCCGCCAGCACGAAGGCGCCCACGCACACCGACGCGATCCGCGTGCCGGCCGCGGCCGCCTTCCGCAGCGCCGCGAGCACCGCGGGGGAGGGCGGCGGCGAGTGCGCGGCGCGCCCCGGCACGATCACCGTGTCGGCGTCCGCCAGCGCCTCGAGACCGCGGTCGATGCGCAGTGCGAAGCCGCCGTCCGCGGCCACCTCAGGCCGCTCGGCGCACAGCCGGACGCGGTACGGACGCCGGCCGTCGGGCAGCCGCGTGAAGTCGAACACCTGCATGGGGGCCGCCATGTCGAACGGCACCACACCGTCCAGTACGAGGATCGCCACGGAGTGCATGAACGCCACCCTAGGCGGATTCCCGCCACTCGTCCTGACCCGGTCCTGCGTACGGCGTGCCTGGTCGGGGCTGTTGGCGGGAATCCGTGGATAACTGTCGATCCAGCCGCTGTCCGGCCGCCGCGACGGGGCCTAGCGTGAGCCCGGCATCCCGCCGATCACTTCGTCCTGCAAGGAAAGAGCCCCGGTGACCAAGCTGCTCCTGTCCCTCCATGTTCTGGCCGCCATCGTCGCCGTCGGTCCGGTGACCGTCGCCGCCAGCATGTTCCCGCCGGCCGCGCGCCGCGCCGCCCCGGCGGACGGGACCGACCCCGGCCCGCGCGCGGCCGGCACCGTGGAACTGCTCCACCGGATCTGCCGCGTCTACGCCGGACTCGGCGCGCTCGTACCGGTGCTGGGCCTCGCGACCGGTCTCGCGATGGGCGTCCTCGGCGACGCGTGGCTCGTCGCCTCGATCGTCCTCACCGCGGTGGCCGCCGGTACGCTCTTCGCCCTTGTGCTCCCCCGTCAGGACGAACTCGTCGCGCAGGTGACCGAGCGACGGCCCGTCGACCATCGCAGCACCGTCCAACTCGCCATGTTCACCGGCGTGTTCAACCTGCTCTGGGCGACCGTCACCGTCCTGATGATTGTGCGGCCCGGCTCCACGACGGGCGCCTGACGCCCGGAACGCGCACTTCACCCCCGTTGGCCGCATACACTCGGCACTCGCGGCCCCGCACCGGGGACGCCGAGCAGAAAGGCACGTTGTCGGGTGTTCCAGGATTCCCCCATCTACGACCGACTCATCGCGGAGTGCGGCGACGTGCCCGCACAGGTCCGCCGCGAGGCCGAACGCGTGTCCAGGGAACTGGAGTCGGTCATGCGGCCGCTGCGGTCGCCCGGCTACGGCCCCGGCCTCGACCGGCCGCAGCAGGCCCCTGGCAACGGCTGGCAGCGCGCGGCACTGCTGCCCGGACCCCGGCCGCACTGACCCACGTACACACCCCCGCGTCGGCGCGGCGCACACAGCTCACCGCGCCGTGGTGATCGAACCGGCCGGCTCGGTGGGCTCCTCGGGAACCGGACGGGACAGCCACTCCGCGATGGTCCGCGCGATCGGCTGTTCCGTCTCCACCTCGACGAACCCGAACTGTCCGGACTGGTTGCACTCCAGGAACCACCACATCCCGTCCGCGTCCTCGGCGAAGTCGAAGGCGCCGTACGCCAGTTGCGCCCGGCGCATGTAGTCGAGCACGGCGTCCGCGGTGCGCGGCGGGACCTCCACCGGCTCCCACGGCGGGCCGGGCGCGGCGAACCGCACGTCCACCACCTGCGGGTCGGCGTCCGGCGCCGTCGCCTTCCGGGCGGCCAGCAGCACGTCGCCCACGACGGTGAGCCGGATGTCCGCCCGCTTGGCGATCCGCCGCTGCAGCAGCGTCGGCCCGTAGGCCACCGCCGAGAAGTCCGTGTCCGGCGCCACCCTGCTCGTCGGCACCGCCCGCGGCGGATCCTGCGGATGCGCCCCCGACACCGGCTTCACCACCAGGTCGGGGAAGCGCTCCGCGAACTCCCGCGCCGCGCGCGGGAACGTCGTGATCACCGTCGCCGGCACGGGCAGCCCGCAGCGCTGGGCCAGGCGCAGCTGCCACGGCTTGTGGCGGGCCTGCCGCGCGGCGTCCGGGTGGTTCATCCATCGCGCGTCGCAGCCGCGCAGCATGCCGTAGAGGGCCTGCGACGCCTCCTCGGTCAGCCAGGCGGACGGCTGCGGGGCGCGCTCGGCCGGAGAGCCGGGGCGGCGCACCCACACCGACCGCAGCCCGCCGATGCTCACCAGCCGTCCGCCGGCGGACAGATGGCCGCGGAACCGGCCGTGGACGTACTCGCCGGACAGCGAGACGCCACCGGTGAGATCGGCGGGGTCGAGACGGACCACCGGCACCCCTGCGCCGTTCAGATGGACCACCACCATGTCGGCGGTCACATCCTCCTCGCAGGTGAGGATCAGCACGGTCATGGTCTACGGTCCGCGTTCAGTCGTCGAAGTGGGTCTTGGAGCCCGCGGTGGACGTGGTCGTCCCCACCTCGCGCAACAGGGCATGGTCGCAGGCCGCGATCCGCCCGTCACCGAGGACGTTCAACTGCAGTCCGGAGTCATACGCATACGGAGTGGCAACGGCCAACTCCACCGCCGGACGGGCGTAGTTGAGCGCGAACGGTTGCATCGTCTCTCCCTCGTCGGTGCTGCGCCGATCAGGCAACGGTCGTCTGTGCGCCGCCGCTTGGTCCGCCGACTTGCGTTGGCTTCCAGAGACTTATACGAATCGAACGGGTGGTTGGTTTCCTCACGGAGCGTAATCATCGGCGGGTTGCCGTCCCGGGCGCCTTCCGGGCACTCCGGGCGTCCCCGCGCCGAGGGAACCACGCATGGTGCGCAGAGCGAGCAGCAGAACGCCGATGTCGTCCAGGTACACCGGATCGGGTACCAGATCGGCAGGAAGTACCAGATAGAGCACGGCGCCCCAGAAGACCCAGCGGGGCCCGGTGGGCAGCCCCGCCCGCCGCAACTCCCGCCGTGTGCGGACCAGACGGACCAGCACGGCCACGGCGCCCGCGAGCACCAGGGCCGCGAGGACCGCGGCGCCCCACACCACGGTCGTTGTGTCCAAGGTCACTGCCCACCTCCCGGCGGCCGCGTGGTGCGGCCTCGCCTCCCGACACAGTCCTCGAGGAAACGGATTCCCGTTCCGGGCCCCGGTATGGCGGCGGGGACCGGCCATGCGCGCTCGCGACCGTTGCCCCGTGAACAACACCCGAAACACGGAATCGTCGCAGGTCATCCCTGCGGCTCAGTCAAGTGGCAGCACGCGGTGGGGGAGCCTAGTAATGGTCATCAGTCTTCCCCAGGAGTCGATCATGACCACTTTCTCCTCGTCCTCCTCCAACGAACCCGGTATACCCATGGATACGGCCGCGGCCCCGCCCGTCGGCACGACGGGCACCGCGACCGGCGCCCACCGGCCCGAACCGTCCTGGGCGCGCCACCGGACGGCGGATCACACGACTCCGGCCGACGCGCGGTACGCGGGCGGCGCGGGCGCGGACACCGCGCCCCCGCGTGATCCGTCCGGGGCACACCGCGCGGCTCGTCCGGCCGACGCCGGCTACTCCCGCGATCCGGTGCACGGCAACCATCCACGCGACCCGGTCGACCGGCCGCGCGAACCCGCCGGGGCGGACGGGAACCGGGACCCGGTGGCGCTCGTCGACCTGGTGGATCCCGTGGACACCGACATCCCCGCCGGGCCGCCGGGTGCGGAACCCGGGCCGCCCGGGGCGAACGGACCGACCGGGCGGGTGTACCCAGACCCCGTCACCGACCTGGTGCACGCCGCCGTGTCCGACCGGCCCCTCGAAGAGGTCGTCGACCTCATCACCGCGCTCGAACGGTCGCCCGAGCACACCCGCGCCGTCGTCGACGCGCTGCGCGCCGCCGGCGTCGACCGCTCGGTGGAGGACGTCACCCGGCTGGTCGCCCTGCTGACCCGTCCGCCCCGCGACGCCGCCAGCGCCGACGAGACGATCCGTGCGGCCGCCGCCCACCGCTCGGTGGAGGACGTCACCCTCCTCGTCGCCCTTCTGCACAACGAGCCCCTCCCGCCGCACTGCCGCGAGGAGGTTCTGCGCGCCGCCGCCACCGGCCGGTCCGTCGACGAACTGGTCGAACTGATCGACCGTCTGGCCGCCCACCGTCCCCCCGAGCACCTCCTGCGCGCGGCCGTCGCGGAGGCGGCCCGGCCCGCGGAGGAGACGGAGAACGGGCAGGAGGGGCCCCGGCCTGAGCCGCAGCGCACCCCGGCCTCCCGCGCCGGCGGCGCACTGCGGCTCGGGCGCGACGCCGCCGCGCCGCCCCCTGCGGCCGGTCCGCCGTCCCCGCCCCGCCGCGCGCACCCGCCCCTCACGGCCCGTGCCCCGGGCGGCGATCTGGACCAGCTGGCTGGCGGCCGTCGCCCTCGCGGTCTGCGCGGTGACCCACTTCCCGCTGCAACGTGACGGCGTGTCACTCAACGTCCATGCCCTCGCCGTCGGCCTGTCGGTGCTGTGCACGGTGCTGGCGCTGATCCTCGTCGTACGCCCGGCGGTGGTCGTGCTCGCGGCGGGGGTGGCGGCGGCGACGGCACTGGCCGTCGCGCACGCCTACGGCGGCTCGTTCACGGAGGCGACCCTGCCGAGGGCGGTCGACCTGGCCCTGGCACCGGACTGGCTCGCCACGTCGGCCGCGATCGCGGCGGCACTGCTGGCCCTGGCGGCCCTGGTGGTCCGCGTGGCCACCCCGCTCCCGGACACCCGCTGGTCCCCGTGGCCCCCGGCAGAACCGCACCACGCGACGGACTGACCGACCGAAGCGGGCGGCGGGCGGTGACGGGGAGACACCCACGGTGTGCCCTCCACCGCCCGCCGCCCGCCCGGCTCGTCCTCGGCCGATGTTCTGCTTCCGGTACGGGCGAAAGGGCCGTCTCATCCGGGGGCGCCGGGCCTCGGTTGCTCCGGCGTGATGGTGAGCCCCGTCCGTCGCTGCGGTCCGTGCCGCGGTGCCGGGGCGACCGCTCGTCAGGAAGTTCCGCTTCCGGAGTTCGTCTGCGCCGGACGACTGGCCACGTCGGGACCGGCCGGTGCGGGCCGGGCTGCGGGACCGCCGACGGGGCGATCCTCCCGGACCGCCGACCGACGGCATGCCGTGGCACCCGGGTTCGCCGCTCGCCCGGGGGGGCCCGCTGCCGGTTCGGGTGCCGAGGACAACTCCTTCCCCAGGCGCGGTGGGACGCACGGGCCGAGGCGCGACGGTGGCGCCCCCAGCCATCGCCCACCGCCCCCCCTCATCCCTTGTCCGGAGCCTCCGCTTCCGGCTCAGGCCCCGGCGCTGTCTCCTCCGGGGTGGGCCGGCCGCGGCGGGAGGCGCCCGGCTTCAGGCGTTCCAGGGTGCGTGTCAGGTGCTGGAGCGGGGCCGGGGTTCGCGGGCGGGGCGGCTGGGCGGCCGGGGGCGGTGGGGTGAGGCCCATTTCGCGGTACGCGGCCAGCGCCTCGTGGGCGCGTTCCGCGGCCTCGCGGTACAGGTCGCGGGACTTCGTCATCGCGTCCAGCGCCTCGGCGTACATCGCCACCAGCGCCCGCTCCCGCTCCAGTTCCTCCGCGAGGGTCAGCAGGTGCCAGTCCCCGCGCAGCGCGGTCAGCGCCTCCTCGGCCCGCTCCGGCAGCTCCCTCGGCAGCGCGTCGTGGCGCAGCACCGCGTCCACCAGGTCCGTGGGCTCCGTGCCGTCGAGGAACACCGCGCGCACGGCGAACGCGTCCGGCTCGTACCCCTCGGGGACCGGACGGCCGGGCAGCACCGCCGCGCCGCCCCGGGGGACCTCCACGTCGAACTCCCGCAGCGCCCAGTTCGTCACCCGCGCCTGCTGCGGGGTGGCCCGGTGCTCGACGACCCGGTGCCGCAGACCCGGCGGCAGCCAGTGCGCGAGCGGGATGTAGCCGCGCTCGTCCGGGGTCATCGCCTCGTGCACGACGACGTGGACGTACCAGGGGTCGCGGGCGCAGTCCCGCAGCCGGCGCCGTACGTCCTTGTCGTCCTCCGGGAGCATGTTGATCTCGCCGGGGCGCAGTCCTGACGCCGGGTCGTGGTTCCAGGCGGCGTCCGGCTCCTGCGGCCAGAACATCGTGACCGGGGACGGCCAGGAGGGGTCCCAGGGGCGTTCCGCCTCGGCGACCAGGAGCCAGTCGCGGTCCGGTCCCTTCGCCCTGGCGGGGGAGAGGGCCAGGCGGGCGCGGACCGTGACGCCGTCCCCGACCCGCGTCCGGGACTCGAACACCAGGTCCGGCTTGGTGTCGTCCTCCGGAAGTTCGAGGAAGTCGTCGATGGCCCCGGCGGCCTTCAGGGCGGAGAGGCCGCGCCGGAGGGTCTCGTCGGCCCGCTCCCCGACGTAGCGGCCGCGGGTCGTCCGGACGGTGGGAGGGACGGTGGGGCGGGCTGTGGCAGAGATCGGCATGGGTCCAGTCGTCAGCGGGGGCACGTGCTCTCTTCAGTATCGTCGCCCGCGCGGCATGACCGGACGCCGGGTTCGTCCGTACGGCGGTCCGGCCGGCGTGCGGCCCGCCCGGACGGCCGACACCCGGCCGTTGACGCGCACGACTGTTCCCGTACGTCTCCGGGAACCGCCCGTACGGGCCCCGCGTCCCGCCCTGTACCGGACGCGAGAAGCGCGGACCCTATCAGCGTCCCGATGCCCCTGTCGCATATTCCACGGGAAAACGCCAAAGCCCTCACCTCGGTCGAGCACACACCGTAGCGTCGACGTCACGTTCGCGGTACAGCCGTGCGAGGAGGGGGATCCGGCGTGCCCGGAATCGACGAGAGTCTGCTGGAAGCCATGCGACTGCCCGGGGCCCGGGGCGCCCTGGTGGTCGACTGGATCAGCGGGCTCGCCCTGGGCGCGGTGGGCGAGGCGCCGGGCGGCGACGTGGAGGCGACCGCCGCCGAGACCGCCGAACTGGCCCGCCTGGCGATGGAGAGCGGCGCCCTCGCCCCCGCGCACGCCGGGCAGGGCAAGGAGCCGCCCGTCGAGGACCTGATCCTCACCACCGCGGACGCCTTCCATCTGCTGCGGTTCGTCGTCACCACCTTCGACAGCACGGTGTTCCTGTTCCTGTCGCTGGACCGCGCCGACGGCAACCTCGCCCTGGCGCGTATCCGGCTGGCCGAGATGGCGGACCGGATGGTGCTCGGATGACCGCTGCCGCCGCCCCCGCGGACGGATCCGCCCCCGAACTGCTGGGCACCCTCGCCGCCGACCGGGCCACCGGGGCGCTCACCACCCGCTCCGGGATCTTCTACCTCGCCGCCGGACACGTGGTCCACGTCGAGTCCGCGCACAGCCCCGCCCTCGGCGACCTGCTCACCCGCAGCGGCGCCCTCGCCCCGGCCGGCTGGTGGGAGGCCGTCGAGCGGGCCGGCGCCCGGCAGCGGGTCGGCCGCCAGCTCGTCGACAGCGGACGCCTCACCGCAGGCGCCCTCGAACTCGCCCACCTGGGCGCGCTGTTCGACGCCGCGTACTTCGCGCTCGCCCACGACGGCACCGCCCTGCGGTTCCGCCCCGGCGTCGCGCACTGGCTCGGCGCGGTCCGCCCCGTGCCGTGGCGACCGTGCTGCGAGTCGTACCGCCGCCGCGCCCTGCTGGACCGCACCGCCCCGCTCACCCGGACTCCCGACGCCGGCCCGGCCGTACTGCCGCCCCGCAGGGGCCGCGCGTTCGCCCTGGTCGACGGCGGACGCACCGCGGCGCAGATCGCCTCCGCCCTCGCCCACCGCACCTTCCACACCCTCGTCGAGCTGCGCCGGCTGGCCGCCGACGGACTGGTCGCCCCCGCACCCCCCGCGCCCGCCCCGCCCGTCCACCCCGTCCCCGGCGCGGGCCGCGCCGACTGGGACGAGCCCGACACAGCGCTGCTGAGACGGCTCCTGGACGCCTTGGAGGCACTGTGATCCGCACGCGCCGGCAGCGTGCCGAAAGGAGACTGCTCATGGCCGTCGAGACCGACGTGCTGGACGAACTGCGTCGGCTCCGCACCCGCGTCCCGCGGCTGGCGGGCTCCCTCGCGGCCACCGTCGACGGACTCGTCCTCGCCCACGACGTGCCCGGCACCGAACCCGAGGGCCTCGCCGCGCTCACCGCCGCGGCGCTGGGCGTCGCTCACCGGATGACGGACGCGGCCGGGCGCGGCGACTTCCGCGAACTGCTGGTGCGCGGCGCCCAGGGCTACATCGCCACCTACGCCGCCGGCACCACCGCCGTGCTCACCCTTCTCGCCGACGACCGGGTCAACGTCGGCCGGCTCCACCTGGAGGGCCGCCGCAGCGGCACCCGGATCGCGGAACTGGTCGACGCCCGCATCGGCCCCGGCGGCGGACGCCACGCCGACCGGCCCGCCGCCCGCGACGGCGCCCCGCACCCGGCCGACGGGGCCCGGCCCATCGGCACCCTCCCCGTACGCACCCCGCAACGTCCCGCCCACCGGCCGAGGACCGGCGGCTGACCCGCACCTCACCCGATCTCACCACCCGGCCGGACGCCCGCACACCGCCGGCGCCGGCCCGCACCACCCTTCACGATCCGGAAAGGACACCACCCATGGCGAACACCGAGACCTCGCTCAAGGAATGCCTCAGCTCCATCGACGGCGCCACGGCCGCCGCACTCGTCGACTACACCAGCGGCATGGCCCTCGGCACCCTGGGCGGCGGCAAGGACCTCAACCTGGAGGTCGCCGCCGCCGGCAACACCGACGTGGTGCGGTCCAAGCTGCGCACCATGGAGCTGCTGGGGCTGAAGGAGGAGATCGAGGACATCCTGATCACCCTCAACAGCCAGTACCACCTGATCCGCCTGCTCAAGGGGCGCGGCGGCAACGGCCTGTTCCTCTACCTGGTGCTCGACTCGGGCCGCGCCAACCTGGCGATGGCGCGCCATCAGATGCGCCGCATCGAGAACGAGCTGGAGGTCTGACACCCCGCCCGTCCGCGGCCCCGCGCCCCGCCCGCCGGCGCGCGGGGCCGCGGACGTTCCCGTCGGGCATCCCGCCGGATGCGCGGCCTGCCGAATGCCGTACCGTCACGTTTACTGGACCGTTACCGACGCCCGCCCCCGGAGGACGCCGGGCGGGCGGTGCCGGAGTGTGGGGACAGGAGGCACACGGGTGACAGACGCCGGGCGGGACACGCCCCCGGAGCGGGACGAGGACGCGCGCGTACGTTTGCCGCAGCTCAGGCTGGACGAACTGCTGGAGGAGCTGCAGGCGCGGATCGACGCGGCCCGCGGCACCCGCGACCGGGTGCGCAGCCTCCTCGAGGCGGTCCTCTCCGTCGGCCGCGAGCTCGATCTGGAACAGGCGCTGTACTCCATCGTGGAGGCCGCCGCCGCCCTCGTCGACGCCCGGTACGCGGCCCTCGGCGTGATCGGCCCGGACGGCAGGCGGCTGTCCGCCTTCCACACCGTCGGCGTCAGCGACGAGGAGATCGCCCGCATCGGCCACTACCCGGAGGGCCACGGCATCCTCGGCGAGCTGATCCGCCACCCCGAGCCGCTGCGCGTGCCCAAGCTGTCCGAGCACCCCGCCTCCTACGGCTTCCCGCCGCACCACCCGCCGATGAACACCTTCCTCGGCGTCCCGATCCGTGTCCGCGACCAGGTCTTCGGCAACCTGTACCTGACCGAGAAGCGCGGCGGGGCGCAGTTCGACGAGGAGGACGAGTCGGTCCTGTCCACCCTCGCCGTCGCCGCCGGCGTCGCCATCGACAACGCCCGCCTCTACGAGGAGTCCCGGCTGAGGGAGCGCTGGCTCCAGGTCCACGCCGAGATCACCCACGGGCTGATGTCCGGCAGCGGGCGCGGCGACGCACTGCTGCTCGTCGCCGAGCGGGCCCGTGAGATCACCGGCGCCGCCCTCGCCGTCGTCGCCGTGCCCATGGAGGGCATCGACTCGCTGGCCGTGGAACTCGCCCTCGGACAGGACGCCGAGACGCACCGCGGCCTCGTCGTGCCGGTCGAGGGCAGCTTCCTCGGCCAGGCGTTCGCCTCCGCCGCGCCCGTCACCTCCGCGGACATCGCCCACGACGAACGGGTGTTCCCGGGCCCGCAGTCGCTCACCGGCCTGGGTCCCGCCGTGGCGGTGCCGATCGGCGGGGAGGACGGCGTGCGCGGCATCCTGCTGCTGATCCGCGCGGCCGGCGGTCATGTCTTCACGGACAAGGAGATCGAACCGCTGCGGGGCTTCGCCGCCCAGGCCGCCGTGGCGATGGAGCTGGCCGAGCGCCGCCAGGACGCCGAGCAGATCGCCCTCCTGGAGGACCGCGACCGTATCGCCCGCGACCTGCACGACCTGGCCATCCAGCGGCTGTTCGCCACCGGCATGACCCTGCAGAGCGCCGGCCGGTTCATCGAGCACAAGGAGGCCTCCGAGCGGGTGCTGCGGGCCGTCGACGACCTCGACGAGACCATCAAGATCATCCGCTCGACCATCTTCGGCCTGCGCTCCCGCACCCCCGCCGGCGGCTCCGGGACCGGCCTGCGCGCCCGCGTCGTCCGGATCGTCGGGGAGACCGCCCCGCTGCTGGGCTTCGCGCCCAGCGTGCGGATGGAAGGCCTGATCGACACCCATGCGTCCAAGGAGGCCGCCGACCACCTGGTGGCCGTGCTCTCCGAGGCGCTCACCAACGTCGCCCGGCACGCCCGCGCGAGCCGCGCCCAGGTGGCCGTGGAGACTGACGGGCGCGAACTGCGGCTCACGGTCGCGGACGACGGCGTGGGCCTGCCGGCCGGCGGGCGCCGCAGCGGTCTGCGCAACATGGCGGAGCGCGCCGAGCAGCTCGGCGGCTCCTTCGAGGTCACGGAGACCCCGGGCGGCGGCACGACCCTGGTGTGGCGGGTGCCGGTGGGCGACTCGTAGCCCCCGTCCCCGGCGGGGTGTGTTCCGCTCCCGCCGGGGGTACTCGGAGCGCCGTTCCGGTCGCGGCGGGACCGCCCGGCCCCGCGTCCGGGAGGACTCGCCGCCGGTGACGGCGCCGGGCCGCTGCCGGCCCCGGCGCCCTCGCACGGGCCGCACGGCCGCGTGCGCGGCGGTCGTCGGCGGGAGGAGCGGCGAAGTGACGGGCTGGACCTGGAGGTACGAGGGCTACGACCCGGCCGACGAGCGCCTGCGCGAATCGCTGTGCACCCTCGGCAACGGCTACTTCGCCACCCGTGGCGTCCTCGCGGAGTGCACCGCCGACACCGTGCACTACCCCGGCACCTACGCGGCCGGCGTCTACAACCGGCTCGTCTCCTCGGTCGGCGGCCGCCGGGTGGAGAACGAGGACGTCGTCAACCTGCCCAACTGGCTGCCCCTGCGCTTCCGCCGCCCCGGCGGCGCCTGGATCGGTCCCGACACCACGCCCGTCCTCGAGCACAACGTCACCCTGCACCTGTCCTCCGGCCTGATGGAGCGCCTGACCCGGTACGGGCTCGGGGCGGGCGCCGCGCTCCTGGTCCGTCAGCTGCGGTTCGTGCACATGGCCGACCCCCACCTCGCGGGTCTGCGCACCGAGTTCACCGCCGAGGGGTTCTCCGGGCCGCTCGTGGTCGAGGCGGCGCTCGACGGCGGCGTCACCAACGCCGGGGTGCCCCGCTACGCCGACCTGGACGGCCGCCACCTCACCCACGTGGTCACCGGCACCTCGCAGCAGGACGCCGTATGGCTGCGCTGCCGCACCCGGACCTCCGACGTCCGGATCGCCTACGCCGCCCGGCTGACCTCGCCGGCGTCCGTCACCGTCACCCACGACCGGCCCCGCGCGGTGCAGACGACCCGGCTGGAACTGACGGAGGGGAAGACCCTGACGGTCGACAAGGTCGTCGCCCTGCACACCTCCCGCGACGCGGCGATCAGCGACCCGATGCACGCCGCCGTCGACCGGGTGCACCGGGCCGCCCCTTTCGACGAGCTGCTGGCGCCCCATCTGACGGCCTGGCAGCAGCTGTGGCGGCGGTCGGAACCGGACGTGCCGGACGAGGTGGGGCGCATCCTGCGGCTGCACCTCTTCCACGTCCTGCAGACCCTCTCCCCGCACACCGCCGACCTGGACGTGGGGGTGCCGGCGCGCGGGCTGCACGGCGAGGCGTACCGGGGGCACGTGTTCTGGGACGAGCTGTTCGTGCTGCCGTACCTGAACCTGCACTTCCCGGAGGTGTCCCGGGCGCTGCTGCACTACCGGTACCGGCGCCTGGAACGCGCCCGGACGGCGGCTCACGACGCCGGGCGGCGCGGCGCGATGTACCCGTGGCAGTCCGGCAGCGACGGCCGGGAGGAGACCCAGCAGCTGCACCTCAACCCGCGGTCGGGCCGCTGGCTGCCCGACCACTCCCGCCTCCAGCACCACGTGGGCTCGGCGATCGCCTACAACGTGTGGGAGTACTGCGAGGCCGCGGGCGACGAGGAGTTCCTGCACACCAAGGGCGCCGAGATGCTGCTGCAGATCTCCCGCTTCTGGGCCGGCTCCGCCGCCTTCGACGAAGGGCTCGGCCGCTACCGCATCAAGGGCGTGATGGGCCCCGACGAGTACCACGACGCCTACCCGGACGCCGGCCGCCCCGGCCTCGACGACAACGCCTACACCAACGTCACCGCCACCTGGGTGCTGGCCCGCACCCTGGAGGTGCTGCGCCACCTGCCGGAGCCGCGCCGCCGCGAACTGGCCGAGCGCACCGGCCTGGACGAGGCCGAACTCGAGCACTGGGACCACATCTCCCGCACCCTGCACGTCCCTTTCCACGACGGCGTCATCAGCCAGTTCGAGGGGTACGGCGAACTCGCGGAGCTGGACTGGCGGAGCTACCGGCGCCGGTACGGCGACATCCGGCGGCTCGACCGGATCCTGGAGGCCGAGGGAGACTCCGTCAACCGCTACCAGGCGTCCAAGCAGGCGGACGTCCTCATGCTGGGCTACCTGTTCTCACCGGCCGAACTCCAGGGCGTCTTCCGGCGGCTGGGGCTCAGCCTGGACGAGCGGACCTGGCGGCGCACGGTGGACTACTACCTGCACCGCACCAGCCACGGCTCCACCCTCAGCGGCCTGGTGCACGGCTGGGTCCTGGCCCGGGCGCGCCGCAGGGACGCCTGGAAGTTCTGCCAGGAGGCCCTCCAGTCGGACATCGCCGACATCCAGGGCGGCACCACGGGCGAGGGCATCCACCTCGGCGCCATGGCCGGCACCCTCGACCTGGTGCAGCGCGGCCTCACCGGCCTGGAGACCCGGGGCGGCGCCCTGTGGCTCGACCCCGTGCCGCTGCCGGAGCTGTCCTCCTACGGCTTCACCGTCCGCTACCACGGCCACTGGGGGGTACGGCTGCGCCTGGAGAGCGGATCGCTCGAGATCACCGTGCCGTCCGCCGGCCGCTACCCGATCGAGGTGCATCTGCCCGGACACCGCGCGGTGCGCGTGGACCCGGGGGAGACGGCCCGGCTCGCCCTGCTGGAATGACGACGCCGGGCGCCCGGCCGGCACGGAACCGGCCGGACGCCCGGCGGACGGACCCCCGTCGGGGCCCGGGCGACGTCAGGCGCCGCTCTCGCGGAGCATGTCCTCGCGCTCGACGATCTTCACGCGCTCACGGCCCTGCGGCTCGCCCAACGCCTTCTCCGCCGCGTCCAGGCGGTACCAGCCGTCCCAGGTGGTGTAGCGGACACCGCGCTCGGCGAGGAACGCGTCCACGGCCTCGGGGGCCGGCGACGCGGGCGTGCCGAGGCGCCCGTTGGCGTAGTCGTCCAGCAGGTTCGACACGGTCTCGTTGGCGTCGCCCTTGGTGTGCCCGATCAGGCCCACCGGACCACGCCGGATCCAGCCGGTGACGTACGTCGACGACAGGTGCTCGCCGGTCTCCTGGATCACGCGGCCGCCCTCGTCCGGGACGGTGCCCGAGTCGATGTCCCAGGGCAGCTTGGGCAGCTTGTCGGAGAGGTAGCCGACCGCGCGGTACACCGCGGTGACGTCCCAGTCCTTGAACTCGCCGGTGCCCTTGACGTTGCCCGTGCCGTCGAGGGCGGTGCGCTCGGTGCGCAGGCCCACGACCTTGCCGTCCTCGCCGAGGATCTCGGTGGGCGACTCGAAGAAGTGCAGGAACAGCTTGTGCGGACGGTCGCCGACGTCGCGGATCGCCCAGTTCTCCAGGGTCTTGGCGACCATGTCGGCCTGCTTGTTGCCGCGCCGGGTGGCGATCGAGCCGTCGTCGTAGTCGATGTCCTCGGGGTCGACGATGACCTCGATGCTGGGGGAGTGGTCCAGCTCGCGCAGTTCCATCGGGCTGAACTTCGCCTGCGCCGGGCCGCGGCGGCCGAAGACGTGGATCTCCATCGCCTTGTTGGCCTTCAGGCCCTCGTAGACGTTCGGCGGGATCTCCGTGGGCAGCAGCTCGTCGGCCGTCTTGGCGAGGATGCGCGCCACGTCCAGGGCGACGTTGCCGACGCCGAGGACGGCGACCTTCTCGGCCTCCAGCGGCCAGGTGCGGGGCACGTCCGGGTGGCCGTCGTACCAGGACACGAAGTCCGCGGCGCCGTAGGAGCCGTCCAGGTCGATGCCCGGGATCGGCAGCGCGCGGTCGGCCGTGGCGCCGGTGGCGAAGATCACACCGTCGTAGAAGGCGCGGAGGTCGTCGAGGTGCACGTCGGTGCCGTAGTCCACGTTGCCGAACAGCCGGATCTGCGGCTTGTCGAGCACCTGGTGGAGGGCGGTGATGATGCCCTTGATCCGCGGGTGGTCGGGGGCGACGCCGTAACGGATCAGTCCGAACGGCGCCGGCATGCGCTCGAAGATGTCGATGGACACACCGGGGTCGGCGGCCACGTCGGACTTGAGCAGGGCGTCGGCGGCGTAGATCCCGGCGGGGCCGGATCCGACGATGGCTACCCGCAGGGGGCGGGGCATGGTCAGGTTCCCTTCGAGCGATGACAAGCGTCTCGTGGGGAAGCCTAAACTCAGGCTTGCCTTACCTGGTACGCGGGTCCGGCCTATGAGCCCATAAGCCGACCTTATGCCATGTCCCGAGGTGATCTTATGACAAGGCGCCCGGGCTCTCCGGCAGGTTCTGCTCCGCCCAGATCACCTTGCCCGCGGGCAGATAGCGGGTGCCCCAGCGCTCGGCGAGCTGCGCCACCAGGAACAGTCCGCGCCCGCCCTCGTCCGTCATGGTCGCGTACCGCAGATGCGGGGCGGTGCTGCTGGCGTCGTACACCTCGCAGATCAGATGGCGCTCGTACAGCATCCGCACCTGGATGGGGGCGCCGCCGTGCCGCATCGCGTTCGTCACCAGCTCACTGAGGATCAGCTCCGTGCCGAACGTCAGCTCCTCCAGGCCCCACTCGGCGAGCTTCCGCGTCACCGCGGCCCGCAGCTCGCCCACCGCCGCCGGGTCCGCCGGCACCGGCCACTCGGCGATCCGGTCGGCGGGCAGCGCCCGGGCCCGCGCCACGATCAGCGCGATGTCGTCCGCCGCCTTCCCCGGGCGCTGCGAGTCCAGCACGGCCCTGCAGGTCTCCTCCGGGGACGGGCCGGCGCCCGCCAGTGCCTCCCGCAGCCGCTCCAGGCCGACGTCGATGTCGTGCTCACGGTCCTCGACCAGCCCGTCGGTGTACAGCACCAGCCTGCTGCCCTCCGGCAGCTCCAGCTCCGCCGACTCGAACGGCAGCCCGCCCAGGCCCAGCGGGGGACCGGCCGGCACGTCCGGGAACTCCACATGCCCGTCCGGGCGGACCAGCGCCGGCGGCGGATGGCCCGCGCGCGCCACCGCACAGCGCCGCGACACCGGGTCGTACACCGCGTACAGGCACGTCGCCCCGATGACCGGGGCGACGTGCTCGTCCTGCGCCTCGTCCTGGTCGATCCGGCCCACCAGCTCGTCCAGCAGCGCGAGCAGCTCGCCCGGCGGCAGGTCCAGCGCGGAGAAGTTGTGCACCGCCGTGCGCAGCCGGCCCATCGTCGCCGCCGCGTGCAGACCGTGCCCGACGACGTCCCCGACCACCAGCGCCACCCGGGCCCCCGACAGCGGCAGCACGTCGAACCAGTCGCCGCCCACCCCGGCCTGCGCCGGCAGATAGCGGTACGCGATCTCCAGCGCGTTCTGCTCCGGCAGCGTGCGCGGCAGCAGGCTGCGCTGCAGCGTCACCGCCATGCTGTGCTCGCGCGTGTAGCGGCGGGCGTTGTCGATGGACACCGCGGCCCGCGCCACCAGCTCCTCCGCCAGCGCCAGCTCCTCCTCGTCGAACGGCTCCGGCTTGCGCGACCGCCAGAAGCTGACCACGCCCAGGACCAGCGAGCCGGCCCGCAGCGGCACCGTGATCAGCGAGTGGATGCCGTACTCGACGACCTGCGCGGAGCGCTCCTTGTCCTGCGCCTGCCAGCCCGGCGCCTCGTCGAGCCGCGGCTCCAGGACCGCGCGCCCGGTGGCCAGGCTCCGGCCCTGCGGGGACGACTCGACGAAGTGGATCTGCTGGTCCCTCGGGTAGAGCGGGGCGTCCTCCGCGATGCCGGTCCGGGCCGTGCGGCGCAGCGCGGCGGCCGCGTCGGGGTGCCCGCCCGCCAGCACCGACTCGAACAGGTCCACGGTGGCGAAGTCCGCGAACCGGGGCACGGCCAGGTCCGACAGCTCCTGCGCGGTCCGCGCCACGTCCAGACTCGTCCCGATGCCCACGCCCGCGTCGTACAGCATGTTCAGCCGCTCGCGGGACTCCTCCGCCCGGCCGGACAGCGCCCGCAGCTCCGTGGTGTCGCGGACGGTGGTGACGCTGCCCCGGTGCCTTCCCGCCGGGTCGGTGGGCCGCTGGTTGACGGCGAGCAGCCGGTCGCCCACCGGAAGCACCTCGTCCGTGGCCGTGCGGCCCGACGACAGCAGCTCCGTCGTGGCCGGATCCAGACCCAGATTCCGTACGTGCCGGCCCTCGGCGTCCTCGGGGAGGCTGAACAGACGGCGCGCCTCGTCGTTCGCGAGCAGCAGGGTGCCGTCGCCGTCGAGGATCATCACGCCCTCGCGCACCGCGTGCAGCACGGCGTCGTGGTGTTCGTACATCCGGGTCATCTCGTGCGGACCCAGGCCGTGGGTCTGGTGCAGCAGGCGTCTGCTGATCAGGGCCGCCCCGCCGGTCGCCAGGGCCAGCGCGGCGAGCGCCGCGCCCAGCACCAGCGGGAGCTGCGCCTCGGTCGCCCCGCCGACGTTCTCCAGCGTGATGCCGGCCGAGACCAGGCCGACGACCTCGCCGTCCGGGTTCTCCACCGGCACCACGGCCTGCACCAGCCGGCCGATGGTCCCCTCGATCTCCTCCACGACCGGCTCGCCGTTCAGCGCGGGCTCGATGGTGCCGACGAAGTGCTTGCCGATGCGGTCGGGGCGGGGGTGCGTGTACCGGATGCCGTCGGTGTTCATCACCACGACGAAGTCGACGTGCGACCGCTTGCGGGCGGCCTCGGCGCGCGGCTGGAGAACGGCCGTGGGGTCGGGGGAGTCCAGCGCCTCGATCGTGCCGGGGGCGTTGGCGAAGGCCTCGGCGACGGCGAGGGAGCGGTTGCGGGCCTCCTCGGAGTTGTCCCGCTGCGCCTGCAGCACCAGCGCCACGACGGCCGCGACGACCAGCAGCAGCACCATCACCAGGAGCAGCACGAACACCTGTCCGGCGACGCTGCGCCCGCTCAGCACCGACCGCAGCCCCGCCATCGGATGCCACCCGGAGCGACCGCTCTCCTGCCGCCGACGCCGCACGGAAGCCGCCGCGCCGGACCGCTGGGGCGACCGGGTCCGGGATCGACCCATGAGTCGGACCATGTGCCATGTCTACACTGCCGGGCGAATCGAGGCGAGGGTAGGCCGAGGGGCGGCACCTCAGTGAACCTGCGGTTCCTCCCGCCCACCCCAGGGGGCGCGGGGAACCGCGCGCCCGGCCCCTGTGGCGCCGCAGCCGCCATACCACCGCAGGTGGCAGTGGTCCGGGCGGGCGCGGTAAGTGCCGGTGCGGCGCCGCGGGGGTTGTTCGCGCAGTTCCCCGCGCCCCTGGGGAGGCGTGCCACGCGCGAGGCGCGAAAGGTCCGGGGACGGGTGCGGCGCCGTACCGGCTGGTCGCGCGGTTCCCCGCGCCCCTGGGGAGGTGGGGCGGACCGTGGGATCGAAAGAGTGCACGTGTGCGGGTCGCGCGCGGCCTTTCCCCCCGGCCGCGCGCGACCCTCCCCCCGACGCGCGACTCGTCCCCCGAGCAGTCGCGCGTCATCTTGTCCGGGCACGCCCGTCACCGGGGGCCCGGAGTCCGGAGTCCGGAGAACTCTGTGTTCAGTCGGCCAGCGCCCGCGCCAGCTCCGTGCTGGCGCGCGCGACCTCCGTGTCCGGCTCGGACAGGAGCCGGTTCAGCTCCCCGCGCCGCGCCCGCACCGCCTGCCGGGCCGCCCGCTCCCACACCACCGGGTTCTCCCGGCGGTTCAGGAGCTTCGGGTACGCCGCGGCCGTGCTCTCCCACTGCCGGGCGTCGGCGATGGCCTTGAGCAGCTGGATGATCCCCGCCCGCACGGTGACGTGGGGCAGCTGCGCCAGCTCCCAGAGGAAGGGGACCGTGGCGGCGGTCGCCTGCTCCGTGACGAAGCCGTACTGGCAGATCCGTTTCCGCAGATCCTCGAGGGCGGCCCGGGCGGTGTCGGCGTCGCCCCAGGCGATGCCGTTCAGCAGCAGGGGGATGGCGGCCGCCGATCCGGTGGAGTCCTGCATGTCGGCCCACGGCACCTGGGACAGGGCCGCGAGGGGCGTGGACCGTGCCACTCCGGTGGGGGACGTGTGGCGCACTGGGCGCTCGCTGCTCGGCTGTTCCGTAGAAGCGCTGCGCATGGCGTGGGTGCCTTTCCGCGGGCAGTCGGGTCAGGTGGGCGGGCGGGTGGACAACCGGGCCCACACCGTCTTGCCTGCCGGGACGGCGGGGAACCAGCCCCACGCCTCGGACAGGGCGTCGACGATGCGGAGCCCCCGGCCGTGCTCCTCCAGGTCGGCGTCTCCGCCGGGAGGCCGGCGCACGGGCGGGCGGTCGTCGGGGTCGGTGACCGTGAGCAGCAGGTGCGCCGGCTCCAGCCGGAACCCCAGCCGTACGTCCGGCTCACCCGGGCAGCGTGCCGCCGCGTGCGTGACGGCGTTGGCGGCCAGCTCGGTCATGACCAAGGCGGCGTCGTCGCTGCACTGCTGCAGCGACCAGTCCCCGAGGGTGTCGCGGGTGAAGGACCGCACCCGCGCGAGGCCCTCCCTGCTGCAGGCGATGCTCACCGCCGTGTGGGGGGCGGCGGCGGGCACCGTCTGCAGTGGGGACCCGTCCTCGTGCGGCACCGCGGGCAGCGGGCCGAACGACCCGGCGCCGCCTGCCGGTAAGACGGCCGAGGCCGTCGGCCGGAGCGTCAAGTGCGCAGGTGATGACACGGCATCTCCTCGATGCGACGTCAGGACGGGGCGCTCCCACGGGGGTTGACGCCACGGCTATTATCCACGCTGTCAGCGCTCCCGTGCAATTGCACGGGAAATTGCGCGAGAATTTTCGCCAAGTGCGGCGCCGGCCGTGCGGGGCGGGACGAGATCGGCAGCAAGGAGACAGCGGTGCCTGGAGTGCGGAACGGAGTGCGGGCCTCCCAGTTGGACGCCCGCTGGATCAAGAGCCGGCACAGCAACGCCGAAGGCAACTGTGTCGAGGTCGCACCGCTGTCCGGCGGTGACGTCGCGATGCGCAACTCCCGCGACCCCGACGGCCCGGCCCTCGTGTACACCGCCGCCGAGCTGGCCGCCTTCCTGGCGGGCGCCAAGGACGGCGAGTTCGACCACCTGGTCGGACGACGCGGTACCTCGTCCTCATGACGGGTCGTCCCGTCCGAGCGAGGGGCCATCGCGCCCGCTGACCGCCGTGCGGCCGGCGCCGGACCCTTGCCGGGTGCGCCGGCGCCGGTGAAGCGGATTCCAACTGCCCCACTTCGATCGGCATTTCACATCCGGATGCGGTGAGGCAGGGTCAGATGCGATAGTGTGAATCGCCCTTGTGCCGGTCTGCTGGGAGTCAGGATGTCCGCCGCGTCGCATCGTATCTCCCGTCTGGAACCCTACCTGGACAGGCCCGAGCCCGCGCCGACCTTGCTCAAGATGCTGGTGGGCGTGCAGCTGGCCGGTTTCCGTGAGGATTGCGGACTGTCCCAGGACCAGGCGGCCCGCTCCGTCGGCTTCAGCGGGGCCAAGCTGTCCCGCATCGAGTCCGGCAAGGGCCGCCGCCCGCCGACCGAGGCGGATGTGCGGAAGCTGCTCGACCTCTACGGCACCGACGGCTACGAGGCCTCCGTCCTCCTCAAGCTGCTCCAGCGGGCCGGCGAGCCGGGCTGGTGGCAGCGGTACGACAAGCGGCTGATGCCCGAGTGGTTCGACCGCCTGGTCGGACTCCAGGAGGCCGCCGCCACGATCCGTACGTTCGAGATCCAGTACGTCCCCGGACTGCTGCAGACCGCCGACTACACCCGCGCGGTCGTCGAACGCGGACTTCCCAACGCCCCGGCGAGTGAGGTGCAGCGCCGCGTCGAGCTGCGCATGCGCCGCGCCCAGCTGCTGCTCCGCGAGGACGCCCCGCAGCTGTGGGCGGTCATCGACGAGTCGGTCCTGCTGCGCGTCCTCGGCGACCGCACCGTGATGCGCGACCAGCTCGACCATCTCGCGAAGATGGCCGAGCGGCCCAACGTCACCCTGCAGATCGTCCCGCTGAACGTCACCAACGCCTCGGCGCCCGCCATCCCGGTGACCTATCTGCGCTTCGGCGGACTCGACCTGCCCGATGTGGTCTACCTGGAGCACATCAAAAGCGCCAACTTCCTCGAGGACCGCGACGAGACCGAGGAGTACCGGATCGTGCTCGACCGTCTCGCCGACGAGGCGCTCACGCCCCGCGAGTCCGTCGAGATGCTGCGCCGCACGATCGACGAGCGCTACGCGCTGTCCTCCTGATCCAGGATCACTCGCTCCCCGTCAGAACCGACGCACCTCCCCGCCACGAGATCCGGGGAGGGGCGTCGCGCTGTCGTGAGGGTTACGAGGGCAGCCGGCCCACGCCGCCGAACTCGATCCACTCCTGGGTGAGCTGACGGGGCGCCACCTCGGTGTCCGGACGCCAGGTGGAGACCTCCACCAGGCCCGGCTCCAGGATCTCCAGCCCCTCGAAGAGCGCCTCGACGTCCTTCTCCTGGCGGACCCGGCCCCAGTGCCCCTGGGTCGCCTGGTCCATGAAGTCGGTGACGAACTTGCGGACCTTCTCGTCCTCGCTGACCAACTGGCACATCACCATGAAGCTGCCCGGCGCGAGCCGCTCCCGCACCCGGTTGGCGACCGCCAGCGGACCGTCGGTGTCACTGTCCGGGATGCAGTGGAAGACCGAGTTGAACAGCACGCACACCGGCTCGTCGAAGTTGATCAGCCGCTGCGTCTCGGCGTGGCCGAATATCCCGTCGGTGTCGCGCATGTCGGCCTGGATGACCACCGTGCGCTCGTCCTGCTCCAGCAGGGCCCGGCCGTGCACCAGCACCATCGGGTCGTTGTCGACGTACACGACATGGGTGGTGGGGTCGATGCGCTGTGCCACCTGGTGCACGTTGTCCTGCGTGGGCAGGCCGGAGCCGTGGTCCAGGTACTGGCGGATGCCGTACTCCTGGGTGAGCGTGCGGACCACGCGCTGCAGGAAACGGCGGTTGTTCAGCGCCAGCCGGCGGGTGCTCGGCACGACCTTGTCGAGCTCCTCGACCGCGGTGCGGTCCGCAGCGTAGTTGTCCTTGCCGCCGAGGTAGTAGTCGTACATACGCGCGGCCGTCGGCACGGTCGCGTCGATCTCGGTGGACAGCTGCTTACCGGTGTGCATCGTTCCCCCTGCGGAGTGCCGCGCCAACTGGACTGGCTGGACAGGAAATACATCCTAGGGAGGGCCGTACGGCCCTTGCCAGCCCGTCGGCGAACATGACCCCGAAGGAATGGTGAAGGAATGTCAGGTCGTCACGCTGAGTGGCGTGATGTGTGTGATGCGTGATGGTCTGGCCCCGGAAGGTGTGGGTACCCGCCCCGCGCATTGCCGTACCGAGGAGGTCGGACCACCGTGGACCGTACGCCGGACCGGATCGCCAACCCCTGGGGTGCACGCACCCCTTACGCACCCGGCGAGCCCTGGCCGGTGCGCACCGACCTGCACCTCGCGGACGGGGTCACGGAGGAGGACGTCGAGCGGTGGGTGCCGTCCGCGTCGATCCTGCACTCCAACGGCGACGCGATGGACATCGCCGTGCGCGCAGGACGCATCGTCGGCGTCCGCGGCCGCGCGGGCGACCGGGTCAACCGCGGCCGGCTCGGTCCCAAGGACCTCTACGGCTGGCAGGCCAACCACTCCCGGGACCGACTCACCCGCCCCCTCGTCCGCGAGAACGGCCGCCTGGTCGAGACCGACTGGGACACCGCCATGGACCGCGTCGTCTCCCGCACCCGGGCCCTGCTCGACGACCGAGGCCCCGGCTCCGTCGGCTTCTACACCAGCGGACAGCTGTTCCTGGAGGAGTACTACACCCTCTCCGTCCTCGCCCACGCCGGCGTCCGCACCAACCACCTCGACGGCAACACCCGGCTGTGCACGGCCACCGCCGCCGAGGCCCTCAAGGAGAGCTTCGGCTCCGACGGCCAGCCCGGCTCCTACGAGGACATCGACCACGCCGACACCATCGCCCTGTTCGGGCACAACATGGCCGAGACGCAGACGGTGCTGTGGACGCGCGTCCTGGACCGGCTGGAGGGCTCCGACCCGCCCCGGCTGCTGTGCGTCGACCCCCGGTACACCCCCGTCGCCCGCCGCGCCGACATCCACCTGGCGCCGCGCCCCGGCACCAACGTCGCCCTGCTCAACGCCCTGCTCCACGAGATCATCCGCACCGGCCGCACCGACCGCGCCTACCTCGACGCGCACACCGTCGGCTACGACGAACTCGCCGCCGGCGTCGAGCACTGCACCCCGCGCTGGGCCGCGGAGATCTGCGACGTGCCCGCCGCCGAGATCGAACGCGCGGCCGACCTCCTCGGCGACGCGCGGCGGCTCACCTCGACCGTCCTCCAGGGCGTCTACCAGTCCCACCAGGCGTCCGCCGCCGCCGTGCAGGTCAACAACCTGCACCTGATCCGCGGCATGCTCGGCCGCCCCGGCTGCGGACTGATGCAGATGAACGGCCAGCCCACCGCCCAGAACACCCGCGAGTGCGGCGCCGACGGCGACCTCCCCGGCTTCCGCAACTGGCAGAACGACCGGCACGTCGCCGAACTGGCCGAGATCTGGAACGTCGAACCGGACGGCATCCCGCACTACGGCCCGCCCACCCACGCGATGCAGATGTTCCGCTACGCCGAGCAGGGCTCGCTGCGCATGCTGTGGATCTCCGGCACCAACCCGGCCGTGTCCCTGCCCGAACTCGGCCGGATCCGTTCGATCCTCGCGCAGGAACGCCTGTTCGTGGTGGTGCAGGACCTGTTCCTCACCGAGACCGCGCAGCTCGCCGACGTCGTGCTGCCCGCCGCGACCTGGGGCGAGAAGACCGGCGCCTTCACCAACGCCGACCGCACCGTCCACCTCTCCGAGAAGGCCGTGGACCCGCCCGGCGAGGCCCGCGCCGATCTCGACATCTTCCTCGACTTCGCGGCCCGCATGGACTTCCGCGACAAGGACGGCGGCCCCCTGATCCCCTGGTCCGACCCGCAGGGCGCCTTCGCCGCCTGGCAGCGGTGCAGCGCAGGCCGCCCCTGCGACTACACCGGCCTCAGCTACGACAAGCTGCGCGGCGGCGGCATCCAGTGGCCGTGCACCGAGGACGCCCCCGACGGCACCGCCCGTCTCTACACCGACGGCTTCGACCACGCCCACCCCGACCGGTGCGAGAGCTACGGCAAGGACATGGTCACCGGATCCCCCGTCACCCCCGTCGAGTACCGCTCCCTCAACCCGGACGGCAAGGCCGTGATCAAGGCCGCCGAGTACCTCCCGCCCCACGAGGACGCCTCCGCGGAGTACCCGCTCCAGCTGATCACCGGGCGGACCGTCCACCACTTCCACACCCGCACCAAGACCGGCCGCGCCCCCGAGCTGAACGCCGCCGCGCCGGACGTCTGGGCGGAGATCTCCCCGGCGGAGGCCGCCGCGCAGGGCCTGGCCGACGGCGACCTGGTCCAGGTGACCACCCCACGCGGGGCGCTGCGAGCCCGGCTGCGGACCGTGGCGATCCGCGACGGCGTGGTGTTCGTGCCGTTCCACTACGGCTACTGGGACACCCCCGCGGGGCACCGGCCGCCCGACGGCCTCCCCGGCCGCGCCGCCAACGAGACCACGATCACCGACTGGGACCCGCTGTCCAAGCAGCCCCTGTTCAAGACCGCGGCGGCCCGCGTCACCCTGGTCGCCCGGCGCGGGACGCACGAGCAGCGGGCCACGGACGACGCGAGGACGGGGAAGACGGCATGAACGGCATCGGCATCACCCTGCGCGCCCTCCACGACGGCGAGCGCGACCTGGAGACGGACCTCCTCGCCGTCGCCGAGCGGCACCGCACCGAGCACGAGGTGCACCACGTCGCCACCGACGTCGCCCGCTGGTCCCGCGAGCACGCGGCCCGGCTGGCCGCCCTCGGCCCCGACCACGGCGTCGAGCTGTCCGGCCCCCGCGACCACACCGCGCCCGGCGCGCTCACCGCCCTGCGCGAGAAGGCCGCGCAGGCCCTCGGACGGCGCCAGGAGACCGGGCTGCTCCTCCTGGACGACCTGCGCGACCTGCACCTGGCCGCCGCCCGCAACAGCCTCCACTGGGAGATGCTCGCCCAGACCGCGCAGGCCACCCGCGACCGAGCCCTGCTCCACCTCGCGACCGACTGCCACCCGCAGACCCTGCGGCAGATGCGCTGGACCAACACGATGATCAAGGTGCTGTCGCCGCAGCTCCTGGTGAGCGTCTGACGTGCCCCGGGAGGGTTTCCGCGGCGCGACTGCGTGACCGTTCCGGCCCCGCTATCGTCGGTTTCGTCCCCACGGGACGTCGGCCGCCGACGGGCGGCGGCCGGCCCGGCCGGACCCCCGGGAGGCGGGCACCATGGACGGTTACTACGACCTCGGCTCCTACCGACGGCCCGTGTCGACGACCTCCCCCGAGGCCCAACTCTGGTTCGACCGCGGGCTGATGTGGACCTACGCCTTCAACCACGAGGAGGCGGTCGCCTGTTTCCAGAAGGCCGCCGACGCCGACCCGGGCTGTGCGATGGCCCACTGGGGCATCGCCTACGCCCTCGGCCCGAACTACAACAAACCCTGGGAGGCCTTCGACACCGAGGACCTCCACCGCACCGTCGAGCGCACCCACGCGGCCGTCGAACGCGCCCACCGGGCGGCCGAGGCCCGCGCCACCCCCGTCGAGCGCGCCCTCGTCGAGGCCCTGCGCGCCCGCTACCCGCAGGACCGCCCCGCCGGCGACTGCTCCGTCTGGAACGAACCGTACGCGGACCGCATGCTCGCCGTGTACGAGAGCGCGCCCGGCGACCCCGACGTGGCCGCGCTCTGCGCCGACGCGCTGATGAACCTCACCCCGTGGCAGCTGTGGGACCTGAGGACCGGACGCCCCGCCGACGGCGCCCGCACCGTGGAGGCCAGGGAGGTGCTCGACGGCGCCCTCGCCACCGAGGCCGGAGCCACGCACCCCGCCATCGTGCACCTCTACATCCACTTGATGGAGATGTCCCCGACCCCGGAGGCCGCCCTGACCGTCGCCGACCGGCTGCGCGACGCCGCGCCCGACGCCGGGCACCTGCTCCACATGCCCTCGCACCTCGAGGTGCTGTGCGGCGACTACCGCCGCGTCGTCTCGGACAACACCGCCGCCGTCGCCGCCGACGAGAAGTACCTCCAGCGGGCCGGCGCGATGAACTTCTACACGCTCTACCGCTGCCACAACCACCACTTCCGGATCTACGGCGCGATGTTCGCCGGACAGTCCCGGGTGGCCCTGGACGCCGCCGCCCGGCTCGAGGCCGCCGTGCCCGAGAAGCTGCTGAGGGTGGAGAGCCCGCCCATGGCGGACTGGCTGGAGGCGTTCCTGGCGATGCGCTTCCACGTGCTGATCCGCTTCGGCCGCTGGGACGACATCCTCGCGCTGCCGCTCCCCGACGATCCCGAGCTGTACTGCGTCACGACCGCGATGCTGCACTACGCCCGGGGCATCGCCCTCGGCGTGAAGGGCGACACGGACGGCGCCGACGCCGAGCGGGAGAAGTTCCGCGCAGCCGTGGACCGGGTGCCCGACAGCAGGATGCTGTTCAACAACACCTGCCACGACGTCCTCGACATCGCCTCCGCGATGCTCGACGGCGAACTCGCCTACCGCAAGGGCGACTTCGACACCGCCTTCGCCGCGCTGGAGCTGGCCGTCGAACGGGACGACACCCTGCCGTACGACGAGCCGTGGGGCTGGATGCAGCCCACCCGGCACGCGCTCGGCGCGCTGCTCCTCGAACAGGGCCGGGTCGCCGAGGCGGAGGCCGTCTACCGGGCCGACCTGGGCCTGGACGACACCCTGCCCCGGCCGCTCCAGCACCCGAACAACGTCTGGGCGCTGCACGGCTTCCACGAGTGTCTGCTGCGCACCGGCAAGACCGGCGAGGCCGCGATCGTCGCCCGGCAGCTGCGGCAGGCGGCGGCGCTGGCGGACGTACCGGTTCACGCGTCCTGCTTCTGCCGCCTCGACACGCGCGACCACCCGGAGCCTGGGGAGCACGGTCATGGGGTGGGGGAGCACGCCTGCCATTGAGGCGGCCTCTTCGGAAAAGGCGGCGGGCCCGGACGGGGTCCGGGCCCGCCGGCGGGGGCGGCCGTGGCGCTCAGCGGGCTACGACGGCCTGGAACGACTTCATGCAGGTGAAGCAGTGCCGGTCCGTCGTGTCGCGTCGAGGCGATTCCTCCTCCTTCTCCACCCCGCACAGCGTCGAGGTCTTGTCCGGGGTGAGAACGTGCCAGACCGGCTCCCCCGAAGTGTCTGCACCGCACCACATCTCGTGCATTCCCAGCTCCCTCCGGGTAGGCATGGAGGCCGCTTCCATACCAGCACGGCGGGCGTCCGTCCGGCTCGTCCGGCGGGCCAGTCGGGTGACACGCGGTCCCGGCATGCATACGCGACGGCACGGACGGATCCTTGAGGAATGAGGAAGCCTCCGATCGTGGTACACCCGCCGCTCGGCTCGGGCGGCCGGCGCGTCACCGTGCGCGGAGAGATCGTCGGCCTCGCCTGCTCCGACCGGGACGTCGTGGAGTTCCTGCGCCGCGTGGGCCTCCCGGAGGGCGAACGGCTCCTGGACGACCCCGCCTGGGTGAAGTGGGTCGGCGGCCGCGCCCACGTCTACGACGCCGCATAGAACGGCGGCGCCCCGAACCCGGAGCGCCGCCGAAGCCACCGTCGGCGCCGACTCCGGCGGTAACCGTGCCTGCTCGGGTACCCCGCCCGGGCACCTCCATGCAGCGCGCCCCGGGAGCGCGGGGAACTGCGCGACAGGCCCCTGCCGGCCCGCGGGTGCGTACCGAGCTCAAGCTCGCGGATGCCCCCGGGTCACGGGGACGCCACCACCTCAGGGGCGCGGGGAACTGCGCGCCCGGCCCCCACCGGCCCGCGGTGAACCCCTCTCACAAGACCGGTGATTTCACCGATCCCCACCAGTCCTCCCCCCACCGACAGTGGCACCGCCAGTCAAAGGCACCGCCCCGGCACCCGCACGGCTCCCCGGCCCACGCAGTGACCCCGTGCACCGGCCGCCAGGGCGACCCCGTGACAGAGAGGACCACTCGTCGTGCAGCAGCACCCCCACACCACCAGCCGCAGGACCGGCCGCATGGCCGCCCTCACCGCGGCGCTCGCCGCCGTCGTCGGCCTCAGCACCCTCACCGGCCCCGGCGCCCACGCCGCCGACAACCCCTACGAGCGCGGCCCGGCCCCCACCGAGTCCAGCATCGAGGCCCTGCGCGGCCCGTACGCCGTCTCGCAGACCTCCGTCTCCCGGCTCTCCGCGACCGGCTTCGGCGGCGGCACGATCTACTACCCGACCACCACCGCCGACGGCACCTTCGGCGCGATCGCCATCTCGCCCGGTTACACCGCCCTGGAGTCCTCCATCTCCTGGCTGGGCCCGCGCCTGGCATCCCAGGGCTTCGTGGTGTTCACCATCGACACCCTCACCACCCTCGACCAGCCCGGCTCCCGCGGCGACCAGCTGCTGGCCGCGCTGGACTACCTCACCCAGCGCAGCTCGGTCCGCAGCCGCATCGACACCAGCCGGCTGGGCGTCATGGGCCACTCCATGGGCGGCGGCGGCTCCCTCGAGGCCGCCAAGACCCGGCCGTCCCTCAAGGCCGCCATCCCTATGACGCCCTGGAACCTCGACAAGACCTGGCCCGAGCTGCGGACCCCCACCCTGATCTTCGGCGCCGACGCCGACACCATCGCCCCGGTGGCGACCCACGCCAAGCCCTTCTACAACACCCTGCCGTCCTCCCTGGACCGGACGTACATCGAGCTCAACAACGCCACCCACTTCGCCCCGAACTCGTCGAACACGACGATCGCGAAGTACAGCATTTCGTGGCTGAAGCGCTTCATCGACAAGGACACCCGCTACGAGCAGTTCCTCTGCCCGCTGCCGCAGCGGAGCCTGACGATCGACGAGGCACAGGGCAACTGCCCGCACACCTCCTGACGCACACCCTCCGGTGGCGGTCCGCGCGCGGCGCGGGCCGCCACCGCCGTTGTGCGCGGGCACCGCGGCCCGCCGCCGCGCTTGGGCCACGGCACAGTCCGAGAGGGACGTCATCGCCGCAAAAGCCGCTGGTGGCACGGCTGTTCATGTTTCATCCGGTCACGGACGTATACCTTCCGCGCGACCTTACGCGTGAGTAAGGTCGCTGGAATGACCGGACACACGACCGCGCGGCAGCGGCTGACCGCCGAGCTGCTGGACGCGCTGCGCACCGACGGCGGCGTCCGTGTCGTGACCGGTGAACCCGGTTGCGGCCGCACCACGTTCCTCGACCACGCCGCCCGCCTCTTCCGCCCCGGCCCGGTACGGTACGTCCGCGCCGGCGGCGCACATGAGCTGGAGAATTCCTTCCGGACGGCGGGCCCGCTCCTCCTCTGCGTGGACGACGCCGACCGCTGGGACGCTCCGTCCCGTGCCGCGCTCGCCCGCACCGCCGCACGCATACGGGAGACGGCCGTACGCACGACGCTCCTGCTGACGGCCGCCCACCACCGCCCCCTGCCCGCCGAACTGGCGGAGCTGCCCCTCCTCCGTCTCGGCCCGCTCACCTCCGGCGACGCGGCGCTGCTGATCCGGGAGCGCGCGGAGAGCGCCGTCGCCCCCGCCGTACGGGAGGAGTTGATCACGGCGGCGGAGGGCAACCCCGCGCTGCTGCGGGCACTGCTCCGGCGTCTGTCACCGGCCCAGCTGAGCGGGCGGCGCGCTCTGCCCCGACCGCTGGTCGACGGCGAGGTGCTGGCCGACGTGGCCGGTGACCGCCTGCCCGGCGACCCCGGCGACCCCGGCGGCCTGCTGCTGTCCACGGCCGCCGCCGCACGGGCGACGGGGGAGGAGGACGTGGACACGGCACTCGTCGTCCGCGCGTGCCCCACGGCGGCGAACGATCCCTTGCCCGACCTGCTGACCCGCAGCGAGGGCCGACTCCGCTTCCGCAGCGCGCTGATGGCCCGGGCGGTGTACGCCACCGCGCCCCCCGAACACCGCCGCGTGGCGCACCTCGCCCTGGCCGAGGCGGCGACGGACCCGGACGACCTCCTCCCGCTCCTCCACCGCGCATGGGCGGTCTCCGCCCCCGCCCCCACCGTGGCGGCGTCCCTGTCCTCGGCGGCCACCGACCCGTCGTCCTCGGCGCCGCCCACCCTCCGCCGCAGGGCCCTGACCCGCGCGGCCACTCTCACCCTGGACGAGGCGGAACGCGCCCGCCACCACCTCGCAGCCGCCGAGCAGGCACTCCTCGCCGGCCAGGCCGCCGACGCCCTGCGCCTGCTGGAACGGGCACGAGGCGGTACCGCACCGGCCTCGGTGCGCGGAGGCGCGGAACTCCTGCGAGGAGCGGTACTCCTGGCCGACGGCCCGGTGGAGGACGCCCGGGAGTCCTTCCTCCTGGCGGCGGGACTCCTGCCCCCGCCCGCAGCGGCCCGCGCCACCCTGGGCGCGGCGGACGCGGCCTGGTCGGCAGGCGATCCCACAGCCTGTCTGTCAGCTCTGTCCCCCACCCACACACCGCCGACGCTCCCCCTTGCAGAGGCGTGCGTACGAGTTCCCAGAGACCTCGCGTCACCCCGTGGCGGGCAATCGTGCCGCAGGGCGATGGGGGTCCCCCCACTCGAGCGAAGCCGGGAGTGGGGGAGGGCAGGCGCCACGGCGCCCCCCGCAGCGCGCACCCCGCCCACGGACCCTCTGCCGAACGGCACCATGCCAGCGAGCCCCCCGCCGGCAAGCGACCCGTCCCGCGATCACCGCGACGGCATGCGCGCCGTGCTCCTCGCCCGCTTCGACCTCGCCGCCACCCCCCTGCGCCGCGTAGTGGAAACCGGCCTCCACGGCACCACCCCCGATCCCCTCCTCCGCGCAGCCGCAGCCGCACTCCTGCTCGGCGACGTCCCCTCCGCCCGCCGCGCAGGCGCCCGCGCCCTCGCCGCCGCCCGTACCTCCGGCTCCGCCTCCCTCGAACCCCGCGCCCTCGAATACCTCGCCTACGCCGAACTCCGCGCCGGCCGCCACCAGCTGGCCCGCACCCACGCCGAGGAGGGCCTCCGCGCCGCCGAGCGCGCCGGGCAGCGCAACACGGCCGCCCACCACCACGCCGTCCTCGCGCTCGCGCGTCCATCGGAGGGGCGAGGCGGACCTGGTGGCCGAGCACGCCGGAGGCGCCCTGCGCACCGCCCTCCGCCATGGGCTGGCGCAGGCGCGCGACCCTCGCGCACTGGGCCGTCGCCGCTCGGACCTCGGCGCCGGAACGCCCGCGCGAGGCGGCCGGGCGGCTCGGACCGCTGGTCCGCCCCGGCGCCCGCCGCGGCCACTTCGCGGTGTGGATGCTCGCCGTCCCCTGCTTCGTGGAGGCCGCCGCGTCCGCGGGACGCCCCCAGCAGGCGGCGGGGGTGGTGGAGGACTTCGCCCTGTGGGCGGCCTGCGGCGCCGATCCGCAGGCGCCCTCCCAGCTCCTCCGCTGCCGCGCCCTCCTGGCCGGCCCGGACACCGCCGACGAGCTGTACCTGCGCGCCCTCGGCGAGCACGACGACACCGCGGGCGACTTCGAACGCGCCCGCACCGAACTCCTCTACGGCAAGTGGCTGCGCCGCAGACGCCGCCTCCGTGAGGCCCGTACCCGCCTGGAGGAGGCCCGCCTCGGCTTCGAACGCTGCGGCGCCCGGCTGTGGGCGCAGCAGGCCGCCGCCGAACTCCGCGCCGGCGGCGCCGCCCCGTCCGCGGCCCCCGCCGCGTCCTCCGGCGCCGGCGACCTCGCCCGCCTGACCCCGCAGCAGCTGCGGATCGCCCGATACGTCGCCGCGGGCGCCACCAACCGGGAGGTGGCTCTCAGCCTCTCCGTGAGCACCCGCACCGTCGACTACCACCTGCGGAACGTGTTCGCCACGCTCGGCCTCCGTTCCCGGGTCGAGCTGGTGCGTCTGGTCGAGCAGGAGGAAAAGACCGGTGCACGACTCTAGGGACCGACCGGACGGTATGCCATCCTTCGGGGCAGGACGAGTCCGACGGCGGCCGGCCCGCGGGCTCCCCGTACCTGCCGGGCGCCGGTACGGGGCCGCCGCACGGGCACCGCCCGACAGCCCGACCCTGGGGGGAATGCGCGATGCCTCACGCCGTACGGCCACGAACCCTGCTGCGTCCCGGACCCGCGTCCGCACCCCGGTCGCGGACGCCACGCGTGCGGTCGCTGATCGACGCCGACGCGCTGCGCGTGCTGCACCGGGCCGCCCGCGTCCTGCTGGACGACCTGCCGCAGCTCACGGACCGGCTGGTCGCGGCGCTCCAGGAGCAGGAGCCGGCCTACCGGACCGCCGTCGAGGGCGACGCGGTCGCCACCTGGCAGGAGGTGCACCGCTCGCTGCGGCACAGCATCTCCTCGCTGCTGGACCCGCGGGGCGCCCGGGACGGGGCGCGCCGCTGCTCCTGGAAGATCGGCGCTTCCCGCGCCGAGCAGGGCCTGCCCCTGGACGCGGTGCTGCACGGCTTCCGGCTGGGCGGCTCGCTGGTGTGGCAGGGCCTGGTGGACGAGACGTCCCGGGCGGCGCCGGAGGACGTACGGCTGCTGGTGCATGTCGCGTCCGACGTGTGGGACTTCGTCGACGAGCACTGCACGATCGTCGCGGACGCCTACCGGCAGACCGAGCGGCAGATGGCATGGCGAAGGGAGAACAGGGTGCGGCTGCTGGCCGCGGCGCTGCTGGACGGCACCAGCAGGATCGCCGACCTGCCCGAGGCCGCCGAGGCACTGGACCTGCCCGAGCACGGCCGGTACGTCGTCGTCGCAGTCGAGGGGACCCGGTCCCCGGGCTGTACGGGCGCCCAGGCGGCCCTCGCCCCGGATGTGCGCGTGCACTGGCACACCGGCGTGGACGCCGAACACGGCATCGTCCTCGTCGAGGGCGACCCGTCAGCCATCGTCCCGGACGAACAGCCGCCCGGCGTCCGGGTGGGCGTCAGCGGTGTGGTCGACGGACTGGCCGCCGTGGGCGAGGCGCGTCAACTGGCGGACACCGCACTGCGTTTGTGCCCCGAGGCGGGCGGCACGGTCCGGCTCGACGAGCACCTGCCGGCGGCGCTGGTCGCGTCGAACCCCGACCTCGCCGCGGCGCTGGCCGACCGGCTCCTCGGCCCCCTGGCCGTCCTGGAACCCGCCGACGCCGAAGTCCTCCTCGACACCCTCGCCACCTGGCTGGCCTGCGACGGCTCCGCCCAGCGCGCGGCCCGCCGCCTCTACTGCCACCGCAACACGGTCCTCAACCGCCTCCGCCGCTACGAACAACTGACGGGCCGCAACCTCTCCCGCCCCACAGACCTGGTCGAAACGACCCTGGCCCTGACAGCCCACAACCTCCTCAACCCCACACGGCACGCGTAAGGCCGCCCCAAAGGGGCGCGGGGAACTGCGCGCTCAACCCCCCCACCGGCCGGCGGTCGCATCACACCATCGCCGCCCCGCGCCCGGACACGCGCATCCGCTGACCGCCCCGCACGCAGACGCGCCTGAAGGGGCGCGGGGAACTGCGCGCTCAGCCCTCACCGGCCGGCGGTCGCATCACACCATCGCCGCCCCGCGCCCGGACACGCGGATCCGCTGACCGCCCCGCGCGCAGACGCGCCTGAAGGGGCGCGGGGAACTGCGCGACCAGCCCCCCACCGCTCCCGCAGCCGCGACACAACAGAACCGACCCGCCCCTTGGGCGCACCGACAGGCCGGCCGCCCGCATGGGCACCCGCACAACCCACCCCCACCCCCGTTGGTACACCGCAGCACACCCCCACAGACCGCTGTACCCCCTCCCCACCCCCGTGCTGTCGTAAGCACCCCTTCCCCCGAAGCCGTCGCAACCCCGTGCGACGACCCCGAGGAGTCGTGATGCCCGAAGCACCACCGGACGCCGGCGGCGGCAACACCCTGCACGTCGAGAACGTCGACGTGACCTACGGCCGCGCCCTGTCCGCCCTCCGCTCCGTGTCCCTGACCGTGCCGCCCGCCACGGTCGTGGCCCTGCTCGGCGCGAACGGCGCCGGCAAGACCACGCTGCTGCGCGCCGTCTCCGGCACGCTCCGCCTGCACCGCGGCGCGGTCACGGCCGGCCGTATCCGCTACGGCGACACGGAGCTCGACGGCAAGGACCCGGTCGCCGCGGTCCGCGCCGGCGTCGTCCAAGTGCCCGAGGGACGGCGGGTGTTCGCCGGGCTGTCCGTCGACGAGAACCTCCGCTCCGGCGGCCTCGGCCTCGGCCGCCGTGGACGCGCCCAGGTGCAGGAGGCCCGCGACCGCGTCTTCACGCTCTTCCCGCGGCTCGCCGAACGCACCCACCAGCCGGCAGGGCTGCTGTCCGGCGGCGAGCAGCAGATGCTGGCGATCGGCCGCGCCCTGATGGCCGCGCCCCGCCTGCTGCTCCTGGACGAGCCCTCCCTGGGCCTCGCCCCGCAGATGGTGCGGCGCATCGCGGAGGTGATCCGCGAGATCAACGAACAAGGCACCGCCGTGCTCCTCGTCGAGCAGAACGCCGGCATGGCGCTCTCCCTCGCGAGCCACGCGCACGTACTCGAAGTGGGGGAGACCCGCCTGTCCGGCCCCGCCGGGGAACTCGCCCGCACCGACGCCGTACGCCGCCTCTACCTGGGCGAGCCGGCGCAGGACCAGGGGGCGGCGTGAACGACCGCACCACCAAGACCCGCGCCGGCGCAACCCACGCCACCACCACCGCGCCCCCCGAACTGGCCGTCCGTGACGTCACCGTCCGCTTCGCCGGCCTCACCGCCCTCGACGGCGTGTCCTTCACCGTCGCCCCCGGCTCGGTGCACGCGCTGATCGGCCCGAACGGCGCGGGCAAGTCCACCTGCTTCAACGTGCTGTCCGGCCTGTGCCGCCCCGACGCCGGCACGGTCACCCTCGGCGGCACGGAGCTGACCCGGCTCGCCCCGCACCGCATCGCCGCGCTCGGCGTGGCCCGTACCTTCCAGAACATCGTCACCACCCAGGGCACCGTCGCCGACAACCTGATGCTCGGCCGGCACGCCCTCACCCGCGCCGGGTTCACCGCGAGCGCCCTGCGGCTGCCGGGCGCCCGGCGGGAACAGCGCGAACACCTCGCCCGCGCCCGGGAGATCGCCGAACTCACCGGCCTGGGCCCCTACTTCGACGCACCGGTCGGCCTGCTGTCCTACGGCGACCGCAAGCGCGTCGAACTCGCCCGCGCCCTCTGCCTGGAGCCCCGTGTGCTGCTGCTCGACGAACCGGTGGCCGGCATGAACGCCGCCGAACGCGCCCGCACCGCCGAGGTGGTGGCGCAGCTGCGCGCCGAACTCGGACTGTCCGTCGTCCTCGTGGAGCACGACATGGGCCTGGTGATGCGTCTCGCCGACGAGGTCACCGTGCTGGACTTCGGCCGGCCCATCGCGCACGGCACCCCCGACGAGATCCGCCGGGACCCGGAGGTCCTGCGCGCCTACCTCGGCACCGACGCGACCGGGGAGGACGCGGCATGACGGATCTCCTGGACAGCCTGCTGGGCGGACTGGCCCTCGGCGCGGTGTACGCGCTGGTCGCCCTCGGCTTCGTCGTCATCTTCAAGGCCTCGGGCGTGCTCAACTTCGCCCACGGCTCCCTGCTGCTGTTCGGCGGTTACCTGATCGCCGTCCTCCACGACGACCTGGGCTTCGCCGGGGCGCTCGCCCTGGCGGTCGTCGTGACGGCCGCCCTGGCCGGGGCGCTGGACCGCTTCCTGCTGCAACGCGGCGGTCACGACGCCCACTCCGCGCATGTGCAGACCATCGTCACCATCGGCGTCGACATCGTCCTGCTCACCGAGCTGGCCCGGCGTATCGGCGGCGACCTGCTGACGCTGGGCGACCCGTGGGGCGACGCGGTGACCGAACTCGGCCCGTTGACCGTCGCGGACAGTCGGCTCGCCGCGATCGCCGTGTCGGCGGTCGTCATCACCGGGGTCTTCGCCCTGTTCCGGTTCACCTCCTGGGGCCTGTCGCTGCGGGCCGCGGCGGAGGACATGGAGGCCGCCGCGCTGATGGGAGTACGCCTCGGCCGGGTGCGGGCCGGCGCCTGGTGCCTGGCGGGCGCGCTGGCCGCGCTGGCCGCCGTGTTCCTCGCCGCGTTCCCCGCCCCGGGCCTGGAGCGCACCACCGGCCAGATCGCGCTCAACGCCTTCCCCGCCGCCATCCTCGGCGGGCTCGCCTCCCCGACGGGCGCCCTCGCGGGCAGTCTCGTCATCGGGCTGACCGAGGCGCTCGTCGTCGGCTACCAGTCCGAACTGCACGTGCTGGGGGACGGGTTCGGCGAGGTCGCCCCGTACGCCGTGATGCTGCTGGTGCTCCTGGTGCGGCCCAACGGGCTGTTCGGCGCGAGGGGAGCGGCCCGTGTCTGACCGGATCACCGCGCTCCTCACCCGCCGCCGCGCCACCCTGCTCGTCGTCGCCGTGGTGCTGTGCCTGCCGCCGTTCTACCTCGACGCGTTCTGGCTGCGCATCGGCCTGTTCTCCATGGCGGCCGCGATCGGCGCCATCGGTCTCGCCCTGCTCAGCGGCACCGCGGGACAGCTCTCCCTCGGCCACGCCTTCTTCCTCGCCGTCGGCGCGTACGGCTACACCTGGCTGGCCGGCGACCCGGGACCGGGCCTGCCGACCGCCCTCGCCGTGCCCCTCGCGGTGCTGATGGCGGGCCTGGCCGGCGGGCTGTTCAGTCCCGTCGCCGGCCGGGTCAAGGGCATCTACCTGGGCATCGCCACCCTCGCCCTGGTCTTCCTCGGCCACCACGTCCTGCTCACCGCCGAGTCGGTCACCGGCGGCTTCAACGGCCGCTCCGTGCCCCCGCTCTCCGTCGGCGGGTTCACCTTCGACGCGGACGGCGAACTGAACGTCCTCGGTGTGCCGTTCGGCGCGGAGGAGCGGCTGTGGTTCCTGGGCCTGGCGCTGTTCGCGCTCACCTGGTTCACCGCCCGCGGTCTGCTCCGCTCCCGACCCGGCCGGGCGCTGGCCGCCCTCCGCGACAGCGAGACCGCCGCCGCCGTGATGGGCGTCGACGTGGCCCGGCACCGCTCCGCCGCGTTCGTGGTGTCGTCGATGTACGCGGGCCTCGCCGGGGTGCTGCTGGCGCTCGCCTTCCGCCGGGTGGTGCCCGACTACTTCGGACTTGTGCTGTCCGTCGACTACCTCGCCATGATCGTCATCGGCGGCCTCGGCTCGGTCGCCGGCGCCACCGCCGGCGCCGTCTTCGTCACCGCGCTGCCGCTGCTGATGACCCGCTACGCCGACCAGCTCCCGCTGGTCGCCGCGCCCGGCTCCACGGAGGGCGCCGTCGGCCCCACCGAGGCCGCCCGCTACCTGTACGGCGCCGCCATCGTCCTCGTCCTGCTGTACGCCCCCGACGGGCTGCACGGTCTGGTCCGCCGGGCCCGTGACCGCCTGCGGCGCCGCCGCACCCCGACCACCGCACCGCACACCGCCGTTCCCTCACCCCCGCCGCCGGCCGCGGCCGCACGACCCAAGGAGCACACCCCGTGACCACCAGACACACCCGCCGCCCCCGCGTCCGCGCCGCCGGGGCCGTCCTCGCCGGCACCCTGGCCCTGCTGCTCGCCGCCACCGGATGCAGCTCCAAGGCGGAAGGCGACGGCAAGGGCGACTCCGCCGACGGCGTCCGCACCGGACCCGGCGTCGACGACGACACCGTCCGGCTCGGCGCCCTCACCGACCTGACCGGTCCCTACGCCACGCTCGGCAAGAGCATCGTGCAGGCCCAGCAGATGTGGGCCGACGAGGTCAACGCCAAGGGCGGCATCTGCGACCGGAAGGTCGAGATCGTCGTCAAGGACCACGGCTACGACGTGCAGAAGGCCGTCACCGCCTACGCCGACATCGCCCCCGACGTGGTGGCGCTGCCGCAGGTCATCGGCTCCCCGGTGGTGGCCGCCCTGCTCGACGACATCGAGCGGGACAAGATGCTCACCTTCCCGCAGGCCTGGGCCGCCTCCCTGCTCGGCAAGGACGCCGTCCAGGTGCTCGGCACCACCTACGACGTCGACATGATCGCCGCCGTCGACTTCCTCACCCGCACCAAGGGCCTGAAGAAGGGTGACACCATCGGCCACGTCTACTTCGAGGGTGACTACGGCGCCAACGCCCTGGAGGGATCCACCTGGGCGGCAGAACGGGCCGGGATGAAGGTGGCGGGGCAGAAGATCCAGGCCACCGACACCGACCTGTCGGCACAGGTGTCGGCGCTGCGCAAGCAAGGCGTCAAGGCCGTCCTGATCAGTGCGGGACCGGCGCAGACGGCGTCCCTGGTGGGCGTGGCCGCCTCGCGCGGCCTGAAGGTGCCCGTGGTCAGCAGCGCCCCCGGCTTCGCGCCCCAGCTGATGGAGACGCCGGCCGCGCCCGCCCTCGCGGCCATGCTCAACGTGGTCAGCGCGGCGCCCGCCGTCAGCTCCGACCTGCCCGGGGTGAAGACCATGGTGGCGTCGTACAGGAAGAAGTACCCGGACTCGCCCGTCGACTCCGGCGTGCTCTCCGGCTACAACGCGGCCAGGCTCATCGGCGACGACCTCGCCAAGGCGTGCGAGGCGGGCGGCCTGACCAGGGAGGACGTGGTCAAGGCGCACCGCTCGCAGACCAACGCCGACACCGGGCTCGGCACGCCGCAGAACTTCTCCGACGTGAACCGTCCCGCCGCCGTCGAGACCTACGTGCTCAAGCCGGACGCCAAGGCGGTCGGCGGCGTCGTCAACGCCGAGGACGCGCACGCCGCACCCGGCGTCGAGGAGTACCTGTCCTCCCGCTGAGGCACAGGTGAAGCCCCGGTGCGCCCCACAGGGGAGCGCCGGGGCTCAGGCCGCCGCCTCCGGGTCGCGGTCGGAGGAGGGCCAGACGTACGGCAGGTCGTCCGGCTCGTCGGGGAACAGCTCCCGGTACGCCTCCGGGTCCTTGCGCACCAGCGCGGAGCGGTGGCTGCGGTGCACGGCCTCGTCGCCCAGCCACGGCGGCAGCTCACCGGCCTGAGCCAGCTCCTCCTGGCTCCGCACCGGCTCCCCGGGCCGTACCGTCGCCAGGTCGGCGACCAGGGTGGCCGCGCAGCTGTCCTGGTGGCCCCGCTCGCGCCACACCCGGCAGACGTCCAGGCCGTACCGCACCAGCGCCTCCTCGTACCCCCTCCACATGCGCACGGCGGGATGACGGCGCCAGCCGTAGCCCGGCACGATCAGCCCGCGCAGCACCTGGAGCGCCTCCACCCGCTGCTTGCCGAGCCGCTTCCGGTCCAGGACCAGCGCGGATGCGCAGAAATCGGGGTAGGGGAGGAAGGTCTGCACGGGGGCCGTCCGGGGAGGTGGGGGGACCAAGCGGGTCGAGCGGTCTGCAGCACCTCGGTTCCCAGAACCGGGCGGGACACACCTCGCCCGCCCGGCACCGGGGGTCAGCCCAGCGCGCCGAGGCGGGCGTCCCGCCACAGGTCCACGCCGCCGTCCGTGGCGTACGAGTCGATCTCGGCCAGCTCCTCGGCGGTGAAGTCCAGGTTCTCCAGCGCGGCCACGTTCTGCTCCAGCTGCTCGGTGCGGGAGGCGCCGATGACCAGCGACGTCACCCGCGGGTCGCGCAGCGCCCAGGCCAGCGCCATCTGCGCCAGGGTCTGCCCGCGCCGGGCCGCGATGTCGTTGAGCGCCCGCAGCCTGCGCAGCATGTCGTCCGTCAGCCAGCCCGCGTCGAACGAGGTGCCCGCCGCGGCCCGCGAGTCCTCGGGCACGCCGTTCAGGTAGCGCCCGGTGAGCAGCCCCTGCGCAAGGGCGGTGAACCCGATGACGCCGAAGCCCTCCTCGTCGGCCACGTCCAGCAGGCCGTCCGTCTCGATCCAGCGGTTCAGCATGTTGTACGACGGCTGGTGGATCAGCAGCGGGGTGCCCAGGTCGCGCAGGATCTCCGCCGCCTGACGGCTGCGCTCGGCGTCGTACGAGGAGATGCCGACGTAGAGCGCCTTGCCCTGGCGGACCGCGGTGTCCAGGGCGCCCATGGTCTCCTCGAGCGGCGTGGTGGCGTCCAGCCGGTGCGAGTAGAAGATGTCCACGTACTCCAGACCCATCCGCTTCAGGGACTGGTCCAGCGACGCCAGCAGGTACTTCCGGGAGCCGCCGCCCTGGCCGTAGGGGCCGGGCCACATGTCCCAGCCGGCCTTGGTGGAGATGATCATCTCGTCCCGGTACGGCGCCAGGTCCTGCTTCATCAGCCGGCCGAAGTTGATCTCGGCGGAGCCGTAGGGCGGGCCGTAGTTGTTGGCCAGGTCGTGGTGGGTGATGCCCAGGTCGAAGGCGCGCAGCGCGATGGCCCGCTGGCTCTCGAAGGACCGGTCGTCACCGAAGTTGTGCCAGTAGCCGAGCGACAGCAGGGGCAGGTCGAGCCCCGAGCGCCCGGTGCGCCGGTAGCGCATGGTGCCGTCGTAGCGGTCGGGGGCGGCGAGGTGGTGGTTCATCGGTGCGGTCTCCGGTGGTGCGAACGGGGTGTCCCGTGGGACGGTGTTGATCCTGGGCCCACAGTGCCCCCGAGTGATCCGGAAGTCCAACCGGTACGTCGCATGGGATTGAGCAGCGGGACTTCTGAATCGCCGGGGTCCGGTGATTGACCGGCCGGGCGGCGGGAAGCCGCTCGAAAGCGGCACTTCGACCGCCGCTGTTCCCCCCACAGGAGGTCGACCATGCGGATCCGTACGCTCGCCGGCGCCGTGGCCGCCGTGTTCGTCCTGTCGAGCCCCGTGGTGGGCGGACAGGCCGTGGCGGTCAGGACGGCCGACTCGGCGGCGCCTTCGGGGGAGACCCGGGTGCTGACCTACGACACCGGACGGGCGGGGGAGTTCGCGTCCGCGGTGGACCGGGGAGCGGCGATCTGGAACGACAGCCTTGACGCGGTGGAACTGCGGCCCGCCGCGGCGGGGGAAGCCGCGGACATCCGCATCGTCGTGGTCGACGGCTGGCCGCGCACGGTGCCCGGCGGCCTGGGCGGCGGCACCGTCTACTTCGGCCGGGCGGCGGTGGCGGAGGGTCACTCCACCGTCCGTATAGCCGCCCACGAACTGGGGCACGTCCTGGGCCTGCCGGACCGTAAGCCGGGACCGTGCTCCGAACTGATGTCCGGCGCCAGCGCCGGGCCGTCCTGCAGGTCCACCCTGCCGAACGCGGCCGAGCGGGCGGAGGTCGAGGAGAAGTTCGAACGGGCCCCGGCCGGGCTGTTCATGTGACCGATGTGACGACTGAGCCGATCTCCGCTATGGTTTTCTCAGGTCACGGCGAGGACGAAACCCCGCCGCCCGGCCGTGCGTTGGTGGTCCAAGGAAAGACGCCTCGCTTCCTGCGGGGAGATGCAGGTGCAAGGCCTGCCCGGCGCTCCAGTTCATGAGCCCCGTCCCGCGGTCGCGGTGCGGGGCTCATGTCATTCCCGTGTGCTCACGGCTGGACGGGCATGGTCCGGCAGTTGGAGCTCGTCGCCTTGCCCTTGAGCCGGTCGGTCAGCCACTCCACCGCGTCGCCCTGGTCGGTCAGCAGGGGCACCAGATGGTTGGTGAGCAGCTTGTCGCCCAGGTTCGGCAGCCTGACCGCCTTGTAGGTGACGTCGGCGCCCTTGTCGCACCAGTCCACGGCCAGTTGCCGCGCCTGCGCGTGCGGCACGATGTCGTCCTTCGTGCCCGTCGCCAGGCGGACCGGCCCGGTGGGCTTCAGCCGGCCGAGACGCTGGTCGTCCAGGACGGCCTGGGCGGCGGGCTCTCCGGCGATGATCTCGCCGACGGACTTCCCGCTCTTCGTCCACTTGGTGCTCTTCGTGAAGCCGTAACCCAGGATCGCGTCGCCCACGCAGGTGGTGGAGATGTCCTTCAGCGCCTTGCGTCCGGCGTCGTTCAGGTTCGCCTCGACGACGTCCCGCAGCGCCGGCGCGGTCTGTGCGAACCCGTTGATGGACCAGCCGAGAGCGCCGGCCAGCGCGCTGCCGTCGATGCCCTTCGTCACCTCCGTCAGGTCGGCGGGCGGCGCGCCGCTGTAGGTGCCGGCCAGCGGGATCTCGGGCGCGTACGTGCTGTGGAGCTCGGCCGCGGCGGCGCTGGCCCCGCCGCCCTGGCTGTAGCCGTACATCCCCACCCGGGAGGCGGCGGTGACGGACGCGCCGGGCACGGAGCGGGCCGCGCGGGCCGCGTCCAGCATGGCGTGGCCCTCGTCGACGCGGTTGACGTAGGTGTGCAGCCGGTCGGTGGCGCCGAGGCCGACGTAGTCGGTGACGACGACCGCCGCGCCGGTGGCCAGCAGCCGGTAGACGGCGAGGGTCTCGTAACCGAAGGACACCGTCTGGCCGGTGAGGGTCAGCGGGTTCTCCAGGGCGAGGGAGGGCGCGCACTGGTCGCCCTGGCCCATGGTGCCGGAGCCGACGACCACCAGGGGGCGCGGTCCGGACCCCTTCCAGTCGGCGGACGGCTCGATGTAGGCGCCGGTGACGGCCACCGGCTCCCCGTTGGTGTCCGTGGACGTGTACATCAGGCGGGTGGCCGTGCCCGGCAGGCGCCGGCCGTTCAGGCCGGGCAGGCTCAGCCCGAGGCGCAGGGGCTCATGGCGGATCAGCTTGCCGTTGCCCGACGGGAGTTCGGCGGGCGGGGTGTAGAAGGCGGGGATGGTGACGCCCCGCGACACGACGGGGTCGGCCGCCGCGGCGGGCGACGCGGACGCGCACACACAGGCCGTCGTCGCGACGACGGTGGTCAGCACGCTGCTGATACGGCTCACGGCTCTCTCCTTGCTGCGGCTGCAGAAGATGAACCCGAAAACTAACAGCGTTCACTTACCGCCGGTAACCCACGAGTAAGTTACGGACGGGTAACTCTTGTGAACGATGGACCGGACCACTCCGGACAGCGCGAGAAGCGGGCCCCGCCCAGGAGTTCGGCAGGGCCCGCCGGTGTGCGGAGGGGGAGAGCCGTCAGGCCGTGTGCAGCGTCAGCCCGTAGCGGTTGAGGATCTCGTTGACCGGCTGGAACCAGGTCTCACCCCCACTGGAGCAGTTGCCCCAGCCGCCGGAGGTGACGCCCTGCGCCTGGTCGCCGCTGATGAACGAGCCGCCCGAGTCGCCGCCCTCGGCGCACACGCTGGTCTTCGTCATCTGGTGCACCGCGCCCTGGGCGTAGTTCACGGTCTCGTTCTTCGCCAGCACGGTGCCGCAGTGCCAGTGGGTGGTCGAGCCCGAGCGGCAGATCGAGGCGCCGACCGGGGCCTCGGCCGAGCCGCGCACCAGCTGGTCGGAGACGGTGCCCCAGCCGAGCACCACCGGCACGGTCCACCAGCCGCTGCCCACGTTCACCCAGGCGTAGTCGTTGTCCGGGAACGAGGAGCCCTGGAAGTTGCCGATGTACGAGCCGTCCCAGCCGCGCACCTGCTGGCCGGCGCCTCCGCAGTGCCCGGCGGTGACGAAGCCGCCGTGCACCGAGAAGCCTATGGAGCAGCGGACGTTGCCCGTGTAGTACGGGTCGCCGCCGACCGTGCCCGCGGCGAACGTGGACGGCGCGTCCGCCACCGTCCGCACCGTCACCGGACCGGCCGCGCGCGCCTTCCTCACGAAGGCGCGGACATCGTTGTCGGTCCGCGCGTCCTCGACCACGTTCACCACGACCGTGTTGGCGGCCGGGTCCACGGCCCAACTGGCCACGCCCGCCGGGGCGTCGAGGCGGTCGAGGCTGGACTTGGCGCTGTTCAGCTGCCGTTCGGTGTGCTCGACGGTGCGCACGGCGGCACCGGACTCGCGCAGGGTGCGGACGGTCGTGGCGTCGGCGTCCGGGGTGACGGCGACGGTCAGTTCTCCGCTCCGGGCGTCGAACCAGGAGCCCCCGTAGGCGGATCCGGCGGTCTTGCGCGCCGTGGGGAGCAGCGCGGTGGCCCGCTGCTCGGCGGCCAGCCGGGCCTCCGCCTCGGCGCGGGTCAGGCCCAGGTCGCGTCGCATCGCGTCGAGCAGTGCGGGGGAGGCGGGTGCGGAGGCGTCGGCCGCGGCGGAGGCGGGGACCTCCTGCGCCGAGGCGGGGAGGGTGCCGGCCGCCGCCCAGCTGCCGATCAGCAGCGCCGCGGCCACGGCCGCGTGCGTGAGTCCGGTGCGTCGTCTCATGGAAGGTCGCCCTTCGTCGTTCCAGCAGAGGTGGGGGTGGAACACACACGTCTGAGAGCGCTCTCTAACGAGTCGGGGCGAAGCCTAGCGACTTGATCATGGCAGGTCTATGCCAAGTTTCCGGCCGTGCGGCCGAAAGCCCGCTCCAGGGGCCCTACTGCACGGGCACGCGCACGGTGAGGAGGGCGACGTCGTCGTCGTTCCCGGCCGGGCGGGCGCGCTCGAGCACCAGGTCGGTGAACCGGGCCGGCGGGTGCTCCGCCAGCGCCGCCGCGTGCGTGCGCAGCAGCTCCAGGCCCTCGTCCAGGGACCGGCTCGGCTCCTCGATCAGACCGTCCGTGTAGAACAACAGCGTCGCCCCAGGCGGCACTTCGGTCTTCCCGTCGGGACGCGGCCGCTCCAGGGCGGTGCCGAGCAGCATGCCGTGTCCGCCGTCGAGGAACCGCGCCTCGCCGTCCCGTGTGACCAGCAGCGGGGGAGGGTGTCCCGCGTTGGTCCACTCCAGCGTCCACCGCCCGTCGTCCTCCCGGGACAGACGGGCGAACACCAGGGTCGCCATGGTGACGTCGGTGATGTGCACGGCCGCCCGGTCGAGCTGCGACACGATGACGCTGGGCGGCTCCTCCTGGCTCCACGCGTACGCCCGCAGCACGTTGCGCAGCTGAGCCATGCCCGCCGCCGCGTCCAGGTCGTGCCCGACGACGTCCCCGACGGCCAGCGCGGTCGCCCCGTCCGGCAGCACGAACGCGTCGTACCAGTCACCGCCCACCTGCGAGGCGTCCGGGGCGGCCAGGTACCGCGCGTACATCTCCAGGCCGGGCACGTGCGGGAGCTGCGGCAGCAGATGGCGCTGCATGGTCTCGGCGACCGTGCGCTGCCGTTCGTAGAGCCGGGCGTTGTCCAGCGCCAGCCCCGCCCGCCGGCAGATGTCCTCCAGCAGCGGCAGGTCGTCCGCGGTGAACGCCTCCGCCCGCCCGGCACGCCCCAGGGTCAGGGCGCCCAGTACCTCCCGCACCCCGCGGATCGGCGCCACGGCCGCCGAGTGGATGCCGGACTCCGCGAACAGGCGGGCCTGCTCCGCCCCGAGCGGGGAGTCCGCCGCGAGCCGCGGGGAGGGCGCGTCCAGCGCGGGGGAGACCCCGCGCAGCGCCCGCGCCAGCGGCAGCAGCGAGTCCTCCGGGACGGGGGAGAGGGGGCCTTCGAGGTCGTCGCGCCGCACCAGGTCGCCGCCCTCGGCGTGGACCACGGTCGACCGGCGCACCCGGCCGCGCTCGGCGGCCAGGTCGACGACCGCCCAGTCGGCCAGCTGCGGCACGACCAGCCGCACCAGCCTGCGCAGCGCCTGCTCGACGTCCAGCGTGGCGGTCAGCTGGGTGGTGGTCTCCGCCAGCAGCGCCAGCCGCTCCAGCTCGGGCAGCGGGCTGCCGAACCGGTCGCCGGGGGTGCGGGTCTCCTCCGGGTCGTGCGGCGCGTGGAACAGCACCAGCGTGCGGACCGTCCCGTCGTCCGTGCGGCACGGAGTGACCAGCCAGGACACCCGCATGAGGGACCCGTCGCCGCGCTCGAACCACTCCTCCTCCGACTGCACGGTCCGGCCCGCCATGTAGGCCTGCCGCATCCCGCACTGGGCGCGCGGCAGGGTGGCGCCGTACCGGCTGCGGTGCAGCAGCTCGTGCGCGTCCCGGCCGCGGAACTCCCTGGCCGGGCGCCCGAGCAGCTTCTCGGCCCGCGCGTTCACCGCCACGACCGCGCCCGTCGCGTCCACCACGTACGCGCCGGTGTCCAGGGACGCCAGCAGCGAGCTCAGCGACGCCGGCACAGCCCGTTCCGCGCCGTCCGCGGCGTCCGGCGTGTCGTCGTACGTCATCCGGCGGCCCCCGTCCGGCGGGTGGCCCGTCCCCGCTCCGTCACGTGACGCACCTCCCGAGTTCCGCTCCGTCCGGGCGCCTCCGCCCGGGCGTCCCCGCGGGCGGCTGCGGCCCCCGGGTACCCGGAGCGCCGCGCCTGTCCCTCCCCGCCGTGCTGCCACTGCCCTGTCACGCGCCGTCCCCCTCCGCCCGTTCGGCCCGGCGCGCGGCGGCATCCGCCTCGCGCTCGGCCCCCTTCAGCTCCTCCGCCGCGGCTTGGTCGTGCTCCCGCGCCTCGGCGAGCTCCGCGTCCGCCCGCTCCTGTTCCGTACGGGCCCGCGTGAGCTGTTCCTCCAGGGCGGCCACCCGCTCCCCGGCCTCCCGCTCCAGCTCCTCCGCCCGTTCCAGTGCCGCCGCGGACTCCTCGCGTGCCGTGCGCCGCTCGCGCAGCCGCGCCTGCGCGGCCCGAGCCTCCTCCCGGGCCCGGGCGGCGCGTTCCTCCCGCTCGGCGCGCCGCCGCTCGGCCTCCTCGTCCTTCTTCTTCCGTGCCGGCGTCGTGTCCGTACGCGGCTTCCTGGCGCGGGAGGGATCGCGGCGGGGAGGTGCGGCGGCGACCGCGTCCGCGCCGAACTCCGAGGGCGGGGTGAGCACACCCTCCACCCGGCCCGCCTCCCACACCGCGGCGGCCTCCGGGTCGGCGAGCACAGCCCGCAGCGTCGTCTCGACGTCCCGCTGCACCGCGTCCGACAGCGGATGCCCCGCCTCCCGCGCCAGCGCCGCCGCCTGCCGCGACATCTCGGAGACGATGCGACGACGCTGCGCCGACAGCTCCTTCAGACCGCTCGGGTCCAGCGTCGCGTACGCCTCCCGCAGCGCCCGCCCCAGCTCCAGGAACCGCTCCGCCTCCTCGGGCCGCGACCGCCGCAGCAGGTTCGCGGCCCACCCGGCGAGGGTGGGACGGCGGGCGGCGTGGATACGGCGGGCGTCCTGGGCGCGGCGCCGGGTGCGGGCCCGCGCGGCGTGCTCCTCCCGCCGGGCGACGAACTCCGACGGCGGCAGCGCGTACAGCTCGTCGAGGACCGCCTCGACGTCGTCCTCGGGGCCGGGCCGCCCGTCCTCGCGCCGCATGATCTCCACGAAACACCGAACCCGGCGCCCCCGCACATCGGGACGGACCGCCTGTCGGACGTTCGTGACCAGGGCGTTCACAGGCGCTCGCCCGCCACCTCGTGGTCGTCGGGATCCGGCCCGGCGCCGTTCGCCCTGGCGCGGAGCAGCCGCAGCCGGTCCAGACGGGAGATCACGGGCGTGGCGCTCACCCCGTGCAGCACCACCGAGGCGACCACGGTGAACGTCACCACCGCCCACAGCACCTCGGGCGGCACCCCGAAGTCGTGCGAGGCCAGCGCGTACGCCAGGTAGAACAGCGAGCCGATGCCGCGGATGCCGAAGAACGCGGTGACCACCCGCTCGCGCGGGCCCGCCGCCGCGCCGAACTGGGCCACCCACCCGGCCAGCGGGCGGACGACGAGCAGCAGGAGCACCGCCACCGCCGCCCCCTGCCAGCTCAGCGGGGCGAGCCCGCCCTGGGCGACGAACGCGCCCACCAGGAACAGCAGCACCGCCGTCAGCAGCCGCTCGAGCTGCTCCACGAAGTCGTGCAGCACCCCGTGGTAGCCGTTGGTCCGTTCCGCCGCGCGGATCCGGCAGGCGGTGACGAACACCGCCAGGAAGCCGTAGCCGTGCACCAGTTCCGTCACCCCGTACGCGAGGAACGTCGCGGCGAGGGCGACGAACCCCTCGCTGTGCTCCGACAGCCGCATCGCCTGCCACCGGGCCCGGAAGAACAGCCGGCCCAGCAGCGCCCCGACGGCCAGGCCCGCGGCCACGCCCGCCGTGCACTTGTAGAGCACGTCCACCAGCAGCCAGTGGCCGACGCCGCCATCTGTGAGGTTCCCGCCCGCGGCGGCCAGGGCCATCGCGGCGGCCACGAACGGGAACGCGAGCCCGTCGTTCAGCCCCGCCTCACCGGTCAGGGTGAAGCGGACCTCGTCCTCGTCGTGCTCCGCGTCCGTCGGCTCACCGACGCGCACCTCGGAGGCGAGCACCGGGTCGGTCGGCGCGAGCACCCCCGCCAGCAGCAGCGCGGCGGCCGCCGGCCAGCCCAGCAGACCCCAGGACAGGGCGGCCACGGCGGCTATGGTCAGCGGCATCGTGATGCCCAGCTGACGCCACACGCCCTGCCAGCTCACGCGGCCGAAGGGCCGGTTCAGAGCGAGGCCCGCGCCCATGAGCGAGAGCACCACGCAGATCTCCGCGAGGTGCTCCACCCACACCCCGTCCGCCACCGGATCGATCTCGGGCAGCGGGAGGGGCAGCACCTGGACGGCGGCGCCGAGCGCCAGGAACACCAGGGGCAGCGACAGCGGCCTGCGGGCCAGCAGGCGCGGCAGCACGGCCGCGCCCAGGGCGACCGCGCCGAGAAGGGCGAAGAGGAAGTCTGCTGTGGTCACCGCTCACTCGTGCCCCGGCCTCCCGTGACGTACGCCCGTGTCGGTACGCGCGGTTACTCCCGCCGTGGGATGTCCCGGCCGGGCGGGCACGGCACCGTGGACGGCGTGAAACTCCAACGTCCCGCACGCCGGGCGCTCCTCGTCGTCCATGTCGTCGCCTCCGCCGGCTGGCTGGGGCTCTCCGCCGGGCTGCTCGCCCTCGGCCTGTCCGCGAACACCACCGGCTCGGCCGCCACGCTGGAGGCGGCCGTACGGTCCATGCAGCTGTTCGCCGACTGGCTGCTGCTGCCGATCGCCCTGCTGACCCTTGTCAGCGGGCTGGTCCTGGCCCTGGGCACGCCCTGGGGTCTTGCCCGGCACCGCTGGGTGTGGACCAAGTTCTGGCTGACCCTCGCCACCACCACCGCGACCGCCTTCGCGCTGCGGCCGGGTGTGAACGAGGCGGTGGCGGCCGTGTCCGCCGGACATGCGCTGCCCGACGGCGAGGACGTCCTGATGGGCCCGGTGGTGTCCCTGTCCGCCTACGTCTTCATGACGGTGATCTCGGTCCTCAAGCCCTGGGGGCTCACCCGCCGCGGCAGGCGGCTGCGGGAGGCGGCCCGCAAGGGGAGGTCCGCCGAGCCCGCCCGCGTCTGACGGGCGGGCCGCGGCGTCCGGGAGAGCCGCCTCACCTCACAGCGTGCGCTCCAGCCGGTCCGCCATCAGCCGCACGAACCGCGCCGGGTCCTTCGGCCGGCCGCCCTCCGCCACGACGGCGAGGGTGTACAGCAGCTCGGCGGTGTCGGTGAGCTCCGAGCGGTCCTCCCGCTCCGTGTACGCCTCGTTCAGCCCCTTCACCAGGGCGTGGTCCGGGTTGAGCTCGAGGATGCGCTTGCTGTGCGGCACCTCCTGGCCCATGGCCCGGTACATGCTCTCCAGCGCCGGAGTGAGGTCGTTCGCGTCGGCGACGAGACAGGCCGGGGACCGGGTGAGCCGCGTCGACAGGCGCACCTCCTTGACGTCGTCGTCCAGCCGCTCCCGCATCCAGCCGAGCAGCCCCGCGTACGCCTCGGCCTGCTGCTTCTGCTCGTCCTCGCTCGTGTCGTCCTCGCGCGCGTCCAGGTCGATCTCGCCCTTGGCGACGGACCGCAGCCGCTTGCCCTCGAACTCGCCGACGGCGTCCACCCACACCTCGTCGACCGGGTCGGTGAGCAGCAGCACCTCGATGCCGCGCTCCCGGAACGCCTCCATGTGCGGGGAGTTGTCGATCGTCTCGCGGGACTCGCCGGTGATGTAGTAGATGTCGTCCTGGCCCTCCGGCATCCGCTCCACGTACCGCTTGAGCGTGACCGCCTCGCCGTCCTCGTGCGTGGAGGCGAACGACGCCACCGCCAGCAGCGCGTCCCGGTTGTCGGGGTCGGTGACCAGACCCTCCTTCAGCACCGCGCCGAACTCCCGCCAGAACGTGGCGTACTTGTCCGGGTCCCCGGTCATCACGCTCTTCACCGAGGACAGCACCTTCTTGGTGAGCCGGCGCTGCATCATCCGGATGTGCCGGTCCTGCTGGAGGATCTCGCGGGACACGTTGAGCGACAGGTCCTGCGCGTCCACCACGCCCTTCACGAACCGCAGGTACGCCGGGAGCAGCGCCTCGCAGTCGTCCATGATGAACACGCGCTTCACGTACAGCTGGAGACCGTGCCGCATGTTCTGCCGGAACAGGTCGTGCGGGGCGTGCGACGGGACGAACAGCAGGGCCTGGTACTCGAAAGTGCCTTCCGCGTGCAGCTGGATCGTCTCCAGCGGCTCGCGCCAGTCGTGGCCGATGTGCTTGTACAGCTCGTGGTACTCGTCCTCGGACACCTCGTCGCGCGGGCGCGCCCACAGCGCCTTCATCGAGTTCAGCGTCTCGGGCCCGGCGGCCTCACCGTCGTCGCCCTTCCCGTTCTTCTCACCGACCAGCCGGATCGGCCAGGTGATGAAGTCCGAGTAGCGCTTGACGATCTCCTTGATCTTCCACACCGACGTGTAGTCGTGCAGCTGGTTGTCCGGGTCGGCCGGCTTCAGGTGCAGGACGACGGAGGTGCCCTGCGGCGCGTCGTCGACCCGCTCCAGCGTGTACGTGCCCTCGCCGCGCGAGGACCAGCGGGTGCCCTGCTTCTCGCCGGCCTTGCGGGTCACCAGGGTCACCTCGTCGGCGACCATGAACCCGGAGTAGAAGCCGACGCCGAACTGCCCGATCAGCCCCTCCGCCCCGGCGGCGTCCTGCGCCTCCTTCAGCTCCTTCAGGAACTGCGCCGTGCCGGAGTTGGCGATGGTGCCGATCAGCTCGCCGACCTCGTCGTACGACATGCCGATGCCGTTGTCCCGCACGGTGAGCGTCCGGGCGTCCTGGTCGGTCTCCAGCTCGATGTGGAGGTCGGAGACGTCGGCGTCGAGCGTGTCGTCGCGCAGCTTGGCCAGCCGCAGCTTGTCGAGCGCGTCCGAGGCGTTGGAGACGAGCTCACGGAGGAAGACGTCCTTGTTCGAGTAGACCGAGTGGATCATCAGCTGGAGCAGCTGACGGGCCTCTACCTGGAACTCAAACGTTTCGGTCGACATGGTGCGCGATTACCTCACTGGTCCATGAAACGCCGGATACTGGCGCGATCACTGTAGTCAACGCGGCGTCAGCTGCCCGCGGATCCGCCCGATCCGCCGCCCTTCAGGGGCAGGGGCCGGGTCACCGCCGCGTCCAGCAGGGGGCCGAGTTCGCGGGCCGCCGACGTCAGGGCGCGGACGCTGCGCTCGGCCCGGGCGATCAGGATGGCCCCTTCGAGGGAGCTGATCATCAGCGTGGCGAGCGGCCGGCTGCGCTCCTCGGGCACGCCCATGTCCCTCAGGGCGCCGGCCACCGCGCCCGTCCACCGGGTGAAGGCGGCCTCGGCGGCCGCCCGCGTGGAGTCGGCCGTACGGGCGCAGTCCACCGTGGCCGCCGCGACCGGGCAGCCGCCGTCGAACCCCTCGGTCTCGTACTCGTCGGTCCACTGGCGGACCATCTCGGCGAACAGCCCGGACGGGGTCGGCTCGGGCAGCGCGGCGAGGAACCGCGCCACCCGGTTCCCGGCGTACCGGCCGGCCCAGCCGACGGCCTCGTTGACGAGCTGCTCCTTGCCGTCGGGGAAGTAGTGCTGGAGCGAACCGCGCGGCGCCCCCGCGTGGGCGGCCACCTCGCGCATGCCCGTGGCGCCGACTCCCTCGCGCCGGATCAGCTGGGCGGCGCTGAACACCATCCGCTCCCGCGGCCCCCGCTCGGCGCCTGCCATCCGGCCTCCCGCATCTCGTCACGCTTTGTGCGTATCCACCCTATGACGGTCGTCATAGTCGCGGCTACTATGACAACGGTCATAACAGCGAGGGCGGTGGTGCGGCATGCGGGTGGGCTTCGTCGGACTCGGGGTCATGGGGCGGCCCATGGCGCTCAACCTCGCGCGCGCCGGGATCCCGCTCGTGCTGTGGAACCGCACCCCGGAGCGGTGCGCGCCCCTGCGCGCCGCCGGGGCCGACGTGGCCGCGAGCCCCGCCGAGGTGTTCGAGCGGGCGGACACCGTGCTGCTGATGCTGGCCGACGAGGCGGCCGTCGACGCCGTGCTCGGCCGCGGCACCCCCGGCTTCGGCGGGCGCGTCGCCGGACGCACCGTCGTCCACATGGGCACCACGTCCGCCGAGTACTCCGCCGCGCTGGAGAAGGACGTACGCGCCGCCGGTGGCGCCTACGCCGAGGTGCCCGTCTCCGGCTCCCGCGTCCCCGCCGAGCAGGGCGAGCTCGTCGCGATGCTCGCGGGCGAGGACTCCGTCCTCGCCCAGGTGCGCCCGCTGCTCGCCCCGATGTGCCGGGAGAGCTTCGACTGCGGGCCCGTGCCGGGCGCCCTGCTGATGAAGCTCGCCGTCAACCTCTTCCTGATCACCCAGGTCACCGGGCTCACCGAGGCGTTCCACTTCGCCGACCGGCACGGCCTCGACCGCGCCCGCTTCCTCGACGTGCTGGACGCGGGCCCCATGGCCAGCTCCGTGTCCCGGATGAAGGCGCCCAAGCTGCTCGTCCGGGACTTCGCGGTCCAGGCCGCCGCCACCGACGTACTCAAGAACAACCGCCTGATCGCCGAGGCCGCCCGCGCGGCGGGGGTCGCCTCACCACTGCTCGACGTGTGCCACGCCCTCTTCGAGGAGACCGTGGCGGGCGGACACGGCGGCGAGGACATGGTGGCCGTGCTGCGCGCCCTGGAAGCCCGCACCGACGCGGCTCCCGCCCCCCTCGCGGGCCCCGGCGGCGGCCCCGCCTGAGCAAGGCGACGACCAACCGGCCCAGCGTGCGAGCATGGGCGGATGAGCATCCTCCGCAGGAACAACGTCCGTGTGACCGGGGCCACCACCGGGCGTCCTGTCGTCCTCGTGCACGGCTTCGGCTGTGACCAGAACATGTGGCGTCTGGTCGAGCCGCTTCTCGCCGAGGACCACCCGCTGGTGCTCTTCGACTACGTCGGGGCCGGGCGCTCCGACCTGTCCGCCTGGCAGGAGGACCGGTACTCCTCCCTCGACGGCTACGCCCGCGACCTGGTCGAGGTCTGCGAGGAGCTGGACCTGCGCGACGCGGTCGTCGTCGGCCACTCGGTGAGCTCCATGACCGGCGTGCTGGCCGCGGCCGCCGCCCCCGAGCGCATCGGCGCCCTCGTCATGGTGTGCCCCTCGCCCCGCTACATCGACGAGGACGGCTACCGCGGCGGCTTCTCCGCCGAGGACATCGAGGAACTGCTCGAGTCCCTGGAGTCGAACTACCTCGGCTGGTCGGCGACCATGGCCCCGGTCATCATGGGAAACCCGGACCGTCCGGAGCTCGGCGAGGAACTGACCAACAGCTTCTGCGCGACCGACCCGGACATCGCCCGGGTCTTCGCCCGCACGACGTTCCTCTCCGACAGCCGCAAGGACCTCGAGACCGTGACCGTCCCCACCCTGATCCTGGAGTGCGAGCAGGACGTCATCGCGCCCCGCGAGGTCGGCGCGTACGTCCACGCCGCCGTGCCCGGCAGCGAACTGGTCACCCTGGACGCCGTCGGCCACTGCCCGCAGCTCAGCGCCCCCGAGGCCACCGCATCGGCGATCAGCGCCTTCCTCTCCCCGGGAGTCCGTTGAACCCGGGCGCCGCGGACGACCCCGGCGCGGAGACGCCCGGCGCCCGACCCGCGTTCAGCTCCCTGCTGGAGGACTCGGCGGAGGACCTGTACGAGTCGGCGCCGTGCGGCTACCTGTCCACCCTGATGGACGGCACCATCGCCAAGATCAACGCCACCCTCCTGGGCTGGCTCGGCCTGTCCCGTGAGGAGGTCGTCGGCCGCAAGCGGTTCAGCGACCTCCTCACGGTCGGCGGCCGGCTCTACCACGAGACGCACTTCGCCCCGCTGCTGCGCATGCAGGGCCACCTCGGCGGCGTCGCGCTGGAGATGCGCACCGCCGCCGGACCCCGGCTGCCGGTCCTGGTCACCTCCACCCTCAAGCGCGGCCCCGACGGCGAACCCCTGCTGATCCGCACCACCGTCTTCGACGCCACGGACCGGCGCTCCTACGAGCAGGAACTGCTGCGCGCCCGCCGGGCCGCCGACGAGGCCCGCGAACAGGCCGAGGCCGACCGCGCCCAGCTGCGCGAGGCCCTGGCCGTGCTCCAGCGCAGCCTGCTGCCCGCCACCCTCCCCGACCTGCCCGGCGTGGAGACGGCCGGCTACTACCACCCGGCCTCCCCGACGGAGCTCGGCGGTGACTTCTACGACCTGTTCGAGCTCGACGACACCCGGACCGCCTTCTTCCTCGGCGACGTCTGCGGCAAGGGCCCCCAGGCCGCGGCCGTGACCTCGCTCACCCGCTACACCCTGCGCGCCGCCATGATCCAGGACGCCGACCCGGCGGACAACCTGCGCATCCTCAACCGGGCCCTCATGGCGCGCTACACCGGCGACGACCCCCGCTACTGCACCGCCGTGGCCGGCGTCTTCGAACGGGTGGGGGACACCCTGACCGTCCGGCTCGCCTCCGGCGGCCATCCCCCCGCGCTGGTCCTGCGGGCCGACGGCACGGCCGAGTTCCTGAGCACCCGGGGCGGCATGCTGGTCGGCGTCCTCGCCGCGGCGCAGTTCGTCGAGGTGCGCACCGTGCTGCGGCCCGGCGACACGCTGCTGCTCTACACCGACGGCCTCACCGAGGCCCGCGTCGGCCCCGGCAGGGAACTCTACGGCTACGAAGCCCTGCTGGAGTTCGCCACCGCGCGCGCCCCCGCGGGCAGCCGCGCGCTCGTCGACGCCTTCACCGGCCTGCTGCGCGACTTCGGCGACGGCCTCGACGACGACACCGCGCTCCTCGCGATCGGCGTCCCCGCCACCCCCTGATCCTCCTCCCCAGCACCAGTTTCACGGAACGAACAGAGCGACCCCCATGAAACCCCTGACGATCGTCTCGTCCCGCACGCCCGCCGGCCCCCTCCTCGAGGTGGCCGGCGACCTCGACCACAGCAACGCCCACCACCTGCGCGGGGCCGCTGTCGCCGCGGTCGTCCCCGCCGGGCTGACGCTCGTGCTGGACCTGGGCGAGCTGGGCTTCTGCGACTCCAGCGGCATCACCGCGCTGATCGCCGTCCGCAACCACGTGGTCGCGGCGGGCGCCGCACTGGTCCTCGTGGCCGTCCCCGAGGCGCTGCGCCGGCTGCTGCACCTCACCGGCCTCGACCAGGTCTTCGATCTGCGCGACAGCCACCGCCTCCCGACGACCTGACCGCCCGCCCCTGCCGGGTGAGGCGCCTGTCCCTGCCGGGTGACGCGCCCGCCCTCGCCCGGGTCCACGCACCCCCGGTCCCGGTCCGTACACCGTTGACGAGGGCCGTTCGATTGCTCTTGCGCCATCCGGGGCACCCGGGGTGTGCCGAAAGCGCCGCCGGTGGCTCCTGAGCCGCCGCGGGGCCGGCACAGGACTAGCGCAAGGGGAAACCGGCGGTGACGGTGCGTATCGGAGCAGAGGAAGAATTCCACGTCCTGGACGCGGAGAGCGGGCGACTCGTGCCACGGGCCGGACGCCTGTTGGAAAGACTCGGCACCACCGGTTTCAGCAGCGAGCTGCAACAGTCCGCGGTGGAGAGCAACAGTGAGGTCCACGACACGCTCGACGGGCTCTACGCCGACCTGTCCGGCACCCGGCGACGCCTGGCCGCCGCGGCCGCCCAGGAGGGCCTGGCCGTCGTCGCCGCCGGCACCGTGCCGCTGGCCCGGGTGACCCCGCGCGACGTCACCGCCGACCCCCGCTTCAAGCGGATGGCGGACGAGTACCGCCGGGTCGCCGACGAGCAGCTCATCTGCAGCGCCCAGGTGCACGCCGACGTGCCCGACCGCGACACCGCGGTCCGCGCCATGTGCCTGGTGTCGCCCTGGCTGCCGCCGCTGCTCGCGCTGTCCGCCAGCTCCCCGTACTGGCTGGGCTCCGACACCGGCTACGCCTCCTGGCGCACCATGCTCTGGCAGCGCTGGCCCACCGCGGGCCCGGCCGGCTGCTACCGCGACGCCGCCGAGTACGACGCCGCCGTCGCGGAACTGATCGGCTCCGGCGTCATCAGCGACAGCGGCATGCTCTACCAGGACGTCCGCCCCTCCGCCCACCAGCGCACGCTCGAGCTGCGGATCGGGGACGCCTGCCCGCGCGCCGAGACGGTGGTGCTGATCGCCGGACTGTTCCGGGCGCTGGTGCGCGACGCCTGCCACCGCCTGGAGCGCGGCGCCGGCCCGCGCTGCGACGGCCACCATGAGTGGCTGCGCGCCGCCGGCTGGCGCGCCGCGCGCTCCGGCCTGGAGGGCCCGCTGGTCGACCCGTGGACCCGCCGCGCCGCGCCGGCCCACCTGGTGCTGCGCCGCATGCTGCACCGGCTGCGCCCGGCCCTGGAGGCGTCCGGCGACTTCGCCACGGTGCGCGACCTGCTCGACGAGACGCTCGCCGCCGGCAGCGCCGCACGGTCCGCGAGGCCGCCTGCCGGCCCGGCCGATCTCCCGTGGACCCGCCGCCCGCGCCCCCAGGTCGCCACCACCCATCACGCCAACGGCCGCTCGCGCCTCCACCCGGTCACCGCCCCGGGCACGCCGGGCTGATCCGGCGCACGGGCCCGCGCCGCGTCCGGCGACGGGCCCGCCACCCGATCCCGAACCAGGAGAGTGATCAACTTCCCATGTCCAGGACCAGCCACGCCGTCACCCAGCAGGACACCGCCCCCAGGGACCGGGAACCGAGGGAAGGGAGGAACCACTGATGTGCGGCCTCAGCGGGGAGATACGGCTCGACGGCGGACGGCCCGACATCGCGGCGGTGGAGCGCATGACCGACCGGCTCGCACCGCGCGGCCCGGACGGACGCGGCCTGTGGTCCCAGGGCCCGGTCGCCCTCGGCCACCGCCGGCTGAAGATCATCGACCTGTCGGAGTGCGGCGCCCAGCCCATGACCGACCCGGGCGCCCGCCTCACCGGCGTCTTCAACGGCTGCGTCTACAACTACCGTGAGCTGCGCGACGAACTGCACGCCCTCGGGCACCGCTTCTTCTCGCACTCCGACACCGAGGTCGTGCTCAAGGCGTACCAGCAGTGGGGCGCCGGCTGCGTCGACCGGTTCCACGGCATGTTCGCCTTCGTGATCGTCGAGCAGGACACCGGACGCGTCGTCCTCGCCCGCGACCGGCTCGGCATCAAGCCGCTCTACCTGTCGGCCACGTCGGAGCGCCTGCGGTTCGCCTCCTCGCTGCCCGCCCTGCTCGCGGCAGGCGGCGTCGACACCTCCCTCGACCCGGTCGCCCTGCACCAGTACCTGAGCTGGCACGCCACCGTGGTCGCGCCCCGCACCGTCCTCAACGGCGTGCGCAAGCTGCCCCCGGCCACCGTGCGCGTCGTCGAGCCCGACGGCACCCAGCACGACCGCCGCTACTGGCACCCCCTCCACACCCGGCGCCCCGCGTACGCGGACCTCACCGCCGACGACTGGACCGACGCCGTCCTGGACGCCCTGCGCACCGCCGTGCGCCGCCGCATGGTCGCCGACGTGCCCGTGGGCGTGCTGCTCTCCGGCGGCCTGGACTCCAGCCTGATCGTCGCGCTGCTGGCCGACGAGGGGCAGCGGGACCTGGCGACCTTCAGCGTCGGCTTCGAGTCCGAGGGCGACGAGGACGGCGACGAGTTCCACTACTCGGACCTGGTGGCCCGGCACTTCGACACCCGCCACCACCAGCTGATGGTGCCCTCCGACCGGGTCGCCGGCGCCCTCGACGACGCCGTCCGCGCCATGAGCGAGCCCATGATGAGCCACGACGTGGTCGCCTTCCACCTGCTGTCCGAGCAGGTCGCCAAGGAGGTCAAGGTCGTGCAGAGCGGGCAGGGCGCCGACGAGGTGTTCGCCGGCTACGACTGGTACCCGGCGATGGCGGGCGCGCCCCGCGAGCGCGCCGCCCAGGCGTACATCGACGCCTACGCCGACCGCTCCCACGCCGACATGGCGCATGTGCTGCGGCCGGAGATGCTGCCCGGCCGGGACACCTCGGCCGAGTTCATCCACGAGCACATGGCACAGGACGGCGCCGACACCGCGCTCGACGCGCAACTGCGCCTGGACACCCTGGTGATGATGATCGACGACCCCGTCAAGCGGGTCGACAACATGACCATGGACTGGGGTCTGGAGGCCCGGGTGCCGTTCCTCGACCACGAACTGGTGGAGCTCGCCGCCGCCTGCCCGCCCGAGCTGAAACTCGCCGACGGGGGCAAGGGCGTCCTGAAGGCCGCGGGCCGCCGGGTCCTGCCGCGCGAGGTCGTCGACCGGCCCAAGGGCTACTTCCCGGTCCCGGCGATCCGGCACATGGCCGGGCCCGTCCTCCAGCGGGTCCGCGACACCATGACCGCACCCGAGGCCCGCAATCGCGGCGTCTTCCGTGAGGACTACGTGGAGCGGCTGCTTGCCGAGCCCGACGCCCACCGCACCCGGCGCGGGGCCAACGCCCTCTGGCAGATCGCCCTGCTGGAGACCTGGCTCCAGACCCACGGGATCCGATGACGGCGTCCCGGAACCCCGGCAGCGCGCTCTACGCCCCGGAGTCCGCCCCCCTGGCCGACACCGCGGCGCCGTACGACCTGCCGCCCCCGGCGGTGCACGGCTGCTGGTACCCCTCCGCCGACCCGAGCGGCCGGCATGTCGCGTTCATCTGCGACCGGGCCGGGGTGCCGCAGCTGTGGACCGGTCCCGTCGACGGCCCGGAGGCGCACCGCCTCGACGCCGACCCGCACCCCGTCACGGAGGTGGCCTGGTCGCCGGACGGCCGGTGGATCGCGTACACCACGGCGCCCGGCGGCGGCGAGCTGACCCGGGTGCTGTGCGTACGCCCCGACGGCACCGGCCGGCACCTGCTGGCCGGCGGCGAGTCCGGCACCTCCGCGCGGCTCGGCTCCTGGCAGCACGACGGCTCCGCGATCGCGGTGACCGTCACCGAGTCCGTCCCGCCCGGCCACGCCGACCGGTACCACGCGGAGGCGTCCGTACCGCCCGGCACCGAACACGCCCCGCAGTGGGCGGGCCGCGACGGCCGGGCCGTCCTGCTCGACCCGGCCGGAGGACGGCTCGGGGCGGCCGACGGCGGCGTACGGCCTGCCTCCGACCGGGAGCTGGAGGAGCGGACCCTGTCCGCCTATCTCGTCGACCCGGAGGGCACCGCCGCGCCCGTCCTGCTGTTCAGCGAACGCGGCGCCGCCAACCAGCGGGTGTGCGACCTCAGCCGCGACGGCCGCCTCGCCCTCGTCTACCGGGGCCCGCGCGGACGCCGCGAGGCCCTGGTCGTGCGCACCGAGGACTCCGCCGTGACCTGCGCCTTCCCGGTCGCCGACGGCGACCCCTGGATCGGCGGCTTCTCCCCGTCCGCGGGCACGGTCTGGCTGCGCAGCGACGCCGGACGCGAGTACGCGGCCCTGCTCGCCGCCCACCTGGACCCGCGCGGCGAACTGCGCACCACCCGCGTCGTCGCCGAGCGGGAGGACTGCGGCCTCGAACTCCTCGCCCTCGGCCACGACGGCCGCCGCGCCGTGCTGGCGTGGAACCGGCACGGGGTCAGCGACCTCGAACTTCTCGTGCTCAGGTCCGCTCCGCCGCACGGCACCGGGACGGGCGCCGCGCCCCCGCCCTCGGCCGGCGACGCGCGCCGCGTCGACCTGCCCCACGAGGTCGTCACCCGGATCGCGCCCACCGCCGACCCCGACGCCCCCGTCGTCGCGCTGTCCGGATCGCGTCGCCACCCCGGCGTGTGGTGGCTGCCGCACGGCGCGCCCCTGCGCACCCCCTGGTCCTCCCGCGACGAGGACGCCTTCCCGCCGGGTTTCACCCCGGTGCGCCCCACGCCCGTGCGGCCGGTCGCCCGGGACGGCCTCCAGCTCGGCGGCTGGTACTACCGCGCCCCCGGCCGCTCGCCCGGCGAACCCGCGCCCTGCGTGCTCCATCTGCACGGCGGTCCCGAGGAGCAGGAACGCCCCGTCCTCGACCCCCTGTACCTGGAGCTGCTCAACCGGGGCCTGGACGTGTTCGCCCCCGATGTGCGCGGCTCCTCCGGGCACGGCCGCAGCTTCACCGACGCCGACCTGGGCGCCGGACGCTTCTCCGCCATCAACGACGTCGCGGACTGCGCGGCGCACGTCATGGTGGAGGGCCTCGCCGACCCCCGGCGGATGGCTGTGATGGGCCGCTCCTACGGCGGCTACCTCACCATGGCGTCCCTGGTGTGGCACCCCGACCTGTTCCGCACCGGCGTCGCCGTGTGCGGCATGTCGGACCTGACCACCTTCTTCGCCGGGACCGAGCCGTGGATCGCGCAGTCCGCCGCGCACAAGTACGGCCATCCGGAACGAGACCGCGACCTGCTGCGTGCCCTGTCGCCGATGAGCAGGATCGACTCCCTGCGCGTCCCGGTCCTGGCCGTGCACGGCGAGCACGACACCAACGTGCCGCCCGGAGAGTCCGAGCAGTTCATCAGGGCCGCGCGGGAACGGGGTCTTGAGGCGGAGCTGCTCCTGCTACGTGACGAAGGTCACGATTTCCGCCGTGCCGACAACCGCCGCCTGTTCCGACGCACCGCAGGTGAGTGGCTCGAGCGGCACCTGGCGGGCTGACCTGTCGGACGTACCTGTCACACTTCTTGGGCGTGCGGGGGAGCGATGCGGGTAGTCGCGCGGTGTGATCGAGTAAAAGGCGGACCGGATGGATTCAGTTCCTGTCGACGAGGGGGAAACGGTGTCAGGCGCACCCCGGCTGCGGGCTTCGTACGCCCTGAACGCCGAGGGCGCGTGGATAGCGCAGGCACGCCACCTCGCGGCCGAGTTCCTCGGCCGGGCCCGGACGGAGGACGGCCTGCCGGTGCCGGAGCGCGTGGTGGAGATCACCCAGCTCGTGGTCAGCGAACTGGTGACCAACGCCCGTAAGTACGCTCCGGGCCCCGTCGCACTGGACCTGCGGATCTTCGGCGACGCCGTCGAGGTGGTCGTCCGTGACGGCAACCCGGAGGTGCCGCGGCCCCGGGACGCCGACCCCGGCCGGGTGGGACAGCACGGCCTGGAGATCGTCATGGCCGTCGCCGAGGCCCTCGACGTCCGTCAGGAGGCGGAGGGCAAGAGTGTCGCCGCGCGCATCGCCCTCTCCGTCTGACCGCTTCTCCCTTTCTCAGCCCGTCACCGAGTCGTCTCCGGCACCCGCTCCAGGTGGATCAGGGCGCTCGCCCAGTCGCCGCTCGGCAGACCGACGTCCAGCCCGTACTCCGTCAGCACCGTGGCGTGGTGCACCGCGCCCGTCGCCGTGTCCCGGAAGCGGACGCCCGGCGGCAGCCCCCGCAGCCGCAGCGGCACCCGCGGCGACCCATGGCGCGGGCCGGCGCGGAAGGCCAGCACCACCGCCTCGCTCCCGTCCGGGGCCGCGTACTGCACGGCCGACGTGCCGTCGCCGTACGGGTCGCCGATCCGGTACTGGTCGCCGTGCTGCACCAGATGCCGGATCTCCTTGTAGCGGGCCACCAGCCCGGCGGCCTCGGCCAGTTCCTCCTCGCTCCAGCGGGTGAGGTCCCCGCCGATCCCCAGCAGCCCCGCCATCGCCACGTGGAACCGGAAGCTCAGCGGTACGGACAGCCGGGTGAGCTGATTGGGCACGTCGGTCACCCACGCCGACATCACCCGCGCCGGGTACACCTGGCTGAAGCCCTGCTGGATGCCCAGCCGGTCCACGGCGTCGGTGTTGTCGGACGTCCACGCCTGGTCGGTGCGGGCCAGGATGCCCAGGTCGACCCGGCCGCCGCCCCCGCTGCACGTCTCGATCCGCAGCTCCGGACGGGCAGCACGCAGCCGGTCCAGCACGCCGTACAGGTGGTGCACGTAGCGCGTCCACAGCCGGTCGTTGCCGTCCTCCTGGCCCGGCCAGCCGGACTCGCCGAAGACGCGGTTCATGTCCCACTTGAGGAAGTCCACGCGGTGCTCGGCGACCAGCCGGGTGAGCCAGCCGAACGCCCAGTCGGCGACGTCCTGCCGGGCGAAGTTCAGCACGAGCTGGTTGCGCAGCTCGCTGCGCGGCCGGCCCGGCAGGTGCAGCACCCAGTCGGGGTGCGCCCGGTACAGGTCGCTGTCCGGGTTGACCATCTCCGGCTCCACCCAGACGCCGAACCGCATGCCGAGCCGGTGCACGGCGTCGGACAGCGGCCGCAGACCGTCCGGGAAGCGGTCCGGTGCCGGCGTCCAGTCGCCGAGGCCCGCCCGGTCGCTGCGGCGGGCGCCGAACCAGCCGTCGTCCACGACGTAGAGCTCCACCCCGAGCCGCGCCGCCCGCTCGGCGAGCGCCAGCTGGCTCGCCTCGTCCACGTCGAAGCCGGTGGCCTCCCAGGAGTTGTAGAGCACCGGCGCCGTCTCGTCCGCGTGCCGCAGCACATGGGTCCGGACGTACGCGTGCCACGCCCGGCTCGCCGCGCCGAAACCGCCGTCGGTGAACAGCCCGGCCGCCACCGGCGTGGTGAACTCCTCGCCCGGTGCGAGCGGTACGCGCGTCCCCTCGTGACCCACGCCGCCGGTCAGCCCCGCCCGCCCGTCCGGCGTGCGCTGCACGGTGATCCGCCAGCTGCCGCTCCACGCCAGGGCCGTGCTCCACACCCTGCCCCGGTCCTCGTCGGCGGTGCCGTCGTCGAGCATGGTCCAGGGGTTGGCTTGATGGCTGGTGATGCCGCGCCGGCTGGTCAGCACGGTCTCCCCGTACGGCAGCCGCTCCCTGTGCAGCCGCGTCTCCGCCGACCACTGGCCGGTGACATGGCTCAGCCGGTAGTCCGCCAGCGGCGGCAGCGTCCACGCGGCGGAGTCGGCGCGCAGCAGGTCCACCCGCTCGTCGCCGTCGTTGCGCAGCACGGTCCAGCGCTCGATCACGTCCGTGTCGGCGCGCACCCGGTAGTGCAGCGCGACCGACAGCGGGACCACCCGGTCCCGGAACTCCAGGACCAGCTCCTCACAGGCCGGTACGGAGTCGTCCACCCGGTGGCCGGCGGGCTCCCACTCGAAGGCGCGGGAGCCGTCCGCGTACCGCACCTGGAGCGAGGGCGGCCCGTAGCGGGTGCCGCCGTCCACGGGCAGTTCCTCGCCCACGGCCGGCCGGCCCTCGAAGCTGTTCGACGGCTCCGCGAAGGGCGCCGCCAGCGCGTCCGCCTCCCCGGGGGTGAGGCGGGGGCCCCACGCCACATGACAGGGCGCGCCGGTCTCGTCGATCCGCAGCGCGTACGACGTGCGCGGGGTGGTCAGCAGCCAGACCCCGGTGTCCGGGGAGCGGGTGATGAGCGGCATGGTGCCTCACGATCGGCGTCGGGGGATTGCACCGCACACCCAAGCCTGGCCTTCGATCGCGTGTCAAGAGTGGTTCCCATCTTGCATTTACAAGGCGGAAGAGGGCCTCTCATGGCCTTCAAAAGAAAGAGCAGCTCTTTCATTGACACCGGAAATTAAGGACCCTAAGTTCCCGGCCATGCCCTCGACCCCGCCCGCCGAGACGTTCCCGGCGCACACCCCGGCCGCCTCCCAGATCTTCACCACCGTCCTGACGCACGGCCCCCTGACCCGGCAGGAGGCGGCCCGGCGGACGGGCCTGTCCCCGGCCGCGGTCACCAAGGCGGTACGGCCGCTGATCGAGGCCGGCTTCCTGGTGGAGGACGCGGGCGCGGAGACCCGGCCGGCGCTGGGCCGCCCGGCCAACCCGGTGCGGGTCGACGGCGGCCGGGCGCTGTTCATCGGGCTGAAGGCGACCGGTGACGAGATCATCGGCGTGCTCACCGACCTGTGCTGCCGCATCCGCGTCGCCCGGCGCGTCCCCCTGACCGGCCGCGCGCCGCGCGAGGTGCTCCCGGTCGCCGCCGACCTCGTACGGGAACTGCTCACCGAGGCCGAGGGGTTCGGCGTCCAGGTCCTGGGGCTCGGCATCGCCGTCGCGGGTGACGTGGACCGCGCCACGGGCACCGTGCGCTTCTCGCCCTTCCTGGAGTGGCGCGACGTCCCCCTCGTCGCGCTCGCCGAGGAGGCGAGCGGGCTGCCGGTCACCGTCGACAACGACGTCCGCGCGCTGACCGTGGCCGAGCAGTGGTTCGGCGACGGCGTGGGCCTGTCCGACTTCGCCGTCGTCACCGTGGGCGCGGGCATCGGCTGCGGGCTCGTGGTGCACGGGCGGGTCGTCTCCGGCTCGCACGGCGTCGCGGGCGAGATCGGCCATGTCCAAGTCGTCCCGGACGGCCCGCCCTGCCGCTGCGGCGACCGCGGCTGCCTGGAGGCCGTCGCCTCCGACGCGGCGATCACCGCCCGGGTCCGCGAGGTGACCGGCGTCCCGGTCGCCGACGCCACGGAGGCCCTCGCCCTGGCCCGCGCGGGCGACGAGGGGGCGCGCGCCGTCTACGCCCGGGCGGGGGAGGCCATCGGCCGGGGGATCGCCACCGTGGCCAATCTGCTCGGTCCGGAGCGCGTGATCATCTCCGGTGAGGGTCTCGCCGCGTACGACCTGTTCGCCGGGCAGGTCCGTGACGCCTTCGCCGCGGCCGCGTTCGGCTCCGCAGCCCGCTGCGAGCTGCGCACCCGCCCGCTGCCGTTCGAGGAGTGGGCCCGGGGCGCCGCCGCCACGGCCATCCAGTCCTTCGCCGGGCGCTGACGCCCGGGCCGGGACCGGGAGATGAACGGCCGATGACGGCCTGATGCAGCCGGTGCCGGGCCGCACAGGTGCAGTTAATCTCACTACGGGTCACTTCATCATCACGGGACACGTGGGAGGCGACGCTGAACACCACCACGCTCCACCCTCGAAGGACTCCCCCGCGGGGGATCCGGCTGCGCGGGCTGTTCGTCCTGGCCCTGCTCGCCGCCCTCCTCGGTCCCACCCCCTCGGCGGCCGGGACCGCACCGCCCCGGCACGACGTGGTCACCTGGGCGACCAGCGCCTTCCGGCTGGGCTCGGGTGTGCCCGACCGCGCCTACCGGCTGGTGGTGCACACCAGCGTCGGCGGCGACCGGATGCGCGTACGGCTCTCCAACGCCTTCGGCGACCGGCCGCTCACCTTCGACAGCGTGTACGCCGGTCTCCAGCAGGAGGGCGCCGCCCTGCTCCCCGGCAGCAACCGCCGGGTCACCTTCGACGGCCGCACGAGCGTCACGATCCCGCCCGGCGGCCTCGTCCTCGGCGACCCGCTCCCCGGCCGGGTCCGCGCCCGCACCAACCTGGTCGTCAGCCTGCACAGTCCCGACGCAGGCGGTCCCGCCACCGGGCACCGGCTGGCCATGCAGACCTCGTACCTCACCCAGGGCGACCACACCGCCGACGAGAGCGCCGTCCCCTGGACGAGGACCGTCACGTCCTGGTTCTACCTGGACGCCGTCACCGTCCGCGCCCCCGCCCGTACCGGCGCGGTCGTGGCGCTCGGCGACTCCATCACCGACGGCTGGGAGTCCACCACGGACCTCAACCGCCGCTGGCCCGACCACCTCTCCCGCCGCCTCCAGCACTCCCTCGCCACCACCGTCCGGGGCGTGGCCAACGCGGGCATCTCCGCCAACAAGGTGCTCGCGGACACCGCCTCGCCCAGCGCCCTGAACCGCCTCGACCGCGACGTGCTGTCCCACCCGGGCGTCCGCACGGTCCTGCTGTTCGAGGGCGTCAACGACCTCAAGGCGCACACCGGCGTCACGGCCCAGGACCTGATCGACGGCTACCGGCAGCTCACCGACCGCGTCCACGCGGCCGGGCACTGCGTGGTCGCCGCCACGATCGCGCCGTTCAAGGGCTGGTCCGAGTGGGACCCGGAGGGCGAGGCGGTCCGTCAGGAGGTCAACGCGTTCATCCGCTCCGGCGGGCCGTTCGACGCCGTGGCCGACTTCGACCGGGCCGTGCGCAGCCCCGACGACCCCGAGTCCGTCCGGCCCGAGTACGACAACGGCGACCACCTCCACTTCACCGACGAGGGCATGCGGGCGATGGCCGACGAGGTCCGCCTGAAGGACCTGGAGTGCGCCGGGGGGCCCAGGCGCTGACCCCGCCCGGCGCTCCACGGGAGAACCGGGCGACCCGGTGTCCGGCGCACCGGGCGCGGACGGAACAATGCAGGTCCCGGCACGGTTCTCACTGAGGAACGTCGCAGCACACCTGGGAGAAGGGCGACACACGATGACAAGGACCGAGGAGAAGGCGCTGCTCGCGGGCGGCTGCTTCTGGGGCATGCAGGAGCTGATCCGCACGCTGCCGGGCGTGCTGAGCACCCGGGTGGGGTACAGCGGCGGCGACGTCCCCAACGCGACCTACCGCAACCACGGCACCCACGCCGAGTCCATCGAGATCACCTACGACCCGACGGTCACCGACTACCGGACGATCCTGGAGTACTTCTTCCAGATCCACGACCCGACGACGAAGAACCGCCAGGGCAACGACATCGGCATGAGCTACCGCTCCGCGATCTTCTACTACGACGACGAGCAGAAGCGCGTCGCCGAGGAGACCATCGCCGACGTCGACGCGTCCGGACTGTGGCCGGGCAAGGTGGTCACCGAGGTGACGCCGGCCGGTGACTTCTGGGAGGCCGAGCCGGAGCACCAGGACTACCTCCAGCGCTACCCGGACGGCTACACCTGCCACTTCCCGCGGCCCAACTGGCGGCTGCCGAAGCGCGCGGCGTCCTGAGCCGACGGCCCGACACGACAGGGGCGCGCCCGCCGAGCGGGCGCGCCCCTGTCGTACGCGGACGTGACGCGACGTCACACCACGCGTGAGATCAGCTCCTGGAGGTACAGCCCGCGCGCCGCGTCCGGGGCGGTCGTGACACCCGTGCGCACCGCCGTGGCGAACTCCCGGCGCAGCACCGGCCAGCACTCCTCGTGGTCGATCTCCGCCGTGTCGTACACCAACGGCTCCCCGGCGCCGAACAGTTCGACGCGGGTGATCGCGCGCGGCACGTTCACCGCGCCGGACAAGGACGCCTGGCTGACCGCGCCGTTCTCGTGCTCGCAGGTCAGTTCCAGCCAGGTGCGGGAGTCGCCGGTGCCGCGGATCGCCTTGACCGGCCCGACCGCCGCGTCCAGCAGGTCCAGCAGATGCGGGCCCAGGTCCAGCAGCGCGCCCTGCTCCAGCCGCCAGCCCGTCGCGAACTCCCCGCCCAGGAAGGCGCCGTGGAGATAGCAGGAGCGGGCGCCGGACACCTCGGCGTCCCGTGCGGCGGCGAGGAACGCCCGGGTCACCGGGTGGTACCGCTTGGTCAGCACGAGCTGCGAGACCACGCCCGCCTCGGCCACCGCGTCCGCGACACGCCGGGCCGCGTCCAGGCCGGGGCCGAGCGGCTTCTCCAGCAGCAGCGCCTTGCCGCGCCGCGCGGCCAGGGGAGCCAGCTCGGCCTGCACGGCGGGCGGCACGGCGAACGCCACCGCCTCGCACCGGTCGAGCAACTCCTCGAAGGATGCGGCCACATGGGCCCCGTACGGGACCGCCGTCTCGTGAGCGGCTTCGGCGCGGCGGGCCCAGACGGCGGTGAGCCGGGTCTCGGGTCCCGCCGCGAGGATCCGGGCGTGCATGGCGCGAGCCCAGGGGCCGGCGCCGACCAGGCCGACCTCGACGGGCCGGCGGGTCCAGGGGGAGAAGGTCACGGTCGTCCTGACTTCGGCGCGAGGATCCCGGCGAGCCGGGCGTCCGCACGCGCGGGGGAGTAGAGATGCTCGACGACCGTGGTCGCGGCCCCGATGAGGCCGGCGTGGTCGCCGAGGCGGGAGGTGACGATCTGGAGGTTGGCCGTGGTGCGGGGCATGGCCCGCTGGTAGAGCAGCTCGCGCACGCCGGTCATGAACGGCACCCCGGACAGGTCCCCGGCGAGCATCAGCACCCCGGGGTTGAGCAGGGTGACCACGGTGACCAGCACCTCGCCCACCCGGCGGCCCGCCTCACGCGCGAGCCGGATCGCGTCCGGATGGCCCTCGGCGAGCAGCCGCCTGACGTCCGAGCCGGACGCGGCGTTGCCGTCCGCCCCGGACAGCTCCTTCGCCAGGGCCCGGCCGCTCGCCACGGCCGCCAGACAGCCGTACGAGCCGCACATGCACAGCGCGTCGGTGCGGTCGTGCACCCGGATGTGCCCGATGTCGCCGGCGCCGCCGTCGATGCCCCGGTACACGTGCCCGTCGACGACCACGCCGGCGCCGATGCCGGTGGACACCTTCACCAGCACGAACGCGCCGCAGTCCCGGTGGTTGGCCTGCTGCTCGGCCAGCGCCATCAGGTTGGCGTCGTTGTCCACCAGCACCGGCACCGGCCCGCCCTCCAGACTCGCGCCCACGTGCCGCGCGTACGCCTTCTGGAGGCGCTCGCGGATGGGGTAGCGGTCCCAGCCGGGCATGATGGGCGGCTCCACGACCTGGCCGACCTCCCAGTCGACCGGGCCGGGCACCGACAGGCCGACCCCGCAGACCCGTGAGGCGTCGGCGCCCGCCGCGGCGATCAGGTCGGGGAACCACCGGGTGACGTGGTCCAGGACGTGGTCCGGGCCCTCGGTGATGTCCAGCGGCCCGGTGTGCTCGGCGAGGATCGTGCCGGTCAGGTCGAGCACCGCCGCCCGGGCGTGACGGGTCTCCAGGTCCACGGCCACCACCGAGGCGTGCGTGGGGTCGAAGACGATCCGCTCCGACGGGCGGCCCCCGGTGGATGCGCCCGTGGTGTGCCGCAGCCAGCCGGCCCGGTTCAGCAGGTCGAGCCGCTGCCCCACGGTGGACCGGGACAGCCCGGTGGCGCGTTGCAGGGCGGCCCGGGTGTTGGCACGGCCGCTGCGGATCAGGTCCAGCAGTCCGCCCGCGCTGACCGGCTGCGGCGTCGTCACACGTTCCCCCATGGCGTCAGCTCTTGTCGGCGCCGCTGGTGAGGCCTTCGGTGAGCAGCCGTTCGGCGGCGAAGAACAGGAATACCACGGGGATCGTCAGCACCACCGAACCGGCCATCAGAACCGTCTTCGGCACCTCGACGCCGTTGGACAGCTGCGCGAGACCCAGCGACACCGTCCACGAGTCGGGGTCGGCGGCCAGGAACAGCAGGGCGAACAGGAACTCGTTCCACGCGATCATGAAGACGTACAGGCCGGTCGCCATCAGCGAGGGCAGCGCCAGCGGCAGGATCACCTTCCGCACGGTCTGCAGCCTGCTGCACCCGTCCAGCGCCGCCGCCTCCTCGATCGAGTACGGGATGGTGACCAGGTAGTTCTTCAGCATGTACACCGACACCGGCACCGTCTGCGCCACGTACACCACGGCGAGGCCCACCAGGCTGGAGGACAGCCCCATCCTGGCGAAGATCACGAACAGCGGGACGGCGAGCAGCGTCGCGGGGAACAGGTAGACGGCCAGGAACAATGCGCTGACCTGCCGGTGACCGAAGAACTTCAGCCGGCTCACCGCGTAGGCGCCGGGCACCGCCGCCGCCAGCGTCAGCAGCACCGTACCGAGCGACACCAGCGCCGAGTTGAGCAGGAACCGCATGAAGCCCTGCCCGCCGGCGTCGGTGGACCGCAGCACGTCCTGGTAGGTGGACACGGTGAAGTCCTTCGCCGACAGCCACAGGGACCCCGGGTCCAGCAGCAGCGCGTCGATGGGCTTCAGGGACAGCAGGAGCATGTAGTAGAAGGGCAGCAGGGTGATCGCCGCGAGGAACGCGATCACCAGCCACTTCAGGACGCCGAGGACGCGGTCCTCGACCTGGGCCCGGGACAGGGCGGTCTTGCCGGTCACGCTTCCTCCTGGACCTTGTTGCCGAAGAACTTGAAGTAGAAGCCCAGCAGGATCATCAGCGAGGCGGCGAGCACGAGGGCCTGGGCCGCGGCGGCGCCGACGTCGTAGCGGGCGGTGAGGAAGTCGTAGACCCGGACGGCCGCGACGTCGGTGCCGGCGCCGCCGCCGGTCAGCAGGTAGACGTCGTCGAACTTGTTGAACGTCATGATGAACCGCAGCACGCACAGCAGCGCGATCACCGGCATCAGCTGGGGGAGCAGGATGTGCCGGAAGCGCTGGAGCGGCGTCGCGCCGTCGACGGTCGCGGCCTCCTCCAGCACGGAGGGCACGGCCTGGAGCCGGGCGAGGATGAACAGGAACGCGAAGGGGAAGTACCGCCAGCACTCGAACGCGATGACGGTGAGCAGCGCGAGCGGAATGTCGAAGTGCGCCCCGAGGACGTTCACTTCGTACGCGCGGGTGGACAGGAAGGCGATGGGGTCGTCCCAGCCGAACAGGCGGCTGCCCCAGTCGTTGACGATGCCGTACTGCGGGCTGAGCGCGACCTCCCACACGAACGCGACGGCCACTACGGGCGCCACGTACGGCAGCAGCATCGCGGCCCGCAGCAGACCGCGCCCGCGGAACGGCTTGCGCAGCGCGAGCGCGGCGACCAGCCCCAGCAGCACCGAGCCGGCGGTGCTGCCCGCGGTGTAGATGAGGGTCGTCTTCAGGCTCGACCAGAAGCCGGCCGAGGCGAACACGTCGGAGAAGTTGTCCAGCGACCAGTTGCCGAACAGGCCCATGCCCTGGATGTCGACGAGCTTGGCGTCCTGGAAGGCCAGCAGCACCGTCCAGGCGATGGGCAGGACGACCACCACCAGGACGACCAGGAAGGTGGGGGAGACGAAGGCCAGGCCCGCGCGGTTGGCGCGGCTGCGGGCGGTCGCGGGGCGGCGGTCCGGCCGGCCGGGGCCGCCCGTGGGCCGGGGCGAGGGGGTCCGGCGCTTCTGCGCGCCGGCGGGGGCAGTTGTCATGGAAGGACCTTTGTGGCGTGCGGGCGGCTGCTACTGGAGGGACTGCTGCAGTTCGGAGATCTCTTCGTCGGCCTCGCGTGCCGTCTCCCCGGGCGAGGACTGACCGCTGGTCATCGCGCCCACGGCCTTGGGGACGGGCAGCTCGCCGTTGGTCGCGCCGACCAGGGCGCCGTCGCCCTGGGTGATGCCCCAGCGGCGCAGGTTCGTGATGCCCTCGGCGAGCTGGTCGAGCAGCTCGGGCGGGTAGACCTCGTCGAACGGCTTCTTGGTGTCGACGCCGATCTCGCTGTTGCGCCAGGCGTCGAGATAGCGGTCGGGGTCCTCCTGCGTGCCGCGCCGGACCGGGATCTTGCCCTCGGGGGCCATGCCGAACCACGACTCGTAGCCGTCGCTCGTCATGTACTGGATGAACTCGCGGGAGGCGGCCGTCTCGGCGGTCTTCGTCGTCACCCAGGAGGTGATCTCGCCGAACTGCGCGGGCTCGGCGGCGTCCGGGCCCTTCATCGAGGTCACGATGCCGCTGTGGTCGGCCAGATAGCTCGGGTCCTTGCGGCACTCGGGGCAGCTGGGCAGCGCGTCCTTGCGCAGACCGGCCAGCTCGTCCAGCAGGAACGAGGACCAGACGATCATCGAGGACCGGCCGGAGAAGTAGGTGGCGCGGGTGGAGTCCACGGTCTGCGTGCCGGGGGCGCCGTACTCCCGGGCCAGCCGGTCGTAGGTGCGGAACGCCGTCTCGCACTGCGGTGAGTCGAGGGCCACCTCGTGCTGGTCGTCGACCAGTTGGCAGTCGTTGGCGAGCGCGATGCTCTCGAAGCTCTGCGAGGTGAAGACGTCGCCGGGGTCGGTGGCCGCGGAGACGCCGTCGTGCCCCTTGGTGGTGAGGGCCTCGGCGGCGGTCAGCGCCCGCTCGTAGGTGTCGGGCGCGGCCAGCTTCTTCCGGTCGAAGTCGTCCTGACGGTAGACCATCAGCTGGAGCCAGGAGTCCGAGGGGACGCTGAGGCTGGTCGCGCCGTCCGAGGTCAGCTCCAGGGCGTTGGCGTTGAACGTGTCCCGCCCGTGCCCGTCGATGACCTGCTTCGGGATCTCCGTGTTGAGCAGGCCGTTGCTGTACATCTGCCAGACCTGCCCCATCGGCACGGCGCCGATGACGTCCGGCAGTTCACCGGCCGCCGCGGCGGACATGATCAGCTGGGGCAGCTGGCCCTCGTCGACCGTGACGAGCTGGACGTCGATCCCGGTCTTCTTCTCGAACCCGGCGACGGTCTTCCGGGTCGCCGCGGCCCGGTCCGGGAGGTTCTCCAGGGACCACACCTTGATCTTGCGGTCCGGGGCGCCGGGCCCGGTGGTGCCGGTGGAACAGCCGGCCAGCAGCCCGCTTCCCAGGGCTGCCGCGACGCCGACCGCGGTCATCCGCGACCGCAGGGTCCTCAAGCGCATTGCACGTCCTCGTGTCGACTTACGTCTGCTGACAGCGCATCTCAGCATCACTTTTGCTTGTTGACAAGACATAAGTTCGGGATATCGTCGACGCAACCTGCCCACCGCACCCTCCGGAGAGCCATCCGTGGAACGCGTCGTCCAGTTCACCGGCCCCCGTCACGTGGAGATCGCCGAGCACGAGAGAGAGCCTCTGCCGCCGGGTCACCTGCGGGTGCGCACCCGCTATTCGGGCATCTCCGCGGGCACCGAACTCACCGCGTACCGCGGCACGAATCCGTATCTGACCCGTACCTGGGATCCTGAGGCGCGCCTCTTCCGTGAGGGTGCGGCCGGCATCGAGTACCCGGTCGCCGGCTGGGGCTACTCCGAGGTCGGCGAGGTCGTCGAGGTCTCCCCGGAGTTGGACGGCACCCCTGGACTTCCCGTCACAGGTGACCTCATATGGGGCATATGGGGGCATCGCAGTGAAGGAATCGTCCCCGCCGAACGTGTCATCGGTCACACCCTCCCGGACGGACTCGACCCGCTCGCCGGCGCCTTCGCCCGGGTCGGCGCCATCGCCTACAACGCCGTCCTGGCAGGCGACATCCACCTCGGCGAGGACGTCGCCGTCTTCGGGCAGGGCGTCATCGGCCTGCTCACCACCCGCCTCGCCCAGCTCAGCGGCGCCCGCGTCACCGCCGTCGACGCCCTCGACGGCCGCCTCGGCACCGCCCGCCGCTACGGCGCCCACACCACCCTCAACGCCCGCACCGACCAGGTCGCCGAACGCGTCCGCGAGGCCACCGGCGGACTCGGCGCCGACCTCGCCATCGAGATCAGCGGCGCCTACCCCGCACTCCACGAGGCCCTGCGCTCCGTCGCCGTCGGCGGACGCGTCGTCGCCTCCGGCTTCTACCAGGGCGACGGGATCGGCCTGCGGCTCGGCGACGAGTTCCACCACAACCGCGTCCAGCTCGTCTGCTCCCAGATCGGCGGCGTACCGCCCCAGCTCTCCGGACGCTGGAGCGTCGAACGCCTCCAGCAGACCTTCCTGCGGCTGGTCGCCGAGGGCCAGGTCGACGTCACCTCCCTGGTCAGCCATGTCGTCCCGGCCGCCGACGCGGCGGACGCCTACGTCCTGCTGGACGAGCGGCCCGCCGAGGCCCTTCAGGTCGTCCTGGAATTCTGAGAGCCCGAAAGGCCCCCCACATGCTCAAGACCGCCGTACAGGAGCAACTCCTGCCCGGAGACACCCTCCAGGCCAAATGGGAGTTCGCCCAGCAGGCCGGATACGACGCGATCGAACTCCGCGGCAAGGGCGGCCTGCACTTCGCCTCCCGCCTCGACGAGCTGAAGCAGGCCCGCAAGGACGGCGTCGTCATGCCGACCGTGTGCGTCGACATGCTCCACTTCCTGGGCGCCTTCGACGAGGACCTGCGCCGCGACGCCCTCACCCAGATGAAGTCCCAGCTCACCGCCATCGCCGAGATCGGCGGCACCGGCGCGCAGACCCCCGCCTCCTACGGCATGTTCTCCCGCCGCCTGCCGCCCTTCGAACCGCCGCGCAGCGAGGCCGAGGACCGCGAGATCCTCCTCGCCGGACTGACCGAACTCGGCGAGCACGCGCGCCGGGAAGGTGTCACGCTCTTCCTCGAACCGCTCAACCGCTACGAGGACCACATGGTCAACCGACTCGACCAGGCCGCCGACCTGATCCGCGCCACCGGCCTGGACTCGGTGCGGATCGGCATCGACAGCTACCACATGAACATCGAGGAGCCCGACCCCGCCGCCGCGATCCTCGCCCACGCCGACCTCATCGGCCACGCGCAGGTCTCCGACTCCAACCGCTTCCAGCCCGGCGCGGGACACCTCGACTGGCGTGCCTGGCTCACCGCCCTGCACACCATCGGCTACGACGGCCACCTCGCACTGGAATGCCGGCTCACCGGCGACCCCGTGGAGGCCGTCCGCTCCGTCCCCGCCTTCCTGAAGAGGTCCGGCGCGTGAAGACCACCCTCCTCGACCGGCAGACCCCCCTCGACCGGCCCGCGCCCACCGCGTCCGCAGACCACCTGACACTGCGGCGCGGTGCGGCGCGGGTCCTCCTCGGCAACTGGACCGGAGCCTCCACCGTCCCCTCCCGCACCCTCTACCCGCACCAGTGGAGCTGGGACTCGGCGTTCATCGCCATCGGCCTGCGCCACCTCTCCGTGCGCCGCGCCCAGCAGGAACTCGAGTCGCTGCTGGCCGGCCAGTGGGCCGACGGACGCCTCCCGCACATCGTCTTCAACCCCGAGGTCCCGTACGGCGCCTACTTCCCGAGTCCCGACTTCTGGCGGTCCTCCCGCGCGGGCCACGCCGCGGGCGCCCCCGCCGCACCCGAGACCTCCGGCATCGTCCAGCCCCCGGTGCACGCGCTCGCCGCCTGGCTGGTGCACCGCGCCGACCCCGCCGAGTCCGCCCGGCGCGGCTTCCTGGCCCGGGTGCTGCCCCGCCTCACCGCCTGGCACGACTACCTCCTGACCCGCCGTGACCTCGGCGGCGGGGGACTGGCGGCGGTCGTCCACCCGTGGGAACCCGGCATGGACAACAGCCCCGCCTGGGACCGCGCCCTCGCCCGCGTCGAACCGGCCGCCGGCACCTTCCGCCGCGCCGACCTCGACCACGGCGACCCCGCCGACCGGCCCACCGACCTGGACTACGGCCGCTACGTACGGCTCGCGTCCACCTACCGCGAGGCCGGCTACGACGACCGCGCCACCCGCCACGAGTTCGCCCTGGAGGACCCCGGCTTCAACGCCCTCCTCGTCACCGGCGAACTCGCCCTCGCCCGCATGGCGGACCACCTCGGGCAGGACGGCGCCCGCCACACCGAACGAGCCGCCGAGCTCACCCGCCGGCTCGTGGACCGCCTGTGGGACGACGACGCCGGGATCTTCCGCGCCCGCGACCTCGTCGACGGCACCCTCGTCGACCACACCGGCATCGCGGGCCTCCTCCCGCTGGTCGTCCCCGGACTGCCCGCCGACGTCGTCCGCGCCCTGACGGACACCCTGGACGGCCCGCACTTCGAGGCGCCCGCCACCGGGCTCGTCCCCAGCAACGACCTGACCGGCACGACCTTCGACGCCACCCGCTACTGGCGCGGCCCCGCCTGGTTCAACACCGCCTGGCTCGTCGAACGCGGGCTGCGCACCCACGGCCGGGACGCACGGGCCCACACCCTGCGCGAGGCAGTGCTCGCGGAGGCCGGACGCACCGGCTTCGCCGAGTACGTCGACCCGCTGACCGGCGAGGGCCGCGGCGCCCGCCAGTTCTCGTGGACGGCCGCCCTCGCCCTGGACCTGCTCCACACCGGCCACGACCCGGACGTGCCGGCCTCCCACCACGACGCGCCCCTGTCCCGCACCGACCAAGAGGAGCTCTCCCGATGACCGAGACCACCGGGCGCGTGCAGCTCGTGCGCGACGGCACGCTCGCCCGACTGGGCCCGGCCGGCGACATCGACGGCGTGGGCGGCACCGCCCCCGACGGACTGTTCGCCCACGACGCGCGCCACCTCAGCCGCTGGCAGCTCCGCGTCGCCGGGGCCGCGCCCGTCACGCTCCGGCCCGCCGAGGAGGACCCGGCCGGCGCCTCCTCCGTCAGCGTCCTGACCCCCGCCGGCACCCGCGAGGCCCCGCCCGCCTACACGGTGTTCCGCGACCAGAGCGTCACGGGCGGCGTCCTCACCGAGCGCCTGACCTTCGTCAGCAACCTCCCCGAGCCGGTCACCGCGGAACTGGAGCTCACCGCCGACGCGGACTTCGCCGACCTCTTCGAACTCCGCGCCGACCGGCGGACGTACGAGCGGCCCGGCGCCGAGCACACCGCCCAGCCGGTGCACGGAGGCGTCCGGTTCGACTACCGCAGGGACGACTGGCACTCCCGTACGGTCGTGGAGTGCGAGCCCGCCCCCGAATCCGTGCGCGAGACGCCGGACGGCGGCACCGCCCGCACCCTGCGCTGGCAGCTCGCCCTCGAACCGCACGGCAGGGCCGAGCTGCGCCTCCTCGTCCACGCCCGCCCGCACACGCCCGTCCTGCCCGTCCCCCGCAGGACGGCGCACGTCCCGTCGCCCTCGGGGCCCGGCGCGTCCGACCTGGACCGCGCCTTCGACCAGGGCATGACCGACCTCGACCTGCTGACCGTCCACGCCACCGGCGTCGACGGCGAGGACCTCGCGGTCCCCGCGGCCGGCAGCCCCTGGTTCCTCACCCTGTTCGGCCGGGACTCCCTCCTCACGTCCCACTTCCTGCTGCCCTACGCGCCGGAGACCGCCGCCGCCACGCTCAGCGCGCTCGCCGCCACCCAGGGCCAGACCTACGACGCGTTCCGCGGCGAGCAGCCCGGCCGCATCGTCCACGAGGTCCGCAAGGGCGAACTCGCCCACTTCAAGCAGATCCCCTACGGGCGCTACTACGGCACCGTCGACGCCACCCCCCTCTTCCTGGTCCTGCTGCACGCCCACCACGAGACCACCGGCGACCGCACGCTCGCCGCGCGCCTGGAGCAGCACGCCCGCCGCGCCGTCGACTGGATGCTCACCGACGGCGGACTCCAGGAGCGCGGCTACCTCGTCTACACCCCGGACCCGGGCGGCCTGCTCAACCAGAACTGGAAGGACTCCCCGGGCTCGATCTGCTTCGCCGACGGCACGGTCGCCGAGGGTCCCCTCGCCGTCTCCGAGGTGCAGGGCTACGCCTACGACGCGCTGCTGCGCACCGCCCGGCTGGCCAGGGACGTCTGGGACGACGAGGACTACGCCCGCCGCCTCGACGACCTCGCGGCCGGACTGCGCGAGCGCTTCCTGCGGGACTTCTGGATGCCGGAGGCCGGCTTCCCCGCGCTCGCCCTGGACGGCGAGGGCCGGCAGGCCGACGCCCTGGGCTCCGACGCGGGCCATCTGCTGTGGTCGGGCATCCTCGACGAGGATCGGGCCCGTGTCACCGGGCGGCGGCTGCTGGAGCCGGACTTCTTCTCCGGCTGGGCCGTACGGACCCTCGCGAGCGGACAGGCGCCCTACCATCCGCTGTCGTACCACTGCGGCAGCGCCTGGCCGCACGACAACGCGCTGATCGCGCTGGGCCTCGCCCGGTACGGCCTCGGCGACGAGGTGCGCGCCCTCGCCGACGGGCTCGCCGCGGCCGCCGCCCGCTGCGGCCACCGGCTGCCCGAGGTGTTCGCCGGGTACGGCCGCGCGGACGCCCCCGCCCCGGTGCCGTACCCGCACTCCTGTTCGCCGCAGGCGTGGGCGGCGGCCACCCCGGCGGCCCTGCGCACCGCGCTCGGCCAGGTGTGACGGAAGGGGCTCCTCCCGGTGGGAGGGGCCCCTTTCCCCGGTGAGGCTCAGCCGAACATGCCGGGCTGGTAGTCGCCCGCGGGCTGCTGGTTGATGACGTTGATCCGGTTGTAGGCGTTGATGATCGCTATCAGCGAGATCAGCGCGGCGAGCTGGTCCTCGTCGTAGTGCTTCGCCGCGTTCGCCCACGCCTCGTCGGTGACCCCGCCGGCCGCGTCCGCGATCCGGGTGCCCTGCTCGGCCAGTTCGAGCGCGGCGCGCTCCGCCTCCGTGAAGACGGTGGCCTCGCGCCAGGCGGCGACCAGGTTGAGACGCAGCTGGGTCTCGCCCGCGGCGGCGGCGTCCTTGGTGTGCATGTCGGTGCAGAAGCCGCAGCCGTTGATCTGGCTGGCGCGGATCTTCACCAGCTCCTGGGTGGCGTGCGGCAGACCGGCGTCCCCCGCGGCCTTGCCCGCCGAGTTGATGTGCCGCAGCACCTTGCCTGCGACGGGGTTGGCGAAGAAGTCGATACGCGCGTTCATGTGCTCTCCATGGTCGGTCCGTCGTGACGGTGTCGCTTCACTGACGGAACAGCCCCGCGATGTGTGACAGCCCCCGCCGTGTGACCTACGTCTCATCGCTCCGTGTCGTCGTACGACGCGGCGTCCGGCGGGCACCGGACCTGCCGATAACCTTTCCGGGTGGACGGGGAGCGGGGGTGCCGGGTGGGCGAGCGTCGGGAACGCGACTGGACGGCGATGACGCCCGGGGACTTCGACAGCGAGGCCCCGCTCTGCCTCAACGTGGGCACCGGCCCCGTCGTCGTCCCCGCCGAACCGGACGAGTACGGCACCGCGCCGCTCTTCGGCGACGAGGTCCCGGAGCGCCGTCCCGCCCCGCGCCGCGCCGGCCCGCGCCGGCCTGGCCCCGAGGCCGAACAGGGGCAGCTCTTCTGACACCGGATCACTCCCGGACCGCTTCGGCGTGAAATCGGTGTGCCTTGAAACGGTCGTGAGGGGTACGCGGCGGGAGCGGTCGGATCACCGGGAGGGAAGGTGCGCGGAGACCCGGACGGTGTGACGCGGGGGCCGGGGGGCCCGAGGTCACTCCAACGGCGGGCGTCTCCTGCGCGGGGCAACGAGCCATGAGACGTTGACGGAGGTCGACGTCCCTTTCGCACCTTGCGTCCCGAGGTCACCCGCAGTCGGCAAGTGAAGCAGCACGGCCACCCCGTCGTGGCCGGTCCGAAGCGGAGGAGCAACATCCAATGAGCGAGGCCAACCCCGTCCGTCGCGCCGTCAAGAAGGTCGCCCAGGCCCTGGAGGACGGCGTCTCGGCACCGTCCGACGGCATCCCCGGCCGTCCCGCCCCCGAACCGCCCACGGTGGAGCGGCCGGTGGAACCCCGTGAGCCGCTGCCGCCCAAGCCCGACCAGAGCGGCCCCGCCACCGTCTCGCCCACCGGTTCCCCCACGGGCGCCGACCAGGCCCGTATGGCCCAGTCCGGCAGCCATCTGACGAACGCCCAGGGCACCCGGCTGTACGACACCGACCACTCGCTCAAGGCGGGCCCGCGCGGCCCGGTCCTGCTCCAGGACCACCATCTGCGCGAGAAGATCATGCACTTCGACCACGAGCGCATCCCGGAGCGCGTGGTCCACGCCCGCGGAGCCGGCGCGCACGGCGTCTTCCAGAGCTACGGCACGGCCGCCTCCGTGACCAAGGCCGGCTTCCTCGGCCCGGACGTCGAGACACCGGTCTTCGTACGCTTCTCCACGGTCGTCGGCTCGCGCGGCTCCGCCGACACCGTGCGCGACACCCGCGGCTTCGCGACGAAGTTCTACACCAGCGAGGGCGTCTTCGACCTGGTCGGCAACAACATCCCGGTCTTCTTCATCCAGGACGCCATCAAGTTCCCCGACGTCGTGCACGCCGCCAAGCCGCACCCGGACCGGGAGATCCCGCAGGCCCAGAGCGCCCACGACACCTTCTGGGACTTCGTCTCGCTGCACACCGAGGCCACCCATCACACCATCTTCTTCATGGGCGACCGGGGCATCCCGCGCTCGTACCGGATGATGGAGGGCTTCGGCGTCCACACCTTCCGCCTCGTCAACGCGGAGGGGAAGACGACCCTGGTCAAGTTCCACTGGAAGCCCAAGCTGGGCGTGCACTCCCTGGTGTGGGACGAGGCGCAGCTCATCAACGGCAACGACCCCGACTTCCACCGCCGTGACCTCGCCGACGCGATCGAGGCGGGCGCCTACCCGCAGTGGGAGCTGGGCATCCAGACCTTCCCCGACACCCCGGACCAGACCTTCGAGGGCATCGACCTGCTCGACCCGACGAACATCGTCCCGGAGGAGCTGGCCCCGGTGCAGCCCGTCGGGCTGATGACGCTCAACCGCAACCCCTCGAACTTCTTCGCGGAGACCGAGCAGGTCGCCTTCCACGTCGGCCACCTCGTGCCCGGCATCGACGTCACCGACGACCCGCTGCTCGCCGGCCGGCTGTTCTCCTACCTCGACACCCAGATCACCCGGCTCGGCGGCCCCAACTTCCCGCAGCTGCCCATCAACCGGCCGCACGCGCCCGTCAACGACATGCTCCGCGACGGCATGCACCAGACCGCCGTGCACCGGGGCGTCGCGCCGTACCAGCCCAACTCCCTCGACGGCGGCTGCCCGTTCACCGCGGGCGCCGACATGGGCGCCTTCGTCGAGACGCCGGTGACCGTGCCCGAGGGGCGGAAGGTGCGCGAGGCGCCGGAGTCCTTCTCCGACCACTTCAGCCAGCCCCGCCGCTTCTGGCTCTCCATGAGCCCGGTGGAGCGCGAGCACATCATCGGCGCGTACATCTTCGAGCTGGGCAAGTGCTACGAGGAGGCCATCCGCGTCCGCACGCTCCAGGTGCTGGCCAACATCGACCCCGAACTGTGCTCCCGGGTCGCGGACGGGCTCGGCCTGCCCGCGCCGGAACCGACGGTGCCGCTCGCCGACGTCGAGCCCAGCCCGGCGCTGTCCCAGCTCGGCGGGACGTGGCCGGTCGACGGGCGCGTCATCGGCATCCTCACCGGCCCCGACGGCGACCTGGAGGGCGTGCACGCGGTGCGGGACGCCGTGCTGGAAGCCGGGATGATCCCGCTGGTCGTCGCGCCGAAGGCCGGCACGGTCGGTACGGGCGACCACGCCCTGACGGCGCAGCGCAGCCACGTCACGGCGCGGTCGATCGAGTTCGACGCGGTGCTGCTCGCCGGGCCGCCGGCCGTGGGTCCGGACGCGGTGGGGGCGACGGACGGGAAGGGGGCGCCGGGGGCCGGGGCGGCTGCTCCCGACCCGCGGGTCGCGCAGCTGCTCCAGGAGGCGTTCCGTCACGGGAAGGCGATCGGGGCGTGGGCGGGAGGTGAGGCGGGGCTGGAGGCCGCGGGCGTTCCCGTCGACGCGCCGGGTGTCGTGGTGACGGACTCCGGCCCGTCGGCCCTGGACCAGATCCGCACGCTGCTCGGTTCCCACCGGGTGTGGGAACGGTTCACGCCGGGGGCGTGAGGGCCGCCTGCGGCGCGCGGACGGCTGCGGGTACGTAGTGGCTGGTCGCGCAGTTCCCCGCGCCCCTAAGGCGTTGCACTCACGGTGAGCGCAACCCACCCAAGGGACGCGGGGAACTGCGCGCTAAGCCCCCACCGGACCCGCACCCGCACCGGACGGGCACCCCCTCGGGGGCGCGGGGAACTGCGCGATCAACCCCCACCGACCCGCACGTGCCCGGGACCGGTGCCACCCGCCCCTTCAGGGGCGCGGGGAACTGCGCGATCAACCCCCACCGACCCGCACCCGCACCGGACGGGCACCCCCCTCAGGGGCGCGGGGAACTGCGCGACCGGCCCCCACCGGCCCGCGGCCGTACCCTGGAAACCCCCACCCCGGAAGCCGCCCCATGCCCCCGCAAGACCCCCTCTTCGGCATCGACCAGCTCCCCCTCCCGGAGCCGCAGCCGGCGGAACCGACAACCACCTCCTTCCGCGACTCCCGCGAAGCCCACCGCCTCCTCGCGGTGAAAGAGATCCACGCGGAACCGGCGGCAGCCGCCTCCCCCCGAGGCCGCCAGATCCTCGCCCGCTACCCCGAGGCCCGCCTCATCGAGGTCCCCTCCCACTGGCGCATCCCCGACCTGCACGGCAACGAGGGCAGCGCCGACCGCTGGATGCGCATCAAGCGCGAAACCCTCGTCCTCGGCGTGAGAAAGAAGCTCACCACCCGCCCCAACGGCCGCTCCGCGGACTGGATCGCCCCCGGCCCCTCCAACGGCTGCGCCCTCTCCTGCGTGTACTGCTACGTCCCCCGCCGCAAGGGCTTCGCCAACCCCATCACCCTGTTCACGAACATCGACGCGATCATCGCCCACCTCGGCCGCCACGTCGCCGCGCAGGGCCCCAAGACGGAGCCGAACCAGTGCGACCCGGAGGCGTGGGTGTACGACATCGGGGAGAACGGCGACTGCTCGGTCGACGCCCTCGTCTGCGACAACACCGCCGACCTGATCCACGCCTTCCGCGACTGGCCCACCGCGAAGGCGTCGTTCGCGACCAAGTTCGTCAACCCGGACCTGCTGGAGCTGGACCCGCGCGGCCGGACCCGTATCCGCTTCTCGGTGATGCCGGGCGACGACTCGCGTCTGCTGGACCTGCGCACCAGCCCGGTGGACCGGCGGATCGCCGCCGCCGCGGACTTCCTCGACGCGGGCTACGAGGTGCACTTCAACCTGTCGCCGGTCGTCGTCCGCCCCGGCTGGCAGGACGCGTGGGACGAACTGCTGCGGCAGATGGACGACGTACTGCCCGAGCGGGTGAAGCGCCAGGCGCTGGCCGAGGTCATCATGCTCACCCACAACGCGGACCTGCACGAGGTCAACCTCCGCTGGCACCCGCGCGGCGAGGACGTCCTGTGGCAGCCCGAGCTGCAGGAGACCAAGCGCTCCCAGAACGGCGCCCTCAACCTCCGCTACCACGCGGGCGTCAAACGCCAGGCCCTCGCCGAGCTCCGCGAGATCATCGAGCGCCGCACACCCTGGTTGGGCGTCCGGTACGCGTTCTGAGGCGATGTCCGCCGGCCTCCGAAGACCCCGCAGGTCACCCCCCTGTCCCGAGAAATAAGGTTAGGCTAACCTTGCCTCGTGATTCCAGGTGACAACACGTCCTCGGGCCTGAGAGGGCATGAACTGGCGGCCATGGGCGTGACCGTGGCGTACGACGGCACGGACGTCGTGCACGACGCGGAGCTGACGCTGCGCCCCGGCGAGGTGACCGCCCTCGTCGGCCCCAACGGCAGCGGCAAGTCGACCCTGCTGCGGACCGTCGCCCGGCTCCAGCGCCCCCGGCACGCCGCCCTCACGCTCGACGCGGCCACCGACGCGCTCGCGCTCGGCCCCCGCGAGTTCGCCCGCCATGTCGCGCTGCTGCTGCAGAGCCGGCCCACGCCGAGCGGACTGAGCGTGCGCGACGTCGTGGAGTTCGGCCGCTACCCGCACCGCGGCCGCTGGGGCGGCGCCGACCCGGGCGGCCGGGCCGCCGTCGACCGCGCCCTCGCCCTCACCGGCGTCACCGACCTCGCCGACCGCGGCGCCGAACACCTCTCCGGCGGACAGCTCCAGCGCGTCTGGCTGGCCGGCTGCCTCGCCCAGGAGACCGGCGTGCTCCTCCTCGACGAGCCGACCACCTTCCTCGACCTGCGCTACCAGGTCGAACTCCTCGACCTCGTACGCGATCTGGCGGACGACCAGGGCATCGCCGTCGGGGTCGTGCTGCACGACCTCGACCAGGCGGCCGCCGTCGCCGACCGCATCGTGCTCCTCGCGGACGGACGCGTCGTCGCCGAGGGGGCACCCGAGGACGTCCTCACCCCCGAGCGGCTGACCGACGTCTACGGCATCCGCATCGAGGTCGACACCGACCCCCTCACCGGCCGTCTGCGCACCCGTGCCCTCGGCCGTCACCACACCCGAAGCGAAAGGCTCAGCACCACCTCATGAGACGCCTCCTGTGCACCGCGCCCCTGGCCGCCGCCGCTGCCCTGCTGCTCGCCGCCTGCGGCACCACCGAACCCGCGGCCGACGACGCGCCCAAGGCGTCGTCCCAGCCCGTCACCCTCACCGACGCGTCCGGCGCGAAGGTGGAACTCGACGGCCCCGCCACGAAGGTCGTCGGCACCGAGTGGAACGTCGTCGAGCACCTCCTCTCCCTCGGCGTGGAGCCCGTCGGCGTGGCCGACGTCAAGGGCTACAAGACCTGGGACAGCGCCGTGCCGCTCACCCACGACGCCAAGGACATCGGCACCCGCGGCGAGCCCAGCATGGACACCGTCGCCGCGCTCGACCCCGACCTCATCGTCGCCACCACCGACCTCCAGGCCGGCGCCGTGAAGCAGCTGCGGAAGATCGCCCCGGTCCTCGAGGTGAAGTCCGCCGACGCCTCCGACCCGGTCGGGCAGATGCTGGAGAACCTCGACCTCATCGCGAAGGCCACCGGCACCACCGAGCGGGCCGCCACCCTGAAGAAGGACTTCGACGCCAAGCTCGCCGAGGGCGCCGAGGCGATCGAGGACGCCGGCCTCAAGGGCGCCGGGATCGCCTTCGCCGACGGCTACGTCGTCTCCAACCAGGTCTCCCTGCGCCCCTACACCTCCGGCTCCCTCGTCGGCGGGATCAACGAGCGGCTGGGCCTGAAGAACGCGTGGAAGCTCAAGGGTGACGAGGCGTACGGCCTCGCCGCCACCGACGTCGAGGGCCTGACCGCCCTGGGCGACGTGCAGTTCGCCTACATCGGCAACGAGCAGGACACCGCAAGCGACCCGTTCGGCAAGGAACTGAGGAACAACTCCGTCTGGAAGTCCCTGCCGTTCGTGAAGTCCGGCGACGTGCACCGCCTGGACGACGGCATCTGGATGTTCGGCGGCACCGGCTCGATGGAGCGTTACGTCGACGCCCTCGTCGCGGCGCTGACGAAGTAGCCGATGGCCGTCACCGCCACCCCTCCCACCGTCCGCCCGGAGACGGTTCCGTCCCGGGCGGGCGCGGCCGCGGTGACGACCGCGCTCGTGCTCCTGGTCGCCGCCCTCGCCGTCGCCGACATCACCCAGGGCACGGCCGCGGTCGGCCCGGCCGAGGTCCTCAAGGCCCTCACCGGCCGGGCCGACCCGGGAGACGCGTCCGTCGTCATCGCCTCGCGGCTGCCCCGGACGGCCGCGGGTCTCCTCGTGGGCGCAGCCCTCGGCGTCGCGGGCCTCGCCCTCCAGGCCGTCAGCCGCAACGTCCTGGCGTCCCCGGACACCCTCGCCGTCAACGCGGGCTCCTACTTCGCGCTCGGCGCCGTCACCGTCACCGGCCTGTCCCTGCCGCTGGTCGCCTCCTCGGCCGTCGCCTTCGCGGGCGGCCTGGGCGCGGCGGCCGTCGTCCTCGGCCTGTCCGGACTCGGCGCCGGCACCGTACGCCTCGTCCTGGCCGGCACCGCGCTCGCGCTCGGCCTGACCGCCGTCACCGAAGGGCTGCTCCTGCTGTTCCCGGAGGAGACCGAGGGCCTGTACCAGTGGAACCAGGGCAGCATCGGCCAGAACGGCTTCGACGGCGTGCTGCAGATGCTGCCCGTCGTCGTCATCGGCCTCGCCGGGCTGCTCCTCGTCGCGCGCCGGGTGGACGCCCTGGCGCTCGGCGACGACACCGCGCGCGGCCTCGGGGTGCCGGTGCGGGCCACCCGTGTCACGGCCGTCGTGCTGGCGACGCTGCTGTCCGCCGCGGCCGTCACCCTCGCGGGACCGATCGGCTTCGTCGGCCTGTGCGCCCCGGCGCTCGCCCGCCCTCTCGCCCGGTGGGTCCGCGGCGCACGGCGGCTGCGCGTGGGCGCCCTGGTCACCGGTCTCGTCGGCGCCGCGCTGGTGCTCGGCGCGGACGTGCTGCTGCGCGCCCTGGTCGAGGCCGACACCGCCGTCGCGGTGCCCACCGGCGTGGTCACCAGTTTCGTGGGTGCGGCGTTCCTGGTGGTGATGGCGGCCCGGCTGCGCGACACCGGAGGCGCCGCCGCGCCCGACAAGCTCAGCATCCGCAGCCGCACGGCGTTCGTCGTCACACTCGTGACGCTGGTCCTCGTTCTGGCCGGAGTCACCGTCGCGGGCCTGCTGCTCGGCGACCACGAACTGCTGCTGGGCGACGTGGCCAACTGGGCGCAGGGGAACGCAGGACGGACCGTCTCCTTCGTCCTGGACACCCGCACTCCCCGGGTGCTCGCCGCGCTCCTCGCCGGCGCGGCCCTCGCGCTGGCCGGCACGCTCGTCCAGGCCGTCACCCGCAACCCCCTTGCCGAACCCTCCGTCCTCGGCGTCTCCGGCGGCGGCGCGCTCGGCGCGGTCGTGCTGGTGACCACCGTCCCGACGGCCGGGGGATGGAGCATCTCGGCCGCCGCCTTCGCGGGGTCCGCGCTCGCCTCGGTCCTCGTGTTCGGGCTCGCGGCGCGCGGGGGCTTCCAGCAGAACCGGCTGGTGCTCGTCGGCATCGGCGTGGCGTCCGGGACGACCGCCGTGATCAGCCTCCTGATCGTGCTCACCGACCCGTTCAACGCCACCAAGGCGCTCACCTGGCTGTCCGGCTCCACCTACGGCCGCGACCTGCCCGACGTACTGCCCCTCGCGGCCGTGCTCGCGGGCGGTGTGGCGGTGGCGGGCGTACGGCACCGGGAACTCGACCTGGTCGCCCTGGACGAGGACACGCCGAGGCTGCTCGGCCTGGACCTCGCGCGGGGCCGGCTCGGCTTCCTCGTCCTGAGCGTGCTGCTCACGGCGACCGCCGTGGCCGCGGCGGGCACCATCGGCTTCGTCGGCCTGGTGGCCCCGCACGCCGCGCGCGCCCTGGTCGGCCGCCGGCACAACCGGGTGCTGGCGGTCGCGGTGCTGCTGGGCGCGGTCCTGGTGTGCACGGCGGACCTGCTCGGCCGCACCGTCATCGCCCCGGCCCAGCTGGGCGCCGGCCTGATGACGGCGGTGATCGGCACGCCGTACTTCCTCCACGTGCTGGTGCGCGCCCGCCGTTGACGGGCGCGAGAGGTCACGATGTCACCGCGGGCCTCGCGGCGAGGGGTTGCCCCCGGCCGCGAGGCCCGACGTGTCTGTCCGGTGTGACGGTCAGCCGAAGGCCTTGACGGCCTGGTAGTAGGTCCACGCGGTGCTGTTGCAGGCGGTCGCGGTGGCGCCGCTGTAACCGTTGCACACACGCTTGAGGTCCTCGTAGAAGGCGCTGTCGAGCCGGGACTTGTTGGCGCTGAAGGAGCCGGCGGCCTTGTAGTTGCGGTAGCCGAAGTCGTGACGGGCGCAGGCGTTCTGGAACGGGAAGCCGAAGGGGTTGTCGGGGGAGGAGGAGCAGTAGTCGGTGGACCAGTCGAACCCGTAGGCCGCCCAGGCGCCCTGGTTGGCGCGGGCGGCGGCCCACTGGTTGTAGCTCGATGCGCTGGTCTGGGTCCAACTGGCCAGGACCTGCGGCTTGTCGGCGGGAGCCGCGTCGGCGGCGGTGGCCGTGCCGAGGACGCCGACGAGGGCGAGGGCCGGGGTGGCGAGTGCGGCGGCGAGTCTTCGGTGCATCCCACACCTCCATGAGGCTGCGGCCCGACCACCGGACCGCAGGTTCATGACAATTGATGCCCGTACGGATGGTCGGTTTACACCGCAACTACCGCAGATACTTGGCGACATGGTGGCCCGGTTCCGGAAAAACCACGCGAGTCACCATCGATGACCCGGTACGAATGAGCGGCCCGATGGTCACCCACCGGGCCGCTCGTCACAGGGGAGGCGGGGAGCAGTCCGTCACGTCCGCACTCTGGTGGTACGCCCGGCCGCGGGCACGGCCGGGAGGGAACGCCCCCGCAACGGCACAGGCCGTTCCGGGGGAGGTGCGGCGGCCGCCCGTCAGGAGGCGGGCTGCCGCAGGACGGCGACGGCACGCGGTCCGAGAGTGAGGGAGCCGTCGGCGCCTGTCTCGCCGAGCAGCACCTCGCCGTCGAGCCCCGGCACCGGGACGGTCTCGTCGGTGCGGTTCACCAGGAACACGAACCGTCCCCCGGGACCCCGGCGCACCACCGGCTCGACCGATCCCCGCGCCCCGGCAGGCAGTTCGCTCTCCACGCCGGCCGGTTCCAGCAGACGCGGCAGCAGCGACGCGAGCCCGTCGACGCCGAGCCGTGTGGAGACGTAGGCGGCGGTGCCGCGGCCCGACGGGCGCCGGGTGACGGCGGGCCGCCCTGCCTGCTCGCCGGTGCGGTAGCGGACCAGGACGTCCGTGTCGTCGGCGGTCACCGTGATCCGGTCGGTCCACAGCGTGCCGGTCGTGGCGTCGTCCAGCTCCACGCTGTCGCCCGCGAGCAGCGGCGCGAACTCCTCGACCCGGATGCCCAGCAGGTCCCGCAGGGCGCCCGGATAGCCGCCGAGCCACACATGGTCGTGCTCGTCGACGACCCCGGAGAAGTACGTCGTGATCAGATGGCCGCCCTGCTCGGTGTAGCGGGTGAGCGTCTTGGCCAGGTCGGCGGGCACCATGTGCAGCACGGGCGCGATCAGCACCTGGTGGCGCTGGAGGTCCGAGCGGGTGGTGACCAGGTCGGCGCGGATGCCGAGACGCAGCAGCGCCGAGTACCAGTCGAGGGCCTCCTGCCGGTACTGCAGCAGCGCCGTGGGGTGCGAGTCCTGCTCGCTCGCCCACCAGGAGTCCCAGTCGTACATGATGCCGACCTTCGCGGGCTCCCGCTCGCTGCCGGCCACCGGAGCCAGCTTCCCCAGCGTGGCGCCGAGTTCGGCGACCGCGCGGAACAGGTCGCTGTCCGCGCCGGCGTGCGGCACCATCGCCGAGTGGTACTTCTCGGCGCCCGCCGCCGACTGCCGCCACTGGAAGAAGCACACCGCGTCCGCGCCGTGCGCCACGTGCAGCAGGGAGTCGCGGGCCAGTTCGCCGGGGCGCTTGGCCACGTTCACCGGCTGCCAGTTGACGGCGCTGGTGGAGTGCTCCATCAGGAACCACGGCCGGCCGCCGGAGATGCCGCTGGTGAGGTTGGCGGAGAAGGACAGCTCGTCGCGGTCCTGCGGACCGGGGTGCACGTAGTGGTCGTTGGAGACGAAGTCGATCTCCTCCGCCCAGTCCGCGTAGTCCATGCCCTTGGTGTTGCCCATCACCATGAAGTTGGTGGTGACCGGAACGTCCGGGGTGATCTCGCGCAGCAGGTCCCGCTCGGCGCGCAGATGGTCCTTCAGCGCGTCCGACGAGAACCGCTTGAAGTCCAGCTGCTGCGTCGGGTTGGGGTGCGAGGCGGCCAGACGCGGCGGCAGGATCTGCTCCCACGCGGAGTAGCGCTGCGACCAGAACGCCGTGCCCCAGGCGTCGTTGAGCGCGTCCAGCGTGCGGTACCGGGCGCGCAGCCACTCCCGGAAGGCGCGGGCCGCGTCGTCGGAGTAGTCGTACACGTTGTGGCAGCCCAGCTCGTTGCTGACGTGCCAGGCGACGAGCGCGGGGTGGTCGCGGTAGCGCTCGGCGAGCGTCCGCACCAGGCGCAGCGCGTGCTCGCGGAAGACGGGGGAGGTGGGGCGCCAGTGCTGGCGGGCGCCCGGCCACAGGGTCTCGCCGGTCGCGGTGACCGGGAGGACCTCCGGGTGGGCGGTGGTCAGCCACGGCGGCGGGGAGGCGGTCGCGGTGGCCAGGTCGACGCCGACGCCGCCCTCGTGCAGCAGGTCGAGCACGTCGTCCAGCCAGCCGAAGTCCCAGCTGTCCGCCGTGGGCTGGAGCCGGGCCCAGGAGAAGATCCCGACGGACACGACGTTGACGCCGGCCTCCCGCATCAGCCGGACGTCCTCCTCCCACACGGACCGGGGCCACTGCTCCGGGTTGTAGTCGGCGCCGAAGAGGAGACGGGGGGCGGTGTCACCGTCCGGCCCGGCGCTGCGGGACAGGAGGGTGGAGATCATGGTGGTCCTTCCGGTGGGCGCGTCGGGGGCGGCGCGCGGCATGGTGCGCGCCGCCCCGCGGGTGGTGCGTGTGGCTACTTCTCGACGGTGAAGCCCTGCTCCTCGCCGTACTTCACCGAGGCGTCCTGCCAGGCCTTCAGACCGTCCTCGAGGCGCGTGCCGGAGATGTAGGCCTTGCCGACGGTGTCGTTGAAGATCGAGTTGGCGTACGCCTGGAAGGGCAGGTACGACCAGTCGTCGGCGACGTTCGCGGCGGAGTCGGCGAAGATCTCGTTGGCCTTCTGGCCGCCGAAGTACGGGAACTCCTTGCCGAGGAACTCGGCGGACTTCAGCTCCGCCTGCGTGGCGGGGAAGGCGCCCTCGGAGACACGGGAGGCGACGCCCTCACCGGAGTTGGCGTACTCCACGAAGGCGTAGGCCAGTTCCTTGTTCCTGGCGAGCGCCGGGACGGTCAGCGCGCTGCCGCCGTTCTCCGCGCTGGCCTTGTCGCCCTTGGTCCACGCGGGCAGCGGGGCCACGCGCCACTGGCCGGAGGCGTTCGGCACGCCGGACTCGAAGTTGGCGGGCATCCAGGCGCCGGTGGACAGCGTGGCTATGGAGCCGTCGCCAAGGCCCTTGTACCAGTCGTCGGTCCAGCTGGTGACGGGCGCGAGCAGCTTCTCGTCGATCAGCTTCTGCCAGACGGTCGTGAACTTCTTGGCGCTGGCGTCACTGAAGTCGATCTTCACACTGGTGCCGTCGACCTTGTAGGGCCGCGAACCGGCCTGCCACAGCAGGCTGGTGGTGAAACCGGCGTCACCGGTGTCGTTGGCGATGTACGCCTTCGGGTCGGCCTTGTGCAGCTTGCGGGCCGCGTCCAGGTACTCGTCCCAGGTGGTCGGGACGGCGATCTTGTACGTGTCGAAGACCTTCTTGTTGTAGAACAGCGCCATCGGACCGGAGTCCATCGGCAGGCCGTACACCTTGTCGCCCTCGGTGACGGCGTTCCACGGGCCCGCCGTGTACTGCGAGGCCAGCTTGCCCGCGCCGAAGCCCGACAGGTCGGTCAGGCCCTTGGTCAGGGAGTACTGGCCGACCGAGAAGTACTCGAGCTGCGCGACGTCCGGGACCCCCTTGCCCGCCGATATGGCGTTCGACAGCGCCGTGTAGTGCTTGTCGCCGGAGCGCTCGCTCACCAGGTTGATCTTGACCTTGGGGTACTTCTTCTGGAAGTCGGCGGCGACCGTCTTCAGCGTGGGCTCCCACGACCAGACGGTGACCGTGCCGCCCTTGTCCAGGGCCGCCTGGATGTCCTCGGCGGAGACCGACTCGGTGCCGGCGCCGTCGTCCGAGCCGCCGCAGGCGGTGGCGCCCAGGGCGAGGGAGGTCACGAGGGCGATGCCGCCCAGCAGGCGGCTGGTCCTTCTGCGCATGAGTGTGGATCCACTTCTTCGTGGTGGGACAGGGCAGGGGTGGGGGAGACAGACGTGGGGAGGGAGAGGCGTGAGGGCGGCCGGAGGGCCGCCGGGTCACTCCTTGACGCTTCCGGCGGCGAGACCCGACTGCCAGTACTTCTGCAGGAACAGGAACGCGACGACGAGCGGCAGGATCGTGAGGAGGGAACCGGTGATCACCAGGTTGAAGACGACCTCGCCGCCGACGGTCTCCGCCTGGGAGTTCCACGCGCTCAGGCCCAGCGTCAGGGGATACCAGTCCGGGTCCTTGAGCATGATCAGCGGCAGGAAGTAGTTGTTCCAGGTGGCGACCGTGGTGAACAGCAGCACGGTCACGATCCCGGGGGCGAGCAGCGGAAGCGCGACCGTGAAGAACGTCCGCGCCTCGCCCGCGCCGTCCATCCGGGCGGCCTCCAGCAGCTCCGTGGGGATCGCCTCACTGGCGAAGACCCACATCAGATAGAGGCCGAACGGCGACACCAGCGACGGCAGGATCACCGCCCATGGGGTGTCGGTGAGCCCCATCTTGCTGAACATCAGGAAGGTGGGGACGGCCAGCGCGGTGCCCGGCACCGCCACCGCGCCGATCACCGTGGCGAACACGCCGCGCTTGCCGGGGAAGTCGAACTTCGCCAGCGCATACCCGCCGAGCACCGCCAGCAGGGTCGCGCCGCCCGCGCCCAGCACCACGTACAGCAGGGTGTTGAGCAGCCAGCGGGTGAAGATGCCGTCGCCGTAGGTGAACGTGTCCCGGATGTTCTCCCACAGTGCGAAATCGTCCGCGAACCACAGGCCGCCTGAGTTCGCCAGACCCGACTGTGTCTTGGTGGCGTTGATCACGAGCCAGATCAGCGGGACCACGGTGTACAGGACGACCAGCGAGGTCAGCACGGTCAGCAGCTTGCTGCGCCGGGGCCGGCCCGGGCGGTGGTCCTTGACGCGCCGCAGACGCGGGGGGCTGCTCACGCCGGCGGGGGCCGCGGCGGCCGGTGCGGGGGTGGTGACAGGGGTGGTCATCGGGTCACGCTCCCTTGCGCATGCCGCGAAGCTGCACGACATAGGCGACCACCATCGTGATCAGGCCCATGATGATGGCCACGGTCGCGGAGTAGTTGTGCTGCTGGCCGCTGAAGGACAGCGAGTACGTGTAGAAGTTCGGCGTGTAGTCCGTCGTGATGGCGTTGCGGGCCAGCGGACGCAGGATGCTCGGCTCGTTGAAGAGCTGGAAGCTGCCGATGATGGAGAAGATCGTCGCGATGACCAGCGCGCCGCGGATGGCGGGCAGCTTGATCGCGGTGATCACCCGCCACTGGCTCGCGCCGTCGATCTCCGCCGCCTCGTACAGGGAGTGCGGGACGACCCGCAGCGCCGCGTAGAAGATCAGCATGTTGTAGCCGACGAACTCCCACGTGACGATGTTGCCGATGGAGGCCAGCACCAGGTCGGCGGAGAGCGGGTCGGGCAGCGACCAGCCGAAGGCGGAGTTGAAGTCCCCGACCAGGCCGTACTTGGTGCCGTACATGAAGCCCCACATCAGGGTGGCGACCACGGCGGGCACCGCGTACGGCAGGAAGATCGTGATGCGGAAGAAGCTCTTGCCGTAGAGCCGGCCGCTGTCCAGGGCGAGCGCCACCAGAAGGGCGATGCCCAGCATGATCGGCACCTGGATCACCAGGAACAGCGCGACCCGGCCCAGCGACGCCCAGAACAACTCGTCCTTGATCGCCTGCTGGTAGTTCTCCAGACCGACGAACGTGGTGCCGCCGATGAGCTGGTCGCGGAACAGGCTGAGGTAGACCGAGTAGGCGATCGGTGCGAGGAACACCAGGGCGAACACGGCCGCGAACGGGCCGATGAACCCCCAGCCCTTCCATGAGCGCCGGTCCCGTCTCACCGGAGGCGGGGCCGGCCGCGGCTCTGCGGCCGCCGGCGGTTGCAGCGTCGTCATGAGATTCCTCGCTGTTCGGCGTTCCGGTAACCAGCGGCTCGGCACCCGGCACGAAGCCGGGCGGCAGGTCGCCCGGTCCGGATGGTTGCGTAAACATCACCCGGCCGGGAAACGCCGTGAGCTGTTATGTTTACGTAAACATCCGGTGGCGGCATGTCTACACTGCCCCGATGACGACGGTCAAGGGTCCTCAGACGGACCGTGACACGAGAGACAGGAAGGCGGGGGGGAAGCACGTGGAGACGGTCGACGACGCGGCGGTGAACCCGGGCGGCCCGGCCGCCACGGCGGCGGGAGACGGCCGGGGGACGGCCGCGCCCGCACCCCGGCGCCGCACCCGGGCCCGCGCCACCGCCTCCATGGCGGACGTGGCCCGGCTCGCGGGGGTGTCGGCCCAGACGGTCTCCCGCGTCTCCAACGGCTACCCCGGGGTGACCGAGGAGACCCGCCGCCAGGTGCTCGCCGCGATGAAGGAGCTCGGCTACCGGCCGAACAGCGCCGCCCGAGCCCTGAAGCGGGGCGAGTTCCGCACCATAGGCGTGATCACGTTCTCGCTCTCCACCACCGGAAACGTGCGCACCCTGGAGGCCATCGCCAACTCCGCGGCGAGCGAGGGGTACGCGGTGACGCTGCTGCCGGTCGCCGTGCCCACGCAGGACGAGGTGCGCGGGGCGTTCACGCGCCTCGAGGAGCTCGCCGTCGACGCCGTGATCGTCATCATGGAGGTGCACCTCCTGGACGCGGCGACGGTCCAACTCCCGCCGCACGTGCAGGTGGTGGTCGTCGACTCCGACGCCGGCGACCGCTACACGGTCGTCGACACCGACCAGCACGGCGGTACCCGCGCCGCCGTGCAGCACCTGCTCGGCCTGGGCCACCGCACGGTATGGCATCTCGCGGGCCCCGACGACTCGTTCGCGGCGCAGCGCCGTGAGGACGCGTGGCGCGCCGCGCTCACCGAGGCGGGCCGGGAACTGCCGCCGCTGGTGCGCGGCGACTGGTCGGCCGAGTCCGGCTACCGGGCCGGCCTCGAACTCGCCGCCCGCGAGGACTGCACGGCCGTCTTCGCCGCCAACGACCAGATGGCGCTGGGGCTGTTGAGGGCACTGCACGAGCACGGCAGACGGGTGCCGGAGGACGTCAGCGTGGTCGGCTTCGACGACATCCCCGAGGCGTCGTCGTTCCTGCCCCCGCTGACCACCCTGCACCAGGACTTCGCCGAGGTGGGGCGGCTGTGCGTGCAGGCGGTGCTGCGGAAGGTGCGGCAGGAGGAGTGGGAGGGGGGCACCACGCTGGTGCCGGCGCGGCTGGTGGTGAGGGAGAGCACGGCGCCGCCGCCACCGGGGCGCTGAAAGGCGCGTCCGTCGACGGGTCCTGTCGGTCGTCGAGGAATCAACCACCCCTGTCGGCAGGGACGTTGGTGTGCGAGACTCATGATCGTCAGGGCGCCAGAGCCGTCGCACTCATCGGAACGGACGTGTCATGCCGACGGGCACACCCCCCACCTCGCCACGGACCGACACCAGCAGGGCCCAGCCCGCGCGGGTCTACGACTGGCTGCTGGGCGGCAAGGACAACTACCCGGTCGACGAGGCCGTCGGGCGTAAGCTGCCGCCGCAGGCCAAGGACGCCGCCCGGCAGAACCGCGCGTTCATGCACCGCGCCGCCGCCTGGCTCGCGGACCAGGGCGTCGACCAGTTCCTCGACATCGGCACCGGCATACCCACCGAGCCGAACCTCCACCAGATAGTGCAGCGCGTGGTCCCGGCGGCGCGGATCGTATATGTCGACAACGACCCGATCGTGCTGCGTCACGCCGAGGCGCTGCTCGTCAGCAGCCCCGAGGGCACCACGGACTACGTCCAGTCCGACGTCCGCGACCCCGGCGAGATCCTGCGGCACGCCCGCGACGTACTCGACTTCTCGCGGCCGATCGCCGTGTCCCTGATCGCCCTTCTCCACTTCCTCCCCGACGACCAGGACCCGCAGGGCATCGTCCGGGAGCTGGTGGGCGCGCTGCCGCCTGGCAGCCACCTCGTGCTGTCCCACGCCGCGTCCGACCTCCACTCCGACCTGGCCGCCAAGGTCACCGAGGAGTACGCCCGCGCCGGCATCCGCCTCGGCTTCCGCACCCGCGACGAGGTCGCCCGCTTCTTCGACGGCCTCGAGCTGGTCGATCCGGGCCTGGTGACGGCCCCGGAGTGGTTCCGTGGGGAGCCCGCGCCGGCGGCGGAGGACAGCGGGATCTACGCGGGCGTGGCGCGGGTGCCGGCCGGCGGGACGGCGTAAGAGGCCGGCCGGCTCACCGAGTTGGTGGTCGGCTGCCACGACCCGGAACGGCTGGCGGCCTTCTGGTTCCTGCCCGTCATCGGGGGTACCAGGAGCGGAGCGGCGAGGCTGTGACCCTGGCCTGGCGGAACAGCCGCGGGCCGGAGTCCTGTGAGTCGTCCACGGAGCGTGCGAAGTCCGTGAGGGCGTGGAAGCCGTCGTCGCGGAGGCCGATGCGCGGGTCGACGTGGTGCAGGAGCGCCGGTCCGGGGTGATGGGCGTCGACGTACGCCCGGTCCGGTGCGGTCTGTTCGTCGTCCACCCAGGCGAAGGGGCGGCCGGCGGCGTGCTCGACCAGCGACGCGGTCTTCCAGTGGACGCCGTCGGGGCGCTCCCGGAAAAGCGCGTCGCCGAAGTCGACGTAGGGGAGTTCGGGGAGGCCGAGGACCGGTGCGATCCAGTGGTTGGCCTCGGCCATCCATGTCGTCGCCCAGCACAGGTCATATCCCAGCCCGAGCAGGGCACGTCCGTGGGCCGGATTGAGCCAGACCCGCACGGTGCGCCGGCGGGACGACAGGCTCACCTCGTCAACCAGGGCGGCGTCACGGGGGACCCTGAGGGTGGTGTATCCCTCGGGGCGCCTCTCGGGCTGGGCCGCGTAGGGATTGAGGGGGCCGTCCACGTCCAGGAACAGCAACGGTCGCTTCACGGACCGGATCTTTCCCGTCGCGGGCGGCGATTTCCAGCCCGGGGGAGAGGGGCGGGCGACGCCCGTCACAGTGCTTCCGCGATCGCCGTGCTAGTGTCGATCTCTGTTGTAGTCGTGCGGTCATCGACCCGCGGGGTCGGAGGGACCGGCACTGCGCCAGCACCGGCGCCTACTGCGCAGCAAGATCTCACACGGATCACACGGAGAGGTGCACACTCCCGTCGCTGCTTCTCAAGGGTCGCGCCCTCACCGGGCGGAACCGCCCCCGCGACCCCATTCACCCAGGCTCGTTCTTGCAATTCCCCGCGTTCCACTGCGGCGGACATTCCTTGAGACGCGCCACATCAAGGAAGGTTCACCGTGACACAGGCACGCGCGAACGATCGATCCGGCCGTACCCGCTCCTCCTACAAGGGCGCCCCCAAGAGCGGCGGCCGCCGCGGCGCGCCCCGACAGGGGCAGGGCAGGGGCGGCTCGGGCCGCAGGACCGTGACGTCCGGGGAGTTCGCCCTCCCCGAGACGATCACCCCCGCGCTCCCCGCCGTCGAGGCCTTCGAGGACCTCGGCCTCCCGGGCGAGATGCTCGCCACCCTCGGCAACGAAGGCGTCACCGCGCCGTTCCCCATCCAGGCGGCCACCCTGCCGAACTCCCTGGCCGGCCGTGACGTCCTCGGCCGTGGCCGCACCGGCTCCGGCAAGACCCTCGCCTTCGGCCTGCCGCTGCTCGCCCGCACGGCCGGCCGCCGTGCCGAGCCCCGCAAGCCGCTCGCCCTCGTCCTCGTCCCCACCCGGGAGCTCGCCGGGCAGGTCAACGACGCGCTGACCCCGTACGCCCGCTCCGTGCGGCTGCGGATCGCGACGGTCGTCGGCGGCCTGTCGATCGGCAAGCAGGCGTCCGCGCTGCGCGCCGGCGCCGAGGTCGTCGTCGCGACGCCGGGACGGCTGAAGGACCTGGTCGACCGGGGCGACTGCATACTCGACGAGGTCGCCATCACGGTGCTCGACGAGGCCGACCAGATGACCGACATGGGCTTCATGCCCCAGGTCACCCGGCTGCTCGACCAGGTGCGCCCCGACGGCCAGCGCCTGCTCTTCTCCGCCACGCTCGACCGCAACGTCGACCAGCTCGTCCGCCGCTACCTCAGCGACCCGGTGGTCCACTCCGTCGACCCCTCCGCGGGCGCGGTGACCACCATGGAGCACCACCTGCTCCACGTCGACGAGACGGACAAGCGCCAGACGACCACGGAGATCGCCGCGCGCGACGGCCGGGTCATCATGTTCCTCGACACCAAGCACGCGGTGGACCGCCTCACCAAGCACCTGCTGAACAACGGCGTGCGCGCCGCCGGCCTGCACGGCGGCAAGTCGCAGCCGCAGCGGACGCGGACGCTCACCCAGTTCAAGGACGGTCACGTCACCGTCCTGGTGGCGACGAACGTCGCCGCGCGCGGCATCCACGTCGACGACCTCGGCCTGGTCGTCAACGTCGACCCGCCCGGCGACCCCAAGGACTACCTCCACCGCGGCGGCCGCACGGCCCGCGCCGGCGAGTCCGGCAGCGTGATCACCCTGGTCACCCGGGACCAGCGGCGCGACGTCACCCGGCTGATGTCCCAGGCGGGCATCACCCCGCGCATCACGCAGGTACGGCCGGGCGACGAGGAGCTGACCCGCATCACCGGTGCGCGCACGCCCTCCGGCGTCCCGGTCGTCATCACGGTCCCGGTCGTGGAACGCCCCCGCCGCACCGCCTCCGCCCCCTCCCGCAACCGCCGCCGTCGCGGCGCACCGGGCCGTCAGGGGCAGGGCCAGGGCGGCACGGCCAAGGGCGGCGCCCAGAGCGGCCAGGACCGCGCCGCCGGGACGCCATCTGCAGCAGGACCTCCGTCCGGGCGCGTTGGCGGTGGCCGGCGACTTCGCCGGCCACCGCCGTTCCTTTTCCCTCCGGCAGGACTCAGCCCTGGCGCCCCGGCAGACGCGCCACCGCCTTCGTACGCCGGGCGACCAGCTCGTCGTACGTGCCGTCCCGCTCGGCCCGGCGGCGCCGTAGCCTGGCGATCATGGGGGACTGGGAGATGCGGCCGGCGTCGGCGGCGGACGTCGAGCCGGTGGCCGAACTGAGGGCCGTGGTGCTGAGGGAAGACCTGGAGCGGCTCGGGCGGTACGACGGGCGGCGAGTGCGGCAGCGGCTGAGGGACGGGTTCACTCCGGCGCACACCTGGGTGATCGAGGTGGGCGGCCTGTTCGCCGGCTGTGTGTCGCTGCGGCCCGCCGAGGACGCCCACTGGCTGGAGCACTTCTACCTGGCTCCTCACCTGCAGGGCAGCGGCATCGGTACGGCCGTGCTGTGTGAGCTGCTGGAACGGTGTGACCGCGAGGGCGCCCTGGTCCGGCTGAACGTGCTGAAAGGCAGCCGGGCCCGGCGGCTGTACGAGCGGCACGGATTCACACCCGAGTCCGAAGATCCGGTGGACGTGTTCATGGTGCGCGCGCCGGCGTCGGCCGCGCTCCCCATGAACAGCGGGCCGGTTCGCGGAGCCGGAGGCCCTGGCAGCCATGTTTCGGCGGGTGCCGAACCGACCGCCAGCTAGCGTGCCCTCATGAGCGACCCCACGGCCCCCTGCGACCACCACCGCCCCACGCAGCCCGCCCGAGGCGTGGCATGACCCCCCTCGAGATGCTCGGGGTGTTCGGCGCCGGGGTCGGGGCCGGGGCCCTGAACGCCGTCGTGGGGTCCGGCACCCTCGTCACGTTCCCCGTGCTGCTCGCCGCCGGGCTGTCGCCCCTCACCGCCACCGTCTCCAACGCCCTCGGCCTCGTGCCCGGCGCCGTCAGCGGGGCCGTCGGGTACCGCCGCGAGCTCGCCGGGCAGGGCCGCCGCGTCCGCAAACTGGCCGTCGGCTCCGCGCTCGGCGGGATCACCGGCGCGGTCCTCCTGCTCGCCCTGCCCGCCGAGGCGTTCGAGACGATCGTGCCCTGTCTGGTCGGGCTGGCCCTCGTCCTCGTCGCCCTCCAGCCGCTGATCGGCCGCAAGGTGCGGGAGCGCCGGTCCGCGGACCGGCCCGTGCAGCGGGACGGCGGGCGGACGCTGTTCGCCGGGCTGACACTCGCCAGCGTCTACGGCGGCTACTTCGCCGCCGCCCAGGGGATCATCTACATCTCCCTGATGGGACTGCTCCTCGACGAGCCGCTCCAGCGGCTCAACGCCGTCAAGAACGTCCTCGTCGCCGTCGTCAACACGGTCGCCGCCGCCTTCTTCCTCTTCGTCGCCGACTTCGACTGGACGGCCGTCGCCCTCATCGCCGGCGGCTCCACCCTGGGCGGCCAGCTCGGCGCCGCGACGGGCCGCCGCTTCCCGCCGGCCCTGCTGCGTGCCCTGGTCGTCGCCGTCGGGACGATCGCCCTCCTCCAGCTCGTCCTGCGCTGAGCACCGAGAGGCTGGCGCGGCCCGCGGGGGCGCGCACCCTTCGCCACGAAGGCTCCCTCACGCCTCTTGCCGTCGGGGCGCGCCCGCAGTTCCATCACGTTAGGAAACTTTCCTAACCATCCATCCGGACGGAGTCCCCCCACATGACACCGGCCCCCCACACGGCTTCCGCCTGCCCGGAACCGAAACCCGATCCGAGTCCGACGCCGAGAACCCGTCCCGCCCTCCTCCTCACCACGCTCGCCGGCGCCCTGCTCCTGCTCCTGACCGCCGCCCTCCCCGCCACCGCGGCCCGCCCCGCCACCGGCTACGGTGCGGACGTGCCGATCACCCACCGCGAAGCCACCCCCGTCGACGCCAACGGCCGCCTCCAGGTCTGTGGCACCCAGCTCTGCAACCAGCACGGCGCCCCCGTCCAGCTGCGCGGCATGAGCACCCACGGCACCCAGTGGTACGCCCAGTGCCTCACCGACGCCTCCCTCGACGCCCTCGCCCACGACTGGCGCGCCGACGTCCTCCGCGTCTCCACCTACGTCCAGGAGGGCGGCTACGAGACCGACCCCGCGCACTTCACCGCCCTCGCCGACCGGCTGATCCGGCAGGCGAGCGACCGCGGGCTCTACGTGATCGTCGACTGGCACATGCTGACCCCCGGCGACCCCATGGCCAACCTCGACCACGCCACCCGGTTCTTCACCGACATCGCGAGCCGCCACAAGGACCGCGTCAACGTCCTCTACGAGATCGCCAACGAGCCCAGCGGCGTCAGCTGGTCCCGCATCAAGGAGTACGCCGAGCGGATCATCCCGGTCGTCCGCGCCCACGACCCGGACGCGCCCGTCCTCGTCGGCACCCGTGCCTGGTCCTCGTTCGGCGTGTCCGAGGGAGCCGACGAGTCGGAGGTCGTGAACGACCCGGTCGAAGCGGCCAACATCATGTACACGTTCCACTTCTACGCCGCCTCGCACCGCGACGAGTACCTCGCCGCCCTGACCCGCGCCGCCGACCGGATCCCCGTGTTCGTCACCGAATTCGGCACGCAGAACTACGCGGGGGAGGGCGCCGACGACTTCGCGATGTCGCGGCGCTACCTCGACCTCATGGCGCAGAAGAAGATCAGCTGGGTCAACTGGAACTTCTCCGACGACCACCGCGGCGGAGCGGTGTTCACCCCCGGCACCTGTGCCGCGAACGGCCCGTGGACCGGCACCCAGTCGCTCAAGCCCGCCGGCGTCTGGATCCGCGACCGGATCAGGGCGTAGGACCCGCTCGGGAGGTCGTACGGCCGGCACCTGCTCGCCGCGGGTGCCGGCCCGCCCCGACAAGGCCGGGGTCACCTCACGGCAGGATCGAGTCCACGTACCCGCCGTCGACCCGCACCGCGCCGCCCGTCGTCGCCGACGCCTGCTCCGACGCCAGGTACACGACCATGTTCGCGATCTCCTCCGGCTCGATCAGCCGCTGCAGCAGCGACTGCGGCCGGTACTCGCGCATGAAGGCGCGCTGCGCCTCCTCCCACGGCAGGTCGCGGTCCACCAGCCCGTGGACGAAGTCCTCCACCCCGCCCGTGTGCGTGGGACCCGCGATCACCGAGTTCACCGTGACGCCCGTGCCCGCCGCCTGCTTGGCGAAGCCGCGGGTCACGGCCAGCAGCGCGGTCTTCGACATGCCGTAGTGGATCATCTCCGCCGGGGTGACGATCGCCGAGTCGCTGGCGATGTTCTGCACCCGGCCCCAGCCGCGCTCCGTCATCCCGGGCAGCAGGAGGCGGATCAGGCGGACCGCCGACAGGACGTTCACCTCGAAGTAGCGGCGCCACTCGTCGTCGCTGATCTCCAGCGGGTCGGCGGAGCCGAACACGCCGAGGTTGTTCACCAGGACGTCCACCTGGGCGAGCGTCTCCACGACCCGCCGGGCGCCCTCCTCCGTCGTGACGTCCGCCGCGACCGGCACCACCTCGGCGCCGGGCACCTCCCGCTCCAGCACGGCCGCGCTCTCCCGCACCCGCTCCTCCGAGCGCCCGTTCACCGCGACCCGCGCCCCCGCCCGCGCGAGCCCGGCGGCGATCGCCGCGCCGATGCCCTGGGTGGAACCCGTGACCAGCGCCGTACGGCCCTTGAGATCGATCCGCACGTCCCTCACCTCTCCCAGCCGGATGCGACGGCGCGGCCCCGGGGTCACGGACCACCGCCCGCGCGCCTTTCGACCCGCCACGACTTCCCCTCAGCCCGCGGCCGAATCACCGCCCGCCGGCCCGCTTCGGCGCGCCTCGCGCGGGCACTCGCCCACACATCACCGCACGCCCGTCCGGGCATACGCTGCACAAGGGGGGCCCGGTGAGACGGGACCGAAAGGCGGGAGACGACGTGACGGCCGACCACCCGGACGAGCGACCGGCGCGCGACACGGGAACGGGGCGGTCGCGCACCACCGGCGAGAACCTGCTGCACGGGCTGGAGGTGGACGCCCGGCGGCCGGAGCGCCCCGTGCTGCTGGACGCCGACGGCGCCCCCATCGAGACGTGGCGCGAGAACCACCCGTACGACCGGAAGATCCGCAGGCCGGAGTACGAGCGCACGAAGCGCGTGCTGCAGATAGAGCTGCTGAAGATGCAGCGGTGGGTGAAGGACACCGGACAGCGGATGGTCGTCGTCTGCGAGGGACGCGACGCGGCCGGCAAGGGCGGCACCATCCAGCGGTTCATGGAACGCCTCAACCCGCGTGGCGCCCGCGTGGTCGCCCTGGAGAAACCGACCGAGCGCGAGGCGGGGCAGTGGTACTTCCAGCGCTACGTGGCCCATCTCCCGGCCCGCGGCGAGATCGTCTTCTTCGACCGCTCCTGGTACAACCGGGCCGGCGTCGAGCGGGTCATGGGCTTCTGCACGGAGGAGGAGTACCGGCTGTTCCTGGAGCAGACCCCGCTGTTCGAGAAGCTGCTCACCGACGACGGCATCATGCTGGTGAAGTTCTGGTTCTCGGTGTCCCGGGCCGAGCAGCGCACCCGCTTCGCCATCCGCCAGGTCGACCCGCTGCGGCGCTGGAAGCTGTCGCCGATGGACCTGGAGTCGCTGGACCGCTGGGACGACTACACCAAGGCCAAGGTGGAGATGTTCCGCGCCACCGACACCCCGCACGCGCCGTGGACGGTCGTCAAGAACAATGACAAGCGGCGCGGACGGCTCGAGGCGATGCGCAGCCTCCTCGACCGCTGCGACTACCCGGCCAAGGACCACGAGGCGCTCGGCAAGCCGGACCCGCTGATCGTGGGCGCGGCGGACACCCTGCTGGAGCCGGGCGAGGAGCCGGCGGCGCTCTCCCCGACCCCCCTGGCCGGTCCCGGCCACAGCCCGGGCAGCCACCCGTAGGACGACGCGTGCTGACAGGGCGAGTCGGCGCGACCGGGGAGGCCGGCCGACACGCTCACCCTGCCGACACCCTCAGTCCGGGGCGACCGCCACCGTCACCTCACCCGCCCCCGAAGCCTCCGCCCCGCCCGGCACGCGCACCGTGAACGGCCGGTCCGTGCCCGATGCCGTCACCCGGAGCAGGTCCCCGTCCCGCCGGACGTGGAACGTCGCCGCGGGAAGGCCCGCCGTGTCCGGCACGGTGACCTCTGCCGTGTAGTCGGTCGCGTCCGACGGGTGCACCAGCAGCACCGGCGCGTCCAGCCAGTCGCCGTCCGGGCGGGAGTCGTCCCCGGCCAGCGGCAGCACCGCGCCCTCACGGACGTACAGCGGGAGGCTGTCGTAGCCGTGGCGCTCGGTGCGCCAGCACGGGCCCGTCACCCGCTCGCCGCTCAGCAGATGCGTCCAGGTGCCCTCCGGCAGGTACACCTCCACGTCGCCGTCCCGGCTGAACACCGGCGCGACCAGCAGGTCGGGGCCGAGCATGTACTGGCGGTCCAGCGGGCGGCACGCCGGGTCGTGCGGGAACTCCAGCAGCATCGGCCGCATCATCGGCACGCCCGTGCGGTGCGCCTCGGCCGCCGCGCCGTACAGGTACGGCATCAGCCGGTGCTTGAGAAGCGTGAACTGCCGGGCGACGTCCACCGCCTCGTCGCCGAACTCCCACGGCACCCGGTACGACGTGGAGCCGTGCAGTCTGCTGTGCGACGACAGCAGACCGAACGCCAGCCAGCGCTTGAACACCTCGGGGTCGGGCGTGCCCTCGAAGCCGCCGATGTCATGGCTCCAGAAGCCGAACCCGCTCAGCGACAGCGACAGACCGCCGCGCAGCGACTCCGCCATCGCCTCGAAGGACGACCAGCAGTCGCCGCCCCAGTGCACCGGGTACTGCTGGCCGCCGGCGGTCGCCGACCGGGCGAAGACGACCGCCTCGCCCTGCCCGCGCTCCTTCTCCAGCAGTTCGAACACGGTGCGGTTGTACAGGTGCGTGTAGTAGTTGTGCATCCGCTCGGGGTCCGAGCCGTCGTGCCAGACGACGTCCGTCGGGATGCGCTCGCCGAAGTCCGTCTTGAAACAGTCCACCCCCTGGTCGAGCAGCGTCTTCAGCTTGCCCTGGAACCAGGCGCGGGCGTCCGGGCCGGTGAAGTCGACCAGGCCCATGCCGGCCTGCCACAGATCCCACTGCCACACGTCGCCGTTGGGCCTGCGCACCAGGTGACCGAGCGCGGCGGCCTCGTCGAACAGCGGCGACTTCTGCGCGATGTACGGGTTGATCCACACGCTGATCCGCAGGCCCTTGTCCTTGAGTCGGGCCAGCATGCCCTCCGGGTCCGGGAACACCTCCGGGTCCCACCGGAAGTCGCACCACTGGTACTCGCGCATCCAGAAGCAGTCGAAGTGGAACACCGACAGCGGGATGCCCCGCTCCGCCATGCCGTCGACGAACGAGGTCACCGTCGCCTCGTCGTACGAGGTGGTGAACGACGTGCTCAGCCACAGGCCGAACGACCAGGCGGGCGGCAGCGCCGGGCGGCCCGTGAGCGCGGTGTACCGGCCCAGGACGTCCTTCGGCGTCGGGCCCGCGATCACGTAGTACTCCAGCGTCTGGTCCTCGACGCTGAACTGCACCTGCCCGACGGACTCCGAGCCGACCTCGAAGGAGACCTGTCCGGGGTGGTTGACGAAGACGCCGTAGCCGCGTGAGGAGAGGTAGAACGGGACGTTCTTGTAGGCCTGTTCGCTGCTGGTGCCGCCGTCGGCCTGCCACACGTCGACGGTCTGGCCGTTCTTGACGAACGGGGTGAAGCGCTCGCCCAGGCCGTAGACGTTCTCGCCGACGCCGAGGGACAGCCGGCTCAGCATGTGGTGCGCCCCGTCGGCAGTGGTGGCGTACGCCGTGCTCTTGGCGCCCGCGCGGGTCAGCTCCCGCCCGTCCGCGTCGAGGAAGGTGAGTCCGAAACCGCCCTCCGCGTCCAGCCGCAGGGTCAGCGGGCCGCTGGTCAGCTCCGTGACCGCGCCGTCCCGGCGCACCTCGCCCGCACCGCCGGCCTCCGCGGCCAGCGCGAAGTCCGGCCCGGGCTCGCGCTTCCCGGCGTGATGGGTGACCCGCACGCCGACGACGCCCTCGGCGGGGGAGAAGCAGTCGACCGTGACCAGCGGGGCGTTCAGGGTGTCGCCCCGACGCGTCACCTGCTTCGTCGACGCATAGCTGGTGAAGCGCTTCGATTCCGCGCGGACATCTCGCACCTCGGTGGCGTACGAGATCTGGACACCGTCGCGGATGCGCCAGAAGCCGTCGGTGAATTTCATGGTCTTCCTCGGGATGGGGAGGGCGAAGGAGGTGCGAGGGGAACCTCTGACCAGGAACTATGACAGGATCTGCGGAACCTGTCACGCCCCGGCGCAGGGAGGTCGTGCCGCTGGGGGGCTAGCGCGACCGAGTCGCGCTGACGTATTAGTTATCAGGCAAAACAAATTACACCCCGGTGCAGCGCCAGACGAGACCCCGATCGCGGAGGCTTGTTGTCGAAGCGCTTCACCTACCCTTCCACAGAGCCGCCGGCCTCGGTACCCGCCGGGCCGGTCCCACCCAGGGGCACCCACCGTGACAGCACATCCAACGGTTGCCGCACGCCGTCCGCGCCCCCGCGGGCGCGCCCGCAGAGCCGTCACCTCGCTCGCCGCCGCCGCGGCCCTCGTCGCCCCGGCGGCGCTGACCGGCTGCGCCGCCGAGCGCGACGACGACGTGTACACCGTCCTGAACTCCTCGACCGACGAGACCTATCACCGCTGGGACGCGCAGGCGATGGCCCGCTGCGGCAAGCGGCTCGGCGTCACCGTCGAGCAGCAGAGCGTCCCCGCGTCCCAGGTCATGACCAAGGCGCTGCGCATGGCCTCGTCCAAGTCGCTGCCGGACGTCGTCCAGTTCGACGCCTCCGAGATGCCGGTGTTCGCCGAGGCAGGCGGACTGGTCGACCTGCGCACCCTCGGCCTGTCCACCGGCCATGTGCCCGACGGCATCGTCGACTTCGGCTCCTACCGGGGCACGTACTACGGGGCCGCCCGCTCCGTGAACACCCTCGCCCTCTTCTACGACAAGGACGTCCTCGCCGAGGCCGGCATCCGCACCCCCGCCACCTGGGACGACCTGCGGGAAGCCGCGCGTGAGCTGACCCGCGGCAAGCGCTACGGCATTGCGCTCAGCGCGGGCGGCGCCGAGGACGGCGTCTTCCAGTTCACCCCGTTCATGTGGTCCAACGGCGGCGACGAACGCGAACTCGACAGCCCGGAGGTCGTCGAGGCGCTCGACTTCTGGAAGGCGCTGCTGAAGGACGGCTCGCTCTCCCGGTCCACGGTCAACTGGACCCAGGCCGACGTCAACGACCAGTTCATGGCCAAGAACGCCGCCATGATGATCAACGGCCCCTGGCAGGTCGAGACCCTCAACAGCGACCCCGACCTCCACTGGGGCCTCGCCGAGATCCCCGTCCCGGAGGAGGGCGCCGACTCGGTCGCCCCGCTCGGCGGCGCCGTGCTCACCGTGCCCCGCACCGGCGACGACGGCCGCCAGCGCATGGCAGGACGGATCGTCGCCTGCCTGACCGGCGAGAAGGAACAGCTCAGCTACGCCCTCAACAGCTGGATGGTCCCCGCCGACGAGCGGGCCGCCGCCGCGTGGCGGTCGAAGGTGCCCGAACTGGACGCGCTGGCCGACCAGGTCGCCGCCGCCCGCTCCCGCACCGCACAGGTCGGCGCCGGCTGGCCGGCCGTCTCCCTCGCCCTGCAGAGCGCCTTCCAGTCCGCCCTGACCGGCCAATCCAGCGAGGCCGCCCTGAAGCGCGCCCAGCAGCGGGCCACGAGCGGGAACTGAGGTAAGCGCCCATGACCACGTCCACCGCCACCGCCCCGCCGACCGCCGCCGCGCCCAAGAAGAACACCCCGCCCGGCCCGGCCCGCGCCCGGCTTCGCCGCAGGCTCGCCCGCTGGGGCTTCGTCGCCCCCGCCGTCGTCTTCATGCTGCTGTTCTTCGGCTACCCGCTCGTCCGCAACATCGTGATGAGCTTCCAGCACTACACGCCGAAGACCTTCTTCACCGGCGAGGCCCCCTTCAACGGCGCCGACAACTGGTCGTCCGTCTTCCAGGACGCCCTGTTCGGCAAGGCCCTCCGGCACACCCTCGTCTTCACCGCGGGCTCCCTGCTCGGCCAGTTCTGCGTCGGCCTCGCCCTCGCCGTCTTCTTCAACCGCCGCTTCCCCCTCGGCGGCGTCCTGCGCTCCCTGATCCTGCTGCCCTGGCTGGTGCCCATGGTGGTGTCCGGCGTCGTCTGGCGCCGCATCCTCGACCAGGACACCGGCGTACTGAACACCTTCCTCGACACCCTCGGCCTCGGCGGGCACACCCCGTGGCTGACCAGCCCCGACATGGCGCTCATCTCGGTGATCCTGGTGAACGTCTGGATCGGCATCCCGTTCAACATGGTCATCCTCTACGGCGGCCTCCAGGAGATCCCCAAGGAGCTGTACGAGGCGGCCTCCCTGGACGGCGCCTCCGCCTGGCGCACCTTCCGCTCCGTCACCCTGCCGCTGCTGAAGCCGGTCATCACGGTCGTGCTGGTGCTGGGCTTCATGTCGACGGTGAAGATCCTCGACCTGATCCTCGCCCTCACCGACGGCGGCCCCGCCGACGCCACCCAGACCCTGGGCACGCTCACCTACCAGAACTCCTTCGTGGAACTGGACTTCGGCGCCGGCGCGGTCGTCGGCAACGTCCTGATCCTGATCTCCGCCGTGTTCGCGGTGTTCTACCTGCGGGCCAACCGCACCGAGGGGAAGTGACCGCCATGGCCGTCCACGCGCCCACCGCGCCCCGCCGCCGCTGGGGCTCCACCGCCGCGGGTCTGCTCGTCCTCGCGGTGATGCTGTTCCCGCTGTACTGGATGCTCAACACCGCGCTCCAGCCCGACTCGGGCCTCCTCCAGGTCGACCCGGTCCCCTCGGGACTCGACCTCTCCGGCTTCACCAAGGCGCTCACCGACCAGGGCGGCAACCTGCTGACCTCCCTGCTGGTGTCCGCCGGCGCCGTCGTCATCTGCCTCGCGATCGCCGCGCCCGCCGCCTACGGGCTGGCCCGCTTCGGGCTGCGCGGCTCGCGCACCATCGTGTTCGGCACCCTGATCACGCAGATGGTGCCGGGCATCGTCATCGCCAACGCCCTCTACACCTCGTACGTCGACCTCGGCCTGGTCAACTCCTACGCCGGGCTGATGCTCGCGGACGCCGGGCTCGGCATCCCCTTCTCCATCGTGCTGATGCGCTCCTTCATGGTGTCCGTCCCCGGCGAGGTGATCGAGGCCGCCGAGATCGACGGGGCCGGACCGGTCCGGGTGTTCCTGCGGGTGGTGCTGCCGATGAGCCGCAACGCCCTGATCACCTCGGGCCTGTTCGCCTTCCTGTTCGCGTGGAGCGACTTCATGTTCGCCCTCACCCTGAACACCACGGACGACGTCAAGCCGATCACGCTGGGCATCTACCAGTACATCGGCGCGCACATCGGGGACTGGGGCTCGGTGATGGCCGCGGCCGTGCTCTCCGCCGTGCCCGCCGCGGTCCTGCTCGTCCTCGCCCAGAAGTACATCGCCGCCGGCATCACCGGAGGATCCGTCAAGTGACCGCAGAATCAACCGATATGGACCCGAACCGCATGAAAGACTTCCCCCGGTTCCCGCCCGGCTTCGTCCTCGGCGCCGCCACCGCCTCCTACCAGATCGAGGGCGCGGCACGCGAGGACGGACGCGGCCCGTCGATCTGGGACACCTACAGCCACACCCCCGGCCGGGTGGCAGGCGGCGACACCGGCGACGTCGCCTGCGACCACTACCACCGCTACCCGGAGGACGTGGCCCTGCTGCGCGACCTCGGCGTCGGCTCGTACCGCTTCTCCGTCGCCTGGCCGCGGATCGTGCCCGACGGGTCGGGACCGGTGAACCCCAAGGGTCTGGACTTCTACTCCCGGCTGGTCGACGAACTCCTCGCCGCCGGCGTCGAACCGGCCGTCACCCTTTACCACTGGGACCTCCCGCAGGCCCTGGAGGACCGGGGCGGCTGGCGCGTACGGGAGACGGCGGAGCGGTTCGCCGAGTACACGGCCGTCGTCGCCGACCATCTGGGCGACCGTGTGCCCCGCTGGATCACCCTCAACGAGCCCTGGTGCAGCGCTTTCCTCGGCTACTCCGTCGGCCGCCACGCTCCCGGCGCCCAGGAGGGCCGGGGCGCACTCGCCGCCGCGCACCACCTGCTCGTCGGCCACGGGCTCGCCGTACAGGCGCTGCGCGCGGCCGGGGTGCGCGAGGTCGGCATCACCCTCAACCTCGACCACCACCTCCCCGCGACGGACTCCGACGCCGACCGGGCGGCGGTGGTGCGCGCAGACACCCTGCACAATCTGGTCTGGACGGAGCCGATCCTCGCCGGGCGCTACCCGGACACCGAGGAGGAGACCTGGGGCGAGCTGATCACCGGGCAGGACTTCCGCCGTGACGGCGACCTGGAGCTGATCGCCCGGCCGCTGGACTTCCTCGGCGTCAACTACTACCGCCCGATCGTCGTGGCCGACGCCCCGCACCGCGAGAGCGACCCCGCCCTGCGCGTGGCCACCGACAACCGGTACGCCGAGGTGCCGATGCCGGGCGTCCGGCGGACCGCCATGGGCTGGCCGGTGGCGCCCGGCACCCTCACCGACCTCCTGGTGGAGCTGAAGGAGCAGTACGGGGACGCCCTGCCGCCCGTGCACATCACGGAGAACGGCTCAGCCGAGGAGGACCGGGTGAGCCCCGACGGGGCGGTGCACGACACCGACCGCGTCGACTATCTGCGCGACCATCTCACCGCGCTGCGGGCCGCGCTGGACGCGGGCGTCGACGTCCGCGGCTACTACGTGTGGTCCCTGCTGGACAACTTCGAGTGGGCCTTCGGCTACGACAAGCGGTTCGGCATCGTCCACGTCGACTACGCCACCCAGCGGCGCACGCCGAAGGACAGCTACCACTGGTACCGGCGTCTCATCGCCGCCCAGCGGCCCTGACGGGGGACGCGCCTCAGGCGGCCGTGGCGCCGTCCACGTCCGCCACGGGGCGCACCCCGGCGGCCTCCCCGGGCTGCACGGCGGCGGGCCTGCGCAGCAGCAGCAGCAGCGCCGCGTCGTCGTGCAGCCGGCCGCCCACATGGTCCAGCAGGTCCTCGTGCAGCGCGGCCAGCGTCCGGTCCAGCTCGTCGCACAGGTGCCGGGTCAGCCCCTCGGTCAGGGGGTAGAAGGCGCGCTCGTCGTCCCGCGCCTCGGTGACGCCGTCGGTGTAGAGGAGCAGCTGGTCGCCGTCGCCGAAGGGCACCACCTGGAGGCGGGGGGAGTGGTCCGACAGGGCGCGCAGTCCGAGCGGCGGCGCGGGGTGGTCGGTCTCGACGGCCGTCACGTCGTCGCCGTGGATCAGCAGCGGGGGAGCGTGACCGCAGTTGACCATCTCCAGCCGCCCGGGCTCCGGGCAGCCGGCGACCACGGCGGTGACGAAGTCGTCGCCGCCCAGGTTGCGGGCCAGGCTCCGCTCGATCCGGCACACCACGTCCAGCAGGTCCGGCTCGTCGTACGCCGCCTCCCGGAACACGCCGAGCACCAGCGCGGCCGTCCCCACGGCCGGCAGCCCCTTGCCGCGCACGTCGCCGACGATCATCCGCACGCCGTGCGGAGTGGGGACGAGGGCGTAGAGGTCGCCGCCGATCCGGGCCTCGGCGGCGGCCGCGCTGTAGCGCACCGCCACCTGGAACGGGCCGACCCTCCCCGGCACCGGCTGGAGCAGCGCGTGCTGCGCGGTCTCCGCGACGGAGCGCACGGCGGCCAGCACCCGCTCACGGCGTGCCCGCAGGGCGCTGGCGAGGGCGCTCGCCAGGGTGACGGTCACCAGGGCGGCCAGCACGACGGACAGGTGCGGCACGGCCATGTCGTGCCGGTAGGCGATGCTCGCGCCGAGAAGTATGGCCAGGGCGCCTACGCCCAGCACCCCGCGGGGCCGGCTGGTGGCGGCGGCCAGCGCGGGACCGGTGGCGAGCAGCGGCAGCCAGATCCGGCCGGTGCCGGCCGCCATGTCGATGGACACGATGATGACCAGGATCGCCACGGGCAGAGCCGGCGTCTCGGCGACCCGGTGCGCGCACGCCCGGGTGCGGGGCGATCGGAGGCATGCCAGTCCGCGCGGGTACGGCCGTATGGGCGAGCGGTCGCGTCCATGCTGACGGGCGTGACTCATGTGCTGTCGGGTTCCTCACCTGTGTGCGTGTCCGAATTGCGTGCTTCTTCAAGAGAAGGTGATGGTGCCCGGCATCACAAGGACGCGGATTTCACATAGTGAGTGACAGGCTGCGGGTGACCCGGCGGGCGGTCGGCAGCAGCCGCTCGCGGACCTCGTCGATCCGGTCGAGCCGGGTGCGCGGCATGGACACGCCGATGGAGCCCAGGGTGCCGCCGCTGTACACCGGCACCGCCACGCACACCGTGCCCAGCGCGTACTCCTCCAGGTCGGTCACGGCCGGGGCGAGGGGTGTCGACTCCAGCCGGCGGACCAGCTCCACCGGGGTGGTGACGGTGTGCGGGGTGAGGTCGTTCAGCGTGTGCCGCGACAGGTAATCCTTGCGGGACTCGTCGTCCAGCTCGCGCAGCACGGCCTTGCCGAGCGCGGTGGCGTGACCGGCGTCCTCGAACCCCACCCACAGGTCGACGCGCGGGGTGCGGGGGCCGTCGACGATCTCGGAGACCCGGATCTCGCCGTCCTCGTAGAAGGTGAGGTAGGCGGCGCTGTTCAGCTCGTCGCGCAGCGCGGAGAGGACAGGCCGGACCCGGGCGAGCAGCGTCTGGCTCCGGCCCCCGGAGTACAGGGTCTGCAGCCGGTCGCCCAGGACGAAGCTGCCGTCGTCGAGTTTCCGCAGGTAGCCGTCGTGCACCAGGGTGCGCAGCAGGTGGTAGGCGGTGCCCAGGGGCAGCCCGGTCTCCCGCGCCAGCTGCTTGGCCGGCGCGCCCGTCTCGTGCGCGCTCGCCGCCTCCAGCAGCCGGAAGGCCCGCTGCACGGAGGAGATGAGCGTCGGGCTCGCACCCATGTGTCCAGCGTGCGCCCCCCGTCCGCCGACGGCAAGGGAAGCCCCCGCTCCATTTGGAACGGGGGCTTCCGAGCGCTGTGCGGGGACACGGCCGGCAGGTCAGCCGTCCTGCCCGTTTGCCGCGACCGGCCGGTCGGTGAGCGCCACGTCGAAGACATGCATCACGCCCCGGTCGGTGCCTCGTGGCAGCACCACGGCCACCACCCGCTTCCCCGGGTCCAGCGCCACGGGCCGGGTCCCGAACACCTTGGTCTGCCGGCGCACCGGAAGGTCAGGGCGCGGGCACCTCGTCCACGAACGATGTGCCCGCGGCGCGGTACGCGTCGATCCGGGCCGCGACCTGAGCGGGTGTCAGCACCTACGCCCGACCGTGCGGGCTGCGGTCGACGAACTCGTCGTCGCCGGGCTGCTGGTGCGCGAGCACGGCCGGGGCATGTTCGTCGCCGCCGAGAAGATCACCCGGGAACTCGTCCCTGAGCACGGCTCGTTGACCGCGCCGCAGGCCAAGGGCGCGTGGACCAGCCGCATCCTCGAGTTCCGCACCCTCCCGGCCGGCGCCCGCGTGGGCCGCAGACTGCGGATGTCACCGGCCGCCGAAATCCGGTACGCGGCCCGGCTGCGGCTGGTGGACGGCGCCCCGATGGCCATCGATCACCTGCATCTCCCCGCCGCCCTGGTGCCCGGCCTCACCGAGGCGGAGCTCGAACAGGGCGACCTCTACGAGCACTTCCGTGACCGGCGCGGCGTGCGGGTCAGCGAGGCCGTGCAGTCCGTCGAGCCGACCGTGGTGACCCGCGCGGAGGCGGAACTGCTCGACGTGCCCGAGCTGTCGCCGGCCCTCCTGTTCGAGCGCCTCACCACCGACACCGAGGGGCGTCCGGTGGAGTACGTCCACTCCGTCCACCGGAGTGACCGCTACCGCATCGTCTCCCGGCTCGTCCTGAACCCCGCCGCCCCGCGCGCGAGCGAGGCGCAGGGCGATCACCACCCCGGCTTCCCGCCCGGCGACCTCACCTCCCGCGGCCCGGTCACCTTCTCGGCGCACGGCGTCGTCCAGCACGGCTGAGCCACAGCCCGGGGCGCGCCGGCGCGAGATGTGGAACCTTCTCCTCCCCAATGTGTGCTTGAACCGTTGACAGGTCCATACCAGCGGGGGACTCTCCTTGAGAGCGCTCTCACACCCGTAGTCGGCCACTCGTCGAACGGAGAACGACCATGCTGCGCACCCTCAGACGCCGGGTCACCGCCGTGGCTCTGGGCATCGCCACCGCGCTGGGCGGCGGCTGGCTCGCCGCCGGGGTCCCGTCCACCGCGCACGCCGCGGTCCCGGCCACCATCCCGCTGACCATCACGAACAACTCGGGCCGCGCCGAGCAGGTGCACATCTACAACCTCGGCACCGAGCTGTCGTCCGGCCGGCAGGGCTGGGCCGACGCGAGCGGCGCCTTCCACCCCTGGCCGGCGGGCGGCAACCCGCCGACCCCCGCGCCCGACGCCTCCATCCCGGGCCCGGCCCCCGGCCAGTCCACCACCATCCAGATCCCCAAGTTCTCCGGCCGCATCTACTTCTCCTACGGCCGCAAGATGGAGTTCCGGCTCACCACCGGGGGCCTGGTGCAGCCCGCCGTGCAGAACCCCACCGACCCCAACCGCGACATCCTCTTCAACTGGTCCGAGTACACGCTCAACGACTCCGGACTGTGGATCAACAGCACTCAGGTCGACATGTTCTCCGCGCCCTACACGGTGGGCGTGCGCCGCGGCGACGGCTCCACGCCGACCGCCGGCAAACTGCGCGCCGGCGGCTACAACGGCGTGTTCAACTCCCTCAGAGCACAGGGCGGCGGCTGGGGGAACCTCATCCAGACCCGCTCCGACGGCACCGTGCTGCGCGCCCTGTCCCCGCTGTACGGGGTGGAGACCGGCGCCCTCCCGGCGTCCGTCATGGACGACTACATCAACCGCGTCTGGGACAAGTACACGGGCACTGACCTGATCGTCACGCCGTTCACCGACCGTCCCGACGTCCGGTACACCGGCCGGGTCTCCGGCGGCGTGCTGCGCTTCAGGGACGGCTCCGGCAACGAGGTCACCGCCTTCCAGAAGCCGGACGCCTCGTCCGTCTTCGGCTGCCACCGCCTCCTCGACGCACCCAACGACCAGGTACGCGGCCCCATCTCGCGCACCCTCTGCGCGGGCTTCAACCGCACCACCCTGCTCACCAACCCGAACCAGCCCGACCGCAGCGCGGCCGGCTTCTACCAGGATCCGGTCACCAACCACTACGCGCGGATCGTCCACGCGCACATGGCCGACGGGAAGGCGTACGCCTTCGCCTTCGACGACGTCGGCGCCCACGAGTCGCTCGTGCACGACGGCGACCCGCGCGGGGCGTCCCTGACGCTCGACCCGCTGGACTGACCGCGCCTCCCGCGCCGTGTCCGGCCGGCCCTCCGGCCGGGCGCGGCGCACCCGACGCCCCGTCGGCACACGTCCTTTGCGTCCCGCGATCACCACGGACGCGCGGGCACCATAGGGTGCCACCATGTCTGCCTCGCTGAACGCCGGTAAAACCCGCGCCGCGCTGCGCACCTCGGCACGCATCTCGGGGGAACTGCTGCTGGTCCTGGTGGCCACCGGGGTGGCCCTCTGGCTGCTGGGCCGGATGTGGTCGGTGGTCTGGCCCCTGATAGTCGGCCTGCTGCTCACCACGCTCACCTGGCCCCCGACCCGCTGGCTGCTGCGGCGCGGACTGCGCCCCGCGGTCGCCGCCTCCCTGGTGACCGTGCTGTTCCTGCTGGTCGGCGCGGGCACCGTGGCGCTCATCGCCGTGCCCGTCGCCTCGGAGGCCGGTGAACTCGGCGACGGCGTCGTCAAGGGCGTGCAGAAGCTCCGCGAGTGGGCCGAGGGCCCGCCGCTGAACATCGACGACGCCCAGATCACCGGCGCCTTCGACGCGGCGACCGCCCGCCTCCAGGACAGCGCCGGGTCCATCGCCACCACCGCCGTCACCGGCGTGAGCACCGTCTTCAGCGGCGTCGTCACCGCCGTCCTGGCGCTCTTCCTGATGTTCTTCTTCCTGAAGGACGGGCCGCGTTTCCTGCCGTGGCTGCGCCGCCAGCTCCCCGGCCGGCTCGCCACCGACGTGCCGGTCGTCGCCGCGCGCTGCTGGAACACCCTCGGCGCGTTCGTGCGGTCGCAGGCGCTCGTCGGCCTGATCGACGCCGTGCTGATCGGCCTCGGCCTGTGGATCCTCGACGTGCCGCTGGTCCTGCCGCTCGCGGTGCTGACCTTCGTGTCCGCGTTCGTGCCCATCGTCGGCGCCCTGTTCGCCGGACTGGTCGCCGTGCTCATCGCGCTGGTGTCCAACGGCTTCATGGACGCGCTGCTCGTGCTGGTCGTCATCGTGGTCGTGCAGCAGCTCGAGGGCAACGTGTTCCAGCCGATGATCCAGAGCCGCGGCCTCGGTCTGCACGCGGCGGTCGTCCTGCTGGCGGTGACGCTGGGCGGCAGCCTGGCCGGCATCGTCGGCAGCCTGCTCGCGGTGCCGGTCGCCGCCCTTGTCGCGGTCGTCTGGAACTACCTCCGCGAACAGCTCACCGACCCGCCCGGCACCGCAGCCCCCGGCCCCGGAGCCGTCGTCGCCCGGACCTCCCGAGCCGTCGTCGCCGGAACCGTCCGCGCCGGAACCCTCGGCACCGCGGCCTCCCGCGCCGCAGTCCCCGGCGCCCGACGCCCCCGCCGCCTGACCGCCCTCCGACCCCCGGGAAGCTTCCGTGACCTACGACCTCACCGCCCTGCGCGCCGACATCCCCGCGCTGGCCGCGGGCACCGCCCACTTCGACGGACCCGGCGGCACCCAGACGCCGCGCCCCGTCATCGAGGCGATCGCCGACGCCCTGGCGCGGCCGCTGTCCAACCGGGGCAGCCTGCTGCCCGGCGAGCGCCACGCCGACTCCCTCGTCGTCGAGGCCCGCCAGGCCCTGGCCGACCTGCTCGGCGCCGACCCGGCGGGGATCGTCTTCGGCCGCAGCGCCACCCAGCTCACCTACGACATGGCCCGCACCCTCGCCGCCGGCTGGTCGGAGGGCGACGAGGTGGTCGTCACCCGGCTCGACCACGACGCCAACATCCGTCCCTGGGTGCAGGCCGCCGAACGGGCCGGCGTCACCGTCCGCCGTGCCGACTTCGACCCGGCCACGGGGGAGCTGACCGCCGACCACATCCGCGCCCAGCTCTCCGACCGCACCCGCCTGGTCGCGGTCACGGCCGCCTCCAACCTCATCGGCACCATGCCCCCGGTCGCCGAGACAGCGCGGCTGGTCCACGAGGCGGGCGCCCTGCTGTACGTCGACGGCGTGCACTACACGGCGCACGCGCCGGTGGACGTGAGGGCACTGGGCGCGGACTTCTTCGTCTGCTCGCCGTACAAGTTCCTCGGCCCGCACCACGGTGTCCTCGCCGCCGCCCCGGAGCTGCTGGAGACCCTGCGCCCGGACAAGCTGCTGCCCTCCTCGGACGCGGTGCCCGAGCGGTTCGAGCTGGGCACCCTGCCCTACGAGTTCCTGGCCGGCACCCGCGCCGCCGTCGACGTCCTCGCCCGGCTCGGCGGGCCGGCCGACGGCGACCGACGCACCCGGCTCGGGGCGGCGTACGAGGCGATCGGGGCACACGAGGCGCGGCTGCGGGCCCGCCTGGAGGAGGGCCTGGCGGCGCTCGACGCGGTGACCGTCCACTCCCGGGCCGCCCGCCGCACGCCGACCCTGCTGCTCACCTTCGAGGGCCGCCGCACCGAGGACGCCTACCGCTTCCTCGCCGGACGGAACGTCCACGCGCCCTCCGGCCACTTCTACGCCCTGGAGGCCTCCCGCCACCTGGGCCTCGGTGACACCGGCGGCCTGCGTGTCGGCCTCGCCTGCTACACCTCCGACGAGGACGTCGACCGCCTGCTCGACGGCCTGGGCGACTTCCTCAAGGAGACCCCGGCCGCGCACTGACGCAAGGGCCCGCCGTGCGCCGTACATACGGCGGCGCAGGCGGGCCGTTCGTGCCATCGTGGACGCATGACCGTCGAAGTCCGTCCGGCCTCGAAGTTCGAGGACGTCCGTGCCCTGCTCGGTCCCAAGTCGCCGCAGGCGAACGTCTTCTGGTGCCTGAGCTACCGCATCCCCTCCAAGCTCAACCGCGAACTGCGCGGCCCCGCCCGCGGCGAGTACGTCGCCGGGCTGCTCCGCTCCGGCGCCCCGCTCGGTGTGCTCGCCTACGAGGACGGGGAGCCCGTCGGCTGGGCCGCCGTCGCCCCGCGCGCGGACACCTCCTTCGCCCGCAACCGCAAGATCCCGCACGTCGACGACCTGCCGGTGTGGTCCCTGTGGTGCATCCGGGTGCGCCCCGGCCACCGCGGCAAGGGCCTCTCGCACGCCCTGATCGCCGGCGCCGTCGCGTACGCCCGCGCGCAGGGCGCCCCCGCCGTCGAGGCCTACCCCCTCGACAGCGGAGACGCCCGTGTCGACCTGACCATGGCCTACCCCGGGCTCCGCAAGAACTTCGAGCGGGCCGGGTTCACCCACGCCGCCGACACCGCCTCGGTGCTGTCCGGCCACTCCCGCGTGCTGATGCGGCTCGACCTGCGCTGACGGCGGACGCGCACGGCACGGGCGGCCCGGCCCGACTGAGCGGCACGCGAGGGCGCCCGCCTCACGCGTACAGCGCGGCGATCTCCTCCGCGTACGCCTCCTGCGCCGCCTTCCGCTTGACCTTCAGCGACGGGGTGAGCAGTCCGTTCTCCTCGCTGAACTCGCCCGCTACGACGACGAACTTGCGGATGGACTCCGCGCGGGAGACGGCCTGGTTGGCGTAGTCCACGGCCTTCTGCACATCGGCCTGCATGCGCGGGTCGGCGATCACCTCGGACATCGGGGTGCCGGCGGGCATCCTGCGCACCGACAGCCAGTGGGCCACCGTCTCCGGGTCGAGGGTGATCAGCGCGGCCACATAGGGCCGGTTGTCGCCGACGACCAGGCACTGCCCGACCGGCGGACGGCTGCGCAGCCGGTCCTCGAGGACGGCGGGGGAGACGTTCTTGCCGCCGGAGGTGACGATGATGTCCTTCTTGCGGCCGGTGATGGTCAGATAGCCGTCCTCGTCGAGCGCGCCGAGGTCCCCGGTGGCGAACCAGCCGTCGCGCAGCACCTCCTCGGTGGCCTTCGGGTTGTTCCAGTACGACCCGAAGACGATGCCGCCCTTGATCAGCACCTCGCCGTCGTCGGCGATGCGCACCGCCGTGCCGGGGACCGGCAGGCCGACCGTGCCGGGGCGCGGGGACAGCGGCGGGACGACGGTCGCGGCGGCGGTGGTCTCGGTGAGGCCGTAGCCCTCGTAGATCATGATGCCGGCCGCGTAGAAGAACAGGTTGAGGTCCTTCTCCAGCGGGGAGCCGCCGCTGATCGCGTACCGCAGGCGCCCGCCGAGCTCCTTGCGGACCCTGCGGTAGACCAGCAGGTCGTACAGCGCCCACGCGGCGTAGAGGCGGAGGCCGGGGCCCTCGCCGCGGCCGAGGAAGCGGTCCAGGTGCGCCCGTGCGAAGCGGACGGCGATGCGGTGGGCGCGTTCGAAGGACGCGCCGCGCCCGATCTTCTCGGCGGTGGCCCGCCCGGTGTCGTGGATCTTCTCGAAGAGGTAGGGCACGCCCACGACGAACGTGGGGCGGAAGGACTTGAGCGCGGGCCGCAGTTCGTCCGGCTTGATGCTCGGGCAGTGCCCCGTCTCGATGCGGGCCATGAGACAGGAGATCTGCAGGGTGCGGCCCAGGATGTGGGCGAGCGGCAGGAACAGCAGCGTCGAGGCGGTCTGGGAGGTGACCGCCTTGAAGACGGGGTGCAGCAGCTCGACCGTGTTCGCGGACTCGGCGTACAGGTTGCCGTGGGTGAGCACGCAGCCCTTCGGGCGTCCCGTGGTGCCGGAGGTGTAGCAGACGGTCGCCACCGTGTCGGCGGTGAGGGCGGCGCGCCGCTTGGTGACCTCCTCGTCCGGGACGTCCCTGCCCCGGGCGACCAGCTCGTCGACGGCGCCCGCGTCCAGCTCCCACACCTCCGGCGGCGCGTCCACGGCGGCGGTGCCGGCGCGGACCGTGGCGGTGTTGTCCGGGGTCTCCGTGACGACGTACCGGACGCCGGCGTCCCGGACGATCCACTTCACCTGCTCCGCCGAGGAGGTGGGGTACACCGGCACGGTCTGCCCGCCGGCCGCCCAGACCGCGAAGTCCAGCAGCGTCCACTCGTACCGCGTGCGGGACATCACGGCGACCCGGTCGCCCGGCTCGAGACCGGCCGCGACCAGGCCCTTGGCCACGGCGGTGACCTCCCCGGCGAAGGCCTCCGCCGTGACCGGGCGCCACGCGCCCCCCTCCTCGCGGCGCAGCACGACCGCGTCGGGCGCCTCGTCCGCGTTGGTGAACGGGATGTCGGCGGTCGTGCCGGAGGCGGGGTGTGCGGCCAGGACCTTCGAACGGACCTCGCGGACGGTCCCGTTCTCGTCCTTGACGGTCTCGACGGTGGTGCGGCCCGCCAGATCGGCCCGTCGTTTCGCCCGTTTCAGATCCTTGCGTACGCCCATGACGGCTCCCGGTCGCGGCTGACTGTCCTGCTGGTGCTGTCCGTACTTGCTTCCGTGCATACTTACTCGGGAGTCAACTTACCCGTGCGTAAGAACGAGTCAACGGTCCCGTCGCGATCAGTCCAGTCCGTCCGCCGTACGGATCGCCTCCGCCAGCTCCCGCACGTCCGCGTCCTCGGTCCGCGCCGCCAGCCCTTCGGCGCGCTCGGACAGTTCACCGAGACCGGGGGCGCCGGGCAGCGAGCTCTCCCGGTGGCCGTCGGAGCGCAGCGCGTCGGCGAAGTACGCGGCGGTCGCCGTCACCGTCAGCCGGGGCCGTGCCCGCCACACCGACTCCGCAAGCCCCTCGGCCTCCAGGCCGCCGGTCTCCTCGTGCGGGGTGCGGCTGGCGGGGTCGAGCCAGCGCACGGTCGCCGTGGCGAGGTGCCCCTCGGCGCCGGGCCGGGTGCGCACCGCGTACAGGGCGGTCACGGTGTGGCCGGGGCCGACCTCGCCGCCGTCGACCCGGTCGTCGCGGAAGTCGTCGTCGGCCACCCTGCGGTTGTCGTAGCCGACCAGGCGGAACTCGGCGACCGTCTCCGGGTCGAAGGCCACCTGCGCCTTGGCGTCACGGGCGGTCAGCTCGATGTTGCGGGGCAGCTCGTCGCAGAACACCTCCCGGGCGTCCTCCTCGTCGGACACGTACACGGTGTGCCCGTCGCCCCGGTCGGCGAGCTGCTCCATGAGCGCGTCGCCGTAGTCGCTGCCGACGCCCACGCCGAACAGGGTGATGCCGTGCTCCCGCCGGGACTCGGAGATCCGCTCCAGAATGGCGCCCGCCTCCGTCTCGCCGGTGTTGGCGAGGGCGTCGGACACCAGGACGACCCGGTTGGTGGCGCCCTTGCGCAGCCCCTCCACGGCGGTCTCGTAGCCGGTCTCCACGCCGGCGCCGAGGTTGGTGGAGTCGATCGGCTCCAGGCTGTCGATCGCGTCGTGGATCTCGCCCCGGTTGCCGTCGAGCCGGGTCATCGGCAGCACGGTCTCCGCCTCGTCGCTGAAGGTGACGAGGGCGACCGAGTCGTCGTCGCGCAGCCGGTCGGTCATGGTGCCCAGCGCCTCCTGGGCGAGGTCGAGCCGTCCCGGTTCGCCCATCGACCCGGAGATGTCGATGACGAACGTGAGGGCCGCGGGCGGCCGTTCGGCGTCCGCCTCGGCGTTCCGGGTGGCGAGCCCGACCCGCACCAGCGACCAGTCCTCCTCGTCGGTGCGCGCACCGTCCACGGTGACCGTGAAGCCGTCGCCGTCGGGGCGCGGGTAGTCCTGCCGGAAGCTGTTGACGAACTCCTCCGGGCGTACGGTCGACGGGTCGGGCAGCCGGCCCTCGTCGAGGGTGCGCCGGGCGTAGCCGTAGGAGGCGGTGTCGACGTCCAGCGCGAACGTCGACAGGTAGTCCGGCTCCGGCGCCACGTCCCGGGACTCCTGCTCGCCCTCCCGCTCACCGCCCTCGTACCGGCCCGAGCCTTCCGGGGCGGGCGGGCGTGGCACGTCGCGGGTGGCGCCGTCGTAGGAGGCGTCGCTCTTGCGCGCCCCGCTGTCGCCGTCCCCGCCGCATCCGGTGAGCAGCAGCCCGCAGGCCGCGGTGAGTGCCAGCAGCACCCCGGCCGGCCGTCGTGTTCCGTGCCGCTTCATCCTGTGTACCCCCTGTGTCGGTCGACGCCGCTTCAGTGACTGTGACGGCGCGGCAGGCGGAAACGTGCGGTACGAGGTGTTGCAGGTGCGTCTCGATGCGGGAACAGCGGTGTCCCGGCGAGACCGGTCGGTGATCTTCCGTTGACCCGGGCGAGGCCCTTTCACACGAAGGGCCGGTGCGGCCCGGGGTGACGCCCCCGGACCTCACTGGCCCTTCCGCCACGCGGCCGCACCGGTGCGGGAACCGGCTCCGGCGGAGTGAGCTCGAGGACAGGGGACCCGGCCCTGAACGGCGAAGCGCCGTCCGCCCTCCCGGTGGGGGAGTGGCGGACGGCGCACCGGACGGGGACCTGTCACCCGTTCATCGGGTGTTACGGATTGACGCAACCGATCGTGCCCACCGGGAAGTTGTTGCCGCTGGATGTGGCCGTGAAGCCGAACGACACACTCCCGTCGGGCGGGATCACTCTGTTGTGGTCGGCGTTCCGCACCGTCACCGTGCCGTCCGAGCCCTTCGTCAGGGTGCCGTTCCAGGCGCTGCCGATCGTGGTGCCCTGCCCGGGCTTCCACTGCACGGCCCAGCCGTTCAGCGGGGACGTCCCGTGGTTCATCACCTCGACGGAGCCCTGGAAGCCGCCGCTCCAGGAGTTGGTCACGCTGTAGACGGCCATGCACTCACCGGTGTGCGGCGGGTCGGTGGGGTCGGTCGGGTCGGGGGTGGGGTCGGTGCCGGGGTCCGTGCCGGAGCCGCGGATGCCGGTGACCTCGCCGTTGCCGCCGTCGAAGACCACGTCGGAGCAGGAGAAGAAGTTCTCCTTACTGTCCGAGCGCACCCACTGCATGAAGATCAGCGCGTCACCGGAACGGCCCGAGGGCAGCTGCAGGTTCCAGTAGTAGTGGCCCCCGTTGGCGCCCGGGGAGCCCTGCTGGGGCGGGTCGGTGACCGTCTGGATCAGCTCCAGGTCGTTCCACCCCAGCTGCGAGGTGGGCGACCAGCCGGGCTTGGTGATGTACACCCGGAAGTCACCCGGGTGCGCGGCCCAGTTGCTGTACTGCACCTTGATCGTCGAGCCCGATGTCAGGTGGGTGCGCGGCCAGTCGGAGCGGGCCGCGTTGTAGGCGGAGAAGTCGTAGGGGGAGCGGTCGCCCGCGCTGCAGAGCGTGCCGTCCGGGACGTAGCCCTGACCGCGTCCGCCGGCCTGGGAGTCGAGGACGGCGAACCAGTTGTAGAGGGCCGTGGCGCCGCTCTGGTTGAGCGCGGCCTTGCAGGCGGGGTTGGTCGGGTCGAGCGCGCCGGTGCCGGTGACGGCGTCCAGCTGGCACAGGTAGGTGCGCGACCCTGGCATCATCGCCACGCCGTGCGCCTGCGCGTCCTTCTGCCAGAGGAAACTGAGACCGAGCCCTCCGAGGAGGGTCGCCAGTACCGCTGCCAGAGAGACCAGTCTGCTTCTCAGAGCCATGGAGTCTCCTGTCCCGATGCTGAGTTCTTCATGGGCGGTGCGAGAGGGGTGGGGGAGCCGGCGGTTGAAGCCCCCGCCCGGCCGGGGAGGGCGCCAGCCGGACGGGCGGGGGGTCGAGGGGCCGTCGCGCCGCGGGACGGGACCGGCCGGCGGCGGGTGCGTGCGTGGGCACCCGTCCGCCGGTACGGCCGTCCGCGGCGCGGACGGGAGGGGGCGGCGGTCGCGGCTCACGGGCCGCCCCCTGGGCGGGACGTACGGGCTTGCGGGGCCCGCCCCGTCGGCGCAGGGAGGGAAGAGCGGGCCCCGGAAGCGTCGGGGTCACGGCGGGAGGGGGCCCGCCGCGGTCCTCACACGGTGCTGCAGGCGGTGCCGTTCAGCTGGAAGGCGGCCGGCTGCGCGAAGCTGCCGCTGTAGGCGCCCTGGAAGCCGAAGCTCTGGCTGCCGCCGGCGGCGATCCGTGCGCTCTCGGCCGGTCCGGTGGCCGTGACCGCGCCCGAGGAGGGGGAGACGGACGCGTTCCAGGCGTGCACGACGCTCTGCCCGGAGGGCAGGGTGAAGGCGAGCCGCCAGCCGTCCACGGGAGCCGAACCGTTGTTGGTGACGGTGACGTTCGCGGTGAAGCCGCCCGGCCACACGTTCGTCGCGTACGACACCGTGCAGGCGGCCGGCGTGCCCGGATCACCCGGGCCGTTCGGGTCACCAGGGTTCTGCGAGCCGCCCGTGTTCACGGTCGACGAGAAGGAGTTGACCGCGAGACCCGCACCGTTCTGCCAGGGCTCGAAACCGGCCTGGATGCTCGTCAGGTACCAGTCGTTGCCCGCCAGCCCGCGGGCGACGGTCGCCCGGACGAAGTCCATCACGTCGAAGCTCCAGCTGCTCATCGCGGACGGAGCGACGAACGACAGCACGTCGTTGGTGCCGTTCCCGCCGGACCACACCTCCCAGGTGCGCCCGGCCACGGAGGCCGTGCCGACCTGCGAGCCGATCGGCTGGATCTGCCCCACCCGGTTGAACCAGATCATGATCTCGGTCCGGTTCACCCCGTCGGTGCGGGGCGTCGGGTCCAGCCAGATGTCGTACGAGGCGTTGTACACGGCGTTGTCGACGAAGCCGTACGAGATGCTGCTGGGCGCGGAGGAGATGCCGCTGATCCGCGCGGGGAGCGCGGTGCCCGGCGAACAGTTCGTGTAGTGACAGCCGTTGAAGACCGACGGGTACGACTTCGGCGCGCCGTTGGTCGGCACCGAGCCGTCGGCCTGCGTGACCCGGAAGCCGGAGTCGGTCGCGGTGACGCACTGGGTGGCGCTGGTGCCCCAGCGGTTGTTCTGGACGACGTAACGGCCCTGGATGACGGTCGAGCCGAACTCTTCGCAGATCGTGGTGTCGGCCTGTGCGGGGGCGGTCGCGGTCAGCAGCGCCGCGAGGGCGGCGAGGGCGGTGAGGAGCGCCGCCGACACGGCGCGCAGGGTGCGGGGGTGGTGCCGTAACCGTGGCATGTGGGGGACCTCTCGGGAGGGGGTGCGGGCTACCGACGGGAGCGCTCCCGCCTCCCCATTGATGGGAGCGCTCCCAATGGTGTTCCGGGAGGGGACTGTAGAAGGCGTCCATGTCCCTGACAACCCCGTGCGCGGCAACCCGTCGAATGTCTTTCGAAGTCGCAGGTCAGCGAATTGATCGACTTGACCTCGGGAGACGGGAGCGCTCCCGAAACTTTCGACATGTGCGTGGGGGAGGTACTGGCGGCGATCGTGTTCGTGGCCACGTCGGGCTGCACGTGGCAGCAGTTGCCGTCAGCGTCTTTCGGGCCGTCGGGGGCGACGGCCCACCGACGATTCACCGAGTGGACGAAGGTCAGGGTATGGGCCAAGCTGCACCGCATGGTTCTCGATGAGCTCGGCGCCCGCGGTGAGTTGGACTGGTCCCGGTGTGCGATCGAATCGGTGAACATGCGGGCCCTGAAAAGGGGGACCTGACGGGTCCGAATCCTGTAGACCGGGGAAGTACGGCTCGAAGATCCACTTGATCACCGAGCGAACCGGTCTGCCCCTGTCCGTCGGGATCTCGGGAGCGAACCTGCATGACAGCCAGGCTCTGATCCCCCTGGTGAAGGGCATACCGCCGATCCGCTCCGGCCACGGACGGCGGCGAAGCAGGCCAGACAAACTTCACGCCGACAAGGGCTACGACTACTCCCACCTGCGACGCTGGTTACGCGAGCGCGGCATCACCCACCGCATCGCCCGCAAGGGCATCGAGACCTCCCAGCGATTGGGCAGGCATCGCTGGACGATCGAACACCCATGGCCTGGCTCGCCGGCTGCCGCCGCCTCCACCGGCGCTACGAACGCAAAGCTGACCACTTCCTGGCCTTCACCAGCGCAGCATCGCCTGCACCCTCATCTGCTACCGCAGGCTCGACAGCCAAGTGTGCCGCTAAATTCGATGGCACACATCGAACGGTGCCCTCACGCTGGTCACCGTGGCAGAACCCAAGCACCAAATCCGCGCCCTTCACACGGCTTCCACGGTCACCGTCTACCAGGCGTACGGGCCGGAGATCGGTCTTCCCGCAGCCCGGGACAGTTGCTTCCCGGCAGCCTGGCAGCGGGACCGGATGACATGGATCAAGCCCTCCTTCCTCTGGATGATGTACCGCTGCGGGTGGGGCTCCAAGGACGGCCAGGAAACTGTCCTCGCTGTCGAGATCACCCGTGAAGGCTTCGAATGGGCACTGAAACATGCCTGCTTGGCCCACTATGAGCACGGGCTGCATCCCGATCGCGCAACCTGGAAACGCCAGTTGAAGCGGTCTCCGGCTCGGGTCCAGTGGGACCCGGAACGTGACCTGCACCTGCAGCCACTTCCTCACCGCTCGCTGCAACTCGGTCTCACAGGAGAAGCCGCACACCGCTACGCGGACGAGTGGACGGTCTCCATCAGCGACATCACCACACTTGCGCATACGATTCACGAGCACGTCCGGGACGGGAACCTGACGGCAGCACGACGCCTCCTACCCTCAGAGCATCCCTACCCAGTGCCCGAAGGGGGCTTGGCCCACTTGCACCGGTGAGCGGAGCCTCCAATTGAGATGACCTCTAAGGAGGCCCCGCCGGGCGGGACAAGCGGATTTCGGGTTCTCGGTGCGGCCCGGTTGAGCGGTCGGTCATGGCCCGCTTTCCGGCGGGCGCTGCCTCAGAGGGGGCGGCCAGGGATGCGTTCAACGGCCCAGGAGGCCCAGGCGGCCCGCGCAGCCCTGGCGGCCCCGGCAGCCAGGGGGCCCCGTGCGGTCACGCGCCGCCTCCGCCGGATCCGGGCCGGAGCCGTCGGTCCCGGTCGTACCGGCACCGTCCGCCGACCACCGCCGTCGAGGGAGGGCCGGCGATCGAGGGACGAGCTCAGGCCGAGTCCCGCAGCACCAGTTCCGTGCGGTGGATGACGTGCCGCCAGGCCGTCGACGGCTCCTCCATCTCCTCCAGCAGCAGCCGGACCATCGTGTGCCCGATGTCCTCGAGCGGCTGACGGACCGTCGTCAGCTTCGGGTCGGTGTGCTGGGCGAGCGGGAAGTCGTCGAACCCGATCACCGCCACATCGTCCGGCACCCGCCGGCCCGCCGCTCGGAGCGCTCCCAACGCGCCCACGGCCATGGTGTCCGACGCGGCGAACACCCCGTCGATCTCCGGTGCCCGCTCGACGAGTTCGGCCATCGCGCGGTACCCGCTCTCCGCCGAGAAGTCGCCCTGGACGGTCCAGGACCGCCGCGCTTCCACGCCCGCCCGCTCCATCGCCTCCCGGTAACCGCGCAGCCGGCACTGGGCCACGTACATGTCCGGCGGCCCCGTGATGGTGGCGATCGCGCGGCGGCCGCTGTCCAGCAGATGCGCCACGGCGGCGCGCGCCCCGCCGACGTTGTCCGCGTCCACGTACGTCACGCTCTCGTCCCCGGACCTCCGCCCCAACAGCACCGTGGGCAGGCCCACTTCGGCCAGCATGTCGGGCAGCGGGTCCGTCGCGTGCACGGACATCAGCATCACGCCGTCCACCCGGCCGCCGCGCGCGTACTCCACGAGCCGCTGCCGCTCGGCGTCCGTGCGGACCAGGGTGAGCAGCAACTGCACCTCGGTCTCGGTCAGGGCGTCCCCGACGGACCGCACGATCTCGGAGAAGAAGGGCTCGCCGAACTGCCGCCAGTCCGGCTCCGTCATGACCAGCGCGACCGCGTCGGCGCGCCGTCCGGCCAGCGTGCGGGCGGCGAGATTGGGGACGTACCCCAACTCCGCGATGGCGCGCTGCACGGCCCGGCGGGTCGTGTCCTTGACCCCCGCCGCGTTGTTGATGACGCGGGAGACGGTGCCCCGCCCCACACCGGCGAGCGCCGCCACCTCCTCGAGCGTCGGTGTCCCCGGACGCCGCCTGAGCATGACCACCCCCACGAGATCCCCTGATCCTACCGCTGATCTTGCGAGAGTGCGCCGGCCTTCAGGCCGGGGGTGAATCGCGTCTCAAGGCTGCTCTGACCGCGGTCGTGGGCACGGGTCCGCACTGTCCACCCGGGCCACGGCTGGCCGCGCTCAGTCCGGGCGCTTCTGCTGCGCGATGTAGTCCTTGACCGCCTGGAGCGGTGCACCGCCGCACGAGCCCGCGAAATACGAAGGCGACCAGAACCGGCCGTGCGTGATCGCCCGGTTGACCCGGCCGGTGAACTCCGCGCGCAGACGGCGGGACGAGACGCCCTTGAGGCTGTTGACCAGGCTGGCGAGTGCGACTTTCGGCGGGTAGTGCACAAGCAGGTGGACGTGGTCGGTCTCGCCGTTGAACTCCTTCAGCTCCGCGCCGAAGTCCTCGCAGACCTTGCGCATGACCTCTTCGCAGCGCGTCAGCATCTCGTCGTTCATCACTCCGCGCCGGTACTTCGTGACGAAGACCAAGTGTGCATGCAGGTGGTGGACGACTGTTCGACCCCTGCGGATATCGGGGTTTGGTTCCCATCGTGGTGACATAGACCAAGGGTAGAGTGATCGTTGTGCAGCTCCGGTACAGCTTCCGCGTGTACCCGAGCGCCGGTCAGCGCAGCGCGTTGGCGAGGGCGTTCGGGTGTGCGCGGGTCGTCTTCAACGACGCGTTGCGCGTCCGCGAGGAGGCCCGCGCAGCGGGGCTGCCGTTCGTCACCTCGGCGGAGCTGTCCAAGCACCTCACCGCCGTCAAGAAGACCCCGGAGCGGGCCTGGCTCGGCGAGGTGTCGGCGGTGATCCTCCAGCAGTCCCTGAGGGACCTGGACACCGCGTACCGGAACTTCTTCGACGGGCTGAAGGGCAAGCGCCCGCGCATGGGAGCCCCGCGCTTGAAGTCGAAGCGGGACAACCGGCAGTCGATCCGCTTCACCGCGAACGCGGCCTGGCGGATCACGCCGGGCGGGAAACTGCGTCTGCCGAAGATCGGCGACCTCAAGGTCAAGTGGTCCCGCACACTGCCGTCCACCCCGACCACCGTGACCGTGGTCAGGGACGCGGCCGGCCGGTACTTCGCGAGCTTCGTCGTCGAGACGGACGCCTCCGAGGTCCTTCCGGAGACGACGCCTGAGGTGGGCATCGACCTCGGCCTCGGGCACTTCGCGGTCCTCTCGGACGGCACGAAGGCCGACAGCCCGCGCTTCCTGCGACGGGCCGAGAAGCGCCTCAAGAAGACGCAACGCGCCCTCTCCCGCACGGAGAAGGGCTCCCGCAACCGGAACAAGGCCAGGCTGAAGGTCGCCCGCGCTCACGCGCGAGTGGCCGACGCACGCCGCGAGTTCCACCACCACCTCTCGACGAGGATCATCCGCGAAAACCAAGCGGTTGCCGTCGAGGACCTGGCGGTGAAAGGACTCGCCCGCACGCGCCTGGCCAAGTCGGTACACGACGCCGGATGGTCGGCGTTCGTGACCATGCTGGAGTACAAGGCCGCCAGGTACGGGCGGACCTTCGTGAAGATCGGCTGGTTCGAGCCGACCTCCCAGGTGTGCTCGCGGTGCGGCGTCAAAGACGGACCCAAGCCCCTCAACGTCCGCGAGTGGACGTGCAAGGAGTGCGGAGCCGTCCTGGACCGGGACATCAACGCGGCGGTCAACATCGCCAAGGCCGCCGGACTGGCGGTATCAGCCTGTGGAGCGCAGGTAAGACCGGGACTCGTCCCGGCACCGCGCAGCGCAGCAGGAACCCACCCGAAGCGGCCCACACAGCCCGTGTGGGAGCAGGCGGGAATCCCGGGCCTTTAGGCCTGGGAGGATGTCAAGGCCCCAGTCATACCCGTATCGACCGTTCCCGCAACCCGCGTGCGGTGTGCGGTCGTTCGCACCTCGCGTCCGGCGTGAACGGCGTGTCCGGACCCTGGACAGGCCCCCGGGCGCCGTGCTCTCATCCCGACTGGGCCTTACAACGTTGTGCAGACCGAACCGGCGAGCCACCCCGCCCGTCCCGCGCACCCCCCTCCGCAGGACCACGGACGACGATGAACAGGAGCCCGCGCATGCCCCTGACCAGACGCACCCTCCTCGGCGCCGGAGCCGCAGGCCTCGGCGCGGCCGCACTCGGCGGACCCCTCACCCGCCCCGCCTCCGCGTCCCCCGGGCGTGCCGCCGGCCCCCTCCCTGACGCCTTCCGCCGACTGCCTGCCGGCAGCGTCACCCCGTGCGGCTGGCTGGCCGGCCAACTGCGGCTCCAGCTCGACGGGTTGTGCGGCCGCTACGAGGAGATCTCCCACTTCCTCGACTTCGGGACCACCGGCTGGGTGCACCCCGACCGCCCCGGCTGGGAGGAACTGCCGTACTGGCTGCGCGGATACGTGCCGCTCGCCGTGGCCACCGGCGACACCGCGGCCCTCGCCAACGCCCGCCGGTGGGTCGACGCGGTCCTCGCCACCCAGCAGTCCGACGGCTTCTTCGGACCGCGCGCCCTGCGCACCTCGCTGGGCGGCGGCCCCGACTTCTGGCCGTACCTGCCGCTGCTCCAAGCCCTGCGCACACACGAGGAGTTCACGGGCGACGAGCGCGTCGTGCCCTTCCTCCTGAAGTTCCTGCGCTTCATGAACGCCCAGGGCCCCGGCGCCTTCGACACCAGCTGGATCTCCTACCGCTGGGGCGACGGCCTGGACATCGCCGTCTGGCTGTACCGCCGCACGGGGGAGACCTTCCTCCTGGACCTGGCCCTCAAGATGCACACCCTGGGCGCCGACTGGACCGGCCCGACGCCCTCCCGCCACAACGTCAACATCGCCCAGGGCTTCCGCGAACCCGCCCAGTACGCCCAGGTGACCGGCTCCGCCGAACTGACCCGCGCCACCTACCGCGCCTACGACTCCGTCATGGCCGCGTACGGCCGGTTCCCCGGCGGCGGCCTGGCCGGCGACGAGAACTACCGGCCCGGTTTCACCGACCCTCGGCAGGGCTTCGAGACCTGCGGCGTCGTCGAGTTCATGGCCTCCCACGAACTCCTCACCCGCATCACCGGCGACCCCGTGTGGGCCGACCGCTGCGAGGACCTGGCGTTCAACATGCTCCCCGCCTCCCTCGACCCGCACGGCAGGGCCATCCACTACATCACCAGCGCCAACAGCGTCGATCTGGACGACCGCACCAAGACGCAGGGCCAGTTCCAGAACGGCTTCGCCATGCAGGCGTACCACGCGGGCGTCGACCAGTACCGCTGCTGCCCCCACAACTACGGCATGGGCTGGCCCTACTTCACCGAGGAACTGTGGCTCGGCACCGACGACGGGGGCCTGGCCGCCGCGATGTACGCGCCCAGCACGGTCCGCGCCGAGGTCGCCGGCGGCACCACGGTCACCGTCACGGAGGACACCGGCTACCCCTTCACCGACACCGTCCGCCTCACCGTCTCCACCCCGCGCCCGGTGCGCTTCCCGCTGCGCCTGCGCGTGCCCGGATGGTGCCGTTCACCCGAACTCCGGGTCGCCGGACGGCAGGTGAGCGCACCCGACGGTTCCGGTTGGGCGACCGTGACCCGCACCTGGCGCGACGGCGACGTGGTCACCCTGCGCCTGCCGCAGCGCACCGAGGTGCGGACCCTGCCCGGCCAACACGGCGCCGTAACTGTCCGACACGGACCGCTGACGTACTCCCTCGAGATCGGTGAGCGGTACGAGCGTTACGCGGGCGACGACGCCTTCCCCGCGTACGAGGTGCACGCCACCACACCGTGGAACTACGGCCTCGCGCCGTCCCCTCGTCCGGAGTTGCGCCGCACCCCAGGCCCCGTCCCCGACAACCCCTTCACCCACGCCACCACCCCCGTCCGCATCGCCGCCGACGCCCGTCGCATCGCCGAGTGGACGGCCGACGACGAGCACGTCGTCACCCCGCTCCAGGACAGCCCCGCCCGCAGTGACGTCCCGGTCGAACGGGTCACGCTGATCCCGATGGGCGCGGCCCGGCTGCGGATCACCGCGTTTCCCACGGCGTCCCCGGACGGCCGGCCCTGGACGCCGGAGCCGCCGTACCGCCGGATCGAGAACCGGCACAGCGGCAAGGTCCTCGCCGTCGACGGCATGTCCACCGAGAACAGCGCCCGTGTGGTGCAGTTCGCGAACACCGGCACGGGCGACCACGCCTGGCAGCTGATCGACCAGGGGGAGGGCTGGTACCTGATCCGCAACGGCCACAGCGGCAAGGTCCTGGGCGTGGACGGCATGTCCACGGCGGACAGCGCACGGGTCGTCCAGTACGAGGACAACGGCACCCCCGACCACCTCTGGACCCTGGTCGACAACGGCGACGGCTGGTACCTGATCCGCAACCGCCACAGCGGCAAGGTGCTGGGCGTGGACGGCATGTCCACGGCCGACAGCGCCCAGGTGGTCCAGTTCACGGACAACGGCACGGCGGACCACCTGTGGCGCTTCATCTGAAGCGCCCCGCAGGACAACCGGGCGCTCAAGTAACTCCCCCAGGGGCGCGGGGAACTGCGCGCTCAGCCCCCACGGACCCGCAGGGAAGCACGCTCAGGGGCGCGGGGAACTGCGCGACCAGCCCCCGTGCACCCGCACCCGACGACGACCCGCACCGCCCCCCGCGTCCCGAGCACTCCGCGCGCTCCGTACGAGATCCCCCGCCGCCCCCTCCCACTCAGGCCACCTGAACTCGAACCCCGCATCCCCCAACCGCCCCGACACCACCCGCCGACTCTTCAACAACAACTCCGTGTCCGAGCGGAGCACAAACGCCCCCACCTCCGCCATCCACCGGCTCGCGGGCAACCCCGCCGGCACCCCCCAAGCCCTCCGCAGCACCCGCATGAACGCCCGCTGAGGAAGCGGACCGGGCGCGGCGAGATTCACCGCGCCCTCCATGTCGTCCCGAGCGATCAGAAACTCCACGGCCCGCACGAAGTCGTCCTCATGGATCCACGACACGTACTGCGCACCGCCGGCGACCGGCCCGCCCAGCCCCAGCCGGGCGAGCCTCGACAGCATGTCGAACACCCCGCCCCGGTCGGGACTCATCACCATCGCCGCCCGCAGGGCCACCTTCCGCGTGTCCGGGGTCGCCGCCTCGGCCTGCGTCCGCTCCCAGTTCCTGGCGATCTCGACGCTGTACGCCCAGTAGTCCGGCACGCCGCTCTCGGCGCCGCCGACGACACCCGTCGCCTCGTCGTTGGCGGCGTCGAACCGGTGCGCGTAGATCGTCGCGGTGCTCATCTGGAGCCACACCTTCGGCGGCCGACGCGCCGAGGCGATCGCCTCACCCACGACCCGCGTCGAGCCGACACGCGAGTCCATCATGGCGCGCAGATTTTCCGAGGTGTACCGGCATGAAACGCTGCGCCCCGCCAGGTTGACGACGACGTCCGCGCCCTCGACCACCTCGGCCCAAGGGCCCGGGCTCACCCCGTCCCACGCGACGTCCTGAGGCCGGCGAGGCTGCCTGGTCAGCACGACCACCTCATGCCCGGCCGCGCTCAGCGCGCGGTCCAGCATCGTGCCCACCTGTCCGGTCCCCCCGGGCATGACGATCTTCATCGGACCCCTCCGGCCTCTTGGGTGTCCTCACTCTATCCCGCGTTTTTGAACGCGTTCAACTCTGGGTCCCGGCGGAACGGAAAACGGCCGAAGGGGGAGGCCGGGGCCTACGCCTGCGAGGCGATCTGGATCAGATTCCCGCACGTGTCGTCGAAGACGGCGGTCGTGACCGGCCCCATCTCCAGCGGCTCCTGGGTGAAGCGGACGCCGAGTCCTCGCAGACGCTCGTACTCCGCGTGCACGTCGTCCACCGCGAACGCGGCGAGGGGGATGCCGTCGGCCATGAGGGCGTCCCGGTAGGGCTTGACCGCGGGGTGGTGGGACGGTTCGAGCAGCAACTCGGTGCCGTCCGGCTCCTCGGGCGACACGACGGTGAGCCACCGGTCGGTCTCGCCCAGCGGCACGTCGTGCTTCTTCACGAAGCCGAGGACGTCGGTGTAGAAGCGCAGGGCCTTCGCCTGGTCGTCGACGAAGACGCTGGTCAGATGGATCTTCATGAGGGGTCCTTCTCGCGTGCGGGGGTGGCGTGCGGGTCGAGCCAGCGCTCGGTGATGTGCCGCAGCGGCGCGACGTTCAGGTCGTGGAACTTGTACCGGCCCTCCCGCCGGGTCTCGACGAGCCCGGCGGCCTCCAGGACGGCGAGGTGCTGTGACACCGCCTGACGTGAGATGCCGAGCCCGTGCTTCATGGTCAGGCGCGCACAGATCTCGAACAGTGTCTGTCCGGACTTCTCCGTCAGCTCGTCGAGGATCGTGCGGCGGGTTCCGTCCGCCAGAGCTTTGAAGAGGTCGTCGGCCGCCATGTCCTCACTATAGGCAAGTGCTCACTTGCCTATCAATGCGACAGCCTCCCCCGGCGAGCTGACGAGGGGCGGCCGTCGGGTCGGTGGTGACGGTCGAGCCGGTCGGTGACGCCCATGGTGGGACTCCTTGTGGCCGATGCGCAGGGCAGGAAAGAGGGGGCGGCGCGGAGGCCGTCCGCCCCCACCGACGTGCGTGCCGGGCGCGCTGTTCAGCCGTTCGGGGCCTGGTTGGACACGGGTCGGCAGCAGTCCTCCGGGCGGTGGCCGGCAGACTCGTCCCCCATGAGCGACAGAGCAGTCCCGCCGGCCCGCCCCGCGGGTGAAAGCGGGCCTCCCGCACCGGGCGCGACGGGACGGACGCGGCTCCAGGCGGCGGTCGCCGCGCTGGTGACCGTCGGTGCGGGACTGGGCCTGCGGGCGCTGGCGACGGGCGACGTGGCCAAGTACGGCGGGGACGCGCTCTACACCCTTCTGATCCTCACCCTCGTCCTCCTGCTCGCCCCGCGCTCCACCCCCGCGCGGGCGGCGGGCGTCGCGCTCGCTGTGAGCTGGGCGGTGGAACTGCTCCAGCTCACCGGACTCCCCGCGGAACTGTCCGCCCGCAGCACCGCCGCCCGTCTGGTCCTCGGCTCCACCTTCAACGCACCGGACCTGCTCTGGTACGCGGCCGGCGCGTGCGGCGGCTGGCTCGCCCTCCGCGTGGCCGTTCGCTGCCGGAAGACCGGTTGAGCCGGCGGCCCGCCGTCTTCACGGGGTGCGACTGCGGGAGCCGGTGGGCACCATGGGAAGGCGTACTCCCCATGACCAAGGAGCACGCTCATGAGCGAGCCGATCCTCGAGCCGGCGGCGCGGGAGTTCGCCGACGCCACCTCACGGCCCCCGTCCCTCCAGGAACGGGGTCCCGAAGCCGCGCGCAAGGTTCTGCACGCGATGCAGACCGCCCCGCTCGGCCAGCCGGACGTCGACGAGGAGTGGGTGACCGTCCCCGCCGACGTGGGTGAGGTGCGGGTACGCATCGTCGAACCCCCCGGACCCACGGGCCCCCTGCCCGTCGTCGTCTATCTGCACGGCGGGGGATGGGTGCTCGGCGACGCCGTGACCCATGACCGGCTGGTGCGGGAGCTGGCGACCGGGGTCGGCGCGGCCGTCGCGTTCGTCGAGTACGACCGCTCGCCGGAAGCCCGCTTCCCCGTCGCCGTCGAACAGGCCTACGCCACGGCGCGGTGGATCACCGGCAACGGAGCGCGGTACGGCCTCGACAGCACGCGCATGGCCGTCGCGGGCGATTCGGCCGGGGGGAACATCACGGCCGCGCTGGCCCTCATGGCAAAGCAGCGTGGCGACGTCACCTTCGTCCACCAGTCCATGTACTACCCCGTGACCGACGCGGGCCAGGACACCGCCAGCTACAGGGAGTTCGCCGGCGGGCCCCACCTCACGGCCGAGGCCATGGCGTGGTTCTGGGACTGCTACGCGCCCGGCCCGGCCCAGCGTGCCGAGATCACCGTCTCACCGCTGCGGGCCGGTCTCGGCGAACTCCGCGGCCTCCCCCCGGCCCTCGTCGTCGTCGCCGAGAACGACGTCCTGCGCGACGAGGGCGAGGCCTACGCGCGCAAGCTGCTGCAGGCGGGGGTCCCGACGACGAGCATCCGCTACAACGCCACCCTGCACGACTTCATGATGCTGAACCTCCTGAGGGGCACCCACGCGGCCACCGCGGCCGTCGAGCAGGCCGTCCGCGCGCTCCGCACGGCCCTCCGGACCGGCTGAACGGGCCCGACAGGGGCGCCTGACGGCCTATACATGGGCGGGGGCGCGGCGGCACACGCGCTCAGGCCCGCCGCCCGCCCCGCAGCCGAAGCCGCTCACCCGGGAAGCGGGACCGGAAGCCTCGGTCGTGGGACACGGCCACCACGGCACCCGGATACGCGGCCAGCGCCGTCTCCAGGTCCTCGACGAGGTCTAGTGCCACATGGTTGGTCGGCTCGTCGAGCACCAGCAGGTCCGCCGGGCGGGTCACCAGCCGGGCGATCTGCAGCCGCCGTTGCTGACCCGCCGACAGCGCCGCCACCGGCACCGTCAGGTCCTCCTCGCGGAACAGCCCCAGCGACAGCAGCGTGTCACGATGCTCCCCGACCGCCCCCGGCCGACGTGCGGCGAACGCGGCGAGCAGCGGGAGCCGGCTCAGGCGGACGGGCAGCTCCTGCGGCAGATGACCGATGGCGGCCGGACGGCGCACCGACCCGGTGTCCGGGTCCAGGTCCCCGGCCAGAACCCGCAGCAGGGTCGACTTACCGGCCCCGTTCTCCCCGGTGACCAGCAGCCTTTGGCCAGGCTCCACTGCCAACCGGCCCTCCAGACGCAGCCGTTCACCGACCCCCACGTCCTCCAGCTCGACGAGCGGATACGCGGACTCGCCTTCGGCCACGGGCTGTTCGGGAGCAGCCACCGCCGGGGCCGCCGTGAACCGCAGCGGCTCGGTCGGTGCGGGCACCGGTGTGCGCCGCAGCCGGGCCAGCCGTTCGCGCACCGCCCGCACCTGGCCGCCCAGTTTCGCCTCGTGCGACCGGCGGTGCTTGCCGAAGCCCTGGCGCGGGTCCCCGCCGGTGGTGGACAGGCGCCGGCCCGCCGCCTCCAGCAACTCCTCGGTGCGGGCGACCTCGTCGATCCACTCCGCGTGCGCCTGTTCGGCGCGGCGTCGTGCGGCCGCCTTCGCCGCCCGGTATCCGGCCCAGCCGTCGCCGTACCGGCGCACGGAGCGGGTGTCGCGGTCGACCTCCAGGATCGTGGTGGCGATCCGCTCGATGAACGGGCGGTCGTGGGTGACGGCCACGACGGTGCCGCGGTGCGTGCGCAGCCGCTCCTCCAGCCAGTGCACCGCGGACGCGTCGAGATGGTTCGTCGGCTCGTCGAGCAGCAGCAGTTCCGGGTCCGCGGCCAGGACGCAGGCGAGCGCCAGCCGGGACTGCTCACCCCCGGAGAGCGAGCCGAGCAGCCGGTCACGGGTCACGCCGGCCAGCCCCAGCCCGTGCATGGCCGCGTCCACCCGCGCGTCGGCCCGGTAGCCGTCGCGCTGCTCGTACGCGGTCAACAGGTCGCCGTAGGCCGCGAGTTCGGCCTCGGACGCTTCGCCGAGGCGCTCCTCGGCCGCGCGCAGCCGTTGTTCCAGGGCGCGCAGCGGGGTGAGCGCGTGATCGACCGCGTCCTGCACGGTCCGGCCGGGTTCCAGTACGGGGGTCTGGGTGAGGTGGCCGGTGCCGCCGGGGAAGGCGGCGGTGATCTCGCCGTCGTCGGGCGTCTCGGCCCCGGCGAGGAGCCGCAGCAGTGTGGACTTGCCGGCGCCGTTCTCGCCGATGACGGCCGCCCGCTCACCGGGGCGGACGGTGAAGGTGACCTGGTCGAGGATCGTGCGGGGGCCGTAGGACTTGGTGACGTCCTTGACGGACAGCTGCGCCGTGACGGCGGGCGCGAGGGTGTGGGCGCGTGCGCGCATGGGTCTTTCCCCGAGGTGAGAGAGGTGACGGTGGGCGATGACGGCGGCGTCGGCCGTGCCCGGACTCAGAGAAAGAAGTAGTGGCGCATGCACCCACCCTAACAAGACGGGCCGTCTCGTCTCAAGTCGCGTCCGATTCCGGCGATCGGCCCTCGCCCGTCGCGGCCCTGCGCCGCCGGTGCGCCGCCGCCTTGGCGTTGTTGCCGCAGCGGCGCATGGAGCACCACTGGCGGGGCCGGCCCGAGGGCGGGTTGAGGTAGAGCATCCGGCACACCTCGGACGCGCACCTCGTCAGCCGCTCCCGGCGCGACGCGTCGGACACGAGCCCGGTCAGGTCCCGCGCGACCACCGACAGCAGGGCGTCCTCGGTGAGCAGATCGCTGCCGGGTGCCTGTCGCACGCCGTCCGGGCGCAACTCCAGTCTGGGGGCGGGCGGTTCAGGGGCGGCCAGCTCGTTGACGAGGTCCACGGACGCGGGGGAGGGGCGATGCCCGTCCAGCAGCGACGAGGCGATGTCGTACGCGGCGTCGCGCAACGCGTGCAGCGACCGCAGCAGCGCCTCCGCCTCGTAGCCGGGCGCCGGAGTCAGCCCCACGCCGCGGCACCACGCGGCCAGCCGCTCGGCGTCCCCCATCCGCTCCACCGGGCCGGCCGGCCGGCGCCCCACCGTCGCGACGAGGTTCAGCGACAGCGTGCCGGCGTCGAACCGTAGATCACGCGCCCGGGCGGTGACCCTCGTGCGCGGTTCTTGCGGCGAAGCTCCCATGCGGTGATAGTAACCTCCTGAACGGTTATCAAGGGAGACGGGTGGCCATGCGGATCGCGATTGTCGGAGCGGGTGGGGTCGGGGGCTACTTCGGGGCGCGGCTCGCCGCGGCGGGCCACGAGGTCACCTTCGTGGCCCGGGGACGCCACCTGGAGGCCGTACGCCGCTCGGGGCTTCTCGTGCGCAGCCCGCTGGGGGACGTCCGCACCTCGCCCGGCTCGGTGGTGGAGAGCGTCGCGGACGTGGACGGCGCCGACCTGGTCGTCGTCGCCGTGAAGCTGTGGGACACCGAGGACGTCGCCCGTCAGCTGGGCGCCTCCAAGCTGGCCGGCACGCCCGTGCTGTCGCTGCAGAACGGCGTGCAGAAGGACACCGTCCTCGCCCGCCGCCTTCCCGCCGAGTCCCTGCTCGGCGGCGCCTGCTTCATCTCCGCCTTCATCGAGGAACCGGGCGTCGTCCGCCACAACGGCACCCTCCAGCGCATGGTGTTCGGCGCCCGGCACCCCAGTCAGGAGCCGGTGGCGCGTCAGTTCCTCCAGGCGTGCACCGAGGCGGGCATCGACGCCGAGATCAGCGAGGACGTCGACCGGGTGATCTGGGAGAAGTACGTCTTCCTCGTCGGCCACTCGGCCGCCACCACCGCCGTCCGCCGGCCCATCGGCGTCGTCCGCTCCCACGAGCGGACGCGGGCCCTGCTGCGGGACGTCATGGCGGAGACCGTGGCCGTCGCCCGCGCGTCGGGCGTCGCGCTGGCCGAGGACTTCGCCGAGCGTCAGCTCGCCTTCTGCGACACCCTCCCCGCCGACATGACGTCGTCCATGCACAACGACCTGGAACACGGCCACCGTCTCGAACTGCCCTGGCTCAGCGGGGGAGTGGTCGGCCTCGCCGACGAACTCGGCGTCCCCGCGCCCCGCAACCGCACGGTCGCCGACATCCTGTCCCCTTACGTCGACGGCGCCCCGGCAGACGCCTGACGGGCCGGGGCGCCGGGACCGCCGGTCAGTCCGCCGTGGCGCGGTTGAGGCGGACGGACGACCAGAAGGCCGCGCCGATGAGGGTGACCCCGATCAGGCCGGTCACGATGTCGTTCACCTCGTAACGGATGCTGACGAGCAGGACGGCGGCGAGGGCGCCGATCGCGTAGTGGGCGCCGTGCTCCAGGTACACGTAGTCGTCCAGCGTGCCCTGGCGCACGAGATAGACAGTGAGCGACCGGACGTACATCGCGCCGATGCCGAGGCCGAGCGCCATCAGCACGATGTCGTTGGTGACGGCGAAGGCGCCGATCACGCCGTCGAAGGAGAAGGACGCGTCCAGCACCTCGAGGTACAGGAAGGTGAAGAAGGCGGCCCGGCCGGCCAGCGCGACCCCGGAGCGCCCGCCCCCGGCCTCGCCGCCCTGCTCCCTCTCCAGCCTGGCCTCGAAGAAGCCCGACAGCCCGTGCACCACCAGATAGGTGACGAGTCCGGCGACCCCCGAGACCAGCACGGTCTGCGCCTTGTCGGCGTGGTGGCCGCCGTGCTGGTGGGCCTGGGTGGCGAACGTCGTCGAGGTCGCCAGGAGCACGACGAGGGCCACGCACACCGACAGCATGTCGATCCGGCCGAGCCGCGCCAGGGGCCGCTCCACCCGGCCGAGCCACTTGGTCGCCCGGTCCTCCAGGATGAAGTCGAGGAAGATCATCAGCAGGAACATGCCGCCGAACGCCGCGATCGACGGATGCGCGTCGGTGACCAGCTGCTGGTAACGCTCCTTGTCCGTGAGCGCCAGGTTCACCGCCTCCTGCGGAGCCAGCCGCGCGCTCACGGACACGATGACCACCGGGAACAGCAGCCGCATGCCGAACACGGCGATGACAATGCCGACGGTGAGGAAGATCCGCTGCCAGAAGGCGTTCAGCTTCTTGAGGATGCCGGCGTTGATCACCGCGTTGTCGAAGGACAGCGAGATCTCCAGCACGGCGAGGATGGCGACGATCCCGAGTGCCGCCCACCCGTCGTACAGCACCCCGCCCACCAGCCCGACGGCCGTCACGGCGAACGCCCACCGGAAGGTCTTCCACAGCACCCGGCACTCTCCCTTCTCCCTCGCCCCGCTCGGACGACGGATTGGGCTCCAGTGCCCCTTCCCGCGACCTCCGTAACGCACGGACCCCGCACATCCACCGATCACCGGTACGGCGTCACACGCCCACCGGGCGGATGTGCGGCCACAGAGCGCGTGGTCGGGGAGGGCATTCGACCGTTCACGTCGGAGGAAGCTGAGGAGAGGCCGTACGCCGGGCGGCGGATCATACGTGGACAGTGGTGCACGGATATGGCCCGTTGTGCCTTCGACCGCCCGGTCCGACAGGTCGGCGCATGTCAGCATGCGCCATGATCCGAGTCATGCTGTGCGGTGCCGCGGACACGCGTCAGGTGCAGGACGAGTTCGTCCGGACGGTTGCCGACTTCGGCGGCGTTCCCTGGCACTTCGTCAACGGCACGATGAACTACATCAACTCCGCCTCCTCCGACTGGGAGGAGAACTCCCGGGCCACGGTCCAGGAAGCGGACGTCTGTGTGTTCGTCATCGTCGAGGAGATCGGGCACATCACATGGGGCACCGAGGTGACGGCCGCGCTGCTGGCGGGCAAGCCGTTCTTGGTGCTCTGTCAGCAGTCGACCTACGAGCGGTACCTCGTCCTCAATGCCGAGTTCCGCCCGCCCGCCAGTCTGGACTCCTTGGAGGAAGGCACCCGGAACCTGGTCACCACCCTCCGCGAGATCGAGCAGGACAGGAGACTGACCGCGGTCCCCTTCGGTCACGGGAAGTTCGGCGAGACCTTACGCAGGGAGCTGTCGAAACTGTTCGACATCGCGTTGGGGCAGATGGAGGAACGCAACCGGAGGAAATCGATCCTGCCCCTGCTGAGCGACCCCGCCCGGCTGACCACGAAAGACCTCAGAACGGCCCAGGCCATCGCCGTCGACGAGTGGGAGGACAAGCAGGCGCGCAAGGCGGCGCTGCGTGCCCTGGCCGCTCGCCGGACTCTGGACGAAGACGCTCTGTACTCCTTGCTGGCCAGTGGTGAGCAAGGAGTGCAACGGATGACGGTGGAGCTGCTGCCCGAGCTGTACCCCGTCCGCCCGCCCGACCCGGCACTGCTGGAGCACGTGGTGGCCCTGGCCAACGACTCCGACGATGTGGGCATCCCCCGGCGGCTCATCCCCGTCATGCTGGACATGGACCTGTCGAAAGGAGTGGAGGCGCTGGCTCTTCTCGAGATGGAGGACTCGGGAAGCAGGCGCCGCCTGGCCCTGGCGTTGGAGCGGCACGAGGACGCCGTCGCCCGTCAAGGGCTGCAGTCAGCTGTCGCGGCGCTGCTGAAGCGCTGTCTCTCCCAGACCGCCGAGTCGGACTGGAAGGCCCGTTGCCGGGCCTATCTCGCCCGCCTGGGAGCCGGTGCTGTGGAGCCTGCTCCCGGTGACTGAGCTCACCCTCGCCCGGAGGGACCGCTTCGGGGACGGGTGTACGAGTGCCCGTCCCGGCCTCGCGCCCGTTGCCGCCCCGCGCTCAAGGCCTTCACCGCCCCCGCCGCCTCGCCAGCCGCCGGAACGACCGGGCGCTGCCCGTCGGAGAAGGCAGCCGCCCGGCCGCCGCGTCGTCGAGGAGGGAGCCGACCGTCTCCGTCGCGCAGACGCGGTTGGCGCCGATGCCGCCGGAGGCGCCGCGCTTGATCCAGCCGACGACATAGGCGCCGGGGCGGCCGGTCACCCTGCCCCGGTCGTGGGGCACCGTGCCCGTGGACTCGTCGAACGGGAGCCCCGGCAGCGGCGTCCCCCGGTGGCCCACCGCGCGGAGGGCCAGGCCGGCCGGGATCTCCACCTCGCCCGCCGCGCCGGTGACGCGTACCGCGCGGACCGACTCCTCCCCGCACACCTCGGCAGGCGCGGACAGGAAGCGGAGGACGATGCGGCGCGGGCCGTCCGTCGCCGGCGGCAGGGACCAGTCGACGGCCTCCCGCCGTACGTCCTTCAGTACCGCGGCCTTGTCCCGCTCCGCCGCCGCTTCGACGGCCGCGCCCACGGCCGGGTCGTGGTCGTCGACCACCAGGTCGACGCCGGGCAGATGCTTCAGGGCGAGCAACTCCGTGCGCGTGTACGCCGCGTGCTCCGGGCCGCGCCGCCCCAGCACCACCACCTCGCGCACCTTGCTGCGCCGCAGCTCCGCCAGCGCGTGCGCGGCGACCGGGGTCCCCTCCAGCGTCGCCGGGTCGGACACCAGCAGGCGTGCGGCGTCCAGCGCGACATTGCCGTTGCCCACCACGACGACCCGGTCCGCCGACAGGCCGAAGGCGTCCGGGGCGACATCGGGGTGCCCGTTGCACCAGGCGACGAACGCGGTCGCGGCGACACTGCCCGGCCGGTCCTCGCCCGGCACGCCGAGCCGCCGGGCCTCCGGCGCGCCGACGGCGTAGATCACCGCGTCGTGGTGGGCGGCGAGTTCGTCCGCCGTGACGCCGCCCTCGCCCACCTTCAGGCCCAGACAGAGCCGTACCCGTGGATGGGTCAGGAAGCGGGCGAAGCTCTCGCCCGCCTTCTTCGTGGACGGATGGTCGGGCGCGACCCCGTACCGGACCAGACCGCCGGCGACCGGCAGCCGGTCGATCAGCGTCACCTCGGCGGGGGTGTGCAGCAGCAGGTCCCGCGCCGCGTACATCCCGGCCGGACCGGTGCCCACGATCGCGACCCTGAGCGGCCCGAAGTCCGGCGGCAGCACCCGGTCGAACGTCGGCGCGCCCCAGTCGTGGAACACCGGTCCCGTAACGGGCTGTTCGGGCCGGTGCTCCTCGTTCCCGTCGTTCTCGTAGTACGCGGCGTTGATACGGGCGTACTCCCGCTGTCCTCCGGTCAGCCGCTCGACCGGGAAGATCGCGTCCACCGGGCAGGCGTCCGCGCACGCGCCGCAGTCGATGCAGGTCTTGGGGTCGATGTGCAGCATCTCCGTGCTGCCGAAGGCGCGTTCCTCCGGCGTCGGATGGATGCAGTTGACCGGGCAGACGGACACACAGGTCGCGTCGCTGCAGCAGGTCTGGGTGATCGCGAAGGCCATGGTCGTCCGCTCCGCCGAGGGCCCGGGGTGGGCAGGGTGTACGTGGTCAGATGAGGTGGGCGCGCTTGTAGAAGAAGAGCGCGGGGCGGGTGAGCAGTCCGGCGGAGGACAGGAACTCCATCAGCCCCGCACAGCTCGCCCGCACCATCGACTTGTGGTGCTCGTTGGCGCGGGCCTCGCGCAGCGCACGCTTCTCGTCCAGCCCGGCGTTCGCGTACACCTTGGGGTTCACCATGCTGGTGACGATGACGTACGCGGAGATGGCGACGAGCATCGCCTGGACGCGGCGGCGCACGCGCCCGGCGCGGGCGAGGTGCTTCCGCGTCTCCTCGCGCGCGAACATCATGTGCCGCGACTCCTCGACGACATGGATGTTGTTGATGGTGCGGACGAACGGCGCGACTCGCTCGTCGCGCATCCAGTCGCGCTGCATGACGTCGAGGACCTCCTCGGCGACGAGGATCGCCGCGTACGCGGCCTCGCCGAACGCGGTGGTCTTGAACAGGCGTCCCAGCTCGACCGCCACCCGGTGCGGGCGGTAGGCCGGTGCGCCGAGCTTCTTCGCGCCGCGGGCGAACATGATCGAGTGCCGGCACTCGTCGGCGATCTCGGTCAGCGCCCACTGGAACGTGTCGTCCGTGGGGTCCTTGGAGTAGATGTCCCGCAGGATCATCTGCTGGAGGATCATCTCGAACCAGATGCCGGTGCAGGCGACCGACGCCGCCTCGTGCCGCGTCAGCTCCTTGCGCTGCGCGTCGGTCATCTCGTCCCAGTACGCGGTGCCGTAGAGCGTGCTCCACTCGGGGCTGGCGCCGTGGAAATTCTTGTCCAGCGGTGTGTCCCAGTCGACCTCGGTGAGCGGGTCGTAGGAGAGCTGCGCCGACGAGTCGAGCAGCCGACGGGCCACGTCGACGCCGTCGTCCGACGGCTGATCCGGGTGCTGTGCCCGGGAGGTGGTCAGAGCCATGCGGGGCCTCCTCGAGTCGAGTCCTTACGCCATTACCACGGGTAACCGGCCCGCTTGCTGACGAACTGTATAGCAAGACCCTTGGTCTTCCCACCCCTGTGCACGTCAAGCTCATGTGAAGGCCCGCACGGCGTGTTCACCGTGCGGGCCTTCAGCGGCGTGTGGGGGCGGGCGCTCAGAGACCGGTGACCTTGCTGCTCGCCGAGATCTCGTGGACCAGCGTCACTGTGCGATGGCCGCCCGGCGGGAGCTTTACGTCCCAGCGGGCGACGCCGTCCGCGTCCACCGCGTCCGGCGCGGGCGAACACGCCTCCTCAAGCAGGCGCACCTCCACCGCCGACACCTCGGACACCGGGATGCGCTCCCGGACGACGACCACCCGGTCGTCCTGCTCGTCCGGCGCGGAGAACCGCGACAGATGCAGCCTCACGGTCCGGGTCAGCACGGTCCGCTGCGTCAGGCCCGTGGTGTCCCGGGTCTCCTCCGTCTCCCGTACGACCCGGTGGTCGTCCCGGCTGCCGAAGGCCAGCTCGACCACGCCCCCCGGAGCGGTGAACTCCAGCGTGCCGCGCCCCACGAACCCGCTGCCCCGGATCAGGTCGACTGGCCCGGCCAGCAGCGCGTGCCCGGACCGGTTGTCGGCCCGCACCACCTGCGTGACCAGCGGCGACAGCTCCGGCGCGCAGGCGTACTCGCTGCGCGCGGCCGTGGTGAACGACGACACCGGCACCCGGTGCGCGCGCCCGTCGGCCGGCACGGACACGGGGTCGGGGGCGTGCAGCACACGGACCTCGCCGCCGTCGTCCACTCCCGGCAGCCCCGGCACGGGAGCGGGGCCCAGGTCCGCGATCTCCTCCTCCCGCAGGTCCACCCGCACGGTACGGCGCTCCTCGGGGGAGCGCTCCTGCAGCGTCAGCCGGTCCTCGCCGAGCACCGGCGGCTCCGTGGCCGCAGCGGAACGCGCCGTGGACAGCGTCAGCCGCACGCCGGTCCAGTCCTCCCCGGTGCGCTGCCAGACCGTCGCCTCCGTCTCCAGGGTGAGCGCGTCCCCGTCCAGCGTGGCCCGGTACGCCGGCCGCCACAGCGCGCACGGCGTGAGGTGACTCAGCCGCAGCTCCGCCGTCCCCTCGCCCGCGGCCTCCACGGTCAGCTCGACATGCCCGACCAGCTCGGCGGGCTCCGTCTCCGCGTCGGCGAGAGCCTGCTGCGCCTCGCGCAGCTCGTCGGAGAGGGTCCGCAGCCGCGTCTCCACCTCGCGCAGCTGCTCGGCCTGCCGCTCACGCTCCTCGTCGACGCGGTCCAACTCCCGCGCCCACCGTTCCCGTTCGGCCTCGCCGAACCCGGCGCCCTCGCCGATCTCCCGCAGCAGATCCGCGGCGAGCCGGCCCAGCGCGTCCCCGCGCGCCGCCAGCCGGTCCCGGCGCTGCTCCAGCACCGGCCGCTCCTTCTCCAGGGCGGTCACGCGGCGGCGCAGAGGCGAGTCGTCCTCGGCGGGTCCCGGGCCGCGCGGAGTCCATGCGCGCACGATCCGCACGTCGAGCACGGTCGCCGGGAAACCGGCGGTCAGCTCGGCGTGCAGGGTCCGGTCGACGGCCGTGGCGCTGACCGGTCCCAGCCTCAACTGCTGCGTTCCGGGACGCAGTTCGAGTATCGCGGTGCGTTCGACGTGGGCGCGGTCCTCGGTGCAGGTGACGGCGGTGACGGGGAGGGGGACGGGGGCGGTCGGCTCCGACGACGGTGACGTAGACATGTCTGGGTCAGCTCCTGCGGTTGCCGCCGGTCAGGGCCTTGCCGGCTGGGATCCTGATCTCGTAGCCGCCGTCGAGGGCGACGGTGCCGCCGGCCGGCAGGTCGACCCGCCAGATCCGGGTGCCCGGGGCATGCCGCTCCCGGTCCGCGGTGTTCTCGGGCTCGGTCCAGTCGGCCCGCTCCTCGATCCGTACGTCCGCCTCCGAGGTGACCGGCACGCGCTCGCGCACCTCCACGCGGACCGCCGCCGGGAGCCGGTTGGCCAGCTCCACACGCACACGGTGGTCGAGCACGGTGACGTTGTTGCGCAGACCCGCGGTCGACTCGGTGAGGTGCGTCCGCCGGGTGACGCCGATGGCCTCCGCAGGACCCAGCCCGAGGCGGCGCACACCGCCCGGCGCGAGGGTGGGCAGCGCGGCGGTCAGCTGGTACTCCCCGTCGACGCTCACCTCGACCGGTCCGGCCAGCAGCGCCTGATCGGTCGCGTTGGACAGCACCAGCGTCGCGTACACGGTCTGCTCCACCGCCGGCACGCACACGTACTCGGTGCGCAGACCCACCGCGATCTCGCCGACCGTGACGGTGTGCCAGGTGCCGTCCGAGGGGATGTCGGCGGGCGCGACCGCGTCGTAACGGTGGTCGAACGAGCCCGCCGACTCACGGGGCCGCACGGCGTGCCCGGGCAGCGGCAGCGCGGCGGGCTTCTCGGCGCGCCGGCGGTACTCGGCGGTCACCGGGTCGAAGCCCGCGTCGTGGAAGAGCCGGCCCCGGCGGTCCCGCGCCTCGTCCGGACCGCTCAACACGAGCGCCGCGTAGTCGAGTTCGGTGTCGTCCGGCCGGGGCGGCCCCGGGACGGGCGGGGGCGGTGCGTAGGCGGCGGCGCCCGCGGACTCCGGGGCGGCCGCGTAGGCCCCTCCGCCCGCACGGGGTGCGGCGGCCGAACGCGGGCCTATCCCCTGTGTGCCTTGCCTCCCACGACTAGCCGCGCCCGGTCGGCGGCGGGAGCGGAGCCCGGCGCGGCCGGACCGCCGAAGCCCTGAGGCGCGCCGTACACGGCGCCGGGGTCGGACAGCGCGGCGGGGGCCGGGGGCGGAGGCGGTGGAGGAGTGGGCGGAGAGCCGTAGGCCGCCCCTGCCGCGAGCGAGGTGTCCGCGCCGGGACCGCCCGCGACCCACCCGCCCGCTCTCTCCTCCGCGAGGCCGTGGGGGTCCGGCCGAGGACCCGCCGCGTCGTACCCCGCGAACAGGTCGGTCAGCCCCGCCGGGGGCTCCCGCCAGCCGGACGGGGCCGGCGCGGGCTGGCTGCGCCCGATACGCACCGACCGCAGCCGGGGCAGATCGGTACGGCGCCGCAGATCGGCCGTGGCGAAGGCGATCCGCACGCCCGTCCAGTCCTCACCGGACCGCTGGGCGACCGAGGCCCGCAGCACCAGCCGCCCGCTGTCCTCACCCTGACGGTGCGTGAGACGGTACGCCGGCACCCAGACGGCGCCGGGCACCCCGTACTCGATCTCCACCTCGGCCTCCGCCCCGGCCCCGCCCCGCAGGGTCAGCACCGCCGTGTACGAGGAGGCGACCCCGGACGCCGGGGCGTCGGTGCTCGCGCGGTCCAGCCGGTCGTGCGCCAGATCCATCTCGTGCTCCAGGCGCCGGAGTTCGTCCTCCAGTTCGCGAAGCCCGGCGTGCAGCGCGGTCAGGCGCTCGTCGACGAAGCCGGCCAGCTCCAGCCAGGCGTCCACCGGGGTACGGCGATGATGCGGGTCGTCCCGCTTACGGCCGGGCGGCACCGGGCGCAGCGCGCCGACCTCCTCGATGCGCTTCAGCTGCCGGTCCCGTCGGGCGTCGGCCGTGTGGTACGCCTCGGCCAGCCGGTCGACCTCGCGCCGCGCCTCGGCGACGGCCTCCGCGTCCACCGGCTCGGCGTCGACCTCCGCCCGCGCCTCGGCGACCCGCACCCCGGGCGCACCCAGGACGCGAGCGCGCAGCGAGTGGGGGTCGAGCGAGCGCGGCAGTCGGGGCACCCGGACCTGTCCGTCCGCCGGGACCGTGCCCCGGGCGACACGACGGCACAGCGCGCCCTGCGCGTACACCGTCACCGATTCCAGTGCCGAGTCCCACCTCGGTGCCGTCCCAGCCGTCATGTGCTCCCCCGCGCAGCCGTGTTCGTACCCAGGGCAGCCTACGCGGAGACGGGCCGGCAGGGATCACCAGATCAGACACCAGTACCTGCCGTGGTGCCCGATCCCGATCCGGCTCTCGTGCGGCACCAGGGCGGGGTCGGGCCGCCCCACGGCCGACAGGGTGCAGGCGCGGTCCCCGACGGTGCCGGCGGCGGACATGCGGCGGGCGGCGTCCGTGGCGGCGGGGGAGGTGTACCAGGCGGTGATGGGGCCGACGGTGGGTGTGGGTGTGGGTGTGGGTGTGGGTGTGGGGGTGGGCTTGGGCCCGGGCTCGGTGGTGGGCTTCGCACTGGGCTTCACGGTCGGCTTCGCGGTCGCCGTCTTCGCCGGCGGCTTGGCCGGTTCGGTGGACCGCGGCGGGCCGGGGGAGACCGACGCGTGCGCCGTGGGGACACGCGTCCCGGTGCCCGGCGGCGGAGGGATGTGCGGTCCGGGAGTCGTTCCCGCGGTCGGGATCGCGTGCGCCGAAGGCACCGCGGGCTCAGGGGCGGCCGACCGGAGCGGGGCCTCGGGCGCAGCCGATCGCGCGGGCGTCCTGGGCCCCTCCGGCGCACCGGTGACCGTGCCGGTGTCGGTACCTGTTCCCGCACCTCCCGTCGCGGTGGGCGGCGGAGGCACGAACCCCGACGGCCGGCTGGACGGCGCGACCCCGGACGTGCCCGCCACCCGCGGAGGCCCGGTGGTCGCCCCCGTCGGCACGGCGGTCCGGTCGGGCGCCTTGGTCGGGTACGGCCGGTCCGGTCCCGGCGCCCTGGTCCGGCACCCCCGGTGGCTGCGTTCGCCCCTGCCCGGGCGGTGACGGCGGCCTCGTCGGACCGCCGCTCGGCCGGGCCGCCCCGCCGGGACGGGACACGGTCGGCACGGGAGCGCCGGTCCCGCCCGTTCCGGTCGGCCCCGGTGATGTCGTCTCGGTGGTCGGCGTCGGCAGCGGGCCCAGCGTCGGCAGGGTCAGATCGTTGGAGGCGGACGGCTTGGGGCTCGGTGTGCCGTCGTCCTGCGCCACCCACACCCACACGCCGACGCCGCCCAGGACCAGCGCGGCGGCGCCGCCGGCGATCCACGGGGCGCGCCGGGGCGGGCGACGGTGACGATTCATGGTCACCACTGTCCTATGCGCCCCGGCGGGCCGCCTGTCGCATGGTCCGGCTGCCCTGCCGCCCGTCCGCCCAGTGCGCTCGTACGGGTGACGGACACCGCCGACCGGCCGTGCCGCCCCGGCCGTCCGGAGGACCCCCTTCCCTTACCTCCGAGGTCATCGACCCGGCGCCCGGCCCGGTGCCACGATCACGTCGTACCGGAACCGACGCACCGTGGAGGACAGCATGACCGCGTACGCCATCGCCCATCTGCGGCCGGCCGCACCGCACCCCGACGTCGCGGAGTACATGGAACGCATCCCCGCCACGCTGGAACCGTTCGGCGGCCGCTTCCTCGTGCATGCCACGCGCCACGAGGTGAAGGAGGGCACCTGGCCCGGAAACGTCGTGGTGATCGCCTTCCCCGGGATCACCGAGGCGCGGGACTGGTGGGACTCGCCCGCCTACCGGGAGATCGCGCCCCTGCGCTCCCGGCACATCGAGGGCGACATCATCCTGATCGACGGCGTCCCCGACGGCTACGACCCCGCCGTCACAGCCGCGGCCCTGCGCAAGGAACTCGACGCCGCCGGCTGACCGCTGGGCAGCCCGGGCGCGTCCGGTTACGGTGGAGATGTCCCCTTCGCCCGGGGCGTCGCCCCGGAGTATCCGGGAGAGAGACCATGAGTAGTCAGTTCGAGGTCGTCGTGGACGTCGACCGGCCCATCGAGGACGTCTTCGCCTACCTCGCCGACGGCCGGAACGACCCCGAGTTCAGCCCCCGCGTCCTGACGATGGAGAAGAGCCCCGACGGCGACACCCATGTGGGCACGGTGTTCCACAGCACGGTGAAGGACGCCGGGATGCGCTCCCGACGGGACTTCGAGATCTACGAGTTGACCGCACCCACCCGTGTGCGCTGGCACGAGGTGTCGCACAACTCCATCACCGCAGAGGAAGGCGGGTACGACCTCGAACCCACACCCGACGGCGGCACCCGGGTGCGCCTGTACAACAAGCTCGAAGGGCACGGTGTGGGCAAGGTGCTGCTGCCGCTCGCGGCGGGCGCGGCCCGCAAGGACGCCCCTGCCTTCGGCCGCCGTATCAAGGAGGCCGTCGAGTCGTCGGCCTGACGCACCTCCGTGGTGCGCACGGGTTGGCCGACGCGGACCCGTGCGGACCACGGGCAAGGATCAGGAGACCAGCAGCCAGACCGCCATCATCAGCAGGAAGGCGCCCACGGCCAGCGCCGGAAGCCCCAGGATCGCCGTCACCACGCCCCAGCGTGTCCGTCCGCGCGCAGTCTTCGACCCGCCCGCCCCTGCCACGTCACCCTCAGCTGCGCTCACGAACTCACCTTCCGGTCAAGGGAATGACAGGGAGGCTAGCCCATGCCGCGCTCACCGGTGGCGGACATCGAGTCCCCCGACCGGCGTAGCGACGTGGCGGCCGGCATGCCGTCAGGGCTCCGGGTGGCATAACAGTGGCCCTATGACATCAAGACATACTGCCCCTCAGGACACCGAGCGCCGTGCCTCCGGAATGCGGGTCCGGGCCGCTGTGATGGTCCTGGCCGCCGCGACCGCCCTCGGCACGAGCACGACCGAGGCGGCGGCCTCGGCCTCGGCCCGAGCCGCCACCGACTGGGACGCCATCGCCCGGTGCGAGTCGGGCGGCAACTGGAAGGCCAACACGGGCAACGGCCACTACGGCGGACTCCAGTTCGCGCAGTCGAGCTGGGTCGCGGCCGGCGGGCTCAAGTACGCGCCTCGGGCCGACCTCGCGACGCGCAAGGAGCAGATCGCGGTGGCGAAGCGCCTCGCCCGGCTCCAGGGCATGTCCGCGTGGGCGTGCGCGTACGCGGGGCGCTAGCGCTGCGAAGCGCGACGAACTCACGCGACGCGTGATGTCCGCGCGGTGCGCTGCGTCCATGCCACGCGCTGCGGTCCACGCGGTGCGTCACGTCCACGCGGTGCGTCACGTCCACACGCTGCGGTCCACACGCTGCGGTCCACGCGGCGCGTTACGTCCACACGGCGCGTTACGTCCACACGCTGCGGTCCACGCCGCGCGTCACGTCCACGCCGCGCGCGCCGGCTGACCGGAGCGCGCTGTCACGGGACGTCCGCTCCGACCGTCACGCGCCCGGAACCGGGCCGCTCGCCGGCGGATACGGCAGGGCGGGCTGTTGGAGCGGCTGCTGCCGGCCCAGCGCCTTGTCGTTCTGAGCCGCCGTCAGCCTGCGGACGAACAGCAGCGCCAGCACCGCGGACGCGATGTCGAGAACCGACCCCGCCATCAGCCACCCCGCGGCGTCATGGATCGCCTGCGGGTCGTTCGCCTCGTCGTACTGGTCCGAGGTGAACCGGCCGAAGAGGTTCGACGCGATCCACATGCCCCACCAGGCGTTCAGCAGGCCCTGGTGCCGTACCTCGGACGCGTAGGGGTCCGGCTGGCTGGCGCGCAGGACGTCCATGGCGATGCCGCGCGGGATGACCAGGTTGGCGAACGGGACGAACCAGCCGCCGATCGCCCAGCCCGGCGTGCGGCGCTGCACGTCCGGCGCGAACACCTCCGCGTTGTGACGCACCCGGTGGAACCAGATGATGAACAGCGTCGCCGTGCCGAGCAGGCCGAGCAGGTACATCCCGCTGGTCGCGACCATGGCCCAGTCCGCCCGGTCGGCCGTGCCCAGATCGACGCCCGCGCCGGATGCCACGTCCCCCATCACCGAGCGCATGTACGCCGCCGCGCCGAAGCACAGCACATCGGCCAGGATCATGAAGGCGAGCAGCGCGGTCACGGCGTGCGCGAGACCCAGCGGTGAGCGCAGCACGGGAAGCGGCCCGAGCATCGGGCGCTTGGGCAAGGACGGATGAGTCATGGGACCCCCCTGAGAAGTGCGGTGGAAGTGCGGCGCGCTCTCCCCAGAAACGCCGCGAGATGATCACAACTGAGTGATCGACTTCCGGACCCTACCTCACGACCGGTACGGCGTGTCCATGACTATTACATCCTGACCACAGGAAACGCCCGTCATGGAAGGCGCGCCGGACCATGCACACGCACGACATCGACGAAGACCTCGTGGCGGCCGCGGCCGAGGTCGCCCGGACCCGCTGCCGGGGCGACAACCACACCGTGGCCGCGGCGGCGCGCGCCACGGACGGGCGGATCGTCACCGGGGTGAACGCCTACCACTTCACCGGCGGCCCGTGCGCCGAACTGGTCGTCGTCGGCACGGCCGCCGCTCAGGGCGCCTATGACCTGGAGACGATCGTCGCCGTGGGTGACCGCGACCGCGGAGTGATCTCCCCGTGCGGCCGCTGCCGCCAGGCCCTCCTCGACTACTTCCCCGGCCTCGAGGTCATCGTCTCCACCCCCGACGGCCTCCGCGCCGTCCCCGTCGCCGACCTCCTCCCGTACACCTATGTCTGGGCAGACCATCAGCTCGACACGCCGTCGTAGTCAGGGGCGACGGGCATGCGTTCCTCGCATGAGCGATGAGGGTGAGGCACTAAAGTACGCGCCATGCGTATGAGTCTGGAGGAGCAGGTGCGGTCCGCCGTGGCGGCGCTCCTGCACGCGGCGGGGGAGTCGCAGACGGTCCTCGCCGCCGCCCTGGGAGTGAGCCAGGCGCAGGTGAGCCGACGCCAGGCGGGCACCGCCGCGTGGAGCCTCGCCGACTGCGATGCCGTCGCCGCGCACTTCGGCATCGGCACCCTCGATCTCCTGGCCGGGCCCACCGCCGCCACGCAGGCGCTGCCGCCGGAGCGCCGCCGCTCCGCGTCCCGCGCCTCCGGCCGCGTGCGCCGGGCCGCGCCGGTTCAGGAGGCGAGCGGACGATGACGGACTTCGAGGCGATCGACGCCCTGCTCGACTCCGCACGGCAGGAGGTGCCCCTCCCGCCCGCCGGGGAACGCCGCGCCCTGCGCGAAGGGCTCAACCTCTCGCGCAGCCAGGTCGCCCAGGCCCTCGGCGTCGGCCCGTCCACGGTCGGCGGCTGGGAGGCGGGCCGCGAACCCGCGGGCGAGGTACGGGAGCGGTACGCCTACTTCCTCGACGGGGCCCGTAAGAGGCTGGACGGGACGACCGCCGCCCCGGACGCACCGGAGCAGCCGGCCCCCGAGTCCGAGGAACCCCGCGAACCGGCCCTCGCCCCCACCGCCGACCCGGACGACGACGTCGACACGCTCCCCGCCCCCCAGCCGTGCGTGCTCTGCGGACAGCCCGCCGTCCACCAAGTCGCGGGTTTCGCCCAGCACTTGAACCCGGCGGACTGCGGTACGCAGCCGTCCGCCCCGCAGCCGCGCACGGCCCCGCCGACGTCCAGGACCCCGAGCAGCACCGCAACGGGCTCCCGTCCGGACGGCGGGGGAGTGAAGGTCGTGCCCGCCGGCCGGCGTCTGAAGACCGCCGACAGCCCCGACCTGATCGGCCGCGCCGTCGCCGCTGCCCTGAAGGCGCACGCGGGGGACGTCGCCGCCGCGACCGCCGCCCTGGTGAAGCGGGCGATCCCGGACGCGATGGCCCTGCTGGACGAGACGCGCAAGGGCGGCCGTTACGACGTGATCGCGCACCCGTGGCTGCCGGACATCCTCCGCAAGCAGTCCGCGCGCGGTTCCGACCAGATCTGGGAGGCCCGCCCCCGCTGGACCCGGCCCGAACTCCCGCCCGGGCGGCACGAGGTGACCGCGCTCGACATCAACGGCGCCTATCTCTCCGCGCTCAAGACCCATCTGCCGATCGGCCAGCTGGAACACTCCACGGGCGACCAGCACGACCGGCGCCGCGCCGGGGTGCACCTGATCACCCCGCCCGCCTGGGAGCACGACGCGGTCCTGCCCAACCCGATCGGCAGCCGCGACGAACCGGGACCGCTGTGGGTGACCGAGCCGACGCTGAGGCTGCTGCTGCGCCTCTCGGGCCCCAAGTACGGGCTGTGCGACCCGCCGGAGATCCACGAGTCGTGGACGTCCGGGGCGACCGAGAACCTGCTGGAGAAGTTCCGGACCGCGCTCAGGGACGCGCGTGACCGTGCGATCGCCGAGGACGACGAGGTGACCCTGGAGTACGTGAAGGCGATGTACTCCAAGTTCGTCTCGACGATGGGGGAGTCGAACTACAACCGGGAGCTGTACCGCACCGACTGGATGCACATCATCCGCGCGCAGGCGTTCGTGAACCTGTGGTGGAAGGCCCATCGCGCCTACGACGAGGGCCTGATGGTCGTCCGCGCCATGGGCACCGACGAGCTGCACGTGACCGGCGACTGGCGCGCGGTGTTCCCCGAGGGGCGCGGGGTCACCGAGGTGAAGGTCAAGGACGTCTACACGGTCGGCGACCCGGACCCGGACCCGGAGGAGGCGGGAGAGGGGGACGACTGATCCCCCTCCGGTCCCTCACAACCGCTCCCGCACCCAGTCCACCTCGGGATTGACCCGCGCCCGCCCGTCCGGCAGGACCACCGTCGGTACCGTCTCGTTCCCGTCCGCGATCGCCCGTACCGCCGCCGCGGCGGCCGGGTCGCGCCAGATGTCGACCCAGTGGGCGCGGCGGGCGTCCCGGCCCAGAGCGAAGCGCAGACGCCTGCAGTAGCGGCATCCCGGCCGCCAGTAGATCACCGGACGCCCGTCCGCCGCGCTGCGGCGCCGGGCCTCCTCCGCGCCGACGGAGGCCGGGAAGACCAGCGGTGAGTTCACCACCGCGAACCCCACCAGCACCAGCAGGACCACGGCCCCTGCGACGGTTCTCCCGTCCGCGAACTGGCCCGCCGCGCCCAGTGCCCCGGCCGCCGCTAGCAGCAACGGCAGCATCCAGCCTCGTATCACCGCGCTCCCTCAGGACGACTCGCGGACGACCAGCTCCGTGGGCAGGGTGATCTGCTGCCGGGGCCCGTCGTTCAGGGTGATGTCGGTGAGGATGCGGGCCATCGTGCGGCCCAGCTCCTCCACCGGCTGGCGCACCGTCGTCAGCGGCGGGTTGGTGTGCCGGGCGAGCACCGAGTCCTCGAAGCCGACCACGGCCACGTCCTCCGGCACTCGCCGCTTCCGCCGGCGCAGTTCGGCCAGCGCGCCGACCGCCATGAGGTCCGACGCGGCGAACACGGCGTCCAGATCCGGCATGCGTTCAAGAAGCAAACGCATGGCGCGGCCGCCGCTGTCCTCGGAGAAGTCGCCCGCCTCGATCAGCGCCTCGTCCACCGCAACGCCCGCTTCCTTGTGCGCGGCGCGCCACCCGGCGAGGCGTGCGCGGCCGACGTCCATGTCCTGCGGGCCGGTGATCGTCGCGATCCGCCTCCGCCCGCGGCTCAGCAGATGCCGCACGGCCTCGGCGGCGCCGCCCGCGTTGTCGGAGTTGACGTAGCTCAGCTGCTCGCCCGCGTCGCGGCGGCCGGCGAGGACGGTGGGCAGGCCCATCTCCTCCAGCGTGCGGGGCAGCCGGTCCTCGGAGTGCACCGAGACCAGCAGCACGCCGTCCACCCGGCGGGTGGCCACCGACTCGGTGAGCTGGTCGCGTTCGGCCTGGTCACGCACCAGCATCAGCTGCAGCTGCGTTTCGCTCTCGGCGAGCGCGCCGCTCACGCCGCGGATGAGCGCGGCGAAGAACGGCTCGGAGCCGAGCCGGCTCTCCGACTCGGGGATCACCAGGGCCACGGCGTTGGTCCGGTTGGTGACCAGACCGCGGGCGACCGAGTTGGGGACGTAGTTCAGTTCTTTGATCGCCGCCAGGACCCTTGCCCGGGCGTCGGCGCTCACCAGGTCGGAGCCGTTGACGACGCGGGAGACCGTGGTGCGACCCACGCCGGCGCGGGCGGCGACGGTCTTGATCGTGGGACGGCGGTTGCCCGTCATGCACTCCCCCCTCTGCGGCCGCGGCGGCGTTCTCTGCCGCGGAGGTGACCTGCGGCAATTCTTGCAGACGCCGGGGACGGCGCAGCACCCCGAGGGTCCGGAAGACGAACGGAAGGCCCGTCTCCCTTACGGAAGTTGCTTTCAAGTTATTGACAGATTGCGTCGCTGCTACAAGTCTTCGTGGAGCGGTGGGAACGTGCCCACCCAGAGTTGGGCACGTTCCCACCTCGATCAAGAGCCGCTGTAGCCATCGCAGAACTCGTCACTCCGATGTGTCAGCGCCGTCGCTAGGAGGAGATCCATGGGCACTCTCGGTTCGTTGCGCAGGAAGGCGGTGGCGACAGCCGCGGCCGTCGGCGCGCTCTCGCTCGTCGTCGGCTGCAGCGGCGACAGCGACTCGGTCACCGGTGGCAGCAAGGACGGCGACAAGGTCACCATCACCATGGGCCTGTTCGGCGTCATGGGCATCAAGGAGACCGGCCTGCTCGAGGAGTACGAGAAGAAGAACCCCGGCGTCACCATCAAGGCCGACATAGCCGGTGACGAGCAGACCTACTACACCGCGCTGCAGACCAAGCTCGCCGCCGGCAAGGGCCTGAAGGACATCCAGGGCATCGAGATCGGCCGCGCCAAGGAGATCACCGAGACCCGGGCGGACATGTTCGCCGACTTCGCGGACGTCCCCGGCACCGATCACTTCCTGCCCTGGAAGCAGTCCCAGATCACCACCAAGGACGGCAAGGTGCTGGGCCTCGGCACCGACATCGGCCCCATGGCGGTCTGTTACCGCAAGGACTACTTCGAGCAGGCCGGCCTGCCCACCGACCGCGAAGACGTCGGCAAGCTGTGGGCGGGCGACTGGAAGAAGTACGTCGAGGTCGGCCGCACCTTCAAGAAGAACTTCAAGGGCGACGGCGTCGCCTACACCGACTCGGCCAGCGGCCTGTTCAACGCCATGGTCTACGGCTACCCCGAGCAGTACTACAACGAGCAGGGCGACCTGATCTACGACACGAACCCGGCCGTCAAGGAGGCCTGGCAGCTCGCGTCGGACGCCGCCGACGAGGACCTGACCGCCAAGCTGCGCCAGTTCCAGCCCGGCTGGGACCCCGGCCTGTCCAACGGCACGTTCGCGACCGCGGTCTGCCCGCCCTGGATGCTGAGCCACATCAGCGAGAAGGCCGGTGACGTCAACAAGGGCAAGTGGGACGTCGCCCGCGCGCCCAAGGGCGCCAACTGGGGCGGCTCCTTCCTCGGCGTGATCGAGGAGAGCCCGGTGAAGGAGGAGGCGCAGAAGCTCGTCGCGTGGCTGACCGCCCCCGAGCAGCAGGCCCGCATCTTCAAGGACCTCGGCAACATCCCGTCCTCGCAGAAGGCCCTCGAGGACCCGACCGTGAAGGCCGTGAAGAACGACTACTTCAGCGGCGCTCCGCTCGGTGAGATCTTCGGCGCCGCGGCCCAGGAGATCCCGGACAAGCAGGTCCTCGGGCGCAAGGACGGCGCCATCAAGGACATCTTCTCCCAGGGCCTGGCCCTGGTCGAGCAGGGGACGGCGCGTGACGAGGCCTGGGACACGACCGTGGAACGCGTGAAGAAGGCCGTCCGCTGACCGCAGGTCCAGCACCGTCCCGGGCCTGCCCGCCCCCCTCGGGCACACAGGCCCGGGACGGTTCCCCATCCGCTCTCAGGAAGGAAGTCCGGTGGCCACCTCCACCACCAAGGCCCTGGCCGGCGAGGAGCCGCCGGGCCCGTCCCGTGTCCGGGACGGCAAGGAGACCTCACGGCGGCGCGGCGCCTGGCTGCACCGCCTCGACGTCAAGGGCGCGCCGTACGCGTTCGTCGCCCCGTTCTTCGTCGTCTTCGCCGCGTTCAGCTTCTACCCGCTGATCTACACCTCGTGGATCTCCCTGCACGACGTGGAACTGGCCACGCTCGACGTCATGGAGTGGGTGGCGTTCGACAACTACGTCGACCTGTGGGGCGATTCGCGGTTCTGGAACGCCCTGTGGAACACCGTCACCATCGGCATCATCTCCACGGTGCCGCAGCTGCTGATGGCCCTCGGCATGGCACACCTGCTCAACTACCGCATGCGCGCCTCGCTGTTCTTCCGCGTCGCGTCCCTGGTGCCGTACGCCACGTCCGTCGGCGCCGCCGCGCTCGTCTTCACCATGATCTACGAGCGTGACTTCGGCATGATCAACTGGGCGCTCGGCACCGTCGGCATCGACCCGGTGAACTGGGAGGCCGACAAGTGGCCCGCCCAGGTGGCGATCTCCACCATCGTCATCTGGCGCTGGACCGGCTACAACGCCCTGCTCTACCTGGCCGCCATGCAGGCCATCCCGGCCGAGCGCTACGAGGCCGCCTCCCTGGACGGCGCCTCCCGCTGGCAGCAGTTCACCCACGTCACCGTGCCCGGCATCCGCTCCACCATCGTCTTCACCATCGTGCTCTCCACGATCGGCGCCACCCAGCTGTTCGGCGAGCCGCTGATCTTCGGCCAGGGCCCCAACGGCGTCACGGGCGGCGCGAACAACCAGTACCAGACGCTGGGCCTGCTGCTGTACGAGGAGGGCTGGAAGAACTACCAGATGGGCCGCTCGGCGACCATCGCCTGGGCGATGTTCATCCTGCTGGTCCTCGCCTTCGTGACACAGCGACTGATCAAGCGCCTGCGCTCCCGTACGTCCTGACCTGGAGACGCCATGACCATCCACAGCCTCCCGGCCCGGACGGACGCCCCGGCCCGGACCGAACCCGACAAGCCGGCCCGCCGCGGCGGCCGCCGCCTGCTGCGCGAACGCGCCGGACGCACCCACCACGCGGGACCGCTCGCCTACGTCCTGCTCGCCGTCATGGCGATCCTGTCCATCTTCCCGCTGTACTGGACGATGGTGGCCGCCTCCACGGACAACACCCGGGTCAGCCAGACCCCGCCGCCGTTCCTGCCGGGCCCGAACCTTTTCAGCAACCTCGCCCGCGCCTGGGACGAGGCAGCCATGGGCAAGGCGATGATCAACAGCACGATCGTGGCCGGGGTGATCGCCCTCTCCACGGTGTTCTTCGCGACGCTCGCCGGCTTCGCCTTCGCCAAACTGCGCTTCAAGGGACGCAACATCCTGCTCATGCTGGTGATCGGCACCATGATGGTGCCCCCGCAGCTCGGCGTCGTCCCGCTGTTCATGATGATGTCGGAACTCGGCTGGTCGCAGCAGCTGCCCGCCGTCATCTTCCCCACCCTGGTCAGCGCCGTCGGCGTGTTCTTCATGCGGCAGTACCTCTCCGAGGCGCTGCCCGACGAACTCGTCGAGGCCGGACGGGTCGACGGGGCGCACTCGCTGCGCATCTTCTGGAGCATCGTGCTGCCCGTCGCACGGCCCGCCATGGCCGTCCTGTTCATGATCACGTTCGTGCACGCCTGGAACGACTTCTTCTGGCCGTTCGTGGTGCTCGACATGTCCAACCCGACCGTCCCCGTCGCGCTCACGCAGCTCAGCGCGGGGTACGTCCGCGACCAGTCGCTCATCATGGCCGGCGCGCTGCTCGGCACCCTGCCGCTGCTGGCGATGTTCATCGTCTTCGGCCGCCAGATCGTCAGCGGCATCATGGCCGGCGCCGTCAAGGGCTGACCGCCGCCTCCACAGCCCCGACCCGACACCCCCACCGGGCCCGCCCGCGCACCCCCGCGGCCGGCGCCCGCCACCCCGAAAGGACTTACGTGGTCACCGCAGCACAGCAGACCGCGTCCTCCCCGGACGCCGCCCGCACCTTCCCCAAGGGCTTCCTCTGGGGTTCGGCCACCGCCTCCTACCAGATCGAGGGCGCCGCCGCCGAGGACGGACGCACCCCGTCCATCTGGGACACCTACGCCCGCACCCCGGGCCGGGTCCGCAACGGCGACACCGGTGACATCGCCACCGACCACTACCACCGCTGGCGCGAGGACGTCGCCCTCATGGCCGAACTCGGCCTGGGCGCCTACCGGTTCTCCCTCGCCTGGCCCCGCATCCAGCCCACCGGACGCGGCCCCGCCGTCCAGAAGGGCCTCGACTTCTACCGGCGCCTGACCGACGAACTGCTGGAGAAGGGCATCCAGCCCGTCGCCACCCTCTACCACTGGGACCTGCCCCAGGAACTGGAGGACGCCGGCGGCTGGCCCGAGCGCGCCACCGCCGAACGCTTCGCCGAGTACGCCGCCCTCGCCGCGGACGCCCTCGGCGACCGCGTGAAGACCTGGACCACGCTCAACGAGCCCTGGTGCAGCGCCTTCCTCGGCTACGGCTCCGGTGTGCACGCCCCCGGCCGCACCGACCCGGTCGCCGCCCTGCGCGCCGCCCACCATCTCAACCTCGGCCACGGTCTCGCCGTCCAGGCCCTGCGCGACCGCCTCCCGGCCGCCGCCCAGTGCTCGGTCACCCTCAACATCCACCACGTCCGCCCCCTCACGGACAGCGAGGGCGACCGGGACGCGGTCCGCCGCATCGACGCGCTGGCCAACCGCGTCTTCACCGGGCCGATGCTGCAGGGCGCGTACCCGGAGGACCTGCTCAAGGACACCGCGGGACTGACCGACTGGTCCTTCGTGAAGGACGGCGACCTGGAGCAGATCAACCAGCCGCTCGACTTGCTCGGCGTCAACTACTACACGCCCACGGTCGTCTCGGAGACCGACGGCAGCGGCGCCCACACCTCCGACGGACACGGCAACAGCCCGCACAGCCCCTGGCCGGCCGCCGACAAGGTCGCCTTCCACCAGCCGCCCGGCGAGCGCACCGCCATGGGCTGGGCGGTCGATGCGACCGGTCTGTACGACCTGCTGCGCCGGCTGTCGCACGACTTCCCGAAGCTGCCGCTGGTCATCACCGAGAACGGCGCCGCCTTCGACGACTACGCCGACCCCGACGGCAACGTCAACGACCCCGCCCGCATCGCGTACGTCCGCGACCACCTGGCCGCCGTCCACCGCGCCATCCTCGACGGCTCGGACGTCCGCGGCTACTTCCTGTGGTCCCTCCTCGACAACTTCGAGTGGGCGCACGGCTACAGCAAGCGGTTCGGCGCGGTGTACGTCGACTACCCGACCGGCAGGCGCATCCCGAAGGCCAGCGCCCACTGGTACGCGGAGATCGCCCGCACGGGCGTCCTCCCCGCGGCCTGACCCGAACTCCGCGAGCCCGACTCCCTGCCCGTGGGGGGACAGGGAGTCGGGCTCGCGGTCGTCACCTCATGTCCGAGCGGCCGCGGAGGATCGCGACGCCGTCGCCGTCGAGCTCGTCGCAGCAGGCCGCGCGGCCTGTCATCGCCATGACGAGGTCGACGGTCCGCCCTGCCACGAGCGGCCCGTCCCCGGTGGAGAACGGCCCGTCACCCGCGACGAGCTTCAGCCCGCCGATCCGCCCCTTCGCGACGACCACGAGGTCGGTGCCGCCGTAGTACCCGGCGACGGCGGTCACGGTCTCGACGGGGTAGTCCCTCCGTATGCCGAGCGGCCGCCGGATGTCCTCCCCGTGCACGACGGTCTCGCCGCGCATGGCGACGGCGGGCAGGGGAGGCTTGGTCGTGCTCGGTACGGTGCGCCGGAAGCGGGCCAGGGTGTCGGCCGGCCCCGAACCGAGCTGCTGGGCCAGGCGCATGGCGACCTGCACGTCGAAGTCGAACCGACAGCGGACGACGCCGGCGAGCCACGTGAAGGTGTTGAGACTCGCTCCCGCGGTGAGGTGCGCGAGCACGTCGCGCACGGTGAGCCCGTCACAGAGCGAGGGCGTGGCCCACTGATCGGGCTGGAGCCCCGCGAGATCGCCGGCGAGCGCGGCGCGCTCGGCACGGATCATGGACCACACCGTGGGGCCGGAAGGTGTCGTCATGGGGGAGAGGCTCCTTGGCGGCGGGGCGGCTGAGACGCGTGGCACGGGGGACGACTCCCGCCCGGCACGCGACTCATCGCCGGGAGCACAGCAGAATGCGGGGCATGGACGTCCTGGCACTGCTGAAGTCGGCCTCGCTCCTGGTCCCCGAGGAGACGGCGTCCGAGAACGACGTCACGGTGAACGACGTCTGGGAGTACCTCGCCCGCGACGAGTGGGAGACGGCGCTCGGCCTGCTCGAGGAACTGGGGGACGTACGGTCGCTCCCGGCCGCGTTCTGGGCGTCGATGGCAGCCGCGGCGGAGGAACTGCGCTTGGAGCGGAGCGCGGCGTGGTGCCACTGGCGGGAGGGGGAGGCCCTGCACGGTGTCATCCGCGCCGACCTCACCCTGCGCGCGCCGTCCGACGGCGGACGCCGGTCACCTGTCCCCGGCGCCGGCGTCCTGCGCCCGATGTGGGACATCGGCCACCGCACCCCCACCGGCGAACCCGCGTACGCCGTCGCCCGGCTCTGGGTGGAGGACCTCCCCGCCCTGGAACCCGGCGGCCGTGCTCCGGTGCGCCTGGCCCCTCTCACCCCGGAGCGGTGGCGTCACCTCCGCCCCGGTCATGTGATCACCCTGCACGAGACCGGCCGAGTGGGCGGAGCGGCGGTCCTGCTGGAGGCGGGGCTGCCGGGATGACGTGCGGGGGGCGCGCGGCTGTCAGAACGTGGCGCTGATCGCCCCGACCCTCTTCCCGTGGCCCAGAACAGGGGCGGTGGCGAGTTCGGCGAGCGTGGTGTCCGCGTCCACGTCGACGCCGAGGCGGCGCAGGGCGGCGATCATCACCACGGGGCGCGACCGCTGGGAGCCGTCGGCGATCTTCAGCGCGACGGCCGAACCGTCCGGCAGGCCGAGCGCGTACACGCCCTCGGCGCCGTCCTTCGCGACGGCGCCCGGCAGCGCCCGCATGAGCCGGGTCACATCACGCCCGGTGCCGCCCACGTACTCCGGGTGTGTGTTCATGGCCTGCACGACACGGTGTTCAAGGGTGCCCGCCGGCGCGCAGGCCAGGCGCCCGAAGGAACGGGCCAGGCCGCGCAGGCTGATCGCGAACAGAGGCGCACCGCAGCCGTCCACGCCCGTCGCCGCGACCTTCTCGCCCGCGAGCTCCTCCACCGTCTCGCGCAGCCGCACCTGGAGCGGGTGCTCCGGGTCGAGGTACGAGGCGGTGTCCCAGCCGCCCGCGACGCAGGTCGCCAGCATCGCGGCGTGCTTGCCGGAGCAGTTCATCGTCAGCGGGGTAGGGTCTCCGCCGTTGCGCAGGTAGTCGCGGAGCGCGTCCTCGCCGATCGGGAGGGCCGCCGTGCACCGCAGCGCGTCCGTGGAGAGGCCGGCCGAGGCCAGGATCTCCCGCACGCCCTCCAGGTGGAAGTCCTCGCCGGAGTGGCTGGCGCAGGCCAGCGCCAGGAGCGGGCCGTCCAGATCGAGTCCGGCACGCAGCATGCCGAGCGCCTGCAGGGGCTTGTTGGAGGAGCGCGGGTACATCGGGGCGTCGACGTCCCCGATCCGTACCTTCTCGGACCCGTCGGGGCCGGTCGCCAGGACCGTCCCGTGGTGCACGGACTCCAGGAAATCTCCGCGCCGGACCTCGGCCACCACGTTGTGCATCGCTACGCCCGCCTCTCCATTCGTGTCAACTGTCGACAGTTATCACTTCACCCCGGACGCTGTCGAGTGTGAGATCGATCCGGCGGACAACGCTTGACAGCTGCGGAAACGTAGCTGTCAACTGGCGACTGTCAACACTTTGCCGGTCGAGGAAGGCAGTGCCTGTGAGCGAGACCCTGCAACGCGGCCTTGCCGTCCAGATCGCCGAAGTGCTGCGTGAACGGCTGCTCAGCGGCCGTCTCACACCTGGCACCCGGATCAACGAGGTGGTGCTCGCCCGGGAGCTCGGCACCAGCCGGGGGCCCTTGCGCGAGGCGGTACGACAACTGGTCAGCGAGGGCCTGCTCGTGCACACCCCCAACCGGGGCGCCACGGTCTTCGCGGCCGACCCGGCGAGCGTGGCGGCCCTCTTCGAGCTCCGTACGGCGCTGGAGAGCGAGTGCGCCCGGCTCGCCGCGGAGCGCCGCGACGACAAGGACGTCGCCGCGCTGCGCTCGGCCTGTGCCCGGGCGCGGAAGACCATCGGGAGCGGGCGGAGTCTCGTGCACCGGCTTGACCTGGACTTCCACCGGACCCTGACCGACACCGCCCGCAGTCCCCGGATCGGCGAGCAACTGTGGCGTGTGCAGCAGCAGATCATCCTGCTGCGCAGCCCGCTGGACGTACCGGCGTCCCACACGGCCGACTCCCTGGACGACCACGAGGAGATCGCCGCCGCCGTGGCGGACGGTGACGCCGAGCGCGCCGCCGCCCTCATGCGGCTCCACCTCGACCGCGTACGGAACCAGATGGCGGCCTCGGCCGAGAACCCGGCGGTCGCCTCGGCCTCCGGCGTGCCGGCCGGCGGCTGACCCGAGCACCTCCTTCCCGTACGACCCGCCCCGGGCGCCGCACCCCGTCCGCCCGGGCACGCCTCCGCATGCCCTCAGCCGCACGACCCGGTCACCTCCGGACGTCTCGGCCGCCCCGGCGACGCGCTGCCACCTCAGCCGCCGGCCCCCCCGACCTCCCCCCCCACACCGACCGGCCCGGCCCCGGCCGAGCACTGGAGTACCTGACATGACCGATCCCTCCACCATGGCCCCGCCCTCAAGGGAGCGCCGTACCCCCGGGCTGTTCGTCGCCGCGCTGCCCGTCGTGCTGATGCTGGCCCTCATGGTCACCGGCACGCTGTGGCTCGGTCTCGACGCCGTCGTCCTCCTCGTCGCGGCCTGCGCCGTCGCCGGCGTCATCGCGCTGACCCTGGGCGTGACCTGGGACGAGATGCTCGAGGGGATCCGGTCGAAGATCGACTCGGCCATGCCCGCACTGCTGATCCTGATCTCGATCGGCATCCTGATCGGCACCTGGACGCTGAGCGGCACGATTCCCATGATCGTGGACTGGGGGCTCCGCTCCATCCAGCCCTCGTGGATCGTGATCCTCGCGTTCCTGATCACCATGGTCGTCTCGACGGTCACCGGCACGTCGTGGGGCTCCGTCGGCACCGTCGGCGTCGCCCTGATCGGCGTGGCCGGCGGTCTGGGGGTGTCCCTGCCCATGACGGCGGGCGCCATCATCTCGGGCGCCTACTTCGGCGACAAGATGTCCCCGATGTCGGACACCACCAATCTGGCCCCCGCGGTGGCCGGATCGACTCTCTTCGAGCACATCCGGCATCTGCTCTGGACGACGGGCCCGGCCGCCGTCCTCGCGGGCATCCTGTACCTGGTCCTCGGCCGCACCCAGCACGCCGACGGCCAGGCCGTCCAACGCTCGCAGGCCCTCCAGGACGTGCTGGAACAGGCCTTCCACTTCAACCTGCTGCTTCTGCTGCCGCCCGCCGTGGTGCTCGTGGGCGCGGTCATGAAGAAGCCGGCGCTGCCGACCGTCATCGCCTCGTCGGTGGTCGCGGGAGCGCTGGGCGGCATCGTGCAGGGCTTCACCCTCGAACAGATCTCGTCCGCGGCGGCGACGGGCTTCACCTCGACGATGCTGGACGGACACGGAGGCATCGACCCCCAGCACCTGCCCGAGGCGGCCGAGACGCTGCTCAACCGGGGCGGCATGGCGTCCATGACGACGACCGTCCTCATCGGCCTCGCCGGATTCGCCTTCGCCGGCATCCTTACCGTGACCGGCTGCCTGGACGTCCTGATGCACCGCCTGCTCGCCAAGGTCCGCAGGACGGGCGGGATCATCCTCGCCACCGCGATGAGCTCTCTGGGCACCGCCCTTGCGATGGGTGTCTCGTACTTGACGATCATCGTGCCGGGCCAGGCCTTCAAGGACGTCTACCCCGAGCGCGGACTCGCCCCGAAGAACCTCTCGCGCACCCTGGAGGACTCCGGGACGGTCTTCGTACCGCTGGTGCCGTGGACGGAGGCCGCGGCCTACATGTCCGCGACCCTGGGGGTCGCGACCATGGCGTACGCCCCGTACGCGTTCCTGAACTACTTCGGCGTGATCATCGCGGTGATCTGCGGCTACACCGGATTGGGCATCGCCCGTCAGAAGCCGGCCCCCCGCCCCGCAAAGGAGCCGGTGCCGGCCACGGCCTGATCACCTCAGCCGGACTTCCGCCACACCGAGATGTGCTTGGGCGACTCCTGGGTGAACGGTGAGCCGTCCCAGTCCGCGACCCGGCGTTCCGGCTGAAGCCCGGCGATACGGGCCATGAGGTCGAGTTCCGCCGGCCAGGCGTAGCGGTGCCGGGAGGCGCCGCGGCGGTAGCGGCCGTCGTCGCCGTCGCGGGTGAAGTGGTGCGAGACGAGAAGCTGTTCGACGGTGTCGACGGTGTCGAACCCCAGATGGCGCTCCGACACGTCGAACGGCACCGCGGCCTGCCCGGGCGGCAGGAACCGCAGGGGCGGCACGCCCAGCTCGATGACGAAACGGCCCCCGGGCCGCAGATGACGCGCGGCGTTGCGGAAACACTCGACCTGCTCGTCCTGCGTGAGCAGGTTCGAGATCGTGTTGTAGACGAGGTACACCAGGGAGAACTCACCCGGCACGACGGTCGTCGCCATGTCCCCGAGGACCACCGGCAGCGTGTCCTCGTCGACCTTGCGGCGCAGCACGGCCGCCATGTGCTCGGACAGCTCGATGCCGGTCACCGGCACACCGCGTTTCCGCAGCGGCACGCCCACACGTCCGGTCCCGACGGCGAACTCCAGCGCACGGCCGTCCCCGGCCAGCTCGGCCAGGAAGCCGACGGTCGCCCCGAGGACGGCGGCCGAGGTCATCTCGGTCTCCTCGGCGTCATAACGTTCGGCGGACTCGGGTCCCCACAGCTCACTACTCGTCACGGTGGGCCACTGTGCCGCGCCCCGACGGGCGCTGTCGATCGAATTAACGCGCCGTACGGGGGCCGGCCTGCCCCACAATGGCCACCTGCCGGACTCCCTCGACAGACAGGTGGGCAACCGTGCGCGCACCGCACCCGCTCCTGACGTACTTCCATGCGGCCGCAGACGGCCGCTTCCCCCCGGTCGACGGCAGGGTGACGGTGCTGCCGCCGCTGGCCGGGGGGCTCGAGTGCTCGGTCGCCTTCACCGGCCACGCCGTCGTCGCAACCGCCCTGAGCAGCCAGGACGTACTGGCCCAGGAACCGGACGGCTTCGGCGCGTCGCTCGCGCCGGACTTCCTGCGCCACCTGGCCGGCCCCAAAGGCTGGATCGACGTCATCGACGTGACCCTCACGGCCCGCGGCACGGGAGGCCCGCCGCGCCTGGCAGAGCCGGCCGACGCCGACGACCATCCGCGCGTACGCCACGCCAGGGACGTACGGACGAACGTCGAGGTCCACGGTGACGAGCGCGGCCTCATCACCCTGGCCGACGGTCTCGCCGGCCGGCGGGAGTTGAGCATCGAACTCCACGACACCCAGGACGGCGGCAGAGGACACGGGAGGTCGCTCATCGCCGACGCCCTGTCCCTCGTCCCGGAGGGCGAGCCCGTCTTCGCCGCCGTTTCCCCCGGCAACGCCCGCTCCCTCCGCGCCTTCCTCGCCTGTGGGTTCAGGCCGATCGGCAGTGAGGTCCTGCTGCGTCCGGCGCGGGTGTAGCCCGGCAGGCGCCCGCCGTCACGCGGAGGCCGCCGCCCGAAGCCCCAGCCACTGCTCCGCGTCCCACGCCCAGAACCGCTCCACCTCCGCGAACCCGAGCTTGGCCGCCAGCCGGAGGGAACGCGTGTTGGCGGTCTGCGTGGCCAGGACCACCGGCTCCTCGGGGAGGACGCCGTCGAGCCAGTCGAGCGCCGCCCCGCACGCCTCCGCCGCGTACCCCTGCCCCCACGCCCGCGGCAGGAACAGATAGCCCAGGTCGACCTTGCCCACCGCAGCGGGGCGTGCGTGCTCCGACGCCCTCCTCAGCAGCACGTGCCCGATCATCGCCCCGTCGAGCTCGACGACGAGGCTGCCAGGCCACTGCCCCGGCACGGCCGGCATCTCACGCTCCACCTCTTGCCGCGGCTCGGCGCCGCCGAGATACGTATGCACCTCCTGCGACGCGTACAGCTCGACGAACCCCGCACGGTCTCGTGCCTCCGCCGCACGCAGCACCAGCCGCTCGGTCGGGACCGGTGCGGGCGGCCAGGGGGCGGGTCCAAGATCGGTCATGCCCGCCAGCCAAGCAGCAGGCGCAGCCGCCCACAAGGGGCAGACCCGGGTGCCCCACACCCACCCGCACCCGTCCTCACCGCCTCCGGTACTCCTGCGTCGGCTCGGCCGCCCTGCCGGCCGTCCGCTCCGGCACCTCCGCCCCGGGCGTCGGGGCGACGCCGCTGCGGCGCGCGGTCGACTCCCGGGCCGCCGGGGTGGGGCGTGCGTCCACGGGGGGCTCGGCGGGCTCCGCCGTCACCGTGGGGCCCGTCGTCGGGTGAGGGGTGGGGGAGCCGGTCAGGGGCGGAGGGGCCAGCGGGACCGTGGGTGACACCGGCCGGTCGGAGGTCGTCGTCGCGTTCTGCAGCGGCAGCGCGACGAGCAGGGCCACGGCGCACGTCAGACCGGCCCCCACCGTCGTACGGACCAGCCGTCGCCGCGCCGCACGGCGGCGGATCGTCTCGAACCGGCCCGGCGGCGGGCCGAGATGGTCGGACGTGGGCCGCAGGAGCTGCGCGAGCGGGTCGTCCGGCTCGAACTCGGGCCCCTCGTCAGCGTGAGTGATCAAGGTTTCTCCTCAGGTGGGCACGGAGCAGCTCCCTGGCCGCGTGAAGATCGGCCTTGATGGTTCCTTCCTTGCGTCCGGTCACCGCGGACACCTCCCGGACCGGCAGGTCAGCGTAGTAGTGCAGCAGGATCGGCACCCGCAGCCGCTCCGGCAGCGCCTGCACCAGCATCCGCACCGACGGGTCGGCGGGTTCCGTGTGCGGACGTACGGCCGCCTCGGTGCCGACCCGGCGCACGGTCTTCCGTTCGCGGTCGAGCCGTCTCCAGTGGTCGCGCACCAGATTGGCCGCGGTGACGTACAGGAACGCCCGTGGTTCCGTCACGGACGTCCAGCGTGACCACAGCCGGGTGAACGCCTCGGAGGCGATCTCGTGGGCCGTCCCGTCGTCGTCGACCAGACGGCGGCACCAGCCGGCGAGGCGCGGGTAAAGGGCGGCGAAGAGCTCGGACGCTGCCTGCTCGCGGGACCGTTTCAATGCTCTCCATGGTCGGGGCGGGCCCGGTGAGGGGACACCGCGCGGGGCAAGGGGGAAAGTCCGTGTGCCGGGCCGCCGTTGCGACGGCCCGGCACACGGACGCCGGGCGCGCGCCGGGTCAGGGCGCGGTGGCGCGGAGCGCCGCGAAGACGATCACGTTGTCGCGGTACTCGCCGTCCTCCAGCGGCCCGCCGCACGTGACGAGCCGCAGTTCGGGCCGCGGGGTGTCGCCGTAGACGTCCTCCGTCGGGAAGTCGGCCTTGGCGACCGTGCGGACCGAGGTGACGGCGAACTCCGCAGCCGTGCCGTTCTCCAGACGCACCGTGATCCCGTCGTCCCGCCGCAGCCGCGCCAGTTGACGGAAGACCCCGTCGCCGTAGGCGCCGACCGTGACGTGACCGAGGATCACCGAGGGACCCGGCCGGCCGGGGGTGGGGGAGTACCGGTACCAGCCGGCCGGGTCGTCCGCCGTGATCGGAGGGACCTCCACCGTGCGGTCCGGGGCCAGACCCAGCCGTATGACCGGGGTGTCGACCCCGATGGCGGGGATCTCCAGACCGACCGGGACCGAACGCGCCAGGGGACGTGGCCCGGAGACGGGCGACCCCGCCGCTGCGGGCGTCCGGTTCCCCGGCGTGCCCGTCGCGGCCGGCCCGTCGGCGGCGGACCCGCCACCGCCGCCGCAGCCCGCGACCAGACAGGCCACGGCACGGCGACGACGGCGCGCCTGGAGAACGGGTCATGCCCGGACGCCCGCCGGCGCACGACGAGACGGCGCGCCGCCCGCGGCGAGCACCGCGGCGGCGCCCCGCCGATCAGCACCGGTCGCCGCCGGACTCCGCGGCGACCGGCGCGTCACCGGTGTCCGGGGCGCCGCGCGGCACCACGGAGACCCCGTCGCGCTCCTCCGCCGGAGCCGGAGTCGCCTCGGCGGCGCCTCGGTCGGACGGAACCGGGCTCGGGCCGGTCTCGGCCGCCTGCTCGCCGGAGTCGGTGGGCGCCGACGTCGTGTCGGGGACCGGGGAGGGGTCGTCGGCGAACGCCGGCATCGCGGTGGCCAGCACGGCGGTACACGCGAGTGCCGCCGCGCTCAGGACGTTTCGGCGCATGGAACGCTCTCTTTCCTGGTTCGCCCGCACGGTTTCGTCCGCCGGGCCGGTGGATGGATCGTGCGGAGAGACGGGGGAGCGGGGACCCAGGTTGCAAAGAGAAGGTAAAGCCGCCAACGGCGTCTCTGTGAGGCCCAGTTCGACGGGCTCAGTCGAGGATCGCCGTCGCCTCCACCTCGACCAGCACGTCCGGCTCGAAGAGGTGGTCGACGCCGATGAGGGACGACGGCGGGAGCGGCACCCGCAGCCCGATCTCCCCGGCGACCTCCTCCACCCCGGCCATGAACGGGCCGATCTTCTCGGGCGCCCAGCCGGTGACGTAGAAGGTGAGGCGCAGGACGTCGTCGAAGGAGGCGCCGGCGCCGCGCAGGCCGCGCGCCGTGCCCCGGAGCGCGTGGGCGACCTGCCCGGCGAGGTCGCCCGGCGCGAGGGGAGCACCGTCGGCGGTACGGGCGACCTGCCCGCTGACGTGGACGTGCCGGGTGCCCGTCCCCACGGCGACGTGCTCGTACGGGGTGGGCTGCAGCATGCCTTCGGGGGTGAAACGGCGGACGGCCACGGGAGTCTCCTCGTGTCGAAGAAGCAGGTATACCGTTGATACTTGGTGGCCGAAGGACACTTCAAGGAGACCAGGTATCGTGCCGGAGACCTACGACGGCCGCGCGAGCGGCGAGCTGCGGATCGAGAACGCCCACCGTGAGCTGCTCGACCAGGTGCTGGACAAGTGGTCGCTCAGCGTCCTCAACGAACTCTGCGAGCGGCCCTGCCGGTTCAACGACCTGCGCCGCGCCGTCCCCGCCGTGACGCAGAAGTCCCTCACCGCGACCCTGCGCAGGCTCGAACGCAACGGCATCGTCGAGAGGGAGGTCGTCAGCTCCCGTCCCGTCGCCGTGGAGTACCGCATCACGCCGCTCGGCAAGACCATGCGGCGGCCGGTCGACGTGCTCCTGGAGTGGGCCACGGCCCATATGCCCGAGATCGAGCGCGCCCGCCGCGCTTTCGACGACCTCGACTGAGCCCACCCCCTGTCGAGACCGCCACCGCGACACGCGCCCTCCGAGCGGAAGCGGGACACGGGCCGCGCCACGGGTGTACGAAGGGCCGGCAACGCACCGCGCGACGCGTGAGGAGCGATACGTGGCGATCCAGCGGATGGACAACGTGGCCGTCAACGTCGACGACCTGGAGGCGGCCGTCGCCTTCTTCACCGACCTCGGCATGGAACTGGAGGGCCGGGCGGAGATCGAGGGGACCGTCCCGGACCGGATGCTCGGCCTCGACGGCGTCCACACGAGCATCGCGATGCTGCACACCCCCGACGGTCACGGAAAGCTGGAGCTGACCCAGTACCGCACCCCCGCGGCGGTCACCGTGGGCCCTCCCGACCCGCCGCCGCACACCCTGGGCCTGCACCGCGTCATGTTCGCCGTCGACGACCTGGACGACACGCTCGCCCGCCTGCGCCGCCACGGCGCCGAACTCATCGGCGAGGTGGTCGAGTACGAGAACGTCTACCGCCTCTGCGACCTGCGCGGCCCCTCGGGCATCATCGTGGCGCTGGCGGAACGGATCGGCTAGCCGTTCCGCCCTGCGCGGTTGACCTCAACCGAGCTTGAGTTCCTACGTTCGTCCTCGAAAGTCGCGGCAGCAGGCCACGGCGCCCACGAGGAGGTCGGTCATGGACGAGCGCACGGCGGAGGCGGCCGTTCCCGAGCGTTACCACTACGCGGTGGTCCCGCACATCATGGTCGACGACGCCGCGGCGGCGATCGACTTCTACCGGCGGGCGTTCGGCGCGCGGGAGGACTTCCGGCTGGACGCGCCGGGCGGGGGAGTGCTGCACGCCGAGATCACCATCGGGCGGTCGACGCTGATGCTGGGCGACGCGAGCGTGAAGGAGGCCGAGGAGGGGTCCTTCACCGCGCCCGCCTTCCTCGGCGGCGGCACGTCCGTCACGCTGCACGTCTTCGTGCCGGACGTCGACGCGCTGGCCGCGCGGGCGGAGGCGGAGGGCGCGGAGATCCTCCAGCCGCCGACCGACATGTTCCACGGGGACCGCACGGTGATCCTGCGGGACCCGTCGGGGCATCTGTGGGTGTTCCTGACCCACCTCGAGGACGTGAGCGAGGACGAACTCAGGCGACGCCTGGCAGCCGCTGCCCTGTAGCCACGGGGCAGGCGTTCCTCAGGCTGCCGCCTCCTCGACCGTGACGCCCAGCCGCCCGGCGACGGTGGTGAGCGCCGCGCCCAGCGGCAGCCCGACCCGCGCCCGGGCGTGCCGGTCGCCGCGGGTCGGGTCCCGGTTGACGATCAGCACGGGCTTGCCGCTCTCCGCCGCCAGCCGCACGAACCGCAGCCCCGACATCACCGTCAGCGAGGACCCCAGGACCAGCAGGGAGTCCGACTCCCGCACCATCCGCCGGCACAGCTCCACCCGCTGCGGCGGCACCGTCTCCCCGAAGAACACCACGTCCGGCTTGAGGACGCCGCCGCACACCGCGCACGGCACCACACGGAACCCGACGACCTGGTCGTCGGTGAGGTCGGCGTCGCCGTCCGGGTTGATCCCCGCGGCGACCGGCGAGAAGCCGGGGTTGGCCGCCTCCAGCCGCTCCGCGAGCTCACGGCGCGGGCTCGTCCGCCCGCACGACAGACAGACCACCCGGTCCAGACTCCCGTGCAGCTCCACCACACCCTCGCTGCCGGCGGCCTGGTGCAGCCCGTCCACGTTCTGCGTGATCACGCCCGACACCAGACCGTCCCGGCCGAACGCGGCGACCGCCCGGTGCCCGGCGTTGGGCAGGGCACGGCCGAAGGTCCGCCAGCCCAGATGACTCCGCGCCCAGTACCGGCGCCGCGCGGCGGCCCCGCCCACGAACTCCTGGAACGTCATCGGGGTGTGCCGGCTCAGACTCCCGCCCTCGCCGCGGTAGTCGGGGATCCCGGACTCCGTGGAGATCCCCGCCCCGCTGAGCACCAGCACGCCGCCGGCGCGCAGCGCGTCGACGACGGGCTCCAGATCCGTGGTGGCCGGCGGCAGGTCCTCCGTCGGGGTCCATCTCAAAGTGGGGCGCACGCGCATGTCCACCAGGGTACGGAACCCCTGCGAACCCTCCGTCGATCTTGTGATCCGGTAGCCTACGGGCGCATACGGAGGGCCTGATCGACGTGCGAGAGCCGAGGAGCTGAGGGTGCCGGAGCGGAACATCGAGTTCGGCAAGTTCGGGGCCCGGGGTCTGAAGGGTCACGAGGCCGTCGCCCGCCGCCTCGACGCGCTCGCCGGGTTCGTCGCCACCCCGGTCACCGCACGGCGCGGACTGCTCGCCCGGCTGCACTACCTCACCCGCACCGATCACGCCCGCGAGGCGGCCCGGGAGGCGGGACTGACCGTCACCGACCGCACCCTCAAGGCGTGGCTCGACGGCAGACGCACCCCCAACCGCCGCAACCTCGAACGCATCGAGACGGCCTACCGCACCGTCCGCCGCCACAACGTCGCCCGCTACCTTCTCGCCCGCCTCAACCGCGAGGGGCGCGGCACCCGCGTCGAGTTCCACCCGCTGAACCAGTCCCAGGTCGACCGCCCCCGCCAGCGCGTGATCACCTACCGCACGCTGAACGTCCGCCACTGGGACCGCATCGTCGAGGCCTGGGTGGCCCAGGACGACGCCGCCCTCGACGAGGCGTGGATCAGCGACGCGGTGGTCGACCTCGGCTCGGAGTGGGGCCAGTACGAGTACGTCAGCAACGTGGGCTTCGCCGCCTGACGGCCCGCGCGCCTCGAACCGCCACGCGGGCGCCGAAGATCAGCTCAGCGGGCACGCTCAGCCCTGGTCCAGCAGCTGCGCCGCCACGGCCCGCGCGTCCCGCAGACAGCGGCTGTCGCCCTCCAGGCCCGCGCGCACCATCGCCCCCTCCAGCAGGAAGGCGATCTGCCGCGCCGTGGCCCGAGCAGCGTCGCGACGGCCGGGCAGCAGCGTCTCCACATGCTCCGCGATCATCCGCTCCACCTCTTCCTTCTGTTGCCGCACCTGTGCCCGCCCCTCGTGCCCGGCGGGCATCTCCGCGGCGGCGTTCAGCAGCCCGCACCCCCGGAAGCCGCCGGTGGGAGGGGCGTCCGCGCCGTCGATGTAGGTGTCGAAGACGCCCAGCACACCGTCGCGCGGGTCCGGTTCCGGCCCCACGCGCTCCCGGTACCGCACCAGCCAGTCCTCGTGCCGGTCGTCCAGGTAGGCGCGGACGAGATCGGCCTTGGAGGAGAAGTTGTTGTAGAGGCTCATCTTGGCCACGCCGGCCTCGGCGGTGATGGTGTCGATACCGGTGGCCGTCACGCCCTCCTGGTAGAAGCGCCGCGCCGCGGCCCGCAGGATGCGCTCCCGTGCGGGCCGTCTCCTTCCGGGCCTGACCGCTCCCGCCGATTCGCGCTCTCCTGACACGGCGCGCCCCTCTCGTTAGGTAGACTGGTCTACCTATTCTACGGGACGGCCGGCGCTCCGCCGACCGTCCCGCCGCCCCGGCCCCCAAGGAGGGCACCGTGCCGTTCCTGACCGACCACCTCGTCGTCGACGGAGTACGCCTGGCCTACCGCGACCGCGGAAGCGGCGAGCCGGTCGTCTTCCTCCACGGCACGCCCTCCCACTCCTACGAGTGGCGTGACGTCGTCCCCCGCGTCGAGGCCGACGGCCATCGCGTCATCGCGTACGACCTGCTGGGCTACGGCCTCTCCGAACGCCCCGCCCACCGTGACACCTCGGTCGCCGCTCAGACCGGCCTGCTCGGGTACCTCCTCGACGCCCTTGGCGTCGACCGGGTGAGTCTGGTGGCGCACGACATCGGCGGCGCCGTCGCCCTGCGCTTCGCCCTCGCCCACCCAGGCCGGGTGCGACGCCTGATGATCATGGACTCGGTGAGCTACGACTCGTGGCCGTCGCCCACCTGGCGGCGGATCATCGACGAGGAGCTGGACTCGCACGCGGCGATGCCGCAGGAGGAGTTCGACGCCCTGCTGACCCGTCAGCTCACCATGACGGTCGCCGACCCGTCACGGATGACGGGCGACGTCCTGCGCGCGTACCTCGCGCCCCACGCGTCACGGCTCGGCCGCACCTCCTTCTTCGAGCACCAGGTGCGGCACTACGACGCGCGCTACACCCAGGAGATCGCCGGCCGGCTCGGACAACTCACCATGCCCGTGCGCATCCTGTGGGGTGCGGAGGACCAGTGGCAGCCCGTCCACTACGCCGAGCGCCTGCGCGACGACATCCCCGGCGCCGAACTCGTCGTCGTACCCGAGGCCGGCCACTTCCTCATGGAGGACGCACCCGATCGCGTCGTCCACGAGATACGCGACTTCCTCGCCGCTGCGCACCGCGACGCGTGAGCACGCGGAAGGCCCCCGTCGTCGGACGGGGGCCTTCCGCGTGGCAGGCAGAGGCCTGCGGGGTGTCACTTCACGCCACTGAATGCGCCCTTAGGCGTGGGCGTGACCGCCCCGGTGGCTGCGGCCGGTGAAAACCCGGTACAGCGCGAGGAGAATGACGGAGCCGATGATGGCCGCGATCCACGTCGACAGATCGAAGAAGCCGTCGATCGAGTCCACCCCGAATATCACCTTGCCCAGGAAACCGCCGAGCAGACCGCCCGCGATGCCGATGAGCATGGTGATGATGATGCCGCCCGGGTCCTTGCCCGGCATGAGCGCCTTGGCGATCGCGCCGGCGATCAGACCGATGAAAATCCAAGCGATAATGCCCATCACTGACTCCTTTGAGATCGGTTCGCGGAACGTGTATCCGCGAATCACGCCTCCTAACAAAACTTTTAACGGAATCAGCGTGCGGTGACGTCGGCGTGCACCAGATGGTGATCGGAGAACCGGCTCCGATGCACCTCGTGCGCCAGCGCCGAAAGCCCGCGCAGGAACACGTAGTCGAACTTGCTCTGCCAGTCCGTCGTCGGCTCGCAGGAACCGGCGGCCGGCGGGCGGCACCCGGCGTCCGTATCCTCGGCGAGCGCCCACATCGGGGCCAGCTCGGGGGCGTCCGGCACGGCGTTGAAGTCGCCGAGCACGACGGCCCGCCCGTACCGGGCGACCTGCGGCGCGAGCACCGCCGTCTGCTTCTCGCGCACCGACTCCTGACGCCGCTGCGCCAGATGCGTGTTGAAGACCCGTACGGTCCGCCCGGCGACCTCGGTCGTGACGGCGATGTACCCGCGGTCCTCCGAGCCGCCGTCCGGATACTCCGCCGTGACGACGTCGGTCATCGGCGCCGCCGACAGCAGCGCCTGCCCGTACCCTCCCGGCTTCCACGGCGCGCCCCCGCAGCGGCTCCAGTTGCGCAGCACCGGACCGTACTCGACGTGGTAGTCGAGCCCGTGGAGGTTGGCGAGGTGGTCCCGGATCCGCTCCACGTCCCGTACGCACGCCTCCTGGAGGCCGACGAGCTGCGGCGCGTACGCGGCGATCTCCGCGGCCCGGTCGACGTTGCTCTCGTCGCACGGGTTGCACAGGTTCCACGTCATGATCCGGTTGGGCACCACGTCCTTCGCGGCGTCCATCGGCACCGTCCGGGCGAACGGGGCGCCGGCGGGCGTACTGGGGCCGAGGAGCATCATGCAGGTGACGACGACGGCTCCCGCGATCAGCCACGCCCCTCTACCGAGCACCCCCGCCTCCTCCACGTGCACCCGCACGGCGCGCCGGTGCCTGCTGCACCGAGGGTAGGCGACGCGGGCGTCAGCAGCGCGTGAGGACCGGCCGCCCCGTGGGCGGGAGTTGACGGGCCCTGAACAGGGCTGCGGCCCGGTCAGCCGGTCGCGGCCAGGCGGTGGAAGGCCGCCTGCGCCGCGTCGACGGTGTGCGGCTGCGGACGGCCGGACGCGTCGATTTCGTTCCAGTGCTGGAGGCTGACGGCGACGCACCACTGCCGCCCGCCGTCGGCGCGCGCCATCGCCGGCGTCCCGCCTCCCCACACCGTGCCGCCGTAACCCCAGTAGGAGTCCTGTCCCGGGCTCAGGGGCTCCAGGGGGTGCCGTCCGAGGCAGTAGTCGATCGACCTCCCCTCCTGGGAGATCACCACGCGCCGTCGCCGACCGCACCCTCCTCACCGCCATGGAGGGCCACCGCCCCGAAGGCGACTGGCGCGACCGCCTCACCGCCCTCGCCCTGCGGATCAGGGACGCGAGGTGCTCCAGGCGCTGCGCGCGGCGGGCCTGCCCGACGAGGAGATCCCCGCCCACTGCCATCGCCTCGCGGTGCTCCTCGTCGCGCTGATCCCCTCCGACGCCGGCATCGGCACCGTCACGCCCGAGGACCGGGAGCAAGGCCTCGGACAGCTCCGCGTCGCGGTCCTCGGCGTCGGCCCCGAGCGCTCCCCGGCCCTGGCCCACTTGGCCCGCGACGTCCGCCCCCTGAGCTCGGACCGTCCCGCCGCCTTCGAGGACATCCTGGCCCCGCCCACCTCGACCACATCGAGGCGGCGGCCGAGCGCGCCTGGAGCCGACGCCGGACGGACCGCCGTCCGGTGTCTCTCCGCCAAGATGCCGCGCCGCGCCCCCTCCTGAAAAATGGGCACTGCCCTCCTTCCGAGAGCGGTGATGCGAGATGGCCGTCATTTCACGCGGATTCCACGGCCGGGCGCGGGACCAGGGGCGCGAGCTGCCGCCGGGGCAGTACGAGACCACCGGATTCCCCGTACTGTCCGCGGGCCCCACACCCGCGGTGAGCCTCGACGACTGGGAGTTCACCGTCCGCAGCGAGACCGGCGTGCGGCACCGGTGGAACTGGCAGGAGCTGATGTCCCTGCCCTCCGAGACGCCCACCGTCGACATCCACTGCGTGACCAAGTGGTCCAAGTTCGGCACCCGATGGCAGGGCGTCTCCCTCGACGTCCTCCTCGCCGGCGTCGAGTCCGGCGCCGAGTACGCCCTGGTCCGCTCCTACGGCGACTACACCACCAACCTCCCCGTCGAGGACCTCCTCGACGGCAAGGCGTGGATCGCCTACCGCTACGACGACGAGGAACTCCCCGCGGAACACGGCGGCCCCGCCCGCCTGCTCGTCCCGCATCTGTACCTCTGGAAGTCCGCGAAGTGGGTGCGCGGCATCCAGCTGCTCGACGAGGAGGAACGCGGCTTCTGGGAGACCGTCGGCTACCACGATTACGGTGACCCATGGCGCGAGCAGCGGTACCAGGGCGACTAGGCGCACGCCTGCGCTGGCTGGAGGCCCGCCTCACCGGCCGGCACGACGAGTCGGACACCGCCCGCACCCTCGTGTTCGACGTCCCCGGCTGGCCGGGCCACCTGCCCGGACAGCACCTCGACGTACGGCTCACCGCGGCGGACGGCTACAGCACGCAGCGCAGCTACTCGATCGCCTCCGCGCCCGACGGGGAACGCGTCGAGCTGACCGTCGAGCGGATCGACGACGGCGAGGTCTCCCCGTACCTGGTGGACGTCCTCGAGGTGGGGGACGTGATCGAACTGCGCGGACCGGTCGGCGGCTGGTTCGTGTGGCGGCCCGACGAGCAGAAGGAACCGGTGCTGCTCGTCGCGGGCGGCTCGGGAATCGTGCCGCTCATGGCGATGATCCGCACCCGGCGCGCCCTTTCCGACCGCGTCCCCTTCCGGCTGGTGTACAGCCTCCGCAGCCCTCGATCCCAGTGGTTCGTCCCGGACCTGCGCACGCAGGACCCCGGACTCGACAAGACCTTCCTCTACAGCCGCTCCGCACCGGAGGGCTGGCCGCGGCCGCCCGGGCGCATCACCGCGAACGATCTGTCCGCCGGCGGGTGGCCGCCGGACTTCGAACCGGTCTGCTACGTCTGCGGATCCACCGGATTCGTGGAGACGGCGGCCGGTCTGCTCGTGGCACTCGGCCACGATCCCCGCCGTATACGGACCGAACGCTTCGGCCCCGGCGGGTGAGCGAAGGGAGCCCGACCCATGACCACCGAACCCGGCTTCCTCGACGGCAACGCCGCCGCCGGCGACCTCGAGTCGCTGTTCGGCGCCGACATGACCATGGCCTCCGGGCAGTGCCAGGGCTGCGGCCTGCGGATGCGGCTGGCCGAGGCGCACGCCTACCTCGGCGGCCCGGGGACGGTGCTGCGCTGCCCCGGCTGCGAGGACGTGCTGCTGCGCATGGTCCGTTCCCCGAGCCACCTCTGGCTCGACGCGAGCGGCCTCGACTACCTGCGTCTCCCGGTGGCGGCCGGGTGAGCGGGAGAGACTCGGGGTGACGGCCGCCGTCCCGGCGACGGGACGGCGGCCGCCCGGAGCCGGTGACCGCTCGGGGTGACGCGTCGTCAGCGGCCGGGCAGCCGCTGCTGCACCTCCTGCAGCACCCAGCCGTTGCCGTCCGGGTCGCTGAAGGTGGCGAAGGAGCCGTAGGACATCCGGTCCGGGTGGAGACCCGGCTCCCGGCCCTGCCCCAGGGCGGGGTCGTGGGTGAGGTCCCCGCCGCCGTGTCCGTGGTAGAAGACGGCGCCCGCGTCGTGGAAGACCTCGCTCACCTCGATGCCGCGGTCGACGAGTTCCGCACGGCTCTTCTCGATGTCGGGGACGACGAGGTACATGCCCTGCGCGGAGCCCGGCGGCACGGACGTGAGGCCCTTGCCGAAGATGATCGAGCACTCCGAGCCGGGCGGGGTGAAGTGCACCGCCCTCCAGTTCTCGCTTGCCGCCTTGTCGAGGTCCAGCCGGAAGCCCAGGGCCTCGTAGAAGGCCTTGGCCCGGTCGACGTCCGACACCGGCAGCACGATGAGTTCGAGCTTGAGATCCATGGGAGTGACTGCTTTCCGTCGTGGCGGAACCCCCGCCCCCGACGGCCGCGCCGGCGTCACGCGACGGTGACGACGGTCTTCCCGGCCGTCCCGGACTTGGTGCGGAACGCGTCCGGCGCCTCGGCGAGCGGGCGGACGCTCCCCACCAGGGGCCGCAGTCGGCCCTGCCGGTGACGGTCGACGACCTGCGCGAGATGACCCCGGTCGGGCTCGACGATGAAGTACATCGCCCGGCCCTCGTCAGGCCGCACGGTCGGCGGGCGGGAGATGCTGACGAGGGTGCCTCCCGCTCTGAGGACGGCGGCCGAGCGGTCGAGCACCGTCCCGCCGACGGCGTCGAACACGAGGTCGACGAGGCCCACGGCTTCCTCCCACGCAGGCTGTTCCAGATCGACGAACTCCTCCGCGCCCAGTTCCAGCACCAGGTCCCTGCTCCTCGCGCGGCCCGAACCGAGGACACGCGCTCCGGCGTCACGGGCGAGCTGCGTGGCTGCCATTCCCACCCCCCCTCCCGCTCCGTGCACGAGGACGCTCCGGCCCGTCTCGAGCCGGCCGTGCACGAACAGCCCCTGCCACGCCGTGAGTCCCGGCATCGGCAGGGCCGCCGCCTGCACGGGGTCGACGTCCGCGGGCAGCGGCGTGAGATTGCGCGCCTCCACCGCCACGTACTCGGCGAGGGTGCCGTCACGGTTCCAGTCGGTCAGGCCGATCACCCGCTGCCCGACGGTCAGTCCCGTGGTCCCGAGCGCCACCTCGGCGACCTCCCCCGACACCTCGTGCCCCGGTACGACGGGGGAGCGGGGCCTTCCGGCCCGGTCGGCCCACGAGGCGGGCCAGCTGAGTTCACCGGGCGTGAAGCAGGCCGCCCGCACCTTCACGACGACGTCACCCTCGCCCGCGTGCGGATACGGGGCCTCCTCGACGACAAGATCGTCCAAAGGCGCGTCACGGTCGTGAGCTCGTACCGCTCTCATCGAGCCCCCTGAGTCATGTGGGGGAAGACGTCCTTCCAGCATGACCCCGTGACGCCCCACGGGCGAACGGAGCGGCCTCGCGTCCCGGACGGGCGCCGGACGATTCCCCGTCCGGATGCCTTCATAGTGCATCTTTTCCTGCGCCGAGCAGTCCGCGGCAGGACGCTTACGCCCGATTTGGAGCGATCCGTCGTTATCCCCGACCATGTCTGCGCCCGGCGATCCCGGGCAACCGTTCGACGAGAGGCGCACCACCCCATGCACGTCACCGGAACCGTCCCCCCACCGGCTCCGGCCCCGCAGGACATCCCCGGCGGCCCCGCCCACCCCGACGGCACCTCCGACGGCACGGGACGGCGCACCCGCCGCTTCGGACTGCCCGTCGCCACCGCGCTGGTCATGGGCAACATCATCGGCGGCGGCATCTTCCTGCTCCCGGCGTCCATCGCCCCGTACGGCACGATCAGCCTCGTCGCCTTCGGCGTGCTGACGGTCGGCGCGATCGCCCTGGCCCTGGTCTTCGGCCGCCTCGCCGAACGCGACCCCCGCACCGGCGGCCCGTACGTGTACGCCCGCGAGGCCTTCGGCGACTTCGCCGGGTTCCTCGCCGCCTGGGCCTACTGGATCACCACCTGGGTGTCCAACGCGGCCCTCGCCGTGGCCGCCGTCGGCTACCTCGACGTGCTGATCCCGGTCGGCGAGCACCGCTGGACCGCCTGCCTCGCGGCCCTCGTCATCCAGTGGCTGCCCGCCCTCGCCAACTACGCGGGCACCCGCTACGTCGGCGCCGTGCAGGTCGTGTCCACCGTGCTCAAGCTGGTTCCGCTGCTGCTCGTCGCCGTCGGCGGACTGTTCTTCTTCGACTCCGACAACCTCGGACCCTTCCAGGCGAGCGGGGAGAGCGCGATGGGCGCCGTCTCCGCCGCGGCCGCCATCCTGCTCTTCTCCTACCTCGGCGTGGAGTCCGCCGCCGTCAGCGCCGGCGAGGTGCGCGACGCCCGCCGCACCGTCGGACGCGCCACCGTCATCGGCACCGCCGGCGCGGCGGTCGTCTACCTGCTGGGCACCCTCGCCGTCTTCGGCACGGTCGCCCACGGCCGGCTCGTCGAGTCCGGCGCGCCCTTCTCGGACGCCGTCAACGGCATGTTCGGCGGCGCGTGGGGCGGCTGGGCCGTGGCGCTCGCCGCACTCGTCTCCATGACCGGCTGCCTCAACGGCTGGACCCTCCTGTCCGCCCAGACCTCCTACGCCGCCGCCAAGGACGGGCTCTTCCCGGCCCCTCTGGCCCGCAAGCGGCGCGGCGTCCCGACGGTGGGCGTCGGCGTCACGGTGCTCCTCGCCTCGCTGCTCACCGTGTACAACTACGCCTTCGGCACGGCCCGGGTGTTCGAGACGCTGGTCCTCGTCACCACCTTCACCGCGACCGTCCCGTACCTCCTCGCCACCGCCGCGCAGCTCTACCACCTCGTCTCCGGGCAGCGGGAACGCGTCGAGCGCGGGCGCCTGGTCCGCGACATGATCATCGCCTCGGTCGCCGCCGCGTTCTCGCTGTGGCTGGTCGCCGGCGCCGGATACCAGGCCGTCTACCAGGGCGTGCTGTTCCTCTTCGGCGGCGTGCTGGTCTACGCCGTCATGGCGGCCCGCAAGCAGCGGGCGGCCACCGTCACCGCCGACCGGTGACCGGCGCGGGTCCCCTGGGCGGGCTCGGGCAAATGGGGCAGCTTCCGGCGGTGGGCGTTGCCTCCGGGCGGCCCGGCAGTTGATCCAGAACACGGGAGCACGCGAGGCGGCCGGTCCTTCCGGCCGCCTCACATGTTGCCGTGCCGCCCTGTCCCGCCCCTCCCGCCGGAGGCCGCCCGCGATGCACGAACCCGCCCACCCGTCGCCCCAGCCGGACGCCCCACGCGCCGCCGAACGGCTTCTCCCGGAACCCCGCCTGCTGAGCGGCGTCTACGGACTGGTCCTGGCCAGCGCCCTGGCGGCCGCCCTCGACTCACCGGACGAGCAGACCAGCCCCGGCTCCGACGCCCTGTGGGTGCTGCTCACCGCCCTTGCCGCCGCGGCCGCGCACGGCTACGCGCACGTGCTCTCCCACCGCATGTCCGCCCAGCCCGGCGGACTGACGGCCGGCGTGCGCGCCATGCTCGCGGAGTGGCCGGTGGTCGCGGCGGCGGTCCCGACGATCGTGCTGCTGCTGATCGCGGTCCCCGACTGGTGGACGGAGGCCGACGCCGTCGAGGTCGCGCTGGTGGTCAACACCCTGATCCTCGCCGGATGGGGCATGTGGACCGCGCGCCGCGCCGGCCGCACCTGGCCGGCCTCGCTTCGGGCGGGGGCGGGGGACATGCTGATCGGGCTGGTGATCATCGGGGCCAACGCCGTGATCAAGTAGCGGCCCCTCGTCCTACGGCGCCCGGTGCGGGGCGGGGCGCCACGACATCCTCGCGGCTTACGGCGGGGGCGCGCTCCGACCATGCCCCCGCCGTCCTACGCCCCCGGCCCGGGGCCGGCTCCGACAGCACCTCGAACCGGGCAGGACCGACGAGAAGGACGCCGTCGTCGAGCGGCGTGCACCGCACCCCGCCCTTGTCCCGGAGCGCCTTCTGCGCGCCCGGGCCGACGGTGACGTTCATCCACGCGCAGGGCCGCGCCGGACGGTTCAGCGAGAACCGCACCGGTCCCTCCCCGCAGTCCAGGCTCACCGTCGCGCCGATCAGCGCGTCGACGTCGACACCCCGCAGCAGTACGTTGCGCCGGGTCTGCCGCAGGTCGGCGGCGGGATCGACGTCCGTGGGGAGGTTCTCCGCGGACATCATGGTCACGGAGGCGTCCCGGTGCGCGGCCTGCGCGAAGTACCGGTCGCCCACCAGCCCCAGGCGCGCCCGCACCTCGGCGCGCCCGACACGCTCGTCGTCCGGTCCGGGCGCGGGCCCCTCCGAGGGCCGCCCGGCCAGCCGGTGCGCGGGCGACACCAGAAGCTGCACCACCTCGACGTCGATCATGCGCTTCCTCGTCGGCTCCGGCGGACACGACCGGCACCGACCCTACCCGCCGGAACCGGCACCGTCCGTCGCCGCCGGTGCGGGCTCCTCCGCTCCTCGCCCCGTGACCCTCAGCACCACCGTGGCCGTGACGCCCGCGAGCGTGCCCCACAGCACCGCCGCGCTCGTCCCGTCACCGAGCCCGGACGCGGCCTGGAGCAGATGCCAGGACGTCGTCCCGCCGTCGACGACCATCACGCGCCACAGGTGCCGCACCAGCGATCCCAGAACAATGGCGCACACCGTGCACACCGCCATCGCCGGGACCGACACCCGGGTGAGCATCCCCGGCAGCCACCGCAGCGCGCACCACACCACCGCGAGCAGCAGCACGTCCCCGAACCGCACCAGCAGCCAGTCCCACAGCCCGACCCCCGACGGACCGGACCAGGCGCCCAGCAGCAGCCACTGCCGCAGCAGATCACCCGGCTCGGAGAGGAACCCCCCGCCCGTGAACGTCGTCTGAATGCGCGCCGCGTTCGCCTGGTACGACAGCACCACCACGGACACGGCGACGACCGCGGTCCCGATGGTCGCGGCGACGACGGCGGTCCGCGCCGGGACGTCCCCGCGCGGCTGCGGCTCGGCGTTCTTGAGTGCCAGGCGGGTCACGAACACCGTCCACACCGACGCGGCGAGCGCCAGCGGCACCAGCACCGTCCGCCCGGTCGAGGCGAGCGCGGCGAGCTGCGGCAGGAACCGGTAACTTCCGCGCCCGCCCGACGCGATCATCCACGGAGCCGACACGGTCACCGCGAGGGTCCCCGCCACCACGCCCCACGCCCACAGCGCGAGGAGCGCCTGCCAGGCCCGGCCGCGTTCCGCCGGCAGCCGCCGGACCAGCAGCAGGGCCCCGGCCGCGTAGAACAGGAACACGGCGACGAAGCGGATCTGCATCGCCGTGTCGTGCAGGGCTACGTAACTGGCTCCGTCGGCCGTCACCGCCACGGACGCGCCGGGCTGCGGGTCGTACGCCCACGGGTTCAGCCAGGACCGCAGCGCGTTGGCCGTCTCGATGCCCAGCGCGCCGGTGGCGCCGTCCAGGTCCAGCGCGTCGGCGCTCGCCCCCGCCCACCACAGCAGCAACGTCAGCATCAGTCCGCCCGCCACGGCCGGTATCGCCGCATGCCGGTACTCCATGTCCCGCCCCCCGTGCCCCGTCCTCGTCCCTTTCGCCACCAACCGACGGTGGCCCAGGGGACCTTACGCGTTGGTGATCACGTGGGGGTCACGGTGCGGCGGCATCTCCCAGGCCCTTGAGGCACTGGGGAGGCAGGGCTGCCCGGAGCGAGGGCGGCAGCGGCGGCGGGGCGCCTTGAGCGGCTGTGGCGCAAGCACCCTCCGAAGGCGCGGGGAACTGCGCGACCAGCCACACACGAGCCGCGCCCGGCGCTGCGCAGCACCGGATCCGGAAGCGTGTTCGCGTCGGGAGGGGGAACGAGAGGTCGCACGGACCGCCCGGTCCGCGGCCCACCGCCCCACCCTGGAGGACTTCATGATGGTCGTCGGCATCATCGCCGTCTGCGTGGTCATCGCCGTGCTCGCCTTCTTCGTGCCACGCCTGTCCCGGCACCCGCAGAACGGGACGCAACGCACCCTGGGTCTCGGCTCGCGCGCCGGCTCCAAGGCACCGGGGCCGCTGGGCCGGCTCCTCAGCAAGCCCTTCAGCTCCAGCTCCCGTGCCGTCGGCCGCAGCGGCTCCGCCGGCCGCCGCGCACGCGGCAAGATGCCGTTCTGACCCGCGTGTCGTTCCGACCCCGCGCCATCGGCGGGTCACGACGGCCGGGGCGGCACCTCCGTGGCGTACCGGGGCCGGCCCGCGGGCCGGTAGATCTGGAACGTCACCCCGCCCGGCGTGGCCCATGAGTCCACCAGCCCGAGCGCGCTGTCCGGGCCGTCCGCCGGGAACAGCCGCGTGCCCTGGCCCACGATCACCGGATAGGTCAGCAGCAGCATCTCGTCGATCAGGCCCTCGGCGGCCAGCCACCGCACCAGCTGCCCGCTGCCGTGCACCTGGAGCTCACCGGGCATCCGCTCCTTGAGCTCCCGTACGGCGGCGGCCGGGTCACCGGCCAGCACGGTCGTGTGCGCCCAGCCCGGATCGGTGAGCGTGTTCGACACGACGTACTTCGGCCGCGCGTTCAGCGGCCCCGCGACCGGATTGTCCTCCGGGTCGGCCATGGCGCCCCACGAGGCGGCGAAGATCTCGTAGGTCCTGCGCCCGAACAGGAACGCGCCGGCGCGGCCGTACACCCCGCCGAGGTGCGTCATGGTCTCCTCGTCGACCAGCGGCAGCGCCCAGCCGCCGCGCTCGAAACCGCCGCGGCGGTCCTCGTCGGCCAGGCCGAGGCCCTGCATGACGCCGTCGACGGAGACGTGGGTGATGGTGGTCAGCTTCATGGTGTCCGCTCCCGCTTCCCGGGCACGGCGCCGGTGCGCCGCCTCCTCCGGTGGGGACTCCGCCGGCCCGCCGAACTCATCGGCACCGCTGCGGAGCCCGGCCACCCGACGGACCCGGCCTTCGCGGCGCATACTGACGGTGACTGCGCCGGAGCCGGACGGGAGGCCGCACATGAGTGAAGCGCGGGTCGACCACCAGGCCCTCTTCTCGGTCCTGCCCAACCCCTACCTGGTGCTGGACGCCGATCTCGCCGTCGTCGACGTCAACGAGATGTACCTCAGAGTGACCGGCCGCACCCGTGAGGAGCTGATCGGCCAGTACCTCTTCGACGTCTACCCGGACAACCCCGAGGACCCGGCGGCGGACGGCATCCGCAACCTCGCCGCCTCGCTGCAGCGCGTCCTGCGCACCAAGGAGCCCGAGGCGCTCGCCATGCAGCGCTACGACCTCCCGGTGCCCGGCCGCCCCGGGGAGTTCCAGGAACGCTGGTGGTCGCCCGTCAACACGCCCGTCCTCGGCCCCGACGGTGAGATCGAGTGGATCGTCCACCGGGTCGAGGACATGACCGAGTTCCTGCTGTCCCGCCCCGTTCACGACACACCGACCGGCCGGACGCGCACCCGGGCCGTCACGGAGGCCGAGCTGTACGCGAAGGCGCGGCAGCTCCAGGAGACCAACGAGAAGCTCCGCGCCGCCCACGACTGGGAACGCCGCACCGCGCTCGCCCTCCAGGACGTCATGCTGCACGCCCCGGACCTGGCCGCGCACCGCGGCATCGCCGTGCGCTACATGCCTGCCACCCGGTCCCTCAACGTGTGCGGCGACTGGTACGACGTGGTGGACCTGGACGACGACAGTTTCACCGTCGCGGTCGGCGACGTCGTCGGCCACGGACTGGAGGCCGCCGCCGTCATGGGCATGCTGCGCAGCGCCCTTTCCGCCGCCGTACGCGCCATCCGCGAACCCGGCGCGGCGATGGACCTCCTCAGCCGGTACGCCCGCACCTTCGAGGGCGCTTTGGCGACCACTGCGGCCAAGGCCGTCGTCGACACCCGCGCCCGCACCGTCACCTACACCTGCGCAGGCCACCCGCCGCCGGTGCTGGGGCGCCGGGACGGCCCGGCCATCCTGCTGGACCAAGCCACCGACCCGCCGCTGGGCATCCTCACCGACAAGACCCCGCGCCCCCAGGCCACCGTTTCCTACGCCCCCGGCGACACCCTGGTGCTCTACACCGACGGCCTGATCGAACGCCGGGGCGAGGACATCGACGCGGGCCTGCTGCGCCTCACCGACGCGGTCACCCACCACGCGGACCTCGACCCGGAGCCCCTCGCCGACACCCTGCTCACCCGCCTGGGCGTGGCCGACGGCGGCCGCGACGACATCGCGCTGATCGTCGTACGCCTGTGAGACCGCCGGGTCAGCGCGCACCCACGGGAACGGCGTCCCGCACCGCCTGCCGTGCGCGGCGCCGCCCGGTCGTCGCGTACCACTGAACGGCCAGGACCAGCGCGAGGAACACCTCCACGACGTCCCCGCCGTAGTACATGAGCTGCGCCCCGGCCCGCAGATCGGCCGCGGCGAACGAGGTCCCCGGCGGCCCCGTCACGTACAGGCTCTTGGCCAGGGCCGCGTGCGCCGCACCCGCCGCCAGCAGTGTCACCGCCCGCAGCGGCAGACCGCACCGGCCGCGCACCGGGTCGAGCCGGCAGACGGCCATCGCGAACAGCAGTCCGGCCAGCAGCATGTGAAGCTCCAGCAGACCGCCCAGCAGCGGGTCGTGGTGCGCGGCCGCCCACAGGTTCGTCCGGTGGAGCAGCCACAACCCGCCCAGGTCGACGGCCGCGGCGACCGGAGGAAACAGCAGCCACCCGGCGGCGGGGGAGTGCGCCACCCGCAACAGCCCGCGGCGCGGACCGCCCGGCGGCAGCAGCCGCAGCACGAGCGTGAGCGGACGGGCCACCGCGAGCAGCGCGGGGCCGGCCATCGCCACCAGCAGATGACGGCCGGCGTGCACGGTGAACGGCCCGCCGGGCACCGGACCGGCCAGCCCCCACACCACGGCCGCACACCCCGCCGCGAACACACTGTCCCGCCGCCACGGCCAGGCGTCACCCCGCCTCCGCAGCCGGGCGGCGCCGACCGCGTACACCACGGCGGCGAGCACACACCCGAGCGCGAGAGGAGGCGCCACCGGACCGGCGGTCACGACGGCCGCCGCCCTCCGGCCCTCCGGGCGCGCGCCAGCAGCACGCCCCCGACCAGCAACAGCAGCAGCCCCGCCAGATTCCAGGCCCAGTCGTACGGCGTGACGTCGACGCCGTACCGCACCTGGTGCACGCGCAGCACCTTGTGGTCCACGATGCCGTCGAACACCTGGAAGACCCCCGCGCCCAGGAAGACCCCGCTCCAGGCGTGGCCGGGGGCCAGTGCTCCGCGTCGCCGCAGATCGGCGTACAGGAAGAACCCGGCGACCAGCGCCAGCAGTTCGGCGGTGTGCAGCAGCCCGTCCGACAGCAGCGCCACGCCGGACGTGGAGCGGTCGTAGAAGTGGTGCCAGTGCAGCAGCTGGTGGAACACGATCTCGTCCACGGCCGCCATGACGGCGGCCCCGACGACCGCGCAGACCAGCAGCGACCGCCGGGGCTCGGGACGTCGTGCGGCGGCCGTGCCGGCCAACGGGTCAGAGGTGCTCACGGTGCGGTCCGTCCTTCCGAACGATCGGCTGCCGCTCGCCGTCTACCCCGCGCGGCGCCGGTCAGCCCGGCGCCGCGGAGAGTTCAGCTTCCGCCCATCGCCTTGCGCACGGTGTCCTTGGTGCGGTCCATGAGTGCGGCCACCGGACCGAGGGCCATGTTCTTCGCGCCGGACTCGACACCCGGGTGGGGCCGGGTGGGCGCCATCGCCTCGGCCGCCTTGATCGCCTTCGCCATCGCGGCGAGGTCGGTGACGTCGGTGCTGCGCCGGATGTGGATGAACTCGTAGCGCTCCTCCGCCCGGGCGTGCATCTGCACGTCGCGCCGCAGCTCGATCAGCTTCGGCAGGAAGTCGGGCCCGTCGGGGTCCATGTCGTCGAGCACGGCCAGCATCTCCTTGGCCTCCCGCTCCTCCTTGAGCCGGTCCTCGACGATCTCCTGGCCGCCCGCGACCGAGCGCCGCACGAAGGGATGGACGACCTCCTCCTCGGCGGTCTCGTGCACGGCCAGCAGCCGCACCAGCCTCCGGAACGCGTCCCGGCGTTCCTCGCCGCTGGTGGCCTCGACCTCGTCGAACAGGTTGCGGATGTCACCGTGCTGGCGCATCAGCAGGGAGACGACGTCGTCGTCCAGGGAACGGTCGTCCCCGGCCTGCGGGGTCTTCAACTCGGACATGCCCGTCCCCTTCCTACTTCTCGCGCTGCGCGGGGTCGGGGTGCTCACCCTCGGTCTGCACGCGGTACTCACGCCCGAACATGTCGTCGTGCTCGTGCATCACCCGGTCGCTCGGCGGATTCTCACCGCCGTGGATCCGCTCCTGCATCTTCTCGAACCGCTCGTGCGCCTCACGCACATAGCCGGCCCCGAGCGTGGTCAGGTCCATCTGCGTGTCGAGCAGTTCGCGCAGATAGGCCTTGTTCGGCTCGAAGGTCAGCACGTTGGGCAGCTCGGGGGCGAGCACCTCGGCGGGCTCGCGGCCGTCGAGCCGGCGCATCAGGTCGCACGCGATGTGCAGATGCTCCAGCTCCATGTTCAGGTGCAGCTCCCAGATCGCCTTGACCTTCGGGTCGCTCTCCTGCTCCATGAACGAGTGGTACAGGTAGCACTCGTTGTACTCGTGGTTGACGAGTTGCTCCCACCAGGTCTCACCCGGGTCCACCAGGGACTCGTAGTGGGTGACGTGCTCCTCCTCGATCAGCCCGATCTCCTGGTAGAGCTGGCGGGCGATCGGCTCCATGTAGGTGGGGCCGGTGTTCATGTAGAAGTTCATCGTCTGCTGCTCCGTCGACATGATCGTCAGCGCGTGCAGCTTCGACAGCGGGTCCGCCTGGTCCTTGGCGTACGGGTCGCGGACGTTGTCGACCGGGTCGCGGTGGTGGTACCGCGTGGGCCGGCCCGGCATGACCTCCGTGAGGTTGTCGACGATCGACTCGGCCTTGCGGTGCTCGATCATCTCGTACAGGTTGGCGTACCGGTACAGGTGGTCGAAGTCCTCCAGCACACCGAACTGGTACGCCTGCTTGAGGTACGGGTCGGGCTCCATCCGCGCCACCCACGCGGTCAGGTCCACGGCCACCTGCTCGTACGCGATGGTCGTCTCCAGCACCGAGGACAGGCCGGGCAGGAGCCAGTTGACCACCTTCTGCTGCTGCGCCTCGATGTACCGGGTCTGGGCCAGCTGCCGCTTGATCTCCGGGTCGACGGTGTTGCGGGCGAGCTGGTGGCTGAACAGGAGCGCCTCCACCTCGATCCCGTTCATGGTGATCACCCGACAGCGGGTGTACGGGTCGCAGCGGTCCGGGTCGATGGGCTCCACGTTCAGCTCGCGCCAGTTGCGCAGCTGGCGGTCCAGCGGGATGCCGCGCTGCTCCAGCGGGCTGAAGGGCATGGGCACGCTCCTCTTCGAGGGGCCGGACACGCGGACGCCCCCGCACCGGCGGAGCGTCCGCGTGTCCGGCGGGGCACCTCCTCATGCTGGGTGCGACCGGACGGGCCCGCCACGCCACACGCCCGCCGGTCGCGGACGTGCCCCGGAGGCCGCGTGCGGATGGCCGAAGCGGCGGCCGTAGGGACAATGACGGCGCTGTCCCGGCCGGCCCGGGCGAGCGCGGCGCCGCCCAGGTATGGACCTTCGGTGTGTCATGACCGCATCATGAGATGACCTTCGTGGAGGGAGCGGCGGCCGTGCGAGGTTCCTGGGTACCGAAGATCGCGTCCGTCCTTGTCCTGATCGCCCTCTCGGTGCCCGTCCCCGCGGCGGCCCGCCCACCCGCGCCGGCCGAGGACACCGCCGCCGCACCCGCCGACTGGACCCCGCCGCTCAGCACACGGGGCCGCTGGATCGTCGACGCGAACGGCGACCGCTTCAAGCTGCGCTCCGGCAACTGGCACGGCGCCAGCGGCACCTGGAACGGCAGCGGCAGCGCGGACGACGACGCCAACCACCACGCGGGCGAGAACTCCCACCGCGTCCCGCTCGGCCTCGACCGCGCCCCGATGACCGAGATCGTCGCGAGTTTCCGGGAGATCGGGATCAACAGCGTCCGGCTGCCCTTCTCCAACGAGATGATCCACGACACCCGCCCGGTCACCGCCGACGCCGTCACCGCCAACCCGGAACTGGAGGGGAAGACGCCGCTGCAGGTGTACGACGCCGTGGTGCGCGCCCTCACCGACGCGGGTCTCGCCGTGATCCTCAACAACCACACCAACACCACCCGTTGGTGCTGCGGCGTGGACGGCAACGAACGCTGGAACGCCAGCCGGTCCGACGAGACCTGGGAGAACGACTGGCTGTTCATGGCCCGCCGCTACCGCGACAACCCGCGCGTCGTCGGCGCCGACCTCTACAACGAGGTCCGCCGCAGCGTCTGGGACGACCCCAACTGGGGCCTCGGCGACCGGCACGACTGGTTCGCCGCGAGCCAAAGGGCCGGCGACCGCATCCTCACCGAGGCCAACCCCGACCTGCTGATCATCGTCGAGGGCATCAACTGGACCGGCCTGCCCGTCGACGGCCTCCCGCACGGACGCCCCACCCTCGAACCCGTACGCGACCTGTCCCACACCCTCGTCGACTCCGGCAAACTCGTCTACTCCGCCCACTTCTACGGCTACACCGGCCCCCGCCACACCGGCGCGACCGGCATCGGCGAGACCAGCGACCCCCGCTACCAGGACCTCACCCCCGCCGAACTCGCCGACGTACTCGACCGCCAGGCGTTCTACGTCGCCGGCGACGTGGGCCGCCACTACACCGCCCCCGTGTGGATCTCCGAGTTCGGCGTCGGCGGACGCGAGGAGACCGGCGCGGCCCCGCGCGCCTGGTTCGAGAACTTCGTCGGCCAACTGGTCCGCGCCGACGTCGACTTCGCGTACTGGCCCCTCGTCGGATGGCACGAGAACCGCCGCGGCAACGGCTGGGCCCTCCTCCACTGGGACGCCGAGGGCCGGCGCATGGCCGTCCACGACGGCGACGACTGGCGTTCGAACGCCTGGCGACGCCTCGTCGAGGCCCCCGCCCGCACCGGTCACGTCCCGCCGGTGACCGAGTGGGCGATGCTCAGCCCCGACCACGCCGACTTCGTCGCCTCACGCAGGATGCGCGCGCTGCCCGACCGGGACCCGGGCGCCCGCAAGGCGGCCTGCCCCGACGGCCTCCGCCTGGCGGGTCTGAGCCACACGGGCAACCGCGGCCTGTGCACCGACGCCCGCGCGGGCGCCCTGGACGACCCGGGCGGCGCCCACGAGGTCGTCAAGGACGAACGGCACGTCGCCCCCGGCCGCGACTGGGCATCCGGCTACACCAAATTCCAGTGCGCGGACGGCCACTTCCTCACCGGCTACAGCGTGCGCGGCGCCGCCGTCTCGTCCGCCCTGTGCCGCAAGGCGACCCCCGGCACGCTCACCGGAACGGGCGGCCGCACGGTCTGGTTCGACCGCGCCGACAACCGCGGCACCTCCCCCAACGGCGGCGACTTCGCCCGGGGCCACTACAAGGGCCAGTGCGCGGACGACGAGTACGCGGCAGGCATGGCCTGGACGGGCCGCATCGGGTCTGCCCGAACTCCGGACGCGCTGTACTGCCGCCCGCTGTCCTGAGCCGTTCACCGAGCCGGCGGGCCCGGGTAACCCCGCGCCCGCGGTGTACGCGGCAGTGAGGACGACGGGCGGCCCTCTCAGCTGCGCCTGCCCTCCGCCCGCGCCGGCACCCCCGGTGTGCCCGTCGGGCGGGGGAGGAGGGTGCCGTCCACGTACAGGTCGACGTACTCGCTGTAGAACGCCGCCAGGCCCGCGATGCGGGAGACCTGGGTGGTCGGGAAGTCGTACGCCCAGAGGATGTTCTCGTGCGGGCCGGTGCCGGCGTCGAAGGACCAGTAGCCGCTCGTCGTGCCCTTGTACGGGCACTGGGTGACGTGGTCCGTGCGGCGCAGCAGCGGCCAGTTGATGTGGGCGCGGTCGAGGTAGTAGCGGGTCGGCAGGCCCGTCTCGAACAGCTTCACGCAGTGGGGCGCGTCCGCCAGAACCACCCCGTCGATCTCCACCCGCACCCGGCTGGAGGACCGCAGCGCGTCCACCCGGGCGTACGGGCTGCGCGGATGGACGTACACCGGCTCGTCCTCCTCCAGCCACGCGTCGAGCGCGTTCCAGCGGAAGCGGACCGTGCCCCGCACCGCTTCCGGGGCGCCGTCCTGCCACACCCAGGCCGCGCCCTCCCGCACCGCGTCCCGCACGCGCAGCGAATGGCGCCGCGCGGGCCCCGCGCCGAGGTGCTCCGTCCGGTCGTCGTCGATCAGCCACGCCTCGGCCAGGTCGTCCCGCGGCACGCAGTACTGCGGATAGCCGGCCCACTCCCACACGTACAGAGCGCGGCGCGTGTCGAACACGACGTGCCCGTCCACGAACCCGCGCACCCGGCGGGGCACGGGCTCGACGTGTCCCACGGGGACGATCAGGCTCGGGTGCAGGACGCTCTCCACGCCCATCGGCGGCCACCTCGATTCACTGGTCCGCGCGGCTCGGGGCCCGCAGGTCACGACGCCTCGGTTCGTCCCGCACGCTACCGCGCACACCGGGCGGAACGTGACAAGCCGGGCGTCCGTGTCACGGGACACGGACGCCCGGCCTCGGGTGGGGGCTACCCGAGCTGGGGGCTATCCGAGCGTGAGGGCGTAGATCTGCACCCGCGTGTCGTTCCGCAGCCCGAGCGAGCGCACCGTCTTCGACGCGTCGAGGGCCACGGACGCGGCGAACAGACGCACCGGCGGCCCGTCCACGCCCTGCCCCCGCTTGATCCGGTGCGGCATCTCCAGCGCCACCGAGCTGCCCGCGGGAGTGGAGCCCGCCCAGTCGCCGACGGTGACCGGCAGTTCGACGGTGGTGCCGTCGGTGTAGCGGACGGTGAGGTCCGTCGTCACCGGCCCGTGGTGGGACGCGCCGACCAGCCGCAGCGTGCCGTACGAACCGGCCGGCAGCAGCATGGCCTGACCGCGTGCCTCGACGAAGTTCGCGGCCGTGCCGGACGGGTCGGGCGCCTGGTAGGTCACGCCGTCCCACACCACCGGGCCCGCCGCCGGCAGCAGGTCGCCGTCGTAGCTCCACCCGCCGCCGTCGAAGTCGCCCTCGCCGGACGCCGTGACGGTAGCGGTGCCGTCGTGATTCAGCTCCTTGCCCAGGTCGACGGCGCACCGCTCACCGCCGTCCCCGGCACAGCGCGCGGCCTCGCGCACCTCGACGGTGGCGACCCGCTCCACCGCCTTGACCCCAGGGGCGCCGGCCGTGATGCGCACGGTGTACGTGCCCGGCTCGGTCCCGGCCGGTACGCCCACGTCCACCGTCGCGGTCCGCTGCACGGGCAGCCGGTGCGACGCCAGCGTGAAGGAGCCCGACGTCTTCACGGTCCACCCGCGGGGCGCCTCGGCCGCCACCTTCACCCGCAGCGCGCCCGGCGCCTGGCCCAGCACGTCCAGCCGCAGCCGCACCTCCTGCGCCTTGTCCGACGTGGGCACCACATCGGCGGACGTGCGCAGCGACGCGTCGAGGTGACGGCGGGAGTCGGCGGCCGCGCGGTTCACCGACGGCGGCTCGGCACCCTTGCCGGTGCCCCACGCCGACGGCCTGTCGCTCATCTCGAAGGCGAGCCGCCCGCCCTTGGCGACCGCGTCCCAGTCCAGCCACGTGGCGCGCAGGTCCTTGCCGCCGAAGTCCGCCCGCTTCACGTAGCGCCGGGTGTCGCTCGCCCCGGGCGCCTTCACGGTGAGGGTGCCGCCCTGCAGCTTCCCGTACGCGCCGATGCGGATCTCCGCCGACGGGAACTGCGGGGAGGACACGGCGAGATAGTCACCGCCGTTCGTCACCGGATACAGACCCAGCGACGAGAAGACGTACCAGGCCGACATGGTGCCCAGGTCGTCGTTGCCGGTCATCCCGTCCGGCCCGTCCGTGAACAGCGTCATCGCCGCACGGGTCACGGACGCCGTCTTCGCCGGCGCGCCCGCCCACAGATACATGTACGGCGCGTGCAGGTCGGGCTCGTTGTTCGGGTTGTAGGTCGGCTTGCCGTAGTAGTCGTACGGCGCGGAGATCCAGTCCTCGCGGGCGGTCCTCGCGGGGTCCTTCAGCAGCTTGTCGTAGGCGAAGAAGGCGTCGAGCCGCTCCTCCGTCTTCTTCCGGCCGCCCATCAGCGACACCAGACCGGCCGGGTCCTGCGGGACCAGCCACTGGTACTGGTACGCGCCGCCCTCGTGGAACTGGTGCCCCGCCTCGACCGGGTCGTACGGCGTCACCCAGGTGCCCTCGGTGGTGCGCGGCCGGAACTGCTGGACGGACGAGTCCCACAGGTTCCGGTACCACTGCCCGCGCGCCGCGAACATCCGCGCGTCGGCCGTGCGGCCCAGCCCCTTCGCCATCAGCGCCAGCGACGCGTCCGCCGCCGCGTACTCCAGGGTCGCCGACGCCGGGTGCACGCAGTCGTTGTCGCCGCCCTTGTCCGGGCAGTCCTTCCCCAGCTCCAGCCCGCTGGGCACATACCCGAGCTCCAGATAGGCGTCGATGCCGGCACGCCCGTTGTAGGGGGACTCGTCCGGCGGCGTCCGCAGCGCGTTCTTCCGCAGCAGCGCGTACGCCTCCTGCTCATGACCGGCGAGCAGCCCCTTCGACCACGCCTCCACCAGGAACGGCGTCACCGGGTCGCCCGTCATGATGTTGGTCTCGCTGTTGGCGAGGGACCAGCGCGGCAGCCAGCCGCCGTCCCGCCCGATCGCCACGACCGACAGCGCCACGTCCCGCGCCACCTTCGGCTCCAGCAGTTGCAGCAGCTGGTTCTGCGGCCGGTGCGTGTCCCACAACGACAGGTTCTGGTACGGCGTGAACCCGTCCGCCGTGTGCACCTTCCCGTCGAAGCCCGCGTACCGCCCGTCGACGTCCCCGGCGAGGTTCGGGTGCAACTGCGCGTGGTACAGCGCCGAGTAGAACGCGCGCCGCCGCTCGGCCGGCCCGCCGTCCACCCTCACCGAGGCCAGCTGCCGCTCCCACGTGGCCTGCAACGCCTCGCGCGTGGCGTCGAAGTCGTACGAGTCCGCCGTCTCCGCCGCCAGGTTCTTCCGGGCGCCCTCGGGCCCCGTGTACGACAGCCCGACCTTGACGACGACGTCACGGTCCTCCTCGGCGTCGAACGTCACCCAGGCGCCGTTGCCGCCCTCACCGGCCGCGTCCCGCTCACCGGGTCGGGGAGTGGAGCCCCGCCAGGTGCCGTGCGCGGTGAACGGGCGGTCGAAGGTGGCCGTGAAGTAGACCGTGTGCCGGTCCTTGCCCGCGCAGAAGTTGCCCGCCTCGACCCGGCCCTCGACCGTCCGGTCACCGACGACGTGCACCTCCGAGCTGTACACCCGCTGATTGGCCTTGCCCGTGTTGAACAGCACGTTGGCCCGGTCGGTGGAGGGGAAGGTGTAGCGCTGCCACCCGGTGCGCTCGGTGGCCGTCAGCTCGGCGTCGATGTCGTACGTCTTCAACCCGACGCGGTAGTAGCCGGGTTCGGCCTTCTCGTCGTCGTGCGAGTACGTCGACCGGTACGCATTCGGATCCACGGTGTCGACGGCGCCCGTGGTCGGCATCAGCGGCAGCTCACCCATGACGGAGCAGCCGACGCCGGAGAGGTGGGTCTGGCTGAACCCGTGGATCTTGTCCTGCTGGTAGTCGTACCCGCCCTGCCCGCCGGTGTCCGGGCTGACCTGCACCATCCCGAAGGGCGCGCTGGCGCCGGGGAAGGTGTTGCCGAAGTTCTGCGTGCCGATGAACGGGTTGACCAGGGAGGTCAATTGTTCACCGGACGCGGACGCCGACGCGGGCGACGACGGCTGGGCGAGGGCCGGGGCGGGCGCGAGACCGGCCCCGGTGACGACGAGCGCGGCGAGCGCGGTCGACGCTCGTCGGCGCCATCTGTGGAGGGGTGAATCCATGGAAGCGGCTCCTGTTGCTCACCTGTCGCACCGGGCTGGACGGAAGCGGACTAGATCACGGCCCTGACATCGTTGTCAATACCCGTGACGGAGACCGCTGTCCGGCGACCGTGGCCGGGATGTCAGGCCGTGGGCGAGCCCGCCGGCGTGACCTGCCGGAGCACCATGAGGGAGTCCTCGACGGAGGCGGCCATCGCGAAGGGGAACCGGTCCAACTCCAGGCAGAGGCTGACGTCTTCGGGGATGGACCCCGCACGCAGGCCCTGCGTCAGCTCGGAGGCGGAACGCGACGCGGCGGCCCTTCGCAGATACGGGTCGGCGTCGATGACGTCCCCGTCGGCCCGCCCGGCGATGTACTCGGCGCACGCCAGATCCTCCTCGGCGCCCCCGCTCCCGCCGGTGACGACGAAGGTCACCTCGCGGGATGCGCGCGCCCGCAGCACCGCGACCGTCGCCTCGGCGACGACGAAGCTCGCGCACAGCACCAGCGAGGCGTCCTTCACGGCGAGGGCGCCGACGGTTCCCGCGGTGGTCTTCTGCACGACGGTGCGCCCGGACAGGTCCGTGTTCCGCAGCAGGGCGGGGGAGTTGACCAGGTCGAAGCCGGGCGCGGGCGGGCCGTCCTTCAAGGTCACCCATTCGGGATGCCGTACCTTCAGCGCCAGCGCGTCCTCCAGGGACTCGGCGAGGACGATCCGTCCGGCGCCCCGGGCGAACGCCCAGGCGGCCACCGTGTACGCCCGCATGACGTCCACGACCACGGCCACGTCCGGTACGTCCGTCAACTCGGGGATGCCGAGAAAGCGTGCCTTCATCAGGTCATGATGGGGCCGCGGCGGGGGCCGGCGCACGTGACTTTCACGCCGTCCGGGACGGAGGCCGGAGGCGGACCCGGACGCCCCGGCGCACCCCGGACCACCGGAGACCTCTCCTGCCGCACCGGCAAGCAGAACGCCGGTGACTTCCCTTGTCCGGCGTCGAGTTACCGGATGGGCGCGAACGAGGCCGGCCCGGCCGAGGTCGTCTGCGAAGGTCGCGCGCAAGGCGGCATGCCGGTGGCTGCCCGCGTGCAAGGATGTCGCCCGTGACCGGATTGTCTTCCTCGCCCGTCGCCGAGAGTACGCGCAGCCGCCCCGGACTGGGGCCCCGTACCGCCGCAGTGCTGGTGTTCGGGGCCTCGGCCGCGGTGCTGGTCGTCGAGATCGTCGCCCTGCGCCTGCTGGCCCCGTACCTGGGCCTCACCCTCGAGACCAGCACGCTGGTGATCGGCATCGCCCTCACGGCGATCGCGCTCGGCTCGTGGCTGGGCGGCCGCATCGCCGACCAGGTCGACCCGCTGCGGCTCCTCGCCCCCGCGCTCGGCGTCTCGGGCGCGGTCGTGGCCCTCACACCGGCCGTCCTGCGCAGCGTCGCGGAGTGGGCGAGGCCGCTGCTGATCCTGGTCGCGGCGCTGACGATCCTGGTGCCGGGCGCGCTGCTGTCCGCGGTGACGCCGCTGGTGACGAAGGTGCGGCTCACCAGCCTCGCCGAGACGGGCACGGTCGTCGGCCGGCTGTCCGGCGTCGGCACGGTGGGGTCGATCGTCGGCACGGTCCTGACCGGCTTCGTGCTGCTGTCGCGTCTGCCGGTGAGCGGCATCCTGTTCGGACTCGGTGCGCTGCTGGTGGTCGCGTCGGTCCTGGCCGGCTGGCGCCTGCGCGGCCGGAGCGGCGCCGCGCCCGCCCTGGCGCTGGTCCTGGCGGCGGGTGGCCTGGCCGCCTCGGTGGCGCCGGGCGGCTGCGACGTCGAGACGCGGTACCACTGCGCCGAGGTCGTCGCCGACCCCGCCCGCGAGGGGGGCCGCACGCTCGTCCTGGACGGCGTACGGCACTCGTATGTCGACGCCGACGACCCGACCCATCTGGAGTTCACGTACGTCAAGGCGGTCGCGTCGGTGACCGACGCCGCGTTCCCCGAGGGCAGGCCGCTCACGGCCCACCACCTGGGCGGAGGGGGCCTCACCCTGCCCCGCTACCTCGCGGCCACGCGCCCGGGCACACGCAGCGTGGTCTCGGAGATCGACGCCGGCGTCGTACGCATCGACCGCGAACGGCTCGGACTGCGGCCGGACCTCGGTATCGAGGTCCGTACTGAGGACGGCAGGCTGGGCCTGAAGAGGCCGGCGACCGACTCCCTCGACCTGGTCGTCGGCGATGCCTTCGGCGGAGTCAGCGTGCCCTGGCACCTCACCACGGTGGAGGCACTTCGGGAGGTACGACGCGCGCTCGCCCCGGACGGCCTCTACGTGGTCAACCTCATCGACCACGGCGAGCAGGCCTTCGCGAAGGCGGAACTGGCGACGCTGCGCGAGGTGTTCGCACACGCAGCTCTCCTGGGCGAACCGGCGGACATCGGACTGCCCCACACGGACGCCCCCGTGGGCGGCAATGTGGTCGCCGTGGCCTCGGGCCATCCGTTCGACCTGACGGCAGTCCAGAAGGCACTGGACGCCCGCAGCACCGGTTGGAAAACCGTCACGGGCGACGCCCTCACCACCTGGCTCGGCGCCGCCCCCGTCCTCACCGACGACTACGCCCCGGTAGACCAACTCCTCCAGCCCTACGCAACGCAGCGGCAGTAGAGGCCACTCCTGAGCCGTTTACGGCACAGCCGAGGCCAACACCTCGAGGGGCGCGGGGAACTGCGCGACCAGCCCCAACGCACCCGCACCCGACCGCGGCAACCCCGCCCCGTAGCCGCCTCCACTCAGGCAAGCCCCTCCGCCACCAACCCCTTCAGCACAGCCTCCCCCAACGCCTCCACCGCGGAGCGAGGCCGCACCATCACGGTGAACTCCTTGATCCGCCCGCCCTCCTCGAAGTGCAGCAGATCGATCCCGTGGATCTCCTTCCCACCCACCGTCGCCCGGAAGACCAGCACCGCCGACGGCAATGTCACCCCCTCCGCACTGGTCTGCGCCGCCCCGCTGTATTCCCCGACGTACCGGAAGTCCTCGAAGGTCCGCAGCAGCACGCCGAACAGCCCCATGACCATCGCCTTGCCGTCGAAGGGCGTGAACTTCACCGGGCTGTACAGCCGCACGTCATCGGTGAACAGATCCTCCAATCCCGCCAGATCACGCGCGTCGACGGCTGCACGGAAACGCTCCACGGTGTCCACGGACGCCACCACCTCGATAGTCATGGATGTGAGTAGTCAGAAAGATGACTATCATGGGGCCCGCACCGTGCGACAGAGGCAGGACACCGGCACCCGGAAAGGAACCGCATGGCACTCCGGCACGCCGTGCTCGCCGCACTGCTCGACGGCGAGCTCAGCGGCTACCAGCTGGCCAAGGCGTTCGACGTCGGCGTGGCCAACTTCTGGTACGCCCAGCCGCAGCAGCTCTACGCCGAGCTGACCCGGCTGGAGCAGCAGGGCCTCGTCGCGGGCCGCGAGGTGGTGCAGGAGAGCCGCCCCAACAAGCGGCTGTTCCATGTCACCGACGCCGGCCTCGCCGAGCTGGAGGACTTCACCGCCGCCTCCGCCAGGCCCGTCTTCGTCCGCGACGACCTCATGGTCAAGGTCCAGGCGGCCGACAGTGTCGACACCGCCACCCTGATCGACCAGCTCACCGAACGCGCCGAGATCGCGCGCGCCCGCATCGAGCTGTTCGAGGCGTTGCTCCGGCGCCTGCGCGGCGACCGCAGCGAGGAGGACTTCCTCCGTCACGGCGACCGCATCGGCCCCTACCTGACCTGCCTGCGCGGCATCGCCTTCGAGCAGGAGAACCGCGACTGGTGCCTGCGGACCGTCGCCGTACTGGAAGAGAGGCGGCACACCCGTGCCCGGAACTGAGACGCCAGGGACCGAGAAGCCCGATCCCGAGACGCCGGGGACCGAGAAGCCCGACACCGAGACGCCAGGGACCGAGACGTCCGATACCGAGACGCCCGTAACCAAGACGTCCGATACCGAGACGACCTACCTCCGCTACGTCGCCCTCGGCGACAGCCAGACCGAGGGCGTCGGCGACGGCGACGACCTCACCGGCCTCCGCGGCTTCGCCGACCGCCTCGCCGAGCACCTGGCCCGGCACGAGCCCGCCCTCCAGTACGCCAACCTGGCCGTACGCGGCCGCCTCGCCGCCCAGGTCCACGCCGAGCAGCTCGCCCCCGCCCTCGCGCTGCGCCCCGACCTGGCCACCGTCGTCGCCGGCGTCAACGACCTGCTGAGACCCGGCTTCGACGCCGACCAGGTCTGCGCCCACCTGGACGCCATGTTCGGAGCGCTCACTGAGCAGGGCGCCACGGTCGCCACGATCACCATCCCCGACCTCTCCCGTGTCTGCCCCGTCGCCCGCCCGCTGATCCCGCGCGTCACCGCCCTCAACGAGGGCATACGCCGCACCGCGCGCCGGCACGGAGTCGTCGTCGCGGAGACGGCCCTCCACCCGGTCGCGGGCGACCCCCGCCTCTGGAGTTCCGACCGCCTCCACGCCGGCCCGCTCGGTCACGAACGCATCGCCGCCGCCCTCGCCCACGCCCTCCGGCTTCCCGGCAGCGACGACACCTGGACCCACCCCCTCCCGCCTCAGAGCCTGCCCACCGGCCTGCGCGCCGTCGGCACCGAACTCCACTGGCTGGCGGGTTTCCTGGGGCCGTGGCTGCTCCGCCGCCTGCGCGGCCGCTCGTCCGGTGACGGCCGCACGGCCAAACGCCCGCTGCTCCACCCGGTACTGGACGTCGGCGGCCCCGAGACGGACGGCTGACCGACCCCGGCAGCGGCACCCCCGCCCTCACGGACTCGCCGCTGGCTCCGCCGTACCGACCAGCGACCGGGTGAACGGATGCCGGGGACTGCGCAGAACCTCCAGCGCCGGGCCCTCCTCGACGACCTCACCCGCGTCCAGGACGGCGACACGGTGAGCCAGGGCAGCGGTGGCGAGGTCGTGAGTGATGAGAACCAGCGCCAGGTCGCCCTGCTCACGGACCACATCCGCCAAAGTCGCCAAGATCTCCTTGCGAGTCACCACGTCAAGCCCCGAGGTGATCTCGTCGCACAGCAGCACACGGGGACGGGCCAGCAAGGCGCGGGCAAGCGCGGCCCGCTGGAGCTCACCCCCGGACAGCCTGCTGGGCCGACGCCGGACCAAATCCTCCGGCAAACCAAGCCTGGCCAGTACCCTCACCGCCTCCCGCTCCGCCGCCTCCGCGTCCGCTGCCCGCAGACGTACGGCGGTACGGGCCACCTGCTGCACGACCGGCCGGTACGCGTCGAAGGCGGCGTGCGCGTCCTGGAACACGTACTGCACGCCCGCCAGTTGCCCCCGTGTCCGACGACGCAGACTGCGGGGCAACACCGTGTCGTCCAGCCGGACATCGCCCTCGAAATCCCGATGCAGCCCGGCGAGACACCGAGCGAGCGTCGTCTTACCGCTGCCGGAACGGCCCACCACCGCCAGACACTCCCCGGCGTGCACATCCAGTGCCGGGACACGCAGCACGACCGACGCGGACCGCGAACCGTCCCTGTACCGTGCCGCCAGCCTACGCACCCGCACCACAGGACGCCGAGACCGAGCGCCCCAGCCGTCGAACGAGGTCGACCCACCCTCTGCGTCCAACAGTTCCCGTGTCCACGGATGACGCGGCGCCGCCCACACCTGCTCGACCGGTCCCGACTCGACCACCCGCCCCGCCCGCATCACCACCACCTCGTCCGCGAGCGCCCGCACGACGTCCAGGTCGTGGCTGAGCAGCACCACGCCGATCCCACGCCCCGCGAGAGCCGCGAGCTGCTCGACCACCCGCCGCTTGGTCAGAGCGTCCTGCCCCGTCGTCGGCTCGTCAGCGACCACAATCTGCGCCCCGAGCAGCAACGCCTGCGCCAGCACCACCCGTTGCTGCTGGCCCCCCGACAACTGGTGCGGATACCGCCGCAACACCGCCTCCGCGTCCGCCAACTGCGCGTCCTCCAGCGCCCGCACGACAAGCTCCCGCGCCGCAGCGCGCCGCTTCCCACTCCGCACATGCCGCACCTGCGGCCGTGCGATGTCCGTCAGTAATGCGTCCACCCGCCGCGCCGGCGCCAACACACTCGCCGGATGCTGAGGCACGTACCCCACCGGCTCCCCGGTGCGCCCCACCGGCCCTCCAGTCGTACGTCCCACCGCCCCACCGGCGGTCACCCGCACCTCCCCACTCACCCGAGCCCCGCCCGGATACTCCCCGAGCAGCGCAAGCCCCGTAGTCGTCTTCCCGCTCCCCGACGCACCCACGAGTGCCGTGACCCGCCCCGGCAGCACCCGGAAGCTGACCCCGTCCACGATCGCCCGCCCGTCGATCTCCACCCGCAGATCGCGCACCTCGGCCACGGGCTTCACTCCCGCACCGCTCTCACGCTTCACGGACACGTTCCCCTTTCGGACTCCGCCCCCGCCTGTCGAGCGCTGCGTCGAACAGCAAGTTGGTGCCCGTGGTGAGGGCGACGATCAGCAGCGCGGGCACGACGACGGCCCACGGCTGCACGAAGAGACCCGTGCGGTTCCGGTCGACCATCACCGCCCAGTCGGCGGCATCGGGCGCCGCGCCCACACCGAGGAACGCCGCCGTGGCGACCAGATACAGCACCCCGGTCAGCCGGGTGCCGGCGTCCGCGGCCAAGGTGCGCAGCATCGAACGCCCGACATGACCGACGGCGATACGCCACCACGTCTCACCCTGCATCCGCAGCGCCTCCACGGCCGGACGCGCCGCGATCTCCGTGGCCGTGGCCCGTACCAGCCGAGCCGCGTCCGGCACATTGACCACAGCGACGAGCAACGCCAGCCCCACGGCCCCCGGCGAGAACACGGTCGCCACCAGCAGAATCAGCAGCAGTGACGGCACGGCGAGCAGCACGTCCAGCGGCCGCATCAGCAGCTCCTCCACCAGCCGACGGTGGGTGAGCGCCCCGACCAGCCCCAACGGCACCGCGACCAGACAGGCCAGCGCCGTGGCCGCGAGCGCCGTCAGTACGACCGACCGCCCGCCGTGCAGCACCTGGTACCAGACATCACGCCCCACGAAATCCGTGCCGAACCAACGCCCATCACCTTCGGTGAACGACGCCTCCCGCGCCGGAGGCTGACCCGCAAGCATCGGCCCCAGCAACGCGATCACCACCGGCACGGTCACCACAACGGCCCCCAGCACGAACCGCCCCGTCCGCCCCCTCACGCCGCCACCCCCGCCCGCGGAGCCAGCCGGTGGGCGATCAGGTCCGCACCCAGGTTCAGCACCACGGTGACCACCCCGAACACCACCGCCAGCCCCTGCACCACCGGCACGTCACGCTCGCCCACGGCCCCGAGCAGGACGGTGCCCAGCCCCGGAATCACGAACAGCGTCTCCACGACCACCACCCCGCACAGCAGCCAGTCGATCGTCCGCGCCAGCTGCTGCACCGCGGGCGCCAGAGCGTGTGGCAACGCGTGCAGGTAGTGCACACGGGCGACGGACACCCCGTACCGCAGCGCATGCGCCACGTACGGCGACGCCAGCGCGTCGATCATGCCCGCGCGCACCAGCCGGACCAGGGAGCACACCGGCCGCGCCACCAGGACGAGGACGGGCAGGACCAGCACGCCCGGGTGCGCGAGCAGGTCCGTGCCGTGACCGACCGCCGTCGGCGGCAGCCAGCCCAGCCGCAGCGCGAACACCGTGACCAGCAGCACCCCCAGGGCGAACTCCGGTACCGCGTACACCGCGAGCGTCACCGAGCTGATCAGCCGGTCCACGACCCGTCCCTCGTACCGCGCGGCCAGCACACCCAGCCCGACGCCCGTCGGCACGAGAAACATCACCGTGAGCGCGGCCAGCAGCAACGTAGGCCCCAAGCCGTCGGCGAGGTACTGCGCCACCGGGCGCCCGGACGTCAGCGAGGTGCCGAAGTCACCGTGGAGCAGGCCCGCCGCCCAGTCCGCCGGCCGCTCCCACGCGGGCCGGTCCAGCTCCATGGCCGTACGGATCGCCTCGATCCGGGCCGGGTCCGGCTGGTCACCGGCGAGGACGACGGCCGCGTCGCCAGGCAGCGCCTCGGTGAGCGCGAAGACAAGCAGCACCACGGCCACGATCTGCGCCACCCCGAGCAGCAGCCGCCGGGCGACGAACGAGCGCAGTCCGCTCACGCCAGCCACACCTTGTCGAAACGCGCCCAGTCCAGCGTGTTGGCGGGCGCGTTCGCCTCAACTCCCCGCACCCTGCGTGCCGTTCCGATGATCCAGTCGGCGAACCCCCACACCAGGAACCCGCCCTCGGCATACAGCCGGCGCTGCATGCGCTCGTACACGGCGGCGCGATCCTTGGTGTCCCGGGTGGACTGCGCCTGCCGGTACAGCGCGTCGAAGTCACGGTGCCGCCAGTGGGTGGCGTTGGTGGTGGAGTCGGTGAGGAGGCGCTGCGAGATGTGCGACTCGATCGGCATGGCGCCGGAGCGGTAGCAGGACAGAGTGCCGCCGTCGAGGATGTCGCTCCAGTACGAGTCCTTGCTGCCCATCCGCACGTCCACCGTGACGCCCGCCCGCTTCGCCTGGTCGCGGAAGACGCTCGCCGCCTCGGTGAAGCCGGCGGCGACGGCAGAGGTGTCCAGCGTGACGTGCAGGTCCTCGGCGCCCGCCTGCTTGAGCAGGAAGCGCGCCTGCTCCAGGTCCTGTTCGCGCTGCGGCAGACCGTCGGCGTAGTACTCGTACCCCTTGCCGAACAGGTCGTTGCCCGTCTCACCCGCGCCGGACAGCGCGGCGTCCACCAGTTCCTCACGGTCGGCGATCAGGAAGAACGCCCGCCGCACCCGCACGTCGTCGAAGGGCGGCCGGTCGGTCTTCATGCAGAACGCCTGCATGGCGCTGTTCCGCAGCCGCACGATGTCGATCTGCCCCTTGCCCTCATGGGCGCGGGCCGTCGTCGGGTTCAGCTCGTGCGCGTACTCGACCTGCCCGCCGAGCAGCGCGTTGACGCGCGCCGACTCCTCGTTGGCGACGACGAACTCGATCTCGTCCAGGTAAGGAGCGCCGTCCCAGTGGTCGTCGTAGCGGCGGAAGACCGCCGAACGGCCCGGCGCGAACGACACGAACCGGAAGGGACCTGAGCCCACGGGGTGACGGTCGAAGTCGTCGGAATGCGCGGGCACGATGTACGCGCCGAACGCGGCCAGAACGTTGGGGAATTCGGCGGTGGGCCGCTTGAGCACGAACTCGACCGACCGCCGGCCCGTGGCCCGGCTCGCCTCGAGGTCGATGGGCTCCAGCGACGCCTTCGCGCGGAACGCCTCCCGCGGGTCGGCTGTCCGGCGGTAACTGTGCAGCACGTCCTCGGCGGTGACCGGGCGGCCGTCGTGGAAGGTCGCCTCCCGCAGCGTCACCTGCCAGCGGTCCAGCGTCCTGTTCGGCTCCCAGCGTTCCGCGAGGCGCGGGTGGGCGGCCAGGTCGGGGCCGTAGTCGGCGAGCTTGTCGAAGAGTGCCTTGGCTCGGGCGGCGTCGGCGAACAGGTTGGCCCGGTGCGGGTCGAGTGTCTCACCCGCGCCGCCGCCCGCGAACGCGGCGCGCAGCCGCCCGCCCCGCTGCGGCGTGCCGCCCGCTTTTGGATCATCACCACCGTCGCTGGAGCCGCCGCACCCGGCCAGCGAGAACGCGCCGAGCGAGGCGGCCCCCGTGGCGGCGAGGAAGCCGCGGCGGCGCAGTCCCCGGAAGCGACTGTCGAGGGGCAGGGGAGAAACAGAGTCGTCGTGCATGAGGAACTCCTTCTGTCCGTGGGAGAAAAAGAGAGAAGCGGTGTCACGGCCGGGCGAGACGGGCCACGACGTGCAGCCGGTCGGCGTCGGCGGTGCGGCGGGGCGGAAGCCCTGCGGGAAGCGGTCGAGCTGCTCGTTGGTGTGGCAGTACAGCAGCGCGCTGTCCAGGCACACGACGGCGTCGAACACCACCGGTCCGAAGTCGAAGCCGTGCAGATCGGCTCGTACGTACTCCGGCCCCGGATGGCGGGCGCGGGCGTACGCGAGCATCGGCTCGGACAGGTCGGCCGCGGTCACCCGGCGGTTCGCCTGGTGCAGGTGGGCGGCGTCGCGGCCGGTGCCGCAGCCCATGTCCAGCACACGCGGTCCCCCGCCGTGCCGCCTCAGACAGTCCTCCACCCAGCGCCCGGCGAGGCGGCCGGGGTCGGGGAAGCGGGCCTCGTACAGCTCGGGCCGGTCGGTGAGGAGCGTTCGGGCACGCCCGTTCGACTCAGGGGTCATCAGGATGCCGTCCCCTCAGACCGTCGCCGGCACGGCGGGCTCCGACGGCGCCGGCAGCGATCCCAGCCGCCGCAGCCACGCCACTCCGAGCGCCGACACCAGCCCGAACAGGGCACAGCACACCCACGGCAGCCACGCCGCCCCGGCCCGTCCACCGGTGTCCATGGCCCACCCGACGACCGTGTTGCCCACCGCCGCCGCAACACCGGAGACGACGTAGAACACCCCGAAGTAGGTGCCGGTGAGGCCGGGGCGGCCGTAGGCGGGGATCAGCTCCATCACGAACGGCTGCGCCACCATCACCCCGAGGCTCAGCAGCAGCGCGCCCGCCAGCACCGGCAGCACACGCAGCACCCCGTCCACCACACCGTCCGGTCCGCCGGAGCCGCCTGCCGTCAGCGCCGGCGGCACGAACGCCGCCGCCGTCAGTCCGAGCCCGGTGACGATCCACCGCCCCCGCTGCCCTCGGTTCTTCAGGGCGCGGGTGACCCGCAGTTGCAGGGTGAGATGGGTGAGCGTGCCGACGAGCAGGACCAGCCCGGCGGCGCCGTCCCAGCCGGTGGCCTGCCGCGCGCCGTCGGGCAGCAGCAGATACAGCTGGCTCTCCAGGGTGAACATGCCGACCATGGCGAGCGCGAACGCGAGGAACGGCCGGTTCCCGAGCACCTCCCGCCAGTCCGCCGGCACCGAACCACCGTCACGCGGTCCCGTCGTCCGGGCGGGCAGCACCAGCACCTGCGCGACTGTGAGGACGGCGAAGATGGCGGCGGCCGTCAGCGCCGACGTACGGAAATCCACCAGCAGCAGCGCGCTGCCCAGCAGCGGCCCGACCAGCGCACCGGCTGCCGCGAACACGTTGAACAGGGCGAACGCCTCCGCCTTCCGCCCGTCCGCCTCCTGGGCGAGGTACGTGCGCACGGCGGGGTTGAACAGCGCCCCCGCGAAGCCGCTGAGCGCGGACGCGGCCAGCAGCACCACCAGGTCGTGCCCGAACGCGAACGACCCGAACCCGAGGGCACGCAGCCCACACCCGGCGATGATGACGCCCCGCGCGCCCAGCCGGTCGGCGGCCGAACCCCCGACCACGAACAACCCTTGCTGACTCAGGGTGCGCACACCGAGGACGACACCGACGACGGCCGCCGACATGCCGAGGTTCTCGGTGAGGTGGGTTGCCAGGTAGGGGATGAGCAGATAGAAGCCGGCGTTCACGCCGAACTGGTTGACCAGCAGCAACTGGACGGCGAGCGGGAACCGGCGTATCTCGTGCCAGGTGTTCACGCCGCGTCCACCGCCGCCCGAGGTCCCGGCCCCACCTCGCGCGGCTCAACGCCAAGCCCGGGCAGCCCACTTGTCCGAACGTACCCGTCCTCGCCGCCGATGCCGGTCCACGGGTCGTGGGCGAGCAGCAGATGACCGTCGAGGTCGGTCCAGCGCGCCAGTCCCGCGAGATGCACCGCGGGCGCCAGCCCGAGACTGCTGGCGGTGAGGCAGCCCAGCATCAACTGGGTGCCGCTGCCCGCGATCGTCTCCGCGATGCGCAGTGCGGCGTGCGGACCGCCGCACTTGGCGAGCTTCACGTTGACGCCATGGACGCGCCCGGCGAGCCGGCGTACGTCCTCCAGGCCGACGGCGTCCTCGTCGGCGATCACGGGCAGCGGCGAGCGCTCGGCCAGCGCGGCCAGCGCTTCGGGGTCGCCGGGGGCGACAGGCTGCTCGACGGCCTCCACGCCGAGGCCGGCGAAACGGGGGAGCAGCGCCGCCGCCTGCCGGGGTGTCCAGGCACCGTTCGGGTCGAGCAGCAGGCGGGCACGGGGCGCGGCGTCCCGGACGACACGCAGTCGCTCGACGTCCTCCTCCGGGTCGGGCAGACCCGCCTTCACCTTGAGGACCTCGAAACCGTTCACCGTGAGCGCGCGTGCCTGTGCCGCCGCGTCGAGGGGCGAGGTGATGCCGATCGTACGGGCGGTCGCGGCGACCGGCGGCTGCGGGAGACCGAGCAGCCGGTGCACCGGGCGGCCCGCGCGGATGCCGACCAGATCGAGCAGCGCCGACTCCACGGCGGCCCGCACGGCGGGGGGAGCGGTACCACCCGCCAACTCACCCGACCGCAACGATTCCAGGGCGGCCGCCGGGTCGGGGTAGCGGCGCAACTCCCGGGCGACGTCGGCGAAGCAGCGGTGCAAGGTCGCCGTGTCGAGGCCGTAGTAGACGCTGGTGACGGCCTCGCCGTGACCGGTGACGCCGCCGTGTTCGACGCTCAGCCACACGGCGTCACGGGCGGCCATGGTGGAGCGGGATATGCGCAGCGGCTCGGTGAGTCCGAGCCGCACGGTGCGGGTGGCGGCCTTCACGGGGTCCTCCCTGCGGGTGGTGCGGTTGTCAGGGGATCGGTGACGCGGGTGCAGCGCACCCAGCCGGTGGCCTCCGCAGCAGACGGGTGCGGGATCTCCACGGGCCGGGTGGCCGCGGCGGCCAGGTCGAGGCCGTGCGCGGTGGCGAAGTCGTCGTCGTAGACGGTGTCGAGATAGCGGTGCGGACCGTCGGGGAAGACGGTCGCGACGACCGCGCCCGGGTGGACGCGGGCCGCCCAGGCGGCGACACGGGCCGCGGCGCCGGTGCTCCAGCCGCCGCTGACGAAGCTCTCCGAGGCGAGCCGCCGGCAGCTGTCCACCGCCTCCGCCGGGCCGACCCAGTGCACCTCGTCGAACGCGTCGTAGTGGACGTTGCGCGGATGGATGCTGCTGCCCAGTCCGCGCATCAGGCGTGGCCGGGCGGGCTGCCCGAAGATCGTGGAGCCGGTGGCGTCCACGCCGATCAGTCGCAACCGGGGCCAGTGACGGCGCAGCGGGCCGATGATGCCTGCACTGTGTCCGCCGGTGCCGACGCTGCACACCAGGACGTCCAAGTGATCGAGCTGGACGGCGAGTTCGGCGGCGAGCGACGCGTAACCGGCGCTGTTCCCCGGGTTGTTGTACTGATCGGGCCAGTAGGCCCCGGGCAGCTCGGCCAGCAGCTCCCTCAACCGGGCAAGCCGCGCGGCCTGCCAGCCACCCCGCACGGCGGGCCGGTCCACGATCTCCAGCCGTACCCCGTGCGCCCGCAGCAACCGCCGCATGGACGGCTCCAGTTCGCTGTCGCCCACCAGGGCGACGGGATGACCGAGTGCCTGCCCCGCGAAGGCGAGTCCGAGACCGAGCGTGCCGGACGTCGACTCCACCACCGGGGCGCCCGGCCGCAGCACGCCCCGCTCACGGGCGTCCAGCAGCATCGACACGGCGGGCCGCGCCTTCATCCCGCCGGCCGCGAGCCCTTCGAGCTTGGCCCAGAACCCGGGGTGCGGATCCGGCAGCCCGGCCGTGACCCGCACGACCGGAGTACGGCCCAGCAGGGACAGCAACTCCGGCCGCGTCACGGGCCGGGTGAAGGGGGCGACGGCGGCGGTCACCGCACACCCCCTCGGTACACATGCAGCGTGCTCGGACCGCCGTCCAGCCAGAAGAAGGGATACGGCTCCGCGCACACCGCGCTCACCCCGTGCCCCAGGAAGCGGGGGAGTACGGAGCTGCCCGTCTGCGCGAACATCACCAGTTGCTTGCCGTGCTCCAGCGCGTGCCGCCGCAACGGCTCGAACGTCCCGTTGCCCAGTGTCATCCCGGACACCAGCAGCGCGTCACACCGATGCGCCTCGGAGAGCGCGTCGGTGACGACGTCCTCATCCCACTCGGTGACCCCGCCCTTGAAGTCGCACGGGATGTAGCCGAGCCGGCGGGCGCGCAGAGCCTCCAGCAGCGAGTTGACCACCCCGACCGCCAGCACCGTGGCCCCCGGCGGCAGGTCCAGCAGCCCGACGACCGCCCTCGCCCGCGCACGCGACTTCTCCAGCGACGTCCCGGCGGGCACCGGTACGGGCACGGCGCCGTGCGCCGGGGTGTGCGGGGTGACGTGCGTCAGGTAGGCGTCCAGCGCGGCCACCCGCACCGGAGTCAGCGGATGGCGCAGCAGCCGGTCCACACCCGCACCGGCGCAGTCCTCCACCACGTCGTCGTCCAACGCACCCGGCTCCACCGCACAGCTGCCGACGGCCGCCCCGACCCGCAGCCCCAGCACCTCGTTCCGGTAACCGGTGCCCCGCCCGTCGTGCCGCACGGCCTGCCGGGTCGTGAAGGCCACGGCCACCCGCAGCCCCGCCGGATCCGGACCGAGCTGCCCGTCCAGGGCGCGCGCCGACAGCCTCTCGTATGTCATCGCCTCGGCGGACGTCGAGCTGACGGCGGTCATCGGATCACCAGCCCCGACCGCACGCCCGTGAGCAGGTACTCGACGCGGTCACGGGCCCCCGCCCCCTCGGTGTCGCCCACCATCACGTGCCCGAGGTACTCGTTGTTGCTGCCCGCCGCCCGCACGTGCCTGCCGGGCCCGGGGAGCTCCACCTCCAGCACGTCCGGCAGTGTGCGCACCCCGGTGTCGTCCAGGGCCGTCAGCGTGCCCGTGCTCTCCGGGACGAGGAACCCGATCGCGGCGGACCGCAGCCCGGTGTCCGTGCGCCGCAGATCGGGCGCCCGGCCCAGCGAGACGTCGACGAAGGCCGCGACCAGGTCGATGCCGGTGACATGGCGGACGAGTTCGGTGATGCGGTTGCCGGCGGGCCGCGGATTGACCTCGACCACGCGCGGCCCGGCCGACGTCAGCTTGATCTCCGTGTGGGCCACGACGCCCTCGGTGAGCCCCAGGGCCTTGAGCGCGGCCAGCGCGGTCCGCACGGCGTCCTCCGTCTCGGCGGCCGGGAGCGCGGCGGGGAACATGTGACCCGTCTCGATGAACGCGGGCGCGCCGCCGATGCTCTTGTCGGTCACCCCGACCACCTGGACCACGCCCGCGTGGGACACGGTCTCGACACTCACCTCCGGCCCGTCCAGCAGCTCCTCCAGCAGCACCGCCGGCTCCCGCCGCTGCCCCCGCGCGTTCACCGGGAAGCCGCCCATCGCCCGTACGGCTGCGGCGAGCTGCGCCTCGTCGTCCACCCGCCGTACGAACATGCCTGCGCACAGGTCGACGGGCTTGACCACCAGCGGGTAGCCGATGTCCCGCGCGGCCGCCGCCAGTTCGGCCCACTCCTCGTGGACGGCGAACCTAGGACCCGGCACCCCGGCCTCGTCCAGCAGACGGCGAGTGGCGTCCTTGCGGCAGGAGTTCCGTACGGCCTCGGCGTCCGGCGCGGGCAGACCGAGCCGTTCGGCGGCCAGCGCCGCCGTCGGGAGGTAGTAGTCGCAGGACGTGAGGACGCCGTCGAAGCCGAGCACCTCGTGCAGCCGCTCCACGTACGGCAGCAGGGACTCCGGGGCGTTGGTGTCCGCCGTGACCACGTTGCGCGCCCCGAGCAGCGGGTGCGCCGCGCCCTCCGGCGCCGTACGCAGGTAGTGGTGCAGGTCCCGGGTGAGGAACGTGAACGTGTGTCCGCCCTCCTGCAGCGCCCGTGGCAGCAGCCTGCTCATCGATCCGACCCAGCTCTCGACCACCAGCAGATGAGCCACAACTCCCCTTTTCATGCCCTGCCCTGAGGCGCGGTTGCTATGACGGGGCAGCCCGAGAAGACCCCTCGACGCGAGAGGCGGGCTGCGCGCAACACACGATAACGGTAATCATTTTCAATGTCAGTCGTCGAGGGGGTGCGCTCGCGCGGACGACATGTCACGGCGGGGTGCTGATGAGGGCGGAAAAAGAAGAACGGCCGGGTCAGGGGTGTGCCCTGACCCGGCCGCCCATCGCCGGATCGGTCAGTCGGTGCGTCCGCGCAGCAGCGCGAGCTCGTGGTTCAGCTCGGTGAGGAAGCGGATCACCACGCGCAGCTCCTCGGCCGAGAAGCGCTCGCGGGCCGTGTCGGTGCTGCGGGCGAGCGGCTGGAAGTACTCCCGCGCCAGGCCCTTGGCCCGGTCCTCGTACTCCAGATGCACCACACGGCGGTCGTCGGCCGCCCGGACACGCCGGATGTGACCCGCCCGCTCCAGCCGGTCCAGGCATGCTGTCATCGCGCCCGAGGTGAGGTTGAGCTGCTTGCGCAGCCGGCCGGGCGTCATGGGCGCGTCGGGTCCGCCCCCGTCGAGGATCGCTATCAGGGCGAGCATGTCGGTGTGGTGCAGACCGTGCGCCTGAGCGAACTCCTGGACGATGCGGTTGAACTCGCCGGTCATCCGGCGCAGTTGCACCGCGAATGACTGCAGTCCTGTCGGGCACTCCCCCGGCGGGGGAGGTGCGGAGGTTTGTGAGCCGCTCATGCGGCCAGTATAAGATCACTCGATGATTGACATAATCGACCATTGACATAACTGCTGCGCGCCATAGGAACCCACATGACATCCGCACCACGCCGGGCCCGCTGGCTCGTCCCGCTCGCTCTGTTGATCGTCTGGCTCGGGGTGGGCGGGATGCTCGGCCCGTACGCGGGGAAGCTCGGCGAGGTGGCCACCAACGACCAGGCCTCCTTCCTGCCCCAGAGCGCCGAGTCCACGCAGGTCCTCGACCAGCGGAAGGCGTTCGACCAGGAGGCGACGCTCCCCGCGATCGTCGTGTGGACCACGGACGGAGAGCGGATCACCGGCGCCCAGACCACGGCCGCCACCCGCGCCGTCGCCGGGCTCGCCGGCAAGCCGGGCATCGTCGGCGAGCCCTCGCCGGCCTTCCCCTCCGAGGACGGCAAGGCCCTGCAGGCGGTGGTGCAGGTGGAGCCCGACCTCGGTGACGGGCTGGCGGACGTCGTCGACGAGGTGCGCGCGGCGGCGGGCACCGTCGACGGCACCAGCGCCGAGGTGGCGGGCCCGGCAGCCAGCCAGGTCGACCTGTCGGACGCCTTCTCCGGCATCGACGGACTGCTGCTCGGTGTGGCGCTCGCCGCCGTGCTGCTGATCCTGCTGCTGGTCTACCGCAGCGTCCTGCTGCCCTTCGTCATCATCCTCGGCTCCGTCTTCGCCCTCGGCCTGGCCTGCGCGGTCGTCTACGTCCTCGCCGACCACGACGTGGTGCGCGTCGACGGCCAGGTCCAGGGCATCCTGTCCATCCTCGTGATCGGCGCGGCCACCGACTACGCCCTGCTCCTCGCCGCCCGCTTCCGCGAAGAACTCGCCGTGAGCGGCGACCGGTTCGCCGCCGCGCTCGCCGCCCTGCGCCGGTCCTTCGGCGCCATCACCGCCAGCGCCGCCACCGTCGCCCTCGGCCTGCTGACCCTGCTCGCCAGCGACCTCACCAACAACCGCGCCCTCGGCCCGGTCGGCGCCATCGGCATCGTGTGTTCCGTGTTCTCCGCGCTCACCTTCCTGCCGGCCGCCCTCGCCCTGCTGGGCCGCAGCGCGTACTGGCCCGCCAAGCCCAAGGCGTCCGACGCCACCGTCGAGGGGCACAGCGTGTGGCGCCGCGTCGCCGCGACCGTCGACCGCAAGCCGCGCCGCGTGTGGGCGGTGACCGCGCTGATCCTCGCCGTCTTCGCCGTCTTCTCCTCGTCCTTGTCCGCCAAGGGCACCCCGCTCGACGAGATCTTCGTCAACGACGCGCCGTCGGTCGCCGCGCAGAAGACGCTGGGCGAGCACTTCCCCGGCGGGTCGGGCAACCCGGCCGTGATTCTCGCGAACGCCGACCGGATCGAGGAGGTCACCGCCGCCGCGAACAAGACCGAGGGAGTGGCCTCCGCCGCCCCCGTCTCCGCCTCCGGACGGCCCGGCGGCGGCGAGCCGCTGGTCGTCGACGGGCGGGTGCGCGTCGACGCCACGCTGGAGGCAGCGGCCGACAGCGACGCCGCGAAGCGCGCCGTCGAGCGGCTCCGCGACAACGTGCACGACATCCCCGGCGCCGACGCCCTCGTCGGCGGCTACACCGCCCAGCAGGTCGACACCCAGCAGACCGCCTCCGACGACCGCACGCTCATCGTGCCGATCGTTCTCGTCGTCATCCTGCTGATCCTCATCCTGCTGCTGCGGTCCGTGCTCGTGCCGGTGCTGCTGGTCGCGACCGTGGCGCTCAACTTCCTCGCCACGCTCGGCGTGTCCGCGCTGGTCTTCGAGCACCTCTTCGGCTTCAGCGGCACGGACGCGTCGGTCCCGCTGTACGGGTTCGTGTTCCTGGTCGCCCTGGGCGTCGACTACAACATCTTCCTGATGTCCCGCGTCCGCGAGGAGGCCCTGACCCATGGCACCCGCCAGGGCGTCCTGCGCGGACTCACCACCACCGGCGGGGTCATCACCTCAGCCGGAGTGGTCCTCGCCGCGACCTTCGCCGCCCTGATGGTGATCCCGCTGGCCTTCCTGGTCCAGATCGCCTTCATCGTCGCCTTCGGCGTCCTCCTCGACACCCTGGTCGTCCGCTCCCTGCTGGTCCCGGCCCTGGTGATCGACATCGGCCCGAAGGCCTGGTGGCCGGGCTCCCTCTCGCGCGCCACACCGGAGAAGCGTGAGGACGCACCGGCGCCCGAACGCGCATGACGCGACCGACGTGAAACGCGGGCGGACAGCCGGGGGCTGTCCGCCCGCAGTCGTTCATGGCGGCGGTACGCCGCGTCCCGAGGCTCAGCCGGAACTGCCGCAGGACGACGAGGAGCCGCCTCCGCAGGACGACGAGGAGCCGCCTCCGCAGGACGACGAGGAGCCGCCTCCGCAGGACGACGGACTCCCGCAGGAGGAACCGCCGCCGCAGGAGGCCGAGGTGTCCCCGAACTCCCGTCGGAGGA
>NZ_CP058273.1:7046438-7399598 GCF_024760485.1 Streptomyces thermocarboxydus
CGTGGCGGGCCCACCAGCCGGCGGGGGTGGGTCACCGCCCACCGTGTGCCGACGCCGGGCCGCGGACTCGCCGCGCCCGCTCCCGGCCCCGCCGACACCGTGCGAGCGGCGGGCGCCCGGCGGGGTGTGCCGGCCGGTCCAGGAGCGTGACATCCCCCGGATCACCGACCAGATGACCAGGGAGGCGATCGTCAGGACGAATCCGAAAGCAAGCACAAGCACCACGGCCATGGCAGTCCCCCGTTCCGCCGATGCCGTTCATCGGCTGCTCGCACCATGCCCGGCCGCAGGGGCACCCGAAGCGCTTCTTGAGCAAGTCCAGAGGTAGTGCGCAGGACGTCGTTGTCAGACCGGTGTGCCAGAGTCTGCGCATGCTCGAGATCACGGTGAGGACTGAGGACGGGGAGAGGCACGTCGGTGTGTCCGCCGAGGAACTGGCCGGGCTGGTCCGGCGTATCGGGGGTGAGGGCGACCACTTCCTGGTGATCGAACGGATCCCGGACGAGACGCACGTCTTCGCCCAGGTGTGGCACGCGACCGGGGACGACTACACGGTCGAACACCGCGACGGCGCCGCCAAGAGGCACTTCGGGGCGAGGACGGAGGAGCTGGACACCGTGATCGCCGCGGTCACCGGCTGGGCGCGTAAGGAGCAGGGGTGGGACAGCGCTCTGGACTGGTCCCGCCTGCGTGTGTGACGCGTACGGAGTGCGCCGTCCTCGCTCCGGACGCGGCTGAGAAGCAGTGCGCCCCCGTCAGCCACCGGCTGACGGGGGCGGGACGAACAGTCGCTCAGGCGGTCGGGTCCTGGGCGCAGGCCGTCGTCGGCCTGTCCTGCCCCGCCGCTTCCGTACCGGCGCCCGTCGACGACAGCACGACCTTGGAGGCGCGCCGGTCCCGGTCCAGGTAGCCGCCCGTCGCCGCGAGGGCGAGGCCGACGACCGCCAGGGCGGCGCCGACCAGCGTGGGCGAGGACCAGCCCCAGCCGGCCGCGATGACCAGGCCACCGAGCCACGCGCCGCCCGCGTTGGCCAGGTTGAAGGCGGAGTGGTTGGACGCGGCCGCCATCGTCGGGGCCTCGTGCGCCTTGGCCATCAGCAGCATCTGCACCGGCGTGGTGATCAGCGAGCTCAGACCGCCCGTGATCGTGATGACGATCAGCGCGGGCACCAGATGCCCGATGACGAAGTGCAGCGTCACCAGCGCCGTCGCGAGCAGCGCGAAACCGCCGTACAGGGTCGGCCGCAGCGCCCGGTCGGTCAGCGGGCCCGCGACGAGCGTGCCCAGTGTCATGCCGACGCCGAACAGCGCGAGCACCAGGGTCGTGGACCCGTCCGAGATCCCCGTCAGGTTGGTCAGCATCGGCACCAGGTAGCTGTACATGGCGAAGAAGCCGCCGAACCCGATGACCGCCGTGACCAGACCCAGCAGCACCTGCTTGTTCTTCATCGCGCGCAGCTCGTGCATCACACCGGCCTGCTCACCGCGCGGCTGGTGCGGGACGAGCCGTACCAGCGCCGCCAGGGCGAGCACACCGATGACCGCCACCGCCGCGTACGCGAACCGCCAGCCCAGCTGCTGCCCGAGCGCGGTCCCGGCCGGGACGCCGACGATGTTGGCGACCGTCAGACCGAGGAACATCATCGACACCGCACGGGCCGCCCGGTCCGGTGCGACCAGCTTGGAGGCGACCACCGCGCCGACGCCGAACAGCGCCCCGTGCGGAAGCCCCGCCAGGACACGCGCCGCGAACAGCAGCTCGAAGTTCGGCGCGAGCGCCGAGGCCACGTTCCCGACGACGAACACGCCCGTCAGCATCAGCAGCAGCCGCTTGTGCGGCACCCGCGCGCCGATCGCCGTCAGCAGCGGCGCGCCGACCACCACGCCCAGCGCGTAGGCGGAGACAACGTTGCCCGCGGCCGGCACGGACACCGCCAGCCCGTCGGCGATCTGGGGGAGCAGCCCCATGGAGACGAACTCGGTCGTGCCGATGCCGAACGCGACGACGGCCAGGGCGAACAAAGCCAAGGGCATGGCGAGGGGAAACCTTCCGCTCAGGAGCCGGGTGAGGGCGCCCACCGCTCCGCGCACCACGGCACCGGACGGCGTCCGGCGGCAGCGGTGTGCCTGGGTCGGTGGGGGCGGTCCGGCGCCGGTCCTCGTCGTCCGGGCGTGGTTGCCGCGTGCACCAGCCTGCCAGATCCCCCTACGGGTGAGGAAACCGGGCGGCACAACCACCCGGTACGGGACCGGTACGGCCACCCCGTACGCCCCGCGACCGCCGTCGCCGTCCCGCTGCCCGGCGCCTACGCTCGAAGAGAGGTGGGGGTACGCGGCACCGGGGGCACGATCCCGGAGGTGACACCCGTGCGTGTCTCACTGATCCAGCCGGTCGTGGAGGCGTCGGAGCCCGCGGCCGCACGCCGGCGACGGCTGGCCGAGCAGGTCCGCGGCCGCTCCGGCGACGACCTGGTCGTCCTCCCCGAACTCTGGACCGCCGGCGCCTGGGCGTACGACCGCTTCGCCCAGGACGCCGAGCCGCTGGACGGCCCCACCGCCCGGACCATGTCGGCGGCCGCCCGCCACGCCGGGACCTGGCTGCACGCCGGCTCCATCGTCGAGCGGGACACCGACGGCACCCTCTACAACACCGCGCTCCTCTTCGACCGCTCCGGCGAACTGCGCGGCCACTACCGCAAGATCCACCGGTACGGCTTCGACACCGGCGAGGCGACCCTGATGGGCGGCGGCCGTGACATCGTGACCGTCCCGGCAGACTTCGGCGTCGTCGGCCTCGCCATCTGCTACGACCTCCGCTTCCCGGAACTCTTCCGGGGCCTGGTCGACGCCGGCGCCGAACTGATCGTCGTCCCCGCCGCGTGGCCCGCCGCCCGCCTGTCCCACTGGCAGCTCCTCACCCGCACCCGCGCGCTGGAGGAGCAGGTCTTCCTGCTCGCGTGCTGCGCCACGGGCGAGCACGGCGGCATGGAGCAGGGCGGGCACAGCACGGTGGTCGACCCCTGGGGCACCGTGCTCGCCGAGGCGGACCGCGACGAGCGGGTGGTGACGGCGGACGTCGACATGGGGGACGTCGCCCGGATCCGCTCGGCCCTGCCCGTGCTGCGCGACCGCGTCCTCGGCCTCGCAGCGACCACAGGCCGCTGAGACACCCCCCGGCAGGGCTCAGTCCCGCCCGCCCCGCAGCACCCCCAGCAGATGCGCCACCGCCTCCGCCACGGCATCCCGCGCCGGACCCAGATACGTGCGCGGATCCACCGCCGACGGGTGCGCCTCCAGGTAGGTCCGCGCGGCCCGCGTGAACTGCTTGTTCAGGTGCGTGGAGACGTTCACCTTGGTCATCCCGGCCGCCACCGCCCGCGCCAGCTCCGCGTCCGCCACGCCCGACGAGCCGTGCAGCACCAGCGGCACGTCCACCGCGTCACGCAGCGCCGAGATGAGGGCGAAGTCCAGCACGGCGTCCCGGGTGGTCATGGCGTGCGAGCTGCCCACCGCCACGGCCAGCGCGTCGACCCCGGTGGCGGCGACGAAGTCCCGTGCCTCCGCCGGATCCGTCCGCACCCCGGGCGCGTGCGCCCCGTCCTTCCCGCCCACCTCGCCCAGCTCCGCCTCCACCCATACGTCCCGGGAGTGGCAGTACGCGGCGACCTCCCGGGTCTCACGCAGGTTCTCCTTGTAAGGGAGCGTGGAGGCGTCGAACATCACGGACGAGAAGCCGAGCCGTACGGCCTCGTGCACGAGGTCCACGGACTCCGCGTGGTCGAGGTGCACGGCGACCGGTACCAGCGCGGCGCGGGCGACGGCGAGGGCCGCCAGACCGACCGGCTCGAGGCCGCCGTGGTAGCGGGCGGTGTTCTCGCTGATCTGCAGGATCACGGGCCGGCCCGCGGCCTCCGCTCCGGCGACGATCGCCTCGGCGTGCTCGAGCTGCACCACGTTGAACGCCCCCACGCCGACGCCGGCACGGGCGGCGGGGCCGACGATCTCGTCAGTGGGGCTGAGGGGCATGGAGGTCCTCCACGGTCACGGTGGTACGGAAACGTTCGTGGACGGCGGCGTCGACGTCACCGGCCACGGGGCAGGTGACGGCGGCGGCCGAGAGGGCGACGGCCTCGCGCAGGACGTCGCTCCAGTCCGCGCCGTCGGCGAGCCCCGCCGCGAGGGCGGCGACACAGGCGTCGCCGGCCCCGGTGGGATTGCCGGCCAGCCGCTCGGGCGGTACGGCACGCCGACGGCCGTCCGGGGTGACGGAAAGGAGTCCGCCGGGGCCGGAGGACACCACGACGGACCGGGCGCCGAGGGCACGCAGCCGCTCCGCGCCCGCCCCGGCGTCCTCGCACCCGGTGACCGCGGCGAGTTCGGCCGCGTTGGGCTTGACGACGTCGGGCCGGGCGCCCAGCGCGTCGAGCAGCGGGGCGCCGCTGGTGTCCAGCACGGTCGGCACCCCCATCTCCGAGGCGATGCCGATGAGTTGGGCGTACGCGTCGGACGGCAGCCCCGGCGGCGGACTCCCGCAGAGCGCGACCACCGACGCCTCGCGCACCAACTCCGTGAAGCAGTCGGCGAACGCCCGCCACTCCGCCGAACTCACCTGCGGTCCTTGCTCGTTGAACACCGTGGCGTCCCCGTCGTCCCCGGACACGACGGTCACGGTCTGCCGCGACTCACCGGCGACCGGGACGAGTGCGTCACGCAGACCGGGTACGCCGTGCAGGTCCTCGCGTATCAGCGCGCCCGTGGGTCCGCCCACGAGCCCGGTCACGGTGACGGTCCGCCCCCGCCCGGCCAGCACCCGGGCCACGTTGACGCCCTTGCCCCCCGCCCGCCGATGGACGGCCCCGACCCGGTGCGAGGTACGCGGGCGCAGGCTGTCGACGCCGTACGTGACGTCGAGGGCGGTGTTCAGAGTGACGGTGAGGATCACGGCCGCCGCCCCTGAACCCCGCAACCGGAGTCGGTGACCTCAGACATGACCGTCCTGGAGGACGACGGACCGCGTGAGGTTGCGGGGCCGGTCCGGGTCGTAGCCGCGCGCCTGCGCGCAGGCCACGGCGAGCCGCTGGGCGCGGATCAGGTCGGCCAGCGGGTCGAGACCGCCGGCGGTGCCGGTGGAGTCCGCGACCAGGGTGCCGCCGACCCGGTCGACGTCACCGGCCAGCCCCTCCGGAAGCCGCCCGAACGCCCACGTCACGCGCCCCGGCCCGGTGATGCTGATCGGGCCGTGCCGGTACTCCATCGCCGGGTACGCCTCCGTCCAGGCGCCCGCCGCTTCCCGCATCTTCAGCGCCGCCTCCAGCGCCAGCCCGCACGTCCAGCCCGTGCCGAGGAACGTGAACTGTTCCGCGCCCACCACGGCCGCGTCCAGCAGCTCGGTCACCGCCCGCTCGGCGTCCTTGACCGCCGCGTCCAGCGGCAGGACACCGGCGGGCAGAGCGTCCTCCGCCTCCAAATGGGCGCGGAGAAGTGCCAGGTTGGCGGTGGCGAAGCGGGTCTGGACGACCGACTCCTCGTCCGCGAAGTCCAGGACGGCGACGGCGTCGGCCACCTGCATGACGGGGGTGTCCGGGTCGGCGGTGACGGCGCCCGTCGGCACGGTCCCCTTCAGCCGGCGCAGCAGGTCGAGCACCTCGGTGGTGGTGCCCGACCGGGTGATGGCGAGCACCCGGTCGTAGCGCCGGCCGGCGGGGAACTCCGAGGCGGCGAAGGCGTCGGTCTCCCCGTGGCCGCCGGTCTCGCGCAGCACGGCGTACGACTGGGCCATGAACCATGAGGTGCCGCAGCCGACGACGGCGACGCGCTCGCCCCGCCTCGGCAGGGCCGCCGTCTGACGCGGCAGGGACGCGGCGGCCTGGCGCCACACAGCGGGCTGGGAGGCGATCTCGGCCGAGGTGCGGGACGAACTGATGGCGGTCAAGGCGATGTGCTCCTTCAGGAACGGGGGGAGGGGGGGGGTACGGCGCGGCCGGCCGGTCACTTCACCGAGCCGGCGGTCAGCCCGGACACCACATGGCGTTCGATGAAGGCGAAGAGCACCACGACGGGCACGATCGCGATCACCGACGCGGCGAACAGGTAGTTCCACTGCACGGTGTAGTTGCCGATGAAGCTGTTGATGCCGACCGTCAGAGGCTGGCTCTCCGGGACGGTGGACAGGGTCAGTCCCATGACGAACTCGTTCCACGCGGCGATGAAGGTGAAGATGACCGCGGTGACGACACCGGGCATGGCCAGCGGCAGCGTCACCCGGAGCAGCGCGCCGCCCCGGCCGAGCCCGTCGATCATCGCTGCCTCCTCCAACTGCACCGGAATGGCGGAGAAATAGGCGGTGAGGATCCAGATCGCGAATGCCAGGTTGAACGCGGCGTTGCACAGCACCAGGGTCCACACCGAGTTGAGCATGCCCAGTTGGTAGAACTCGCGGTAGAGGCCCACCAGCAGCGACGTCGGCTGGAACATCTGGGTGACCAGCACCAGCAGCAGGAACACCTTGCGCCCGCGGTACTTGACGCGGGCCGTGTAGTAGGCGGCCGGGATCGCGACGAGCAGCACCAGCAGGGTGGAGCCGCCGGCCACGAGGAGCGTGACGCGCAGGTTGCTGCCGAGGTTCGACTCCCGCCACACGTCGACGAAGTTGGACCAGGCGAACTGGTCCGGCAGATAGGTGGCGTCGCGCAGCTCGGAGGCCGGGCGCAGCGCGGTGATCACCATCTGCAGGTACGGCAGCAGGAACACGGCGGCGATCAGCCAGGCGACGGCGGCCACGACCACCGTGCGGGGCCGCAGCGCGCGCCGGGGACGGACCGCGCGGTTACTGCCGCCCGTAGAGGCGGACTTGGGGGTGTCGACGGGGGCGGGGATCGTCTGCTGGGCCATCACGCCTCCTCCTGGTTCCAGCGGCTGACCTTGAGGAAGGCCGCCACCATCACGACGACCAGGGCGAAGTTGACGACCGACATGGCCGCGGACTCCCCGATGTCGGAGCTCTTGAGCTGGTACATGAACACCGTGGTGGTCGCCGTGTCGCTGTCCGGGCCGCCCCGGGTCATGCCCCAGATCACGGGGAACGAGTTGAAGACGTTGATCAGGTTGATGACCACGCCGACCAGGAACGCCGGCCGCAGCAGCGGCAGGGTGATCCGGCGGTACGTCTGCCACACCCCGGCCCCGTCCACCCGCGCCGCCTCGTACACCTCGCCGGGCACGGTCTGCAGCCCGGCGAGCAGCGTGTACGTGGTGAACGGCAGGGAGACGAAGACCGCGACGAACATCATCCAGGGCCAGGCGGTCGACGGGTCGCCCAGCCAGTCCTCGGGGGAGTCGACGATGCCGAGGTCGGTCATCAGCGTGTTCAGCACGCCGGCGGTCCGGTCGAGCATCCACTTGAAGCCGATGGCGGTCATCAGCACGGACGCCGCCCACGGGGCGATGAGCGCCCACCGGGTCAGCCGGCGCCCCGGGAACCGCTGGTTGAACAGCTGGGCGAGGCCCAGGGACAGCACCATCGTCAGCGCGACCACGCCGACGGTCCACACCACGGTGGCGGTGACGACGGAGCCGAGGTCCGGCTCGTCGAACAGCTGGCGGTACTTGTCCAGGCCCGCCCAGCCCCGGACGAAGCCGCTGACGCTGATCTTCAGGAACGAGGTGCGGACCATCTCGTAGACCGGCCACAGCACGACGACCACGATGAGCAGGACGGCTGGTCCGATCCAGGGGAGCGGCCCCAGCCGGCCGAGGCCGGAGCGGCGGGTGCCGCTCCGGCCCGAGCGGGGCGGCCTGCGGCCGCCGGAGGTGACATTGCTGGACACGGGGAGCGCCTTCCGTGTGTCGGTGCCGTGCGGAACTACTGGTTCGCCGCGATCTGTTCGGCCTTCTTCTGCAGATCGCCGAGCACCTTGGCCGGGTCCTCCCCGACGGCCGTGCCGCCGCTCTTCTTGATCTCCGCGGAGACGGCGTCCCAGCTGGTGTCGCCCAGCGGGTAGAAGGACGCCTTCGGCAGCAGCTCGAAGAACGGCTCGAGGTCCTTGTGCCTGCCGTTGGAGGTCATCTCCTGCAGCGTGTCCTCGGTGACGGGCATCAGGTTGTACATCTCGTCGAACTTCAGCGTGTTCTCCTTCGAGTACGCGAAGTCGAGGAACTTCCTGATCTCCTCCTGGTGACCGCTGTCCTTGAACGCCATCACCCAGTCGGCCACGCCGAGCGTGGAGTCGAGTGCGCCGTCCTTGCCGGGGATGGGCGCCACGCCGTAGTCGACACCGCCGTCCTTGGACATCTGGATCAGCGACGGGTGACCGTTGAGCATGCCCACCTTGCCCGCGGCGAAGTCGGCGAACGCCGTCTTGCGGTCGGTGGCGGCCGGGTTGCTGTAGGTCAGTCCCGGCTCGACGAGATGGGCGCGCAGCCACTGGAATGTCTCGACGTTGGCCTTGCTGTCGAGCGTGTACGCGCCGTCCTCGCCGGTGTAGCCGCCGCCGTTGCCGAGCTCCCAGATCAGCGTCTCGCCCTGCGCCTCCTCGGGACCGAGCGGCAGCGCGTACGGGACGACGTCCGGGTTCTTCTTCTTGAGCGCCTCGGCGGCCGCCTCGATGTCCGCCCAGCTCTTCGGCGGCTCGGTGACGCCGGCGTCGGCGAGGAGCTTCTTGTTGTAGAACAGGGCGCGGGCGGAGGAGACGAAGGGGATGCCGTACTGCACGCCGTCGACCTCGCCGGCCTCGGCGAACGTGTCGACCAGGTTGTGCAGGGTGGCCGGGGACAGCACGTCCTCGGCCTTGTGGAGGAGGTCGTCGGCGACCTTGTCGGCGTAGCCGCCGGTCTGCAGGACGTCCGGCACGTTGCCGCTCTGGATCATCGTCTTGACCTGTGCGTCGATGTCGTTCCAGTTGACGACCTGCACATCGACCTTGATGTCCGGGTTGGCGGCCTCGAAGCGCTTCGCCACGTCCTCCCAGTAGACGGTGGAGCTGTTGGACGCCTTGTCGCCGTAGTCGGCCGCGACGAGCTTCAGGGTCACGGAACCGTCCGCGGACTCCCCGGCGCCACCGCCGCCGCACGCGGACAGGACCAGGGCGCCGGCCGCGCAGGCCGCCGAGAGGACGAGCATTCTCTTCTTCACTGCCGTCTACCGCCTTGTCTCCACAAGAAGTGCGTGAACATGCTCAGTCGATGAGCCGTACGAGCAGTAATGAGCATCTGTCGTGCCGGGAAGTATTCAGGCGAACCGCAGGTCAGGTCCATATGCCGTTATCCGACCGTTGCCAAAATCGGGCACTTCGACTGCTCTTATGTGCGCAGCGTGACAAAGTTCCGAGCAGAATCACGCACGGTGCTTCCGTGGGGCACCGCAGCCCGGCGCGTCCCTTACCGTGTCCGGAGCGCAGTACCGAGGCCGAGGGAGTCCGACACATGTCCAAGCACGATCGCTGGAGCAAGCTGCTGGAACTGCTGGCCGGCGAGGGCAGGATCGAGGTCGAGGACGCGGCCGCCGCACTCGACGTCTCCCCGGCCACCATCCGACGCGACCTCGACGAGCTCGCCGATCAGCAGATGCTGGTCCGCACCCGCGGCGGCGCCATCGCGCACGGCGTCTCCTACGAACTGCCCCTGCGCTACAAGTCCTCCCGGCACGCCCCCGAGAAACAGCGCATCGCCACCGCCGTCGCCGGGATGATCGCCGACGGCGACGTGGTGGGCCTCAACGGCGGCACCACCACCACCGAGGTCGCCCGCGCCCTCGCCCTCAGGGCGGGCGGCAGCCGCGAGGGGCGGGGGCGCCGCGAGCCCGCCGAGACGTCGGCGCCCGCCTTCACGGTCGTCACCAACGCCCTCAACATCGCCGGCGAGCTGGCGGTACGCCCCCAGGTGAAGATCGTGGTCACCGGCGGCGTCGCCCGCCCCCAGACGTACGAACTCGTCGGACCGCTCACCGTGGGCGTCCTCAACGAGGTCGTCCTCGACGTCGCGGTCCTCGGCGTCGACGGCGTGGACCCGCAGCTGGGGCTGATGACCCACCAGGAGGACGAGGCCAGTGTCAGCCGCCTCTTCGCCGAACGGGCGCGCCGCGTCATCGTGGTCACCGACTCCTCCAAGATGGGCCGGCGCGCCTTCGCCCGGATCTGCGGCCTGGACCGCGTCGACGTGCTGGTGACCGACTCCGGCCTGCCCGCCGACACGGCCGCCCGCCTCACCGACGCTGGCATCAAGGTCCACGCCGTCTGACGTGCCCCCGTGCCCTACGGAGCGACGGCCATGGCGAAGACGTGGACGTTCCCGTTGGACGGCAGCACCACGAACGCCACCTGCTTCGACGCGTCCAACGGCACCGAGTGGGCGAAGATCCGGTACGCGATCCCCGCGTTGCCGTACCCGTCCGGCCGGTTACGGCCGTCGGCGGACGCCACCAGCGTGGCGCCGTGCCGGTCGGCCGGGTCGAACGACCAGTTGGGGAAGCCGAACTGGCCGCGGCTGCTCGTGCCGTCCGTGTAGTGCACGATGGCCGTGCCGGTGGCCGCGCTGCCGACGCCCGACCCGAGGAACACGAGCCGGCTTCCCTGCCCGCTCAGCGTGATCGCCTGACCGGCGGACGAGACGTTGCCCGGGGTGCCCGGCTGCGCCTCGGGCCAGGTGAGGTCGGCGCCCAGGGCGCGCACGGTGGCTCCCGGTGTCAGCCCGACGTCGGCCAGCTTCTGCGCGGAGAAACTGTTGCCGTCCCCGTCGTAGTCGCCGGGCTCGGTGTCGTTCTCGTCGGTGACGCCGACGTTGTTGTAGGCGGCGGCGAGATCGGGCAGCGGACTGCCGACGACCTCGCTACGGGTCCCGGTCGCCGAACCGGCCCCGTCACCGCCGCTGTACGTCGCCGTGGCGGTGAACGTCCGCACCACGAACCCGGGCCGCTTCTCCGGCACCCGGATGCGGAACTCGGCCCGGGCGGAGTCGCCCACGCCGAGCGAACCGGACACGGAGGCCACGGACGGCTGCACCGCCCAGCCGACGGGCCCGGCGAACGTCATCTTCAGCGACCGCATCCGCTGCGGCCCGGCGTTCTTCACACTCACGGTCACGGTCGAGATCGCCGGCCCGTCCAGGTCGACGGGCGACACCGACACCTCGGTCCGCGTGGCCGGCGGGTCCGCAGGGGGCTCGGCGGCGGAGGCGGCGGGCGCGGCGACGAGCGCCAGCGAGGCCGCCACGGCCACGGCCCTCACCGCACTCAACGGCCTGAGGGATCTGAAGGATCTGACGGGTCTGAGCCATCGGGAAGCGTGCATACGTCCTGCTCCTTCGGTCGGTGGTCCACAACGCCGCTCAGGCGACGGGAGGCATGGCCGACTCACGCGAGTCCAGACCCATGCGGAGGTTGACCCAGGAACCGCGCGTGAAGTCCGGGTACGCCACCGGACGGCCGCCCGCGGCAAGGGACTTGACGCTCAGCGGCACCGGCGCGCACCAGGCGGCGGAGTCGTACACGTCGATGTCCGGCACCAGACCGGACCGCATCAGCTGCACGGTGCGCCACTGCAGCACGTAGTCCATGCCGCCGTGGCCGCCGTTGTTCGCCGCGTCGTCGCCGATCTTCTTCCACAGCCAGTGGTCGAACTCCTTGCGGTAGGAGTCGAAGTCGCGCCAGGAGTGCCCGCTGTGGTCCGGCTCGACGTAGATCCGGCCCCCGGTCGCCGACGTGCCCGCGTAGTCCTCGAAGATCCCGCGGCTGCCCGCCAGACTGTTGATCCTGCTGTACGGCCGGGGCGAACTCACGTCGTGCTCCGCCCGGACGACCCGCCCTTGAGCCGTGTCGATCAGACAGGTGACGAGGTCGCCGTTGATGTAGGTCTCCTTCCACGAGGGATGGGACCGGTCGATGAAACGCTCCCGGTAGTCCGCGAGCCCCTTCGGCTCGGTGGCCGTCGCCCGCAGCACGGTCATCCGGTCGCCGCGGTTGATGTCCATCGCGGCGGCGATCGGCGCGAGCCCGTGCATCGGGTAGAACGACGCGGTGCTGCGGGTGTGCCACATCCGCCGCCAGGCGTCGGTGTAGTACGTGTCGGAGAACAGCAGTTCCCGCAGATCGTGCAGATAGCCGCCGTGGCCGTTGGTGACGTCGCCGAACAGCCCGTCGTGCGCCATCTTCAGCATGGCCAGCTCGTTGCGGCCGTAGGAGCAGTTCTCCGACAGCATCAGGTGGCGGCGGGTGCGCTCGGAGGTGTCGACGAGGTCCCACAGCTCGTCCAGCTCGGTGGCGATGGGCAGTTCGACGATGGCGTGCTTGCCGGCCTCCAGGGCGGCCTTGCCCTGCCGGTGGTGGAACTCCCAGGGCGTGGCGATGTACACGAGGTCGATGTCGTCCCGCTTCAGCATCTGCGCGTAGGCGTCCGCGGAGCCGCCGTACTCGGCGGGACGCGGCTTGCCCAGGGCGACGAGCCGGTTCGCCACGGAGGTCGCGCGGTTGGCGCGGATGTCGCAGACGGCGGTCACCCGGCACCCGGGGACGGCGGCCCAGCCCTCGGCCATCCCGGACCCGCGGTTGCCGAGACCGATCATGCCGACGCGGACGGTCCCGTGGACGTCGAACGGCACGTCGATCATCGAGCGCTGACCGCGCCGGCGCGGGGGAGTGGGTGTCGGCAGCGGCGCGTCACCGCCGGCGGCCGCGACAGCCCCGGAGGCCGGAGCGGCGTGCGCCGTGCCGACACCGGCGGCAGCCGCACCGGTGGCCAGCGCACCTCCCAGGAGCAATCGGCGGGAGACAGGGGGGAGTTCGGGCATGAGTGAACGCTCCTTCGATCGGACGACCGGGCATCACTGGCGGCACCGACTCTGGCGGGAGCGACATAGGCATGTCAATAGATGCTCGAAGAGTCGCCACTTCGAGCAGGAACACGCAAACGGCCTGTCGTGGCGGTCCGTTCCTCCGTGAGCGGCGCGGCTCAGGAGGGCGGCGCCTCCGTCGCGGTCGCCTCTCGCGCGGGGCGCCGCCGGTAGTCGCCCGGAGCCACACCCATGACGCGCTTGAAGGCAACGCTGAGGGCGCTCTCCGACCCGTACCCCACCGACCGGGCGACGACGGCGAGCGTCGCGCTCCCCTCGCGCAACTGCCGAGCCGCCAGCTCGATGCGCCACCGGGTCAGGTACTCCAACGGCCCTTGCCCCACGGCCGACTTGAAGCGGGCGGCCAGCGTGGAGCGGGACACCGAGGCCTCGCCCGCCAGCTCCGCGACGGTCCAGGGCCGCGCCGGTTCGCGGTGCAGCGAGGTCAGCGCGGCGGCGACCACCGGATCCGACAGCCCGGCCGGCCATCCCGAGGCGGTGTGCGGATCGCGCGCGAGGTGCAGCCGCAGGACGTGGACCAGCATGACGACGGCGAGGTGCTCGGCGACCAGCCCGGCGGCCGGCTCCCCACGGGTCAGCTCCCGGTCGATGGCGTCGAGCGCCCAGCGCATCGTCTCCGCGTGCGGGGTGCCGGCCGGGACGTGCACGACCGGCGGCAGCCGGTCGAGCAGCAGCTCCCGGGCGCGGGCCCCGAAGGAGAACCGCCCGCCGACGAGGAACACGTCGTCACCCTGCCCCGCCCGTGCGACGCCGCCCCCGGCCCGGGCGAACACCGGTCCGGCGTCCACCGGCGCGGTCGCGGGATCGCTGCGCAGGACGTACGGCCGCGGACGCGCGAGGAGGTAGCAGTCGCCCTCGGCCAGCGGGATCGGCCCGTCCACCCCGTCGACCTCCAGCAGACAGGAGCCGCGCCGGACCGCGTTGAACTTCGCGCCCCGCGGCGCCTCGAAGCGCAGCGCCCAGCGCCCGCCCGCCGCCAGACTCGCGGACAGCTGACTCCGCGTGTCCAGCAGGGTGAGCACATCCTCCAGCGGATCCATGACGACCTCCGAGTCGGACGGTGGCTGAAGAGTGCGGGACGTTCGACCATAGCCCGTCCAGCCCGCCCGCCGTAGCGTCGAAGCATGACGACGAACACCCCGGCCGCCCGGAACGCAGCCGATCACCCTCTCCTCACCACTCCCTTCACCGCCCGCGCCGACGCACGGGAGGTGATCGCGGGCGTGGACCTCACCGGCCGCCGCGCCGTGGTCACCGGCGGCGCCTCGGGTCTCGGCGCCGAGACCGTACGGGCGCTGGCCGAGGCCGGCGCCGAGGTCACCGTCGCGACACGCCGCCCGGAGGCCGCCGAGCCGCTGCTGCGGGAACTGGCTGCCGCCGACGGCGCCGGTTCCGTGCGCACCGCACCCCTCGACCTCTCCGACCTCACCTCGGTCGACGCCTTCGTACGGAACTGGAGCGGCCCGCTCGACATCCTGGTCGCCAACGCCGGAATCATGGCCCTGCCCGAGCGCACCCTCACCCCCCGGGGCTGGGAGATGCAGCTCGCCACCAACCACCTGGGCCACTTCGCCCTCGCGACCGGGCTGCACCCGTCGCTGAGGGAGGCGGGCTCCGCCCGCATCGTGGTCGTCAGCTCGGGCGCCCACCTCAACGCACCCTTCGACTTCGACGACCCCCACTTCGAGCACCGCCCGTACGACCCCTGGACCGCGTACGGACAGTCGAAGTCCGCCGACGTCCTCCTCGCGGCAGGCGCCCGCCGTTGGGCCGCCGACGGCATCACGGCCAACGCGCTGAACCCCGGCTACATCCTCACCAATCTGCAGCGTCACCTCGACGAGGACACGATGCGCGCGTTCGGCGTCATGGACGACGACGGCAACGTGACGCCGCTGCCGTACTACAAGACGCCCGCGCAGGGAGCCGCCACCTCGGTGCTGCTGGCCGCCTCACCCCTCTTGGAAGGGGTGACGGGCCGCTACTTCGAGGACAACCAGGAGGCGCCGGTCGTCACGGAGGAGAATCCGACGGGAGGCGTCGCCGCCCACGCCGTCGACCCGGAAGCGGCGGACCGCCTCTGGGTGTACGCGACCGAGGCTCTCCGCACCCCCTGACCGCTCAGCGCGGGTGCGCGGCGGCGCGGTCGACGGCGTCGAGGAACTCGAGTGTCCGCCGCGTCAGCAGCTTGGCGGCGTCCGGGTCGTAGGAGGGCAGCGAGGAGTCCGCGAAAAGGTGCTGCTCCCCGGGGTACAGGAACAGCTCGGCGTCGGAGGCCCCCGCGACCAGCGCGCGGGCGGCCTCGGCGTCCTCCGCGAAGAAGGGGTCGTCCTCCATCGCGTGCACCTGCACCGGAACACCCTCAGGCCAGGCCGTGCCGAACTCGGACACCGGGATGCAGGCGTGCAGCAGCAGCGCGCCCCGCGCCCCGGCCCGCGTCTGCGCCAGCTTCTGCGCCGGCACCGCCCCGAGCGAGAAGCCGACGTGGACGACCTCGCGGGGAAGACCGTCGGCCGCACGCACGCCACGCGCGGAGACCTCCCCGAACCCGGCCTGCCGCACGTACGCCATCCCCTCGTCCAGCGAGTCGAAGGTGCGCCCGTCGAACAGGTCGGGCGTGTGGACGGTGTGCCCCGCGGCCCGGAGCTCGTCGGCGAAGGCGACCACCCCGGGAGTCAGCCCCTGGACGTGGTGGAACAGTACGACCTCTGCCATGCCGGAACTCCTCGCCTGTGCGAGCGCCTGCCGCGCCCCACCCTGATGTGACGCCTCAGGCTATTCGAAAATAATCGAACAGCGCTCGGTTTTCCGAGGGCCGGCGCGGACCGGGTGTGGCGCGCGCCTGAGTGACAACGACTCAGTGCACGGCTCCTGCGGCAGGGGCGCCCTCCAGCTCAGGACCACGCTGCTGGGGGAGTGTCACGCCACTGTGGCCGATGACGGTCCGGGGACCGCCGCCCGGCGGGGTACGGCCCTTCGCGCCCGCGTCGCCGGCCCGCATCTGCGCGAACGAGGCGTTCAGCGCCGTCCTGAGCCGCCGTGACACCGGCCGCTCCACCCAGCGGTGCACCAGGTGGGCCAGCAGGAGCATGCCCAGCACCGTGGAGCCGAGCAGCGCCCAGCGGTCCACCCGGTACTGGAGATGGTGGAAGATCTCCCAGCCGACGGACTCGTGCAGCAGGTAGAGGGGGTAGGTCAGCGCCCCGGCGGCCGGCAGCCAGCGCCAGTCCACGCGGCGGAACCAGCCGAGGGACACCCCCGCCATCACGGCGAAGAAGAGCGTGATCAGTACCGCGACACCCCAGCTGGGCACGTTGTGCCCCACGTACTGCAGCGTCCGGCGCCAGCCGCGCACCGCGGTGAGCTGCCCCATCGCGAAGCACAGGGCGACGATGCCCCACAGCAGCGTGTTCTGGCCGAAGCGGTGGATCAGGTAGAAGGCCAGACCGGCGATGAAGAACCAGCAGTACTGCGCCATGAGCAGGTCGCTCAGCGGACCCGAGCCGTAGCCCTTGGCCAGCAGTGCGGCGGTCGCCCACACGCAGCAGAACGCGACGACACGCCGGTAGGTCAGACCCCGCCACAGCACGAGGGCGAACAGCAGATAGAAGCGCAGTTCGGCCCAGAGCGTCCAGTACACGCCGTCGACGTGCTCGACGGCGACCGGCCACTGGAGCATGGTCAGATTGACCAGCACGTCACGCCACGCCTGAGGCGCCAGGCCGCCCGGCACCAGGGTGACCACGGCGGTGGTCGCCAGCACGCCCAGCCAGTACGCGGGGAACAGCCTGATCACGCGGGAGGTGAAGAAGTCCGGCACCGTGCGTCCCCAGCAGCTCATGCAGATGACGAAGCCGCTGATCATGAAGAAGAGGTGGACGCCGAGCCAGCCGTAGGCGGAGGGGCGGAACAGGACGGGGAAGAGCTGGGCCTGCGGGCCGTCCCACCCCTCGCCGAAGGCGACGTAGTGGTAGAACACCACCATCAGCGCCGCGACGAGCCGCAGTGCGTCGAGTACGGCGATCCGGTTGCCCCGCTCCTGCTGACCACGCGGCCCGCGACGACCTTCCGCGGGCGGTCTCACGGGTCTCCTGACTCTGCGCACGTACGTCTCCCACGCTGCAAGTTCTGACGACACTCTGACAAAAAGGGGTAAATCCCTTTGCTGCAGGCAGCGTTCGAGACAGACCGCTCCGTACGGTGGAGGGAAAGGGAACCGGAGCGGTGTCATGTCCGCGAGAACGGCGGGATCATAGTAAGCGCACAGGATCGAATGCCCACGTCGGGCCGGGTACGGCGACCGGGAAGCGCTCGGGCCGACACCGACCGTCGGCCCGAGCGCTCACCTCCGCGTCCCCCGTACGGCACTAGGGGCGCCGTGGTGGCGTCACGCGGACTCGATGGGCAGCCACAGCTCGCAGGTCGCCGTGCTGAAGTCGTCGGCCCGCTCGAGGACCGCGACGACCGAGGGCCCCGGCCGCAGCCGCCACGGGTTGGACGGGAACCACTCGGTCGCGGTCGCCGCCCAGGCGGTCTGCAGGGCCTCGGGATGCGGCCCGCTGGTACGGAACACCGCCCACATGCCCGCCGGCACCTCGATGACGTCGAGCCCGTCCGGAACGGGCGTCCCCGTGCCGACGGCGACACCGTGCAGGTAGGTCAGCTCGGTGCCCTCCCGTCCGTCCGGGTCGGCGTCGTCGGTGACCTGGAGCAGACCGGCCGGCTCGGAATCGCTCAGAGCCTTCAGGCGCCGGTGCTCCTCCGCAGGGATGGCGGCGATGTGCTGCTGGATGTGCGGGTTGACCCCGCGGTGGATGAGCGGGACCCGGGTGGAGTGTCCGACCAGGCGCAACGCGGGGCGGTCGACGAGGCGGGTGTCCATGGGAGTGCTCCCTTCGACGGTCAGGCGGAACCTGAGCTGCGGCTGTGTACGCAAGGGGCCTCCGTCGCGGCGCACCTCCGCGGGACCGGCGCCGTGAACCGCCCGGAACGCACGTCCGAACGCTTCCCGTGAGCCGTACCCGTACCGGACGGCGATCTCCAGCAGGTCCTCCTCACCCCGGACGACGTCACCGGAGGCGACGGTCATCCGCCGCCTCCGCACGTACTCCGAGAGCGGCATGCCCGCCAGGGACGAGAACATCCGGCGCAGGTGGTACTCGGTGGTCCCGAGCCCCGCCGCGAGCCCTTCGAGGTCGAGCTCCTCGGTGAGGTGCTCCTCGACGAGATCGACGAGCTGGTTGAGTGCCGAGATCATGAGGCCTCCTTTCGCCCTCGACCCTGGCAGTGGGCCCCCTGACCGGGCCCGACCGTTGCGGACCGATCCGATCACGCGCGACGGGGCTCAGGGGCGCGCACCACGCGCGTACGGCCCCAGAACCGCACGCAGAGCCGCGTCGTCCGGCGCCTCGGTCACCACGCTGTCGGCTCCCTCCTTCACGAAGGGCGTGCAACTGACCGAGGTCTGCCCGGCCATGCCCTGGGTGCCGATCAGCCGCCCGGTAAGGGCCTCGTACACCCGCATCCGGTACCGGCCCTCGTAGTGGGTGATCGTCCGCGGCGCCGCGTCGGGGGCGGTGTATCGGCACTCCTTCAGCAGCTTCCCCCGCCCTTGGTACTCGGCGCAGGCGACGAGCTGTACCTGCTCGGGCAACGGCGTGAAGGGGTCGACGCGATCACGGCCGCCGCTGCCCGCGAACTGATGCAACAGCCCGTTGACATGCACCACCAAAGGGTGCAACCCCGACGCCGACACACGAGCCGCCCTCGGAACGGGTCGCGGTGCTTCTCCCTGACAGATGCCCCTGAAGGAGAAGAGGTCGAACCGCTCTTCGGCCGTGGTGACCGGCACCGGGCCGCTCGGAGCGACCGGCTGCCCCGAGGGCCCGGGCTCGACGGAGAAGTCAGGAACCGCAGCCTCGGTTCCGCCGCCCCCACTCTCACCCGACGACCGCCCCAGAAGCCCGACGAGCAGAGCCACGCCGAGCAGCACCACCACTCCGCCCCAGAACCGCGCTTGCACCCGCCCTGTCATCCCGTCCCCCTTCCCTCGACATCACCGCATCCGTTCCCGTGTCACGTCCTCCAACAATCGCGACGCGGCAACTCAAGCAACACGTCCGCCGGTCCTACCACAGCACGGCGGCCGGTCCCACCGCGGCACGGCGGTCGGCGAACTGCAGCTCGGCGTAGGCGCAGGAGTAGGTGACGGCGTTGTGGTGGCACAGGTAGGCGGTCAGCACCCCTTGACGTGCCGCTCACTTCAGCGCTTCCCACGCCGACACCGGGGACTGACATTCGGCCGGTGCCCGGCAGGCGCGTCAGGCCACCTGGCGGGCACCGCGGCGGCGGCTCAGTGCTCGCAGAGGGAGAACTCCCGCTCGAAGAGCTGCTGGTTGTGCTCGTCGACGAAGAACTTGCGCTCCTGCATGAGCTCTTCACGGAAGGCCTTGGCCTGCTCGAGCGTCATGGTCGAGGTGTCGGCCCACGGCTGCTGCGGCGGCACGTCGGACGTGGAGACGACGGTCTGCGACGGGTCGACCAGGAAGACCGCGAGGATCTTGCGGTGCCCGGGCCGGGTGGGGTCCTGCAGCCGGAACGGGCCGACCTGGTGCTGCAAGACGTTCGGAAAGGCGAGACAGCGGCCCGCCGGAGTGGCCGCCGAGCCGAGGAACTGGTTGAGCGGACCCTCGTTCTCCAGCCCGTACACCTCCCGCATGCCGGTGTGATCGTCCTGCATGTAGTCGGGCTCGTAGACGGCCGCCCGGAAACCGAGCCGGCTCTCGGTAATGTTCTCGCTGTCCCAGTAGTAGATGCCGGTGGACACGATCCGCTCGTTGAGCATGCCCTCGACGTGCCAGGAGCCGCCCGCGTACTCGGGCTTGTCCGGGGTGAGGTGAATGGTGGCGAGCTTGACGATCACCTGCAGCCGCCGGCCCCGCAGACTCACCCGGTCGGAACCCTCGGGCACCTGCGGCGGGCTGAACTCGGGAGCGTCCGGAAGGATCGGCCGGCGGTTGTCGTACCACTCCTCCTCCGCCGACTCCCACGCCTCGAGCGCCTTCTCGTACGCCTCCTTGTCCTCGAAGTCGTCCTCCTCGGGCTCCGGTACCTCGTACTCGTCGGACTCGTACCAGTTGTATTCGTCGGCGACCATGCGCAGCGGACGCCGGCACCGCAGGTCGGAGAGGACGTTCTCCCACAACGGCACCATGCGTGCGACCAGTTCCGGCAACACCTCGACGAGGTCACGGTGCTTCTCCGGGTGCACGTTGTTCACGTACGAGCGGAAGCCGACGCGTCCGTCGTCGTCCACGTCGGCGTCCGTGGGCAGCCACTGGAACTTCTCCGAGAACTCGTACCGCGAGTAGCTGTCGGTCGGATTCTCCCAGGCCCGCCCGGACACCCCGCTGACCTCCCTCACCAGGCAGAACAGCGAGGGGTGCACTAGGTCGAGCACCTGGCCGTCGGACCCGGGATGCCAGTCCCGCTCCTCCTCGGGGACCTCCTCCAGTACCCGAACCGCCTCCCGCAGCCGCTGCCGGAGCCGGTCGTCGACGAGCGTGTCGGACTGCCACACCCCGTCCACGGCCGACACCTCCGCCCCAGTCTCCTCGTCCCGCAGCGCCGCGTAGTGCGCGAGCTCGTCGATCACATACCGCACCTGCGCCTCGGTGAGCCCCTGCGCGAGCGCCTCCCGCGTCCACCGGTCGACGATGCCGGCATCACGTATCTTCTCGAACCACCGCGGCTTCGACCGCAGTTGCGCGCTGCACTGCATCATCTCGATCTCCCGCAACGTCCGAGGCGCGATGGACGATGAGGTACGGCTTGCCGCGAACGGCAACGGAAAAGCGGACAGCCCAGTCAATTCCTCTGACCTTCCCAGTCGGTACGAGCGCCGGGAACACTACGGCAGCGGACTGACAACGCCGACGCGCCCTGAGCGGGGCTAAGATACGAACCTGCCGGTTTTTTTCCAGGGGTGCGGCAGGGCAGGACGGCGGAGGCACGGAATGGCGCAGCAGGAACGAGCGGTCAGGACGCGGAACGCCATCCTGCGGGCAGCGGGCGAGGTGTTCGACGAGCTCGGCTACGAGGCGGCGACCATCTCGGCCATTCTCCGGCGCGCCAAGGTGACCAAGGGCGCCCTGTACTTCCACTTCTCCTCGAAGGAGGAGCTGGCACAGGCCGTCCTGGCCCAGCAGTTGACGTCCGTGCCCGAGGTGCCCCGGCGCGAGCTGGCGTTGCAGCAAGGTCTGGACGAGGCGCTCGTGCTCGCCCATATGCTGGCAGCGGGGGAGCCGCTCGTCCGTGGCAGCGTGCGGCTGACGGTCGAACAGGGGTCCCCTCGGGACGGCCTGGACCGCCGTGCGCCGATGGAAGGCTGGATCGAGCACAATGCCGGGATCCTCTCCGCCGCCCGTGCCAACGGAGAGCTGCTGCCGGGCGTGGACGTCGTCGCCGCAGCGAAGATGTTCGTCGGGGCCTTCACCGGTGTCCAGATCCTGTCCAAGCTGATGACCGGCCGGGCGGATCTCGTCGAGCGGGTGGCTGACCTGCAGCGCCATCTCATGGCGGGCATCGCGGTGCCCGCGGTCCTCGTGCAGCTGGACTTCTCCCCGGAACGAGGGGCGCGGGTGTACGAGGAGGCGGCGAGCGCGAACCGTGAGGCCGAGCCGGTGACGGCGGACTGACCGACGCCCCGGCGGTGGTGATGTCAACGCGCTGATACGCAGGGATGTTTGACAAACCGTCTGCGCGGTTCATAAACCCTTGTCGAGCTCCGAGGGGGGTCGTCCGATCCTCGCGCCGCCCTCGGCGGGCATCGTGACCAGGGTGCCGGCCGGCGGTGAGGCATCATCGGCAGTTCTGAACTGGCGCAGGCCGGGACCGGAAGACGGGGAGAGTCGGAACGCATGGAGTGGATGACACCGCAGCAGGCCGCGCAACTGGCGTGCTGCGCGGCCGTGTTCGAACCGGGGGACCCCGCCCGCACGGGCCGGATCGCCTTCTGGGACCCCACCGGCGGCGCCCCGCCGGCACCGCCGGGCGGTGAACCGGGTGAGGCGGACCTCGTGGTCCCCGACGGGGACGGCTTCACCGTCCGGACCGTGCCGGTCCTTCGCCTGACCCCGGCCGGCGCCCTGCCCGCCCTCCTCCACGCACGCCGCACGGCCACCCCCGCGTCCTCCGATCCGCCCACGGCCTCCGTGGCCGCCGACCCGACCGAGACCGCCCCCGATCCCGCACCCACCCCTCACCCCGCCACCGCCTTCTGGGGAGCCGTCACCACCCTCGCCCTGCACCTGACCGCGCGCGAACGGCTCCTCCCCGGCGTCTCCCCGGCCGGCTACGACACCTGGCGCGCGGGCCCGTTCGACGCCGACGACATCGCCCGCATCCGCGCCCTCGCCGACGCCGCCCCCGGCGAGGCCGTCGCCGTCCCCGGCACCGACCCGGCCGAGCTCGTACACGCCTTCCTGGACGCCGTCGCCGACACCCTCCCACGCACCCCCGCCGCCGAACGCGCCACGGGCCGAGGGGCGTTCGCCGCGACTCCACCCCAGCACGTGCCCCAACTGCGCGCCTGGGCCGAGGAGATCTCCGCCGGCCTCGACTCCGGCGTCAGGATGTCCCTGCGCGTCGAACTCAGCGACGCCACCCCCGGCGCCGACCCGGCCACGCAGCCGCCCCGCCCCCGCCTGATCCCCCGCGCCCACAGCCTCGCCGACCCCACGCTCACCCTGGACGCCGACGAGCTGTTCGCCCGCGCCGACCACGCGCTCGGACCGCGCGCCCAGGCCGACATGGTCCTCGCCGTCCGCCGCGCCCAGGCCGTGTGGCAGCCACTGGAACGCCTGCTGCCCGTCCCCACCGCCCTGGACCTGGCCGACGACGAACTGCGCGACCTCCTCGGCGGGGCCGCGGGCCGGCTCGCAGGGCACGGCATCGACGTCACCTGGCCCGAGACGTCCACGGGCGCGCTCACCGCCCACGCGGTGGCCGGCGCCGACCGGACCCCGCCCGCCGACCTGCGGTCCTTCTTCGGCGGCGACGGCACCGTCGACCTGCGCTGGCGTCTCGAGCTCGACGGCGACCCCCTCACCGACGCCGAGGCGGCAGCCGTCGCCGCCGGGGGAGCGGTCGTACGGCTGCGCGGCCGCTGGATCCTCGTCGACGCCCGCATCGCCCGCAAGGCCCGCGACCGCAGACTGCCGCCGCTCACCGCCATCGAGGCACTCGCCGTCGCCCTCACCGGCCACACCGACCTCGGCGGCGAACGCGTACGGGTGGCGCCCAGCGCCTGGCTGGACGCTCTGCGCCGCGCCCTCGCCGACCCCGACGGCGGCGACGGTCCCGTGCGGCAGCCCGCCCGCCTGACCGCCACCCTGCGCGACTACCAGCTGCGCGGCCTGCGCTGGATGGACCGCATGACCTCCCTGGGCCTCGGCGGCTGCCTCGCCGACGACATGGGCCTGGGCAAGACCGTCCAGCTGATCGCGCTGCATCTGCTGCGCCAGGAACGCCCCGAGGACCGCGGCCCGACCCTGGTGGTCTGCCCCGCCTCCCTGCTGGGCAACTGGGAACGCGAGGTGGGTCGCTTCGCGCCGGGCACCCCGGTACGCCGCTACCACGGCCCCGGCCGCACCCTGGACGGCGCGACCGAGGGCTTCGTCCTCACCACGTACGGCACCATGCGCCTGGATGCCGGCCGGCTGGGCGCGCACCCCTGGGGCCTGCTCGTCGCCGACGAGGCCCAGCACGTGAAGAACCCGCACTCCTCCACCGCCAAGGCCCTCCGCCGGATCGGCGCCCGCGCCCGCATCGCCCTCACCGGCACCCCGGTGGAGAACAACCTCTCCGAACTGTGGGCCGTCCTCGACTGGACCACACCCGGACTTCTCGGCACCCACGGTCGGTTCCGCAAACGCTGGATCGCCCCCATCGAGGCCGAACGCACCCTCGCCGCCGGCAGGGAAGGGGACGGGGAGGGCGGAGGGCACACCGCCCGCCTCCTCGCGGAGCTGGTCCGCCCGTTCCTGCTGCGCCGCCGCAAGACCGACCCGGGCATCGCGCCCGAACTGCCGCCCAAGACCGAGACGGACCGCCCGGTCGCCCTCACCTCCGAACAGGAGACCCTCTACCGCAAGCAGGTGGAGACGGTGATGGGCGAGATCCGCTCCGGCGCCGGCGGCATCGCCCGCAGCGGCCTGGTCCTGAAGCTGCTCACCGGTCTGAAGCAGATCTGCAACCACCCCGCCCAGTTCCTCAAGGAGGACAACCCTCGACTCACCGGACGCTCCGGCAAACTCGAGCTGCTCGACGAACTCCTCGCCACCATCACCGCCGAGGGCGGCGCCGCACTGGTCTTCACCCAGTACGTCACCATGGCCCGCCTCCTCGAACGCCACCTGCGCGACCGTGGCACCCCCGCCGCCCTCCTGCACGGCGGCACTCCGGTCGCCGGACGGGAGGAGCTCGTACGGCGTTTCCAGGACGGCGAGTTCCCCGTCTTCCTGCTGTCGCTGAAGGCGGCCGGCACCGGACTGAACCTCACCCGCGCCGACCACGTCGTCCACTACGACCGCTGGTGGAACCCGGCCGTCGAGGCCCAGGCCACCGACCGCGCCCACCGCATCGGCCAGACCCGGCCCGTCCAGGTGCACCGGCTGATCGCCGAGGGCACCGTCGAGGACCGTATCGCGGCCCTGCTGGAGGCGAAAAAAGAACTGGCCGACGCCGTCCTCGGCTCCGGCGAGCAGGCCCTGACCGAGCTGACCAACGACGAGCTGGCCAACCTGGTGGAACTGAGGAGAACGGCATGAGCGAGGCACAGGGCAGCGGCGCACGGAACCATGGCGCACGGGGCTTCCCCGCCTTCGCCGCACGCCGGGGTGGCCGAGCACGGGGCCAGTCCTACTGGGCCGCGCAGTGGACCGAGGCCGTGGAGGACGTCTGGCCGGAGGAAGGCCCCCTGAGGAAGGGCCGTTCCTTCGCCCGCACCGGCCGCATCGGGCCCATCACGGTCAGCCCCGGACGGGTGGCCGCGGAGGTGTACGGCGGTGAGGAGACGTACCGTACGCGGCTGACGCTGACGGTGCTGGACGACGACGAGTGGGACCTGCTCTGGGAGAAGACCGCCGACCGCCCCGCCGAGACGGAGACGCTGCTGGCCGGCGACCTCCCCGAGGACCTGCTGGAGGCCGTCGAGGACGCCCGGGTCCGCATGCTGCCCGGCTACGGCGACCTCGACGCCGACTGCGACTGCGACGCCCTCGACCACCCCTGCCCGCACGCCACCGCTCTCGCCTACCAGCTGTCCTGGCTGCTGGACACCGACCCCTGGCTGCTGCTCCTGATCCGCGGCCGCACCGCGGAAGAAGCGGTCGAGGAACTCAAGTCGGCACTGCTGCTGAGGGCCCTGACCGGCCCCGACGAGCCGGGGGAGCCGGTGGAGAGCGAGCCGGAGGAAGCCGCGCCGCCCCCCGACACCTACGCCGCCCAGCGCGCGGCCTACACCCGCCCCGCCACCCCACTGCCCGCCCTGCCGCCACTGCCCGACCCGCCGACCGCCCCCGAGGAACCACTGACCGGCATCGAGGCCGACCCGCTGGACCGCCTCGCCGCGGACGCGGCCCTGCGCGCCCGCGAACTCCTCGTGTACGCCCACGGGTTCGGCGCCGCGCCACCGGAACCCCTCGACACCTGGGAGGACACGGTCCGCCTGGCAGCAACCCACCCCGACCCGCGCGCCGTGCAACGCCTCCGCGAGGGCTGCGGCCGCCCCACCGAGGACCTGGACCGCGCAGCGACCGCATGGCGCACAGGCGGCCGGGCAGCCCTGGACGTCCTGGAACACCCCTGGACCCCACCCACCCAGCAGACCGCCCTAGCCCGCACCGCACTCGCAACTGCCTGGGAGGCAGAGGAACTTCCCCCCATCACGGTCGACGGCAACCATTGGACCCTCACCGGTCGGGACCTCCAACTCCGCCTGGGCCACGACGGCCGCTGGTACCCCTATCACCGCCGCGACACCGGGTGGTGGCCCGCCGGCTTCCCGTCCACCGACCCGGCCGAGGCACTCGCCGACCTGATGGGCCTGACAGCCGACGACGAACTGCGCTGAGCCTGCGCGGACGTCGCCCTGCAACCTTTCAGGGCCACTGCGGATCGTGACGGGTGACCGGCCGACGGCTCGCAGCGCGCCCGGAGGCCGGGCGAGATCGAACACTCGATGCCGGCGCCCGCCAACTGACCCGCCCGGGCCCCTGCCGCCCGGCGGGGGCCCGGCCCGTGCGCCGTCACCTCACCCGGACCCGCGCTCCCGCCCCCGCGACGGCAGCTGAAGCCGCTCGCCCTCGAACCGCGCCCGGAGCGCACGGTCGTGGGTGACCAGCACGATCGCCCCCGGATATCCCGTCAGAGCCTCCTCCAACTGCTCGACCAGCGCCGGTGACAGATGGTTCGTCGGCTCGTCCAGCAGTAGTAGATCGGCGGGTTCGGCGACCAGCCGGGCGAGGTCCACCCGCCGGCGCTGCCCGTACGACAGTTCGCCCACCCGTGCGCGCAGGTCCGCGGGACGGAAGAGGCCGAGGGCGAGCAAAGCGCCGGCGTGTTCGTCGGCCGAGCCCACGCGGCCCAGCCCGAACGCCTCGGCCACCGTCAGGCCGGGCGGCCAAGGCGTTTCGTCCTGCCGCAGGTGCCCCACCCGGCCGGGCACCCGTACCGTGCCCTGGTCCGGCCGCAGTTCACCGGCGAGCACCCTCAGCAGCGTGGTTTTTCCCGCGCCGTTGGGACCGGTGACGAGCAGCCTCCCGCCGCGGCCCAGGGTGAGCGCATCCAGCCGCAGTCGGCCGTCCAGGCGCACGTCCGACAGGTGCACGGCCGGCAGGTCCGCGGAAACGGCCCCCGCGTCCTCCTCCGGGGCGGTTCCGGGCTCCGCCATGCCGGGTGTGAACGCCAGCGGGTCGGGCGGCGGCGCCACCGGGTCGGCGGTCAGCCGCTGCACCCGCTCGCGGGCGTTGCGGATGCGGGCCATCGCGCCGTGCGCCCGGCCGCGGGCCCGGAAACCACCGTGGCCGAAGTTGGCCATCGGCGTCTTGCGCGGGATGACGCCGAGGCGGGCGGCGTGGTCGGCGGCCAGCCGCTCGTTGCGGGCCAGCTCGGCGCGCCACTCCTCGTACTCCTGGATCCGGCGCCGCCGTTGGGCCGCCTTCGCGGTGCGGTAGCCGTCGTACCCGTCGCCGTAGCGCGTGACCTTTCCCTCCTCGGCCTCCAGGACCGTGGTGGTCAGGCGCTCCAGGAACACGCGGTCGTGGGTGACCGCGAGCACCGTGCCACGGTGCGCCCGCAGCTGCGTCTCCAGCCACTCGACCGCCCCGTCGTCGAGGTCGTTGGTCGGCTCGTCCAGGAGCAGCAGCTCCGGCCGGCCGGCCAGGACGCCCGCCAGGGCGAGCCTGGAGCGCTCACCGCCGGAGAGGGTGCCCAGTGGGCGTTCGCGGCGCAGCCCCGGCAGGCCGAGGTGGTGCAGCGCGATGTCCACCCGGTGGTCGGCGTCGTACCCGTCGCGGGCCTCGTAGCGGGCGAGGAGCTCCTCGTACGCGGCGAGCGCGCCCGGGTCGCCGCCGCCGGCGTCGAGCCCCCGCGCGGCGCGGTGCAGCTCGGCCTCCAAGGCACGCAGGTCCGCGAGGGCCAGGTCGACGGCGTCCTGGACGGTGGCGGCCGGCGGCAGGGGGACGGTCTGGGGGAGGTATCCGACCCCGCCGACGGCGCCCACGGTCACCTCCCCGCTGTCGGGCCGCTCCTGACCGGCGATCAGCCGCAGCAGCGTGGACTTGCCGACGCCGTTGTCGCCGATCAGACCGGCCTTCTCGCCGGGTTTGAGCGTGAAGGAGACGTCGTCCAGAACGGTACGGCCGGGGTAGCCCTTGGTGACGTTGCGCAGGCTGAGTTGTGCGGAGTGCAAGATCGGTTCCCTTCTGGCCGAACAGGGCAGAGCCCGGGCCTGACACGGGGTGGATGGCTGCGCGGCTGGGCGCGACGACGGCGGAGCACGGCTCTACGCGGTCGGCGCCGGCACTCTCACAGGGAACCCATGTGCAGGACACTACGCCACACACCGGATCCTGGCAAGACGATACGTCTCGGTTCGAGAGCGTGCCGGGTTACGGGCTCCACGCCGGCCGTCGGGTCCCACAGCCCCGCCGCGGTTCCCCGCGCGACATGCTCGGCGTACACGCCGACCTTGCGGCCGGTGATCGAGCGCACTCCTCCAGAGCGCGGATCCGGTCCTCGACCCGGCGCTGACGGGCATCGAGGAGCCACAGCCGTTCCGCTGCGTTGCCCGGCCGCCCGGGTCACCGACGAGCAGCGGCCGACGGACGACGGCTGGGTCCGCGCCCACGCCGTCGGCCAGGCCGCGGCCGCACGCCTGTGGGAACTCTCCGTCGCGGCGACGGACACAGCCCCTCTCAGCCGACCCCCGGCGGATCACTGCACCCCCCTCGGCCGCGCGGGCGTCCAGCCTCCCCGACGCCCGCGCAGCCGAGCGCGGTTCACACCGCGAACCGGTGCGTCCCCGACCCCACACGGAACACCTGACACCCGTCCTCGTGCCGCAGCAGGGCCGCACCCCTGTGCTCGACCCGGTCCTTCGCCGACGCCGGGATCCACACCTGCGCGGTGGTGTTCGCCGGAACGGAACACGTCAGCTCGAAGCGCCCGCCCCGCCGCTTCCACCGGGTGGAGATCGGCCCGCGCACCGAGGTGAGCGTCGCCCGCGCCTCGTCGATACCGCCGCCGGGCCGCGGACGGACGACGACCTCTCGGTAGCCCGGCCGCCCCGGCGCGATCCCCGCGATGTGCGCATACATCCACTCACCCACCGAGCCGTAGGCGTAGTGGTTGAAGGAGTTCATCCCCGGGTCCTGGAAGGTGCCGTCGGGCCGCAGCGAGTCCCACCGCTCCCACATCGTCGTCGCCCCGCGCTCGATCTGGTACCCCCAGCTGGGGAAGGTGCGCCGGGTGAGCAGCCGGTAGGCGACGTCGGTGTGCCCGGTGTCGGTGAGCACGGGCAGCAGCCTCGGCGTGCCGAGGAACCCGGTCGACAGATGCCAGTCACGCGCCTCGATGAGCGCCACGAGCCGGTCGGCCGCCGCGCCCCGCAACTCGTCCGGCACGAGCCCCATGGACAGGGCCAGGACGTACGCGGTCTGCGTGTCGCCCTTCACCCGGCCTTCCGCGTCGACGTACGCCCGCCGGAAGGCGTCCCGCACCCGCCCGAACAGGTCCTCGTAGGGCGCCGGGTCCCGGCCCAGCTCGCGCGCCATCCGCGCGGCGAGATCCGCGACGTGCGCGAAGTAGGCGGTGGCGATGACGTCCTTCGGGGTCTCGTCCTCGACGTTCAGCCAGTCACCGAAACCCTCCGCCGGCCGCAGCAGTCCGTTGCTGTGCTCCTCCAAATAGCCCAGCCACTCCACCACCGACGGCCACGCGTCCTGAAGCACCCGCACATCCCCGTACGCCTGGTACAGCGCCCAGGGGACCGTGACACCCGCGTCGCCCCAGCCCGCTGCCCCGTCACCCAGCCGCCCCACGTCGGGCGCCACATGCGTGAAGGAGCCCTCCGCCGTCTGCGCGTCCCGCAGGTCCGTCAGCCACTTCGCCAGGAAACGCGCCGACTCCATCGTGTACGCGGCCGTCGGCGCGAACACGTTGATGTCACCGGTCCAGCCGAGCCGTTCGTCCCGCGCCGGGGTGTCGGTCGGCACGGAGAGGAAGTTCCCGCGCTGCCCCCAGGTGATGTTGCCGTGCAGTTGGTTCAGCATCGGCGAGTCGGTCGCGAACGTGAGCGTCGCCGGCGCGTCGGTGTGCATCACCCGCCCGGTGACCGCACGCACCGTCGGAGTACCGGGGAAACCGGTGACCTCGACGTAACGGAACCCGTGGAAGGTGAAACGCGGCTCGTACGTCTCCGTGCCACCGCCCTTCAGCACATACGTGTCGGTCGCCTTCGCGGAGCGCAGGTTCGCCGTGTAGATGGTGCCGTCCGGGTCGAGGACCTCCGCGTGCCGCAACCGCACCACCGTGCCCGCCCGGCCCCTCACCCTCAGCCGCACGGACCCCACCATGTTGCGGCCCAGGTCGAACACGAACACCCCGGGTCTCGGCTCGCTGACACCGACCGGCGTCAGCTCCTGGGTGACCCGCACCGGCGCGTCCACCTGCGCCACCACCCGCTCCGGCACCACCCCGTCCGCCTCACCGACGCCCAGCCACCCCGTGTCGTCGAACCCCGCCGACGTCCAGCCGGGCGTCTCCTTGCGCGCGTCGTACGTCTCCCCGTCCAGCAGGTCGGCCGAGACGACCGGGCCCGTCGAGGCGGACCAGCCCGTGTCCGACACCACGCGCTGCGTCGAGCCGTCGGCGTAGTCGACCTCCAACTGGGCCAGCAGCGCCGGATGTTCGCCGTACTGGTGCGGTCCGAACATGCCGACGTTCCCGGCGTACCAGCCCGGCGCGAGATACACCCCGAGAGCGTTCCCGCCGCCGGAACGCACCAACTCCGTGACGTCGTGCGTCTGGTACTGCACCCGCGTGCGGTAGTCCGTCCACCCGGGCGCGAGCTGGTCACGGCCGACGCGCACACCGTTGAGGTGCGCCTCGTACAGTCCGAGCGCCGTGACGTACAGCCGCGCCCGCCGCACCTTCCCGCGTCGCAGGGAGAATTCACGGCGCAGCCGGGTCACCGCGTGCGTCACGGGCGTGACCGTGCCCCACGGACCGGCCCCCCACGGCGCGGCCTCCCGCGCGGCCGCCCACCCGGAGTCGTCGAACCCGCCGTCTCGCCAATTCCCGCTCGGTTCCTGGTCGGTGACCTTCCAGGCGGCGTCCGTCACGACACGCTGCTCGCCCGCCGCCGTCCGCACGACGAGGACGGCGAGCAGACCGGCGGGCCCCACGGTGCCGTTGGCCGCCTCGACCGCGATCACATTGCTGCCGGGAACCACCTGGCCGAGGACGTCCACGACGGCGGGCCGCTTCCAGTCCTCGTTGTCCGTGGCGAGATCGGTGCGGGCCACCTCACGGCCGTTGACGGACACGGAGTAGGCGTTGTCCGCGGTGATGACGAGGGTGGCCGAGCTGATCTCCCCGGGCAGCTCCGCGGTACGCCGGAACCAGCGGGTCTCGGCCGGTGCGCTGCTCGCCGGGTCACCCTCGGGGAACCAGATCCAGTGACCGCCCTCGAAGGACGGGGCGTCGGTCAGCTCCGCGGGAGCGGAGATCCACCGCGCGGCCCACTGCCCGGCGTCCATCAGCCCGGTCTCCCACCAGTCCGGCTCGCTCCACGGCGTAACCCGGCCCTTCCCGTCCCAGACGCGCACGGTCCAGAAGTACCGCGTCCTCGGCCGCAGTTCGGGCCCCTCGTACGGCACGAGGACCGACTCCTCGGACGTCACCCGGCCGCTGTCCCAGACGTCTGGCCGCGCCAGTGCGGAGACGCTGGTGGCCACCCGCAGTTGGTAGGCGCTCTGCCGCAGCCCCGGCTCGCCGGCAGCCATGGGCCAGCTGAACCGCGGACGCGGCTCGTCCAGGCCCAGCGGATGCCGGGCGTACTCGACGGTGGGGGCGGTGATCTCCACGGGCGCGGCTCGTCCGCCCGCCCGGACGGTGGTGGGGGACACGGGCACGGCCTGGGCGGGCCCGGCTCCGGCGGCCGACGCGGCCACCACGGCCGCCGTACTCGCCAGGACATTTCTGCGACTGATCACTACGCCACCTCGCACGGTAGGAATTGAATCGTTTCACATGCGGTGAGCGTGGCCACCGTAGAGGCGCGGGCGGGTGGGGTCAATGAGGGCGGCGCGGTGAAAGCGGGCGAGGGAGGCGGGTAAGCGCTTGCGGCGGGGCGGATGTTGACAGGAGTGGCTCATGAGGGTGTGAGGGGCGGAGCGTCGGCGGCCCGGAGCCCGGCCGACAACCGGGGTGAGCGCTGGCGGCGCTTTTGAACGGTTTCAATCGAACTGCCGCCTCGCCGGCCGACGCTCCGTCCGGTCGATTCCGGTCACCGTCCGGGCGCCCGGCAGGCGACGCCGGCCGGGCGTGCCGGCGTCGCTCCTGACGTCCGGTCGGCGCCCGACGGCGTCAGCCGCCGTCCCCCGTCCCGGAGCCGCTCACCGGCCCTCGGCGGCGGCGGCGAAGTCGGGAAGCTCCGTGGAGACCAAGTCGTGCACGGCGCCGTCGAGGAGTCGGGAGGTCTCGGCGGAGCGGGGGAGCATGGTGTCCTCGTAAGCCCGGACGGCCTCACCCACGGTGTCGTGACGGGCGAGCGCGAGGGCGAGTTCGCAGGCGTCGAGCAGGGCGAGGTTGACGCCCACGCCGAGCGGCGGCATGAGATGGGCGGCGTCCCCGAGGAGGGTGACGGAAGGGCTGTGCTGCCAGGTGTGCCCGGCGGGCAGGGCATGGATCGGGCGGTCGACGTAGGGGCCGTCGTTGTCGCCGACCAGCCGGCGCATACGCGGTGACCAGTCGCGGAAGCGCTCCAGCAGCCGGGCGCGGATGCGCCCGGTGTCCTGCGGCTCCAGGCCGGCGGCGGTGATCCAGTCGGCGGGGGCGCGCTGGATGACGTAGACGCGGACGTGGTCGCCGCCGTTGCGCTGCGCGAACAGGCCGCGCTCGCCGTCGGCGGCCGCGGCGCTGCCCTGCCCGACGAGCTCGGCGATGTCCGGATGACGTGCGGTGACGTCGTGGAACCACGCTTCCAGGAAGCTGACGCCGGTGTAGCGGGGCGTGGCGTCGGAGACGGAGCGCCGGACGGCGGACCAGGCGCCGTCGGCGCCGATGACGAGGTCGCACTCCACGGTGGTGCCGCCTGCGAAGTGCAGCCGCCGCGGACCCTGCGAGGGCCCGGTGACGGCGCGCAGGGTGTGCCCCCAGCGCACGGTGCCGGGGGGCAGCGACCCGAGCAGCAGATCGCGCAGCACACGGCGGTCGATCTCCGGCTTGAACCGCTCGTCCGGCTCGGGCACATGGTGGAACAGGACCGCGCCGGACGGATCCAACTGCCGCATCTCCTGCCCTTCATGGCGGGACAGCCGGAAGAACTCCTCCAGCAGACCGGCCTCGCGCAGGGCGAGTTGGCCGTTGTCGGCGTGCAGGTCGAGGGTGCCGCCCTGGTCGCGTGCGTCGGGTCCGGCGTCGCGGTCGTAGACGGTGGCGGCGATGCCGTGCCGGGCCAGGATGCGGGCGCAGGCCAGGCCGCCGGGGCCGGCGCCGACGATGGCGATACGGGGCGGGGGAGTGGTGGACATGAAGGGACTCCGTTCGTGGCAGGACGGCGGCCGGGCAGCGCCTCACGGCCGCAACGAGCCCAGAAAAGCACAACAACTAAATAAGTGCAACAACTCAACTTTTGAACCCGGTCAACTAGCCGGGTAAGCTGCCGTCATGCCCCGATCCACCCCCGCGCAGCACGCCACCCCCGACCCCGCGCCCCCGGGCCGCCGCGAACGCAAGAAGGCCGCCACCCGCCGGGCCATCGCCGACGCCGCCCTGCGCCTGTTCCTGGAACGTGGCTACGACGCCGTCGGCATCCGCGAGATCGCCGACGCCGCCGACGTGTCCACGACCACGCTGTTCAAGCACTTCCCGGTCAAGGAAGCCCTCGTCTTCGACGAGGACGACGACCAGGAGGAACGCCTGCTCGCCGCCGTCCGCGAACGCCCCGCGGGCACATCCGTCCCCGCCGCCCTGCGCGAACACGCCCTCAACTCCCGGCTGATCACCCCCGACGGCGACGACCGCCTGACCGCCTTCCTCACCCTGGTGACCACCACCCCCGCACTGCGCGACTACGGCCAGAACATGTGGCTGCGCCACACCACCGCCCTGGCCCGCGTCATCGCCGAGGAAAGCGGCCGCCCCGCCGACGACCCGGCCTGCCTGGCCCTGGCCCACTTCGCCCTCGAAGCCCCGCGCGCCGCATACGGGCACGCCGACCCGCGTGCGGCGGTCATCAGCGCGTTCGACCTGCTGGAGCGGGGCTGGGAGGCTCTTTGACCGGTCTGTCGGTTGATTGGATGTGTCCGTCCGATCAGTGATCACTGATGCGATGGGGGACCGGATCGAGCCGTTGCCGCCGGCTGATCCGGTCCGCGGTCGGCGATGGGTCGATCACCGCCGAACCCCGGAAGCCGTCGCGTGGAAGTGCCGCGCCTGCTCACCCTGGCGGGACGTGCCGTTCCGGACCGCTCACAAACGCCTGATCAGGTGGGTCGTGCAGGGCACCTGGGAGCGATCCTTACTGCGGTGCCGGCAGCGGCCGACGGTGCTGACGGCATCGGCTGGACCGTGTCGGTGGACTCCACCGTCTGCCGGGCTCACCAGCACTCCGCCGGAGCCAGGAAGAGGGGGCTCCAGGTCCGGCCGGACCCATCGACCGTGCGCTTGGACGCCCCCGCAGCGGCCTGAGCACACAGATCCACCTCGCCTGCGACAGCCATGCACGACCCCCGGCCTCCGCGTCACCGTAGATCAGTCGGGCGATGCCCTGGCCATCGAGACCCGTCATGGCCGGTATCCGTGTTCCGCGAAGCGGACCCGGAAGCCGAGAACCCGGCCGGACTCCGTTCTGCCCGACCGCGCCTTTCGTCCCGGGCCATCCGGACCCGTGTTCCTTGTCGGAGCATCCGCGCTGTCAATCCTGAGCCGTCCGACCGGGTCGGCCACCGTCTGCGGCGAGGCCGCGGTCGCCGCCCACCGGCGGTCCCCGTAACGGCGCCCCATGTGTGGCCGGTGTCCACGGGCCGCTGCGGTTGGTCCGTGCCCGGGAGTCGGTGTGTCGATGGCGTGCGATGCGACCGCCGTCCGCAGTGGCGCCGCAGGTGGCGTCTGACGGTCCTGCAGCACCAGCTCTTCGCGTCGGCGCCTGCCCGGCTTCAAAAAGATGAACCGCAGGGGGTTGTTTTCATCATCGTGAAGGTCTTCAATATGCCGCAGGACAAACGCTGCTCAGGGAGAGGCGGAGACCGTGCACGACACCGACGCACCGATGCCGGACGACCGGCCGGACCTCGATGTGATGGTCGCCACGGTCGGCCTGCAGATCAAGGCCTTGCGCAAGCAGGCGGATCTGACCTTGGACGAGCTGAGCCGCCGCTCCGGCATCAGCACCGGACTGATCAGCCAGATCGAGCGAGGGAAGGGCAACCCTTCCTTCGCCAGCCTGGTGCAGATCGCTCACGGTCTGGACGTTCCGATCGGGCGGCTGCTGCACCTCGCGGAGCAGGTGAGTCCGGTGGTCCGTGCCCACGAGCGCCGCAGCCTGGACTTCCACGGTGCGGACTCGGTGAACGGCGACCGCTACGAACTGCTCACTCCGTCTCTCAACGGCGCTCTGGAGGTCCTCTGGGTGGTCACCCAGCCGGGCCACGACACCAGCGCCACCGCGTTCTGTCACAACGGCGAGGAGTTCGGCATCGTGCTCTCCGGTGTGAAGGACGTCTATCTCGACGGCGTCCGTCACCGGCTCGAAGCGGGTGACTCCATCACCTACTCCTCCAGCATTCCGCACTGGTACGTCAATCCTGGTGACGAGCCCGCCACCTCGATCTGGGTGGTCACCCCGCCCAGCTGGTAGGCACAGGCCTCGCACCGCCCCGTCCCCAACGCCCCGGCCTCTGGCCCGGGCGCCGGTTCCGCACGGCCTCGTTCCGTGCGCCTCCCCAAGACGAGGTGCCCCATGGCATCACTCACCGAGAGAAGCCCAGCCACCACCACAAAGTCCCTCTCGCACCGCCGCGCTCTGCTGGCCCTCGGTGGCGGCAACGCCGTCGAGTGGTACGACTGGATGGTCTACGGGCTACTGGCCTCCTACATCGGCCCGCTCTACTTCCCGTCGGGCAGTTCCGTCACCGAAACCATGTCCGCGCTGGCCGTCTTCGCGGTCGGCTTCGCCGCCCGGCCGCTCGGCGCGATCATCTTCGGCACGCTGGCCGACCGCATAGGCCGACGCGCCGTCATGCTCTTCTCCATCGGCTCAATGGTGCTGAGCACCATGATCATAGCACTGCTGCCCAGTCATGCGGTCATCGGCGTCTGGGCCGGCGTCATCCTGCTGGCCTGCCGCATCCTGCAGGGACTCTCCACAGGCATCGAGGCACCGCTCAACTCCGCGTACATCGTGGAACTGGCACCCGAGGGCAGGACCGCCCGGTACGGCGGCATCCTCAGCGCCTACGTGCAGGCCGGCATCGTCAGCGCCTCGCTGGTCTGCTTCCTGACCACCTCGGTGGTCGCCCCTGACGCCATGGCCTCCTGGGGCTGGCGCATCCCGTTCGTCGTCGGCGCCGTCGGCGGCCTGGTCTTCCTCTGGCTGCGCCGCGCCCTGCCGGAGACCCTGCACACCACGGGCGAGAAGACCCCGCACACCACGGGCGAGAAGCAGGCCGAGCCGGCCCGTGTGGGCCGGGTCTGGGCCGAGGTCTGGCAGCACCGGCTGGCGCTCCTGGCGATCGTCTTCGTGGTGGCCGGCGCCCAGGCGCTCCAGTACACCTGGACCACCGGACTGCCCAACCTGGCCCGCTCCGCCTACCACGAGAACCCGGACACCGTCTTCCTGGTCTCCACCCTCTCCGGGATCTGCGTCGCCGCGCTCTACCCGCTCGTCGGCCGGCTCGCCGACCGCAAGCGGATCTCCCGCACCTTCATCGCCTCCCGGCTCGCCGTGGTGCCACTGATCTTCGTCGTACTCGCCTACCAGCAGCCCGGCATGGCGACGTTCACCGTGGTGATGCTGGTCGGCGCCCCGGTGCTCGCCTTCACCATGGGCCTGTACAACACCGTCGCCGCCACCCTGATGCCGACCAGCTGCCGGGTCACCGGCGTCGGCCTCGGCTACGCGATCGGCGTGGCCGGTTTCGGCGGCACCGCCCCCTATCTCCTGCTGTGGCTCCAGGACCACGGCGCCGGCTGGGCGTTCCCCGTCTACGGCGCGGTCCTCTGTCTGCTCAGCGTCCTGCTCTACGTGCTCGTCTTCCGCCGCGGCGCCGTCCGCGTCGGGAGCTGAAAGGGAAGTCAGATGTCACAGACCGTCTCTCTCGACGCCGTCGAGGCACCCGTGGTCCAGCGGTCCGACGTGATCGTGGTCGGCGGCGGGCCGGCCGGGGTCAGCGCGGCCGTGGCCGCCGCCCGCACCGGCGCCAGTGTGACCCTGCTGGAGCGCTACGCGGCTCTTGGCGGCCTGGCTTCCGGCGGCATGGTCCTGGTGCTCGACGACATGATCAACGGGAACGAGATCACCGTCACCGGAATCGTCGACGAGTACGTCGAGCGGATGGCCAAGCTCGGCCTCGCCGTCTACCCGCCGGCAGAGGAACGTTACTCCTCGCCCGAGATGTGGGCCAAGTGGGGCCGCTGGGGCGCCTTCGACTTCCACTCCCACACCAACCCCAAGCCGATCTGCTATGCCGTCGCCTTCGATCCCGACGGCTGGAAGCGGGTGTCCAACGACCTGGTCCGCGAGAGCGGGATCAATCTGCGGCTGCACAGCTGGTTCTCCCGGCCGGTGGTCCAGGACGGTGCGGTGAAGGGCGTGGTCTGCGAGACCAAGTCCGGGCCGCAGGCGGTGATGGGCGGCGTGGTGATCGACACCACCGGCGACATCGACGTGGCCTCCCGGGCCGGCGCCCCGTACGCCCAGGACAGCTACCTGGTCACCCTGGTCTTCCGGCTCGGCGGGGTGGACACCGCGGCCGCCGAGCGCTTCGAACAGGAGAACCCGCGTGAGGCCCGGGCCATCAACCGCAAGATCAAGCGGATGCTGGGCGGCGCCTGGGAGCTGTGGTGGCTCAAGACGCCCGTTCCCGGCGTGGTCTGGTGCAACTGCCCGCACATGACCGGCTTCGACGGCACCGACCCGGTCTCGCTCACCGAGGCCGAGTTCGAGGCCCGGGCCCGGATCGGCGCCGTCCTCGACCACATCAAGGCCGAGCTGCCCGGCTTCGGCAACGCCTACCTGCTCGACGTCGCCGAGCAGATGGGCGTCCGGCAGACCCGGCTCCTTCAGGGCGAGTATGTGGTCACCAAGGACGACGTCACGTCCCGCCGCCACTTCGCCGACAGCGTCGCCCGCGGCCGCGACTACTACACCCCGTACCGCGCGCTGCTGCCGCGCGGTGTCGATCAGCTGCTGGTCGCCGGCCGGCACTACTCGGCCACCCCCGAGGCGCAGCGGATGTCCCGCGAGATCCCGCCCTGCATGGCCATGGGCCAGGCGGCCGGCATCGCCGCCGCCACCGCGGTGGAGCAGGGTGTGCTGGTCCGGGACGTCGACCCGGCCGTCGTCCAGCACCGGATGCGCGAGCAGGGCGCCGACCCCGGTGACGTCCCCTCGGAGAACGCGACCGTCGACCAGCCCGAGGAGGTCGTGGCATGACCACCGATGTACAGCCGCTGAGCGGTCTCACCGTCATCGACTTCACCCAGGTCTTCATGGGCCCTTCCTGCACCCAGATGCTGGGCGACTACGGCGCCGACGTGATCAAGGTGGAGCGGCCCGGCACCGGCGACATCTCCCGGACCTCGATCCCGGACCCGGCCGGCCTGGACAACCCCATCTTCCTGTCCATCAACCGCAACAAGCGGAGCATCGCCATCGACACCCGCACCGACGAGGGCCGGCAGGTCATCCATGAACTGGTGCGCTCCGCCGACGTCGTGGTGAGCAACTTCCGCACCGGCGTGATGGAGCGGCTCGGCCTCGGCTACGAGGCGCTGCGCGCCGTCAACCCCAGGATCATCTGGGCCTCCGGAACCGGCTTCGGCGCCGAGGGCCCGTACGCCCACAAGGGCGGGCAGGACGCCATCGCCCAGGCGTACAGCGGAGTGATGTGGCGCCGCGTCTCCGACGACGACCCCGTCACCCTCTACCCGACCACACTCTGCGACTACACCACCGGAATGCACCTGCTCCAGGGCATCCTGCTGGCCCTGCTGCACCGCGACCGCACCGGCGAGGGACAGAAGGTCGAGGTGTCGATGTACGACTCGATGCTCCACATGCAGATGCAGGAGGCCTGCCAGCAGCTCAACCGCGGCTCCGAGATCAACTGGGCCGCGATGCCGCTCACCGGGGTGTTCCCCACCACGGACGGCGCACTGATCATGGTCGGCGGCTTCAAGAGCAACGCGCTGCACCACATCAGCCGCGCCCTGGAACTCGACGAGGACCTGAGCGAGCGCCCCGAGTTCGCCACCCTGGACCTGCAGTTCGCGCACCGGCCCGAGCTGCAGCGGATCTTCGCCGAGGCAGTGGCCCGCAACACCACCGACCACTGGGTCAAGCGGCTCGAGGACGAGGACATCCTCTGCGCCCCGGTGCGCAGTCTGGAGCAGACCCTCGACGACGAGCAGACCGCGGTCAACAACATGATCGTCGAGATGGACCACCCGGTCGCCGGCCGCATCCGCGCTCTCAACGCGCCGCTCCACCTCTCCGCCACCCCCGCCGAGGTCCGCCGGGTACCGCCGCGGCTCGGTGAGCACGGCGCGGAGGTGCTCGGTGAACTCGGCTACACCGCCGAGCAGATCGACCTGCTCCGCGAGAAGGGGGTGCTGCGATGACCGACGAGGTCCGCTACGTACGGGACGGGCACATCGCCCGGGTCACCATCGACCGCCCCGCCGTGCTCAACGCGGTGGACGCCAGGACCAACGCCTGGCTCAACGAGATCTGGGCCGACATCGAGGCCGATCCCGATGTGCGGGCGGTCGTCGTCACCGGCGCCGGTGAGCGGTCGTTCTGCGTGGGCGCCGACATGTCCGCCGACGCGGTCGACAAGACCGGCCTGGAGTACTGGGCCGGCCTGGACCCCAACGGCTTCGGCGGGCTGAGCCTGCGCACCACCCTGGACGTCCCGGTGATCGCCCGGGTCAACGGCTACGCGCTGGGCGGCGGCATGGAGATGGTCCTCGGCTGCGACATCGTCGTCGCCGCCGACCACGCCCAGTTCGGCCTCACCGAGCCCCGGGTCGGCCGGATCCCACTGGACGGCGGCGTCTTCCAGCTGGTCCGCCGGCTGCCGCACACCCAGGCCATGGGGCTGCTGCTCACCGGCCGCCGCGCCTCCGCGGCAGAGCTGCACCGCATGGGCCTGGTCAACGAGGTGGTCCCGGCACAGCAGCTGGACGAGGCCGTCGACCGCTGGGTCGCCGACATCCTCGCCTGCGCCCCCACCTCACTGCGCGCCATCAAGCAGATGGTCCAGCACGGGGACGGACTGTCACCGCAGGACGCCCACAAGCTGCGCACCCCGGCGCTGATGGCAGCGCTGGACAGCGAAGACGCCAAGGAAGGCGTGCTCGCCTTCCAGCAGAAGCGGCCACCGGTCTGGCCCGGACGATGAGGGGGAGCTCACCGATGCCCGAAAAACTCGCCCCCGGAGTGTGGGGTGTGGTCGCCACGCCCTTCCTCGGCTCCGCCTTCGAGGTGGACGAGCCCAGCCTGGCCCGGCTGGTGGAGCACTACGAGCGGATCGGCACCACCGGTCTGACCGTGCTCGGAGTCTTCGGCGAGGCCGCCCGGCTCTCCGCCGAGGAACGCCGCACCGTGCTGGAGACGGTGGTCGACACCGTAGACCTGCCGCTGGTCGTCGGGGTCACCGCACTCGCCACCGCACCGGTGCTGGAGGAGGCCCGGCTCGTCCGCGAGGTGGTCGGGGACCGCCTCGCCGGACTGATGGTGCAGGTCAACTCGCCCGATCCGCAGGTGGTCGCCGCCCACCTCAACGCGGTCCATGAGGCCACCGGCGCCGGGATCGTCGTCCAGGACTACCCGGCGACCAGCCGGGTCGCCATTCGCACCGCCGACCTGGTCCGCGCCGTCCGCCAGGTCCCCTCGGCAGTGGCGGTGAAGGCCGAGGCGCCGCCGACCCCGGCGGCCATCGCCAAGCTCACCGCAGAACTGGACGTCCCGGTGTTCGGCGGCCTGGGCGGCCTGGGCCTGCTCGATGAGCTGGCAGCCGGCGCCGCCGGGGCGATGACCGGCTTCTCCTGCCCCGAGGGCCTGATCGCCTGCGTCCAGGCCTGGCGCAACGGCGGTCACGACGCGGCCCGGGAGGCCTACCTGCCGTATCTGCCGCTGGTCAACTTCGAGGCGCAGGCCGGGATCGCGCTGGCATTGCGCAAGGAGGCCATCCGGCGCCGTGGTCTGATCATGGAGTCGGGGGTGCGACCACCAGCAGCGCAGCTGCCCGAGGCCCTGGTCCCGCAGCTGGAACGGCACCTCGCCGCGCTGCCCGAGGAGGTGCGCTGATGGACCTCGGCATCCGCGGCCGGGTCGCCGTGGTCGCCGCCTCCACCGGCGGTCTGGGCCGGGCGGTGGCCGAAGCGCTGGCCGCCGAAGGCGCCTCGGTCGTGGTGGCCGGGCGGCGCGGCGATCTCGCCGAGGAGATCGCCGGCGGACTGCCGGACGCGGTCGGCGTCCGGGTCGACCTCACCGTCCCGGACGGACCACGGGCGCTGGTCGAGGCGGCCCGCGAGGCCTACGGCGATCCGGACATCCTGGTCCTCAACGGACCCGGCCCCCGGCCCGGCACCGCCGCCGGCCTGGACACCGGCGACCTCGCCGCGGCCGTGGACTCGCTGCTGCTGGCCCAGCAACGGCTGGTGGCGCTGACCCTGCCGTCCATGCGCCGGCGCGGCTGGGGCCGCATCCTGGCCGTCGGCTCCAGCGGGATCGCCGAACCGCTGCCCGGTCTGGTCCTGTCCAACGCCGGACGGGCCGCCCTCGCCGCGTATCTGAAGACCCTCGCTGCGGAGGTGGCGACCGACGGAGTCACCGTCAACCTGCTGCTGCCCGGCCGGATCGCCACCGATCGCGTGGCGGCACTGGACGCCGCGCGGGCCGAACGCGAACAGCGCCCCGTTGCCGAGGTCGAGGCCGCCTCGCAGGCTGCGATTCCCGCCGGACGGTACGGCACCCCCGCCGAGTTCGGTGCAGCAGCCGCCTTCCTCTGCAGCGCCCCCGCCTCATACATCACCGGGACCGCGCTGCGCTGCGACGGCGGCCTGGTCCGCGGCCTGTGAACTCCCGACTTCCCAAGGAACCAAAGCCATGAGCACTGTGCAGATCCCCAACCTCATCGCCGGCGAGGAGGCCGCCGGCGACGGCTTCGAGCGGTACAACCCGGCGGACCCGGCCGAACTGGTCGCCGTGGCCCCGGCCTCCGGCGCCGAGGCCGTCGACGCGGCCGTGACGGCCGCAGCCGAGGCTCAGCCGGGATGGGCGGCGCTGCCCGCCCCGGCGCGCGGCGCGATCCTGCTGGACGCTGCCGAGGTCCTGCGCGGCCGCCACGAGGATGCCGCCCGCGACCTGGTCCGGGAGGAGGGCAAGACGCTGACCGAGGCCCGCGGCGAGGTCCGGCGGGCCATCGACGTACTGCGCTTTTTCGGCTCCGAGGGCTGGCGGCTCGGCGGGCAGGTGCTGCCCAGTTCGTTGCCGGACACCATGGTCCACACCCGCCGGGAGCCGGTCGGGGTCGTGGGGCTGATCACACCGTGGAACTTCCCGATCGCCATCCCCGCCTGGAAACTGGCGCCCGCGCTGATCGGCGGCAACGCGGTGGTGCTCAAGCCCGCAGAGCTCACCCCGGTCTCCGCCCGCCACCTCACCGAGGCCCTGGTCCGGGCCGGGCTGCCCGCCGGGGTGCTCAACGTGGTGCACGGCTCCGGCGCGGTGGTCGGTGAGGCCCTGGTCCGCGACCCCCGGGTGGCGGCGGTCTCCTTCACCGGCTCCACCCAGGTCGGCATGCGCATCGAGCGCGCGGTGCAGGAGCGCCGCGGCCGGGTGCAGGTGGAGATGGGCGGCAAGAACGCACTGGTGGTACTGGACGACGCCGACGTCGAACAGGCCGCGCGGATCGCCGCGGCGGGCGGCTTCGGTCTCACCGGCCAGGCCTGCACCGCCTCTTCCCGGGTGATCTGCACCCCCGGTGTGCACGACGACTTCGTCGCCGCGCTCGCCAAGGAGGCGGCCCGCTACCACCCCGGCAACGGCCTGGCCGATGGCACCCTGATGGGCCCGGTGGTGAGTGAGCAGCAACTCGGCACGATCACCGCCGCCATCGAGCGGGCCACGGCCGAGGGCGCGACCGTCGCCGCGGGCGGCGAGGCCCCCGAGGGGCTGATGCTCGCCCCGACCGTGCTCTCCGGCCTGAGTCAGGGGAACACGGCGGCCCGCGAGGAGATCTTCGGCCCGGTGGTCGCGGTACTGTCCGCGGCGGACCTGGACGACGCGATCAACCTGGTCAACGACTCCCGCTACGGCCTGGCCGCAGGCATCTGCACCCGCAGCCTGGCCGCCGCCCAGCGCTTCGCCGCGGCCGCCCGCGTGGGCGTGGTCAAGGTCAACCGCCCGACCACCGGCCTGGATCTCAACGTCCCGTTCGGCGGCGTCGGCGACTCCTCCAGCAACACCTTCCGCGAGCAGGGCGCGGTCGCGGTGGACTTCTACACCTGGTCCAAGTCGGTCTACCTCGGCTGGGAGGGCTAGCCGAACCCGCCTGCGGACGGCTCCTCCGCGCGGCACGTCCCGTACAGCTCGCACGGGGAGGTTCGTCCGACGGTGATCCCGATCGGGTGATCTCGGGGTGCTCGGCGTATACGGGCAGGGCCTCCTGAACAGCTCGTTGGTGTCTCATCACCGAGCAACGTCAGGAGGCCCTGGTGCCGCAGTGTTCCGTGTCAGTCAGCACGCGTGTCACCAACGTCCCGGGACAGCACACCTAACTCCCCTCCACCGGACGCCACTCACGCCGGAGGAGGCCGTAGACCCAGGAGTCGGAGACGTCGCCGTCGACGATGCAGTCCTCGCGGAGGGTGCCCTCGCGAACGAAGCCGAGCTTCTCCAGCACTCGTGCCGACGCCCCGTTCCGTGTGTCGACGTCGGCCCGGACACGGTTGAGGTCAAGGGTGTCGAACCCCCACCGCAGAAGGTCGTGCACGGTCTCCGTGGCGTACCCGTGGCCCCAGACCTCACGGTCGAAGACGTAACACAGCACCGCGCTACGGAAGTCCGGGTTCCAGTCGACGAGGCCGCACCAGCCGATGAAGGCTCCGTCGGAGACCCGCTCGACGGCCAGCCGCGCGCCCGTGCCCTCCTCCTCGATCCTGCGGCACGTCGCCAGGAACCGCTGCGCGCGGGCCGGATCGGTCCACGGAGGGGAGTCCCAGTAGCGCAGCACACGAGGGTCGCTGTGCAAGGAGTAGAGGGGTGCCGCGTCGGCGTCGGTGAACGGCCGAAGTCTCAGGCGGACGGTGTGGAGTTCGGGAGTGGGCAAGGTCATCATGTGGATCATCCTGCCGCGTCCCGTTCGAGGCCGACCAGCGGTTTACGCGGGGTGGGCCCGCCATCGGAGGCGGCGCCTCAGGCAGGCGTACGCCGACGAGGTGCGCGAGGATGAGACCGGGGTCAAGGGGCGGGGAAAGGGCACGGCATGGACATCACCTTCGGAGGAGCGACAGGCGATCTCGCCCACGCCTACGTGCGCGAGATCCTGCATCCGGCGATCCTTCACCACAGCGTGCGTGTCTGGCTGCTCGCGGATCATCTCGGCCGGCAGCAGGACCTGAAGGGGGCGGAACGGGAAGCCCTGGCCGTGGCCTGCCTCTTCCACGACTCGGGAACAGCCGCGCCTCACGACGGAGCTCAGCGTTTCGAGGTGGAGGGCGCGGACGCGGCGCGCGCCTTCCTGTCGGAGCACGGCTGGCCCGACGATCTCGGGCAACAGGTCTGGGAGGCCGTGGCCCTGCACACCTCCCCGGGCATCGCGGAACGTATGGGCACCCTGCCGAGGCTCGTCAGGCTGGCGGTGCTGGCGGACTTCGGCAGGACGGACCTCCTCGGAACCGAGGGCCGCACCGAACTGACCGAGGCGCTGGAGCGCTTCCCGCGCCTGGACATCGAAGCCGCACTCGCTGACGCGGTCGTGGCGCAGGCTCTGCGCAACCCGCAGAAGGCGCCGCCCTCCAGCTGGCCGGGCGGGCTGCTCGCGGCCCACTTGGCGGATTCGGACAGGACCGGAGGCGGCAACCCCGCGTTCTGAGGAGCGGCCGGCTCGCGGCCCGCCGCTCACAGCACCGCGTACTCGCCGCTCCCGGGGTAGTCGGTGCTGAGGGCGACGTCTTTCCCGGCCTCGTAGTCGGCACGCAACTGGTCCAGCTTGACGCCGATCCTGCGCTGGGCGTCACTGCCCAGGACCAGCCAGTGCCGCGGTGTGGGGGAGAGGGCTTCCTTGAAGATCACTTCCGCAGCCCTCGCCGGGTCACCGGGGAACATGTCGGGGGTCGCCCTGTCCATGATGGCCCGGAAGGCGCCGGCGGTGACCGCGTATTCACTGATCGGATCCCCGGAGGCACGCGTGCGGTGCTCGATCCCGGTACGGAAGGAGCCAGGCAGCACGAGGAGCGCCCGCAGGCCCAAGGGCTCGATCTCCTGCCACAGGGCCTCGGTGAAGCCGTCCAGGGCGGACTTGCTCGCGGCATAGAAGCCGTTCCCGGGCACACTCGCCGGCCCGTCCATGGAGGAGATGTTGACGATCGTCCCGCGGCGACGACCGCGCATCGCGGGCAGCACGGCCCGGGTGAGTGCCACGGCGCCGAAGAAGTTGACCTCGAAGACCGCGCGGTAATCGGACTCGTGCTGTTCCTCGATGGCGCCGATGATGTCGACACCCGCGTTGTTGACGAGGACGTCGATGCCGCCGGACCACTCCTCGGCCTCCCGCACGGCCTCGGCGCACCGGTGACCGTCCGTGACGTCGAGCTGAAGCACGAGGCACTCGTCGGGGTGGCCGTCCGCCAAGCCGGCCATCGGAGCGACCACCGGCGCCGTCGCGACGACCCGGTGGCCCTGCTCCAGCACATGCTGGGCAAGCGCGTGACCGAGACCGCTGGACGCGCCGCTGATGAACCACGTCGTGGGGGACACGATGTACTCCCTCCCGTCGGGAGAGACGGTCGGCAGGTGCCTGGTGCCGCTCAGGTAGGTACGGATGGGGCCGCCTGTGGAGAGAGGCCGAGCCTCCGGCCCGAAGTGGACGGCATCAGCGACGTAGGGCACCTGACCGCGACCGCACTGCACCGCGCCCAGGACCTCCGGATGACACGTCACACCCGCCCCTCACGGGCCACTAAAACCCAACCCACCACACCTTCACGGGGCTCGCATCACGGCGTCCCCGCCCGGCAGTGGGGGCCTGTCGGTGTTCACCGCGGCGGGGCCTGACCTGCGGTATGCGCTCCTTCCGATCACCTACAGCGTTCCAGCGCCGCCCCAGCGTGCCCGCAGAACCTCGGCCCAGTCGCCGTCGTCAGGCCCGGGTTCGTTCAGCCGTGGTACTGGTCCGGGTGCTGTCTCGATCAGGTGCACAAGCGTCCAGGCGAGGCCGTAGCAGTCGTCGGGCCCGAAGCAGGTGGCCAGGGCAGCGGCTTCCTCGGAGGTGACAGGCCGGGGGAGCGCGGTCAGTCGGCGCTCACGCCGATCGATCTCTTCCTCACTCGCCTCCCGGTCGGGAAGCGGTCCGTCGAGGACGAAGTCGCGCACTTCAGGTCTCATGAGCCCATCATCGTCGCTGTCCGGTCAAGAGGGCGCGGCGCATGGCGTCACCAGCCACCGGCCCACACGTGATCACCACTGGCTGTGGCGCCCCCGCAGTCGATCCTCCGGAGAGACCGGGTCGAGGGAGCTGGACGACTGGGTCGCTCGGGCCGTCGTCCGAAACCTCGTTTCTCCCGTGCTGCACAACGCGATTCGGGGGTACACGGGGGCGCATGGCACCGAAGAGAAGTGAACGTACTCAGCTGAAGCGGGCTGTGCGCCAGCTCCGCCGCATCCGCTCCTTCTACGCCGCGGCGACGGTGCTGTGGGCGGGCTCGGCCGCGTTGACCAGCTGGCAGGCTGCCGGGAGCCGACAACTGACGGTCTGCGTCACGCTCCTGGCCGTCTTCGCCGCGCTGTTCGTCATGGCGAGCATCGCCCTCCGCCGCCTCGGTGCCTCGGCGACCACCGGCCGGGTGCAGCGCCACACCACACCGCCCGCCGTGTCGAACGCAGGCGGCCACGCCGCTGCCTGATCCAGATGCTCACCACGGCTGTGAGATCGTCTCGGCCATGGATGCCCCGCTGTTCAACCCCGCCGTCGTCAAAGCCGTGTTCAGAGACGTGACGTGGATGCACGTCTCCCAGTCCGCTGTTCGAGTCGCGACGTCGGTCACGCGGACACTGCTGGCGGAGATCATCGAGGGCGCCAGGGCAGCGGCGGCCGACGAGGGCCTCACGGTTCTCCAGCCCAGGCACCTCGTCACGGCGATCGACCGGAACGTCGAAGTGGATGTGGCCAACGAGTGGTACGACCACAGCCCGACGTTCCGAGCCCTGACCGGCGACGTCGCGAGCCCCGCCGCGCAGCCAGGTATGAGCGGCAGGGCACACAGAGGCAAGCCGAGCGCGGTGACCAACGCGCACAGATTCGAGCCGGGGGTGAAGAGGCTGCTGCGGAGTCAGGGGGTCCGGGCCGTACCGACGATGGTCCGCGAACTCGACGGCGTCGCAAGCGTGTTCATGATGCGCCTCGTCCGGTCCGCGGCCATGGTCGTGCGCGAGGGCGGGACCCGACGCTACGGAACGGTCATCCTGACCATGCCGGGAGAACCGCTCCCGCCCCCCTCCCAGGAGAATCCACTCCAAAGCGCCCCTCCCCGTGAGGGCGACAGGCGGACCATCGGCGGGAACGACGTTCTGGACGCCACCAGGATCGAGTTGTTCGGCGACATCAGGCAGCGTGCCCTGACCGAAGCACGCGAGGCGGAGCAGACGCACGCATCGGCCTGACCCTCACCACCCGTCATCCTCACCACCCCGAGCCGCCCCCAACAGGCACTCCCGCACCGCCGTCACGTGCGCCCGCGGCACACCTCCCGCCCGCTGCACCAGAAAGCTGGTGTTGATGGGCGGGTCCTCCGGCGAGAACAGCGCGACCAACGCCCCCTCCTCCAGCTCACGTTCACAGAGGTACCGAGGCAGCACCGTCACACCGGACCCCGCCACGACCGACGACCGGACGCCCCGCAGATCCGGGACGACGACAGCGGGCCGTGCCGTGAGCCGCGTGCGGAAGACGTGCCGCCAGTACCGTCGCAGGATCGGCAGGTCCTCCGCGTACGCGACGAGCGGCACGTCCCGCAGCGGACCGGGGTCACGGATGGTGAGGGGCCCGATCCGGCGGGCCCACTCCGGGGCCGCGACGAGGACGAACTCCTCGTCCGTGAGAGGCACAGCGCTCAGAGCCCGACCCCGCGGACGCACCGCGGACAGTACGACATCGAACCGGCCGGCTTGCAGCCCTTCGAGAAGGTCGTCGGCCAGTCCAGTAGTAACGCGTAGCAGCACGCCGTCGGCCGTCAGCGGAGCGAGGGCGGGCAGCGCCAGGACGGAGAGCAGCTCGGCGGGACCCGCCAGGTGAACGGGTTCGGGAGCCACCTCGGCTCCCGGCCGACCGCGCTCCGCGACCGCGGCCAGCGCGTCGAGGGGCGCCGCGATCTCCCCGGCCAGGGAGTCCGCGACCGACGTGGGCGCGACCCCCCTCGGCAGCCGTTCGAAGAGCCGGCGCCCCATCCGCGTTTCCAGCGCCTGGACCTGAGCGCTCACGGTGGGTTGGGAGATGCCCAGATCGCGGGCGGCACCGGTGAGGGAACGGGCTCGGTGGACAGCCAGGAAGGTCCGCAGCAGACCGAGGTCCAGCGGCCCCCGCCGGGCGACGACGACCCGCCGGGCGACGACGACCCGTCGGACGACAGCCCGCCGGGCTCCGACTCACCGCGCACCGGAGCCGTTTCCGACTCATCGGATTTCCGAGAGCTCATATCGATTTTCCTATTGGTTTTCCGATAGATGCGCGACCTAGTCTCGTGGACGTTCCACCGCCGGTCCACCAGCCGGCCACACCCTTCCCGGGCGCCCCGGGACCTCGAAGGAGCACGTGCGACATGGCAGACATCCTCATGGTGCTGACCGGCACCGACCGTCTGACGACGACCGACGGCACCGTCCACCCCACCGGCTACTGGGCCGAGGAGTTCACGGCGCCCTACCGCGCCTTCGCCGACGCGGGTCACCGGGTCACCGTCGCCACCCCCGGCGGTGTCGTCCCCACCCCTGACCAGGCCAGCCTGCGGCCCGACATGAACGGCGGTGCCGAGGGCGCCGCCGCCGTGAAGGGCGTACTGGACGCCGCCCCCGAGCTCCGGCGCCCCCTCGCCCTCGCCGACGTGGACCCCTCCCGGTACGCCGCCGTCTTCTACGCCGGCGGACACGGCCCCATGCAGGACCTGGCACAGGACGCCGACTCGGCGCGGCTGCTACGCGGGGTGATGGACGCGGGCACTCCCCTGGGCGTGGTCTGCCACGGTGTCGCGGCCCTGCTCCCGGCCCGGACCCAGGACGGCGGCTGGCTGTTCACCGGCTACCGGCTCACCGCTTTCAGCACGGTCGAGGAGAAGCAGACCGGTCTCGCCGACCGGCTCCCCTGGCTGCTCCAGGAGCGGCTCGAGGAGGCGGGAGCCGACTACTCCGCGGCGGAGCCCTGGACGCCGCACGTGGTCGTCGACCGTAACCTCTACACCGGCCAGAATCCGGCGTCCTCCGCACCGCTGGCCGAGGCCCTGCTCAAGACCATCGGCTAACCTTCTGCCCCAGCACATGGGGACGCCGTGCTGCGAGGCCCGCCCCCACCTCTCCATCGCCACCGAGGGCCTCGGGCCTCGCCCGCACGGCGTACAGCTGCGCAACCCACCACCGACGCGCCGACCCCACCCCAGGCGCAGCCCGGGCCGTCAGCCAATACGCCTCAAACCGAACCCTCCGGCCCTAGCGGGGCGATTTCAGCGATCAGCCCTTCCACGAGGACCCTGATCTCGTCCCGAATCGGCCGGACGGCCTCCACACCCTGTCCGGCCGGATCGTCGAGCTTCCAGTCGAGGTACCGCTTGCCCGGGAACACGGGGCAGGCGTCCCCACAGCCCATGGTGATGCACACGTCCGACTCACGGACCGCGTCGACGGTGAGGAGCTTCGGCGTCTGAGCGGACATGTCGATGCCGACCTCCGCCATCGCCGCGACGGCGGCCGGATTGACGCGGTCGCCGGGGGCGGAACCGGCGGAGCGGACCTCCACACGGTCGCCGGCCAGGTGCGTCAGCCACGCGGCGGCCATCTGGGAGCGGCCTGCGTTGTGGACGCAGACGAACAGGACGGACGGCTTGTCAGCCATGCTGAACGTTTCTTTCTCGTAAGTCGGACGCCGACGACTTCGGGCAACGCCATACCGGCCGACAGGCCTCGCCCCGCGGCCATGCCACGTCACGCCGCAGCCGAAGACCCCACCAGCAGCCGGCCCATGGCGGCCAGTACGGACGGCTCCACCCGGTAGTAGACCCAGGTCCCGCGCCGCTCAGAGGTGAGCAGCCCGGCCTCCTTGAGCTTCTTCAGGTGATGGGAGACGGTCGGCTGGGACACGCCGACGTCGGAGATGTCGCACACGCAGGCCTCGCCGCCCTCGTGCGAGGCCACGGCGGAGAACAGCCGCAGCCGGACCGGGTCGCCGAGCGCCTTGAACATCCTCGCGGCCGTCTCCGCCTCCAGGGCGGTCATCGGGCGCTCGGTGACCGGCGGGCAGCACGGCCCGTCGACCTGGCCGTCGACGGGGTCGACCAGCGGCAGCACCTTGGCATTCGACATACGTCTATGTTGACACACGTCGAACCAGGCTGGGAGGGCCCGTCAGCCGCCGACCCGACTTCGATGAATGTCTATGTTGACGCTCATCAATACAAGTGTCATGCTGGGGCGTACAAGCCATCGACGGATGTCGAAACACGCAAGGAGTCGCCGTGAACGCGCCCGCCAGCACCGAGCTCCCCGTCGTCGTGATCGGAGCCGGCCCCATCGGTCTGGCCGCCGCCGCGCACCTGCTCGACCGGGGCATCGAGCCGCTCGTCCTCGAAGCAGGGCACACCGCCGGCGCCGCGGTGCGCGAGTGGTCGCACGTACGGCTGTTCTCCACCTGGAGCGAAGTCGTCGACCCCGTCGCCGAGAAGCTCCTCGCCTCCACCGGCTGGACGAAGCCCGACCCGGCGACGTACCCCTCCGGCGGTGACTGGGCCGACCGCTACCTGCAGCCCCTCGCCGACGTCCTCGGCGACCGCGTCCGCTACGACGCCAGGATCACCGGCGTCTCCCGCGCCGGCCGGGACCGCATCGTCGACGCCGACCGCGAGAGCAGGCCGTTCGCCGTGCACGTCACCCACGCCGACGGCCGCGAGGAGCGTGTGTACGCCCGTGCCGTCATCGACGCCTCCGGCACCTGGACCACGCCGTCCCCGGCCGGCGCCGACGGTCTGCCGGCGCTCGGAGAGAAGGCGGCCGCGGACCGCATCGCGTACCGCGTCCCGGACCTCAAAAACCCCGCCGTACGCGCCCGGTACTCGGGCAGGCGCACGGCGGTCATCGGCTCCGGCGCCTCCGCCTTCACCGCCCTCGCCTACCTTGCCGACCTGGCCACCTCCGACGACGGCGCCGGCGCCAAGGCCGTATGGATCCTGCGCCGGGGGATCTCCGGTTCCACCTTCGGCGGGGGAGAGGCCGACCAGCTCCCGGCGCGCGGAGCCCTCGGCCTGGCGGCGAAGGCCGCCGTCGACGAGGGCCACGCGGACGCGGTCACCGGTTTCCGCACGGAGGCGATCGAGCGCGACACCGACGGCCGCCTGATCCTCGTCGGTGAGGACGGCCGTCGCCTGGACCCGGTGGACGAGGTCATCGTCCTGACCGGCTTCCGCCCCGACCTGACCTTCCTCGGCGAACTGCGCCTGAACCTGGACGAGCGCCTCCAGGCCCCCGTCGCCCTGGCCCCGCTGATCGACCCCAACCAGCACTCCTGCGGCACCGTCTACCCGCACGGCCACCGCGAGCTCTCCCACCCCGAGCAAGGCGTCTACCTGGTCGGCATGAAGTCCTACGGCCGCGCCCCCACGTTCCTGGCGATGACCGGCTACGAACAGGTCCGCTCCGTCGCCGCCGCCATCGCCGGCGACATCGAGTCCGCCGACCGCGTAGAACTCACCCTCCCGGAGACCGGAGTCTGCGGCGGAGCAGGCCTGTTCGACGCACCCGACGCCGCCGAGGGCGACGGCGGTTGCTGTGCCCCCGCACCCCAGCTGATCCAGCTCGGCACCCCCGCAGGAACCTCCGAGGCGTCGCGTACCGACGAGACATCCTCGGGCGGCTGCTGCGGCTCCTGACCGAACCCGGCCCAGGGCGTCTCAGCCGACCGGGAAGCACCTCGGACGGCGCCCGTCCGACGGGGACGTACTCGTCGGACAACCCGATGACCGGCCCGAGTCACCGTGACACTGCGGGCCAACTCGGCCGATCCGCACCGCTACTCCACCTCAGGAGTCATCTCTCGTCGTCCACCCCCGGCCCCTCGTCGTCGACGAACGACCCACGCGACGCCGCCAGCGCCACGCCGGCCGCCGCCTGCCGGGCGAGCAGCGGATCGGCCCCGCCCCGCAGCAACAGGACCTGTTGATACACCGGCGCCGTCGCGGCGACGATCACCCGCCGCGCACAGGTCCCCTCAGGAACCTCGCCCCGCGCCACGGCCCGCTCCACCACCACGGCGCACCGCGCGTACCGCTCCTCCCAGAACCGCTGCAACGCCTCGGCCGCCTGCGACGAGCGGAATGAAGCGACGATCAGCGCGGCGGTCACCGGCTCACCGGTGAGCCCGTCCTCCACCTCACCGTTGACGGCCACCAGATCACCCTCGAGGGTGCCGGTGTCGGGCGGCTGCCAGCCGTCATCGCCGGCGGCGTCGAGAACATCGGCCAGCAGGCCTCCCACGTCGCGCCAGCGTCGGTACACGGTGGTCCGGTGCACGGCAGCCCGCTCGGCCACCGCATCCACACTCAGCGCATCGAAGCCCCGCTCCACCAGCAACTCGCGGGCGGCCTCCAGCACTTGTGCCCGGATCCGGGCACTGCGCCCACCCGGCCGCCGTGCGACCCCCGCCGTCCCGGATATTGCGCTTGCTGCGCGCCCTGCCGTCATGACACGATCCTAATGCAACTGTTGTCGCATTAGGGATGTGAAGGATGCTCCTCCCGGACGCTCACCCGACCCCTCGGCCCACCACGGCCGCCCGTCACCCGAACGTCCAGGAGAACCCACGTGCCCACGCAGATCTCCGTCCGCTCCGTCTCGAAGTCGTACAACGGCCGCCTCGTCCTCGACGCGGTCACCTGCACCCTCACCACAGGTGAACGCACGGGCATCGTCGGAGAGAACGGCTCCGGCAAAACGACCCTGCTCCGCCTCCTCGCCGGTACGGAACAACCCGACAGCGGCACCCTCACCGTCCACGCGGACGGCGGCATCGGCCACCTCCCCCAGGACGGGACCCTGCCCGCCCACCACACCGTCCAGCAGGCCGTCGACGACGCGCTGAGCGACCTGCGCACGATGCAGACACGCATGCGCCACCTCGAAACCGTCATGGCCGACGACGCAGGGCACGACGCCCAGGTGATGACCGAGTACGGCGACCTCCTGACCGCGTTCGAACTACGCGGCGGCTACGAGGCCGACGCCCGCGTCGAACGCGCCCTGCACGGACTGGGCCTGGCCCACCTGCCCCGCGACCGCGCCATCGGCGACCTCTCCGGCGGCGAACAGGTCCGCCTCCGCCTGGCCGCCCTCCTCGCCGCATCCCCCGAGGTCCTGCTCCTGGACGAGCCGACCAACCACCTCGACGACCACGCCCTGACCTGGCTCGAGAACCACCTGCGCACCCGCCCCGGCACCACCGTCGCCGTCTCCCACGACCGCGCCTTCCTCGACCGCGTCGCGACCACCCTCCTGGAAGTGGACGGCGACCGCCGTACGGTCACCCGCTACGGCAACGGCTACACCGGCTATCTCGCCGAGAAGGCAGCCGCCCGCCGCCGCTGGGAGCAGGAGCACGCCCGCTGGGAGACAGAAGTGGCCGCACAGCGCGAAGCGGCCGCGGTCACCGCCCGCCGCGTCGCCCCGGGCCGGGCCATGAAGGACGGCAACAAGATGGCCTACGACCGCGCCGGCGGCCGCGTCCAGCAATCGGTCGCCGGCCGTATCCGCAACGCCGAAGAACGCCTGCGCCGCCTGCTCGCCGAACCGGTCCCGAAACCCCCCAAGCCACTGAGCTTCACACTCACGCCCTCCTCCGAAGGCGGCCGCCTGCAAGGCACCGTCCTGGAAGCAGCGGGTGTCGCCGTCACCGGCCGCCTCGCCCCCACCGACCTCACCGTCAAAGCGGGCGAGCGCCTGCTGATCACGGGCCCGAACGGCACTGGCAAGAGCACCCTGCTCACCGTCCTGGCCGGTCAACTCGCCCCCGACACCGGTCACATCACCCGCCGCGGACGCATCGGCCACCTCCCGCAGGAACCCGCCCCCGGCAGACCGGGGGAGACGGTCCTCCATGCCTTCGCCCGCGGCCTGCCCGGCCACCCGGACGACCACACGGAAGCCCTCCTGGCCCTCGGCCTGTTCACCGCGGACCGCCTCACCGCCCGGGTCACCGACCTGTCCACGGGCCAGCGCCAACGCCTCGCCCTGGCACGCCTGTTGAGCCGCCCCAGCGACATCCTCCTGCTGGACGAGCCCACCAACCACCTGTCCCCGTCCTTGATCGAGGACCTGGAACAAGCCCTCACCGACTACCCGGGCACGATCTTCCTGGTCTCCCACGACCGCCGCCTGCGCACCCACTGGACAGGCACCCACCTCCCCCTCCCCTGAGGCAAGGCGGCCACAGCCCGGAGGCCTACGCACCGCGCGGAGTCACCAGACCCGACTCGTAGGCGAACACCACGAGTTGGGCCCGGTCGCGGGCGTGCAGCTTGGCCATCGCCCGGTTGATGTGTGTCTTCGCGGTGGCCGGGCTGATGACCAGGCGGCGGGCGATCTCGTCGTTGGACAGACCGTGTGCGGCCAGGGCAACCGTCTCACGTTCCCGGTCGGTCAGTTCGTCCAGCCGGCCGCCGGTGAGCGCAGGGGACGGCTGGGAGACGTACCGGTCGATGAGTCTGCGGGTGACGGCGGGGGCGAGCAGCGCGTCACCGCGGGCGGCGACGCGTACGGAGTGCAGGAAGTCCTCCGGCAGGATGTCCTTGACCAGGAAACCCGCGGCACCGGCGCGCAGCGCGTCGAAGACGTACTCGTCCATGCCGTAGTTGGTCAGCATGACGACGTGCACGCCTGCCAGTTCGGGGTCGGCGGCGATACGGCGGGTCGCTTCGATGCCGTCCATGACCGGCATCTGGATGTCGACGAGGGCGACGTCGGGCAGAAACTCCTTGACGAGCGCCAGGCACTCCTCGCCGTCGGCCGCCTGGGCCACCACCTCGATGTCGTCCTCGAGGTCGAGCAGCGCGCGGAAGCCGCTGCGGATGAGCGGCTGGTCGTCGACGAGAAGGACTCGGATCACGAGGCTCCGTTCGTGGGCAGTTCGGCCTGGACGGTGAAGCCGCCGGTCTGGCGTGGCTCGGTGCACAGGCGGCCGCCCAGCGCCGCGACGCGTTCGCGCATGCCGAGCAGCCCGTGTCCCGGCGTCGGCGGCGACTGCACGGTGGCCTTTCCGTCGTCGTCGACGCGGACGGCGAGTGCGTCCGGCCGGTAGCCGACGAGCACGGAGGCGCTGGTGGCCGCGGCGTGCCGGGCGACGTTGGTGAGCGACTCCTGAACGATCCGGTAGGCGGTACGGCTTACCGCGGCCGGTACGGGGTGAGGCTGCCCCGTGATCGTGAGGGTGGTCTCCAGGCCGGTGCCCCGGAACCGTTCCACCAGGCCGGGGATGTGGTCGAGGCCGTGCGGCGGGGCGGTGTCGTCGTCGCGCAGCGCCTCCAGGGTCGCCCGCAGTTCCCGGCTCGCCTCCCGGCCGGCTTCCTGGATCGCGAGCAGGGCCTCCGGCACCGGCTCGCCGCGGCGCCGGGCCACATGCACGGCGACCTCGGACTGCACCTTGACGACCGAGATCTGATGGGTGAGGGAGTCGTGCAGTTCCCGTGCGATGCGCAGCCGTTCCTCGTCGGCCCGACGGCGCGCGGTCTCCTCACGGGTCCGCTCGGCCTCGTCCGCGCGCCGCTCGGCCTGCCGTACGGCTTCTCCGGCGGCGAACGCGGCGATCAACCAGGCGAGCTCAAGCGTGTGCCGGGCCTGCGCCAAGGCCTCGCCCACGCCGCCCTTATGGAAGACCAGCGCCGTGAGGTGCAGCACGGCCACCAGCGCCACCGACACAACCAGCGTGATCTTGCGGTGTCCGGCGCGCACCGCGCCGTAGACCGCGACCAGGTAGGAAACGGCGAGCGCGTCGAACCCGGCTGCCAGACAGCCCACCGCGCACACGCCGGTGACGGCCAGCACGCCGAGCGGCGCCCGCCGGTACGCGGCCAGTGCCAGCCCGCCGGCCACCAGCAGCACGGAGCCGAGCACCCCGAGCCCTCCGGACGGGTGGGGCCCGGACAGGCCGGTGCCCAGCATCAGCGCCGCCACGCCCAGGGCGGTCGCCCACGGGGTGACTCCGGCCGGGACAGCGAACCGTCCTTTGTCCATGGGTGCACCGTAACCGGACGCGGTGGACGGCGAATCCCGCTCTTGGAGGAGCCTGGGGCTACCGCGTATGCGGTAGCCGAACGCCGGCTGCCGCCACCGCGGTATCCGGGTACGGCCCCGGCGGCACCCGGGAATACCCGCATCTGCCGGACGACCGGCCGGGGGGAGGGCGCGCATCCTGGCGGCAGAGACACCGGGCGTCGGGAAACGCCGACGACGAAGGAAGAAGGAGGGGAGCGGCATGAGCGCTCCAGCAGCACTGATGGCGGCCGCCGAGGGCGGGATCATCGGTGACGGGAGGACAGGGGCGTACCTGGCGCTGGCGGCGGGTGCGCTCGGCCTGGCCCTCGCCTGGCTGGCCACGAGTCGCGCCGGCCACCGGATCAGCACTGGCAACCCGCGCACCGGCGGGATGGCGGCGATGGCGACGGGAGCGATCGGGACGGTTCTCGCGGTGCTGCACGCGGCCACCGCCGACGGCGGCCCCGGCACGGGCAACGGGCTCGTCGGCGCCGTCGTTGCCGTCCTGCTGGGACTGGGCGCGGTACTCCTCGGCCGCCGGGCCCTGACCCGTTCGACCGCGCGGACGACCCCGCCGGCCGGATGAGCGTCGGCAGGAGCAGCACCTGCGGGGCGTGAGCCACCGCGCGGGAATGCTGTCACCTCTGGGTGAGCCCGTACGCATCTGGCGGACCTCGGCACCCGCCCGCCCCATGCCTCCCCCTACGATGGGGCTCGTGACTGCGAGCAGCCGTTCCAGCAGCCGCCCGGCCGGGCGGCTGTTCGTGCTGCTGGTCCTGGCGGTGCTGGCGGGTGTCCTGGGCATGCACGGCCTGGCCCCCGGCGGGCTGCCGACGCCGCAGCGGACAGTGGCGGTCCACGCCATGACGCCGACGGCGTCGACAGCTGCTGACGGTGTGCCGTACGCGGACGCGGGCTGCACCCATACGGACGGACTGCCGGGCCACCTCGACCACGCCGACGGCGCCTGCGTGGCGGCAGGCACGGTTACGGCGTACACGCCGCCGGCGCTGACCGGCGCGCTGCTCGACGAGCCCGCGACGCTGTCGCTCACCTCGGCGGCCACCGGCTCGCCCCATGACGGACGGGCCCCGCCCGACCTGTCCGAACTGCAACTCCTCCGGATATAGAGCGGCCCGCCCGGCACCCCCTGGTGCCGAGCTCACGCACGTTCTCACATCCGTACCACCGCACGCCCCTACCGGCGTGCGTGAAGGAGTTGCACCACATGAACCGCAAGCGTTCCCTCGTCCGTCGTTCCGCCGTGGTCGCCGCCTCAGGCGTGGCGGCACTGGTCCTGGCCGCCTGCGGCGGCGACCGCAACGACACCGGCGCGGCCGGCCACGGCGGCCACCAGGCCACCGACTCCGCGTCCGCCGCGTCCTCTGCGCCGGCCTCCCAGGGGCAGCACAATGCGGCCGACGTAAGCTTCGCCAAGGGGATGATCCCCCACCACCGTCAGGCTGTGGAGATGGCCGACCTCGCGCCTGACAGGGCCCGGTCGGCCGAGGTGAAGAAGCTCGCAGCCGAGATCGAGAAGGCGCAGGCGCCGGAGATCGAGAAGCTGTCGGGCTGGCTGACCTCCTGGGGCGAGACCGTGCCGGCCGAAGGCGCTATGGAGCACTCCATGCACGGCGGCGGCATGGAGGGCATGATGAGCGCCGAGGAGATGACGGCGCTCGAGAACGCCTCGGGCGAAGCGTTCGACACCTCCTTCATGGAGATGATGATCAAGCACCACGAGGGCGCGGTCGAGATGGCGAAGACCGAACAGTCCGACGGCGCGCACGCCCCGGCCCGGAAGATGGCCGCAGACATCATCGCCTCGCAGAGCGCGGAGATCGAGCAGATGAAGAAGCTGCTCGGCGAGAAGTGACGCGCGGCGGCGGTTGAGCTGGTGGGAGCGGGCACCGTGGGTGCCCGCTCCTGCCGCAGTAACCGCGCCGGCTGCCGAAGGTGTCCTCGAGTTGCCTGCTGGAAAGGAAAGTGAAGCGCGGCGCGCCTGGGCTGGTTGAACCTTCGTCCACTTGTGCTTTCACGGGGCATGCTGTCGCCGTGTGTGGGTCCGGCGTCCTGCGTCGGCGACACGCGCGAGCCGTGAAGTAGCGGCACCTTGGGTAGGCACGTGGCGTGCACTGGGCTGGCACGGTGAAAGGTGGAACTGTGTCCGACGGAACCCGGAAGATGCGCGCCTGGTAGGCCTCGGTCGTGGGTGTCCTGTTGTCCGGCCTGGTGGGTGATGGTTTCGCCGTTGCCGGCTGCGACCGCCGTGACCGCTCCTTGCACTCGCGCGGTCAGCCTGTCCGACGAGGTGATCGATCCGACGTCGTACGAGTACGTCCCGTATGCCGCGGCCAATACGAGTAGTTGCTACCTGGGCCGGGGCATGAGCGGCTCGGCCGTCACGGCCCTGCAGAAGGACCTCATCTCCTGTTACGGATACAAGCCGGCCACGGACGGCGTCTACGGGGAACTCACCGAGTCCGCAGTAGTCGCCGTCCAGAAGAGGGTGGGTGTGAAGGCCGACGGTGACTACGGCTCCAGCACGCGGGACGCGATGAAGTGGGCGAACTGCAGTTTGCCGACCGTGACCCGCATCAGCTGCACCTGGCGTCCGGTCGGAGTCCGCACGGTGCCGGGTGACCGCCACCGTGCAACCCGCCGGCCCGAGAGGGACCGAACTCACCCTCCTGTCTCCGGGCAACGCCTGTCGCGGCGTTGCCCCGACCGCACGCCGCGCGGCGAGCCGGCCGACGCCGGCCACTGACCGCTTGTGCAGCACGGCCTGACCTCGTACCGCACAAGCCCCCAGTCCTGCCTCCTCGTACCGCAATGGGGGACGCTGACGATGCTGCTCCGTGCATCGACCCAGGGTCGGCGCGGGCAATTGTGATGCCGTCGCCCGCTTCCCGGGACCCGCCCCGCTCCCGGCCGGCCACGGCTCACGGCCCAGGCTTCTCCGGGCCACGGACCGCCCAGATGCGGGTGACGCGCCCGTCCGCGAGGTCGCACGAGGCCCGGTGACGGCGACGCCTGCGCCGGGACACCAGCCCCGGCACTCCCAGTTGCTCGTGGCGGAGTGGCGGGCGGGGTGCTACGGCACGGACAGGCGCAGGGCCACCAGCGCCGTGTCGTCGTCGTTGTCGGCGGTCAGCATTCCGGCGAGCAATTCGTCGCAGAAGGGTGCCAGTGGGCGCCGGGCCGCGGTTGAGGCGTGGCGGCGCAGCCGGTCCAGTCCGTCGGTGAGGTCTTCGTTCCGGCGTTCGACCAGCCCGTCGGTGTACAGCAGCAGCGTGGAACTGGGGGGCAGAGGGTGGACGGCAGTGCTGTGGCGGGTGTCGGGGAGCAGGCCGAGCATCGGGGAGCGGCCCTCGTCCAGGAAGTGTGCTGTGCCGTCCGCCTCGACGAGCAGCGGCGGGGGGTGTCCTGCCACGGAGTAGTGGAGCTGCAAGCGGCCTGGCGTCGGGCGTTCGATCCGGGCCAGGACGCAGGTGGCGGTGCACTCGAGGTACAGGGTCTGTATGGATGCGTCCAGGCGTCGCAGGATGTCGCCGGTGGGTTCCTCACGGTCGAGGGTGAGTCCGCGCAGCATGTTGCGCAACTGGCCCATGGTGACCGCGGCGGGCAGGTCGTGACCTGCGACGTCACCGACGGTGAGGACGGTGGCGCCGTCGCGCAGCACGAAAGAGTCGTACCAGTCGCCGCCGACTTCGGCGGCCGAGTTGCTGGGCCGATAGCGGACGGCGATGTCGAGGCCGGGGACGTCCGGCGGCTCGGTGAGCAGGCTGTGCTGGAGGGCGAGCGCCACCTGCCGGGTTCGCTGGTACTCCAGGGCGTTGCTCAACGGGGTGTGGGCCCGTTCCAGGAGCGTCTGCAGCAGACTGATCTCCGGTTGACCGAGGGACGGGCGGTCGCCGCTGACGCAGGCGACGACCAGGGCAGCGGTGGTGCCGTCGACGACGACCGGAAGCAGGACGACGCTGTTGGCGTCGGGCGCCAGCCAGGGTTCGGAGCCCGGCGGGGCGATATCGGGCGGCGGGGAGCCGGGCGGGAAGACGGCGTGGACCGGGCGGCGCAGGTCGGCGGCGCGGACGAGGGCGCTGTCCGGGCCCAGATGCTCGGCGTGGTGCGGGGGTGGGACGGCAGGGCCCTGGCGGGTCACGGCGGCGACGCGTTCGGCGGTCAGGGCGGTCCCCGGCGTGCGGTGCAGGGCCTGGGGAAGCAGGTAGGAGGTGCAGCTGTCGGCCAGCTCGGGCACGATCACCGCGGTGAGGGCGGCAAGCATCTCGTCCGGCCGGGCGGTGTCCGCAGTCACGGCGGTCGCCCGGGCCAGCAGCCTCTCCCGGCGGGCATCCTGCCACTCCTGCTCGACGTCCCGGCACGTGCCGATCCACTCGATCACCGTGTCCCCGTCGCGGACCGGCGCGGCGTCGACCGCGAAGTGCCGGTATCCGCCCGTGGCCAGCCGCAACCGGTAAGTGTGGGTGAAACGCGGCTGCACCTCCCGCAGGGCGCGGCTCCACCGCTCGATGACGGAGGCGCGGTCGTCGGGATGGACCGCGTCGATCCATCCGTCGTCGCGGAACTCCTGCCAGCTCTGCCCGGTGACCCGCTGCCAGCCCGGGCTCGGCTCGCTCACACCGCCTTCCGGGCCCGTCACCCACACCATCTCGGACCCGGCGCGCACCAGGCTCCGGTAGCGCAGCAGTGCGCGGCGTCGCTCCTCGGACAGGACACGGATCCGCCGTGCGGCAGTCACCTGCTCAGTCGTTTCCACGATCACGCCCAGCACGCCACGACTCCCGTCACTCACCGTGGCCCGGGAGACGCTGAACGTGAAGTAGCGTGTCTCCTCCTGCGGCGAGTCCGCGAAGTCGAGGTCGATGGGAACGGCCGTGAGCACCTCGGCCTCACCGGTGGCGAGAACCCGGTCGAAGATGTCGAAATAGCCGGACTGCGCGAGGTCGGGAAAGGCGCGCCGGAGGGGCCGGCCCAGCGGACGATCACCGAAAATCCTCCGGTAGACGGCGTTGGTGTACGCGAGCCGGTGCTCCGGCCCTCGGGTGAACACCACACCGATCGGAGCGGGATCGAACATCTCCAGCCTCATACGGGCCTCCACCTGCCCCTGTTCGGGAAGTGAACGTGGGCGACGAATTCCCAGTACCCCTCGTCCAGGGACCGACGCTCACCCTCCCTCGTCCGGCTTGTCGACGGCCGGCGTCATCTGCGCGACGCTGACCAGGTCGCCTCCGCGGCGGCACGTCGGCCGAGGTGTTCCGGTGGCCGTGCGACAGCGCCGTCGAGGGCGTGCTGGGCGGTATGCACACAGGGCCGGAGGTCGCGGTGACGCACCGGCTCCCCGGCGGGGCCGTTGAAATCAGCCGCCCGGGCGAAGACGGGACTCCGGCAGCCTCATTTCCGGCCGGCGGCAGTCTCCGGCTCGGCCGGTCAGTGCGGACCGTGATGCCCTTGATCCCGGTCGACGTCCGGTGACTGGGGGCGCGGCCAGTCACGTGCCAAGCGCAGCAGTTCCGGATCGTCCAGGGCTGCCACCCAGGCGTCGGCGTGCCCCGTGTTCGCCTGGTCAGACAGCGGGCCCACGCCGAGGACCCGCAGGCCGGCATGCCACGCCGACTCGATGCCGGTGAGGGAGTCCTCGACGGCCAGCGCTGTTTCCGGCCGGACTCCGCACAGACGTGCCGCCGTGGTGTAGACATCCGGCCACGGCTTGGGCCGCACCGCCGGCCCGTGATCGCCGTCCGTCCCGAGTGCGGTCTGACCATCGTCCGGCGGCACCGTAGGCACGACGACGTGGCGGAAGTGGTGGCGCAGCGCTGCGCGGCCGAGGCTCTCCTCCACCACTTCCAGCGGGCAGTTGCTGGCCACGGCCAGCGGCAGCCGCCCGGAGAGGAGGCGCACCATCTCACCGGCACCCGGCATGGTCAGCGGGTCCTCCGCCACGAGGCTCATGAAGTGTGCGAGGAGTGCCGTGGTCAGGTCCGCGGCCAGCTCGGGCTTGTTCGTCTCCTCGGCCATCAGGCGGCCGCAGTCGACGTAGTGCACACCTTTGGCGCGATCGGCGAAGCCCGGGGGAGGCATCAGGCCGAACTCACGGAAGGCGCGGTTGCGTGCGTCCTGCCAATGCCGTTCGGTGTCCATCAGCGTGCCGTCGCAGTCGAAGACGACTGCCTCGGGCGACCAGTCCGACAGGGTTCGGAGTGGCGGTGTCATGAGGCCTCCTGAGGGAGAGGGCTGGAGCGGGAGCACGAGTCGCGCGACTGCGCGGTGAGGCGGCGGACCCCGTGACGAACGGAGCACGGAGATGGCCGGCGCCCTTCGGAGCACACCGGCAAGGACGACTCGCATTTCGGTGCATCAGTCGCAAAGAGAAAACATTGCAACGATTACGATATTTAGCATCCGGGAAACGGCGCAATCACCGTTTCGAGTACTCGCCTCGCAGGTGATCAGGGTGTAAGCGGTTGCCCGGCCCGCCGCCTCCAAGCCTCTGGTGCAGCGTCATCCCCACTGTGAACAAGGCGAGTTGCGAGGTCCGTAAGCGGCGAGGAGCCACGCCCCCGCTTGCGGTGAAAGGGGAAGCCGGCGAACCAGGTGCGGCACCCTGAAGCCACTTTCCACTCTTGGGTGTTCAGATTCGAAAGAAATGCCGCAATCCCGCGTGTGGCTGACGGTTCATTGCTCCGGGCGTACGCGGGCGCACTACATTGTGGGCCGTTCACTACGGAGCCGAACGAGGTGCGCAAGATCTTGCAGGAACGGGCCAGAGCAACCCGCAGATCACTCCTGGAGGCAGCCGCCTGCCTCTTCGCCCAGCAGGGTTACGCGGGCACGAGCGTCAACGACATAAGCGCCCGGTCGGGACGAACCAGCGGATCCGTCTACTTCCACTACGCCAGCAAGGAAGGCATCGCCCAGGCGGTCGTCCGGGAAGGCTTCGCGACCTGGCCGAGCCTCGTCCACCGGTACGACGACCCGAGCGTGCCACCCCTGGAACGCCTCGTCGCATTGAGCTACGACATCGCCCGCGCTCTCGCGGAGGACTCCGTGACACGCGCGGGTGCCCGCCTGTGGGCCGAGCGCCACACCATCAACGTAGAGCTCCCTGACCCCTTCGTCCTCTGGACGACCGCGGTCACACGCCTGCTCGCGCAGGCCCAAGCAGGGGGATGCCTGGCCGCCGGTGTCCGCCCGGCTGCCACTGCCCGCACCCTGGTCCGCGCCTTCTACGGGTTCTGCACCCTCACGGAGGCGCTGGAAGGGTCCCACGCGCTCACCGTCCGCCTCTCCGAATGGTGGCAGCTCACCCTGCCCGCCCTCCAACAGGACCCGCGAGCCGGCCAGGCCCCGACGCGGCCCGCAGCAGCCTCGCCGCCCACCGACAACTGCCCGCCCCCTCACGCGCTGTCCCTGGGAGCGCCCGCTACCGGAGAGCGGAAGCGGACCGCACGCACTTCGGAACGCGCGACGAACTGCCCGGAACGGCAGTGACAGCGCTGAACGTATGGTTCCAGCGCTGTCACGGAGACATCAGCTTTGGCCAGGGACGGTCCGCGGTCCGGGATCGAGGTCGGCCCCTCCCACTCGTCGATCTTCGGGTTGACGACCTCATCATGCTGGTGGGGAGAAACCTGTGCGCGTCTTGCTCGTCGAACGTGGCGGCGCGGACGTTGCCAGTTGTCTTGTTGCTGCCGCCGAACGACCTACGACACCAGCGATCTCGTCAAACGGGACGCCGAACACATCGTGCTGCGCTGGCAGGACATCACTCACGGCTCACCAGGCTGGGCGGTGCACCAGCGTGGGGGCGAAACGAAGGGACCGGACGGCTGGGTGGTGCGGCAGGTTTTCACCGAGACCCCGCAGTACCCCGTCGACTACGCGGTCGGCAACCACTTCGTGGCCACGCATGACCGCTCCCCGTTCGTCACCCGTCCGTGCATCCAGCGGCGGGGCATCGACCGGTACGACACGCTCGACGCGCTGGTTGGACGACGGAACGCCCGGGCCGGGACCGGATGACGCAGACCGTCGGGCCGCACGAGGTGCCCGAGCTGCTCGACAACGTCTTCGGGATCCGCACGGACCCTGGGGAAGCCCGACTGCTGGAGACCCGGCTGAGGGAGCTGGACTCCGCCCAGCACCGCCCCGGACCCACACCTAAAGCGGACCTGATCGGTCGCCCAGTCACCTGCCCGCTATCGCCGGCACAGAGCCCCTGCCGGCGTCGCTCGTGACGAGCCGGGCCGCCTCCGCCTCCGCCTCCGCCTCCAGCAGATGGCCGGCCGCACGGTACCGGTCCGGACACCTTCCGCCGGGTTGCCGAGGCCGCTCTGGGAAAGATTCGTTCGAAGACGGACAGCGGCAGCCGGCCTCGGCGGTGCGTTCAGGGTTCCGGTGACGTGCACCGGGCGAGTGCCCGCCCCCGGCCGGCGATCTCGGCGGGGCGGTAGGTGTTGGCTGCGCTGCCGGTCCTCAGAGTGTTTGCCAGAGGCGGGCCAGTGCCGATGTGGTGAGGACCTGGTCAGGATGCCCCTGTCCGGCGAGGCGGCCGTCCTGGAGCAGGAGGCAGGCGTCCGCCGTGCGTGCGACCGTCAGGTCGTGTGTGGCCTGGACGACCGTCACCCCGTCGGCGACGAGTGCCGTCACCAGTGCCCCGATCCGCTCCCTCGCTTCAGGATCCAGACCTGTGGTCGGCTCATCGAGGAGCAGAAGGTCCGACTCCTGTGCCAATCCTTGCGCAAGGAGCGCGCGTTGACGCTGCCCACCCGACAGTTCGCCCAGCTGACGTGAGGCGAGGTCCCGGATCTCGAGCCGGTCGAGCGCCGCGTCCACGGCCGCGTGGTCCTGGCGGGTCAGCCGACGCCACGGGCCGCGGTCACCCCAGCGCCCCATTTCCACGGTCTGCCGGACGGTGAGCGGCAGGGCGTCACCGACGGCTCCGCGTTGCGGTACGAACGCGGGCGGCCGGTATCCAATGCGGCGGAGATCACCGGATGTCGGATGGATCACACCGGCGAGCACGCCGAGCAGGGTCGACTTGCCGCTGCCGTTCGGCCCCACGAGCACAGTGTTGGCCAACTCCGGTATCTCCGCGCTGATTTCACGAAGCACCGGGCGACCTGGGTAACCGGCGCACAACCCGCAGAAGGAGAGGTGGGCGGTCCGCCCGGAGGGCAAGGAGCGTGAGGGGCGCGCTTTAGTGAACATGATTTTCATTGTAGTGTCCCTCGCATGGAATGGCTGACGGCCCCTTTCGAAGTGAGCTTTGTGCAACGAGCCCTGTGGGGCGGGGTATTGGTGTCCGCGATTTGCGCGTCGGCGGGCACCTGGGTGGTGCTGAGGGGCATGGCCTTCCTCGGTGACGCCATGTCCCACGGGTTGCTGCCGGGCGTCGCGCTGGCCGCGCTGCTCGGCGGGAACCTGATGGTGGGGGCCGTGGCCAGCGCCGTCGTCATGACGGCCGGCGTCACCGCGCTCGGCCGCACACCGAGGCTGTCCCAGGACACCGGCATCGGGCTGCTGTTCGTGGGGATGCTCTCGCTTGGCGTGATCATCGTCTCGCGCTCGCAGTCCTTCGCGGTCGACCTGACCGGCTTTCTCTTCGGTGACGTGCTCGCCGTCCGGCAGCAGGACCTCCTCGTTCTCGCCGCGGCGTTGCTCGCGGCGCTGGTGGTATCGGTCCTCGGCCACCGAGTCTTCCTGGCCCTGGCGTTCGACGAGCGCAAGGCGCACACCCTGGGTCTGCGGCCGCGCCTGGCCCACGCCGTGCTGCTCGGCCTTCTCGGTCTGGCGATCGTGGCCTCGTTCCACATAGTCGGAACACTGCTCGTCCTCGGGCTGCTCATCGCACCGTCGGCGGCCGCTTTGCCCTGGGCCCGCAGCGTGCGCGGAGTCATGGCGCTCGCCGCCCTGCTCGGCGCCACCGCCACGTTCGGCGGGCTGCTTCTGTCCTGGCACTTGAGCACCGCCGCCGGCGCGACCGTCGCGGCGCTCGCGGTGAGCCTGTTCTTCCTCTCCCACATGGTGTCCGGCCTGCGTGACCGCCGTGCGCGCCACACCCCCGCCCCGGCCCCCGTACTCAAGTCGACTGAAAGAAGTCAGAGGCGATCGCCATGACCGTACGCAGAAACGTCTCCCCGTGGGCATCGACCGCGCTGGTGCTCACCGCGCTGCTCACCACGAGTTGTGGAGGCGCGGGCAGCAACACCGCATCTCGCGGAGCGAGTTCCCCGTCCGCCGTCCCGCACGGACACGTCGAGGGAGCCCGGGAGGCCGCCGAGCAGCAGTCCCGGCTCCTCCTCAACGACCCCGTCGGCGGCGACACCAGGATCCTCGACCTCGTCACCGGCCAGGTGCACACGACGGCACAGGTGAAGGACACCGTTCGGCTGGGAACCGACGGCAGGTTCGGTTACCTCCACACACCCGGAGGCACGCACGTCCTCGACAGCGGTGTCTGGATGGTGGACCACGGGGACCACGTCCACTACTACAGCGCGGCGACACGGGACGTGGGCGAGCTTCCCGCAGGAAGCCGCGCCCAGGTGCGCAGCGACGCCGCCGTGACCGCGGTGACCGACGAGGGCGGGCGCGCCCTCCTGTACGACCGCAGCGAACTGGAGCAGGGGAAGATCACATCTCCCGTGACGCTGCCGGGCACCCACATCGGCGCCGTCGTCCCGTACGAGGAGCACCTGCTCGCCTTCAGGAACAGGAGCGGCACCGCCGAACTCGTCGTCCTCGACCGCAGGGGAAAGCGCGTCGCCTCACCGGGCGTGACGTGCGCGGAGCCCCGAGGGGACGCTGTGACCAGGCGCGGCGTGATTTTCGGCTGCGCCGACGGCGCCCTGCTCGTCCGCGCACACAACGGTGCCTTCACCGCCGAGGTGATCCCGTACGGCACACATGCCCCCGCGACGGAACGGGCCACCGCCTTCCGTCATCGGCCCGGCAGCGACACGCTCACCGCCGCGGCCGGAGACGACGCCGTCTGGGTCCTCGACGTCGCCGAACGGGCCTGGACGCGGGTGGACACCGGACCGGTCGTCGCGGTCAACACCGCCGGAGAGGGGTCCCCGTTGCTCGTCTTGGAGACCGACGGCTCGCTGCACGGCTACGACATCGCAACCGGAGAACAGACGGCGCGAACCAAGTCGCTGCTGACAGGAGGGACATGGGCCCGTACCGACGGCAGCGCCCCCGTCATCGAAGTGGACCGCAGCCGCGCCTACGTCAACGACCCTGAAAGCAAGAAGGTGTTCGAGATCGACTACAACGACGGCCTGCGCATCGCGCGCTCCTTCGACCTGGACATCAGGCCCGTTCTCATGGCGGAGACCGGACGATGAGCCGCACCGGCGCGAAGCAGCACGTACGGGTGGGCATCGCCCGCCTGCGCCACCTGATCGCGGGACTTCTCGCCCTCGTGACAGCCGCTACCACCACCGCCTGCACCACCGGCGGCGACCGGCCCGACATCGTCGTCACCACCAACATCCTCGGCGACGTCACCCGGGAGATCGTCGGTGGTGAAGCCGACGTCACCGTCCTGATGAAGCCCAACGCCGACCCGCACTCCTTCGGTCTGTCGGCGGTGCAGGCCGCCGAGCTGGAACGCGCCGACCTGATTGTCCACAACGGTCTGGGGCTCGAGGAGAACGTACTGCGGCATGTGGACGCCGCCCGCGAGTCCGGCGTCGCCACCTTCGCCGCCGGCGAGGTGGCCGGCCCGCTCACCTTCCACACCGCCGGCGACGCCGGCCCCGAGGGCGATGCAGGACAGCCCGACCCGCACTTCTGGACCGACCCCGACCGGATGCGCAAGGTCACCGCCCTGCTCGCCGACCAGGTCGTCGAACACGTCGACGGCGTCGACGCCGACACCGTGCGCGCCAACGCCGACCGCTATGCGAAGCAACTCACCGAGCTCACCGCCTGGATGGAGAGGTCGTTCGGCCGCGTCCCCGCGGACCGGAGGGCCCTCGTCACCAACCACCACGTCTTCGGCTACCTCGCCGACCGCTTCGGCCTCCGCGTGATCGGCGCGGTCATCCCGAGCGGCACCACGCTGGCCTCACCCAGCTCCTCCGACCTGCGCTCCCTCACCGAGGCAGTGGACAGGGCAGGCGTACGCACCGTCTTCGCCGACTCCTCCCAGCCCCAGCGCCTCGCCGAGGTACTGCGGAGGGAGCTGGGCGGCGGGGTTCGCGTCGTCCAGTTGTACTCGGAGTCCTTGACCGCCAAGGGCGGGGGCGCCGACACCTACCTGCGGATGATGCGCGCCAACACCACCGCCATGGTCACCGGCCTGACCGGCCGCTGACCCCTCCGAGCCGGCACGTCACCCCTCCATGCCGCCGTCGCGCGGTGCAGAAAGGATTACACCGATGAACAAGTCGATACGCGTCACAACGCTCACGGGCACGGCGCTGGCCCTGGCGGTCACCACCGTCCTGACCGCCTGCGGCGGGGGGAACTCCTCCGCCTCCGGTACCACGTCCGACGGGACCCCGACCGCCACCCCCCCGGTGGCGGTCAGGAATCCGCTGGTCGCCACCTTCGACGGCGGTCTGTACATCCTCGACGGAAAGAGCCTCAAGCTCGCCAAGACCATCGACCTGCCCGGCTTCAACCGGATCAACCCCGCGGGCGACCAGGACCACGTCGTCGTGTCCACCGACAGCGGGTTCCGCGTCCTGAACGCCACCGACCAGGCCCTCACCGACATCGAGTACCAGGGCCCCAAGCCCGGCCACGTAGTACGCCACGCCGGAAAGACCGTGCTCTTCACCGACGGCACCGGAGAGGTCAACGTCTTCGACCCCGCCGATCTGAGCAGTGGCAAGAACCCGGAAGGCCGCACCTACACCTCCGCCGAAGCACACCACGGTGTCGCCATCGAACTGGCCAATGGCGAACTCCTCACCACCTTGGGCACCGAGGAGAAGCGCACCGGCGCGCTGGTGCTGGACGAGAACAACAAGGAGATCGCGCGCAACGAGAACTGTCCCGGCGTCCATGGCGAGGCGGCAGCCAAGAACGAGGCCGTCGGACTCGGCTGCGAGGACGGCATCCTGATCTACAAGGACGGCAGGTTCACCAAGATCGACGCCCCCGACGACTACGGCCGCATCGGCAACCAGGCCGGCAGCGACGCCTCGCCGGTCCTGCTGGGCGACTACAAGACCGACCCCGAGGCCGAGCTGGAGCGGCCCACCCGCGTCTCCCTCATCGACACCGAGAAGAAGCAGCTGCGCCTCGTCGACCTGGGCGTGAGCTACTCCTTCCGTTCGCTGGGCCGTGGTCCGCACGGCGAGGCCCTGGTCCTGGGCACCGACGGTGCCCTGCACGTCATCGATCCGACCACCGGCAGGATCGAGAAGAAGATCCCGGTCGTGGGCGAGTGGCGGGAGCCGCTGGACTGGCAGCAGGCCCGGCCCACCCTGTTCGTCCGCGGGCACGTCGCGTACGTCTCCGAGCCCGGCAAGAAGGCGCTCCACGCCGTCGATGTGGAGACGGGGAAGAAGATCACCTCTGTCACCCTGCCGGAGAGCACCAATGAACTGTCGGGCGTCGTCGCCGGACACTGACGGCGCGACATGCCCTCGCCACAGCGGCCCGCCGCGGGCCGCTGTGGCCGCTCTCCACCTTGACGATGTGCGCCTCGCCGTCACCACGCCCGGTGGCGGCGACCCGGCCGGACCTCGTGGGACGGGCGGTGGCCCTCCTCTGCGAGGCGTGCGGGGCGGCCGGGTCCCCAGCGGGTACGGGATCAGCCGTGCTTCGTCCGCCGGTACCCTCGACACCGCGTGGCCGCGGCAGAGTTAGCTGGTCAGCCCGGTGGGCTCGCGGAAGAGGGCCGGTGCGGCGAGGAACCGCCACGTTCGCTGCGGATTCGCCCACGGGACGGCGGTCGCCGTGCCTCTGGCGACGGGGCCCCTCGCATGCGCACCGGTGGCCCAGGCCGGCGAGGCTGCCGGTTCCCGGCTCGCCCACCGTCCTCGCCCCTTCCGGTTGCTCACTTCTGCTGCAAGGCCTGGCGCATCCAGTGGAGGCGCTCCAGGGAGCGGCGGCGCATCCACAGGACCCAGAAGCACAGCGCGACCATGCCGGCGGCGAACACAAGAGGGAGGACGAGGGACCCGCTGACGGCGAGGTCGCCCTCATCGGCGCCGAGTTGGACCGCCTCCTGGGCCTCGACGAACAACAGACCCTCGACCTGGTATCCACCGCCACCGGCATGGCCGGCCCCCTGTGGCAGATGGCCACCCCGGGCCCCCGCCTCCGCGAGCTCTACACCACCGACCCCCGGCTCGGCCACGCCGTCGTCGAGGTGGAACCTCGCCTGCGCCGCATACTCACCGCGTTCCTCACCGGAACGAGAGCCTGACCGCCCGCTCAGGACTCGCGCGGGCAACGCGGATCCCGTCACAGGGCCGGGTCGACCCGCCCACCGGCCGCCCTCGCCCATATCGCCCAGTGAGGGTGACGGAGCCCTTCATGCCCGAGGCGCTGTTCGACTCCCAACTCGCCACGCTGTCGAACCCGGACGAACGAGGAATCGGGCTGGACGCCGCGTCAGCACCGTCCGTCACCCCCCGAACAGCCCTGGAACATGCATCACCGGCTCCGCCACCCGAACGTTTCCTCACGCATCCGCTGTGAACCGTGCCAAACCAAAAATAATGATCAGGTCGAGCGCCTCACGCTGATCGACCACAGTGGGTAATAGGGGATGAACATGAACTGGGTCACCAGACTGACCGCAGCCGCCGTCACACCGGCCGGACGGCGCCAACTCATACCGCGGAGCATCCCCACCCCCACGATCACCACCGCGACGCCGACGACAAGATGGATCCAGCCCCAACTGGTGAGGTCGAACCGGTACTCGTAGTCCGGGGCACCCCGTAGAGGCGGTCCTTCGCGATGCCCGCGACGCCCTGAAGGATGGTGAGCACGCCGCTGAGGAGCCACGGCACTGCGAAGTACCTCATTGGCCCGGCCTCGTGGCGCTCACCTTGTGTGTCTTCGGTCCTCTGCCGTGCTCCGTGAGGCATGTCCACCATGACGTGTCAACCCTTCGTATCGGCGCGGCCGTCACCGAGCGCCTCACACGCGGGCGGGACAGCGGGCGTATCCATCACGGTCACAGCATCACGCGGAAGCAACCCCGCGGCGACCGCACCGGGGCATACGGGTCTGTGCCGACGCCTCGCGTCCGTGGGCGCCTGCTTCAGTCGACCAGACGCAGGCTCACTCGCCAAGCGAAACGCTCAGGCGTAGTCGCTCAGTCTCACGCTTTCGTCCACGGTCCGAAAGCTCGACCGGACGCTGGATGCCGGTGAAGCGAACCTCGTCCAGGCTGCAGCCGCCGCGGCCACCGTCCTGGAGGGCCACCTCCTTCAAGATTTCACGCAGCCGTGCGCGGGCACTGCCGGCCGCCCGGCGGCCGGCAGTGTGGCCAGGGGGAAGGGATGGACATCCGGTCGCCGGACAGCGAGCGGGCTCGAACCGATGTGTTCGCCCGGGCAGTGGTACGTGCCGAGCCCGGATTCCCGAGTCGAACCCGCCCGCCGCAGTCGCACGGTGTTTGACAGTGACGAACGCATATGCCCTGAGCGCGTGACCTCCCGATGCCGTACGCGTTGGAATGGTGGTCACGCAACCTCTCCCCCCGCACGGGGGCGTGATCATGGGCGAGGGCCCGGGGAGCCGGCCCCCCCGGCCACGGGCCCTCACCTCCTCGGTCACAGTCGACGCCGTGGTGGACATCGGAAGGCACCTGGCCCGGCAGCGGACGCCGGTGGTTCCCGAAGCCCGGCCCGACGGGCGCAGAAGCTCCTCACGGAAGACTGCGGGGCCTCCTCCAGACCGCTCGCCAACGACTCGGCGGACCGATCGTGCCGGGCTGGGGACAGCCTGAGCCTTCACTCGACGGCCGGGATGCGCCCCACATCGCCGACTGCGACTGGTTCACCGTCTTCCAACTCGCGCCCTGGGCATCTGGCCGGTGCCGGGGCTACGCCGGCTCCGGTACCGACACGACGTCCTCGACGGCTGTTTGACCGGCACCGGTCCGCGCACATCATCATGACGACATCACGCAGTGATGGCCAGTAGCGGTCGCTTCTCACCGGCTCGAGCACGGAAGGAGCGCCATCTCCCGGGCTTCTCGACCGCCGTGGCGATCTGTCGTTGCTGCTGGGCCGTGACGTGGGTGACGCGGCGGCTGCGTATCTTGCCGCGGTCGGAGATGAACTTTCGCAGCAGGTCGGTGTTCTTGTAGTCGATCTAGGTGATCCCGGCCGCCTCCAGCGTGCTGGGGCGGGACTTCAGCGGCTTGCGGGGGCCTTGGCAGGGGGCCATGGTGCTCCTTCTGTGTCGGGGCGGATGGGGCCGGTTCTACGTGACGGGGTCGAGGAGGGAGCCGAATGCGGCCGGGAGTTCTTTCCAGGCTTCGGGTCCCGCCGTGTACTCGGCGTCGGTGAGCAGGCAGGACTCCAGCACCCGCGCGAGTCCGTCACGGTCCAGGCCGGGGGAGGTGAAGACGAGGTGCTGGCAACGGTCGTCGTGGTCGGGGTGCCAGTCGAGTGCGGCGGCCGCTCGGCGTACGGGCGGGACCGCCTCCCAGGCGGCGTCCGGCAGTGAGGCGAGCCACGGACCGGCGCTCTCCACGCACAGCGCTCCGCCGGCGGCGTCCCAGGCGAGCAGGGTGTCCGGGTGGTCGGCGAGCCAGAACCTTCCGCGGCTGCGGACTGCGGCGCAGCAGAGGTCTTCCAGCGCCTGGTAGAGGCGTTCGGGATGGAACGGGCGGTGCCGACGCCAGACGATGGTGGTGATGCCTGCCTCGTCGGCCTCCTGGGGGAGCAGCCGCACAGGCCGGATGCTGGGCGGCGGCGGCCGCCTCCACGTCGAATCCTGCGAAGGCCAGCCGGGCGAGCTCTGCGGAGTCGGCGCTCACCCGACGGGCGGTGGGGTGGAGTTGGGTGAGAAGCGCACGGTCCTCGTCGTCGGCGTCCTCGCTCTCCACGACGGCGAGGACGGGGGCGTACTCCAGTTGCCTGGCCCAGGTGTCGCCGACCGTGCGCTGGTCGCCGGCCGCGGCCGCGAGGCCCGCCTCGGCCAGGTCGTCGCCTTTGCCGAGGCAGGGCAGGACGAGGGCGGGATCGACCGCCGTGATCACGTTGGTGAGCCGGACCGCGTCAGCACCGTGCTGGAGGACCACCTCGGCCATTCCCCTGGGTTCGACCGAGTCCCACAGCTCGACGACGGCGAGCCGGGTGATGCCGGCATCGGCGAGCCGATCCAACTCGGGGACCAGGTCCTCGCGCAGCGCGCAGCATGCGCAGTCGTTGACCAGCGGGGCCTCTTCTCGGGACAACTCACCCGAAGCGTCGCGCACCTGGCGCAGAACGGTGCCGTCGGCCGCACTGGACAGGTCGTGATGGAGGGCGACGCTGTGGGGCACCAGGTGCAGGAGGCGCTCCACGACCTTGCGGCGTGCCTGGGAGCGGAGCCCGGCGACGATGACGACAGGGAGTCCGGTACCGCCGCGCATCAGCTGACTCCGCGTCGACCGTACCGGCGCTCGAAGCGCTCGACCGGGCTTCGGCAACACCATCTCCCACTCGCATCGGCGCACTTCGCGCCGCTTCGACCGCCCAACATTCAGCGCAAGCGCTACTGGCTGCCCAGCGAGGGGCGGCATGTCCGGCTGACGCTCAGCGCGAAGGCGATCAAGACCGTCGACAGCATCGGCATCGAGGCTGCGATGGCCCGCATCAGCGCCCGAGGGGAGAAGGTCTGATGGCCAAGAAGAGCAAGATCGCGCAGAACGAGAAGCGCAAGGCGACGGTCGAGCGGTACGCGGCCCGCCGGGCGGAGCTGAAGGAGATCATCCGCAGGCCGTCCTCCACCGACGCCGAACGCCGGGCCGCAGCGGAAGAACTGCGGCGCCAGCCCCGCAACGCGAGCGCGACCCGAGTGCGTAACCGGGACAGGGTGGACGGGCGACCACGCGGTCACCTCCGGAAGTTCGGCCTGTCGCGCGTCCGCGTGCGGGAACAGGCCCACGCCGGCTTCCTGCCCGGGGTCACCAAGTCCTCCTGATAATCACTCCGTCCGCGCGACGGGCGACGGTCCGGCCATGACTCGGTGAAGTCATGGCCGGATCTCCGGCTGAGCGTTCCCTGCGGATGCGCGAACCCGCACCCCCGGCACTCGTCGCAGGGCCCTGGACTCTCGGGCGCGAGGGCCCTAAGCGCCCTACTCGTCGAGCTCGGCGCGTACTCGGCGCGAGGGGCTGAAGGTGTAGAGGCCGAGGATGCCGGGCGGATCGGTGACGCCCGGGCCGCCGCTCGCGACCCAGGCGGCGATGTCAGCGGCGGCGTCCCGGTCGTTGACCAGGCCGAGCCAGGCGGGCCGGCCGCCGGCCCTGCGGCCGGTGGCGGAGGGCTGGATGACGATGACGTTGGCGCGCTCGCATGCGCCGAGGCAGTCGGTCACCCGCACCCTTGCCGCCCCGCCCACGGCCTGCCGCAGGACACGCAGTTGTGCGGCGTGATCGAGTCCGGGGATCTTCGGTGTTCCGCAGCAGCAGCCGCGGCATACCGTGACCGTGGGCCGTTCTGCTCCCGCCCCGGCTCCGCGGGCGGGGACGCGACGGCGGGAGCGCTTGCTCACTCGGCGCCCCGTCGGGCCGGGTTGGTCCAGGCGGCTTCGCGCAGCAGACGCAGGCCGTTGAGACCGACGATGACGGTGGAGCCCTCGTGCCCGGCGACGCCGAGCGGCAGCGGCAGGGTGGCGATGAGGTCCCAGACCACCAGCGTGGTGATGAAGACGCTGGCGATGACGAGATTCTGGACGACCAGGCGGCGGGCGGTTCGCGAGAGGGCGACGACGGTGGGGATGGCGGCGAGTTCGTCGCGGACGACGACGGCGTCGGCGGTTTCCAGGGCGAGGTCGGAGCCGGCCTTGCCCATGGCGATGCCGGTGTGCGCGGCGGCCAGGGCGGGCGCGTCGTTGACGCCGTCGCCGACCACCAGCACCTTGCGGCCTTCGCCTTCCCACTTCTGTACGGCGGCGGCCTTGTCCTGCGGGAGCAGCCCGGCGCGGATGTCGGTGATGCCAACTTGGGCGGCGAGGTGGCGGGCGGCGCATTCGTTGTCGCCGGTCAGCAGGACCGGACTTCGGCCGGTCAGCTTGGTGAGTGCAGTGACGGTGGCGGCGGCGTCCGGCCGTAGCCGGTCGGCGATGCCGATCACCCCGACCGGGCTGTTGTCGCGCAGGACGAGGACCGCGGTCTGTCCGGTCCCCTCCAGCTCCGCCACCGCCGCAGACACGGGCCTGGGGGCGGCCGGAAGGCGGGAGGGCGATCCGACCTGGACGGTGCGACCTGCGACGGTGGCGCTCACGCCCTGTCCGGGGGTGGAGGTGAAGTCGAGCGCCTCGGGCAGCGGCAGGCGGCGTTCGCGGGCGGCGTCGACGACCGCGCGGGCGAGCGGGTGCTCGCTGAGGTGCTCGGTGGCGGCCGCCAGTGCGAGCAGACCGTCTTCGTCCAGCCGGGAGCCGGGCAGGGGACGGATATCGGTGACGCGGGGCGTGCCCTCGGTCAGGGTGCCGGTCTTGTCGAGGGCGACCGCGTCGACCTGGCCCAGGCGCTCCATCACGACGGCGGACTTGGCCAGGACGCCGTGGCGGCCGGCGTTGGCGATGGCGGACAGCAGCGGCGGCATGGTGGACAGCACGACTGCGCAGGGAGAGGCCACGATCATGAATGTCATCGCGCGGAGCAGGGCGGGCTGGAGAGCGGAGCCGAAGGCGAGCGGGATCGCGAAGACGGCGAGGGTCGCGATGACCATGCCGATCGAGTACCGCTGCTCGATCTTCTCGATGAACAGCTGGGTGGGGGCCTTGGTCTCGGAGGCTTCCTCGACCATCTTCACGATCCGGGCGATGACCGAGTCCGCCGGATCCCGCTCGACGCGCACGCGCAGGGCGCCGGTGCCGTTGACCGTGCCGGCGAACACCTCGTCGCCGGCCTGCTTGGCGACGGGCAGGGGCTCGCCGGTGATGGTGGCCTGGTCGACGTCGCTCGCGCCGTCCAGGACCTGGCCGTCGGCGCCGACCCGCTCGCCGGGCCGCACCAGGATGACGTCGCCGACCTTCAGGTCCTTGGCGGCGACGGTTTCCTCGCCGCCGGGCACCAGCCTGGTCGCCGTCGTCGGCGTGAGGTCGAGCAGCCCCCGCACGGAGTCCGCCGTGCGGGCGGTCGCCACCGCCTCCAGGGCGCCGGAGGTCGCGAAGATCACGATCAGCAGCGCCCCGTCCAGGACCTGCCCGATGGCCGCGGCGCCGAGAGCGGCCACCACCATCAGCAGATCCACGTCCAAAGTCTTGCCCTTCAGGGCCTCCAGGCCCTCCCACCCGGGCTCCCAGCCGCCTGTGACGTAGGTAGCAGCGAACAGCGGACCCCACAGCCACGCAGGAGCGCCGAGCAGGTTGAGCGGGAGGGCGATCAGGAACAGGACCAGCGAGGCCAGTGCCCACCGGGCCTCCGGCAGTGTCAGCACCCGGGGGCGCCGCGGGGGCGGAGCCGGGCGTGGCCCGGCCGCCGTCGGCGCGGGCCGCTGGTCCAGGACAGAAGGCATGACAAAGCAACCCTTCGCGGGTGGACGGGGCAACACGTCCACCATACATGAATGCCTGAACAGGTCTTCAGGTGTTGTGAGTATGATGTCCGCATGGGCCACGGAACCGACACCAGCAGCGCCACCACCCGAGAGCGCCTCGACGCCGTCGGCGCCGCCGACGTCGCCGCCGCCCTCCAGGCCCTCGCCACACCCTCGCGGCTCTACATCCTGGCCCGTCTGCAGGAAGGCGCCTGTTCGGTGAGCGACCTCGCGGAGGCCGTCGGCATGGAAGCCTCCGCCTGCTCCCATCAGCTCCGCCTGCTACGCAACCTCGGACTGGTCACCGGCGAGCGTCACGGACGCTCGATCGTCTACGCCCTGCACGACAACCACGTCGCCGAGCTCCTCGACCAGGCCCTGTACCACGTCGAGCACCTGCGCCTGGGTGTCCGCGACATCCCCGCCGCCCCGGCCGAGCCCGCCGTCGCCGACTGATACGCCGGGTCGCTACCGGGGCAGTTCCTGTCAGTTGCCTGCCTGGTGGGCTTCGAAGCGTGGTGCCGGAGAGGCCGACGGGCGCCCTGCGGTCTGACGACTGCATGAGGTATACGTGCAGAGCCGCACCGTTCAGGGGGTTGCCGCAGGGCTCAAGCGGCATGGCTGCCCAGCCCGGCGCCTGGGGATGATGCCTGAGCCGTCAGTTTCAGCCGATCCGGCGATGACCTATGGGCCCATGCGGTCACGGTTGGTGCCGACTCGTAAGCTGCCGCCATGAGTGAGATCCAGACCCCGACGCCCCGCGATGCCTTCGAGCTGCTGCTGGCCGGTAATCAGCGCTTCGTCTCGGGCACATCCGAGCACCCGAACCAAGACGCCGCCCGCCGCGCCGAGACCGCACCGTCCCAGCAGCCTTTCGCCGTGCTGTTCGGATGTTCCGACTCCCGGCTGGCCGCCGAAATCATCTTCGACCGAGGGCTGGGCGACCTGTTCGTGGTGCGCACCGCCGGCCACGTCATGGGTCCGGAGGTGCTGGGCAGTATCGAGTTCGGCGTGGAGGTGCTCGGCTGCCCGCTGGTCGTGATCCTCGGGCATGACTCGTGCGGCGCGGTCGGCGCGGCGTGCGCTGCGCTGGAGGACGGCATGACGCCGGCCGGGTACGTCCGGGACGTCGTCGAGCGGGTGACCCCCAGCGTGCTGGCCGCCCGGGCCGCCGGACGGGTCGAGCCGGAGGAGGTCCTCGCCGAGCACGTAAGGCACACCGCCGACCTGTTGCTGGACCGCTCCCGGGTCCTGGCCGACAAGGTCGCCGTCGGCCGGACCGCCGTGGTGGGCCTGCGCTACCGCCTGGCCGACGGCACCGCGGAGCTCGTCGCCTCCCACGGTCTCCAAGCGGCGGGGATCGCCGTGTCCTGACCGCTCAACGGGACGTGCCGTCGCGTCGCGGGGCGCGCTGACGGCACTCCTGGGCAAGAATGCACAGGTGCAGCCACTGCCGGTCCCCTGCCCCGCTCACCTTGTCCCGGACGCCACCGGTACGGATGCCTTCCACGACGCCTACCGCACTGCCATGGCGCACAACGCTGTATTCGTCGCCATCGAAGCCGAGGGTCAGCACTGGACCGTGAAGGCGGACACCCTCACCGCCGGCCCCGGCCGCGGGGTCACCGATGCCGTCAACGATGCCATCCGGACTGCGATCCTCCGGCTGGTTGACGCCCGCGAGGTCGATTTCGGCGCCTACACGGGACCCGTCTATTTCATGATGCATGGCCTGCGGGACGAAGAACGAGTTCGCGAACTCGCCGCCGCACTCCATGCTGCCCTGCACGAAGACCTGGAACCCCTGTCCCGTGCCGTCCCCCCTGCATCGAGCCTCAGGTGACAGCCGCCAACGTCTCCCGCATGGCGTCGATGCTGCTCACACCGTGGACCGGGGCCCCGCGGCACGGCGGAGTCGGTTGGCGATCGCCAGTCCCAGCCCTTCCTCCACCGGCAGGGAGGCGACGATGAGATCACATCCCCGCTGGTCGAGTTCGCGTAGGAACCCGTACAGCCCCCGCGCGTAGGCGGCCATAGAGGCGGGCACCGCCACCATGGCGTGCGCCTTCACCGGGACGTCGGAGAGGGTGGGCGGAAGAAGGACGCCGACGTGGTGCCCCGACTCCTGCGCGAGCTCGGCTTCGGCGAGGACCTTCTCCGGCTCCACGACGACGACCCGGGCGCGCGGTGCGTAATGGGAGGGATGCTGACCGGGCACCCGAATGTGGCTGGTCGCGGGGAGCGCGAGCGGACGCCCCGACGTTGCTTCGAGGTCCTCGCGCGTCACGCCGCCGGGCCGCAGAATGCTCGGGGTCTCGCCGGTGGCGTCGACGATGGACGACTCGACGCCGACCTCGCAAGGGCCGCCGTCCAGCACGAAGTCAACGGCATCACCCAGCTCGGCACGGACGTGGTCCGCCGTGGTGGGGCTGACCGAGCCGAAGCGGTTGGCTGACGGTGCCGTGACACCGCCGCCGAAGGCCGACAGCAGCGCGAGGGCGACGGGATGGTCGGGTACGCGAACGGCCACTGTCTCCAGGCCACCCGTCGCTTCGAGGGGCACGCGGTGACCGCGCCGCAGGACCAGCGTGAGCGGTCCCGGCCAGAAGCGTTCGGCCAGCAGGCGCGCCGCCGGGGGCACGTCCTCGACCCAGTCGTCCAGATGGCCCGCGTCGCCGATGTGGACGAGCAGGGGGTGGGAGGGCGGGCGCCCCTTGACCTGGAAGATGCGTGAGACAGCGGTGGGATCCTCGGCGTTGGCGCCCAGACCGTAAACGGTCTCGGTGGGGAGGGCCACCAGGCCGCCGGCGCGCAGCACCTCGGCCGCCTTCTCGATGTCACTGGTTCTTGCCATCACTCTCGCGATACTCCCACCGCTCCGCTCGTAGGGAGTCCACGTCCTGCCTGCGGGCTGCTCCCGGCAAGATCCGTGCGAAGACGGACCCGGTTGCCGCCCCCCCACGAGTTGCTCGTGGTGCTCTTGCGCTCTCTCGACAGCAGCAGGCTGGAGCGCCCACCACCCCCGGCAGCCGCAGACAGGCGTCGCGCAAAGGGAGGGCCACTGTGTCATCGAGACCTTCTTGCAGGCAGCTCATGAGTTACCCACGGAAACCCTTTCGCCGCGACCTGCCCTGCGCCACCATGAGCCGTCATACCCGCCGGTACGTCAGGTCTGGACGCGGGGTCGTACGGTTGCAAGGGGAGGCGGCGGGATGGCTCGGGCCGACGGCGACAGGGATCGTGGCGAGGCGGAGTCCGGTCACGGGAACCACGAGGGCGCGTCCGACGCGCGGCTTGCCGAGGTGCTGCGCGCTGATACGGTCACGGCGTATCCGGCGCTCCAGGAACTGCGCGCCCGTCATCATCCGCATGTCCTCGCCTACGCCAGGCTGTGCACTCCCAACGAGTCCATGGCACGGCAGCTGGCGGCCCAGGCGTTCACGCTGGCGGCCCGTCGGACCGCCCGCGGAATCGACTCGGGACTGCCCTGGCGCCACCAACTCCTCCTGCTGGTCGCCCGGTTGGCCGGGTCCTGGACGAGGGACGGTCGGGCAGCCGGCCTGGACGCGGGGCTGTTGCTCGTCCTGAACTCGGTCGGCCCCTCCGGCCCCGTGGTCCCCATGCTCGCGGCGTTTCAGTCCTTGTCCTCCCGTACTCAGGGCCTCATCTGGTACGGGATCGTCGAGCGGGAGCCTGCGGAAACGACGGCCGTCCTCCTCGGTCTGACCCGGGAGGACGTCACTTACGGTACAGACGCGGCGCTGCAGCAGCTGGCCCGTGCCTGCCTGCGCGCCCGCCTCACCGCCTCCGAGGACCCGGACTGCCCCGACTTCGGCCGCCTCATCGAGGAGTCCATTCGGCCGGACAGCCCTCGTGACAGCGCCGATCTGCAGGCCCACATGACGCATTGCCCGCACTGCACGACGGCATACGAGGAGCTGGCGGCCCTGCGGGACGAACCGCGCACGGCGCTGGCGGAGGGGCTGCTTCCATGGGGCGGCACGGGGTACGCGGCGGGGGGCCCGGTCGAGCGGGCGGCCGGTGACACCGGCGTGTGGTGGGCCGGGTCCGGCCCTGCCGGACCCGGCAGGGAATCGGAGGACGGGGAACGGGCACCGGATCGCCGGCGCACCGTGCTGGTGTCGGCGGTGCTGGGGGCGGCCCTGCTGGTGACGGTGTTCCTGGTGGCGCAGGGCCGATCACCGTCGCCTGACCCGGTGGGCTCGGCGAACACTCAGGTGAGTACACCGCCGGTGGCGGTGACGGTGACGGCTACGGTGTCCAAGACGCCGTCGTCGGTCTCAACCTCACCGTCACCCTCGCCGTCGCGGACCTCGAAGCCGCCCTCCCCGACAAGGAGTCCGTCACCGACGAAGACGGCGAGCCCGAAACCGCCGCCCTCCTCCACGCGCCCGCTCTCCGGTTCGTTCGTGCAGGTGGTGAACGTCGCTTCGGGCCTGTGTCTGGATGTGAGCGGCGCCTTCTCCAACGGAAGCGATGTGATCACGGCCCCCTGCTCGTCGTCACGTACCCAGCGCTGGCGCGTCGACGACGACCGCGGGTTGCTCCAGTCGGCCGCCGGGCCCGACTTTTGCCTGGACAGCCGGGGAGCGACGCACCGCGGCGTCGGGATCTGGGAGTGCGACTCGGTGGAGGGCCGCAACGGCCGGAACCTGATGTTCGTGGTGGACGAGGACGGGCTGATCCGCCCGGTCATCGCCTTCGGTACGGCCGTCACCCCGGACGGCGGAGCTGGGGACGGGCTGTCACTGGAGTCGGCGGGCGGAGGCACCGGGCAGCGGTGGCGGGCGGGGGCCGCCTGATCGGATCTCGCGCCCGTTGCGCTGCTGGATCTGCCCCAGCGGGCGCCGGGTGAGAGGCGGCCGATGCCGTCTCGGCGCAGAGTTCCGCGACGGTGGCCGTCGCCGTCGCCGTCGGTGGAGGGCATGCGGTGCGGGACGGCGCATCACTTGCTGCCAGGTACGGGCTCGGACCAACGCCCGCCACCCCGGCGTACTCGCCCCACAAGGCCGGGAACGCGCTCGTGCCCGCGGCGAGAAGAGTGTCCGCCGGCAGTGACGCCCCCTCGTTGCCGCAGCCTGAGCTCGCGGTCGATCCCGCCGTGCCCGGGCGTGCAGATCAAGCGGTGGCCAGGCTCTTCGCCATGACCCGTTTCCTGCCCACCCCATCGGGGAGAAGACCGCTGGGCTCACCCGAATCCGTGAAAACGTGCCGCTCGTAGAGCGCGGTCGCCCTGCGTTGTCCGCCATGACGGACAACCGCAGCGTCGTGGCACCGCGCTCCGCCGCCCACCGCTCGACCGCCTGGATCAGGTAGTCACCCACGCCTTTTCCGCGAGCCATGGGATCGACCCACATCGAGATCAACTCCACGTCTTCTGCTCCCCCGCCCGGCACTCCGCCGGCCATGCCCACCGGGAGGCCGTCGAGAAGGGCGACCAGATCGTGCGCGCCAGGAGTCGACAGACGCGCACGCCCGCGTTCCTCCCGGTCGCCGGAGCCCTGCCACTGGGCCGGCGTCGGCCCGAACGCGTAGGGCGCCTCAGCGAGCGCGGCCAGTCGCAACTCCCGCCGCAGGGGCCAGTCGTCTGCTTCCGCGGTGCGTAGTTCAAGCATGATTCAGACCCTGTCAGCCTGGCGGGGTGCAGCGAGTTGATCACGGCCACGCGAACGAGGGAGTTCAGCCTTGCCACCGGTCGGGACGGGGGAGGCGTTCGAGGCATCATCAGCAGCCCCAGCGTCGTCGGCGGTACCCCGGCCGGCTGCACGCGTGATCTCACCCGTTGGTTGAGGAGCGGCACTCGGCGCATGAGGAGGGCAAAGAGCAGCACCACGCTCTTCTGCCACGCCATGCGCATCACGGACCTCTCGGTGTCCGGGCGCGTGATGGGCACCGTGCGGTACACGGCCCAGTCGGCCCGTGGATCAGGTCGACCAGAGGACATTGCCGGAGTGGGCGATGACCACCTTGCCGTCCTCGCGCAGGATCAGCTCGGCTCCTTCGTTGCCCCAGGTGTCGGAGGCCCAGATCGGTCGGTCGTCGCCGTTGTGGATGACGAGGTTGCCGTCGGACTGGAAGATGGCCCGGTGGTTCTCGCCGAAGGTCATCGACGCCCAGGTGGGCTTGTTCTTCTCGTTGTAGACGACGAGGTTGCCGTCGGGCTGCATCACCATGCGGATGCGGTTGGTGGTCCAGGCCTGGTTGACCTCCAGAATGCTGACGGCGCGGACTGTCGAGGCCGTCCAGGCGGGCTTGGGGGTCGGCTTGGCCTCCGGCTTCGGCGTGACCTTCTTCGCCGGTGCGCTCGTCGTGGGCTCGGGCCTCGGCGCCGGCGGTGGAGCGACGGCCTTGACCGGCGCGCTCGGCTTGGGCTTCTCCTCGGTCGGCGTCGGGGTGGGCTTCTCCGCGACGTAGTCGTCAAGGGCGGCGCCGGCCGACCCCGGATCCAGCACGGTGTCCGACTTCCCCGCGGCCAACTCCTTGGTGCTGTCCGGCCGTTTGTCGTCGTCCGCGCCACCCGCGAGCAGCAGCGGTACGGCTATCAGGGCCGCTCCGACAATCCCGGCCACGGCGAGGACCGGTTTGCGTGGACGCCCGCTGTCGACGCCGCTCGCGGTCCTGGCCGGGACCGCCGGCACGGCGGCCGCCGCGACGGCCGTGCGCTCCTCGTCCGCCGTCGACTCGGCCGACTCCCTCGCCTGTGACCCGCCCGTCCCCGCGGCTGTCGTGGCCGCCTCGGCGGGGGTGCCGGGAGCGGACGAGGCCTCCGAGGTGGCCGCGGTGCGCTCGTCCTGCGCGGCCGGGGTGTCCGGGCCGGCCGGAGCGGTGGTCGACTGCGCGGTGTCCGGGGAGGCAGCGGCCTGGGTCGCGTTCGCGCTACTGGCGGGCTTCTGTACGGACATGCGAATACTCCCTGGGGGCGGAGCGCGTCGGATCCGACGGCTCACTGACGTGCCGAACATAGCTCTTACGGGCGCCCGACCCACTCCTGTCCCGGCAATACCGTCCGTCACAATGTCCGGGTGCGGGCGACTACTCCCGCAAAGTCTCCTGACCGGGCGGGAAACGGGCATGTCAGAGCCCGGTTCGGGCATCGTGCGGCGGCCCAACACACAGGGCGTTGTGGCATTCTGGTGGCTCCGACGGATCAACGTCGGTTCGTGGAACCAAGAGTTCAGGTGGACATGCGGCCCGGAGAGCACATGGAGGCCACATCCGGCACCCCGGCCCCGTCAACCGGTTCCGGCGCCGTCGAGGCCGACGGCATCCGCGCGATACCCGAGGCCGTCCGCGCCGCGGCTCGGCAGGCGCCCGGCCACTGGATCGGCGTGGTCGATCCGGAGTGGACCGAGGAGCGGACTCCGCCGGATTGGGCGGTGCTGGGGGAGTGGCGGTCGGACGACGACGGTGACGTCGGCACCTTCCGCGCCAACCCTGCATACCGCCCCTCCGCCCGCGCCCTCGGCTGGCCCGAGCCCACCGACCCCGTGGACGCGGCGGCACAGCGTGCCGCGACCGGATACGGCTCCGTGGAGGAGGCCGTCGCCGCGCTCGCGGCCGCCGAGGTCGCCGTCGTAGCGGGGCCGGACGGCATCCCGCTGGTCGCCGCGGGTCAGGACGGAGAATCCGTGGTGCTCGTGTTCACCTCACCGGCACACGCGTTCATGTCCCCCACACTTCGCCATGACACCCTTCCCGTCCGGGATCTGATCCGTTCCCTGACTCATCCCCCCGCCATCTCGCTGCTGGTCAACGCCGGTGCGGTCGCCCCCCTCCTCGTTCCGGCGAACCGCGTCCCGATGCACCGCGGCGAGGATCCGGCAGGCCCCTGGCCCCACACATCCGGGAGGTACCCGTGACACGTCCGACGCACCAGCCCCCCGCGTCCGCGGCTGCGCGTACGGAGTCCGCCCCCCACGGCGAGCGGTCCTCCTCCGCCGAACCCCGAACGAGTGCGTCGGCGGACGAGCGTACCGAGTCCGCCGTCACGGCCGAGCATTCCTCCGGTCCCGGTTCCGGCGGCGGCGCAGAGCCGGGTCCTGCGGCGAAGCCCGAATCCGAGGCCGCCTCGGCGAGTGAGGCCGAAGCCCCGGCGGAGAAGGCCGAGGCTCAGGCCGCGGCCGTCGCCCCGGCGACGGCCTCAGAAGCCCGGACCGCCACCGACACCGACATCGGCAGCGCCTCCGTCGCCAAGAGCCGGCTCCCCCTGCTCGTGCGGACCATCACCGCCACGGCCATCGACAAACCCGACGACGCGGTCAAGCCGGTGGGACGGCCGGGCCGGGCGGTGCTGGCCGCCGCCGCGGTGGGAGGCTCGCTGCTCGTCGCGGCGCCGTTCCTGCTCCTCGGGGCGGACGGCGACAAGGAGGAGAGGACGTCGACGACCGCGGCGACCGTCCTCGGCGGGGACACGGAGGACGAGACGGGCGACTTCGCGGTCAGCTCTCCCGAGCCGCACGACTCGGCGGACAAGAAGGAGACCCAGAAACCGAAGGCGGCACCGGGACTGAACCCCGACACCGAGGCCGGGAGGAAGGAAAACCCGGACAAGGCCGCCGAAGACGCGGCGAAGAAGGCGGAAGCGCAGAAGAAGGCGGAGGCGGAGAAGGACCGGGAGAGGGCGGCCGCCGCCAAGGACTCCGCGAAGGACACCGCCAAGCCGGCCCAGGACAACGCCCCGGCGGGGCCCACCCTCAGTTTCCCCGTGTCGTTCCACAGCCATCTCTCCGGCCGTTGCATCGACGTACCCGGCAGTGACTTCTCCGACGGGAAGGCGCTGTGGATGTGGGACTGCAACAACGCCGACGCGCAGAAGTTCCAGTTCGCCTCCGACGGCACCCTCCGTACGCAGGGACTCTGCATGGACGTGGCGGGCGCCAACTTCACCAAGGGCACCACCATCCAGCTCGCCCGCTGCACCGGCGTCGCCGCGCAGAAGTTTGCGCTCAACGAAGCCCACGACCTCGTGAACACGGCCGTGGGCATGTGCGTAGAGATTCAAGGCCACGACCGCAACGCCAAGGCCCGTGTGCAACTGTGGACCTGCACGGGGCTGGACAACCAGAAATGGAGCGTCTGAACCGGCAAGCGGCCGCGTTCGCTGCCCGTTCGACGGCGCCCTGCCCAAGACGCAGACTGAGCAAGGAGGTTCGCGCGTGTCGCGCCAGGTACTGTCGGTCGGTCCCGACGACCGGGACCGTTTCCGGACGATCGGTGAGGCACTCGCTGCGGCCCGCACCGGCGCGCTCATCAGCGTCCGGCCCGGGACGTACGCGGAGAACCTGGTGATCCACACCCGGGTCACCCTCACCGCTGCCGAGGGGCGGGGCACCGTGGAGATCCGGCCCCGGTCGGGCAGCGTCCTCGCGCTGCGCGCCGACGCCGTGATGCTTTCGGAGCTGACCTTGCGCGGCAGTGACGCCGAGGCACCCGCCGTGGACGTACGGCGCGGCCAGGCCGCGCTCGACGGCTGCGAGATAGCCGGCGCCGCATGGACGGCGATGCTGGCCGGCGGCACGGGTTCGCTGGCGCTGCGGGACTGCCGGGTGAGCAACTCCCAGGGCGCGGCCATCGTGGTCACCTCGACCACGCCGACCACCGTGGAGGGCTGCACCCTTGAGCACCTCGGCACCAGCGGCCTGGTCATCGCCGAGCAGGGAGAGGCTCGCGTCCGGGGCTGCACGGTGCGTGACGCCCGTGGCAACGGCATCCTCGCCAACGGCGAGGCCCGCGGCTCGGTCGAGGACTGCGACATCTCCTCGACCGACAAGCCGTCCCTCGCCCTGGAGGGCGACTCCGCCCTCACCGTGAGCCGCACGGTCGTGCACGACACCGCCAACGGCGTCCACCTGAGCAGCGGCGGCCGTACGACGCTGGAGGACGTCCGCGTCACCGGCGCGTCCGGCACCGGCGTCACCCTGGCCGCGGGCACCGACCCCGTACTGCGCCGCTGCCGCGTCTCCCGTACCCGGGGCCACGGTGTGGTCGTCACCGACCGGGCGCGGGGAACCTTCGAGGACTGCTGGGTGGACGGCGCCCAGGGTGTGGCCCTGCGGGTCGCCGGCGCGGCCTCCCCGGCACTGACCGGCCTGACCGTCCGCGACTGCGCCGAGACCGCCGTACTCCTGGAGGAGGACGCGGCGGCGGAGCTGGACCGACTGGAGGTCATAGGCGGCGCCCCGGCGATCGCGCTGCGCGCCGGGGCCAACCCACTGCTGCGCAGGGCGCGCCTCGTGGAGCCGTCGGGTGACGGCATCACCGCCGCCAAGGACGCCCGCGGCCGCATCGAGGACTGCGAGATCGTCCAGCCGGCCGGCTCCGGCGTGCGCGTCGCCGGCGGCAGCACCCTGTACCTGGCCGGTGGCGGCGTCTTCGACGCCGCCGACAGCGGCCTCGTCCTGGAGGACGGCGGCAACGTCACCGTCCGGGACTTCCGCGTCGAGAGATCCGGCGCGGACGGCATCGTCGTCGACGCCGGCGGCGAACTGACCGCCAACCGCACCTCCGTGCACACCTCGCAAGGCCACGGCGTCCTGCTGCGCGACGGCGCCATCGCCTCGCTCAGCGGCTGCGAGGCGGCCGGCGGGGGACAGGACGGATTCCGCGTGGAGTCCACCGCGTCGATCTCGCTCGTCAACTGTCTCGCCCGGGAGAACGAGGGCGGTGGCCTCGTCCAGACCACCCCCGGCGAGCGGCTCGCCGTGGAAGGGCTCACCAGCACCGGCAACGGCAAGCGCGACGCCTGGGGATCGGGCAGCGCCGAGAACACCGACCCGGCGGGCTCGGGGGCCGCGGACACACCCGCCAAGGACCGGCCCGACGGCCCGCTGGGCGCCCTGAACGCGCTGATCGGCCTGGACAACGTCAAGGAACAGGTCCGCACCCTGGTCAACCTCACCCAACTCGCCCAGCGACGCGAACAACTCGGCATGTCAGCTCCGCCGATGAGCCGCCACCTGGTCTTCACCGGCCCGCCCGGCACCGGCAAGACCACCGTCGCCCGCCTCTACGGCGCGATCCTCGCCGAACTCGGATCGCTGCGCGACGGACACCTCGTGGAGGTCTCGCGCGCCGACCTCGTCGCCCAGGTCGTCGGCGGTACGGCGATCAAGACGACCGAGACCTTCGAACGGGCCCTCGGAGGCGTCCTCTTCGTCGACGAGGCGTACACCCTCACCTCGGACAGCGGACACGGCGGCGCCGACTTCGGCCGCGAGGCCGTCGACACGCTGCTGAAGCTGATGGAGGACCACCGCGACGACGTCGTCGTCATCGTCGCCGGTTACACCGACGAGATGACCCGGTTCCTCGCCTCCAACCCCGGCCTCGGGTCGCGCTTCTCCCGCACGGTCGAGTTCGAGAACTACACCGTGCCCGAACTGGTCGCCATCATGGAGAGCATGTGCGCCGCGCACCAGTACGAGCTGGGCGAGGGCACGGCGGCGGCGTTGGCCGCCCACTTCGAGGCGATTCCCCGGGGCGCCGACTTCGGCAACGGTCGTGCCGCGCGCGGTGTCTTCGAGGAGATGGTGGACCGGCAGGCGGTCCGGCTCGCCACGCTCCAGCAGGTCGGCGAGCGCGACCTGCGTCTGCTGCTGCCGCAGGACGTCTCCGCGGCAGCTGCCGAGCAGACCGCGGAGTCGGGCGTACCGGACAACGACCCGCTGACCCGCCTCGGCGACATGGTCGGCCTGGCCGACGTCAAGCGCGACGTCACGGACCTGGTCAACCTCATCACCACGGCCCGCCACCGCGCCGCCGCCGGACTGCCGGTGCCCTCGCTCAGCCACCACCTGGTCTTCACCGGCCCGCCGGGCACCGGCAAGACCACCGTCGCCCGGCTCTACGGCGAGATCCTCGGCCAGTTGGGCATCCTGCAGCGCGGCCAACTGGTCGAGGCGGCCCGCGCCGACCTGGTCGGCCGCTACGTCGGACACACCGCCCAGCTCACCCGGGAGGTCTTCGACCGGGCCCGCGGCGGCGTCCTGTTCATCGACGAGGCGTACACCCTCACCCCGCGCGGCGGCGGCAACGACTTCGGCCAGGAAGCGGTGGACACGCTGCTGAAACTGATGGAGGACCACCGCGACGAGGTCGTGGTCATCGTCGCCGGCTACACCGACGAGATGGAGCGCTTCCTCGCCTCCAACCCCGGGCTGGCCTCGCGCTTCCCGCGCCGGGTCGCCTTCGCCGACTACTCCTCCGAGGAACTGGTCACCATCGTGCGCGCCCAGGCCTCCGCCATGGGCTACGAGTGCGGTCCCGGCACCGGGCCGCTGCTGCGGGAGTACTTCGACTCGCTGCCCCGCGACCGGTCCTTCGGCAACGCCCGGCTGGCCCGGCAGATGGTGGAGGCGATGGTCACCCGGCAGGCCGGGCGGCTCAGTTCGCTCGCCGCGCCCACACTGGAGGATCTGCGGGGCCTGCTGCCGGAGGACGTCACCGCCGCGATCCCGAAGGCGGCCCGGTGAAGCGCCGTGGGCCGGGCGCGGCCCGCCCGCTGTGCGGTGCGGCGCTGGCCGCGGCCCTGCTGCTGCCCGTGGCCGCGGCCGAGCAGGCGAGCGCGGCGCCCGCCGCAGACGGCAAGCGCCAGGAGCTGCCGCCCATGCCCTCCGCACTCGACCCCCGCGCCGACGCCGTGGAGTGCACGGCGGCCTCGCGCGAGAAGGCCGAGAAGCAGGACTGGTCGCGCCAGCGCCTGGACCTGGCCCGGGCGCACCAGCACGGCACCGGAGCGGGCACGACCGTCGCCCTGGTCGACACCGGAGTCAGCACCGACGCCGCCGGACTCGGCGGGCGGGTCACCGCCCGGGGCGCGGCCGGTGACGACTGCGTCGGACACGGCACCTTCCTCGCCGGGCTGATCGTCGGGGAGGGCTGGGGCAGGACCCGGCTGCCCGGTGTCGCGCCGGAGGCGGAGCTGCTGGCCCTGCGCGGCACCGACGAACGCGGCTCGGCCGACGCCGCGCTGGTCGCGGGGGCGGTGCGCGACGCGACCGCCGCCGGCGCCGACGTGATCGCCGTCGGGGTGGCCCTGCCGAAGCGGACGAGAACTGACCTCCGCGGTGCCGAGGCGATCGACGCGGGCGGTGGTGGTCGCCGCCGCCACCCCCCGATCGCCGCACGCCGCGCCACGCGGGAGACGCCGGCCGCACCTACTGGCCGGCCGGCGAGCCCGGAGTGCTCTCCGTCGCCGACATGCTCCCAGCGGGGCCCGTCCGGGCGACGCCCTGCCGACCGACGGCGTCGACCTCGTCGCGCCCGGCGCCGGCGTGGTCTCCGGCGGCCCGCGCGGCGACGGCCACTACCTGGGGGCCGGCGCCTCCGTCGCCGCCGCCTACACCGCCGGGACCGCCGCACTGGTCCGCGCCGCCCGCCCGGACGACACCCCCGAGGAGATCGTCCACCGGCTGACGTCCACCGCCTACCCGGCGGACATCCCGCAGCTCGACGCCTACGCGGCCCTCACCACCGTGCTGGGTGACGCCCCCGTCCGGGCGCGGGCCGCCGAGGGACCGGTGACCGTACGGGACACCGCGTCCGCCGACCGGGCCGCGAACCGGGCCACCGCCTTCGTCCTCCTCGGCACCGCCGGGGTCCTCGCCGTGCTCTGGGCCGTCATCGCCGTCCCGCGGGCCCGCGCCCGTGGCTGGCGCCCGGCGGACACCGGCCGGGACTGAGCACCGGCCCCGCCCCTTCCACGACGCCCGGGGGCGGTCACCTGAGTGACCGCCCCCGGGCGTCTCGCGTGCCGCAGCCTGTCAGCCCACCGGTGTGCCGTCCGCCAGCGCCGTCTGAATGAGCTGCGCCTTGCGGCGGGCGACGTGCAGGGCACGGCCGGGCGGGAGGTTGCGCGGCTTGGTGTTGCCGAAGAGGTTGCCCTCGGTGGGCGGGCAGGACAGCAGCACCGCCGGGTTGTTGGCCTCGTCGAGGCGGCGCAGCAGCGCGTCGCTCATGGCGCGGCCCGCGCCCATCGCGCTGCGTGCGACGACCATGTGCAGGCCCATCTCGAAGCCGAGGGCCAGATGCTCGAAGAGCGGCTCGAAGGGGCTCTGGAAGGAGTTGCCCGAGACCATGTCGTAGTCGTCGACGAGGACGAACAGGCGCGGGCCCGTCCACCAGTCGCACCGGCGCATCCGGGACGGCGCGATGTCCGCCCCCGGCACCCGGGTCTTCATCGCGCGGGCCGCGCCCTCGACCGTCTCCTTGAGGTTGTCCAGGGAGATCACGTGCCCGATGCGGTACTCCTCGGGGATCGTGTCCACCAGCGTACGGCGGTAGTCGACCACGATGATCTTTGCCTCGTTGGGCGCGTACCGGGTGGTGATGCCCTCGGTGATCCGGCGCATCAGGTTGGTTTTGCCGCTCTCGGTGTCGCCGATCACGGTCAGGTGCGGCGTGCGGCTGAAGTCGTGCCAGACCGGCTCCAGGGCATCCTGGTCGATGCCGAGCGCCAGCCGCATGCCGCCGCCCTCCGTGGTCTGCGGGGCGGGGAGTTCGGCCACCGGCAGCCGGTGCGGCAGCATCCGGACCTGCGGGGCGGACGGACCCGTCCAGTGCCGGGAGATCTCGGAGACGAGATGGGCTACACCCTCGCCGAGGTCTTCCAGAGAGCCGCTGCCGTCGATGCGGGGCAGGGCGGCCAGGAAGTGCATCTTGCTGTCGGGGGTGATGCCGCGCCCTCCGGTGCGGGGCACCGAGCGGGCCTTGCGGGTGTCGATCTCGGAGTCCATCGGGTCACCCATCCGCAGTTCCAGACGGGTTGCCGACTGGTCGCGGACCTGAGCGGACAGCTCCACCCAGCGGGTCGTGCCGATCAGCAGGTGGATGCCGTAGTTGAGGCCGCGGGCGGCCAGCTCGTTGAACTTCGGCACCAGGTCGTCGTAGTCCTGGCGGACCGTCGACCAGCCGTCGACCACCAGGAACACGTCGCCGAAGGGATCGTCGGGGAACTCCCCGGCGGCCCGGCGGCGGCGGTAGGACTGCATCGAATCGACGGCGTGGTCCACGAAGAACTGCTCGCGGCGGGCCAGCAGCGTCATCACCTCGGCGACCGCCCGGTGCACGCGCTCCGGATTGAGCCTGGCCGCGACCCCGCCGACGTGCGGGAGCGAGGCCAGCTGGGAGAGACCGCCGCCGCCGAAGTCGAGGCAGTAGAACTGCACCTCGGCCGGAGTGTGGGTGAGCGCCAGGGCGGCGATCAGCGTACGGATCAGGGTGGACTTGCCGCTCTGCGATCCGCCCGCGATGGCCACGTGGCCGCCGGCCCCGGACAGGTCCACGACGTGCGGGTCGCGGCGTTGCTCGAAGGGCTTGTCGACCAGGGCGACCGGCACGCGCAGCCGGCCGGTGCCGGGCCAGCTCTCGGCGGTCAGGCCCCGCTCGGGGTCGGCGACGACGCCGGGCAGCAGCTCGTCCAGTGGTACGGGCGCGTCCAGCGGCGGCAGCCACACCTGGTGGGCGGCGGGGCCGGAGTCGCGCAGCCGGTCCAGGGCCACGTCGAGCAGGGTCTCCTCCTCGCCGGTCTCGGAAGTGACCGGCTCGGGCTCCGGCAGCGCCTCCGGGGCACGCGGCACGACCCAGCCGCTGGTCCACGGCACCACCTGGCTGGCGACCCGGGCCCGGGCCACCGCACCGGTACGGCGGGTGTAGGTGCCGGACGAGTAGGCGGCGCGGAACCGGGTCAGCGACTCCACGCCGGACTTGAGGTAGCCGTTGCCTGGCGCGGAGGGCAGCTGGTAGGCGTCCGGCACACCCAGCACACCGCGGCTCTCCATCGCGGAGAAGGTGCGCAGGCCGATCCGGTACGACAGATGGCTCTCCAGCTGGTGCATGCGGCCCTCGTCCAGGCGCTGCGAGGCGAGCAGCAGATGGACGCCGAGCGAACGGCCGAGGCGGCCAATCATCACGAACAGGTCCATGAACTCGCGGTGCGAGGACAGAAGTTCACTGAACTCGTCGACCACCACGAACAGGCTGGGCAGCGGCACCAGATCGGCGCCGCCCGCGCGGGCCCGCTCGTACTCCAGCGCGGAGGTGTAGTTGCCGGCCGCGCGCAACAGCTCCTGCCGGCGCATCAGTTCACCGTGCAGCGCGTCCTGCATGCGCTCCACGAGAGCGGCCTCGTCCGCGAGGTTGGTGATGACGGCGGAGGTGTGCGGAAGCTCCTCCAGTCCGAGGAAGGTGGCGCCGCCCTTGAAGTCGACGAGGACGAAGTTGAGGGTCTCCGAGGAGTTGGTCAGCGCAAGGCCGAGGACCAGGGTGCGCAGCAGTTCGCTCTTGCCGGAGCCGGTGGCGCCGATGAGCAGGCCGTGCGGGCCCATGCCGCCCTGTGCGGACTCCTTGATGTCCAGCTCGACCGGGCGGCCGTCGATGCCGACGGCCACCGGCACCCGCAGCCGGGCGGAACCGGTCTGCCGGGCGAAGTGGGCCCGTGCGTCGTGCCGGTGCAGGTCGGGAATGCCGAGCAGCGTGGTCAGCTCGATGTCCGTCTCCAGCGGCTGGGCTATGTCGGTGCCCAGGCTCATCCGGCGGGCTGCGAGCAACCGGGCCAGGGACTCGGCGCCCAGCGGGCCGAGCCGGTCGGGACGGCCCAGCGGCACCGACCGCTCCTTGCGGCTGCGGTCGGTGCGCACCAGGCTGATCGTGTCGGGCCCCACCGTCAGGCGCAGGGTGTTGCGGCCCGGACGCCAGGGCATGGCGCCGGACACGTCCAGGACCAGCGCGTTGCGGTAGCCGTGACCGGCCCAGCGGTGGCCCTCGGGGACGGTGACGCCGTCCAGGACGACGACGGTGAACGGTTCGTCACGGCCGGGCCGGGCGTCCGGGTCGAAGCCGGGCCTCTCGGCGAACTCGCTGCCGAGCAGGTCGTCGAGTTCGGTGAGGTCCGCGGTGACCCGGCGGACCGGTCCGGCCCCGTCCTCCTCCTGCGGGTCGAGAACATGCGGCAGCCACTTCACCCACTCCCAGTCGGAACGCCGGTCGTCACTGACGCAAAAGGCGAGCCATAGCTCCTCGGGGGCGTGGAAGACGGCGAGTTGCGCGATCAGGGCACGCACCAGGGACGCCGGCGCCTCGCCGGAGGGACCGGCCGGACGCGCCCCGGCCCCGGTACGGGTCTCCTCCGTCCGCGCCCCCTCGTCGGCACGCCCGAGCGTCTGTCCCCGGGGCGGGACATCCGCGACGTGACCGTCGTCGGCGGGATCCTCGGGGCGCAGCAGGATGCGGGCCGAAGAACGCAGGTAGAGACCGAGGGGCTGCTCGGGAATGGTCGAGTAGGCGCGTATGAAGCGGCGCAGGGCGTGCGCGCACAGCGGTTCCAGGTCCTCGACGGGCCGGGTCGAGACGGGGTTGAGGGAGAGGGCGAGTTGCTGCTCGCCCACCGCGATGCGGACCTCGCCGAAGTCCTCGTCCGCCGGGCGCCGTTCCCACAGTCGTGAGGTGCGCGCCAGGGACCGCAGGGAGCCGGGGTCGGGATGGCGCCAGGCGAGCGCCCGCTGCTGCTCCACGATGGTCGCCCGCACTCGCTTGCGGATCTGCGTCAGGTAACGGAGGTAGTCGCGGCGCTCACCCTTCAGCCGCTGCTTGCGCTCGCCGGAGCGGCGCATCAGCTGGCCGAGCAGCATGGCGGCGGCGGAGAGCGCCATGACACCCAGCGCCAGGTACATGAAGACGCCGTTCCCGCCGCCGGGGCGCAGGAACATCAGCATCATCGACATGGACATGAGTGCCATCGGCAGGTATGTCCAGATCGCGGAGGTGTCCGGCACGGTCTCGGAGAGGACCGGCGGTTCCTGGAGGGTCAGTTGGCCTTCGGGCATCTCCGGACCGCGCCTGCGGGCGGGTCGGCGAAACAACACCACACTCAAGGACTGAACCTCCGCTATCACTGGGCATTGCGACCCGCGCCGTTCCTCGGTACCCGGCGGTGGACCGGGTTCTACCGCGTCGGTTTCGGGCGGCCCGTAGGGCAGCGGAAGTCACGTGGAATTTCCGGGCGGGAATCGGGCACGGGACTTCCGCATCGGGCAACTCCCTTTGCGGGAGCGGTGCGAGGCCCACGACACGATCCGACGGGCGTAGGCAGTAGTCTGCATTCACCGAGCGCGGCCTGTCCACGCGGGGCCGCGTACCGCTCGGTACGCGGCCCCGAATTCCCCTGATGTTCTGGCGTCGGGACCCCTCTGCTCCGCCGTGCCCGCGTTCCGTATTCTGCTCCCGCCCCTTCACGTGGAAGTCCTTCTGCCGAAGTCCCCCCCCACGGATGACGAAAGTTGTGCTGATGACAGACAGCACGGTGGCCGAACTGTGCCGCCTGACCGTACGTGCGCCGAATGTCTCCGTCGACCTGGCCGTGCCCGCCGGAGTACCGGTCTCCGATCTGCTGCCCACCCTGCTGCGGTACGTCGGCGAGGAGGCCGAGGAGGCCGGGCTCGACCATGCCGGCTGGGTGCTGCAGCGGCTGGGTGACGCCCCGCTCGACGAGGAGACCACCCTTGCCCGAGCCGGCCTCGCCGACGGCGACGTCCTGTACCTGCGCCCGCACACCGAGTCCCTCCCCGAGGCCCGTCTCGACGACCTCGTGGACGGCATATCGGACACGGTCGGCCGGCGGATGCGCACCTGGAGCCCGAACGCCGCCCGCGGACTGCTCGGCGGCACGGCGGTGGCGACCCTGGCTCTCGCCCTGATGCTGGTGTTCCGGCCCGGGCTGGACGGCTCCGGCTCGCTGAGGGTGGCCTGCGCCGGTGTGACCGGAGTGCTGGTGCTCGCCGGCGCCGCCTCGGCCAGCCGCGCGGTCGGCGACCGGCTCACGGCAACCGTCCTCGGCCTGCTGGTCGCACCCTGTCTCGCTCTGGCCGGCTGGGTCCTGCCCGGCGGCGACCTCACCGGCCCGGACGCCGCGCGCGTGGTGGGCGCGCGCCTGCTCGCGGCGGGCGCCGCCGGAGCGGGCGGCGCGGTGCTCGCCCTCGCGGCGACCGCCGTCGGGGCCCCGGCCCTGTGCGCCACAGCACTGGTGGCGGTGGCCACCGCCGTCACCGGCATGCTGATCGGCTACGCAGGAATGGAAGCGCCGGCTGCGGTGGCGCTGGTGATGGTGGTCCTGGCGCTGGGCGCCGGTGCCGTCGCTCCGTTCGCCTTCAAGCTGGCCGGCATGCGGATGCCCGCACTGCCGTCCTCCGCCGGCGAACTGCAGGAGGGCATCGAGCCCTACGCCGGCGACGAGGTCGCCGAGCGCACCGAGCTGGCCGGACGCTGGGTGACCGCGCTCTTCGCGGCCACCGGCACCGCCGCCGTGGCGGCCCTCGTCGTCCTCGCCGAACACCCGAACCTGCCCGAGGTGCTGACCGCGCTCGTGCTGAGCCTGCTGCTGCTCCTGCACTCCCGCGGCCTGGTCCACATCGGACAGCGGCTGACGCTGGCGCTGCCGGGCGTCGCGGGCCTGCTGCTGCTCGCCCGCGCCTGGGCGGTGGACGGCGACGGCGACACCCGTCTGGTGGTCTTCGCGGTGCTGCTCGCCGCCGCCGCCGGCCTGGTGATCGCCACCTGGACCGTACCGGGGCGTCGGATGCTGCCGTACTGGGGCCGCGCGGCGGAGCTGGCGCACACCGTCTTCGCGGTCGCGCTGCTGCCGCTCAGCCTGTGGGTGGCCGGTCTCTTCGGCTGGCTGCGCGGACTGTTCGGCTAGAGAACGCCATAGGGCGTGCCCGCGCCACCGGGCACATGGACGACGAGAAGAGGAGAGGCCGTGCAGTCCAAGCGTGACCAGGTACAGGCGCACAGCTTCATGATGGGCAGGCTCAGTTCGGGCCTGCTGACGGGCGACCCGGACGCCCCCGAGAGCCCGCTCGGACGCACCACCCGCGGTGTCGTCTTCGGCGTGCTGTTCACCGTCCTCATCGGTGCCGGCACCGTGGTCTACGGCCTGCTGCGCCCCGGCGGGAACGACAGCTGGCGCGACGGCCGGCACCTGGTCGTCAACCGCGAGACCGGCGCCCGTTACCTGTGGACCGGCACCGACGGCGTACTGCACCCGGTGCGCAACTACACCTCGGCGCGCCTGATCGGCGGGGCCGACCTGCCGACGGAGGACGTCGGCACCGCCTCGCTGCGCGACGTGCCCGTCGGCGGTCCGGTGGGCATTCCCGGCGCCCCCGACGGCCTGCCGGAGGCCGGGCAACTCGACAACGGTGCCTGGAACATGTGCGTCACCGGCCCGGACGGCGCGGACCCCAGCACCTCTGCGGCGGTCTCCGCCTCGGCCGTCGACAGGGCCGGGGCGACGACGCTGGTGGCCGGCGCGCCGGTCGACACCACGGACATCGCCGCCGACCGCGCGGTACTGGTGCGCGGCCCGGACAAGACGGAGTACCTGGTGTGGCGGGGCAGCCGGCTGCCGCTGGACGAGAAGTCCGACGCCCGCACCGCGCTCGGTTACGGATCGGAGGAGCCGGTGCCCGTGTCGGCGGCCTTCCTGGACGCGCTGGCCCCCGGCCCCGGACTGCGCTCGCCGGACGTGCCGGGACGCGGGGGCGAGGGCCCGGAGCTCGGCGGCGAGCCCACCCGTATCGGCCAGGTCTTCGAGGTGAGCGTGCCCGGAGGCGAAGGTTCCTACCACCTGCTGCGCGAGGACGGCCTGGTGCCGCTGACCAGGCTCGGCGCCGCCCTGGCGCTGGGCGACCCCGCCACCCAGAAGGACGCCTACCAGGGCGAGTCGCCCGAGGCGCGCACGGTCGGCGCCGACGCGCTGCGCGAGCACCAGGCCGAGGACGCCGGCCGGGCGGGCACGGCGGGCCTGCCGGACGCGCCGCCCCCGCAGTCCGTACCGCGCGGCAGCGCGCTGTGCGCCCAGGTGGACGGCGGCGACAGCGGCGCCCGCATCGGCTCGGTGCTGGCCCCGCTGACCGAACTTGCCCCGGTGGCGGTGTCGGCGGGCACCGACGCCCCCGTGCGGCAGGCGTGCGTACCGACCGACGCCACCGTCGTCCGGCCCGGCCACGGTGCCTTGGTGCGAGCGCTGCACGCCAGCGGCGCCGCCCACGCGGGCACCACCTACCTGGTCGCCGAGAACGGAGTGAAGTACCGCGTCCCCGCAGAGGACTCCCTCAAGGCGCTCGGGTACACCACGGGCGACATCGACTCCGTGCCCGCTCCGCTGCTCGCGACGCTGCCGACCGGCGCGGACCTGGACCCGGACGTCGCCTCCGGCACCGCGAAGCCCCGCGTCACGGCACCCGACTGCGAGAGGGCCGCGCAGCAGGAGGTGAGGGACACGGGCGGGAAGGCTACGGCTGCGAGCTTCGTCACAGTGGCCCCGTCGGCAACTCAGGACGCAGCGGACACCACGCCACGGTCCCGGCAAGGAACTCAAAGGGGCCTCTGAGGGCGAAAAAGGCGGAGAGTCGGGGCTATTACCGGTCGGGGCAGATGCAGCGGGCACTGGGTTCGCGAGCCTTTTGTTCATTCTGGTCGCTGTCGAACCTCAGAGAAAGCTCAGAATTCCCGGCCCCGCCACCCTCTCATGATGTGACCGGATGGCGCGCATATTCCGGCCCGCGGGCCCGCTCGATGGCCGTTCGCGGCTTAGGCGTGCCCGAATGGCGCCCGCATCGGGTCTACCGCCCGCACGGACGCCGCATCACGGACAGTTCGGTCCGGCGAGACTGTTCATCCGATCGAAACCTGCGCTCAACTTCCGGCCCCGACAGATAATTTGAGCCAACCTCCGAACTTCGAAAACTTCCGGAGCGCGTTGCGCGGAACGGGAGCCTCTACTTAGCCTCAGCGGGCAACGGTGCGATGTGATCGCTCGAATGTGATCGCTCGAACGAAGGGAGCGCGACATGGCGGACAGCGCCGCGAGGAAAGCGGACTATGCCAAGGGCCTGGGAGGTGTCTCGTCCCTCGAGACCGCCCGGAGCCAGGTGGAGAAGATCCAGAACAACGTCGCCGAGATCGCCTCGCGTTCAGGCGTCGGCGGCGACGAGGGTCAGGCCCTGCTGAAGCTCTTCCGCAGCTGGAACGCGGAGGCCCAGACGGTCGTCGTCCAGATCAGCAAGATGATCGACGCCCTCCAGGAGAACGTCACCTCCGCCAACCGTCTGGCGCAGGAGAACCAGGACCTCACCGAGGTTCTCAACAGCAAGACCAGTCAGGGCGTCTTCCAGGCGCTGCTCTGACACGTCCCGCGCCGTGCGGCCCTGAGTGAGGCCGCGCTGTTCGAGCCCGCCGGACGCGAGGCGTCCGGCCACCAGAGAGGAGACGTCATGGCCGACGGCATCATCGACGTGCAGTATTCCGTGGTCCGCAAGGCCGTCGAGGAGTTGACGGACCAGACGCAGCAGATCATCACCACCCTCAACAACCTGGAGGACGAGCTCAAGCCGCTCGTCGCCTCCTGGGAGGGTGCGGACCAGGAGATGTACCGCCAGGTGCAGATGCAGTGGGACCAGGCCACCAAGAACATGGCCGTCCTGCTCAACGACAACGGCACCCTGATCCAGTCCATCCACGACAACCACTCCCGCGACGAGCGCCGCAGCGCCGACAACTGGGGCAACGTCCGCGCGCGTTGAGACTCGCCGGGCTCGGCCCGCGTCAGTCACGAGAGGCGGGCGGCGCGCCGTGGCGGTCACGTCCCGGTGTGCCCCCGTCCCTTTCACAGCCCGTGCATCCGGAACCGAGGGGCAGGAGAGCTTCCGATGGCCGACAACCCCACAGACATCAAGCACTTCGACCTGTCCGCGATGGCGAACTTCCGCGACTACGAGGTCGACAGGGCTCACAAGAGCGCGAAGAGGCACCGCGAAGGGGGCGGGGACGGCGACCCCCGCCCGCTCGGCGACCTCGTCGACGGCCACACCACCGAGGACAACCTCGACCAGAACCAGCAGCTGCTGCGCATCGGCAAGATGGCCACCGATCCGCTGGTCTCCGGACCGAAGCTCCTCGAAGGGGTCCGTGAGGCCGCCACAGCTCTCGACACGCTCCTCGGGGACCAGATCGACCTGTACAAGGAGCTGCGGGAAGCGCTCACCGAGACCATCGAAGGGGCGGAGAAGACCCAGGCCAAGAACCTGGACGCGATCGACGCCCAGACGCTGCTCCAGCACTTCGACGAGGTCGACACCCTCACCGCCGGCGGCAGCGGCGGCGGTGACGACACCGACTCCTAGAGAACCCGCACCCCGCGACACCCCCGTCGCGTGACCCACGACAACGCGACCAGAGAGGGCGCCCGGTGGTCGACCGTTACGACGAGAACTCGGAAGAGAACGTCAACAGGTACGAAGACGTCACGGACGCGTCGTCCGACGTCTGGGCGTCCCTGGTCACGCACATCACGGGCTACCCCGTGCCGGACCGCAGCACCATTTTCGACACTCTGCGCTCCGACCACGGCGGCAAGCTGTTCCGGATGGACATCAGGGACCGGGGCCTCGGCTCGTTCGTCCAGGACGCTTCCGGCTTCCTGCGCAACACCGGCGAGGACTACGACATCTGGTTCTTCGACAGCGGCAAGAGGACCCAGATCAAGCAGGCCAGGATCGTCTTCGAGGGCCGGGTGCGGGCGGGCGACGAGCTGATCTTCGCCGACCCGGGGACGGACGACGTCGCCAACGCCTCCGTGCGCGAGGGCAACGAGTTCAAGGACTACAACAAGGACGAGATGAGCACCGTGGCGCTCGCCCGGTACATGAACGGCCCGCGCACGGCGCTCCTCGAACTGCGCGGCGGCAACACGGGAAACGCCCGCTTCAGCAACCTGGGGGTGGCCGAGGACGCCGCGGTCGACCTCAAGTCCTTCGACACCACCGGTCAGAGCTTCGACTTCGCGGCCCAGTTCTTCCGGGACCAGGGGCCGAAGATCAAGGAGTGGGAGGACGCCCTCGGCCGGGAGGACGCCACCTGGAAGGGCGAGGCCGCGGAGGTCTTCCGCAGCCTGCTGACGAAGATCCGCGAAAACTACGACGCCTACATCGAGACGTTCGACGAGACGCCCAGCACCGGCGAGGGCGACGGAACCGGCAAAACGGTGTACTCGCGCGCCCTCTCCCAGGCCCGCCAGGCCCTGGAGAACGCCGCCGACAAGCTGCTGGACGCCTGGATCACCTGGGCCAACTCCGACTACTACGACCCGCACCGGGTGCTGCGGTACGTGCTGGACGACCTTGCCGTGTGGGTCGACGCGAACAACGTCGCCAATACCGAAATCAAGACGACCTACTCGGCGTACTCCTCGTCCACCTACCACGACCCGAAGGAAGGCTTCTCGCAGAACCACCCCGAGTACGGCGACCTCACCGACATCGCCAACTGGGCGAAGGTCGGCGACAAGGCCGTACAGATCTGGAGCCGGGGAGTCGACGAGTACCTCGTCAAGCCCGCGCGGAGCGTGCAGTCCACGCTGAACAACACCTTCCTGGACCTGAGCGGCGACTTCACCGAGAACGTCCCCGAACCGAAGTCGACCAGCACCGCCTCGCAGGAGTACGAGGAGCGCAAGGCCGAAGAGGCCCAGGACGAGATCAACCGGCAGAACGAGGAGAACAGGCGGTACCAGGACGAGCTGCGGGAAGAGCAGAACCGGCAGCGTGAAGAGGACAAGCGGTACCAGGACGAGCTCCGCGAGGAGCAGAACCGGCAGCGTGAAGAGGACAAGCGGGCCCAGGACGAGCTCCGCGAGGAACAGAAGCGCCAGCGTGAAGAGGACAAGCGGTACCAGGACGAGCTGCGGGAGGAACAGAACCGGCAGCGCGAGGAGGACCGCCGGTACCAGGACGAGCTTCGCGCCGAGCAGGAGAAGCAGGCGGACGAGGCCCAGGAGCAGCTGCGGACCTTCAACGACCGGACGACGACGGACCTCGACGGCCTCGACGACGTGCTGAACCGGAACGTCCCGGTCACCGAGAGTCTGGGCGACGTGGGCGGCATCAACGGCGGCGGCGACGGCTCGCTCACCCAGAACCTCGGCGCTCTCGGCGACGCCAACAACGCGGTCAACGAGAGCCTCGCCGGTCTGGGCGACACGGGCGGCACGGGCGGCGGCGACCAGCGGACGGCCGTGCCCCCGACGGCCAACCTGGGCAGTCTCGGCGGCCTCAACTCCGGCGGCGGCACCCGGACGCCGTCCGACCGCACCACCGGCCTCGTCGGCGGCGACCCGGTCGCGCGGTTCCCGGACGGCAGCAGCACCCGCTTCGACCCCGACACCGGGCTGCTCACCACCACCGGGCCCGACGGCACGACCACTACCACGGACCTCGGCAACGGCCTGCAGGTGACCAACCCGGACGGTTCCGTCACCTCCCTCACCGACGACGGCAAGCTCACCACGACCTTCCCGGACGGCCGTACGGAGACCATCGACCCGTCGACGGGCCGGGCGGTCACGACCAGCCCGGACGGTACGACGACCACCACCGACCTGGGCAGCCTGGGCGACCTCAACAGCGGTGCCGGCGGCGGGGTGCTGGACACGCCGACGGGCGGCACCACGCAGCTGACGGGCGGCGAACTGACCAGCAGGTTCCCGGACGGGAGCAGCACGAGCTTCGATCCGGACACCGGAACCCTGACGACGACCGGCCCGGACGGTTCGGTGACGACGACCGATCTGGGCAACGGCCTTCAGGTGACCAACCCGGACGGCTCGGTCACATCGCTGGGCGATGACGGAAACCTCACGACGACGTTCCCGGACGGCACGACGCAGAGCATCGACCCGTCGACGGGCCGGGCGGTCACGACCAGCCCGGACGGTACGACGACCACCACCGACCTGGGCAGCCTCGGCGACCTCAACGGCCGGAGCGACCTCAGCTCCCTGGGCGACCTGCCGACCCAGTCGAACGGGGACCTGAGCGGCCTCGGCGACCTCGACCTGGGAAGCCTCGACGGCCTCAACTCCGACACCGGCTCGGGACTTCGGACGCCCACGGGAGGCGAGACGTCGCTGGCCGGCGACGACCTGCTCACCCGGTTCCCGGACGGCACCCGGGCGACGTTCGACACCCAGACCGGGATGCTGACCGCCACCCACCCGGACGGGTCCGTCACCACCACGGACCTGACCCACGGCGTGCAGGTGAACAATCCCGACGGTTCCGTCACCTCCCTGGACAACGGCATGCTGACCACCGAATTCCCGGACGGCAGCACCCAGGTCGTCGACCCGGAGACCGGCATCGCCACCGTCACCGACGCCCAGGGCAACACCGAGACGGTGAACCTGAACGACCTCAACACCGGTAATACGCAGACGAGTTCGGTCGGCGGTGGCATCTTCGACGAGCTCGACGCCCTCGACACGCTCGGCGGTGGCGGTGGCGTGGGCGGCGGCACCAGCACCGAGACGTTGTCGCCCTCCGACCTCGATCTGAGCAACGGGGGCTCCCTCGGCCCGGCCACCGGCGCAGGACTCACCGCCGGTGCCTCCGTCGGCACCGACGGCCTGGTGACGGGCGCCGCGGCCCCGCTGTCCGACGGCACCACCGCGACCGGCGGCTCCCTCGGCCCGGTCGCCGCGTCCGGTACGGCCGGCGCCCCGGGCATGCCCGGCACCCCCGGTATGCCGATGGGCGGCATGGGCGGTGCCGGAGGCGGCGGCGACAAGGGCAACGGCGAGCGGGTGCGGGCCGTCCTGGTCGACGCGGCCGAGGAGAGCGAGCGCCGCAACCGCAGGCGGCGCAGCCCCTGGAACCGTCAGGAGGACAGCGACACGTTCCTGTCCCCGGCATCCCGCGTGGCCACCACCGGTGGCGACTCCCCGGAGGAGGAGGCAACGGACCAGGGTCGCAGGGTCACCACGTCCGCCGACTACCTGGAGGAGGACGCGGACGTGTGGGGCACCGAGGACGGCGGTACGCCGGCCGTCATCGGGCGATGACGGCGGCGACGGACGACGGCCGCGCCCGGGCCGGCAGGCGAACACCCCTCGACCCCGGCTGTCGGGGCGGACACCTCACCGGGCAAGATCGACTGTGCAGACGTGAGACATCAGGGGAGCGGACGTGACGGAACCACTGGAACAGCGTCTGGAGAAGGCCATGGCCGAACTCCGGTCGGCCCAGGAGGCGGTCGAGCGCACCGAACGCGAGCTGCGACAGGCCTCGTTCGCGGTGCTCTCCTCCGACCGTGCCGTCCGCGCCACCGTGGGCCCGCAGGGCGAGCTGACCGGCGTCGAATTCCTGGAGGACAAGTACCGCTCCATGTCCCCGCAGGAGCTTGCCGCCAGCGTTTTGGAGGCGGCGAGCGCGGCGCGGCTGAAGATGAACCGGCACGTGATGAAGGCGATGGCCCCGTTCACCGAACCCAGCAGCGAGGTGCCCGAACTGAAGGGCTTCGAGCTGGACTGGGAGCGCATCTTCGGCCCCGGCGTGCTGGAGAAGGACGACGAGGACACGGCACGCACGGACGGAGCGGTCCCGGGCTGGCGCGACGCGCTGGGCGAGGACGGGGAGGACTGACATGGGACAGCGGTACTACGTCGACCCGGCCCGCATCGAGGCGCTGACCGGGCAGTTGGAGGAGATCGCCACCCTGGCCAGGAGCATGACCGAGGAGTTCCTCGACGGTCTCGCCCCCACGGTCTCGTGGCCCGGCACCTCGGGCGACTTCGCGGAGAAGGCCAGACCGCAGGAGCAGAAGGAGCGACAGACCACCAAGGACACCATGATGTCCATCCGCGACGCGCTGGTGAGCATCACCGACGCCACCCTCAGCCAGGTCAGGCTCATGGAGGACACCCGGGACCGCAACCTGGAGGACATCGACCGCAACACCAGCCGGATCGAGACCGACGGATTTGGTCTCGACGGCTCGGGCGGCGGTGACACGGGCGGGCATGGCCGCCACTGACCTCCGCGCCGCAGGCCGCCCCCGCACCATGCGGGGAGCGGCCCCCCGGTGCTGCCCGCACGGCCTGACGGGCGGTCGCCGATGAGCATCATGCCGTCGCCCGAGGTCAACGCGATGATCTTCATCCTCACGGGAGAGAGGCTCATCGACGCGGACGAGGACCTCGCCTACGAGAGCCGCGGGCCCTACGCCCGGCTGGGCCGCAAGATCGACCAGATGTCCGCGCTGATCCAGAAGTCGGTGCACGACATCGGCCAGGTCATGCCGGACGACCTGTCGAAGGCGTACGCCGCAGCGATGGGCACCCTCACCGACGACGGCGGCAGGAACTACCTGCGGGAGTTCTCCGAACAGCTGGACAAGATCGCCGAGGGCCGGCGCAAGACCTCCATGGACATCATGGAGTCCAAGTGGCAGGTGATCGCCGAGGTCATCCGGCTGCTCATCGAGATCGCCATCTACCTGGCGATGTCGTTCTTCACGGGCGGCACGTCGGCCAGTCAGATCATGCTGGCCAAGATGCGCAGCCGGTTCTTCATCCTCTCCACGCTCAGCCATCTGCTTCAGCGGCTGCACATCGCGCCCTCGCTGACCGAGGCGTTCTCCGAGGCGTTCACCACGTTCGCGGTGCGGCTCGCGATGATGAACTTCGCCCCCGACGGCCGCCGTCCCGACGGCTTCGACTGGAGCCAGATCCTCAAGGACGGTGCGTTCGGCGCCGCCGCCGGCGCGCTCACCAGCATCTTCGCCGAGTACGCCCGCAAGATCGTCAAGAGCTACGACGACACCTTCCTGAAGAACGGGACCGACCTCGACTTCAAGCCGCCGCCGAAGGTGAGGAACGACCTCGACCTCGACGCCGGCAACCACACGACGAACTCCAAGCCGGACCCGGACACCAAGTTCGACACCACTCCGGACAACCGTCCCGACCCGGTCACGAACAACCCCGGTCTCACGTACAACCCGCCGACCGGCTTCCGGGACCTGTTCTCCTTCCGGAACAACTTCCGCAACAACCCCGACCTGTGGCGGAACAACCAGATCCTGCGCAACAACGCCGACCGGCCGGGCGCGATCGCCGGGCACTACGGCATCAAGGGCACGGCCGACTTCCTCGCCGCCGGCTCCGGCGAGGCGCTCGCCGAGATCCTCGTCAAGGGCGCGTTCGACGGCGACTGGTCCACGAGTTGGTCCACCTTCGTCGGCGCAGGCATCAGCAGCCAGGTCGAGGCCACACTCACGGACGGCGCCAAGAACGGAAGCGCCGAACTGCGCAACATCCTCGAAGGGTTCCGAGACACGCCGCCCACCGTCTCCGGCGGCGACGTCGCCTCCTCGGGGACAGGTGGCTCCGAAAGGCCGTCCCGCACCGGTGGCGGCGCCGGCCGTACCGACGGCCCCTCACACCCGGACACCACGGGCGGCACCGGCACCACGCCCGTAACGTCGTCGTCGGACAGCGGAGTCGAGGTACCGCCGCCGTACTCCGTGACGGATCCGCCGCCGTACACGTCGCCCGCCCCGCCGCCGTACTCCCCGGGCACGCTGCCCGTGACCGCGACGGAGAACGCCCAGTGGCAGCAGGTCCACCGCGGCAACGCGGACATCCGTGAGCAGGCTCTCCGCGACCTCACCACCCTGCGTGGCGCGCAGCCTCCCGGCGCCACGGAGATCGGCGTCCGCGACGCCCTGCACGGCAACCTGTCCGGGGCCCCGGAGATCCGCGTGGTCCCCGTGGGGAGCGGCCCCGCCACGGAGGTCGACGCGGACGGCGTGCGCCGGGCCCTGGAGGGCTTCGGGACACCGGTGACGGTGACGCCGCCGCTCACCGTCACCGACGGCTCGGTGCCGGTGGGGGAGGGGAGCGGCTTTGGTCCGGGCACCGGCCTGGGGGCCGGCATGAGTGCGGGCGTCGGCGCGGGCGCCGGGGAGGGGGCGACTGCGGGAAACACGGGCAAGGGCACAGGGGCCGCTCCCGGTACGGCGTCCGGCACAGGTGCGGGGCCGAGTGCGGCTCCGGGGGCGGTGTCTGGCGTGGGTGCGGCTCCCGGTGCGGCGTCCGGCACTGGTGCGGGGCCGAGTGCGGCTTCGGGGGCGGTGTCTGGCATGGGTGTGGGGCCGAGTGCGGCTCCGGGGGCGGCGTCCGGCACAGGTGCGGGGTCGAGTGCGGCTCCCGGTGCGGCTTCCGGCACCGGAGCGGGCCCCAGCGCCGCCCCCGGTGTGGCGACCGGCGGTACGAGTGCCGGGCCAGGAGCGGGTGTCGGGAGCGGCGCGGGCACCGGTAACCGGGGCGCCGTGACCTCCGACGGCGGCGCCCCCGCGGCGGAGCAGGACCCGCGTACCGTCGACGTACCGGGGCAGGACGCCCCTGTCTCGGCGACGGTGACGACGACGGACGGTGTGCCAGGGGCCCGGGACGTGTCGCCCGGAGACACCGCCCCCGCGCCGCCGGAGGGCGAAGCGACCGGCCCCGTCACCGTCGACGGCGATGCCTCGCCGCTCACGGTCGTCGTGTCCGAGGGGCCGCCGCCGGCAGCGGGTTCGCCCGAGGCGGCCGCGCTCCTCGACGGGGCCGGCGCCGACCGCGCCGTGGTCCTCGGTCCGCCGACCGCGCCGGACAGCACCGGACGCCCGAATCGCGCCGCCGTCGAGCTGACCCGCGAGACACCTGACGGCCCGGTCCAGGCACGCCCGCTCACCGGCCCTGCCCCCGTCACCGCGGGCGCCCCGGACCCGGGGACCGATTTCCCCGGCGCCGACGTGCTGCTGCCGCTCGCCGACGCCCTCGGTCCGGCCCCGGACGTGCGGCCCGTTGTCACCGAGAGCGCCCCGTCCGTGGACACGGGTCCCGAGCCCTCAGCGGACGCGGACCCGTCCGGGAAGACACCGGTAGCGCCGGTCAAGCCCATGTCGCCGACGGGCGCCGGAGCCGTCCCGAACCCCGACGCGAGTGTCCCCCCGGACGGCGCGGTCAAGTTCGATTCGGCGTCGCGCCCCTGGAGCGAGCCCGCCACCGTGCTGCACGTGGAGTCGGCTGGCGGCGGCGGTACCTCGCCCGTCGTCACCCCGCCGCCCGGCTCCCAGGTCGTGGTACGCCCTGCGGCGGGGAACCCACGGCCGGTCGGCGAGCCGGCCCTCGCCACTCTGGACGGGCGTTCCGTCCCGCTCGAACAGGTGCGGCGTCTCGTTCCGGACACGGCGGTGCGGCCCGAACCGGGCCGTACCGTACGGACGCTGACCATCTCCCAGGACCCGGCCGAAGACGGCACGCCCCGCGACGCCGGACGCCGGGCGCTGCTCGGACAGGACTCGTACCGAGGCGTACGCACGGAATCCGGCCCCGCCGTCCCGAACACGACGAACACGACGGGCACCGCCGACGCGGCGGTCACGGCGCCGTCAGCCCCCCGTGCCGTGTTCACCGGTCCGACGACCGCGCTCCCCGGCGCCGGCACCGAGCAGGGCGCCGACTACTTCGTGGGGCACGGCACCCCGCGTGCCGTCACCCTCGGCACCCACGACGCCTCCCGGCCCACCGTGAAGGTGAGTGGCGTCCAGCTCGGTGAGGCGCTCAAGGCGTGGGCGGCCGACGGCGACCGGCAACGGCTGCTGGTGCTGTACTCCTGCGAGACCGGGCGCCAGCCGAGGATCGCGGGCCTCCCGGTCGCCCAGCACGTGGCCAACCGGACCGGGCGCCCGGTGTACGCGCCCACCAGTGCGGTCGGTACAGCCCGCGACAAGGACGGCAACGTCCGCGCGGTGCTCGTCGACAACGGGGACGGGCCGGGGCGGTGGCGGCTGTTCACCCCTGAACCCGGCGGTGCCGACCTGGACCAGCTTGCGCGCGACGCCGGTCTGCACGCGGGCCCCGGCCCGGCGGACCCGTTCGCCCGCGCCCGCACGCTCCAGCAGATCCGCACGCTGCGCGACGCGCTCGGACCGGACGCCGAGAAGCAGCCCGGCAACCGGGAGCTGCTGGCAGGCCTCGCGCACGTGGACGGCCTGCGCTGGCAGGGCACGGACAGCGCGGCGCGTTACGGCGACGGCCGCATGACCCCCGACCTGCTCCGCCGTATGGTCACCGACTGGCACGGCGCCGGAGGCGGTGCGGTGGACGGGCGCACCGCCGTCGACCCGTCCACCGGACCCACGCCTGAGCAGTACACGGCCTTCCTGCGGGCGGCGGCCGCCGCCCGGGCCGACCAGGGGCCCGGCACCACACTCGACGACCTGGTCCCTCCGCCGCCGCCCACGTTGCCGCCGACCGCGCTCGTCTCCCAGGACGACGTGCGCGGACTCGACTACGCCCAGTCGGCCCAGGTCGCCTGGGGGCTGTCGGACGACCCGCTGCCCCTGTCCGAGCTGGGCCTCGGCCCCGAGGACACCGCCGAACTCGCCCGCCGCAGGCCCGACCTGTCGCCCGCGCCGAGCCGGCCGGAGAGTCTTGCCGCGGACCTGACCGCGTTCGGCCCGGTGACCCCCGCCCCCGAGCGGGGGAGCCTCCTCCGGGCAGGCGGACTCACCTTCCGCCGGATCGCCGCCCCGCCCGACGGCAACTGCTTCTTCCGGTCGGTCCTCGACAGCGCGCGTTCCAGGGAGGTCCCGCCCGCCTGGGCCGCGGGGAACGCCGGCGGGCTGCGCGCGCGGGTGCGGGACCGTGTCACCCACACCGAACTCGGCGACATCGCCGACGCCCTCGTGCCGGACCCCGTCCACTCCGTCGTCAACGACCTGCGGCTTCGTGCTCTGGCCGGGGAGAGTGACGCGGGCGCGCAGCGCCGGATCGCCGAGGAGTGGGACCGGATCGCGCGGGAGGTCGTCACCGACGGCGACACGGGCCGGTGGCGGGAGATCGTCGCCGACAGCGACTACCCGGGGCTCGCCGAGGTGGCGCCCACCCCCGCCGACGCGCGGCGGCTCGGCGGGCGGGGACTGCTGGCCGCCACCGCCGCGCGGGTGGACCTGTGGCCGTCCCCCTTCGCCGACCTCATCCCGGAGGCGCTGGCGCACACGCTCGACCTCGACCTGCGGATCGTGCAGCCCGACCCGCGGACACCAGGCGCGCTGACCACGATCGCACTGCACGCGGGCGGCACGGGCGACCCCCTGCACGTGGCGTACAACGGGACCGACCACTTCGACGCCCTGGTCCCCGACACGGACCCGTCCCGTGCCACGACCCCGGAGTCCGCTCCGGAACCGGTATCCGCGTCGGCCCCGCAGCCCGCCCCGGACGGGTCGGACCCGTACGGGGACTGGCTGCGCGAGATGGCCGGGATCACGGACACCGCCCCCGAAACGGCCGATGAGGGCGACCGGACGCCGCTGGAGACACAGCTCGACCGGTATCGTCCGCCCCGGCTGCTGACCGGCCCGGACGCCCGTCGGCCGGGCCCGGCGCCTCGCACGGTCACCTTCGAGGACGGAAGCAGGCTGCCCGCCGCGCTGATCAGGCCGGGAGCCGACCCGGGCGACACCGACGCGGACGGGACACCGCCGGGCGCCGAGCCCACCGGGCTGTTCGCCGGGACCGGCGTCCTCACCCTGCGCGCGCCCGAACTCGCGGCGCGACAGATCCTCGACGGGCTGCCGGACCGGCTGCGGGCGAGGTTCGACGAGGAGGAGCTGCTGCGGCTGCTGACCGACCAGCCCTCCGCGTTCACCGCCCCGCGCGGCGCCCGCCTCGTGGGCCGGGAGAAGTCCGGGGTCGGCCTGGAGATGACGGTGGAGGCCGTTCCGTACCACCGCTGGGTGCGCCTCTCCGACACGGGCGGCGGCACGGTCAAGGCGGACACGGCGCGGCGCGGGCAGAGCGGCACGGGCGGTGGGCGCACGGTGGGCTTCGGACGCCGGATCGCGGGTGCCCTGAGCATGGGCCCGCCGCTGGACTGGCTGCTGAAGATCGGCGCCTCGCTGGGCTGGGCCCGCCGCACCGACTACAACCAGGGCACCACGGCGTACCAGCAGGCCGAGCACCGCGCCCACGAGGGCTCCCACCTGCACCTGGACGACGTCCACTACCGGGTACGGGTCCACCGCGTCACCGAGGCGCCCCGCGCCGCCGCCCCGGCCATCACCGGCGGGACGCCCGGTACGAGGGACACGACCGGTATCGCGCCGGGCCCCCGCTGGACGCGACAGCTGGTGCACACCGCCGAGTTCGGCATGCGTGACGGGCTGAGCTGGCGGCTGCCGGACGACCTGACCGTGCCCTACGAGGGGCCGCGCCGGGCACCCCGCACCCTGACCTTCCCGGAGGGGGAGCACCCGCGGCTGCTCGACTCCACGGGCCTGTACCTGACGGACCCGGCGGAGGACGTGGCGCTGGCCCTCTCCGGCGCGCGGCCCGGCAGTTCGGCCCACCGCACCCTCGTGTCGTACACCCGTCCCGGGCGGCTGCTCGGCCTGTTCGGACGGCTGACCGGGCCGGTCAGCGGCCCCGGACTCACCCGGGGACGCGGTCAACGTCCGCTGGGACACCTGGTCGTGGAGCGCTCGGTGCCCCACCGCGCCGACCTGGTCACCGAGTCGACCAAGGTCGAGGTGCGCGACCTCACCCAGACCACGTACTCCAACCAGCGCGGGCACGTTCGGGAGACCCGGTTCGGGCTTCAGATCACCTCCGGGCCGAACCACCAGTTCGCCGGGCCGGTCACCGACGTGCGGGTGCAGGGCGGGCCGGTGGTCCGTACGGACCTCGCCGCCGGGCGCGGCCACTACCTGGGCACCGACGCGGCCCGCAAGGTGACCGGCCGGCTCCGCAACCAGCCGATGGCGCTGTACCGGGTCGAGCGCACCCTGATGGTCCGGGGCGCCGGCGAACCGAGGTCCGCGGCGCGGCCGGTGCGGGTGGTCAGCCTGGACTGGATGTCCACCCAGGACGCCCGCAGGCTTGCCGGATGGGACAGCCGCACGCCGGGGCGTACGGGCCCGAACCCGGACGTCGAACCCCCGGTGCCGTGGTACCTCAAGAAGGAGGACCCGGTCCATCTCGGAGGCCAGGTCCGCGCGGAGGGCTTCCGGCCCGAGAACCAGACCGGGAACGTGCCCGGGGCCACCGGCACCGGGACCGCTCCCGTCATCGGCCCGCAGACGGCGCCGGCGCAGAGCGGCACCCCGAAGCCCCCGCGCGACCCCCTGCAGACGTTCGCGGACACGGTCCTGGACACCCTGCACGCCTCCTACCCTTCGCTGTTCCTCCCGCCCGCGATGCGGAACCACCCGCGGCTGGCGCGGCTCTGGTACGGCGACGAGCGGCTGCGGACGGCGTGGTTCAACGAACGGCAGGTGAGCGAGGCCCTGAACCGGCCCACCCTCGCCCAGGCGCTGGACGACCTGACCACCACCGGCGTCCCGGTCACGCTCGTCGAGGACGGCAAGGTCAGGCGCGGGCACCACACGCTGACCCTGCGGGCCCGGCTGACCGACCGCCGGTTCGAGACCACCCTGAACGAGCGGACGCTGCGCAACGCGGTGATCGGCAACGAGGTCTCGGGCCAGGGCCAGCAGCAGTCCAGCACCTACTCCGCCGGTGTCGAGGTGGGCGTCTCGCCCCGTGATCACGACAAGGTGGGCGACACCGGACTGCCGCGCCAGATCGGCAACCTCACGGTCGGCGGACGCTACGCCCACACCCGTCAGGAGGCCACCCGCAACACGGTCACCGTCGCCCACGACCACCTGACGGCCCAGAGCGGCATCGACCTCTACAGCTACCGGGTGGAGCTCAGGGCCGACTTCGAGGGGCACCGTCGTCCGCGCGGCTGGCCCCGCCTGCTGACGGCCGGACTGCTCGGCGCGGGCGTCTTCGTCAGCACGGTCGCGGAACGCCCGCTGTTCCGCCGCGGCACCGAGACCGTGGGACGGGTCGAACTGGCCGTCCCCGCCGCTCACGGCTCCGACCGCTACGCACCGACGGACCTGCCCGCCGCGACGTTCACGGACCCGTCCGCCGCCCCAGCGACATCGACGGCGACGACCTCCACCCCCACGACCTCCACCCCCACGGCCCCCGCCTCGAGGCGGTTGTCCGCCCTCGTTGCCGAGCAACTGCTGGACGGCACCGGCCCGGTGTCCACGACCGACGCGAAGAGTCAGTCGCTCGTCGAACGGCTGCTCGGCTCCCCGCACGTGGTGCTCAGCACCCAGGGCGGCCCGCAACGCCAGCAGCTCGTGCAGGAGACGGCGGACCGTGCCTCCGGCGACTCCTGGCACACCAGCGCCCCCGGCACCCCGGTCCGCACCGCGCTGCGCCGCGCGGTGGCCGACCTCAGCGTGGCCGGGCAACTCGGCCAGTACCTCGGCCCGTTCGGCACCCGCGTCACCGGACTCCACGGCGCCGGCCCGTTCCGTACGCACTACCTGAAGGCCGCCGTTCGAGGCGAGCTGGAGAACGTACGGGTCATGAGCGACCCCAAGCCCGCCTCCTTGGAGAACACGGTCGCCACCGACCACAAGGTCACCGGCAGTTCGAGCACCACCTCGCGCACCACGCTCGGTCTCCAGGGCAGCGACTCGCCGCTGCAGCAGGCCTCCGGCACCCAGCCGGTGTCCGGCGCCTACGGCAGCGCCCTCCAGTACGCGTGGGGCAGGGGCCGCGCCCTCGCGCAGTCCGTCACCCGTGGACGCAGCACGACCATGACGTACGCCGGGCGCATGTACCTGGTGGTCGCCGACGCCGCCGAGACCGTCGCCGTCCGGGACCGCTGGACGGCCGCGATGGGCACCATCGGCACCCGGGCCGGACAGCGGATCGGGTCCGCCGCCGGGCGGCTGTCCGGCCGCGCCGGGCAGGCCCTGTCCCCGCGCCGGGCCGCCGCCGCGTTCCACCGCGTCCGGGACGCCGTCATGTTCCACCTGCCGATGCAGGACGCCATCGAGACCGGCCTGGCTCCGGACGGCCTCGGCACCGGCACCCCGCGCAACCTCGGCAGCGGCTACCGGGTGCCGGGCTTCCTGCGCGGCCGGCGCTTCCCGACCCACCCCAGCGGCCGGCTCGACGCGAGCAGCGCGGCCCAGCAGCTCCTGCCGCGCCTGGAGAAGGCCGGGGTGCCCTCGCACGACCGCGAACAGGTCCTCCAACGGCTCTCGCCCGACTTCCTCCTCGCCCACCTGCACGAGCTGACCACCGACGGGATGACCCTGCCGGTCCGCCACCGCACCTGGTCGAGCCCTCACCACCTGCCGGTCGGCGGCAGCCCGGCACAGGTCCGGTTCAAGCTGACGCCGGCCGGCACCACCGTGAAGCGGCTGCGCACCGGGTACGAGGTGGACGACTACCGGACCATCGCCCGCGACTCCGCGGCCGGCGTCACCCAGGACCGCGGCGGCGACCTCACCCTCAGCGTCGGCCAGCGCACGCCGGGAAGCGACATCCTCGCCGCCAACCCGTCCCTCCAGGGAACGGCGACCGGACAGCGGGCCGGCACCCGCACCGACACCCTCGGCAGCACCGCGATGCCCGACATCGCCACCACGCAGGCGCACGCGGAGGTCGTCACCGGCTACATCCTGACCGTCACCATGACCGACGCCGCCGGTGACCCGCTGGCGCCGCGTGCCGTCGCACACGTCGGCACGCTCCACGAACTCGTCTCGGCCGGACTGCTCACGCCGTCCGGCACCGGCGACGACGGCACGCTCACCGAGCAGGACGTCAGCGAACCCGAGCGCGCGGTACGCATGCTGACGGCCGAACAGGCGCGTCGACAAGCCGTCGCCGCCTGGCGCGCGGACGGCGACGACATCCTGCCGTTCGACGACCGCACCGGCTCCGGGATGCTCGCCGTCGACATCCGCGGCGCGGCCAACGTCGGGAACGCGCTCACCCTCGCCACCGCCCGCGCGGACGGCCTGGGCGACGGCGACCTCGGCAGGCGGCACACCGGCGACCCGCTGACCGCGCACGTGCGCATCGCCCGCCACACCCCGCTCACCGCCCTCGGCACGGCGCCCGCGCAAGCGCAGCAGGAAGCCACCTCCCAGGGCGGCCTCACCGCCGGGTTCCGGGAGGCACTCTGCGCGGACGGCTCCGTGCTGCCCACCCAGTCCTCCGCGCGTCTGTTCGGCCAGTCCCACACCGTCGAGTCCCGTCTCTACGCCAAGATGCACCGGCGCGGCGCCCGCCTGCTCGCCGTCGAGAGCGCGCCCCGCATGGAGGGCATGCAGCGGCACAAGACCTCCCAAGCGACGGAAGCCGGGATCACCGACAACTCCGAGGGCGCCCTCGGCACCGCGCCGCTCGTCGCCACCGGCGGCGCCGGCCTGACCAACCCCGGCGTCACCGGCCCGGTCGGCGGCGCCGGTGACGGCATCGCACACAAGGGCGCCGAGGACGTCACCCTCGGCACCCACGTCAAGTACGGCATCGACCGCAGCATGCTCTTCGCGCTGCCGGTGAGCTGGCTGGCGGTCTCCGAGGCGGACCACCGGATCACCGACAGCCGGCCCCTGCGCACCCTCGGCAAGGCGAAGCGCGGCCCGCGCGCCGCCGAGGCCGAGACCACCGCACTGGTCTGGCTGCGCGAGGAACAGGCCCGCGACTACGGCCTCCTGGACGACTCCTCCTTCCCCGAAGAGGCCGCCGCCGCCTGGGACGACATGGCCAAGGCCGCCGCCGACCTCGCCGTGGCCGAGAAGGGGTACTACGACGCCCGTGCCCGGACCCGCGAAGCGTGGCTCTCGCTCGCCCCCGAAGAGCGCGCCGCGCTCGGCGACGGCGACCCCGGCCTGACATCGGCGCTGACGACCGTGCTGCCGCGGGACCTCGCCGAGTCCCCGGCCGTCCTCGCCTGGCAGGCCGCCCGTGACGACGCGCACCTGTGGGAGGGACGGGTGGACGCCGCCGCCGCCGACCACCACCGGCTGCACCTCGCCGCGTCCCGGCTCACCGCCCACCACCAGGGTTCGGCCGCCGTGCCGGTGCGGGATGTGCCGCAGGAGTACACGGAGCCCGAGTGGCGTTCCGACGCCCCGGCCCCGTACACCGTCACCGAGCCCGACGGCACCGGCGTCCGCACCCTCACCTCTCCGGACGGCGCCGTCGTGCGGACGGTCCACGCAGTACCGCATGACGGCGCGTCGTTCTTCCACGCGCTGATCGCCGCGGCCGGGGAGCGCGGCCGGCTGGCCCGGCTGCTCGGAGCCGACCTCGCCGACCGGTTCACCGCCGCACCGGGCGACCCCGAGGTCACCGCCGACGCCGTCCACACCGCCCGCGACCGCCTCGCCCGGGAGCTGGGCCGGCCGGACAACAGGGACCTGCTCGACTCCCTCGCCCCGGACACCGCCGACACCTTCACACCGGAGGAGCTGGACGGCGCGGGCATCACGCTGTCCCGGGAGCAGCAGGCCGAGTTCGACGCCCTCGGCCGCCTGCCGGAGACGTTCTGGCCGACGCCGGCGCAGCGGGCGGCGCTGGCCTCCCTCGCCCTCGCCCGCCCGTTCGCCACCGAGCCGCTTCCCGCCGACGCCGCGCGGCCCGACGGACACCCCGGCGCCGCCCGCGCGCCGCGCCGGGGACCACGGCGGCGCCGACCTGCTGCCCGCGCTGGCCGCACGGCTCCTCGGCACCTCGCTGACCGTGGTCACCGGCGAGGGCCGCGAACAGCGCTTCCTCCCGTACCGTGACGACCGGGACGGCGCCGCCCGCGACGGGTCGGCCACCGTCGACCCCGCAGCCGACCCGGTGCTCTTCGCCGCCGACGGCCACTTCCACGCCGCCCTGTCCGCACACGCCCCCGCCCCGTCCACCACCGCGCTGCCGGCACCGACACCCGAGGGCTCCGGCACGTCCGGCGAGACCTCGGCCGCGAGCGGCAAGCCGTCCCAGCCGGCCGCGCACCGCAGCCACACCACCGCCCCCTGGCTCCCGCCCGCCGACGGCGACGTCCCGCGCTACCGCCTCGCCCGCGACGGCGTCCTCGCCGCGCCCGACGGTGCCACCTACACGCAGGGAACGCCCACCGGCCGCGGCAACGGCTTCTTCGGCGCCCTGTCCACCGCGCTGCGACATGCCGCCGCCCGACCGAACCTGGACAGCCGGGAGGCCGGCCGGCTGCGGTCGCGCGCCGACGCGTCGCCTGCCCGGCTCATGAGGCTGAACGGCCTGCCGGGCACCTCGGCCGAGCGGACCGCGCTCTTCTCGCCGCCGCCCCTGGCGCGGCGCCGGGGCGCCCCCGAACCGAGCGCGGAGGCGAAGGAAGGACACCTGCGCCGTCACCTCGCCGAGGCCCCCTGGACCACCACCGGGGCCGACCTGGCGGTCGCCCGCTGGGCCGCCGCCGCGACCGGCACCACCGTCACCCTCGTCGAGGAGAACGGCACCGCCCACACCTACCTCGGCCCCGGCGGGCACAGCGGCCCGCACCTGCGGCTCCGCCGTCGGGGCGGCGACTTCGTCCCCCTGATCGAGCGCACGCCGGCCCCGACCACCCGGACGTCACCGACCGACGGCACCGGTCCGGACACCACGGCGACCGCGACCACGGCCACCGTTCCGCTGCCGCCGTCCACGCCGGCGTCACTGTCCTCCACGCCGCCTCCGTCGCCGCTCCCGTCGCTCACCGAGACCACCACTGACGGCCGGCCGGCCACCGAGACCGCAGCCGACACCACCGCAGCCGACACCACCGCAGCCGACACCACCGCGACCGCGACCGACACCGGGACCGCGACCGACACCGTCACCGGGACCGACACCGACGCCGATCCACCTGGGCTCGACGGCGACGACGCGTACGAGCTGAGCCAGCTCGCGGGCGACCGGGGCGGCCAGGGTGACCCCACCCGTCAACTGGCCGTCGGGCGACGGGCCGGCGCCGTACTGCACTCCCTCGGGCACCCCGTGGTGCTGGCCGGAGCGGCCCGCGGCCGGGTGCAGTTCGGCACCCCCCGCCCGCTGGACGCCGTGGAGTTCGGGCTCCCCGGGGACACCCTGCCCACCGCCGCCTCGGTCCGGCGGGCCCTGGAGCAGGAGTTTCCGGGGGCGAGGGTGCGGCCGTCGGCCGTCACGGACGACGGCCGCACCCTCGCCCTGTCGGTCGACGGCGTCACCATCAGGATCACCGCGACCGGACGCCCGTACACCGGCACCGTCCGCACGGACGGCTTCACCCTGCCCGCGCCCGCGGACTCCGTCGCCGACGCCGCCCTCACACTGGCCACCGCCACCGGTCAGGACTCCCGCGGACGCGACCTCCTCGACCTGCTGTGGGCCCTGCGCGCCACCTCGGCCGACGGCACGCCCTCCCTCACACCGGCCACCCTGCCCGAGGACGCCTACCGCGCCGCCCGCCCCGCCGGCGCCCCCGCGTCCCTCGCCGTCCGGCTTAGCGAAGTACTCGACACCGCCGCCCTGGACGCCGACACCCTCGCCCGCCATGAGCGGACCTGGCGCGAGCTCGGCGTCGCCGACGGCGACCTGCCCGGCCTGCGAGCCGAACTGACCGGCCTCGCCCACGCATTGCGCACCGCACCCGAGGTGACCGCGGACCCGGTGCGTACGCTCGCCGCCCGGCTGCCCGGCCTGTCCGCCACCGACCGCAACGCCGCCCTGGCCCTTCTGACGCCCGCCGACCGCGAGCGTCTGGCGGCCGACCCCGCGCTCGTGGATGCCCTGCGCACCGCCACCGGCCCGGAGGAGTTCGCCTCGGTCGCGGCCGACCTCATGACGCAGGTGCCCACCGGGGTCGGACAGCCCGTCTCCGCCCGCGCCGCCGCACGTACCCGGATCGCCCGGATGCTGCGCGACCCCGAGGTCACGGCCCGGCTGCTCAAGGGCGGCACCCGCGTCGTGGTCGTCCCCAGAACCGAGGCCCTGACCTCCCTGGACGCCTTCCGCTTCCTGAACGGCGCCGTCACCGGCGACGGCCGCCCCTGGGACGGCGTCCGCGGGGTCGGCACGCGCACCGCCGCCGTCACCGAGGAGAACCTGCTCGGCGAGCGCACCACCGTCGGCTCCGGCATGTCCGCCTACCCCGACGGCTACTCGACCACCGTCCACGAGTTCGCCCACACCGTCCATCTCCACGGGCTGGACGCCACCGACCGGCAGCGCGTCACCAACGCCTTCCGCACCACCACCCGGCACGGCGAGGCGGGCGCCTGGCCCGACGGCCCGCTGCACTCCCGCGACGCCGACGGCCGCCGCAGCGCACCCAACTACAGCAGCCGCGACGAGCGCGAGTTCTTCGCCCAGCTCACCAACGTCTACCTGCGCGCCAACGGGGGCAACGACCCCTACACCGGCCTCCCCCGCGTCAACGCGGGCCCCGAGTGGGTCCGCACCCGCCAGCCCGCCCTCTACCCGCTGCTGCGCCGGCTCTACGGCGACGCGACCGACACGCGCCCCACGGACATCAACCCCGTCGAGGCCACCGACACCGAGAACGAGGCGCTGGCCCGCGCCCGCGCCCTGTTCGCCGTGGCCGAGGGCACACCTGCCGAGGACGGGCCCGCCCACGAAGCCGTCCGCGCCCTGTGGGACGGCACCGCCGGAACCCACGTGCCGCAGCCCCACCCACCCGCTGCCCCGCCCGTCCCGGTGCCGACGGACGCCCGCCGGGACTCCGCCGCGCCGCCGCCCGCCGACGACGCCGTACAGCGCCGCCTGCGGGAGCTGCGGGCCGTCGTCGACACCACCTTCGGCTCCCAGCCCCTGCCGCAGAACATCCGCGACGGGCTCTTCACCTCCCTGCGCGTCATCGAGGCGGCGCGCGCCACACACCCGCACTTCGGCCGGCGGCCCCTGGACCTGGACGGCATCACCCGCACGCTGCTGCACCTGCCGCCCGACGCGCCGGTGGACGCGGCCCGGCACTTCGACGCCTTCACCCTCGTCAGCAGCGCCCACCGGCGGGGCCGCGCCGCCACCCTGGACGCCGTCGCCGCCTACGGACTCACCCGGCAGGGCTACCCGCAGGGTTCCGCGCTCACCGGCCCCGACGGCACGGCGTACGGCCGGAACCTCACCGGACGCCCCGGTCTCCGCCTGGACCTGGGCCGGACCGCGGACGCCCAGGGCGTGCACCCCGCGCCCTGGGGGCCCACCGCCTACGCGGCCGTACTCGAACGCGACGAGGAGGGACGGGTGCTGGTCAACGGCACTCCGGTCTCGGACACCGAGTTCGCCGAACTCCTGCGGCACGACCCCGAACGGCCCCAGGACGCCCCCGTGGTCCTGATCGCGGGGGAGGAGGACGGCCGCAACGAGACGCTGGCCCGCGAGATCGCCGACCGCACCGGCACCCGCGCCTGGTTCACCAACGGCGATCTGCGGCTGGAGCAGGCCCCCGACGGCCGGCGCGTCCCGGTCCTCGCCCCGCCGGCCTCCGGCAGCGTCCCGGCGGGCGGCTGGTTCCCGGCCGACCCCGGGAGGGTCCCGCAGGACCCCGGCGCCACGCTCACCGCCTCCGACGGCACCGTCTTCCCCGACAGCGACATCCACACGTACCCGCTGGCCACCGGCGACGGACAGGGGCTGACCGGGCGGGCTTTCCTCGACGCCCACGACATGGCCATCCGCGAGCAGTCCATGCGCCTGCTGTCCGCCGTACGGCACTACTCCGACTTCCTGGAGTCGCTGCCCGGCGTCCACGGTTCCAAGGAGAGCGACGCGCGGCCCCTGCCCCGCTCGCTGGCCGACTCCTACGTCGCCGTCGGGCACGGCGACAGCGGACGCACCACCGTGCCCCGCCGCAGCACCGGCGCCAACCAGGCCCTGCCGCCCGCGCAACTGGGCCGCATGCTGGCCCGGCGGCCGAGCCTGCGGGCGCTGCCGAGCGAGCAGCCGGTGTGGATGCTGTGGTGCGAACTGTCCGCCACCCGCCCCCGCCAGGACCTGCTCGCCCAGCCGCCCGCCGCCCAGCACATCGCCAACGAGACCGGCCGCACCGTCTTCGCCTCGGACGTCCAGGTAGGCACCGCCGACGCGGAGAACGGCCTGCCGCCGCGCCTGATCAAGTTCGACGACCCGGACCGCCCCCAGGGGCACTTCGACGAGTTCCGCCCCGAGCCCGGCGCCGACGCGCTCGCCGCCCTCGCCGACCTCGGCCGGCTCCCCGAGGGGCTGCCACGGCGCACCACCCGCGCCCTGCACTGGGTACGGGCCCTGCGCCGGACCCACGGCCCGGACATCGACTCCGCCCCGGCGCGCGAGGCGGAGTTCCACGAACTGATCGAGGGCTTCGGTGCCCTGGAGGAGCTGCGGTTCAAGGCGCTCGGCGGCGCCGATCCCGGCCCTCTCACCTGGAGCGGCCTCCAGCAGATCGCCGGCGAGTACGCGGCCCGGCGCGGCTGGGACCGGTCGCTGACCGCCGGTTCCCTGGAACACCTGCTGCGCGCAGCCCTCGACGGCAACCTGAGCCCCCAGCAGGCCGCGGCCCCCACTGCCCCCGCAGCACCGCCCTCGACCCCCGCAGACGGCACCGGCACGACTCCGGACGCCTCCGCGCCGATCGCCTACGCCGTCTCCTACGGCGACGCCCGTGAGGTCCACGTCGGCCTGCACACACAGGACGCCTACCCGCACCGGGACCAGGAGTCCGACCCCGAGGAGGCGTTCGGCTTCGACACACTGTCCGGCGCGGAGGGCCCGGGCGGAGGCGGCCGGCCGCGGCCCTCACTCACGGAGGCCGAGGCGCCGGCCCGGTTCCGCTTCACCGACGACCCCGACGCCGAGCGGCCGGCGCAGTTCCGCTTCACCGAGGACACCGACGGCGAGGTCTCCGACGGCGACAGCGAGCACGGCGGCCCGGACCTCACGCCTGAGGAGTATCTCGACCTCCTCTTCACCCCCGCCGCCCGCAGCGGCCAATCGCCCGAGATGCTCATCGGCACGGCCGTCGCACTGCGGCAGCTCGCCCGGGAGCACACCGACGCAACGGGCGAGGCCACCGGCGCGCTCGGCGAACTGCACGGCCTGGCCAGGCGCGTCCTCGGACTCCGCCCCGACACGCCGGCCGGTGACGGGCACCTCGTCCTCCTCGGCTCGCTGGCGCTCGACGCCCCGCCGTCCGCCCTGGCAGGCGAGGCCCCCCTTGCCTCGTACCTGCGGCGCCACGACCGGGCCCTGGGACGGGCGACCCGCCTCACGCGGGGCGACGGCGTCGTGCGCAACTGGACCGGCACCGGTGATCAGGTACCTCCCCTGGACACGTACGCGGTGGAGGGCGCGGACGGCAGGCTGAGCACCTGGCCGGCACCGTGGTCGAAGCCGTACGTCGTCCTCGCCCAGGAGGCCGCAGGCTCGGTCCGGCTGACCACGCCCGACGGCACGGTCACGCTGGACGACGCGGGCGAGTTCGCCCGGCTCGTCACCCGGGACCCGGGCAGGCGCGGAACTGACGACATCGTCCTGGCCTTCCCCCACGACGACATCGAGACCCTCGCACACCACGTCGCCGACCTGACCGGCGCCACAGTCTGGTATTCCGAGCACGCCCCGCGCCCGTCCACGGACTGGCGGACCGGCGCCGATCACCTCATCCTCGGCCCCGTCGAGGAGGGAACCGGAACGGTGTGGAGCACGGCCGTGCCGGACCGGGGAACCGGCAGCGAAGGCGACTTCGACGACCTCCTCGACCTGTACGCGCAGGACTCCGCGACGGGCGAGCCGAACGAGCGGGACCCCGGACACGACGACCCGCTCCGCGCACGCCGCCCCGAGCCGCTGACGACCCGTGACTACGGCATCGTGGACGGCACGGGCGACGGCGTGCTGTTCCGCAAGCCCGGCGGCCTCCGGGGCACCTGGCAGACCCCGCGGTCGATGACAGGTACGGAGGACGCCCCCGAGCTCCTCATGAACGAGCAGGACCACACCCTCACGCCCGTGACGGAGCGTCCCGTCCTGCGGATCTCCGCCGACCGTACCCTCGCGGTCGAGGACGGCGCCTACGGCCAGCAGGTCTTCGCCACGCGGGAGGCCGTCGAGGCATCCTCGGCCAAGCTGGCCCGCGCGGGCCTCGCCGTACGGCTGCGCACCGACGAAGGCGTCGGCGTCGTCCTGCCCACCCCCGACGGGGGCAGTCGGCTCCTGTACCGCGTGACACCCGACTTCCTGACCCGCTCGGGACAGTCCACGGAGGAGGTCTGCCGGGACTTCGCCGACATGCTGGCCGACACCTCCCGCACCTCGCACATGGTCTTCCGCGCCCCCGACGGCGGCCCGGCCGTCACGGCACCCGTCAACGCCTCCGACGGCGTCGAGGTCACCGGCACCCACCACCTCGCCGACGCCCTCCGTCACGTGGCGGACGGCCAAGAACGGCCGGAGTCGGCGGACCCGGACTGGGCCGCCGGGGCGGTGCGCCTGGACGACCGGCCCACCGGCGGCCACGGCGGCCCGCTGCCCGGCCGCGCCTACGGCAGCGCCCTCAGCCTCGACCGGCCGGACGACCCGCGCCGCGACGCCCTCTCGGACGCCTCCCGCCGGATCGGCGTCAACGAGCACGCCTGGGCCGACGTCGGCGAGGGCTACCTCGTCCAGTCCGTCGCGGCCGCCGGCGAGCACGGCCAGGCCAGCCTGGAGATCAACTACGCCAAGCCGCGGACCGGCGCCGGAGGCGCGCACTTCGGCTACCACTTCGTCACCGTCGTCCTGGCCAGCGAGGACGGCACCCACCAGATCTCCCTGGAGAACCACGCGCGCGTCTCCCAGCGCGCCCACCGCCACCGCCGGGCGGTCCACGCCAACCTGCGCAACCACGACCTGGACGACCTGCGGGCGGCCGCCGCGCGGCTCCGCCAGGAGATCGAGGCTCGGGAGGACGACGGCACCGACGAGCACCTCACGGAGCTGCGCGGCTACCTGGACCTGACCTTCGCCCTGATCCGGGCCAAGGTGGCCCAGACGGAGACGCGGACCGCGCCCGCGGGCTCACCGGAACACACGGAGGCCGAGCGGAAGCTGGAGGCCGCCGTCCGCGCCGCCGCGAACCGCATCGGCAACCTGGAACCCGTCATCCCCGGCAAGCACCAGTGGTACATGCGGATGTACGCGAAACGGCCCGGTGAGTCGGCCCACGACACCAACGCCCAGCTGCTCACCGAAGGCCCCTCGGCCGAGGCCAACCCGCTCACCGTCGTCGTGCTCCGCGGCCAGCAGGCCCTGCCGGTCTCCGTCACCTTCGACAAGGGTGCTCAGCAGACCCCCGAGGGCTCCCGCAACGCCATCCGGCACCTGGCCAAGGTGGTGGCGAGGACGGGGCTGTGGAACGCCGCCAACGGCCTGCCGCTGCCGGGCGTCACGGTCAGCAGCCGGCGCACCGCCCGCCTGGTCGGCCGGGACCTCGCCAAGGTACGGGCCGAGGCGGTCGCGGGCACCTTCCGCCGCGAACTGGCCGACGCGCTCGCGGCACTCCAGGCCGGCACACCCGGACCGCACCTCACCGCCGACCGGTTCACGGTCGACCCGGTCTCGGCACGCGTCGGCAGGGCGTCGACCGGCGGTGACCCGGGCGCCGACACCGTGGACGTCACGGTCGACGATCAACGCGGCGGACCGCGCCACGTCGCCACCCGCGGCCCTCGGGGCAGCCTCCGGACGGACGGCGGCCTGCGCGGCGGCTCCCGCGACGACGGCCTGGACCCGGTGGCCGAGCAGTGGCCCATCGGCCGCCCGGTCACCCTCACGAGCCCCCGCCGCAGCGACATCTCCCGCGGCCCCGTCTCCGTCGTACCCGTCGGCGAGGCGCCCGCCGCGCACAGGCCCGCGGGCCCGAAGGGCAAGTCCCCGGCCACCGGCACGGAACGCCCTCCCGGCCGCTGGTACGCCTACACCCGGACCGCCGACTCGCGCGCGGAGCCCTTCCGTTACGAGGTGGCTGACACCGGGCACATCAGGCTGCCCGACGGGACGGAGATTCCGCCCGGCGGCTGGAGGCGGTTCGGCCACGACTTCGTGCACGAGGCGACGGGCACGTTGCTGCGCGGCGACAGCGGCTGGATCGGCCGCGTCGCCAACATGGAGTTCCTCGCGCCGCGGCTGGCCGAACTCGAGCCCGACCCCGTGCCGCACCGGGTCGCGGCCGACCCGGAGGCCCTGTACGTGGTGCCGGCCCACGGTTCCACGGCCCTGCGCGTCCCGCTCAGGCAGGAAGTGCCGCCGCCCGTGCTCCGCCGCGACGACCGGCCGCGGACCGTCGTGCGCTCCGCCTTCGACGTACGGCGCTTCACCCACGGCGGCGACACCGTCACCGACCTCACCGTGCGCCTCGCTCTGCGCCCGCACGGCGAGGCGACCGACGCCGTCACGGCGCGGGTGGCCGAGGGCGTCGAGCGGTTCTACAACCGGCCCGGCCACCGCCTGCCCGGTGGCGACCGGCTGCACGTCACGGTCGAGTTGGTCGGCCCGGACGACGACCCGCACCTCACCGTCGACCTGATCGGCCGCGATCAGCCGATGAACCAGCTGGCGTGGTGGGCGGACGCCGACCCGGAGGAGTTCGCGCACGAGCTGGGGCATCAGCTCTTCCTCCGCGACGAGACCCCCGACGCGGCCAACCCGCGCCGCCTCGACGCGCCGGGCAGCCTCCTCGGCGCCTTCCGGGAGCAGGCCCCCGACGGCCTCGCTCAGAGCGGTCTGCGCCCCCGTCACCTCCAGCTGTGGGCCGCGGTCACGGGGGCCGTCGAGCCGTACACCTCACCGGAGGGGACGAGTTGGGCCGACGCCCGGGCTGCCGCACCGGCCGAACGGCGGGAACCCGCCTGGGTCGACCCCGTGTCGTTCCCCGAACCCACCCCGCAGACCGGCCCGGACGGCGCGGTCCCGCCGCCCCTGCCTCCCGGCCGCCCCATGACGACGGTGCAGGAGGCGTCCGAGCCGTCCGACGACTCGGACGACGAGCCGGACTCCGACGAAGAGAACGAGCAGCCGCGCTGGGCCGACACCGGCTGGCTGAACACCGTCTTCGGCCCCGGGTGGGACGCCGTCCCAGGAGACCGGCTCAGGGAGACCTCCGAGGCACTGTTCGCACTGGTGTCGACCGAGGCGGGCGAGGACCAGGAACCCCAGTCGCTGTTCCGCGCCCTGAACCGCGTCACCCGGCAGGTCCTGCACCTGCCCGGCGACGCCCGGCCGGGCCCCGCCGACCACCAGCTCCTCGGCTCCCTGGCGCTCGACGCCTCCTCGGACGACCTGGAGACCACCGACGACCTCGCACGCTACTTCGTCGAGCGGCAGATCGAGACCGGACGCGGCGCCCTGGACGAGGGCACACTGCTGCGCGACCCCGCGGGGAACGCCGCAGGACGCGACTTCGGCCGGTCGGGGCAGCCCGCCCCAGGACCGGACTCCTACGTCCTGCGCGGCACCGGCCGGGTCGTCGAACGGCCCGCGCCATGGCAGAACCCCTACGTGGTCGTCGCCCGGCCGGCCGACGGCGCCGTCGAGGTCTCCCTCACGCCGGGCCGCACCTTCCGCGTGACCCGCCTCGACGAGCTCGCGATGCTCATCTCCTACGACAGCCGGCGGCCCCGCGGCGCGGACATCGTGCTGGCACTGCCCCCGCACATCGCCGCACCGCTCGCCGTCCTCGTCGCCGGCACCACCGGCCGCCGCGTCTGGCGCCCCGAGGCACCGGTCGCCGTGGCCACGCACCCCACGGCCGGGTCCCGCCTCGCCCTCGACCTGCGCGACGGCGACACCGGCGCGAGCTGGGTACCGGTCGACCCCTCGGAGCAGGACGGCCTGCCCGGCGCCCGCGACCTGAGCAGCGACAGCGAGAGCGACTCCGGCACCGACAGCGACGACGGCGAACTCTCCAGCAGCGACGGCGACGCGGAGTTCGACCGCCTCGCCGACCAACTCGCCCTCGAACGGCGGATCGACGAGCGCCGCACCCGGCCGCTGATCACCCGCGACTACGGTGTCATCGACAAGCGCGGCACCGGCGTCCTGTTCACCCGGCCCCTCCCGCGCCACGTCGCGGAGGTGGACGCCGGGGACGGCACCGGCGCCGAGGCCGACGCGCTGCTCCTGCCGAGCCAGGACCACGGCACCGTCCTCATGGCCGACCGGCCGGCGCTCCACATCTCCGAGGACCGCACCCTGGCGCTGCTCGCCGACGGCGAGGGCACGACGGGCCGCGGACGCCAGGTGTACGCCACCCGCGCGGCGATCGATGCCTCGTCGGCCCGGCTGGCCGCGGCGGGAGCGGGCGTACGGCTGAGGGCCGACGAGTCGACGGGCATCCTGCTCCCCGGGGAGGACGGCTCCTACGGTGAACCCCTCCTCCGGGTGGAGCCCGAGTTCCTGACCGCGTCCGGCTCGTCGGAGCACGCCTTCACACGGGACTTCGCCCAGATGGTGGCCGGCACCGGATCCGCGCCCTTGTCCCACGTCGCCTTCCGCGGCCCGACCGGCGACACCGTCGCCACCGCTCCCGTGAACGGGCAGCACGGCCGCGAGGTCACCGGCACCCACCACCTGGCCCAGGCGCTGACGGAGGTCGCCGAGGGCACCCGGCCCGCCGGTGACGTCACCCCACGCTGGGCCGCCCGCCAGACCGGCCGCGACCGGCGGTTCACCGGCGGTGTCGTCGGCGCCCCCACTCCCGGCGAACGCTACGGCAGCGCCCTGAGCCACGAACCGGCGGACAACCCCCGGCGCGCCCCGCTGTCCGCGGCCGCACGGCGCATCGGCGTCAACGAGCACGCCTGGGCGGGCGTCGGCGAGGGCTACCTGATCCAGTCGGTCAGCACCACCAACGACAGCGGCGCACAGCTCTTCACCCACAACCACGCCAAGCCCGGTGACCGGATCGGCCCGCACGCGCCCTACCACTTCGCGCAGGTCGTCCTGGCCAGCGAGGACGGCACCCACCAGATCACCCTGGAGAACGAGACCCACTCCCGCGGAGGCATCCCGGACGAGGAGATCGACGCAATCGTCGAGGACAACCTCGACCGGCACGGCGGCGACGGCCTGACCCGCCTCGCCCGGGCGGCCGAACGGCGGCTCGCCGACGCACGGCGCGCCGGCGTGGACGGCACGGGGACGGCCCGTCTTGACGACCTCGCGCGGGCCGCCAGGGCCCTGGCCGAGCTGCACGACGCCGAGCAGCTTCCGTTCTACTTCGACGACGACCGCCCCGAACACGCCCTGGCCCTGCGCGAGGCGGACCGGGCGCGCATCCGTGCCAGGGAAGCGGTCAGGGCCGCCGCGGCGGTGCCCCGCCCCGAGGACCTGTGGTTCTTCCGCGCGTACAGCAAGCGGCCGGGGGAGTCGGCACACGAAGTCAACGCCGCGCTGCTGTCGGACAGTTCGCCCGCGCTCGCCAACCCGCTGACGACGGTGGTGCTCCACGGCCACGCCCAGCGTCCCCACCAGCGGACGATACGCTTCGCGCGCGAGCAGCACAGCCTTCCTGACGGCGCCGGGCGCACGATCGACGCGCTGGCCCGGACGCTGGCCCGCGTGGGCCTGTGGAACCGGGCCAACGGCCTGCCGCTGCCGACCGTCACCGTCACCGGCCACGGCAACCGCTCGCAGGCCAGCGCCCGAAAGCGCGCCGAGGCCGTCCGCACGGCGCTCGGTGCCAAGCTGGCCCGGATCCTGGCCGACTCCCAGCAGGGCATCACCGGAACACCTCTCGCCGTACGGGACTTCGGCCTCACCCTGGACGCCAAGCGAGTGCGCGGCGCCACGGACCCCGACACGGGGCGCACGGTGACCGTCGACATCGACGACCGCCGCCAGGCACCGCCGGCGCCGCCCGTCGCGTTCACCGGCCCCGCGCTCCCGCGTCCGACGGCAGACGTGCCGACGGGCGTCGCCAGGTTCCGGGACACCCGGCCCCCGACGCCCGCTTCCGAGGCGGACGTCCCCAGCCGCTCCGCGTCCCGCGCGCGCAGCCGCTCGCCCCAACCGGGCCCGGAGCACCGCAACAGCGCCGCGCCGCCGTGGGTCATGGCGCGTATCCGCTACGCCGAGGAGTCCCTCGCCTTCGACAAGCGACTGGGTGAGTACCTGGCCGAGCACGAGGCCGTCGTCGCCGAGTACCGCAAGATGGCAAACGCGGCGTGGAAGACGGCGCGCGAGCGGCACCCCCGCGGCCTCGGCGTGTTCGGCGACACCAGCAAGTACAAGGCCGGCGTCGTCGGCACCTCCCGCCCCGCGCTGCAACAGGTGCTGCGCAGCGGCAACCTGCGCGAGCTGGTGGCGTTGCTCTACGAGGGCATCTCCAGCGACTTCGTACCCGACATGCTCGGCGGCAGGGAGGAGCAGCACCCCGAGATCGCCGAGGAGCGGCCGAGCCGCCGGCAGCGCGAGACCCACGCCGAGTTCGAGCGACGCGCCAAGGAGATCCTTGCCTCGCCCGACCTGACCCCCGCGCAGAAGAAGGAGGCGGTCGAGGAGCTGGAGCGGTCGGTGACGATCCGGACGCGTCCGGAGGACGCGCGCCCGCCGCTCAGCGAGGCCGAGCAGCGCATCGCGGTCAACGAGCACGGACTGACCTGGCTGCCGGCGACATCCCTGTACGACATCGCGATGAGTGCGGACTTCCAGCAGCGCTCGGAGGCGTCGGGCGGCCTGGTGGCGACCGGCACGGCCGGATCCACGTACCGCTTCATGCTGCACGCCGCCCGCATGCGGGACCAGTGGGGCGTCGACCTCGACCTCGGCCTGATCCGCGCCGGCATGCTGGCCGTCTCCCTGACGGTGGACCACCACACCTTCCACGAGGTGATGCGCGGCGCCCAGCTCGCCCTCGACGACATCGCGGACCACGACAGCGCTCTGGACTACACGGACAACTGGGGCCGGTACTGGAACATCCACCCGTTCGGCGAGCAGGAACTGCGCACCCACGTCGCGCGGGACGGCCGCTTCCCCGACGAGCACGCCCAGGCCCTCCGCGACGAGCTGGAGAGCGGGGCCGGCACCCGTGACACCATCGACCTTCCCCACCGTGCGGCAGGGGCCCGCCCCATCCACACCCGGCCGGCCACCACCGGCCTCAACCACCCCCAGCCCCAACCCCAGGTGCGGCACCGCACCAACCCTCTCGGCGACCCCACGACGACGGCCCCCGCCACCTCCCCGGGCGTCGTCACGCTCCAGGACGTGACGTCCGACGAAGCCGAGCGGCACCGCGAAGCGCTCCTCGACGCGCTGTACGGCCTCGGCGCCCTCGACAACGTCGACCGGGAGCGGGCCGCCGAGGTGCTGGAGCGGCTGGACCGGCTGCGGGTGGCCGACGCCCGCCTGCGCGGCGGATTCCTGGACCTCGACGCGATGGTCCGCCGGGTGCTGCTGCTCGGCCCCGCCGAGCAGGTGAACGCCGCCGCCCGCGGCGCCCTGGTACGACTCATGACGGTCCCCACGTCGGCGGGGATCACCTCCCTGTACGCGCTGTCCGCCCACTACCTGGCCCACCGCGGTGTGTTCCACCCGGACTTCGGGCTCACCGACGCCCAAGGCCGCCCACGCGGCCGGAACTGGACCGGGCGAGCCCTGCCGGGCGACTTCGACGCGGGCAGCACCGGCCGGGTCCGACGCACCCCCGACGGCACAACCGCCGACGGCGGCGCCGAGGACGCGCCGTGGCGTCCCGTGCCGGGCGACCCGGACCCGTACATCGTGCTGGCCGCCGGCCGGGACGACGCGGTCGTGGTGCGCGGGCTCGGCGGGTTCACGCGCTCCGTGCCCCCCGAGGTCCTGCGCGAACTGCTCGCCCTCGACCAGGACCTGGCCAACCGGCCGGGCGCGGTCCTGCTCCACGTGGAACGGCCCGGCGCCGCCCCCTCGGACCTGCCACGCGCACTGGCCGACCGGCTCGGCCGCGAGGTGTGGGCCGCCACCGGCCGGGCGGGCATCGGACACCTCCCGAGCGCCCCGGGCCGCTCGATGCTCCTGCTCCTCGACGAGGAGGGGCGGGCGACCCGGGGCCAGTGGCTCGCCGACACACCGGCGTCCCCGGGCGCACCGTCCGGCGGGACGGCGGACGACCGCGTCACCGCCCTCTCCGTCGCCCACGACGGACACCGGTCCACCGGCTACATCTCGATGGATCTCGCCCAGGAGGCGGACGGCGGCTGGTCACGGACGCTGGAACACAGCCGCCTCGGATCGGTCACCTCCTACACCTATCTGCGCAGCGGCTACGACCACGGCAGCACCCCCGCCACCCTGCCCTGGGTCGAACTCGGCCTGCCGGCACCGTACTTCCCCAACAACCACGGCGCGCCGGGCACCGTCATGTGGCACACCCCGCAAGGACCTCGGGAGGACGACGGGCCGCGGTTCGCGCGCACGCTCGCCCGCCGCCGCAGCCTCACCTCGCTCGCCCCCGGACACCCCGTGGTGCCGCTCATCTGCTACGCGGCGGCACGCCCCGGCATCGGCGGCGTCCTCGGCGGTGACGTCAGCGGACCGCTGCCGTTCGTGCCCGACCCGCTCGCGGTCGTGGCGACCGGCCAGCACATGGCGAACGAGACGGGCCGCACGGTGTTCGCGACCGTCCTGTCGAACTCGGTCGGCCCGGCCCGGTACAACGACCCCGAGACCTACATCAACCTCGTGACCGACGCGCGCGGCCGCGCTCACCGGTGGGTCATGTTCCGGCCCGAGCCGGCCGGCGAAGTGCTCGACGGGCGGGCCCGCGAGGTCGGACTGCACACGGGTCGGGGCCCCGCCCCGGACACCGTACGGGAGCGGACCCTGCGGCTGGTGCGGGCGCTGCGCGAGATCTTCGGCCCCACGGTAGACGAGAGCGCGGAGTATCCGGAGCTGCTGCGCGGCATGGGCGCGCTCGACCTGATGCACGAGGCCGACCCGGCCCTGAACCGCGACGGCGCGCGCCGGTTCACCCTGGACCTGTACGAGCAGATCCTCGCCCGGCACCGCTCGGCCGGACTCACCCCCGGGCCGGTACCGCCGGTCACCCCGGACGACCACCGCCGCCTGCTCACCGAGGCCGCCGGCCGCCTCGACGCCGGGCAGCGGGGCCCGCTGAGCGACTGGCTCGCGCTGCCGCACCTGGCCCACCTGCTGGCCGGTCTCGCCGCGTCCCCGCAGCGCGGACACGTGGCCCGGCAGATCCTCGGACTCGACGCCACGGTACCGGTCGGCGAGACCGAGTGGTCGCGGCTGGTGTGGGCGTCGTTCAAGGTGGCCACGGTGACGAGCCGGGTGGACCGGGGCGCGTTCGCAGCCGCTGTGCTGCACCTGCCCGCCCCCGACCCGGCCCGGTTCGGCGAAGCGGTGACCGTGGCCCGGCAGGCGGCCGCCGTGGGCCGCGACCCGCGCCGGATCCACGAACTGGCCGCCCACCACCTGGAGCAACAGGGCGTACTGGCACCGGAACGGCTCCTCAAGAACGCCGATGGCACCGCATGGGGCCGGACCCTGGACGGCACGGACCGGCCCCGTGGCACCTTCGACCCGAGCGTGATCACCCTGCTCGGGCGCGGGCCCGACGGCTCACTGGTCCCGGTCGGCAGCGAACCCGCGCCCTGGGCGACGCAACCGGGACGCCCCACCCCCTTCGTCTACGTCGCCGACGGCGACGCCGACGGGCTCGTGCTGCCGGGTCCGACCCCGGCCGCAGTGCCCGCCCGGCAGTTCGGCGAACTGGTCTTCCACGACGCGGAACTGCTCGACAAGGCCGGCAACACCGAGGTGATCGCCGTGGTCCCGCACGGCAGCCCCGCCGGGACCCGGCCGTCGGAGGGCAGCCTCCCCGACGAGGGTGCCCGCAACTCGGCCCGCAACTGGTGGACCACCCGCGGCGCCCCCACCCTCCACCACGACCCGGCGACCGGCACGTACACCGTCGCGATGCTGCCGGGGCCCGACGGGCAGCCGGCCCCGACCGGCACTTGGGACCGGACCGGCCGCCCCAAGGGCGACCCGGCGGCCGACGCCACGAGCCCCGTCGCGCCTGCCGCCAACTCCGCGGTGACGCTCCGTACGGACGCGCAGGCAGAGCCCGTTCCCGAGGCCGCCGGTGCCCTCGCCGACGCTTGGGACGCCCACGCGCGGGCGCTGTCCGCAGTGGGCGGGGCCATCACCGAGGCCGCAACGACGGAGCGGGTCGGCGGTGACGAGACGGCGGTGGCGGCCGCCCGAGCCGTCGACGTGGCGCGCCTCCGGCTGGAGAACGCCGAGGCACGACTGCGGACCCTGGGCATCACCCCGGAGGCGTTGGGCGCGGCCCGGGAGACCGAGCGGGAGACCGGGGAGAGTGCCATGGCGCCGTCCGTCCCGAGGGACGCCGACGCCCGCCGCTGGATCGCCGACCAGCTGACGGAGGCCGACCTGCCGCCCGCGCAGTCGCCGCCCGCCGAGGGCGAGACCGTCGGCCTGCGCGACCTGGAGGCGGCGGGCATCACGCCCTCCGTCGGCCAGCGCACCGAGATGACGCTGCGCGGCGACGACCGGCTGCCCGCGGCCACGCTGCCGCCGCTCGACCTGGCCCGGATCAGGATGACCGGCCCCGACGCCTGGACGGCCGCGTCGGACACGGCGGCCGCCAACGCCTCACGGCGGCTGTGGGCGCGGGCGTACGCCGACTTCACGGCCACGGCGCCCGAGGGAACGGACGAGGCCGACGCCTCCCGTGCCTGGGCCGCCGCCGTCGTCCTGGTCCTGCCGGCCGAGCCGCACGAGGTGCGCGCCGACTCCCGGTACGCGGGCGAGGACTTCCGGGACGCGGTGCGCCGGGTCGCGGACCACATGCTGACCGGGTCGACGAACGCCCAGTCCGCCGCCGAACTCGCCGACACCCTCCGCTCGGAACTGGGCCTGCACCCGCGCTGGACCACGCCCACCATGGCCACGGAGGGCACGGCCGGGGAAACCGCGTCGGACGTCGGGACGACCGGCGCCCGTACGGTGCCGACGCCCGGCACGCGTCAGCCGGCGCCCGCAGCCCGGCCGGAGACGGCCACCGGCACCCCCCGCACCGCTGTGTCGGTGACGGACGGTCCCGCCCCGGACACCACCGGCCTCACCGACTTCGACCTCTCCGTCCTGGACGGCACGGACCTCGGCCACGTCGTTCTCGCCGGCTTCGACGTCACCGCCTTCGACTTCGACCCGCCCGGCGACTTGCCGGCAACGGTCCTCACCGCCCCGGTCCCGACCGTGCGGGACATGCCCGACAGGCGGACGGAGTTCGCCGCGCCGGGCGTCGCAGCCAAGGCCCGCTCTTCGTCGGCGGGGGAGCCCATGGAGGGTGTGGAGATGTCCTCGGCGCCCGCCCTCGCGCCCTCTCCCACCCTCCTGCCCGCACCTCCCACCGCGCCCGCGCCCACCACCCCTGCCCAGCCGGTGTACACGAGCCCGGCCGCCCCGGTGCCGTCCGCGCTCCCTCCCCGCAGCCTCGTGGCCTACGTGCGGGAGGCGACGGTCCCGTCCCCGGCAGGCCGGGAGACCATCGGGCGGCTGGCGCACCAGGTGGCCGCCGCCGGGCTGCACAACCGCCGACAGGGCTGGGCCCCGCCGCGCGTCGAGGTCACCGGCTACGGCGCCGACGGCCAGGGCAACAGGGGTCTGAAGCGCGCGACGGCCGCCCGCAACCACTTCGTGCGACAGCTGACGCAGGCACTTCAGCAGTTGCAGCAGGACCTCCCCGCCGACGCCCCGCGACTGACCGCCCAGGACTTCCGCGTCAAGGCGCTGGCCATGAAGCGGGTGCCCGACGACCGGACGGGCACGGGCGCCCTCGCCGGCGTCAGCCGGGCCGACCTGGGGCGGCAGGCGACCATCCGCGTCGTCCAGGCGCCGGACGCGGCCGCGACGCAGACCCTCGACGCCCTGCGCCGCCGTGACCGCACCCTGCGCCACAGCCCGCTGGACGTCGACGCCCTCGCCGCCCGCGTCCTGCACCTCGCCCCGGGCACACCCGTGGACCGGGACACCCGCGACGCCCTGTTCGGGCTGGTGAACAGGGCCGCCGCGGCCGGTCGCGCGGTGAGCCTGCCCGCCCTGGCCGCCTTCCACCTGACCGAGTTGGGCGTGACCGACCCGGGCCGCGCCCGCCACTTCACCGTCGGGGGCCGCCGTGTGCCCGGCCTCAACTGGGCTCCGGACACCGACCCGGCCGCCGGGCTGGACACCACCCGCAGCGACGTACTGGAGGACAAGGGCCGCGGCCCGTACGACATCGCGGAGACGCGGCGGCCCCCTTGGCCCCGGGGAGTCACCCCGTACGTCGTCGCGGCCGGCGGGCGGCACGACAGGGTGGAGGCACTGCTTCCGGACGGCTCGAAGCGGGAACTGGACGTCGACGAGTTCGTGGAGCTGGTCGCGGCAGACGCGGCACACGAGCGGCTGCCGAAGGACACGCCGATCGTGCTGGCCGTACCCTTCGCCGGGGACCAGTACCTCGACCTGCCGCGCAAGCTCGCGGACCGCACCGGCCTGACGGTGTGGGCGCACAGCGGCGAGGTGACGCTCAGCTCGGACCACGGGGTGAGCACCGTGGACACGGTCCGGCGCACCGGGGCCCCCGAGGGCGACTGGACCGCGAGCGAGCCCGGTCTGGCACCCGACCCCGACGACGAGGTGCCGGACTGGTACCACCAGGTGGCCACCCGCCCCATTGTCAGCGCGCTGACGGGCAAACAGATCGGCCGCGCCTCGCACCACGCCGGGGAGTGGGCGACCGACTTCGAGGACGACGACCGCCACCTGGACCGGATGACGACGTACGTCCACTACTACCCGGCCACAGGGCGGATCTCCGCCGAGCACGAACTGCCGCGTCCGGGCGCGGAGACCGCCGCCTACCGCCTGGACGTGCACGGCTCGCCCGGCCGCCTCCACCTGGCGATGAGGGACGGCACCGTCAGGCCGGTCGACGAGCGGGAGGCCGGGCCGTGGCTCAGGCGACGCAAGAGCCTGTCGAGCCTGCCGAAGGACCACTGGATCGACTTCGTGGTCTGCTGGAGCGGCGCCCCCGGAGACCGCACCGTCCCCGTGCCACCGAACACGTCGAGCGACGCCTACGCCGGCCCGTTCGTCCCGGACCCGCTGAGCAGCCTCTCTCTGGGCCAGCAGCTCGCCAACTCCACGGGCCGCAGTGTCCGGCTGTCCTACGGCTCACAGGGCACTCGCAGCCGTGACGGACGCTACACGCGGACCCTGTTCGCCGACGCGCAGGGACGTCACCGGGCGTGGGCCCTGTTCCGCCCCGATCCCTCGGGCGCCGACCTCGACCGGCTGGCGGCGGTCGCCGGCCTGAGCGCCGGCGACGGCGAGGTCACCGACGAGATGCGCGCCGGGACGTTGCGTCTGGTACGGGCGCTGCGGCTGACCTTCGGCCACGACGTGGACGACGCGGCCGACTTCGCGGAGCTGCTGCGCGGCGTGGCCGCCGTGGACCACATGTGGCGCAGCGATACGGACTTCGACGCCGCGGGCCCGTTCATGCTGGACCTGCTCAACCGGGTGGTCGCGGCGCACCCGGAGACGGCGTCCGGGGTGGACCGGGCGGCCGTGCGCCGCGTGCTGGCCGCGGCGGCGGACCACTGGGCCACCTGGCCGGGTGACGAACTGGTCGGCTTCGTGGAGGTGCCGGCGATCGAGGCCGCCGCCCAGTGGATGCGGGACGGCGACCTGGAGGACGAGGCAGTCACCGCCCTGGACCTGTCCGGCCCGGACAAGGTGGGCGAGGCCGAACGGTCCCGGATGTTCTGGGCGCGGGTCAAGGCCGAGGAGACCCTGAACGCCCCCCGCACGAACCTCGGCGCCTGGGTGCCCAAGGTGCTCCATTTGCCGCCCGGCACCCGGCCGAACGGCTACCGCGACACCCTGCTCGACCTGCTCACCCGTGCCTTCGCGGCAGGCCGGGACGCCACCGACCCGGACGTGGTGGCCGCCTACGACCTGGACGAGTCCGGGGTGTACGCCACCACCGGCGTGAGCACGACGGCCGGTGACGGGAGCGGCGACGGGCGCGACTACACCGCCGAGCAGACGCCGATGGTCGACCTGGCCCGGTTCGGCACGCCTACCGGCGTGATGGACACACCGTGGGCTGACCGGAAGGGCCCCGCCCCCTACCTCGTACGGGTCACCCCGGACGGCAACGCTCCCGACCTCCTGGAGCTGACCTCCGACGGGGAGACGCACCGGGTTCCGGTCGGTGAGTTCCTCGAACTCCTCGCGCACGACACGTTGTTGACGGGCAAGGAACTGGACGTCCCGGTCGTCCTGGCATACTCGGCCCACGACGGTGACCCCGGCGACCTTGCCGAGCGGATCGCCCAACGCCTCGGCCGCACCGTGTGGTGGACCGACTTCCCGGCGGACCTGTCCACGCCCGGCGCCCCGGGGGAGCCGTTCCTCACCCTGCGGACGACGCCGGACGGTGCCGAACCGGGCGCCGATGCCTGGAACAAGGCCCGCCCGGCCCAGGCCACGACTCCCGGCGACGCACCCCGCCCGATCCAGGCGCCCCTCGCGAGGACCGCCGCCCCGCTCCTCGAATCCTTCCCGGCCCTGACCCTGGACGAGGACACGGACGAGCACTCCTCGGAGACGGACGCCGACGCGGAGACGAAGCGCGGAACGACGGCACCACCGGGTGACCGACCCGCACCCGCCTGGGTCCTCGCCCGCATCCGCTACGCACAGGAAGCCCTCCTCTTCGAACAGCGACTTGCCGCGCACCTGGGCGAGAACGAGCAGGTCAACGCCGAGTTCGGCAAGGTCGTCCGGGCCTTCTGGAACATCACCCTGCACAACCGGCTCGACTACCGGCTGTTCGGCAGCAGGAACGCGCTGTCCGCCGGCGCCGTCGGGCAGAACTACGAGTCCCTCGCACGGGTCGTGGAGTCCGGAAACCTGCGCGAGCGGGTGACGTTCCTGTTCAACGGCGTCGCCAAGGACCTCGTCCCCTACCTCATGGGCGGCGTCGAGCCCCAGCACCCGGTGATCGGCCTGGAGCGCCGCGACCGCCACAAGAGTGAGCGTTTCAAGGAGTACGAGCGGCAGGTGGCCGAACTCCGGGCGGCGGAGCTGGACCCCGAGGACGAGGCGCAGGAGATGGAGGATCTGGAGGCGATGCTGCGCTCGCCGCTGCGTCCCGACGAGGTCCACCCTCCGCTCAGCGAGGCCGAGTGGCGTCGCGCTGTCCGGGACGGAGTGCTGCTCTGGTCGCCCGCCGGCATGGAGCACACGCTGCCGATGTCCGCCGACTTCCAGGCCCGTTCCGAGGACTCCGGCGGCCTGGTACTGACCGGCACCTCGGGCAGCGCCTACCGGATCATCACGCACGTGGCCCGCCTGACCCGGTTCGCCGGCGTCCCCGTCGACCTCGGCCTCATCCGGGCCGGACTGGCGAGCATCCTGGTCGGGGTGGGCCACCACAGCTTCCACGAGGTGATGACCGGCGCCCAGCTCGCCCTGGACGAGTTCGACTCCGCTGCCGCGTCGGTCTACTCCGACAACTGGGGCCGGTACTGGGACGTCTACCCGCTGACCGAGGAGGAGCTGCGGACCTCCGTGGCCCGCGAGGGACTGTTCCCGGACGAGCACGCCCGCGCACTGCTCGCCCGCCTGGAAGCGGAGAGGACCACCGGCCGGGCCGACCCGCGAACCGACGATGACGATGACGTGAGCGAGGCCGCCGAACGGCCTGCACCGACAGAGCACGAGACAAGAGGACGAGATGAGTGAGCCCGGCGCCGAGACGCCTGCCGCCGCCGACACCACCCTGGACCCCGCGCCCCCGGAGGAGTACGTCCAGGCCGCCCGCCTCGCCCCCGACCACTGGCTCTACCTGCCCGACCCCGCCTGGCAGGGCGAGGGACCGCCGCCCGACTGGGCCGTGGTCGGCCAGTGGCGTTCCGACTCCGACGGCACGATCGTCGAGTGGGAGGACAATCCGGAGTACCGGCCGTCCCCGGAGGCGTTGGGCTGGCCCGAGCCCGCCGACGACATCGACCGTGCCATCCAGCTGGCCACCACCGGCTACGCCCCTGCCGAGGCCGTCACCGCCGCCCTGTCCGGCGCCGAAGTCGCCGTCCTGGTCACCGCGGACGGCGAACCGGTCCGCGCCTCGGCGCCCGACGGCACACCGGTGGTCCTCGCCTACACCTCCGACCGCTATCTCCACGCCGCCGGCCGCCTGTCCTTCGCGCACCTCCCGGTCAGCACCCTCCTCACCCGCGTCCCCCCGGACCACGCCCTCTACCTCAACAGCAACGCCCCGGTCGGCATGGTGCTGCCGACGGACGGCCTCGCCGGACTGCTGGAAGGGGAAACACCGCCGGAATGACCGGCTCCCACCCGCTCCCGAACGACGCCACCGGCATCCCGGGCGGGTGCTTTCTGACCGAACAGTACTCGCAGGTGTCCCTGCTCTGCCGGCATCCCGCCGACGTTCTGGTCACTCACCCCTGGCCCAGCCGAGGCACGGCCGCGGCCAAGGTGACCATGGTGACCCGGGTCCTGGACCGCTCAGGTCACCAGGCCTCGACTTCGCCGAACGCCAGTGGTCGAAGAAACACGCTGAGCACTTTCGCGAGTATGCCGACAGACGGTGCAGCCCTTGTGGAGGCGGAGCCCGATCAGGGCCATGATTTCCGCCGGGGTCCAGATCTGGTCCGGCCAGCTCTGCGCGACCGGACCGCCGGATGCTGCTGCTCGCCGTATCCGCCCTGACCGCTCCGACTCCTTTCCGAGCCACTGCCTGCCGCGACCGCCCGCGACGGCGAGGTGCACGGCCAAGGCACATCGCATCCGCCGGGCCGCCGTCCGCCCGACCACCCCGGGCGCGCCTCCAACGGCTCAACGGTGTGCGCCATAGGAGGCGAGTGCGGATGAGCGATGTGAACGTGGTGGAAGGCATGGCGTGAACAGGGAGACGAGGAGGCGCGATGTCGCAGGGACCGGTCGGGAGCGGCATGCCGTGCGCCGTCACGGGGAGTGGCGTGGAGGAGTCGCCGGACGGGGCCCTCTACGACTTCGAGCAGTTGAGCGCCGTCGCGGACGCCGTCCTGTACGAGGGCTACCTCCTCTATCCCTACCGTCGCTCATCGGCCAAGAACCGCGTCCGGTGGCAGTTCGGGGTGCTCTTCCCCAGGGACTGGGTCGAGTCGGAGGGCCCCGTCGTTCCGGGGGTGTCCGGCTCCGCCGACTCCTGGTACCAGCGGACCGAGTGCCTGCTGCGGATCCGACGGCCCGACGCGTGCGTGCGGGTGAGGGTCCGATACCTGCAGGTGCAGTGCAAGCAGGTGCAGGAAACCGGCCGGGACGGTGGCCACATCACCGTCGAGTCGTTGCGGACCGACGACGGCACGGTGCATCTGACGTTCGACGAGGCTGTACCGCGCGAAGCCGACGTCACGGTCTGCCTGGACGACCTCCTCCAGAGGGAACACACCGTTCCGGTGGGAGCGGCGGGCGGGGTGGACATCGAGCCGCTTCCGGGTCACGCCGGCCGGCTGGTGCGGCGCCGGGAGGAGCTACGGGCGAGCACCACGGTCATCGCCGAGCGGCTCTCGCCGGCCCTCTGCCGACTCCGGGTACATACCTCGAACACGGGATCCGTGCCGGATCCGAGGACCCCGCGCGACGAGGCGCTGCGCAGTGCGCTCATCGCCACCCACTGCCTGGTCGGCGGTGAAGGCGTGGAGTTCGTCTCGCTGATCGATCCGCCTGCGGACCTGGCCGCGCACGCGGGCAGGTGCCGGAACGAGTTCACCTTCCCCGTCCTCGGCGGTGGCTCCCCGGCAGCCCCGGCCCGCTCCCGCGGCCCGCAGGGGGGCGGCACCGGACACATGATGCTGTCCTCGCCCATCATCCTGCCCGACCACCCGCAGGTGGCGCCGGAGAGCCCGGGGGATCTGCACGACGCGGCGGAGATCGACGAGATCCTCACCCTGCGCACGATGCTGCTGACCGACGAGGAGAAGCGCGAGGCACGCGCCACCGACCTGCGGGCCGCCGAGATCCTCGACCGTGTCGAGACCATGCCCCCGGAGGTCTTCCGGCGGCTGCACGGTGCCGTCCGCTCCCTGACACCTGTTGCTCCCGCCACAGCCGCTCCTGTTGCCGCTTCCGAGCGACCCGCATGGTGGCAGGAGGGCGCCGACGACGGCTTCTCCCCGTCCACCGACACGGTCCTCGTCGACGGAGTGGCCCTCGGCGGGGGCAGCCGAGTCCGGCTTCGACCACGGGGACGGGGTGCCGACGCCCAGGACATGTTCCTGGCCGGACGGACCGCCGAAGTGGCCGGCGTCTTCCACGACGTCGACGGCAGCGTGCACCTCGCCGTCACCCTCGACGACGACCCCGCGTCCGAACTGCACACCTGGTACGGCCGCTTCCACTACTTCCGGCCCGACGAGCTGGAACCGCTCGAGCCCGAACCGCTCGGGCCCGCCCGATCCCCGGGACGAGCCGCCGTCACCGGCTCCCGCCGCACCCCCGAGGCGGCAACGACCGACTCCGAGACCCCCAGCAGCGGAGGCCGATGACATGACAACCGACAGCAGTACCGCAGAAGTCAGCAAGGAACCCAGTCGCGCGGAGGACCGGCGAGGTATCGACGAGATCCACATCCTCTGGATCTCCGAGGGCATGAGCTGCGACGGCGACACCGTCTCCCTCACCGCCGCCGGCCAGCCCTCCATCGAGGACCTGGTGCTCGGTCTGATCCCGGGCCTGCCCAAGGTGAACCTCGTCAACAAGGTGCTCTCCCCGAGCCTGGGCGGGGAGGACTTCCTCGCTCCCTACCGGGCGGCGGTGCGCGGCGACCTGACCACTCCGTTCATCCTCGTCATCGAGGGATCGATTCCCAACCAGAACATCATCGAGGGCGACGGCTACTGGACGTCCTTCGGGAACGACCCGGAGACCGGTGAGCCGCAGACACTGAACTGGTGGATCGACCAGCTGGCCCCCAAGGCCTGGGCAGTCGTGGCCGCCGGCACCTGCGCCACCTTCGGCGGCATCCATGCCATGGCCGGCAACCCGACCGGCTGCATGGGCCTCGCCGACTACCTGGGCTGGGACTTCACCTCCCAGGGCGGGCTGCCGGTCGTCAACGTTCCCGGCTGCCCGATCCAGCCCGAGAACTTCATGGAGACCCTGATCTGGGTCCTCTACCACGCGGCCGGCTCCGCGCCCCCGCCACCGCTGGACCACATGCTGCGCCCGCAGTGGCTGTTCGGGAAGACGGTGCACGAGGGCTGCGACCGCGGCTCGTACTACGAGCAGGCCAGCTTCGCCAAGGACTACAACTCACCCAAGTGCCTCGTCAAAACGGGTTGTTGGGGGCCTGTCGTCAACTGCAACGTGCCCAAGCGCGGTTGGATGGCCGGCATCGGCGGCTGCCCGAACGTCGGCGGTATCTGCATCGGGTGCACGATGCCCGGCTTCCCCGACGCGTTCATGCCGTTCATGGACGAGCCTCCCGGCGGCACGCTGTCCTCGCTGGCCATCAAGCCGTACGGGGCGGTGGTCCGCCGACTGCGGGGCCTGACGAACGAACTGGTCAACCACGAGCCCAAGTGGCGCCACAACAAGCGGAAACTCACCAGCGGCTACGACCCGCGCTGGCGGCCCTGATGCCACACGCCGCACGAATCACCCACACCCACCCATGGAACACCGACAGCGAGGGGCAGTACCGCAGATGACCGCAACCGAGGCCCGGCCCACGGAGCGCAAGCCGCCGGAGCTGGTGGACATGTCCTGGGATCCGATCACCCGGATCATCGGAAACCTGGGCATCTACACGAAGATCGACTTCGCCAACCGGGAAGTCGTGGAATGCCACAGCACCTCGTCGCTGTTCCGCGGCTACTCGGTGTTCATGAAGGGCAAGGACCCGCGCGACGCGGGCTTCATCACATCCCGGATCTGCGGTATCTGCGGTGACAACCACACCACCTGCTCCGACTACGCCCAGCAGATGGCCTACGGCGTCAAGCCTCCCCCGCTGGCCGACTACATCGTCAACCTCGGCGAAGCGGCCGAGTACATGTTCGACCACACGATCTTCCAGGACAACCTGGTGTTCGTGGACTTCTGCGAGGCGATGGTCAAGGCCACCAACCCCGGTGTGCTGGCCCGCGCCGAACGCACCGAGGCGCCCCACGGGGACATCCACGGCTACCGGACGATCGCCGACATCATGCGGGCGTTCAACCCCTTCGAGGGTGAGGTCTACAAGGAGGCCCTGAAGGTCAGCCGGGTCACCCGCGAGATGTTCTGCCTGATGGAGGGGCGGCACGTCCACCCGTCCACCCTGTACCCCGGCGGCGTCGGCACGATGCCGCAGCCGACCACCTTCACCGACTACCTCAGCCGGCTCATGCGGGTCATCGACTTCGTGAAGAAGGCCGTCGCCATGAACGACGACGTCTTCGACTTCTTCTACGAGGCGCTGCCCGGCTACGAGGAGGTCGGCCGCCGCCGCATCCTGCTGGGCTGCTGGGGCGCTTTCCAGGACCCCACGACCGTCGACTACCGGTACGAGACGATGAACACCTGGGGCAAGCAGATGTACGTCACCCCGGGCATCATCGTCGACGGTGAGCTGGTCACCAACAACCTCGTCGACATCAACCTCGGCCTGCGGATCCTGCTCGGCAGCTCGTACTACGAGGACTGGGTCAACGAACAGCCCTTCGTCACCCACGACCCGCTCGGCAACCCCGTCGACATGCGCCACCCATGGAACCAGACGACCGTCCCGGTGCCGCAGAAGCGCGACTTCGACGAGAAGTACAGCTGGGTGATGAGTCCGCGCTGGTACGACAAGCGAACGGATCAGCACCTCGCTCTCGACACCGGCGGCGGCCCGCTCGCCCGGCTCTGGTCGACCGCCCTGAACGGCCTGGTCGACACCCCGTACGTCAAGGCCACCGGTCACAGCGTGCGCATCTCACTGCCCAAGGGCGAGTCGCTGCCGGAGACGACCCTGGAGTGGCACATCCCGCAGTGGAGCAACACCATCGAACGCGACCGCGCCCGGCCGTACTTCATCGCCTACGCGGCAGCCATGGCCCTGCAGTTCCTGGAAGAGGCCATGGGACTGGTCCGGGCCGGCGAGACCAAGGTGTTCCAGAACTACGAGGTGCCCGACGAGGCGATCGGCTGCGGCTTCCACGAAGCCGTACGCGGCGTCCTCTCCCACCACCTGGTGATCAAGGACAAGAAGATCGCCAACTACCACCCGTACCCGCCCACCCCCTGGAACGCCAGCCCCCGCGACATGTACGGCACCCCCGGCCCGTACGAGGACGCCGTCCAGGGCCAGCCCATCTTCGAGGAGAACGGGCCCGACGACTTCAAGGGCGTCGACATCATGCGCACGGTCCGCAGCTTCGATCCCTGCCTGCCGTGCGGCGTGCACATGTACGTCGGCAAGGGCAAGACGCTGACCACTCTGCACTCGCCGACGTACGGGGCGAACCATGGCTGAGGCGGGCATCGTGCGACTGGCGGACCCGGACGTGGAGGCCCGGCTGGCCCGGCTCGACGACCTGCTGGAAGGGCTCCAGTCCACCCCCGGCCCCACCACGCGCTCCGCCACCGAGGCGGTCGTGCTCCTGACCGAGGTCTACGGCGAGGCGCTGGCCCGGATCCTGGACCAGGCGGACGGCCGGCTGGCCGAGAGCCTGGCCGACGACGAGCTGCTGGGGCACCTGCTGGTGCTGCACGACATCCACCCCGAGCCGCCCGAGCGCCGGGCGGCCCGCGCGGTCGAACGGCTGCGGCCCGCCGTGCGCGAACTCGGCGGCGACGTCGAGTGGGCCGGGGTGGAGGGGCAGGTGGGCCGGGTGCGCCTGAAGGCGGGCGGCGGGTGCGGTTCCGGCTGCGGCGGCGGTACGGCGGAGGTCTCCGACGCGGTCCAGGAGGCGGTGCTGGCCGCCGCTCCCGAACTCACGGCGGTGGAATCGCTGCCTGACCCCTCCGGCCGGCAGGCGGCTTTGGCGTTCGTGCCGCTGGCCACGCTGACGCACCGAGGCGCCCGGTGATGAAGGGCGGAGCGCTGGCGCGCCTCGTCCGAGCCTCGGCCGACCGTACGGCGGCGGCCGAGTCGGAGTCGTGCGACCTGTGCGCCGCGCCGGTGCCCGACGAACACGCCCACCTGTACGACACCGGGCAGCAGGAGGTGCGCTGCGTCTGCCGTCCCTGCTCGGTGCTGTTCGCACAGGGCGGGGCCGGCGACGGCCGCCACCGGCTCGTACCCCGGCGCCGAGTCCGGCTTCCCCGGGTCGACACGGACGTTCTGGGCGTCCCCGTCGGCCTGGTCTTCTTCGTGCCCCGGGACGACGGCACGGTCACGGCCGAGGGCCCGAGTCCGGCCGGGGCCATGCGATGGGAGGTGGACGCGGCCGCATGGCGGCGGCTGGCCGGGACGTGTCCGCCGCTCGCCGGCGTGGAACCCGAGGTGGAGGCACTGCTGGTGAACACCGTGCACGGCCTCGAACATCACTGGATCGTGCCGATCGACGACTGCTACCGGATGGTCGCGGCCGTACGCCGGGAATGGCGGGGCCTCTCCGGAGGCGGCCGGGTCTGGCCGGCCGTCGAACGGTTCTTCGAGGACCTCACCGAACGGTCATGAGTCGTACTCCCCAGGTCGGAGGCGAGAAAGGAGATCCCCCATGGGCAGCATCAGAGTGGGCAGGCCCCAGGCGAAGCCCGACACGCCCCGGCATGTCGCCGGTATGCACCAGGGCAACAAGGGACGCTACGAGGACCAGACGGGTCACCACGAGGACGGCACCGCCGACGCGCGGCGCTCCACCGGGATCCGCTGGAAGCGGCATGACGCCCTCGCGGACACGATGCCGAACATCTCGCCGGGATGAGCGGGACGAGGAACAGCAAGGAGTCGCCGAAGATGAATGTCCGACGAGCACGAAGGCCGGCTGCCGCGGGCAGGGGAGCCGGCACGACAGGACAGTGGGTGCTGAAAGCCGAGGCCGTCGTGGCGGGTGGTCTCCTGCTGGCGCTGCTCGTGTGGGAGATCCCCGGCCTGAGGCGGGAGGCGCGGATCTGGCGGATGGCCGGCGGTTTCCGCGCCGGCCACCGGTACCCGTGAGCCGGCCGTGCACGAACTGTCGATCGCGACCGCGATCATCGAGCGGGCCGGCGCACTCGCCCGGGCGAACGGGACGGACGCCGTCGCGGCGGTGACCGTCCGGGTCGGTGAGCTGGCGGGCGTGGTCCCCGACGCCCTCGATTTCGCCTTCGAGGTGGCCCGTGACGGCACCGCCCTCGCCGACGCGAGGCTGGTGGTCGAGCAGGTCCCCGCCCAGGCATGGTGCGGCCCGTGCGCCGAGGAGTTCCCGGTGGGCATGCCGCCGTTCTTCTGGTGCCCGCGCTGCGACCAGCCCTCCACCGAGCTGCGCAGCGGCCGGGAACTCCAGATCACGGGGATCGATCCGTCACCGGTCCCCACCTAGCGCGAGTGGGTCCCGCCGACCCGTCGGCGGGACCCACTAGTCTCGGCGCGCCCGGCTCAGCAGATACGCGGCAACTGCTCGCCCAGCGGAAGATCCACCACCCGCGTGCCGCCGAGGCCGGTGGAGACCACCACCATCCCGGGGTGCTCGGCGACGCACTCGCCGATCAGTGCCGCCCCACCGCCCTGCGGGTGGGCGCGCATCGCTGCGAGGACCTCCTCCGCCGCTGCCGGGGGCACGAAGGCGACCAGCCGCCCCTCGTTGGCGACGTAGAGGGGATCGAGCCCCAGGAAGCCGCACGCGTTCGCCACCGCGTCCGGCACCGGGATGGCCCGCTCGCGCAGCCTCACACCTGTTCCGGAAGCGCGGGCGATCTCGTTCAGGGACGCGGCGAGCCCGCCCCTGGTGGGGTCGCGCAGCACATGGATGTCCGGGGTCACGGCGAGCACGGCCGACACCAGGTCCGCGAGCGGCGCCGTGTCACTGGCGACCTCGACGCCGAACTCGAGCCCTTCGCGGACACTCATGATGGCCACCCCGTGGAGGCCGATCGGACCGCTGACGATGACGGCGTCACCGGGCCGCGCCCGCTGGGGCCGGATGTCCACCCCGTCGGGGACGAGCCCCACGCCGGCGGTGGTGACGTACACACCGTCGCCGTGCCCGGACTCCACCACCTTGGTGTCACCCGTGGCGATGGTCACCCGGGCGGCCTCGGCCGCCGCGCCCATGGCGCGCGCGATCCGATCGACGACCGTCAGTTCCACGCCCTCTTCCAGGACGAAGGCGGCGGAGAGATAAGCCGGCGTGGCACCGCTCATCGCCAGGTCGTTGACGGTGCCGTTGACCGCCAGGTCACCCAGGCTGCCGCCGGGGAAGAACAGCGGCCTGACCACGTAGGAGTCGGTGGAGAAGGCCAGCCGCGCGCCGCCCAGTTCGAGGACGGCGGAGTCGGCGAGCCCGGTGAGGACGGCGTTGCCGTAGGCGGGGACGAAGACCTGCTCCATCAGCTCCGCCGACAGCGCCCCTCCGCCGCCGTGCCCCATCACCACGACCGGCTGATCGCGCAGGGGAGCGGGACAGGTCCAGTTCACCGGGTCGACCGTGTCGGCGAGTTGTTCAGGCAACGGGGTTCATCTCCTCCCGCTCGGCCCTCTCGGCCTGCGGTGTCGGGGCGTTCATCCGGCGGTACAGGTAGTAGGCCGCGCAGGCGCCCTCGCTGGAGACCATGGTGGCGCCGAGCGGCGTGCGCGGAGTGCAGGTGGTGCCGAACGCGGCGCACTCGGTGGGTTTGATCAAGCCCTGGAGCACGTCGCCGCTGCGGCACTCGGCCGGCTCCTCGGTACGGATTCCGGCGACGTCGAAGCGGTGCTCGGCGTCGTACGCCCGGAAGGCGTCGGTCAGCCGCCAGCCGCTGGCGGGGATGGGGCCGATGCCGCGCCAGTTCCGGTCGGTGACCTCGAAGACCTCCTCGATCATGCGGAGGGCGGCGGGGTTGCCGTCCTCGCGCACGGCGCGCGCGTACGCGTTCTCCACCCGGTGCTCGCCGCGCTCCAGTTGACGGACGGCGAGGCGGATGCCGTCGAGGACGTCCAGGGGTTCGAAGCCGGTCACCACCACCGGGACGCGGAACCGCTCGGCGAGCAGCGGGTACTCGGCCGTGCCCATCACGCTGCACACGTGCCCGGCGGCGAGGAAGCCCTGCACCCGGCAGGCGGGGGCCGTCATGATGGCCTCGATGGCGGGAGGCACCCGTACGTGCGACACCAGGAGGCTGAAGTTGGTCAGGCCGAGGCGGCGGGCCTGGTGCACGGCCATCGCGTTGGCGGGGGCCGTGGTCTCGAAACCGATGGCGAAGAAGACCACCTCCCGGTCCGGGTTGCGGCGCGCCAGTTCCAGGGCGTCGAGCGGCGAGTAGACCACGCGTACGTCGCCGCCCTCGCCCTTGACCCGGAACAGGTCGCGGTCACTGCCCGGCACCCGCAGCATGTCCCCGAACGAGCAGAAGATCACGCCGGGGCGCGAGGCGATCTCCAGTGCCCTGTCGATGACCTCCAGCGGTGTGACACACACGGGGCAGCCGGGGCCGTGAATCAACTCCACCTGCTCAGGGAGGAGTTGATCGATGCCGTGCCGGATGATCGAGTGGGTCTGCCCTCCGCACACCTCCATCAGGGCCCACGGCCGGGTGGCGGTGGCACGGATCTCGTCCAGCAGGCGCCGGGCCAGATCCGGGTCGTTGAACTCGTCGAGGTACCTCACTGGGCTCCCGCCTCCTTCGCCGCCTGCTCCCAGGCGTCGCCGAACTCCTCCTCCAGCAGCCCCAGCTCCTCGAAGAGCCGCAGGGAGGCCAGAGCCGATTCCTCGTCCAGGCGCTGGAGCGCGAACCCGACGTGCACGATGACGTACTCACCCACTCGCACGTCGCGCACGTACTCCAGACACGCCTGTTTCTGCACACCGCCGAAGTCGACCAGCCCGGTGAGCGGATCGGTGCTGTCGTCGATGGCCACGACCTTGCCGGGCACTGCCAGACACATGGTCACTCCTCCTGTTGTTCGTGCGCCGCGACCACCAGCTGGCCCAGGGCCAGACCGCCGTCGTTCGGGGGGACTTCGCCGTGGCGCAGGACCGCGAAGCCCATGTCGGTCAGCAGGGCCGTGCACTCGTCCTCCAGCAGCGCGTTGGCGAAGACGCCGCCGCTGAGGGTGACGGTGGACAGTCCGGTGGCCCGGCGCGCGCGCCGGCACAGCTCCGCGACGGCCCGCGCCACACCTCGGTGGAAGCGCGCGGCGAGCACGGGGACCTCGGTGCCCCGCCGCAGATCGGCGACCAGCCCCCTGAGGACCGGTGCCGGGTCGAATCCGCCCGCCGTGATGCCGAAGGCGTACGCCGAGGAGTCCGCGTGCCAGGCCGAGCCGGCCGCGGCCTCCAGTTCGACAGCGGCCTGGGCCTCGTATCCCGCGCGGTGGCACAGGCCCACGAGGGACGACACCGCGTCGAAGAGCCGGCCCATGCCGGAGGTCGGCACGCAGGCGACGCCCCGGGACAACTGCCGCTCCAGGAGCGTCAGTTCGTCACCCGTGCAGGCGGCGACGCACGGCAGGTCCGCGTCCCATCCCACACCGGCGGCCCACAGCCGGGCCAGCGCCAGACGGCACGGGTTGGCCACACCGGCGTCTCCGCCGGGGAGCGGGGCCGGGGTCAGATGAGCGAAGCGTCGGTAGCCCGCGTAGTCGGCGAGCAGGATCTCGCCGCCCCACACGGTGCCGTCGTCGCCGTACCCGGTGCCGTCGAACGCGACGCCGATCACGGGCGTGGTGCCGTCGAGGCCGTGCTCGGCCATGGCCGAGGCGATGTGCGCGTGGTGATGCTGGATATACACGGGTGTGCGCCGGGGCAGGCGTGCGGCTCGCCGGCGGGCCCACTGGACCGAGTGGTATCCCGGGTGCCGGTCGGCGGCGACGAGTTCGGGGCTGACGCCGGTCAGACGCCGCAGGTGCGACTCCGCCCGCCGGGCTGCCTCCAGCGTGGTCAGGTCACCCATGTCACCGATGTGCGGACCGAACCAGGCCTGGTCGTGCTCGCCGACGCACAGCGCGTTCTTCAGGTCGCCGCCCACGGCCACCGTGGGCGGCACCGTCACCGGCAGGCGCAGCGGACGGGGCACGTACCCCCGGGACCGGCGCAGCACCTGTTCGGTACCGTCACGGCGCACGCGCAGCAGGGAGTCGTCGCACGGGGAGGCGATGGGCCGGTCATGGGCGAGCCAGGCGTCGGCCAGCCCGGACAGCCGGGTCAGTGCCTCGTCGTCGTCCGTGACGATCGGTTCCCCCGAGCGGTTGCCGCTCGTCATGACCATCACGCGCGGACCTGGGGGATCGCCGGGCAGACCGAACAGCAGGGTGTGCACGGGGGTGTAGGGCAGCATGACACCGAGGTACGGGCTGCCGGGGCTGACCCCGGGCGCGAGAACCTCCTGCCGCACGCGCCGGCGCAGCAGGACGATGGGACGCCGGGGGCTGACGAGGGCGGCCCGCTCGGCCGCGGAGAGCGTGGCGATCCGCCGTACGGCGTCGAGATCGGCGCACATCACCGCGAACGGTTTGGCGCCACGCGCCTTTCGGGTGCGCAGCGCGTCGACAGCCTGGACGTCGGTGGCGTCGCACGCCAGGTGGTAGCCGCCCAGGCCCTTGACGGCGACGATCCGCCCGGCGGCCAGCAGAGCCCGTGCCGACGCCAGGGCGTCCGTGCCCCGCGCGGGCCGGATCGCGCCGCCGGGACCGCCCACCAGGTACAGCCGGGGACCGCAGTCGGGGCAGGCCAAGGGCTGGGCGTGGAAACGGCGGTCGCCGACGTCGCCGTACTCCCGGGCACAGGCCGGACACATCGGGAAGCCGGTCATCGTCGTGACCGCCCGGTCGTACGGCATGCCCGTGGCGATGGTGAAACGGGGCCCGCAGTGGGTGCAGGTGACGAACGGGTGCCGGTGGCGGCGGTCGGCCGGGTCGGTCAGCTCCCGCAGGCAGTCGGCGCAGGTCGCCGTGTCGGGCGGAAGCAGGGTGCGGCCCGCGGACCGCTCGGTGGAACGGATCCGGAAGGTGTCGTCGGCGCCGGTGGCGGGCAGGTCCTCGATCCCGACGCCGGTGACGGCGGCCAGCGGCGGCGGTTCGGCGCACAGCCGCTCGCAGAAGCGAGCGACACCGTCAGGCGGTCCCTCCACCTCGATGAGCACACCGCTCGCCGTGTTGCTGACGAACCCCGCCAGTACCAGGTCGGTGGCCAGACGGTGCACGTACGGGCGGAATCCGACGCCCTGCACCGTGCCGCGCACGGTGACACGGCGGCGCACCGCCCGCGTGGTGGGCGCGGTCACGGGACGCGGTGGCCGGCCAGGAGGCCGGCTGAGCCCTCGGCGCCCTCTCCCGCGGGCCCATGGCTGTGGCCGTGTGGATGGGGTGCCAGGGGAGGCCGGTGGACGGGCCCTCCGTCGCGCGCGGCGAGCACCCGCTCCAGGAGGGTGTCGACGCCCTCGCCGTCGCGGGCACAGGACCGCACCACCTCCACCCCGGGGTTGACCCGCTGCACATGGGCGTCGAATGCGGTCGCGTCGAAAGCGGCGGGCCCGGCCAGATCGGTCTTGGTGAGCACCACCAGATGGGCGGAGCCGAAGGCGGTGGGGTACTTCAGCGGTTTGTCCTCACCCTCCGTCACCGCCATGCACACGATCCGCAGACTCTCGCCGAGGTCGTAGGCCGCGGGGCAGACGAGGTTGCCGACGTTCTCGACGAACAGCAGCGCGGTGGGGTCCGGCAGCCAGCCCTCGACATGGGTGCGGAGCCGGCGGGCCTCCAGATGGCACAGCCCGTCGGTCAGCAGCTGTTTCACCGGTGCCCCCGACCGGGCGAGCCTCAGGGCGTCGTTCTCGGTGGCCAGGTCGGCGGTGAGGGCTGCCACCGGGACGCGCCGCTCCACCGCCCGTGCCAGCACCCGTGCCAGCAGTTCCGTCTTGCCGCTGCCCGGGCTGGAGAGAAGGTTGACCACCATCACTCCGCGCCCGGCCAGTTCCGCACGCAGGCTCGCGGCCAGGCCGTCGTTCTTCGCCAGAACGGCCTGAGAGACCTCGTCCATGGACTCGCACATAGGCGCTGCTCCTCGTGGTCGGTAGGGGGGAGGGACCGGGGCGCCGGTCCGCTACCGATCCTCGGCACCGTCGCCGACGGGAAGTGGGAGCCCGGCCGGGGGCAGGCCTGCGGATTCGTCCGGGCGGCTCAACGGGGGCGTGGCCGCGGGGTCGGCGAGCAGCACGGGCACCATGGTGTGCAGAGCCGCCACGGCCCGCTCGACCGCGTCGCGCACCGGTGCGCTGAGGCCCGGAAGGATGTCCTCGTCGCCGCGGGGCCGCACCTCGGGTTCGCAGGCGAGTACGAGGACGCGCGGGAGCGGCTCGTCGCCGAGGTGAGAGGCCAGGGCCAGTACCCTCGCCGGGTCCATGCCGTGCGCTTCGGGTGGCGCGAGGCCGGTGGCGGGGCCGGGGGCGTCCGGCTCGATCAGCGACAGGGTGCCCGGCCGGTGGCCTCGCGCGGCCGCGTCGACCAGGACGGCCGTGTCGTAGCCGTCGAGCAGTTCGTACGCCAGATCCATACCGCGGATGCCGAAGTCCCGTACGCGCACCGCGTGGGGCAGCGGTCGCCGGTCCAGGGCGCGGATCACCTCAGGGCCGAAGGCGTCGTCGGCGAGGAAGATGTTGCCGACGCCCGCCACCAGCAGACGCGTACCGGTCCGTGTCACCGGACGCCCCCGGTGACCTGCCCGACGGCCGTCGACAGAGGCCGTGCGGAGCCGTGCGGCAACTTCCGGACGAAGGCCGACCGCAGGGCGTGGTACGGGGCGTGCGGATCGAAGAAGACGCCGTGCATGCGGGCGAGTTCGGCCCGCCGGTACTCGGCGAGCGGTCGCCGCCGCTCGTCGGCCCGACGCGCCGCGGCCTTCATGGCGATCCGACGTCCGAGGCCGGGGGCGGCGGCGAGTTCGGCTGCCATGCGCCCGACCTCGGCGGGGAATTCCCGCGCCGGGGCCGGCACCAGACGGTCCGCCAGTCCGATGCGCGCGGCGCTCGCTGCGCTCACCGGCACCGCGTCGGTCGTCAGCCGCTGCGCCGTCTCGGTGCCCACGCGGCGCGGCAGCGAGTACGTCCAGTACTCCGAGCCGTACAGGCCCATGCGCCGGTAGTGCGGGTTGAGGACGACGCCGTCGCGGCACCAGACCTCGTCGGCGGCCAGGGCCAGCATGACGCCGCCGGCCGCGGCGTTGCCGCCGAGCGCCGCGACCACCAGGCGGTCGGTGGTGCGCAGCACGGCCTCGACCAGGTCGTTCATGGCGTTGAGGTTGGCCCAGGACTCGCCCGCGGGGTCGGCCGACGCCTCGATGACGTTCAAGTGGATGCCGTTGGAGAAGAAGTCGCGGGGACCGCCCAGTACCAGCACCGGGGTGGACTGGGTGAGCGCGTACCGGTAGGCGGCGAGCAGCCGCCGGCAGTGGCTGGTGCTCATCGCCCCGCCGGGGAACGAAAAGGCCAGATATCCGATGTCGCCGCGCCGGCGGTACCGGATGTCGGTCCAGGTCGTGCGTTCCGGGGGCAGTTCGAGAGGGGCGGTGACCTCCGGCAGCCGGGGAGGTCGCTCGCCGGACCGCGGGGGGCGGCCTCTCTCCGAGCCCGTCGTGGTGCCGGGTGGAGCCGGGAAGGAGGCGAGCACGGAGGCCGCCGGGCGGCGGAACGGCGCCGGGTCGCCGGAGTTCTTGCGGGGGCGTAGTTCCAGGATCCACACCGCGCCGTCCCGAGTGGCCCGGCAGACCGCACCGGCCCGCGTCGCGAGCAGATCCCCGGGGCGTCCGCGGAGTTGGTCCTCGGGCGCACCGCCGTGCAGGAACACCTCCCGGCCGAGGAGTTCGTCCAGGACCCCCGGCTGCGAGTCCGCCGCGCGCAGAGAACGCAGTACCGTCTCGGTGCTGTCGTTCTCCCAGTCGATCCTGCGCCGCTCCTGGCGGAAGAAGTCCCGCCACACCACGCGGATCGTGGGATCGCGCTGCGGGGTCGGCTTGAACGATCCGTCGGCGTACCGCTGCACGGCCAGCAGCACGGCGGCGACGGCGGCGTCGGAGACCTCGTTGCGGTACAGGTCGCTCTTGCCGACCGGAGGCACCGTGAAGGACGCGGCAGCCCACACGTCGCCCGCGTCCATCGCCGCCCCGGCCTGGAGGACCGTCACGCCCCAGCGGGGTGCGTCCTCGGCGATCGCCCAGTCCAAGGCGGACGGGCCCCGGTCGCCGGGTGGTCCCGGGTGCACGATGAGACAGGTGTGCTCGCGCCATACGTCGTCCGGCAGCGCGGTTTTCAGCATCGGAGCGATGATCAGTTCTGGGCGGGACTGGCTCACTGCGGCCCGGACGGCCTCGGCGCCGTGCGAGGCGAGAACGACGTCCACCCGGTGCCCTCGGTCGGACAGTTCCGCGAATACACGCTGGGACAGGCTGTTGAACGCGCTGGCGACGAGCAAGATGTCCATATCGCGGCATGTTCGCCGGTTCGGGGGAAGTGGGGAAGAACCACGGCGGCGTTTCGCGCGCCTCCGTCAGGTCGCTTCCTCCGTCCGGATCGCATTCCGCGGGTCTGACCCTCCGCAATCCCGAGTGGCCAGCTCGAGGTCGCGCCTCAGCTGCGCCGGCTCCTCGACGACATGCACGACATGCACGACGTGCCGGCGACGGTCCTGCACCGCCGTATGCGCATCCTGACGTGGAACCGTGCGGCTGCCGCGCTGCTGATGGACTTCGGCAGCCTGCCGCCGCACGAGCGCAACTACATTCGCCCGATCTTCCTCCACGAGGACTTCCGCAACCTGTCGTCGACTGGCCGGCGGCCGCACGCGAGTGCGTCGCCGTACTGCGTCTGGAGGCGGGGCAGCATCGCGACGTCGGTTATCTCGACGACCTGGTGAGCGAACTCGGCGCGCGTTCCGCGGAGTTGCGTGAGCAGCGGGCCGACTACCGCGTCGCCGGCCCGCGACAGCTCGTCAAGACCCTCGATCACCCCATCGCCGGGAAACTCACCGTCGACGTCCGGCACCTGTCGGTCGACACCGGCCGCGACCAGTTCATGGCCACCCTGACGGGACACGGCACCGATTCCCGCGCCGCCCTCCGTTTCCTCCTGCAGTGGTCCTCCCCGGCCGACCGGCCGGAACCGGCCCGCACGGCGCGCGGGGGGCAGCCCGCGCAGCGAGTGACGGTGTCTCTGCTTCGCCTTGTGTCCGGGCGCGGTCGGAGGGTTCAGACGGTGGTGACGGTGGTGCCGGCGTTCTCGAGTGCGGTGATGTCGCCGGGAGGTGCGGTGGTGTCGGTGACAAGGGTGTCCAGGCGGGCCGCAGGGGTGACGTGGGCGAAGGCGGTGCGGCCGAGTTTGCTGCCGTCGGTGGCGACGAGGGTGCGGCGGGCGGAGGCGATGCCCGCCTTCTTGACGGCGGCGTCGTCGAGGTCGTAGGCGGTCAGGCCGTCGCCGGCGGTGAGGCCGCAGCAGCCGATGACGGCGGTGTCGAAGCGGAGAGCGGCGAGGGAGGCGAGGGTGAGGGGGCCGGTGAGGGCTCCTTCGGCGGCGCGGGGCCGGCCGCCGGGCACGATGAGGGTGGCGGGGCCGGGCGTGGCGCCGAACAGCTGGATGGCCTGGAGGGACAGGGGCATCACGGTGACGGGCCTCTCGCGCAGGAGGCGGGCGACCTCCAGGCAGGTGGTGCCGCTGTCGAGGACCACGCTCTCGCCGTCGGCGATGAGGGCGGAGACCTTGGCGGCGATCCGGCGCTTGGCGTCGACAGCCTCGTGGGCGCGCAGGGCGAACGGAGGCTCTTCGCCTCTGAGCAGCAGGCTGCGTGCTCCGCCCCGGACGCGTTCGAGGACGCCTTGGACGGCCAGGGTGTCGAGGTCGCGCCGGATGGTCATGTCCGACGCCCCGGTCAGCTCGGCGAGCTGCTGGACCGTGGCCTCGCCGGCGTCTCTGACGACCTTCGTGATCAGGGCGTGCCGGTCTGCGTTGCTCATGCCGGAATTGAACACCACCCGCAAACGAACACTCAAGCTGTTAGTTTGCGGCCTTCCGAACGCGTCATGTGTTCGTTACGGTGTGCGGCATGGAACGCTCGCTTCTCGGCGCCCGTATGGCGACGTACGTCTACTTCATCCTGTGCGGCACGTTGATGGGCGCCTGGGTGGTGCACATCCCGGCCGCCGAGGAGCGGGTGGACATCAGTCACGCGACGCTGGGCGGCCTGCTCGTGCTGCTGGGGCTCGGCGCGTTCGCCGGGATGCAGGTGGCCGGTCCGCTGACCGACCGCCTCGGCGCGAGGGTGGTGGTCCCCGCCACCGCCGTCCTGTGCGGCGCCACGCTGGTGTTGCCGGGTCTCGCCCGGGATCCGTGGTCGCTGGCGGGCGCCCTGCTGGTGTTCGGCGCCTGCAACGGCGCGTTGGACGTGAGTATGAACGCCCACGCCGTGCATGTGGAGAAGGCGTACGGCCGGCCCGTCATGTCCGGCTTCCACGCCACGTTCTCCGTCGGCGGGGTCCTTGCCGCGCTGGTGGCGGCGGGGGCGACGAGCGCGGGGGCGGGCCCGGTCGCCACGATGGCCGCGATCGGAGGCGTGAGCATCGTGATCGCCCTGGTCTCGGTCCGCGCGCTGATGCCCGCGGCACCCGTCGCCCCGCCGGCCGGAGGGAGCGTCGGAGCCGGCGAGTTCGAGAAGACCGGCGACGCGAAGGAAGCATCATCACCCGCCCGCGCCGCGCGGCGCAGCATGACGGGGCGTGTGTGGCTGCTCGCCGTCCTGGCCCTGATGGTCATGCTGTGCGAGGGCGCGGCCAACGACTGGAGCGCCCTGCACCTGCGGGACGTCCTCGGCGCGTCCACCAGCACCGCCGCCTTCGCGTACGGCACGTTCGCGGCAGCCATGACCGTCGGCCGTCTGCTGGCCGACCGGCTTGTCGCCCGCTTCGGCTCGACGGCGGTCCTGCGTCATGGCGCGATCACGGCCGCCGTCGGTATCACGCTGGTGGCCCTCGGCCCGTGGATGTGGACCGCGTTCGCCGGTTGGGCGCTGTTCGGTCTGGGTCTGTCCGGTACGGTCCCGCAACTGTTCAGCGCGGCCGGGCACGCCGACCCGGCGGCAGCCGGCGCGAACGTCTCCCGCGTCGCCGGACTCGGCTACGTCGGCATGCTCGCCGGCCCCGCCGTCATCGGCTGGCTGACCCACGTCGTCGCCCTCAACCACACCTTCCTCCTGCTGACCCTGCTGTGCGTGACCACCGCCGTGGGCGCCGGGGTCCTGCGCACGACGTCCGACGCCGTGCCGCGGGACGAGCCGGCAGGCATCGGCCACTGACCGCTTGTGCGGCACGGCCTGACCCCGTGCCGCACAAGCCCCTGCCACGGACGCGCCCTGTTCCGAACGGCGCAGAACGGTGTCCACCGTGCCGCCGCAGTCGGCCGTCATCACCGCCGCCGGGCCGCGCAGACCCATGAGAGCGACGACGACCTTGCTCTCCTACACCTCCCGGGCCGGCCGGTGCCCTGATCCGATCGGCGGGTCCGGGCGGAGTGAGGCTGTGGGCCGGTCCGAGTTCGGGCGTGTGGCCGCTCAAGCCCCGGAGCGGCAGGTTTGTGACGGTCGCCATGCCGTTGAGCACTACTGTCTTGGCGCCCCGTACGGGGCGGTGATCACGGCGATGGCGGGACAGGCGTCTGCCCGCGATGCCGTGCGCGTCGCATGTCCACTCGTGTCCCCCGCATCGGTGTCCCCTCCTCGGCCAGCAGCCGGGGCGCCTGACCCTGGTGGCACGTCGCGGGCGTGCCGTCGGCGTGGACCACGCGCCACCAGGGCACGCCTTCGTCGAGCAGGCCCATCGCCCGCCCCACCTGCCGAGGGCTCGTGCCGATCCACTGCGCGATGTCGCCGTAGGAGGCGACGCATCCTGACGGGATGGCCGCCACTGCCTCGCGGACCTCCGCGACGATGTCCGTACTCATCTCACGCGCCTCAGGGTGCGGGGTAGGTGAGGCGGCCGTCGCGGACGACCGCGTTCTCGTTCAAGGATGCCGGTTTCGTCGATGTGGCGGACACGATGTGCTCGACGTCCGTTCCGGCGACGATCAGCGCGTCGGTGATCAGTCTGCGATGGCAGCGCCACGGCACCGCCTCACTGCACATGATCACCGGCCGCCCGTGCCCGGCAAGGCCGAGCAGTTCGGCCAGCCCTTCCGCGAACTCGCTGCTCATCATGTGATCGGCGTAGTCGCGGAAGGCTTTCACCCGCCACGCCGTGTTGACGCTTCCGACGCCCTTGGGGGTGTGCCGCCTGCCTCCCAGTTCCCGGATCCACCGGTAGTGGACGGACGGGGGGAGGGCGTCGACGATCGCGTCCTGATTCCACTGCGGGTACTTACGCGATGCCGGAAAGGAACGGACATCCACCAGGTGAGTGATCTCGTGCTCCTGCAGCATCGACAGCACCTCGTCGAAGGCACGGGTCGAGTGCCCGATGGTGTACACGCGGTTCGCCATCACATCTCCGAGTCACGCTGCCACAACTCGCGCGGTCTTTCCGGCCGACGAGGCATCGCCCATGTGGGCGGGCGCGCGAGCCGGCGGCATCGGCTGTTCTCCATTGTGCGTCCCCCTGCCCGGGGCAACGAGATCCGCCTCCTGGTACTCCAGTCAGAGATCGTTGCCCGAGCTGGTTCTTCTCCGGCAGTGACAGCGGCGGGCGACGGCCTGACGCCGTCTTCGCCGGCGGGACCAGTTCGGGGCCTGGGTGACTGGTCCGTCGCGGGGGTGCGGGGCGGGGCAGGAGGGCGTGTTTCACCCTGTCCGGCCATGATCGCGACGCCCTGGTCGTCTCCCGCGAGCCATGGACACCCAGGCACCCGGCTCGCCCGGGTATTGCAAGAGAAATGCACTCCAACGGCCCTGTTGCCGTCGCTCTTGCTGAGCACGCCGCCACGGCCGCCGTTAGCGTTTTCGCCAGACGGAGCGCCCGTCAAGCACGAACTCGCACGAGACACGTCACCACCAGGGTGAGCGTCACGAGGATGTCCAGTGCCTCCGCCGCCGGGCTTCTCGTACGCACTCGCCCGCCCCGCCCCGGGAACCGCCGGGTGCCCCTCCTGTCTCGACCAACCCCACACGCCACCGCCCGGCTGCGTCGACTTCGGACAAGGCCCGGCCGCACCGGACCGGCCCTGTGCCGTCCCATGAACACGGAGGCGACCATGAGCTTCGCCGGCCGACACTTCACCACCCTCGCCATCGCGGGTCTCGGCTGTTGTGCCGGGCTCACCCTCATCGGGCCCGCTTCGGCTGACGTGGTCCCTCCGCAGACAGCTCCCGCTGCGGCACCTCGCCCCGACAACGACTCCTCGGCGAAGAGCCGCGTCATCCGTGTGGAGGCCCGGCTGTCCGTCGGCGAGGAACTCGATCTGGGGGCGGCGGGCCGCAGTGTGGGCGATCAATTTGTCTTCGGCGGGGATCTGACGTCGACCGAGGGAGGCGAGGAACGCGTGGTCGGGAGCATCGATGGGTTCTGCGTCATCACCGGCCTCGAACGCAACGCGGGGCAGTGCGCGTCGACCGCGGTGCTGCCGGAAGGCCAGATCACCGTTCAGGGCCGGCAAGCCGGGATTCCCGCACCCGGTCCGGTGGTCAACGCGGTCACCGGAGGCACCGGGGCGTTCCGGCGGACTCATGGCCAGGTGACACAGCGGGTGTTGACACCGGCGACCTGGCAACTCACCTTCGAACTCCTCGACGTGAGCCCTCACCGGCCCGAGGACCGTCGCGGTCCGGACGAGGCGTCGAGGCCCGTGCGTCCGTCACTTCCCGGCAAGTAGCCGCGTCGAACGGCCCTCGTGGTCGACCGTGCCGCGCACCGGTTCGAAGACGGTACGCAGCACGTCGGGACACGCACCCATCACCACACGTGGAGACATCGTGATCAGGAATTTCCGTATGCTCGCAGGCTGGGATGTCGTCGTGGCGGCCACCGCCACGGCCGTCACGGCCACGATCGGCGCGACCGCCGGTGGCCCTGTCAACCCGCAGCCGACCGCCCCACAGGCGCACCCCACGACCGGTCAGGGGCCAAAGACGCAAACCGAGCCCCGGTCGGCGGAGCGTCGACGGATCGCCTCATCGGTCCTCGGCAAGGACGTGAAGTACACACTCACCGCCCTGAGGTCGCGGACCGACCCGCTCGCGGCATCGGTACGCCTCCAGGTCTTCACCTTCGACAACGGCACCTGGAGGGAAACGGACCGTGCTCTGGTCGGCGAGGCCGATTCGTGGTTCTGGTTCCCGCTGACCGGCCGCCACGCGGTGTGCGCGTTCTCCACCTCCAGTACGCAACCCGCACCCCTCGCCGTCAGCATGCTGGTCACGCCGTCGGTGGGCTGCTCACCGACGGCGAACTTCCGCGTCGACAGCGGCCGGATCGTCCCTGCCTGAACAACGACCTCGGCAGGCGGCCGCACGGACGCGCCGTCCTCCACCACCGGAGCAGGGCGGGCACCTCCGCGTCTCGCACCACCTCACCGCGGGGCGCGGGGAGAGCAAGGGGTGCGGACACCCGCCCGCGCCTTCCGGGCGGCGGCGGTCACCGAAGCCGCCGCAGCCGGGAAGCGGACCTGCGAACCAAGTGCGAAGCGCAGGCTTGAGAAGGCCAAGTGGGCCGCCCGCTTCCTCGATGATCCACTCCGGAGGTGCGGGCCGGTTGCGGCGCGCCGGACGGGCTCCGGAGTAGGCACACGCCGCCGGTCGCCGAGCAGGCCCCTTCGGCGTAGCGGCTTTCGTCAGTGCTGCCCGGGCCCAGTCTGTGGAGGCACCTGGGAAGGCCACGGGCCGGGTGGAGCAGCGGGGGCAGGAGGTGTTTGCCCTGACCCGAAGGGCGCCGCACCAAGGGGCGTTGGTGCGAACGAGGCCGGAACGGCCGACGGCGAAGCCCCGGCCGAGCGTCCCTTGCGGGCCCCCACTACGACGGAAACGCCCGCGATCTCCAGCGCGATCCCGGCCATACCAAGGAGGATCGGAGTGTGCAGGCCGTCCTCGGTGCCGCAGATCTGCACGGGCTCCTGTCCTATTTTCGCGGCTCGGCACTCCCACCCTGTGGCGTCGTCCATGTCCCACAGGGCCGCATAGGCGAGTAGGGCAAAGCCGGAGAGCATCAGGGCGATCTGCAAGGTGCGGGCTATCGGTGACATGGTCAGTCACCATAGCGGGCAGGGTGCGCCCTTGGGGCCCTGTCACGCCACCTGGCCAGGTGGGACGATCTTCGGGTCAACAGCCTTGACAAAGCCTCTGGACCTGGCGCCGCAACCGTGGGCCCGGCGTCATGCTGGAACAGATCGCTCCTGCAGCTCACCCAGGAACTCTTTCGCGCACTGCGTGCCGTGGAAGAGCTTCTCCCCCCTGCAGAGGCGGTCAAGGCAGCGAAGAGCCGCTACGCCGCGCGCATTGACCAGATCGCGACGGAACGCTACGGCTTCCTTCCCGCAAGTGGTGACGGCGCCTATGCGGAGCGCCATCCCTGGACGCAGCCCGGCGCGCCGAGCGGTCGTAGCGGCGGGCGGTTCGGGTCGAACCACTCGGCGACGGATCGGCGCCGGCGTCACCCAGGGGGCGGCCGGGAAGTCGTCCGCGTCATGGCCGGCGACAGCGAGACCGAAGTGTTCCGGACTCAGTTCCTGCGTCACCTGCGCGAACTCGGCGCCGCGTGGCAGCGCCGTCTGGGCCCAGTTCGTCCGAAACGTCTTCGCCGTCATCCCGAAGGGGTCGGCGGAGGTGGTCGCCGTGACGATCCGTACCATCTTCGCCCAGCCCCACGCCGGACTTTGTCCGCACCCAGCTCGACACCGTCGCCGACATGCTCGGCCGACAGTCCCCGGAGGTCAAAGTGACGCTGATGGGGGCGAAGGAGGACCTGACCGCCTTCGTGGACTTTCCCCACCAGCACTGGAAGAAGATTCAGTCGACGAACCCGCTGGAGCGGCTTAGACCGTGTCCTACGTGGTGAGGCGGACGAGCCGCTTGTAGCACACAGGGTGGCGGCGAGTCCGAGAAGGGCAGGTAGTTGCGGGGGATCGCGTTCGTAGCGAGGCTCAGGGGCGGTAGCGGACAGCCAGGCACATCGTCCGTTCGATGACCCAGCGGCGCGCCCTAATCGTTCGCTGACCGATGCCTTGCGGGCGATGCGCACGCCGATCCGCTGCCGCGGAGCCATCTCGCAGGTCGGCCCGGTCGTAGGCTTTGTCGGCGTGCAGGCGTTGCGGCTTGAGTACCGGCCGTTTGTGGGTCGGTGTCTCGTTTGGTGACCTCCACCATCGGCTTCAGTCCTTCGCTGTCGTGGGTGTTGCGGGCGGGAGATCGCGACAGGAGGGGCAGGCCGTCGTGTCCGACAGGATGTGCATCTTGGAACCGGCTTGCCCCGGTCCACGGGCTCGGACCTGTGTGTTCGCCCGCTTTTTTCGCCCTCACGTGGGCGGTGTCGAGGACGACGCGGGTGACGTCGAGGAGCGGTGCGTCGTCGAGCCGGTGCAGCACGGCCTCGTGCAGCCGGCCCAGACACGGCTCTAGCAGATGAGGAACCGCCGATGGGCGTCGACTTCGAGACGCCGAAGCAGGGTGGCAACGCACGCCAGGCGCAGCGGACACCAGGACGTAGATGGATCGCGGCGAACAGCGTCTCATCAGGGTGTCCTGTGTTCCGCCGCCCTGCCGGCGCGCCTTCGACGGGCGGGATCAGCGCTTCGCGATACTCCCAGCCCGTCCCGGAACAATCCAACTCCATGTACCCCGCCCCATGAACGAAACAACGACGCCTCCCACGTAGGACACGGTCTTAGACGTCATCTCAATTGGTGCGGTGAGGGCGTAGATAGTCGCTGGCAGGCGTGCTGTGGGGACGGTTGAATGCCGTGATGAGCGACTACTGGACCCCCGCGCATCAAGCGGTCGAGCAGGAGGATGCAGAGGCCCTGGCTCGGTTGCTGGCCGCTGGTTCCGATCCCGATGAGGTCTGCGGCAATATGACGCTGCTGACGCACGCGATCGACGTTGAGGGTGATGGGTCCCTGCAGAGCGGACAGCCGTTGACTGTGCACACCACGGCCGTGCTGCTGGCCTTCGGGGCTCATCCAGAGCTCGCAGACCCAGACGGCCACACCCCCATGGACATGGCCAGTCACTACGGTCACGACCTGGCGATCAAACTGCTGCAGACCCACATCAGCAGACGAGCCGCCGATAACAGATGAGGGTGCAGGCGATGCTCGTGAAGGCGAGGAAGTGCTCGGCCTTGCGTTCATAGCGGCGATGAAGGCGGCGGCAGCCGGCGAGCCAGGACATCGTGCGCTCAATGGTCCAGCGGTGGCGGCCCAGTCGCTGCGAGGTCTCGATGCCTTTGCGGGCGATGCGGTGGGTGACGCCGCGCCCTCGTAACCATCGCCGCAGGTGAGAGTAGTCGTATCCCTTGTCGGCGTGGAGCTTGCCCGGCCTGCGTCGTCGACGTCCGCGGCGGGAGCGGATGGGCGGTATGCCCTTCACCAGAGGGATCAAGGCTTGGCTGTCGTGCAGATTCGCCCCCGAGATTCCGACGGACAGGGGCAGACCGGTCCGCTCGGTGATGAGGTGGATCTTCGACCCGTACTTGCCCCGGTCGACAGGATTCGGGCCCGTCAGGTCCCCCTTTTCAGGGCCCGCATGTTCACTGAGTCAATCGCGCAGCGGGACCAGTCCAACTCGCCGCGGGAGCCCAGCTCATCGAGGACCAGGCGGTGGAGCTTGGCCCACACCCTGGCCTTCGTCCACTCGGCAAAACGGCGGTGAGCCGTCGCCCCCGACGGACCGAACGACGCAGCGGGCAACTGCTGCCACGTGCAGCCCGACGTGGCCACGAACACGATCGCGGCCAGCACCTCACGGTCGCCATGCCGACGGCGGCCACCGCCCTGAGGCCGCGAAGGCGCCCCCGGCACCACCCGCTGGAACAACTCCCAAAACTCGTCCGGCACCAGCCGCTCAACGATCCCCACCACGCCCCACAGCCTACCGAGGTAGCCAAATGAGATGACCTCTTAGACCGTGTCCTACGTGGTGAGGCGTCGTTGTTTCGTTCATGGGGCGGGGTACATGGAGTTGGATTGTTCCGGACGGGCTGTGGGAGATCGCGAAGCCGCTGATCCCGCCGTCGAAGGCGCGGCCGCAGGGCGGCGGAACACAGGACACGCCTGATGAGACGCTGTTCGCCGCGATCATCTACGTCCTGGTGTCCGGCTGCGCCTGGCGTGCGTTGCCACCCTGCTTCGGCGTCTCGAAGTCGACCGCCCATCGGCGGTTCCTCATCTGGTCGAGAGCCGGTGTCTGGGGCCGGCTGCACGAGGCCGTGCTGCACCGGCTCGACGACGCCGGCCTCCTCGACGTCACCCGCGTCGTCCTCGACACCGCCCACGTGAGGGCGAAAAAGGGGGCGAACACACAGGTCCGAGCCCCGTGGACCGGGGCAAGCCGGGTTCCAAGATGCACATCCTGTCGGACACGAACGGCCTGCCCCTCCTCGTCGGAGTCTCCGCCGGCAACACCCACGACAGCGAAGGACTGAAGCCGATGGTGGAGGGTCACCAAACGAGACACGACCCCCACAACGGCCGGTACTTCAAGCCGCAACGCCTGCACGCCGACAAAGCCTACGACCGGGCCGACCTGCGCAGATGGCTCCGCGGCAAGCGGATCGGCGTGCGCATCGCCCGCAAGGGCATCGAGTCCAGCGAACGATTAGGGCGCCGCCGCTGGGTCATCGAACGGACGATGTCCTGGCTGTCCGGCTACCGCCGCCTGAGTCCTCGCTACGAACGCGATCCCCGCAACTACCTGGCCTTTCTCGGACTCGCCGCCACCCTGTGCTGCTACAAGCGGCTCGTCCGCCTCACCACGTAGGACACGGTCTTAACCGGGAGATAAGACGCCTAACTGACGTTGTTCAGGTCTTCCCGAACCCGCCCGGAGTCCTACGACTCGCGACCGCGGTCCTCGCCGAACTCCGCGACAAATGAATCGCCTTCCCCTGCCTCTACCTCTCGAACGAGAGCATGGACGCCCTCTATCCCGACGACACGATCGTCCTGTCGGCACGTCACACGGCTGATCGCCTACACCACGACAAGGGTCACGACCCGTATCTCCGCCGCCTGCAGGAACATGACAGCCCTTGGATCGCGACCAGCTCGACTCGGTCCTCGGCGCCAGCTTCATCTGCTACCTCGGCGTCACCGTCGAAGGGGCCCTGATGGGCGTACCGGCCATCTGCGGTTTTGATCGCGGTACCGTGGACGGACCGCCACGGCTCGGTCGCCAGCCGCAGCCTGCTCGTGTCACCCGCCGCCACGGTTACCCACGTCGACGGCCTCGTTCTCGCCCGCTCCGTCTTCGAACACGGCGTCAACTACTGCGGCGTCACGGTCTCCGGTACCGCCCGTCTGGTCACCAACCCCGTTGAGGAACTTGCTGGCCTGCGTTGCCTGACCGAGCAGGCCACGCCTGGCCAGTGCCAGCCACCCGGAACGACGACGCGGTCCACCGCTGGCGCGTTGTCGAGCAGAGGCAGCAGTCGTTGCTGCGTTTGTTTCGACCCTTGCTCATCTCGCAGTCGATGTGCGATCTTAGTCTCATTCCGTTCATGGAAACGTTTCCATGAGGACATGAGGAGGTGGGGCGGGTGGCCACGATCAAGGACGTCGCGGCACGAGCTGGTGTCGCGCTCAGTACCGCATCCCGCGTGCTCAGCGGCAGCAGTCAGACTTCGGCCGACTCCCGTGCCCGTGTGCTCGCGGCCGCCGCCGAGCTGGGATACATCGCCAACGGGCCCGCCCGTTCGCTGAGGCGTGCCCGTACGGACGTGCTGGGGCTGCTCGTCTCGGACATCCGTAACCCGTTCTTCTCCGAACTGGCTCACGCGGCTGAGCAGGAGGCGCGCCGCCACGGATACACCGTGCTGCTGGCCAACGCGAACGAGGACGCCGAGCAGGCCGATGCATACCTTCGGACCTTCGCCGCTCAGCGCATCGACGGCCTGCTGTTCTCCCCGCAGAGCACTGTCTCGCCGCAGGTCGCCACCACACTCACGTCCGGATTGCCGGTTGTGTTCCTCAACCGCACGATCGAGGGCGTCGACGCTCCCCTGTACGGCACGGACAACGCTCAGGGCGTGCAGCAGGTGCTTGCCTGGCTGCAGCGCCGGGGCCACCGCGACGTCGCCTTCATCGGCGGCCCGGACTCGATCTCCACCGGCGCCGAACGCCGCGCCGCCTACCTCGCCGGGCGCCAGGCACACGGCATCAGCACCGACGACAGGCTGCTTGACGCCGGTGACTTCCTGGCCGGCGGAGCGGCCGAGGCCATGTCCCGCATCCTCGACCGTGGCGTCACGTTCACGGCCGTGTTCGGCGCGAACGGCCTGACAACCCTGGGAGCTGTGCGCGCCCTGCGTGAACGACTCGGCGCAGAGCAGGCCGCCCGTATCGAAGTCGTCTCCTTCGACGACCTCGACTGGTTCGAGTTCGCCTCCCCGCCCATCAGCGCGGTCCGCAACGACGCGTCGTCGATCGGCCGACTCGGTGTCCGCGGGCTCGTCGACCTCATCGCCGGCCGCGCCGCACACGGACAACGTGTCCCCACGACCTTCGCCGACCGGTCCACGCAGGACATCCGATGAGCATCCACATCGCCCTCGACGTCGCCCTCACCGAGGACGCTGATTCCCTCAACCATCCGTATCGTCAAAGCGTAGCCCTCGCTGTCCACTCGGCCGGGGCCAGCGTCTTCACCGGCGCAGCCGCCCGGGTGGAAAGCACCCCTCGGGGCCCGGTGGCCGTGCACCGCGACCGGGCCCGGCACCGAGCGTGCCATGCCCGGCAAGTCTGTCGCCTGCGCTTACGCGATCGTGCGGCGTGCGACCAACGGCCGCACCGTGCACTCACCGCCCCCGTCACACCAGGCCCAGCACCGCAATCTCCGTCCCCGATCCGGCGGAAGGACGGTGCTCCCTTCCTGAAAGGAACCACCGATGAAGGTCGCCCTCGGCGCGGACCACGCCGGATATCCGCTCAAAGATGCCGTCCGCCAGGCCATTGAGGCTCTCGGTCACGAGGTGATTGATTGCGGCACCCACAGCTGCGATCCTGTCGACTTCCCGGACATCACTCGGAGCACCTGCGAGGTGGTGCTCTCTGGCTCCGCCGACCGGGCGGTGCTCGTGTGCGGCACCGGTCAGGGTGCCGTCATGGCCGCCAACAAGCTGCCCGGCGTGCGCTGTGGCCTCGCCCACGAGCCCTACTCCGCCCACCAAGCGGTCGAGCACGACGACGCCAACACCATCGCCATCGGGGCCTGGCTGGTCCCGCACGCACTCGTGCCCGACATCATCCGTGAGTTCCTCGGTGCCGTCTTCGACGACGACGAAGAGACCCGCCGCCGGGTCGCCAAGCTCAACGCGCTCGACGCCCTGACCCTGGCCCCCTGACAAGCCGCCCCGCACACCCCTTGAGCGGCTGAACTCTTTCTTTCGCTGACACCGAAGTGCCCCGCCAGCAAACGACTGCGCCGGGCGCCTGTTCGTCATGCCCAGAAGTACCCAGTCAAAGGATCGGGCCTCCCCCTCGTGCGGCCCCGTCATCCTCACTGCGTAGACGCCGGCTTCTGCCCGGCGACCCACCAAGGAGATCCCCCATGTCCACCAGCGCCCCCGCCGGACGGCGAAGCGTTCTCGGCTCCAAGGACCGCGTCAAGACAGCAGTCGCCGCGGGCCTCGGCACCAGCGTCGAGAACTACGACTTCATCGCATACGGCACCGCCTCCGCGCTCTACTTCGGAGCGGTCTTCTTCCCCGAGAGCGACCGGTTCGTCGGCACCCTGCTCTCCTTCGCCACCCTCGCCGTCGGTTTCGTCATGCGGCCGCTCGGAGGAGCCATCGGCGGCTACTTCGCCGACAAGGTCGGCCGCAAACCCGTCCTCGTCACGGCGATGCTCGTCATGGGCGCCGCCACCTTCCTCATCGGCGCGCTGCCGACCTACGAACAGGTCGGTGTGCTCGCACCGATCCTGCTCGTGGCCCTCCGCATGCTTCAGGGCCTGGCGTTCGGTGCCGAATGGGGCGGTGCGATCACCATGGCCTACGAGCATGCGCCGTGGCACCGCCGCGGCATGTTCGCCGCGATCCCCCAGTCCGGCAACCCTCTGGGCATTGCTCTGGCCAGCGGCGTGTTCGCGTGGAGTGACACTCTCAACGGCAACTGGCAGTGGCGGACGCCCTTCCTGCTCAGCGCCGTCCTTGTGATCGTCGCGCTGATCGTACGTTCCCGTCTCACGGAATCCCCCGAATTCCAGGAGGCCCAGGCAAGCGGCGAGATCGAGAAGAACCCGCTCCTTGCGACCCTGGCCGGCGACTGGCGCGGCATCCTTCGCGTCATCGCCTTGCGCGTCGTCGAATCCTTCGCCTACTACTCCACCGCGACCTACCTGCTCAACTACATCACCGAACGCCACCCCGACCTCAGGCCTGTGGCCCTCGGTGCGATCACCGCCGCCAGCGTTCTCGCCATCGCGGTCACCTTCCTTGCCGGTGCCCTCACCGACCGCATCGGACGGCGCCCCATCTACATCGCGGCCTGTACGGCGGCGATCCTCTTCGCCTTCCCGATGTATCTGCTCACCAACTCCGCCCAACCCGCCCTGGTGGTGACGGTGTTCATCATCGGCATCGGCCTCATCCACGCATCACTGACAGGAACCCAGGGCTCTCTGCTCACCGAGCAATTCCGCACCGCCACTCGTACCTCGGGCGCCTCGCTCGGCTACCAAGTCGCCGCGGCCATCGGCGGCTTCGCACCACTGCTCGCCGCAGCCCTGGTAGGTGCCTTCGGGTGGCCGGGCGCGGCGCTGCTCTATCTCGGCGCGGCCTTGATCGGCCTTGTCGGCATCCTCGCGACCAAGGAGACCTGGGGTCGCCAGGAGCGGGAGCGCGTGCTCCGCCTGGTTGCAGAAGAAGGCCATGCTCAGACCGCGGCCGGCACTCGGGTGAGCGCCGCCCTGCCGCCGTCGCCTGGCTCTCGGTGAGCTCGCTTCTGCACGTGGTGCATCGTGGTGTGCTCTCTGTGCCGTGTCGCCACTCGCCGGCGGGGTCGGCAGCCGTCGCCGGGCTCAGTCCGGTCGTCATCGACCTGGCGGATCCGGACGACACCACGTGTGCCGTACACGCCGCGACCGCCAGACCGTGGGCCAGTGCGGCACGCGCGCGCCGTCCGATCCGGCTGGCCCCCGTGCGGTTGCGCCTGTCCGTCGACTTGCGGCCATCACTCCGGCAGTCGAACGGAACGGGACAGGACCGGGTCCGCCGCCACGGGGGCCGCCTCGGTGCCTGCCTGTAGTCCACGGCGCCACAGCTGCTCCCCACCCGTGCGGGTAACTGCGGGGCAGTGGAGTCGCCTTGAGTGTCTGAAGCATCATCCACCCAGCTGACGAGCTCGTGCGCGGTAGGCAGGGAGGCGTCGAGGATGGTGGCAAGGCTTGGTGTTCACCTCTGCCGTGTCGGCGTCAGGTCGCCCTCGGCTCCGACACCGGCAGCGAGCCAGGCCTCGGCGCGCTCCAGGTCCATGTGCGAAGCCGGCTCGGGCGAACTCGGCAGGCCAGTCGCATGAACGGGAGCAGGAGCCGTCGTCGGCCAGTACCCGCTCGACGGTGATCCCGGCCAGGGAGAGGTAGGCGTGGGCCCGCTGCACCCTTCGTGTCAAGGACTGGTCGGTGCCGCCTCTACTTGATCAACCCAATAAGGTCGTCGATGCTTGTGACACCCGCGAGTGTGAGTGCAGAGACGGAGAGTCCTGCCATCGTCGTCCAGTACGTGGCGTTGGTGCTCTTTCCGACCTCTACATCTTTACGCAGGTGCTTTCCAGCCGTTGTAAGTACGTAGACGGGGCCGAAAAGGAGAGCCACGGCGGTCGTGATTTCCACCAGTGTGAGGTCCTCGTTCTCCCTTACCCCCATCGCGGATAGCACCTTGAAGGCCAGAACGCCTCCGACCACCACGCCAACCGTCCCCCAGATGTGACTGTCATCTCCACGGGAACCATTATCGTTTTGACTGTTCTTTTCACGTGTCATGCGCGTCCCCCCGGCCACGTCGGTCAAAGTCCGAGTGTATCCAGGCTGACTGCTGCGCACCTCTCTGAACCGTTCCGGGTTCGGTAGGGACTCGATCATTTGAGAGGATCGAGTCATGGCACGTCCTTCCCCCTACCCGCTTGAGCTGCGTCGTCGTGCGGTGCGGATGGTCGCCGAGGTGCGGCCCGACTACGACACCGAGTGGGCCGCGATGAATGCGGTCGCGTCCAAGCTCGGGATCGGCACGACCGAGACGCTGCGCAAGTGGGTCCGGCAGGATCAGATCGATGCCGGCACCCGGCCGGGCACCACGAGCGAGGAGTCGGCCGAGCTGAAGGGGGTGAAGAAGGAGAACGCCGAGCTCAGGCGGGCGAACGAGATCCTCAAAGCTGCGGCGTCTTTCTTCGCGGCCGAGCTCGACCGGCCACACACGCGCTCGTAGCGTTCATCGACGAGCACCGGGACCGCTTCGGCGGGGTCGAGCCGATCTGCCGCGTGCTGAGCGCACACGACTGCAAGATCGCCCCTGCCACCTACTACGCCCATCACAAACGACGGGTCACGCCGTCCGCCAGGACCGTGCGGGACGCCGAGCTGAAGGAGCACATCAGCAAGGCCTTCGAGACCAACTACCGTGTCTACGGCGCGAGGAAGATCTGGCGGGAGCTGAACCGGCAGGGCCGCGCGGTGGCCCGCTGCACCGTCGAACGCCTGATGCGCGAGCTCGGCATCACCGGCGCCGTCCGCGGCCGGCGCGTGATCACCACGCTGCCCGGCGGACAGGCCGAGCGGGCCCCGGACCTCGTCGACCGCGACTTCGTCGCCGGCGCCCCGAACCGGTGCTGGGTCACGGACTTCACCCACGTGAAGACCTGGGCAGGTGTCGTCTACGTCGCCTTCGTCGTGAACACCTTCTCCCGCCGGATCGTCGGCTGGTCGGCAGCCGCAGTGAAGGAAACGGTCTTCGTGCTGGACGCCCTGGAGATGGCGCTGTGGCAACGCGACCGCGACCAACGCCCCGTTCAGCCCGGCGAGTTGGTACACCACTCGGATGCCGGGTCGCAATACACGAGTTTACGGCTCGCCGACCACCTGGACGCCGCCGGCATCGCCGCCTCCATCGGATCGGTCGGCGACGCCTACGACAACGCCCTGATGGAGAGCACGATCGGCCTGTTCAACGAACTGATCAAGCCCCGGCGGCCGTGGAAGACGTTGTCCGACGTCGAGCTCGCCACCGCCGAGTACGTCAACTGGTACAACCACCGGCGACTCCACGGTGAGATAGGCCACGTCCCACCGGTCGAATACGAGAACAAGCACTACCTCGCAACCGCGAAACCCCAGGTCACACCCAACGTCTGAGATCTCTACCGAACCCGGAACGGTTCAAAGGCCCATTTGTCCGTCATCCGCTACCGAGCGGGCGAGGATGTAGACGACCCCCTGTTTGGCCGGATCCCTTGGTATCGGGCATGGCTGGTGTGCCAGATGAAGGAGCGGGTAATGTCCTCCAGCGCACGGGCGTGCGCTGTGAGCGCGTTCGGAGAAGCGTGGGCAAGGTGTGTGATTCCTCGTCGGGCGACGGCTGCTTCGTTTTCACACATGCTGCTTGCGCGTGTGAAAGCCTCTTCGATGGTCCCGCCGTGCCGTGCGTGCAGCAGAGTGGGAAGGCTCAATGGCTGCCCGCGCCCTCGCTGCATCTCACGTTCGTAGGAGGCTAGGTCGTTGATCCAGCCTGCGAGATTGGCTACAGCGGTCTCCAGATTGCGTACCGCCGCCAGAGCTCGTTGGGTGTCCGTCAGTTCGTAGCCCAGGAGAATCTCTCCAGCGGCTGTGATGGTCTTGATGAAGACGGTGTGGGGACGCATCGCCAGATAGGTGGCAAGCGCAACCCCCTCTGGTTTTGCGACGTGGTGCGCCTCCCAGACCAGTGCCATGAGAGTGTCTCGCAGGCTTGCCGCAAGCCGGTGGTACGCGGCCGCGCTGGCACGAGCCCGGAACCGGGCAAGCAGGTCGTGCAGGACGGCAGGGAACGGGCTCATGGCGCGAGGCGGATTGCCGCCGGCCAGGACAAGCATCAGCTCGCTGGCGCGGTCGACAAGAGCTGCAGGACCCCCTACTCCGTTTCCCTCGGCGTGGACATCGTCGAACGCCGTGAGCCATAGGAGGAGTTCCGCGAACAGAAGAAGATCGTCCGCGTCCGCGGTGGGGAAGGTGCGCGATGCTCCGTGACTCGTGATGTTCACCAGAACCGCCTTGGCCTTGGCGGAAGGGAGCAGCGGGTGCTCTTCCAGCCAGTCCAGGAGCCGGTGCTCCGTGCGTTCACTGTGCGGTCCCGCCGGGAACGGCTCGGGGAAGGTGGCGGTGAAGTCCGGTAGAGGCAGCATCGTCCCCCCATCGTCGGTGTCGGTCATACAGCCTCCCGGTGGTGGCCGACGGGTGTCCGCGCCTGAGCGGACATGTGGAGCGTGGACGGGTGCAGGGTGATCGCTCCGACCGGCCGGACAGCGGGTCCCGGGACAGGCCGCAGCCGCCAGCGGGACGCGATCAGCGCCGTGATCAGGGTCGCTTCGGCCAGGGCGAACTCGTTGCCCATGCATTGCCGCTTCCCGGCGCCGAACGGTATGAAGGCCCCCTTCGGGGGTTGTGGACGCTCCGGCAGCCAGCGGTCGGGATCGAAACGGAGTGGGTCTGGGTACAGGGCGGGATCGCGGTGCAGAGTGTAGGGGCTCCACACGATATCTTCCCCGACCCGCAGGTCTGTGCCGCCGAGCCGGACGGGTTCGGTGGCTTGACGGGTCACCAGCCATGCCGGGCTGTACATGCGCAGACTCTCGTTGACCAGTCTGCGGGTGAAGGTGAGCTGTGTCAGAGTCTGAGCGGTCACGGGCTCGCTCGTGAGGACGGTGTCGACCTCGCTGTGCAGTTGCCGCTCCAGTTCCGGGTGACGGGCCAGCTCGTGGAAGAGCCAGGTCAAGGTGACTGCGGTGGTTTCTGAACCGGCGGCGAGCAGGCCCGTGACTTCGGACAGGATGTCCTCGTCGGCCAGCGGTGTACCGTCAGGGTCGCGGGTGTTCAGCAGCAGGGACACGACGTCGTCATAGGCGTCCGGGTGTGCCAGGTGGTCTGCGATGACCTCACTCACGGCGGTGCGCATCACGCGGCCGGCGCGCCGGGTCCGACGGTTTCCTGGGGTCGGTAGCCGTTCGAGCAGGGGTAGGGGGAGCAGGGCACGGCGGAGCGCTGCGGCGAACAGGGTGTCGACGCTCTTGAGGATCGCGTGCCCGGTGTCGCGGTTGGGGGTGGTGGAGAACAAGGCCGCCATGACGACGTTCTGTGTGATCAGCTGCATCTCGGTCTTCATGTCCAAGGGGCCCATGCCCTGCCATGCCGCGATCATCGGGTCCACGGTGGTGTACATGGTGCGGATGTAGGTGTCGATCTGCCGATGGTGGAACGCGGGCTGCATCAGCCGGCGGCGGGTCAGATGCCGGCTGCCTTCCGCGACCGGCAGGGCATCCTTGCCGAAGAGCTTCAGCTTCTCGAAAAGGAGCCCTTTGCTGAAGTACTTCGATTGAGTGGTGAGCATCTCTTGGAGGAGGTTGGGGGAATTGATGACGGTCACGGCTTTCGGGCCGACTGAGATCCGCACGATCGGTCCGTGTTTGCGCAGGCTCTGCAGAAAAGCGAGACGGTTCCTTAGCAGGGGCACCGCGTGTCCGATGAGCGGTACACGTCCTGGCGCGTATGGCGGAACGTGAGGGGTGGCGTTCACGTGAAGTGCCTCCGTCGGTGGATCCGTGCTGAAGGTGAGTCGGGGTGTTTCAGAGCTGGCGTGTCAGCAGTAGCTCGAGCGTGGCGGTCACTTCGGCTTGGGCCATGGCCTGGGGGGCGTAGAGGGTCTTGTCGTGCCAGAGGGCAGGGTGGTGGTGGCCGGACGAGCTGGAGGCATCGCGCAGGATGTGCTCGGCCCGCCTCAGCGCTGCGGTGGCATCGGGCCTTGCCGCGTGGTCCGTGGACTTGAGGAGGATGCACACGGCGTAGGCGGTCTCCTCGGCGGTGCTGTCCCAAACTCCCCAGGAGCCGTCCTCACGCTGGGTGGCCAGGACCCAGTCGGCAGCCGAGCGGACGGCCTCGCGGGTGGTCGGTCCGGTGTGTCCGGAGAGCGCGGTGACACACCGCTCGGTGGCGTAGTAGGGGGAGGTATGCCACTTGTCGTGCCAGGCGCCGTCGGGTTGCTGCCGGGCGAGGATCCAGTCCCGGGTGCCGTCCCTACGGGTCTGGAGCGCGTCACCTGTCGTGGGCCGGTGGCTCAGCCAGGCGGTGAGTGCCTGGAGGACGTGGGCGTTGGCTGTACTGGAGCCGGTGTCTTCGCCTACGTAGCAGTCGTAGTGGTCGCCGGCCTCGAAGGCGGCGAGCGGGGCGGGGTCACGGGGCACGCCGGCGAGGGCGGAAACCAGCACTGCCATGGCGGTGTCGTCGGCGTCGGGCAGCAGGCCCGGCGCACCGCGTACCCCGGTGGCGTCGTAGATCTCCGCCGCCCAGGTGCGGATCGAAGGCACACAGACGGTGGGTAGCCCGGGACGGGCCAGGGCGGTGGCGACCCAGAGCCGTTCGAAGACGGAGATCGGAGAAGCCTCCGGGAAGAGACCGTCATAGCGGTCCGCCACGGCGGTCAGTGCGGTGACCGCTTGTTCCCGGCCGGAGTCGGTTCCGGTGGCAAGCCAGGCGGCGGTGGCGGCGGGGGAACTTCCCAGCAGTCCGCCCGGGACGGAGGGCACCATCCGTCGCAGATGGCGGGCGATGCCTTCGAAGGTGTGGTGCAGCTTGAGCGGCACACCGCCGGCTGCCCGGCACCGCTCGGCGATGCGCTCAGGCAGCGCCGCCTGGAATCCGCATGGCTGCGGCAGTCGCTGTCCGCGCGCCCACGGGCCGAGCCGGTGCTGGGCAGCGACCTCGGACTGGTTCAGGTGCTCGTTTATCAGGAGGACCAGGTCGGGGACGAGGATTTCGATGGCCGCGGTGTCCGGCCATCCACCCGTGCTGCACAGGTCACGCAGCGCGGTGAGCCCGGTGTCGGCGGCTGCGGCGAGCCGCTGGGGTGAGACGGCTGCTGCCGTGCCATTGCGCAGCGTCGACAGGAGGGCTTCTGTGACGGCGAGTGTCGGTAGCAGCCGGTAGGCTGCGGGACCCTCTCCCCAGCTGCCCGCGGGTGACTGCTGTTCCAGCAGCCACACCAGACGCCGTTCGTGTCCCTCCAGCCATGGTGCCCAGGAAGTGACCCGGGCAGTTTCGTATATCGAGGGACGGACATCGCCCCAAGCATCATTGCTGACCGACGCCACTAACTCTTGGGCCTTTTCCCCGTAGGTGCTGGTGCGGTCGGCCCGAGTTCGTGTTGTTCGGCGGTGTATGGAGTTCATGTGTTCCTTTCCGTAGCCATCCATACGAGCTGGCTCAGCGTTTCGGTGACGTTCTGCGGCAGGTCAGCTGTTTCGAGAGTGGCGAGAGCGGTGTCACGCCGGGATGCGATCATCTTTTCGACTCGGTGCCGGGCGCCGGTCGTCTCCAGGATGGTGCGGACCTGGTCGATGTCCTCAGCCTTCAGGTCCGGTCTGCCGAAGAGGGCTTGGAGCAGTCGCCGGTCGGCCCTGGGGGCGTCCCGGAACGCGAGAGCGAGGAGCACGGTGGCCTTGCCCTCGCGGAAGTCGTCTCCGACCGGCTTGCCGGTCTGTGCCGGATCACCGAAGAGACCAAGCAGGTCGTCGCGCAGCTGAAACGCTTCTCCCAAGGGAATGGCAAAGTCGGTGCACAACTGCAGTAGTTGCGGACCGCCGTCTGCGACAGAGATCCCCAGGTGCAGGGGCCGCTCCACGGTGTACTTCGCCGTCTTGTACCGGGCGACCCGCAGCGCGGCACTGACGTCTCCGGAGATCCGGCCAGTGGACAGCAGGTCAAGATACTGCCCGTAGACCAGCTCGGTGCGCATGCTGTCCACCAGTGGCAGGACTCGGCTTCGCGCACGGGCTTCCAGTCCCGCGTCGGCCAGCATCATGTCCGACCACACGAGCAGGAGGTCACCGAGGAGAATGGCGGCACTCCGGCCGTGTGCCTCGGCCCTGCCGCATTGCCCACCGGCTGTCACGTACACGGCGGACAGCGCGCGGTGGGCCGATGGGTGTCCACGACGGAAGTCGCTGTCGTCCATGACGTCGTCGTGGATCAGGGCGAACGTCTGGACCAGCTCCAGAGCGGCGGCGACGCGGAGGACGGTGCGGGAATCTCCGGGTGCTCCTCCGGCCTGCCATCCCGCCACACACAGCAACGGGCGCAGCCGCTTGCCGTGGGAGAACAGCAGCCGGCGGACGGTGGTGAAAAGGGGTGCGGTTTCCGGCCCGAGCGCTGACTGCTCCTGCTCGTCGACGAAGTCGGCAAGGACCGCGTCTACCTCGTCACGAACGGAAATAGGCGTCGGGATATCGGTGGTGCTCCGTACAGTCCCGGGCATCGATTGGCGTACCTTCCGTGAAGTGTGAACTCCATGCAGAGTCGCCCTTTTCCTTGCGGGCAGGCAGAACGCGGCCCCCGGGGTGTACATCCCGGGGGCGGTCGTTGGGCCAGCTGTTGGTGTTGGTGTTGGTGATGCGGATCAGGCGGACACGAAGACGCTACCCGTCGTTGTCCTCCGGGAATCCGGTGCCTGCGGAGTGAAACGGCAGGGGAGTGCGGTGAGCACGCGGTAGATGGGGCCCGGCTGGTAGGTCAGTGTGGCGGCCGACACGGTGAGTTCGATGTCCGGCAGTCTGCCCATCAACCGCTCGATGGCCGCGACCGCGACCACAAGCACGATGTTCTCCGCGGGGCACGCGTGTGGTCCGGCAGCGAAGGCCAGGTGCGCCTTGTGGTCGGAGCGCTGTTCGTCGGGCACCTGATTGGCGTGGGGGCAGGTGTTGACCGCAGCGTAGGAGACCATGACAGGGTCTCCTGTCTCGATGGCGCGTCCGTGGAAGGTGAGGGGGCGCCGGGCTCGGTGGAGGCTGTACATGGCCAGGGGAGGGTCTTCCCAGAGTACCTCGTCGATGGCGTGCCGGATGGGCAGACTCCCGGTGGTGAGGGTGCCCCGGTACCGCTGGTCGGAGAGGGTTCGCGCGAGGGTGTTGGCGATCAGGCCGGCCAGCGTGCCGTATGCGGCGCCCTGAGTGATGAGTACTTGGTTGATCACCTCCTCCGGGCTGAGTCCGTGCGGGTGGTCGATGAAGTAGGAGGTGAGGTCGCGGCCGCGCCGGGCACTCTTCATGGCGAAGAGGCCACCCAGGTAGGCCGTGAGGGCCTGCTCTCCTGCCTCCTTTGCTTGAGGGACGGTGCTCATCAGCGCCTCGATTGCCGACATGAGGTGGTCCGCGCCCTCGTCCGGCATGCCGAACAGGGTGTTCAGGACCATGAGCGGCAGCCTGCGGGCGTACTGGGCGACCAGGTCGGCCCGTCCGGTGTGGGCGAATTCGTCGAGGAGGGTGTCGGCGTGGCGCCGGGTCACCTCGCGCAGGTGCTGGGGGTCGAGCAGGGCGAAACTGTCGGTGATGACCTTCCGCAGATGTGCGTGCTCCTCGCCGTCTGCGAAGAACAGACTGGGACGCCACTGCAGGGGCTCCTTGACCGGGCTGTTCGCCGGCACATTCGTGTCCCAGCCGCGGATGTCCTTGGTCCAGTTGTCGGAGTCCTGGAGCAGGTCGAGGGCGGCCCGGTAGTCGGTGATCACCCATACAACGAGTCCGGGATCAATCTCGGCACGGCCCACCGGGCCCTGCGCTCGCAGTAGTTCGTAGCTGCGCTGGGGGTCGGCAGCGTGTTCCGGTCCGTACAGCGGAACGGCCTCGGGGGCGGCGGTCACCGGCTGCCTCCGGAACGCGATACGAGATGGGCGGCCAGCGCCCGCAGTGCGTTGAGGCTTGAGTCCCAGTCGCGTGCGTCGCATATGACCAAGGGCGTGTGATCCTCTATGTCGAGCTTGAGGCGGAGCGTCTCCGCGTCGTAGGCGGGGGAGTCGGGGAACTGGTTCACGGCGACGGCGTAGTCCAGGCCGCTCTCTTCTATGAGGTCCATGACCTCGAAGGAGTCGGCCAGCCTCCGGGTGTCGACGATGACCAGCGCGCCCAGGGCGCCACGGGCGTAGTCGCTCCAGAGGGGCTTGAAGCGCCGCTGGCCGGGCGTGCCGAACAAGTACAGGACGATGCGCCCTTGGGAGATGGTGAGACGGCCGAAGTCGATGGCCACCGTGGTGGTTTTCTTGTCCGTCACCGAGAGCTCGTCGATGTCGGCTGCCGCGTCCGTCATCACCTCCTCGGTGTGGAGGCTCGGAATCTCCGAGAGCGTCTGGATCATTGTGGTCTTGCCGATACCGAAGGGCCCGGCCACCAGGATCTTCACCCGTTGCTGGTTGGTATTCGGCAGGTAGACCGGTGTGCTAGAGGGCGAGGAGCCCATGCATAACCTCCTCGAGGAGGGCCCTGCTGGGCCGTCCGGCATTCGTGCGGGGAGCAAGGGCGTCAGGAAGCGGTGCGGCAGCGCGCAGGTGGCCGTCCGACACCAGCTGTGCGGCGAGCATCTTCACCACGCCGACCGGAAGACGCAGATAGCCCGCGATCTCCATCACCGTCAGTCCGCCGTCACTGACCAGGTCGAGAAGCCGCTGATGAGCGGGCGTGTGATGAGGCAGCGCGGACCGGCCGGTGCCCGTTAACGCGGTCAGTTCCTCGAGCGCGCTGTGTTCGGGTGCGCTGACGCCTCCGGTCGCCAGGTAGCTGGGGACCAGTCGTCGCGCCGGGCCCGGGCTCATGATGCCGGGCCCTGAGAGCGCGTCGGTACCGACATCAGCGCCTCACCGAGGTTCTTCGCCTGACGTGCCAGGGTGTGCGCGACGATGTTCATCGGCACCTCGGTGCCGAAGGAAGCGGCGATGAACGCGTTGGCTCCGCCGGCGGGCATGACCATGAGTGTTCCGCAGCCGTCGAGCTGGACTGTGACGGTGGAGATCGGGGTTTCCTCCGGGGCTTCGAGCGATACAACGGCCGCCGCCCGTGCGGCACCGTGCAGAGCTGACACCATCGCTGCCATGCCTTCGGACTCGTCCCGGCCGAGGCTGCCCGAGGCCCCCACCACAATGCCGTCGGCGGAAAGAATCAGCGCATGCCGCACGCCGATCTCGGTGATCGGTTCCAGGACCCAGGACGGGTCAGGGATCTGCTGGCTGAGAGTTGACTGGCTCAAGACTTGTCCTTGTTCTCGGAATCGGTGTCGTCACGTCCGGCGGCAACTGCCTGCTCGAAGTCACCCCACGCGGTACCGGCCTCCTCCGGGTCCACCGGTCGAGCCGCACGGGTCAATGAGCGGCTACGTGAGGACCCGCTCCGGCGGCGACGCTGGGGCAGCGCACTGGCGTCTCTCGGAGACGGCGCACTGACATCACGCAATCCCTCCGCGGGCTCTGCCGGTACTGCGGCGACGGGAGGAACCGGCGTGCGGGGGGCGGGGACCGGCATGGCCGCCATCGCCGACGGCGGCTCCGCCGTCTCATCGATCGTGGTCAGCAGGTGCTTCGGAATGGCCAGTACGGCACGAACCCCGCCATAGGGCGAGACCTGGTCCACCGACACGTGGAAGCCGTGGTCGGCGACCAGCTGTCCGATGGCCGCAAAACCCAGAGCCGGTGGGTCGCCCAGCTCAGTGATCAGCAGGTTGGCGGCATTCTCGCCCGACACCAGCCGCGCACCGCGCGCGACTGCCTCGCGTGTCATGCCTTTGCCCGCATCGTCGATCTGGATGCACACACTGCCGTTGTCCGTCTGCAGCAGGGTGACCTCGACCGCCAGATCGCCACGCGAGGACTCCAGGGCGTTCGCCATCAGCTCGGCACAGGCCACCGCCACCGGTTCGGCGGCCCGCCCGACAATGCCCACTCCGCCGGACGGCAGTTTCGTGTGGACCTGGATCCGCTCGAATCCATGCAGACGCGACGTGGCCCCCGCGACGACGTCCGGGAGGTGGGTGTCCGGCCGGACCAACCCAGGCCACGAACCACTCACGATGGCCGCCTTCTGCACGAGACGGAGAACCTGCTCGTTGAGCTGGTCGATGCGGAAGTACTCCTTGAGGACCTCCGGGTCACGGCAGTCGCGCTGCAGCTCGTCGATGAGCGTCTGCAGCCGGAAGCTCTGCGCCTGAATGGCTGTGCAGGCTCCACGGAGCGCAGCCCGAGCAGCGGAGTCGATACGGCCTCGTTCACTGACCAATGTCTCCACGAACAAGTCGTGTACGGCCTGAATCTGGGCCGCGTAATCGCTGCCGTCGTTCAGCAGAGCGCCAGGAACGGGATGGTGATCACTGATCAGGTGGAGAGCCGCAGCCGGAAGTCGGCTGTTCACAAGGTGACGCAGTTCCTCTAACTGCGCCTTCTCACGGGCCTGGAGGGCCGCCAATGCCTGGTTCTGCTCGTCGTTTTGCCGGCTCAGTGCCGCATAGCGATGTGACAGGACCGCGCGGGATCTGGCCAGAGCCGCCACGGCCACGGCGCCCACGACGGTTGTCGCGCCCAACACCGCAACAGCGGCTTCGGGATTCGAGGTCACGGACAGGAGTCCTTGGAGAGTAGGAGCCAACTGCCTGACGACATCGAACAACGAAGAGATGTCCAGGCTCGACAGGCAGACTTGGCGCTGCGGGCAAGGTAAAGGCACGTCCGTCCGGCCGTCGTGTGAGGCGGCCAGCTTCCCCAAGCACCATGCCCTCAAGACACCTGTTCGTGGCGAGCTCGCACCGAAGGACGGTAAGCGGACACACCAGGTGAAATGGGATTAACGGGATGGAGGACATTACGCTCCGGACGGCAAAGGTCAGCTGATGCGAAATAGTACTCATATAATGATCAGCTGGTGCCGTGTTCACGCAGCGTCCACAACGCTGCCCTGAGCAGGGCGCGCAACTGTCGACGGACATCGCCGTTGAAGACCCGCAGAAGCTCTCCGACACTGACGCGGTGACAGCAGGGCACGGGCGCAACGGGCATGACGGTCAGGCAGCGGGCCAGACGCCCTGCAGCAGGCGGCCCCGCGCGCCGCGTGTAAGGGACGGCGTAGGCGGCGCCGACCGCCGCGAGGCTGCTCAGCGCTCCCATCCCAGCTCGCTGTAGGAGCGGCTGGCCCGGCTGCCCTCGATCGCGACACGGGTGTGGGGGGACGACCGGCTCCGGCAGGTCCTTCAGGCGGGGCACCGGTCGGGTTCGTGTTCCTCGGGGGGTGCCTTACCAGTGGCGGGGGGCGGAAGAAGAGCTGGATTCTCGGCGGGGCCCCGGGCCGGTCCACCGTGTGCACCGTGTGGACGAGCTCAAGGTCGGCCGGATCGATGACCAGCCCGGCCTTCTCGAACGCGTCGCGGGCGAGACCGGCGGCCGCCGCCTCCGCCTCCAGGTGTCCGGCGAGGGCGTGCCACCATCCGCCCGCGTACGCCGAGTCCGGGTGCCGCAGCCGCAGCAGGACCTTGCCGCCGCGCTCCAGGTGGAGGTGAACGCCGACGACGTGCAGCACGGTCCCGGCCGGGGCGTCGTCGGGCAGAGGACGCGCCGCGGCCGGGGGCTCTTCCACGGCGGGTGTTCGGCCGGGTGGCGGCGGACCAGGTCTCCGAGTCCGGTGCTGAGCCGGAGCCGGTCCAGGACCCGTCATCGGCACGCAACCAGCGACCATTGCTGCTGTTCTGCGCAGAGTCCGGTAGCCATCAGATGTACCCGGAGGGCGATGGCACAGTCCCTTCCGCTTCGCGAGGTTGGCGTGCAGGCAAGCGCTGCAGGCTCGCTTCAAGGTCGTCGAGGGCTTGCCGCGCGGTTGTGATGCGCTCGCGCAGTTCACGTTCGGCCTCGTCCAACGTCGTGGCAGGGGGCGGCTCGGCCGGCGTGCGCGTCTCGTCCTGCACTCGCTCCAGTTCGCGGGCCTCGTCCAGGGAGCTGATGACGACGCCGATGAGGACGTTGACGAGGACGAAGGAAGCGAGCAGGACGTAGGAGGCGTAGTAGAGGATGCTCCAGCGGGAGATTTCCAGGCCGGCGTGGACAGCGTCGCCGAGTCCGTCGAGGGTCATGAGGAGGAAGAGGGTGAGCACGGCGCGGCCGAGGGAGCCGAAGTGCCCGGGGTCGTGGTCGGCGAAGAAGACCCAGCCGACCATCGCGTAGACGTACAGCAGCAGAGCGCCGACGATCAGGAAGCTGAAGGTGCCGGGGAGGCTGCGGCCGACCGCGATCATGAAGGTGCGCAGTTGGGGCAGGAAGCGCGCGGTGCGCAGGACGCGCGCCAGGCGCAGCAGCCGCAGAACGGTGCCGTTCTCGCGGACGACGGGCAGGAATGCCGAGACCACGACGGCCAGGTCGAACAGGTTCCACGGGTCGCGGAAGAAGTCTCGGGGGCGGTCGGCGTGCGCGCAGGCTCGCAAGAGTATCTCGACCGTGAAAGCGGCCAGGCAGAGGTGTTCGGCGAGGCGTAACCACTTGTACCAGCCCTCGGCGACTCCGCTGTAGGTCTCCGCTCCCAGCAGTGCCGCGTTGGCGAGGATCAGGCAGAGCACGGTGAGGGCGAACCATCGCGCCTGCGTGAGGGCGCGGGCACGTGCCGCCAGCCTCCGGCGGGAGGGCCGCCACACCTTGGCCGTAGGGTCGTGGTGGTCGGTCATCTGGCTGTACCTGTTCCTTCGCGCAGCACGGCATTCCCGGCCAACCGGGCGGAAGACGGGCCTGTTGAGCGATTACGCTCCAGGAGAGACTTCTACAGCACTGTAGATGCCCGCGGCGCGCAGGGGGCGGCTCGGCGCGGGACTCCGCCGCTCACACCCCCGAGCACCCGATGCCTGATCCGTCACCGCCTGGCAGACGCTGCGAGGGGGCGGGCATACTGCCGGCCCCCTCGCAGCGTTCTTCGCCCGGGAGGTCAGGCCGTCTGGGGCTGGAGGTAGCGGGCGAGCAGGTCGTCCAGGCTGACCAGGCCGGTGAGGCGGCCGGTGTCGTCGCGGACGAGTGCGAGTGAGGCGCGGTGTCGGCGGAGCAGGTCGATGGCGTCCGCCACGGTGGCGTCCGCGGTCAGCTCGGGCACGGGGCGGGCCAGGGCGCGGGCGCTGACGGTACGGCCCCGAGCGCGGGCGACCAGCGCGTCGCGGGCGTGGAGGGAGCCGAGGACCGTGCTGCCGTCGCGGACCAGTAGCCGGGTGCGGTCGTGGTGGGCGGCGGTGCGCAGGATGTCGTCGATGCCTGTGTCGCCGTCGACCGAGGTGATCTCGGCGGCCGGGACCATGAGGTCGCTCACCGGGGTCTGGGGCTCGGTCAGTGAGCGGGTGATCAGCTCGGAGTCAGATGCGCTGATCAGGCCGAGCCGCTGCGACTCCTCGACCAGGTGGGTCAGTTGTTCGCGGTTGTGAACCGAGGTCAGCTCGTCGCGCGGGCTGACCCGGCACAGCCGGACCAGGGCGTTGCTGACCCGGTTCAGCACCCCGATCAGCGGCCGTACCGACTTCACCGCGGCCCGGAAGAGCGGGGAGAGGAGCATCGCGGAGCGTTCGGGGTGGGCGATGGCCCAGGACTTGGGTGCCATCTCGCCGACCACCATGTGCAGGAACACCACGACGATCATCGCGACGGCGAACGCCACGCCGTAGCTGAGCGCGCTGGGCAGGCCCAGGGCGTGCAGCAGCGGGTCGAGTTCGTGGGAGATCGCGGGCTTGGAGACCGAGCCCAGGCCCAGCGTGCACACGGTGATGCCGAGCTGGGCTCCGGCCAGCATCAGCGACAGCTCGCGCATCCCGGCCAGCGCCGCCTTGGCGCCGCGCTGACCGGCGGCTGCGGCCTTCTCCATCCGGTGCCGCTTGGCGGCAACCAGGGCGAACTCCGCGGCGACGAAGAAGGCGCTGCCGATCAGCAGCAGGACGGTGGCGAAGAGCGCCATCGGGAAACTCATGCCTGCTCCTCCTCGCGCTCACGCGCAGGCAGTCGTTCGAGGTGGACCCGCTCCGGTACGTGCCGATCGAGCGCGGTTACGTCGATCACCGCACGGCCGCCGTCGGGCAGGCTGACGGTCAGCCGGTCGCCGATGGCCGGGAAGCGGCCGAGACGGTCGATGACCAGGCCGGCCACGGTGTCGTAGTCCTCCTCCTGGGGAAGGTCGATGCCGGTGGCGTCGGCGATCTCGTCGAGGCGGCGTCCGGCGTCCACCAGCCAGCCCGTGCCGTCGGGGACGGCCAGGTCGGTGACGGTGTCGCTCTCGTCGGCGATGTCACCGACGAGTTCCTCGGCGATGTCCTCATAGGTGACGATGCCCGCCACCCCGCCGTGTTCGTCCAGGACCACGGCGAACTCGTCGTCCAGCTCGCGCATCCGCCTCACGGCGTCCGGCAGCGGCAGCGTGTCCGGCAGCAAAAGCGGCCTGCGGGCGAGCGCGCCCGCGGTGGCGGTGGCGAGGTGGTCGGCGGGCAGCCGCATCAGCTCGCGCACGCCCAGGACGCCGGCGACATCGTCCGGGTGATCGCCCAGCACGGGGTAGGTGGAGTGGCCGTGCTTGCCGATCAGCCCGACCGCTTCGGTTGCCGTGGCGTCCTTGCGGACGAAGACGGCGTCCACGCGCGGCACCATCACCTCACCGAGGGTCCGCTCAGAGAACTCCAGGGCGTGGTCGATCAGGTCGGCGGTGTCCTTGGGCAGCTCGCCCTGCTCGTGGGACTCGCCGACCAGATGGCCGAGTTCCTCCAGGGTGGCGCCGTGGTGCAGTTCCTCGACGGGCTCGATGCCGACCTTGCGTAGCAGCCGGTTCGCCGCGCCGTCGAAGACACGCACCGCCGGGCCGACGACCTTCAGATAGGCCAGCGTGGAGGCGGCCAGGGACTTCGCCAGCCGCTCCGGCACAGCAATCGCGAGGTTCTTCGGCGCCAGTTCGCCCAGCACCATCTGCACGATGGTGGCCAGTACGAAGGCGAGCACGACAGAGACACCGGAGACGGCGCCCTCGGGAATGCCGATGCAGGTCAGAACGGGTCTTGTCAGCGCGGACACGGATGGCTCGGCAATGAAACCGACGACCAGGCCGGTCACGGTGATGCCCAGCTGGGCGCCGGACAGCATGAACGACAGCCGCTCCAGCACCTTCAGGGCGCGGGCCGCCTTCTTGTCCCCGGCCTCGGCTTCGCGGGTGAGGGCGAGCCGGTCGGCGGAGACGTACGCGAACTCCTGGGCCACGAAGTAGCCAGTACCTGCGGTGAGGACGAAGACGGCCAGCACGCCGAGTACGGCATTCGCGTAACTCATCGAACACCACCCCGCCGCGTACCACGATCGAGACAATCACTTGAAATCCGAGGGGATGGCCGGGGACTGCGCCCCGGGGAGTCCGTCGGTGTGGCGGACACGGGCCTGCTCCTTGAGTCGATGTGCGGGAGGCAAACGATGGTGACGGAGTATGCGTTTCTTATTGTTTCCGCGCAAACCAGACGGGTGGCGTCGGCGGTCAGGCAGTGGGACGGGCCAGGCCGACCAGTTCGGACAGCACGTCCTCCGTGGTCACGAAGCCGAGGACGGCGCCCTTCCCGCCGGTCACCGCGGCCAGGTGGCTGCCCTCGGCACGCAGGGCGGTGAGAGCGGCGCCGGAGCCGCCTGAATCCGCGCCAGTTCGGCTTCGAGTTCCTCCACCCGCACCTCCGCTGCCTTCCGCCGCGTTTCCAGAACCGCTCGCATCGACGGCACCCGCCCCCCCCACGACATCTCGGCCAGCAGCGGAGCGAGACTCCCGCGACAACCGCGGTCTCATGCCTGACCAGCAGAAATCACACGTGAGGTTCGGAAAGAGAACGGCCTCTTACTCACCCGATTGCGGAGTCCGGGAGAACTCTCAGGATGGGCCCAGTGCCGGGAGGCCGCCGACGAACGCAAAGGGCTCAGTGCCCCGTCGGCGGTCGGTGGTGCTGGTCAGGCTGAGGTCTTTGGCTGCTCGCGGTCTTGTGCACGCAGTTCTTCGTTGATGCGCATGGCTTCTTCGAGTTGGTCTTCGAGGATGACGATGCGGCAGGCGGCCTCCATGGGGGTGCCCTGGTCGACGAGTTCGCGGGCACGGGCGGCGATGCGCAGCTGGTAGCGGGAGTAGCGGCGGTGGCCGCTTTGCGAGCGCAGTGGGGTGGTCAAACGGTGTTCGCCCAGGGCGCGGAGGAAGGCGGGGGTAGTGCCGAGCATTTCGGCGGCCCGGCCCATGGTGTAGGCGGGGTAGTCGTCGTCATCGAGAGGGGTGACGGCGCGGGAACTGCCAGGCGGCATAGACCTCTTCTTCCGGGGGTTGCGCCCGGGCCCCGAGCTCTCAACACCACCTACCGGCGGACTTGCGCCGGCCTTGAATGTTCGCAGGATCCGCCCGGGAGGGCGGGGCTGCGGGGATCGCGGATGCGTGACCGTGAACCACCTTCGAATCCGGGGCCTGCGGTACCCGGGCGGGCTGCTTCATCGCCCGGGATCCTGATGGTGTCTCGCTCCTTGCCTTCGGTTACTCGGTTGCACTGCTGGATACCGCGGGTACTGCTCACGACCTACTTGGGCCGTGTCCTGCTTGAGCTGCTGGCATCGCAGTTTGCGTCTGCCGTGCCCACTTCGACTTCCTGGGTACGGCAAAGACGACAACTCTACGGCGAGCCAATGTCTACTTTCGTCACGACAGATTTTCTCTGTGGGTTGTACCTGATTTTCTTCCACAGACACTCCCGGAAGAGTGCTGTCCCGAGGTGAAACTCGGCTCGGCGGGCACACCCTGAACCTGAAGGCACAACGAATCCGGGGAGGGGCGGTAGCGCATGAGAGACCCGGAGACGCAGACGGCAGGGTCTCCGGATCGGCGGGCGAGGACGTTGTCGATGCGGGAGGCGTTGACGACACTCACGTTGCGGGGGTCGGCGCTATGAAGCCGAGCACGGTCTGCATGTCGTCCCGGCTGGCTTCAAGCGGCAGGTGCCAGATCCCCCCCCGTGGCGAGGGATGCGGTTACGGTCGCCACCACCGCTCCCGACCGGTGGGTCGGCGAGCCGGTCCGCGTCCTCGACCTGACGCCCTGAGCCCGAAGCCGGATCACCCACCGGTGCCGACGTGGCCCCGGCGGGTCTGGACGAGGTGTCGCCGGCTCGGCCGAGTTCGCGCAGGCGGTCGATGACCGGCACGGACCTCGTCCTGCTCACGGAAGACGGCGTGGTGGAAGGCGTCGACGCGGTGCTGGCGGTCGGCCCGGCCGAGGGGTATGGGTGGTGGCCGTACGCGGCGGGGAAGTCGCCGGAGGGGCGGGCGAGGTGGGCCAGGCTGCGGCCGCCGTCGGCAAGGAGCTACGGAGCCCTGAGGCGGCGGACCGGTGGCCCTGGCTTGTGACCGCCGTCCACGCCCAGCTGAGCTCGGCCGAAAGCCCGCCGCCGATCTGCGCCGTCCCTGGGAGAATCCGACCGTGCCCGTCTCGGGTGGCCCCCGCGAGGGTCTGGTGGGGTTTCGGGACCTCCGCCCGCCCCTGCGCTGCCCCGCCCGTGTACCGACTCCGTCAACACCAGGAGCAGGAAGGCCGGCTGTCTCGAAGGGCCGACCCTCCGCTGCTGGTGACGACATGGGCGGAGGCGACCCGAGACCATCACCGGATGCAGTCGCCTCAAAGCTCGCAAAGGCTGATTAGCGGGTTCAGTGGTTGCCGAGGACGGTCCGCATCCGCTGGTAGTGGTCGAGGTCTTCGAAGGTGTCATGGTCGGGCGGGCTGGGGTTGCGGCGTTCGACGCCCCAGGCCCAGATGCTGGCGGCAAGGCCGGCGGTCATCGGTATGAGCAGCCACAGCAGGGCGTCCATGGTTCAACCTCCTTCAGTGCAGGCGGGATGGATGGCTCGTTTCAGGCGGTGAGCTGCTTGGGCGTGCCGCCGGAAATGGCGATCTTGCGGGGCTTGGCGTGTGCGGCCAGCGGGATGCGCAGGGTGAGGACGCCGTTGTCGTAGGTCGCGTGAGCGGCTGTGGTGTCCAGGGCGTCGGAGAGGGTCAGGCGCCGGGTGAAGCGTCCCGTGGGACGTTCGGTGAGCACGGCCCGGGCGCCGGCCGGGATGGGCGAGGGGCGTTCGGCACTGAGGGTGAGCGCGCCGCGTTCGGTGGTCAGTTCGATGCTGGAGCGGTCCATGCCCGGCAGGTCGAACTGCAGGTAGAGCGCTTCGTCATCCCGCCAGGCGTCCACCGCGATGGCGGCCGTGGCCGGTCCGGCGGCGGCGCGCGCCACCTGGTGCACGAGGCGGTCGATATCCCCCAGAGCGCCGCTACGCGCAAGCATTCCTTCTTCTCCCTTCACTTGCTGGCTGCTGCCCGTGGGTTACCGGGATTCGCGCTCATCTATATAGCTGACCGCAGGTTCCTTGACAAGTAGACGCTTGGTGAAGTTGACAGTGCTCGACTCAATTTTGTACACGTGCAGTAAGCGTTCGGTTGCGCCGACGTGGCCGGGTTCTGCGTGGCCGGCCGGTCGGCGCGGACAGCGGAAGGAGGGCTGTTGGTGACGCAGAGCAGGAGAACTGTCTGGCTGCTGGGGGCCCGTGGTGCGGCTGCGGTCGCCTTCGGGGTGGTGACGCTTATCTGGCCGCAAGTGACGGTGCTGGCCCTGGCTCTGGTGTTCGGCACGTACGCGCTGGTCGATGGCGCCATGCTCCTGACGACGGCGTGGCGCAACCGGCGCGAGCGGTGGCCCGCTGTCGCCTGTGCGGGCGCCGGTGTGCTGAGTGTGGTGGCCGCCGCGGTAACGGCTCTGTGGCCAGGACTGACGGCGCTGGCGCTGGTGGTCATGGCGGGCGCCTGGGCGATCGTCACAGGATGCCTGGAGCTGTGGGCGGCCACCCGGATGCGGCATGAGCTGCAGCATGCGTGGCTGTGGCGTATCTCAGCCGCCGTGTCGGTGGTGGCGGGTGTGCTGCTGTGGCTGCGTCCCGATGCCGGTGCGGTCGCCATAGCCGTGGTCCTGGGCCTGTATGCGCTGGTCGCGGGCGGCATTTGGCTGGCCGCGGCGTGGCGTGAGTACCGCTCGCACGCCGGTCACGACTCCCGGTCGTGGTGGCGGCCGGCGTCCGACACACGCACGGCCCACTGACAGCCGGACCCTTGTCCGCCCCGGCCTGGGTGCACCGCAGGCCGCCGGCCCGTCGTGCACCCGGCCCTGCGCTGGAAGACAGGTGAGCATCGTGACGCGACTGCACATCGACAACGGCGAACTGACGGTGCGCCTCCCCTGGCGGTGGGCGCTCGCGGCCCGGCGGCGCACCGTGCGGCTGCCGCTGAGGTTCGTGGACGAGGTGCGCGTGGAGCCGAACTGGTGGCGTGCGGTACGTCCCCGGCCGGACCCGGGGTACCGCTTCCGCCCGGGCCGCTGGTGCGTGGGCGAGATCAAGCACACCCGCGGCCGGGACTTCATCGCCCTGCGCGCGCGGGGCCCGGCGCTTGTGGTGTCGACCTCCGGCCGCCAAGCCCCCTACACGCGCCTGGCCCTGTCCACCGCCGATCCGGAAGCCGACGCCGCCAGGATTCGACAGGGCGCAAAAACGTGAGTGTGCATGTGTCAACTTTCTGGCGGCGCGATATATAAGATTTTGGGTGAACGGAGTGAGGAAACGACCTCCAAGGAGGGATGGAAGATGCTGATGCGTACGGATCCCTTCCGCGAGCTGGACCGGCTCGTCGAACGGGTCTGGGGCACGGCCGCGCGCCCGGCCGGCATGCCGATGGATGCCTGGCGCGAGGGTGAGACGTTCTTCGTGGAGCTGGACCTGCCGGGTGTGAACCCGGAGTCCATCGACCTCGATGTCGAGCGCAACGTCCTGACCGTGAAGGCCGTACGCAAGCCGACATACGGGGAGAACACCGAGTCGGTGGTCACCGAGCGGCCCGCGGGAACGTTCAGCCGACAGCTCTTTCTGGGCGAGACCCTCGACACCGAGAAGATCGAAGCCTCCTACGAGGCCGGCGTGCTCAGGCTGCGGATCCCGGTCGCCGAGCAGGCCAAGCCCCGCAGGATCGCCATCCACGGCGGCGAGCTCCGCAAGGAACTCAGCAGCTGACGGCGACCAGGCACCACTGGAGGACCCCAGGCGGCGAAGCCCGGGGTCCTGAGCCGTCCGGCATCGATCCGACCGCCGTCTTCTCACGCGTGACGCACCGGTATGACCTGCCTGCTACCACTCGCGGGTGTGTCCGCCGGCCTGTGAGAGGCACATCGTTCGGGGTACGCGGATGCGGCCACGGCGGATCGCCGATCTGCTGCTGACCGGGCGGGTGTGTCGGCCCGGGGCGACGCGGTGGACGGAGCGCTCACGGCCGATGCCGCCGAGGCGACCGCGTCCGACAGTGCCCAAGACCGGTAACCGCCTGCAGGTGGCAAGCCGAACACCCGCCCCTGGCGATTGCCCCGTGGCTGCCGAGGTTCCTCGGTGGCCGCGGGCGCCGCCCTATCTCAGGGAGACGATATGACCGATCAGCTGCCTGCGCCGAACCTCGACCGGCCCGTGGTCGGCTCCTACCCGACCTACGAAGGCGCCCAGCGCGCCGTGGACTTCCTGTCCGACAACGGCTTCCCTGTTGAGCGCACCGCGATCATCGGCTCTGACCTGAGAATGGTCGAAACGGTGCTCGGCCGTCTCACCCGTGGTCGCGCGGCCCTGGCCGGCGCAGGCTCCGGCGCCTGGTTCGGCCTGCTCATTGGCCTGCTGCTGTCGCTGTTCGCCCGCGGGTCCAGCAGCGCCCTCGCTCTCCTGCTGAGCGCTCTCGCCTACGGCGCCGGCTTCGGGGCCGTCTTCGGTTTCATCGGTCACGCCCTCACCGGAGGGCGGCGCGATTTCACCTCCCGCAGCCAGATCATCGCCGGCCGCTACGACGTCGTGGCCGACCCCGACGTGGCCGACGAAGCCAAGAACATGCTGATCAAGCTGGCGTGGCGAGAGTCCTGAACAAGCACACGCCGGACATGGCTTCCCTGGCGTCCATGAACCGGAGGTGACAGAGGATGCAGCACCATGAGTTCCTCGCCCGCGTACGAGAACTTGGCGAATACAAGAGCCAGGACGAAGCCGCAGCAGTCACCGAAGCCGTCCTGACGGTCCTCGCCCAACGGATCAACCCGGGCCGAGGCCGACGACCTCGCCTCCCAGCTCCCGGAGCCCTTGGGACAGCAACTGACCGAAGCCAAGGCACAGCAGGCCGAGAACTTCGGGATCCAGGAGTTCAATCGCAGGGTCGCCGAGCGCGTCGGAGCCCGGTTCCGCACGGCCGAGTGGGACGCCAGCGCGGTCCTGACCACACGTGCCGAAGCCGTCAGCGGCGGCGAGCTGAACCAGATCCTCAGCCAGCTCCCCTCCGGCTACGCCGTCCTGTTCGGCAAACCGGACCTCACAAGCTGACATGCCGACGCATTGGGCACACGTCACCTACTCATCGGCTGCGGCGTTGACTCGCTGAACAGTCAGGGGGCATGGTTCGAGCCCCTGAGCTGCTTCCCAGCTTCCAGCCGAACGAAGGCATGAGAGAGGGAAGTTACTCAGCCGCGTGGACCAGCGTCACCACTACGCGGCCGCTGCATCGAATTCACTGCGGCCTACGGCACGAGCGTCCGGGGTGCCTGGTGCGGTCTCCAGCGGTCGGCGAGGCGGCTGGTTTTCAGCATGTGTGCCACCAGATGCCCTGGGAGCGCGCGTTCGATGGCTGGGGTAATGAGTACGGTGTGGCCGTCTGATGGTTGGATGCCGGTGTCCAGTGGTGCGACGGGTCGCTGTGCAAACAGCGGGCCACGGCTTCGTCGTCAGATGAGGCTCGGTTCGAGGGGCACGGAGGGCCGGCCGGTGAGTGACCGCAGTGCGATCGAGTGGACCGAGGCGACGTGAAACCCCACGACAGGCTGCGACCGTGTCTCCCCGGGGTGCGACAACTGCTACGCGTTGACGCTGGCGAAGCGGCTGAAGACGGTGGGATCGCCGAGATACCAGGCCGACGGTGACCCGCGCACGTCCGGGCCCGGGTTTGGCCTGACCGTGCACCCGGACGCGTTCTCCGTGCCGTACGGGTGGAAGAGCCCGTGGACGGTGTTCGTGAATTCCATGAGCGGCGTGTTTCACGCGAGGGTGCCGCTCGACTACGTGCGCCGCGTTTTCGACGTGATCGCCGAAATCCCGCAGCACACCTACCAGGTGCTCACCAAGCGGGCCCGGTGTCTGCGGCAGGTCGCCGACCGGCTGGAGTGGCCGGACAACTTGTGGATGGGTGTGTCCGTGGAGAGCGCGAGGGAATTACCGCGCGTGGACGACTTGCGTCAGGTACCGGCGACGGTGAGGTTCCTGTCGCGCGAGCCTCTCATGGGGCCGCTGGAGGGTCTGGAGCCGTCCCGGATCGACTGGGTCATCGCGGGCGGCGAGTCGGGGCCCGGGCACCGGACGCTGGACGAGGCCTGGGTGTGGCGGATCCGGGACACCTGCCAGCAGGCCGGGGTGGCCTTCATCTTCAAGCAGTGGGGCGGCCGGACCCCGAAGGCCGGCGGCCGTGAGCTGAAAGGCCGGACGTGGGACCAGATGCCTGTTCCGGCCGCGGTCTGAGACGAGGCGGGCGCGGTCGGCCGGTGGTGCCGGCGGCCGTGGCTGACGCTGTCAGCTCGGTACGGACGGGTGCACGACCAGGTCGCGGGTGTGTTTCTCGCCGATGCCGGTGCTGGGTGTCCTGCCCTCGCTGTGCGGGTACTTGACGGCCTTGCGGGCCACGGGCTCGGTGACCTGTCCGTAGTAGGAGCCGAAGATCTCCAAGGTGTGCTCGACAAGCTTCACCGGCCGGTCTGCGCGGAGCAACTGCTCCAGGTTGGCCGCCATTACCGGTACTGCCTCTGCCTCCTTCGCCACGACGTCTGGATCCGGCCGCAGTACACGTCCGCGCCGCCGTCCGCCCCCAGAAGACGGAGAGTGCGGTAGACGGTGGTCAGGCCGACCATGATGCCTTTGGCCTCGGCCACCGCGTGCAGGAACCGTGCGGAGGCGAAGTCCTCGCCCGCCTGGAACAGAGTCAGCAGCTCGCGGCGCTGCCGTGTCGAGCGCTGGTTCGCGAGAGCGGAGCCGCGCATGGTCACCTGCCGGTGGATGACGCCGGTACCAGGCTGACCGGGCCGGGTGATGCCGTGGCTGCGACCATCACCCGGCCCGGGGTTTTTCAGACGGGCAGCCCCACCTCGTGCTGCTCGTGCGAGCAGGCCTCGTGGGCCTCGGGGACGTCCCAGACAGGGAAGGGATCCTCACCGCCGCTCCACTCGCCGTCCAGCAGGCAGTCCTCCAGCGCCGAGTGCAGAGCTGCCGGCTCCAGTTCGGTACCGATGAACACGAGCTCCTGGGCCCTTTGCCCGGGTGTACCGGCCTCGCTGATACCGGCGGGCTCGAATCGGGCGACGGACCCGGCCTGGGACCACAGGCCGGTCACCCCGGGGCGCCCGGCCAGCGTGAAGAAGCCCTTGCTGCGCAGGACCGTCCCGAACTCACCGCTGTCGAACCGCTCGGTGATCAGGTGCCACAGTCGGCCCGGGTGGAAGGGCCGGTCGGCGCGGAACAGGGTGGAGGAGATCCCGTACTCCTCGGTCTCCGGGACGTGGTCGCCGTTCAGCTCCCGCACCCAGCCGGGTGCCTGCTGCGCCTGTTCCACGTCGAACAGGCCGGTTCCGAGCACGTCCGAGGCGCGCACCTGCCCGCGGACCGTCTCGACGAGGCGCGCGCCCGGGTTGAGCCGGGCGAGGACGCCGCGCAGCCGTTCGGCGGAGACGCCGTCGACGAGGTCGAGCTTGTTCAGGACGATCACGTCGGCGAACTCGACCTGGTCGATCAGCAGGTCGCTCACGGTGCGCTCGTCGTCCTCGAAGGGCGCGAGGCCCCGCTCGGCGAGTTCGTCGCCGGTGCCCAGCTCGGCCAGGAAGTTGGCCGCGTCCACTACGGTGACCATGGTGTCCAGCTGGGTGAGGTCGTCGAGCGTCGCCCCGTCGTCGCGCGTGAAGGAGAAGGTGGCGGCGACCGGCATGGGCTCGGAGATGCGGCTGGACTCGATCAGCAGGTAGTCGAAGCGTCCTTCCCTGGCGAGGCGGTCCACCTCGTCGAGGAGGTCGTCACGGAGCGTGCAACAGATGCATCCGTTGGTCATCTCGACCAGCCGCTCCTCCGTGCGCGAGAGGGCGGCCTCGCCGCCGCGCACCAGCGCGGCGTCGATGTTGATCTCGCTCATGTCGTTCACGATGACGGCGACCCGCAGTCCTTCGCGGTTCGACAGCAGGTGGTTGAGCAGGGTGGTCTTGCCCGCTCCGAGGAACCCGGAGAGGACGGTCACGGGCAGTCGGTCGTGCGGCATGCTCCGTCAGTCCTCCGGGCGGAGAAGGCCGCGCTCGTAGGCCTTCCGCAGGTGCTGGGGCACCAGGTAGGTGCTTCCGTCGACGGTGACGGGGGCGAGCGCCGGGGTGGTCGCGCGCCACTGGGCGCGACGGTGCCGGGTGTTGCTGCGGGACATCTTGCGCTTGGGGACGGCCATGGGGGTCCTTTCGTCAGTGGGGAGCCGGGAGGTGGCGAGGCGGGGGTCAGCGGCTGGCGTAGGGGAGCAGGGCCATCTCGCGGGCGTTCTTGATGGCCGTGGCGATCTGCCGCTGCTGCTGCCGGCTGACCTGGGTGACCCGGCGGCTGCGGATCTTGCCGCGGTCGGAGATGAACTTCCGCAGCAGGTCGGTGTCCTTGTAGTCGATGTACGTGATCTTGGCGGCGTCGAGCGGGTTCGGCCGGTTCTTGCGGGCCAGGGCGGCCTTGGCGGGGCGGGGCATGTGACGTCCTCGGTCGTTCGGCGGGGTGGGTCAGGCGGTGGTGTCGAGCAGGTGGTCGAAGCCGGTGGGCCGGGGCCAGGCGCCGGGCCCGGAGGCCAGCTCGTCATCCGTGAGAAGGCAGGAGTCCAGTAGCGAGAGCAGCCCCGCGCGGTCCAGGTCGGGAGAGGTGAAGACGAGGTGCTGGCAGCGATCGCCGTGCTCGGGGTGCCAGCCGAGGGCGGCCGCGGTACGGCGCTCGGCCGGCATCATCTCCCAGGCGGCGTCCGGCAGGGAGGCCATCCACGGGCCGGCATCCTCCACGCACAGCGCGCCCCCGGCCGCGTCCCAGGCAAGCAGGGTGTCCGGCCGGTCCGCCAGCCAGAACCGCCCTCGGCTGCGGGCCGCGGCACAGCACAGGTCCTCCAGGGCCTCGAAGAGGCGGCCCGCGTGGAAGGGGCGCCGGCGCTGCCAGACGAGGGTGCTCACACCCTCCTCGTCGCAGTCGTGCGGGAGCCGGGCGCAGGCGGGGTGCTGGGCTGCAGCGGCCGCGGCCACGTCGAAACCGGCGACTGCGGCGGCGGCCAACTGCCCGGAGGAGACCCGGACCTGGCGGGCTGCCGGGTGCAACTGCCGCAGCAGCGCGAGGTCGCCCAGTCCGGTTTCGGGGTTGTCGGACACGGCAAGGACCGGTGCGTACTCCAGTTGCCGCGCGAAGGTGTCGCCCACGGTGCGCTGGTCCGTGGGCGCCGCGGCGAGACCGGCCTCCGCCAGGTCGTCGCCGTCGGACAGGCAGGGCAGGACGAGCGCGGGATCCACTGCGGTCAGCACGTTGGTGAGCCGGAAGGCGCCCTGGCCGTGGGCGGCGATGACCTCGGCCATGCCGCGGGGTTCCACGGAGTCCCACAGTTCCACGACGGCGAGGCGGGTGAGACCGCCGTCGGCCAGTCGCTCCAGCTCGGGCACGAGATCCTCGCGCAGGGCGCAGCAGGCGCAGTCGTTGACCAGGGGCATCTCACCCCAGGACGTGGTGCCCGTGGTGTCGCGGACGCTGCGGCGTACCGCGCCGGCCTGGCCGGTGGAAAGGTCGTGGTGCAGGGCGACGCTGCCGGGCACCTCGCGCAGCAGCTGTGCGACCGTCTCGCGGCGGGCGTCGGCGTGCATGCCGCCGACGACCACCACGGGCATCGGTCCCTCCGGGGTCATCGCCGGCCTCCGTCCCTTCCGTAGCGGCGCTCGAAGCGCTCGACGCGTCCGGCGGTGTCCAGCACGCGGGCGGTGCCGGTGTAGAAGGGGTGACTCGCGGAGGAGATCTCGACGTCGACCACCGGGTAGGTGTGACCGTCCTCCCACTCGATGGTCTTCTCACTGGTCATCGTCGAGCGGGTCAGAATGGCGAAGTTACCGGCCTTGTCGCGGAAGACGACCGGGCGGTAGGCGGGGTGGATTCCGGGCTTCATGGGGTGTCCCTGGTTCGGAGTGCGGGCGGGCGGGAACCGGTGCGGTCAGCGTTCCTCGCGGAAGTCGACATGACGCCGGGCGACGGGGTCGAACTTCCTGAGGACCAGCCGATCCGGGTTGTTCCGGCGGTTCTTACGGGTCACGTACGTGTAGCCGGTGCCGGCGGTGGAGCGCAGCTTGACGATCGGGCGCAGTTCGTTGCGAGCCATGCGGGTAGCATACGACAATGATTTCCATTACCGGTACGCCGGTGTAGAGAAAGGCCGAACCCGTATGTCCGCCCACTGCCAGCTGACCGGCGCCGAGCCGGTCTCCGGCAAAAAGATCTCCCACTCCCACCGGCGCACCTCACGCCGGTTCGACCCGAACATCCAGAACAAGCGGTACTGGCTGCCCAGCGAGGGGCGCAACGTGCGCCTGCGCCTGAGCGCGCGAGCCATCAAGACCGTGGACGCGATCGGCATCGAGGCCGCTGTCGCCCGCATCCGAGCCCGTGGGGAGCGTGTCTGATGGCGAAGAAGAGCAAGATCGCGAAGAACGAGAAGCGGAAGCTGATCGTGGCCCGCTACGCTCAGCGGCGCGCCGAACTCAAGGCCGTCCTGGTCTCGCCGAGTACCACGGACGACGAGAAGGCGGCGGCGCAGGTGGAACTGCGCCGGCAGCCCCGGGACGCGAGTGCGACCCGCGTGCGCAACCGTGACAGCGTGGACGGCCGCCCCCGCGGCCACCTGCGCAAGTTCGGCCTCTCCCGCGTCAACATCCGCGAGCAAGCCCACGCCGGATTCCTGCCGGGGGTGACGAAGTCGTCCTGGTGACGGCCGGACAGGAGGGGGCGGCACGGGCGTGCCGCCCCCTCCTCGTCGTGCCTGCCCGCCGCGCCCGGACCGGTCCGGGCGAGCGCCGGGACCGGGATATGGCGTGGCGCACCCAAGACGAGGCTTAGCGGCGCGTGTAGGTGGAAACGACTACCCCCGGAACGATTGTCGTCACCATCAGGCGGCGACACGTGGACGTGGGGAGGGTATGTGGCGAAGGACGCGCCCCTGTATCTGAGGCCGCGGGTGGAGCCGCCGCTCGCCTCGCTGCTCGGGGAGGTGAGCTTCCTGCACTCGCTGGTGGACGCGCTCGGTTCACCGCTGAACGTGCTGCTCCCCGAGGTGGTCGCGGAGAACGCCGCGCGGTTCCTCTCCGTGTACCGGCGTCACCGCCTCTCCGGCCGCGTGTACTTCGCGCACAAGGCGAACCGGTCCAGCGCCTTGGTGCGGAGGCTGGCCGCGTGCGATCCGGCCGCCGTCGGCGTCGACGTGGCCTCCCTGGGAGAGCTTCAACACGCGCTGGGCTGCGGGTTCACGGGGGACCGGGTGATGGCGACCGGGCCGAAGGATCCGCAGTTCCTGTGGCTCGCGGCCCGGGTGGGAGCCACGGTCAACGTGGACTCGGCCGGTGAGCTGCGGCAGTTGGCCGAGCTCGTCCGCGGGCACGGCCTGAGCAGAACACGGGTACTGGCACGCCTGTCGGGGTTCGAGTCGGACGCCGGGTACGGCGGCGCCGGGACGCGGGTCCTGTCGCGCGGCAGCCGGTTCGGCACGCCGGCCGCCGAGGCCGAGGCGCTGTGGTCGGCGCTCGAAGAGCGTCGGGATGCCGTCGAACTCGTCGGCCTGGCGTACCACTTGGACACCAACGGCCTGGAGGAGAAGGCCCGTGCCCTGGAGCGATGTGTCCTGCTGATGGACGAGTGCCGGGCGCGGGGCCTGGCACCGGGCGCCGTGGACATCGGCGGGGGGTTCGGCGTCGGCTACGTCGCCGAGGCCGCCGAGTGGGAGCGCTGGACGACCGCGCTGAGCGAGGCCGTACTCGGGGTACGCCCGCCGCTGACCTGGCGCGGCCACGGCTACGGGCTGCGCGCCGAGGGCGGCACGGTACGCGGCACGGCGGCGCTGTACCCCGCCCACCGGTCCGTCGCAGGGCCCGGCTACCTCGACGAACTGCTCATGCGTCCCGCCCCGGCCCTGGGCCGGTCGCCGGCCACCCTGCTGCTGGAGCACCTGAACGACCTGTACATCGAACCGGGACGGGCCCTCGTCGACCAGTGCGGGGTGTCACTGGCCCGGGTGCTGGAGGTGCGGCCCACGAGCGAGGCTCCCGACCGGTACCTGGTGCGCCTGGGCATGAACGCGGGGGACGTCAGCCTGGAGGAGCACGGCGTGCTCGTGGACCCTGTCCTGCTGCCCCGTGACGGAACCCCGGGGGAGCCGTGCTGTGGCGGGACCGGGGGCGACGGCCCGGTCGGCGTCCACCTGGTCGGAAACCTGTGCCTGGAGGCCGACCTGATCACCCGGCGACTGGTGTACCTGCCGCGGCTGCCGCGCCCTGGGGACGTCCTGGTTTTCGTCAACACCGCCGGGTACGCCATGGACTTCCATGCCCACCGCGCGCAACGGCAGCCTGTCGCACGGTCGGTGGCGGTCACGCAGGAGGCCGGCACGTGGCGCTGGTGCCCTGACGAGGACTACTGGCCGCTCATACACCCGGAGAAAGGGCCGTTTTGAGGTACGACAGCATCACCGATGCCATCGGCAACACACCGCTGGTCCGCATCGACGCGTCCGTCCACGGACTGAGCCACATCGACCTCTACGCCAAGCTGGAGATGCTCAACCCCTTCGGGTCCGTCAAGGACCGCCCCGCCTGGCACATGGCTCGTCCGCTCCTGTCGGAGGCGGCAGGCGGCGACGGCACGGTCGTCGAACTGTCCAGCGGCAACACCGCCAAGGCCCTCGCGCTCCTGGCCGGCCTTAACGGGCTGAAGTTCAAGAGCGTCACCAACCGGATGCGCGTACCCGAGATCAAGGAACTGCTGCTCCTGCTGGGCGCGGAGATCGAGGAGCTGCCCGGGCGGAGCGAGTGCCTCGACCCCACGGACACCGACGATCCGCTGACCAGCTTCCACCAGGCGCTGTCCGAGCCCGGCAGCACCTACCTGCACACCGATCAGTACTTCAATCCGCGCAACGTCGAGGCGCACGCGACGGGGACCGGACCCGAGATCGTCAAGGACCTGGACGGCCGGGCCCCCGACTGGTTCGTCGCCTGTGTGGGCACGGCGGGCTCCTCCACCGGTGTCGCCAAGGTGCTGCGCGAGCACGACCCGCGGGTGCGCGTGCTCGGGCTGGTCGCCGACAAGTCGGACTTCATCCCGGGCATCCGCACCATCGACGAGGTGCACCAGGTCGGGCTGTTCGACCCGGCGACGTACGACTCCATCGCGTCGGTCACCTCCCAGGAGGCCATCGACGGCATGGTCACGCTCATCCGCCGCTGCGGACTGCTGTCCGGGCCGACCGGAGGCGCGGCCTACCAGGGCGCGGTCCGCCGACTCGCCGCGGTCGACGCCGAACTGGCGGGCACCGGAGACCGGCAGACCGCCGTGTTCATCGTCTGCGACCGGGCCGAGAGCTATCTGAGCTATGTCCGCGACCGCCGCCCCGAGCTGCTCGGCAGGGCACGACGCGGCCACTCGGCCGCGTCGCTCACCGACGCCGAGGTCCGTGCCGAGGCACGTACCGTCGATGTCGTAGAGGCACAGCGGTGGCTGACCGGTGATGAACCGCGCCCGCTGGTGATCGACCTGCGCGGCCCACACGCCTACGCCGCCCTGCACATCGAGGGATCGACCAACATTGTCGACGAGGTCTTCGACGAACTGGTGCGGACCGGTCTGCCGTTCAGCAAACGCACCCCGGTACTGCTCGCCTGCCCCGTGGGGGAGAAGTCGCTGAGCTACGCCGCACTCCTGACCCGCATGGGCCACCCCGACGTGCGCAGCCTCGCGGGCGGCATCGTGGCCTGGCGGGACGCGGGCGCACCGCTGGTGAGGGAGTGAGCCCGATGCCCGACGAGACGCCCGGCGACGGCGAGGACTGGCAGGCCCTGGCGCGCGCCCAGTTCCCCATCATCACCGCGCACCCGGAGCTGGTGTACCTGGACAGCGCGGCGACCTCCCAGAAGCCGCAAGCCGTCCTGGATGCGGTGCACACCTACCTGACGACGACGAACGCCAACGCGGGCCGCGGCACCTACCCGTGGGCCAACCGGACCACGGAACTGGTCGAACAGGCCCGTGAGCGGGTCAGGTCCTTCCTCGGGGACCCCGCGCCGGACCACTCCACCGTGCTCTTCACCGGCGGGACGACCGAGGGCCTGCGCACCGTCGCCCGCGACTGGCTCACCGGACACCTCACCGACGGCGACGAGATCCTGGTCCCGTTCGCCGACCACCAGGCCAACCTCGAACCGTGGCTGGAGACCCAGCGCCTGCTCTCCGAACGCGGCACCGAGGTGCGGGTGCGCGCCCTGCCACGGCAGGCATCGGGCGACTACGACCACCGCGCCCTCGCCGACGCAGTCGGCCCCCGCACCCGCTTCGTCGCCGCGACCCACGTGCACCATGTCTACGGCGGCGACATGAACGTCCACCGCATCCGTGCCGCTGTCGGCCCCGAGGTGCCGATCTGCCTGGACGCGGCACAGAGCGTCGGGCACCTGCCGCTCCGGCTCGCCGACCCCGCCCTCGACGTCGACTTCGTCGTCTTCTCCGGGCACAAGACCCTGGCGCTGCCCGGCACCGGGGCGGTGTGGGCACGCAACACCCGGGGGCCGGCCCTGCTGCCCCGGGGCTGGCAGGGCACCCCCAACACCGCGGGGATCGTGTCCCTGATGGCGGCGTTCGACTGGCTGGATGCGATCAGCGTCGACCGCATCGCCGCCCATGTCTCCGGGCTGGCCGGCCGCCTGACCGACCGACTGCGCCGACTGGACGCCTACGAGATCCTCGGCTGCCCCGCCAGCCTGGCCGCCGACTCCGCTCTGCCCGCGGCCCAGCGACGGCACGGCATCGTCACCTTCCGGCACCGCGACATACCCTCCGACGACCTGGGCTTCATCCTCTTCAGCCACGGCTTCATGGTCCGGGCCGACAGCCTGTGCCAGGCGGGCGCGGACAAGAAGGAGGGCTCCGTCCGGGTGAGCCTGCACGTCTACAACACCGGCGAGGAGATCGACCACCTGCTGGAGGTGCTGGCTTCCCTAGCGTGAATGGGTATTGATAACCGTTTCCACCTGTAGATTACGCGGTAGTCGTTAGAGGTGGGAGACGGAAGAGGTGCGCAACCGGTGAGCGTGAGCATGGAGACTGCCAGGACCTGGGTCGAGCGCTGGGAGCGGCAGCAGCAGCGGTACGCGCTGGACCGCGAGGAGCGCTTCACCGTCATCTGCGACGTCGTGGAGCACGTATGCGTCGACCGCCCCCGGCCGACCCTGCTCGACCTGGGCTGCGGCCCCGGGTCCCTGTCCGCCCGGCTCTCCCGGCGGCTGCCGGAGGCGGAGATCGTCGCGGTCGACATGGACCCCATGCTGCTGGAGCTGGCGCGTGCGCATCACCCGCACGTCGCGCGCTGGGTGAACGCGGTGATCGGTACGGACGGCTGGACCGACGCCCTCGGCCTGGAGAACGGCCTGGACGGCGCCGTCACGACGACGGCCCTGCACTACCTCCAGGCTCCCGCCCTGCTGAAGACGTACCGGAGCATCGCGGCCCTGCTGCGCCCCGGGGGAGCGCTGATCAACGGAGACCACTTCCCGCCGGACGCGCGCTCCTGTTCCGACCTCACCGCCCACGTGGGACGCCGTCGGGCGGAGCGCGCGGGCGGCATGAGCCACGAGGACTGGGAGTCCTGGTGGTCGGCAGCGGCCGCGGATCCGGAGCTGGCGAACCTCTTCGAGCAGCGTGAGCGCAATCGCCCGTCCTCCGGTGGCGGGGGCGAGAACTGGCACCTGCCGGTGAGCCGCCACGCCCAACTCCTGCGGGAGGCGGGTTTCAGCAGGGTCACGCCGGTTTGGCAGGTGGGGGACAGCTGCGTGCTGGTGGCCTTGAAAGACTGAGAGCGCCGAACTCGCTCATGATCCGGTCCCCTCACAGGGTGAGGCTCATCAGGATCTCGTCCCGGTCGTCGCCGGGGGACAGGCGCAGCGCGCCCGGCCATCTCCCCACTTCCGCCCATCCGGCTTTGCCGTAGAAGTCCTCGAGCCCCAGGCCGGACCGCACCGTCAGCTTCAGCCGTTCCAGGCCCATCTCCTCCCGCGCGATCCGCCGGACGCGGCGCATCAGCGCGGCCCCGACCCCCGAGCCCCGGAAGTGCACGTGCGTCTGCACGTGGTTCACCGTGCCGCAGTGGGCTTCGAGCGGATGCGCCTCACGTCGGACGAGCAGCCAGCCCGCGAGGACGCCGTCCACGGTGGCCACCACGAGTCTGCAGTGTTCGGGCGCCAGTTGCCCGGCGATCCGGTCAACGGCGGCTTCCGTGTGTGCGGAGGTCAGGGGCGGGAGCGGGCAGTCCGCCGGGATGACCGCGCCGCCGGCGTTGACCACCGCGGCCCAGCATGCGGCCAGTTCGCGTTTCACCGAGGAGGGCAGCTCGGACGGACGAGTGAATTGGGTGAACGCTGGTGCGGCGACTTCGGATGCTGTCACGCGCATCAGCTTGTCACGGGGCCGGGCTCCAGGAGATTGCCGACCAGCAGACCCAGCGCGAGGGCGACGGTCGACATGGCCAAGAAGCAGCCGAGAGCGAACCCGCCCACCGCACCGACTTCGGCAGCTTTGCGAACCGAGCCGACGCCCAGCACGATCGTGCAGAAGATGATCGGCGGGATCATCATCCTGATCAGGCTCACGAAGCCCGCGCCGACAGGCTTCAGCGCGAGCCCGGTCGATGGCCGGAGGGCACTGACGAGAATGCCGAGCGCGACGGCGAGTAGCACCCAGAAGTACAACTGGCGGTGCCAGGGTGTGGGTGGTGAGGTGGAGCGGCTGCGGGGCGGAGCGGTGGCGGCCATGAGGTGTCTCTTCATTGACGTATGCAGGCGCGGCGCACCCGGGGAGGCGCGCGGCTCCGGGGAATCCGGATCCGAGTCGAGAAGGGTGGGCCTGAGGGCGGCCTCGTCCAGGCTGATGGGACCAGTGGCGCGGTCAGAGAAGTTCGAGCAGCTTTTCGGTGAACTCGGCGGTGCCGGCCGAGCCACCGAGGTCCGGGGTGCGCGCGGAAGTCTTGGCCAGAACGGCGGCGATCGCGTCGGTGATGTCGGCGGCTGCGGCCGGGTGGCCCAGGTGATCGAGCATCATGGAGGCGGACCAGATGGCGCCGAGCGGATTGGCAATACCGCGTCCGGCGATGTCAGGGGCGGAGCCGTGCACCGGCTCGAACATGGAGGGGAACTCACGCTCGGGGTTCAGGTTGGCGGCCGGAGCGATGCCGATGCTACCGGCGACCGCGGCAGCGAGGTCACTGAGGATGTCGCCGAACAGATTCGAGCCGACCACGACGTCGTAGCGTGAGGGTTCGAGCACGAACTTGGCGGCCAAGGCGTCGATGTGTTCCTGGTCCCACACCACCTTGGGGTGGTACTGAGCGCGCTCGTTCACGAGCTCGTCCCAAAAGGGGAGTGTGTGCACGATGCCGTTGGACTTCGTGGCCGACGTCAGTCGGCCGCCGCGTCGTGCGGCCAGGCCGAAGGCGTAATCGAGCACCCGGTTGATTCCGGCACGGGTGAACACCGCTTCCTGGACAGCCATTTCATCAGGGAAACCGCGGTTCATGCGGCCTCCGATCTCGCTGTACTCGCCCTCCACGTTCTCGCGTACAACGACGAAGTCGACTTCGCCGGGTGCAGCGTTGCGCAGTGGACTGGCGACACCTTCGAAGACCCGGACTGGCCGCAGGTTGACGTACTGGCGGAAGCTGCGGCGGATCGGGATGAGCAGTCCCCACAGCGAGACGTGGTCCGGCACGCCGGGGTATCCGACAGCGCCCAGAAGGATGGCGTCGTGGTCCTTGATCTGTGCCAAGCCGTCGTCGGGCATCATCGAGCCCTCGCGCAGGTAGCGCTCGCAGGACCAGTCGAACTCGTCGTAGGCGAAGGTGATGCCGTGTCGGGCGGCGACGGTGTCGAGGACTTGGCGGGCAGCAGGCAGCACTTCAGTGCCGATCCCGTCGCCGGGGATGAGAGCGATGCGGTGGTTGGGCATGTGGGGATTGCAGCAACGAGCGCCGTGTGACGTCCAAGACGGACAATCCATGTGCCTTATAGGGAGCGCCTATTATTTGTCTGTGGGACTCTCGGTCGCGCAGGTGAGGAACGCATGGGCCGCCGGGGTCAGCGCTTCCTTCCTGCTGACCAGCGCCACATGAAGGTTCCTTGCCGGCTCGATGTCCAGCACGAGTGCCCCCGCCCTCTCGGCGAAGTCCCGCCAGGAGTCGGTCACAACAGCCAGCCCGACTCCGGCCAGCACCAGCGGCACGATCGCGATCCGGTGCTCGGTTTCCACGGCCACTGTCCACTGCGTTCCGGCACTGCGGAGATCGTCGACGTATTTGCGCATCCCGGTGCCCTGCTGGCCGACGATCAGACGCTGCTCGGCCAGCTGTTCGTGCCGCACGGGGGCACCGGGTGGAAAGGGGCCGTCGGGCGGGGCGAGCAGGACGAATTTCTGCTTCATGACCGGGTAGGGCCGCACGTCGTTGGCCGGGAGCGGGGCGGGGCTGGCCACCAGTCCCAGCTCGGCCTGACCGGTGCGCACCATCTCCGTGACGTCCCTTGAGGTGAAGGCCGCCTGGATCGCCACGGAAACCTGTGGGTGCCGCTTCGTGAAGCGACTGATCATGGCGGTGAGCGGTTCGATGGACTGGGAAGGCATCGCGGCGATGTCGACCCGGCCTCTGTGCAGGCCGTGCACGGATTGCACCGTGGCGCGCGCCATCTCCAGACTGCGGACGGCCGCGCGGGCCGGTTCGATCAGGGCGATCCCGGCTTCGGTCAGCACGGCCCTGCGGCCGATACGGTGGAAGAGGTCGCTGCCCAGGTCGCGTTCCAGTGCCTGGATCGCCTGCGACAGGGAAGGCTGAGCCAGGTAGAGCGCCGAAGCGGCACGGTTGAATCCGCCATGGTCGACGACCGCCAGAAAGTACTCGAGCTGCCTGACATCCATGGTTGTACCTCCGCGCTTCGACGCTTCTTATAGGCCACCCCTATAAGCATTGTCGCCGATCAGTGTTGGACCGGGGTTCCTGAGGACTGGTGTGATCGAGGCATGACCGACCTGCTCCCCCCTGAGTTCGCCCGTCGTGTCGTGGACGCCGAGGGCGTGCGCATCCATGCCCGCATCGGTGGTGACGGTCCGCCCGTGCTGCTTCTGCACGGCTACCCCCAGACCCATCTGATCTGGCACCACGTGGCTCCGCTGCTGACAGCCGGGCACACTGTGGTTCTGACTGACTTGCGTGGCTATGGTGACAGCGACAAGCCGCCCTCTGATCCCAACCACGGTGCCTATGCCAAGCGCTCGATGGCGTACGACCAGCTTCTGGTGATGCGGGAACTGGGCTTCGACCGCTTCGCCGTCGTGGGCCACGACCGCGGGGGCCGGGTCGGGCACCGCCTCGCTCTGGACCATCCGCAGGCCGTCTCGGCCCTGGCCGTTCTGGACATCGTACCCACGCGTCACGCCTTCCAACAGGCCAACACCGACTTCGGGCTCGGCTACTACCACTGGTACTTCCTCGCTGCCGGCAACAACATCCCCGAACACCTCATCGGCGCCGATCCCGACTTCTGGGTCCGTACTCGGATGGATGCCCGCCATCATGGCGGAACCCCCTTCAGCCCTCATGCGCTGGACGAGTACGTGCGCTGCTTTTCGGACCCAGCGGCCATCCATGCCTCCTGCGAGGACTACCGCGCCGCCGCGAGTATCGACCTCGTCCATGACGATGCCGACTACGACGCGGGCCGACGTGTCATCAGCCCTCTGCTCGCCTTGTGGGGGGAACACAGCTTCGTGGGCCGACACTATGACGTGCTTGATGTGTGGCGCTCATACGCCACAGACGTGCAAGGCCAGGCATTGCCCTGCGACCACTACGTGCCGGAAGAAGCCCCTGATCGGACCGCGAAGCTCCTGGAAGCCTTTCTTCAGGGCAGGCAATAGGAACCCGGCCCCCACGGCTCGCAGATCAATCAAACGCAGGTCGGGAAGCGGGCCGGAGCCCTCAAATTCTCGATGACGGGGTCAGCGACTTCAGTGAGCACGTCCGACTCGATCGATGCCGCACCGCTGCGTCCGGCAGGTGGGTGGCTCAGGACGACCATCGCTGCGTCAGCCATGGTCTGAGGAGATCGTGCTCGCTCAGCCTGGTCGCATCCGAGGATATTGCTGACCGCGGAGGTAGCGATGCGGCGACCTGCTGTTCGCACCAAATGCTCTTGCTGTGGTGAGTGTGCCGTGTACCCCATTTCTGGGTCAGCTGAGCGACCAGGAGAAGCCCTCTTCCTCCTTCATCTGCAAGGCGAGCGCGACGCACGTGGGGCGCAGCACTGCTTGTCATGGCCAAGGTGGTCGGTGATCTCGCCTTCCAGGGCGGACTTCAGGAGCCGCTTGGTCAGCCGCTGGAGCAGCCCACCCTCGCCGGTCAGCTGCAGGTCCTCAGCCTGAGCACCGCCGACCAACTCGTCGATGAGCTGGTCGTCCACCTTCTTCGCCGGCTGCGGCTCAGCGGCCTTGACGGGCTCAGCCTCGGTACTGGCGCGGCAGACGTTGCTCCGTCCTTCCCGCGGGTGGTCGCGACGCATGCGATGTTCCGGCGTCGCCCTGAGTCAGCTGTGATTGATCAGCGTTAAGTCAGCCGGGTCGTGCCGCGATGATGTGTGAAGCCGTGAGGGGGCTGTACGGAAGGCGCGGGTGAAGGCGTACGAGAATGCGGCCGGCGTGGCGTAACCGAGCCGTGCAGCGACCTCGGTGACGCTCTGGTGGTGCAGCAGCGGTATCGCGGCGAGGAGCCGGGCGCGCGAGCGCCACGCGGCGGGACTCATACCGGCCTCTTCGCGGAACCGGCGGGTGAAGGTCCGTTCGCTCACTCCTGCTTCGCGCGCCCAGTCGGCGTTCCCGACCGTGAGGTCGGGGTCGGCGAGGTAGCGGCGGCACAGCCCGGCGAATGGCTCTGCGCGCGGGATCGGGATATGCAGAGGCACTTCGGCGAGCCGGGACGCCTCATGCAGGATCAGCTCCAGCAGCGCCCGGTTGCGATCGCCGAGTCCGTCGCGGGGATCGATGTCGGAGGCGGCCAGCAGCAGTTCCCGCAGGAGGGGGCCAACCTCGACGACTCGGCACTCGGTCGGCCACCACGGGGCGGCGGCGGGGTCGATGTAGAGGCTGTTGGTCTCCACGTCGAGCATCCGTACCTGGTGTCGCCTGTCCGGCGGGATCAGCACTGCCCGCTCACCGGGAACCGTCCACGCCCCGTGGTCGGTCTCGACCAGCATGGTTCCCGTCGCCGCGTAGAGGAACTGCGCCCGCCGATGCTCATGCCAGACCAGCAGATGCCCCGGCGGGTAGACCGTCGCGATCGGCAACACGGCCACCGGCAGTGCATCGACCTGCGCGAGCGTCACGTTTCTCACCTGCCCAGACTACTGGCCGGAACTCGATATTTCTTGCCCGACAGTCGAATGTTCGTGAGACGGATCTTCGCTGGAATAGGTCCCGTGACCGTTCTCGTACTCGTCCTCATCGGCGTCCTCACCGGCCTGTCCACGGTGCTCTTCGGCTTCGGAGGAGGGTTCGTCACTGTCCCCGTGATCATCTGGGCCGATGCCACCCTCGGCCCCGCCGCGGGCACCGTCGCGGTCGCGACGTCGGCGCTCGTCATGGTCGTCAACGCGGCCGTCGCCACGGCAGCCACACCGCACCCGATCCTCGCCCGCCTCCGAAGCCGCGGCATGCTCCTGAGCTTGCTCGCCACCGGCGGACTCCTCGGCGCACTGGCTGCTCTGGCTGTTCCGGCGGAGGTGAGCTCGTGGGGGTTCGTGATCTACGTGGCCGTCACGATCATCGACATGCTCGCCCGCCCCGGATTCCTCCGCCCCACCACCTCTGAGCCACAGACTCGCGCACGACGAGCGATCCCGACCACGCTCGGCGCGCCCATCGGCGCGGTCGCGTCGTTTCTCGGCGTCGGCGGCAGCGTCATGACCGTCCCGCTGCTGCGCCGCGCTGGCCTCCCGATGGGGCAAGCCGCAGCACTCGCGAACCCTCTGACTCTCGCGATCAGCATCCCCGCCGCTATCGTGTTCCTCCTCGCCCGCCACACGAACGTGCACGGTGCAGTGTTCGCCGTCGGGATCGTCGACCTCGGCGCCGCAACCCTCCTCCTCGCCGGAGCGATCCCAGTCATCGTGGTGCTCCGCCGCCGCCCACCCCGCATCCCCGACCGGGTACACGCCTGGACCTACGTCGGCCTCCTCGCCGTCGTGTTGTCAGCAGTGGCTCTCCCGCTGCTGACAACAACCGGGGTGTAACCGCTCACAGCGAGCGGCCGTGCCGGGTCTCGATCAAGAGATCCATGCTGTCGTCGCCTACGTGTACCTGCTGACCGAGCCGCGTGGCACGCTTCAACGCCGCCTCCGCGCGGGCGGCGTCGATCCTCTGCGCATCCGACGACGCGGCCGGACCCAGCGCGCGGTCGTCGGTGACCCGGTAGCGGTTTCGCGGTACGCGGCGACGACCTGCTGGTGCCGGTGCCACCGCGCCGCGACCTTCTTACCCGTCGGTCGTGGGCCGAGTGCGGTCGTCCACGGCTTGCCTTCGTTCAGGTCCCGTTCGGGGACCGCGGCGGCACGTTGTTCGGTGAGCTCACGGCGTTCGGTGAGTGCCTTTCACATCTCGGGGTCCGTGACGCCGGAAGGTTCGGGATAACTGGTCCTCACAAAGCCTTTGGCCGTCCTGGTGCGTGATCGGACAGACGGCGAGGCCGAGGAACGTCTCATGGATGTCGTCGAGTCTCTCCCAGCGGATGCGCAGGCGTCGGAAGCCGTGCAGCCGGGAGATCGTCCGCTCGACCACCCAGCGGAAGGTGCCTAGTGACCTGAGTCGGAGATTCGTCGTTGGTTGGGCATGAGCCGTCCGGGTCCGAAGATTCCGCCGTTGTCGTTGACCGAGGCGTAGCGGGCCGTGCTGGAGGGCTGGGTGCGGCGTCGCTCGACGGCTCAGGCTCTGGCCTTGCGGTCGCGGATCGTGCTGGAGTGCGCCGAGGGGCACTCGATCATGGAGGTTCCCGTCGGCTGCGGGTCGCTCCGGACACGGTTCGCACCTGGCGGCGGCGCTTCATCGAACGCGGCCTGGACGGCCTGTCCGACGAGCCGCGGCCCGGTGTCCCGCGGAAGATCACCGACGCGGACGTCGAGCGGGTCATCGTCAAGACGCTGGAGGAGAAGCCGAAGAACGCCACCCACTGGTCGACCAGGTCGATGGCAGCGGCCACCGGCATGGTCTCAGTCCGCGATCTCGCGAATCTGGCGGGCATTCGCTCTGGCCCCGCACCGCTCGCAGACCTTCAAGCTCTCTACCGACCCTCTGTTCATCGACAAGGTCCGCGACGTGGTCGGCCTCTATCTGGACCCGCCGGAAAAGGCCCTGGTCCTCTGTGTGGACGAGAAGTCGCAGATCCAGGCCCTGGACCGGTCCCAGCCCGTGTTGCCGATGGTGCCCGGTGTTCCCGAACGCCGCAGCCACGACTACGTCCGGGCCGGCACCACCACACTGTTCGCGGCCTTGGAGGTCGCCACCGGCAAGGTCATCGGCTCTCTCCACCGGCGGCACCGGGCCGTCGAGTTCAAGAAGTTCCTGGCCAAGCTGGACAAGGAAGTGCCCGCCGACCTCGACGTGCACCTGATCCTCGACAACTACGTCACCCACAAGACGCCCGCCGTCAAGCAGTGGCTGCTGGCACATCCCCGCTTCCACCTGCACTTCACGCCGACGAGTTCGTCCTGGCTGAATCTGGTGGAGCGGTGGTTCGCCGAACTCACGCAGAAGAAGCTCAAGCGCGGTGTCCACCGCTCCGTCCAGGCCCTCGGACGCGACATCCGAGCATGGCTCGCCGACTGGAACAACAATCCACGACCGTTCGTCTGGACGAAGACCGCCGACGAGATCCTCGACAAAGTCGCCGCCTACTGCCGACGAACCTCTGACTCAGGTCACGAGGTCGTGTCCGATAGGTCGTGGCTTGCTGGGGCGTCAGGGAAGCGATGCGGCGATGATGTACGAGTGTTCTACGAAGATCTCAGCGAGTACGACTACCAGGACGAGGATGCGTTCACGGACAGGGAGTCGGGCTTCTACGCGCTCTGGTACCGCCCGGCGTACACCCGCCTGAACATCGGGTGGCTGAAAGCCGGCAAGCCGTACTCGACTGGAACGGTCCCCACCGCGTTCGTGGAGAAGCTGAAGGCTGTTCAGCAGGTCCAGTGGATGAACGTCTGTCTCGGGATGCACGAATGCGACCTGTGCCCTGAGGAAAAGGCTCCGGAAGGGAATGGCGAGGTTCGGATCCCGGGCGAGCCCGGGATCGCTTATGCCGCTCCGTTCCTGATCACGCACTACGTCAGCGATCACGGTTACCGACCGCCGCAGGTCTTCATCGAAGCCGTGCTCGCCGTCGATCTCGACGCATGGGCCGCCGCGCGATGGCCCAACGTCCCCTTCCCCTGGATCCCGGATGACGTCGAACTCCTGCTGGAGTAGGCCCGAGCTAACCTATGTACCCAGCCAGAGCCGGATCGAGGCGACGGTGACCGTCCCGTGAAAACCGTAGGCCCTCTTGTCGTAAGAGTCGCGACCGCACGGAGATATTCAGCCGGTTGATCGTCCGCTCCACTTCGTTGCGACGCCGGTAGATCTCTCTGTCGAACCCGGTCGGACGGCCCCCCTTACTGCCCCGCCGCTGACGGTTGGCACGCTGGTTCCTGGGCTCCGGGATCGTGTGCTTTATCTGGCGCCGCCGCAGATAACGACGGTTGCGGCGCGACGAATAGGCTTTGTCGCCGCCAAGGTGATCGGGCCGAGTACGAGGGTGTCCGCCGGCCTGCCGCGGAACCCGGATCTGTTCCAGTACGGGGATCAATTGTGGGGCATCGCCCCACTGGCCGGGAGTGATGACGAAGGCGAGGGGTCGACGTTCGCCCTCACCCGCCAGATGAATCTTGCAGGTCAGGCCGCCTTTGGAACGGCCCAGGGCCTCGTCGGTCCGGTGCGGGACCGGCGTGCTTCGTCTGCCGGGGACTCTCGGCGGGCGGGAGTGAGCACCAGCCGCGTGCTGGTGGGCCCGGCAGGAGGTGGAGTCCACGCTGACCATGCTCCAGTCGATCAGGCCCTCGGCGTCGGCGTCGGCCTGGACGGCCCGCAGGATCCTCTCCCACGTGCCGTCTGCTGACCACCTGCGATGACGGTCATGAACCGTCTTCCACTTCCCGAAACGGGACGGCAAGTCCGGCCAGGGCAGGCCAGTTCGCTGCCGGAACAGAATCCCGTTGATCACCCGGCGGTGGCACTGCCACCGTCCGCCCCGCCCCGCACTCCTCGGCAGATGCGGTTCCAGTCGAGCCCATTCCTCATCCGAAAGATCACCCCGCCCCACGACGACCGAAACGATCCACCGAGGGGCCGGTCACACGACCCATCGGACACGACCTAGTGACCTGAGTCAGGGATTCGGGCCCGGCACTTTCGGCGGTGTGTGGCCGTTCGTGACCGGGCCGTGGGCCGGTAGTCAGGCAGGCCCCTCCGGTCCGGACAGCGGAGCGGCCCCTCGGGGTCCCTGCGGCCGGGCCGTTGGGCCGCAGGGACCCCGAGGTGCCTGGCGGAACTCACCCGGCGTCTTCCTCGCCCGTGTCTCCGGCGGGCGCAGGCCGCGTCGGCCGGGTCACTGGCACGAATGCTGTAGCGGCCCAGGCAGTTGAAAGGAGGAAGCACACGTCGAAGCGGCGCGGTGATCACTCACGGCGTTGGCAGGGTGGGAGACGGTGGTGCGGGTGTGGTGTGCACCGCGCTGCTGAGCGGTGTCAGGTGTTCGACGGCGTCTCTTGAGCTGCGCGTTTGAGCGGTTCGGTGACCTTCACGGGTTCCGTGCCGTTCGTGCTGTGCCGTTCGGCCCAGTCCTCCAGGGCCGTGCGGCAGGCGTGGTCGAGGTGGTGCAGGCCGGACAGGTCCAGCTCCACCGGGCGGTTCTGGGGCAGGGCCTCCAGGCTGTCGAGGATCTTCGGCAGCCTGAGGAAGGTCGCGTTGCCCGACAGGTACACCTGGATCGGTCCGGCGCCCTTGTCGATGATCTCCGTCTTCAGGTGCGAGGCTTCCCAGGCGGTCTTGACCACCGACAGGGCCAGACCGATGAGTACGCCCTCGAACATGTTCACCGAGACGATCGCCACGGCAGTGACTATGAGGATCAGTGCCTCGCCCTTGTGGCTGTGCCACAGCTCCGCGATCTGGCGGAACGGGATCAGCTTCCAGCCCGCGTGCACCAGGATGCCGGCGAGGGCGGGAATCGGGATCAGTGCCAGCACAGAGGGCAGCGCGGCGGCGAACAGCAGCAGCCACACGCCGTGCAGCACGCGGGACGCCTTGGTCTTGGCGCCCGCGTTGACGTTGGCGGAGCTGCGCACGATCACCGCGGTCATCGGCAGCGCGCCGAGCAGACCGCACACGGTGTTGCCCGTGCCCTGGGCGATCATCTCCTTGTTGTACTGGGTACGTGGACCGTCGTGCAGGCGGTCCACGGCCGCTGCGCTGAACAGCGACTCGGCGGAGCCGATCAGCGTGAACGCGATGATGGTGCCCCAGATGGCCGGGGCGGCGAGCTCGCCGAAGGCGTCGGATCCGGGCGGTTGGATGACGCCGAGTAAGCCTTCCACTTGGACGGTGGCGACGGGCAGGTTGAAGGCGAGCGTGGCGAGGGTGGCCAGGACCACTGCCGCGAGGGCGCCTGGCACGGCCTGCACCTTCTTGGGCAGCTTCTTCCACAGCACGATCACGGCGACGGTGGCGGCCCCGACCACGAGCGAGGCCAGGGTCTCCCTGTTGCCGAGGGCGTCGGCGAACGCCCGGGGCAGACTGGCGATCTTGCCGATGCCGGTCTCTGGGGCTTTCCGGCCCGCTGCCGCGTAGATCTGGCCGGCGATGATGACGAGGCCGATGCCGCAGAGCATGCCTTCGACGACGGCGACGGAGATGGCCGTGAACCAGCGGCCTATCTTGAGGAAGCCCATGGCGAGCTGGAGCAGTCCGGCTATCAGCACGATCACGCCGAGGGTGGCCACTCCGAACTCGCTGACGGCCTCGAAGACGATTACGGTCAGGCCGGCGGCCGGCCCAGAGACCTGAAGGCTGCTGCCGGGCATGAGCCCGGTGATGAGGCCGCCGATGATGCCGGTGACGAGTCCCAGCTCGGCCGGGACGCCGGAGGCGACCGCGACGCCGACACACAGCGGCACGGCGACCAGGAACACCACGATGGAGGCGAAGAAGTCCTGCCTCAGGTGAGGGAACTTGGACAACATGGTCGCCAACTCCCCTAAAGACTCTCGAAGGTGTCGGTCAGCGTGCGGTGTTTGCGCACGGTGCCGGTGTGGACCTCGTAGTACCAGCCGTGCAGCTGGAGTTCACTGGTCGCGAGGCGCTTCTCGACGCACGGGTAGGAGCGCAGCCGAAGCAGCTGCGTGAGGACATGGTTCTGCACGGCCTCGGCGACCGTAGGGTCGCTGGTGTCGGAGCACGTGGGCTCCTCCGCGGCGTGCGCGAGCCAGTCGCGTACGGCGGGTACGGCGTTCAGGTCGTCGTGGCGCACGACCGCGCCGACGGCGCCGCAGTGGGAGTGGCCGCAAACCACGATGTGTTGCACGCCTAGCACTTGCACGGCGTACTCGATGGTGGCCTTCTCGCCCGTGGGAGTGTCGGAGGCGTACGGGGGGACGATGTTGCCCGCGGTGCGCAGCTCGAAGAGCTCGCCGGGCTGGGCGCCTGTGATCAGGGCTGGTACGACCCGGGAGTCGGAGCAGGTGATGAACAGTACGTCGGGGGACTGACCCTCGGCGAGGCGAGCGAACTCCTCAGGGCGCTGTCCGAAGGTGCGGGCGTTGTCGATGAGGGGCTGCATAGTGTGGTGACTCCTCCTGGCGCGCCATGGGGAGCGCGTCGGGCTTACATGACAGAGGTGGGGGGAGCGTCTCTGTTCCTCAGCAGCGGAAGAGCTGAGGGGCGGCCGGGCAGTGCGCTGTTGACGATCTCGACGTGCGATGGTGTACGTCACCGGGTCCGGCCGGCTCGTGTTCCGCCGACGGGTCTTGCCTCAGCAACTGCCGCTCCGGTCTTCAGGTGCGGAGTCCGCGGTACGGAGCCGGTCCCGGATGCACAGGGGACCGGTCGGGCCCCCGCGGCCGGTGCTGCGACAGTTGACAATCCCGTCGCGCAACGCCTTTGGAGAGAGTTCGGTGCCCGTGCGCGGGGCCTTCTCTGAAGGTTGGATTCCCAACTGAGCTTTGGCCTCGACATGACGGGCCGTGTGTGCGGATGCGAAGACCGCGCTGGGGGTGAAGAGCTGGAGGGTGATCAGGACGGCGGCGAGGGCCGAAACCACGGTCCGGGCCGTCGCACCTCGGAACATGCGCCCCTCCAGGCAGTAGGCGAACCTCTTGCTCGCGCCAACAGACGGTCAATGGTCGGTCAAGAAGTACCTTAACTCGGCAAAGTTGTTTGCGAGGTTAACTTAACGTTTCCTGCTGAAGAGAGCCTGAAAACGGAGGTGGAGCTGGCGTGAAACTGCTTCTGTGAAGTGCGGTGGTGTCGCTGGCGCCGGTGTCTCCGCGGTGCGAGAGCATTGCCGCCCTCGGCATGACCGGCCACGTCCGACTCCCCGCCAGCGAACACGACGGCACAGTCGGCTGGGCCACCCGCAGTGGAGTTCTGTCATGAGGCGCGTGCCCTGTCTCCAACGCCACCGTTGCGATGACCTGCATGACACAGGGATTCCGGGTGCTCCCGTCGAACCCGGACCGCCTGATGGGTTCGACGGGAGCGAGGTGGCCCGCAGTTGTTGCCCGCGTAGTTTGCGGTGGCGGTCGCGACCGGCCGCAGGTCGCCTGCGCCGTACCATTCGTGTCGGTCCGCGCGGGCGCCGTCGTGGGTCTGCACGCCAGCAACTTGCGGGCGGGAGGGTCCATGGCCGTGGCCAGACCGGGCGGGCGGCGAGTGAGCCGGACACCACATGGAGGAAGAAGCCCCAGGACCCTCGCCGGCCGGGGGCGAAGCGCAGGCCGGGCGATGCCGCTCTGACGATCCAGTTCCCTGCTACGACCCTCGCTTTGGTCGACACGACTTTGAGCAGGCCGTCGCCTGTTGAACGGGCTGGGTGAACCCGGTCTCCGCGTAGTCCGCGCTGCACAGCGGGCTCACAGCGGCGTAGCAGCAGTCGCAGACTGACCGCTCTGTGCATGACAATCTTGAAGCTTCCTCTTGATCGTGGACACTCGTCGACCATGAGGACGCTGGGCCGGAGGTAGTTGGTGAGCTTGCTGATCAGCCGGCCCTGGTCCTCGGCGGCTTTGAGGTGACGGACCATGTCGTCGACGCTGGTGAAGTAGATGGAGTAGCTGGCCTGGCAGGCCGCGACGGCCAGGGCGACGCCGATGTGCGTCTTACCGATCCCGGGCGGCCCGAGCAGGGCGGCGTTGGCCTTGTCCTCGACGAAGGAGAGGGTCGCCAGGTCCTTGACCTTGCGTGGGGCGAGTTCGGGCTGGAAGGAGAAGCAGTGGTCCTCCAGTGTCTTGTGGTGCGGCAGCTTCGACAGCCGCAGGCCGTTGCGGAAGCGGCGGCCATGGCGGACAGCGAGTTCCTTGGGCAGCACCAGGTCGTCAGCCAGGCTCGGGTCGCCTTCGAGACATGGGACGAGGACCAGGTGGATGGTCAGGGCCGGGTCGATGCTCTGATCCAGCAGGCGCAGGAAGCGGGTGAAGGCGGCCGAGTCGTTGCGGGGTTGCCCGGTGGGTACGTCCAGGGCTGCGACGACGGAGGCGGTGCCGTGCCTGCGGTACTCGAATCTGCCCCGCTCGATTCGGCCGGGGCCGGCCGGGTCGGATGGCCCCGGGAGCGAGCCTGCATCGCGGACTTCTCGTCCACGCTGCACCACCGAGTGGGGCGGGCGGTGCAGGGAACGCGCGCACACCTCGGCGGCCTTGGCGTAGAAGTCCGGATCCTCTGGCCGGGTGAGCCAGACCCCGCACCAGAGGTGGAGGTCGGCCAGGACCCGGCCGACCTGGGACGCCGGGCCCACTGGCTGCCGGTGATGGGCCGGTCGAAGGTGACGGTGGCGATGATGGTCAGGTGCACGTCGGGGCCGTAGTGGTTAGAGCGGCCCGGGCGGGGCCGGTCCTCCAGCGCGGCCAGGCCCTCGACGGCGAACCGCTTGCGCCGGCGCCGCACGGTGTCCAGATGCACGCCAAGCGCGCGGGCAACAGCCGCGTTCGTGCCACCGTCCGCACAGGCCAGTGCGGCTCGGGCTCGCGGCACCCGGCGCAACGGCGCGGTCCGTGACGGCGTCAACTCCGGCAGTGACGCGCGCTGTTCACTGCCCCAGGGCACCTGGCTCGGACTTCCCACCAGCACACACCCCCACTTCCCCAACTCCCGGAATCCCGTTGATCATTGTCATCGTCAGGGGGGCAGGCGTCCCGCCCGAACACGGGCAGGCACGGGGTGGCAGGATGACCCCCATGGCGAACAGCAGGAGCGCGAAGGCGACCTCGCGGACGGCACCGAGCAAGACCGTCCACAAAATCAAGATTACCTTGCAGGACTCCCGGCCTCCGATCTGGCGCCGGCTTGAGGTGCCGTCCGGCATCACCTTGCGCGAACTGCACGACGTCATCCAAACCGCCTTCGGCTGGGAGGACTACCACATGTGGGCCTTCGAAACCGGCCAAGACCAATACGGCGCCGCCGACCGCGACCTGGACATCCGCAGCGCCACCTCCAAGCAACTCCGCCAGGTCGCTGCCCACCCCGGCGACCGGCTCCGCTACACCTACGACTTCGGCGACGACTGGGAGCACGACATCCTCATCGAGGACGTTACCGAGCCCGAGCCGGACACCGCCTACCCCCGATGCCTCACCGGCCGCCGAGCCTGCCCACCCGAGGACTGCGGCGGCATGTTGGGATACGACTACCTCATCGAAACCCTTGCCGACCCTGACCACGAAGAACATGAAGACCGCCTGGAATGGCTGGGCCTCGACTCGGCCGACCAGTTCGACCCCGCAGCTTTTGATCCAGCACAGGTCAACTCCGCGCTATCCGCCCGCGCCATCGTGCTCGTCAAGAACTGACACGTCACTGCCCCGCTGTCAGCAACCCCCGTCGCTTGCTGACAGCGGACCCGGACCCCCGCAAGATCGCGTCAATGGACCGATGAGCCGGACCGGTGTCGCAGGGCCGGAGCCTCAAACGGCGTCGTCCTCGCCCGGTTCCGCACCCACCAGCAGCGCACAGCGCCGGCACACCTGCCCCACGACGTCCAGGAGCACAAGCGGGCTCCTGTCAGGCGCGCCGACCGACAGTGACTACCCCATCCCGCACCTGAATCGGGACACCTACCGCCACCCGCACGCCCCAGCACCACAGTGATCTGCCACAGCACGGCGACGTCCACACCGGTCCGCGCCGGCTCCCTTTCCCACAGCACCGGGAGTTCCCCGCTCACACCGCACGCCTGCCGCCCCCGCCCTCTGCCTGCACTCACCGAGCACAGTGACACAGGTGCTCAGACCGGCATGCTCGATCGCCAGGAACGTCACCCGCTCCCTCACACACCAACCGCAAGCCCTCCGGGACCGCAACCTCCCCCTGAAGCCAGGCGGAAATGGGGATCCGGCTCACAACCCTCATGCAGTCAGGAGCCGCTCCAGGTACGCAGTTGACGGCCGATCAGGCCAACACCCGCCGCGCCGGATGCGGCATCCCGCACCAGGGCGATCGCCTCCTTCGGCGGATAGTCCAGCTGATACCCGTTCAGGGCCAGGTATGCCTCGGTGGAGTGCCAGGCGAACGCCTCGGCGGAGTGCTCCAGGCACGGCAGTTTCACCAGGGTCTGGAGCAGCGCGGCTGCCTTGAGGTACACCGAGCCGTAGACGTCGCGTTCCATCGCCCGGGCGTTGACCCGGGCGACCGCCGCGTAGAGCGGGCCGTAGTCGTCCACCTGGGGATCGCCGGGCAGCAACTCGGCCGCATGCAGAAGGAAGGACACGTCAAGAGGATGGGGCGGATTGTTCTGGCTCACGCGGCGTGGCCCCGCTCCTGCTGCTCCTCAAGATCACGCCGCGCCTGCAGCTCCGCCGAACGCCGCTCGTCACCGGTCTCGGCCGTGCCGGCCTCCTCCGCGAACGAATCGCCGCTGCGGGCCATCGATGCCCTGAACGCGTCGAGGAAGCGCCTTTCCACAGCGGTGGCCCGGGCGTAGGCGGCCGACAGGATGTACTCCTGCAGGCTGACACCTTCCTGCCTCGCTGCGGCCTCGATCGCTGCACGTTGAGCCGGATCCGGGAAACGGAGGTTCATGGCTTTGGGGTGAGACATGGTACCGATGGTACCGTCGATACCACGGTTCGGCCAGAGCGCAGTGACTAGTAGGGCTTGGTCAGGTTCGTAGTGGTTTGGGTATGTCGTGGTGGCAGGTGGGGCAGGCGCCGGCCTAGGTGGCGATGAGTGTCCGGAGCTCGCGGACAACTCGGTAGAGGCTCAGGCCTGCGCTGCGTCTTTTGGGGGACGGGCCAGTCGTTGCAGGGTGCAAAAGGCGTGTGCGGCGGAGACGAGGGGCACGTGGTGGTGCCAGCCGGTCCAGGTGCGGCCCTCGAAGTGGGCCAGGCCCACGGTTTGTTTTCATACCGCGGTAATCGTGTCCGATGCGCCAGCGGAGTTTGACCAGCCGCACCAGGGTGGCCAACGGCATGCCGGAGGGCAGGTTCGACAGCCAGAAGTGCCCGGTTCCGGCTTGGTAGCCGGCCAGTGGGCCAGCAGCCACCGCTCGGCAGCTCCGGACCATCGACGGCCCTGCGGACGCCGCGTCCGGCCGGGCGGATGCGGAGGGCGACGAACCGCGAGTGCATGCGCTTGACGCCACTTCGGCCCTTGCCCGGCCGGGAGCCTTCCCGCCAGGACACCGGCCTGGCCGCCGCCCGGCCGGCCGCGATGACCAGGTCCTTCACGGTCTGAGCAGGTCCGGGGTGCTGCATCTTTGGTGGCCGGCCGGTGCCCGCGTAGACCGGCTGGACGGGCCGGGCCTCGGCAGGATTCGCCGTGTGGCGGCCGGAGATCCCGACTGCGTAAGGCAGGTCCTGTTCCTCCAGGCCGAGGCGGAAGGCGGCGGGCATCGCCGTAGCCGGCGTCCGCGACCACCAGCGGGATGTCGAGGCCCCACGAGAGGGCCTCGTTGATCATGTCCAGTGCCCGCTGCCACTTCTCCACATGCCCCACCTGGTGGGGGTGCCACTATGCCTCTCGTCAAGCGGTGCGGGGGGTTCTCGGCCTCGTAGAAGGTTCCGTCGCGGAGCATGGCGAACAGGACGCTGATGCGGTGGCGCGCGAGGCGGAGGAGGGCTTGGATGTGGGTTTTGCCGCGGGCTCGGCAGCGGTCGTAGTAGCTGCGGGAGGCGGGACCGTGGAGGGCCGCGAACGCGGAGAGGAACATCGCCCGTTTCAACTCCCGGTTCCCGCCTCTGGGGGCGTGTTCGCCGTGGATTGACGTGCCGGACTGCCGGGTTGCCGGAGCGAGTCCCGCGTAGGAGGCCAGGTGGCCGGCGCTCGGGAACGAGCTGCCGTCGCCGACGGTGGTCAGGAGGACTGCGGCGGTCCTGACGCCGATGCCGGGCATCGAGGTCAGGACCGGGGAAAGAGACATCCGATGCGGTTGATCTGGCAAGCGGCAGCGTCTTTTTCACGACCCAGGCCCTCCCCGGCGAGCGCGCTGCCGCACCCTCCGTACCGGCGACTTTCACACCCCTGTCACGCGCCCCTTCCTTGGCGTTTGGTGTCCCTGAAACACTCCTTCCGCGCAGATTCCGTCACGTTCCGGTCGTCCTCCCGCACCTCAGGATGAGAGGTCTGTTCTATATGTCCGAAGTCAACCGGCGTCGCTTTCTCCAACTGGCGAGTGCCACCACGGCCTTCAGTGCCCTGTCCGCCAGCATCCAGCGCGCCGCAGCCCTACCGGCGAACCACCGCACCGGGTCGATCGAGGACGTCGAGCACATCGTCGTCCTCATGCAGGAGAACCGCTCCTTCGACCACTACTTCGGCACCCTGAGAGGCGTCCGCGGCTTCGGCGACCCCCGCCCGGTCACCTTCGGCAACGGCAAACCGGTCTGGCACCAGGAGAAGGACGGCAAGGAACTCCTGCCCTTTCACCCGGACGCCGACGACCTCGGCATGCAGTTCCTCGAGGGCCTGCCGCACTCCTGGCCGGACGGCCAGCAGGCTTACAACGGCGGCAAGTACGACCGGTGGGTGCCCGCCAAGGGCACCACGACCATGGCGTACCTGACCCGCGAGGACATCCCCTTCCACTTCGCCCTCGCCGACGCCTTCACCGTCTGCGACGCCTACCACTGCTCGTTCATCGGCTCCACCGACCCGAACCGCTACTACATGTGGTCCGGCTACACGGGCAACGACGGCAGCGGCGGCGGCCCGGTCCTGGACAACGCCGAACTCGGCTACGGCTGGACCACCTACCCCGAGCGCCTGGAGCAGGCCGGCATCTCTTGGAAGATCTACCAGGACATCGGCGACGGCCTGGACGCGGCCGGCTCCTGGGGCTGGATCCAGGACGCCTACCGCGGCAACTACGGCGACAACTCCCTGCTGTACTTCGACACGTACCGCAACGCCCAGTCCGGCGACCCCTGGTACGACAAGGCCCGTACGGGCACCGACGTCAAGAACGGCGACGGTTACTTCGACCACCTGCGCGCCGACGTCAAGGCCGGAAAGCTGCCCCAGATCTCCTGGATCGCCGCCCCCGAGGCCTTCTCCGAGCACTCCAACTGGCCCTCGAACTACGGGGCCTGGTACATCGCCCAGGTTCTGGACGCCCTCACCTCCAACCCCGAGGTCTGGTCGAAGACGGCCCTGTTCATCACCTACGACGAGAACGACGGCTTCTTCGACCACGTCGTGCCGCCGCTTCCGCCGAAGGACGCCTCCCGCGGCTTGTCCACCGTCGACGTCACCCCCGACCTCTTCCCGGGCGACGGCCGCAGGACGGCAGGCCCCTACGGGCTGGGCCCGCGCGTGCCGATGCTGGTCGTCTCGCCCTGGAGCAAGGGCGGCTACGTCTGCTCCGAGACCCTTGACCACACCTCGATCCTGCGGTTCATGGAACGCCGCTTCGGCGTGCGCGAGACGAACATCTCGCCGTGGCGCCGGGCGATCTGCGGTGACCTGACGGCCGCGTTCGACTTCTCCCACAAGGATGCGCGCCCGGCCCCGCTGCCCGGCACCGACGCGTACGAGCCGCAGGACCGCGAACGCCACCCCGACTACAGGCCCACCCCACCCGCTGACCCGCGCATGCCCCGGCAGGAGCGCGGACTGCGCCGCTCCCGGCCACTGAAGTACGCCCCGCACGTCGACGCCTCCGTCGACGCGACCGCCGGGAAGCTCACCCTCACCTTCGCCTCCGGGCCGAAGGCCGGCGGCGCCTTCCATGTCACCTCCGGCAACCGCGCCGACGGTCCCTGGACGTACACCACCGAGGCGGGCAGGACGCTCCGGGACACGTGGAACTCGGCGTACTCCGCGGGCTCCTACGACCTGACCGTGCACGGCCCGAATGGCTTCGTGCGTGTCTTCAAGGGTTCGAACAGCACGGCCAGCTGCGAGGTCACCGCCCGCCACCGGGGCGACGACATCGAGCTGACCTTCGCCCACAGGGGCACCGGCACGGCCCGGCTGCGGATCGCCGACGGCTACGGCGGCAGGCCGTCGGTCGTCACAGTTCGCCCGGGCGCGACCGTGCGGCGGACCGTCGACCTCACCGGAAGCCACCGCTGGTACGACCTTACCGTCACCGCCGACGGCGACAAGGCCTTCCTGCGACGGTTCGCGGGGTACGTCGAGAACGGACAGCCGGGCGTGAGCGACCCGGCGATCATCACCGCCTAGGACCTGTCTGACAAACGATCTTGGATGGGTTCGCGAAGCCAGAGGATGAGTGCGGCAAGGTGGACGCCGGCCTTGTAGCGGGTGGCGAGTTTGTCGAACCGGGTGGCGATCGCGCGGAACTGCTTGAGGCGGTTGAAGCAGCGTTCGACCACGTTGCGGGCTTTGTAGAGCTCACGGTCGAAGGCCGGCGGTCTGCCACCGGCCTTCCCTCGTCGCAGGCGGTTGGCCTTCTGGTCGGCCCGTTCTGGGATCACGGCCTGGATGCCTCGCCTGCGCAGGACCTGGCGGATCGCCCGGGACGAGTACGCCTTGTCCGCGATGACTGCGTCGGGCCTGCGGCGGGGCCGCCCGGCACCGGTCCGGGGCACCCTCAGCTCGTCCATGACCGTTTCGAAGACGGTGGAGTCGTTGACGTTGCCGGGCGTGACGACGACAGCCAGGGGCAGGCCCCGGCCGTCGCAGGCGAGATGGACCTTGGTGGTCAGCCCGCCGCGGGACCGGCCCAGCGCCTGGCCAGCCGACGGACGTGCCGGATCTTCCAGTTCGTCCCCTGCCGTCGCCCCTTTTTGCGGGCGCCGGCGGCGTGCTGATGGGCCCGGCTGATCGTGGAGTCGACCGACACGGTCCACTCCACGGCTCCGACGGAGTCGTCGCGGACCTGGACCTGTTCGAGCAGACGAGCCCAGGTGCCGTCCGCCTCCCAGCGGGCGAACCGTTCATAGGCGGTCTGCCACGGCGCCGCGGTCTGCTGGGTCGGGGAACACGGCGTGCGCTACTACGCCTCCGGCCGAGCCCTCAACCGCTCCTCCGCCCTCATGGAAGCCCAGGCCCGCCAATGGGCCAACCCCCGCAGCCGCCTCGCCGTGGCACGCGCGATGTACCGGCTCCGCTTCCCCGACGAGGACCCCGCCGGCCTCACCCGGCACGAACTCCTCGGCCGGGAGGGGAGACGGGTAAAGGACTGCTACCGGGCCCAGGCCGCCCGCACCGGCGTCTCCTGGCGGGGCCGGCGCTACGTCCCCGGCGACTTCACCAGCGGCGACCCGGTCAACCAGGCCATCACCGCCGCCGCCCAGTGCATGTACGGCATCGCCCATGCCGTCGTCACCTCCCTGGGATGCAGCCCGGCCCTCGGCTTCGTCCACTCCGGCCACGAGCTGTCCTTCGTCCTGGACATCGCCGACCTCTACAAGACCGAGATCGGCATCCCGGTCGCCTTCGACGTCGCCGCCCAGGACGAGGAGGACGTCGGCTCCCGCACACGCCGTGCACTGCGGGACCGCATCAACGAGACGTCCCTGCTCAACCGGTGCGTCGACGACATCAAACGCCTCCTGATGCCGGAGGCGGTCGGCTCTTCTGCCCCCGACCGCGATCGGGACGTGGTCACGCTGCAAAGCGACCACGACCACCAGGTCGCCTCGGGCGTCAACTACGACGGCCCCGACGAGGACTACGGAGACGAACTCTGGTGACCGTCATCGTCCTCACCAACTGCCCCGCCGGGCTACGAGGCTTCCTCACGCGCTGGTTGCTGGAAATCTCGGCAGGCGTGTTCGTGGGCAACCCCTCGGCCCGCATCCGCGACGTGCTCTGGGAAGAGGTCCAGCAGTACGCAGGCCAGGGCCGTGCGCTGTTGGCCCACACCACGAACAACGAACAGGGCTTCACGTTCCGCACCCACGATCACGCCTGGCACCCCGCCGACCACGAGGGCGTCACCCTGATCCGCCGCCCCGACCTTAACGCGCCCTCCCGGGGAACTCCGACGACGGAACAGAGTCCCCCTCCCGGCTGGAGCAGGGCTGCAAAGCGCAGACGCTTCGGGAGAGGCTGATGCGGAGAAAGTTCTGTATGCCCTATATGCTGGACTCTGTGGAAGTACTCGAAAACCGCTGCCACGCCGACTAAGAGGGCAGGTCGCCCAGTCTGCTCCCCGCACCCGCGGGGATGGTCCCGGGTGTGCGTTGTGCTCGTTCAGGTGTGCTCTCTGCTCCCCGCACCCGCGGGGATGGTCCCCTGTGGACGGATTACATCGCCGACCCCGTGTCCTGCTCCCCGCACCCGCAGGGATGGTCCCGAGCCGCAGCGCGTTCGACGCAGAGACGAAGTCTGCTCCCCGCACCCGCGGGGATGGTCCCTGAACGAACGTCACCAGCGCAGCCCCGGCGACCTGCTCCCCGCACCCGCGGGGATGGTCCCCACTCCGCTCCGTCCTCCGCCGCGCACTCCGGCTGCTCCCCGCACCCGCGGGGATGGTCCCATTCTGACGCCGATCAAAACCTTCTTCGTGACCTGCTCCCCGCACCCGCGGGGATGGTCCCCCGGCTTCCATCAGCATGGTGATGGCGGTCTCCTGCTCCCCGCACCCGCGGGGATGGTCCCATGCGCGGCGAGCTCGTCGACGAGGTCACCGCCTGCTCCCCGCACCCGCGGGGATGGTCCCTTGACGTGGTCTTCCCGCCGCACGGTGTACTGCTGCTACCCGCACCCGCGGGGATGGTCCCCGGCCTGCGTAGGACTGGAAGGTGGGGCCGATCTGCTCCCCGCACCCGCGGGGATGGTCCCGGCCCGCCGGAAAGGGAAGGCGCGGCGTGGCACTGCTCCCCGCACCCGCGGAGATGATCCCGCCGCGGTGCAGCACGGCCAGGGTCTGCCGTTCTGCTCCCCGCACCCGCGGGGATGGTCCCGTCGCTGGCGGCGTCTGGCGGCGCCTGGCGGCCTGGAACGAGGCCGGTGTCTGGGAGAAGCTGCACCAGCTGCTGAACAAGCTGCCGTCGAAGAACCAGCTGGACTGGTCTCGGGCGATGGTCGATTCCTTCCACGCCCAGGCCGCACACAGAGGCCGACAAGCGGCCCCAGCCCGGTCGACCACGCACGGCCGGGCAGCAAGCAACACGTCATCAGCGACGGCCAGGGCATCCCGCTCGCGGTGTCGCTGACCGGCGGGAACCACAACGATGTCACCCAACTGCTGCCGCTGTTGGACAAGATCCCGGCAGTGGCGGGAGTCGTGGGCCGGCCACGAAGGTGACCCGACATGCTCTTCGCGGACTGCGGCTATGACCACGCCAAGTACCGCCGGCTCCTGCGGCAGCGCGGGATCCGCCCGGTGATTGACCCCCTCGTCTGGAAGTTCCAGACCGGGGCTCAATGGGGTGCAGCTGCCGGAGAAGTACGGCAGGCCGGGCGCGGGGGTGCCGACGGTGAGCCCGAAGGCGACAGCCCACCGGTGGTGCGCCCCCCCCCAGATGTCTGGGATGGGATACGCCGACCGGCCGCGGCACTCTTTACCCGGTCGAGGGTGGTGAGCCGCCTTCGGCGCATTCGGTGACGACAATGAGGGGGAAGAGATGTCCATGCGAAGAAGGACCATCGGGATGCTGGCCGCGGCCGCAGTCGCCGGTCTGACGGTGGCGGGGCTCCGGCTGCCGGTGCGGCCCCGTCTGCGGCGGGTGACGCGGTCACGGCCTCCGTGTGGCGGAACGTCGCTCTGACCGGCACCTACACGATCCGCGACGACGAAGGCATTTTCGCCGCCGGTACGTACTGCAACGGCAACATCGCCTCCGAGGGCTGGGTGAACGAGGTCCGCACGCCGTCGGTGTGGTGGGAGACCACGTGCGGGGGCGAAATCCGTGTGGAGAAGCATGTGTCCGCGGAGACGGACGCCGGCGGCGGAGTCATGATCTATGTGACCCTGCGGTTCTACGAGGGCACGAACGACACCAACACCGACCTCGACGCCGAGTACAACTTCAACCGCTACGTCCCCGCAGGACAGACCTCGACGGTCAGCGAGATCACGCTCCGCAACGGGGAGAACGGCGGCAAGGACTGGGCGAAGCTCAACCTCGTCCTGCACAACAACCGCTGACCCGTACCGAGGCGTCGATCGCGCGCCCCGGACATCGACGGTTCCCGGGCACGGTAAGCGGAGGCACAGCTACCTGCGCGAACCGGGCTCGGGACCCGCTGTGCACGCATAGCCTCGGACCATGAGGCGCCATGGGGGAGCAAGACGGGTCGGCGAGACCGGGGACGCGGCGGCGCGGGCGGCGCAGTCCGCGCGGAGCGTCGAGGAGTTCTTCGAGGCGGTGAAACGGGTCGTACGGCCTGCGCTGCGCTTCGACGTATGCGCCTGCTTGACCGTGGATCCGCAGACGTTGATGAACACCGGCGGTGACTACCGAGACGGCCTGCCGCCCGCCCTGATGCCACGCATGCTCGACATCGAGTACCGCGAGGGGGACGCCAACGACCTGTCCGATCTGGCGGCCAGGCCGACGCCGGTGGGCCTGCTCAGCCGGGAAACGAGCGGGAACCTCACCCTCAGTCCCCGGTACCGCGACATCATGCGGCCCCTCGGCTTCCGCGACGAGCTGCGTGTGCTGCTGCGCGACCGTCACGGAGCATGGGGCGCCCTGGTCATGGGGCGCGCAGACGACGCGCCTCCGTTCGGCTCCGCAGAGCTGGCTGCGGCGGCGGCGCTGGTCCAGCCGTTGGGGAACGCACTGCGCCGGCTGCACCTGACGCGGCTGGCCGAAGCGAACGTCTCCGAGACGGCGCCGGGACTGGTGTTGCTTGACGCCGACCACCAGGTGGTCCAAGCGACACCCACCGTGGCCATCTGGTTCAACGACCTGGCGCACGCCGACGGCGTGCGCTCCGGGGATCACGGACTGCCCCCCGCCGTGTACGCGGTGGCAGCGGCGGTGCAGGCCGCAGGGGCCGCGGCCTCCCACACCTCGTGGATGCACAGCCGCCGGCACGGCCGGGTACGGTTGCACGCCTGGCGCCTGGAGGAACTCACGGCGGCCCCGGCCCGCACCGCTGTCGTCGTCGAACGAGCCGGTCCCGCTGAGCACATCGCACTGATCGTCGCGGCGTACGGACTGACTCCTCGCGAGAGGGACGTCATGACGCTGGTGTTGCGGGGGCGGTCCACAGCCGACATCAGCCGCAATGCAGGTCTGTCACCACACACGATCCAGGACCACCTGAAGTCGGTGTTCGACAAGACAGGCGTCCGCAGCCGACGAGATCTGGTCGCCACGCTCTTCGCTCGTCATTACTTACCGGACATGAGTCCGCCGGCGTCCACACCGCAGCGCCGCCCCCGGGACTGAAAAGGCAAGCCCTCGCAATTGTCGGCTGCGACCCGTTCGTCGTCCTCGCCGGCGTCCTCGCCGGCGCCGACCTCGGATCTGTCCCGAATCGGGATGTTAAGCGGCATCCTCATCGATCGCGCCGAAGTCGTCGTCGGCCATATCTGCAGCGTCGGGGCGGCTCCCGCCCTCACAGCCGCACCCGTCGCCGCCCGGACGCGGCTTCCCGTCCCAGATGGTCCGCCACCAGGCATTGAACCGCCGACGGCCATGCAGGAGAGCGACCTGGGACTCAAGTTCCGGGCCGAAGGTGCGCACCCACTGCAGCACCTGCTCGCACATGGGGTCGCTCGTCGCCTGGGTCGGCATCGCCACGAACACCCCGTCGAGGCCGAACCTCGCCGCCAGAATCTCGGCAGCCGCGAGCGCTGCCTTTGTCTTCCCCTCCCCCATGGGAGCCTCGGCCACCAGCAGCCCCGGCGCTGGCATCGGCGCCGCCCGCTCCACCAACTCCCGCTGCGACGCCCGCGGCTGCACGCCCAGCCGCCCGGTCAGCGGGTCCAGCGGATGCTCCGGCAGTGGAAGGTCCCGCCAGCCTCCGCGTAGACGCAGCCGCCCCCAGGCTCCCTCGGCACGGCTCCGCGCACCGCCGAAGGAGATCTGGTCGGCGTCCGCCAGGCCGGGGAACTCGCTGCTGTCGCTGGCGATCCAGTCTCCCATAGATCCGACAACGCCAACTGCTCGGCCTTCCGCAGGGAACCCACCGGCCGCACAGCCACCAGGTCCTCGAAGCCGACGGCCGCGTGAAGACGTCCACGACCGTCCGCTGGGCCTCATCCCAGGCAGCGCCCCGGCCCTGAGCCCCCCGCCGCGGCCTGAAAGCAGCAGCCGACGGAAACATCCCGTGGGTCCGGCGACCAGCGGCCACACCCACCCGGCAGCCTCTTCATCGCCCCACTCGGCGACCAGTCGCGGCATCAGCAGCACGGCTGTCGTCCCCGCGTCTGCGGGGGTTGCCCCCGTCGTCCCCGCGCCTGCGGGGGTTGCCCGGGCTGGCACGCGCACGAGCTGCCCATGCCGGGGTCGTCCCCGCGCCTGCGGGGATGGCCCCTCGACGATCAACGTCGACCGCGCCGGTGTACTGGGGCGTGCTGGCACGGGCCGCACGCCAGCTCTGGGCAAGGGGGGCAGCTGTACCCCGGGATCGCCAGGCGCGGACAGGGGGCGAACCGAACAAAATAGGTGGTTTGACCACCTATCCCCGAGGCAACCAAGAACAGCAGGCGTGCGCACCCGTATCGGCCCCGCCGCCCGAGGCAGCAGGGCTGGGACGGTAGTTATGCAGCGGGTTTCGTACGTCACCATCTGGACCGGGCATCCACCGGCTGTGTCGTGCAGGGCTGCCATCTCAGCCTCATCAGTTGCGAGGCTCCAGCGGAGCTTGCCTTGCCACCTACTCCGCGACGTACCAGCAGTGCACCTCGGCGGCCGGTGGCAACCACTCGGCAGGATCCTGATCCGCGTGGGAACGGTTCGAGCGGACGGTGACCGCGACCAGGCTGGCATCGGCGCCCTGGTCGTTGGCGTAGGCCTCACGCCGCCCCGGACTCCCTGCACGAGAACGCAGTGGTCCAGCTGATCGCGATTTATGCGGTTGTACTAGTGCAATGCGCAAATACCTGATCTGATGGGCGTCAGGCGGATGATGACGGGCCCTCGGAGACGCGGGTCGAGTCGTCCTCCCAGTCGTCCGGCAGGGGCTCGTTCTCCGCCGCCTCGATCATCCAGTTGTAGTGCTCCTCGGCGGCCTTGTTCCACGCGCTTTCGATCTCATCGAGCCTGGGATGCGAGGCGACGGGTTCGCCGTTCAGGTGCCCGCCGATCACAACCAGAGCCGCATTGGCCATCCACACCAAGTCGTTCCTGAAGGCGGCCCGGTCATAGTGCGCAACACGCTTCCGGTTCAAGTTGCGCACCAGCCGTAGAAGACGCTCGCGGCTCTCCCCTTCAGGCAGGATGCGAACGTAGGACCGGATGCGGTCCACCACTGGTTCCTGCTCCTTCAGCCATTCAGCGTCTTTACCAGACTCCTTCAGCCCCGATCGGTGGTCGAGCAGCAGGTCCATGATCAGCAGTCCCGCTTGCCGGGCCTCGGCGGCTTCCCGCTCGTCTTTCGCGAGCTGGCGGGAGTCTGCCCCCTGCAAGCGCAGAGCGTCCAGCGATTTCCTCGCCTGGTACATCGCCACAAAGAAGGTGACGACCCCACCCACGATGGAGCCCAATAGGGCGGACATCAGTTCCTTGTTGTCCCAAAGTTCCCTCAGCAAGTCCATGCCGGAATCATGCCGACGGGACCAGCCCGCGTGGGGCTGATCCCCTCAAGTCCTCGGCGGCCAGCTCGCGCTACAGCGCTCGATGCGTGCTCCCCTGACGGCGTCATGACGGGTTGGGATAGTGCTCCCAGACTTGGGGAAGGGCTGACGACGCAGAACAGTGCCCACCCCGGTCTGGATGTCCAACGTGATGATGACGTAACTCGGCGGCCAGGTCTCGGGGCCGGCCACGAACTCCGGCCGGACGTACCTCTCGGCGTGGACGCGTTGCAAGAAGTCATGCACGGCCTTGTCGTGAAACCGTAGAGCTTGCTCTTCCAGAGCCCGGCACAGCTCCTCGCCTGCGGAACCCCACCCGAAGTAGGCGCTGCTGTTCCGGTCCGGCAGGTCGGTGCCGGTGAGCTGGGCACGGGTCATGCCGGCTAGGTCATCTCCCCAGCTCGCAGCAGCCGGGACGTCCGTATCTGGGCAACGACCGTGGCTGTCCGCAGCTCCGTTGCCGATGAATTCCGTCGCTCGGCCGTGTCACCGCAGCGTGGGTTCTACGATGGGCCGGTGACCGAGACACTGCCCCCGTGGGCATTGACCTCTTCGACGTTGAACGGCTCCTGCTCGCCGAAGCTGTGGAGCCGCCGCTGTCGCCCCAGGACGCCGCGGCCCGCGACCGGGTGTGGGACAGGGCGGTCAAGGCCAACCCCGCTCTTTTTGACGGGCCTGTGGTGGCGTGCGGGGAGCTAGAGCGGGCTGGCCCAGGCGTCCTGCGCCTTTCGTGGGTGCGTGTGACCTACCGGCACTACGCCCTGCGTCGCGTTCCCGGTGCCACCGCACTGCCCTCGCTGTTCGTGAACGTGGTTCAGCCGACAGACGATGGCCGCGTGCTGGCGGCGAGGATGTCGCCCTCGACGGCCGCGCCGGGCCGCTGGCAGCTACCAGGTGGTTCTGTGGAGCCTCCCCAGGACGGGGCAGTGCTGGACGAGGCGGCATTGGCCGGCCAGGCCGCACGCGAGTTGGCCGAGGAGCTGGGAGTCGCCACGGCCGCAGAGGATCTTGAGCTGTGGGTTGTCACCCGAGGTGAAAACGGCAGTGTCGGATTGACCTATCTGGCCCCGGCCCTTCCTGAGGTCACGCTGCGCGCTCACTTCAGCGCTGCTGCGGCAGCCGAGCGCAGCCAGGGCCACGACCCCGAACTCGACACCATCGTGCTGTTGGGCTCGCCGGACGAACTGGCCGGCCTGGACGGCCCGCACGCGGATTATCTGAAGCCAATCGTCTGCCGTTTCTTCGAACAGGGCTGATTATGCGCCGGCGAGGAAGTCCCGTCCTCCTGCGGCCGCCCGGCTGGCCGAGGAGTGCCCCGCCCATTTCGTGCCGTTCGATCTGCTGCGCCTGGAGGGCATCGACACCACCGGGTGGCTGTACGAGCGGCGCCGCGCCGCCCTTGAGCGGCTGTACGCCGAGCGCAGGCTGTCCGGCACGTGGGCGCTGTGCCCGTCGACCACCGATCAGAGCACCGTGTGACGACTGGCTGAGCAACTGGACCCCGGTCGGCATCGAAGGCGTCGCCTTCAAGCGGCTGCGCAGCACGGAACACCGCCATGATGGAAGCACTCGCCGACCTGCCACCCATAGTGATCTCGGACCTCGTCGGCATCAGCCCAGTCACCGCCCACCGCTGGGCCCGGCTCGCGGGCGACAGCTGGTCCGACTACCTCGCCACCCGACAATCCCGCCTAGTAGTGCTTCGTTAGGTTCTGGGCTGTCTGTGGCGGGTTCGTGGGCTGGGCAGAGGTCGTCCGCAGGTGGTGCAGGTACCGGTCCAGCACCTCAGTAGGTCCTGAAGAACGTCGAGGACCTGGTAGAGGGTCAGGCCGGTGTGTGGGCTTTTGGGTCGAGCCGCCTGAGGGTGAGGAATGCCTGGGGGGCGGTGACGAGGGTGACGTGGTGGTGCCAGCCGCGCCAGGTGCGGCCCTCGAAGTGGTCCAGTCCCAGGCCGTGCTTGAGCTCGCGGTAGTCGTGCTCGATCCGCCAGCGCATCTTGGCCCACCGCACCAGGTCAGCGGCCGGTGTGGTGGCGGGCAGGTTCGATATCCAGTATTCCGTCGGAGCGTCCTGGCCGTCCGGCCACTCGACCAGGAGTGTCTGGACGGGCAGGACGCCGTCCCACCGGTTGCGGCCGCCACCCGCCTCCTGCGCTGCGGCCAGGGACTGCTTGCCCGCGGGCCGGACCGTCAGGACCGCGAAGCGTGAGGTCATCGTGCCTTTGCTGCCCTGCCTCCAGGTCACCTCGGTGAACCGGTCGGCACCGGCCTCCGCTGCGAGGGCGCAGACGGTTCGCGGTGGGATGCGGTAGCGGGGAAGGGTGGGCGGTCCGAGTCCGCCGTAAGCAGGCTGGTACGGCTCAACATCCTCCGGGTGGGCGACTTCCTTCCCGGTCAGGGCCAGGACATAGGACAGCCCTCGCTCCTCGAGGCCGAGTCGGAAGGGGGTGCTGACGCCGTAGCCGGCGTCGGCGACCACGACCGGTGCCTTCAACTGCCACTGGGCGAGTGTGTCCAGCAGGCCGAGCGCCAGACGCCACTTCTCCTGGTGCACCACGTCGTCGGGGACACCTGCCCTGCGGCATCGCTCCGGTTCGTCCGTCCACTCACGCGGCAGATACAACTGCCACTCCAACGGGCACGAGGCCGTGTCGGTGGCGGCATGGACACTGACCGCGACCTGGCAGTTCGCCCGTTTGCCGACCGCTCCGCAGTACTGGCGGGCCACCCCGACCGACGCCTTGCCGCACTTGGGGAACGACACATCGTCGATCACCCACATCTCGGGCCTGACAACTCCGGACAGCCGCTCGGCGATCCGCTGCCTGACCGGCAGCGGATCCCATGGCGACTGGTTCACGAACTGCTGCAGGGCCTGCATGTTCCCGTCCGGCAGCCGTTCGGCCATCGGCTGGATCGACTTGCGCCGGCCGTCGAGCATCAGGCCCCGCAGATAACACTCGCCCCACCGCCGCTGATCCCGCCGCGGAAACGACCCGAACATATCGGCAACGAACTCCGATAACTCGCCCCGGAGCCGTTCCACTTCCCCCAACCTCATTCCGGGAAGCTGCCCGCGATCAGCCGAGATCACTCAACGTAACGAAGCACTACTAGCACACCGGTCCGTGGCCTCGCTGAGTTCGCGGAAAGATCGTCGAGCGAGTGCCGGCGGTCGTGACACGCGGGAGCGCGCTGCCCGGCGAGAGTTGTGACGGTTGCCACCTGACCGTTGGCCCGCCCCTCGCCACTCCCCTCTCACGGCCCGCTACTGGCCGACGAGAGTTGTGAACTCCTGCTCGCACGCGGTCACGTACTCCTGGGTCTCCCCTTCGGTGTAGAAGCGGATGAACCCGACCCCCTTGACCGCCAGTTCGCAGGCGGTTCCCGGAGGGGTGTCGGTGATCGACACATCCCCGCCATCAGTGTGATTCTGAATTATCCAGTATGCGTCGGACTTTCCTTTCTCCGCGGGGGGCAGTCTGTCCAGACTGTCCGCCGGCTCTGCATTGCCATTGCCACCGGACACGGAACCTAGGAAGAACGAAGCGACGGCGATAGCTGCAACGCTTCCCAGCATGGCCTCCCGTCGGTTCCACCAAGGGCGTATCAGCCCGGGCGTCGACGGCGGGGATGTGGGGTAGGGGGGCACGTGCTGGTGGTTCTCCACAACAGCCTCCTCAAAGCCCTGACCGGCAGCAATGTGGTGCACGAGGTGTCGGGCGACACAGGTTAACCACGATAGATCCATGAGTTCTACACATAGATCACGGCCGTGATCGAGTTGTGAGTTGCTGATGGCCTTTCAGCAGACATACGTGCTGTGCGGAGTGCGGCGGTATCGCCAAATCAGGCCGTCGCTGCGGTGGGCGGGCGTACGGTCGCGGCCTACCGGATGACCCGAAAGACGGGCGGGTCGGGCTCGGCGTCGGCGGCCCGGACCGGCATCGCCCCGCGGAGCAGCTTGGCGGGCGCTGTCACGTTGGCTGACCGGGTGGGAGGATCTTCGGGTTGGTCGTACGAGGAGGAGCCGTCCGTGGGCAGCGCGCCACCGTCGTACAGAGGGCATCGGTACCCGGTGGAGGTCATCTCCCACTACGTGTGGCTGTACTTTCGCTTCCCGCTCAGCTTCCGTGAGGTCGAGGAGCTCATGCTTCAGCGCGGCATCCTCGTCTCCCATGAGACGGTCCGCCGCTGGTGCGCCAAGTTCGGCCAGGCCTATGCCAACGGCCTGCGCCGCCGGCATGCGAGGCCGGGCGACAAATGGCACCTGGACGAGGTCTTCGTGAAGATCAACGGAGAGCAGAAGTACCTGTGGCGGGCCGTCGACCAGGACGGGATGGTGCTGGACATCCTCGTGCAGAACCGCCGGGACACCGTTGCGGCCCGGCGGTTCTTCCGCCGCCTGTTGAAGAAGACGCACGCGGTGCCCCGGGCGGTCGTCACTGACAAGCTCCGCTCCTATGGCGCGGCCCACCGCGAGGTCATGCCCTCCGTCGAGCACCGCTCGCACAAGGGCTTGAACAACCGGGCCGAGAACAGTCATCAGCCCACCCGGCAGCGTGAACGCGCCATGAAAGGCTTCCGCAGCGTCGGCGGAGCCCAGCGATTCCTGTCCGCGTTCAGCGGCATCTCACCCCACTTCCGACCCCGCCGCCACCTGATGAGCGCCCCCGGCTACCGAGCCGAGATGGCCATCCGCTTCGCGATCTGGGATCAGATCACCGGCGCCGCCGGCCAGCCCGCCAAGGCTTGAGCACCGGCCCGAAACCCGGCCCTCCCCACGCCCCGATCCGCGGTCAGAGACCCACGCACCCAATAATGTGACAGCGCCGGGGTTCCACAGCGTCATCGCGGTCATCCTCGCCCGTTCCGAACGCCGCTGGGTCGGCGCGGCCTGGACAGCCCGGTACGACCGGATCACGCCGGTGGAGCTGCGGCTCGACGATCCCGTCGGGTGACGTCCGCAGCATGCCCTCGGGACTAGAGCGAGTGGCTCCGTACGGTACCGCTCACGATGACGCCGCCCCCAACGCCATCGCCGCGTCGGGCCTGGACTGCGTGCCGACGGTGACATGGATGCGGTCGGGCCGGGTGCGGGCCCGTGCAGGGGGACCGTTGCGGGGCGGGCGCAGGCGGCGTTGCCGCCGCCTGCGCCCGGGTGTCATTCGGCTGCCGTGCGTTCCTTGGACGGTGTCCGGCGTCCCGCAGGCGCGTCCAGGTGGACGACGACCGTGGTGTAGAAGCGGTGCACGGCGTCGTCGACGCTGCGGATGAATCCGGTCTCGGCGTTGCCGCGCCCGCTGCCCATGCCCTTGAACAGGGACAGCCGGAACCCGGTGATCTGTGTGGCGCCGTCCTTGGGAAGCAGGTCCGCCGGTTCGGGACGCAGCCGTTCCAGGGTGCCGCGCGGACCCGGCCCGGCGCCGTCGAGAAGGGTTTCGACATGGAGATCGGCCGGTGCCTGTTCCAGACGCCGGACGAGCCGCTTGGCCCAGCTCAGCGGATAGCCCTGGTCGGGTGCGGGGACGTCGATGGCGGTGCGCAGCTTGCCGGTCCGCAGGTCCGCGCCGACGGTGAGAACGCCGGGAGTGCCGTCGATACGCAGCTCCGCCTGGAGACGTCCGTCGAGGCAGAGCTGGTCGGCGAGACGCTCGCGGCGCTCCTTGGGGTCCGTTCCCCGCCTGGCGCGCTGAACGGGCAGGACCTTCTGGCCGAGTTCGCCGCCCAGCCTGAGGCAGACCTGGCGGATGAGCCGCTCCCAGTTCTCGACGACCTCGAGCGCCCGCGCATCGCCCTGGCAGAGGGTCTCGTCGTCGATGCCGTTGCGCACCGGGACCCAGGAGGGCCCCATGTTCTGGAAGCCGTGGCAGCCGGAGTTCTCGTGCTGCAGGTAGTGCAGCAGTTCCTGCAGCAGCCAGGCGTGCGCGGCGTTTCCCAGTCCCTCATGCCGGATCAGCATCTGTGCCTGATGGGCGACTTCCGCCCAGGACAGGTGCCACAGGGCGACCTTGTGCTTGCGCCGCCGGTCGATCTTGACGTCGACGAGGGGGCTGCCTTCCAGAGCGACGTCATTGGTCAGCGTGATCACGGCCTCGTAGCCGCGGCGTGCGGCGATGTCCATGTACGCCTGCACCTGTTCGGCCTTGAGCGCGTTGCCGTTGGTCTTCGTCTCCACCAGGGCCGTCCACAGCTTCCCGGCCCGCTCCACGCGGATGACGCCGTCCGGGCGGCGCGGGCTGTCGCCGTGGGGGAGGGAGACCTCCGTGAACGTCTCCATACGGCCCGCCGGGGCGCCGAACGCGGCGGTGAGCCGCCGGCTGAACTCCGGGACCTGCGCCATCACCGACAGCAGCACCGAGGTGGCCCGCATCTCCCGGTCCCGGTCGCTCTTGAGCGCGGACACGGGAAACAGCCTCGCCGTCTTCCAGGAGTCGTTCTCCGCCAGGGTCTTCTTCACCGTCGCGGGAAGGGTGACCTTCTTCTTCGCGGTGCGGGGCCGGGCAGCCCGCTTCTTCACTGCTTCCGCCTGGCCGTCAGGCCGGCGGGGAGCGGGGACGGCGTCCACCGGCACCGGCCCGGCGGGCACCGGCGCCACCGCACCGCTTCGCCCCTCGGGGCCGGCCAGCACACCGCTGCCGGCGGCAACGGTTCCCGCCCCGCCCGCTCCGCCCGCGCCGCTCCCGCCCCGCCCGCCCCGCCGCCCGCTCCCGCCCCGCCGCCCGCTCCCGCCCCGCCGCCCGCTCCCGCCTCCGCCTCAGCTCCCGCCTCCGCGTCCGCGTCCGCTTGAGCTTCCGCGGCCGCGTCGTCCTCGATGTCGACACCGAAGTCGGTGGCCAGCCCGGCGAGCCCGGTCGCGTACCCCTGCCCGACCGCGCGGAACTTCCATCCCCCGCCCCGCCGGTACAGCTCACCGAAGATGACCGCCGCCACCGCGCCGGCGTCGTCGACGGCAAACCGCAGCAGCGGCTCCCCGGCCGCGTCGGCCAGCGTGATCCTCACGTCGTCCAGCTCACCGAAGCCGGCGTCCCCGTACCTGCTCGCAGCGACAACGATCCGTTCGACCCCGCCCGGCACCGCAGTCAGATCAAAACTGATCCGGTCCTCGCTGCCGTCCGCCGCCGGCGTCTTCCCCAGCAGCTGCACGCTTCCGTCGGCAGCCACCGGATGGTTGTAGAAGTAGAAGTCGCCGTCGCTGCGCACCCTGCCGTTCACATCGAGCAGCAGCACCGACACATCCGCATCGCCCTCGCCGGTGGGGCTGGCCCAGCCGAGACTGACGATCACCGAACCGACATCATCACTCAGGTCCGCCAGGGCCACGTTCGCACCCTTGACCATCTCCTGCACAAAGCCCCCCATGGCGTACCCGGGCACACGGAGACACATTCCGGGCCCATCGCTCTCTTTCACGGCACAAGCTGACGAGCCGCGCGGAGAAAACTGTAATACGCACGAGAACCATGCGTGGAGGTTCCGTGAAGCCACGGCAGGATGGCGTCCCTTGAAGTGGTGTAGCCGTTCTTGGCCGATGTGCGCCCCCGGCTCGCCACCGCGTTGCCCCTGGTGGACCGCTCGTGCGCCCTGAACGAGGACGGGCCACCGTGCAACTCTCCGCGGTGAACGGTGAATCCGACCGGGAGGTGCACGATGGCCCTGGCCCATGATGACCTGCTCCGCCTTCTGGAGTCACTACGCTCGGCGGACGGACTGGAGATCGTCCGGGCCGCGGCCGAACGGGTCCTGCAAGAACTGATAGAAGCCGAGGCGACACAGCACATCGGGGCCGCATGGGGCGAGCACGCCGAGACCCGCACCGCCTACCGCAACGGCCACCGCGAACGGACCCTCACCACGCAGGCCGGCGATCTGGAACCCGCGATCCCCAAACTCCGCGCCGGCACCTTCTTCCCCAGCCTCCTGGAACGCCGGCGCCGCGTCGACCAGGCCCTCTACGCCGTCATCATCGAGGCATACGTCCATGGCGTGTCCACCCGCAGTGTCGACGACCTGGTCAAAGCCCTCGGCTCGGACACCGGCATCTCCAAGAGCGAGGTCTCCCGGATCTGCGGCGACCTCGACGAAAGCCTCACCGCCTTCCGCAACCGCCCCCTGGACCACACCCGCTTCCCCTACGTCTACCTCGACGCCACCTACCTCAAGGCCCGCGTCGACCACCAGATCGCCTCCCGCGCCGTCGTCATCGCCACCGGCGTCACCGAGGACGGCGGCCGTGAAGTCCTCGGCCTCATGGTCGGCGACAGCGAGAACGAGACCTTCTGGACCACCTTCCTGCGTGACCTGCGCAAACGCGGCCTGAACGGGGTCCGTCTCGTTATCTCCGACCAGCACCTCGGCCTGGTCGCCGCCATCGGCAAGGTCATGACCGGAGCCGCACACCAGCGCTGCCGCGTTCATTTCGTCCGCAATGTCTTCTCGGTGATCCCGAAGCAGCACGCCGAGATGGCCGCCGCGACCATCCGCACGATCTTCGCCCAGCCCGACGCCGTCTCGGTCCGCACCCAGCTCGACACCGTCGCCGACGCCTTCGGCAAGCAGTTCCCCAAGGTGAAGCAGATGCTCCTCGACGCCAAGGACGAGCTGACCGCCTTCGCCGACTTCCCCCACCAGCACTGGAAGAAGATTCAGTCGACCAACCCGCTGGAGCGCTTAAATCGCGAGGTCAAACGCCGGGCCGACGTCGTCCAGGTCTTCCCCAACGACGCCGCCGTCGAACGCCTCGCCACCGCCGTCCTGATCGAGCTGCACGACGAGTGGATCGCCTTCCCCCGCCGCTACCTCTCCAACGAGAGCATGGACAGCCTCTATCCGGACAAGACCACCCTGCTGCCCGCCACCACCGAATGATCACCTACACCACGCCAAGGGGCACGACCCTACAGGGGGCTACAGGACGCTCCGGAAGGGCTACAGCGAAGCGGGCAACCGACGAGCGGGACGAGGGCGCCGACCGCGCCGCACTCCGCCCTCCCCGCCCGTGCCCGGGCGCGGTTACTGGCCCCAGTAACCCACAACTCGCTGCCCCCGGTTACTGCTGCCGTAAGCCGTCTCCGCCGGTGCCTCACTGCTTCCGTCCTCCCCGCCGAGGACGGAAGCACGGGTTACGGCGTATCCAGCTCAAAGAGGGGCGGCGGTGTGTCGTCATCGGTCCTCTTCCATGCATCCGCACCTGCAGACTCATCCAGACCAGGCCCCTGTTCGAACCCCACCGACCACCCGAGCGGATAGAGAACAGCCAGTTAGCGGTGGGTCTTGCGTTGGCATGCGGTGCACGGGCCGACCTTGTCGCCGGGAGACGTCAGAGCAGCAGGATCGGGCTCGGTGATCGGCGGAGGCCGGGTGGTCATGCGCTCGGTTGTTGGGACGATTGATGGTGTATCGCCGCGAATGCGGGTTATCGAGGGGTCGGGGTTGCTGGGCATTTGAGCAGAGGAATCTGGGAAGTTGCCAGAACTCGCTGTTCGCTGTTCGTGAATCTATACACCGCAGTCCGGAGCAGGCCTCGCCACGAGGTGCTGACAAGGCCTGCTCCGGTTCCACCGACCTTTACTCAGTTTCGCGCCAACTGGTCACAGCCCGCTGGCATTGAGCATAAGCGAATGGCCCAAAAGCCTCACCGAGCCTTTCAGCGTCCTCGCTGTGCATGACCCCAGGATTCCAGACGACGACGGGGTACTCGCCTTGCTGATCGACATGCGAAGAATCGAGTGCGACTAGGCCGCCCATTCCATCGAACATTACGACGATCAGATTGGGTGGCATTCCGTACTGGTTGCGAGCATCCAGGGTTTCCGCGACGGAACCCAGCAGCGTCGACCCCATAGCGGGCGTTGTGTAAACCCCGAGGAATTCTTCGCCGGCGATGTCCCAAGTTCCGAACTCCTCGATCAAGTAGCGGTACGAGGGCGGGAATGGGATACCCAGAGCGTCCTCGGCGGCGGCCATAGTCTCTGCGTCACAGCCGTCGGCATAGTTCGCGATGTCTTCGTTCCTGTGGATTAGCTCGATCAGCTGCTCACTTGCTTGAATGGCGTTCATCATGGACCAAATCCTGCCGCTCGATCCTTCCAGTACAACTTCTTCCACGCATCGAATGTGTTGCGATCAATCCCACTGGGGATGTCAGTGCCCACCTTCCAGTGCAACTGCCTGTAGTTACCGAAGTGCATAGAGGATGTTACCTCGGCGATCGGACCGTCCTGAGTTTGCAGCATGTGGTGCAGATTTATCGGCTTGTCGTCCGGCCCCATCGGCGCGATACCCTGCTGCATCCTCTTGAGATTGCTTCGGCCGTACTTGTCCTTTGGGGAGAAGTAATCCGGATCTACCAGGTCGTCTCTTTGGTAGACGCGCTGACCATCGTACTCGGACAGCTTCCAGTAGGACTCTTCGGCTTGTTGCTTCTTCCCGCCTCCGCTACTAGCTTTCCCGTCTGCCTCGCGGAACGCGCGCCCAAGTTTATCGGAACCGGAGTCGACCATCGCGGCTCCGGCGGCCGCGACGCCTGCTCCCGCTGCCATAGTCGGAGCGCCTGCCACGCAGAGGACACCCGTCCCGCACTCGACGGCACCAGTAGCGACTAGCAGTCCACCACCAGCCATACCGAACGCGCCGCCAGCAGTTTCGATGATGCCGGACCAGAAGTTTCCATCCGACAGGACGCTGGCGAGGTAGTTCCCAAGGTACTGCTCAGTGTCGCTCGGCCCCACATTCCCAATGCAATGACCGTAAGCGCAAGCGAGCACTTCACCCGAACCGGCGTTGTATATCGTTTGCCCGTTGCTGTCAGATGTTGCGGTACCACAGTGGCTGTTGCATGGATGCTTCCCGAAAGGACCCTTAGCGGCTTCGTTCGGGCGGCCGTTTCCTGCTCTGCCGTCGGGGCGTTTCGGACAGCCGTCTGCTGTGGGTCCGTTTCCGCATGCCAGGCCCATTCCGGTTGGGTCGGAGTGGGTGAGGGGGTTCTGGGCCGCGTATGAGTAGCCGTTGAGGGTTTGGTGTTTGTCGAGTTCGAGGAGTGGGTCGACGCTGATGAACTGGCCGGTTTCCGGGTCGTATGCGCGGGCCCCGATGTGGGTGAGGCCGGTGTTGGTGTCGCGGGGTTTGCCGAGGAAGCCCTTGTCGTCGGGCCAGGGGCCGTGTTGTTGCGGGCCGCGCGGGGCGCCGAAGGGTGTGGTGTAGCGCTTCGTTGGGGTGAAGGTGCCGGCTTCGATTGCGACGTTGGATGTGCCGTGGTGGTCGGCGGCCAGGAAGCTGAGCTTGGTCCCTGAGGTTCCCGATACCGCGGTGCGGACGGCGATGGTCTGGCCGTTGGCGGTGTAGTAGCGGGTGCCGCTGACGGTCTTGGTCGTGCCCTTGACGGTGAGGCGGACTTCGGTGTTGCCGAAGTAGAGGATGGTGTCACCGTCGCCGGAGGCGCGGCGGATGAGCAGTTCGCCGTTAGCGTCGTACAGGTAACCGGTCTGCGCGGTGCCTTCCGTCACCTTGGACAGTTCGCCTTCGGCGTCCCAGGCGAGGGTCTGTTGGGCGGTCGGGCCGGGGCGGGAGGTGGTGTTTCCGCTGCTGTCGTAGGTGTAGCCGGCGGTGCGGTCGCCGGTGGTTTTGTCGAGCGTGTGGGGCTTGGTGTCCTTGGTTGTGTCGTTGTAGACGTACGAGGTGGTCTTGTCGCCGGTCGATGTGTGGGTGGTTTCGGTGGCTCGCTGGCCGGCCTCGTTGTAGGTGTAGGAGGTCCAGTACGGGGCGGAGCCGTCGATGTTGTTGGTGATGCGTCCGGTTGATGCGCAGTCGGCGGTCTTGGGAGTCCATGCCTCGGTCACGCGGCTGTGGCCGTCGTAGGTGAAGCACTGGTGGTCGGGTTTGGCGCTACCGCCGAGGGTGGTGGTGTCGAAGATTGAAGTGACGTTGCCGGCGTCGTCCTGGGTGAAGGCGAGGTCCTGCAGCGGATAGCTGTTGACATCGTCGGTCACTTTGATTCCGGTGAGGCGCCGGGTGCCCTCCTCGTAGGAGTTGGTGACGTAGATCAGCTTTTCGCCGGTGCCGAGCCAGAGATCACGGAGGTCGCCCTGCGGGGAGAAGTTGGCTTTCTGCAGGTAGTAGGAGGATCCCCTGGTGGTGATCTGTTGGCCGGTGGCGTTGTATTTGTATTCGACGGCCTCGGACGGCAGCCCGCCTACAGCCGGTGAACCGGTCTGGCTCACCGTGTTGTCGATCCGGTAGGCCGCCGTTGAGGTGAGCGTGGGCCCTACCCCTGCTGCTCGCAGCGAGTCACCCTCCGGCAGCAGCAGTTGGGTGTTGGTGGCGTTGTAGAGGTAGTCGTACGCGGTGATCTTCTTGGTGTACGCCTTGCCTGTGGCGGCGCCGCCGTCGAAGCGGGTGGCCTCGTACGGCTGTCCCTTGGCGGCGGTGTCGAAGGTCCAGGCGGCCAGCTTGTTCGCGTCCGTCTTGTCCTTCTGCCACATGCTCGTCTTGCGGCCGAGCTCGTCGTACTCGTACAGCAGTTTCTTGTTGGCGTCGGCGTTGGGTGTGGTGCTGGTGACCTGGTCGAGGTCGTTGTACTCGGTGGCGGTGCTGCCCTTGTCCGGGTCGGTGGTGGCGACCTGGCGGCCGAACAGGTCGTAGGTGTACGTCCACTGCGATTCGTCGGGGCCGGTGACGGTCTTCTGCTGGCCGGCCGGGTGGTAGGTGTAGCGGGTGCGGGTGAATTCGGTGCCGGTGGGCTGTGGGCCCGCGTATTCGCGGCGCTCGGTCATCTGGCCCAGGGCGTTGGTGACCACAGCGGTTGCCTGCCCGCCGTCGGGGGCGCTGGTGGACACGGTGTCACCGGCGTAGGTGGTGGTGGTTGTCCAGCGGGTGACACCGTAGATCTTCGTTCCCACCGTCGTGGCGCGGCCGGCGCCGTCGTAGGTGGTGTCCGTCTGGATCGGAGCCTGACCGCCGGAGGTAGCGACCGGAGTCGAGGCGGGCAGGGAGGTGCTGTCCCAGATGTCGTTGTGCTGGCTGACCGCCATGCCGCGCGTGTCGTAGAGGGTCACCGTGATCAGGCGGCCGCCCTGAGGCGTAGGTGACTGGGTCTGCCGGGGACGCAGCTGGGAATCGTAGAAGGCGTACGAGGTGTTGTATCCGGATGCGTCGCCCCTGAGGGTGCTGGTGGACACCCAGGACATGCCGCTGCTGGTGACGTTGTAGGCGTAGACGTAGTTGGGCGTCTTGTTCAGAATCTTGAGGCGGTTGGGCAGCCACACCTTGGTCAGACGTCCGAGGCTGTCGTATTCGGACTCCGTGACCCTGCCGTTCGGGTCGGTGACCTTAGTGGTTGCACCAGTGGCGAAGTCGACCGTGGTGGTCGTCTTGTGAAGCTTGACGTTCTCCACGGTCGTGGCCGTCAAGGGCCCTGCGGCCGCCGGTGTGTAGGTGGTGCGGGAGACCAGCTGGCCGCGGGTGTCCTTGACGATCAGAGTGCGGCCGAGGGCGTCGTAGGTGGCGGTGGACACCTTCTGCCACACGGGGGAGTCATCTGCGCCGTACCCCTTGACGCGACCCGTCCAGGTCGCCTCCCCGACGGTGGGTTTCTGAGTGGCGGTCCAGGTGGTTGCGGTGGGGTTGTCGTAGACGGTGGCGATGTCGGAGATGACGTCGCCGGGACGAGCGGAGTCGGCGGGCAGGTCGAGACTCGCGTCTGCGGTCGCGCAGGGCTTGGCCACGGTGCGGCTGCGGGAGACGAGAGAATTGATGCCTACGGCGTCATTACGGGCGTACCAGCTGCGGGTGCACTTCTCGTCACCCGTCACAGAAACGTCGCCTGCATCTTCGACAGCTTCGGCCATGCCGTAGTCGTCATAGGTCGTGCGGACGGTGCGGATCCGGTCGCGGGGGCTGACGCCGCTGGTGATGTTGGTGCGGGTGTGTGTGGCCGCGGTACGGACGTAGTAGGCCTCGGTGTCCGCGTACGACTTGTGCTGGGTCGCGGTGCGCTTGGACCAGGGATCGTTGACCGTGCCTCCCACTTCGGCGCTGCCGTTGTAGGTCACGGTTTCCCGGGTGAAGCCGGCGTACTGGTCGAGGTCGGTGATCTGGGCGGCCTTGACGCCGGTGACGGTCGCGGTCTTCCGGGCCGTCGGGTCCGGTGTCTTGCCGTCGGAGCCCAGGACACGGTCGCCGTGCATGCCTCGCAGGTACACGGTGACGGTCTTGCTCTGGGTGCCGGTGGACACGCCGGTGAGGTGGGTGACGCGCTCGTAGCCGCGCCAGATGGACCAGGTGCGTTCCTTGGCGGGGGTCAGCGGGTCCTCGTTGTAGTGCCAGGCGCCGCCGCTGGAGGAGTACTGGTAGGAGTGCTGGACCGCGAGGCCGCCGCCGTGGGGGTCGGTGACGGAGACGGCGCTGACGGGGTACTTCTGGAACCAGTCGAGGATCGGCTCGTCTTCACCGTTGGGTGCCCAGTACACCGGGTAGCAGCGCTTGGTGTTGGTGTCGACCTTGGGCATGGTCTGCCCGTATGCGCAGTCGGCGGGCAGGTAGGTGACGATCGTCTGAGCGCCGGTTTCAGAGGTGATGGTCCTCAGCCGCGGCTTGTGCAGCGGGAGGATGTCGTCGGGGCCGTCGACACGGTTGGCCAGCATCTCGTGGCCAAATTTGACCGGGTCCAGGGCGAGGTCGGTGCCGCGTTTGCCGGTGTGGCGGATTTCGTCGAGCCAGAGTGTCTGATCGGTGGAGTCGCCGGTGTCCCCGGGGTCGAGGTAGAGGTGCTTGAGCGTCCAGGTGTCCACCTCTTCGTATGCCGGGGTGGCGGCGGCCGCGTTCCAGGCAGAGGTGGTGACGGCGGTCAGACGCTTGCGGGTGAAGAACGTGGGCCCGTTGTTGCCGGTGCACTTGACGTTGGCCTTGCACACCGCGTCGAAGGGCACATCGGGCCAGTTGTCACGGGTGGACTCGGTCAGGGAGTCGCAGCCGGTGCCGGAGGCGAGGCATCGTTCTTCGTAGCTGAAGACGACCCTGTTCGACGCGGCAGGGGTGGCGAAGAGAGCTCCGGCGCGCTGACCGTAGCGGATCTCCCTGAGGTAGCCACCGCGCACGTAGGGAGTGCCGATGTCGTCGTCGCCGAGCTGGTCGTAGTGGTTGGTGTCGGCCGTGTACCAGTAGGAGCTGGCGTTGCCGTGGGTGTCCTCGACGTAGTCGAGGTTCCACCGCCACGCCTGTGTCTTGACCCGGCCGGAGAAACTGGTGCCGTCGGCATAGCCGGGCTCGCCGGCGTCGTCGCCGAAGACCGGAACGGTCCACACGGAGTTGGTACGGTCGTCGGCTCCCGCTCCGGTGAGCTTGTTCAGACCGAAGACGTACTTGGTGCCGTCGCCGGTGATGACGGTCCAGTGCTCACCGTTGTCGTCGCCGTTCTCGGCGCCGGTCGAGCGGCTGACGGTGGAGGCGTCGTCGTTCTTCAGCCGCCAGGTGCCGGTGGTGTCGTCCTTGACGAGTTCGGTGGCCCTGCCGTTGAGGACAAGGGAGGCATTGTCGTACTTCCAGCACAGGTCGAACTTGTCCGCGTGACCGTCGTCGTCGCAGGAGCCGTACTTCCGCTCGATGTACGACGATGTCAGGTCGAAGCCCTCGCCGACCTGACTGCCCTGGTTGTTGGTGCTGGCGGTGCGGCCGTCGATGCTCCCGGAGTCGTAGGAGATCGCAAGATCGGGCGTCGGGCCCGCTGCAGCCGGCGGGACACGCAGGGGGTAGTTCCAGGTGAACGTTCCCGAGCCGCCGCCCGCTTCCCAGGTGGACGACGACGACAGGGGAGTGGCCTTGTAGTCACCTGCGCCCGACTGGGTACCCGCGGCCAGCGCCAGCATCATCGGCGCGCCGTCGGCCGGCAGGCTCAGCGTGGCGGCAACGTTCTGCTCCGCGCGGTTGTTGGTGGATCCGAGCTCGGTGCGGGTGCGGCAGGCGGATTTGGCAGGGGTGGTGTCGGAGCAGTCGGGCAGGCGGAACAGTTTCAGGCGTCCGGCCCAGTCGCCGCCGTAGGCGGAGGCGAAGGCGGAATAGTCCACGCCGACGCGGGTTCGGCCGCCGTCGGCAGCGGCGACCTTGAGTACGACGCCCTTGACGCCCAGCGCAGCAGCGCCCTTCTGGTCCAGGACCTCGACCGTGAGGGAGCGTGCCTTGTTGCCCTTGGCAGGGGCGGTGGCTGTGACGGGCAGGTCGCCTGCTTCCGTCCGGGCTGTCGCATGTGTCGCGAGACGCAGAGTTGCCTTGCCGGCTGTCGGCCAGGTCGTGGTGTGCTGCTGGTCTCGGCGGGCGCGCTTCGCCGCGGTGCGATCGGCCTGGGCGGCCTCGTTCACGATAGCGGCGGTCTTCTTGTTCACCTTCGCAACGAAGGGGGTCACCTTCGCCGAGCGGGGCGCCTCCAGCGTAGGAGGGCCCAGGGGATCGGGCTCGTCAGCGGCGAAGGCGACCGGGGTGAGCAGGCCGGGGAGCAGGGACAGGCCAGTGAGGGTGGCCAAGCGCCGGGTCCAGCGTCTGCTGCTTCCGCTCCCGCGGCCCGGGGTTCGCCGGGGTATGCCGAAGGGATTCACGTGATGTCTTCCTGATTCGGACCAGGCAGCACCAGTGCCTGGTCTTGGACGAGAGACGGGAAATCTCCGCGCGACGTAGGCGCGGAAGGGTGAGGGCTGTGAGGGCGGAAGCGGCACAGAAGGCCTACCGCCCTCACAGCGGGTGAAAGGTCGATCAGGTGCCGGCCGGATCCAAAACCTGGGAGCTGACCTGGTCAAGCGTCATGGCACCGGTCCACACGCGCAGGCTCTCCAGTGCGCCAGGCAGGTAGTGGCCCACCGCACCGGCCGCTGCTCCCCGCCCCAGGCTCAGCTCGCCGCTGCCCTGCTGAGGGTTGGCGAAGCCTGCGTTTTCGACGTCGGGCTTGAGCACCTCACGGACGTACAGGTGGAGCTTTCCGTAACGGATTTCACTGCTTCCGTCGTCTGAGATCGACTCCCAGCCTTCTTGGGCGTCGAAGACTCCGGTGAGCGTCACGAAGCTGTCCATGTCCGCCAGGGCGTCGTCGGACACAGTGGCACTCTGGCACACCTTCCCGTCCGGTCCGACCGCCGTTCGTGTGAACTCCCAGAGGTGCACGCCCTCGTCCAGCTTGTTGACCCACAGCGCCCACGAGGACTCCCCGCCCAGACGCTGCCCGGCCACCTGCGCGCGATACCCCGCCGGCTTGCCGGCAAGGGCAGCCGAGTCCAACCGGACACTGACAGCAACGGTGAACGACCCCGTCTCATCCACCACCGGTCCCGCCGCGGAGGCGTAGCCGGCTGTACCGTCGAGCACCAGCGCGTTGTCCTCCTCGCTGACCGTCGTCCCGGTCACCGTCATGGCGGGAACCGGGTAGGCCGACCGTTCCGGAATCTGTGTGCCCGTGGCCGTGGCGGCGTCCCAGTGGGCGACGAGTTCGTTGGCAGGTTCCCCGTCCTGCAGAACCTGAGCGTCCTGCAGGAGGTCTTCCGGGGAGAGCGCACGCTGCCATGCAGCGACCTCGTCGATCAGGCCGACGTGGTAGGAGCTGTAGGCGCCGGCCGACTTGAAGCGGCCGAACTGCAGCCCACCGGTCGCGGTCCACGGGGTATAGGTGCCGGCCGTCTGTTGGAGGACGACAGGCTGTCCCTGCGGACGGCCGTTGATGAACAGCTGGATGGTGTCGTTGGCGGGGTCGGTGTCAGGGAGGTTGTCGTCGCCCTCTGTCTTGAACACGCCTGCGACGTGCGTCCACACGTTCAGCTGTGGGCTTTCCTGGTCCGCGACCGACCGGATGTAGGCCGGGCCGGCCACGTCCTTGTCGATCCGGTTGAAGACCCACTTCTTCAAGGCACTCGAGTAGTACAGCGCGAAGGCACTGCCGTTCGTCCCGGGGGCGGACAGCACGACCCGATTGGCGGACGCGTCGGTCAGCTGCACCCAGGCCGAGACAGTGAAGGAGTCCCGAGTGTTCACGACAGGTGCGGACGTGGCCGCGTAACCGGTCTGAGTAGGCGTTGCCGTGTAGTCGTTCAGCCGCAGCGAAAAGTCGTTCTCGCCGCGCCGAGCCCGGGAGGACCATCCGGTACCGGTTCCGTCGAGAGTGGCGTGATTGCGTGTGGAGCCTGCTTCCGCCGTGTCAGTAGCTGTGGTCGTGCCGGAACCGGGAACACCGTCCATATGCCAGCGGCCGACAGCTCCCTCTGCCGGGGCCACCTTGAAGATGAACTCCTGCGGAGCGCCCCACCGGTTGTACACGTCCTTCGCCCGCACGGACAGCACCTGGGTTCCCGCGAGGGGCGGGCTGACGGTGTTCACTGTCGTCGAGAGGGTGGTTCCACGGGGCACGCTCTTGGCCACGGTGGACAGCAGTTTCCACTCGTAGTACGTGATGTCGGTGGTGCCATTGGTGATGTCTGCGGTGTTCGGCTCGAAGACAAACGTCCCGGGGATCCCCGGGCCGCCATTGCCCTCACAGACGGTGGAGCACAGGGTGTACGGCGAAACCGACGTGATCCGCGGTGCCTTCGGCGCGGCCGAGTCCGTCTTGAAGTAGCACCACGAACTGTAGGCGGACCAGAGGTCATCCGGGACGGTCAGGTATGTCCAGTGCGACTGCGTGCGTGCCTTCAACCGGTACATGTAGCCGTCTGCGAGCTGCGGTGTCGCCATTCGCTCGAGGGTGTTGTCAGGATCCCAGCCAGAATCCGGCGCGTCACCGACCCAGATCTGACGCCACACGTTGTCCGTGCCACGCCGCTCGAGAGCGAACTCAGCCTGCAGCAGAGCACCCGACGTCGAGGGCACCTGGGTCTGGACCCGAGCCTGAATCGTCGGCTTCTCCATGGTGACCACCAAGGGGTCGGCGGACGTCCTGCAGTACGCCGTCGTGCCCGTACCCGGAATGATCCCGACGTTGGTCGGCACGCCTGGCTTGTACGCGTAGATGACCTGCAGCTCGGCGTTGTCGTCGAATCGCTTCCAGGCGCGGGGCTCGGACTCGTCGTTGGCGCGCAGCATCAGCGTGAGACGGCTGAAGGAGCCGGCCGCGAAGGAGCGAACCGTGGGAGTGAGGTTCTCGTCGCTCTCGTTGGGGTTGTCGTGAAACTCGATCCAGGCATCCGGCTGGCTGGGGGAGCACAAAGTGCTGCGGCCCGCAGACACTTTGCGGTCGCCCAGATGGTCCAGCGTTGACGGTCCGGGCCAGCGAGTGGCTTCGGAGATGTTGTTGGTGCGCTTCAGGTCGACGGTGTGTGCGTCACAGTTGAACGACCACGTCTCGCGGGCACGGAAGGTGGCATCGAGTATCTGCTTGCCGGCCAGCGCGGTGGGTGCGAACTCGAAGTACATCCGGTCGACGTAGCCACTGCCGCAGGAGTAGCCGTCCGCGGTGCCGCACTTGCCGACACCCTTGTCACCGTCAAACATCCAGAAACGGTCGCCATCGGATGAAATCTTCGTGCGTTCCTGTGCGCCCAGGCCGATCGGCGGGTCAATGTACACGGGGTAAACGGTCTCGGCCCCGCGTAGGAGTTCGAGGTCGGGCTGCACGATGACAGAGCCCTCCTGCACACGCACCGGGAGGATCGCGCTGGCGTCACCCTTGCCGGGCTCCGACGAGTCTTCCCCCCCGCCCTCGCCATCCTCGGCGGCAGCGGCTGTATGCAGCAGTTGCGGCTGAGGACCTGACTCAGCCGTGCCGGCGGAATCCCACATCTGGCCGGCAGGCCCACGGAAGATCGCGTTGCCGTCATCATCAAGGGCGCGCAAACCGCCCCCGGCGCCCGGCACCACCGTCAGCCCATCACCGCGAGCTGTGAGTTCAACCGACTCCAGCTCCGGATGCTGGGCAGCCTCGGGCGTCTTGACGACCAAAACCTCACGGTAACCCTCAGCCGTGGCTGTCAGCTGCAGGTCCACGCCGTCCAGAACGTCCGGGTATGTGGCCGTCGCGCCATCAAGGACCGGCTCCGGCAGCGCACCCGGCCACCCCAGGCTAATGGACCGACCATTCTTACCCAGGTGCAACATGCCTGCGCCGGGGCCACCACCCGAGAACGACAGATCGACCACTGCCCCCTTCGGACCGATCCGCCCGTCAGGACGCCGCTCGAGTGTCGCGTCGACGGCCTCCCAGGTGTCGTCGTCCTGCTTGACACGTTGGGGAGTTGTGGACTGCGTCAGCGTGAGGGTTCCGTCGGGGTTGGCGTGCGTCGTGGTGTACTCGCCGCGAGCCGCCGTCACCTCCACCTGCTGCCCAGAAGCCTTCGCCTCGGCAAGAGCCGTGGCCTCGTCCACCACTCCTGAGGAGGCCTCAGCCGCAGCTGCGGAACTGACTGCCGTCGCCGATACCGGCAGAACGGGCAGCGCTGTAAGGATCAGTGAGGTAGCTACACCCCCCAGAACCCCTGCTCGTAGTGTTCGCAACCTCTGCGACGACTTCCCGCCCCACCAAGCTTTCACAATCCCCATCCCCAGACCACAGCGTTCACACAGAACGCAGAGAGTAAAGACGCGATAACAGAGCCGGTCAATAGTTGTGACGCAGGCAACAAAACAAATGTCCGAATGTGGCCTGACCAGCCGTTTCGTGCTTCCTGACACACCGGCAGAGAGCGGCCAAAAAACACGGCAACGGGCACATCAGCCGTCTTCTGTCCGAACCGGCCGCCTCGATGAGGAGGAGCCAGCACCTCGGATGTCCCGTGTCCGACGAAGAGAGTTCCTCACTCAAAGGCGAGACCACCCCAGAGTGGGGCCAGATACTGCCGCGGGACGCAGACAAGCGCACCGTGCACACCTGGTCCGCTCCCGGCTGGACGCGATCGAGAACGTCAACCACGAGAAGCGGCTGGGGCGGCGAATCTATCCGCCGACCGGCCGGCAGGGCCGCCTGGTGCCCCTCGCGTTCGTGTCCGCCGACATCGCCAAGGCGCAGGTCGACAACACGGTGAAGCCCCCGAGGAAGCAGCACGCCTCCAGGCCGCCAGGGCCACACCATCGGAATCGGAGCCGGAGCACGACCGGGAGCCGGGCAAGCCCCGCAGTAGTCAGTTCCGCCGCCGCGGCTGACCCCGCAATGCGTCGCCGCCCCTCCCGCCGGACACGGGAGAGGCGGCGACGGCAGCGTCCCGGGTCAGGCCGGGGCGGCAGCCTGGCGCAGGTCCAGGTAGCAGCGCAGCCGTACGCCTGGCTCGCCCGGCTCGCGGACCGTGCGGTCCGCGCGTGCGGTTGCCCACCGGGCGGCAAGCAGTTCCTGGATGGCGAAGGCGGTCTGGTCGTCGGCGGCCGCTACTTCTACCACCGCGAGTCCCGGTTCCGCCACGTGCGCGTCGTTGATCGGTCTCATATCCGGCACGACGCTTGGCCGCCTGCTGGAGTTCTCCCGTCCGGGCAGTGTCACCCGGACCGGGTACGGCAGACCAAGCATGCTGACCTCCCACGGCCCGACCACCCGGCCCTACGAGGCCCGACCAGGCCTCTGTCCTCAGGGAAGCCGGGGGAGCCAGGGCAGGGCGTGCTCGGGGTGAGGCTGCGAGGGGGGGGCCGTACCGCCCGGTTGGACGGTACGACCATTGCGCCCATACGGGCGGCGCACTCGAGGAACGCCTGACAGCGCCCCCTGGAGGGCCGTTATCAACGGCTCATGTTCACCGCTGCGCTGCGCTGCGCTGCGCGGCCTGGCCGCCGCCGCCCTCGCCCTCCTGTCCCTCACCGTCCCTGCGCCCGCTCATGCGGTGGAGACGCTGCCGCTGGCCGAGGCCGTAGCTCGTCTGCCGGTGGAGGCTGAGTCCCGTGACGGTTACGACCGGGACGCCTTCCGCCACTGGAACAGCAGAGACGATCCCGATGACGGGTGCAACACCCGCGGGGAGGTCCTGCTCGCCGAGGCCGTCGAGCCGCCCACGGTCGGGCCCCGCTGCCGGCTGTCGGGTGGGCGTTGGTGGTCGTACTACGACCAGGTGTGGGTGACATCCGCCTCCGGCCTGGACCTCGACCATATGGTGCCTCTTGCTGAGAGTTGGGACAGCGGGGCGTCGGCGTGGACGGCGCAGCGCCGTGAGGCGTACGCCAACGACCAGGGCGTCGACGCCAGCCTGGTCGCGGTCACCGCCCGCTCCAACCGCTGCAAGGCCGACCAGGATCCTGCCGAGTGGCTGCCGCCGGCCGCCGAGGTGCACTGCCGGTATGCCGCGGAGTGGGTCGGCGCGAAGCTCCGCTGGAGCCTCGCGGCCGACGAAACCGAGGTGACGGCTCTGCGTGAGACGGCGGCCGATTGCCCGGAGCAGACCGTGACCTACGAACCCGCCACATGATTCCTCTGGTGGCCGGCGGCCAGGCCGCCGGCCACCAGGAACGAGGACGTGTCCGGGCTCGTGCACGAGAATTCCTAAGGGTTGTCCCGTAAATGATCTCCGAGTCGTCTCGGGCATGGTTAATGGCGATGAAGCCCTTTGATCTATCCGGCGAGGGCGAGGTTATGCATCCGTGCGATACCGAGCATGGCGTGGTGGACGCCGTCACCTCTGAGGCGGCAGTCGCGGAGGATCTTCCAGGTCTTCATGCGGGCAAAGACGTGCTCGACGCGGGCGCGGACCTGCTTGTGAGACTTGTTGTGGTCCTCTTTCCAGGCCGGGAGCTCGGTACGGCCGCGCTCGCGGCGGTGTGGGATGACCAGTCCAGTGCCCGGGTAGCCGCCGTCGGCGATCGTGGGGGTCTTGCCGACGGCGGCCTTGGCGCCGGATTCCTCCCATGCCTTGCAGTCGTTGCGGTTCCCGGGGAGCGGCCGGCCGACCACGACGACGCAGCGGGTGTCGGCGTCGATGACGACCTGGTGGTTGGTGGAGTACCGGTAGTTCTTCGACCGCTCGGCGATGGTGTGGTCGCGGGTGGGGACCAGGGTGCCGTCCACGATGAGCACAGTGTCCTTGGCGAACCGCTTGCGGGACTGGAGGGCGAGCCTTGGCCCGAGGTGGTCGATGATCCGGTCCGCCGCCGACTTGGAGACCCCGAACAGCGGGGCGAGCTGGCGCATTGTCAGGTTCGTGCGCCAGTACGCCGCGACCAGCAGAGCCCGGTCCTCCAGAGGCAGGCTCCACGGCCGGCCCTTGCGGACCACGTCCGCGCCCTGGCGCCGTAGAACCGTCACCAGCTTGCCGAAGGCGCGAGGGCTCAGCCCGGAGAACGGGGCTATCCAGGACGGCTCCGACGCCGTGATCACACCAGTCACATCCGGAGCATCTCAGCTCGCCGGTTGCCTGCGGACCTTTCACGGATGACGGTCCGCCCGCCTCCTCGTGTGGTGACGGTGCGCCGCCATTCCCAGCAGGGCCAATCCCGCGAAGCCGACCAGGAGGGCTGTCCACTCGGGCATATGGGCTGCCCGCATGAGGCCGGCGACGCCAAAGCTCGTATCCCATCCGGCCTCCGTGATGGCCGAGCCGAAGCCCTGGATGACAAGGATGGCACCGAACAGCCACAGCAGCCCCTGACCTGTGCTGCTGTCCGGCCGCTTGAACTGATTCGCCATGACGAGCTTTCCCTCCCGATGTCCGCGCTTCGTTTCGATGCGTTCGCATCACATCGTGCAGCCACGCTGGATATGATGCAAGTGCATCAGAACGCGGGGAGGAGTAAACCGTGCCCAGACAGGTCGACTACGAGGACCGACGCCGGCGGATCGCCGAGGCGGTCTGCACACTGATCGCGCACTCCGGCATGGAGGCGGTCAGCCTCCGTGACGTCGCCGCCCAGGCCGGCGTGTCCATGGGAGCTGTCCAGCGGTGCTTCCGCACCAAGGAGGACATGCTGCTCTTCGCGCTGGAGCACATCTCCCGAGACGTCAGCGAACGCGCCAACCGGCGCATCGCCGCCACCTCCACCCCTCAAGCAGCGTCGACTCTGCTGTCCCACACTTTGGCCGAACTCGCCCTGCTGGATGAGGCATCGAAGGCACAGGCCCATGTCTGGCTGGCCTTCGTCGCCCATGCCCCTGTCAGTGAGAAACTGGCCGCCGTCCTGCACGACACCTATGCCAAGCTTCACGGCCTCATTGCGTGGCTCATTCGCTACGGCCAGGACACCAGGGAATTCCCCGAGATCCTTGACCCCGATCGCGAAGCACACACGCTCCTCGCCGTGGCCGACGGCCTCACGGTCCACGTCCTGGCAGGCCACCACTCACCAGCCACCGCGCTGGCCACCCTTCAACGCCACATCGACCGCCTGCTGGAAGAACCGTCCGACTGCAGCTGACCCCTCCACTACAGACATTGGATTCGACCAGTCCCAGGCTGGCAGCCTGCTCAGGCTGAAGCAGGAGTTACGGGACATCGCTTAGGCCAGAGCATCTCCATATCGACGGGGAGGACGTGCAGTCCACGCGGCTGGAGCTGTCCGGCAATGGAACACCCCCGCGTCGGCGGGGAGGACCTGGCCCAGGCCCGCGTGTCGACCACGACGAACGGAACACCCCCGCGTCGGCGGGGAGGACGACGTCTGCATCTACGCCACCCCCGGCGGCAGCGGAACACCCCCGCGTCGGCGGGGAGGACTTGTCCGAGTCCAGGCCCAGGGTGTCCCACGCCGGAACACCCCCGCGTCGGCGGGGAGGACGTCGTCGCGCCTACGTTCCAGCCCGCCTCGAACGGAACACCCCCGCGTCGGCGGGGAGGACCCGCCCAGTACCGGGGCGAGGGCCTCGCGCACCGGAACACCCCCGCGTCGGCGGGGAGGACGCGGACAGGACACCGATGAGGAAACCGGCGAGCCGAACACCCCCGCGTCGGCGGGGAGGACACCCCCCCCCAGAAACGCCGAAGGGCCGCCCGACGGAACACCCCCGCGTCGGCGGGGAGGACCTCGCCATGTCCGGCGCCGCCGAAGGGCTCGGCGGAACACCCCCGCGTCGGCGGGGAGGACCCACGATCAGAGCGGAACACCCCCGCGTCGGTGGGGAGGACTTCACGATTTATCTCCCGTCGCCGTACAACCTTGGAACACCCCCGCGTCGGCGGGGAGGACGAACGCGCCGCCACCGACGCCCGATACAGGGCCGGAACACCCCCGCGTCGGCGGGGAGGACGCCCGCACCCTCGACGAAGCCATCCGCCGCACCGGAACACCCCCGCGTCGGCGGGGAGGACTCTGCGCCGTCCGCCACAGGAAGGTGAACAGACGGAACACCCCCGCGTCGGCGGGGAGGACGGGCGCCATGAGGGTGCGGGCGTCGCGGGCGGCGGAACACCCCCGCGTCGGCGGGGAGGACTCAAAGCCCACAGGAGCGGGAAGAGGGGGCTACGGAACACCCCCGCGTCGGCGGGGAGGACCCGGTCGGAGCCGCCGGGTCCCTGTCCGGTGACGGAACACCCCCGCGTCGGCGGGGAGGACTGGGCACCAGCAAGCGCAGCGCGGAACGCTACCGGAACACCCCCGCGTCGGCGGGGAGGACACCCACCTCGACACCAAGCCCTGGACCATCGCCGGAACACCCCCGCGTCGGCGGGGAGGACAGGGTGGACCTCTCCCGGGCTTGGTAGGGCAGCGGAACACCCCCGCGTCGGCGGGGAGGACCTTGGAGTTGAGGTCCTGCAGGTCCCGCGCGGCGGAACACCCCCGCGTCGGCGGGGAGGACGGTCACGCGGTCTGGTCCTTCCGGGTGCACTGCGGAACACCCCCGCGTCGGCGGGGAGGACGGCGGCGGCCTCTTCATGCCCCTGGAGGGCGACGGAACACCCCCGCGTCGGCGGGGAGGACTCCGGAACACCGACCGGAGGACCCGATGCTGCCGGAACACCCCCGCGTCGGCGGGGAGGACATGTGGTGGATGTGCGCCGCCCAGTCCAGGCCCGGAACACCCCCGCGTCGGCGGGGAGGACGGGCCCCGAAGGACCCGGCACTCGCTACCCGCCGGAACACCCCCGCGTCGGCGGGGAGGACCACCCACATCGACACCAAGCCCTGGACCATCGCGGAACACCCCCGCGTCGGCGGGGAGGACGCCGCGACGTCCCACTGCTCCGTCCGCTGGGGCGGAACACCCCCGCGTCGGCGGGGAGGACAACGCCCCCCAAGGCCGACGCCTGGAGTTCGGCGGAACACCCCCGCGTCGGCGGGGAGGACGACGTGCGCCGCCAGCTGATCCGCATCTTCGGCGGAACACCCCCGCGTCGGCGGGGAGGACGACCAGCCGCTGGTTCACCAGGCCGTCCACGACGGAACACCCCCGCGTCGGCGGGGAGGACGTCACCGCATCCGCATACAGCGCGCCCGCGAGCGGAACACCCCCGCGTCGGCGGGGAGGACACGCCGAGGGTCCGGTTCCCCGCCATCGTGACCGGAACACCCCCGCGTCGGCGGGGAGGACACAGCACTACCTCCTTCGGGTTGGTGCGGGTTCGGAACACCCCCGCGTCGGCGGGGAGGACTTCGACCCGGACCCTGCGACGCCTGCAGCGGTCGGAACACCCCCGCGTCGGCGGGGAGGACGCCATGGCCTCGAGGTCCCGGCGCACCGTGTCCGGAACACCCCCGCGTCGGCGGGGAGGACGGGGGCCTGCGGCAGCGCGAGGGTGCGGGTGGCGGAACACCCCCGCGTCGGCGGGGAGGACCAGACGACGTCCGAGTCGAAGTCGCGGGACATCGGAACACCCCCGCGTCGGCGGGGAGGACCCGGTGTAGACGAGGAACCAGGTGGAGTGGAGCGGAACACCCCCGCGTCGGCGGGGAGGACTGGGAGATGGCGCCGATGCTGGGGTTCTTCCCCGGAACACCCCCGCGTCGGCGGGGAGGACGACGCCGAAGCCGCGTGGAAGCAGGCTCACACCGGAACACCCCCGCGTCGGCGGGGAGGACGTCGCGTCGTCGTTTCCCAGGCTCTCGAGGGCCGGAACACCCCCGCGTCGGCGGGGAGGACGAACGCCTAAACGCCGCCATGAATGAGCGGCGCGGAACACCCCCGCGTCGGCGGGGAGGACCTGGTGCAGTGCCTCGTCCCCCGCCGCTACGGCGGAACACCCCCGCGTCGGCGGGGAGGACGTGGAAGTGCGGATCTCACCCAACCAGATCAACGGAACACCCCCGCGTCGGCGGGGAGGACGAGATCCGCTCCTCCGGACGGCAGGCGGATGACGGAACACCCCCGCGTCGGCGGGGAGGACGTCCACGCCCCCGCCAAGAACCTCCACGAACGCGGAACACCCCCGCGTCGGCGGGGAGGACAGTGGCGTGACCTGCTGTTTCGACCCTACAAGCGGAACACCCCCGCGTCGGCGGGGAGGACGGCACGTCGATCGGGACCACGGACCGCTACGACGGAACACCCCCGCGTCGGCGGGGAGGACGAGGGTCTTGCCGTCGCGGCGGAGTTGGTCGGCGGAACACCCCCGCGTCGGCGGGGAGGACGCGATGTAGGCGGTGAGGGTGCAGAGGGTGGGCGGAACACCCCCGCGTCGGCGGGGAGGACTTCTGCACGTCGTCCAGACCGTCGAGAACAGTCGGAACACCCCCGCGTCGGCGGGGAGGACTGAGGAGCTGCCGGGGGTGCCGCTCGACACAGCGGAACACCCCCGCGTCGGCGGGGAGGACGGCGGGCAGTACGGGCACGATGCAGGTGGACGCGGAACACCCCCGCGTCGGCGGGGAGGACGACTTCGCCGCGGCAGACATCGCCTGACCGTTCGGAACACCCCCGCGTCGGCGGGGAGGACCACAGGTACTCCGCGTCGTACGGGATCGACCGCGGAACACCCCCGCGTCGGCGGGGAGGACGTCGCAGGAGCGCCGTAGGGCGGATCGTGCGGCGGAACACCCCCGCGTCGGCGGGGAGGACCGGCCGCGGCAGCCCTCCGCGTTCGACGCGGACGGAACACCCCCGCGTCGGCGGGGAGGACAGGTTGCGGTCGGCGATGGGCCCGTCGTCCTGCGGAACACCCCCGCGTCGGCGGGGAGGACTCTTCCTGACCTGCGGCTTAGGAGGGGCTTTGCTTTTCCTTTGTCTTAGGGGAGGAGGTTCTGTGTGGTGGGTGGGGCTGCATGTGGTCACTGTATCGGGGTGGGCTGACTGCGGTGTGTTGTCGGTGGGTGCTGGTTGAATGCCGGCTCCGGCAGCGGGGCGGGGCCTGCTTGGGTGGAGGGAACAGGGATGCCGGGGGAGTGGGTAATGCTGGATGAGTCGGTATGGGGTAAGTCGCGTGGGTTGGATCCGGGGCTGGCGCCGTATCCGTTGATCCGGCATATGCTGGATGCTGCCGCGATGGCGCTGCATCTGTGGGATGTGTTCCTGTCGGAGAACCAGCGGGTGCGGATCGCTGATGGGTTGGGGCTTGTGGGTGAGCCGGGACGTGCGCGGGCGGTCGTTGGTCTGTGTGCGGGTCTGCATGACATCGGGAAGTTGTCGGGTTTTCAGTTCTGCTCCTGGCACGGCAGTCAGTACCTGAGCGCGGAGCTGAGTGGTGACCGTGCGGGGATGAGCGCGGAGCGGTTCGGGCATGACGTGGCCGGTCTGCAGAGTGTGCGGGAAGTGCTGGCGGGGCTGGGTTTTGCCGCTGACGGGGAGCTGAGGGCCGCGCAGCGGCTGGCTGAGGTCGTCGGAGGTCATCACGGGCGTTTTCACCGTGCCGAGGACGGTATCGCTGCGTCATTTCTGGGTGGGGCTGCCTGGGCGCGGCAGCGCAGCGCGCATGCCGCTGCGGTGTACGAGGCGCTGGGCGCGCCGGAGGCGCCGGGTGTGTTCAAGGCATCGGCGGCGGTGCTGGCGACGGGGGTGGTCATTCTCGCGGACTGGCTGGTCAGCCAGGAGGACTACCTCCGGAAACGGCAACGAGAGCTTGAGCCGGTGCTGGCGGATCACTTCAAGCGTTCCCAAAAGGATGCACCCGGTCTGCTGGCCGGGGCCGGGCTGGCCCGGGTGCGGCTGCAGCGTAAGGGGTTCGCTCAGGCGTACGGGATCCAGGGAGAGCCCAATCCGTTGCAGCGCTCGGTGATGGAGGAGCTGCCGTCGGCGGTGGGCGAGGGGCGCCGTGGCGGGATCTTCCTGGTCACCGCGGCTCCGGGGGACGGCAAGAGCGAGACGGCGCTGGAGGCCGATCGGGTTCTGTCGGAGGCGTTCGGCACGCAGGGGTATGCGTTTTTGCTGCCGACGATGGCCACCAGTGATCAGATGCACGGGCGGGTCGCGACAGCGCTGTCACGTCAGGAGGGTGAGGATGCCGGGCTGACGCTGGTGCACAGCATGGCCTGGCTGAACAGCGCTTACGCCGATGAGGATCTGGAGGCGCAGAGTGTGCTGACCTGTGAGGAGGTGGGGGAGGGCAGCGGGCGGATGGAGACGGATCTGCGGCCGCAGCGGTGGCTGCGCGGGTCCAAGCGGCCGCTGCTCGCGCAGTTCGCGGTGGGCACGATCGACCAGGCCCTGATGGCGGTGCTGCCGGTGCGGCACAACGCGCTACGGCTGCTGGCGTTGTCGTGCAAGACGTTCATCGTCGACGAGGCGCACGCCTACGACCCGTACATGCAGGTGCTGCTGGGCCGGCTGCTGAACTGGCTCGGGGCCTACGGTGTGCCGGTGGTGCTGTTGTCGGCGACGTTGCCGGCGTCGGTCAGCGACCGGTTGATCAAGGAGTACCTGCAGGGCGCCGGCCACAAGACGCGCGCCCTGAGCAAGCAGACGTTCCCGGCTCCCTACCCGGGGTGGTTGTATGTGGACGGGGACAGCGGCCGGGCCGCCCAGATCTCGTCCGCCCGCCGCCGGGAGCAGGCGCGTGCGCGGAGCATGGAACTGGGTGTCGTGGTGGAACCGGTCGTCCACGGCAGCGACGGTGGCGCCCGGGCTCGGCTGGCGGTGATCGAGCGGCTGCTGAAACCAGTGAGCGAGGCGGAGGGCGGCACCGCCCTGGTGGTGTGCAACACCGTAGGTGATGCGCAGGACACCTACCTCAGGCTCCGCGAACGCTTCGATGAGCGCTCCCACGCCCAGGGCGGAAGCGTGCAGCTGCTGCACGCCCGTTTCCCCGGCGACGTACGCGAGGCCCGCACCCGGGAGGTCACGCAAGGGCTGGGCCGGACCGGTCCGCGTCCGCTGCGCCGGATAGTGGTCGCCACCCAGGTCGTCGAGCAGTCACTCGATCTTGATGCCGACATCGTCATCAGTGATCTTGCGCCGCTGTCTTTGCTGCTGCAGCGGGCCGGACGGTGCTGGCGGCATGAGAACTACTGGGCCCGGCACGGTTATCCGGGTGGCCGCGGCCGCCCTGCCTGGGCGAGCGGACCGCAGCTTGTGGTGCTCGACCCGATCACGGGCGGCGGGGCGGTGCCACGGCAGTGGGGCGAGGTGTACTCCGAGCACCTCCTTGCCACCACCTCCCGCACTCTTGCCGGGATCCAGGGCGGGACCATCTCCATCCCGGACGATGTACAACACCTGGTCGAAGCAGTTCACGGCAACAGCGAGGACTTCGACTGGAACAATCCGGGCGGCAGCGAGACCAAAGCCTGGACCGCCCACAAAGGCAAGGAGATGGCGGAACGCAGCATGGCCGGTCTCCTCGCCGTCCCCCGCGCGCGAAGCGTTTCCACACTGCACGACCTGCACAACCTGCCCGGCGAGGAAGACGAGTGGGAGGTGTCCACCCGGCTTGGCGCCGACTCGGTGCGCGTGCTGTGCGCCTACGTCCACAACGACGGCCGGGTGACCCTGGACGTGGAGGGTGAGCACCTGCTTCCCCAGGCCACGCCGGATGGCAAGATGCCGGTCTCGCTGGTGCGGGAGGTGATGCGCCGCACCATGGCGGTGCGCGCCGACTGGCTCAAGGAAGCCGACCTCGACAGCATCGCCCCGCCGAAGTCGTGGACGCAGCACCCGATGCTCGCAGACCTGCGTGTTCTGCACCAGCCCGTTCAGGGCGGGAGCGCACAGCCGGTGAAAGTCGGCGGCAAGACACTGCGGCTGGATAAGGATCTCGGACTTGTCCGTAAGTGACCAGATTCAGTCAGGCACCCCCACGTCGGCGGGGAAAACACAGGGCTGAAGCAACCTCCCTGCTCCTCGACTGAAACACCCCCGCGTCGGCGGGGAGCGGCCCTCGGGGAGCACCGAGAGCCACCCGTGGGGGTTACCCGGAGAGGCGGCGGTACGCCTCAGCAGCCCCCAGCAGCAAAGCGCTGCACGATCCGACCGTTGCCGGGTCCGGGCGCATACCGATCACGATCACAATGACGGCCACCACAAGCACCCAAGGCGCCGCGGCAGTCCACGGGACGGAAAGGTCCGACTGCATGGTTCTCCTCATGGCTAGGCCGAGCAACGCCCTTGCGAGGTCGGCATGTTGGCGACGGTTGTAACCCACTCGGGACAGCATGGGCAAGTCGATCTTCCCTTTGCAGCACCCTCCCGTACCCTCCTTGCTCTTCGACCTTCTGAAAAAGGCTGCACGCGCCCACCGGGGGTGCTCTACTGATGCCGCGTCCGATGAGAAACGGCCGTGCTGTCAGTGGCGGCTGCTTGAATGCCCGGACGCTGCCAGAGCGGGGCTGCTGGGGGGGGGGCCGTGCCGGTGCGCCATGAGGACCTGGGTTGTTGGAGGGGACGACGGTGAGTGGGAGATTCGATCTGCGGGTAGAGCCGTGGATTCCGGTACGTCTAGTGACCGGGGAGCCGGCGTGTGTGGGTTTATGCGAACTGTTTAAGCAGGCGCATGAGATCGAGGATGTGGAGATCCCAGTGCCGCCGGCGGCGGCGGGCTTGATGCGGATCCTGGCGCCGATCGCGGCGAGGATCGCTGCCGATGGCGGGGACCGGCTCGACGATCCGGACGTCGCGGAGGACATCGACGACTGGTTCGACCTGCGGGAGCGTGTCCTGAAGGCCGGCCGGTTCGATCCGCGGGCGGTGGAGGCCTACTTCAACCGGGAAGACCTGGCAGGCCGGTTCGACCTGTTCCATCCTGAGCGGCCGTTCCTGCAGGATCCCCGCCTGGTCGCCGAGTGCGTGGACGCGAAGGGGGCGCCGAACCCGTCCGGGGTGAACAAGCTCGTGATGGGCCGCCCCACGGGGGTCAACGGAGCGGTTCTGTTCGGGCATTTCACCGACACCGCGCCCGTGCCGGTACCGGCCGCCGAGGCCGTTTGGCATCTGATCGCGCAGCTGTACTACGGGCCATCTGGGCAGTGCACGCCCCGCCGGATCACCGGTGAGCGGGCGGGCAGCGGTGACGCGGCCCCGCTGCGCAAGTCCGTCTCCTACTTTGCCTGGGGCCCGGAGCTGTTCACCACGCTGGTGCTGGCCGTGCCGAGTCCTCAAAGTGAGGTCGACTGGGAAGCGGAGGACGCCTGCCCGTGGGAGGAGGACCTCCACAACCCCCTTGAGGCTTTGCCGCCGATGACGTGGCCGGGCCGGATCCTGACCGGCCGGTTCCGCCATGCCGCGCTGCTCGTGCCGTCCAGGGACGGCCAGACGGTGACAGACGCCTACCTCACCTGGTCGACGCACGAGCCACCGCAGAAGGTGCGGGACCCGTACCAGATCCTCGACCGGCGAAGGGACGGCGACTTCCAGCCCCGGGAGGCCGACGGGGCCAGGGCCCTGTGGCGGGACCTGGACTCACTGCTGCTGGAGGACAGCCGTCAGGACGCCCGACGCCCACCGGCGCTCGAGCACCTGCCCCAGTGGCTGCTGCCGAAACTGCGGGTACGCGCCTACGGCTTCGACCAGGACGGTCAGCAAAAGGACAGCGTCTGGTTCAGGGCGACCAGCCCACAGATCCTGCAGTGGCAGGAGGAGAACGACGCGGAGATGGCCTACCACGTCAAGCGCTGCCACACAGCCGCCGAGCAGGCCGGTGACCGGCTGGACTTCGCCGCAAGGATCGCCTGGAAGATCGCCACCGACACCAGCGTCGACCTGTCGCCCAAGGCCAAGATCAAGCTGGAGGCCCGCAAACCCGGACCGTGGGCCTCGGCCGCGCTGACCCGGTACTGGCCGGCCGCGGAAAAACAGTTCTGGCAGCTCACCGGCCCCGACCGCACCATAAACCGGGTCGACAGGCCGTTCGTGGATGCGGCCCTTACCGCTCTGGACGAGGCCATCGGCCAGGCCAACCGCGCGGACATCAGGGTGGCACGCGCCCGTCACCGCGCCCGTGGGCTGCTGCTCGCCCTGCTGCAGCCCTCCGCCTCCGGCTGAAAGTCGCGCCCGGCCGCGGCCCGCACGGACACGGCCGGTGCCTTGTCACCCCAACCCCTCTCCCCGTACCAGGGATGTCTTATGAATGATTCCGCACCGGCGGCGCCTGCTCCGCCGCCCTCCCCGCGTGTCCGTACCTCGGACCGGTTCGTCGCCTACGTGTACCAGGTGTGCGCCTCCACCCAGGCCCGCGCCGCCCTGCGGCGCGGACTCGGACTGCCGGTGGAACGGTGCACCTACATGCACCGCTACCTGGTGCCCTGGCTGCGCGATCACGACGACCAGCACTACGGCGACGTCCGGCGGGCGTACTACGCGGCGGCCGCGCTGATCGCCGCACGCCCCCGCTCGGCCCGCGACACCACACCCGACCAAGACACACCCATGTCCTGGTACGAGCGGCCCAACCTGGGCGCCTCACTCGGCCAAGCCGTCGCCAAGGGCGTGTTGAAGGAGAACTCCGCCGAAAGCGCTCTTCACCTGATGGCCCGCCAGAGCAGCGACGCCATCCACCCGGGCCTGCCCGCCCTCGTCCGCCAGCTCCTGTCCGGCGGCATCCCCATCGACTGGGCGGTCCTCCTGGAGGACCTCGCCTGGTGGAACCGCAGCCGCGACCGCATCGCCACCCGCTGGCTGGAGAGCTACTTCCGCACCGCCAGCACCACCAACCCCGCTCTTGCTGATTCTGCCGAGGAGAACGACCGATGACCATCTACCTGGACCTGAGCGCCCTGCAGTCGGTGCCCGCCGCCAACCTCAACCGCGACGACCTCGGCTCCCCCAAGCAAGTGCGCTACGGCAACGCCCCCCGCATCCGCGTCTCCAGCCAGTCCTGGAAGCGGGCCATCCGGCTCGGCGTCGAACGCGACCTCGGCGAGAAGGCCGCCCGCACCCGCCTGGTGCCGGCGAAGGTCCAGCACGCCCTCGAGAGCGCCGGCTGGCCCACCGAACTGGCCGCGTTCGCCGGAGCACAGGTCGCCGCGAGCGCCGGGAAGAAGGGCATCGGCACAGAATCGGCCGGCCACACCTCGGTGCTGCTGTTCCTGCCGGAGGCGGCCATCGACGAACTGGCCGCCGTGTGCACCGAACACCGCCAGGACCTGGAGGCGGCCCAGGGCAAGAAGAAGCCCGGCCAGGTACTGCCGCCCCAACAGATCGAGACGATCCTCAAGCGCCGCACCGCCTCCATCAGCCTGCTGGGCCGCATGCTCGCCGAACTCCCGGACGCCAACGTGGACGGAGCAGCCCAGATCGCCCACGCCTTCACCACGCACGCCGCCGAACCACAGCGTGACTACTTCACCGCCGTCGACGACTGGCTGGGCGAAGCCGAAACCGGCAGCGGCCACCTCGACACCGCCGAGTTCAGCGCCGGCGTCTTCTACCGCTACGCGACCGTCAACGTCGCCGACCTGCTGAAAAACCTGAACGGCGACACCAAGGCCGCCCGGACCGTACTCAGCTCCTTCGCCGAGCACTTCCTGCTCTCCCTGCCCCAGGCCAAGAAGAACAGCACCGCCCCACACACCGTCCCCGACCTCGCCTACCTCGCCGTGCGCGAACACCGCCCCCTCTCCCTGGCCGCAGCCTTCGAGACCCCCATCACCAGCGACCAGCAAGGCGGCTTCTCCCAGCCGTCCCGCCAGGCCCTCGACACCTACACCGGCAACCTCAACCGCCTCACCGGCAACCGCAACCGCCGCTTCCACGGCCACACCGTCATCAGCCCCGAAGAAAAACACACCGGGCTCGGCACCGCCCACGACTCCTTCGACCAGCTCATCGACGCCGCCGTCGACGCCGCCGTACCCGCAGCGCAGGACCAGCCGTGAGCGGGCTCCTGCTACGCCTGGCCGGCCCCCTGCAGTCCTGGGGCGAACGATCCGCGTTCACCCCCGTGAGGGACACCGCGTCCTTCCCGACCCGCTCCGCACTGATCGGCATGTTCGCCGCGGCCGAAGGCATCAGCCGCAACGAAGCAGACCTGGACCGCTACCAGGACCTGCGGCTCACCGTGCGCGTGGACCGGCCGGGCGTCCGGCTCATCGACTACCACACCGCCGGCGGCGGTTTCCCCAAGGACCGCACCGCCGCCACCAGCCAAGGCAGCAACAAAGGTGCCGCCGTCATCACCCGCCGCCACTACCTGTCCGACGCGGTGTTCGTCGTCGCCGTCACCGCAGCCGACCAGACCATCCACCGCCTCGCCGACGCCCTGACCCGCCCACACTGGGCGCCCTACCTGGGCCGCCGCTCCTGCGTCCCCGACGAGCCGTTCCTCCTGCGCCGCCACGTCGACGACCCCGAAGAAGAACTCCGCACCCGGGTTCCGCTCAGCCGCACCGCGCCGCGCACCGAAGACCCACAAACCGGGACGATCCCCGTGGAATTCCTCCTCGAACAGCCACCACCCGCCGACCAATCCGAACCACCCGCGCCCATCGATGTCATCGACATCAACGACGTGCCGGTGAGCTTCGCCCAGCACGGCCGCAGCCACACCAGCCGCCGCCTCCACCGCACCCAGCTACCGGTGCCCCGCTCCCTCGCAGGCCCCCCACAGACCCTGATACAGCGCCTGATCGACTACGCCCACCTCGAGGAAAGCGCATGAACGACCACCCGGTGCTCGCCCGCATCCGCCTCAACCCGCACAGCCGCGACGTACAGCGTGACCTGCGCGACGCCACCCAGATGCACCGCACCGTCATGCGGATGGTCCCCGACAACCTCGGCGACGCCCCCCGACACCAGACCGGACTGCTCTACCGCCTGGAGGAGACCGATACCTCCAGCACCCTCCTCGTCCAGGCCGCCCAGCTCGACCCGGCACGCCTGCCCACCGGATACGGCCAGGCCGACGTCAAAAGCCTCACCCCGATGTTCACCGCACTACGCAAAGGACTCGGCGTCCGCTACCGCATCGTCCTCAACCCCGCCAAACGAGAACGGCTCTCCCTCCAAGAGAAAGGCAAGCGAGGACGCATCATGCCGCTCTCCGGCCCTGACGCCGACCACTGGTGGCTCCGCCGGGCCACCGAAGCCGGTCTCGACCTCCACGTCCTGACTCCCACCACCATGGAACCCGCCCGCCCCCGCGGCCGAGACACCCCCCGCATGCGGCACAGCCTGATCCGCTACGACGGCACCGCCACCGTCACCGACCCCACCGCCCTCACCCAAGCTGTCCTGACCGGCATCGGCCGAGGCAAACCCTACGGCGCGGGCCTGCTCAGCCTCGCCCCCGCAACCACCGCATGAGCGCGCCACGACAAGGCGGCCAGGCGCGCAGGCGTCTGGCCGCTCCCACCCTGGCTATGCTCCCGCGCGTCGCGGACTCCCTGTCCTTCCTCTACCTGGACATGGTCCGCGTGGTGCAGGACGACACCGGAGTATGCGCGCAGATCCAGGTCGACGACCACCGCACCGACCTCGTCTACCTCCCCACCGCAGCCCTGTCCTGCCTGCTGCTGGGCCCGGGCGTCTCCATCACCACCCCGGCCCTGACCACCCTCGCCCGCCACAACACCAGCGTCATCTGCGTCGGAGCCGGCGGCGTCCGCGCCTACGCCGGCATCCTGTCGGACTCCCTCACCACCCACTGGCTCGAACAGCAGGTCGCCACATGGGCCGACCCAGAACGCCGCCTCGAGGTCGCCGTCCGCATGTACCAGATGCGCTTCAAGGACGCAGACCTGCCCGAATCCGTCACCCTGGACCAGCTCCGCGGCATGGAAGGCCAGCGCATGAAGGCCTTCTACAAGATCCTCGCGCAGCAACACGGCATCGGACGCTTCCGCCGCAACTACCGCCCCGACCAATGGGACTCCCAGGACCCCGTCAACCTCGCCCTGTCCGCCGCCAACACCTGCCTCTACGGCATCGTCCACGCCGCCCTGCTCGCCCTCGGACTCTCCCCCGCCCTCGGCTACGTCCACGCCGGCACCCAGCACGCCTTCGTCTACGACATCGCCGACCTCTACAAAGCCGACACCACCCTCCCCCTCGCCTTCGCCCTTCACAACTCCGACAGCCCCGAACAACAAGCACGCCGCCGCTTCCGCGAAGACCTCCGACTCCTTCGCCTCCTGCCCCGCATCGTCCAAGACGTCCAGTCCCTGCTCACCCCGCCCCACACAGCCGCAACCAACGACGACACCGACGAGGAACACTGCGAACGACGCGACGTACGCATGGTCCACCTCTGGGACCCCAAAACCGGAGCCCTCCCCGCAGGCGTCAACTACGCCACAGGAGAAGCCTGATGTCCTCCATGGTCGTCATCGCCACCACCGCCGTCCCCGACCACCTTCGCGGTGCCCTCAGCAGATGGACCAGCGAAGTAGTACCCGGCATCTTCGTCGGTAGCGTCTCCGCCCGCGTCCGTGACGAACTGTGGAACGCCGTCACCGAAGTCGTAGGAACCGGCGCTGCCCTCCTCGTCCACCCCGCCACCACGGAACAGGATTACGCCATCCGTACCGCAGGAACCCGCCGCCGGGTCCCAGTCGACTTCGACGGCCTTACCCTGATCCGTATGACCGCCGCACCAAAGGTAAAGGAAATGCAAAGCCCCTTTTAATGTGCAGGTCAGGAAGTGGTCCTCCCCGCCGACGCGGGGGTGTTCCGTCTCCGACGAATCCATCGACCCCCTCGGAGACGGTCCTCCCCGCCGACGCGGGGGTGTTCCATATGCCCAGTCAGGCATAGGCATCGGACGATGGGTCCTCCCCGCCGACGCGGGGGTGTTCCGACGCCGACGGCGCGGCTGGCGGTGAACGGGGGGGTCCTCCCCGCCGACGCGGGGGTGTTCCGCCGACCGACGAACAGGCCGCCCGCGCCGCCGAGTCCTCCCCGCCGATGCGGGGGTGTTCCGTAGCAGCGACGGGGCGACCCGCCGCAGCAGTCGTCCTCCCCGCCGATGCGGGGGTGTTCCGTCCACGCCCACACCACCAGCGGGTTCACCCCCGTCCTCCCCGCCGATGCGGGGGTGTTCCGGATGGATCAGGCGGCGGAAGGCAGGCTCGACGGTCCTCCCCGCCGATGCGGGGGTGTTCCGTCCTCCGTCACCGCATCCGCATACAGGGAGCCGTCCTCCCTGCCGATGCGGGGGTGTTCCGCCGCTGACCGTCTCGGGGGCGGCCAAGCTGCTGTCCTCCCCGCCGATGCGGGGGTGTTCCGGTCTCCCGGCGCAAGGGCAGCAACAGCCGCCAGTCCTCCCCGCCGATGCGGGGGTGTTCCGCGCTGCGCCTCGCCGAGATGTGGGCCCGCGTCGTCCTCCCCGCCGATGCGGGGGTGTTCCGATAAGGGAGGTGACCCCGTGACGACCGTAGAGGTCCTCCCCGCCGATGCGGGGGTGTTCCGTTCGAGGCGGGCTGGAACATGGGCTCGGTCGCGTCCTCCCCGCCGATGCGGGGGTGTTCCGATGAGCGAGCAGGTGGTGAAGCATGGGGCGTAGTCCTCCCCGCCGATGCGGGGGTGTTCCGGCGTACGAGAAGCTCACGGACACCCCGATGAAGTCCTCCCCGTCGATGCGGGGGTGTTCCGCAGCGCCGCGCTGGGGGCGCTTGGCGGCGTAGGTCCTCCCCGCCGATGCGGGGGTGTTCCGCCCTGCGGAACCCCGACACCGTCGACGGTGTGGTCCTCCCCGCCGGTGCGGGGGTGTTCCGCTGCCGGTCGATGAGCCCGCCGGTGCCGCGGAGTCCTCCCTGCCGATGCGGGGGTGTTCCCCCGCTCGTGCGCGGAGCGGGTGGAGCGGGCGTGTCCTCCCCGCCGATGCGGGGGGTGTTCCGATCGGACTGCAGCACGGCGGGCCTCTCCTCGGGGGCCCGCCGTGTCCAGGGTCAGCGGGTGGCGCGGATCATCACGGTGAGTACCGGGGACGCGAGGGACGGCTGGCTCTGCCCGATGTCCTCGTACCCCCACGACCGGTAGAGCGCGTGTACCTTCCCGTCTCCGGCCGCCGGGTTGACCATGAGCGTCACGTACGGCTCGTCACGAGCGGCGAGGAACGCGTCGTGCAGTGCCTTGGCCGTCCCAGTCTTCCTCCAGGCCGGACGGACGCCGATCTCCTTGAGCGCCACGGCAGGCTGACCGGTGTATTCCTGCGACGGCTCCGGGGCGGTCCGCTGCCAGTACCGGTCACCGTGCTCAATGCGGTTGCCGTAGACGTACCCGACCGGGGCCCCCTCCGCGTACGCCAGGACGGCCACAAAACCGGGCTCGGTGCTGTGCCGGTCCAGCCGCTCCCCGAACGCGGTGACCGCGTAGTTCGGCAGGTGGAGCAGCGGGGCGCGGACCTCGGCGTAGGTGCCGAGGATGTCGCCCCGTATCGGGCCCAGGTCGGTGTGGGTACAAAGTTCGGTTGTCGGTGCGCTGGTCATGCGGCGGCCCTCCAGGCGTCGCGGGTGTGCTCAGTCCAGGCTTGCGCGGCGTCGCTCTTCGGCGCCTTCGCGCGAAGGGCTGCGCCGAACTCCTGCAGCATGCGGGACACCCGGGCATGCTGGGTAGCGGCGTCGGCGGGAACATTCATCGCGGTGGTGGTCGCAGTTTCCAGGTCATCCTGGGCGAGCTGGGCGTGTGCGAGGCGCGTCATGGTGATGGCGCGGGAGCGGCGCATGTGCGGGCGCAGGGCTGCCAGGCAGCGGTGCGCGTGGAACTCGGCGGTCGGGTAGTCGCCCAGCGCCAGGTGTGCGGACAGGGCGAGCGAGTGGAGTTCCGCCTGGTCGTAGAAGGCGAGCAGCCACACCGGCCGGTAGTCGTCGGAGTTGGCGCGCTGCATCGCTTCCTGCGCCTGGTCGAATGTGCGGCGGGTGCCGGTGCGGTCCTGGGCTGCGCCGTGGATGGCTGCCTGCCGGGCAAGGCCGAGGGAGGCGAACATCGGGTCGCGGCGTGTGATGTGGAGGTTGCGCGCTACATCGTTGGCGGCGAAGGCGTCGGCGGGGCGGCCCATGTGCCGGTACATGGCGCCGGCGTGGCTCCAGATGCGGAACTTGATGGCCTGGTCGCCGGACATCTCCGCGAGGGCCTGCGCCTCGCGCATGTGCATCTTCGCGTCGTCGTAGCGGCGGCCGTCGATCTTATCCGCCAGCGAATTAGGGTTCGTGCCACGGGGCCGGACTTCGGCCAACCCCGCCGCATCGCAGGAGGACCCCGACATGAAGCGCCGCACCCTCGTAGGTGGCCTCGCTGCTGCAGCGGATGGATGAGCCGTCGAGCCCGCCCGGCCGCCCTGTCAGTTGCTCGAGGGCCCTGTTCACCGCCTCTGCCAGGCTGTTGGAGCTGTGCCCGTGTTCAACCATCCACGCCTCAAGAGCCTCATTGCGAGTGGCGTTCATGCACGCACGGTAGCCCTTCATGCGCCGACCGTCATGTAAAGCATGGGTCAAATCGCCCTAGTGACCTGGGGGCCGACCCGCAGGCCACACCGGCGTGGACCGCGCAAAGCGCGGTCCACGCCGAGCCCGTGACCGCCGGCCCGCTCGGGTGACAGTCGCTCGAGATGGATCACCGACCGGCGCGCCCAGGCCACTTCGAGCCACGCCTCCAGAATGTCCCTCTGGGCGATCTGCTCCTGCGGCGGGACCTCGATGGCGGCCTCACCAGCGACGAGTTCGAGGTAGCGGTACTCCTCCTCGTCGACCGGCTGCGCCCTCTTCAGGAGCAGCGGTCCGGTGAGGTGGGCGCGAAGGAGTGCGGCCGCGACCGGCATCGGCGTGCCGGGCGCGAGCGGCACGCCCAGGGCGTCGGCGAGGTCCCGCTGTGCCGGGGTGAACTCGCCGCTGAGCTCACCGAGGTGTGTCGCCACCCTCTTCCAATTCGTCTCTGCCACCGGCGCCCCGTCCCTTCAGTCGGCCCGCCCTGCCCCGATCGCAGACGGCCTGTCTGGGTGAAGTGTGCCGCGCCCGTAGCCGCGTGCCGGTCTGGCCAGCACACGCCGTCGGGTCGGCCGTCCCGTAGGTCATCGCCGGCGCAGGTCGATGCCGCGCTCGGCGGCCAGGGCCAGCAGGGCGGTGACCGTCGTGCCCTCACGCAGCCGGCGACGAACCTGTCGGCGGCCGTCCTGGACGACATCGAGGGCGGCGGGCCCGATGCCGAAGGCCCCGGCACGCCCGTGCGGCCGCAGCGCCGTCCACGCCCAGGGCCCTCACGACTGCTTAACCGACCGGCCAGCGCCCCCTGGTGGGCGATGATCGTGCGGGCGGGCGCCCCGGAGGGCGCGCGCGGAACGACGGTTCACGAGCCCGAGGGCGAACTGGTGCCGATCCTCGTCGACAGCCTGGGTGAGGCCGTCGTCGCGCGCTGGACGCCCGGCGACGGCCAGCAGATCTGGTACGTGATCCCTGACGGGGTCGACTGGGATCAGGTGGTCGACTGGCTCGTCCAACGTGCCCTTCCCGAGCACGTACCGGCCGCACTGCGCCGCGTCCGCTCACGACACCATGTCGACCCCGCCCTGGAGACCCCCGCGGAGACACAAGCACGCAGCTCCCTCGAAGAGCTGGAGCGCCGCTACCTGGAGGACAAGGCCCGCCTGGAAGACGAATTGGAGCAGGCACGGCAGGAGGCCGAACCGGTGCGGGCCGGTCTGCTGTACGGCAGCGGCAGCGAGCTGGAAGACGCGGTGGCCGTCGTAGTGCGTGCCGCTGGCTTCACCGTCACCGATCTGGACGAGGAACTGGGCGATACTCTGTCCGCGGACCTGCTCGCCGTGTTGAACGGGTCCACCTGCCTGGTCGAGGTGAAGGCCGCCGCGGGGGCAGCGGGGGAGAGGCTGATCTCGCAGCTTCAACGTCATCTGGAGAAATGGCCGCAACTGCGGCCCGGTCAGCCTGTCACCTGCGCTGCCTTGATCGTCAACCACCAGCATCGCCTCGACCCCGCCCAGCGCCCCGCCGAGGTGTATCAGCGCAGGGTCGTCGACACGCTTTCGTTTCCCGTGATCGCCTCCGGCGACTTGTTCCGCTGGTGGCGCACGCAGGACTGGCCGGCCGTGCAGGCCGCCGTGCTCGGCCAGGCCGAGTCAGGAGGGGAACGGGACGAATCCCCTTCCGGTGGGCGGGAGACCCCGGTGGTCGGCCGCAGGCGGTGGCTTCCCTGGGGTAAATCGCAGAGGGCTCGGTAGACCGGGATGGCGAGCCGTCAGCCGCGGGCGGACGCACGCAACAGGCCCAGGCGTGCCGGTCAGAACTTGGCGAACCGGACATCGAGGCAGTCGCTGCACATCTGCGCTTCCGGGAGCGCGAGGACGGCCGCTCGCTGGCAAAAATCGCATACACCGTCCAGCGTATGTGCGCCCCACAGGCACACCAGAACGTGACCGTCAGGTTCGTCGGCTGTCTGGGTCGGCACGACACACGCTTCGGCCGTAGAGCACTCTGCACACGAATAGGCCGGCGGATCACCGCCCTGGGTGACAGCCTCGTAGAAGCTCCCCGCGCCGTACGCGTCCACTGCGCTTTCCACGTCGTCGTACGCCTTGCCGCACAGCAGGCAGCCGACGGGCCGCACTCCATCGTTTCCGGGTGTGACGGGCGCCGCGAAGTGACCGCAGGACAGGCAACGCAGTGTGTACTCGCTGGCAGGCCCCAGCTTCTCGCCCAGCGGGCCAAGGCGGTGGTCGACCAGCCCGCGGATCCGGCCGACCAACGGTCGGATGGTCTCCATCAGCTCCCATGCCTCTTCTGCTGCATCACTGCTGTCGTTGGGCAGCAGTTCCTCGTCGATGAACGTCAAAAGCAGGTCGAGGACCGGTATGGCGCGCGCCTCCACGGCGACGGCGGTGTCGGTGGCCCCGAAGTGCGTGAGTCGGTTGCGTAGCTTGACGAGCGCCTTGAGGGCGGCGTCCTCAGGATCGATGGGGTTGGAGACCTGCACGTCATCGCGCAGCCGCTCCAGGGCGCCCGGTGTTCCGACGCTCTTGAAGTCACCCTGGCGGTGGAGCTGCTCGTCGAACTTCTCGGGCTTCACCCAGACCAGAGCAGGGTCATGCAGCTCCAGCCGCGCCTTGAACAGGGTCTCCGCCGCGAACTGAAGGTGCAGTACCGCGTACTTCAGCGCGCGGCCTCCCGGCTCGTCGACCAGAGAACTGACCGAGCTGTGCAGGTAGTCAAGGCCATTGACGATGACCGGGAAATACATGTCATCGCGGCTGCTCATCCTGTCCTCCCGGTGGCGGCGGGCCTCGGCTCGGGCTCACTCAGCCAAGCCTGATCACCGAGACCACCGCCAGCCTACGAACTCCCAGTCCCGCGCCACAGCTCGGGTTACGCGCACAGGCCGCATCCCACAGCTCGCGGCGCGGGCCAGCGCCGAGAAGGCGGACTCGCACGGCATCAGGGGGTGACGTGCGCGCTGTCGAGCCGCCGGTGCACCATCGACAGCGTGGTGAGCAGTTCCAGCAGTTCCTCGTCGGTGACGGTGCGGTGAAGGCGCGGCTCGTGCGCGGCCGGGTTGCGGTACATGCTGCACAGGCCCTTGACCAGGTTTGCCAGTCCCTTCTGCTCATCCAGCTCGGGCCCCGTGGCGTTCGCGTTGATGGCCACCCGGGCCGTTCCCTGGCCGGGCATGAGCACCGCGTCGACCAGCCGCGCCCCGTCCAGGCCCTGGCCGGTGAGGGTTCGCAGCCGGTCGGCCACCGACTTGACCGCCTCCAGGCTGGCGTGGAAGGGGTTCTTGGCCAGGATCTCCAGGGCGCAGTAGCGCAACACCTCCGGATGCGTGGAGCGGCGGCGTAGCTCGGCTCGCAGGGAACTGGCGTGCCGTGCGGCCTGGCTCAGCGTGGAGGCCGCCGGCCCCCTGGCCACCTGCCCCTGGTCGTTGACCCGCAGCCCGACATGGACCAGGACCTCGTTGAGGTCGTCCTGCCGGCGTGAGAACGTGTGGGGCTGCTGAACGTAGCGCACCGGGGCCATCGCCTCTTTGATGAACGCGATCACGCAGTTCGACGCCCCCTGGCGCGCTTGCTGCGCCAGCAGCGCTCCGGCCAGCCGGTCCCGCTTGTTGCCGCCGTCGGCATCCGGCACCCTCACGACGGCCAGCAGTTGCCCGATCTCCCGCCCAGTCAAGCCGTGATCGGTGTCGCCGAGCACACCTGCCACCGCCGTGATGACCGTCGCCGGCCAAGGCTCGTGACGTGTTGCCATGTCCCGTCCCCTTCCCCTCGTCCCATGGCCAACCGACCAGAATGACACGGGAGTGAAGGGCAGATCCCCGCTTTCTTCTGCGTCCACGGCAGCGGCGGGTGCGGCAGAGCGGCTGCCAGCGGAGTGCCGCCCCGGTGTGACGGTCACGCCAACTCGCCGCTGTGGAACCTGCCTTGAAATAGCTGTACCGATTCGCTTTCCAGTCGTGTACTACTGGGCATCAATAGCGTTGTAGTCATCTACAGCAGTGAAGTCGAGAAGGGGAACACGTTGGTCTACGACATTCGTCCGCTCGCCAACGGGCTGCGGACGGACCACCCGGTGCCCGGTCTGCCGTTCGTCGACGACTCGCACCTGCCGCTCGACGAGGGCCCCGACGCCATCGAGGCCGTCGGCCGCAACAAGGGCGAAGGGATGTGGGGCCGTTGCGACCCCTCCCGTGAGGGAGGATGGCTGGCCTTCACCACCGATCCGATCGCCCACCACCTGGGCTGGGCCGTGCGCTACCACCCCGACCACGGGCGCACCGTGCTCCTGCTGCGCGACGAGGACACCGCCAGCCTGCACACCTACTGGACGGGGGCTGCGCTGCTGTTCCGGGCCGGAGGCTACTGGTGGGATGGCGAAGCCTGGTACCGGCCCGGCCAGATCTGGGACCCGGTCACCGAGGACTACGCCCGCCACAAGGCCCGTGCCACGGCCACCGTCCACGCCGACGACATGCTCGACGGCCGCGCCCATCCGGACCGAGCGCACGTGCACAAGGTCGCCACGTTCGACCCGGCCACCGCGGCACCGGACAACTGGCTCGACGACCTGACCCTGTGGGCGCAGCACCACCAAAAGCAGGACGACCCCCTGCCGCTGGAGAAGTGCGTCGTCGACCTGGCCAGTCCCGAACTCGCAGGCGACCGGTTGCTCGGCGTGCCCGAGATGGCGGCGCTGGGCGGCATCACGGCCTCCACACTGCGGGGTTACATCTCCCGAGGCGAGAACGACGTGCCGCTGCCCCAGGCGACCGTCGGCGGACGGTCCCAGTGGTCACGCCCGGTCGCCGAGGACTGGGTCGAGGCCCGGCGCCGCTCCTCCGAGGGGCTGAGGGAGGCCATGTCGGCCGGTGACCGCCACCGTCTGGCCCCGGGGGCGGCTCAGATCCGCGACCGTTTCAGCGAGACCTTCTTCAGCTTCCTGTGGAAGCGCCCGGACATCCGCAAGCGGTGGGTCTTGCGGCAGCGCAACGAGCCGAGCGTGCGGGAGGTGGCTGACCAACTGGCCTTCGAGGTCGCCGACAGCCTCAGGCGGATCATCCCCACCGATGCCCTAGGGCCGACCATCCGCCATGCCGTCCTGGAGGACTTCGCCACCTCGCTGCGCGTCAGCGAACGCCGGGGCGGCCAGCTCAAGGGCTTCGACCTCATCCTGTCGGTGCCGCTGGCGAAGATGGTCAGCTGGTTCATTCAGCACTTCCCGACCTCGGCCCAGTGGTACCTCGGCGAGATCATGGGCGAGGCAGACAAGCAGCTCGGCATCCCTGCCCAGGTGACGGGCGAAGCGCTGCGGAGGTCCGCGACCACGAACGGGGAACTCGACGGGCAGGCCGCGAAGGAGTTCTTCTCCCGCCTCGTCCCGCGCGAGCCGGAGGACTGAGGTCCTCACGATCGCGAGAGGCGCCAAGCCAGCCAATCCCAGTGGCTTGGCGCCTCTCGTTTACAACTCAACGGCGGACAGGGGAGCCCCACCCGAGAGCGCGGGCCAGCCCATCGCCACGTTGACCGATACGCCCCGGGCTCGACCGCTTCAGCCAGCCGTGCTGGTGCGTAGTGCCTGGCGTATGCGGGGGTCGACGGTGCGGTCGTCGGCTATGTGGCTGAAGTGCTGGGCAGAGTCCGGGTGGTCGCGCAGGACAGCGGCGATGACGGATGCGGCCTCATTGGTCAGAGTTCGCAGCCAGGGGGTGATCTTGCCCTGGGCGTTCCACTGGTTCCACGCGCCGTCCCAGGTGCACATGGTGTGGGCAGCCTCCTCCAGCAGGTCCCAGTCAGACTGGCTGGCGGCGTAGGCACAGATGCCCTGCAGCCAGATCACGACCGCTGCGGCGTCGCCGAACTGCACGATGTGCGTGTCGTCTCCATAGACGTGCTTTGCCAGGGCGCGCAGGAGGCTGTGAGCCTGGGAGGGGTCTCGTGCGAAGGCCGGTCCGGCCTCCTTGGTGTCGAGGCGGGCGAGCACGCCGACGTGCAGTTCATAGTCCTCCGGGTGGTCGCCGACCAGGGTCAGCAGAGTGTCTGCGGCCGCAGAGTCGCCGGTGCCGGCGGCTTCGAGTAACGTCTGGGCCCTCTGGAGGGGGTCTTCGGGGATGGCCGCGTGTTCGCGGTCGACCAGGGCGAGCAGATCACCGACGCTCTGGGGGCGGCGTTCCGGATCCTGCTGGGTGGCGGCACGGACGATGGCGCGCCACGGGCCGGGAGGGGCCTGCAGAGGCAGGTTGGTCTCCGGCATCTTGCCGGTGAGGGCCCAGGCGATGACTCTGCCGATGCTGTAGATGTCGCTGGACGCCGTGGCCTCGTGGGGCGCCCTGAACAGTTCCGGGGCCGCGAAGCCCTCCGTACCGAGGAAGTGACCGGTGCGCCCCACCTTGGTGGTCTGGCCGCGCGGCCGGCGGACGATGCCCCAGTCGGCGAGCGCCCAGCGGCCGTCGAAATAGAGGATGTTCGACGGTTTGATGTCGCGGTGCAGCCAGTCGTGCTCGTGCGCGGTGGCCAGCACCGATGCTAGAGCGTCGACCAGAGCGCGCAGCTCGGCCGGGTCCCGCAGCAGCTCTTGGCGTTGGGCAGCGGTCGCGTCCGCCCAGGGCATCACGAACCACTTGTGGTCGGCGCCGAAGTCAAGAATCGGCATGGCGTGGGGATGACCGTTCAACAGCTGGCCGATCTCGATCTCCCGCCGCATGCGGGCCACTTGCCGTTCGGCCGGGTACTTGCTGTGCAGCTTCTTCAACGCCACGGTCGTGCCGAGGGTCTTGTGGGTCGCCTCGAATACGTCCGCCTGACCCCCGTCCAGGACCGGTTGGCGCGGGCAGGCGTAGTCCTTGCGCTCGCCGCGAGCGGCGCGACGGACCGCGGCGTAGTCGTCTCCGCCGAGCGGTACGGACGGTATGGGCGTGGCGGCGGCCGGGGGAGCGGTGCGGCTGGCAGGGATCCGGCGGGCCTCGTAGACCGGGTAGCCGCTGACCGTGCGGGCCTTGGCGAGCTCGTAGCCGTCGGCGGCCAGATGGCCGTTGACCAGTGCCAGCAGCCGCTGGACCTCGCCGGAGTCCGTCCGCACGGCGGGGTGGATCATCTCCGCCAGAAAGCGGAGCAGGACCTCGTCGGAGCCGTCGGAGAGTCCGAAGCGGTCGTCTCCGAAGACCCAGTTGTCGTCCCAGTCCTCAGGGTTGTTGTAGCGGTGCTGGACGATGTCGCCCTCGGCCGTGGTGAACCGCGGGTCATGGCTTTTCAGGCGGTCCAGGTCGTACAGCCTGCGCAGGAAGGTGACCTCGTCCAGGCTGCCCGACCAGCTTGCCCCGGTGCGGCGCAGCGCGTTGAACAGACGCTGCCGGGTGACCTCGGTGATGGCCGCCGACGAACCTGTGGGTATGCCGGCGCCCCGGAAGCGGCCCGCGACGGTCTCGGCGGAAACGGTCCGGAGCAGGGAGGTGACCGTCACGTTCTCGGTGCGGGCACGGGAGAAAAGGTCCAGATCGAAGGAGACGTCGTTGAGAGCCCGCAGAACGGTGCGCTGCAGATCGGCACCCAGCTCGCGCAGCCGCTCGTAGTAGGTGTCCCTCAGCCCGAGTGAGAAGAAGGCTCCGTCCAGCGTCTCGAAGCCGTCCGGCAGCGGCGTCGTGGCCGGCGCCACCATGCCGAACCTGCCGATCTTGACCCCGCCGATCTCCCTGATCTCGCCGCCTGGATCGACACAGAGCAACTGGAAGGTCGTCTTGAAGCTGTAGTCATCCCAGTTGTCACGAACCAGGAAGGCCTGCCCCGGCAGGGGAGAGACGGGCCACCCGCGGACAGGCAGGACAGCGAACTGCACGGTTCCTCCGGAAGGCACCTCGGCCTGCGGCCGGGCACGTGAGAACAGACGACGCAACCGCCCTAGCAGAAGCGGTGCTGACCGTCTTCTGCCATCGGTGGCTGACCGGTTACTAACCGGGGTGGACGGCCTGGACGCCGGTGCCGGCGTAGGCCTTGGGGGTCAGGGTGAGAAGAAACCGCCCGGCGGGGTGGGCGGCGGATGGGCGAGCGGCGTGGATGGCGTGGACAGCGGCCCAGGAGTGCCCGAAGCGCAGCAACTCGGTGGCGGTGACCGCTGCGTCAGTGTCGAACGCCTCGATCCGGATGAACCGCAGCCCTTTGATGTAGCCCAGCAGTCCGGGCCGCTCGGCGTCACCGGCCGTCAGCGACAGCACCGGCGCATACAGGTCGCCGAGCCCGCCGGAGGCCTGCACGTAGAACGCGGCGACCGCCTCGTTGAACGGATCCTTCGGGTCGTACAGAGCAGCGGCGGTCGTGTGGTCCAGGACGACCGAGATCGCCGCCACTACGCGGCCGTCTGCGAGCCGTGGTGCGCCCCGCCCAGGCGCTCCAGCAGCGCCCGGGCCTTCGCCTCGGCCTCTGGGCTGGGCGCGCTGCCGAGGGCGGAAGCGAGCTCGGCACGGGCCAGCTCGGCACGCTCAGCGTATTCAGCCTGAGTCGGAGTGCCCTGCGCAAGGTCCTCCACCAGGCTGCGAATGGTGGTGCCGTGCTCGGCCGCCAGCTGCGCCAGCCTGTCCCGCGCCGCCGCGCTCACCTTGATGCTCGTCTCGTCTGTTGCCATATTCCTCACTCTACCGCTTCCCTCTACTGCTGGTAGAGGAACGAGTGGCGGGCCCGTAGGCGCCCCTGCGCGCACGCACTGTGCGGGGTCAGGGCACGCCGTCTGCGCACACCCGGTACGCGAAATGTACGCTTGAGGTGCGGGCTCAGTGCCCGGTGGTGCTGCCTCAATGGGCCGCCTGGACCCGGCGCTGCTGAGGAAGGCCCGGGTCCGCTCGGCCTGCGCTCTCGGCAGTAAATGGTCGGGATCGCGCCACACCGGACGTCGGACCGGCGTGCTGGCCGTATGTCCGGCCCGTACCGCGAGGAAGATGGACGTAGGGCTCCCGTCCCGTGTAACCCCCGAGCCGGGACGCCTCCAGCCGCAGGTGGCCTACCTGAGTCCGGTGGCACACGGCACCATGCTCTCCGTGAGGGATCAGCGAGCTCAGGAATTCGCCCGGTGCGCCGTCGTGCTGGCCGTGGAGCTGCGCGAGACACGGCCAGAGCGTGCCGTAGCCGCCGACCCCGAGAAACAAGCGGACCCGTTCGCCGCTCCTGCTCCGACAGGCGATGACCCCTTCGCTCCGTCCATGGCCGGCCGGGAGGGCGTCTTCGATCAGGCGCTGTCCAACGCCCTGGCCGCGATCGTCGCTTCGGAGTGGCCGGGGGAGGAGTTGGACCGCAATGGACGTGTCCGGTCGGCCAGCGCGCTGCTCAGGCTGATCGAGGAACACGTGCCTGCCACGGGCGGCATCGTCCTCGTTCCTGGCAAGGATCCGTTGCCGGAGATCCCCCAGGGCGACACAGACTCGCTCTTCCAGACGCCGCGATTCTCGTCGCACACCCGGATCGATGTGCGCACGCTCCAGGACGGGATCGAGGCCAGTCAGGCAGCCCGCCACGGCCGCGGTGCCGGAGGTTTGCAGCGTCGCCATATCGAGGCCCTGCTGGCCCTCGACGGTCACCGGAGCCTCGGCGTGATGGGAGAAGAACAGCAGGACCGGATCCAGCAGATCGCGCGGGAAGAGGACACGGCCTCCCAGAAACGAGCTGCCGAATACCTCAAACACATCGGCGAGGAAGAAGCCGCCCGGCGCGCCGAGAACGTGACCAACCCCAACGCCTACCACCCGAAGCACAATCCCGACGGACACGACCTCGACACCTGCCCCGTCTGCGGGCACGAGACGTTCTGCGTCGAGGGCCTCGACCCAATCTTCGGCCGGGTGGGGTACGGACAGTGCCTGGTGTGCACCTACATCCGCACCCCGGGCGCCGCAGAGGACGAGGCCTTCACCGAACATCTCCGGTCGATGGACGACGAGTGATGCCATCAGGCACGCCGAGCCGCGTCCCTTCGGCTGCCAGCCCTCACACCGCACCCGAACCGGGGCCAGCAGACCGGTGCCGTAGCGCCGTGACCTCGGCGGGACGACTGTCGTTGTCCTGGCTGGTGCCGCCTCTTTGCCCGCGCTGTGACGGCGCCCGGTCGAGCGCCGCGTCAGCCCACGACCGACGCGGACAGGTAGGCCCCAGGCGCGCCGCGTCACTCATAGCGCCCCGCCGTGGCGGCACCGGCCGCCCAGCAGACGCCGGATCGTGGGACCGGCGGTAAGGGACGGCACGGCCATGACCCCCACCTACCCCCGTAAACGATCCCAGCGGCGCAGCGAAATCCCCCACGGCCCGCAGCAGACCACGGGCCTGCAACAGATCCGCGACACCCTGCCGCCCGCACCCGAACCCCGTACGGTCGAGCCCGCCCCGCGCCCGGCGGGCCAGGAGGTGCCACCTGAGCTGCTGGCCCTGGTGGCCCACCACTGCCGCCGCATCAACGCCTACCTCGCCCGCGCCCAGCACCTGCAGACCCTGCACGGTGATGACATGAGGCAGTGGCAGCGCCTGGTCCTGTACGCCCTGACCGACGTCTTCGCCCACAACTACCTGCTGGTCGGCACCCTCGCCGCCTACCTCCAGCGCCAGGACCTCCCCCCAGATCTGCTGCGCCGCTACCTGCAATCCCCGGACACCGACCGCTACATCACCCGCGAGGCAGTCCAGCACCTCGACGGCCTCACCGGCGCCGTGCCCGAGGAAGCGGCCCAGCCTGTCTGGACCGGCGTCGGCCGACGGATCGCCCGCGACGACGGTTGACGGCCACACGGTCCTCGCTGCGAAGCGACGTCGCCGGAACGCGGGCCCGGCCCTCGCATGGAGAGGCCGGGCCGCCGAATCTGGCTAGGTCACTTGGTCAGGCGCAGTGTTACCGATGCCTTCTTCGTGCCGGGGAACTCGAAGTCGAAGTTGGTCCGTGTTCCCATGCCGCGTGCGTCGACCAAGCGCCAGTGGTGGCCCTCCGGCCAGATCTCGACGATTGCGTCCCGGCCGTCCACGCGGGTGTCCTCGACCCCGCCGTACACCTTCAGGGTGTTGCCGGAGCAGGCCAGTACTCAGTGGGCACGTGCGCCCGGGATGGTCGGGGACGCGGACGAAGGGCAGCTTGCGGCGCTTGCCGGGGCGGCGGTGCCGAGGGCGAGCCCTGCGGTGAGGAGAACGGCAGCCAGGGCGGAGGTGAGGGTTTTCCTGAGTGTAGGCACAGGGCCGTCTTCCTTTCATGGTGAGGGATGACGAGAGCAAAGTACGGGCCTGAGCAGGGCGGAGTGCGGCGCTTCCCCGAACGAGTGAAAGCAGATGCGGTAGGTCGGCGGTCAGCTGTGGGAGGGCAGTCCGCATGGATTCGCGTGCGGAAGCACGGAGGCACACGTCCCTCGATCTTGTTGTTGAACGTCTCCCCATGTCGATGTTGAGCCGGTATGGTCACTGCACGTATGCGCCTGGCAGCAGAGCGATGTCGGCGTGTGTGGTAGGGCGATGTCTCGAGTAAGGGGGTGGTCGGGATCGCTGCTCCGACCACGGGACAGACAGCGGTGCGAATGCTGTTCATCCTGGACCGGCTGGGGGATGCGTGCCGGGCCGGTGACGGCGTGCCGGAGTCGGCGGTGCGGGTGATTCAGTCCGAGCGGAAGCTGCAGAAGCTGGACTTCCTCATACGCAACCCGGACTACCTCGCCAATGTGATCATCTCCGGGTGCGAAGAGGGGCGTCTGCCCGGCCGGCGCCTCCTGGATGCGCGAGTGGTGCTGGAAGAGCGGGAGCCGGAGCTGCACACCTACCGGATGCTGCGGGGCCAGCACGGGGCGTTCGAGCAGTTGAACAACGCGCTGAGTGTGCTGCGGCATCTGGAGCTAATCGCCATCCGGCGGGCGGGCCAGGTGACCGACGCCAAGGTACGGCGCCGCGACTACTACCTGCTGGAAGCCGGAGCAGCCCGAGCGCAGGAACTGCGCACCACGGAGCCGCTTTTGGCCTGGTACGACCAGCAAGCCGCGTATGTGGCGATGGCGGCGGAAGGCATGTCCGGGGGACAGCTCAAAGCGCTGCAGTACGGGCACGAGGAATATGCGGGCACTCCGGAGGGGCGGCTCATCGGAGGGATCACCGCCCGGGTGAGGCAGCGCCTGGAGGCGGCACTGGCACGGGAGGGACTGGCGGCGTGAGCCGGAGCATCACACAGGTCGAAGACGACGCCGCAGGCCCGGTCGAAGCATGGCTGGAGGAGATCGCAGGGGCGTCCCAGCAGCCGGTCGAGGTAGTGCGCGAGGTCCTTGCCGAGCACGGGGTACGGGCGCACACCGCCCTCCCGCGCCCCCACCGGATCCTGGTGACCGCGGTGGAGTTCGAAGGCATCCGCCCGGCTCCCGACGGCCAGCAGCAGGACGCGGCCGACATCCCCTTCCGCTTCCACTGGGAGCCCGGGCCCGGCGTGTGGTGCCTGGCCTCCACGGGAAAGAACGAGGCCGGCAAGTCCAGCGTCCTCGAGATCATCCTGTGGTGCCTGCGCGGCCGGGCGGGCCTGCAGCGGGACGTGCGCAGCTGGCTGCGCCGCGTCCGCACCGAGTTCCTTCTCGACGACGAGCCGCTCGTGGTGGAGATGACGGTGACCGGCGGCATCCCCACCGGCAGCGTGGTGTCGAAACAGACCGGCGTCGAACTGGTGTCGTTCGACGGCATGAAGGCGTTCGAGGAGTCGATGGACGCCTTCATGCTGGACCGCCTGGGACTGGAACCCCTGCGCACCCAGCAAAAGCCCCGCGGGGACGTGGAGGCGCTGCCGGTCACCGGAGAGCTGTCCTGGCCCTCCTACGCCAGCGGCCTGTACATCAACCGCAAGGGCCTGGGACACCTGCTGGGCAACGAGTCCAGGAATGCGCTGCCCACCCGGCTGCTGGAGCTGTTCCTGGGTGCCCCTTGGGCGCCGACCATGGTCGCGGCATCGGTCGCCCAGAAGGTGGTGGCCGCCCAGCTGTCCGCGGCCCGGCAGCGGGCCGCCGCCGACGCCCAGGCACGCCGCGCGCAGCTGGGCGAGCTCACTCGGCAACTGGAGACCGAACGCGCCCGCCTTGAGGCGCTGCCCGAACAAGGACAGGCCGCCGCCGACCTGAGCGCCGCCTACCGGACGCTGGCCGCCGCCACGGCCACGGCCGGCGAGGCGCAACGCGCGCTCGCGGCGGCCCGTCTGCGCCACGACACCCTCGAGGAACAGCGGCACAGCCTCGCCCAGGCCGTGCAGACCGCCCAGGAAGCAGCACTGGCCCAGGCGTTCTTCCACACCCTGATGCCGACCGTCTGCCCCCGCTGCGACACGAAAGTCTCCAAGGAACAGTGGGCCCGCGAGCGGGAGGGGCACTGCTCGCTGTGCACCTCCCGCCTGCCCGAGCCCACCGACCACGACGCTCACGGCGACGAAGAGACGGAGACGGCGGACGATCTGCGCCAGGCACTGGCCGGCGTCCAGCAGGAGGCGGAGGAAGCCGCCGGCCTCCTGGCCGCAGCCCAGGCGCAGGCCTTGGCTGCGGCCGACGCCGTCACCCGAGCCGAGGCCGCCCTCCAGGAAGCCCTGAAGGACCCCGGCACCAGCGAACGGCGCACCGTGGAACTGGCCGTGGCCCGCCTGGAGGGAGCGGTCGCCGAACGCACCGGCCGCTTCGCCGATCTGGACGCAGCCGTCGACATCACCCCACTGGAAGTAGCCAACGCCATCCTCAAAGCCACGGAGAAAGCCGCGCACACCCGCCGGACCACCGCCCTGAAGCACGTCCTCAAGGACGTCGAGAAGGACATCGTCACGATGGGCCGCGCCCTGGGGCTGGAAATGCTCCAACGCGTCGAACTGGGCACCGGGGCCACCCTGACCGTGTGGAAAGGCGGCCAGCAGCACACCTACGGTTCCCTGACCGAAGGCGAACAGCTGCGGCTGAAGATCGTCACCACGACCGCGCTGCTGCGGCACGGCATCCGCAGCGGTGTCGGCCGCCACCCCGGACTGCTGATCGTCGACTCCCCCGGAGCCGAGGAAGTCGACAGCAAGGACCTGCGGCTCATGGTGCAGGACCTGGTCACGCTCACCGACATGGCGCCCGGGCTGCAAGTCATCATCGCCACCGCCCGCGGTGAGGACGTGGCCTCCCTCATCCCCGAAGGCCAGCTGCGCCTCGCTCCGCCGGGAGCACGCCTGTGGTGACTGCACTAGCCCCGCCACGCCAGGACGCCCACCGACCGCGCCTGACCTAGAGTCCAAGCCGCACACACGTCCGGCGGCGGGAAGGAGGCAAGACGATGCCCAGCCCCTCAGGCGACCCTCTACGCCTCCTCGCCGACGCCCGCCGCACCGGCGCACCCCCGCCTGCCCTGACCGACCTCGGCGGCCCCGCGATCCTGACCGACGCCCGCCACGATCTGCTCGACCACGACGACCTGCCCGCCCTGGTGACGCTCGTCTGCAACGACGCCCCCACGCTGGCAAGCCCCACCGGCCGGGACTTCCTGCTTACCGCCGCGGTCCCCGACGACCCGCTGCTCCTCGAAGAGGTCGTCACCGCCCTGCTCACCCACCCCGGCGCCATCGAGGTCCTCGGCGAGGACCTTGCCGACGCCTGGCTGGACGCCAGCCGTACCCGTCTGGACCTTGTCGGCGGCATCGCCCTGGAAGCCAGCGCCCGCCTCATCCTGGCCGGCATCGCCAGCCACTACGGGCTCCTGGACCGGCTACGCCGCCTGCGCAGGGAACTACCACGCATCGACGAAGACTTCGCCGCCCGCGCCGTCCGTGTAGCGGGCGCACTCGCCGAACACTTCTCCGCCCCGGAAACCCCCTCGCTGCTGGAAGACCTGCTCGACCACGACGACGTTGCCGACGACGCCGCCTTCGAGCTGGGCATGCTCACCCTGCGCCAAGCCCTCACCACCGACACCCTGGACCAGGCCCGCCCCCAGCTCCTCAAAGCCCGCGCATACCTCAGCGACGCCCACTGCACGGAGGAACGCCCCGACGCAGCCGGCTTCGGCGCCGCCCTCGACGCCCTCCTTGCCTACAGCTCAGGCGCCACCATCTCCACCGACACCCTCCGCCAGCTCCAAGACGCGATCTTGGACATCCGCCTGAACCTCCTCGGCCTGCCCCCCGGCTGGCGCACCCCCCGCCTGGACACCCTGGGCACCTGGCAACGACTCCTCGACACCCTCACCCGCGCCCAAGCCGCCGACCGGCCAGGCGCCTGGCTGCACGCCGCCGCAGTCATCACCAGCCTGGTCGACGTCTACGCGGCCCACCGCAGTCTCGACCTGCTCACCCCCACCGACGGCTCCCTGCCGGCCACTGCACCTGGCACACCAGTTTTCGCAACCGGCCTGCACGCCGTCCTGGCCCCCCGAGTGGAACAGAGCCTGCTCGCCCGTGAAGGCGGCCTGGCCCTGCTCGACCAGTGGCTCGCCGAGCTCAGCACCGCACCCGAGACCGACCAGGACCCCACGACACCGATCGTGCGGGAACAGGCCACCGCCCTGCGTGAAGCCCTGACAGCCGGAAGGCAAGACCCCGGCCCAAAAGCTGACAGCCCGGCGACCGCACTCGCCGGGCTCCCCCTCCACCCCGACGACGCCGAGCGCCTGTCCGGCTTCCTCGCCACGGCCCCCGAACTCACCGAACGCCTGGCCAGCATGTGGGAGGCCCGCCAGGCCCAGGAACCCGTCGACGAGATCCCCGTCATCGCCGCCGCCTATCGCGCAACCCGCACCGAGCTTGGCCAGCAGTGCCCCGACGGCTACACCGGCCAGTTCGCCGCTGACATCGACCGCATCCTGATCTACCTCCTCCGCTTCCTCGACCTCAGGTTGAACGAGACCCAAAAATTCGGCGGCGACGCCCGCAAGTACCTCCGCCGCCTCAAAAAGGACGAAGACAAACCTCTGGAAAAGGAGCTGGGCAGAGACCTGCGCGACTTCCTCCGCGGCCAAGGACTGCGCGTCGAACTGGAAGTCAGCAACGTGGGAGCCGGACGCGTCGACATCGCCTGGCGCCCCCACGACGAACTGATCACACTCGAACTCAAACGAGACTGGGCCAACCCCACCTGGGATGCCTACACCAAAGCCTTCCTGCCACAGGCCATCGCCTACCAGGTCAACGGCCCGCCCGTGAACTTCCTCGTCGTCCTCGACCTCACCGACAAACCTGACGGCCTGGCCGCGGTGCCCGCCTGCGTGCACGTCCGCACGGTCCCCGGCCCCGCCGGCGACCCCAGACCCCGCACGGTGATCATGCTGCGCATCCAGGGAAACAAGCGCGACCCCCACGAGCTGTAAACATTACGCCGCAAGCGTTCCAACTCTCAGGCATATCCCCAGCTGAAGATGTCGGTCCCCAGCTCGGCCAGTTCTCCTACCGCCGCCGCTTCTCTGCCGCTCGGCTCGCCCCTGGCGTCGTCAAAGCGCGTTCATTCCGCAGTACTCCACTCCACCCCTGACGTCAGATAGACAATAGGAGGACTCCGGCTCCCAAGTGCGAGACGGTGGTTTACCCCGGACGTGATGGTCTGCTCAGCGGACGCGCTGCGATGGTCATCGCGTCTACTCCACGGACCCAGCCGTACGACATCTGGTACCTGTAACAAGCTCACAGAAGGCCGTCGCGTCGATGATCCTGCAGTCAGCGGCTGGTCGCGGAGGCGATGGCACTGCGGATGGCCATGTCCACGGAGCGCTCACTCGTCAGTTCGCAGTAGTAGTGCGCGCTTCCGGGGTGTTCCCGCAGTACACCGGCGAGGATCTGAGCGGCTTGGCCGCGCAGTTGGCGCAGCCAGTCCCGGGTTGCGATCTGCTGGTCGAACTCGTTGGACGCCGCGTCCCAGGTACACATGCCGCGGGCCGCATCCTCCAGCAGATCCCACTCCTCTTCACGGGCGGCGTGGCGTGCGACGCCGCGCAGCCACGCGATGGCCCGCTTGAATTCGTCCCACTTGGGCCAGCTGGTGCCGTCGCCGTGCACGTGCCCGGTTATCGCCTGGACCAGGGCGTGGGCTTGTTCGGCGTTGGCGAGCAGGAGCGGTGCGGCGATATCCATGTCCAGGCGCGGCAGGGCGTCCAGGTACAGCTCGTAGTCGCCGCCGTGGTCGGCTACGAGCGCGAGCAGCCGGCGAGCCGCCTCGGCGTCCCCGTCCTCGGCTCCCTGCAGAAGCTGCTGCGCCCGCGCAATCGGCAGCTCCAGGGACGAGGCCATCTCGCGCTCGACCAGGTCGAGGAATTCGTCGACGGTCTGCGGGCGGTTCGACGGCTCACGGAAGGTGCACTGCCTCACGACCGCACGCCAGGGACTGCCGTGCGGCGGAAGCAGGGGCACGTTCGCCTCGGGTTCGGTACCCGTCAGCAACCAGCCAATGACCCTTCCCAGGCTGTAGATATCGCTGGAGGGACTCGCGTTGTGCGGATCGACGGTCAACTCGGGGGCACCGAACTCGACCGTGCCGATCTTCCGGCCGGTGCGCCCGGGGCTGGTCGTCTGACCGCGGGGTCGGCGCACGATGCCCCAGTCGCCGAGGACCCACCGGCCGTCGAGATGCAGGATGTTGGCCGGCTTGATGTCCCGGTGCAGGTAGCCGAGACGGTGGGCGTCGGCCAGGGCAGCCGCGACCGCGTCCACCAGGGTCCGCAGTTCGTCGCCGTCGTGCTGCAGTTCCGGCTGGCGTTGCTCGGCGGTGCCCTGGGCCAGCGGCATGACGAACCACTCGGCTCGCGGGCTGAAGTCGAGGACCGGCATGACGTGGCGGTTGCCGCCAAGTATCTGAGCGGCCTCGATCTCACGCCGCATCCGCGCGGTCAATTTCTCGCGCAGCGACTTCGGCTTCTTGAACGCAACGACAGTGTTCGTCGGTTTGTGGACGGCCTCGTGGACGACGCCCATGCCGCCCTCGTCACCGCCTGGAAGAGGAAACTTCTCCAAGGCGTAGTCGCTGCGCTCACCACGGGCCTCCTGGCGTACCGCGGCGTACGGATCGGCGGCGTGCGCCGGCGGCTGCTCCTCGACCGCATGCGGCCCGGCAGGGAAATGGCCGGTGATTTTCATCAGGACGGGGTGAATGGCGCCGATGTCGTTCGTCGGCAGCGAGCCCAGCAGGTAGGCGGGCCCGCCCTCTGGGCTCTGGGCCAGGCCCAACACCTCGCCGAGCTGTACCTCGGCGGTCGGCTCGCTCTTGCGGGCCGCCGCATCGAGGGTGTGCAATTCCACGCCGATGCCGGAGCCAGCCCGCCCGGCCACCAGGACGGCATTGCTGCCGCCACGCGCCACGTGCCCCGGGTAGGACACCGGGGTCAGCATCCGATCCTCCCGCCCGCCGGCGCTCGTGCTGACGGAGAGGTCAACGACGGCGCTGTGCCCGCCGGCAGCAAGGAGGAAGCGCCGCCCGTCCAGCCAAACGGCCGACCGCACCGCCGCGTCGAAGGCGATGGAAAACCGATGCTGATCGCCTACCTTGTCACCGAGCCGGGTCAGCGCGAGAGTCGAGCCGGTGGCGGCGCCGAGCGTCGCCCCGGATCCGGACAGCACCCACACGCCCCCATCGGGGCCGATCAGCAGGCTGGCGTTCGCCTCGAACCCACCGCCCACCACCCGCAGCACGCCGCCATGCCACATCACCACCGCCGGCCCGCACAGCACACATACGGCTCCATCCGGCAGCACGATGGCGGCACCGTGCACGTCGGGCAGAGGCAGCCGCCACCGAAGCCCGCCTCGCTGCAGATCCACCTCCGCAAGCCCGCACTCGGTGGTGACCAGCGCCCGCTGTGGCGACTCCCAGGCAAGGCCGCTCGGACACAGCGGCCAGTCTTCCCCGGCCAGAACCACGGAGGCCACGATGCCCGGCGCCGTCCGGGACGGCACGGTGAACGGTCCGGGCGGACGGGACGACAGGGACAGCAAAGGAGCCGGTACCTCCGGCTCCTTCAACAGGAGTTCCTGCAGCGGCGTGTACGGTGGACGCGGCGTGCGGAAGGCGGCGCGGATCAGCGTCGCGAGTGAAACAAGCCCACACACGGCCGCTTCCAGATGGTCCTGGTCGAGGAGCACGCCCTGCCCGCCCAGGGCCACGCGCAGACCATCGTCGACCGCACAGCCGGGAGTCCGCGCACACAGCAGAACCCAGCGCACCTCCGGCCCCAGACCACTCTGCTCCCGGGCCCGCACAGCGGCCCGGGCGGCCTCGGCCACATCGGGTCCGGAAGCCGACAACACGGTGATCGCGTAGTCGCGTCCGGAGAGTTCGAAGAACACGGCCGGTTCATCCGGCGCACGGTAATCCACCGTCACTTCCTCGTCGGCGCGCCGGATGAGGGCCGTAACCACATCGCCGAGAAGCCGGTGCCTGTCCGACTCAGGCAGTTCAACGCTGTGGCACTGCCCGTATTCGGACAGTAGCTCCCGCACGTCCTCCATCGGCCCACCCCGCGCATCGTGCCCACCGGGCACCACGCCCGGAGGACCGATTCTTGCGCACATGCAGGACATGACGTGTGATGATCACGGAGTTCGTCCCCCTCCACCGCCGGACCCATTTTTCCGTACCGCAATGTGCCGATGCGTGCTCGGCGCCTGCCAGCGGCCGGGTCTGATGCAGGTTCGGGTGACAGGTTCGGTCACGCGGCCTGGAGAGCCGGCCTGGTCATGACGGTCTCGAATTCGATGGGGGTCAGCCGGCCGAGTGAGGCTTGTCTGCGGCGTCGGTGGTAGGTCCGCTCGATCCAGGTCACGATCGCGATCCGGAGTTCTTCGCGGGTGGCCCAGACACGGCGGTCGAGGACGTTCTTCTGCAGCAGGCTGAAGAAGGACTCCATGGCCGCGTTGTCGCCGGCGGCTCCGACCCTCCCTATCGATCCGGCCATCCGGTGGCGGTCGAGTGCCCGGACGAACTTCCGGGAGCGGAACTGCGATCCGCGATCGCTGTGCAGAATGCACCCGTCGACGTCTCCACGCCGGGGTAGATCCTTTTCCCGGCAGATGCGCCTGCGACAGATAGGCCGCGGCCCGCTGCAGAACTTCGTTCTCCTGCTCCAGCAGCTTGATCCGACCGCCGCGCTTCCCGAAGCTCGGCGCTCTCCTGGCCGGTCGTTCCGGGCTTGGCCCCGTTGTCGGTGTCCGCACGACGCATCCACTTCCACAACGTCATCGGATGGACTCCGAAGTCGGTGGCCACCTGCTCGACCGTCACACCCGGCCCGCGATTCCTCGCAACCCGCACGACGTCCTGGCGGAACTCTTCCGGATAAGGCTTGGGCACAGCGACATCCTTCCCGCCCGCCCCACAGGGCGAGCCAGTTCAGATGTCACCCGATCGTGCGGCAGACCCTACCTTCCCCGCAACACGGGTCTCACCGATCCTCGAACAGGCGAGCTCTGCCCCCCCTACACTGTGCTGCACGCCGCACCGACGCTGTCGAGGCGACCAGCAAGACGATGACGGCCCCCCCTCAACGTGTCTAAGGGGAGGGCCGTCATGTTGCGTGTGCGCCAGCCGGTCAGGCGGTGGGCTCAATCTGCAGCTCGCCGCTGCCGGCGGCGCTCACGAACGCGGACCAGGAGGACCGTGGGAAGACGAGCGCAGCGCCTTCGGGAAACTTCGAATCGCGGACGCCGACCACGGACGGGAAGGCGGCGGCCTCGATGCAGTTGTTACCGGCACCGTCGGAGTACGTCGACTTGCGCCACACTGCGCCTGCGGCAGTCAGCTCTGGTGCCATGGGGGTGGGCTTCTTCATGCGGTGATCTCTCTTTTCAGGCCGTCAATGAACTCGGTTGTGTCCTCCGGCGGTAGGGCCGAAGCTGTTATGGCGTTGAACTTCCTGGTGAAGCGGCCAACTTCGCGCGGCTTGTCACTGACGGACGTTGCGCTCCATGCGTTGTCGACCTGGACCGATGTGGGCAGTTCGTCGCCGAGGTGCATCACGCTGAAGTCGTGGGAGGGCAGATATCCCCTGATCTTCATCGGGAGCATCGGCAGGACCTGGATGGTCACGTTGGGAAGGCTCGCCAGCTTGATGAGCTCGTCGTACTGCTCCACCATCACGTCGACGTCGCCGATCAGGTTTCGCAGGGCGGGCTCCCAGAGCACTGCCCGCAGGGTCAGGGGTTCCTCCGACCGGGTGAGCGCATCCTTCCGTCGCATGCGAACCTGGACGTTACGGCTGATGAACTCGCTGGTGGTCTCTTCGATGGGCTGCGCCAGCTGGTAGAGAGTGCGGGCGTACCCCTCGGTCTGCAGCAGACCGAGGATCAGACTCGGATGGAACGCCCAGGTTTCACGGGCGGCAGACTCGATGCCGACGAAGCGAGGCATGCCCGAGGGCATGGTCGAACGGTACGGAGTCCACCAGTCCTGGCTCGCCGCTTCGCGCTGGATGGCCAGAAGCTGCTCGACATCACGGTCATCGGTGACGCCGTACAGCTCAAGCAGGGAACGGAGATCGGCAGCCGATCGCAGGTCCTGAAGACCTGTCTCCACCCGTTGCAGCTTGGCGAAGTAGAGGCCAGACACCGCTCCGGAGTCGACGACCTCCTCCAGCGTCATGCTGGCCCGCTCGCGGAGTTGGCGCAGTTCGTACCCCAGCTCGATGCGCCGCACCGTCGGTCTCGGCTTCTGTGCCATGCGTCCGCCCTCCCGTCTCATGCGCTTGCCGAAACCGGCGATGCGCGCAGTCTGACATGCCATTTGCTCGTCGCAGTAGCCCATGCGCGCGCCCTGGCATGTGCCAATTTCGATTCCGGAGAATATTCGTTGGCGTATCCGTTGCGGGATAACTTTCCCACAGGGCACCGTAGTTGAGCCATAGCGCGGAGTGACCGCTGCAGGGTCGTAGGACCCGCTGTGTCCTGCGCTGCAACGCCCGACCAGCTACGGAGGACCGGCATGACTTCGATCCCGGCATGCACGCCGACGACCGTCAGCTCTCCTGCTCTGCGCGCCGGGCACGAGCTCTGTATCCAGCGGGATCCCGGATCCACGCCGGGTCAGCTAACCCGGGCGGATGCAGCTTGGCCCGCACGTCTTCGCCGCATCACGCGGGCCGCACTGAGCAGCTGGCATCGTCCCGATCTCGCCGAGACGGCAGAACTACTGACCACGGAACTGGTGACCAACGCCCTACAGCACGGCTCCGGCTCTGAAGTGAGGTTCCGCCTCTGTCTGCGTGACGACGACCTCCTGATCGAGATCAGTGACGGCTGCTCCGCCGTCCCCACCCCGCGCAGCCCGGCACCAGACGACGAGAACGGCCGAGGCCTGCTCCTCGTCGAGGCACTGGCGGACGCCTGGGGAGTCAGCGAAGACGGCACCACCACCTGGTGCACCCTCCCTTTGACCAAACGACCCCAAGAATTGGACCCCGCCGCCGAGGTGACCGCGCCCGTCTTACGCGAGATGCCGTTGCACTTACCCGCGGACCCGAGCGCAGTGAGGATCGCCCGCGTCTCCGGCCGCACGACCTTGGCGATGCTGGACTGGCCCGGTGACGGACATGCCGCGATCGCGGTGCTTGCCTCGCTGGTCGATAACGCCGTGACCCACGGCCTCCAGCATGGACAGGACGGGCAGAGCATTTCCGCCCGCCTCAGCCTCACCGAGGCCCGCGAACTGGTCATCGACGTCACGGACCCCACCCCGCACTTCCCCGACTTCCTTGAAGCTGTCGACGGTGCGCGGGGGCGTGGATTGTGGAATGCCCGCCAGCGTGGAGCGCGGCTCTCCTGGTTCATCGCCCCCGGCTCCGACGGCAAGACGGTACGGGCCACCCTCAAGCCGGGGCGGGTGGAACTGTGAGCACCCAGGTCATGGCCCCGCTGACCGGCGCTGAGATGATGCAGCACCTGGTCGATTCCGCCGGAGCAACACAGCAGCCGGCCGCCGACATGGCCGACCTCGCCGAGATGATCCGCGCCCTCCTGGCCGTCGAAGCCCGCCAGGACACCCGCCTCCGACTGGGCGGCAACCTGTTCGACGTCGTCATCAGCAGCTCGGGCCCGCAGGCACGACTCGCCGTGGAGCTGATGGACGAGATCCAGGGCGGATGCGGGCCCGTGATCGAAGATCCAGAACATGGCTGGTTCTACTGGCTGGTCCCGCCCGGGTCCGCCGACCAGTGGGCACCGCACTCGCACGCGGTATGCCTCGGCGCCCCGCACACGATCACGCTGCCCTCGCTGAACCGGACCGCCCCGCCGGGCCCGTACTGGCACCGACCGTCAGCCAGCGACCGCCTCGTCCCCACGGGCCCCTTGCGTGCCGCGCTGGAGCAGCTCCGCCCCGAGCCGAACCCGCACGCCGCGCTCGCCGCCCGCCTCGGTACCTCGCTCTAGACGTACGGGCCGCGACCTGCGGCCCCAGGAGACTCCGATGAAATTGCAGAACGTCGCCGCTCTCGCCCTGGTTGCCGTCGGGGCCGCGCACCTCGGCCAGAAGGAACGGCACCAGCGGCAGCAGCACGAAGTGGCCGCCATGCGGAACCAACTCGAATGGCTGCGCCACCTCACGACCCACCGCGACGCCGCGCAGCTCTGGGCGCCGGAGGACATGCCGGTCGAGGAGTACATCCGGCTCCTACACGTCAACTACCAGCTGTGCATGCTCTCCCTGAAACACCGGCTGGGCCTGCTCCGTGGCCGGCCGTTGCGGTACTGCGCCGACGAGGTCATGCGGCGTCCGGACGGCCGGCGGTACTGGGAGCGCCTCGGCGGCATCCGCGAGGCCGAGGCGGACGGCGACACCCGCGAGATCGAGTTCACCGACGTCATGCATGCCGCCTACCTCCGCGCAACCCGCACCAGCGGCGCGCCCACACGCACCGTGCCCGTCGCCGAGTGACGCAGCCTCGTCGATGGGCACGGCACCAGCCCCTGAGGCCTGGAAGATCCGGCCGGCCGCAGACCCTTGCCTTCACCACTGACCGCAGCACCACCTTCGGGGGACACCGTGGACCGACCGATAGCGCCGTACGTAACGCCGTGGACAGGTGAGAGCACGCAGCCCGCGCCGCTGACGGTCACCGCTTCCGGCGTCGCCTCCTCCGACCCGCTGAAGGACGCCCTCGCGCGCGACCTGGACGGCGTGCTCTGGACGTTGTGCTCTGGAGCGACCCGAGGCAGGCCCGAGTACGCGGCCGAGCTGCACCCCTATCGGCAGCGCACGGCAATGGAGCAACTCCTGTGCGCGTGCTGAGCCGACGAGCCAGCCGCAATCAGGACGGCATGCTGTGGGTCCTGCCGCTGCTGGACGAGGCTGTGCAGACGCGGTGGGAAGGCGTGCGCACCGCAATCCCGCCCATGTGCGAGCCCTGCTCCAAGTCGGCGCCCCGCCTGTGCCCGCGGCTGCGCGACGGGCATGTACTTCTCCGCGTACGCGAGGCCGAGCTGATCGGTGTACGCGGGGACGCTCTACCCCCGGCCAGGCTGCCCCGGCCCCGCGGTCGACGATGCGCTCGTTCTGCGCCGCTCCCCGGGCGAGCGGTTCGTCGTCGCCCGCCAGGCGGTGCGTGAGCTGTGCGACATCAGTGTGGTCTCCTTCGCGGCGGCCGCGTCCTGACCGCCTGCCCGGCGACTCGGAGACCCCCGAACGGGCCGCCGGGCAGGCTCCCGACTCCGCTCCAGCTCAGATCCTGCGCTGCCGGCGGTGTCGACCAACGGCAGTCCCCGGCCCGGCAGGGCTGAACACCCATCAGCTTCCCGCCCCTCCCAGGTGCGGGCAGGCGGGCCCTCACCGCAGGGCCTGTGGCATCACCGGATGCGGGCAGCCGTCCCGCTCCGCCGTCTCAATGAACAGGAGGAACATCCCATGCAGTTCGAGTCCACCAGCGCCGCCCAGAGCGCCGTCCAGGCGCCGGCCCAAGAGCCCGACGAGGTCACCGGGCCCGTCGTGGTCGCAGTCGACGTGGAGGACGAGGAGTAGCCCTCCCCTTCTTCCGCACTGTCCTGGTGCTGCTCCCGCCCGGCCTGGGGCCGGGCGGGAGCAGCACCCCCTCGCTCTTCACCCTGGAGGCCTGTGGTGATTCACGTGTTCGTCGGGCCGTCGCTGCCGCGGTCCGAGCCGCAACTCGCCGCTCCGGATGTACGGGTGTGGCCGCCCGCACAGCACGGTGACTTGTTCGCCCCCGAGATCAACAGCGATGACACGGTGGTCCTCATCGACGGCGTGTATCACCAGGCGCCGGCGCTGCGGCACAAAGAGATTCTGGCCGCGATGGGTCGAGGCATCCGGATGGTCGGTGCTGCGAGCATCGGCGCGCTGCGGGCGGCTGAACTGGCGCCGTACGGGATGCACGGCGTCGGCCGCATCTACGCCGCCTATGCACGCGGGGACATCGACGGCGATGACGAGGTGGCCGTCGGCCAGGCCCCTGACGACGCACGCGCCCTTACCTGGCCGCTGGTCAACCTGCGGCACGCCCTTGAGCTCGCGGTCGCGCACGAGGTCCTCGACGCCCCGCGGGCCACCGGACTTCTGCAGGCGCTGCGCGCGGTCTACTACCCGCAACGGACGTGGGCCGCCGTACGGGCCGTATGCCACAACCGGGGCGAGAGGACGTTCGCGGACTGGCTGGACGAGCGGCGCAAGCAGGACCCGCACTTCGCTGACCTCAAGCGCGCCGACGCGATCGCCGCCGTGACGACCGCACTCGACGGAACCGCCGCGGCGGCGAGCGCGGCCGTCGCCCCGCCGCGGTGGGAGACGGCCTACTTCCGCCGCTGGTCGAACGCCGCCGTGCGGGAGCAAGTCGACGGCCTGAACCTGTCCACCGAGGACCGTCTCGTCTATCAGCAGGTGTTCGACCCCGACTTTCCCGGCAGATGGGCGGCCTACCTCGAACACCTCTCCCAGCACCCCGCCGACGGCGAGCCCGGGTTGCCGCTCGCCGAGCGCCTGACCCAGACGTGTGGCGGGCGCCTGCCCGCAGACCGCCTGTTCCACCCCTGGCTCGACCTGCGCTGCGAGGAGACCGTGGGGCTGCTGCTGGCCGGTGAAACCGACCAGGACCGGCGCGCGGTCGCCCGATACGCCGACGTCCTCGCCCGAGCTCGCCGCCGGCGCCCCGGGATGTCCGCGGCCGCAGTCCGCGACGAGGCGGCCCGCGACCTCCTGCTCACGGTGTGGCGCTGCCCGCAGGAGCACCTGGAGACGGAGGCGGCCGCACGGGGACTCGGCCGGGCAGCGAACGCGGTGGAGGCCGCCAAGCGGTTCGTACTCGGGTTCCTGGAAGAGACGCAAAGAATGGAGACGACCTGTGCCGGGCATTGACGAGCGGCTGGTGGCACTGCCAGGCACCGTACGGGCCCGGCCGCCTGAGGACACCTGGGAGGCGGTGGCCGGCCGTCTGGAGGAGTTCGGCATCACCCGGGTCGCAGACCTGACAGGCCTGGACGTGATCGGGCTGCCGGTGTGGGCGGCGATCCGGCCGGCGTCGATGACTTTGTCCGTGGCGCAGGGCAAGGGCGCCACCGCCCTGTTGGCGAAGCTGTCGGCGGTGATGGAGGCGATCGAGCTGTGGCACATCGAGCGGCCGCTGTCCATCGCCACGGTGGGCCCGGCCGCCGAGGTCGCCCCTGACTGCCCGGTGGCCGCGTTACCGACCACCGCCTCCTACCCCGAGGACGCTCTCGCCAGGGTGGTGTGCGAGTGGACGCACGGCCTCGGCCTGGTGAGCGGCGCGAAGACGCTGCTGCCGGTCGACCTGGTTCGCCGCCGCGTTCAGCGCCGCCCGTGGACCGCAGATGTGTGGCGGGCGACCAGTACCGGTCTTGCCTGCGGCAACACCCGCGACGAGGCGATGGTGCACGCCCTGCTCGAGGTGGTCGAGCGCGACGTGCTGCACCAGGACACGCGCACAGGTGGACGGCGGCGCACGCTGATCGATCCCCGCACGGTCGACGACCCCTTCGGCCGCGAGGTGATGGCCCGACTGGCCACTGCGGGCATCGCGCTGGAGATCGCCCTCGTAGAGGGCCCGTACGGGCTGCCGGTGTGCCTGGCGTATCTGTGGTCGGAGGACCACCCGGTCGTCTTCGCGGGCGGCGGCTGCCACAGCGACCCGGCCATCGCCCTGACGCGGGCGGTGACCGAGGCCGCGCAGTCCCGGCTCGCCGCCATCGCCGGAACCCGCGACGACCTCCCCACCGACCCCGGCAGCTTCGACATCCCGCCCTTCCGTCCAGGTCCAGCCCGAACCGCAGGTCTTGCTCCGTGGCCGGAGGTGACGGCGCGCTTCACCCCGGCCACCGGCGGCTTCGCCGACCAGGCCCTGGACATCGCCCGCCGCATCGAGCTCATCACCAGCCACGAGCCGGTCGTCCTGGACCTGACCGCCCCCGGCTGTCCCGTCCACGCCGTGCAGGTCGTCTGCCCCGGCACCCACTCCCGGATCAGAAGGTCGATGCCCCGATGAACCCGACGACCACCGGCCCAGTCCCGGAGCCGCTCACACCCGCGCAGGAGGCCCGCTCAGCCCGGTACGACGCCTTCCACGCCGCCCGCGGCCGCAGCTCTGTGGTGGCCGGCCTGTACGCCCAGGCGATGGGCGAGGACTACCCCGTGGAGGTCGCCGCCTCCAGCTCCTGCGACTGGCCCCTGCTGGGACTGCTGACCGCGAGGTTGCGCCTGCGCCCCGGCCAGCTTCTCGTGGACGCCGGCTGCGGCGCCGGTGGCATCGGCCTGTGGCTGGCCCGTGCCCTTGCCGTCCGTCTGACGGCCTTCGACCTCTCACCCATCGCCACCGCTCAGGCCACTGCCCGGCGCGCCCACTTCCTCGGGCCCAACGCCGACCGCGCCGTCTTCCGCGTCGGGGAGCTGGAGCGCACCGGCCTGCCCGACGGCTGCGCCCACGGCATCGTGTGCGTGGACGCCCTCGGCGGTGCCACCGACCGCGGGGCCGCGGTGCGCGAGCTCGGCCGCATCCTGGCCCCGGGCGGCCGCCTGGTCGTCACCCGCGCGCTGCGGCGCGGCGCAGAACCGGCGTGGCACGAGCAGGCCGACGCCGCCGGCCTGTCGCTGGAGCACCTGGACGAGCGGCCCGACGAGCCCGCCATGTGGGAGCGGCTCTACCAGCTGTGGATCGCCCACGCCGACCAGCTGCGGCGCGAGCTGGGCGCCTCACCGGCCGAGAACATGCTCCGCGAGGCACACCGCATGCTCCCCAAGGTCCGCAGAAGACGGGCCGTTGTGCTGACGTTGCGGCGCCCACCATCAGCGACGAGCGCAAAACGGGCGGCCGATAGGATGACCGCGCCCGACCGCCACCCCAGCGACATGCCCGCGACCAGCGAGGAGACCCCGCAGTGACCCAGCGCCACACCCGTGCGGCGGTGTTCTCGGCCGGTTCCTGGGGCACCGCTGTAGGCAAGATCATGGCCGACGCGGACACCAACGTGATCATGCACGCCCGCCGCGGCGAGATCGCCGACGCGATCAACGCCACGCACCGCAACCCCGGCTACTTCCCGGACGTCGAGCTGCCCCACACGGTGACCGCGACCACCGATCCGGCCGCCGCGCTGGAGGGCGCGGACTTCCTCGTGCTGTCCATCCCCGCGCAGTCCCTGCGTGCCAGCCTCGCGGCCTGGGCTCCGCACATCGGGCCGCACACCGTGATCGTGTCGCTGATGAAGGGCATCGAGATCGGCTCCGGGCTGCGGGCGAGCCAGGTCATCACCGAAGTGACCGGCATCGCCGCCGACCGGGTCGCGGTGCTGTCCGGCCCGAACCTGGCCCGCGAGATCATGGGCGGCCAGCCCGCCGCCGCCACCATCGCCTGCCCCGACGAGGACGTTGCCCACCGCGTCCAGCGCGCGTGCCACACCACGTACTTCCGCCCCTACACCTCCACCGACGTGGTCGGTTGTGAGTTCGGCGGCGCGGTGAAGAACGTCATCGCCCTCGCCGTCGGTATCGCCTCCGGCATGGGACTGGGCCACAACGCCCAATCCATGCTCATCACCCGGGGCCTCGCGGAAACCACCCGGCTGGCCACCGCACTGGGCGCCCACCCGGCCACTCTCGCCGGCCTCGCCGGTCTGGGCGACCTCGTGGCGACCTGCTCCTCACCGCTGTCACGCAACCGCACCTTCGGCACCCACATCGGTCAAGGCCTGACCATGGCCGAAGCAACCGCGGCGACCCGCCAGACCACCGAGGGCGTCAAGTCCGCCAAGGCGATCCTCGCCCTGGCAGGCATCCACGGCGTCGAGATGCCACTCACCGAGATCGTCTCCGACCTGCTGCACGAGAAGGTCACGCTCGACCAGGCCGCGGCCGCGCTGATGCAGCGGCCCCCCAAGCCCGAGCGCTAACAACTGCGGCGCCCGGCCCGAAGGACCGGCCGCGCCTCGCCGTCATCCTCCCCACGGAGGTCTTCACCATGCCCGAATCCATGCTGCCCGCTGCCCAAATCGTGATCACCATTGCCCTCGTGGCATGGATGATCACCGGTTTCACCCCTCTGCCCGGCCGCTGGCTGCGGTGGAAGATGTTCTGCCGCGCCACCTTCACCATCGTCCAGCTCACCGGCACCAAGGACGGCCACGCCGAGCCGGTCAACGTCTACGACCACCTGTCGCCCGGCAGCTTCATCCTCGGCCCGCCCCAGCTCCAGACGATCCTCGACCACCTCACCGCCAGCGGCCGCTACGACCGGATCGACGGCATCGGCCGCGTACTGTCCGCCCGTGGTGAGCAGCCCGTGAAGGTGGTGGCCAGCCGTGTGGTTCTTTGACGCTCTCGCCTCCGGCTTCACCCGCCCCACCGACCCCGGCCGGCTGCAGCTGTTCCGGATCATCTTCGGCACCGTGCTCACCACCCGCTTCGCACTCGCCCTCGGCCAAGGCGGCTGGGACCGCTTCGTCCCCGGCTCCCTCAGCCTTCGCCTCGCCGAACAACGCCTCGGCCCACGCCGATCCCGGCTCCTCGCAGCCGCATACCGGCCCGCCCTGCTCATCCGCACGGCCGCCGCGCTCGCTCTGGCGCTGGGCGCCGCCCCTCGCCTCGCCCTGCTGGTGACCCTGGCCGGAGCCGCCATGGAACTCCTCTACCTCAAGAGCCCCAACGCCGTCCGCTACACCCTGCTGACCGGCGCCTGCCTCGGCCTTGCCGGCGACCTCGGCCACGGATGGCACATCGAGCACACTCCGAGCGCCGCGAACACATGGGCCCTGTGCCTCCTCGTGCTGATCACCACGGACATCTACTGGAACAGCGCCTGGCAGAAGATCCGCAGCGACCAGTTCCGCAGCGGCCTCTACCTCGCGCAGTGGGTGCACACCTACACCCAGGTCCGACAGCACCTCCCGCATCGCCGCGGTCAGTACGCCGTCCCGGCCGTCGTTCGACACCGCCTCGGCAACCTCACTGACCGTGACGTCCGGCTGTGGCGCCTGATCGCCGCTGCCGTCATCACAGCGGAGCTCGCACTGCCGATCGCGCTACTCATCCCGCAGACCATGCCGTACGCCGTTGCCGCCGGCGTTGCGATGCACGCCGCATTCAGCTGCCTCAAACCGCGGCAGCTGATCACCTTCTCCGGCCTGACAACGGGAACCTACGTCGCCTTCTCCGCCTGATCCCGTGGCTCCACCGTGCCAAAAGGCTCAGCGTCCGTTCGGTACTTCAACTCGCGCACGCCCGGCAGGTGCCAGCCGGTGTAGAACACGGCCGCGGAGCGCAGGGTCGCGGCTATAAAGGAAAGGATCATGATAGTGCCGAGGTATAGGCCACGCCGTGCGAGCAGATCGGGTGGATTTACGGTCCACAAGACTGGTGATGTACTCGGCTGGTTGCAGCTGGGTTCGGATTTCGCGCTTCGGGCGGCGTTGGCCGGAGGTCGCGGGAGAGGCCGGGGTGTCGCTGCCGCGGGTGTACGGCGCGCGAACTGGGATGTGGCCTTCGCCGAGGACGTGGACGAAGACGCATGGTCCCTGTGCGTCCTCGGCGAGACCAAACCCGGCGTGCGGGACGGCGGCTGGGTACCGCAGGAACGCGAAGAAGCGGTCGGCCTGCCGGGGGACCAGGGGGGCGAGGCGTTCGCCGGTCTCGTGTGGGGGGTCTCGAGCCGTCAGGGGGTGCCGAGGTAGGCGCCGAACAGGTTGTAGGTGATGAATCTGGCTGCGTTCGCCGGCTGCGGCGGAGGCGGCGCGCGGGCCGAGGAGGGAGTTGCGCTGGCGCAGTTTGCCGGCGGCTGCGGCGAGTCAGGCGTGCGGCGCGCTCCGGGCTTAGTTCCTCGGCCGTGAGCTGCAGCGGTGTGCCGGCGGCTCCGGTGCGGCGGGCAGTCCTTCGTTCCCGAGGGGCCCTGCTGGTCGGCGGGTGCGGCGGACTGTCTGGTGGGGCACGAGGCTCCCGTTCCCGGCCAGGAGTCGGGCAGCAGTGTGCTGGAGACACTGGTGCCTGCGTTCGCCGAGTGCAGGGGCGCGAGCCCGGTTGGGACGGTGAGAGACACCGCGTGGAGTCCGGAAGTCGTGAACAACTCGGTGTATGGCACGGCGGCTCCCCAGCACTCCTGCGCCGGCCGGGCTGCTCAGGTGCAGGACAAGGCCGACTCCCATGCACACTGCGCAGCGATCACTTTTCGCAGATGATCCCTCCGGAGCCGCGCCCTCGGGGGTCACAACGTGTGGCTTGTCGTGACAGTGTGATACCTGCTCAGTCGTGTGGTTTCAGTAAGGGGGGATAGGGCGTGGCGGCGGGGACGGGTGGTGTGCCTCGGCTGACTCGGGCGCATCGGGTTCTCATCGGGGTGGTTGTTTTCGGTGCGGTGGTCATCGCGGGGATCGGCTTTGCGGGTTCGTATGCGGCGGTGCGTGAGCTGGCCCTGAAGAAGGGTTTCGGGGACTTCGCCTACGTCTTTCCGATCGGCATTGATGCGGGCATCTGCGTGCTGCTGGCGCTGGATCTGCTGCTGACGTGGATCGGTATCCCGTTTCCGCTGCTGCGGCAGACGGCGTGGCTGCTGACGGCGGCGACGATCGCGTTCAACGGTGCGGCGGCCTGGCCGGATCCGCTCGGTGTGGGTATGCACGGGGTGATCCCGATCCTGTTCGTGGTGTCCGTGGAGGCCGCGCGGCACGCGATCGGCCGGATCGCGGACATCACTGCCGACAAGCACATGGAGGGCGTGCGGCTGACCCGCTGGCTGCTGTCGCCGGTGCCGACGTTCCTGCTGTGGCGGCGGATGAAGCTGTGGGAGCTGCGCTCCTACGAGCAGGTGATCAAGCTGGAGCAGGAGCGGCTGGTCTACCAGGCCCGGCTGCGCTCCCGTTTCGGCCGTGCCTGGCGCCGCAAGGCCCCGGTGGAGTCGCTGATGCCGCTCCGCCTCGCCCGCTACGGCGTCCCTCTGGCCGAAACGGCCCCGGCCGGCCTTGCGGCTGCGGGCATTGACGAGCTTCCGATTCGGTTCACGGTGGAGCGGACCCCGGCTCCGGCCCAGCGGCGGAGCCCCGAACTCGAGGCCGCCGTCGGCCGGGAGAAGGAACTGGCTTCGGCGCGCGGCGCCCAGCCCCAGCCGGCGGGGCAGCCGCGGTCCGCACCTTCCGAGCCGTCGCACGATCTCGTGGACGAAGGGAACGCCCAACACCTCGCCGACGCCTACCAGGACTGGATCGCCGCCTTCGGATTCGAGCCCACGAGCTCGCAGTTCGCTCTGTGGCTCCAAGACCAGTACGGCATCGCCACCGCGGCCGGCGGGCCACTGCCCGACGAACAGCTCGAACCCCTGCTGCAGCTCCTCAAGCAGCGCCACACGCCCGCAGCTGAGAACGGGGCCGAATCCCACGCTTCGAGCGACGCGGACGACGGCTGGGGTGACTACTTCTACAACGCCTGGCTCGTATACGCGCAAGAGCACGGGGCGTACCCCGATGCGGACGCCCTCGCCGCGTACGTCTACGAGCGGGACCAGATCACCGGCGGCAACGGCCGGCCCATCAAAGGCGCAGACCTGGAGTACTTCGTTTCCGCCTTCCGGCGGCGCGAGTTCGACGAGCCCAAGTCGCCCGTCGATGAGGAGACAACAGAGCACGCCGCGCAGGCACCCGCCGATGAGCCCGTCCCGGACCGCGACGAACCTGAGGGGGCACCGGCCGGCTCGGGCGCGTACCCCGCCAAGGAGGCGCGCAGCTCCAAAGTGAGCGCCTCCGTCGACGGGCCGCCAGGCGAGGACGAGGCGACCGGGGAGCCCGCAGCGCTCACCACCGTTGACCGCTACTACCTTGCTTGGACCGAGTATCGGACCGTGCACGGTGAGGAACCCAAGGCCGAGCAGCTCTCCGTCTATCTTGCCGGCACGAAGGGCATGACCGGCCGCGGTGGAAAGCCGGTCAGCCCTTCCACCCTGCGCCGTTACCTTCTGCCGTTCCGCGTCTACACCTTCTGGGCGCAGCAGCGGGTGCACAGCGAGTCCCCGTCGCTCGACGCTGTTGCGCAGGAATGCGCAGCCTACGGGATCACCGCGCAGCACAACCGGCCCCTCACAGCCGAGTACATCGCCGAGCAGGCCCACGACTTCGAACGGCGCTGGCAGGTACTGACCCGCCACCACGCGCAGTCACAGCAGTAAGAAGCCGCGCCCTGCCCTGTTGCTGCGCACCAGCAAGCCAGCCTGTACCAGCGGCTGCGTGATCAAGAAAAAACGCAGGTCGGCCCAGTATTGCGCAGTCGGGAGGCTCATTTGCGTAGCCAGGGCGCACCGCGGTCTGCGCGCGGCGCACCCGCCACCGGGGCAGGAGGAACCCTGCGCGTGCTGCGCATCGCCTCCGACACCACCGTCAGGGAACTCGACCTGCCCGAGGCCGGTGTGCACTGGCGCGGTCCAAGATCACATCGGAACGGCCAGTGCGGTTGGTCAAGGCGCGTCGCACCGATGAGCCCTCCTGCATATCCACCGGGGGCGTACGTGCGACCAGGCTCACGCAGAACGTCACCGCTTGGGCGCTGGCGAGTGCCTGGCGAGGCATCGCCCTGTACCCGGTCCACGGGCCGGTCATGGGCACCGGACGTGGTCACGTCGGGGGAGTCGTCGGCCTCTACGATGATCTGACCCAGCACGCGCGGTTGCGTAGGCCGTGCGGATAACACTCGGGGGAGTGGCGTAGCCGAACCCCGGCGTCCAACGGTGCGGCCCTCAGCACACTGCTCGCCTACACGGCCCGGGACGTTGCCCCCAGCCAGTAGCGCGCACCGTGCGGCCCTGCCCACCCGCGGCTACAGGGTTTTGCGCGTCGTTGTGCCGGTGCTGTTGAGGAGTTCGTTGATGAGCTGAGATGTCTCCGTCTCCAGTGAGCAGTCCAGGTCCCGGTTGATCTGTTGCACGCGGGTGATCGCGGTGTGCAGTCCGGAGCGGTTCCCTCGCGCAGCTTCAAGACGCATCCAGTCCCGGTAGAGGAGTTCGGCAGTGGGGTCGACGTCGAGGCCGGTTGCGACGGCCTGGCGGGCGGCGTTGAGGTCGTGGTGGGGACCTGTGGGGATGCGGTAGGTGGCCACGGTGTGCGCGACGTCGATGATCCGCGTGATCATTTCCTGCGCGTAGGGCTCGGCCCAGGGCAGCGGCCGGCCGCCGAACGGCCTGCCCCGCACCAGAGCCAGTGCCTTCTCCAGGTCGGTCAGGCCGGACGGGCCGAGTGGCAGCGCCCGCTCGACGAGCTGGAGGAAATGGCTCCAGTCGCAGCGCACGGTGGGGGCGAGCCGGTACGGGTCTTCCCCGGCCTTGCGGCGCGGGACGTAGAGGTTGCCGGAGGAGTCGCTGCCCAGGGAGCTGCGCAGGCCCTGCATCCGCGCGTTGAGGGTGCTCGTCGACCAGGGGCTGACGGGGTCCATGTCGGCACACAGGACATCCGCGGTCCGCCCGGGCCGGAAGTACAGCAAGGCGGCCAGCTGCGCCATCCTGGGGCCGTGTCCGGTGCTGTCGACACCCGTCACTTCGACCGGCCCGAGCACCCGGATCTCCGGGGCGTGCGGGTCCTGCGCCTGGCTCTCTTGCGTGTCCGGCGGTGCGAGCTTCTCGACTGCGGTCTCCGGGTCGTCGGATACGGCAGTTGTTGCCGTGCCGGTGGGGCCGTCATCGGCTGGGGGCGCCGGGACGGACGGCTCGGCTGCCTCGGCGCCCGGTCCGGTTGCGTCGTGGAGCCCGGCCGATGGCGTGGCGGGGGAGAGGAGGTGGAGGCCAGACGGGTCGGTGCTGGCGGCGAGCAGGGCCGGGAAGACCTCGTCGTTCGTATCCGGTGCCTCTGCCGGTGCGGGGATCGATGCGGTGGCGGGTGCGATGGAGTGCTCCGGCGGTGTGTGCTTGGGCTGCTGCATGTTTTCCGGCTCGTCCGGGACGTGCTGCCAGGGCCCTTCGGCCGGGTGGGGCGGCTGCCCGGACACGTTCAACGCGGTGGTGATCTGAAGGTAGGCGGCGTGTTCCAGGCGCTGCACCGTGATGTCGGTGCCGGCGTAGTCGAGGGTCTGCGGGGCGTTGAGGGAGGCGTTGAGGATTGCCGCCTCGGGGAAGCGAGCAGCCGCTGTACTCGCAGGGGCGATCAGTGTGACGGGCACTGGCCCCGCCTTGTCGATGACGTCGGCGAACTGCCAGGCCGTGTCCTCGTCCAGGGAGGATGCGCAGAGCAGCAGATAGGGCTGATGCCGGGTTTCGGGCATCTGGTGTGCTTCCAGCAGTCGTTCGCTCAGGTCGCGCAGCGCGTGCGTGGCCTGACGCATGTGGGCGATCCGCGTGGTGGGCAGCAGTTGCGGCAGGTCCTCACCGAAGCCCACGGTGACGACCTCGACGTCGGCCGCCCAGGGACTCATCCCGAGTTCCAGCGCGAGCGAGGTGCACACCTCGGTGATGTGCACCGGGTTGCCGTCCAGCAGCAGCGCAGGCAGCTGCGCAAGGTTGAGCAGCAGCAGATCACCTTCCTCGGTGCTGCCGATCGTGACCAGCCCCGGATACGGGGCCGGTACGTCGCGGGCGGCCTCGTCGTCCAGGAGGGCGGCGTCGGTGGGCAGGGCCCACCAGCCGTCGTGCCCGGACGTGAAGGGCGCCACCGGGTCCTGGGTGAGGTCCTCGGGCAGGACCTCCACCATTCGGGTGCCGATCCGGGCGGCCCGCAGCGGCGGCAGGGCCGCGTCGTCTCTCTGCTGGGCCACGTGGTGGGCCAGGGTCCGCAGCGCCACGTCCAGGCGGGCTGCGCCGCCGGGCTCGGCGGCCGCTGCCAACTGGGCCTCGGCGGCGGAGGTTTCGGAGACGATGGCGATTTTCTCGCCCGGCTTGCGGCGGCGGCGCTGCAGCGTCCTGCGCAGGGCCAGGGCGCCGGTGACGGCGGCGGCCAGCAGCGCGCCGGCGCCGAGCACGATGCGCAGATTGAGTGGGCCGGCGGGGGCCGCCGGGGTCTCGGGTGCGGGAGTGGCGGGGGAGGAGGCTGCAGGCCCGGACGACTCAACCACCGCCGGGGAGGCGGCAGTGGGGGAGGCGCCGGCGTTGGGCTCGCGTGCGGACGGGGAGGACTGATCCTGCCCGGGCTGTTCGGCGGGGCGACTGGATGGTGTGCTGGGTGCCGACGTCTGTGGTGCAGGCGCCGCGGTGGGGCTTGGCGCAGGTGCCGGCGCATGCCCCGCGCTGTCGTCCGGTTTCTGGTCGCCGTCGGGATCCTGTTTGGCCGGGGGAGTGGTCTGCTGACCACCCGACCCTTCACTGCGGTTCTGTTCGTGGTGCGGCTGGTCGGGCCGGGCCTTGGGTACTGTGACCTGCTGCCCTGCGAAAATCATGTCCGGATCGGTGATCTTGGGCAGGCCGTGTGGCTGCGGCTTGCCCCGGCTGGCCTCGAACAGCTCCACCCACGCGTCGCCGTCGCCGAGTTCCTCCTCAGCGATCTTCGACAGGTAGTCGCCCGGGCGGACCGTAACGACGCGCTCAGCCTCTTCGCCGACCGTCGGCGGGCTGTCACCCGGCTGCGTACGGATCCCTGCCGCAGCCGCGGCGGATTCGGGCATCTGCAGCTGCCAGCCGGCCTGCAGAAAGCTGTTCGCGCGGAACACCGTGCCGTCGACCATGGTCCGGCCCTCGTTCAGGTCGGCGATCTCCCGCCACCGCTCGCCGTCCCCCAACTCCCGCTCGGCGATTGCCCACAGGCTCTCTGCGGGCCGCGTTTCGCGCACCGTATACGTGGTGCGAGACGCCGGTGTGCTCGCCGCGGAGGCCTGAGCCTGCCGGCTCTTGGCGGCGTGCGGGACGTGACCCTGCCCCAGGTCGGGGGCCTCGGTGGCCGGGGCGGCCTGGGCGTCGGAGGCCAGCGCCGAACTCGTGGGCAGCAGCACCAGGATGCTGCCGATCAGCAGAGCCGCGGCGCGTTGCGAGGCGCCCATCCCGCGCGGGGCCTGCCAGGTACGGCACCGCAACTGCGCGATCAACTCGCGTACCGCGCAGAACGCAAACTGCGCCCACCCGATCCACCCCACGGCCACGAGCATCAGCAAGAACACCCTGCCGGCGTCCTGCCGGTCCAGCAGGTGCAGGACGTCATCGTGGGTGGCCGCCCAGATGACCGGGGTGGCCCACGCCAGCAGCAGCGGCAGTCCGGCGACCGCGACCGCCAAGACCAGCAGACTCAAGCCGGCCTTAACGAGCCGCGCCAGGAAGCGGCCGGCGGTTGCGGCGGGGGAGGAGGTGGTGCGCATCAGTTTCCTTCGGGAGCCGTGACGCCATGGAGGAGGGTGGCCTTGCCGTGGCCGGTCACCGGCAGAGAGCCGATCCCGACCACCGACAAGAACTTCGTGTCGTAGGTGCCGTTGACCGTGACGGTGAGCGTCTTGCCATCGCCGGACACGCTGGCCGTGCCGACGGCCCCGGCGGAGCGCAAGTAGGACTGGGCTGCGGCGGCCGCGGCCTGCGGCTCCACGACGATCGCCTTCCCACTGATCGCATCGGCAGGATCGATGGCCTGCCCGCCTGCCCGCGCGGCTTCGCCGGCGATGAAGTCGGCGCGTTCCGTGGCACGCATCTTGCTGCCGCCGTCGACAGCGACGCCGATGATCCCGATCAGCGCGATGACGCACACGGCGACGAACACGGTGACGCCGCCCCGGTCACCCAACCACCCCCGACCCAGAGTCATCTGACGTAACATCATCAATCCCCACGCTGCCTGTACTGGTCCACTACCGAGGTAGCCGTCGACCTGAGCGTCTTCACCCCTGGCACACCCGGCAGCAGAAGGTCCGACAGATCGACCGTGCAGGCCACGGTCACGGTGACCGTGCCGACTTGCCCCACCGGCACACTGAGACCGCCAGTGTTGACCTTCACGGACGTCGAAGCGCACGCGATGCCCTGGTCGTCCAAAGACTCGGCGGCCGCCGACTGCGCAGCACTCTGGGCAGCCGCCGCTGTGCGGTGAATGGATGCCTCCCGGGCCGCGTCCTCAGCCGCAGAATCAATCTTCGCCCCGGATATGACGATCCGCCCGCCGGCGATCGCCAGACACAAAAACATGATCAACGCCGGCAGGACGATCACCGCCTCGATCGCGGCACTGCCCTCATCGCTGCGTACTCTGCGAGCCCAACGGGCCATGAATCGCACCTGGTTCACTCCCCCGGGACTGTCCAGCGCTCCACCGTGCCGGACGCCGACTGCGTGACCCGCAGGCCCGGCACACCCGGGATCACCGACAAGGCCGTGCCGGACACCTGGATACGCACACGCTGACCGTTGCTGCTGGCCAAAACGCTGTAACCGCTCAGGCTGTCACCCGCCGTGCGGCCCAGCACAGACCGCGCCTGGGCCGCGCCGACGGCCTGACTCGACTGGTAGGCACGGGCCGCAGTGACGCCTTCGCGGGCGGCGGTCAGGGCGATCTGCCGCGCGTAGTACCACATGGACGCCTGGATGACGGCCACCGTGGCGAGCAGCACGAACGGAAAGACGATCGCCATCTGGATACTGGTGTCACCGCGGTCCTCGCGCCACCTTCGCCCCTGCCACCAGTCCTTCAGCCGCTCGATCACAGCCCGTTAAGCCTGCCGTTGTACTTCGCGATCACTGCGGCGATAGTCCCCGCGACCAGGACGGCACCGGTGACAGCGGCTACCCAGATGATGACGGTCGTGGTGGAGATATCGCCGCGATCCGGCCGACGGGCGGCCTCCTGCAGGCCTTCCTGCACGCGCGTGGTCAGGCGCAGGACTGCGCCGTTGGCGCGCGCCCAGGCTCGCGCTCCCCGGCCGCCACGCCCCGGCCCCCGGGACGGGGTGTACGGGCCGGTGCGCATGTGCGTATGCGTGTGCGTGGTCGCCCGGAGCACAGCACGGCGGGCGCGGGCTGCGGTGTGCTTCATGTTCCCTACCTCTCTGGAGAGTTGACGAGGTTGTGGTCTTCAGACGGTCAGCATGCGGATCACGGCGGGGAAGGCCATCAGCAGCATCACCAAGACGGCCAAGAGGGCTCCCGGCGCGGTCATCTTCTCGCTGGCCGCGTTCGCTTCGGCGGCCTGATCGGCCAGCAGTTCGGCGTTGAGCGCGGCGGTGCGGGCCCGCAGCGCCTTGTAGACGGCGGCTCCGTCGGTAGCTGAGCCGCGCATGATGTCGGCGACGTCGTCCAGGATGGGCAACTCGTACTCGGCGGACAGCTCCGCGAGCGCTTGATACGGCGGGATCTTCTCCAGCCGCGCCCGGCGCAGCGCGCCCTGCAGATACAGGAAGGGCCAGCCCGCGCCGACCTCGGCTGCCTTCTCCAGCGCCTCGGCGGGCCCGGCGTCGGCGGCCCGCTTGAGCGCGACCAGGTCGAGGTAGGCGGACAGGGCGTGCGCGAACTCCTCCCGCGCCCGCTTGGCCTGGTCCCGAACCGCGAGATCCGGGGTGATGAACAGCAGGGCCGCAACGATGAGCCCGACACCGGCGGGCACGTAGAACGGCAGGCCCACCCCCGCGATGATCCACGGAACCATTGCGATCACCGGGCAGAGCAGACCCAAGGCGGCGAGCGCGGTCTTCTTGAGCATGAACTGGCCCGGCCCCTGCCCGAGCAGGGCCAGGTTCGTGGTGGGAACCCTCACGCCCGGAAGCCGCTCGAGGCGGGCCAGCAGCCACCGGCCCCACACCTCCTCCCGGTCCAGCTCCGGCTCGGACATCGTCAACGTCGCCGGGGCACTGCGCTTCAGCGCCGGCCCCAACGCCGGCTGAGGCTGCAACAGTTCCCGGACAAGCAAGGCGACGCCGGCGCCGACCGTGCCGCCGCTCACAACGACGGGGAGCAGATTCACCAGGCGGCTCCTTCCGGTTCCCGGGCGGCGCTCGGTGCATCCGGCTCCGGCGCAAGAGCAGGCAGCCGGACCGTGCTGGTCGGATCGGTGACCAGGAAGCGGGGGATGCGGCGGAAGCTGCCCAGCTGCCGCATCAGGGCGAGCACGCCGACGAACCCGGCCGTGAGGAAAGCGAGCACGAGCTGGCCGAGGAGCGTGGAGTACGGCCTCGTGTAGCTGGGCACGAAGAACCCGGCCACCACGACACCCACGGTGATGACGGTCATCCACCGCACGGTGGTGCGGGGCTTGGCCCGGTCCGCCTCGATGGCGCGCTTGCGGGCGACTTCCTCGCGGACGGTGCCCGACAGGTCCTCCAGGGCCTGCGCCAGGCCGGGGCCGCGGTCGTTGACCGACAGGATGAGCGCGGCGACCACCTTGTCCGCTGTGACATCGTCCAGTTCATCGGCGAACGCGCGGAGCGCTCCCTCCGGCCGCCACCCCAGGCGCAGCCGGTCGGACAGGTTGATGATCTGCGGGGCAAGTTCGTCCGGCGCCCCCTGACGGCTGGTGATCATCGCCTGTTCCAGGCCCATGCCCAGCCGCAGCAGGCCCGCCAGCCGCTGCGTCCACTCGCTTAAGCCCTCCAGCTGCCCGATGCGTTCCTGCGCCATCTGCGCGGGGGCGATCAGCCAGGGCACGCCGATGACGGCCGCGCCCAGCAGCGCACCGCCGACAAAGTTCCCGCTGATCAGCCACACGGCCACGAACACCACGACGGCGGCGACGATGAAGGTCCGCCGCCGCAGCCGGGCCTCCTCACTTTGGTTCTTCCCACCGCGCAGCACCGCCTGCCAGCGGTGGCGCAGCGGAGCGCGGCGCGGCGCGGTAGTGCCCACGACGCCCACTACGACACCGATCAGCCCGCCGACCACGGCCATGCCGGACAACAGCCCGAACAGCAGCGTCATCGGCTCACCGCCACTTTCAGCGGCAGCGGCGCCGACCAGGCGCCGTACGGCTGCTGCAGCAGCGTCGAGTCGAAGCCGACGCGGCGCAGGTCATCGATGCATTGGGGATCCATTCGCGGCACCGCCCGCAGCTCACCGAACTCGCGGCCCGGAGAGAAGATCTCATTGGTGGCGGGCCGGCCGTTCTCGCCGATCCCGGTCAGTTCCAGGACGTGCGAGACGTAGCGGTGGCGCCGGCCGCCGATCCGCGTCTCGTCCGTCATATCGACGTAGACAATGAAGTCCAGGCCGTTGGCGGTCTGCCGGTAGGCGAGCTGCTCGGACAGATTCTCCTGGGCGAGCGCGTACAGCTCCGCGATCCGGTCGAAGATGATGTCCGGGCGACGCGCGTGGATGGTGCACAGGTTGCCGCCCGACCCGTTCGTCAACGCCTGCATCATGGCGACGACTTCGGGGCCACGGACCTCGCCAACCACAATCCGCTCCAGCGACATCCGCAACGCCGGGTGCATCAGGTCCAGGAGCGTGACCTCACCGGCACCGCGCCCAGTGACGTCCTTCTCCCCGTTGGACTCCCGCCCGACCAGGGACACGACCTGCTTGTGGTAGCCGTTGGCGTGGCAGAACAGCTCGTCCTCGGTCTGGATGGTCGCGAACCGGCACTCCGGGTCGAACTCCCTGAGCATCGCCCGCATCAGCGTGGTCTTCCCGGCCTTCTGCTTCCCCGCGATCATGATGTTCTTCTCGGCGCGCACGCACGCACCGAGGAACTCGCGCAGGATCGGGTCGATGGTGCCCAGCCGAACCAGATCGTCGAGGCCGGCGTGGGAGACCCGGTGCCGACGGATGACCGCATACGTCATCGGCCCCAGCCCGGTGATGGCCTGCAGACGGGAGCCGTCCTGCAGGGACAAGGCGAGGGTGGGGTTCGCGGTGGAAATGGTCCGCTCGCTGTGCCCGGATCCCCGCGCCAACTCCCGCAGCAGCTCCAGCAGTTCCCCTTCCGAGTCCGCGATCGGACCCACCCGGCGACGTTCGCCATCGCCGTAATCGAGCCACACCTCATGCGGACCCTGAATGATGATGTCCTCGACCCGGTCATCGTCCAGGTACGGCTGGAGCCGGCCGGCCCGGAACAGCAGGTCATACACAGCGCGCCGCAGCGCCTCGTCCTCCTGCGGCGTCATCGCCTGGGCATCCGACCACAGCGCGACCGCCTCGGCGATCCAGTTCAGGCAACGCTGCTCCTCACTGGCCCGGTCCATATCGGGCTTGGTCTTGAGCAGTTCCTCGCGCTGCTTGGCGACCTGGGACGCAATGTCCCGGGCCACCCGGTAATCGACAGTGATCTGAGGAGCCGCCGCGCCGAGTACCTGCGTACTCGAGGCAGCACCGGCAGGGGCTGGTGCGCCGCTGGGCTGGTGCATCCACTCCTGAGACGGCGGGGCCACCGTGGGGTCCGGGTGCAAGGGCTTAGCGTGCATGGGCCACCTCCCCGCCCGCTGTGCGCGCGGCGCGTGGATCGAGACGAGCCCGGCGCATAGCGGCCCGCTGAGCAAGCAGCGTGCTGCCCGTGCGGGCGGCCTTCATCAACGATGACCTGGTGAAGTGGCGTGGCTGTTCGGCACCGTCGGACAGCACACGGGCGTCCTTCGGCACGTACGGCAACGTGGCGATCACCGGCACCTGCAGAACACGCTGCACTTCACCCGCGGGATAGGGGCCCTCGTTGATCATCAGCACGCTGACGCCACCGACACGTTCCTCCAATGCGTGCACCCGGCCCTCAGCTGCCTGAAGGCAGCGCAGGGTGTTGCGGACCACCACGAAGGTGGCATCGGCCTGCTCGGCCAAGACCCCGGAGGGCCCATACGCGCCGCGGCGACCGAGATCGATCAGCACGTCGTGACCGCTCTCGGCCTCGATGCCGCGGAACATCTGCGCGAGGATCTTCCAGACCGAGGTGAGGCTTGCCGACTGTGAGGGGTCGGTGATGCCGGGCAGCAGCAGCCGGTCGCGCGGAGACTCCTGCTTGCCGTCGTCGCTGCTCAAGTCGATCAACTGGCGCCAGAAGGCATCGCTGAACTCCCCTTTGCGGGCGGCGACCGAGAGGTTGCGCAGCCCGTATCGATCGCCAAGCGTGCCCTGCAGCAGACCGTGCAGCACGGCGCCACCATCCGGGTCGCACTCGGCCAGGATCATCCGGCGGCCCGCCTCCAGCGGCCACGACAAAAGCAGGGCCAGAGCGCTCGTGGTCACGCCGGGCGCACCACTGCAGCCTGCGAGAGCTATCACAGCCATCAGTAACCGTCCGGAGCAGCGAGGACCAGACGCAGAGTGCCGGCCGCCTCCCACACGGCGGCCGTAGGACCATCGGTGGCGGATGTGGCCACGTCGACGACCACGATTCCCGTACCGGGGGCGGCGCCGGATGCCTTCACCACCCTGCCGTCGATGGTCTGCGGCGTGACGTCGGACGTCTTGCCGGTATCCGTCGTTCCCTGAGCCGGGACGTGCACCAGCTGCACCTTCTGGCCCGGCACCAAAGCGGTAGCCGGAATCTGCTTGGGCTCCAGGCCGATCGGCACCAACTGCTCGCCGGCCTTCACCAGTGAGTCCCTCGTCACCTGCGAGGGAGCCAGCAAGGAACCAGGCTTGAGTTCCACGGCGGCCCGCTTCCCCACCACCGACTTCAGGTCGTCGGCACGCACCGCCTTGACGGCCGGGTCCAGGGCGACGGACGCCTTGCCCAGGTCGTCCTCGGTGAGGACCTGGCCGACCTGGACGTCGCGGACCACGGTCACTACGTCTGTGCGGTTGCCGACCTGGAGCAGCAGGAAGGCAACTCCCGCGCCTCCGGCGGCGATCAGCGCCAGAGACAGGGCGATGACACCTGGTCGTCGCCTGCGAGCCGACACCCGGGGCGGAGCTACCGGTCCGGCCACGCGTCCCTGCTGGGGAACTCCATTCGAGGCTGTGTCTACTTGGGTTTTGCTCACCGTTCTGTCCTTCCGGCGGGCTTTACCTGACGACTTGTACTTCGCCGACTGCCACCTGCACGTTGGTCTGCCGGACCTGGGTGAGCTGGCCGGCCTGTCCGCCGCCTTGCCAGTTGATCGTCCACGTGGAGGTCGCAGTCACCGGGAACTTGCCGTTCTGGGCACCGGCTGAGGTCTTGGAGTACACATGCCCGCAGGTCGGGGACTCGGCCATGCCCTGGGACGACGTGTAGGGCGTGCCGGGGCCGTTGCACGTCACACTGGCACCGTCGCCCATTTTCCACACGATCTTCGACACCTTCGCGGTCGCAGTGACGGTGATCCCGCCCGCCGACGCCGACGCAGTGTTGGGCCCGTAGGTTGTGGCGCTCCTGTTGACCCACATCCACATCGGAACCCCGACCGTGTACTTCCCGGCCACGCGTGGACTAGCGATATCCGGGCCAAGCAGCGTCATCGAGTCGACCGCCCGCTGCGCCAAGACAGCCGGATCGACAGTCTCTTGCGGAGGTGGATCGGCCAACCAGACCATCCGAACGATGACGTCCCCGTCGACGCCACCCCACCCACATGTCTGCTCGTACACGGCCCCGTCTCCGGGTTCGTGGCCTTGCCAGTCCAAGCTGCCGGCAGGCGGTTGCGGGTCCGCGAGCTTGTAAACGCAGACGGTCTTATCGGTGGGGTCGCCACTGTCGGACGAACCGCTTCCACCTGTTCCGTCGGTGCCGCCGCTGCCGCCTGCTTGGCCGCCGCCCTGCCCCGGGACGTCTACCTCGACCTCGCAGTCGTACAGTCCACACTCAATACCGCCGCCGCCCTTAGGGCCGTCCTCCGCGTGGCTGAGGACAGGGACAGAGAGCGTGGCCAAGACGGTTACCGCGGTGACGGCGATGCGGCGCGTCAGCACGACTTCCCCTGGGGCTCATCACGGATGACGCGCCACCCTTCCGGATACTTCTCGACCACGCTGACGATCAGATACTTCGTCAGCCGGTTCTCCGGTTGGGGCACCGGCTTCTTGGTCTCGGCATCGACCCTCCGCCACTTGGAAATGTCCAGGCAGCTGGAGACGGTCGCGTTGGGGATCTTGCCCGAGACGTCCACCTTGGTGACTGTCTGGTCGGTGAGGGCGACGCTGCCGGTGTAGATGCGGCCGCGGTCATGAGCACGCTTGGCATCTGCCTCAGCGTTCTTCAGCGCCGCAGATGCAGCGAACTGATCAAGATGCGCGCTCTTGCCGGTTGGGTCGGCGTAGAGCTTCTCCATCTCCTTCCAGTACGCCCCGTATGCAGTGATCGCCTCCTGCTTCGCCGTCTCCTTCGGGTCGACGGGGGCAGACGATGCCGGGGACTGCGCGACGCTCGGCGACTCGCCTGTCACCTCATTCTTCCCGCCGGATGAGCTGCACGCGGTCAGGGCGAGCGCAGCACACAGCGTGATGAAGGCGGCGGTCTTTAAGTGAACAGCGGAGCGATGAACCTGGTGTGCGCGACGTTTCACGATGCCTCCCCGTACGGCGCGTGACATGACCGCTGCCTGAGCCGCCCACGGACGGCAGTCCAGCCCCGCGGCCTGGTCCAGCTGCGGTGATCCGTTTGCGTAGCCGCAAGATTACGCATATGCCAGTCACAGCTCAATCATCGAGTTCACTCGTACATCTCGGGACGTATCCCGTCACTTTCGGAACCAGATGACGCTTTGTGGCTGTATGCACTCGATGGTTGTCGGCCGCGCATGAACGGGCCCACGGCCCACACGCGCACGAGGCTGCGACAATTGCCCGCCCCAGCGGGATGCGGGCGTGCCGTTGGGCGGGTCACTCGTACTCCTCCTTCGCCAGAGGCACGGAGGCGGCGCCAGCTGGGGGCCGCTCGGCGAGGAAGGCGGCGACGCGGCCGATCTGCTCGGCTGCGCGGTCGGTGAGCTGATTCAGTGGGAGAGCACGGGCGTTCGCGAGGGCAGCATGCTCCAGCGTAGGAACCTGCCGCGGGCGGGCTTGGGCGGCGAAGACCGCGTCGAGATGGGGCCCGCGCAACTGCACAGGTCCCACTCGCCGCCCGTGCACGTTCATGGACACGTAGTGCTCGAATCGCTCCATGGTGGCCACCCGGTCCGGGCTGGGGTTGTCGCCCCACTCGGCGGTGATCGGTGCGATCGCGGACTTCGACCCGGCGGTGGTGGCCAGCGTGGATGCATTCTGCACCAGGGACAGCCGCACAGGGGTGGGCAGGCGGGCCAGCAGCTGTGTCATGCCGTGTACTTGGCACCTGTACTTTCGGAAGTCCTCGAACATGGCGGCGATGGTCTCCGGCGCCGCGCCCGTCAGGGTGATCAGCTCGTCGAAGTACGCCCGGAAAGGCACTCGCTTGGCCTCCGGGGTGTCACGCCGAGAGCGCACAGCCCGCAGCAGATCGCGGGCCAGCAGCGCGGTCACCAGCCGGTCGGTGGGCCCGTTGCCGCCCGGGCACACCCACACGACCATCCGCGAGTCCATCGCGGCGCGGATGTTGTAGACGCCGACCGGCTGGCCGAGGAAGGCACGCGTGAGGGGGTTGGCGGCCAGCCGGGCGATCGGGTTGAGGACCACGGCGAACGCGTCCGGCGGCAGGGTCGGGAAGACCACCTGCCACCAGGAACGGGTCTCCTCGTCCAGGCGGTCGGCCACCGCGGCGAGCGCTGCCTTGCGGAACGCGGTATCGGTGAGCAGTGCCCGCACGTGGAAGATCGTGGCTTGGTCCTCGGGGCGGCCGGCCTGACAGGCGGCCTCGTTGACGGCGACCAGGACGACCAGTGCGGCGGTCAGGATGGCGATTGCCCGGGGTGCGGTCGCATCGTCCCAGGCCAGTGCGGAGGCGTAGGCGTCGGTGATGGCCTCGACGACCTCGTGCCCCGTCTGCTGGTGGTGCATGCCGAGCGGATTCCACGAGCTCACCCGCGGGTCGGCGCCCAGGCCGTTGAGGTCGACGAGGGCGATCCGCCGCATGAGGGCCTGGTGCGCCAGGTACGTGGTGGCCCGGGGCCAGGAGTCACGGTGCGGGTCGACGAACAGCAGGCCGCCCCCGGCATGCGCCCAGCCGATCGCCTGCGCCAAAGCCCGCTCGGTCTTGCCCCCGCCGGCCTTGCCCACCCCGACCTCGAACAGGGTCTCCTCGGCGTAGGTGGCGACCAGGCGCTCGCGGCCGTCCGGGCCTCGGTAGATGCCCTGAAGCAGCAGCTCCGAATCGCCGAACTCGAACGTCGGTAGGTCCCCGGCGAGTACCGGCAGACGGCAGTGCATGGTGGGCGGCTTGAGCAGGCCCGTCAGCTCTTCCAGCCTCACCCAGTTGGCGCGAGGCGGCTGGCAGTGCCCCAGGTTCCAGCGGCGTTCGAAACCACGCTTGGTGGGCCAGTGGTCGGCGCCGATCCGCCACGGTCCCAGCCGCCATCCGCGCATGGCCCACCTCGAGCGGCCTCCGAACACGTCAAGCGCAGCCTGAAGTTGGGCGAGCCTGGCCTGGGCTCGACCCTCGGTGTTCGAGGCGCACATCACCAGCAGTTGCACCCGGACGAGGTGGTCGTCGTCGGCGAGCTTGCCCAGCGCCTCGGTCGGCTCGACCCGGCGGGGCACCGGCGGCATGACCAGCCGCCGGCTGGCGCCAGCAGCGGGCTTGTCGCTGAGTAGCTGCTGCAGCTGCCAGGTGAGGGAGTCCTCGATGCCGCTGGCATCCTGCCGCAGCCAGCGTGCGGCCCGCTGGGCCTCCCGGCGCTCCGCGCGGCGGGCGGCGCTCATCAACTGAATCCGGCGCGCTCGCAGCGCCCATTTGGGGGCGCGCTGGATGTCGAGCCGGATCTCGGCGAGGTCGCCGAGCTCGGCGCGCAGGTCGGACACGGCGTCGATGAGCGGCTGCAGCGGGTCGGGAGTGAGGGGCACCTCACGCAGCGGGGCAGTGGGCTTGCCCCGCAGGATGAACTCCGCGCGCACGGTGTGCGTCCGTGTCTCATCGGCGATCGGCCGGGCCCGGTTGACGGTGACGTCCGGCCCGAACGGGGTGATGGACAAGAGCCGCTGGCCGCCGGCCGGGCCCTCGATGCGGTAGCGCAGCGGGCTAGAGCCGTCCGCACGCAGCCTGATCTGCACGGCCTTCGTCCTGCGGGGCGCCCACCAGGGCATGGCCGTGGAAGCGCGAGCTAGCTGGACGCCGCGGCGGAAGATCTCCTCCAGGCTCGGGTCGAAGTGCCGGTTGGACACCAGCTCCAGGGCCATCCGCTCGGCCGAGGCGCGCACCGCTAGCCGACGTACCACCAGCTCGCCCACCCCCCAGCACACGGCCATGGCCAGGGCGAGCAGATACCAGTGGTTGTAGAGCCAGCCGGCGGCGTCGACCAGGCCGCTGACCAGGCCGAGAACCTGACCAGCGGCCGTGTCATTGGACCGGTCCGTCAGGTACGGGGCTGCGGAGTCCACGTCGCTGCTCCCTTCTTGATAGTGCGGGTGAAGAACCAGTCGGTGATGCGCAGGTCGGTGAAGGTGCCGCCGCGGTCCATGCCGGCCCACACCAGATGGACAACCGCCCTGTTCGGGCTGCCGTCGCGGCGGGCGATCGCGGCCTGGATGCGGAAGCGAGCGGTGGCGAACGCCGGGGCCACCGCTTGTCTCGAGTCGCCGAAGACTGTGGGCCACTTCTCGCGGCCGACCCCGATGGCGTCCGCACGCAGCAGCGTGCGACCGGCGGTGAGCAACGTCCGCTCGTCGGCGGCGGGAAGGTAAGCGGGCCAGGCTGCCTCCAGGTTCCGCTGGATGGCCCGGTCGCCGGCTACACCTTCGCCGTGCGGCGGCACAACGGACTCGACGGTCGACGGCGTCGACGGAGCCGACGTCGCGGGAGGAGCTGCACCGACGGTCGGGTCGCTGAGGGAAAGCGGAGCAGCCGCCGATGGCCAATCCGTGGCCGCGTGCACGGTCACCCTCGTCGCTGGGGCTGTCGGTTCCTGACCGTGCGGCATACCGAGCAGAGCGACGCCTGCGACGGCGAGCAGGACGGTAGTCAGCAGCGGAAGGCGTGGTGAGCGCGAGGTGGTGGTCACAGCAGGCGTGCTCCCCCCGCGTAGCCGGACATCGCGTTGACGGCGTCCAGGCGCACCACGGTGCCCGGGCGCGGGGCGTTGACCATCTGCCCGCTGCCCAGGTAGATGCCGACGTGGTAGATCGTGGAATCGTGTCCAGGGGCGGTGGCATAGAATACGAGGTCACCGGGCTTGAGCGCGCCCGTGCCGAGGCTGGCCGGGATCCGCTTGGCGACACCGGCTTGGGCAGCCGCGGTGCGCGGCAGGCGGATGCCGACCTTGGCGTACGCGTAGGTGGTGAGCCCTGAGCAGTCGAAGCCCTTGATACTCGCGCCGCTCTTGCCGCTGGGCGAGCAGCAGAACCCGTACGACTTGCCGCTCGCGTTGCCGCCGCCCCACGAGTACGGGACACCCCGCTGGGACAGAGCGGCCTCGATGACGGTGCGGACCTTCCCCGTGACGTTCTTCAGGTCCGGGTCCTCGGCGGCCGCCGTGTACTGATCGATCCACCCCAGAACGTTGGCGACGTACTCGCTCGAGTGGTTGTACTGCAGGAGCGCGGCCTTCAACTGCGACCGCCTCGTCAGGTCACGGCCGCCTCCGCACAGGTAGATCGCGGCGCCGAGGGCGGCGTCGTCAGCGTTGTGCGGGTCGGCGCTCTTGTCGCCGTTGGCGTCCTTGCCGTACCCCTCCCAGGTGGAGGGCAGGAACTGAAAGGGGCCGACGGCGCGCTCCCCGTTCGCGGTGCCGTCCCACTTGCCGCCGTCCGTGTCGGGGAAGACGGTGGTGTTGCCGCCCTGGCCGGAGCCGTTGAGGAGCACCCCATAGATTTTCGGGCGGATGTCGCCGTTGTCGGCGATGCTCCGTCCTGTGGCGTGATTGGACTCGACCTTGGCGATCCCCGCGAGGATCGGCCAGCGCATGCCCTGGCACTTCGGTGAGTACTTCCCGACCTGCCGGACGGCGTTCTTGTAGGCGGTCAGCATCCGCGGAGGGATGTCGGCGGCGCTGCCCCCTTCGGCGATACCGCCGTCGTCCTGCGCACCCGCCTTCAGCGCGACGTACGCGCTGATCGTATTCCCCACCGGAGCGGCACAGCACACGGCGGCGAACATCAGCAGCGCCACCATGCATCCCCACCGCCCGACGCGGCGTCCCGGCGGCTTCACTCGTCGTCACCGTCCTCGCTTTGCCGCTGGGCCCGTTCCCGGCGCAGACGTTCGGCCTCGGGCGCCGTGCGCCGCATCAGGTCCTGCATCCGGGCCCGCGCCTCATCACGCGCCCGGTTACGGGGGCCTCCGCCCCCGGGAAGGGCAGACCCGCCGACACCGGACCGCGGCGGACCGAGAGGGGTTGCCCGGCGAGGGAGCGGCTCCGGCGGCGGAGCAGCCGCCGTACCGCCCGCCGACGGCGTGGGCCGCGCGGGGGCAGGGGCCGGACGCGCGGGGCGTCCCAAGCGGACAGGCCGAGCGGGTGCAGTTGGGCCAGGGGTCGGAGTGGCTGCGGTGGGCAGACGGCGACCGACGAACGGACCAGGTCCACCGCTGTCATCGGTGTGCTCCCGCAGGACCCGCGCCACGTGACGCCCGGTATCTGCCCACGCACGGCCGTCCTCGCGGACGGTGTTGCCCCACACCCGCACTTGCTGGCGGGCGTCCTGGGAGTAGCGCGAGCCACCCGCCCGGGCCCGGCGGACGTTGGCCGGCAGACCGACCATCGCCCCGTATGCCGCCCGGCCGCCCCGGTTGAGGATGCGGTACCCGCGGAAACGGACCAGCCGGTTGTGGGCCCGCGTCGACAGCAGCGTGCGGTCGCTGTTCTGGTCGTGCAGCACCTGACCGGTGTTGCGGTCGACGACCTGCCCCTGCTCGTTGCGGTACCGGTCGGGCGGGCCTGAGGGCCGGCGCGGACCTGCGCCGCCGCCTGAACCACCGTCCCCGCCGCCCGACGGACCACCCGCGCCCGAGCCAGGGTCGCCGTCGGCGGTGGGCTTGCGCCACTTGGCCAGCTGATCCTTGTCCGGCCGGCGGCCGATCAGCAGCCAGTGCGCGCCCTTGGTGCCGAGCCGTGTGCCCAGCCCGCCCACGGCCGCGGCCGCGGTGAGCGGGGCCAGGCCGCGCCCGGCTTCGGCGGTGGCATCGGAGAGGATCCTGCCGGTGTCCACCGGCATGCCCGCGCCGTCGAAGAACGAGGTGAGGGCGCCCATCAGCCGCTGCCGGGTGCCGAGCATTCCGAACCTGCCGCCGCCCCCGCCGGTGAAGGCGCGCAGTCCGCCGTAGCCGCCCATTGCGGCGGGGGAGTTCATGGCGAGCGCGGCGCCGAGCTCGGAGGTGTCGCCCGGCATGTGGGTGCCGCCGACCTTGGCGTAGCGCATCCGCATCGCCATGCGCCGGCCGAAGGAGGTGATGCCGGTCAGCAGGCGGCGGTGTCCGGCCGCGCCGGCAATGGCCAGGACGTCGATGAGCAGGATCCGCTCCACCATCAACTGGGGTCCGTTAGTGATGGTGGCGTCCACGGCGATCCCGAAGAACGGGATGAACGCGCAGATCCCGACTACGGCCAGGACCGCGATCCCCCACAGGGACAGCCACCGCCACACGCTCTGCCGTGGCGGTCCCGGCAGCATGGCGGCGATCAACGTGACGCCGCCGGCGGCCGCCGCGGCCGCGCAGATGCCCTGGGTGCCGAGCAGAACGATGGCGCTGGACAGCAGCATGCCGCAGATGAACAGGGCGGCGATCAGCATCAGGAAGGCACCGCCGAGCCGCCACCAGGTGGGCTTCTCGGCGTAGACGGCGCACGACCTGCCGACCGGGCCGGCCTTCTTCATGTCGGCGAGGAACGCGGCGAACGCCTGGTCTTCGTCGGTGACGATCGCGTTCGAGGCGTCGAGGAGTTCGCCACCGGGTGTGAACTCAGGCAGCGCACCCTCGGTTCCGGTCTCCTCCTGGCCCCGCTCGCAGTAGGCCCGGCCGGGCCCTTTGAGCATGTCGCAGGGATCGTTGTCCTTGCCTGTGTCGTCATGGGCGTCGGGCTTGTATCCGCCGGTGACCCACTTCAGATGAACCGCGTAGGCCTTGCGGTCGGAGTCCTTGGCAGGGTTGAGGATGCGCCCGTACTGGAGGAGCATGTAGGGCTTGACGATCAAGGCGTTCGTGATCGAGTCCTGAAGGGGGCGGGCCACCTCTGTTGAGGAGACCGGTCCTTCCCCTTCCCGCTGCTCGCACTCGAATTCGGCGTTGCCGCTTCTGCGGGAACATGCGTCATAGCCGGCGAGCTTCCCGCCCCAGTCGTAGGAGTTGACGCTCTGCTGGGCGACCTCGGCGGCCACCTGCTGGGACTGGCCCAGAGGGCCGTTGGGGCCGAGCAGGGTGTCGGGGCGGATGAGAGCTGAGGCGGCGATCGCCCCGATGAGCAGGGTGAGGAAGATTTCGCCCAGACCGCGGCCGACCCGCCCGCGCACGATCATGAACCCGGTGAAGACGAACGCCCAGGCCAGCAGGAGACTTTTCAGCCCCAGGGTGTCGACCACCACGGTGTCGTAGGTGTCGGCGACCTTCTGCGCAGGTCGGGTGAGGATCTTGAGCAGCGGGAACCGGAAAGCGACCTCGATCGCCCACCCGGCCAGACCGACCAACAGCCGGATCAGGGTGAACAGGCCGCTGAGCGCGAAGGCGAGGGCCTGCGTCTTGAAAGCGACGATGGAGCCGCCGGAAGCGTTCAGGTCGTAGCCATCGATCGGCACACCCTCGGAGGAGGTGATGTTCAGCGGGGCGAGCAGGTCTCCGGTCTCGCTGTTGCCGCCGGCCGCGTACACGACCTGGCTGTTCACCAGGAGAAAGGTGCCGGTGAGCAGCACGACGAAGCCGGCCGAACGAAGGGTCGCGCGGTCGGGACTGAACACGTCAGCGCCGCCTTTGCCCAGCGGCGGACCGGGGCCGACACACCACCAGGGCAGCTACACCGGCCCCGGCGGTGCCCAACCTCCACGCTGCACCAGTCACGTCCTGCCCTCCAGCGGACGCGGTGGTGGTGGCGCCCCGTTCGCAGTAGGCCTTGGCCGGGCCGACGATCAAGGCGCAGGGATCGTGGTGCGCGGTGCGGGTGCTGGTGGCGAAGGCCTGTCCGGTGTGCGGCCACCAACCGTCTGGCACGCCCACCCCAAGGGCGAGGATGACCGCGCCCGCGACGACGGCGAGAACGGTGAGGACGCTCGCGGCCGCGGCGACGCGCCGGGCGCGGTTCCAGGAAGACGTGGTCATCGGACGTACTCCTTCGGATGGCTATCCACGGCCTCGCCAGCACCGGTTACGGAAGGCGGGGCAGCGCTCGTGCGGCGTCCTGGCGTGGTGGTGATGGAGGTGGTGATGCGTGGGATGCGGGGGATGGAGACCTTGATCCGGCCGGTGTTCTGACGCGGGCAGGTCAGCAGGAACTCGCCCTCTCGCCCCTTCTGGCCGACGGGGGACAGGCCGGTGGTCACCAGCCGCACCAGTGCGTCGTCGTTGGGATCGAGCCCGACGAACTCCAGGCCGCGGCGGGCTCGTTCGCGGTCGGTGGTGCGGGCGAGCGCGCGGTAGGCCATGAGGCCGCGGTCCGGGCCGAGTTCCTCGGCGTCGTGCGAGCCCGCCAGGAGCCCGGCGCCGTGCTTGCGGCCGTCGTGGAGGATCTCGTGGACCAGGGCGGTGCCCTCGGCAGAGGAGGTCAGCCAGTACAACTCGTCCAGGACCACCTGGGTGAACCGCTCGGGTTCCTCGAAGGCGGTCTGTCGGGCGATCGCGGCGATCAGGTAGAGCACCGCGCGGCCGATCAGCGCCTCCAGCGGCTGCTGGTGCAGGACCTCCGGCTTGTCGAACGCTGCCTTGGGAGGCAGTTTCAGCCCGGTCGTGGTGATCACGATCATGTCGGTGGTGCTGGAGGCGTCCAGCCGTACCGGCGGCAGCGTCGGGTCGAAGACCATCCGGGCCAGGGAGTTGCTGGCGACGACGCGGATGAGTCCGGCGAGGGTCGAGGCCGAGTCCTTCCGCTTGCCCACCTCGTGCGTGGCCATCTCCTCGAGGACCTCAAGGACGCGGTGCATGGACGGCTCCGGGCCGGCGGCTGCCTGCTCGACGGCGTGGTGGAGGACCTCGCCGTTGGTGCTCATCGGTCCGATGCCGAGCTGCAGGGTGAGGTAGGACAGGGCGTAGTGCCGTCCTTCGGGCCCGCTGAACATGCGCAGCGGGTCGATGGAGACCTCGGCCTGGGCGGCGTCGATGATCTGGGCCCGGCCCTTGGCCGCGCTGCGGGCGAAGGTGGCCCACTCACGGACCGGAGTGCGGTCGATGCAGATTGCGCAGCCGCCGCGCGCCCACACCGCCTCTGCGATCAGCTTCTGCAGCACGCTCTTGCCCGCGCCGAGATCCCCGACGATCCCCATCGACGCGGACGCGTCGACCTTGGGCGCGTCCGCCAGGTTGATCATGACGGGGCGGGTGGTACCGCAGTCCAGGTCGATGCCGAGGAACATCCCGTTGGGGTCGCCGACCTGAGCGGTGGTGAAGGCCCCGGAAAGCGCCCAGTCCTCACTGATCTGGTGCTGGGTGAACTCCCGCACCACGCCGGGCCGTACGGTGCCGGGCAGGCCGAGGGTGAACAGGGCTTCCTGCAGGCCGGCCGGGCGCACGGCGCGGTAGTCGGCTCCGCCGAGCAGTGCGGCCAGGGCGCGGGCCCGGGCGTCGCAGACGGCCGCCGTCGGCCCCCACACCGTCAGCACGGTCACCGACTGCACCTCAACCTCGACCGACGTGCGCGACAGGCGGGCATCCAGCTCGCCCAAGTCGCGGGCGGCCTCGGTCAGCGAGGCCGGCATGCCGGTCGGGCGGGCGTCGTACTGGTCGGCCTGGTCGATCAGTTCGTTCTTCTTGCGCCGCACCTGATCGCGGGCCTTCTCCGCGGGCACCAGCGTGAGGTCGACCGTGTAGTCGACGGGAAAGTCGAGCAGCTCCAGCTGGGCGAACAGGTCCGCGGCGTCCTGGCTGACCGCGGGCGGGCACTCGGCCAGCGCCAACTGCGCCTGATAGCCCACCCCGGTGTCGGACTCGACCTGCAGCCAGCGCCGCCCCAGCGGCGAGCCGGTGTTCACCCGCCACCAGGCCTTGCGGCCCGACCGGGTGATCCGGCCCGCGGTCTTCAGCTCGTCGACGTCGTCGAGCTCGGGGTCGATGCCTCCCTCCTGCAGGCGGACCTGGCCAAGGTCGGCGTAGCTGGGGGAGCGCAGCACGCCGTCCCGGAGCTGCCCGCCGTACAACTCGCTGCTCTCGGCCTCGGCAAGCAGGGGCTCGGCAAGACCGCGGTGGAGCGCGTGCTGGATCATCCACACGATCTCCGCCGGACGGGCGGGGCGGAAGGCGATGCCGCCGGCGAGCGCGGCCTCCACCCGGGAGGCCTGCTCGCGGTAGGCGCTCACCTCACGCCGGGCCACCGGTGTCGGGCGCATGCCCAGCATCGGCGCGATCTCGGCCCACGCCGCGCCGAGTTGCGCGGAGACCTGCAGGCCGCCGGTCTCGGTCTGCAGGGGCACGGCCAGCCACAGGGTGCGGCGGTGCATCTCCTGGTCGTCCAGCAACTCCAGGGTGGCCTCGACGTTCTCCACCCACGGGTGCCGACCCGCACCGGGTGCCGGCTCGGCCGGCTCAATGCCCTCGATCATCTTGAGGGCGATCTCACCCGGATCGACCTGCGCGCACAGCCCGAACAGCCGCGGTGCCCCGGACAGCGACCGCACCAAGTGCGTGACTTTGGCGAGCTGTTCGTCGCGGACGGCGGCGGGCACGTACGTGCCCTGGACGGTCTCCTCACGCTGGCCCTGCGCGTCCGGGCCAGGGTGCAGGCGGTAGACGGCCCACACACTGCCGTGCGTCGACCACACGAGGTGCCCGGCGATGTGACGGATTGGAACCCTCACCGCGCACCCCCCTGCTGGGCGAGCGCGAGCAGCTGCTGCACACCAGAGACCGGCCCCGCCGGCATGACAGGAGCAACCGGCTCCGTGGGCCGGCGCGCGGACGAGCGACCGGCGGCCGACCGCGCAAGCGGCGCTCGAGAGGCAGCACTTTGGCGAGCCACAGAGAAGGGTGTGGCCTTCGGGTCCAGCCCTGGCGCGCCCTCGACCGTGAAGCCGCCGAGGAGAGGTCGGGCAGCGCGGTCGCGGGCGGCCCGCCCACCGATCCGCCCTCCTCGCGGCTGCCAGGCGAGCAGCACCCAGCCCAACGCGGCCTGCATCGGCGCACGGCCCCGGATCTTCGGCCGGCGTACCGCCCAGATCGCCAGCAGCCACGCGACGATGGGGACCGGGCCCATCCACGACCACCAGCTGATGGTCTTGATCAGGAGGAAGCCGCCGCCGACGGCGACCACGATCTGTGCGGGGGTGTAGGGGCCGAGCGGGATCTTCCAGTCCGCGACCTTGCCCAGCACCCATGGATGGCGTCGGGCGGCGGTGTAGAAGCGGCCCACCCGCGCCGACGCCGCGCTCAAAGCCGGCCCCCGACGCCCCGCGAGTGGTCACGAGAGGACGGGAGTTCGGACTGAACGACGCCGGGGACGACGGGTGCGCCCTTGGCCGGGTTCTTCACCTCGTCCTCGAACATGTTCGCGAGACTCTCGCGGGAGTTGTACAGCCCAAGCGCGATGATCATCAGCAGCAGGGCGCCGATCCCCGCCTTGAGACTGAACTTCTGGATCATGATGACGACGACGAGGCAGACGAGACCGGCCTGCAGACCCTTGGTCGCCCACTCCTTGAACATGTTGATCCACGAGTCGCCGAGGTCGTTGAGCTGCCCGGCGAGCACCAGGCTGTGCATCGTGTTCACCGGGCACCCCCGCCCTGAGCGGTCCCGGACTGAAGCGCGGCGACTTCCCACCGGCCGGAGCGGGCCTTGAGCGTGAGCTCGTACGCCAGCGGCCACCGACCACCGGCGTCCCGACCTTCCACCCGGACGAGGACCCGCACCGCCGTGCCGTCGGCCGGCACCTTCTCGGCGGCCGCGTCTTCCTCGACCGCGGACACCTGCTCGACGGACACCGCCGTGTACGGAGCGGGGGAGACGGCCGACATCCGCACACCGGGCGCGAGGTAGCGGTCGACCTCGCCGGCACCGGTCAGGTAGGCGGCGAGGAACTCCCCTACGGCTGAGGACAACTCACCCTCCGGGACATTCACGCCGTACGGCGACCTCGGCACCTCGGCCCGGCCCGGGCCGGCCACCACGCCGGGCGCGCCGGTCACCGTGAACGAGGCGCCCGAGGCCTCGGCGGCCACCGGCACCGTGTAGTAGCGCACCGTTCCGTTGGCGTACTGCGCAGCCACCGTCACCGACCACGCGCCGTCCGCGCGCTGCGCACTGCGCACCGCGGTCACGGACGCAGGCGACGACTGCGCACCCGCTGCCGGGTTGGGCAGCTCGACGTCCGGCGCCATCGACTGCGCAAGCCGCGCCTGCGCAGTCGTCGCGTCATCGGCGCTGCTGCGCAGCCACGCGCTGACGAACAACTGCGCATAGCCGGCCGGGTTGGCGGCGGCCGCCGCGGTGCGCACTGCGGTGGGCTTGGCCGGAGTAGCCGCCTCGACTGTGGTCGGGGTGGAGGCGACGGCGACGGCCAGGGCGACGGGGCCGGCCGCGATGACCGTCCAGACCGCCAAGCGCGAGAGCCGGACGCGGCGCCGCATCGCCTCCAGCCGGGCGCCACCCGCCATCGGAGCAGCAGCCTCGCTCTGTGAGGCCTGCTTGCCAGGAGACATGGTCAAACTCCCAGGTAAGAACGTGTGATTGCTGACCTTGAGAAAACCCGCCGACCCCGACCCGACCACCAACCACGAGACTCCGACCACGGTCACGATGGGGACACGAAGCCCGTGGTCGGGGTCATGGTCGGCCCGACCACAGACCCGACCATGGAGCCAACCTGGGTCTGTGGGCGCTCACCGCGTCATCCGCCGGCACCCCGCCGACGGATGCGCTGGCCCCCGTCTGCCGCACCCCGGCCGGCGCCGTACGCGAGCGCGCAGAAGGACACCACCAGACCCGCGGGGGCAGCCTGCGCATCGGCACACCCGACCCTGCGCAACAGGACATCGGGATCCGCGGGCCGTACTGCGCACCCGCGGCACACAACCCGACTGCGCACGACCCTCGATCGGTTGCGCAGGCCCATTGCGCAACGCTCACGGAGGCTGCGCAATCGGGGGCTGCGCAACGACTGCGCACCGTGCTGGCACGGCATGGTCGGCCCGACCACGACCCCGACCACGGCAGCTAGAAGGCTGCGTTGCCGGATCGTGACCGATGGTCGGGGCTCATGGCCGTCAGCCTGGTCGGGGCCGGCGGATGAGCTGACGGCATGGAACGCACGTACGCCTCCGCCTTCGCGCCCACCGGCCGCCCCACCCCGGCGGGCACGGTGCGTTGCCGTGGCCACCGCACGCGGCCTGCGTACCGGACGGCGCGATGAGCGGCTTCGGATCCGGGGTCCGCCGCGGCGTGATGGCGGCCGATCAGTTCACGCAGATCGCCAACGGGTTGTTCCGCGACAGCCGCATCTCGTACCGAGCCAAGGGCCTCTTCGGCTACATCAGCACCCACCGCAACGGATGGCTGGTGACCATCGCCGCCCTCGTCGCCCTGGGCCCCGACGGGCGGGACGCGGTGCGGGCAGGACTGAACGAGCTGGAGAAGTTCGGTTACCTGGTCCGCGAGCGCGTGCGCCGCCCCAACGGCACCCTCGGAGAGATCGTCTACAGCATCACCGACCGTCCCGCCGCTCCGGACGTTCCCCCGATCGACCCAGCATCCACCTTCCGGGAAGCCAGCAGCGACACCGACTTCGGCGCGGGCATCCGCCGCGGGGTGATGGCCGGAGACCAGTTCACGCAGATCGCCAACGCGCTGTTCAGGGACAGCCGGATCTCCTTCAAGGCGAAGGGACTGTTCGGCTACATCAGCACCCACCGGGACGGCTGGCAGATCACCGTCGCCAACCTGGTGCGACACGGCCGCGAACGCGTCGACGCGGTGACCACCGGCCTGGAGGAACTGGAGCACCACGGATTCCTGCTGCGCGACCGGGACCGCAACCCCGACGGCACGCTCGGGCAGGCCCTGTACTTCATCACCGACCTGCCTGCCCTGCAAAATCCCAGCTCACAGCCAGAGTCGGGTTATCCAGGATTGGCTGAGCCAGTGTTGGCTGAGCCCGGCACTAAGAACACCATCGTTAAGAAGACCAACAAGCAGAAGACCAACCCCCTCCGTCCGTGCGATCGCGGCGACGCGGCGCGCACGAACGCACGGACGGCCCCCTCGCACGCGACAACATCGCCGAAGCCACCGCCTCCGGCGGACGAGATGCACGCGGGGATCCGGCTGCTGCTGGACATCGGGGCGAGCCGTCCCGAACTGCTGCTGACCGGGCCGGCACTGACTGATCAAGGCCGCGTGGCGACCGTGATGCTGGAGGCCGGCTGGAGTCCCGAGCAGCTGCGCCACGTCATCACCGACCGGCCGCTGCCGAACCCGGTGCGCACCTCGATCGGCGCGATCATCGCCGCCCGGCTCCGCGCCGCCCAGGCCTACCCGCCGCCCGCCAGCGCCGCCCGCCCCGCCGCGGCCCCGCTGGACGAACCGTTCGTGGACGCGACCAGGTCATCGACAGCGGTCGCCGCCCGCTCCGTGACCCAAGCCCTCACCTACCGGGCCCTCGTCGAGTGCGCCGGCTGCGGCGTGCCCGCCACCGCCCCCGGCGAAGACCTCTGCCCCACCTGCCTCGGCTGGCCGCTGTGCCGCACCTGCCCCGGCCCGACTCGCAAGCGAGCCCACCCCGACGGCGACGGCCGCTGCACGACGTGCGCCTCCGCCTGACCGACCAACCGGAAGGAAGCAGCCCGTGACCGACACCCGCCGCACACCATCGCCACCCGGGTTCGCGCAACACCTGCACCCCTTCGCGGCTGCCCCGGGCCGGTGGGAGGCGGAACACGCACGCGCCCTGCGAACCGGCCACGTCCGCGACCACACCTGCACAGCCGAGTGCGAACCCGTGCTCGTCTACGAGCGCACCCGGTGGGGCTGGCTCGCCTGGACGGTCCCAGGCGACGGTACACGGCCTGAACTACCCCACCAGATCGGAGTCCTCACCCCATCGGCCACACCCACGCAGCGCATGGCCTTGCGCTGGCTGACCAGGCGCCCCGCCCGGCGCATCGGCCTGGCCACCGGCATCCGCGCCTCGCTGCGCTTCGGCACCGTCGCGGTCGCGTTCTTCAGCCTGGTCGCCGGCCTGTTCGCCATGGCCGATGGCATCCCCGCCGACGTCGCCCTGCCAGCGATCTTGCTCGCTCCGCTGCTCGCCGAACACCTGCCGGCCACGCTGGACGCCCGGGCCCGCGAACACGTCCGCAGCGTCGAAGGCGCCAGCGCCTGCCGCTACCTCCAGCGCCTCGCCGCCCTGCACACCTGCCTCATCCAGGCCGCCGCCGGCAGCGACCGCTACGAACTGCGCCGGTCGGCCGAGATCGGCCAGCACCTGCTGTGGGACGCCGCCGACATGCTGCAGACGCAAGACACACGCTCGGCCTCATGCGCACTCATCACCTGCGAACGGCTGATGCTCCAGCTCGCCGACCAGGTCGCCCAGATTCTCAAGCACGCACCTGCCCAGGCCCGGCCGGACCACGCCGACCAGGCCCCCAAGCCGGGGCGGCCGCCTGGCGCCCGATCGACGACACGGCCAGCACCTCAGCACACGCCCGGCACCTCACCACCGGAGGGAGCACTCGTCATGCCCGGACCCAACACCGCTGCCCGCACCTCAGCCGTCTACCTGCTCTTCGCACACGAGCCCTACTACCCCGGCCCCGGAACCCAGGAGGTCAACACCACCGTCGTCGCCGCCGATTCACTGCTCCACCCGCAGGTGCTCCAGCCCGACGGCACCCGGATCCACGCCCTGCTCACCCAGGGACGGCGGCCGGGCGAGATCATCCCGCTGGCCTCCCTCACCCACGAACTGAACGGCGGCGCCGACTGGCCGACAGTCGGAGACTGGGAGAGCGTCACCGTCGACCTGGTGCACCTTGTGCAGAAACAGAGGTGCGATGCCCTCAGCCTCGGACTCCCCGAAGTCGCCCGGGCCCTGATCTGCACCGGCCCCGAAAGCCACGTGCGCGCCTTCGACGCTGCAGCAGGGGAGTTCACCGTCTACGGACCGGACGACCGCACCAAGGTCCTGACCGAGGTCGGCACGTACCTCACCGGCCTCGCGGCCGAGCGACCCTTCTGGCCGGGCGACGGACTCCTGCCGCCGCTGTGCCAGAGCGTCTGACAGCAAGTGGGAGCAGCACGCTGATCAAGCGATCACGATGTTTCAGGAATACGTCTGACGCCCCAGGACCGGTGTCCTGGGGCGTCAGGCTGATCCGCACTTAACGCTTGCGCCGGCGGCTCACAGATCCGTCCACGGGCGAGTCCTGCCGCCGGCCAGAGGCAGCCACACGTCCTGGGAGGGACCGTGCTGCTCCAGGTCTTCAAGCACGGCGGCTCCCAGCCGGACTTCCCGGGCGAGGGCCGCCACGAGGGGGTGCTGGGCGACCATTGCCTGCAGATCGCTCATCCGATTCTCCAGCCTGGCCCGGGAGGCGCCGGTGAGCACGAAGAGCACACGTGGAAAGACCGGATACCAGCGCAGCCAGGCGGGACCTGCGGTGGCCTGCCTCCGTCGGCCGACGGGCTGGGCCTCGTACTGGAACAGGCGGGCGTATTCGATCAGCTTCACGGCCAGTCGCTCACTGCTCATGGTGCTGCGATCGACTTCCACGAACGCGCGCAGCTTTCGCCGGTGTTCGCTCTCGACGACCGTGTAGTACATCACCGCGTCGGCCATGATCCGCTCGCCCTCGCCGATGGAGTGGGACACCTCAGGGGTCCAGTCCCATGGACCGTGCTCGTGCCCGAGCTGGCGGGCTTCTGCGGCGAAAGCAAGGTGAGCGCGAACGACGGCGAGCGTGTGCGGGGTCTTCAGAGACGCTGCCGCGGTCGAGGTGATGGGGTAGGGCGGCCGCCCCCGCAGGACGGGCAGGTTACGGGTCAGCCGGGCGCCTTCCTGCGTGAGGTACCAGGCGTTGGTACGGGTCCGGTTCGCGTCCGGCAGCACCGTGCAGTCGACGAAGCCGTCGGAGCGCAGCCTGTTCAGAACACGGGACATCAGCTGTCGCGTGCCGTCCGGGCGCAGCATCCGGCGCAACTGGCTGGTGGTGGCGATGCGGTGCTGGGCGAGCCCCGCCAGCACTTGGTGGGCCAAGGGCTCAGCGGGGCTGGGGGCCGGTTTCGTCGCCGGAGTGCTCCGTGCGGCGCTGCTCATGAGACGTTTCCTTCCGCGGCCGTGGCGGTCTCCGGCGGAGACCTTCCGGTTGCTGCTTCAGGAAACCCGCAGGCCCCGACCAGACCCCCGACCAGGAAGCCCCGACCATGGTCACGAAGTCGAGACAGCCTCGCGCTCTGCGTCTTTGCTGACGTCCATGGCCCCGACCACGGGGCGGGCCCGCGCGCCAGAGCAGCTTGATCCTGCCGGGGAGTTCGACAGCTTTACGGCAAGGGGCTGGGGGTGAACCAGGAAGAGGGCGGCCCCATGAGAAGTTCGGCGATGGCCGGTCCGCAGCAGCCGAGGGCTGCTGCGGGGCGTGGTGGCGAGCCACGCCATGCCGGCCATCGTGCGACACCCGGCCCGCAAGGGACCAACGACCCGTAACCGGATGCCGCGTCTATGGGACGGTGGGCGAAAGGGCGCTCACCGCCGGTTTCTGCCCCGGGGTTGGGCGGCCTGCTCGAGGATGCGCCGACGCGTCCACCGTCGGCGCCCGCCCTTCTCCGTGAGAGCGTCGGGGGTTTCCAGCAGGGGCAGATTGCCCTGGGACAGGCTGCTGGAGAAGGAGTTGACGCTTTTGAACCCCAGCAGTGCCGCGGCCTGAGTCGCTCCGAGGAGCTCGTCGGGGTCGCCGTCGACAGGGACGTCGGGCAGTGCGGGGGCAGTGCGCTTCGCGCCGGCGTGCTTGCCGCGGCCCGGCCGGGTGGCCATCCAGTCCAGCAGGGTCTGCACGCGCCACAGCTGCCGGCGGTAGGGGTTTTCGGCGGTGCCCAGCTCTTCGACGACGTCCGGGTCGGGGAAGTACCCGGGGTGGTCGCGGACGAAGGTGGTGACCTGGTTGGGATTCTTGTAGCCCAGGAACCTCGAGGCCTCGGCGGCGTTCAGCAGGTCCTGCGGGTCACGGGCGGGCGGTGTGTGCTCGCGCAGGCGTGCCGGCGGGCGGTTCGCGAACCACTCGCTGACTTTCGCGTGGTCCCACAGGCGGGCGCGGCCGCGCATGTCGGCGATTTCGGGGAAGCCGTTCTCGGCGCGGTCGTTGTAGAGGCCGCTGATCCGCGCGGGCGTCAGGCCCTGTTCAGCCGCGATCTCAGCAGCGTCGGCCAGGCGAGGCTCACGGCGCGAGGTCATGGCAGAGGTGTCCATCCTGTCGGAGGTGAGCCGGCCTGCCCGGCTCACAACTCACATAATGGCAGGAGTTTGGGGTGGGGGTCCAGTACGCTGCCCAGGTTTTCCCGGCTGGCGCGAGGAAGAAGTCATTCCTCCGGGATCAGGCACACACCGCGGCGAGCCGCGTCCTGGGCCATCTCCGAGTAGGCCAGGGCCGCCGGAATCATCTCCCACTCGGCCAGGGCGAGCAGCAGGACCAGCTCGTCGCGGTCCTGGGACGCATCGCACGGCATGCCGGCCGCGGTCGCGGCCGCCACCAGATCCCCGCCGGACAGCCCGGCGAAGCGGGCCGCCACCGTGTCGCGCAGGTCTGCAAAACCCTGCTGGTACAGCTCGCTCGCTTCGCGCAGGAGCAGCACCAGGTCCTCGTCGTGGGTGGCTGGTGCGGCCGCGGCGAGGTCGAGGAGGCGCTGGGTGGTTGTCGTCACCATCAGCAGTATGCCTTTCGAGAAAGATCAGAGCGTGTGGGAAATCTTCAGAGCGGAGCGGCACAGCCATCGCACGGAGATCGGCGTGTCCGCAGGGCCAGGTCGGGCTCCTTGCGGGGCTCATCCTCCAGGGCCGCGCGGACCTGCTCCTCGAGGGCGGTGAACTCCGGGCCGTCGTCGGAGCAGACCACGCTGGTGGTGCTCCTGGCCCTGCTCGGCTTCCCTGAAGCCGCAGCAGCAGTCGCCGCTGTCGGAACCGCCGGCGGGGCCGTCCAGGTGGCTCTCCACCCCCGGCGATAACGCCGGACGATCCACCTGCTCAAGATCGACCAGCAAGGCATGGAAAAGGGGGGGGGGCCGCCATCAGGCGGCGCCCCTTTTTTCGGTCAGAGATCAGGAAGCCGGGAGAGGCGTGTGCAGCCGTACCCGGAGGACCGCGACGGTCAGAGCCTCCTGGGCGAGCGTCCCGGCGAGGACCAGGAGGACACCCGTCACCCCATAGCGCCCCAAGAGGGCCACAACGAGGCCCCCGACCACCACCAGGTGCGCCAGGACCAGCAGCACGTCAAGGGCCCCCAGCCGAGCGCCCAGCCGCACGGAGTGCTCCCGCAGGGCCACCAGTAACCCGAGCGGCGCCACCGGCACGAGGGCGAGGAGAGCCGTGAGGACGACGGCCGCCGCAGTGGTAAGCCCGTGCGATCCGCTCAGGCCCTCCCACAGCACGGGGACGGTGAATACCCACGCCAGGCCGACGACGGCGACACCAACCCACAGCAGGCCACGCCCTTCCGTAACCGGGCTCACCGGGCCACCTCCGCACGGGCGCCGGCCGTCTCGTTATCGCCAGTTCGACGAGAGCCAGGACGGCGGCGTGCTCTTGGTCGTCCAGCCCGAGCGGGCGGGGTCGGCCTTCCGCGAGGTTTCCCCGGTACAGCCGGTGCTGGCCCTCGGCCCACGCGCGCAGCAGCTCCCGGGCGTCGTCCGGGAAGACGTCCAGCGCGGCCGCCACCTCGGACCAGGTGGCCCCCAGCTCCAGGGCCTCCCGCACTCGGCTGCCGTGCTCGTCCGCGATGCGCCGGCGGACGGCCTCCCCCAGCGCGAGACCGGCGAGGGCGTCGGCGGCCGTGCCGCGCTCCAGCGGGTGCGGGTGGTCGGCGGGGAGGCGGTTGTTCATGAGCCGGTCGTCGTGCTCGATGCGCTGCTCCACCAGCCGGGACAGGGCGGTGAACGGGGGGACGTCGCCGGGGCGGCGGATCTCCAGCCGCTCCCCACGGGCCTGGTCGGTCGTCGTCATGTGGGTGTCCTCCTGGTGGTGGGCGGTGCTGCGGGCAGGTACGCGGCCGGGCCCGGTCACAGGCCGATCCCGACGAGGGGGGAGTTCCGCACGCGGTCCACGTCGTCCATGTACCGGGCGAGGACGCGGGAGCCGTCGACCCACCCGCCCGCGCGGGCGATCTCCAGCGGGTCATGCCCGGCGGCCCGGGCGGCGGTGGCGAAGCCACGGCGCAGGGAGTGCCCGGACCAGTCACCGGAGAGGCCGGCGGCGACGGCCAGGCGCTCCACGACCTCGGCCGCGGCCTCCGCCGTCATCCGCCCGGTGGGGTCCCCGATGGTGCGGCCGCCCCGGGTCATCGGCGGGGCGATGCGGTCCCACCGGTCGACGCGGACGAACAGCGGGCCGTCCGTACGTCCGGCGGCCTCCAGGGCGGCCAGGTAGGCGCGCAGGGCCCGCACGGGGCAGGTGGCCGGGTCAGCGCCGTACAGGATCGCGTTCGTCGTGTGCTTGCGGACCTTCTTCCGGTACAGCGTCACGTCGTAGCCATGCTCGGCCTCCTCCACGGCGGAGACGTCCAGGGCGACCAGCTCGGAGACGCGGGCCGCCGTGGCGAAGCCGAGGAGCACCAGGGCGGCGTTCCGCCGTCCGGCGAGGGTGGTCCGGTCGACCCCGGCGAGCATGGCGCGGAGCTGCGCGGGGAGCGCCGCCGTCGCCTGGCGTGCCTGCGCGGCCTCGTCCCTCGCCTCGGCGAGCCGGTCGCGGTAGGCGTTGAGGACGGCCCGGGCGCCGCGCATGTTCGGCTTGGGGTGCCCCTGCTCCTGGTGCCAGGACGTCACGGCGGACATGGCGCGCTCGATGGTCGACGGCCCGGCGGGCTTCCCGGTGCGCGGCCGGGGGATCACGGTGAGGTGCCGGACCCATTCCGCCATCGTCTCCCCGGAGGCCGGCACCGGCACCCGGCCCTCCTTGGCGCACCAGGCGGCGAACAGCTCCCGGTCCGTGGAGTAGGCGCGGCGGGTGGACGCGGCGGCGCTCTCCTCGATGGCGGCCACGGTCTCCGGGGACAGGTGCCGGTCCCGGTCGGTGTGGACGGCGACGGGGGCCCCCGCCGTCTCGTCGTGCACCAGCTCCGCGTCAACGACGTCGGTGACGGCGAGCTGTCCGCTCATGAGCGGACCCCGACCTGCTGCATGGCGGTCTCTGCCATCCCGCACGGCCAGGGCTCGCCGCAGCCGCGGCACGAAGGGGCGGGGCCGTCGGCCGGCGGGTGCTCCAGCAGGACCTTGCCGTTGAACTCCCGGAAGGATGCTTGACCGCCGGTTGACGGTGCCTGGCCGGCGCTGATCTGTGCGCTGAGCGCGCGCTGGTAGCGGTTCTGTTCGGCCGTCTCGTTCCCCACTGGCACTCCCTCACATCTGGCTCTAGAGAAGGAACATTATCAAGAGTCAGATACGGAGCGGACTGCAATAGACGGAAACGGACCGCAACATCCGGCTTCGGGACGGCAGAATCCGCACATGGACGTGTTGCTGCCAGCAGTGTTCGGTCTCCTCGGCGCCGCTGTCGGCGCCATCGCCGCGATATGGGGCGCGAAACGGACGGCGGACGCCGCGATACAGCAGGTCTTTCACCAGCACGAGTTTGAGCGGGAACGGTGGCGCAGGGAGCAACGGCAGCAGGCATACGTCGCCTACCTGGAAGCTGTGGACGTCTTGAAGTCCCTTGTGGAGTCCCTCGCCGTGCGAGTCGATACCGGGCGCTCCATCAACGGGGAGGAGTGGCTACGGATGGACGATGCGGACGTGGCCGTCATGCGAGCAGCGGACAGGATCGAGCTGACAGGGCCACAGCGCGTGGCAGAGGCGGCCGTCGAGCTCAGCGCGGCCTACAGCGATATCTGCAGCGCCCTGCTCCCCGGAGAGGGACGGCCAGCTGAGAGTCGTTATGCCGAGTACCGAGAGCTTGAGCCAGTTCGGCACTCGGCATACGTCGCGTTCCGCCGCGAGGCACGATTGACCTTGGGATTCGAAGACTCCCCGACGAGGCATCCGGTCCGTAGGGGGAACGCGAGAGTGCAGTGAGGCTCACTCCGCCCGGCGACGGACTGGCGCTCAACATCACGCGTCTTGGGGCGACTTCACGGTGGCAGGATGACCGCCATGTCGAGCACTCCATCCGAGATTCCCGAGGAGGACCTCGCGCGCCTGCGGGAGTCCCTCCAGCGCGCCCTCCAGCCCCAGACCAACCAAATCCGCGAAGCCCTCGCCCGGATACACACCCAGAACGCTGTCCAGCTGGAAGCGCTCCGCGCCGGCATTCCCAACGCGTTGATCCGTGAGCCCGTGCAACGGCTGCTGCGCGAAGCCCTCGCCCCGACCAACCAGGCCCGCATGGAGATGCTGGCCCGCGCCCGCAACGAGTGGGTGCACGGCATACGCCGGGCCATGGAAGCATCTGGCAGCAACCCCTTCGCCGCACAGTTCGTCGCTGGCGCGCCCGTGGTCGACGGGAGCCCCCTCGGCCAGTTGCTGCGGGACATGGGCGTCTGGCGCCAGCTGACGGCCGAACAGCGGGCCCAGGCGGTCGCTGTCGCCGAGGAGACCTATCAGGCGGCCAGCCCGGACGAAGTGTCCGACGAGACGGTCGACGACCTGGCTGACCTTGTGCGTGACTTCGCCGGTTCTGAGGCGCAGTATCTGCCGCTCGGTGTCCGCCGGCAGTCCTTCGTCGCGTGGGTGGGCGGGGTCGCTCTGAGCGCCCTGATGGTGTTCGCGTTCACCAGCGACACCGCCGACGGCGTGATGACCAAGGCGCTGGAGCTGAGCGGGGCGGCCGGTCTGGCGATGATCGCCGCGGGCAAGGCGTGGGACCGGCACTACCGAACCTCGGGTGACGGCGCAGAGCAGGACGACCGTAACTAGGCGGACCGTGGCGAACTGATATCAGTTGTCCTGTCCAAGCGAACCCTGCGAAGTCCGAGTCAAGGTTGCGAGTGACGTTGTGGCGTCCGCGGGAACCGTGCGAGCAGCTGGCGGAACGCGTGTGCAAGCCGCTCGCTCAGCGTGCCCCCTCGTGGGTTCCACGGGTCCACCTGGACGACTCCGGCCGTGTCTGTCCAGCGCAACTCTGCGAGCCGGAGGTGGTCACACCGTGCCGCGCTCGCGGATCGCAGCCGCACGGGATACCTGCGGCCCGGCTTCCGGCCGGGCCGTTCCTGTCTCCGTCCCGCGGCCCGACCGGCTGCCGCGCCGCGTCACTCGTTGCCCGTCAGGAGATGGGCCACCACTGCCCGAGTGGCTCCGGAGACGAGAGCACCGACCACGGTCAAGGTTCCCTTCTTCGCGAACTCCCGGCGCGTGTCCGGTGACGGCTGCAATGCCGGCGCCTGGGTCGGTTGCTGGTCGTGCTGCTGCTGGGTGCTCACGTCTCCTCCAAAGAATCTCGGCGTTGGCCGTGACGATGGGGGAGCGGAGTGCAAGCCCCGCAACCCCCACTCGTACATCGAGAAGACGGGTCGGGTCGTCCCAGAAGAAGCCGGTGTGCCACCCCAGCAATCGCCCCGGCCGGGAGGGCGCGTACGTCATCGACGATCGTCGTACGTCACGGTGATGACGTACGACGACGAGCACCAGGAGCACGACGAGAGCAAGCAGCCCCACACCCTTGCATTCCGATCCGAAGGCGCCCGCCGACACCGCTCCCATCAAGAAGTCGGCGCGCGAAACGGCAGCCGATCGCCCTCTTGTCCACCAGGTCACGACACCGAACCGGACGCGGCCGGAGATCAGTCCTGTGCGACCCAGAACGCGACGCCGGGCGGGACCCAGGATGCGACCCAGCGCATAACTCAGGGCGTAACCAGCCGAGGTACGCCCGAGCTGCCCGTGACAGATCTTGCAGGTCCGTGCAGAGCATCCGACAAGACGCGGGAGACTCCCGGAAGGGATGCCGTCACCCCATCGCGGCAGCAGCCCGGTCCCCATCGACCCGAGACGGGCGGTTCGGTCGCCTCATGCAGCTCAGCCCTGCGACGGCGGGGGTACGACGGATCCGGCGACTCCTTGCCTGCCAGACGGCCGTACAGGGTTCAGGTGGACCCGTGGAACCCACGAGGGGGCACGCTGAGCGAGCGGCTTGCACACGCGTTCCGCCAGCTGCTCGCACGGTTCCCGCGGACGCCACAACGTCACTCGCAACCTTGACTCGGACTTCGCAGGGTTCGCTTGGACAGGACATCAGTACACCCCTCGCTGGCCCCGGTCCTGGCGGCAGTAACCGGGGGCAGCGAGTTGTGGGTTACTGGGCCCAGTAACCGCGCCCGGGCACGGGCGGGGAGGGCGGAGTGCGGCGCGGCCGGCGCCCCCGTCCCGCTCGTCGGTTGCCCGCTTCGCCGTAGCCCTCCCGGAGCGTCCTGTAGTCCCCTGTAGCCCTCCGGGGCGCGGCACGGAGGGCGTCGTCCTGGCGGCCGCCGTGGCGGGTGTTGTGGCGCGGCACGTCAGGCGTCGGCGTCCTCGTCGGGGAGGTCGGCCAGGAGCGCGGCGAGCTGGTCGGCGTCGGCGGTGAGGTCGACCAGCTCGGCCGTGTCGGCGGCCTCCATCAGCTCCGCCAGGTCCTCCGGGTCGATACCGAACCGGGCCTCTGCCCACGCGGTGAACGCGGCGTCGGTTTCCTCCGGGAGCGGCCGCACCTCGGACGGCTCCCGCTGCGCCCTGGCCTTCGCCGGGGCCGCCGTCCGGGTCTTCAGGTCGTCCAGGGGCGGCAGGGCGGCGAGAGCAGCCGTCAGGGCCTCCGGGCCGCCCTCCTCCTGCCACAGCTCCGCGCCGCGCCGTGCCCACTGCCACGCGGTCCACGGGGAGACGCGCAGGGCCCGGGCGATGTGCCGGTAGGGGAGGCCGGCGGCCGCGAGGGCGGCGACCGCGCGGAGGCGGTCCGGGTGCTCGTCCTCGATCTGCCGCTCCACCTGGTCCAGCTCCTCCCGCGTGGGGCGTCCCTCCAGGAGCGCGGAGAGCCAGGCGTCCGGCCGTTCGCGCTCGGGGACCAGGCGCTCGAAGAGAGCGGCCGCGGCCTGCGGTGCGCGGCGGATCTCCTCCACGACGGCGAGCTTCCACGGCCAGTAGACCTCCGCGTACCAGCGCTCACGGCGGGCCCGGCGCTCCTCGGCCGTCAGGCCCGGGTCCTGCTTCGGAGGACGGGGCGCCCAGCGACGGCGGGGCGGCCACGGGTGCAGCTCCCCGTACGCGACGCGCCACAGGGTCGTCACGGCGGGGTCCTGCGGGTCGGGGACGGCATAGGCGCCGTCCGGGAGACGGGAGACGGGGGACGGCGGGACGGGCGGCGAGCTGTGCGGCGGACGCCATGCGCTCCTCCTGCGGCGGTCGACGGGCCCCGGTTTCACCCTCTTGTCACCCAGTGAGCGAACGCTCAGGGGACGGGAGTGCCTGGTCGGGGCCGGGGGTGGGTGGGCCGTGACGGGGCCGGTGTACGGGCGTAGCGGGGTCGGAAGGGGCCCGGTAAGCGCCGGCACCCGTGGACGGGCGTAGCGAGGTGCCCGCCCACGGGTGCCGGCGCTTACCGGGTGGCCTGGCGGTGGGAGGGAGGGATGCGGGACCGCTCGAATGCGTCCGCCTGGTCCTGGAGTTCGGCGGCCGCGGCCTCCAGCCATCCGGAGCGGTAGCCGGTGGTGTGCCACTCGCGCGGGAGCCGCAGGGCGGCGTACAGGGCGGAGGAGGCGCGGGACCAGGAGGAGCGGCCGCGCGGCTGGAGCGTCCAGCAGCTCAGGCAGAGGTGCCCGGACACATGGACGTCGGAGCGCAGCGTCCGCTCGGGGCGGCCGGGGACACCGCACAGCCAGCACCGGGTGTCCTCGGGGCGGCGGATGCCGACGATGCTGTCGGCGGCGGTGGGACGGGATGCCTTCACGGGGCGGTGGTCCTCTCTCGTGGGGCAGTGAGGTGGTCGACGGCCGCCGACCAGTCGGGGACGGCGGCCGGGCGGAGCGCGTAGGCGTCCGTGCCGTGGCGTACGGCGACCCCGGCCGCGACGGCGGCGGCGAGGTACCGCACCGTGTCCTCCGTGCTCAGGCAGGCGCCCCGGGTGAGGTCCTGGACGACGTCGGCACCGTGGCGCGGGCGGACGTGCCCGAGTTGGTCGGCGCGGTCGTGGAGGACGTAGAGCAGCCCGAGGAACCGGGAGCGGAGCAGCACCGCCGGCATGGCGGGCTCCCACTCCCGGGCGAGCAGCCCGAGGTAGGCGGCCGCCAGGGGCCCGGCGGACGGTCGGGTGACGAGGTCGACGGCAGGCACGGGCGCCTCCGTGGTCGCGGGTGTCGCCAGGCCCAAAACCATCGGCGTCAGGAGGCAGCGGCGCGGCCGGCCTCCGGGTGGTGCAGCGCGCCCGGGCCCATAACCACGCAGGCGCGCACGGTGGCGGTCAGACGGCCGCCGGGGTGTCCTCGGTCGGGACGTGCCCACAGCTGCGGCGGGCGATCTCGGAGCGGTGGATGCGGACGCGGTGCCCCGTGGGGCCCAGCCGCTTCACGCGCATGTCCGGGTCGTCTCGGATCCAGCGGGAGACGGTGCCCGGGTGCACCTGGACGGCGGCGGCGAACTGCGCCCGGGGCAGCCACTCGGGGCCCTCGTCGGGCTCGCCCATGGCGGCCTCCTTCGGTCAACGGCAACGGATCGCAACGGGCCGTCACGCATGGCAACGGACCGGAGCAGCGGGGCAGTGTGCCATACCGGTGCGGACTCCGGGGAACGCAGAAAGGCCCCCGGCTGCGCCCCTCGTCGGAGGGGCGGCCAGGGGCCGGGGGTTGAGGAACATCGGAACGAAAGCCTTCGTCGGCCCTGGTGGGCGGCTGACGGGCCGTCGGCGGCCGGACCCCCTGTGAAGTCGTTCCGCAGATAATGGCCCGTTACCTGCGGCACCGGTCACGGTGGGCTGCGACGGCACCCGGCCGGGCTTGCGCGGAGCGGTCCCGTTATCTGCGGCGAGGCCGTTGGCTCCGGTTGGGAAAGTCTGCATTCTGCTCTCATGGATGAGGGAGTTGTCGCACTCGTAGCTGCTGGCGTGGGGCTTGTGGGAGCAATCGGAGGCGCTGCCATTGGAGGGTTCGCGGCTGCCAGAGGAACGCGACTGGGAGCAGAGACAGCGGCACAGGCGACTGTCAGGCAGGTGCACGACCAATCGATTGCTGAGCATGAGCACTGGTTGCGAGAACGACGTCTAGAGACGTGCACAGCTCTCCTCGCTGCGTATCACAGGTACGCCATTCAAGCATCGGCGCTGCATAGAGCGCTTGAGGACGAGTCTGCAGAGTCCGCCGAGGTGGGTGGGCAATTGAGGCAATGCATCACGGACTTCAGGAATACCTGCTATCAGGTCCGCTTGGTAGCGACAGAAGACATCAGGGAAGATGCACTTCAGCTCCAGATGCAGGTGGAGGACCATATCGAATGCATCGACGAATGGTTTGATGCATTTCTCAGCAACAGGGGCGGTGCGGCTGTGGCCGAGGCCAGAGCTAGAGAGGAGAGGGCTCGCGAACAGCTCGCGACTCTTCACACTGCCTTCATGGAGGCAGCAAGGCGCTCCGTGTCTCGTCGTCCGGTAGCGGATCGAGCGGATCAACCGCCCAGCTGAGACAGATGCCCGCCCAAATCGGGAGCACGGGCAACGACGTGTCCGGGACCGTCGGAACCTGTCCGCACGCGCCACCGGGGGCCACACAGGGCAGGCCGGGTGTCGTGGCAGCCCACCGTGACCGGTGCCGCAGGTAACGGGCCATTATCTGCGGGACGACTTCAGACCGGTCCCGCCGCCGGGCCACCGCCAGTCGCCCACCAGCGGCGACGGAGGCGTAGCGCACGATCTGACACCGATGTTCCTCAGACCTCGGGCCCGGTGCGCGTCGGGAGGTCAGTCGGTGCCGGTGGGCACCGCAGCCTCGTCGTCCTGGTCCTGGTTGGTGTCCTCGCCCCAGTTGGGCGGGGCGGGGAGGACGTGCCCGCAGTGGTGGCAGCGGTCTCCGTCGGCGGTGGTGAAGGTGCTCCCTCCGCACACCGGGCAGTCCCCGCGCTCCAGGACGGGCAGGCCGCCCCGGGCGCAGCAGGGGCACCGGGTGGAGAGACCGCCGGCGCGGACCTCCCATCCGGCCCGTTGGGCGGCGTACCGGGCGGCGTCCGGCCCGAGCCGGGGCGCGGCCACGTAGAGGGCGAGGCAGGCGTCGACGTCGCAGCAGACGGCGCGGTGCAGGGTCATGCTGGTGGTGCTCCTTCGGTGGTCAGAGGTTGCGGGCGTGCGCGAGGTCCGCGGCCTGGTCCAGCACGCGGAAGACGGCGCGGGGCCCGTGGGTGTCCTTGAAGCCGGGCAAGGTCTCCTCGTCGGGGAAGTGCCGGCGGATGGCGTCCAGCAGGACGGCGAGCGCGTCGTGCAGCTCGGCGGCGTCGGCGGCCTCCGCGCGCAGCGCCCCGTACAGGCAGCGGGCGCCGTCCTGGTCGACCGTGGCGCCCTGGCACCAGCCGTCCCGCTCCAGCCGCGCCCGGGCCCGCTGCAGCAGGGCGGCGGCCGGGGTCGGGTAGAGGTCGACGGGCGGCCGCCAGGGCTCGACGGCGGCGGGGACGCGGAGGACGTCGGCCAGGTCGACCGGTCCGCCGTCGGCGTCGGGGACGCGGAGGGCGGTGTTCACCGCGACGGCGAGCGCGGCCAGGGTCAGCCGCTCGTCCATGAGGTCGGACACCGCCGTGAGGCGGGCACCTGCTCCTCGAGGGCGGTGAACTCCGGGCCGTCGTCGGAGCAGACCACGCCGGGGTCGGGTGCTCCGCAGGCCGCGGCGTGCCGGACCAGATCGGTGATGCGCCAGTCAGCGCGGAAGCTGTCGCCTCGGACCTGTTCGACCTCGGCGTACAGGTCGGCCAGCCGCGGCCGTCGGCCGATGGAGAGCAGCACGTCGCGGCGGGAGGCGAAGACGCACAGCGACACGAGCGGCGGGAGGTTCCGCCCCAGTCGCCCGCACCGGGTGCCCGAATCGTACGTCCAGCAGTATGGCACCGGCGCGTCGGTGTGCCATTCCTTGACCGCATCGGTCGACCAGTCCTTGACGGGCAGCCACTCGTCGACGACACGCGCATTGTTGGCCTGCACGTACGGAACGCCGCCTGCTGGCGGAGCGCAATACTCGATTCTGCCGAATGGTCTCCAGGCGGAGATACGGACAGTGAGTGACCGTCGTGGGACTTAGCGATAGTGATAGGGGCTCTTTGAAATTCCCCATCCCTCGCTATGGGTGCGGCCAGACCTGCTCGCCCAACTTCCCCACCCGCCACCTGCACGCTGACTCGCGGACAGGCCCGCAAGGGTTCGCGTGTGCCGCCGTCCGGATGATGAGGTGGCACGGTGACCAATCATGATAAGCCAGCGATGTGCGACCGTTGACACTGGCCTGGGTGCACCGGCACCTGGAGGCCGCCGAGCGGATCGTCGGAGTCGAGGCGCTGCACGGCGGCGCCACCGCCGACATGCGGAGGCTGACCATCGGCACGCGGGACGGAGGCATCCGGCACCTGGTGCTGCGCTCCTTCGTCGGCCCGACCCGGCAGGGGCCGGCCGAGGACCTCCTGCACAGGGAGACCGACGCCCTGACCACGCTCACCGGCACCGGCGTGCCGGCTCCCGGACTCGTCGCCGTCGACCCAACCGCCGCGCACTGCGAGTACCCCTCGCTCCTCATGACCCACCTGCCGGGCCGGACGGTCCTCGACGACGAGGGGCTGGAGACGCGCCTCCCCCTGCTGGCCCGTCAACTCGTGGCGGTCCACGCGGTGCGGCCGGCCGACCGGCCCCGGGAGTACGTGGCGCTGACGACCGCCGACACGGTCGTGCCCCCCGAGGGCGCCGCCGCCGCAGTCTGGGCCGCCGCCATCGACGTGATTCGCAAGCCCGCGCCACGCTACGAAGGGCGGTTCCTACACCGGGACTTCCAGCCCACCAACGTGCTGTTTGACCTGCCGCCCGAGGACCCGGCTGGCGCCGTCGGTGCCCGGATCACCGGCGTCGTCGACTGGGCGGCGGCCTCCTGGGGCCCGGCGGACCCCGACGTGGCGCACTGTTCCACCAATCTCGCGCTGCTGCATGGCCCGGCGTGGGGCCTGCGCTTCACCGAGGCGTACCAGGAGGCCGGCGGGAGGCTGGCCGCGGCCGCGGACGAGCGGCTGTATTGGCAGGTGCGGGAGCCACTGGCGTTCTCGGAGGAAGTGCAGTCGGTGGCGCAGCCGTGGCGGGAGGCAGGACGGACCGAGCTGACGACACGAGCCGTGGAGGAGCGGCTGGATGCCTATGTCACCTCCCTGATGGACGCGCTGGGCTGAGCCAAGGCGGTCCGGCGCGCGGCGTGGCGGCGTCTTCACTCCTTCGGGAGGGTGGTGGGCGCCCGGCTCGGGCGGCGCGGGCGCGTCCTGGTCGCGGGGCTCGGCGTCTCGGAGGAAGTCCTCGGCGGTGTAGCCGGTGTCGCACGTCGGCTTACAAAACTGGCCCGGTGCTGCGCCGCACGTCTCGCACCAGTCGTCGAAGTCTTCGGGGCGCCACGGCCCGCAGCGGGCCGGTCACGCGGGGAACGCCCGGATGTGGTTGACGACCGCCCGGGCGGACAGGACCGGAGACCGGTGCATTGGCTCGGTGCACTGGGCCTGTCAGATACTTGCGGGCCGGGCCGGGCCGGGCTGATGCTCCACTCGCGGCCGTGCGCGTCGGTGGCGGTGTAGGTCAGGAACTCGGGCTTGTCCTGGCGGCCGTTGTCCATCCAGGAAAGGCCGGCGGCCGTGAGGGCGCGGCCCAGCTGGGCGCAGCGCTCGCGGGTGATGTGACCGAAGGTGGCCAATGCGCGGTCCCTTCTGTGACTGGCGGCGGTGTGAGGCGGGCGGGCGGCGGGTCAGGTGCGGCCGGACGGCTGGGGCTTGCGGTAGCGGTACAGGAAGCGCGCGGCCCATTTCCGGCTGGCGAATTCGGGGATCCCGCCGCCGCTGCCCGGGCGGTTGCCCGGATACTCGGCGACCCACTGGCACACTTCCGGGTCGTGCCAGACGACGCCGTAACTGGTGCTCGGGTCCTGGCGGTCGAGGACCTGGTGTCCGGGGGAATGTGAACTCCTCGGGTATCGCGGCCCTTTCGGTCGGCGCTTGGGTGCGGGAGGGGGCGGTGGGTGGGGGGGAATTTCCTCCCGCAACATTTATAATAGTTTGATCTAGGGTGGCGTGAACCCGCCTCTGACCTGCGGCTTTTGAGGCCGAGATCAGCGCATGAGCATGCGGGGACCGGCGGTGACCGCGTCGGGCGGCTGGTGGTCGCGGTAGTCCGAGACCTTCACGTACCCGCCCGGCATCGTGTCCAGCCGCAGACCGGGCCCCAGTCGTCGGTCACGTCCTGGGGGAGGTTCTCGACGTCGTCCGCCTCGACCTGCTCGGCCCAGCCGGTCACTTCGCGGCCGAGGGCCCGCCGCCACGCCAGCAGGACGGGGAAGAGCTGGCCGCAGTCGTCGACCAGGGCGACGGCGCGGGCCTCGTTCGGGCCCGGGCACTCGGCGTAAGTGGGCGTCTTGGGGCGGGTGCGCTCTCCAAGGGTCATCAACCAGCGCATCGTCACGACATCTCCAGTTCCAGGCGCGCCGCGTGCGGGGCAGCGTGCGCGGACGGTTGCGGGCGGCGGGCCGGGCGCCGTGAGCGCTGCTGGGCACGCAGGGAGTCGGCTTCGGCCTGGGCGCGGCGGGCGTGCTCGTGCTCTCCGGCGGCCGCGGTGAGGCAGTACGGGGCCCACCACTGCTTCACGTCGACGGTGCGGGCCAGCGAGTTGGGGAGTACCGAGTAGGGGAGGTCGGCCAGCATCAGCATCAGGACCGGGTACGGGGAAGCGAGGAACCAGCGGGCGACGGTCCACCAGGCGGCCACGGCGGCGCGCCGCGCGGGGTGGGCTGCGCGTGCCTCCCGCTCCAAGCGGGCGGCTTCGGCCTGGTGGTGGGCGGCCGACCAGGTGAGGAAGCGCAGCAGGGCGGCAGTGTCCCGCTGCCGGGAGACGTCCAGGATCACGGGCAGGTCGTCGCGCTGTGCGACATGGGCGGCGCAGGCGCGCAGGACGGCGGTGAGCGTCGCTGCCGCTTTCTCGGGCGGCTCGTGTCCGTCGGCGGACGTCATCGGGTACACGCTGACCTGGGGGCGGTCGGCGTAGTCGTCGGGGTAGAGGGTCAGGCTGCCGTGGTAGCGGGTGCGGCTGCGGGTGAGCCGCGGTAGGGCGTCGTCGGGGGCGGCGGTCTGGTAGGCGTTGACGGGGCCGAGGCAGGCGCGTACCGCGGTGAACTGGTCCCAGCGGTGGGGGTGGTGGGTGCCGGTGACGTGCACGCTGCCGCGCATCGCCCCGCCCAGCTCGAAGACGACGGCGTCGTCCTGACGGGGGCCGGCGGTGGCGCGCACGGTGCCCGGCGGGCGTGTCGACGGTCAGGCTCTCGCTGGTCATGGGCTGCGGCTCCTCGGCGGTTCGATTCGGTGAGCGGGGGCCTGCCGCCCCGCGCTCGCCGAAGGGGAGGGCGCGGGCGGCGGGGCGGCAGGTCTTCGGCCAGTGGCGCTCTGGCCGGGGCGGGCCGTCCGCCGCCCCGGGGGGGACGGGGGCGGCGGACGGCGTCTATGGGTTACTCCTGCGGCGGCTTGTGGCGGCGCAGGTTGTCCCGCTCGGTCAGGGACACTTCCTTGCCGCACGGGCATTCGCCGTAGCGGCGGCCGTGCAGGTGGAAGAACTTCGGTCCGGTGCTCTTGGCGTTGACGGTGCGGATGGTGCCGGGGACCGGGATGGTGTTGGTGCAGTAGCCGTTGGCGGTGACGGCGGGCGTGTCAGCCACGGGGGCCCTCCTCGTCGGTGTCGGTGATCTGGGGCAGGACCGGCGCGTCGTAGACCTCCCGCCGTACGGCGGGAACGCCGGGGCACGGGATGACGGCCTGCTGGAGCTTGGCCGTGTCCATGGGGTGCAGCCACCCGCTGCGCACGGTCCAGCCGCACGCGCGGGGGCGGGGCTCGGCGGCCGTGGTGGCAACCAGGACGGCGCCGCGTACGGTGCTGCCTTCCAGCGCGAACACCAGCAGCGTGCGCAGCGCCGCGTAGGCGTCCTCGTTCAGCACGGTCAGGCGCACCGGATCGGTGCCGGTGGAGAGGTCGGCCTGTCCCCGGACGAACGTGTCGTCGGTGCGCTCGGCCACCAGGTTCAGCGTGTGCTCTCCGTCCCCGAGCGCCAGGATGACCAGGGCGAGCGCGGTCAGGGCGCGGCTCATGGCGGCCGCGATGGCGTCATCGGCAGGGCGCATGAGTTCCGGGCGTGCGGGCATGATGCGGCTCCTCACAGATCGGTGGCCGACGTGCTGCGGGCTTCTTTGCGGGGCCGGTCAGTACAGACCGCCGATGGCTTCGGCGATGGCCCGGCCGATGCCCGCGAGGTCGGCGCTGGAGTCGTAGGGCAGGTGGGTGCTGTCTCCTGCGGAGTCGTTGCGCAGGTAGAGGCGTCCGGCCTCGCACACACCGACGGTGAACGGGATGCGGTCGGGGCTGCGCAGGTGCCCGGTGGTCCCCCACGGGCCGGGCAGCGCGGTCCACTGGTCTCCCAGGAACTCAAGGGCGGCGCGCGCCACGGTGTAGGGCGTGTGCGGCTGCTCCCTCGGCTGTTCGAAGAAACTCCTGGCCATGAACGGTGGCTTCCTCTCTAGTTCCCCCCGCAGCGGGGTGCTCCGGGCTGCGCCCGGAGCCAGGGGCCGGCGGCGCCGCGCGCCGCCGGGGTGGTGTCCCCTACGCTGCGCTGCGGGACCGGTGGCGTGCGGCTGCTGCGCAGCCGCGCACGGGCGGGCGCGCCGCGCGCTGTGGTGGTGTGGGGCCCGCGCGGGCCGGGGGAGGGGAGGGCGAGAAGATCCCCGGCCCGCGCGGGGGTCGTGGGGTTAGCCGTGCGCGGCGGCGGCCGTGAGGGCCGGGAGCGCGAGCGCTTCGAGGGCGGCGGCCTGGTCGGCGTCGGTGAGGGTCTGCGCGGTGGAGGTGACGGCGTTCATCACGCCCCCGGCCGTCATCTGACTGCCCCGGATGAAGTGAGAAAGGATCATGTCCTTGGCCTCGGTGCCGATGCTGAGCGACTTGGCGACGTGTTCGATCGTCTTCGTCGGCTCGGCCAGCGCCTTACCGGCGGCGGCCTCCACCTGGCGCACCTTGGCCTCGACGTACTCACGCGACAGGAACGTACGCACTGCGTCGGCGGTCTTAGACGTGATCAGCTCCAGCGTCTTGCGCTGGGTCTGCCCGGACCAGGACACAACGCCCTCATCGTGCTTGCCTCCGAGGTGCACGGCGCGCATGACGTCCTTGGTCTCGGTCAGGCCGTTGCGGCAGACCTGGATGACAGCGCGCGGGGTGATGGTGTACGCCCCCGAACCGACTTCGCTGTTGCTGATGACGAACCCGGCGGAGATCACGGGCAGTTCGTCACCGCTGCGGCCGTCGAACGGGGAGCGGTAGCCGCGCAGCAGGTCGGGGGCCTGGATGGCGACGGCCTCGGACTCGACGCGCACGTACATGCGCCGGTCGGTCAGGTCGCACCCCGTCACGCGGGTGGGGTGGCCGGACTGCTTCACCCCGTCAAGGGCGGCGAGCAGCATGTCGAAGTTGTCCATCAGCTTGTAGCTGTCGGACAGCAGCGCGCGGGCCACGCCCTCGGCTGGCGGCATGCCGGGGCCGTTCTCGCCCCGGAACGCGCGGAGCATGAAACGGCGCTGCGGCTCCTCACGCAGCCACGCGTTCACGTTCTCGTCCAGCAGCGGGACGTTTTCGGCGCGTATGCGGCGCAGGTAGGCGAGCGGAATACGGAGCTTCTCCGCGATCCCCTCGTCGGCAACGGCGGTGGGCCGGTAGATGCCGTCGACGTCCGTGACACCGTCCTCGGTGATCAGGGACTCGACTCCCTCGACGTGCACGTTGCCCTCACGGAACCGCAGCGCGGACGCGGGGGTGATCACGTCCAGCTTGCGCCGGTTCTGGTCCTCCAGGATGCGGACCAGGTCGGCGAGTTCAGCGTTTCGGGCACCGGTAGGGGCAACGTTCGTGGCGCGTTCGGCGAACTGCTGAGTCATGCGGTGTTCTCCCCTTCGTGTTGGCTTCTGCGGTTCGGGGGGCGGGGCCACCGCCCCCCGAACAACTTCAATAATAGTGTGTTTCGGGAGTGGGTGAACCCACCCCTGACCAGCACACTCAGCCCATGCGGTACTCAGGCAACGGCGTCAGACTCGTCCTGCGCACGTTCGTGACCTTCGGCACCGGTGTGACACCGTGCATCTCACACAGGTCGTAGCGCAGCTCCGGGGCCTCGCCCAACGGGTGCGCGTGGGCGTGAATCGCGCTCACCCAAAAGGTACCGTGACGCTGCGTCACGCTGCCGTGATAGTCGACCTTCTGCCACAGCACCGGCCCGGCGTGCTGCGGGTCCAAACTCCGGGCGACGGCGACAACCATCGGGTCGGCCATTCGCGCGACCCTCAGCAAGACGAACGCGCGCGCCACTGTGACGCGGTCGACCGGCACATCCGCCAGGGCCGGACCCGTGTGCCCGCTGCGCACACCCATTGCCCAACCCAGCTCGAAGAACGGCCGGACCATCTCCAACTGCTCCTGCGGCACCCGCTGCGCCTCCGGGTCACCCGCACGGCGCGCCAGCCCCCGCAGCGCATAAGCGGCCTGCTCCTGCTCCGCCACCGTGAGCGGCGCTCCGGCCTCCTCGGCATGCTCCGCGATCCGCGTGCTCTCCATGACGTCCCTTCCCCTCGTGCTGCTGCCGGATGAAAAGGGGGCGTCCCGGACGGGACGCCCCCAGGCGGACTACTTCAGGAATCCGCGCGACCGGAGGAACTCGGCCGTGATGTGCGCGATGCCCTGCGGCTTGTAGATCTGGGGGAATCGCCGCATTTCCACTTCGGTGCGCCCGTTGTCGTCCGGCTCCGGGAGTTCGTGAACGAGCCGGTAAGGACGGTCACCCGTCGGTATTTCCAGCACCACTGGGCCAACCTTGGTGTCGAACCGAATTCCGGTGTAATTCGCGTCGGAGTTGTGCACGATGTTCGCGCCCACCCGCTGAACGAGCAAGGGCAGGAAGTTCGCGACCGTACGGGCCTGAATTGCAAGGCCGGTCATGGGTGCATCCTTACCGCCGTGCACTCGGCGGACGATTCCGTCAGAGATCTGGATCTCCATGCCTTCCCCTTTGTTGGACTTCTGCGGTTCCCGGGGGTCGCCTCCCCCAGGACTTCAAATAATAGTGGATGTGGCGCTTGATGGGAAGACCTGTTGCACCCCGTGTCGCGTACAGCGTTGCGCCTAATGTTGCGTCAGGTGTTGCGCCGGAGGTTGCGCGGCCTGATGGCCGGCTTCTTCGTCATCCCAGGTCAACTGCTCTGCAGGCGCGTGGTCAGCCTGCTGACATCCCCTCTGCTGCCACTTTTCCGGTACCGGTTGAAGGAGAGTGAGGAATGGGGGGCGGGTGTGGTCGAGCGTCGGCGTCGGGGATCGGGAGCAGCCTCGTGGCTGTTGCGCGTCGGCTCCGCCGCCGCGCTTGGCTGGAGGCTGGCAGGCCCTTGGGGGATGGTGGGTGGGGTTGTTGGCGGGGTTTGGAGTTGGGGGGTCTCCGTACTCTGGGGGCTGTGGTTATGGGTTGTCGTGTATTTTGCGGCGGGGGTGTTCTGGGCTTTGGTAGGGGAATTGAGGGGAGGTCAGTTCGGCTTACCAGTTGGAGGGTTCCGAGGAATCTGAATCCTGTATCGGTGTTGGATTTTCTGAGGGGGTGTATGTTTCCCTTACGTTCGTTTCTAGCCAACCCGCCCCATTCAGCTGCCGCCTTGAGGAATTCGCGGAGCGAATTCCTG